>CANMZA010000003.1 GCA_947502305.1 uncultured Erythrobacter sp. | reverse complement strand
GCGGTGCTGAACCAATCGCCGAACGTGCTTTCGTCATAGCCATTGGCCGTGAGGTAATCGATCACCTCTTGCTCGCTTTGGTAATTGGCATAGCGGATATTGCCATCCTCATGCATCAAGGCCCGCAAATATGCGGTGCCGTCCGTCAGAGCGAAAAACACCTCTTGGATGCCGTCGCTGTCATAATCATCTGATCCCAGCACGCGGTTGATATTCTCGATCTCAAGATCATTCTGAAACCGCACCTGACTGTCGCTGTCGCTGCCAGCAAGAACATCGCCGCTTGCAACCAGCGGATCAATATAGGTGCCCGCCACCCGCGTCTCGCCCGCCCAGCTGTGGTCGTCAAAATAGACCAGACCATCCGGCGCTGTCCCGACCGTGGCAAAGCGGCCAATCGCCAAGTTCACCAAGATCTGATCAATATCCCCGTCGCCGTTCACATCCGCGCTGCCAATCCGCAGCCAAGCCCCATCACCGCCCAGCGCATTGCCGTCAAAATCACGGATCGCGCCCATCGCATCCTGATAGGAAGCGACATCGGCTGTATCGAAGTCCACCGACACGCCTTGACCCGGCAACAAGCGCATCATCTCATCATCGAACTGCAAAAACTCAACCGTGGTCAGCGTATCTGTCCCGTCCGCGCCGCTTACTTCAAACACGCCCGTTGATGTCTGGGTAACGGTGTAATCCGCGCGCAATCCGCTCACCACCGCTGTGTCGACATTGCTGCCGCCGTCCAATGCATCATCGCCAGCCCCGCCGGTCAGGAAATCTACACCGCCATTGCCGAATAAAACGTCGGTGCCG
>CANMZA010000002.1 GCA_947502305.1 uncultured Erythrobacter sp. | reverse complement strand
CGCCGTCCAATGCATCATCGCCAGCCCCGCCGGTCAGGAAATCTACACCGCCATTGCCGAATAAAACGTCGGTGCCGCCCAATCCATTGATGACATCGCTGCCGCTGCTGCCGCTCAATTGGTCGTCTTCATCCAAGCCGGATAGCGTGATAATTGCGCCATCAGCGCGGTCCCAAATGAACATTTCAAGCGTCGGTCCGGAGGAGATTTCAAACTCCAATTGCCCTTCGCTCGTATCGACCGTGACCACGGCAAAATCGATCAGCCTTGCCGATGCCCCGCCCGGCGCGAAACTGCGGAAATATTCTCCGATTGTAAAACCCTGCACATCGAAAGCGCTGAGATCGATCCGGTCGCTTTGCGCATCTGCGAAAAAGAACCGGTCCGGCGCATCGGGGCTGGAATCCGAAATAGTGTTATAAACTGCCGTTTGCGTCCCAATGTTCATATAGATCAGATCGGCGCCGCCCCCACCGATAATGGTGTTGTTGCCGCCATTCCCGCGCAGAGCATTGCTGGCGTCGTTACCGATCAGAATATTATCGAATTCGTTGCCGCTAATGGCGGTGTTCGCCGTGCCTAGTATCCGGCCAATTTCGACATAGGTCGGCAGAATCGTACTCACGAATGTCTGCAATTCATCTGTGCCGCCATCAGCAGTTTCGACAATTAGATCGCCGCTATTGTCCATGATGAAGATATCATCGCCGTCCCCGCCATAAAGGCTGTCGGCACCCGAGCCGCCATCAAGGAAGTCATTGCCCGCTGTCCCGTGCAGCGCGTCATCTCCGCCAAAGCCAAGCAAATTGCCCCCAAAACCGCTGGCTACAAGAATGTCCGAAGACGCAGTGCCATCGATCTGGAACCCTGCGGCCTGTGTGATGATGTCGGAATTGGAAACGCTGCCGGAGATCAGCACCTCTAACCCAGCGGCGCGCAGCACAGTGCCGCCGCCGGTTGCGGTCAGCGTGAAGGCCGCAGTGCCGAGCGCGCTTATATCAATCCGATCCAACCCGCTTTGAAAATCGGTGATCGTGTCTCGCTGCGCAGACGTAGAATCCGCCGCCGCGCCATAATAGAACACATCCGCCTCTGCCCCGCCGGTCAATCGGTCCGCGCCGCGTCCCCCTGCCAGCCAGTCTGATCCATCCCCGCCAGAGAATATCTCTGCCGCGGAGCCGCCGCGAAACCGGTCATTGCCAGCGCCGCCATCGACCACGCCGGAGACGGTTCCGCCGGACGCGCCATCATAGAAATCATGATCCGCGTTCAGGTTGATATTGCCGGTGATCGTGCCCGCATTGACGACCAGATCAGAATCCAGCCCCAAGACAAAATCGCCCAGCACAAGGCCTGATTGCAGATTCTGGACCTGATTGACGCCGCTAATCATCTCAATCCGGCCCTCAATATGGCCGGTGTTTTCCAGATAGGTTGAGGCGCGGAAATTGCCGCTCGATACGATCGCCCGGTCGGCGACAATCGTCCCGGAATTGTCGAAATAGATCGGGTTGTAGATGTTGGTTGAGTTCATGAAGAACCGAAAGCCAACCGATTCCACAAACGGCGTGTTGGAAACCACATGCACGGTGCCGCTATTGTCAACGCCGCCCGTCCCGCCAGAGCGAAAGCCGATAATGCCCAAGGGGTCGGTGCGGGTGGAGGATGTATAGCCCGCGCCGCCCTCAACATAGATGACACCGGAATTGTTGATGCCGTGCCCGCTCTGTGCCCAGACGCCATATGCATCCAAGGTTGAAACAGCCTCGACCAAGCCTTCATTCACAAGCAGCCCGGCCCAGCCAATCGCTCGCCCTGATATTCTGCTTGGATCCTCCGGGCCGCTAAATTCGGCAGAAGCCGCGCCGTAATTCTCTCCGAAATCCACCACGGCATAGATCGATTGGGTTTCCGCATTGATGCTTTCGGCGCGGACGCGGCCATGATTAATGGTCCGTCCTGCCGGCGGCGTTGCGCCGATCGCTGCGCCAAAGGGATGCTCGCCATTGGCTAGCAAATTGATGGAGCCAAAATTTGTAAAATCCCAGCGCGGCTGCGATTCAAACGAGATCCCTTCCAAGAACCCCTCTGCTGTGCGGAAGGAAATGCGCTCATTCCGCTCAACCACGAAGTCTTCAAGCAAGGTCACCGACTCATCAAAAACTGTGAGCGTTTGATCGGCTTCATCCGTGCCATTGATCGCAATTTCGACATTGACGGTCTGCGTGATGCCGCCGCGCCGATAGGTGATCGCAAACCGTTCGAGCGCGGTCTCCCCGCTATCCAGCAAATCGGTGTCGGTGTCAGAATTGTCGAGACGATAGGTGAAGGTGCCATTGGCATTGACGGTCAGAGTGCCAAAGATGCCGCGAAATTCTTCACCTACATTGCCCGATTGCTGCCCGGCAAAGGCGACGCCTGTCACACTCATCCCCGCGCGCGCGCCGACCGCCAGATTGCCGTTGATGACACTTGTGGAATTGGAGTTGCTTTCCGCAACCACGCCAATGCGTTCGCTCATTTTAACCTAGGACCCATAATTACCAAACAAACCATCACGACAGGTTATGCCATGAAAGACGTTGCAGAATTAAACGCCGCACTAAACGCCGCCGGGCCAGAAATTGCAACAACACCGTCGCCCTCTTAACTGGCTTCTATTGTTTCAATTGCGATCTTTGCAGCTGGTTCCCGCCCGGCTCTTCACAAGCCTCCTTTGCAGGGTCCTTCGCAGGGTTTGTTCGCGCTTTTCACTTTGGGCCGCTTTGCTTGCGCTCAGAACCAATTGCCGAATTGACGGGCAAAAGATTTTCCGCATAACGGCATGAAAGGGGCGGCAATTTAAGATGATCGTTGGAATTGATTTGGGCACAACCAATTGTGCCGTTGGAATATGGCGCGATGGCAAATCGGAACTGATCCCGAACTCATTGGGGGATTTCCTGACGCCGTCGGCGGTGTCGGTCGATAAGGCGGGGCAAAGCTGGGTCGGGCGCGCGGCGCTTGATCGAATGGCCACCAACCCCAGCGAAACGGCGACCAGTTTTAAACGCAAAATGGGCACCGATGCGACCACGACATTGGGCAAGACGAAACTGAACGCGCCCGACCTTTCTGCCATCATGCTGCGATCTTTGATGGACGATGTGGAGGCGGCGACAGGCGAGCGCCCGACAGAGGCTGTCATCACCGTGCCTGCATATTTCAGCGAGAGGCAACGCCGCGCCACGCGCCGCGCGGGCGAGATCGCTGGGTTGAGCGTGAAGCGTTTGATCAATGAGCCGACCGCCGCCGCGCTCGCATTTGGTTTGCACAATCGTGAGGATCGTGAGCCATTTTTGGTGTTCGATTTGGGCGGCGGGACATTCGACGTCTCCGTCGTTGAAATGTTTGACGGGATTATTGAGGTCCGCGCATCGGCTGGCGACAACCGTTTGGGCGGCGATGATTTCAACGATGTGATGATCAAAGCCGTCGCAGCGGAGCTTGAGAAAGCCGGCATTCGTGGCGACCTGGACAATGAGAAAGGCAAAGCGCAGCTGAGCCTAGCGGCGGAGAAAGCCCGGCGCGCTCTGAGCAGCGCAGCGGAGGCGGAATTTGTCATAACCACCGGCGATACGCGCCACTCTTTCCCGGTGAGCGCCGATCAATTTAAAGAAGCCGCCGCGCCGCTTCTGAAACGCTTGCGCGATCCGGTCACGCGCGCTTTGCGCGACAGTTATATCAATGTTGCGGGACTGTCTGACATTGTGCTGGTCGGCGGGGCCACCCGGATGCCCGCCGTGCGCGAAGCGATCACTCGGATGTTTGGCCGCTTCCCCAACTCCACCGTCCACCCAGATCACGCCGTTGCTTTGGGCGCGGCCATTCTCGCCGGATTGCTGTCCGACGGGACAGAGCTTGAAGAAATCCGCGTCACCGATGTCGCGCCGTTCACCCTTGGCATTGATACGTCCGACGTTGACCAATTTGGCAATGTTCAAACCGGCCTGTTCGCGCCGATGATTGAACGCAGCACGCCGGTCCCGTGCAGCCGCGAACATTCGTTTTCGACCATGCGTGATCAACAGCGCGTCGTGGAAATTGGCGTCTATCAAGGCGAATCGCGCACGGTTGCGAACAATATCCGTCTGGGCAATTTGTCGGTTCAGGTCCCGCCCAAACGTGCCGGCGAAGTCGAAATTCTGGTGCGTTTCACCTACGATACCAGCGGCCTGTTAGAAGTGGACGTCAATGTCCCCTCTACCGGCTTGCAGAAAAACCTCGTAATTGTGGACGAGGAAGACAAGCGCAACAGCAAGGATGTCGCAGCCCGGCGCGCCGCGATTGAAAAGCTGAAGGTTCACCCGCGCGAAGAAGAAGAAAATGTCGCGCTCACTGCGCGGCTTGACCGGCTTTATGAAGAATTTACCGGCCCTGTGCGCGACACAATCGGGGGCTGGATCACTGAATTCAAGGGCCTGCTGGACAAACAAGACCCACGCTTGATCGCCGATGCAAGAGAGAAATTGCACAAGGCTCTCGATGAACTCGAAGCGAACCCGCCAATATGACCGAGTGGCCGTGGGACACGCTGGGGATTGAGAAAACCCGCGACGTAAAAGACATTCGGCGCGCTTACTCAGCAAAGCTAAAGCAGCTCGACCTCGATAAACAGATCGAGGAATACAACACGCTGCGTCAGGCCCGCGGATATGCGCTCTTTCTTGCTCAGAATGAGGAGGAAGAAGAGCAGTTGGTTGGCGATCCGCTGGATGATGCTCCGATCGATGATGATGTTTTGGCAGACAGCCAATGGGATGATCCGCTTGGTGATCCGCTTGGTGATCCCCTCGGCGATCCGCTGTACGATCCTTTGGGCGATCCGCTAAGCGCAGATGACGGCCTTTCATCCCCAATATATGCCGGTGAAATATCTTCAGGCGGCCCGATGCAGGGCGACGCTGAGATCGATCCTGAGACCGAAAAACTCAATGAGGCGTGGCAAACGCTCAACGCACTCGTCCTGCCGGGCGGCGAACAAAGCGATGATCCCTTCACCCATGCGGAATGGCAAGAAGCAGAGGCTGTGCTGCAAGGCATCTTTGACATCGCCTCAAGCGCCAGTCTCGATTTGCATGACGGGATTGATTTCCACCTTTCAGAATTGCTTGCCATTGGCTGGCCGCGATCCGCACCGTTGGTAGAACCGGCCAACGCTGAATTTAACTGGTTCGCAGAAATCGGCCAGATTACGGAACGCCCCACGCTGGTGTTCCTGAACGCCCGGATTGCGGGCATGCGGTTTCAAGAAGAGGTCGAAACGCCCGGCCATGAATTCCACAAAGCGTGGATGGATTTGCAAAGCGGTACGCGCCCAGTGTGGCTGCAACGTTACCGGATTAACCGCGATAAAGTCTTGGAATTGCTCGGCGTTGTCCGGCAATATTTCCCAGAGCTCGAAGCGCTGCTTGACGATGACCGGATTTATAAGTGGGAGCACGCGGCCACCAGCTCGGTTGCGCGGTGGGTACAGTTCATCGCGATTGGTTGGTTTGCATTGAGCGTGCTTGGCTATTGTTCGCGCGGGCAAGACCGAGATGCCTTGTCCAACATTGGCGCAGATCGCGCGGCGGTGTCCGAAGTGTATTCTGAGCTTGTACCGGAATTGTTGGGTGACAATTGGACGCCAGAAGTTCTGGAAATGACCAGCCCGATGTTTGCGCAGGCGATCGAGAATGCGGCGCAGATGCGGCGCGGTCTGGATGGCAAGCCCAGCCTTGCGGCCGCCGAGGATGAAGCCCGCCACACCGCGCGTCTTATCCTATTGAGCAGCCGCGATAAGTTTGAATTTGATGACCAAGTTCGCGTGCATCAGCTCTATCTAAGCTGGCTGCAAATGGCGCGAGCAGAAGGGTTACCGAAATGCCGCGCGATGCTGAATGGAGTTGATTTTACGCCGCAGCTTTCCGCCGATGTCGATGCCGAGGCGACCTATGAGGAAGAGGCAGAATTGCTCAGCATTCTTCTGGCCAAAGGCGATCCGCTTGCCGATCAAACCGGGGGCGAGCGCCGCACCAGCATTCCGGGCTGGGTGATTGAACAGATTATCGAGCGTACGGGGCTAAGCGATGGGCAAGTGCGCACGGCGCTGAATGTGCCAGATGATGACAACAATTGCGCCGTGATGATCGCGATGATGGAAGTCGTTGCGAGCGCGCCGGGCCGGGCTCCAGCAGAATTGCTGACTTTCCCCTAGCTTTGATTGCGGCGAAGCGGCGGGTCGGGGACGCGCGACAGAGGGGGCCGCATGCTTAGTTTCGCCATGCTCCTGATGCTTTGCTCGTATAACCGAGCGCCTGATAAGCGGCGTCGATCAGGCTTTGCCCGCGTTCATTGAGCAAGATGCCCTGCCCCATCTGGTTCATTGTATAGCTGAAGGCCAAACCGCATTCCGGATCTGCAAAGCCGATAGAGCCGCCCGCCCCGACATGGCCAAATGCGCCATCCCCGATAATCGCGCTTGCCTGATCGCCTTGAGGAAAGGCGCGGTTGTCCATCGATTTCATAAAGCCCGATGCAAAGCGTGACGGGACGAGCAAAGTCGCATCCATGCTCGTGGCCACGCTCACCCGGCCCATTGCGGCGACACGGTCAGGCGAAACCAAACTTCCATCATTCATGGCAAGCGGTGTGTACATCGCTACTTGCCCGCGCGCATTCGCGATCCCGCCCGCGCCGCCAATCTCGGCGCGGTGCGCCTGCGGGTCGTTCATGTGCCATCCGCCGTGATTTAGGAAAGACAGCGATTGCAAAGATTGCGGCTCCGTCAAAACCTTGACCGTGAAGTCCGAAAGCGCATCGCCTTCCTTCGGGGCATAGGGGATGATCGGTGCGATGGGGCGATCAAAATCATCGGGAATACCGATCCAGAAATCAGCCCCGGTCGGCCCGGCAACTTCATCCGCGAAAAACTGTCCGAGCGATTTTCCCGAGACGAGGCGCACCAGTTGACCCACGGTCCAGCCGAAATTGACCATGTGATAGCCATTGCGCGTGCCCGGTTCCCACCATGCGGCCTCTGCTTCGATGCGAGAGGTCATGTAATCCCAATCGAGGAAACCGCCTTCGCGCAGAGGTTCACGAAAGGCCGGCACGGCGCTTTCGTGATTGAGCATCATTTGAACCGTCGCCGCCTCTTTGCCGTGCTGCGCAAATTCGGGCCAATATTTGGCGACCGGGGCGGCGGGATCAAGCTCGCCGCGATCTATCAGAATATGCGCGCATAAGGCGGTCGCGGCCTTGGTGCAGGAAAACACGATGCTGGTGGTGTCCTGCGCCCAAGCCTCACCCGTTTGCGGGTTGGCCACACCGCCCCACAAATCGGCCTGCACCTCTCCATCGACGCTCAGACAAACCGACGCGCCAACCTCGCCAAGCTCGCTAAAATTGCGTTCAAATGCCGCTTTTACCGGCGCAAACCTGTCGCTGCAAAATCCGCTAATCATGAAAATTCCACCTGAGAATAGTGTTCATCTGCTGCGTCTTGCAGAAATTTGCGATATTTGGGCACGCCGCCCCAGTAATTGTTGTAGCGGAAATCGCTTGCCCCGGCTGCGGCGTTGGGATTGTATCCCGTGAACCAGCTGCGCACTTTGCTAAATGGCATTTGATCCTGCCGAAACGCGACCTCGGCGTTCCAAAAATCTTCGCCCGCTTGGCTGGCTTCGATGCGCGTATGCTGTCCGGCAAGAGTGTGGCGCAGCAAGGCCGTGACCCATTCCACGCCCGTCTCAATCGCTTGCGGATAATTGGTCGAACCGGACACGCTTTGCGGACCTGCGACCATCAACATATTGGGAAAGCCGCGCGTCATTGTGCCGAGATAGGTGCTGGTTTCATCGCGCCATTTGTCGTTGAGTACCTGCCCGTCGGCACCCTCAATCACAATCGAGCTGAGCCCCCCAGTGATCGCCTGAAACCCGGTGGCATAGATGATCAGATCGAGATCATGGTGCTGCGCTACCGTGCGGATACCGGTTTGCGTAATGCCCTCAATCGGCGTTTCATTGAGGTCGATCAATCGCACATTTTCGCGATTGTAAGCCTCAAAATACCGCGTCTCCAACGGCAAGCGCCGCATCCCGAAACCATGATTGGTCGGGATCAATTTTTCGGCAGTTGCCGCATCATTGACCCGCCCGCGAATGCGATCTGCGACATAGGCGGACAATTCGCGATTGGCCTGCGCATCCAGAAACGTCTCGCGGTAATTGGCGAGCAGTAAGGCAAAACCGCGCCGTTCATACAATTCATCCCAAAATTCGCGGCGTTCTTCGGGCGTGGTGTCCGTATAGTCGCGCCGCATTGGCAGGTGGCAAAACCCGCCTTGTGATTTTTTGCAGGTTGCAAAGATCTCGTCATAGCGTGATCGGATATCTTCCATCTCAGCAGAAGAAATCGGATCATTGTTGAGCGGCACGCTCCAATTGGGATGCCGCTGAAACACGGTGAGTTCGGCGACCTTGCCCGCGATTTCGGGGATGATTTGAATTCCCGTCGCGCCGGTTCCGATGATCCCGACTTTACGCCCGGAAAGCGGCACCGGATCGGCGGGCCAATCATAAGTGTGAAACGCCACTCCGCTAAATTCATCCGCGCCCTTGAAAGCTGGCACGAACTTCTTGGACAGCACGCCCAGACAGGTGATGACGAAACGCGCCTGATAGACCTCTCCGCTGGCCAAAGTGATCGACCACAGATGCGCGCTTTCATCCCAGAGCATTGATTGAACCCGGCAGCCGAAGCGGAAATATTGGCGCAGGTCGAATTTATCAGCGACGAAATTGAGATATTTCAGATTGTCTGGTTGCGGCGAGAAATGTTCTTTCCAATCCCATTCCTCAAGCAGTTCGCGCGAGAATTTATAGCCGTAAGTGTAGCTCTCAGAATCGAACCGGCAGCCGGGATAGCGGTTCTTAAACCACGTCCCGCCAAGATCGTCATTGGCCTCAAAAGCGAGGAAGTTCACCCCAAGATCGGCGAGCATTTTCGCCTGATAAATACCCGCCACACCGGCGCCGATGATGATGGCTTCGTAGGGACGGTTTTTATTGCTCATTGGCTTTGTGTGCAACTGTGATTGACTAAGTGTCAATCACAGCGCGGCTGACGTTGAGCGGTTGGCACGATGTCGCTGCGGTCCATTGCGAACAATTGCGCTTCAGATTATGCTGAAATCAGTAGCATGGCAGGACAGCAGGGCAATGGAGTCAGTCAGAGAAACAAGCCGCCGTTTGGCACCGTCAGAAGAGTCCTCGGCGCCTTCGATCATTCCCGATCCCGGACCCACGCCGTCCGTCACGCCGACCTCAGACTTTGATGTCTTGCTAGAAGGGGTCACCCGCGTCGCCGAGGACGAGATTATCTATGTCCGGGGCCGCAATGAATATTTCTTCGTCGAAGAAGACAATGCGCAGCTCATCAATGATGGAGTGATCTGGGTCGAAGATGATCCAAGACAGCCGGGCGCATCGGGCACAATCGATTTCCGCTTGGCGATCAGCAATATTGGCTTTCGTGATGATTTGACCGTTACCAATAATGGTCTGATTTACGTTTTTGCGCAGGGCAATGCAGATATCGTTTTCGGCGGCCGGTTTAGCCCCACCACGATTGAGAATACCGGTTCACTGATTGCGGTGTCGCAATTGTTCCAATCGCGGATCGTTTCGTCGAGCGCGCCCGTTTACATCGACAATTCCGGCGTCATGGCGGCACAAGTTTTGGGCGTGACAGAGACCACGCAAGGCGCCGGGGTAGCGATCACGATTGAGGGCGGCGGCGGCTTTCAATATAACGAAGTCATCAACCGCGCGGGCGGCCAAATCCTTGCCGAGGCACCTGTCACCGCCATCGCTGTCACCATCACTGGCGCGGGCATTTCAGGCCAAGTCAATTCCGCCCCTGACACGCCCGTCGTCAATAATGCTGGCCTCATTCAAGCGCAAGCCACCACAGAAACAGGCACCGCAATCGGCGTAGAGATCCGCAGTTTTTCCGGATTTGAATCGATCATCCTCAACAGCGGCACAATCCGCGCGCCAATCGCCATTTTGGGCTCGCGCGCATTGAGCGCAGTTACTGAACCGATTGAACGGGTCGTCAACCAAGAAGGCGGCGTGATCGACGGAGCCATTATCCTTGGTCTTGGCGATGACATTATCCAAAATGACGGATTGATCATCGGCCCGGTGCAGATGGGCTTTGATGATGACCATTTTTTTGGGACTGGGATGGTCGATGGCTATGTCGACCTTGGCTGGGGCGATGATCTGTTTGAAGGATCAGAATTTTCCGACCGAGTGACCGGCGGTTTCCGCGGCAATGACACCTTGTTTGGCGGGGCCGGGAATGACCTGCTGTTTGGCGGCGGGGGTGATGACACGCTGCAGGGCGATGCCGGAAATGACGGGCTCTATGGCGAATGGGGCGATGATACGATCCTGACGCTTGGCGGTGATTTTGTTGACGCTGGCAATGGCGATGACCGGATCGCGCTTGGTGATTACACATTCGAAGTGATCAATGGCGGAAACGGTTTTGACATTCTCGCGCTGGCTGATGGCGCGCGCGATTTCAGTCTCGGCGGGATCGCGGCTGGCGGGCGGCTGCGCAATATCGAAGCCGTCGAATTGCAAGGAGATCAAGAGCTTGCCATCGATGCGAGCGCAATCGGTCAGATCACCGGCGGGCTCGATATTTTCTGGGTCGATGCGACCGCAAGTGACACCGTCCACCTCAGCGGCAATTGGACGCGCGGCGATGATATCGAATTTGAAGGTGCCGCTTATCAAGCATGGACGCTGGGCAATTCGCAAGTTTTCGTCACCGAAATCACGACGGTGACGCCCGGTTCTGCGCCGAGTTTCGGCGGGTTTGACAGCGTCGCAGGCGGGGATACCGCCTTGCGCCCCGGTGGGTCTTCTGGACTGGATTTTACCGACGGGGTTTTCTTTGTAACCGGATTGGACGTTGAATTCGACGATAGCGGTTCCAGCGGCCGTTTCACGCTGGAGGCAGAAGAGACGATTTTCTCGCCCAACCCCGGCAATGCAATCCAATCCTTCGACACTGGTATCTTCACCAATAATGGCGAGATTTACGCCATCGCCTCCACCGGCACCACGCTTGCTGCGGCGATGTTCAATGTTGATGAATTCATCAATAACGGCCTGATCGTATCCGAATCGGCGGGCGATCAATTCTTCTTCGGCGAGTTTGAAACCACCGTTGGTATCGTTGCCAATTTCGCGCCGACCAATCGCGGCGACATTCTCGTCTATTCCGAGCACACCAATGCGCTGGGCGTGGCGGAAGCCGGGCGGATGATCAATTCCGGTCTGGTCAGCGTCATCTCCGACGCGCGCCAAGCTGTCGGGCTGACACAGGTGTCAGGCTGGAACGAATTTGCGCCGCTTGATCCCGATGCCCGGCAATTCCTGAACACAGGCACCATTTTCGTGCGGGGCAATGGCAGCAATGCGGAGTTTTTCCCGGCGACCGACAATCCGCTTGAAAATTTGACCGACACCGCCGCCGCAATCGGCGTTCGCGGCAACAGCACATTGTTCAATGACGGGGTGATCATCACCGAACTGGGCGCGAATGCCAGCGAGGATGAGTACACCGTTGGAATATTCACCTTCAATGCCAGCGGCGCTGATCAAACTGGCGTGATCAATACCGGCGTGATTGAGGGGACCTATGCAATCGTCTTCCAACAAGGCGGGGACGTGAACAATTATGTGACCAATTCCGGCCTGCTGGTTGGCGACATCGCGTTTTTCGATGGCGACGACACGTATGACAACACCCAAGGCGAAACGCGCGGCACAGTGTTTGGCTTTGGCGGCAATGACGAATTTTTGGGCAGCGCCTTTGCCGACACGTTCAATGGCGGGCTTGGCGATGATACGCTCGATGGCGGTTCTAATGTCGATGTCGCAATTTTCGCGGGCAATAGGGCCGATTACACCGTCACTCAGACCGATGTCGGCGTGTTCGAAATCTCCGGCGCCGACGGCACGGATAGTGTAACCAATGTCGAATTTGCGCAGTTTGATGATCAAACAATGCGCCTGCTGCGCGGCACCGGGGTCAGCGTCAATTTCGAAACGGCCGACACCTCCGTCTATCAAGACGCCTTAACAGCCATCCGCGATTTTGATGGAAATGATCTGGGCGGCGATGGATCATGGTTGCGGATTGGCGCGGTTGATGTGAACGGTGACGGCGATGTTGATCAAATCCTCGTGAATGACGCCATTGGGCGCTTTGCAACCATTGGCACTGCGCCTGACGGACTGGTCTATTTCGATGATCACAGCTGGGCCGGGGAAACGCGGGTCGCGGGCACCTATATCGATCCGCTTGTGCAATCGGGCGATGTTGTCGCAGGCAGCGACAGCGACAGCCAAGTCCGCTTCCGCAACGATCTGGAGATCGAGAATATCAACCGCGTGCTCGGCGCCGATGACTATGACAGCGACGGCATTTGGGAGGTGTATTTCGCCCTCAATGACGGCACGGCCTATCTGCGCGCCCTAATGCATGACGATGGCAATATCCGTTACGCCAATTATCAATCAGAACAGCAGGTGCGCGATTATCTCACCGCCAATGGCTATGACGAAACGACATTTGGTGACTGGTTCGGCAGCAATCAGAACGCGGCTGAGGCGGCCTCTGACACGGTGACTTTCGTGAATGAAAGCGATGATGAGAAACAAGCGCCATCCGCAGAACTGGCGCCGTTACACAGCGCGGATCTTCAAAATGCGGGCCTGCCGCCCGATTTCGCTTGGTCGGGGGATTCGATTGAAAACCTCATGGCCATGCGCCCGGCTGATTGGCGCGATGCCCGTTTTGAAGAATTCCAACCGGAATTTTTCGGATAATTAGGGCCACAATTTGCAGAATCATCGGAGTGATAATCGAAGCGGCGACGCTGCGAAAACTGCCACCGCCCACGCGGCATCCCTAAAGACCGTCTTAACCTTATTTGCATAAGCCTCGCAAACGGGAGCTTTACGGGTCGATGCAGACGCAAATTCTTGGGCTGGTCACACCTTTAATGGCGCTGTTTTTTGCGGCGATGTTTGTGGTGATTTGGCGAGTGGGGCGCATGAAGCGTCACGTGCTGGGCTTTGGCCTTGCCTTTGCCCTGTCTGCCACCGGATTTCTCGTCACGCATTTCCTGCCAGCGGACGCATTCTACACATTTCATATCACTCAGGTGTTCTACAGCCTCGGCTCCATCACCATGCTGGCATCTGTGTGTGAACGCGCCGGACAGCGATTGCATTTGGGCAGTGTGGCTTTCGTCTATGCCGTCACTGCGTTGGTTCTGGCGCTTGCGATCAGCCTGACCAGTGATGTCGGCCCGCGCTTAATCTTGGTCAATATGGGATATGGCGTGATGTTTGCGATGGGCGCGACGACGCTGCTCACGGCCGGGCGCCGCGACGCAATCGACACTCTAATCCTCGCTGTCGTCGTTTTTCAGGCGGCCGATTTCATGATCCGGCCCAGCCTGACATTGCTGTTTGAAACAACAATCCCAGCAGCCGTTTATCGCGATTCCATCTATTATTCTCTGATCGGACTGGTGCTGGGCATCAAAGGGGTGGTCACGGCGATGGTCTTAATTGGCGCGACGATTGCCGAATGGACCAAGAATTTGCGCGAAAGCAGCGAGAAAGATGTCTTAACCGGCCTGCTCAACCGCGCCGCTTTCGAACAAGAAATGCACGGACTGCTGCCGCGCGCGCAGACCGAAGGGCGGCCGCTGACATTGGTGGTGGCCGATATCGACCACTTCAAACAGGTCAATGACATTTGGGGCCACCAATCCGGCGACCGCGCAATTGCGAGTTTTGGGGAGCTTATTCAGCAGACCATACGCGGTTGCGACATTGCCGGGCGGATTGGCGGCGAGGAATTTTGTATCGCCGTCTGGAATTGCCCCAATGAGCCGGGCGAACGATTGGCGCAGCGGATCAGGGAAGCCTTCGCCAATTTGCAGCATGCCGGTTTGAACGATGACATCCGGCTTACGGCAAGTTTCGGCGTCGCTACAGCGCGCGCCGGGGAGACTTATGAGCGGCTGTTCGCGAGGGCCGATGCGGCGCTTTATCAGGCTAAATCGTCGGGCCGTGACTGTGTCCAAAACGCTGAGCGTGAACGCGCCGATGGCCCCGTCCTGGCCGCGGACAGAGCGCCAACCCAAATGACACGCACCGCCGCAAACAGCTAAAACCAGCTACATCAGTTCCAAGAATTTTGCCCGGCTTCCTGTAATCTGAGCCAAATTGAAGCGATCCAGATGCGATAGAAACGCTTCTATCGCGCCTGACAGCGCTGGCTTCAAACCGCACAAACCATCGATAGTGCAGTCCGATTTTCCGCCCATACACGCAACAAATCCGTCGAGATTCTCCAATCGCCGCACAACATCACCAACATTGATCTGTGATGGGTCGCGCGCCAGCCGAATGCCCCCGCCCCGACCGCGCAAGGTTTCGATGAACCCCTCTGCTGCCAGACTCTGCGCCACTTTGGCGAGATGATTGCGCGAGATGCCGTATTTCTCGGCAATCCAATCTATCGAGACAACCTCATCTTTAGCGGCAAGCGCCATGAGCATTCGCAAGGCATAATCTGTTTTTAGGTTTAACTGCATAAAACAGGTATATTATATATTGCTTTTAAAACAAGTCCTGATATTAGGCATTTCATATACCTGTTAAAGGACGCGAAAATGCCCACCTCACAAACCGATGCCCAGCTACATGTGAAGAATGCTCGCTTGGCCAAACGGGCTCATGCCGAAAGCTGCGGGGTGGATGAGCAATATATCTCCCGATTGGTTGATCGTTTTTATACGCGCATCCGCAGTGACGAATTACTTGGACCGATATTTGCCGGCCGGGTCAGCGAATGGCCGCCGCACCTTGGTCGAATGAAATCGTTCTGGCGCTCAGTCCTGTTTGGCAGCGGCGAATTTTCAGGAAACCCCATGCTCAAACACATAGCGATCCCCGGCCTAGAAACAGAGCATTTCGAACGCTGGCTCACGCTCTTTTACGCCACATTGCAGGAAATCGAGACCGACCCCGAGGCCGCAGTCTTGGTTGGCGATAGAGCGCGATCCATCGCCGACAGCCTTCTCACAGGCATCAGCACAAAACGGCTCGGCATTGCCGGTGCCAAAGCAGGAAAGGACCTTCCCCATGTTTGAATATCACGATGATTTTGCACCCAGTGACGCAGATTTTGAGGCCGAGTTGACCGCGCTGGAAAACTCGCAATCCCTAGCGGCGCCGATGGTCCCATCACCCAATCCGGGATTTGAAATGCCGCGCGCAATTTGGACCGCGATGCTTGGGTGTTACGCCGTATTTTTCGCCGCGATCACAATCGCGACCGGCGGCAGTGCACGCGCGCTTTTCGTCATCGCGGTCTCCGCAATCTACACCGTAATCTATTTCGGCGTGGCCAGAATCGGCGCCAAACAAGCAGGCCGCGAGGACACCTCTCCACTTGATCAGGGCAAGCCCTTGCAGACTTGGACCGGCCCGATGGATAGGCATTCGGTATTCGGACAGGTGTTGATCGTTCCGCTGGCCATCGCAATCTTCAGCTCCGCAATAGCTTTCGTGATTTTGATGGTGAGTTAAACCCATGGCGAAAACTTCCGAACTTCCGCCCGGCGTGCAGAAATATGCAGAATCTGCGCTGTTCACTGACGCCTCAGTGCCGGCAAAATTGACATCCCGCCACAACACAAAAGCGGGCACTTGGGGGCGGATCTGCGTGATTTCTGGCAAGCTCAAATACATCATCACCGATGAAGAGCATGAACCGCAGATCCTGACATTATCGCAGGCTGGCGTGATCGTTCCTGAGCAATATCACCGCGTCGAAACTATCGGCCCGGTGGAGTTTAAAATCGAATTTTTCCATTGAGAAAGGCACAATGAATGGCTTGGCTTACAACACTAAAAACCCAAACGCCCGAAGAGGGATTTGAACTCGCGACCAAAATGTCGAGGATGGCCGTCAAAGCAGCGCAACCGGATGACACGATCCGCGCCGAATTGCGCAGCGTGTATGAACGTGATGCCGACAGTTTGACCCGCGCATCTCATGTCGTTGCGGTTAACTTTCAAACTGTGGCCGCGGCTAACGATTATTGGCGCTAGCCACTGGCGCGAAAGCTTCTTGCTTCAAAGACACGCGATGAAATGTTCCACGGTTGGCTCACGCCCGGCATCGTGGAGCACCGCGGCGCCGATGGTGAAACGAAACCCGCCCGGATGGGGCGCGCCATCGACCTCGCCCTGCGCAATCATCGCGCGCGCCTCGCTTTCGCGCAGGGTGGTGAGAATGTCGGAGGATTTGGCCAGCTCAATACAAGCCGCTTGGCTGAGCAACCGGTAATGCGGGACACCATGATCCGCGAGCAGCCTGCGCATCTCTTGTGGCAGCGAGGCTTCAAACAATCTGTCATAGCCAGCCAGCGCCCAGCGACAATTGAGGACCTCTTTGAGCGAATGCGCCCGTGCTGCGATTGGATGAGCCTTGCGGTGGATCATCCAATATGGCTCATCAATCACGCCCGTCACACGCATTCGGTCCTTGTGCGGCAGGCCGGCAAGGCTCGCCTGATGGTAAAGCAATAAGTGGATACGCCGCTGGACCAGCTCTTCGGCGGCGAGATGCGGGGGCATGGTTGAGACATTGATCCGCGTCTCAGGATAGCGGGCCGCGAATTTTAGGATCGCAGGGTGTATCATCCCTTCGATCACACCGGGGCCGCTAACGATGTTGAGCTCATGCTCCCCCGAAGTCGCTGAATCGCGAACATTGGCCGCAAAGGCGAGCAGCTCGACCGCTTTGGGGTAGAGCTTTTTGCCCGCTTCGGTGGCGACCACGGTGCGCGTGGTGCGATGGAACAATTGCGTGCTCCAATCCGCCTCGAGCAACTTGATACTCTTTGTGATCGCCGAATGGCTGAGCCCCAGCTCCTCTCCCGCAGCCGAGAAGCTTAAGTGGCGAAAGACCGCCTCGAAATGGCGCAAAAGCCGTAGATCATCCATTTGTGCGATTTGGTAACAAATATGCCGCTTTTATTCAATTTTTCTCTAAATCGCTCGCGGCTACACCCAGCATTGGAAGATACGGGAGAAAGCAAATGGGGAAACAGCAGGTAGGGAGCGCGCATAAATGACACTCGAAAGCATCGTAGGATCGAATATCGCCCTGATCGTGGTGCCGGTTTATCTCGGCTTCATAGTCCTTGAATCGCTCATCAATCATTTTCGCCATGCAAACGGCATCGGCGATTGGAAGGACAATATCGTTTCGATCGCGATGGGTTTGATCAGTGCCGTTACGAATGGCGCGACCGCCTTCATATCGGTCGCCGCTTTATTCTGGGCGCAGCAATATCAGCTGGCCGCGATCCCACTGACCGTGTTTTCCGTCTTGGTCTGCTTCGTGCTCGATGATCTGCGCTTCTACTGGCATCACCGCGTCGCGCACCGCGTGCGCTGGGTATGGGCGATGCATGTGACGCATCATTCGAGCACGCAGTTCAACTTCTCGGTCGCGTTGCGGCAGAGCTGGACCAAACACTTCACGGGCACGATGATGTTCAAGGTTCCGCTGGTGCTGATCGGCTTTGATCCGGTTGTCGTCTTGTTCTGCGGGGTGATCAATCCGACCTATCAATTCTTCCTCCACACCGAATTGGTGGGCAAAATGCCGCGCTGGTACGAATTTATCTTCAACACGCCGTCACATCACCGCGTGCATCACGGGCGCAACCCAGAATATCTCGATGCGAATTATGCCGGCACATTGATCATCTGGGACCGGATGTTCGGGACGTTTGTGGAGGAGAAAGAGAAGGTCGATTACGGCCTTGTCAGAAACCTAGGAACGCTCAATCCCTTCATCATCGTGTTCCACGAATATTGGAACATTTTGAAGGACCAGATGCAGCGGCTAAGCCTCTGGCAGCGCCTGTGCTACCTCTTTGCCCCTCCCGGTTGGAGCCATGACGGCTCGCGGCTCTCATCAGAGCAGATCAAGGCAGAGGCGGCAGCAGCGACGCTAGCGAAAAGCGCGGCGACACAGCCTGCCGACGCGGCCTTGGCAGAGGCCTGAAATGCCGGGCCCGCATTATGCAATTTCTGAGGCGCTGATTGTTCTCGTGGCGATTTGGGTTGCCTATCGCTTCGCAGCCGAGCGCGCCTTTTATGGTGCAGCAGGGACCGCGATATTGGGAATAGCGGCTGCGATCGGCACTATTCGCTTTGGTTTTGGGTGGGACGAAGAAATAGCAAGCCTCCATGGCAGTGTTTTTCAGATAGGAGGGGCAGCGGCGATGGCGCTGATCGCGCTCCAATTGGCCGCAAAGTTCAGCAAGTGGCGCGGTGGCATTGGCAAACTAGCCGCGCCCGCTCTGGCACTCGCCACTCTCGCGGCCAGCTTGCTCGCGCCCGGCCTTAGCACGCCAATCTTTGCCTTGTGGCTGATCCTCGCCATCGCCTTCGTGATCGCATGGCCCCATCAGGGCGTCAGCGAACGGCTGGTGCGCGGCGCAGTGATCGCGGTATTCCTCGCAAACGTCCTGCTGATCCGGCGCTCCCCTACACTCGGCCCTGATCTGAGCTGGCACCTCTTTCACACGCTGATCGCCCTATGGCTGCTGGGCCTTTGGTGGGTTTGGTCGGCGCAGGTGAGAGATAGCGCATCGCCGCAAACAATCGAGACCTGATTGAGGGCAGCATGAAGGGCGATTGATCACTGCTGTGCGCTCAGCAATCGGCCCAGTTTCCCATTGCTTGATGGCCGCAATTGCGCTGGCAGCGGGGCCGTTTGCTCAATCGCAGCTTCTGACCATGGTTACGCTGAAAGGTGTGGTGCCGCTTAGAGGACTCGAACCTCTGACCCCATCATTACGAATGATGTGCTCTACCACCTGAGCTAAAGCGGCACAGAGCGCGGAGCCGGTGTGGTGTGATGCACCCGCGCATTTTAAAAAGTGGAGGCCCGAGCCGGAATCGAACCGGCGTGCAAGGATTTGCAGTCCTCTGCGTCACCACTCCGCCATCGGGCCGAGCCGCCCTACTACTAGGCGGAAGCGGCGCACTAGCGATTCGCTGCGATAAAGGCAATGGAGGTTTCGCAAGGCAGTGCAATTGTTTGCAGGTCCGCCCCGCATAGATGCCCCGGCGCAGCCCCATATAGCCCTATTCAAATCGCCACCTTCCGCAGCGTCAGTCTAGACCCAGGCCTCGGCTTTGGGCACACAGCGCGCTATGACTATTGCAAGCCTGCTTGAACCCATCACCGGGAAACCCGGCCCCGCCCGCCTCAACAATGCCAGTGACTGGATGCAGGGGCGCACGATGTATGGCGGCGCTTCTGCCCTTGTTGCCTTCACCATGGCTCAGCGCGCATTCCCCGATCTGCCGCCTTTGCGCGCCGCGCAAATCGGCTTTGTCGCGCCGCTTGGTGAAGAGATTGAATTGTCGGCCGAGATCATTCGCCAAGGGCGCAATGTCACCCAAGTCCGCAGCGAAGTGCATAGCGGCGGCAAAGTCGCTCTGACGGCCTTTTGGCTGTTCGCAGCGGAGCGTGAGGCCAATGCGCAGCGGCCCGCCGATGCACCAGAAAATTGGCCCGGCGCACCAGATAGCAACGGGATCGCGATGGCCGGGCAAGGGCCGAGTTTCATCCAGAACAATTTCGAAATCCGCTATGGGCAATCGAAAGACGCCGATCATGGCGCGACCATTCGCCGCTGGGCGAGGCTAACCGAGGATCACGAGCTTGATCCGGTGAGCAAGCTGGTGCTGATGGGCGACGTCATGCCGCCCGGTGCGATGCGGATCATGCAGCGTGTGGGTCCAATTAGTTCGATCAATTGGTCGTTCAACGTGCTGGATGCGGCGACGCAGTCTGAGGGCGGCTGGTATCTGGCCGAAAATGCCAGCCAACATGCCGATGCCGGTTATTCCTCAGAGCGGTTGAGGATGTGGGATACGCAAGGCCGCCAAGTCATTGACGGCCTGCAATGCGTCGCGGTGTTTGGGTAACGGCCTACTAGGCGCGAGCCTATTGGCGAAAAACCTAGACGTCCTCGAATTTGGGGGCGCGTTTTTGCATTCCCGCCATCACCGCTTCCATCTGGTTCTTGGTGCGCATGATTGCATGCTGCTCGACGCTTTCCTCGAGCAAGATTGCATCTGTGTCACGCTCCAACATACCAGCCGATAGACGCTTTGCCCCGCGAATGGCATGCGGGTTGCGATTGGCAATGTCGGCGGCAATCGCGGTCGCGCGGGCATGCGGATCCTCGTCAATATAGGTCGCTAGACCCAGCGTCTGGGCCTCCGCACCGGAAAACTCGCGATTGGTATAGACCAGCTCGCGCAGGACATCATCGCGGACCAATCCGCGCCACAGCGCATAGCCGCCCATATCCGGCACCAAACCCCATTTAAGCTCCATGATCGCCATCCGAGTGTCTGGATGCGCGATACGAATATCCGCGCCGCTCGCGATTTGCAGCCCGCCGCCAAAGCACACGCCGTGCAACGCGGCGATCACCGGCACTTGCAGCTTGCGCCACAGCATCGCGACCTGCTGAAACTTATTGGAATTGCCGTAAGTCCGCTCTGTCAGATCCGGCTCATTCGCATCTGGCGTCCGGCCAAAACTGGCGGTGTCCAGCCCGGCACAAAATGCCCGGCCCTCACCCGACAGGACCACGACGCGCAAACCGTCTGCTTTTTCCAAGACAGTGCCCGCTTCGATAATGCTGGTGAACATCTCTGGATCGAGCGCGTTCATTTTGTCGCCTCGGGTAAAGCGGACATGCGCAACGCCGTCTTCGCCTAGTAGGATCGAAATGCGTTCATTACCGGGCATCAATTGAACTGCGGACATGCGTCTCACCTCAAAATCACAAACGACCGAACATCTCGGCCTTGATAGAATACGAGGTGCAAATTTGCCGGATGGCTGGGCCTGTGTCCAGCCTCAAAAACGCGCATTCCCTGCCCCGTTCAGAACCGCCGGACTATTCGTCGTAATCGCGTTTAAAGCTGCCTGGATCTGCTGGAACATTGAGGAAATAGCCGCCATCTGGATGGGTGGCGAGGATTGAGCTTAGATCGAAGGGCGCAAGTTTGCTGCGCACGCGCGCGACATGCACCGCGACGCTGTTGGTTTCCGGCTCAAAATCAATGCGCCACACATCCAGCAGCAATTGTTTGCGCGTCATCGGCACGCCGGGTTGCTGCGCCAGTCGCCATAGCAATTCAAATTCGCGCGGATGAAACCCCAGCCAGCGATCATCGACCCGCCCATCGCGGTGGAACAAATCGAGCGTCACATCCCCAGCCTCACGAAAACGCGGGATCAGCGTGTCGCTGTCAGGAAACATGTGCGAAGCAGCTATTGAGTTCATAATTTGCCCCCAGCGCGCATCGAATAGACCGCGTCTTGAGTAAAAATGAGATGGTCAAGCAAGTCGATATCGAGCGCCTGTGCCACCATTTTCAGGCGGTCAGTGGCTGTGATATCGTGCTGACTTGGTCGGCATTCGCCTGATGGGTGATTATGCGCGATAATAATGGCATCGGCATCCAGAGACAGCGCCTTGCCAAACACATCACGCATACGCACGGACAGACTGCCCGCGCCGCCCTCCCCCAGCGGGCCATCCCCTAAATAGGCCCGCGCGGAATCGAGAAAAATGGCGTGAAACCGCTCACCGCCATCGCCCGGTTCGAGCACCATGGATCGCAAAAAATCCACCATCGCCTGCTGACGCGTTGCCGCGCCTGCCGGACGATCTGATCGGGAATGCGATTGAGAAGATGTGGGCGCGTTCATTTCAGGCCATCACGCCATGTAGAACGGTTCGCGCTCAGCATTTCGGCGATTGAAACGCCGTAACCGCTAAGCAGCCCTCCATCGGGATCAAATTTGCTAATCCGCCAATCGCGATATTGGCCAAATTTTCGTTTTCTAAGCAGGTGCCGGCTCAACCCAATCGAAAGCAGCAACAGTTGCATCCAACTGGGCGCAACAACCATAACAGCATAGCCGGTTGGTGATATCGGTTCTGCAATTGCGCTTGCCAAATGCGCAGAAACCGCAAGCACTTGCATCGCCGCAATCCACAAAGTGTAATTGCGATTGGCGTATAGCGCGATGGTTATCCAAGCGGCCGCGGCCAAGCCATCAATGGTGGCGAAAAACACGTCCACCTGGCCTTCGAAATGTTCTTCGGAATCAATATATTCATAAGCTCCCGGCGCCAATTCGAACAATAACAACCATGTGATCGCCACCGCCCGCTCAGGACCGCCCCCCCAAAGGAGGGCGGCTATCCCAATCGCCCATGCAACATAATCTTGCAGCGCGACGCGGAATTCCCAAGTGAGCAGATCAACAATCATTGAGCTGGCTTAGTCCACAAGCTCTGGCGCCGGCGCAGGGGTTTTGGCGGTTTGAATGGAGGCTTCTGTGAGCGGTGTTTCGCGCTCTTCCGGGCCCATCTTCTCCACGCAGATCTTGTTCAATTCGGCATGAACGCGCAGCAAGCTGGTCGACATCGACAAGGCTTGGCCCTCGGCTTGGTTGAGGCGCATCAGCGCGCCTTGCCCGGAATCCACTTCGGCTTCTGGGTTTTGCCGCGCGGAAATCATCGCTTGTTTAAGGCGTGCAAAGGCAAGCATTGATTCGTCGGCCAAGGCTTCTGCTTCGCGGATCAGTTTGCGGATGTTTTGGGCGTCGGCTTTCATACGGTCGGTCATTTGGGGGGTAACTCCTACTGCCCCCTCGCCCATCAGGAAGCGCGTTGTTCATTTGCCGAGCCGGCCGTTTGCAACTGTCCGTCCAACGCCTCGCTTATTTGCAATGCTGCGGTCACGGTTAGAACCACGGCGGCCAAAAAGCCGAACGCAATCCCCATGATCGCCGCGAGGCGGAACCAGACAGCATGTTCGCCGTCGAGCACTCGGGGAACGACCCGCGGCTCACCAGGACGCAACCAAGGCGCCTGATCCACCAATGGCAAGACATCGCTCATCACGAGTTTGCCGGGATCGTTACCCCCCAAGTTCTGATCGGTTTCTGCAAATTCAGGCACCTGACTTTTGCTATATACAGATTCGCTAAAGCCCTTCTGTTTGTCGCTATGCCCCTGATCTGCCTGTGGTTTTACATCTTCCTCTACAGGATTTTTTGCGCGTTTCTCGGCCCGGTGGCGCTCTACTAGCTCCCCGAGATTTTCGGCTTCATAGATATCCTTAAGGGCGCGAATGTGCTGATTGATGCGAGTCTCGGACACACCGAGATCCTGCGCAATCACTTTGATCGGCACACGCCGATCGATTCGCTCCATCACAGCTTGCTGGCGCTTAGTCAGCGGCCGCAAGGATGAGGAAGACATGCAACCCTCCCTTGTTTAGTAAACTCGCTCTAATAATGCGCTGATCGCGAGTTTGCTCCAAATTCTACGTAAGAAAAAAATTTTAGTGCTTAAACATGCACTACGCTGCTGAGCTATTTACCCCCAAGGATGCTAGATACCTTTTTACGTTTCGAGCAGCTTGCCTTAACCTCTGCTCGTTCTCAACCATAGCGATCCGAACAAAGCCTTCGCCCTCTTCGCCGTAACCAACGCCGGGGGCGACCGCGACTTGCGCTTCGGTCAGCAATTGTTTTGAAAATTCAAGGCTTCCCATCTCAATCAAAGCAGGCGGCAACGGCGCCCAAGCAAACATTGAGGCGGCAGGCGGCGGGATATCCCATCCGGCCCGGCCAAACGCTTCGACCATGACATCGCGGCGTTTCCGATACAGATTGCGGTTTGATTCGACGATATCTTGCGGCCCATTAAGCGCCGCGCAGGCCGCCGCCTGAATGGGCGTGAAAGCGCCATAATCGAGATAGGATTTCACCCGCGTCAAAGCCGCAATCAATTGCTTATTACCAACCGCAAAGCCCATCCGCCAACCGGCCATAGAATAGGTCTTGCTCATACTCGTG
This sequence comes from uncultured Erythrobacter sp., assembly GCA_947502305.1. Taxonomy (GTDB): domain Bacteria; phylum Pseudomonadota; class Alphaproteobacteria; order Sphingomonadales; family Sphingomonadaceae; genus Erythrobacter. Next base: position 1,066,803 of record CANMZA010000002.1, on the reverse strand, counting down.
AATTCAACCGCGACATCTTTCGCGCCCTTCACCTGCATGATTGACGGCGTAGGGTTGCCGTCAAAATACAATTCAGAATAGGCCAAATCGGACAGGACCCAGACCTTATTCTCGCGCGCCCACGCGACCAGCCGTTCGTAAAAAGCAAGATCGACCGTTTCTGCGGTTGGGTTGGAAGGATAACTCACCACCAACACGCTGGGCCGCGGCACGGTGAAATTCATCGCGCTTTCGAGCGAGCGCCAATATTCCTCGTCCGGGGTCGTTGGCACTGCGCGGATCGTCGCCCCGGCAATGATAAAGCCAAAGGTGTGGATCGGGTAAGACGGATTGGGCGCAAGCACCACATCGCCTGGCGCAGTGATCGCATTGGCGAGGCTGCCCAACCCCTCCTTCGATCCCATCGTCACGACCACTTCGCTTTCTGGGTCCAGATCAACGCCAAAACGCCGCTCGTAATAATTCGCCTGCGCTTTACGCAGTCCCGGAATGCCTTTTGATTGGGAATAGCCATGCGCCGTCGGCTTCGCGGCGACTTCGCACAATTTGTCGATCACATGTTGCGGCGGCGGCTGATCAGGGTTGCCCATGCCGAGATCGATAATATCCTGCCCATCCTGCCGCGCGGCATGCCGCATCGCATTCACCTCTGCGATGACATAGGGCGGCAATCGCTTCATGCGGTAAAATTGTTCGTCCATTTCGTTCCCGGGCCCGAATGCTTGTTTAATATGATAGCGGGCTGATCGATTATTCTAGGGCATTAATGGTCGATGTGAAGAGCCGTTTGGTCTAGATTGACGCCAAGACTGCAAAAATGGTCGGACGAGGCGGGCTTAAACCCAGCTTTGCCGCGCAACTCAGATAGATAAGATTGGCGCAAAAATGGCGGAAAAAAGCGGCGGAAAAATGGGCGACACGATTGCCGACGGCCTGTCTGGCCTCACGTCATTTTTTGAAGAGCAAAGCAAAGCCATGCAAGGCATGGTGAGCGGGGCTCTGCCCGCAGGGGACGGCGCCAATCCAACGGCTGGTGCTATCCCCGCGCAAATACCGGCGCAAATGTCCGCATTGATGTCCGCCGGAATGCCGGGAGGCGTTTCCGCGAGTGACTTGGGCGAATGGGCCAAATCCAGCGCCGAATTGCAGAAAATGTGGCTCGAATTCGTGACTCAGCAAGCCGGTTCGGCGGCCAAGAAAGCGACCAAAGGCAAAAACCTGCTCGATCCGGCGCAATGGCTGACCATGTCGCAGGGCATGACCCAGAGTATGATGCAGCAATTGCCTTCCGGTGCGATCGAAGCGCAGACAAAGCTCGCTCAAGACACATTGCAATTGTGGCGCGGTGTTTTTGAACAATTCACCAGCAATGTCGGGGCTGCGGTGTCGGGATCGCCGCAGGCTAGGGCCGGGGACGGCTCGGAGGCTGGACCGGAATTGCCGCGCAAGGACCGGCGTTTTGCCGATCCGGCATGGCGCGAACATCCCGCCTTTGCGCTCCTTCATCAGACCTATTTGATGCTGACGGATTATTTTCAGCAAGCGGTCGCCTCGATGGACGGGCTCGATACTGAAAATCGGCGGCAATTGAAATTCGCCGTCAGCGCCCTGTCAGAGGCGATGAGCCCGGACAATTTCCTGCTCACCAACCCGGTGGTGATGAAACGCACGGTCGAAACGCGCGGTCAAAACCTCGTTCGCGGGATGCAGCATTTGATAACCGATTTGAAACGCGGTCAGCTGACGCATACCGATCCCGACGCTTTCACTTTGGGCGAAAACCTCGCCGCAACGCCGGGCAAGGTTGTCTATGAAACGCCGCTGTTTCAGCTGCTTCAATACACGCCGACCACCAAAGACGTGTATGAAGTGCCGCTGGTGATCTTCCCGCCGTGGATCAACCGGTTCTACATTCTCGATCTGACGCCGAAAAAGAGCTTCATCAAATGGGCCGTGGATCAGGGCATCACCGTGTTCGTCGTCAGCTGGAAATCGGCCGATGAAACGATGGGAGAGGTCGTTTGGGACGATTATATTCGCGGGCAGATGGAGGCGATTGATCAGGTTCGCGCCCGGTTGAAAGTCCCGGCCGTGAACGCGATTGGATATTGCGTTGCGGGCACGACATTGGCGGCGACTTTGGCGGTGCTGGCCAAACGCGGGGAGGCAGACAAGGTCCAGAGCGCGACCTTCTTCACAGCTCAAGTCGATTTTGAACGCAGCGGAGAACTCAAACATTTCATCAAGGAATCGCACCTTGAGATGATCGATAAGCTGTCGCCAGAGGGTTATCTTGACGGACGCTATCTCGCCGCGACGTTCAATGCGCTGCGCGGCAAAGATTTGATCTGGAACTATGTCGTCAACAATTACCTGCTGGGCGAGGATTATCCGGCGTTTGATCTGCTGCATTGGAATGGCGACGTCACCAATCTGCCGTCGAAATGGCACAATGATTATCTGCGCGATCTTTACCGCGACAACAAATTGGTGGTGCCAAATGCATTGGAAGCAGACGGAACCGCGATTGATCTGACGCAGGTTCAGACGCCTTCTTATGTGCAAGCGGGCCGCGACGATCATATTGCGCCAGCGGAAAGCGTCTGGCGGCTGACCGATCATTTTGCCGGGCCGATGGAATTTTTGCTGGCTGGGTCTGGGCATATTGCCGGGGTGGTGAACCCGCCTGCCTCGAACAAATATCAATATTGGACCGGCGATAAAGATGCAGGATCGCTGAGCGCCTTTATAGAAAGCGCCGAGGAACATCCGGGCAGCTGGTGGCCGCATTGGCTCGAATGGCTGGACGGGCAAGCCCCCAAGCGCGTGCCCGCCACTGGGAAACGCAAGCCCGGCGGGCGCGGTGATACGGTGCTGGGTGATGCTCCAGGCAGCTATGTGAAGACACGGTAGCGGCAAAAAAATTTCGCGCATCGCCGGTAAAATGGGTGATTTAGACCTAAATTCAGCTATTTAGCGTGCTTATTGTGCACTGCACAAAAACCTTGACTTCGCACTTGCAATCGCTATTTTGTGCAGTGCAACACGAAGCGAGGACATTATGGCTGACGCCCCTAAGCAATCTAAGATCGACGCCGCTGCTGACCAGGCTTACGCCGAAGCTGCTGCGAAAACAGTAAGCGCGAAGACTGTCGCGAAAGCTGTTGAAGCCGACGCGCCAAAGCCAGCGGCGAAAGTCGCTGCTGTTAAGAAGGCAGTGGCAGCGCCTGCGAAAAAGGCAGCTCCTAAAGCAGCAGCCCCGAAAGCAGCAGCAAAGAAAGCCGCTCCGGCTCGTAAGACAGCCGCCAAAAAAGCGCCTGCGAAAAAAGCGGCGCTGAAGAAAACTCCGGCTGCGAAGAAGCCTGCGGCGAAAAAGCCAGCGGCCAAAGCAGCCACCAAACCAACAAATTCTAACCCTGTTACAAAACTGAAGGATACCATCATGGCAACCGCAGAAAAAACCGATTTCGCCGCTCAAGCCAAAGAAATGGCTGCAGACGTTCAAACCCGCGCAAAGACCGCTTATTCGAAAGCTGGCGAATTTGCTGGTGAAGCTGGTGAGTTCAACAAAGCCAACCTCGACGCAGTTGTCGAAAGCGGCAAAATCTTCTTCGACGGCGCGCAAACACTCGTGCGTGAAAACGTTGAAACCGGCAAAACCGTTGCTGGCATCGTTACCGAAGACGTGAAAAAAGTTGCTGCGGTTAAGTCGCCAACTGAACTGGTTCAGCTGCAAGGTGAACTCGTTCGCCGTAACTTCGACGCTGTTGTGTCGTTTGGTTCGCAGCGCACCGAAGCATGGGTGAAGCTCTACAACGACGCTTTCGCACCAATTTCGAACCGCGTTAGCGTGGCTACCGAAAAGTTCTCGAAAGCTGCCTAAGCCTTTAAGTTTCTAGGTCGGGCCTCTCCTCTCTCTCCCAAACCCGGCTTATGGAAGCGCGCGAAAGCGCAGAAGCCGGACGGACCCAATGCGGTCTGTCCGGCTTCTTTACGTCTGGCTCCTACTCAAAAACAGGGGGCCAGAAAGTTGCAGCCTATTAAGGCTTTGCGCGCTATGGGATGCAGAGACATCTTGCGCCTGCGCATCCGAATCCCATAATGGACCCTTATGGCCGACTTTCTTCCAACCTCGCCTGACGAATATGCTGATCTGTCAGATCTGCTGAGCCGCGCCCCGTTCATGGGTGATGATGATGCGGATAAAGATGGCGAGGATGGCGGCGACACCGAGATTGGCATTGCGACCAAGACCCGGACCAAGCCGAAAAAGCCCAGCCAATATAAAGTGCTGCTGCTGAATGACGATTACACCCCGATGGAATTCGTCGTGATGGTGCTGAAACGGTTTTTCAGCATGGATATCGAACAAGCGACGCGGGTGATGTTGCATGTCCATCAGAAAGGTGTCGGCATTTGCGGCGTCTTTTCCTACGAGGTGGCCGAGACAAAGGTGAATCAAGTGATGGATTTCGCCGCGCAAAACCAACATCCGCTGCAATGCACGCTTGAAAAAGCATGAGCCGCCAGCAACTGGCCGCTCGCCGTTAAATGCGGCAACCTCATCACCCTGAACCCGATCCCGTCTTACCCGGCCAAGAAAGCGTCTGGGATTACCCCCGCCCCGCCATTGCTGAGCCGACAAAACGCCGCATCCAAATCATCCATCGCGGGATTGTGCTGGCGGATAGCGGGGCAGCATGGCGGACGCTAGAGACCAGCCACCCGCCGACCTACTACATCCCCGCAGCAGACGTGGCGACGGAACATTTGACGCCCAATCCGCGCAAATCCCTGTGCGAATGGAAAGGGCAAGCGCGCTATTTCGACATCACCGCAGGCGGCGATTGCATTGCGGCGGGCGCGTGGTGCTACCCCTCCCCCACCCCAGAATTTGCAGGGATCAGGGATTTCCTCGCCTTTTATCCCGATCCGCTCGATCAATGTTTGGTCGATGGTGAACAGATCACGCCGCAACCGGGCCAATTTTATGGCGGCTGGATCAGCCAATATGAAGCCGGCCCGTTCAAAGGCGGCGAAGGCAGCCGGTTTTGGTGATTGCCGCCATTTGACGCGGCGTTGCGCCGCTCTCCTTCTGATGCAGCCAACGCCATCACAGGGCACATGACCCGCAGGAGAGAGGGGGCATGACGGGGCTGATTTTTCACGCTAGGGCAACGTGAGAGCTTTTAGAGCATCATAAAATTGAACGTAAAATCGAACGTAAAGTCGGACGTAAAATCGGATCCCAAATGGCGACGGACCACCAAATGGCTACGGACAAAACGTGCTGAATTTCATTCCCAGCGTTGACCGCTATATTTTCCGGCTGGTGATCGTCCCGATGCTTGGGATTTTCGCGCTGGCGGCATCGCTGCTGCTACTGGAAAAAATGCTGCGGCTGTTTGATTTTGTCGCCGTCGAGGGTGGGCCGATTGGGGTCGTGTTCAAAATGCTCGGCGCTTTGGTGCCAGAATATGCCAGTCTGGCGATCCCGTTGGGTCTGCTGCTCGGCATTTTGCTCGCCTTTCGCAAATTGGCGACCTCTAGCGAACTCGACACGATGCGCGCCGTCGGTCTGTCTTATTGGCGGCTATTGCGGGTGCCTTATGCGATCACTTTGGTGCTGGTCGCGGTTAATGTGGCGCTGGTGTTCTACATCCAACCGCTCAGCCGCTATTATTACGAGCAAATGGAATATGAGCTGAGATCGGGCGCGCTGGGTGCGTCGATTAAGGTCGGCGAATTTACCAGTCTGGCCGATCGGATGGCGCTTAGGATCGAAGAAAGCGAAGATGACGGCCAGCGTTTGATCGGGATCTACGCCCGCGTCGCCAATTCGCGCGGCCAAGTGTTGACGATCAGCGCGCGCGAAGGGTCATTTATGGCCACCAGCGACAATCCCGACACGATCATCCTGCGCCTGACGGAAGGGACGATCATCCAAGACACCGGCAGCGAAACGCCGCGCGTCCTCTCCTTTAGCCGCCATGATTTGCCAATAGATTTGCCCGCCATCGAACAATTCCGATCCCGCGGAGAGGCCAGCCGGGAATATATATTGCCCGAATTGTTACGCATCGGGTGGAGCCCCGGCGGCACAGAGGCCGAAAGAGACGCCAGCCAAGCGACCTTCAATTACCGCATGGTGGAAGTGGTGATGATGCTCTTGCTGCCCTTATTGGCGGTCGCTTTGGCGATCCCGCCCAAACGATCGACCAGTGCGCTGGGCGTGTTTGTCGCGATCATTCTGGTGGTCGCCTATCACAAGATCAATCAATATGGGGAGGACATCGCCACGCTTGGCCGGATCGATCCGATTATCGCTTTGTGGGGGCCGTTTGCGGTGTTCGCCGCGTTGATCGTGTGGATGTATTATCGCACCGCGCATGTGCCCGGCGGGCAGGCGCTGGGCGCGCTGGAGACGATGGTCGCCAAATTGTCCAAACGCATCGGCAAGATTTTTGCGCGCCGCAAACCGCCATCGCTGGTTGCGGATCAAGTGCCCGCGCAATAGACGGCTTAGACATTCATGCAGTTCGACTTTTTCCCTTCACGCACGCTGACGCTGTATCTGGCGAAGCTGTTTATCGTGCGCATTCTGGCGGTGCTGGTGATGCTGGTGCTGGTTCTGCTGGCGCTCGATCTGCTGGGTTCGACCGGTAAGATTTTGGAGCCTGAGGGGAACGGTCAGGCAGAAATTCTGCGTTATGCCGGGCTCAGGGTGCCGCAGCTTATCTCGCGCTTTTTGCCCTATTCGGTGCTGCTGGCGACATTGATCACATTGGTGACGCTCAATCAAAACAGCGAAGTCGTGGCGATGAAAGCGGCGGGCCTGTCTGCGCATCAGGTGCTGTCGCCGCTGCTGCTGACGGCGGCAGTGCTGTCGGTGGTCAGTTTTGGGTTTAACGAACGGATCGTCACGCGCGCCAATGCCTCGTTAAAGGCGTGGGATGCGGCGGATTATGGGCCAATCCCGCAAGCGAACGGCACGCGCGCCAATGTCTATATCACTGACGGCACAAATATCCTCAGCGCGGCATCGCTGACGGGGTCAGGTGAAACGATTGCGCTCACCAATGTCACTTGGGATGCACGCGGCCCCGGCGGGATCGTGACGCAGCAAATCCGCGCCAGCCGCGCCACCTATGCGGCCCCCGGCTGGCAGTTGGAGGATGCGCGCTTGTTCGAGGTGGGCGGCGTTCAGATACAGGAATTGGGCACGCATGTTGTGGGCGAAAAGCTGACCCCGGCTCAGATTGATTTGCAATCGGTCGACACAGACGGCCAAGGGTTTTGGGAATTGTATGAAACCATCGGCGCGCTCGAGGCTGCGGGGCGGCGGACTTCGGAATTGCGCGCAAAGTGGTGGCACCGGATTTCGGGGCCATTATCGGCGTTCCTGATGCCGCTGCTTGGGTCGATAGCGGCGTTCGGATTGGCGCGTTCGGGCCAATTGTTTATCCGCGCCGTCATTGGGATGGCATTGGGATTTGCCTATTTCGTGGTCGATAATGCCGCATTGGCGATGGGCAGTTTTGGTGGTTATCCGCCATTTTTGGCCGCATGGGCGCCGTTTTTCCTATTCTTCTTGGTCGGCGAAACGGTCCTGATCCGGACCGAAGAATGACCCGCCCCAACGCGCAGGCCAGCTGGTCGCTGCGTCTGGCGCGGATGGAGGATGCCGATGCGATGCCCGCCATAGAACGCGCGGCGGCGGAATTGTTTTTGGGCGATCCCGATCTCAAAGATTTCGATCCGGATGACACATGGACACCCGCCGAATTGCGGGTGATGATCCGCAAGGGCCATTGCCTCGTCAGTCATGTGGGCGAGGAAATGGCCGGTTTCCTCGTGAGCCAACCCTTTCAGCGAGAATTGCATATCTGGGAAATGGATGTCCTGCCGCAATTCGGTCGGCGCGGGATTGGTGCCGGGCTGATCCGGGCCGCTCAGATTGATGCGCGCAATTCGGGCTTTCGCGCGCTCACGCTCACAACCTTCCGCGATCTGCAGTGGAATGCGCCGTTTTACGCGCGGCTGGGTTTTGAGGAAGTCACCGCACTGGATGCGCATCCGCGATTGGCCGGGGAATTGGCGGTGGAGGCGGATGACGGCCTGCCGATTGAGCGCAGATGCGCGATGATCCATTTCCTCGATTGAGCGCAGCGGCGCTCCTGCCTAAGATGCCGGGGCATACGCACTGAATTGGGAGAAGTCTGTTATGAAAAACGCCGCAATCGCCGCCGGGCTGACCTTATCCCTGACCCTCGCGGCGTGCAATCAGGAACCGGAAGAAAGCCCGGACATCACCGACGCGATCCCTGTTGGTGAAAGCGCTACTGACGGCGGCCCTGAGAATGAAGGTACTGCGAATGGTGGCACTGAGAATGGCGGTACTGAGAATGGCGGTACTGAGAATGGCAGTACTGAGAATAGCGACGCCGGAACGCCCCCGCTGCCAAGCGCGTCTCAGAACTCTCCACAAGACAGCCCCTCGCAAAGCAATATCCCTGCGACGATGGAAAGCGGCAGCAATGTCGATGGTGGACGCGCGCCCGACCCGGCCCGTACAAAACTGATCCCTGCGGAGTGATGCCTCAGCGGCGCATCATCGTGCTGCGCGCGATCCTTCCAACCAGATTGAACAGTCCTGGATGGTTCGCCCCGTCATAGGTCGATCCGCGTTCCTGCGTCCCGGTCAATTCGGCGGCCAAGCGGCGATGCGCCTCTGGCAAATCGTGATACGGCATTGATGGCATCAAGTGATGCAGCGCGTGATAACGCAGCCCAACTGGCGCCCAAACTTCTGCTATCGGTCCGGGCGGCGGGACATTGACGCTGTCGAGGAATTGCGCGGTCACCGTCATCGGCTCCCCTTCATTTTCCCACAAATGCGCCACCAAAGTCCGCAATTGATTGAGCAGCGCCGTCAGCGATAGGATCGCCAAAGCAATCAGCAAAGGCCGCCATCCGATTGCAAATGTGCTGGCGATCAGCGTGATCGCCCACAGGCTCGCGCCCGCTTCTTGCCAGCGCACCCGTTTGGCAAAATCGCCGGTGGGCGCTTTCCTGCGAAAATCGGGGTTGATCGACAATGATGAAAACCGTTCCCACGTGAACCGCCGGATCGCCGGGATCACCACGCCCAGCGGCACCAAAATGCCCGTCCGCACGATCAGCGCAATCGGCGCAAGCAAAGCGACGATCACAAAGAGCGGAAGGCTCCACGGCTTCATCAAGGCCAGCGGCAAATATTCCGGGTCCTCGATTGTGCCATATTGGGTGCGCTTGTGATGGATGACATGCACGCCTTCATACATGAAACTTGGCGTCAGCATCGGGATACCGACCAGCAGATTCCAAACCGTGCGAAATCCGGGCAAGGCGCTTTTGTGAATATGCGTGAGTTCGTGGATGAACATCAGCGATCGGTACATCGCCAGCGATGCGACAATTCCCGCCGCGATCGCCACCACCACATTGCTGCTCAAAATCGCCGTCGCAATCCCGGCATAACCGACCGCCGTCGATCCCAACATATCGGCCCAATAAATACGCCCGCGCGCCTCGCCCAGATCCTTCGTCAGATCACGCGCCGCCCGCAGCATATCTTTATCATCTTGCGTTTGAAAATCCGCACGCACCGCGCGCCGCACTGGCGGCGGGGTTTGGGTGGCGGCAGACGCAGAAGAAGTGATGGGTTGATGCATAGTTACAAATATCGTTTCAGTGGGCCGCCCTTGCCCCGATCCCATACTCCAAACAGGGTGATCGGGGCAAACTGGGATTGTTGGTGAGAGTAATCGATTGGCTTGCAAGCCGGGCTGCGTCCCGGCAAATACCGCCCGTCTAAGGAAACTACGAAAGCAGGCCGCCTGATGGATGCGCATATAAGCATTGAGGAAATCACCGACAAGAAAGGCCGCGCACGCTTTGTCGATTTGGGCCGCGCCTTTGCCGAACGGACGGAAAATTCGGTGCCGCAATTGCGCAAAGAGCAGCTGGAATTGGTCGATCCGAACAAAAACCCCTTCTTTGGCCATGCCCGCGCGCAATTGTTTATCGCGCATCGAGACGGACGGCAGGTTGGGCGCATTTCGGCACATATTGACGAATTGGCGCTGGAAATGCCTGCGGATCAGGGTTTCGGGCCGGGCACCGGCATGTTCGGATATTTCGATGCAGACGATGAAGCTGTCGCAGGGGTCTTGATCGACACGGCCAAGAAATGGCTGAAAGCAGAAGGGATGAGCCGCATTCTTGGCCCCATATCGCTGTCGATTTGGGAAGAGCCCGGCCTGTTGGTGATGGGCCACGAACATAGCCCGGTGATCATGATGGGCCACCATCCGGCGCATTATCAGGCATGGATAGAGGGCACAGGCTTCACCCGCGTCAAAACGCTTTACACCTACAATATCGACATCTCCGATCCTTTCCCGCCGCTGGTTCAGCGGATTGTGAAATCGGGGGAACGCAACGCCCGGATCACGGTGCGCAAGGTGCGCAAGAAAGAGTGGGACGCCGACGCCGCCACAATCCTCGGCATCCTCAATGACGCATGGTCTGACAATTGGGGCTATGTCCCGCTAACGGCGCAAGAGGTCGCCTATACCGGGGTCAAATTGCGCCCGATCATTCACGAAGATCTCTGCATGATTGCAGAGGTCGATGGGCGGCCCGTCGCCTTTATGCTGACATTCCCTGATATCAATTATGTGCTCAAGCGGATCGACGGCAAATTGTTTCCGTTTGGCTGGATCCCAATGCTGCGCTGGCTGCGTACGCCGAAGGATTCCGATATGCGCGTGCCGCTTATGGGGGTTTTGAAAGAGTTCCAAAATTCGCGCATGGCCAGCCAATTGGCGTTTATGATGATCAGCATGATCCGCGATAATGCCGTCGGACGGCTGGCCTCAAAACGCGGCGAGCTTGGCTGGGTGCTGGAGGATAATCAGGGCATGGTGGCGATTGCCAAGACCATCGAAAGTTCGGTGAACCGCGAATATGCGATTTATGACCAACCTTTGATGTAGAGCCGGCCTGAAACCAGCCCGACCTAAAAGCGCCCAGCAACGAAAAAAGGCCTCCACTCGTCTAGAGTAGAGGCCTTTCGGGATCGTATCACCAGCCGTTTGGACGGGAGGGGGGTCTCGGCGGTGATAATAGCATAATGCGCACCGCAAAAAGGCGTTCCCAAGATTTTTAAAAAAATTTCGAAATTTCATCCGAAGCGGGGTGAAGTTCGAAACTAAGAGGTTAAAAGAGCGCCGAATAGCAACGCAAAACCGCCTGCCTGCTTAAATGAGAAGCGGGGGAGACGGTTCATAATTGTGCCGCTATGACCGCAACCGGACGGCGCCATTGGCGCGCGAAGTGCAGGAGGAATGTATGTCACTGGGTCAGCAAATCGCAGGGGACCTTCCGCTATTGCGCCGCTATGCGCGCGCATTGACGGGCTCTCAATCGACCGGCGACGCATTTGTCCGGGCCACATTAGAAGCCGCGCTGGCCGACGAAGACTTGAAAACCTCGCTAAACGGTGGGCGTATCCCGCTCTATCAAGCGTTTAACAAAGTCTGGTCAAGCGCATATCTGGATGTTGCCGCAGGGTCTGATCAGGCCTCTGACGGCCATACAAGTGAGAGCAGCGAGCACGAGGCAGGCGCGCAAAACCGGCTCGGCGCGATTACGCCGCTCAATCGTCAGGCATTGTTGCTGACGACGTTAGAAGATTTTTCCGCCGCACAAGCGGGCCAGATCATGGACCTCAGCACAGCGCAGGTCGAAAGCCTTGTCGCAGAGGCGGTGAGCGAAATTGATAAGGAACAGGCGACTTCTGTCCTGATCATCGAAGACGAACCGCTGATATCGATGCAGCTAGAGGACTTGGTCACGGCCTTGGGCCATGAGATTTGCGGCACGGCGGCGACGCGGACCCAGGCGCTTGAAGTGGTCGCGGAACGATCGCCCGGATTGGTGCTTGCGGATATTCAATTGGCGGATGGTTCGTCTGGCCTTGATGCGGTCGATGATATTTTGGCCATTGGCAGCGTGCCGGTGATCTTCATCACCGCCTATCCCGAACGTTTGCTGACGGGTGACCGGCCAGAGCCGACCTATCTTGTGACCAAACCGTTTCAGGAAAAGACCGTGCGCGCAGCCATCAGTCAGGCGCTGTTTTTCGGGTCAAGCCGCCCGCTGGACTAAGCGTCCGGCGATAATCGCGTCTGATCCGGCTTAAACCCAACCTCGCCTAAAATTACGTCTCTCGGATGCGGAATTCGCCGCGCATCCGCACCGGCACGCCCATAGTGCAGCGCACGCCGCTGGGCGGGAATTGCAGGTCGACGCGGTTCTTCAATTCATGCGCGACGATTTTCTCGATCAATTCGGTGCCAAACCCGCGCTTGCGTGTTTCGGAAACGGTCGGCCCTCCGGCCTCGGCCCATTCCACCACGGCCAAATCATCCGCGTCGAGCCGCCACGTCACGCTGACCGTTCCGCCCGGCACGCTCAGCGCGCCATATTTCGCCGCATTGGTCGCCAATTCGTGGATCGCGAGGCCGAATGACAGCGCATCATTGGGCGCCAATTGGACCGCCGGTCCATCAATCAGAAACTTGGCGCTGTCCGTTTCGGAAAAATGGCTCGTTTCCGCCTCAATCACGGAAGTGATCGGCACCGTTCCCCACTCTGTTTCCGCCAGCAAATCATGGGTCGCGGACAAGGCTCTGACGCGCCCTTCGAGACTCTCAGCAAAATCGTCCAATCCCGTCGCTCGGCGGCGGGTTAGCGACAGGATCGAGAGCACATTGGCGAGCGCATTTTTAACCCGGTGGTTCAATTCGCGGGTCAGTGAAATGCGGATCGAATGTTGTTCTTCATAAAAGGCCAGCCGCGCGCGGTCTTCGATCGCCTGCGCCGCCAGCAAGCGCAGGATCAGCATCAGCAAGCTCGCCAAGGACAGCCCGGCAACCAGAGTGACCATCGACAAAGCGCCCAAAGATCCGGACCCGCTGGAATCGACCACCAGCATAAAATCGCGGTTGGCGATCCTCACAGGCTGCTCAAATTTGTCTGTGCCCGCCGAACCGAGCGAGCGAGAGACGACCAAATTCGCGTTTTGCGGCGGCCCATCATACAGCCGCACGCCCAGCTGCGTCGGCGGTGCCCCTTCAATCGCCGCATCGAGGAATTTGCTGGCGTCAAAGGCGCTGAACACAAATCCGGCCAATTCGCGCGCTTGGGCTGCTGAACCGGGGACGGGTTTATAGACTGGCATGAATATGACGAAGCCGGGCGCCTCGCCTGCGCCCTCTTGTGCCAAAACGATTTTACCCGATGCAATCGGCATGACCACCCGTTTCGCCTCGTCCATGGCGGCGGCGCGGGCGGGTTCGGAATACATATCAAAGCCCAGGGCGCGGCGGTTGCGGCTGGTGTCGGGGGAAAAATAGGTGACTGGGGCGATCCGACTATCGATGCTGGCATTGGTGCTGGCATTGGTTTGGGCCGATGCTGAACGGATTGCAGGGAATGCCGGTTGGTTCACGCGCACTTTTTGCAAGAACGCCTCTTCCTCTCCGCTTTCCAAAACCGCGGCCCAGCCGATCCCCTCTGCCCCGCGATAATTCTGATCCAGCCGCAATTCTGCGACAAATTGCCGAAAGGTTTGCGGATCAACCTCTTCAATGGTCGAAAACAGGGCCGCACCGGCGCGCAAATAGGATGAGAAACTGTTGCCGCGCCGATCCAAAGCCGCCGCAATAGAACCGGCATATTCGCGCAGTTCGGCGCGGTCTTGTTGGTCCGCTGTTCGCTCAATCCCGTAAACGGTCGCAGAAGTGATGGCGGTGATAAACAGGAACAAGGCCGCCGGCAGCGCGCGCGGGAAGCGCAAGAGCCACATGCGCACGAACCCTTCGCGCTTTTTGCCAGAGACAGGCAAAGCAACATTTGGCGCAGGCTTCCCAGCGTTAGAGTTGCTTATCAGGCTAATGGCTTGCTCCTCGTGTCTTCGGCGTCCACCATGCGAGACGCACGATGCCGCCAGAAAATCATGACCCAAACAACATGGGCGTTGAGCAGGGAACAAAACAAGTGGCGCATCGTTCCCATATTGCGCTTATTGACCGCCCAAGCGCATAAATGAGCACAATCGAACAGAACGGACCGGAAGTATGGCGTCCCGCAAAGCACCAGTGAAAGCCAACCAAGAACGGGGCGATACGCTCGGGACGAGGGACGCGGAACACGCGCCTGCTTGGGCCAATGGCCTCAAACAGCTTTATGATGACGTGGTCGAGGAACCTTTGCCCGACGCGTTCAAAGATTTGCTGGCGCAGCTGGATGCGGATGATGAGCCGTCAGGTGACGCCCCCTCAAGCGATAAGGGCGCGCAGTAATGTCCGACAAACCACCACCGCCAGAGCGGACCGCGGCTGAGAAAGCCGATTTTAAGCGCGAATTGACAGATGTTGTCCCGCATTTGCGCGCCTTTGCACGCGGCCTGTGCGGCCGCCCCGATGTTGCCGATGATCTGGTGCAGGAAACCATGTTGAAGGCGTGGGGCGCGCAGGCTCGGTTTGAACCGGGCACTTCGATGCGGGCATGGACCTTTGTGATCCTGCGCAACGCTTACCTCACAGATATGCGCCGCAACCGGTTTCGCGGTGAATATGATGAAGGGGTGGCGGAGCGGATCCTGACCGCTCCTGCCGGGCAAGAAGAACCGATCCACCTGTCGGATATGCACCGCGCCTTGCTGACCTTGCCGCCTGAACGGCGGGAGGCGCTGTTGTTGGTTGGGGCTGGCGGATTTTCCTATGAAGAGGCGGCGGAGATTTGCGGCTGCGCGATTGGGACGATCAAAAGCCGCGTTGGCCGCGCAAGAGCGACGCTGACTTCGATGCTGGAAGACGGCGACATCCCGCAGCGTTCAACCAAAGACGCGGCGGCGCATCGCGCAATTTTGCAAGAATTGGATCAAGTCGCAGCTGGCAACGGTATCGCCGCAGCCAAAAGCTGAGGCTAAGAGCCGCGCCTGCAAAGACTAGGCTGGCGATCTCAAATTGCCCTCCTCAATTTGGCAACCAACTAAATTCCCTTTGCTCGCCGGCCACGCTTGGCGAAGCGTCGCTGCGCTGCAATAAGGCTGGGAAACCAGCATTGATGTGAAATGACCACCCAAACGCCTGATAATCAACCAACCACCGAAACCGCCCGACTGCGCAATCAACAGCGCAGCCAGCGGCGGATGGTTATGGCAGAGCATGAATTGCGGCTGCTATCGGCGCTTGTCCTGCTGATCGGGGTTGGGCTGTTTTTGGCTTTGCCCTTTGTGCTCTCGATTGGATCGGTGGTGTTTTTGCCGCTGGTGACGGCGCTGCTTTTGACAATCCTGCTGTCACCCCTCGCCGATCGCTTGGCGAGGTTTGGCCTGCCCAATGTGCTTGCCTCTTTGGGCGCGCTGACGGTGTTTTTGGGGGTGTTATTGCTCTCGCTCGCGCTGATCCTGCAACCGGCTTTGTCGCTGTTTGATGAGATACCAGAGATTGCCAACCGGGTTGGGGTCAGATTTGGCGAATTGCGCGATGAATTTGCATGGCTGGCGATTGCCAATGAGGAGCTCGCCAAGCTGATGGGCGACACTGGCGCGCGCGAAGTGGTACTGGCCACGCCAAGCCTTTTGGAAGAGATCGCCTTCGCCACGCCGAGCGTGGTTCTAGAAGTGCTGATCATGTTCCTGATGGCGTTCTTCATGATCGAGGCGCGCGTGCGGCTGCGGCGGCATTTGCTGTTTGATCGGGCCAGTTTCGGGTCAAGCGTGAAGGCGGCGCGGGTCATGCGCGAGGTTCAAGACCGGGTCGCGGCCTATATTATCACCGTCGGTCTGGTGAATGCCGGTATCGGCGTGATCGTAGCGCTGGGCGCGTGGGCGCTGGGCGTGGATGCGCCGATCATGTGGGGCGGATTGGCCGCGATCTTGAACTTCATCCCCTATGTCGGGCCGCTGGCGATGGTCGCTTTGCTCGGCCTGTTTGGCATCGGCACGGCCGAAACCGTGTGGTTGGGCCTGATCCCGGCGGCGGCATATATTGGGCTGCACACGGTGGAGGCGAATGTTGTGACCCCGTCCATCTTGGGCGCGCGTTTCACGATGAGCCCGGTGATGATCTTGATCGCATTGTCTTATTTCACGTGGATCTGGGGCGTGCCCGGCGCGCTATTATCGGTGCCGATCCTGCTGACGCTGACGGCTTTGTTCGACCATATTGGCAGACCCAATCTGGTCGGATTTATCTTTGGCGAACCGCTGTTCAAAAGCGATGTTCTGGAACGCTGTTTGGAAGATGAGCAAGCCGGGCCAAGTCTGCGCTGAGCCCGGCCAGCATCTAGGCACCTAGCCCCGGTTCCGATCTACCGCACTGACCACGGCGACATTCATCGTCACATTCGCCAAAGTGCGCATGATATCGGGGATCATTTCCACCGCGACCAGCAAGACCAGCGGTTCAATCGGCACCCCCATCGCCAAGGCAATCGGGCCGATCGAAACCACGAAACTGATCGATCCCGGCAGGCTGACCGATCCGACGCTGATGATCAGCGCCACCAAAATCCCCGCCACCGCGAGCGCTGGGGTAATCTCCACCCCCGCAAGCGCCGCGACATACAAGGCCACCGCCATATTCATCGCCGGGCTCGTCGCGCGGAAAATCGCCACCGCGAGCGGCAGGACAAATTCACTAGTGCTGGATCGCAGTTTTAGCCGCCCTGCACTGTCGAGCATCGCTGGCAGACTGGCGAGCGAGCTTTGCGTTGAAATCGCCACAGCCTGCGCGGGCACCATCGCCTTAGCAAAGCGCAGCGGGTTGATCCCGCCCAACGCCCACGCCAGCACATAGGCCAGCACCAGAATAAATCCGCCCATCGCCGACACCACCAAAATGTAGTGCGCCAACGCCGCAAACGCCCCGCCGCCGCTGCGCAGGCCCACGCCAAATGCCAAGGCAAAAACGCCAACCGGCGCGATCCACAACACCCATCCGATAATCAGCAACATCGCATTGGCGAGTGCATGGAAGAACCCAAGCATCCGTTCGCCCTGACTTTCCGGCAGCCGGGTGAGCGCCACCGCAAACAACGCGAAGAATATCGTCAGCGGCAGCATATTCGTCTCCGCCGCCGCCGCGATAATATTGGGCGCCACTAGCGAGGAGAGAAAATCGAGGATGCCCGGAACTTCGCCCGCTTCCTCTGGAACGGCGGACAGGAACCCGCTGGCGCTGTCAGGGATCGGGATGATCGTCAGCAAATACGGCAATACGGCAGCGGTGAACAATCCGCCCGCGATCAAAACGCCGAAAACAAGCGCCAAGAACCGCCGCGCCGCCGCGCCCGCCCGCGCGGCTTGCACCATTTGCGTAACGCCCAGCACCAGTAAGGCCGCCACCAACGGAATAATCGTCATCTGCAACGCGCGCAGCCACAATGTGCCGGCCAATCCAGCCGAAGACAGCAGCCATTCCGGTAAAGCAGCGCCCGAAAACACCACGCCCAGCCCCAGCCCCGCGATCAGCGCGGCAAAGGTTGCGATCACCGGCAGACGGATCGCCACCAGTTCAAAACCAGTGCCAGCATCCACCCCGGGCACCGGCGCGGACATTTGGCTTTCGCCGGTTTCCTCAGGATTGCTCAACTTTTCGGTCCTATCTGACGCCATTTCGCACGATATTGCGGGGCGAACACTTCCCTTATGGCGTTAACCGCGCCAAGACCGCATGACAATTCTAAGCACAGTTTCAAAAGGTTTAAGTCACCCATGACACGCAAGTTCTTTGGCACTGATGGCATTCGCGGGCGCACCAATGCGGGCGTTATGACGGCGGCCACCGCGATGCGCGTGGGTCAGGCGGCGGGCAATTATTTTGTGCGCGGCGGGCATCGTCACCGGGTCGTGATCGGCAAAGACACGCGCCTGTCGGGGTATATGATGGAAAGCGCGCTGGTCGCGGGTTTCACCAGTGTCGGGATGGATGTGATTATGACAGGGCCATTGCCGACCCCGGCGATTGCATTGCTGACGCGCGAAATGCGTGCGGATCTGGGCGTGATGATTTCCGCCAGCCACAATCTGTTCCCTGACAATGGCATCAAATTGTTTGGCCCGGACGGGTTTAAATTGTCGGACGAGGTTGAGGCGGAGATCGAAGCTTTATTGGAGGTTGAGCCGCAATTGGCCATGCCGGAGGGGATTGGCCGCGCCCGCCGGATTGAGGATGCACGCGGGCGGTATATCCATGCGCTGAAACAATCAGTGTCGAACGAAGTGCGTTTTGACGGCCTAAAAGTCGTCGTCGATTGCGCCCACGGTGCCGCTTATCAGGTGGCTCCTTCCGCGATTTGGGAATTGGGCGCAGAGGTGATCACGCTGGGCGTCAATCCCAATGGCACCAATATTAATGACGGCGTTGGCTCCACCGCGATTGAGGCTTTGCAGGCCAAAGTCGTCGAAGAAGGCGCGGATATCGGCATTGCGCTGGACGGCGATGCTGACCGCCTGATTGTCGTGGATGAAAAAGGGAAAAAGGTCGACGGCGATCAGATCATGGCTCTGATCGCGACGCGCATGCATGAAAAGGGCGCGTTGACCGGCGGCGGCGTCGTTGCGACGGTGATGTCAAATCTGGGGCTGGAGCGGTATTTTGCCGGATTGGGCCTGACGCTGGAACGGGCCAAGGTCGGCGACCGCTATGTGCTGGAAATGATGAAGGCGGGCGGATTTAACGTCGGCGGGGAACAATCGGGGCATATGATTATGCTCGATCATGCGACCACAGGTGATGGATCGGTGGCGGCTTTGCGGGTGCTCACCAGTTTGGTGCGCAGCCAAAAACCCGCGAGCGAAATTCTGCATCTGTTCGATCCCGTGCCGCAATTGCTGAAAAATGTCCGTTATGAAGGCGGCGCGCCGTTGGAAAACGAGACCGTCAAATCGGTGATCGCGGCGGCGGAGGCGGAACTGGTTGGCAAAGGCCGATTGGTTATCCGCCCATCGGGCACAGAGCCGGTGATCCGCGTGATGGCAGAGGGCGATGATGCCGCCCAAGTCGAAGCCGTGGTTGACCGCGTGTGCGACGCCGTGCGAGCGGCGGCTTAACGCCAGCAAGAAAGATTATGCCGTGCTAGAAATGCGTCCCGATTGTGAGAAATGCGGCGCCGGCCTGCCGGCACAGGCACCCGGCGCGTTTATTTGCAGTTTTGAATGCACCTTTTGCGCAGAATGCGCAGAGAGCGCCGATGACATCTGCCCCAATTGCGGCGGTGAATTGATGGACCGGCCGACGCGCGCCGCCGCCCTGCATGAAAAATACCCGCCCAGCACAGAACGTAAGTTCAAAGGATGAGCGACAACTCAAACCCACACGCCCGCCCACAATCTGGCCCGCCGCGCATTCTGGCGATTGCCGGGTCGGATTCGTCCGGCGGCGCGGGGATACAGGCGGATATCAAAACGATCACGATGCTGGGCGGATACGCCATGACCGCGATCACCACGGTAACCGCGCAAAACACCGTCGGCGTGCAAGCGATTGCGCCCATGTCCGGCGCGGTTGTGGGTCAGCAAATCGCCTCCTGCGTCAGCGACATTGGCGTTGATGCGGTAAAGATCGGGATGCTGCATGATGCCGATATTATCGCGCATGTGGCGCAGGAATTGTCGGCGCAGAAATTGGGCGGGCTTGATATTCCAATCGTTCTGGACCCGGTGATGGTATCGACCAGCGGATCGGCTCTGATCGCGCCCGAAGCGATCGCCGCGATGCGCGAATTGCTGTTTCCGATCGCCACATTGATCACGCCCAACCTGCCTGAACTGGGCCATTTGGTGGAACGCAACCTTACGACCAGCGACCACCTCGCCGCCGCCGCCGAGGAGCTCAGCGCCTCCACCGGAGCAGCCGTGCTGGCAAAGGGCGGCCACACCCCGGATAAGCGGATTATTGATCTGCTGATTGTACCTGGCAAAGAAAGCGCAGAACGCGGCGTCCAATTCAACCATGCGCGGATCGACACGCCGCACACGCACGGGACGGGCTGCACCTTATCCAGCGCGGTCGCCACCTTACTGGCACATGGCCAGCCGCTCGAACATGCGGTGCGACTGGGGCGCAATTTTGTGCTGCGCGCGATTGAAGCAGCACCCGGCTTTGGCGCAGGCAACGGTCCGCTGGGTCATTTGGCGGTGCGCAAGCTGGATTAAGATCGCCGCTCTGGTGCAGGGGAGCGTTGACGCGGTGCTGATGCAGTACTGACGCAGAGCTGGCCCAGCGTTGGCAGAATTCATTTTCCTACAGCAGTGCCGCCGTTGCAGAATGCGCAGGATGTGTGATCCCGGCCAAAATTTCTGCAATGTCCTAACTGGGCGCAGCCATGCATTGGAGCATGCGGGCGGTCGAGGCCCGGGCAGGCCCAAATTGCCCCGCCCGGCATCCCCTTGGCTTTTACGCCCTTGGACTGTGTGTCAGGTGTGTCAGGTGGCCGGGCGCGGTCTGCGGAGCAAACCGGCCAATTTGCCTATCCGTCCAGCTCATAGAATTCGGAGATATGCGCCCAAGCATCCTCAGCCGTTTCGCACCAGCGGAACAGTTCAAGATCCTTCTTCGAAATCGTGCCTTCTTCGGCAATCGCTTCAAAATCGACGACGCGGGTCCAAAAGTCCTTACCAAACAGCAAGATCGGGATCGGCTTCATCTTGCCGGTTTGGATCAAGGTGAGCAGTTCGAAGAATTCATCAAACGTACCAAACCCGCCCGGGAACACCGCAACCGCGCGGGCGCGCAGCAAGAAATGCATCTTGCGCAGGGCGAAATAATGGAAGTTCAGCGAAAGATAGGGGGTGACATAAGGGTTCGGCGCTTGCTCATGCGGCAGGACGATATTGAGGCCGATGGATTCGCTGCCTGCTTCCGACGCGCCGCGATTGCCGGCCTCCATAATCGAGGGGCCGCCGCCGGTTGTGACGACGAATTGGCGCAGGCCATCTTCGATGATCGCTTTCTCAGAGACGAGCCGCGCGAGCTTATGCGCTTCCTCGTAATACTTCGCCTTTGCCGCCAAATTGGCCGCGACCTTCTGTTCGTATTCGCTGCCGTCTTTCGCAGCGTCAATCTTCGCTTGGGCTTGTTCAGGCGATGGGATGCGGGCCGATCCATACATCACCATGGTCGAACCCACGCGCGCCTCATCCAGCAACATTTCCGGCTTCAGCAATTCCAGCTGAAAACGGACCGGGCGCAATTCGTCGCGCAGCAGGAAATCGTGATCGCTAAAAGCGAGCTTATAGGCAGGATGCTCCGTTTGCGGCGTGCTTACGGGCGCTTCGTCAGCAAAGCGGCTTTCCTCACCAGCGGGGTAGAATTTGCGGCCCGTCAGGGCTTGATCAGGGTTTTTGTCAGTCATTGCCATCAGATAGGCGCGCGCGCGCAGAGCGGCAAGCTGGCAAATGTCCACTATCGCGCAGAAGGCATCATCGCGCGGCGTAAGGCCCAGTTTCCTTGCTCTGATGGCGCGCCCCTGTTAGCTTCTGCCTCAGGTGCTGGCGCAATATGCGCGTCAGTGAGATGAAAGAATGACTTATGGCGGATGATCTTCCGCCGGACGCACAGAAACGTGCTGGTAAAAAACGGGGCGGCAAGTCCGGCAAAGTAGCCGATTTTCGCTACAAACGCTCCAACCAGCCAGGCAAACGTTCCGGCCAGAAAAGCGGCAGCAAGACGCGCGGACCCGCGCCCCACACAGCCAAATCGGGCAGAACAACGCCCATGGGCGCGCCCCGCAAGGGCGAGGCTTATGCCGCTCTGGATCTGGGCACCAACAATTGCCGCCTGCTGATTGCGCGTCCCTCGGGCAAGGATTTCACAGTGATCGACGCGTTTAGCCGGGTTGTGAAACTGGGCGAAGATCTCGCGACGACAGGGCGATTGTCCGATGAAGCAATGGACCGGGCGCTGGGCGCTTTGATGATTTGCTCCGACAAATTGCGCCGCCGCAATGTCCGGCTGGCTCGTTCTGTCGCCACAGAGGCATGCCGGCGGGCGGCCAATGGTCCGGCCTTCATTGAACGCGTGCATCAGGAAACCGGCATTGTTCTCGACATTATCAGTGCCGAAGAAGAAGCGCGGCTGGCGGTTCTGGGTTGTCACATCCTGCTCGAACATGGCGAAGGGCCAGCGGTGATCTTCGACATTGGCGGCGGGTCAACCGAACTGGTCCTGCTTGAACCGACGGGAAAGAGCGGCAAGCGTGTTCCGCGCATCCTCGATTGGCAAAGCGTGCCGTGGGGCGTCGTGTCGCTAACCGATACAGTCAAACGCGAAGGGACCGGGAAAGAGGCGCGCCTCGCCCGCTATGCTCGGATGCGCGAGGTCGTCTCTGACAGCTTTGCTCCGTTTGCAGAGCGGATCGCGCAGGCTGCAAAGTCGGATGACATTCGCCTACTCGGCACCAGCGGTACAGTGACGACATTGGCCAGCCTGCATCTGGAATTGCCGCATTACGATCGCAAAGCGGTCGACGGCTTGATTGTGCCATCCCATGCGATGCGCAAGATCAGCTCTGACCTGTCGGCGATGTCGCCCGATGAACGCAGCACTTTGCCTTGTATTGGGCAAGACCGTGCCGATCTGGTGGTGGCGGGATGCGCAATCCTTGAATCGATCCTTGATCTGTGGCCTGCGGAAAAGCTGGGCGTGGCGGACCGCGGCATACGCGAAGGGATATTGCGCAGCCTGATGGCGGCAGAGCGCGAAAGTGAGCGGAGCCTCAAAGCGCTGCACGAAACTCGCAGTCATTCTGGTCATCAGGCCGGTAATCAGACAGGTTATTCTGCTGGCGACGGCAACCATTCTAAGAAAGGCGGCTAAACCCGTGTCACGTTCTGGCAAAGACCCCGACCGCCGCGTTCGCACGGCGAAAAAACGCACTGCCTCTCAGGTCCGCTGGTTGGAGCGGCAGCTGAATGACCCCTATGTCAAACAGGCCAAGGCCGACGGTTATCGCAGCCGCGCCGCCTATAAGCTGAAGGAATTGGACGAGCGGTTTAAGCTTATTCGCGGATCAAAGCGCGTGGTCGATTTGGGCATTGCCCCAGGCGGCTGGGCGCAGGTTGTGCGGGCAAAGGCGCCCAAGGCGGCAGTGGTCGGTATCGACCTCTTGCCCACCGAACCGATTGAAGGCGTCACGATTTTTGAGATGGATTTCATGGACGACGCCGCGCCCGCAGCCTTGGAAGACGCATTGGGCGGGCCGCCTGATCTGGTGCTGTCTGATATGGCGGCAAACACTGTCGGCCATAAACAAACCGACCATCTGCGCACGATGGCATTGGTGGAAGCTGGCGCATGGTTCGCGGTGGAAACGCTGGAAAAAGGCGGCGCGTTCATCGCCAAAGTGCTGGCAGGCGGAACCGATGCGGAATTGCTCAATCTGCTGAAGAAACACTTCACCAGCGTCAAACACGCCAAACCCCCGGCGAGCCGCAAGGGCTCATCCGAATGGTATGTTGTCGCTCAGGGTTTTAAAGGGCGGGACTAGGCCCGCACCTCAAATCTCTTATTCGGACGCTTGCGCCGCGGCGGTTTCTTCCGAGGTCGCCTCGGCGTCGTTCTGATCCGCTTCTGCTGCGGCTTCTTCGCCTTCGACCGCTTCGGCTTCTTCTGCAGCGACGGAAACATATTCCGGCACAGCCAAGTTAGAACCATTCTCGTTCATATACAGCGCGACAGCGGCGCGGTCTTCGATGCTGGACAGACCGGCAAAGCCCATCTTTGTCCCATCCATGTAACCGCGCGGATTGTTGAGCCAGTCGTTCATTTCATCCCAGCCCCATTGGCCGCCGAAGCTCGCCATTGCGCCGGAATATTCATAGCCCGAAACCGCGCCAACACCTGCACCCATAATACCGTGCAGATTTGGCCCAACGCCATTCGCGCCGCCCGCTTCGATGGTGTGGCAAGCGGAGCATTTGGCGAACACTTTTTCACCGGCGGAAACATCAACGCCTTCCATGTTCAGCGCTTCGTCCATCGTCATTTCGACGGCACCGGCTTCTTCTTCGACGCCTTCGATCACGTAACCCAATGTGTCGGGCCGCTGCGGATCATTGCCGTGAAAAACTTTGCCCGCCACAATCGAAAGGCCAAGGCCCAGACCGGCAGCAAAAAGCACCCAGCCCGCTGCGGTGTTGAACATATCGCCAGAACCCGCGTCGGTGTTCTGGCCGGCTTCGCCATTGGCGGCGTCGTTATTGGTTGAGTCTGTCATGTTGGCGCCCCCTTAATGCCGCCCTCGTGCCCGTGCAAGGCGAAACGCATCACCAATCGGTGCATGAAATGCAAGCATTCATTCTGCCCGGCCTCATGCCCCCTTGCCGCCTAAGCCATCGGACACTAGCACCAACGCAATTATGCGTAGCTTTCCAGAACCCGCTTTACCCCTCGTCGATGATTTGCGCAAAGCCGCAGCGGATGACCCCGCACGCGCCATTGCATTCCAAGGGTCGCCGGGCGCAAATTCGCACAGAGCCGCGATGGAAGCGCGCCCCGACGCCCTGCCCTTGCCATGTTTCAGTTTTGAAGACGCCTTGGAGGCCGTGAAGGATGGGCGCGCGGGTCAGGCAATTATCCCGATTGAAAATTCACAACATGGCCGCGTGGCCGATATCCACTTCTTGCTGCCAGAAAGCGGTTTGAGCATCGTTGGGGAATATTTTCTGCCGATTCATCACGCGCTGATGGCGATTGGCCCGATTGAACCCGGCACGCAGTTCGAAGCCGCCTACAGCCACCCGCAGGCTCTGGGCCAATCGCGGTTTTTCTTGCGTGAGCGGGGGATCGTCCCGCTCAGCTATGCCGATACGGCCGGCGCTGCGGCGCATGTGAAAGAACGCGGCGATCCCAAAATCGCGGCCATTGCGCCGGCGATTGCGGCGCAGCTTTACGGCCTGGAAATCGCGGAGGAACATGTCGAAGACAGCGACGATAATATGACCCGCTTCGTCATTCTCGCCGATCGACCGACATTCTTGAACGTAGACGCCGATCAGGCCGCGATGACGACCTTCGTTTTCGAGGTGAAGAACATTCCGGCCGCTTTGTACAAAGCGATGGGCGGGTTTGCGACGAACGGCGTCAATATGACCAAGCTGGAAAGCTACCAACACGGCACCAGTTTTTCCGCGACGCGGTTTTATGCGGATATTATCGGTGTGCCGGGCGACCCGGCGGTGGACCGGGCTTTGGAAGAATGCGCGTTTCATTCCAAGGAATTGCGCGTGCTGGGTACCTATCCTCAGGGCCGCAAGCGGGGCTGAAACAACGCCTCCGCTCGCAAGGCGCCCAATTTGTCATCTTGATGCTTAAACAAAGCGTTGCGATTCGCTGCGTTAGTGTGTTGCACCGCGCGCCGGGCCGTGCCACCAAAGGATCCGCATGACGAACGCTGTGCAAATCATTCCGGCAGACACGGGGTCAACTGCCGAACCTCCCCTTCCTCAGAGCTCTGCTGCGCCTAGTGGCAG
Organism: uncultured Erythrobacter sp.; assembly: GCA_947502305.1. GTDB lineage: Bacteria > Pseudomonadota > Alphaproteobacteria > Sphingomonadales > Sphingomonadaceae > Erythrobacter. The sequence goes on along the minus strand of CANMZA010000002.1, from coordinate 1,041,215 downwards.
CGCTCCTGATAGCTGGCGCGAGCTTCGCGATGACAGCGATATTCAATTTGAGGAAATCCAGCTTGTCCTGCCAGAACCCTATGAGCCGGGTTGGTTTGAACAGGCTTTGACCAGCTTTTTTGGGTTCTTGGGCGAGATTTTGGCGCCGGTTGGTGCGCTTCTCGGATTGTCGTGGCCGGTGCTTCAATGGGTGCTGCTGGCGCTGGTGGTGGTGTTTGTCCTCTATCTAATTGCGCGCACGGTTGGGCCTCTGGCGGGCCGGAACCGAAAATCGAAAGAAGCGACCAGCGAGCCAGAGTGGCAACCCGACAGGGCGCAAAGCACGGCCTTGTTAGAAGATGCCGATCGATTGGCTGCAGAGGGACGCTTTGATGAGGCGACGCATTTGCTGCTCAAACGCAGCGTGGGGCAAATCGCCGAGGCGCGTCCCGATTGGGTCGATCCCTCCAGCACTGCGCGCGAATTGGCGGCATTGCCAGCCCTCTCAGAGGCGGCGCGCGCGGCTTTCGCGACAATTTCTCAGCGCGTTGAAAGCAGCCTGTTCGCGCTGCGATCCCTAGAACGCGCCGATTGGGAAGCGGCCCGCTCAGCTTATGCCAATTTCGCACTGGCACGGATCGAAGGCGGCGCGCGCGGTCAGGAACGGCGGATATGAGCGGCGCGGCAACACAAAGCGCGCGCGCGGCCTCCCCCTTCAGCCGCGGGGCTATGCTTGCAATCGTGCTTGTTGGTTTCACTGCGTTTATCGCCATGCTCTATTTTATTGGCATCGGCGATACAGGCGGGCGCGAACGCAGCGGATCGGCGCATGCCACCGCGAATGGGATCAATGGCTATTCCGGTCTGGTCCAGCTGCTGGAGGGCGAAGGATATGTGGTTGAGCGCTCTCGTGGGCGCGACGGATTGGAGACGACCGATCTGCTCATCCTAACCCCGCCCAGTTTCACTGACCCTGAAGAATTCGCGACCATTCTGGAAAACCGCGAATATCTCGGCCCAACGCTGGTGATCTTGCCGAAATGGAATGCGCGCACACCTGACACCGACACTATCGCCGAAGAAGACGCAGATCGGATGCAGAGCGATTGGGTTGCTCTAACCGGGACCAATGCGGCGAATTGGACGGAGAATTTGCCCGCGCCTTATGGCTTCGACACTCAGATTGAACAGATTGAAGAGAAGACAGCATCCACTTGGGAAGGGCTGGGCCTATCGGGCACATTGCCGACGCGCACGGTCCAATATGCAGGCGACAAATCCACGCATGAGGCGGTGTTTAAAGATGGCGCAGGGCGGATCATTGCGCTCAATATCATCGGTGAAGATGGCACCGAATATTACGAAAATTCGCATTGGACGATGTTTGTTACCGAACCCGATTTGGTGAACAATTACGGTCTCGCCGATCCCCGCCGCGCCGCCGCCGCGCTGGCTCTGGTGAGAGAGGCTGGATATGGCGATATGAATTCGGTGACGTTTGATTTGACGCTCAATGGTCAGGGCGGCTCAGTGAACTTGCTGACTTTGGCGTTTCAACCACCGTTTCTTGCCGCAACATTGTGTTTAATATTGGCGATGTTGATCGTGGGATGGCGCGCATTTTTACGGTTTGGTCCGGCGGCGGCGGGGTCCGCTGATATCGCCTTTGGCAAACGCCGATTGGTCAGCAATGGCGCGGGCCTGATTGTACGAGCCCGGCGGCTGGGCTTGCTCGCCGCGCCTTATATCAACCTGACCCAAAGACGATTGGGCCGCGCGCTTGGGATTGCCCGGCCCGATGCAGAAATGATCGATAATGCGATGGCGATCCGCCTGCCAGAGGAAGAGCCCTTCTCTAGTCTGGCAACACGGCTGACGAATGCACAAAAGCCGATGGACATATTGCACGCCGCACAGGCGCTGAATGAACTGACGAAAAAACTCACGCCTAAAGCGGCGTCAAATCAAATTGGGAAGACTTCGACATGACCACTGATCCCGCTGCGCCGCCACCAACGAGCCCATCTCCACAAGTTACGCCTGAAAATGCGCCTGGAAATGCCGGGCAAAACGCACCGCAAGAAATCGGCATGACTTTGGGCGATGTGCGCAATCTGGCCAATGCGATCCGCGCCGAAGTCGCCAAAGCAATCGTCGGCCAAGATGCCATGATCGATCAGTTACTGGTCGCTTTAATCAGCCAAGGCCACGTCTTGCTCGAAGGGCCGCCGGGGACGGCAAAAACATTTTTGGCGCAGGCTTTCTCGACGGCTCTCGGCCTCGATTTTGGGCGTATCCAGTTTACGCCGGATTTGCTACCCGGCGATATATTGGGGTCCAACCTGTTCAATTTCCAAACCAGTGAGTTCACGCTGACGCGCGGGCCGATTTTCTGCGAATTGCTGTTGGCGGATGAGATCAATCGCACGCCGCCCAAAACGCAGGCCGCTTTGCTGGAGGCGATGCAGGAACGGCGCGTAACGCTTGATGGCGAAACCCACCAATTGCCGCCGCGCTTTATGGTTGTGGCAACGCAAAACCCGATTGAAAACCAAGGCGTCTATCCGCTGCCAGAGGCGCAGCTTGATCGGTTCTTGTTCAAATTGCTTGTCCCCTATCCGACAGAGGCGGAAGAGGCGCGCATTGTCGCCAGTTATGGGGGCCGACAAGGGCCGCAGCGTCCCGCCGATCTGGGCGTAAAAGCGGTGGCCAATGCCGACATGCTGGCGGCGGCTAGCTCCGCTTTGGATCACGTCACTGTCGCTGATGAAATCACGCAATATGTCGTGCGATTGGTGCGCGCCACGCGCGATCATTCTGAATTGGCCGTGGGTGCGTCGCCGCGTGCGGCGGTGATGCTCGCCAATGCGGCGCGGGCGCGGGCCGCGCTGGAGGGGCGCGCTTATGCGATCCCCGACGATGTAAAGGCGCTGGCCGTGCCAGTGCTGCGCCACCGCCTCACGCTCAGCCCGGCGGCAGAGATTGAAGGCCGCGATGTCGAGGCATTGGTCGCCGAATTGATCGAAGCAACCGAGGCGCCGCGATAAAGCTGTGCCGCGACCTTCCCTGCCTTTAGTCCCAACAGAGCGTGCCGCTTGGACCATCGCCGGTTTTGCGCCGATTGCTTTGGTGATCGCCGCTATTTCTCCGCAATTGTGGGTGATCGCGCCGGTCGCGGCGCTTGCGCTGATCGCCCTCATCTTACTCGACGCGATGATGGCGGGCACGTGCGAGGAATGGCAGGTGATCGTGCCAGCCGACACAGAGGTCGGCCAGCCCACCGCGCTAGACGTTCATGCGCGATTTTCACGTTCGCTGATAAAGGGAGCAGAGGCCGCGTTGGAATTTGACCCGCGCCTCGCGCCTGCGGGCCGCGCAAATATTCAGCTTGTCGAAGAGCTTGATACCGGCGCGCATAGCGGCAGCACCGAAGTGCGCCCAGAACGGCGCGGGACCGCGCAGATCACGCGGGCATGGCTGCGCTGGAGCGGTCCTTTGGGGCTTGGCGCGCGGCAGACTTCGCAGGATGTGGAGCAAGAATTGCGGATCTGGCCCGACCTATCGCCAGTGCGCTCAAAAGAATTGCAGACTTTCATGCGCGATGCGCAAACTGGCCTGATCGCGCGGCGCATTCGCGGTGAAGGCACACAGTTTGAATCGCTGTCAGAATATGAGGCCGGCATGGATCGCCGCCGCATCGATTGGAAAGCCAGCGCCCGGCACAACCACCTCTATGCCCGCGAAAATGAAAGCGAACGCGACAACCAGATCGTCTTCGCCTTCGATTGCGGTCAGGCCATGTGTGAGCCAGTTGACGGCATGCCCCGCATTGACCGCGCCGTCACAGCGGCGCTCACCTGTTCTTATGTCGCGCTCAAAGGCGGGGACCGTGTCTCGCTGTTCGGCTTTGCTCAGCGGCCACAGGTCATGACCCCCTTCGTCAATGACAGCCGCGCATTCCACCGATTGCAAAGCGCGGCCGCCGCGCTCGATTATGACAATGCAGAACCCAATTTCACACTGGCTCTGGCGACGTTAACGGCGAAATTGAAGCGGCGCTCGCTGATCGTGTTGTTTTCCGATTTTACCGATGCAACCGCAGCAGAATTGATGATTGAGAGCATTGGTCGGCTGGTCAAAAAACATGTCGTGTTGTTCGTAACGATTGCCGATAGCGAGCTTGAAACCTTCGTCGAAGAAGACCCCGGCGACATCGCCACCCTCGCCCGCAGCGTGACCGCCGACACATTGCTGCACCAACGCAGCGTCGTTTTACAAAGGCTGCGGCGGATGGGCGTTGATGTGATTGAGGCGCCGTATGAACATATCTCCTATCAGCTGATCGATCGGTATTTCATGATCAAGAACAGCGAGGCCATCGGATGAGCGCCGCGACACCTGCTAAAAAACTGACCTCTTGGTTTGGGCGCGCAGAAATCGAAGCGCCCGCCGATATTGAAAGTGCAGCGCTGCGGTCTGATCGGTTCCGGTTGGAGCGTGAGGGCGATTGGCGGCGGCTCGAAGAAATTGTGATCAGTATGGAAAAAGGCGGGTTGCGGCGGGTCGATGATGCCGATTTGCTGGCGCTGCCGACGCTGTACCGAACGGCAGCCTCCAGCCTCTCTGTCGCGCGCGAAACGTCATTGGATGCGGCAACTTTGCGCTATTTGGAAAGCCTGGTTCAGCGCGCATGGTTTCAGGTTTACGGCCCGCGCAAAGGGTTCTTTAGTTGGTTTCGAGAGTTTATCTTCGGCGGGTGGAGCCGCGCCGTGCGCGAGATTTGGCTCGACATCTGCATCGCTTTGTTCGTGATGGTCGCAGGGGCGGTGGTCGGTTGGCTGCTGATTTTGCAGGATAGCGATTGGTATTACCGGCTGGTCCCAATTGGCCTCGCTGATACGCGCGTGCCCGGTGCCAGCCGGGAAGAATTGCTGGCCACGCTGGACGTCGAACAAAATGCCGACGGTCTTTCTACCTTTGCGGCCTATTTGTTCAGCAACAATGCCGGGGTCTGCATCCTGGCCTTTGCATTGGGCTTTGCCTTTGGCGTGCCTTCTTTGATGTTGCTGGTCCACAATATGGCGATGCTGGGCGCGATGCTGTGGCTGTTTGATGAGGCCGGATTGATCACCGAATTTTCCGCGTGGCTCAGCGTGCATGGGACGACCGAATTGTTCGGCATTTTGCTGTCGGGTGCGGCGGGGCTGCATATTGGGCGCTCTATGGCATTTACCGGCGACCGGTCTGTTTTAGAAGCCGCATCGATCAGCGGAAAGCGCGGCGCGGTTGTGATGGTCGGAGTGGTGATCATGATGGTTGTCGCGGCGTTGCTGGAGGCTTTTCCGCGGCAATTGGTCGAAGGGGCGCAAAGCCGCTTTGTCATTGGCGGCAGCTTCCTTGCATTCTGGCTTGCCTATTTCTTCCTTTATTCTCCGCGAACCATCCCGGATGATCATGCGGAGGACGCAGTGTGAGCGCGCCCGCACCGCCTAATATCGCCAGACCAGAAACGGAAAGGCCTGAAGTTAAAGGGACCGTGAAGGCCGATAAAAGGCGGCGGATGCTGGTCACGCCAGAGGGGATCTCAGTCCCCGTCACAATCGCGTCTCGCGGGTCGCGGATTGGTGCCTTGGTGCTCGATTTCCTAATCTTGGGCTGCGGCTTGCTGGCGATCCTCTTATTTTTGGGTTTCGCGCTTGGCGGGGTGATGGAGCAAATCACCGATTCTGACGGAGAGACGATTTCGGGCGCAGCCGAATTTGTCGTGATCCTGATCATCCTGATCATGTTTCTGGCCCGCTATGGCTATTTCCTTGGGATGGAATTGGGCCCGCGCGGGGCTACATGGGGCAAACGCGCGCTGGGTATTCGGGTAGCGGCGCGGGGCGGCGGGCGCTTAACGCCAGAGGCGATTATTGCGCGCAATCTGCTGCGGGATATTGAGCTGTTTATGCCGCTGATCTTCCTATTGGTCGCGCCAACCGGGGCCGATGGCAGTTTCGGAATTGCGGGAATGATCTGGTTCCTGATCTTCATGGCATTCCCATTTTTCAACAAAGACGCGATGCGGGCAGGCGATGTGATTGCCGGCACTTGGGTGGTCGATGCGCCGCGGACAAAGCTGGCAGAGGCGCTGTCGACACAAGGTGCCGCCGTCGAAGGCTCCAGCCACATTACCGGCGCGCGCTATGACTTTGGCGAGGAGGAATTGGCGGTTTATGGCGAGCATGAATTGCAGACGCTGGAGCGGATGCTGCGCGAGGCTCAGCCCGATGCCTTGGCCGCCGTGCATGCGACCATTTGCCGCAAGATTGGCTGGGACCCCGGTGCCGGGGATGAGCGCGCTTTCCTAGAAGCATTCTACGCGCAATTGCGGGCCAAGCTGGAGGGAAATATGCGCTTTGGCAAACGCAAGGCGGACAAGTTTTCATGAGCGCGCATCGATCCGATTTTGACCGGCGCGCTTTCTTGGGCGGCATGCTTGCATCGGGTCTTGCTCTTGGTGCGGGCGGCTGCGTTCCGCCTGATCAAAGCCCGGCGGGGCGATTTGTCTCGACCCTAAGGATCATCGAAGCGCAAGCGCGCGGCACTTTGGGAGCAGAGCTCTTTGAGATTAGCACTGGCCGTTCCATCGGCCTTAATCGAACCAAACGCTTTGGGCATTGTTCGTCGTTCAAAACCTCGCTCGCCGCTATGGTGCTAGCACGCGACGCCAGTGGTGAGGATAATGCCGATCGCTCCGTCACTTGGCGGCAAGAAGATTTGCTCGGCTATTCTCAGTTTACGACCGAGCGATTGGCCAGCGGCGCGACGTTGCGCGAATTGGCGGAGGCGACGCAGAAATTTTCCGACAACACCGCCGCCAATGTCTTGCTGCGCGAGGTCGGCGGGCCTGCCGCTCTGACAGCATTCTGGCGCTCTATCGGCGATGATGTCAGCCGCCTTGACCGGACAGAGCCAGCGCTGAACAACGTGCCGCTCACCGAAATCCGCGATACAACAACCGCCCCGGCAATGGCGCGCACAGCGGCAAAATTGGCGTTTGGCGATGTCTTGCCAGACGCCCACCGCGCCCTCTTGCGCCAATGGATGACAGACACTGCCACGGGCGCGCGCAGGGTCCGGGCCGGATTGCCGCAGGATTGGATTTCCGGCGACAAGACCGGCACCTCTTTCTGGCCGGGCATGGGCAGCCTGTATGTGGATATTGGCTTTGTCGAATCGCCGGATCGCGGCCCCTTCACCTTCGCCGCCTATTTCCGCGCGCGCGGGCAATCGGACGGGATAGATCCTGAGGCAGAATTGGTGCTGTCACGCGTCGGCGAAGTGCTGGCCAGCTTCGCAGAAAAGCAAGACGCGTTTCCATTTTAGTTGCATTCTGCTACTTACCTTTGCAAAGGGGGAAACATGGAACGCCTGATAAAAGCCATTGCAGCCGCGCTGCCTTTGATATTTGCATTCGCCTTTTTGGTGCCTGTTTTTTATCAGGGGATGCAAGCCTTGGGTCTTGCCGCGCCGTTTGGTCTTTCAACATTGGTGTTTGCGCTGATTGTGGGCGGTTTTTGGGGCCTGTTTGCTCAAATCAGCGGAAGGTGGATTTGAAATGAGCACGGATGATCCCGCAATTCTGCCTGCCGATCTATCGCAAATGACAGATGCGCAATTGCGGCGGCTTGAGCTGAAAATTGCGCGCAAACATTCGGGCATGGTTCCATGGTTGGCGGTGGTTTGGGCATTTGGCAATTTGGCCGCGTGGCTGTCGCTGTGGCCGTTCGTATTCTATGATCTGCTGCCGCTGTGGGCGGCGTTCCCGATTGCGACAATCAATTTGGCGCTGGTCTATTTGCCCACGCATGAGGCGCAGCATGACATTATTGCCCGGCGCGGAACGCGGCTGCGCTGGCTCAATGAATTGCTTGGCCATGCGACCACTTGGATGTTGGTGACACCGTTTGAGGTGTTTCGCGTCACGCATCTCGAACATCACCGCCACACCAATGATCCTGACCTCGACGTGGACATCGCCTCCAAAGCAGCAGGGCCATGGCAGGCGATTTGGCACGCGATCAAAGGGCGCCAGCCGAATGCGAAACGCAATGAGCACTACGCCGCGGCGTTGATGCGCAACAATCGCCCCGGCTTGCTTGTACTGGCGCTGGCTTACCGGCTGGGTTTTATCGCTATTCTTGGCGCGTTGGCGTGGAATGGTTTTGCGATGGAGGCGCTGCTGCTGTGGTGGCTGCCGATGCATATTGCGCTGACATATATTTCGTTTTTCCTGTCATGGGCGCCGCACCATCCCGGCTCGCATCGAACCCGCTATACAAACACGCGCAGTTGGAAATCCAAGATCGGCAATTTGGGTTCAATGGGGATGCAGTTTCACATTGTGCATCATTTGCACCCCTATATCCCGCTCGACCGGACCCCGGCGGCGTATCGCGAAATGCGACCTATTCTGGAGGCGCGCGGGTGCCGGCTGGGCGATATTTAGGGCCGGATTTGAGAGCGGCTATTCCTCCGCAAAGATCGCCACTTCATTGACACCCTCGCTGGTGGCGCGGCCTCGATACATGCCGGTTGTGTTGAAGCTGAAAATGGCGTGGCCTTCGGGCGTGACTAGGATCACGCCGCCATCGCCGCCTAATTCTTTGACTTCAGCCATAACGTCGTCAGCAACTTCTTGGAATATGTCGGCACCCATCGCCAATTCGGAGGCATGGACGATGTAAGTGGGGCCGTTCTCATCGTGCGGAACGCTCAGCTGAGCCTCAAGAGCCTCGACACGGAATTGATAGCGCAAACGCGTGCAAATCTCCTGCGCCACACCGACGCGGATGAAGTATTCACCCCACCCTGTCGCCGACACGGCGCAGCTGCGATTGTCCGCATAGGTGCCCGCGCCAATCACCGGCGCATCACCAATCCGGCCCCAGCGTTTGCCGGTCATGCCGCCGGTCGATGTGCCCGCAGCCAAATTGCCATCTTGATCCAGCGCCACTGCGCCGACGGTGCCAAATTTGTGATCCACGTCCAGCGCAGACAGGTTCCGTTCCCGCATCCGCTCAAGCGATTCGAGCCGCCGCTGCGTTGCAAACCATTCCGGCGGGGTCACTTCAAAACCTTGCTCGCCCGCAAATTCCTCTGCGCCTTCGCCCATCAGGAAGACATGCGGGCTATCGGTGCGGACCCTGTCGGCGAGCAAGATAGGATTGCGCACTGTCGTCACGCCGGTCACCGCACCGGCGCTGCGATCGCGGCCATCCATGATTGAGGCGTCGAGTTCATTGCGCCCCTCCCACGTGAACACCGCCCCTCGCCCGGCATTGAACAGGGGATTGTCCTCCATCGGCAGGATCGCCGCCTGCACCGCCTCCATCGCGCTGCCGCCATTTGCGAGAATGGCAGAGCCCGCATCCAACGCCTCTTGTAACGCCGCCTCATAGGCTGCGCGGCGTTCTGGCGTCATACGGTCAGGATCAAGCGTCCCGGCCCCGCCATGGATCGCGATTGACCAGCGCGGCTCTGGCTCCTCCGCCGCGCCGGACGCATCCTGGGCCAGAGCCGCAGCCGGCAAAGAGACGACCATAAACAAACCCGAAGCGAAGCGCAGGCCGGGGCGCAGGCTGGGGCGCAAGAACGGGCGCAGGAATAGGTCCATCCAAGTTAACACTGTCATTCTGCTTGAAATTATGTTACTCACCATGAGTATAAAGCCTCTTTGAAATGTATATTTACGTTTCTTATGCGCAATAATATGTAACCGATTAAGATACAATTGCGCTTTGTGCGCTGTTTAACTTAGATTTTTCAACACTAGAGGGGATTACCATGCAAATTGGAAGGTACCAATTCGATCCAGCCCTCGCCATGGAAATTGGCGAGAAAGTTGTTTTTGCGGCCGCAATTCTGGCGGTCACGTGGCTGCTGGCGAAGGCGGCAAAATGGGCATTTGCCAAACTTATCGACCGTATCAGCATTCTCAATCGCGGCACCAGCAGCGGCGAAAGCATCGGTGCATCGCTTGGCAAAATCGTCTCTTTGCTGATCTGGCTGTTTGGCCTGCTGGCGATCCTTGATGTGCTGGAACTGGGCGGCGTTGCTGGCCCGATCAACGAATTGCTAGACACTGTGATGGGGTACATTCCCAATCTCGTGGGCGCAGGTTTGTTGCTCTTTATCGGTTTGATGATCGCCGGGATCGTCCGCGATATTGCGGTCACCGCGATGCAAACGATCAATATCGACAAATGGGCCAATAAAGGCGGCGTCGATGATGTCACCGGCAACACCATGATCAGCAAAACTCTGGGCACTGTCATCTATGCTCTGATCGCCATTCCCGTCGCAATCGGCGCACTGGGCGTGCTGAACATCGCCGCGATTTCTGTTCCGGCGACCGATATGCTTGCCTTGGTCATGAGCGCCATTCCGAACATTATCGCCGCTGGCGTCTTGCTCGGCATCGGTTATTTGATCAGCCGCTTTGTCGTAAGCATCCTCACCGAACTGCTCACCGGATTGGGCATTGACGGTCCGGTAACGGCGCTTGGCCTGCTGCCTGCAGGCACCAGCGCATCAGGCGCGATTGCGCGGATTGCGCAGATCGGGATTATCCTGTTCTTTGCCATTGCCGCCACCAAATTGCTGGGCTTCCCAGAATTGACGGCCATCCTTGACGAAGTGCTCGCCCAAGGCAGCAGCGTCTTGTTCGGCGCGGTTGTGATTGGCGCCGGGTTCCTGATCGCAAATGTCGTCGCCAAATTCGTCGGCGCGGACACGATGCAAGGCATGGTTGTGCGCTATGCGACCATCCTGGTGTTCACCTTTATGGGTCTGCGTAAGATGGAAGTCGGCCCAGAAATCGTCGACGTTGCCTTTAGCGCGGTGGTCATCGGCCTGGCTGTTGCCGGTTCGCTCGCCTTTGGTTTGGGCGGGCGCGAATGGGCTGCCAAGAAACTGGACAGCTTCGACAAGAAGTAATCCCAAGCGCTCAAATCTGCGTTTCGTCAGGGGCGCGGTGGTCATGCCGCCGCGCCCCTGTTACGTTTGCGGGTAAAGCAGATTTGGGAGAGACGAAAATGAGCGATTTTGGCGCACACAGCACAACCGACGAAGTGCTTTCAGGCAAAGACTTGTCAGGCAAAACCGTCTTCATCACGGGCGGCAATTCCGGTCTGGGTCAGGAAACCGGGCGCGCGATGGCGGCGAAGGGCGCGCATGTCGTGCTGGCTGGCCGCGATCAGGCCAAGCTGGACGAAGCAGCCGAGGCGATCCGCGCCGAAACCGATGCAGGCACTAATGCGGGCACAAATGCAGGCCCAAATGCAGGGAGCGTTGAGACGATCATCTGCGATCTAGGGTCACTGGACAGCGTGCGCGCTTGCGGTGCGGAGGCGAACACCCGCTTCGACAAGATCGATTTGCTGATCAACAATGCCGGGATCATGGCCACGCCGCAGGGTAGCACCAGTGACGGTTTTGAAAGCCAATTCGGCACCAATCATCTGGGGCATTTTGTGCTGACCAAACACTTGATGCCGCTGGTGGAAAAGGGCGCGGATAAACGCATCGTCAATCTGTCGAGCCGCGGCCATCACTTTGCCCCGGTGGATTTTGACGATCCCAATTTTGACGGGCGCGAATACCAGCCTTTCGTCAGTTACGGCCAATCCAAAACTGCCAATGTGCTGTTTTCAGTGGGGCTGGAGCAGCGCTTTGGCGAAAAGGGTGTGCACGCCTATGCCGTTCACCCCGGCGGCATTCGGACCAATCTGGGCCGTCACATGTCCGAAGAAATGCAGGCAGCCTTGGTCAAAAGCATCGAAGAGCGCGACGCAGATTTTGCATGGAAAACCATCCCGCAAGGCGCGGCGACATCCACATGGGCAGCCACGGCGGATGAATTGGAAGGGCGCGGCGGTGTGTATTGCGAAGATTGCCGCGTCGCCGAAATCGACAATGAAAGCGACAGCGGCGGTGTGCGCAGTTACGCGCTGGATAGCGGCAATGCCGATGCGCTTTGGGCGATGTCAGAGCGGATGACGGGCGAAGTGTTTCCCGCCTAGCGCGCCTGACCTGCGTTATTCTGCGAGAAATTCTCGGAACAGTTTCAGCGTGTCTTTGGATTCGCGGCTTGGCACGACCAGCATGAAGACATGCGGTGCACCGGCATATTCGTAGAGTTTGGCATCGACGCCCGCCCCGCGCAGTTTGGCGGAAAATTTGACGGAATCGACGATAAACAGGTCATGCCCGCCGGTCCAAATCCGGGTTGGAGGCAACAGCGCCAGGTCTTCTGGTGAAGCGTAAAGCGGGCTGCATTCAGGCGCGGCGGGATCGCGCTCCCCCGACCATATTTCGCCGAGCGCCCGAAGCGCGCTGATTTTCAGCATAATATCATGCGGCTCAATCGCGGCCATTGCCGGGTCCGCCATCGTCACATCAAGCCACGGTGCGAACAGCGCCAGCTTACCCGGCTGCGCCCCGCCCGATTTGGCCAGCCTTAACGCCAGCGCCAGAGCCATGTGACCGCCCGCGCTGTCTCCGTTGAGGATGATTTTCGCCGGATCATGTTCGCCCGCCAATTTTTCAAAGGCGGCATCGGCCAACGCGTCCTGAACCGCATAAGACACCTCTGGCACGAGGTGATAGAGCGGGACGGTGATGCTGAGATTGCATTGATCCACCAGCGCGCCCAGCATCGGCCAATGTTCTTTCGCCATCGGCAAAACGAACCCGCCACCGTGGAAATAGAGCATGTGCCATTCGCCCGGACCCGATTTCGGGTGGAGCGTGATCACATCCTGCCCCGCCGCCTGCCAGCGCTCGACACGAAATTTGTTTTCAAATTTTGGCGGTAGTTCCGCATCGCGGGGCGTTCTGCGGCCATTCAAAAACCCGGCGACCTCGCTTTGTTGCTGAGGGAAAATCGGTTTGCGGTTTTTGACCACCCATTTAACCGCGCGCATGATCATGCTCGGTTTGGCGCTGCGCAATTCGGTAGAGTTCTCGGTCAACATCGCGTTTCTCCCTTTGCATGCGAGAGTGGCGCAGACGGGTGGTAAGTCAAGGCGTGAGGCCGGTGACGACCCCTTCGCTAAGCCAGCGCCCCAGCATCGCGCCCGCACGCATTGCCGCGTTTTGAAAAATTTCCGGCGAAGGTTCCGCATCATCACCAACCGGCGAACCGACCGGCGGGCCAATCAACAGGCCAATCAATTCACCATAGGTCGCGCCGCTCTGCATGGCATCAAAGACGGCGGCATGGTCTGCTTCCAATAGGATAAAGGTCGGCCTTTCTCCTTCGCGCCAAACAAGGCAGGTTTGCGGCTCAGCAAGACGCGGATCTGGCCGCGCAGCGCCCTCAGCAGCCAGAGCTTTCCACATTGCGGTGAGGTCGTGAGCGACCACCCGCACGGCGGCGCGCGGCTGAAATGTGAGGCGCAATCCGCCCCAATCCTCATCGTCAAAGCTGGCAGAAGCGGCGGCAAAATCTTGCGGCGTCATCGGCGCGGTGTCGGGCGCGGTCGCCAATTCCAGCATCGCCCATTCCAACCAGGCGAGCTCAGCAACCTCAGGATTGCCGTCAAACATAGCAGCGCAAGTTTCAGCAAACCCAGCGCCCGCTTCGTCAATCGTCCAGCCCGATGGTGGATGTTTGATGGCGTGGTTCATGCTCGCCTGACGAAAGGCATTGTCCCCGGCATAACGCGCGGTGCGTTCATACGTCTCCGCCAGCGCGCCCATCAAAGCAGAACGGTAATTGCCCCGGTACACCGCCAGCCCCGCCGTTTGGCGATTGCTCCACCCTTCTGGCAAAGGCGCAGTGTCGTCTAAGATCGCGCGCAGAAATGCCGCTTGCCGATCAGCCAGCGTGGCGGTCATGCGGGCACCTTTTGCGGCGCGGCGCCCGCATTCTCACCCGCAATTCCGCGTGCCCGGTCAAGCTCCCGCAGCAGCTCGCTCAGCGGCGGAATATGATCGTCACGTTCGATCATCGTCGCAACCGGTTGCGGCAACACTGCCAAGGCCTGCGCATACAAATCCCACACGCCTTCGCTCACGTCCCGGTCATGGGTGTCAATAATAATGTCACGTTCCGGCGTCGCCGGGTCATGGCCCGCCAGATGAATCTGGCGCACCCGGTCCAGCGGCAATCCGGCCAAATATTCCTCCGCCGAAAAACCGTGATTGGCCGCTGAGACATAGATATTGTTCACATCGAGCAGCAAGTAACACCCTGTGCGCTGCGTCATTGCGGTCAAAAACTCCCACTCGCTCAACTCATCTTCGGGGAAGGTGAGATAGCTTGATGGATTTTCAAACAACATCGCCCGGCCCAAAGTGTTTTGTGCATGGTCGATATTGTCACAGACCGCCTGCAACCCTTCCTGCGTCAATGGCATGGGCAGCAGATCGTGCGAATTGTGGGCGCTGGTGCGCGTCCAGCACAAATGGTCTGAGACCCACAAAGGGTCTATCCGCTGCTCCAGCTGTTTCAGCTTCGCCAGATAATCGCCGTCGAGCCCGCCAGCAGAGCCGATCGACATCGACACGCCGTGGATGATGACCGGATAGTTTGCGCGCACCTGTTCCAATATCCGCAACTGGCGCCCGCCATCGATCATGTAATTTTCGCTGATCACCTCGACGAAATCAACCGGAACAGAACCGCCCGTGCCGCCACCTTCGTCCCGGCCAGCCAGAAATTCATCATAATGCGGGCGTCTCAGCCCAAGGCCAAAGCCGCCAAAAGATTCGATCGGATCGTGCTGTGTTTTCATGATGATATTTCCATAGCAGGTATCGTTGAGAATTTGGACCGGCATAGAATGCGCCGCTTGCCAATAGCCCGGAACACTCCGTGCGAGGCGCAGTGCATATCAAAGCTGTTCGGGCGAGCCATCCGCCGCGTTACACCGCCAAGGGGTCGGGCAAAGGGGAGACGCATAATGATCTGCACTCCAAATCGCAGAATTGCGAAAAGAGCGAGCCGCGAAAAAAGAGGGCCGCAAAAGTTTTTGCCAGACTTTGTAACCGCCAGCCAAATGCGAGCGAATGACGGGGCATAGCCGGTCAAAAACACCGGCAATTTGAGATCACAGTTTTGGAGTAAAGAATATGAAAGCCACAACAATCGCCGGTATCGCTGGCCTCGCCCTTACCGCCACAATCACAGCTGGCATGGCCGCGGCTCCCGCTTCTGCGCAGAGCACGAAAGAAAAATGCTACGGCATCTCGCTCGCTGGGCAGAATGATTGCGCCGCCGGGCCGGGCACTAGCTGCGCCGGGACTTCAACCCGCGATTATCAAGGTAATGCGTGGAAACTCGTCGACAAAGGCAGCTGCACCAGCATCAACACCCCCAAGGGTCGCGGCTCGCTGACACCGATTAATCGGTAACTTACACACAGCACATTTTACAGTGTGCGGCCTGTCAGGCAAAACGCAGGCCGCACGCCCAGAATTTTAGGAGGATATTATGAGCGGAATTATGTCACTTTGGAACCGGATCACCGGCATGTTGTCGGGAACTGTGGTGGAAAGCATTGCGCTGCTGCTGACCCGTATCGCGCTCGCTGGGATCTTCTGGCGCTCGTATGAGACAAAGGTTGAGCCCGGCACGTGGTTCACCATCACTGACACGCAATATTTCTTGTTTGAAAACGAATTTACCGGCCTGCCGCTGCCTTCCGATCTGGCGGTACCGCTGACGACTTACGCTGAATTTCTCTTCCCAGTTCTGCTGGTGATCGGTTTGTTCAGCCGTTTCTCCGCCGCCGCTTTGATGGTGATGGCTCTGGTTATTCAGCTGTTCGTTTTCCCAACTTGGGATCACTTCTTCGGCTGGGACATCACTGTGCTCGCACTGGGCGCAATCATTGTCAGCCGCGGTCCCGGCGTCATCAGCCTCGATGCTGTGCTGGGCCGCCTGACCGGTTCGAAAGCGGCATAAGCGTCCAAGCTGATGGTAGCTGACGAACCCACTCTTGCCCGCCTCATGGCAGCGACACAGAACGGCGATAAAGCCGCCGGTAATGTGTTGCTGACCGAGGTGGGCGTTTGGCTGGAGCGATATTTCCGTCGCCGGGTGCCCCCGCATTCGATCGATGATCTGGTGCAAGATGTGCTGATCGCGTTTTATACAAAGCGCGCCACATGGGACCCCGCCCGGCCTTTCTTGCCGTGGCTTGCCGCGATTGCGCGTTACCGGTGGGTCGACCACCTGCGCAAAGTGTACAAGCATGAAAGCAAGGAATTGATGGAAGACGATGCGGTAGAAGACAGCGAAGAAGAGGTTGTTTTGGCCCGCGTCAGTCTGGATCGATTGTTCGGTCAGATCCCTGAGAAACAGGCCGAAGTGATCGAAATGGTAAAAATCAGCGGATTGTCGATCCGCGAAGCCGCAGAAAAGACCGGGCAAAGCGAAAGCCTGGTCAAAGTGAATATCCATAGGGGCCTCAAGAAATTGGCCACTTTGGTCGAGAAAGCAGATTGAAATGACAGATACCCCCCAAAACACCAGCAGGGCTGACCTGATTGCGTCGCTCACCGAGGATCTGACCCCTGTAAAACGGGTGAAACCAGCCGAGGGAATCGCGCTGATTGCCTTTGCGACATTGGTTGCCTCGGTGGCTTCTATCGCTGTCTATGAATGGTGGGACGGCCTGCTGACAGGCGAAGCGTCTGGCTATTTTATCATCACCCACGGCCTCTTGCTGATGCTGGGCGCGGTGAGCACGGCGGCCTTGGTCAGCGGCGCTCTGCCGCGCGTCGGATCACGCGCTGATGCGCCGCTTTGGGGTGCTATTACGCTTGGCATCCTGCCGCTGGGCGCGGTGATCAGCTTGCTTTCCGGGCATGAAAACCACGCACGGGCGGGCCTTAATGATCCGGTTGCCTTTATGTGCACAACTGCATCTTTGGCCGCCGGGTCTTTGGTTTTGGTTGCGGCGGTTTTGTGGCTGCGCCGCGGTGCGCCGGTTTCGATTGAACGTTCCGGCTGGCTCGCGGGTCTGGCGGCGGGTTCGCTCGGCACGCTGGCTTATGGGATCACTTGCCCGCTCGACACATTTTCGCATGTTGGTTTGTGGCATGTTGCCCCGGTTGCGATTGGCGCTGTTGCCGGGCGCATTGTGGTGCCGCCGCTCATCCGCTGGTAACTGACAAAATCACATCTGTTTTAAAGGGCGCCCTTTGCGGCGCCCTTTTTCATGGGTGGCGCCATGCTTATCATTGCCCCGTCACCCCTGCGCGACTATATGGGCCGCATGTCTTCAATACGGCCTTGGCGTGATATCGAACGGCGGCAATCCCGCCAGATTATGGTTGGCAATGTGCCCGTCGGTGGCGGCGCCCCGATCACGGTGCAAACCATGACCAACACTCCGACGGAGGATGCGGCGGCGACGCTAGACCAGATCCGCCGGTGTGAGGATGCCGGGTGCGACATTATCCGCGTGTCTTGCCCCACAGAAGAAGCCACCGCCGCGTTCAAGAAAATCACCAAAGCATCGCGTATTCCAATCGTTGCCGACATTCATTTCCACTACAAACGCGCATTAGAAGCCGCAGATGGCGGCGCGGCGTGTTTGCGGATCAATCCCGGCAATATCGGTTCGTCAAAACGCGTGGCCGAAGTTGTGCGGGCGGCAAAGGCCAATGGCTGCGCGATCCGCATCGGCGTGAATGCCGGGTCGCTGGAAAAGGACTTGCTGGAAAAATACGGTGAGCCTTGCCCAGAGGCGCTGATTGAAAGCGCGCTCGATCACATCAAATTGTTGCAGGATCATGATTTCCATGATTTCAAAGTCGCGGTGAAAGCCAGCGACGTTTTTCTGGGCGTCGCTGCTTATCATGGGCTGGCGGAAACGGTCGATTGCCCGCTGCACCTTGGCATTACAGAGGCTGGCGGATTGATAGGCGGCACGGTCAAATCCTCTATCGGGATGGGCTCGCTGCTGTGGGCCGGGATCGGTGACACGATCCGCGTTTCGCTCTCGGCGGAGCCGGAGCAAGAGGTCAAAGTCGGCTATGAAATGCTCAAATCGCTGGGCCTGCGCACACGCGGCGTCCGGGTGGTTTCCTGCCCCAGCTGTTCGCGTCAGGGGTTCGATGTGATCCGCACAGTGGAAACGCTGGAAAAACGGCTGGAGCACATCAAAACGCCCATGAGCCTGTCCGTGCTGGGCTGCGTTGTGAATGGACCGGGCGAAGCGCGCGAGACGGATATTGGCCTTACCGGAGGCGGCGCAGGCAAACATATGGTCTATCTTTCCGGCGTGAAAGCGCACGCGATTGAGGATGAAAACACGCTTGAGCATATCGTCAAACTGGTTGAGGAAAAAGCCGCCAAGATCGAAGCGGGCGAAGCGGTAGCCTTCGATCCTCATGCTGCAGAGGCCGCCGAATGATCCGCCCTATTTTTGCTGGATTGATGGCCGGATTGCTGCTGGTCGGATGCGCCACGGTTGCCGATACAGTCGCCGATACGGTGGCGCATAGCGGCCACGATTATCCAGAGGCGCGCTCTTATGATGTGAGCGAAAATGCAGAGGCAGATGTCGACGCCGCGCTCGCCGCCGCGCAGGCAAACGGTAAGCGGGTGCTCCTGGTAATGGGCGCGAATTGGTGCCACGATAGCAGGGCGCTGGCCGGGTGGTTGTCGACGGATCGCTTCACCACTTTGATGGCCGAGGAATATGAATTGGTCTTCGTCAATGTCGGGATCCCGCAAGAAGGTGACGGCCACAATCTTGGCATTGCCCAGCGGTTCGGGGTTGAGGAATTGCCGGGCACACCAAATGTGCTGGTGCTGACGGCAGAAGGCGCATTGGTTAATGCCGAAACCGCCACAACGTGGCGCGACGCCGCGAGCCGCGAAGAAGACGCGATTTATGACGAATTGGCGATGTTGGCAGATCAGGCCGTCTAGCCCTGCTCCACGTCGTTCATCACGCCGATTACATGGCTCCTGCGCCCGCGCGCGGGACATTCAAATTCGACAAATATCATACCGTGATGGAGGCATTGCACGCCTCTGGCGCAGCGATAACGCAGCATGCCTCCCCGCCCTGCCCGCGCGATTGGTTGGAGGCGGTGCATGATCCCGCTTACGTCGAAGAAGTATTCACCGCTCAGGTCCCGCGCGACAAAGAACGCAGGATCGGCTTCCCCGTAACCCCGCACATCCGTGACCGTGTCCGCCGCACCAATGGCGGCACGTGGCTGGCCGCGAAATTGGCGATGCAGCACGGTTACGCCGCCAATTCAGCCGCTGGGAGCCACCATGCACTGTCCAATACGGGCGCGGGATATTGCGTGTTCAACGATCTGGCGGTGGCGTCCAATCGCTTGATTGCAGAAAGGGACGCCGCGCGCATTCTGATCGTCGATCTCGATGTTCATCAAGGCGACGGAACCGCCAGCCTGACAGCGGCGCGCGAGGATATTTTTACCCTCTCGCTTCATGCGGAGAAGAATTTCCCGGTGCGAAAGGCGCGCTCAAACCTCGATGTGGCTTTGCCCGACGGCCTAGACGATGCGGGATATATGGACGCCTTGCGCGCCCATCTGCCCGGTGTGATTGACACTTTCGCGCCGGATTTTGTCTTCTATCAGGCGGGCGTCGATCCGCATGTCGATGACAAATTGGGCCGCTTGGCACTGACCGATGCGGGCCTTGAACAGCGCGACCGATTTGTTGTTCGAGAAACCCGCATCCGCGGCCTGCCCATTGCATCGGCCTTGGGCGGCGGATACGGCGATGATCAACGCGAAGTTGCCGCGCGCCACGCCCGCTCTATGCTGGCAATGGCCGATGAGAATACAAAGCTAAGGACACCCCTCAGATGACCGATACTGCTATTAAACATGAAACCGATTATCTGATCATCGGGGCCGGCGCGGTGGGTCTCGCCTTTGCCGACACTTTGCTCGACGAAAATCCCGATTGCCACATCACCTTCGTCGATAAACATGCAAAACCCGGCGGGCATTGGAATGACGCCTATTCCTTCGTCGCCTTGCACCAGCCCAGCGCCACTTATGGTGTCAATTCGATGGAAATGTGCCCCAACCGTGTGGACGAGCATGGCCATAATGCGGGCATGTATCCGCTGGCCAAACATGCCGAGATTATGGCGTATTACAGCAAGCTGATGAGCGAACGCATGATCCCCAGCGGGCGCGTCGCTTACCTGCCGCTGACGGAATATCGCGGGCAGGACGGCGATGTTCATTCGGCGCGCGGCATTCTTTCAGGCGAGCAGCACAGCTTCACTGTGCGGCGCAAATTGGTCGATGCAACGTGGTTCCAAACCTCTGTCCCCGCCACCCACACGCCCGCTTTTGATATTGCCAGCGGCACTCCTTTTGCCGCGCCGGGTAAGCTGCCGCAGCTTTGGATGCAGGCGGATAATTTGCCCGATCACTATGTCGTCATCGGCGGCGGCAAAACGGCGATGGACACCGCCGTCTGGCTGCTGGAGGCGGGCGTTGCCCCTGAAAAAATCGACTGGGTGCGCCCGCGTGACAGTTGGATGTTCAACCGCAAATTGCTGCAACCGGCTCAGCACCGGATCGAAGGGCTGATTAAATTCCAGACTGATCTGGTCGAATGCGCGGCCAGCTCTGATAGCGGCGATGAAATGTTCGCAAAATTGGGCGAGCGCGGCACGATGCTGCGGATTGATCCGTCTGTTACGCCGTCCATGTTCCACTTCGCAGTGATCTCAGAGGCAGAGGTCGCCTTGCTCAGCCAGATCAAGAGCGTCCACCGCGGCAAGCGCGTCACCGCCCTTGCCCCCGGCGCGATGCATTTTGGCGATGAAATGGTCGCGCTGCCCGGCAGCACCCTCTTCGTGGATTGCACCGCCAGAGCGGTGCCGTTTGAGCCGGGTGAAAACACCAGACCGTTCTTCGAAGGAGACCGCATCACCCTCCAACTCGCTCAGGCGCCCTTCGTCCCCTACAGCGCCGCGCTCGCCGCGTTTTTGGAGGTGAATTTCGACAATGACATGGAACGCAACAATTTGGTGCCGCCCGCGCCATTGACCGATTCAACCGCGACATATCCCTATGCCGTGATGGCCAATTTGATGAGCACGGCGATCCTGTCTGGTAATGAGAAAACCAACGCTTTCAACGCCCGTTCGCGCCTGCACCCAACCGGGCCAGCCATCGCGCGGATGATGGCGGAACAAGACCCGCGGCTGGCCGAACTCGCCAAAGTCGGCCCCGCCGTTCGCGAACATATGCCAGGCGTCATTAAATTGGGCATGGCCGCCAAGGCGATCCATGAGGGCACCAACTAAGGGAACTTAAGGGATTCACGCAGAGGCCATCTTGAAGTAGATAGAATGCTGAAATGAACCGCCGCGACCTCTTAAAAGGCTCTCTTGCCACCAGCGCCGCTCTCTCGATTTCGGGTGCGCTGCCGATTCTGCCTGCCAAGCTCGCCGCTCAACCGCGCGCCGGTACGCCGCGCGACAGGGTCTTGTTTGACATCGCAAAACGCGAATTGGACCGCGCAGGCGATGCGATCTGGCGGCGCGATATTGTCGGGATCGCCGATTTCGGTGTGCATTCAGCCAATCGCCGGTTTTATTTCGTCAATCTCGACCGTGAAGAGGTCAACCAATTCCACGTCAGCCACGGCACCGGGTCGGACCCTGAGCATGATGGCTGGCTCAACTCCTATTCCAACACAGAAGGGTCCAATGCGACATCGCGCGGCGCCTATGTGACGTGGGAATGGTATCAGGGGCGCTATGGCACTTCGGTGCGGCTGGGCGGGTTGGATTCCACCAATGACGCTGCCTTGCGCCGCTATATCGTGATGCACCGCGCACGATATGCAGAACCGTCGCATATTGAACGCTGGGGCCGGTTGGGCCGCTCCAATGGCTGTTTTGCGCTGGGTGAGGAACAGTTTCGGATTGCGCTGCTGAATCTGTCAGGCGGTCGATTGCTGTTTGCCGACAGTTTGGGACTGCAAGAAGATGGGCAAATGTTGACGCGTGATCAGCAATTGGCGGTGCTTAGGCCGGATCAGCCGTCCGCGATGCAGCGGTATAATCCGGGGGCGTTTTAGGCGCGTGCCGTATCGGCCCGGGCATCACTTTATGCATGGACGGTTTGGCGCAATCACGTCCGCAACATTCCCGGCCAGCATTGCATCCGGCCTTTTTGGAACATGCGTATTGGCGGTGATCGCGCTTGGCATGGAGCTTTTGGGCGGCCGCTCGGCCATTCAATCACTTGGTGAAGCGCTCTTGTTCCTAGCATCACTTGGCGGGGTTATTGCGCTGGGCACCATTGCCGGAACGTTCTTTGTCGCATTTTATCTTGTAATTTTCGGTTGGCCTGCCGCCTTCTTGCTTGGCGAGAAGATCACAGGCCCGGCCGGCCTCCTTGCTGCGGCGGTCAGCGCAGGCGCGGGGACCCTTTTCGCATTGTCATTGCTAACAGGCTGGTCTGTTTCAAGCAGTCCGTTCCCTAAGTGGGAGGCCCTCATCCCAATTGCGGTGTTCGCCGCGCCCGCCGCATTCTTTTATCGGCGCTATGTCATTTCCGCTCTTGATGAAGGCCCGCTGGATTAACTCCCCGCCAGCGGATTGTTCTCAATCACAATAACCTCATCATCGCTCTCACCCGAACGGTTCTGAACGCGCGGCTTGTCAAAGCTCGCCAACACAGGCGCGTCGCGATCATAGATATCGTTGAAGGTGCGAAGCTCCCCCTCAATGTCCGTCGCCATGGTGAAATAGGTGATGTAGGCGGGCATTTCCTTGGTGATCGGAACCTTGGTGTATTCGCCGCTGGTCGCAATCGCCACCGCCTCATCGCGGGTCGCGCCGCGGCCCAGGATCGCCATCGTGATCGCCAATTCCAGCGCGCGTTCAGTGCGGATACAGCCATGCGACAGCGCGCGATTGGTGTTGCCAAACAATCCGCGCGACGGCGTATCATGGAAGAAAATCGCGTGCGGGTTGGGCATTTCGAGCTTCATCCGGCCCAGCGAATTGCCCGGCCCCGGTTGCTGCACCACTGTGATCCAGCCGCTGCTGCTGCGGGTGGCGGTGTAACCGTTGCGCCGCGCCCAAGCCGGATTGCCAAGAACCCGCTCACCCAGCCCTTCGCCTTGCACGATAGATTGCGGCACGGTCCATGTCGGGTTGAACACCACGCCGGACACGGTCTCCGCCAATTGCGGGGTCGCCGTGCGCCCCGGCTTTCCAACGATCGTCCGATATGTGCTGATGATCCGATCACCTACCGTCAGGCGCAGTTGATATTCGGGCACATTGGTCATCAAATATTGCGTGCCCAAATCACGCGCCAGCCACCGCCAACGATCCATATTGGCGCGGATCAATTTGCGTTTTGACGCTTCACTCTCGGGCGTTGCGGCCAATTCCTCGCGCAGCCGCGCATAGTCGCCATGGGTCGGGTGCAGTTTGGCCAACACTCCGGCAACATCGCCGCTTTCCAACGCTTCGCTCAGCAAATCACCGGTGCGGAACCGATCCCGGTCTGGATCGACCACAAACCATTGCACGCGCGCTTCTGCAGGGGTGCGGCCATCACGGAAATCTTCCACTAGCCAGACGAAATTCTTCGACGCCAGCGCGTTCAATTCCTCGGATGGCCCGGCCAAAACCGCCATCCGCAATTCGCCAAGATTGTAATCAGCCGGGTCGAGCCCTTCTGCGGCGATCCCTTCTAGCACTGTGATCAAAGAAGCGGCGTTGTCGGTGCTCCATTCCTGCACCATCGGCCCCGGCGGTGCCAAATCGCCTTGCACCATCGGTTCTGAAACCATTGCGGGGAATGCTTCGTCAAAGCTGGCATCTGCCGCGCTGTCATCCTGCGCAAGCGCGCCGCTCGCCAATAAGGCTGCTCCGGCTACTCCGGCCCCAAAAGTGCTGACCCAATTGCGCATATTTGCTTTCCCATTATCGCGTTTCTGCGCGCCATAATCCGCCGCGCAACGTCATTATTGTGTGAATATATCCCTGTTTGATAGCGACTATCAAGCAAGTCGGCTGACCCATTCATGAACTTTGCCCAATATCTGCGGTGATCTGCGAATAATCGCTGCACAGTCAAAGGCAATCGCCAGCGTGACGAGCGGGCATCTGCGCATTAGGGAGAGGCCGATAATGTCCCGCGACCCTCTCTCCAATGCGCCCTCAATTGCGGCCAGTGCTGCGGCCAGCACTCGGGCCAGTGCTAGGGCCAGATTGCTGCCTTTCGCCGCCGCTGCCGCTGGCGTGGGGCTGCTGTCGCTGATGGATGCCTTTATGAAAGAGGGTGCGTTGATCACGGGCGCATACACCGCCACCGTCCTGCGCAGTTTGATGGGCGCGGCGATGATTGCGCCGTTTTGGCTGTGGCTGAAACGCGGCTGGCCCACGCGCGCAGTGTTTAAACTGCATCTGGAGCGCGGGATTATCTCCGCATTCATGGCGCTCAGCTTCTTTTTCGCCCTCACTCGCCTGCCGCTCGCCGAAGCGATCGCGATCAGTTTCATCGCGCCGCTGATTGCGCTCTATCTTGCGCGGATTTTGCTGGGCGAGATTATCCAGCCCAAGGCGATTGTGGCCAGTGTGCTTGGGTTTTTGGGGACATTGGTGATTGTCGGCGGGCGCATCGGCACCGGCGAAATGGACGCAGACACGGCGATGGGTCTGGCCGCATTGCTGTTTTCTGCCGTTCTCTACGCCTATAATTTCATCGTTATTCGCCGCCAAAGCCAGCTCGCCGGGCCAGTGGAAATCGCCACATTTCACAGCGGAATTGGCGGGATAGTCCTGCTGCTCTTCGCGCCATTCTTGGGCACGGTGCCAGACCAAGCGGCTTTAATGCCAGTTGCGGCGGCCGCGGCGCTGACGGTGACGGGCGCAATGGCTATTGCCTGGGCCTATGCACGGGCGGAGGCGCAGGCGCTGGTACCGATTGAATATTCCGGGTTCTTATGGGCGAGCCTGTTCGGCTGGGCATTTTTTAGAGAAGCGGTGACAGTGCCAACTTTGATCGGCACCGCATTGATCATCACAGGATGTTGGATGGCCACACGCAAACCGCGCGTGCAGGCAGATCCTGAAACGGGCCGTCAGCCGGGCAAATAATGTACCCCAAAAAAGAAAACGACCGAGGCAGCGGGGACTAGCGCTGCTGCCTCGGTCATTTCCACTTCAAGCAAAGACAAAAGGGGCAGCCTATGTCTTTGGTTGCAACCCGAAGTGGCTATTTGCCGTCAGCTTGAACGGAAGCCGATGACGAATGTTGGCCGGTCTTCGCGCCGGCTGGATCAGAAAATGCCAGGGCGGCGCAAAAACAAACAAGCACGACCATGACAGCGCCAATGATGCCAGCGGTCAAACTTGCTTTTTTTGCCATAATATCTTGGGCTAAAACATCCGGCGCCAAAGCACCTTGGTCTTGTTCCATGATATCCGCCCCTCTTTCAAACTCCCCAACAGACGCCATCAATGACACAGGATTACCGGCCAAGTGAAGTAAACACTTGTAACCACGCCCAAGGCCGGTTTTGGGCAGCGGCGAAGCGCATTTCCGACCACACCGCCTAATCGCAATCGACTCGCAAGAACCCTTGCCCCTCTTGACCTGAGGCACGCAGTCTAGCACTTGCGGCACCGAGAATTCTCTCCGGACTGGATCACCCGGATCCCCTCTTTCGCGAACACGCCGAAAGGGGCCCATATTGACAAGGATAGACACTAGCGATGACTGCTATCGGCAAGGACACGCTCGCCACACGTTCCACTCTTTCAGTGAACGGTACAGATTACGCCTATTATTCGCTTTCCAAAGCGGCAGAGCAATTGGGCGATATTTCGAAATTGCCCAATTCGATGAAAGTGCTGCTGGAAAACCTGCTGCGCTTTGAAGACGAAGGCTTCACCGTCGGGCGCGAACATATCCAAGCGATTGTCGATTGGCAGAAGAACCCGGCCACCGGGAATGAAATTCAATACCGCCCCGCGCGCGTGCTGCTGCAAGATTTCACCGGCGTGCCTTGCGTTGTCGATCTGGCGGCGATGCGCGACGCGATCAAGGATTTGGGCGGCGACACGCAAAAGATTAACCCGCAGGTGCCCGTGAACCTCGTGATTGATCACTCTGTCATGGTCGATGAATTCGGCCATCCAGAGGCGATGGATCAGAATATGGCGCTCGAATATGAGCGTAATGCAGAGCGTTATGACTTCCTCAAATGGGGTTCGAAGAGCTTTGAAAACTTCTCCGCTGTCCCTCCCGGTGTGGGCATCTGCCACCAAGTGAACCTTGAGCACATCGCGCAAGGAATTTGGGCCAGTAAAGATCCGAACGGCGACATGGTCGCCTATCCCGACACATGCGTCGGCACTGACAGCCACACGACCATGATCAACGGTCTGGGCGTTTTGGGCTGGGGCGTTGGCGGGATCGAAGCCGAGGCCGCGATGCTTGGTCAGCCGATTTCGATGCTGATCCCAGAGGTTGTTGGCTTTAAACTGACCGGCGCAATGGCCGAAGGCGTGACCGCGACCGATCTCGTGCTGACATGTGTGCAAATGCTGCGCGAAGTGGGCGTTGTTGGGCGCTTTGTTGAATTTTACGGTCCGGGTGTTGCCACGCTGACGCTGGCGGATCGGGCAACCATCGCCAATATGGCGCCGGAATATGGCGCGACCTGCGGCTTCTTCGGCATTGATGACAAGACCATCGAATATATGCGCCTGACGGGCCGCAGCGAAGAAAATCTCGCTCTGGTCGAAGCCTATGCGAAAGAACAAAGCATGTGGTTCGATCCGGCGCATGAGCCGGTATTCTCGAACACACTGGAACTTGACGTCGCATCGGTTGTCCCAAGCCTGTCCGGACCAAAACGTCCGCAAGACCGCGTCATCCTCCCCGAGGTTGACGAGCTGTTCAATGGCGACCTTAAATCGATCTATAAGAAAGACGCGCCAGTTCGCACCGCTGTTGACGGCAAAGACCATGACATTGGCGACGGCGATGTCGTTATTGCCGCCATCACCAGCTGCACCAACACCTCCAACCCGGATGTGATGATCGCGGCGGGTCTGGTCGCAAAGAAAGCCAATGAGCGCGGCATGAAGCCGAAACCTTGGGTGAAAACCTCGCTCGCTCCGGGCAGCCAGGTTGTGACCGATTATCTGGTCAAATCGGGCCTGCAAAGCGATCTGGATGCGATTGGGTTTGATCTGGTTGGCTATGGCTGCACCACGTGTATCGGCAATTCCGGCCCGCTGGCCGCGCCGATTAGCAAAGCGATCAATGGCAATGACATCGTCGCCGCATCGGTCCTGTCGGGCAATCGCAATTTCGAAGGGCGCGTATCGCAAGACGTGCGCGCCAACTTCCTCGCATCGCCTCCGCTGGTTGTGGCTTACGCTTTGCTGGGCACTGTTACGCAGGACATCACCACCACCCCGCTTGGCCAAGACCAAGATGGCAATGATGTGATGCTCGCCGATCTGTGGCCGACCAATTCCGAAGTGGCCGAAAACCGCGCGGCCAATATTGATCGTTCGATGTTCGTTGATCGTTACGCGAACGTCTATGACGGTGATGAGCACTGGCAGGCGATTACGGTCGAACCATCCGACACCTATCAGTGGCGCGCCGGCAGCACCTATGTCGCCAACCCGCCCTATTTTGACGGGATGAGCATGACGCCTGCCCCGGTTGAGGACATTGTGGACGCGAAACCGCTCGCCATCCTTGGCGATTCGGTCACCACCGATCACATCTCGCCAGCTGGTGCGATTAAAGAAGACTCGCCTGCGGGCTCCTACCTCAACGCCAATCAGGTCGCGAAGAAGGACTTCAACTCCTACGGCTCACGCCGCGGCAACCATGATGTGATGATGCGCGGCACCTTCGCCAATATCCGCATCAAAAACGAAATGGTCCCCGGCGTCGAAGGCGGCGAGACCACCTATGCTGGCGAGCAAATGCCGATCTATGATGCGGCGATGAAGCATAAGGCCGACGGCACCCCGCTGGTGGTCTTTGGCGGCAAAGAATACGGCACCGGCTCATCGCGCGACTGGGCAGCCAAGGGCACGATCCTGCTGGGTGTGCGCGCGGTTGTGGTGGAAAGCTTTGAGCGTATTCACCGTTCCAACCTTGTCGGCATGGGCGTGCTGCCGTTGCAATTCAAAGACGGCGACACACGCGAGACTTTGAACCTGTCATCCGATGATACGTTCACCATCAAAGGTCTGGCCGATCTGACGCCGGGCCAAGATGTCGAAATCGAAGCGACCCGCGCCGATGGCACGAGCTTCACCTTCACCGCGCTGTGCCGGATCGATACCGCGAACGAAATGGAATATTACCGCAATGGCGGCATCCTCCATTACGTTTTGCGCAAATTGGCAGCGTAAGACGAACCGGATGCGTTTCTCCCTCTCCTCCTGCACTTTCGCAGCATTTGCGGCACTGGCGGTTTCCGCCTGCGCGCCCAGCGATGATGCGGGCAAGGGAGGAAAGGGGGAACGCGCTCCGGGTTCTTCATTCGGGTATGAGTTGGCTGTCCATGAAACCTCTGATCAAGGACGATCTGAGGCTCAGCCTGTGGCCCAAATGATTGATCTGACCCCGGCTCAGCTCAGCGAGAAAATCGCCGCCGGAAACATCCGATTGATCGATGTTCGCACCGCAGAAGAAGTGGCCGAAGGCATCATCCCCGGCGCTGAACACATACCGCTCGATCAATTTGATCCGCAGCAGCTCAGCGATGATGATGGGCGCGAAATTGTGCTCTATTGCCGGTCTGGTCGCCGGTCGAGGATTGCGGGCCAAGCCTTGTCCGAACAATCCGGTGAGCCAGCTCAGCATGTGGCAGGCGGGATTCTTGCATGGCAGGAATCTGGCCTCGAAACCGGCACGCTCACCGAATAGGCGTTAGTCGAACACGCCGAATAGGCGTTCATCGCTAAGACAGCGCTCAGCCTCCACACCATTTGCAAGGAGGCTCCATGATCAAATTTCCAGCCCTTTTCGCTGCGACGGCGTTCGCACTGTGCGCGCCCGCTTTGGCGCAGGTTTCACCTGCTGCGCCACCTGTTGCGCCACCTGCTATTGGGCCGGCCACTGGACCCGATACCAATGTCCAAATCGACTATGATGCCTTCCAGATTATCACCGCACAGGTCGCCGCCTTGCGGGCGGAACGGCTGCTAACAACAGCCGACTTCTTCGCCAGATCACGCGCAGACGGCGCGCTGCTGCTCGATACGCGTTCAGCCGCGGCCTTTGCGGCGGGACATATTGAAGGGGCGGTCAATCTGCCGTTTTCAGACTTCACCGAAAGCAAATTGCGGGCCGTGATCGGCGATAATCCCGACCGCCCGATCTATATCTATTGCAACAACAATTTCACCGATGATGCCTTCCCGGTGCGAACCAAACTGGCGCCGCTTGCGCTTAACATCCCGACTTTCATCAATCTGGTCGGATATGGCTATGCCAATGTCTGGGAATTGGGCGAGGTGATGCCGCTTTCCGATGTCGATTGGGTCACGCCTTCCCCGGTTGAATAAACCCGCCCGTTGAACAAACGCGCCGCTGAATAGGCTTCACGGACATTCCAGACGCAAAAAGGGCGGCTCCCGGATGGAGAGCCGCCCTTTTTATGCGCTAGCCGAAAGGCTTAGGCGTCTGCTGTTTCGCCTTCACCCTTTGCGCCGAATTTGCGGCGACCCAAGATCGCCGCTGCGGCGAGGCCGAACAGGATCATCATTGGCGGTGCAGGAACATCCGTACCGCCGCTGCTGCCGCTGCTTGAGGACGAGCTGGAGCTAGACGAGGAAGAGCTCGACGATGACGTGGTGCCGCCAAAGCTGCTGGTGCCGCCCGAAGAGCTAGAGCTGCTCGAGGAAGAACCCGAAGACGAGCTGCTGCCGCCAAAGCTAGACGTTCCGCCTGATGAACTGCTCGAAGAAGAGCTAGAGCTCGACGAGGAGCTGGAGGTCGTGCCGCCGAAGCTGGTGTTGCCACCTGAGCTGCCACCCGAAGACGAGCTGGAGCTGGACGAAGAACCAGAAGACGAAGACGAGCCGCCAAAGCTGGTGTTGCCGCCAGAGCTACCGCCCGAGGATGAGCTGGAGCTAGAGGACGAACCCGAAGAAGAGGTTGAACCGCCAAAGCTGGTATTGCCGCCGCTGCTACCGCCCGAAGAGCTGGAGCTTGAGCTCGACGAACCCGAAGAGGATGACGAACCGCCGAAGCTGGAATTACCGCCAGAGCTGGCACCGCCCGACGAAGAGCTCGATGAGGAGCTGCTCGAAGAGGAGGATGAGCTGGTTGAGCTGCTCAGGTTGCCCGAGCTGCCGCCGCTGGTTGCACCGCCAGAAGAGGTGTTGCCGCCTGAGCTAGAGCTCGACGAAGACGAGCTAGACGAAGAGCTGGATGAGCTGCCGCTGCCACCGGAAGTGTTGCCACCTGACGTGTTACCGCCGGAGCTAGAGCTGCTCGACGAAGAGCTTGAGCTTGACGAAGAGGAGGTTGAACCGCCGCTGGTCGCGCCGCCGGATGTGTTTCCGCCGGAGGTGTTGCCACCCGAAGTGTTTCCGCCAGAGGAGCTAGACGAGGACGAACTGCTGCTCGACGAAGAGCTCGACGATCCGCTGCTGCCGTTACCGCCAGATGTGTTGCCACCTGAAGTGTTTCCGCCCGAAGAGCTGGAGCTCGAAGAGCTGCTCGACGAAGAAGAAGAGCTCGACGATGTCGACCCACCAGTGGTTCCACCAGAGCTGTTGCCGCCAGAGGTTGAGCTGGAGCTCGATACGTTGCCCGAAGACGAGCTAGAGACATTGCCAGACGAAGAGCTGGAAACATTGCCAGAGGTCGTGCTGGACACCGCACCGGTTGAACTGCTGACATTGCCAGAGCTGCTTGAAACATTGCCGGACGAGCTAGAGACGTTGCCCGAACTGCTCGACACTGCGCCGGTTGAACTGGACACGCCGCCTGTAGAGCTGCTGACTGCGCCTGTTGAGCTCGACACGCCGCCGGTCGAGCTGCTGACCGCGCCAGTGGAGCTGGATACGTTGCCGGACGTTGTCGAGCTGGTGCTCGAAATTCCGCCAGTGCTTGATGACACCTGACCGGTCGAAGAGCTGATCGAACCTGTCGACGAGGTCGACGTTACGCCGCCAGTTGTCGAAGAGATCGTACCCGAACCACCAGTGGTCGAGGAAATCGTCCCAGAACCGCCCGTGGTGGACGAGATCGTGCCCGAAGAGGTCGAGTTGTCGATATTGATATCAATATTGATGCCGCCCGATGTGCCGTCACCGCCGGTTGTGCCGCCAGACGTGCTGGTGCTGCCGCCGCTGGTGCTGGAGCCACCAGAGCCGCCCGAACCACCTGAGCTTGAGCTGACATCGCCCGATGATCCGCCCGAACCGCCAGAGCCGCCCGAAGTCGTTGTGGTCGTGGTGACAGAGACATCGCCCGATGACGATCCGCCACCGCCGAAGAAGCCGCCAAAGAAGCCGCCGCCGCCGCCGAAGCCTCCGCCAAACCCGCCGCCGCCGCCGACAACGACCGGTGCGCCGCCAAAGCCGCCGCCGCCGCGAATTGGCGGCAGAGGTGGAAGCGGAGCCGGTGCGTAAGCAACCTGAGCAATGGGAGGGCATTCATTTGCGTCAATATAAGCGCGTGTCGCACCGGCGGGCAGCGGTGCGTTTGCAGCAACAGTTCCATATGCGCCAGCGCCCGGAGCGCCAGCTTGGCCGAAGCCGCCAGGACCGATCGGTTGGCACTCAATGGTGCGCTCAACGATCCGCCGGCGGCGAAGTTCAGGCTCAGGCAAAGCAGGCAGATCGCGTACCCGCGGGTCCGACTTCACATAGATCGGTTGGGCGACAGGCCGCGCAATCGGTTGAGCAACGGGCAGAGGCGCCGTTTCAACCAATTTGCCATCCGCAGCAGTTGTGAACTGCGGATTGTCGGTGACCATCGGCTCGGCCACACGTACCGCACCGCCCGTCATAAGGGCAACGCCAGCAGCGGTGGCAGAAAGCTTTGCTACAGCCAGTTTGATCGACATGAGTTTCGAACCTTGTTTTCGTATTTGGCTCGATGTGGCCCGCCCACACCTTCACCAATTCCAATGCTCTGATGGGATTGAAGAAGGGTTCACGGCAATGCGATTAACCACGTTTGGGACCGGCTAACGCGCCGAAAGCGCACAAAACCGCCAGATTTCAGGGACGCTGTCCCGTTTTGATACCGAAAAGAGCGGCTTGGTTAGCCAAATGATCAGTCCCGACCCTAATCTGGGTCCTCATCCGTGGCGTCGAACATGTGTCCTTGCGCGCTCATGCCCGATTGGTCGGCGACTCGATTCGGACGCTGCATCTCCAGATGCTCCCAACCCGCATCATTGAGCATCCGCCCGCGTTCCGTCCGGGCGAGCAGCCCGAGTTGAATAAGGTAAGGTTCGATCACCTCCTCAACCGTATCCTTCTGCTCTGCTAGACCCGCCGCCAGCGCCGCAACGCCAACAGGTCCGCCTTTGTAAGTGGTTGCAATCATGGTGAGATAACGCCGATCCATCGCGTCGAGCCCCAGCCGGTCAATCTCCAGCCGGGTCAGCGCATCATCCGCCATCGCCCGCGTCACAGAACCCTTTCCAGAGACATGCGCGAAGTCCCGCACCCGCCGCAGCAAGCGTCCGGCGACCCTTGGCGTCCCTCGCGCGCGGCGCGCGATCTCGCGCGCGCCCGCCGCTTCGATGTCCAACCCCAGCAGCCGCGCCCCGCGCGTCACCACCAGATCCAGCTCATCATGGGTGTAGAATTGCAACCGCACCGGAATGCCAAACCGATCACGCAGCGGGGTCGTCAAGCGCCCCTGCCGCGTCGTCGCACCCACCAGCGTAAAGGGCGGTAAGTCGATCCGAACACTGCGCGCCGACGGCCCTTCACCGATCATGATGTCGAGCGCGCGGTCCTCCATTGCCGGGTACAGCACTTCTTCCACCACGGGGTTCAGCCGGTGGATCTCATCAATGAACAGGACATCATGCGGCTCTAGGTTCGTCAGCAGCGCAGCCAGATCGCCCGCCTTGGCGATCACAGGACCAGAGGTCGCACGGAAGCCCACGCCCAATTCGTTGGCCACAATCTGCGCCAAAGTCGTCTTACCCAGCCCCGGCGGTCCGTGGAACAGCGTGTGATCCATCGCCTCCCCGCGCGACTTGGCGCTTTCGATGAACACCCGCAGGTTCGCGCGCGCCGCCTCTTGCCCGATGAACTCGGTGAGGTCTTTGGGCCGCAGCGCCGTGTCCGGATCGCCGGGCTGCGCGGTAGGGGTGCCTAGCGGAGCATCAAGAGGCTCTTCCTCGCTCAAAACGGGTTCACCGTGTAACCGTCTTGTTGCAACAGAGCGTGTGCTGTCATCGCAGACAGCTCCATCTCTACGCCGTCGATCAGCTCATCCGCGCTGACGCCATTGGCCGCTGCGCTTTGGCCGCACAGGATGACGCGCACGCCTTGGTCCATCATCGCGCGCAGCATCGCCTGAGAGCCGTTTGCATCACCTGCGACCAAGTCGCGCGTGGCGCTGCCATGCACGACAATCGCGATCTTGATCCGGTCAGCGGGCACGCCAGCGGCCACATGCATGTTGATGAACCGCGCCGCGCTCTCAAACCCGCGATTGCGCGCGCCCGTATCTGCCTTCTTCGCCACGTCAAACGCGATGGAGAAGCGCGTCAGGCTTGGCAGCTCGTTTGCGCCTTCCACCGGAGCATGCGGACCGAAGTCCTCAAACACAGGGCCGGTTTTGAAGGCGGAGAGGTCTTGCGCGGTAGCCGAGACGGGCGCCAAAGCTGCCGCCCCGATTGCTGCCAAAATTGCGGCTCTCATAATCGCTCCCATCATCCTGCTGCCTTCTTCAAGGCCACCCGTATCAGATCGCCCTCGCCCGCACCCTCGCCCAGCTCCGCTTGCGCTTTCGCCACGGCCTGCGCGGCCACGGCTGGCTTGAACCCTAGATTCTCCAATGCACTCACCGCATCTGCGCTTGGCGAACCCGCAGGGGCCGCTGCAACGCCAGCCACCATACTGCCGCCGGGCAATGCGCCCGCTTTGTCCTTCAACTCATTCACGATCCGCCCGGCCAGTTTCGGCCCAACCCCGTTCGCCCGCGCCACTGTCGCCGCATCGCCCGCGGCGCAGGCATCGCGCACTTCGCCGGTCGACAGCGCGGATAGGATCGCAAGGCCCACTTTGCTGCCCACACCCTGAACCTGGGTCAGCAATCGGAACCAGTCACGCTCCGCGCTTTCGGCAAAGCCTAGCAATCGCATGTCGTTTTCGCTCACCTGCAAATCGGTGTGGACGGTGCATGCCTCGCCCACTTCGCCCAGCGCCGCCAGTGTCCGCGCAGAGCAATGGACCAGATAGCCGACACCCTGCACATCCATGATGGCCCAATCCTCGCCCGTTTCGTCGAGCCGTCCTGACAATTTGGCGATCATGCGGCGGGCCTCATTGGAGTGCTTCCTTGAACATGGTTTGTTCTTGGCGCAGCTTGGACGCGAATGCCAGCGCGGCAGGCGACTTGTCCGCAAGCGGCCCCCAAGCGCCGCCTTCCCTGACACACCTGACACACAGTCCAAGGGTAAAGAACTCCCCCCTCAGAGTCAGAAGTATAATGGCGGAGCTCGGGCCGCGAAGCGGACCGCAAGCCCGCCAAAGAACGGGGGCGCGCGCCCGCAGCGGCGAAGGCGCGAGGACATCGCACCCCGGATGGGGTGCGCAAACAAAAGAATCCGAAATCCATCACCCCCGCTCATACTATCGCACGCCCGTGTAGGAAAATCGCAAACTTCGCCTGTCGCCCCGTGCCCCCTCTCGACACTGCGCGCTCTTTCGCTAAGGCTCCCCCGTATGAGCTTCAACACTTTTGGGCGCGCATTGCGCTTTACGACATGGGGGGAAAGCCACGGGCCGGGTCTGGGCGTCGTCATTGACGGTTGCCCGCCGGGATTGCGCCTGCGCGAAAAGGACATCCAACCCTTCATGGATGCCCGCAAACCGGGGACCAGCAAGTTCACCACTCAGCGTAAAGAGCCCGATCAGGTCCGCATCCTATCCGGCGTGTTCAACAATGCTGACGGCGATCAGGTGACGACCGGCACGCCGATCCATTTGATGATCGAAAACACCGATCAACGTTCCAAAGACTATTCCGAAATCGCGCAAAGTTACCGGCCCGGCCACGCCGATTACACCTATGATGCCAAATACGGCATCCGCGATTATCGCGGCGGCGGGCGGTCCAGCGCGCGCGAAACGGCGGCGCGGGTTGCGGCGGGCGCGGTGGCGCGGTTGATCATTCCAGAGGTCACATTGACGACCTATGTTTGCGAGCTGGGCGGTGACAAGATTGAACGCGATGCGGTGAACGCAGAAGAGATCACCAACAACCCGTTTTTCTGCCCCGACAGTTGGGCCGCAACGCGGTGGGAAAAACTGGTCGATGACGCGCGCAAAGCCGGATCATCCTTGGGCGCTGTGGTCGAATGCGTCGCCACCGGCGTTCCGGCGGGCTGGGGCGCGCCGGTCTATGCGAAACTGGACAGCGAATTGGCATCGGCGATGATGAGCATCAACGCCACCAAGGGTATGGAAATCGGCGACGGTTTCGAAGCCGCGCGCCTGACCGGCGAACAAAATGCCGACGCGATGAGCCCGGATGCGGATGGCAAACCTGTCTATGCCAGCAATCACGCAGGCGGCACGGCGGGCGGCATTTCCACTGGACAACCGGTGGTGTGCCGGGTGGCATTTAAGCCGACCTCTTCGATCCTAACCCCTGTCCCTTCGATGAATTCCAAAGGCGAGGCGACCGAGGTCCGCACCAAAGGCCGCCATGATCCTTGCGTCGGCATTCGCGGAACACCAGTGGTCGAGGCGATGATGGCGCTGGTACTGGCAGATCAGAAATTGCTGCACCGCGCGCAGATCGGGTGACGTTCTAAGCGCGCCGCTATTCTGCACCCCTATTACTCGTCGGGATAGAGCGATTGGATCGCCAATTTGGTGGTCCCTTCCCAACTGATCACTTTATACGCCAATTGCCGCAGAGTTTCGTTGCCGCTGGCGATGAATGCGAAACGCGCGATGATGTGATCATTGTCGTTCAGGAAAGAGCGGCCATTAATGTCGCGCTTATTCAGATCGTTGACGATCTCCAGCAATTGCGCCCGGTCACGCCCGCCGGGGTTGAACATATTGATGATCAGCGAAACGGTTCGGCAATTGCGATATGTTGATCGGTCTTCGCAATTTTGCAGTTGCGCATCGGCCTCAATCCCGCTTGGCAAAGTGATGCTGAACCCGTTCTCGCTCGGCTCGACAAGTACATCTGCGCCTTGGATTAAGCTCATGGCGTTTTCCAGATCGGTCGGCGTGATATAGCGGATTGGATCGGTTGCTGATCCGGCGGATTGTTGGCCAGAATCTTGAGAGGTTTCTTGCGCCGCAAGCTGCGATGGCATCCCCACCAAGCAAATTGCCGCCAAGCAACCTGCCGCCAAATAGATTGCAGGCAATGCGCGCAAGGCTGCCGATTTCAACGTGATCATAATTCCCCCCTCAATTCCCCAACTGCCCTGCCTTTGTAAGGTCCCGCTCAGCGGATGCAAACCAGTCCACAAGCGGGCGTTGATGTATAATTGCGCGCAGACATGTCAGCAGATTGGCCGGTTTACTCAGTTAACCCGCAAGGCCTGCGACAAGAACCGCAGCTATTCCTAGTAAAACTGCTAAAACAGCATGTTTGTAAAGTCTTCGCTCTACTCGGGGCACTCCTGCGGTCTTCGTCCCAATCTGGGTCAGACGCGCCGGTTATCTTGTGGTTTCTACTTAGTCTGTTAGTAAGTTGTTAACGATTCGGGTCGTGAGACAAGTCCATCACTCAGCAAAAGCGGGGATGCACTTGGAAACTAAAATTTCTGAGGCGGCCCGTCTTTTGGATAATCCACCGACATTGTGGTGTTGATTGCCCTGCAGGTCGCCCCGAACAGGGGAATGACTTTGAAACTGCATCTTATCGCCGCATGCTCTACGCTTGCACTGGCCGCGACTGCGCCCGCTTTGGCGCAAAGCACGTCCAACGTTGACCAGACCGGCAACGCCAACTCAGTCTCGATTGATCAAATCGGCACGAACAGTTCGGACATTGATCAGACCGGCGACGACAATATCGTCACCTCCGATCAGGACGGCGCAGATAACACCTCCACCATCGCGCAAACTGCACTCGGCGCGAACGCTGATTTGGTGCAAGACGGCGATGACAACACGTCCGACATCAGCCAGAGCGCCGATGTCACCGGGCCAGGTCTGCCGGGTGCTTCGGTTTCCCAATCTGGCGATCTCAACACGTCGAGCATTGCGCAGGATTTGACCAACGCTTCTGCTGTGAGCGCGATTGTCATTCAAACACAAGGCGGAAACGATTCAACGATTGCGCAAACCGCATCGGGCCCCGGAACCGGATCGTTCGGCGCGATCGTCGTTCAATCGAACGATGCCGTTTCGACGATTACACAAACCGCGATTGGCACCGATGTTCGCATTGCCAGCGCAGTGGTGACGCAAGACGGCGCCAGCACATCGGATGTGATCCAAACGCTGGGCGGCGATGCGGGGGCATCGGCCACCATCAACCAAACCGGCGACTTGCATAATTCTACGGTCAATCAAACCGCAGATGGCCGGGCACAAACCGCAAATGTCACGCAATCCGGCTTCGACAACGATTCCGCGATTGATTTCGCCGTAGGCACTAACACGGGCGGCACGGTCGCGGTCACGCAATCAGGCAGCGGCAACGAATCCGATGTCGATTACACCGCGAACAGCAACGGCAATGGCACGGTCAACCAAACCGGCATTGACGGCACGTCGACCATGACATTTGATCGTTTCAGCCTGAACGCGACCCTCAACCAAGGCGGCGAGCGGAACAATTCCGACATTTTGATGTCGGGCGGTTTCTCCAACGTCATCAACGTCACGCAAAACGGCATGGACAACACATCAGACGTTGAACAAGGGCCAGCCAATGGCGGCGTGCGTCAGAACGTGACCATCCTACAAGACGGCACATTCAATTCATCAATCGTACGGCAAGAACGCGTCAGCGACAGCAGCGTTACCGTCGATCAAGCAGACGATATGAACATGTCGAATGTCGAACAAACAGGCAGTTCTGCTTTCAACACCGCTAATGTTTTCCAACGCGGCACAGGCAACGCTTCAGACGTTGATCAAACCGGCGGTTTTAACGATGCCGACGTTGATCAGCTGGGTACCGGCGCATTTG
Organism: uncultured Erythrobacter sp.; assembly: GCA_947502305.1. Lineage (GTDB taxonomy): Bacteria > Pseudomonadota > Alphaproteobacteria > Sphingomonadales > Sphingomonadaceae > Erythrobacter. Next base: position 1,002,845 of record CANMZA010000002.1, on the reverse strand, counting down.
TCGATGTCTTCCAAACCAATGGCGCTTCGGGCGGCACTGCAACGGTGTTTCAAGACGCAACCGTCGGGGCAGATACGTCGGGCCAAATCTTCCAAAGCGGGTTGGACGGCGACGCCGACATCACACAAAGCGGCGGCACCAACAGCGCGGCGGTGATCAGCCAAGGTGACACGTCATCGGTGCTCGGCACTGTCGTCGGCTCCAACAATGCCGATGCAGACATCACGCAAACCGGCAGCAACAGCTTCGCTTTGATTGTTCAGGGCGGCGGCGACGCGGTCACGGGTCAAACCGGTGAGATTGTTCAGGATGGCTCGTCCAATTCTGCGGTCCTCGACCAAGGGGCGTTTAGCGGGCTTGGAAGCACCGCTTTCATCCAGCAAGTCGGCACCAGCGACGAGGCCGAAGTGTCGCAAAACAGCGACAATAACGACGCCTCGGTCTTCCAAGCTGGCGGGACCACCGGTAATTTCGCTTTGATCGATCAAGGCTTCTTTGGCGGCGGTGACGGCAATCTGGCTGAGACGGTTCAATTGGGCGATAACAATTCCAGCGCAATCGAACAGAACGGTTCAACCGCTGGCGGTCTCAACGAAGCCTTCGTCAACCAAGAAGGCAGCGACAATACCAGCTTCATCTTCCAAGAAGGCACCAGCAACTTTGCTGAGGTCAGCCAGTTCGATGGCAGCACGTCGACCGTGTCACAATCCGGCACCGGCAACAGCGCCAGCGTTACCCAAGGAACCGACCCTTCACCACCGCCGGCGCCATTCCCGCCTGCGATGTAAGGCGCACGGTTTAAGGTTCACACGAACCTGAAAAAGATATGCCGGGCAAGCTCAGCTTCGCCCGGCATTTTTTTGCGCGAGATCGGCGATGGAGGACCAACGACGTCAGCGCCTTTGATCGACGCAGACAATCAATACGCCCATATTAATCGATTGGACTGATCAAGCGGCATCCATCATTGAGGTGTCATCATGCTCGGTTATGGCCGAGTCTCACACATTCTAGGAGAATTAAGATGGATGCTAAGACAGGCGAAATCAGCGGCGGTTGCCCGTTTAATGGCGATGCGGGAACACGCTCGCTATTGGGCCGCACCAATAAGGATTGGTGGCCAGAGGCGACCCAGCTCGACATTCTGACCGAGGAAGGCAAATCCGCTAATCCTTACGGCGAAGATTTCGATTACCCCGCTGCATTCAACACCATCGATTATTCAGCATTGAAGGCGGATCTGACCGCGTTGATGACCGATGATCAACCGTGGTGGCCGGCCGATTATGGCCATTACGGCCCGTTCTTCATCCGCATGGCATGGCACGCAGCGGGCACGTACCGCACCGGCGATGGCCGCGGCGGCGCAGGCAGCGGCCAACAACGTTTCGCCCCGCTCAACAGCTGGCCCGATAACGGCAATCTCGACAAGGCGCGCCGCTTGCTTTGGCCGATCAAACAGAAATACGGCAAAACCATCAGCTGGGCCGACCTTTTCGTCCTTGCCGGCAATGTCGCGATTGAAAGCATGGGAGGACCCGTGTTCGGCTTTGGCGGCGGACGTGCGGACGTGTTTGAACCCGAAAATGTCTATTGGGGCACAGAAAGCCTGTGGGTCGATACCGGCGCAGAAACCCGCATTCAGCCTGACGCGGACATGGCTCTCGAAAACCCCTTGGCGGCGATCCAAATGGGCCTGATCTACGTCAATCCAGAAGGGCCAGGCGGCGTTGCTGATCCGCTGCTTTCGGCGCGCGACATGCGCGAAACCTTCGCACGGATGGCGATGAATGACGAAGAAACCGTTGCTCTGACTGCGGGCGGTCACGCCTTTGGTAAGGCGCACGGCGCGGCACCATCCGACACATTCGGCGGCGCACCAGAGGGTCAATCGCTCGAAAACCAAGCAATTGGCTGGCTGACCGACCAAGACGAAATCGACGCGGGCAATATCACCACGTCGGGCATCGAAGGCGCATGGTCGAACAACCCAACCAGCTGGAGCCACGATTATTTCCGCATTCTGTTCAAATATGAATTTGAACTGGTCCACTCACCGGCAGGCGCGCAGCAATGGACGCCAATCAACCCGGATGAGGCCGACATGGCACCGGACGCACGCGATGCGTCGAAGAAAGTGCCAACCATGATGACGACCGCCGATATGGCGCTGAAGATGGACCCAGAATATCGCAAGATTTCTGAGCGGTTCTTGGCCAACCCAGAACAGCTGGATGATGCCTTTGCCCGCGCATGGTTCAAATTGTGCCACCGCGATATGGGGCCAAAGGTCCGTTACCACGGTCCAGAAGTGCCAGAAGAAACATTGATCTGGATGGACCCTGTTCCTGCTGGCACCACCCCTTCGGATGCAGAAGTGTCGCGTTTCAAAACCGCGATCCTCTCCAGCGGCCTCTCGGTTAGCGAGCTTGTCAAAGCGGCTTGGGCCTCAGCCTCAACCTATCGCAACACCGATCACCGCGGCGGCGCCAATGGCGCGCGTGTCACACAGGCACCGCAAAATGGCTGGGCTGCGAATGATCCTGATGAGCTGGCAAAAGTGCTCGGCGTGATTGGCGAACATCGCGGCGATCTGTCGATGGCCGATGCGATCGTTCTGGCGGGTTCGGCGGCTGTTGAGAAAGCAGCAGCGGATGCCGGCCACAATGTCACCGTCCCGTTCCTTGGCGGACGCGGCGATTGCGCGGATGAGCACACCGATGCGGACAGCTTCGATGCGCTGGAGCCGTTTGCAGATGGTTTCCGCAACTATCTGCGCACCAAAGCCAGCGTGAAAACCGAAGACATGCTGATCGACCGCGCGCATCTGATGGGTCTGTCGATCCCTGAGCTGACTGTCCTGGTTGGCGGCATGCGCGCATTGGGCGCGAATGCGGGCAATACGTCACACGGTGTCTTCACCGACCGCGTCGGCCAGCTGACAACAGACTTCTTCACCAACCTTCTCGACATGGGGACCAAATGGACCCCTGTGGATGGCAGCGGCGAAGAAGAATATGTCGGCACGGACCGCACAAGCGGCGCGCAAAAATACACAGCGACCCGCGCCGATTTGATCTTTGGCAGCAATTCGCAATTGCGCGCACAGGCCGAAGTCTATGCCGAAAACGGTGCGGAAGAGAAGTTCGTGAACGACTTCGTCGCAGCATGGGTAAAAGTGATGAACGCAGACCGCTTCGACGTTTGAAGCGGCGGGTTTAAACAGCCCCCCAGACTTTGACCGGCATGGTCAGGGTCGCATGAGGCCTCCGGCGCAAGCTGGGGGCCTTTTTGCTTGGGGGATTGCGGGGGTGTGGATCGCGGGGGATGCGGGCTGCGTTGATACGGCCTGCTGTGCTCAGCAATCTTCCGCGGCGCTTAGATCCAGCCCGCCGTTTTGAGTTCGCTGACCTGCGCGCGGCTTACTGGAGCCTCCACCCCGCCCGCCAAGATCAAGCGGACATTGCGCCCCTCGCGCTTCACATCCTCAACCGCCAGCCGCGCGACCCACCAGCTGCGGTGGACCTGCCGCCCTTCCAATTCCGCCACATGCGCCATCGCATCACGCAGCCGCATTAAAACCAGATGCGAGCCCAGCATGGTGTGAACGCGGACATAGTGGTCCTCCATCTCCAAGGCGGTGACTTCGCTGCCCAATTCCGGCGGCAACTGATCAAGGAGCGGGTTTGACGGCTCTGGCGCAGCCTGCGACACGCTCGCTTGTGCGGCATCGGGCTCAAGTTCTTCTTGAGGTTCTGCTTGAACAACTGGCGGCTCCTCCAGCACGGGGGCTTTCGCGCTCTGCTCAGGCTCAGGCTCAGGCGCATCCTTATCTGCAAACGCGCCCGCCCCCAGCACATTGAAAAGCAAAGTCACCCCGCCGCCGATCACAAAGACATAGAAATAGCTGGTCAGCGCCTCTTCCAACCCCGGCATGTTGGGCATGCGCGGCAAGTGCTGGACGAAATAGATCACCGTCGTCATCGGCACCGAGGCGATCAGCGCCGCCGCAATCCATAGCGGCGCCAGCGGCAAATGCAGCGCCGCATGCGCACGGTCCACGACATAGGCCATCGGCGAGTAAATAGCGTAGCCAATATAGCTGAACAGCAGCCACGTGATCAGGCGCATCGCGAGGGGTTGCTGGATCGATCCAAACGGCCCGATCACCGCGAGGAAGACGCCAATCACCGTCATGATCGCAAGGTCAGTGAGAATTTTCCGCCAAAACGCGGCGCGCTTGCTCATCGCGGCCTTCTCGCCGGTATTTGCACTGCCTGCTTGTTCCATATTGCCCGCAAACTGCCTGCCCATTCGCGCTTCGTAAAGTGGCAATCGTCCCGGAATGCGCGGGAAAGTGGCGAAAAACTGCGCAATTCGCACCGCTTCACGCACCCCGCCGCCGGTTTGCGAAGGACCACTTGCTGGCGAATGGGCAGGCGGCATTGTGGTTTCAGCAAACGCATTCACTCACCTTTATACAGTCAGAAGGACCAGACCCATGACGACACTTACCGCCCCATTCGCTCTGCCCAGCTTCCTTTCCGCACCGGCCAAACCCAGCTTCGATCTGTCCCCCCGGATGCGGGCCGTGGTGATGATCGCGGCGACGACGATGACGCTGCTGACGGTTTATGCGCTGGGTCGCGGTTTTCTTGGATTTGCGCCGGACCACCCGAATATTCGCCACATGGCCATCGCGTTCCATGTGTCGACCGTGCTGCCTGCGATCCCCTTGGGCGGTTACCTGCTGCTCGCACCCAAGGGCACCAAATGGCACAAAATCCTTGGCAAAGTTTGGGTGGCGCTGATGCTGATCACGGCGACCTCTGCGATCTTCATCAAATCGGGCGGCGGGTACAGCTTCATCCACCTGTTCATTCCGATGACCTTTTGGGCCTCTTACAAATTGATCGCGACGGCGCGGCGCGGCGATATGAAGGGGCATAAGAAAGAAATCCTGAGCCTCTATCTCGGCGCGCTGATGATCCCCGGCATTGCGAGCATGGCGATCCCGGGCCGCTTGATGAATGTGTGGCTCTTCTGGTGAGCTGCGGTTTGGCGGGCCGGTTTGCGATAGGCTCGCTGATACGGACGGCGTCGGGGGAAACTCCGGCGCCGTTTTTTGCGCCTAACCGGGGCGGCGCAGCACCAGATACAGCGCCCCGTCCCCGCCATGTTTGATATGCGCGCGGCGCACCGCGGCGATGGCATCGGCGTGATGGCTAGCGGCCAGCCAATCGAGCAGTTTCGCCCGAATAGCCCCGCGCTTGCCCGCCCGGTCAGCCGGGTCCACGGGGCGCTCTCTACCCGCAATAACGAGCACCAATCGCGCCTGCATCGCGCGCGCCTGATCCAGGCCGCTGGTAATCCGGGAATAGGCGCTGTCGAGCGTGTGGCCGTGCAAATCGAGCGTGTAATCCGGCGCGATCTGCCCCGCTTTCAAACGGCGGTTCCAATGGCCATCAAGCTGCGAATTAAACGCCCGCTTTGGCGCAGGAGGCACGGCCCGGCGCATGGGTGGAGGTTGCGGCGGGTTTTTGATCGGGGCTTTCGGCGGGTTTTTTGGTGGGGCTTTCGCGTGCAACTTGGGCGGCGCTTTGGCGGCACCCTTGGGCGCGGCGGTTTGCTTTAGCGGCGTCTGCTTCGCAGTTTTCGGCATGGCGCGCCCGGCCATTGGCGTGACGCTTTGCGCCAGCGCCGACCATGCGGCCTGCTCCTCGGCGCTCAATCCGCGCGGCGTGTTCATCGGTGTAGAATCATTGCCCGGAATTCAGGCGTTCGACAGTGCCCTTGGGCAGGAACAACAGCGCCGTTCCGCGCGCGCTCATCCCGCCTGCGATGCGCCGTGCATCTTCGCCCGCGCCCCAGAATGTGTCGAACCGGTTTGCGCCTTTAATCGCGCCGCCAGTGTCCTGCGCGATCCACAAGCCGTCCGCCTCGCCCCGATCCATATCCAGCCATACGGGCGCGCCCAGCGGCACAAAGGCTGGGTCTGCCGCGACCGAGGATTCCCGCCGCACCGGCACGCCCAGCGCACCCAAAGGTCCATCGCCGGTCAGTTCGCGGAAGAAAATCCAGCTTTTATTGAGCCGCATCAGATCCGCGCCATCACGCGGATTTTCGCGGATATAGGCCATGATCCCCTGCATCGAACCGGCATATTGCCCCGGCCCATCGCCCAGCAATCCGCGTTCGCGCATCACCCCGCCAATGCCGGTATATCCGCGGCCATTCTGCCCGGCATATCCGATGCGAATAACCTCGCCCTGCGGCGTGCGCAGGCGGCCGGACCCCTGGATTTGCAAGAAGAAGAATTCAACCGGGTCCGCCGCATAGGCGATCACCGGAACCCGCCCCTCTAGCGCGCCGTCCTCGATTGCGGCGCGGTCTGGGTACAATTCAAAATTGCCGTTTGCGTCATAACGGCCCAGTGGCGCGCGGCCCGTCCGCTCCGCCGCAGGAACATCGGCTGGCCATGCGCGGACCAGATCATCCGGCATCGCATATACCGGAACGTCGCTGGCGGATCGGCGCGTGCGTGATCCGGCGATTTCGGGTTCAAAATATCCGGTCGCAAAGGCGCTGCCATCGCCAATCCGTGCGGTTTCAAAATGGGTTTGGAAAAAACGCGGCGCATCGCTGACCGGCCAACCAATCGCCGCTTCGCAGGCCGGGCGCCAATCCGCGCCATAGGCCAATCCGCTGCCATCGTCGCGGCGCAGCAATTGCGGGCAGGATTCGATAAATCCGGACAAAGCCTCGCCCGCATCTGTGCGGCCAAGGCCAAGTGCCCCGACGCTTGGGCCCCTTGTCACCCCAGCCAAAGAGGCATTGGCCGCCGTCGATACAGGCGGCGGAGAGGTGTTTATCGGCCCCGGCGGGGAACTTTTCGGGATGACAGCGCAGCCGGTTAGCGCGGCGAGCGCAGCCATGCCAGTGAACGCACCGCCCAGCAGCGACTTAAAATTATGAAGCTTTGCGTCAGGCCCCGGCAACCGGATAATCTCGCCGCCAGAGGCGCCAAACGGCACGCGCCAATCCCAGCTGGCCCGGCCCAAGGATCAACCCTCGTCAGTTTCGTCGAGAACCCAGTTCGGATCGCTGTCGCCGACATTGCGGCTGAAGGTCCAAACATCGCGGCTTTCAATCGCATCATCGAGCGACCCGGCAACCACTGTGCCGTCTTTATCGCGGGTTACCGTTGCGATATCGGCGACAAACAGGATCGCAATGCGCGCCATCCGCTTGTCCAGCGACGCGGAATGAATCCGCGTTTCTTCCAGCCGGATCAATTTGTTGTCGAGGGTATGGCCGGCCTCTTCGCGGGCATCCATCGCCGCAGAGAACCCCTCGAACACATCGTCATCACACAGCTCTCGCAGAGTGTCGCGGTCGCCGGTCCAATAGGCCTCAAGCACCATTTCATAGGCGCCCTTTGCGCCTTCCATGAAGCCGGTAATGTCGAAATTGCGGTCCGCGCTGTTGATCTCAGCAATGCCGCGTTCAACCGCTGGCATGACGCCTTCCAATTCAATTGCGCGTTGCGGCACGGTTTGCGGCGCTGGCTGAGCGGCGGGATGCGGCGGTTTATCGCCCGCGTCAAACCGATGCGGCACCACGTCTTCTTCATGCTCTGCCCGGCGGCCAAGCACCGAATAAAGGCGCAAACCCAAAAAGGCCGCAATCATGGCGAGGATGACGATTTCTAAGATCACTTTGGTACCTGATATCCTTTCGGCGACCCGCGGGTCTGCGGTGCCTTATCACTCTTGCATGCACGGCGGTTGTAAAGAACCGCCGAATGTTGGCAACCTAAGAGCACCTGATTGCCCGTATAAAGCTACGATAATGTGCGCAGGAAGATGCGTTTCGGTTACATAAATAGGTACTAAATACAAATCTCCAACGGCCATTTGCCCGCCAATCGCGCCCAAAGTGATGCAATTTCGCGGTGTATGGAGGCGGTGTATAGTGAGGGTTGGCGCTAAGCGCGCGAAAATGCATGCCGGATTGGACGCCAAAGGGAAGGCAGCATTGCTTGGCGCGGCGACCCCTGCTAATCGCGCGGCGATCAGGCGTTTCACCGCAGGCTTAACAGCGGGCGCGGCGCTTACCCAAATGACAGTTTAACCGAAAGACACATGACCATGGCCGAAGAAGGCGACATCCTTACCAATCTCGACAACCAAGCCGCAGGCCAAGCTGGCGCAGACACCCAGCCCGCTGCTGGGATCATCACGCAATATGTGAAAGATCTGTCGGTTGAGAATCCAAATTCGCCGGATGTCTATCAATGGACCGATCAGCCAAAAGTGGATGTGCAATTCAACATCGGTGCACAGCCTAAGGGTGATCAGGTCACCGAAGTTGAGCTTAAAATCAACGTTTCGGCCACGTCTGAAAAAGGCACCGCCTATCTGATCGAGCTCGCTTATTGCGGATTGATCGGATTGCGCAACATCCCGGATGAACAAGCGCATGCGTTCCTGTTTGCAGAGGCTCCGCGGATTCTGTTCCCATTTGCCCGCCGCGTTGTTGCCGACGCCGTGCGCGATGCAGGTTTCCCGCCGCTGATGGTGGATCCGATCGATTTTAACGGCCTGTATTTGCAACAATTGCAAGCCAAACGCGCGCAAGACGAAGCGGGCGGCGGCGATGGTGCTGTGCCGCCAGCAACTGTCTAAGCGCATGATGATGCGGGCATAAATCCATGAGCCTGCTCACATGAGCCTGTTACGCAATGTCGGCACGATTGGCGGGCTGACTATGCTCAGCCGCATCGCCGGGATGGCGCGCGAGATGATATTCTCGCGCGTCCTCGGTGCCAATGCGGTGACCGATGCGTGGTTTCAGGCATTTATCATACCCAATGTGTTCCGCCGCTTGTTTGCAGAAGGCGCGTTTTCGGCTGCTTTTGTGCCGATGTTTTCCAAACGGTTGCACGGCCATGATGATGCCGGCGCGGGCCTCGAAGAAGCGCGCAGTTTCAGCAATGATGTGCTCAGCGTGTTTCTGCCGGTGCTGATCGCGCTCGTCGCGGTGTTTGAAATTGCGATGCCGGGCGTCATCTGGCTGCTCTCTGAAAAACCGGTCGATCCGCAAACCTACCCGCTGGCGGTCGATTTTGCGCGGATCATGTTCCCTTATATTATCCTCGTCAGTTTGGTGACGCTGTTCACTGGCATGCTCAACAGCGTGTCGCGCTTTGCACCGGGGGCTAGCTTCCCGATCATCCTCAACATTGTGCTGATCGGTGCATTGCTGACGGGCGAATGGTTTGCGGCAAATAGCGGCGCAACCATCGAACAGATTGCTTATGGTATCGCATGGGCCGTGACCGGTGCGGGCGTCATCCAATTGGCGTGGCTGTATTATTGGACGCGGGTGGAAGGGTTTCGCCCCCGGATTTTATGGCCGCGCATCACGCCGGAGGTGAAACGTTTGTCGATCATCGCGCTGCCCGCGGCGATTGGCGGCGGCGCGTATCAGATCAACACTTTGGTGCAATTGTTCTTCCTCAATCAGCTTGAGGACGGTTCGGTCAGCTATATGAATTACGCCGACCGGCTGAACCAATTGCCGCTGGGCATTATCGGGATTGCGCTGTCGACCGCGATCCTGCCCAGCCTGTCAAAATTTGTCGGCGGCGATGACAAGGTGGGCGCGGCGCGATTGCAATCCGATGCGATTGAATTGGCGATGTTGCTGACCATCCCGGCGGCGGTGGCCTTGGCGATTTGCGCGGAACCGTTTGTGACGATGATTTTCCAAGGCGGGCGGTTTGATCTGGCCGATGCGGCGATTACAGGCCGCGTTCTGGCGACTTTGGTGCTTGGCTTGCCCGCTTATGTCTTGGTGAAAGTGCTGGTGCCCAATTTCTATGCCCGCGCCGATACCAAAACCCCGGTGGTGGCCGCCTTTATTTCCCTCGCCGTGTTCATTGCGTTCAATGTCCTATTCCTATCGCGTTACGGCGTGATCGGGGTCGCCTATGCCAGCGTGATTGGCGCTTGGATCAATGTTGCGTTTTTGTTTGCGGTGCTGGCTTATCGCGGCTTTTACCGTGCGAGCGGCGCCCTCATCTTGCGGATCGCGCGTCAAATCCTCGCCGCTGCGGCGATGGGCGCGGCCCTGTTTTACATGCGCGGATTTTTGACCGAATGGTTTTCCGCCGGTGTGTTTGCCCGCTTGGCTGCACTCGCGGCTCTGGTCGGGGCCGCCGGGATCGTCTATTTCGGCATTGCGTTTGCAGTCGGTGCCATCGACCGTCAGCGCATCGCTACCCTCACGAAAAAGAAAGCACCTTAAATCATGCGTGTCGTCTCTGGCATTCAGCCAACCGGAAACCTTCATCTGGGCAATTACCTTGGCGCGATCCGCAATTGGGTCGCGATGCAGGATGCGATGGATGCCGATTCCGAATGCCTGTTCTTTCTCGCCGATTTGCACGCCATTTCTCAGCCGCACGAACCGGCCGCTTTGCATGCGGGCACGCTGGAAATGACGGCGGCTTTGGTCGCATGCGGGATCGATCCAGAACGCTCCATCCTGTTTAATCAGGCTCAGATTCCGGCTCATGCAGAATTGCAATGGCTGCTTGGCGGTTCGGCGCGGATGGGCTGGCTGAACCGGATGACACAGTGGAAAGATAAGGCCGGAAAAAACCGCGAAGGCCAATCGGTCGCTCTGTTCACTTACCCCGTGCTGCAAGCCGCCGATGTGCTCTTGTATCAGGCAACGCATGTTCCGGTGGGCGAAGATCAGAAACAGCATTTGGAACTGGCCCGCGACATTGCGCAAAAATTCAACAATGATTTTGCAACAGAGGATGCGCCGGTCTTTACCCTGCCCGATCCGATCATCCCGCCTGCTGCTGCGCGGATCATGAGCCTGCGCAATGGCAGCGCCAAGATGAGCAAATCTGACCCATCAGAAATGAGCCGCATCAATTTGATTGATGATGCCGATACGGTGATGAAAAAGATCAAGAAAGCGAAGACCGATGCAGAGCCCTTGCCGTCTGAGGCGAAGGGGCTGGAGGAGCGTGCAGAAGCGCTCAATCTGGTGACGATCTTTGGCGCACTGACCGGCCAAAGCGTGGACGAAGTGCTGAGCGAATATAGCGGGCAAGGATTTGGATCGTTCAAACCGGCCCTGGGCGAAGTGCTGGTCGAGACGCTGGCCCCGATCAATGCGCGGTTTATGGCGCTGAAAGAGGATCGTGAGGCGCTGGATGCCATTCTGGCGCGCGGCGCGGCGAAAGCGCGAGAGCGCGGATTGCCAACACTGGATGCGGCATACAAAGCGCTGGGTCTGGTGCGGGGATAAGGCGAAAGCACGCCTCGCCCACGTTAAAGCACCGTTCAGCCGCCAAAGTTACAGTGTATCCATCAGTGGTCGGTTACGGCCCGCGGGCCGTATATTGATGGATACCAACCGGGGAACTTTGCGCCGCGCCAGACGCTTTGAATAAAGCGCACTGCGAGGGTTCTTCGTGTTTTGTGAGGGGTATGGCAGCCGGTCACTGACACCGCCCAGCCGGCGTGCCCGCCAATACGGCGCGCTGGCGCAAAACTTGAGGATATGCCATGAACACTCCTGATATGACGACGCGTTCGACCAAACTAACCCGCTTTTCAAAGCTCGGCCTCACTGGCTTGCTGGCCGCTGGCCTTGCTGCTTGTGCGCCATCTTTTAACGCGGATGTTTCGCGTTTTCAGACGCAACTGCCTGCTCCGCAAGGGCAAAGTTTCGCTGTGGTCGCCGAAGATCCGGCCTTGGCAGGCGGCATTGAATTTGCGCTTTACGCCGATCTGGTCGCCGCAGAAATGGCGCGGCTTGGCTATGTCGAATCGGCATCGCCAGAGGGTGCAAACCTGCTCGTGCGGTTCGATTATGATGTGGATGATGGGCGCGAACGCGTCCGTTCAACCGGGATTGCCGCCGATCCATTCTTTGGCCCATGGGGCGGTTTTCGCGGTCGCGGTTTCCGCCGCAATTACGCCTTTGGTTTTTACGACCCATGGCTCGCCGGGCCGCAAGTCCGCAGCTACACCGTCTATACCAGCGAAATTGAGATGAAGATCGACAACACCGCCACCGGCGAACGCCTGTTTGAAGGGCAAGCGCAAGCGGTGTCGCGCTCCAACCGATTGCAAGCGCTCGTGCCCAATCTGGTCGATGCCATCTTCACCGATTTCCCCGGCAATTCGGGCGAAAATCTGCGCATCACCATCCGCGAAGACGGCAAAAGCGTGCGCAATAACGATTAACGCCAGAGCGAATACAAACACCTTACCCTTGGACGGGAACGAAAGGGCGGCGCCGGGGGATCGGCGCCGCCTTTTTTGTTGGGACTGGGTTCAGGTGAAGCTGGGCAGAAATCAGGAATGCGTTCACAACTCTCTGTCTTTTTAGCACTAGCAGTCCTTCTGGCACCGACTTCTGCACAGGCGTGCAGACCAGGAGCGGCGGGCCTCTCAGACAGAATCGAAGCCGAATATGTCAGCGGCAGGATTGGACACGTAGTCTCCGCCGAAATCACCGCAATTGGCGATCAAGGACAAGCGGAACCCGGCGCTTTGGCTTGGGAAGCCAAAGCAATTGTTCTTGAAACCCTTTTTGGTCCAGAGCTGAATGGGTCCATCGAATTTAGCTATAATCGCATCTTTGCCACTTGCGGTAATCATCCCAGCTTTCTCGAGGCCGAAATCGGAGAGAAGGTAGTTATCTATGTGCTCGTCGACGACGAAGGCAATCGCGTAGCCACCAGAGCATGGGACATTCACCATGCATTTAGATTTGATCGGCGTTCAATGGGTTGGGGTTGGAAAGTTGTACCGACTCCGGACCTGCGCAAAGCAGAAGACTAAAGCCCGGCATGCCCGCCGGTTGAGCCAAAACCGCCAGTGCCGCGATCCGTCGCGTCCAATTCGGTGACTTCATCCCACTCCGCCTGCACCACCGGGGCCAGCACCAATTGCGCCACCCTGTCGCCGCGCGCGATCACGAAATCCTGCGTGCCATGATTGATGAGCAGCACTTTTAATTCGCCGCGATAATCGCTGTCGATTGTGCCGGGCGTGTTGGGGACCGTGATGCCATGTTTGAACGCTAGCCCTGATCGCGGGCGGACCTGAACCTCAAACCCTTGCGGAATGGCGAGCGCCAAGCCGGTGGCGACCGCATGGCGCGCGCCGGGGGCCAAAACGGCATCCTCCGCGCTCACCACATCCATCCCCGCCGCACCCGCCGTGGCATAAGCAGGCAGGTCTAGCCCTTCACCATGCGGCAGGCGTTTGACTTCGACTTTAACCGATTGCGTCATTTCGCCGCATTCTCTTCAAGCGCGGTCGCAATCCGCTGCGCCAGAGCGATAGCCACATCGCTTTTGGGCATTTTATCGAGGCTTTCGACGCCGTCCGCTGTGACGATGTGCACGCGGTTATCGTCCCCGCCCATCACATCACCGGATACATCATTGGCGACAATCCAATCACACGCCTTACGCTTGCGTTTCTTCTTCGCATGATCGAGCACGCTGTCGGTTTCTGCGGCAAAGCCGATCACCAATTCGGGACGGTTCGATCCAGCGGCAAGGTTGGTGAGAATGTCGGGATTTTCCGTCAGCATCAATGCCGGCGGGGCGGACCCGCGTTTTTTGATCTTATCATCGCGATATTCCTTGGGCCGCCAATCCGCGACGGCGGCCACCATAACTGCGACATCGCAGGGCAAGGCCCGCTTCACCGCTGTCGACATTTCTTCCGCGCTTTCAACATCAATGCGGTTTACGCCGCCCGGTGTTTTCAGCGCGACCGGCCCGGCCACCAAAGTGACCTCTGCCCCCAAAGCGGCGGCGGCGGCGGCAATGGCAAAGCCTTGCTTCCCGCTGGACCGGTTGGCGATATAGCGCACCGGATCGATCGATTCCCATGTCGGCCCGGCGGTCACCAAAACATGGCGGCCATCAAGCGGTTGATGCGCAGCGTCGGCGATGATGCCTTCAATGGCGGCTTCATCGGCTTCGATGGCTTGAACTTTGCCAGATACGGCCTGTTTCGCGGCGATCTTGCGCGGGGCTGCTTCTTCTGCGGTCTCTTCTTCTTCCGCCTCTGGCTGCTCGATAATTTCGGGCGCGGATTTGCGGTCGTCAACCTCGTGATTGATCGCATCCGGGTCCATCGGCGGCGCGGCGCGCCCTGCGCCTTTGGTTGCCAGCGGCGATCCGGCAAGGTCGGGATTGAATTCGATATCTTCTTCTTCAAAATCCTCGGGAGCCAATTCCTCAGACCCGTCCTGCGCTGCTTCTGCGTCCAGATCGGCATCAATGTCTTCGGCGCTGCGTTTTTCGGTGGAGCGCGGGATAATGCGAGAGAGCAATCCGCCCAATCCGCCCATCGAGCCGCCATCTTCGGCGCCCTCATTGTCCGGCTCCAGCGCCTCTACCGCATCATTCGCAGCAACAGGCGCGCTTTCTTCTTCAGGAATTTCGATCCCCAAATGCCCGGCAATCGCGGCCCAGATCGCGGGCGGTTCTGGCAATCGGCCATAACCAAATTCGCCGCAGGCCATCGCCCCTTCATCCGGGTGCAGGACCGTAACGCCGGCTTCGTTCAATTCTTTCACATTGCGCTGAGTGGAGGCGTGTTCCCACATCTTCACATTCATGGCAGGCACGGCCATCACCGGCTTGTTCGTGGCCAGGATCAAAGTCGTCGCCAGATCATCGGCAATACCCGCCGCCATTTTCGCCATCAAATCGGCAGTGGCCGGGCATACGACCACAAGGTCAGCCTCTCGCGACAATTCAATATGGCCCATCTCGACTTCGTTTTTGAGGTCAAACAGGCTGGTATGGACTTGATTTTCGCTCAGCGCCGCGAGCGACATTGGCGTCACGAATTGCTGCCCGCCTTTGGTCACGACGCAGGTGACATCGGCCCCGCCTTTGCGGATGAGCCGCACAAGCTCGCACGATTTGTAGGCCGCGATCCCGCCGCCCACGACTAACAGCACCTTTGGTCCTGCTGCGCTCATCCCCGTCTCACTCCTCATGCGGGCCGTCTGAATGCCCGCTTCACATGCTTCCTAGCGCCCCGCTCAACCTGCGCCAAGTGCAGCTTTGTTTGTAGGTTTGCCCTGCCCTGTGATGGTTAAGATTGTGCTTATGCCGCGCCGGGGTCATAAGCGGGCAAAAGAGGGGATTGGTGATGATTATTGCGCTGCGGGTTGGATTGGCTTTAGGCGGGTTGTTGCTCGTTTTTATGGGTTTCGGATTTTTGACCGACCCGGTGCAATCGGCGGCCGATTTCGGTTTGGCGGTCGAAGGGGCGCATGGCCTGACGTCAATCCGCGCCGATATGACCGCATTTTTCTGCGTTGGCGGCGGGTGCTTCATCTGGGGCGCATGGTCGCAGCGCGGCGACCCGTTGATCATTGGTGCGGCATTGATGCTGGTGACATTGGCGGTGCGGCTAATCGCGCTGGCGGCTTACGGCAGTTTTGAAGGCTATATTCCGCCGATGATCGTGGAGGCTTTGCTGGGCATATTTGGTATTATCGGCGCGCGAGTTTTGCCGAATAAGGCCGCCGCCTAATTCTTAAAGCAAGCCCGCAAGGCCCGCCCCCCAAACCGCACCGGCGCCAAATAGACCGGCCACGAAATAGCCGATCCAGCCGCCGCCGCTGCGTTCCCGCTTGTCTGTAAGCAAGGCAATGTCAGGCAAAGGCGCGGATTCTGGCGCGCCGCCTTTCGCTGGGAAGCGGTCTTCGATACGGCGGATCAGGCCGGGCAAACGGAACAGGGTTTCGGTGTCTTCCTTGATCCGGTCCGCCACCGCCGCCTCTGGCCCCAATTCGTCGCGGATCCAGCTGCGCACAAACGGCGCGGCGGTGTCCCACATATTGATCTCTGGGTTGAGCTGCGTCGCGATCCCCTCGACCATCACCATCGTTTTTTGGAGCAGTAGCAAATGCGGCTGCGTCTGCATGTCGAAATCGCGCGTGATCGCGAACAATCCGTCGAGCATATTCCCAACGCTCAATTCCTTCACCGGCTTGCCGCGCATCGGTTCGCCGACCGCACGCAAGGCCGTCGCAAATTCGCCAACCGAATGATAGCTGGGCACATATTGCGCCTCAAAATGGATCTCCGCGACGCGTTTGTAATTGCCCGTGGTCAGGCCATAGAGAATTTCCGCGAGCCATTGCCGCGCGCGCAGATCAATCCGGCCCATAATCCCGAAATCAATCGCCACGATTGTTCCGTCATCCTCAACGAACAGGTTCCCCTGATGCATATCGGCATGGAAGAAACCGGCGCTGATCGCTTGGGTCAGGAAACTGAGCACCAAACGATTAGAGATTGCGTTTAGGTCATGTCCGCGCGCGAGCAATTCGTCGCGGCGAGAGATTTTGACGCCGTCCACCCATTCAATCGTCAGCACCCGGCCATTGGTGCGGTCCCAATCAACCGCCGGAATGCGGTATCCGCCAACGCCCGACATATCCTCCGCCAATTCGCTGGCGGAGGCCGCCTCGCGCCGCAAATCCAGCTCAGAATGCGACCAGCGTTTGAAATTGGCGATGGTCAGGCGCGGACGCAGGCGCGTTGCCTCTCCGCCCATCGCCTCCACATGCGCGGCAGCCCATTCGTAGGTTTCAATGTCTTGCGCGAATTTTTCGCGAATGCCGGGGCGCAGCACTTTGACGGCAACCGTGCGGCCATCGGTGGTCACGCCCTTATGAACCTGCGCAATAGAGGCCGCGCCAACCGGTTCGGGGTCAATCTCGGCAAATAAAGTATCCAGCGGCTGATCAAAGGTCGCCGCGATTTGCGCCTCTATTTCGGCAAACGAAACCGGCGGCAAATTGTCTTGCAGGCTGAGCAGATTATGCGCCGCCTCTTCACCAACCAGATCGGGGCGCGTGGCCAAGGATTGCCCCAGCTTAATCGCCGCCGGACCAATCGCGCGGAATGCGCCGGCATAATCACGCTCGCCCTGTTTGCCGGTAAAGGTGGCCAGCCGCGCCAGCCGCGCCAATCGCCGGACCTGCGGCGGGGCGTTGGGATCATCTTCGATCCCCACTAATGCGCGCCGCCGAGCAAGCGTGATGCCCCAACGCGCGAGGCGATACAGATGCGTAACTGAGCTGGTCACGTATTTAGATCTTCCACCCGGAATGGATCGCGACAGCGCCGCCGAGAATGCTTTCGACCTTGGTGTTCACAAACCCTGCGCCGCGGATCATGCGTTCAAATTCTGGCAAGGTCGGGAATTTGCGGATCGATTCGACCAAATAGCGGTAGGAATCCGCATCCCCTGCGATCACTTGCCCCATGCGCGGCATGATCTGGTTCGAATAGAGGTCATAGGCCTCTCGAAACCCGCTCCATTCCGTGGTCGAAAATTCCATGCAATAAAACCGCCCGCCGGGGCGCAGCACGCGGTGCGCTTCGGCCAAAGCTTTTTCCTTGTAGGTCACGTTTCTGATGCCAAACACAATGGTGTAGGCATCAAAGGAATTGCTCGCAAAATCAACCTCTTCGGCGTTTTGGCAAGTGAAGACGAGGCTGCCTGTGTCTGGTCCCTCCTCCCGCTCCATCGCGCGCTCTGCCCCGACATCGAGCATCCCTTGCGTGATGTCCGCCACGGTGATGTCCGCGCCCCGGTCAGCCATGCGAAACGCAATATCTCCGGTGCCGCCTGCCATATCGAGAATACGCTCACCGGGCTGCGGCTTCACGCGTTTGACAAAGCGATCTTTCCACCCACGATGCATGCCGAGCGACATTGCATCGTTCATAATGTCGTATTTTTTGGCGACGCTGGTGAACAGTTCACCCACGCGGCGGGTTTTGTCTTCGGGCGTGACTTGTTCATAGCCAAAAGAGACGGTGCCATCATCAGCAGGAGGCGTGTTTTGCGTACTTTGAGTCATGGCCTGCGTCCTAGAGGCAATTGCCGTGCGCGCCTAGTGGGTTTGCGGGGTCTATTCCGCGTACTTCCCCGGCTAGCGAGCCCGCGCCCAATTCCGGGTCCTATTGCGCGCCACCATCCCTTGGGAAATTTGATTCGGAAAAGGAGCACGAGGGCTGGCTAGGAACCTGGCTAACCCACATAGAAGCAAAAGATCACACTGAGACACACTAAGACACAACAAGACACACTGAGAATCGTCAGACAGCAAATGCCAGAATTACCAGAAGTCGAAACAACCGTGCGCGGCCTTGCCCGCTTCCTTGATGGGGAGCGGATTGAACGGGTGGTGCTGAACCGCCCCAATTTGCGCCGCCCCTTCCCGCCAGAATTGGTGCAAGTCATGACCGGCGCGCAGGTCACCGGCCTATCGCGGCGGGCGAAATACGGCCTGATCCATTTGGACCGCGGCTCCACCTTGATCTTTCATCTGGGCATGAGCGGGCGATGGCGCATCAATCCGGAAAGCCCGGACAAACATGATCATATGATTTTAGAAACGGCGCGCGATCAATTCACTCTGTGCGATCCGCGCCGGTTCGGATCGGTGGATCTGATCAGCAGCGATGCGCTGTATAAATGGCCGCAATTTGCCCAGCTGGGGCCGGAACCTTTGGGGCCGGGACTGACGCCGCTGCATCTCAAAACCGCGATGAAGGGCAAGAGCCAGCCGATCAAATTATGCCTGCTGGATCAGCGGATCGTCGCCGGGCTGGGCAATATCTATGTGTGCGAGGCGCTGTGGCGGGCGGGCATCCATCCGTTAAAGGCGGGCGGCAAGGTGACGAAACCGCAATTGGAACGGCTCGTGCCGGTGATCCGCGAAGTGCTGGAGGCCTCTATCAAAGATGGCGGGTCGACTTTGCGCGATTACGCCGCGCCTGACGGAGAGCTGGGATATTTTGCCACCCGCTTTGATGTCTATGGCCGCGAAGGGGAACCATGCCGCCGCGAAGATGGCGGCACCGTCCGCCGGATCGCGCAAGGCGGGCGCAGCACGTGGTACTGCGCCAAGTGTCAGAAGTAACCCAAAGCTGAAGCGCGAACACCCAAGTTTCTTGACGATTCGCCCAGTCCGGCTTATGCGGCGCTCTTTCCGGGGTGCGGGATATGATTCTACGCGCCTTTTTCGAAGACAAACCAGATTCATTTTGACGCCGCGCTTTTGCGGCCTGAACAAAACGCGAGACAGACACAGATATGGCCAATTCGCCGCAAGCCCGCAAACGCATCCGTCGCAACAATGCCCGCGCTGAAATCAATGGCGCGCGCGTCAGCCGCATCCGCGGTTTTGTTAAAAAGGTCGAAGCGGCCTGCGAAGCTGGCGATAAAACTGCCGCTGCTGCTGCTCTTAAAGACGCCCAGCCTGAAATGGCGCGCGGTGTCGCACGCGGTGTGATGCACAAGAACACTGTCGCACGCAAAATGTCGCGTCTGTCAAAGCGCGTCGCTGCTCTCTGATTCGCAGCGATTCGGCGAGCAATCGCCGCGCAGATACGTTAGTTTACGTATCTGACGACTAGGTAAAGTGGATAAGGGCTATGCCGATTGGCATGGCCCTTTTCTTTTGCGACAGATGTGATGGGGCATGATGGGCCACTGTGCATTGGAAACATTAGGAATCTCAACGATTCGCATGTCTCAAAAGGCACTTATCCAGCAAAATCATAGACTTGAACGCAAGCCTGCGGGGTTGCGACGAGTCAACAACAATATTTAAGATTTATTGCAATTGAGCGCTTGCGCTGAAGGCCTTCCGGCTCTTAATTCATCACTCACTCGGAGCGGGACAGCTCGGGGGTCACACAGTCTGGGCACGAAAGATCCCCTGCAAAATTCGATTTTGCAGGATGGGGGGATTTTGTCTGCGGCAAAATGGAGGGCGCCTCAGGAACACTTTCGTTCCGGGGTAATGAGAGTAGCGGGAAACCATGGTGCACAAGATCAACAAAACGCGGGGCGCGCGCGGCCATTCAGACGACGATCTGATGGAAGACGCAGAAGCCGTTAACCTTGCCGCGGATTGGGCTGATATCAGCCAGGGTCTTCGCAAGGATCTTGGTCATCAGCTGCACAGCCAATGGATCAAGCCGATTCAGGTTGGCGGGATCAACAAAGAAAACGGTGTGCTGGACCTGTTCCTGCCGACCGAATTTTCCGCCAATTGGGTGAAAGACCGCTTTCATGAGCGGCTGCAGCTCGCTTGGAAAATCGTGCGCGGCGATGTCCGCAATGTGAACATTCAGGTGCATCCTGGCCGGCGTCAGCTGCCCGAATTGCGTCTGGATGATGGCCGCCGCCCGGCTAATGACGGGGCCAGCGCGATTGCGGTCGCAGCAGGCACAATTGGCGATGCGGGCTTTACCAGCTCGGTCGGGCTTGATCCTTCGCTGACCTTTGCCGCCTTCATCACGGGTGAGGCCAATGTCCTCGCCTGCAACGCCGCAGAGCGGATGGCCGCAACGCAGCAACCACAATTCTCGCCGCTCTATCTCAAGGGCGCGACCGGTCAGGGCAAAACCCATTTGCTCCACGCAATTGGTCATGCCTTCTTGCAATCGCACCCGCGCGCCCGGATTTTCTACTGCAGCGCAGAACGCTTCATGGTTGAATTCGTCCAAGCGCTCAAAGCCAATCAGATGATCGAATTTAAAGCGCGCCTGCGCAGTTTCGACCTGCTGTTGGTGGATGATATCCAATTCATCATCGGCAAAGCGTCGGCGCAAGAAGAGCTGCTTTACACGATTGATGCGCTGCTGGCGGAAGGCAAACGGTTGGTGTTTGCCGCTGACCGTGCACCGCAAGCATTGGACGGGGTAGAGCCGCGTTTGCTCAGCCGCCTTTCCATGGGTCTGGTCGCCGATATTCAGGCGGCGGATATTGAATTGCGCAAGAAGATCTTGGAATCGAAACTTCAGCGCTTCGCGCCGCTTTCCGTGCCAGAGGATGTGATTGATTTTCTCGCCCGCACCATAACGCGCAATGTTCGCGAATTGGTTGGCGGTCTTAACAAACTGATCGCTTACGCGCAGCTAACCGGCCAAGAAGTTTCGCTCAATCTGGCTGAGGAACAATTGACCGATATTCTATCGGCCAATCGCCGCCGGATTACGATTGATGAGATTCAGCGCACGGTCTGCCAATTTTACCGGATCGACCGCAGCGAAATGTCATCAAAGCGTCGCGCGCGCGCCGTGGTGCGCCCGCGTCAGGTGGCGATGTATCTGTCCAAAGTGCTCACCCCGCGCAGCTATCCAGAGATTGGACGCAAATTTGGCGGGCGCGATCACTCAACCGTGATCCATGCGGTGCGTCTGATCGAAGATCTGCGCACCCGTGATGCGGATATGGACGGCGATGTGCGCAGTCTGTTGAGGCAGTTGGAAAGCTGAGGCAGGTTGGCGCATAACTGCGTAAAAGCTGCGTATCTTCCCCTGCTCATTTGGGGCAGGACAGGGTTTGACGCGCCGTTCTTAAACAGCATGGCGTAAACAGCCTGTCGACAGGCCACGAACAGCCTGCCAACAGTCTTTCCATGAGTTCATCCACAGCCTCATCCGGCCTCTCTCCGGCTCGTTTAGACCGCTTCGCGCGCCATATCGTTCTGCCTGAAATTGGCGGGGCCGGTCAGGTTGCCTTGGCGGGCAAGCATATCGCGTTAATCGGCCTTGGCGGGATCGGATCGCCGGCTTTGCAATATCTTGCGGGTGCAGGGATCGGGCGCTTCACTTTGGTGGATGATGACAGCGTCGACGCCTCCAATCTTCAGCGGCAAACGATCTTTACCACGCGCGATGTCGGGCATGGCAAGGCGACCAGCGCGCGCCGCTGGCTGGCGAATTTTGATGACACATTGGACGTCACGCTCAGCGACACGCGTATCACGGCGGTCAACGCCGCAGATTTGCTGAGCGGGGTTGATCTGGTGATTGATGGAACGGACAATTTCGCCACAAGGCTGGCGGTGTCCGATGCCTGCGTCCGTGCAGGCGTGCCGCTGCTTTCGGCAGCAGTTGGGCGCTTTCAAGGGCAAGTCGGCGCCTTTGCCGGGCATTTGCCGGGACAGGCCTGCTATCGCTGCTTCGTCGGTGACGCGTTTGATGCCGAGGATTGCGACACCTGCGCCGAAGACGGCATGTTGGGCGCAATGGCCGGATGGACCGGCAGTTTTGCGGCGATGCAGGCGGTGCGCATATTGCTCACCGGCATCAGCCGCTTTGGCCAGCCAATGTGGGGCAAATTGCACATTCTCGACGGGATGCAGCCGGGCATGCGAACATTGACGATCGGCAAAGACGCCGCTTGCAGGGCATGCGGGACGTGCGGGGCGGGCAGCCTCGACGCGCAAGATCCGGCGTGATGGCCTATCTAGAGCTCATCGCGGTGGCGCTGGGTATTGCCAATGTCGGATTGTTAATCGGGCGCAGCATCTGGAATTATCCGTTCGGGATCGTGATGGTCTCGATTTACGGCGTCGTTTTCTATGATGCGAAATTGTACAGCGAGGCTGCGCTTCAGGTCTTTTTTCTGGGCATTCAGATTTACGGTTGGACCCGCTGGCGCGCCGCGCAAGCCGAGGCGGGCTCGATTGAGGTGCGCTGGTCAACGCCCGGGGTCGCGGCCATCTGGGCGCTGGGCACGGCCGCTCTGGCTTTTGCCATCGGCAGCGCGATGGACCGCTACACCGATGCCGCCGCGCCCTATCCCGACGCCTTTATCGCCGCCGCGAGTATCGCCGCGCAATGTTTGTTGGTGCAAAGGCGGGTGGAAAATTGGATCTATTGGATTGTGATCGACATTTTGGCGATCTGGCTGTTTTACACGCGCGAATTGACGGCCACGAGCGGCCTTTATGCGGTGTTCTTTGTGATGGCGAGCGTCGGCCTGTGGCAATGGATCAAAGCCGAAAGGGCGGGCCCAAACGCGAACACGCGAGCAGCTGACGGACATTGCGCTTAGCGAGATGAAAAGACGCGGCTTTATCCTTGGCAAATTTATGCCGCCGCATGCCGGGCACGTGGCGCTGTGCCGCGCGGCTGCTGCTATGGTGGAGGAATTGACGATTTTGGTCTGTTCGATGCCCCATGATGATATGCCGGGTGAACAGCGCACGCAGTGGATGCGTGAAATTTTCCCTGATTGCCGGATCGTCTCCTTTTGCGGCGACGTGCCCCAGCATCCCAGTGAAAGCGATGAATTCTGGCCGATCTGGACGGGCATTACACACGATGCCCACCCGGAACCGATCAACTTTGTTTTCGCTGGCGAGGATTATGGCATGGAACTGGCGCGGCGTGTTGGCGGCACATTCATTCCGCTCGGTGCGCGGATTTTGGGCGCAGATGGGCGCGGTCTTGGCGGCCTGTCGGGCACGATCATTCGGGATAATCCGGCGAAATATTGGAAATATCTGCCCGCACCCGTCCGCCGCGATCAGGTAAAGACAATCGTTCTGCACGGAAGCGAGAGCGTCGGCAAATCGACATTGGCCAAGCAATTGGCAGAGCATTGGGACACGCCTTGGGTGCCAGAATATGGCCGTTCCCACTGCGAAATGCATGGCAATGACCTGACCCCAGCTGATCTGGAGACAATCGCCGCTGCGCATCAGGCGATGATCGAGGCGGCGCGTGAATGGTCCGGGCCGGTGCTTATCTCCGATACCGATTGGCTGATGACGCGCGCGTGGAGCATGATGCTGCTGGGCCGCGAATTGTCTGGGCCGGCCTATGAACTTGCCGATTTGTATCTCTATTTACCGCCGAATTTGCCGTGGGTTGATGACGGCACGCGGATGTTTGCGCAGGAAACGCAAAGAGTGCGGTTCGATGCGCTGTGCCGGGATGAATTGGCGGCGCATCACGCGAAGGTTGCGGTGATCGACGCGCCGCCCGGTGATCGTTTGGAACAAGCGCTCGCCGCGATTGCCGCGCTCTAAGGACAGTTAAGCGCCAAGCATTTCTCCGACCCATTGCGGCACCAATTGGCTGGCTGGCCCGTGGCGCGCTTCTGCGAAATGATGGCTGCCCTCGCTCGGTTCCAAGTTCAATTCCAACGTTGCCGCGCCCGCACCTCTCGCCTCCTGCACAAACCCAGCCGCCGGATAGACCGCCCCGGATGTGCCGATGCTAACGAACAAGTCGCACGCAGACAGAGCGGCGTAAATCCGCTCCATCTGATAGGGCATTTCGCCAAACCACACGACATCGGGACGCAGGCTGGGGGCTGCGCAAATCGGGCATTTGGGCCGCCGCCCACCCGCTTCCAACATTGGCGCATCCCACGCGCTGCGCATTTCGCAGGATTGGCACAGGGCGCTTTTCAACTCGCCATGCATATGCAGAACTTGGGGCGATCCGCCGCGTTCATGCAGATCATCGACATTTTGTGTGACGAGCAGCAATTCGCCCGAATATTCCGCCGCCAATCGCGCCAAAGCATGATGTGCCGCATTCGGCTCCACCCCAGCTAAGGCCGCCCGCCGCGCATCGTAAAATCCCAGCACCAATTCCGGATCGCGGGCGAACCCTTCTGGCTTGGCGACATCTTCGACCTTGTGCTGCTCCCACAGCCCGCCAGCGGAACGAAAAGTGTCAATTCCGCTCTCTGCCGAAATGCCGGCGCCTGTCAGGATCACGATGCTGGGGGAATGGTTAGTCATGTGGCCGGAATGTTTACCATATTGCTCTAACTGGCAAGCCACGATGAGCAGCCCTGCGCCCCTTTCTAATGGCACGCCCTCTGGCCAATCCTATCGCCCCGACATTGACGGGTTGCGGGCGCTCGCAGTGCTGCCGGTGGTGCTTTACCATGCGAAGGTTCCCGGCTTTTCGGGCGGGTTTATCGGCGTGGATATATTCTTCGTCATATCCGGTTTCTTGATAACCGGGATCATCGCCCGCGAAGTGGATGCGGGCGAGTTTTCCATCCTGACTTTTTACGAGCGCCGCGCCCGGCGGATTTTGCCAGCATTATTGGCGATGATCGCATTTGTCCTGATCGCGGCAAGCTGGCTGTTCCTGCCGCATGATTTTGCCGGGGTTGCGCCGTCTGCTTTGGCAGCGATCGGGTTTATGGCGAATGTCTATCTGTTCACACAGACGGGCTATTTTCAGGCGTCGTCTCAGGTCACGCCTTTGCTGCACACTTGGTCATTGGGAGTGGAGGAGCAGTTTTATATCGGCCTGCCGATCCTGTTCATTCTGATCGTGCGAACCATGCCGGCTTGGCGGCTTAAAGCTGTGATCGTTTTGGCCCTGATCAGTTTTGTCTGGGCGGTTTTCAAACAAGCCGATAGCGACGGATTTGCGTTCTACATGCTGCCAACGCGGGCATGGGAAATGTTCGCCGGGTCGCTTTTGGCGATGGGTATGGTGCCCGCCATTCGCCGGCGCT
This sequence comes from uncultured Erythrobacter sp., assembly GCA_947502305.1. Taxonomy (GTDB): domain Bacteria; phylum Pseudomonadota; class Alphaproteobacteria; order Sphingomonadales; family Sphingomonadaceae; genus Erythrobacter. Next base: position 977,466 of record CANMZA010000002.1, on the reverse strand, counting down.
GGATCGCTGAGGTCATATGCGCGGCCGCTGTCGCTGCCATCGTCGCGGCGACGGTGCTTTATGATCGGCACACGGTTTTCCCCGGCGTTGCGGCGCTGGTCCCTGTTTTGGCGGCGGCGGCGCTGATCCATGCGGCCCCGGGGACGCGGACTGGCCAGATATTGTCGATGAAGGGGCCGGTTTGGATCGGGCTGATCAGCTACTCGCTGTATCTGTGGCATTGGCCGCTCATTGTATTCTGGCGCTACACGCTGGATGAGAAATTGACTGGCCTGCATTCGGCGGCGCTGATCGCGGTTTCTATCGCGGTTGCATGGCTCAGCTGGCGGTTCATTGAGAGGCCGTTTCGCAGCAAGGCGCGTTTTCCCGCAAAGCGCATCTGGCAATGGAGCGCGGGCGGCATCGGCGTGGTCGCCGGATCAGCCACATTGATGCTTGCACCAGGTATTTTAGGCGGCAGTGGATGGCCTGCGCGGTTCGACGAAAACGCGCTGCGCTATGCCAATGCGGTGTATGACCACAGCCCGGTGCGCGCCGCCTGCGTTGCCGACCGGATCGCGGACCATTCGCCCGATTGCACATTGGGGGCGGCTCAAGGCTCCAGAGGGGACGCAGAGGCAGGAGCCGATCCAAGCGTTGAACCAGCTGCGATCATTTGGGGCGACAGCCACGGGGTTGAGATCGCATGGGTGCTGGGCGAACGATACGCCGCGCGCGGTCAAGTGATTTTGCAACGCACACGCGGCAGCTGTCCACCCGCCATTGGCTATGACCCGGCGACGGATCCGCGATGCGCCGCGTTCAATCGCGGTGTTTTGGCGGAAATTGCGGCGGCGGATCGGCTCAGCACCGTCTATCTCGCAGGATATTGGAAACAAGCACCCTACCGCGAAGCGCGGCTGGATCAGTTGATGGACGCTACGATCTCTCAGCTGCAGCAAATGGGCAAACGCGTCGTCATTATCGGCCCGATCCCGACCCAGCCGGTGGCCGTCCCGCGCCTGCTCGCGCAGCAGGGATTGGATGCCCCCACCCTGCCGATTTCCGAATTTGAAGAAAACACCGCATGGTTCACCAGCCATTTTCCCAAATGGCGCGCGCGCGGTGTGACAATCATAGAACCCATTGATCGCATGACACGCGGTGATCGAACCATGATTGTTGCAGGGGATAGCCCGCTCTATTACGACGACAATCATCTGAGTTTGGCCGGTGCGCGGCATGTTTTGGGGGACATGCCCGCAGAATAGGATGCGCCAGTTGAGTGGACCGGCCCCAAGGGGTAAAACATGGCAAATTTCGCAGTGATCGGTCACCAAGGGCGCATGGGCCAAGCGCTCGAACAGGCGATTGAGCAGGCCGGGCATCATCTGGCCATGGGCGCAGATGTGGGAACGGATTTGGGCGGAATTTCAGATTCTGGCCGGGCGTCATGTGATGTAATCGTCGATTTTTCGGCGCCCACTGCTTTGATCGCCAACCTTAATGCCGCGAAAGCCGCCGGGCTGCCGATTTTGATCGGCACGACTGGCCTCGACCCTGCGCATTTTGCCGCAATCAAGGAGGCCAGCGCGCATATCCCCGTTTTGCAAACCGGCAACACCTCCTTGGGCGTCACTCTGCTGGCGCATCTGGTGCGCGAGGCGGCGTCGAAACTGGGCCCGGATTGGGATATCGAAGTGCTGGAAATGCACCACCGGCACAAGGTCGACGCGCCATCAGGAACCGCCAAATTGCTGGGCGAGGCGGCGGCGACCGGGCGCGGTGTTGATTTGGCGGATAATATGGAAAGCGGGCGCGATGGTCACACCGGCGCGCGTGAAGAAGGGGCGATTGGTTTTGCCACGCTGCGCGGGGGAAGTGTGGCAGGCGATCACAGCGTCATTCTGGCAGGCGATGAAGAGCGCATCACATTGTCGCATTCAGCCGAAAACCGGATGATATTCGCGCGCGGTGCGGTTCGTGGGGCAGAATGGCTCCTCGGTAGGGAAGCCGGTCGCTACAGCATGAATGATGTGCTTGGTCTGACGTAACCGCAAGTAACAACAAACAACCGGGAACAGGGAAAAGCCCAATGGCATTCGATCCAATCGCCGCAACCGATGCGCATATGAGCGCGCTGAGCGCAGCGGAACTCGCTCTTTCGCGCGACTATACCACGGGCAATCACTGGCTGATTTTGGGTGGGCTGATCGTGTCTGCCATTGTTACTTGGATCATTGTACGCACTGGTGTTCTGGACAAGGTTTTTGGTCTGCTCTCCGACCGGTGGAGGAACGCGCGGGTGTTTGTCGTCGCGGCTGTCTTCACGATTGTCGATGCGCTGCTCTTGCTGCCCTATTCCATCTACACCGATTGGTCGCGGGAAAGCGCCTACGGCCGCACCAGTCAACCGCTTGCCGATTTCCTTACGCAAAGCGCGACCGGTCTTGTGATCTCCGCGCTTATGGGCGCGTTGTTTTTTATCGGCCTCTATTTTCTGCTGCGCCGGGCGGGCCAGTTGTGGTGGCTTTGGGCGGGCGGATTGGTCGCGTCTACTGCGGCAATCGGGCTGCTGCTCTCTCCCGCTTTGATTGAACCGCTCTTCAACGATTACACGCCTTTGCCCGAAGGCGAAGTCCGCGATGCGGTGCTGGTCATGGCCGAAGAAGCGGGCATCGCCGAAGACCGTATTTTCGTTTTTGACGGGTCGCGCCAATCGAACAACTTCACCGCCAATGTCTCAGGCATCGGCGGTTCTGCGCGGATTGCAATGTCGGATGTCGCCTTGGATCAGGCATCGCTCGACGAAGTGAGCGCGGTAACCGGCCATGAGATCGGGCATTACGTGCTGGGCCATGTGTGGTGGATGATCGGGATTATTTCTGCCTTGTCGATCGCGGTGTTTTTCCTGACGGCGAAAACCTATCCGTTCTTTGCGCGGGTCTTTGGCAGCACGGCACCTATTGCCGATGTGCGCGGCCTGCCGGTGTTGCTGTTCGCGGTCGGCCTGTTCTTCACCTTGACTCAGCCGGTTTTGAACACATTGATCCGCACCAATGAACGCGCAGCCGATGCCTATTCGTTAGAGACGGTGGGATTGCCCGATGCCTTGTCGGAGGCGCTAGTGAAGACAGCGGAATATCGTTATCCACTGGCTGGGCCGGTGGAGGAAGCGCTGTTCTACACCCACCCATCGGTGCGTAACCGCGTATTGACCGCGATGGAGTGGAAAGCGGCGCATGAGCTCGCTAGTGCAGATGAATGACCAAAGACCAAATCTTCGAATTTTTCCGCCGTCTCGCCGAAGACAATCCAGAGCCTGAGACGGAGCTGGAATATGGCAATGCCTATCAATTGACCGTGGCCGTCGCGCTATCGGCTCAGGCGACCGATGTGGGCGTGAACAAGGCAACCCGCGCGCTGTTTGCGAAGGTGGAAACGCCGCAGCAAATGCTGGATTTGGGGCTGGACGGGTTGATCGACCACATCAAGACAATCGGTCTGTTCAACTCCAAAGCGAAGAACGTGATTGCGCTCTCGCAATTGCTGGTCGACGAATATGGCGGCGAAGTGCCCGGCACGCGCGAAGACCTCGTGCGGCTACCCGGAGTGGGGCGCAAGACGGCGAATGTGGTGCTGAATTGCTGGTTCAAGCAAGAGACCTTTGCAGTCGATACGCACATATTGCGCGTGGGCAATCGGACGGGTCTGGCCAAGGGTAAGACGCCCGATCATGTCGAGGCGAAGCTGGAAAAGCGCGTGCCGCAGCCGTTTCGCCTGCATGCGCATCATTGGCTGATCCTGCATGGCCGCTATGTATGCAAAGCGCGCACGCCGGAATGCTGGCGCTGCGGTCAGGTGGATTTGTGCAGTTTTCGCAAGAAGGTGATGGAAGTGCCTAAGGGGCGTTAGGCTAAATCAGCGATGATTTTGGCTATGGCTGGATTCGTATAAAGTTCGACGGGATCTGCATCGCCATCTTCTTTCCTGCGGTACTCTCCTGCATCGAAAGCAAAGTAGACATTTTGGCAAAGTGTCGGCCAATCATCATTGGAAACTTGACCAGACCTCATGATCAACGCTCCCCAGAGATCATTGGCGATAGCGTCCCCGATCTCATAGCTTACCAACCCTGACTGATAGCGCTTAGCCAATTCTGCGCTGATCACATCTAGCGACTTCAACCAATCAACGCCCAGTTTAGCACCCCACCGATCTATCTCGGCAGCATCTGCAAATAAAATGGCGTCATCCTCATATCTTGAAACAATTTCTGTGAAGATCGCCTCTATACCAGGGCCGGAAGCGGGACTGGCTTTCATCAACAGGCTTCAAACATCATCCGCCGAGATCATCTCAGCCTCGTCAATCTCGCCCGTCAGCGCCGCGACAGTCGTCGCCACCGCCGCATCGCCAGACACATTGGTCGTCGTGCGCATCATATCCATGATCCGGTCAACGCCTGCCACAAAGGCAATCGTTTCCAGTGGCACGCCAACCGCGCCAAACACCAGCGCCATCATGATCAGGCCCGCACCCGGAATGCCCGCTGCGCCGACCGCTCCCAATGTGCCAAGGACCGAGATCAGCAGGTAATCGCCCCAGCTCAAATCCACGCCGAAAATCTGGGCGCCAAACAGGGTCGCGAGGCCCAGATACATCGCGGTGCCGTTCATATTGATCGTCGCGCCCAGTGACACGACGAAGCTCGCCACGGAGTTCGACACGCCAAGGTTCCGCCGCACGCAGCGCAGCGTCACAGGCAAAGTCGCGTTGGAACTGGCGGTCGAATAGCTGACCGCAATCGCGTCAATAATTCCGCGGAAGAAATCGATCACCGGCAATTTGGCGATGAATTTGATCATGGATGAATACATCACAAGGATGATCAGCAAGCAGCCCAGATAATTCAGCGCCACCAGCTTACCCAAGGCCGCAAGTGCATCCAGCCCCAGCGTGCCCGCCACCCAAGCCATCAGTGCAAAGACGCCAAATGGGGTCAGTTCCATCACGACCATGGTGACTTTTTGCATCACCACACTGCCGCTTTCGAAGATTTTGAGGACCGGCTCGCCCTCTTCCTTCGCCATCAAAATGCCGATGCCTATCAGCAAAGAAAACACGATCAGCGGCAGGACATTGACGTCCGCCATCACCTGAACCGGGCTTTGCGGGATCATGCCAAGGATCATGTCGTTAAACGTGGTCTCATTCGGCTCAGGCGTTGCCCCTTTGGTGATAGAGGACGTGTCCACACCTGCGCCTGGGGCAAGAATAGTGCCCAGTCCGAGGCCCAGCCACACCGCAATCTGGCCGCTGACCACGAACAGCAAAAGCGCGCGCCACCCGACGCTGCCCAATTTGCGCAGATCACCAATCGCGGCGACGCCCGCCACGAGGCTGAAGAAGATCAGCGGCACGACCAGCATTTTGATAAAGCCGATGAAAACATCGCCAATGATCTTGATGCTAGCGGCCTCTGGCCCCCACAATCGCCCGACAATCACACCCAAAATGAGCGCGCCAATAACGCGTTGCCACAGCGGGATTGCAAACCATGTTTTCATGTTCGGGTTTTCCTTAGGCTCACGCCTTTTGTTCAATATTATCCAGCGCCAGCGCACCTATCGCGGCCCGGGTGTAGATCCGCGCTAGCGTATCAAGGTCCGGTATGGCCACCGCTTCATCGCGTTTATGCATCGTCGCATTGCACAGACCAAATTCGATCACCGGACAAACACTGCGCAAGAACCGCGCATCGGATGTGCCGCCAGTGGTGGATGCCTCGGGCTTGATCCCGGTCTCTGCCTCAACCGCCGCCGCCAGCATATCTGAAAACGCGCCGGGCGCGGTCAGGAACGGTTCGCCAGAAATAATCGGCAGCGCATGGCCGCCATGTTTTTCGGCAATCGCCACCACACGTTCGGACAAAGTCGCCCCGCTGTGCAAATCGTTGAAACGGATCGAAATCCGCGCCTTCGCCTGAGAGGGGATGACATTGTGCGCGGTGTTGCCGACTTCCATATCGGTAATTTCGAGGTTCGAGGGTTGAAACCAATCGGTGCCAGTATCGAGCGTGAGATCATCAAGTTCAGCCAGCATTGCGACCAGTTTGGGAATGGGATTATCGGCCAAATGCGGGTAGGCGACGTGCCCCTGCGTGCCGTCAACTGAGAGCCAGATATTCACCGAACCGCGCCGGCCAATCTTCATCATATCACCCAGCCGGTTCACACTTGTCGGCTCCCCCACGATACACAGATCGGGCCGGATCCCTTCGGCGTCCATAAAATCGATCAGCGCGCGCGTTCCATGAAGCGCGGGGCCTTCTTCATCGCCGGTGATGATAAAACTGACGGTGCCCGCATCTTGCGGCACATCGGCAATGGCGGCGACCATAGAGGCAATCGCGCCCTTCATATCCACCGCGCCGCGCCCGAACAGCAATTCGCCGCGTGTCGCGGGTTCAAACGGGTCGGTGATCCACCCTTCCCCCGGCGGCACCACATCGAGATGCCCGGCAAAGGCCAAGTGCTTTGATCCAGCGGGTCCGTGACGGATTGCGAACAGGTTTTCGACGGGCGCTTCTTCGGTGCCCTCTGCGCCCTCTCCGCGCTGAAACCGGTGGATGGCAAACCCCAGCGGCGCGAGCATCTCTTCCATCGCATCGAACACCGACCCGGTGGCCGGGGTGACGCTAGGCTCGCCAATCAGACGCTTGGCGCAATCCAGCGCGCGGCTCATCGTGACGGCTCCGGCAAAGGTCCGGGCGCGAATGCCGATTCTAGCAAATCCGCGATCCGCACCCCGGCTTGTTGCACACGCCGCCGCGCGATCGGCACAGACTTGGCAATGTCCTCTTCGGTATAGACCGTCTTCATCGGCAATTCGCCTGCGCACACTTCGTCTGTGTCAAAAGCGGTGGGGTAGATAAATTCGCGGGCAATTTGCCAGCTTTCACGGCCCCAATCGGCGGCATCTCCGCCGCCCAAATCGGCAAGCTCTGCCGCAGAATAACGCCGCACCACGGGGTGCGCCGGATCGGTCACCGCGCGTTCCGCCAGCGGCCCGTCCCAAATCCAATGCAGATTGAGCCCCGGCACTGCGCCATAGTCGGCCTCCCGGTCATTTCCGCCGCGATCATTTTTGTCGCCGGAATGCAACGGCATGTGAACATCACCGGCGAAATGAACCATGAACGCAAGCGCTTGCAGACGGACGTGATCGGGCAGGCTTTCATCGGCCAAAATACGGTGATTACGCTCTATCTGAGCGGTCACGCAATTGCCGCCCGAACAATTGGCGCGCGGATTATACGCCTCACAAATCGGCGCGGTGCGGTAATGCCACGATGCCGTGTACCCCCAGCGCCAGAAACTGCGGCGCACGCAATCGGGCCATGTGCTGGCATCTTGCACCGAAGTCAGCGCGCATTCCGGTGTGCCAAGACCAGCTTCTGCGCGCATCAATCGCCGCATTTCGGCGCGCGCAGCAGGCGAGATATTAGCCTCTGCTATGTCAGCGGTGGTGCGGTGCGCGTAAAATCCCCACGCATTCGCCTGTGCCGGGATCAAAAGAGCGAAGGCGCATAATGCCGCGAGCAACCCCCTCATGATCCGACCGTTTCATATTGTTCGATCACCCATTCTTCATCTTGCGATGCGCTGATCCATTCCTCCATCCAGGCATGTTCCCAGACCGCCTGCATATAGCTTTGCGCAAAGCCGGGTACGCCGATTCCATAGGTCAAAAAGCGTGAAACAATCGGGGCGTAGAAAATATCAGCCGCGCCGAATGTGCCGAACAAGAACGGCCCCGTGCTACCATGCCGCGCCCGCGCCTCTGCCCATAGGCCCAAAATCCGCACAACGTCGGCGCGCGTTTGATCTGACACATTCTGAAGCTGAATTCGGCGGCGCACATTCATCGGCATATCACTGCGCAGCGAAGGGTAGGAGGAATGCATTTCCGCCACCATAGAGCGTGCCATGCTACGTGCGGCGTCATCCTTTGGCCAAAACCGGTCGCGGCCGACTTTGTCGGCAAGATGCTCCATAATCGCGAGGCTGTCCCAGATCACATTGTCGCCATCCCACAGGATCGGCACCTTACCGCTGGAGGGTTGAAATTCGTCCGTTTCCTTACGGTTTTCCCATTGCTCACCCAGCATCGGGACGGTGATCTCTTCAAAGCTCAATCCCGATTGTTTCGCCGCCAACCAGCCGCGCAGCGACCAGCTCGAGTAATTCTTATTGCCGATTATCAGCTTCATAGGATTTCGCGGCTCCATTGGCTGCTTGAGAGAGGATTATCCTTGTCCTAGGTATTCACCGATTGGCTGTCGAGCCTGAACGGGATCACTCGGCGCGTAACCAAAGGAATTTGCCGCATGGCCCTACCCCCTTTTCACCTTGCATTCCCTGTCGATGATTTGGCCGCCGCCCGGCGCTTTTATGGCGGATTGCTGGGTTGCCGCGAGGGGCGCAGCAGTGACGAGTGGATCGATTTTGATTTCAAGGGCCATCAAATCGTCACCCATTTAACCGCGCGGGCAATCGGCGACAGGGCAATCAGCGACAGGGCCACCACCCATGTTGACGGTCACGGCGTTCCCGTTCCGCATTTCGGATTGGTCTTGGGGATGGATGAGTGGCAGGAATTGGCGCAAACACTGCAAGATGCGGGCATTGAATTTGTGATCGAACCGGCGGTCCGTTTCAAGGGAAAGCCCGGCGAGCAAGCGACCATGTTCTTGCGCGATCCAGCGGGCAATGCTCTGGAATTTAAAGCCTTTGCCGATCCCGATCAGCTGTTCGCAACGTAAGAAACACACGCAAACACCCATTCTTGCGGCACTTTGGATGAAGCAGAGCGTGACGCATCAATGAATTTGAGTTAGCTCTCTTGAAAGTGTCATTTTCCGCCAATAAACATTCCGCAATGGCCACCCCCCGTTGGTCCAAAAAGAGGTGCGTGTGCCGCATTCTGAATTAGAAACACCGATTTCTGCCGCCGATAGTCCGGCCAATATTCCTGCGAAACCACAGCCCAATTCAAGAGTGCTGGCGCGGGAATTGAACAGCTTTACCTCCCCGCGATTGGCCCGCAGCCTGTGGGAATTGGCGATCACCTTTGTGCCATTTGCGACCCTGTTTGCCGCGATGCTGTTCGCGGTGGATGCGGGATATTTTGCCGCGCTCGCGCTGACGCCGGTGGCGGGCATGTTGTTATTGCGGCTGTTCATTATTCAACATGATTGCAGCCACGGGTCCTATTTGGCGAAGAAGTCTTACAACAAATGGCTGGGCCGGGCGATTGGGGTGCTCACTCTTACGCCTTATGATTGCTGGCAAAAATCCCATTCCTTGCATCATGCCAATACCGGCAATCTGGATGCGCGCGGGTTTGGCGATGTCGATACGCTGACGGTGCAAGAATTTGCGGAATTGAGCCGGACGGGCAAATTTTTCTACCGGCTTTACCGTCATCCGGCGGTGCTGCTCGGCCTTGGGCCCGCCTATCTGTTCCTGCTGCGCCACCGGCTGCCAATTGGCTTGATGCGCGAAGGGTTGATTTATTGGATGAGCGCCATGCTCACCAATGCGGTGACGGCGATTATTCTGATCGGGCTGGGCTTTGCTTTCGGGGCATGGGCCACCGCCTTGGTGTTCTTGCCGGTGCTGCTGATCGCGGCATCCGTGGGCGTCTGGCTGTTCTATGTTCAGCATCAGTTTGAACACGCCTTTTGGGAGCGCAAGCCGAATTGGAAATTCCATGAGGCTGCTTTGGGCGGCAGTTCCTATCTCGTCCTGCCCGCGCCTTTACGTTGGTTCACGGGGAATATCGGCATCCACCATGTCCACCACCTCGCCAGCCGCATTCCGTTCTACCGGCTGCCTGCCGTGTTGAAAGCGCATCCTGAATTGAACGAGTTTAACCGGCTGACCCCGATGAATGCCTTGCGGTCCATGGTGCTGACTTTGTGGGATGAAGAACGCGGGAAGCTGGTTTCTTTCCGCGAGGCCGCTCGGGCAAAATTGCCCGCCTAATGTTCGGCGATTAGTTTCGGTGACTAGGCCCAGTGACTAGTTTCGGTGCCAAGGGGCGTTTTCGCCCAAAGCATCCGCGACAATCGCCGCCCTCAACGCATCGATCCCCATGCCTTTTTCCGCGCTGGTAAGGTGCAATTCTGGGAATGCCGCCGGGTGCTTACGCGCTTCCTCGGCGACTTTGTTGGCGACGCTTTCTAATGCGCTCGCTTTGATCTTGTCGGTCTTGGTCAGCACGATCCGATATCCGACGGCGGCTTCGTCCAGCATCTTCATCATCTCGCGGTCGACCTCTTTAAGGCCGTGGCGACTATCGACGAGCACCAGATTGCGCGCGAGAACCTGACGCCCGCGCAGATAGCTTTTGACGAGTTTCTTCCAACGATCGACAATCTTCACCGGCGCTTTGGCAAAACCATAGCCCGGCATATCGACCAGCCGCATCTGCAGCGGCTCGCCGATCTCAAAGAAATTCAGCTCTTGCGTGCGGCCCGGCGTCACCGAAGCGCGCGCGATGGATTTGCGCCCGGTCAAGGCGTTGAGGAGCGAGCTCTTGCCAACATTACTGCGCCCGCAAAAAGCGATTTCTGGGACCGTGGGCTCCGGCAGGAATTTAAGCTGCGGTGCAGAAAGCAGGAAATCGACCCGGCCCGAAAACAGCTTAGAAGCCGTCCTTTCGCGCCGGATCTGTTCACGCTCTTCTAACTCGCGTTCTTGCTGCTCACGTTCTGTAGGAGAGGTCACGCCCCGTCCTTAGCTGCATCATCCGCTTTCTCTGCCGCCTCGCGGGCTCGCTTGGCGGCGGCCTCCTCTTTTTCCTTTTGTGCCGCGGCCCGCAATTGCGGGTTTTTGGAATAGAGGTAGCTTTGTTGAGCCAGGGTCAGCACGTTCGAGGTGACCCAGTATAGCAGCAAACCTGCCGCAAACGGTGCCATGACGAACATCAAGATCCACGGCATCAGATTGAAAATCTGCTGCTGCATCGGGTCCATCGCGGCAGGGTTGAGTTTGAAGGTCAGCCACATTGTGACACCCAGCAGGATCGCCAGAATACCAATCCCAAGGAAACCGGGAACTTCGTAAGGCAGATAGCCAAACGCGTTCAGGATTTTCGCCGGATCGGGCGCCGACAAATCCTTAATCCAGAATTCGATGAACGGTTCATGCCGCATCTCAATCGCTAGGATCAAAACTTTATACAGCGCAAAGAAGATAGGGATCTGAATAATGAGCGGGAGACAGCCGGCCAGCGGATTGGCCTTCTCCTCCTTGTACATTTTCATGATCTCTTGCTGCTGCTGCTGCTTGTCGTCCTTATAACGCTCCTGAATGGCCTTCATTCTGGGTTGAAGCGCCTTCATCTGCGCCATCGACGAAAATTGTTTCTGCGCAACAGGGAACAGCAATCCGCGAATGATGCAGGTCAGCAGGATGATCGCAATTCCGAAATTGCCGACCAGATTGTTAAGCGTCCGCAGCAGCCACAAAAGCGGCTTCTCAAACCATTCGAACCAGCCCCAGCTGATCGCTTTGCCGAAATAGGTGATGCCGGTGTCTTCATATTGATCGAGGATCACGCTTTCTTTCGCGCCTGCGAATAGCTGCGTGGTTTGCGTGATCGTCCCGCCCGCCGCGATCGTTTGCGGGTCATAGCGCAGCACCGCACGGAAAAGGTCATCGCCAAGCGATTCGAAACCGGCGACATCAGCATCGCCGTCACCCTTGGCGAGCGCCGACAGCCAGTAATTGTCAGCAAAGCCAAGCCAAGACGCCGCACCATCGGGGGTCCAGCGGCCGAGCTCCGCCAGTTCGTGATAGGCATGCGGGTCTTCGAGAGTGCCGCCAAACACACCAAGCGGGCCGGCATGGGCGATAAATTGGTCGGGCGTTGCGGTTGTGCTGGTGCGCTTAATCAGCGCGAATGGCTGCACAATGGTCGCTGCTTCTGATGTGTTTTGAACCGATTGTTCGGCAGTGATCATAAACTGATCATCAATCGAAAGGCGGATATTGTACGTCACACCGGCGGCATCAGTGCGGCTCAACGTTACCGGCGTATCGCTGGAAAGCAGCTCGCCATCGGCCTGCCATAGCTCGCGGCCCGTGGGGCGCTGGCCGCCGACCATGAAACCAAACTCTGCGAAATGTTGGCCATCGGTGCGTTCCGGCGCGAACAGGCGCACGGGGCCGCTATCTTCGTCGACGCTCTCTTGGTAATCTTTCAGCACGATGTCATCGATGCGCGCGCCGACCAGATTGATCGAACCGGCCAGGCGCGGGGCGTCAATCGCGACCCGGTTTGGATCTGCAAGCGCCGTGACCATGTCAATCGGTCCCGCGGGCGCTTCGATCACAACCGCTTGATCCGCGCCATCCGCGCTAACAATCGCCGTATCTGTTGCTGCTCCGGTTGCCGTGCCGGAACCATCCGCCGTGGCGGCAGGTACGCTCGCCTCTAAGACATCGTTAGACACGGGCGCATCGCTTTGCGGGTAAAAATACCGCATCCCGAAATCCCAACCGAGAATGAGCAAGCCGGAAAGCGCGACGGCGAGCAGGAGATTGCGCTGATTGTCCAAGATTATGCCTTCAAAGTGTCAAAGAATATTTGCGTGTTAAGTGTATTATGTGGGCATGACAGTCCGGTTTTCCAGCCCCAACTTGCGCCCTAGCCGAGACGCTCAAGGAACCGGATCATGGCCATGACCACCCCACGGATGGCAGCGCCCTATACGCTTTAGCGCGAGCCATCCACCCTTCACCGCACCATATTTGGCCAGAGCCTCAATCGCATATTGGCTGCATGATGGAGAATAACGGCATGTGGGCGGCAAAATACGCGACGGGCCGAGCTGCCAAGCGCGCGCAATGAGGATGAAAATATGCTTCATGCCCCGTCCTTTTGCGGGGGCTTTTGGCCGCCCTTTTGAGGTGCCTTTTTTGACCCCCTCATGGGTCTGCGACCGCGCGGCGGATCGCCTTTGCCTGCGCGTGCCCGCGACAGCGCCTGCGATAACTCTTCGGCCATTTTGCCAAAGTCTCGTTCGACCCCGCCCGCGCGTCCGATTAAGATGTGATCATGGTCTGGCAAAGCGTGATCCGCCAATGCCGCGCGCAGCAATTCGCGAAAACGGCGTTTCATACGGTTGCGCACCACCGCATTGCCGATTTTCTTGGTGACGGTGATGCCATACCGCACACCTTTCCCGCCCACCTGCTCATCTGACTGATCGTTTGCCTGATTGTTTGCCTGATTGTTTTCGGGCCCGCCTTTTAGTTCGGAATTGGCGCGCGTTAGCAAAACGAATCCGGCCCGCGCATTGCGCAGGCCTTTATTCGCCGCCAGAAAATCGGCGCGCTTCGTCAGAACTTTTGGGGCGAAGGTTTTGGCCATCATGTTTCAGATACGCGAAACGGGCCCCATTAGGGAGCCCGTAAATACGCTACAAAAAAGTGGAAGCATCCACCCTTTGCGCTGCGGTTAAAGCGCCGCAGATTTAAGAAAAGCGCAGCCCGCTATAGGCCGCGCGCCTCATCAGGCGCAGAGCTTCTTACGGCCGCGGCTGCGACGAGCGCGCAGAACCTTGCGGCCGCCCACTGTCTTTTTGCGCGCGAAGAAACCGTGCCGACGGGCACGCACGAGATTGCTTGGCTGGAAAGTCCGCTTCATATCGTCCTCAATAAATCTGGTTTGGTCTTACATCCGGAGCCGTAAGAGACTTCGGCGGCAGCGACCATATGTTCGAGCGCACGAAACGCTCTGATCAGGGGCGCGCAACTATGGGAATGCGATGCGCGAGTCAAGAAGTGCTTGGCCAAAATCCCGACCCGCTTCGAACGGCGATCAAGGGATTTTAGCCAATGATGGTTTGATCCAGCTGCGCCAGAGTGATCGCTGACAGATCGACATAATCCAGCGCGGGATCAATCTGGGCCGGAATTAACGCTGGCGGCGCATCAAAATTCACGCTTGGCAAAGTCCAGCTCGGCATCTTTTCTTCCGTCAATCGCTCCAAAGTGATCGGTCCTGCATTGACCCTTACCGCAGCTTGCACGGCGGGCGCGCGGTAGGAGGGTGTGCGCTCTGGCTGCAACCATGGGCGCATATCGCCCGCGTCGAGCCACAGGGCGCTGGAATGCGGAACGGAATTGGTCATGGCGTAAAAATCGCGGGCGCGCGCTTCGCTCATGCCCATTTCGACATAATAATCGAGATAGAGGCGGTTGGCAGGGTGATCGGCGGCGAAATCATCCGCTTCGCGCCCGTGATTGTCGAGCCAAGAATGCACTGCGAATTGCGCGCCTGGCTCCATTGTGCGAGTCGCACCGGCCAAAAACAGTTCGACCGCACCAGAGCGCACCGACCCGCCGCTCGGCACATGCGTGGCGATACCTGCTTCACGGATCCGGCGACCAACGGCTAGGTTTGCGATATCATTGCTGGTGCCGGGCGCCTCAACCAATTCCAACGTGGCGAGCTGAGGGAAATCGCGCAGCATTGCTTCGAAATGCGCGAGGCTAGAACTGTCGGTGGAGCCCATCATTGCGGCGCTCACATCGCTGGTCACCACAAATGGGCCATATTGCGCCAACATGGCGCTGGCGCCGCGCGGGGCAACCGGCTGAGCATAGCGCACCGCAGAACGCGGCTGCGGCGCCGAAACAGGGGCCGCATTCTCGCCAGCAACAACGACCCAGCGCCCGGTGGCTGCGTCCCATTCCTCAACCCAGCTTTCCGTGACGACCGTCCGGTTGTTGCCGTAAGTATCTGCGCGTTCTTGTCCCAATACCGGACCGGCAAAAAATACCAGTTGGATAAGAGCAAAGAATGCGGCGAGTGATTTGGCTGTGCGTTTCATGCCGTAACAGATACGAGATGTTACGTTCAGGATTTGCGAAGGTTTATACTTGCGAAGTCCTTTCGTAGCCCTCCCTAAGTACTCGACAAGTTCCTATTAACCCTGCACAAACGCCGATGACGGAAATGAGCCGTTTTTGGGGCTGGGGGATTTGCGCATTGGTAGCGCTGGTACGCACTGTTGCCTATTTGGGCCTTGAGGCGCGGCAGGTCGAAGTGCAGTGTCAGGTCGCGGCTGGATTGCCGCGTTTCGCCATTGTGGGCCTGCCGGATAAAGCCGTCAGCGAAAGCCGCGAACGGGTGCAAGCGGCTCTGTCTGCGATGGGGCTCGCGCTGCCGCCCAAGCGGATCACCATTAATCTATCGCCAGCTGACCTGCCCAAAGATGGGTCGCATTATGACTTGCCGATTGCGCTGGCTTTGCTGGCCGCGATGGGCGTGACGGATGCGGAACAATTGGGCGATTGGATCGCGGTTGGCGAATTGGCGCTGGATGGGCGTATCGTTGCAACGCCCGGCGTTTTGATCGCCGCCTTGCATGCCAGCACCGCCGATGCCGGGCTGATTTGCCCGGCGGATCAAGGGCCAGAGGCGCGCTGGGCCAGCGGCATTCCTGTGCTTGCCCCGCGTGATCTCAGCAGTTTGCTTGGGCACTTAAAAGGCGCGCAAACCTTGCCAGAACCGATTCGCGGCGATGTCGCAGAGCCGCCGCCGGTGACTGATCTCAAACAGGTAAAGGGCCAAGAGACCGCCAAACGCGCGCTGGAAATCGCGGCGGCGGGCGGGCACAATTTGCTGATGATCGGCCCGCCGGGATCGGGCAAAAGTATGATGGCAAGCTGCCTTGCCGGGATCTTGCCGCAGCTAACACCGTCAGAGGCGCTCGAAGTGTCGATGGTGCAATCTGTCGCGGGGATGCTGACCTCTGGCCAAATCAGCCGCACCCGCCCTTTTCGCGCTCCGCACCATTCTGCAAGCATGGCGGCCCTCACCGGAGGCGGGCTAAAAGTGCGCCCTGGCGAGGTGAGCTTGGCGCATTTGGGTGTGCTCTTCCTTGATGAATTGCCGGAGTTTCAGCGCGCAGTGCTCGATTCGCTGCGCCAACCTTTGGAAACCGGGCAAGTCGATGTGGCGCGGGCCAATGCGCATGTGACGTTTCCTGCACGGGTGCAATTGATCGCCGCGATGAATCCGTGCCGCTGCGGCCATGCGGGCGAATTGGGCCATGTCTGCGCGCGCGGCGAACGATGCCTTACTGAATATCAGGCGCGCCTGTCTGGCCCGCTGCTCGACAGGATCGATTTGCATGTACAGGTCGCCGCGGTCAGCGCGCTCGATCTTGCTTTGCCCCCCGCCACGGAAAGCAGCGAAGAGGTCGCCCGGCGCGTCGCACGCGCGCGCTCTATGTCAGCCGAGAGAGGCGTGCGTTCCAATGCAGAACTGGACGGAGAGCTGCTGCAAAACCACGCCGCGCCAGATGAAGAAGGACGCGCATTGATGCTGCGCGCAGCGGAAAAATTGCGGCTGTCGGCGCGCTCTTATACCAGAATGCTGCGCGTGGCGCGGACGATTGCGGACCTATCTGGCAAAGCCGAAGTGGGCCGCATCCATATCGCCGAGGCGCTTTCATACCGTCAGACGATTGGACGCAAATGACCTTCTTTGATCCCGCATGGCTGATCCATATTGCCACCGCAATTCTGCTCATCGGATATTTCATCCGCGACGAATTGAAATTGCGCGTGATGATTATCGTCTCCAGCATCGTGTTCAATTTCTACTATTGGCTCGTGCCATCGCCGCCCTTGTGGGATGCGGTCATGACCGGCTTTTTGCTGATCGCGGTCAATATCTATGTGCTCGCCCAAGTGCTGCTTGAACGCACAACTTTCCGCATGTCTGACGACGAAAAACGCCTGTTCGATGCTTTCGAAACGCTGACGCCGGGGCAATTTCGGCGGATTTTAAAGATCGCCGAATGGCGCAAAGCAGCCAAGGCGCACAGCATCATTCTAACGCGCGAGGGGGAACAAACCTCGCGGCTCTATTATATCGTCAGCGGCACCGTGGCGGTTGAGAAGGGCGAACATAAATTCGGCCTGCCCGCGCAAAATTTCGTCGGAGAGGTCGCATTTGTTTTGGACGGACAAGCAACCGCAACAACCCTAGCGCCCGCCGGTGTACGCTATGTTTTATGGGATGCGGAGGCATTGCGAGAGCTGGGCGAGAAATATCCGGCGCTGGGCAATGCCCTCAACGCTTTGCTGACCCGCGATTTGGCGCGCAAACTGACCGAGAGCTATCGTCCGGACGATGCTCTTCCAGCGGATTAACCGCCCTCAAATTCGCGGATGACGTTCAAAAATTCCTGACCCCACGTGTCGAGCTTCTTTGCGCCAACACCCTGTATTTCGCCCAATTCAGACAGGCTGCCAGGCCGCTCGCTCGCCATGGCGCGCAGGACGCTGTCGTGAAAAATAATATAAGCCGGGACGCTGTGTTCGCTGGCAAGTGATTTGCGCCGCTCGCGCAGCGCATCGAACAGCGGGTCGCCAATGGGATTGGGGACCGCGCCGGCCCTGCTATTTGCGCTGCCATTTCCCCGGTCACGGCGCCCGCGCTTCTTGGGCGGCTCTGCAATCGCAATGGCCTTGTTCCCGCGCAGCACCTCTGCCGCATCCCCGCTTAACGCCAAGCCGCCATGCTCTGTCGTCACCAACATCGCATTCGCCATCAAACTGCGCATGACCGGGCGCAGCAAAGCCGCATCCTCGCCGCCGATAATGCCAAACACCGACAGGCTGTCATGGCCCCGTTGCCGCACGCGTGCATCATCCCGGCCCAGCAGAACCTTTTCGATATGACCAATGCCGAAACTCTGGCCGGTGCGGTACACCGCGCTGAGTAGTTTTTGCGCGATTTCGGTCACATCCAAAACTCTGGGCGGATCGATACAATTGTCACAATTGCCGCAGGTCTGGGGCGGGTCTTCGCCGAAATGCCGCAGCAAAATGGCGCGGCGGCAACCAGCGCTTTCGACCAAAGCCGCCAAGGCGTTCAGCCGCTCTCGTTCGCTGGCCAAGCGGCTTTCCTCGACATCGCTCAGCCATTGGCGGGCCTTGGCGAAATCATTCGCGCTCCAGAACATCTGCGCCACTGAGGGATCGCCGTCGCGGCCCGCACGGCCTGTTTCCTGATAATAGGCCTCGGTCGATTTGGGCAGGCCTGCATGGAGGACAAATCGCACATCCGGTTTGTCGATACCCATGCCGAATGCGATGGTCGCGACCATCACCATGTCTTCGGATTTTACGAACTCGGCCTGCGTCGCGGCGCGTTGTTCAGGCGGTAAGCCTGCGTGATACGCGCCCACGGGCCGCCCGGTCGCGGCGAGTTTGGCGGCGAGGTCTTCGGTCGCTTTGCGGCTTTGTGCATAGACAATCCCGGCGCCCGGCGTGTTTTGGATAAATTCGGTGATTTGCCGCCCGACATTGTCGCGGGCGGAAATGGTGTAACGGATATTGGGACGGTCAAAGCCGGCCTTGATCAAGCCTTGGTCCGGGATGCCCAATTGGCGCAAAATATCGGCGCGCGTGGTTTCATCCGCTGTCGCTGTCAGCGCGAGCCGCGGGACATATTCGAAATGATCGAGCATCGGCCGCAAACCGCGATAATCGGGCCGAAAATCATGCCCCCATTCCGAAACACAATGCGCCTCATCAATGGCGAACAGGGAGATATCAGCCTCAGCAAGCAGCGATTGAAAGCCCGGCGTCGTCGCGCGTTCGGGCGCCACATAAAGCAGATCAAGTTCGCCCGAAAGCAAACGGTCGGCGGTTTCTGCCTTGTCCATATCCGCCGATGTCATGGAGGCGGCGCGTATGCCGACAGCTTTGGCGGCGCGGATTTGATCATGCATCAATGCGATCAGAGGCGAAATAACGATCGCCGTGCCAGGCCGCGCCAAAGCGGGAAGCTGATAACACAGTGATTTGCCCGCGCCCGTCGGCATCAATGCCAGAGTGTTTTCACCCGACAAAATGCGCGTGATCACTGCCTCTTGCTGTCCGCGAAATCCGGAAAACCCGAAGGTCGAGCGCAATATTTCAAGCAGGTCAGTGCCAGCGGCAACGCTCATGAGTAAGCAAATCCTGCGTTGCGAGGCCCGGCCCGTTTGGGCGGCCAATGGAAAGGTTGTCTATACGGCGGCGGCTTTGCGGGCGGCTTCGATATCGACAACGTCGCCGGTGTTCGTGCCCGTCCCTGTGGTCGCTACAGAGCCATCGGCGCGCTTGCCAAGGTCATCCTTGCGCACCATCCACAGATCCTCGTGGCTGAGCACGCGCCCATCATGGGCTAAAATCGAAACAGGGCCGATTGGCAGACGGTCATGCTGATCGACCAAAACGGGGTCTTCATCGACAAATTCTGCGCCATATTTCTGGCCCCATTGGCGCAGCGCAATCATCGCAGGCAACAGATCGAAGCCCTTGTTCGTCAGGCGATATTCGATCTTACGACGATCATCGGCGCATGGTTCACGCTTCAAAATCCCGTGATCGACCAATTTGGCAAGGCGATTGGAGAGGATATTGCGCGCGATTCCGAGCTCACTCAAAAATTCTTCGAAGTGTTTGAGCCCGTTAAAACTGGCGCGCAGAATCATAAATGACCAACGTTCACCCATAACTTCAAGAGCTTGCGGCAATCCGCACTCAATCAGCTCGCGCAGTGGTTCTCTAACATCGCCCATATCAGTCCTTTCGCTGCAACCTAGTTAGCGCTTTCGCCGCCAATCTCAAAATCAGCACGAAAAATAATTTAAGTTTCTAGTTGCAACCTGAAACCTAATCACATAGGTAGTGATTCGCAACTGGTTTCGATCTGAAACTTTTTGAACTGTAATTGCCCCCGAACCTACAACACAAAGGACTAACGTGATGACCCTCTCCCTCCCCCGCGCTGGCCGCTTCACCGTTTTCGCACTTGCACTGGCTTACACCGGTCTCAGTTTCGGTGTTGCCACCTCGTCAGCGCCTCTCGCGGCGCAAAGCGGCGCTTACTACACCGCCACACTGGCCCAACCTGCGGACGATAACCGCGCGGTTGCTGGCGGCGTCGCTTGGAATTGTGCTGGCACAACCTGCGTCGCCAATAAGGGCACGTCGCGCGCATCGCGTGTGTGCCGAGGTCTCGCCCGTGAATTCGGCGAAATCACAAACTTCGTCGCCAATGGTGAAGCCTTGGCCGAAGACAAGCTGGCGCGCTGCAACGGCAACTAATCCCCTTTCCAACCCCGTCCGGCACTCTCCATGCGGACGGGCCCCTAAGAGCCCCCGGCGCAGCGCGTTCCCCAGATGCTGCTCCGGGGGATTTTTTTGCGCCGCGCACACGCAAACTGAGGCTTAGTCAAAGGCTGGCGTTCAGTTAAAGGTGCCCGGCAGCCTTTAGCTGCGTTTCTAGAGCGTCTGCATCGGTGAACAAATGCGCATCCCAGCCGCGCGCTTTCGCAGCGGCAACATTGTCGGGATTGTCGTCGGTGAAGAACAAGGCATCCCCCGGCCTGTCGCTGCGGGCTTCGACCAATTCATAGATGCGCGCATCCGGCTTTGCGATTTTCTCCGTGCCGGACACGATGATATCCTCAAACAGGTCAAAAATCGCATGCTGAGCGCGGAATTGCGCGAACAATTCATCGCCAAAATTGGTGAGGCAAAACAGCGGAACACCGGCGCTGTGCAGACGGCGCACAAGATCATGCACCCCCTCGACCGGCTCCGCCGCCGTTTCATTGAAGCGCGCCGCATAGGCCGCGATCCTTAGCGCCTGATCGGGAAATTGCGCGATCCGCGCCGGAAGCATTTCACCCAAGGTCACGCCGCGATCATGCTGAAAATGCCATTCTTCGGTCACGACATTCGCCAAAAACCAATCGAGCTCCGCTTCATCCTCGATGATTTTTTGAAACAAGGCCCGCAATTGCCAATGGAACAGGACGCGCCCGATATCGAAGACGACTGCTTTGGTGACTGGCTTACTCACTTCACCCGCTCCTCAAACAGCTGCGGCCCGCTCTCCACGATGGAGGCGGGCCGCTGCTTTTCCTCGGTCGCCCAATTAGGCAACCGGTCAATTCGCTCGCTTAGCCCTGACGGGCTTTAAAGCGGCGGTTGGTCTTGTTGATGACATAGGTCCGCCCGCGGCGGCGAATCACGCGGCAATCGCGGTGACGGTTCTTCAGCGACTTAAGGCTGTTACGGACTTTCATGATTTCTTCCCGGGAATAAACAGGCGCCGCAGTCTTTGCGCAGCCCTCAAATTTCAAGCCGCGCACCTAAGCGGCGAATCGGTGCGCGTCAACCATTTCCCCGCATATCCGCCAGCTTTCGCTCCCAAGCGAGCGCATGCGCAATGATCGTGTCGAGATCATCATGCTGAGGCCGCCACGGAATGGCCGAACGAATACGCGACGGGTCAGAGATCAGCGCGCCCGGATCACCGGCGCGGCGCGGTTCCATTTGCCGATCAATTTTGAGGTTGGTTACCCGGTCCACCGCATCCAAAACTTCCAAAACGGAAAATCCTTTGCCGTAACCGCAATTCATCGTGAGCGAGCGCTGAGGCTGCTCAATCAGCGCGGCCAGTGCCAACACATGCGCGGATGCAAGATCGCTGACATGGATGTAATCACGCACCCCTGTCCCGTCAGGCGTATCGTAATCGGTGCCGAACACACTGACGTATGGACGCTTGCCGAGCGCCGCCTCCAAAGCGACTTTGATCAGATGCGTTGCGCCGGCGGTTGATTGGCCCGTTCGCCCCTGCGGATCGGCCCCGGCAACGTTGAAATAGCGCAGCACACAGTAATTGAGCGAATGCGCCAAAGCCGTGTCGGCCAGCATTTGTTCGGTCATCAATTTCGACCAACCATACGGATTGATCGGCACACGCGGCGTATCCTCACGAACGGGCGATTCTTCGGGCATGCCGTAAGTCGCGGCCGTCGAAGAAAAGATGAAATGCGGCACGCCAGCGGTCACAGCCGCTTCGATGAGGGCGCGGCTCTTGGCGGTGTTGTTGTGATAATATTTGAGCGGGTCGCTCACGCTTTCGGGCACGATAATCGACCCGGCGAAATGCATGATCGCGCCGATCCCCTCTTTGGCGAAAACCCGCGCCAGCAAAGCGCCATCTTCAATATCGCCCTCATAAAAAGGCACGTCATCCGGCACTGCAAAGCGAAAGCCGGTGGACAGATTATCAACGACCACAGGGTGCCAGCCGGCATCCTTTAGAGCCAGAACAGCGTGGCTGCCGATATAACCGGCGCCGCCAGTTACCAGAACGATGGGTTTTAACGTCTCAGACATATCGCTGCGCTTACCATCATTCACCTGCAAAATCGTGAACGCGTGGCCGTTGCAACTGGTGTTTTGCACGGCCACGTTTTGCGATGGCGCGTGACGGGCCTATACGGGCCGCAACAAAGAGGATTTTCTCATGCCGATTTCCCCCCGCTTGTTACGCCCTGCTGTGATTGTGATTGCGGCGCTGGCTTTGCCCGCTTGCGCTGGTTCTTACACTGGCCCGATCGAAGTGACCCGGTTCGTGGCAGAGCCACCTACCCCTTCTGCGGCGCCCCTTGGGCAAGGGACGATCACAATCGATTTCCCCGAAGAGATGGACAATCAAACCGCGCGCAATGCCTTTGCTGCGGCGGTGGCGGATGAACTGGCCGAACTGGGCTACACCGTAATTCTCGATGGGTCCGCGCAGGCGGCGAACCTCGCCACGATCCGCACCAGCCGCAATCCCATCGCTCCGGCCAGCTCTCGCGGGCCGGTTAGCGTCGGCGTTGGCGGCGGGCTTGGCGGTGGTCGCGGCGGGTTTGGCGGCGGGGGCGGTGTTGGGATCGGCATCAATCTGGGCGGCGGCAGCAGCGGGCCCAATGTCCTGTCCGAATTATCCGTCCGCATCAGCGGGCCGGACGGCACCAGCCAATGGGAAGGGCGCGCGCAGCAGCCTGTTTCGATCAATTCCCCTTATTCCGATGTGGATGCGAGCGCGCGGATTTTGGCTGCTGCCTTGTTTGAAGGCTTCCCCGGTGGCAATGGCGACACCGTGACAGTGGATGTGGACGACCTTCAGGAATAATATGACCCAAATCGCAATCGACGCTGCTTTTGACAGCGGGAATATCGAAGTCCTTTCCATCGATGGGCGCAGCGCCCGCTTGGCGATAGTCAAAGACCACATGGCGGAATTTGCGCAGTGGTTTCATTTCCGCGTCTCCGGCGCGATCGGCGAAGAGATCGAGCTGAAAATCACCGGCCTGAGCGAAAGCGCCTTTCCCGGCGGCTGGCCAAATTACGACGCCTGCGTGTCAGAAGACCGCGAATATTGGGCGCGCGCGGCCAGCACCTATGACGCCGATGAAGAAGGCGGCACGCTCACCATACGTTATGCGCCGACATCGAATATCAGTTGGTTCGCCTATTTCGCGCCTTACTCGATGGAACGGCATCACGATCTGGTATCCGAGGCAGCGGCAAGCGAAGGCGTTGATCTGGTGCGGCTAACTACCACGCTCGACGGACAACCGCTCGACATGTTGCAAATGGGCGAAGGCGAAAAACAAGTCTGGCTCTATGCCCGCCAGCACCCCGGCGAAACGCAAGCAGAATGGTGGATGGAAGGGGCATTGGAATGCCTGACCGACCCCACCGATCCCGTGGCCCGGGCCTTGCGCAAACATTGCCGTTTGCACGTCGTTCCCAATTGCAACCCAGATGGATCGCAGCGTGGGCATTTGCGGACCAATGGGGTCGGCACCAACCTCAACCGTGAATGGGCAAACCCAAGTGCGGAAAAATCCCCCGAAGTGCTCGCGATCCGCGCAAAGATGGATGAAACCGGCGTCGATTACGCAATGGATGTCCACGGTGACGAAGCGATCCCCGCGGTGTTCTTGGCTGGGTATGAAGGCATTCCGAGCTGGAGCGATGCGTTTGGCGAAGAATTTTACCGCTATCAGCGCATCCTTGACCGCCGCACACCCGATTTCCAAACAAAGCTGGGTTATCCCAAAACACCGGCTGGCCGCGCCAATCTTGGCATCAGCACCAATCAAGTGGCAGAGCGGTTCGGCGCCTGCGCGATGACGCTGGAGATGCCGTATAAAGACCTGGCTGATTTCCCAGAGCCGGAGCAAGGCTGGTCGCCAGAGCGTTGCAAATTGCTGGCGCGGGAGTGTTTGGCTGCACTGGTTGAATGGTTGGAGACGGCGGACGCAAGCTAGCGCCGCCTGCACCTGACTGCACCGGCCCTGCACCCGCTGTGCGGACAGGCGGCGTTACATCAAATTACCAGCGCCCTCCTTCAAAATGTGCTATCTTTGCGTGCAAGAGGGAGAAGACGCATGACCATTTCACGCCGCATCATTGGCCGCAGAACATTGCTATCGGGGATTGGCGCGGGCGCTGCTTTCGCTTTGCTACCCGCTGCGGCGCACGCGCAAAGCCTGCCGCGCGGTTTGGGCGGCGGAAGCGGCGGCGGCTTGGGGCTCAGTTCCATCCTTGGCCGCGCCAGCGACAATGCGCTGGATAAATTGGCGGTGCCGGGCACGTTTTACGATGATGAAGATATTCGCATCGGCCTGCCGATTGTCGGCAATCTTGGCGGGCGCAGCGGCGGCTTGTTCGGCTCCTTGATGAGCGCAGGCAACCGCTTGGGTGTGCTCGGCGGGCTGACCCGGTCGATCAATGATGCAACCGGGGTGGCCGCCGGCGAAGCAAAGCCGATTTTCCGCGATGCGATTGACGATCTGTCATTCAATGACGCGCCCGGCATTATCCGCGAAGAGGATGGCGGCACGCAATATTTGCGCGATTCGGCCAATGACCGGCTGCATTCACGGCTGGAGCCGCTCGTGGATAGCGCGCTAGAGAAAGCGGGCGTCTATCGCCAATTTGACGGTTTGGCAGAGCAGCACAGCTTTATTCGCAATGCTGGGCTCAACCGCGAAAGCATCAATCGCTCCGTCACCGATCAAGGGCTGGATGGCATTTTCGCCTATATCGGCAATGAAGAGCGGACATTCCGCAGCAATCCGGTTGGCAATCTGGGCAATGCGCTGGGTGATTTGCTCGGCAATTGAGGCCTAAGCCTCTTCGCCATTGGCGCTCTGTCTTGCGAAAAAGAGCTTTAGCTTAAATGCGCTGGACCAAATGCGTGCGGCAGCAATTCGGACAAAGTCACACGGCGAATTTCGTCGCTGCCGACACACAGCACAAGCGGATCTGTGCCGCCCAATTGCGCAATCTCATTCAGCACTTGGCGGCATCGCCCGCATGGGGTGATTGGTGAACCATCGCCTTTGTCAGTGGGGCCGGTCACGGCGACTGCTTTCAAGCCGCCTCTACGCCCCTCGCCAAATGCCCGCGACACCGCGACCGTTTCTGCGCAAAGCGCGAGGCCGTAACTGGCGTTTTCGACATTGCTGCCGGTGATCACCGCGCCATCCTCAAACAACAAGGCCGCGCCAACATGATAATCGGAATACGGCGCATAGGCATGCCGGCCCGCTTCCTTTGCCGCGTCGATCAACGCCGTTTCAATGTCCGCCGAAATATTCATCTTTGCACCACCACCCATTCGATCGGCTCCTCAGAGGCTTCGCTTATCAACTGGCTGTTCGCGCTCCACAACAGCCAAGGCCGCCCAGCATAATCGGGTTTTGCCCTGTCACGCACCAACCACAGATCCCGCGCAGTGCTGCGCGCGGTGCGGTGCCGCGCTTCAAAATCGCCGCCCAATTGCAGGATGACAGGTTTTTGCGCGTGCATCTCGATTTGATTGACCAAAGTCATCAATTCACTCTCCACCGCCGCATCGCTAACCGCCGGGTCGCAGCCAACCGCCGTGCGCCGCAATGCAATCGCCGGCCGCAGCAATTCGGCATTGCGCGGCACCATGCGGGTGAAGCGCGCGGATTGCTGATCGGCGCGCAGGCACGGGTCAAATGGTTGGACAATCCCAACCTTCATCCCAGCATCAAGAGCGGCCGATAACCGTGTCGCAAAACCCGGATCAGGGGCCGCCCCGGCGCTCGCCAGTTCGAGATAGACAAAATCCGCCCCAATCGCGCCCAAAGTTTCAAACCGGGTGCCAGACGCGCCGCTGGCAATGACGGCGCCTTGTTCGGGATACAGTGCGGCATCGGGCCGCCAACTGCGCATGTCCCACCACAGCCATGCCGCAAATCCAATCGCGATCAAGAGGATCAAGGCCACCGCGCGAAAGACCCAGCGGCGCAAACCGCCCTTCTTTCGCTTGCCCCGAGTGGAGCGGCTGGAACGCGCCATTGCTCGCCTCAACCCTTAATGTGCAGCACGCAGATCAGCGTGAAGAGCCGCCGCGCGGTTGCAAAATCGGTTTCCACCTTGCCTTCCAAACGTTCGACCAGCAATTCCGCTGCGCTGTTGTGAATACCGCGCCGCGCCATATCGATCGTCTCAATCTCTGCCGGGGTGGCCTTGCGGATCGCCTGATAATAACTGTCACAGATCGCGAAATAATCGCGGATGGGACGGCGGAAACGCGCCATCCCGATCAGCAAACTTTCCAGCTGCGTCTCATCAGCATCGGCAATATCCATCGCCAATCGTCCATCGCGCACCGCCAGCTTCAACCGATACGGCCCCTTCGCCCCGCGCTCGGAGCTTCGGACCGGTTTGAAGGTGTTTTCTTCGATAAGATCGAAAATCGCGACTCGGCGCTCTTGCTCCACATCGGCATTGCGCCACAGAATCGTCTCTTCATCGAGATCGATATGGGCGATACGCTGAGAGCTAGGCGGCAAATGCGCGGAATCGGGGGGGAGGCTGGCCATGATCAACGCCGCTTTCGCAGATTGCAGGGGCACACTTCAAGCGCTTAGGCACAATCCGCCCTACGCAATCCCCGCTATCCACAGCGTGATGGGCGTTTGAAAAAATATATCGCCCGCAATTGGGCTTGCAAGAGGCGGGGCCAATTCGCCATTGAGCGCGGATGGCCGAACCGGAAAAACTCACGCTCGTTTCAGACGCGAATGACACTGCGCGCAAGCTCCCCGCCAATTTAGAGGCGGAGGCGGCGTTTCTTGGCGCGGTTCTGATCGACAACCGCGTGATTGAGGAATTGCAGACCCCGATCCAGCCGCATCATTTCTTTGAGCCCCTGCATGAGCGGATTTACACGCGGATCCTTGCGCTGATTGAACGCAACGCGACCGCATCCCCCGTAACCTTGCGCCCGCATTTTGAGGCGGATGAGGCATTGAAGGAATTGGGCGGGCCAAAATATCTCGCGCAATTGACCGCAAACGGCGCAGGTTTGCTGGCCCCGCGCGAATTGGCGCAGCAAATTTATGACCTCGCCCTTTTGCGCGAATTGGTGAGCGTCGGGCGCGGTTTGGTCGAAGGGGCGATGGACACGTCCGAAGAGACCGATCCGATGGACCGGATTTCTCAGGCCGAGGCGGACCTCTATAAAGTCGCAGAAGGGGCCTCCACCGGCAGCGACGCCTCCAGCTTCCGCGACGCCTCGCTCACGGCGATTAAGATGGTTGAAGCCGCGATGAATTCGGGCGGCGGCCTGTCGGGTAAGACGACGGGTTTGGAATCCATTGACCAGAAAACCGCCGGCCTGCACGATTCTGATCTTATTATTCTGGCCGGGCGTCCAGGCATGGGCAAAACCTCGCTGGCGACGAATATCGCCTTCAACTGCGCCGAAGAACACCTCAAATGGCAGCAGGATGGCGGCGAGCATCAATATGGCGCGCCTACGGCGTTCTTTAGCTTGGAGATGAGCGCGGATCAGCTGGCGACGCGGATCCTTGCGGAACAGTCCGAAGTGTCATCCGAAGCGCTGCGCAGCGGTACATTGACGCGTGAAGATTTCCAAAAACTCAGCTTTGCCAGCCAGCGTCTGGCTGAATTGCCGCTGTTTATTGATGATACGCCGGCGCTCACCATTGGGGCGCTGCGCACGCGCGCAAGGCGGCTGAAACGGCGGCACGATATTGGATTGATCGTGGTCGATTACCTGCAATTGCTTCAGGGATCAGGGCGCGCCAATGACAACCGGGTCAATGAAATCTCGGAAATTAGCCGCGGTCTTAAGACACTGGCGAAAGAGCTGAGCTGTCCGGTGATTGCGCTGTCGCAGTTGAGCCGAGCGGTGGAGCAGCGCGAGGATAAACGGCCAATGCTGTCCGATTTGCGCGAATCCGGTTCGATTGAGCAGGATGCCGACATGGTCTGGTTCATTTACCGCGAGGATTATTATCTTGAGGCAGTGCGCCCCGACATGCCCAATCCCGACGGGTCAAGTTCGCCCGAAGTGCAGGATAAATACAGCCAGTGGGAACAGACCTATTTGGAGAAAAAGAACCGCGCGACCTTGATCGTTTCCAAGCAGCGCCACGGTTCAACCGGCAATGTCCCACTGCATTTCCAAAGCGAGATTACCAAATTTACCTCCCCCAATATGCGCGATTATTCGAGCTGGGACGAGGGGGAGTGATCGGGCGCATTCACCCGCGCTCTTTTGGTCACGCGGCGGGCGAGGCGATAATCCGCTAGGCTGAGCAGGTCATAGAAACGCCAGCGCAACCGCTTGAAAAACCCTTGATGTTGGCGGTACCATTCTTGGTCGGCAAGGGTGCTTGACCCTTGCAGATTGTCCGCAAATTCGCGCAATCTTTGCGCCAATTCAGGGTCTTCAACCCGCAGCATCAGCTCAATATTCACGCGCACCGATCGCCGATCCAAATTGGCGCTGCCAAAATAGCTGATGCCATCGATGATCAGCAATTTCATATGCAGCTTACACGGCTGAAATTCAAAAATCCGCGTCCCGGCCCGCATCAGCCGTTTGTAAAACAAGCGGGCGACATCAATCGTTGCGGGAAGGTCAGATTTCCCGGCGGTGATCATCCGAACCTGGCCGCGCCGCGCGACCCTAGCGATTAGGCGCCTGATGCTGAGCGGCGGGCCAAAATACGCCGTGATCAAGTCCGCGCGCTGGGCTTGGCCCAAATCCTTTTTAAACTGATAGGCCCAATGGCTGCGGCGGATGAGCGGGCCAGAAAGCAGCAATTGCACCGGCCCCTCGCCCGCATCCCAATTCTTGATCATCTTGCGAACTTTGCGAAGCTGCGATCCGTCCCCTTCGGTCCATTCGCGCACTAAGCCAAACCATTCGGTGAAGCGTTCCGCGACCGGCCCCTCAATCGCGACCCCTAAATCGCACCAACCGTTTTGTTCGGGCGGGTTGTAATATTGGTCGGACACGTTCGATCCGCCGGTCATCACACGGGAATTATCGGCGATGGCGAATTTTTGGTGGTTGCGGATCAAATAACGCACATTCCAATCGGCAGAGAATATGGCAAACCGCCCGCCTGCTTTGATCAGTGGTTCAAAAAATTCGCTCGGCGCGTCGCTGCCAAAATCGTCAATGATCAAATGCACAGCCACATTGCGCTGCGCCGCGGCGACCAACGCATCGCGGACCTGAGTGCCGGAACGGTCGTCTTGGAACATGTAGTAGAAAATCTCGAGCGAACGCTCGGCATGCTCGATGTGATCGAGCAGCGCTTCTAATCGATCCGATCCCGATGGATAGAAAGTGAACGCATGGGCGCAGGCCTTTACCTGAAAGCTCGCGCTGTCCCGGTAATCGCTGGTGGGTGTCTGTGACGGTTCTGGCGCGTTGTTGATGTTCACTCTCTGGGCAATGCATCAGCGGCGAGAAAGTTGCATTTTCTTGACTCTCGCGCCGAGGGTACTTAGGTGCGGCGCTCGTTCCCGACATTCTATTTGTATGAGGCCCCTGATGGCACGCGTTACCGTTGAAGATTGCGTCGACAAGATCCCTAACCGTTTCGACCTCGTCCTGCTTGCTGCACAGCGTGCGCGCGAAATCTCTGGCGGCGCGGAATTGACCATCGATAAGGACCGGGACAAAAACCCGGTTGTGGCGCTTCGCGAGATCGCTGAGCAAACGGTCAAACCAAAAGAATTGAAAGAATCGCTGGTTACCGGCCTTCAGAAAATTCTGCCTGATGATGAAGATGATGCCGATGAAATTGGTTCGCTGAGCCAATCGGCCGAAGCTCTGCGGATCACCGCAAGCGCGCCGACACGTTCGACATCAATTGGCGCGGATTACGAGGGGTAATCACCCTCAAACGCGCGGGACGCAACCTGTCCCGAAATGAAAAGGCCGCCAGATTGGCGGCCTTTTTCGTTGGGAGCGTGGTATGCTCGTCCCAGGAGAATAGCACAGCAATATGGCTTCGATCGCGATCTACAGTGTCAAAGGCGGGGTGGGAAAGACGACTTTCTCAGTCAATCTTGCGTGGTGCGCGGCGGCGATTTCGCGGCGTGAAACGCTGCTTTGGGATCTGGATCCGGCCAATGGTTCGGGGTTTTTGCTGGGTGTGGATGCGAAAAAGAAGCGCGCCGCGCAAAGCGTCTTTAGCCGCGACCGCGATCCGTCAAAACTGATCCAGAAAACCGAATTTACCGGGCTGCATCTGTTGCCGGCGGATGAAAGCATCCGGACGCTCGATCGGCAGTTTGGCAAACTTGGCAAGAAGAACCGGCTGGCCAAGCTGACACGGGATTTGGGTAAACATTATGATCGTATTGTGTTCGATTGCCCGCCGGTCCTCAATGAATTGAGCACGCAAGTGATGCGGGCGGCTGACCTGGTGATTGTCCCACTGCCGCCCTCCCCACTTTCCGCGCGCGCTTTGGATCAAGTGGTCGAGGAAGTGCGCGGGAGCGGGAAAGGCCATCCGCCAATCCTGCCGGTGATGTCCATGATCGACATGCGCCGCAACCTGCACCGCGAAGCGCGCGAGGCCCATCCCGATTGGCCCGCAATACCGCTCGCCAGCGCGATTGAGCAATGCGCCGTGATGCGCCGCCCGGTCGGGGCATTTGCGCCGCGTTCACCGGCTGCGCGCGCCTTTGCGCAATTGTGGACCGCGATTGAGCGTAAGCTGGCCAAGGGTTAGCCGTGTTTCGTTGGTAATCTGGCGCGCCCTTCTATAATGCGGCGCGGCACGGATTGGGGACGGCTTGCGATGAGCGATATTGCGGAAGGTATCGGCGGAATGGTCGAAGGCGCGCTGACGGGACGCGCTGTGGAGCCGGACCGCGGCGAGACCAAGGGCAAAGACGGCGATCAGCATGGCGGCGCGGAATGCTCAAATTGCGGCGCGGTCGTTGCCGGCACCTATTGCCCCGATTGCGGCCAAAAGCTGCATGTCCACCGCACATTATCGGCGATTTTTCACGACCTCATCCACGGCGTTTTGCATTTGGACGGCAAGTTCTGGCTGACCCTGCCATTGCTGGTGTTCAAACCCGGCAGGCTGACGCGCCGTTATGTTGAGGGAGAACGCGCCAAATTTGTCAGCCCAATGGCGATGTTCCTCTTCAGCGTCTTTGCCATGTTCGCCGTCTTCCAAATGGTCGGGCTCAGCACGCCGACGAGCCTCAATCTGGATGAAACGGCGCAATTGGTCCGCGAGGAAGGCAATGCAGAAATCGCTCGATTGCGCGCGGAATTGGAGGCGATGCCCGCAAGTGATCCGGAACGCGAGCAGCGGCAGATTGATCTTGAACTCTTAGAGAGCATCGCCGCCAGCGATGCGCTGGGAGAAGGGAATGATCTGAACTTCACAATGGAGCCAACCGGGATTGCTTGGCTCGACGACGGCATCGCTGCCAAGTGGCGTGAAAACCCCACTCTCATGCTCTATAAATTGCAGGCGAATGGATACAAATTTAGCTGGCTGCTGATACCGCTTTCCCTGCCAACGCTCTGGTTGCTGTTCATCTGGCGGCGGCAATTCAAGGCCTATGATCACGCCGTTTTCGTGACCTATTCGCTCAGCTTTATGTCACTCTTGTTCATTGCACTATCGCTGGCGAACAAGGCTGGTCTGGCGGCAGGCTGGGTGTTCGCCATATTCGCCGTCGCCGCGCCGCTGCATATCTATAAGCATCTCAAATATGCTTATAACCTGTCGCGCTTCTCGGTCCTGTGGCGCTTCCCCGGCCTCTTGTTTAGCATCGTGTTCACACTGATGCTGTTTCTTCAGGTGCTGCTGCTGCTGGGTGCGTTTTGATCCGCCAAACAAAACGGGCGTTTCGGCCTGAACCGAAACGCCCGATCTATTTTCATCGATAGCGAGAGTTTAAGCGCCTTGCGGTGCTTCCCCGCCTTTTCCGCCGAACCGTTTGCCCGCCTTAGGGATGGCGGAGCCTTGCGCTGGCTTAACCGGGGTCGGCCCGCGTGGTTCATCGGGCCGGTCAATCGTCCCATCTTTCATCAATTGGTCGATCTCATCGCCGGACAAGGTTTCATATTCAAGCAATGCCTGCGCCAGCAAATGGAGTTTATCCTCTTGCTCCGTCAGAATATCAGTGGCCCGTTTCAGGCCGCCTTCAACCAGATCCCTGATCTCTTTATCGATCAGCTTGTTCGTTTCCGCGCCGCCCATCGTGCGTGCGGATTGGCCCATGCCCAGATAACCTTCTTGGCTCTGTTCATATTGAAGCGGGCCGAGCTTTTCCGACATGCCCCATTTGGTGACCATGTTATTGGCCAGGTCGGTCGCATATTGAATGTCGCCAGACGCACCGCTGGACACTTTATCATGCCCAAAGATGATATCTTCAGCCACGCGTCCGCCCATCGCCACCGCAAGGTTGGCGTGCATTTTATCGCGGTGATACGAATAACTGTCCCGCTCCGGCAGGCGCATCACCATACCCAATGCGCGGCCGCGCGGGATGATCGTTGCCTTGTGGATCGGATCTGACGCCGGTTCATTGATGCTGACCAAAGCGTGGCCCGCCTCATGATAGGCTGTCATCTTCTTCTCGTCTTCGGTCATGACCATTGATCGGCGCTCTGCACCCATCATGACCTTGTCCTTGGCATCCTCAAATTCACGCATCGCGACCAATCGCTTGTTACGGCGCGCGGCGAGCAGAGCGGCTTCGTTGACGAGGTTCGCAAGGTCAGCGCCTGAGAAGCCCGGCGTGCCGCGCGCAATCGTGCGCGGATTTACATCCGGAGCCAGCGGCACTTTTTTCATGTGCACGCCAAGGATTTTCTCGCGCCCTTCAATGTCAGGGATCGGAACCACGACTTGGCGGTCAAAGCGGCCCGGACGCAGCAAAGCAGGGTCGAGAACGTCAGGACGGTTGGTCGCAGCGATGATGATGATGCCTTCATTGGCCTCAAAACCATCCATCTCGACCAGCAATTGGTTCAATGTTTGCTCACGCTCATCATTGGAATTGCCGAGGCCATGGCCGCGCGAACGGCCAACCGCGTCAATCTCGTCAATGAAGACGATGCACGGACTGTTTTTCTTGGCTTGTTCAAACATGTCCCGCACGCGGCTTGCGCCGACGCCGACGAACATTTCGACAAAGTCCGAACCCGAAATCGTGAAGAAAGGCACACCGGCCTCGCCCGCGATGGCGCGAGCCAGAAGCGTTTTACCTGTACCGGGCGAACCGACGAGCAATGCGCCCTTGGGAATTTGGCCACCGAGCTTTGAGAAACGCTGCGGATCTTTCAAAAATTCGACGATCTCTTCCAGTTCCTCGCGCGCTTCGTCGATCCCGGCGACGTCTTCGAAAGTCACTCGGCCTTGCCGTTCTGTCAGCATTTTGGCCTTGGATTTGCCAAATCCCATGGCCCCGCCGCCGCCGCCTTTTTGCATTTGGCGCAGGGCAAAAAACGCGATGCCTAGGATCAGAATGAAGGGCAGCGATTGGATCAGCAGATAAAGCAGCATATTGGGCTGCTCACGCTCTTTGCCGGTGAAGGTGACGTTGTTTTCTTGTAGCAATGCCGTCAGCTGTGTGTCGCTCGGCACGGGAACGGTGCTGAAAGCGGTGTTGTCGCTCAGGGTGCCGGTGATCATGTCTTCACCCAGCGCCACTTCTTTAACCGAACCAGCGGCGACTTTGTCGCGGAATTCAGAATAATTGATCGCCTCACCCGCTGGCTGGCTTGCGCCGCCAAACATGGAAACCACCAAAAGCAGCGCCAAAAAGACGCCGCCCCAGATCATCAATTGTTTGACCCAGGGGTTTTGCCCTTCAGGGGGCTGTTCGTTGGGGTCGTTTTCTTCGCTCATGCGCCAGATTCCTTATTTCACATGACAATGTAGGATCGGAGACGTGAATGGCAAGATAATGCGTCGCTGTGCGCGTATCGCTAATTTTCGATCTCTGTGATGGAAATTGATGCAAAGCGGGGTTTAGCAGCATGGGGAAGCCAGCCAGTACGAGGCGCAATTCAACCGATCACCCGCTCAATCAGCCAAAAACTGCCAACCGCGCCAATCCCATAAGTCGCCGCCCGGATCACCGGGCCTTGCGCCTTTGGCAATCCGCGCGTGAGCAGCGCGAGCACAATGGCCAGCCCGCCGATCACCAGCAATTGCCCCGCCTCCACGCCCAAATTGAAGGCCAGCAAGGCAGTGGCAATCTCGCCCTGCGGCAATCCGATATCGGACAAAGCGCCCGCAAACCCAAAGCCATGAAACAAGCCAAAGCCAAACGCGACCAGCCAAGGAAACCGGCGCGTGAAGGTCTGCCGATCAGGATCACGCAAAACCAGCGCCACTTCAACTGCGAGAAACACAATAGATAGTGCGATCAAGGCCTCGACTGGCCTGCTGGGCAATCCAGCATATCCCAAAGTGGTCGCCACCAGTGTTATCGAATGGGCGATGGTGAAAGCCGTTGCCGCCTTCACCACGGGCCACGCTTTGCGCACCAACAAAACCAGAGCGATAACGAAGAGCAAATGATCCCAGCCAAACAGGATATGTTCAGCGCCAATCACAAAATAATCGCGCAAAACCTGCGCCGTATCCGGCTCCGCAAGAATGGTCGCAGTCGGCGTATCAGCGGTCAGGCGAAAGCTTTGAACAGGCCGTCCGATTGGGACCAGACGCGCGATGGCATCGGAATTGCCGATCAATCCCGACAGGCCGAATGTGTCACCAGCCATTGCCCCGTCACATCGCAATTCGGCGCGCCCCAACAAAGCCAAGGACGCCGCCCGCTGCACAGGTTCCGCCGCCATCTCGCATGCTTTGGGAATGACTGGCCGTGCGGTCGGTGCTGCGCTTTGCCCGCGCGCCGCGGCCACCGGTAATTTCCATTCCAGAACCCAGCTGCCGATTTCACGTTCCGTCAGTTCGATCACCGCCGGGCGCAATTCATCAGCATGCGCCGGGATCGCAAGCAGCGCCAGAAATGCGGCGCACAGGGCGCTCAGGGCGCGCAGCAGCCGTGTCACCGGTCTATCTCTACCTGATATGCGCTGAGCAAGACCTCAAAAGCGGCCTCTTTGCGCGACGCAATTTCGGCGCTGCGCCAATCGTTCTCGACCCGCTCTCGCACCGAATCAAAGGAAGCTGTTTGCGCGCTCCGTTCGCTCAAACGGACCAAGTGCCAGCCAAATCCAGAACGAACCGGGCCTTGCCACGCCGCCTCGGGCTCCAGTTCGGCGAGAGCGCGGGTGAATTCTTCCCCAAATTGGCTTTGGACATCGCGCAAAGACGCAGCCTCCAGCGAAGCAGGCAAGCTGATCGCTTCGCCCGCCGCGTCCGGATTGCGCAATGCTGCAATCGCGCCGCTCTCAGCCGTAAAATAGGCCTGCTCAAATGAAACCAGCACGTCGCCTGCATATCTCGCGGCATTTTCGTCGTAATAGGCGCGCAATTGAGCATCATCTGGCTTTGCCACCTCCGCCGCTGCGCTTGCAGACATATCCATCTTTGCCACCATGCGTTGACGCACCACGGCATCGCCTTGATCCAACCCCAGCCTTAAAGCTTCGCGGTACAGCACCTCATCCCGCACAAATTGGGAGATTCGCACATCCAATTCTGCATCGGTAGGCGCGCGCCGCATCAGACGCTCAAATGCGAGCGAAAGTTGCGCCTGATCCTCGGCGGTTACTGCAATGGATCGCGACGCCGGATCGACCGGATCCGCATTCCAAGTCAGCGCAACATAAAGCACCGCGCCAAGCGCCAAAAAATGGACCAATGGCTCGCGCGCCCAAGCCGGCAAGGTCACAGCGTCACTCCGCGGGTTTGAGCCAAATTGGCGAGGTGTAGGCGCGTTCCTGCGCGACCGCCTCCGCCATGGCGTCCTCGGGCAGTTCAAATCCGAACCGCACCGCATCGAATAGCGGCCAACGCGGCGTGGGGATTTCCAGCACGCGGACATAATAAAACGCACTTTGCCCGGCCGTGTATTCTGGATCGCTCCACGTGGTGCGCAATTCGGCCGCACCGATGGAATTGGTGTAGGTCGCATCTTCTCGGTTCACTGTGTCGCCAACGGCCGGCACTCGCCCGCCACTGCGCGCGCGCGTGTCCATATCGCTCCACACGACGTCAAAGACTCGCTCCTGCGTCTCTCCCGATGCACTCACCCAACCTTTGACGATCTGCACTCGGTCCAGATTTGCGCCGTCTGGGTCTTTGAGCGCGCTGATCAGAAACGTCGGCGCACTGCCAGTGTCGGTCAGTTCGCCGCCCATTGGAACGCCGCGCGTATATCCGGCGCGGACCCAATCACCGTTCCAATCATCAGCGGTAAAATCAAACCCGCCAAAAATACGCACACTCATGCGCGGCCCGGTCGTGGCGTAAACTTCGCGCCGGGCGAAAGCGTCGAAAATCTCGGCGCGTGTGTTGCCGCGCGCCCATGCCGCCGCATAGCCGCCCGCAAGATAATGCCAGCCGAAACGCCCAATCCGGGTGCCCAGATTTTGCGGGACAATGGCGCGATCCTCACTCGCCGGTTCTGTCCCGGTGTGCTTGCCGTAAAAATTGTCTTCATCACCGGTCGCGAGTGATGTGTGACTGTCAGTCGAGCCTATCATCCCAAAAGCATAAGGATTAACGCCCATCTGCTGTTCGAGGGACAACCCGCGCAGCAGCGCCGAGCGCGCATATGACCCGGCATACATATCCGGTGTACTCTCCTGCGTGAGCGACAGATTACCACGATCCCAGCCGCCCACACCGAAGCCCGCCATTTCGTCATTGGGGGACAAGAAAGGATGCGTTTCGCTGTCGCCTTTGATTTGCGTAACTTCCACCACCGGCTCTGCTGCGGCGCGTTTTGCGGCATATTCTGCCGTCATTGGCGAGCCATCGGGCATTGTGGTTTCAAACATCAAGCCGTTGGATACGTTGCTGTTATGCGGGATCGCCAGAACTCTGCCGCCGGTTTCCGCCTCATATGCGGCCATGTAATCCCACAGCTGTTCTGCGGTTGTGCTGAGGCCGGGAAACGGAATGGTCTGACGCGTGCGGTCACTGCCATCGCGGAACATTACGACGCGGTGCAGATTGTTGCCGCCCGGCATCCGCGTCCATTCATAACCAGCAATCGCAGTGAACGTGCCCGGCTGATTATAGCGGTCCAGCATGCCCAGATGGGTGTTCCAAATATCCTTGGTGTTTTCCGCCGCTGTTTCTGGATCGGCAAGAGCTTCCGGCACGGTTCCATTGGATGCCGCCGTGATTAATTCCGCAATGGCGAGCTGCGATTGCTCCGGGCTTTCATGCATCATATCATACCAGCGCAGCACGGTTTCATCGCCGATAACCCAATTCACATACCAGCGCGGCGCATCATACAGGCGGCGGGTCGCGCCCAGCGCATCGGAGTGATCGGCGATGACGAGAAAATCGAGCGGCCGGGCGAGCTTTGCCTGCGCGCCGGTGGTCGCGGTCACTTCTTCGCCGCTGGCAAAGCGCAAGGCTTCCTCTGGCCCAAGCCGCACGCCAAAGCCAAAGGCATCGACAGAATTATCAGTGTGGAGATGGGTGTCGCCCCAATAAGGACGATCGGGAAATTCGGACAGCTCAATCGTGTCAGTGCCATCGCCGGTCTGCGATGCGTCCAGATCTGGATCGCTGCTGCATGCTGCCAAGGCGAGCGCGGCAATCGACGTTCCGGCAATTTTCAATCCCAATGCGGTTTTCAGCTTGCGCATGACCCTCTCCCTTTTCTCTCTTATTCTCGTTCTTGCGCCGATTGCTTACCGGTCGTCAAGTTAGCGGTTAAGCTGCCGCCTTGCTGAGCAAAGCCGAGCGTTCACACCGGCACACAATTTCATCACGTTGGTTCAGCAATTCGTGCGTGAAAGTGACGATCCCGGCCTTGGGGCGTGATTTACTCTCCCGCAATTCCTTGACCTCGCTGCGCGCGCGAAGCGTGTCGCCGATAAACACCGGTTTTGGCGTCACGACCTTATCAAATCCCAGATTGGCGACCAACGTCCCCAAAGTTGTGTCACCAACCGACAGACCAACCAGCAAGGCAAATGTGAAAGTAGAATTGACCAAAATCTGGCCAAAACCGCTTTCCTTTGCGGCCTCAATATCAAGATGCAGCGGCTGAGGATTATGGGTCATGGTCGAGAACAGAAGATTATCCGTCTCGGTCACTGTGCGGCGAATATCGTGGTCCAATTGCTCGCCCACTTGCCATTGATCGAAGAATTTGCCTGCCATCGCGCTTTATCCTTTGGCCCAAGCGTTGACGACTTCTGCGCCATCATCACTGCTGGAACGAACGGCGCCAGGTGTGCGGCCAAAGCGCGGGGCCGGTGCGGTGTGCCATTCCCCGTCATGTTCAACATAGGCGCCGCGTTCTTTCATATGCGGATGATCGCGCGCCTCCACTATGCCCAGCACTGGCGCGAAACACGCATCCGACCCTTCGAGCAGCGCCGTCCATTCCGCGCGCGTTTTGGTCTTAAACAGCGCCGCCAGTTTCTCAGCATAATCGTCCCAATTGGCCGGGTTCATTTGCGCCTCCGCAAGCTCAGCAGGGGCGCCTGATTTGGCGAGCAATTCTGCGTAAAATTGCGGTTCGATGGAGCCAAGGGATATCTCCTCACCATCGCTGCATTCAAAGCAGCGATAGAAATGGGCCGCGCCGCCCAGCATCCCTTTGCCGCGATCTGTAGTCAGATACGGCACATGCCGTGCGCCAAAGAAGAAACTCATCAGACTTGTTGCCCCATCAACAATGGCTGCGTCGACGACTTGCCCTTTGCCCGATTGCGCGCGCTCATAAAGCGCCGCCATAATGCCAAAGGCGCAATACATTGAACCGCCGCCAAAATCGCCGACCAAATTCTGCGGCGGGGTGGCGGTTTCGCCCGCTTTGCCAACTGCTGAGAGTGCGCCGGTGATGGCGATATAATTGATATCGTGACCAGCAGCCTGCGCCAGCGGACCGGTTTGGCCCCAACCGGTCATCCGCGCATAGACAAGCCCCGGATTGATCGCGAGCAATTCATCCGGCCCGAGCCCCAAGCGCTCCATCACACCGGGGCGAAACCCCTCGATCAAAACGTCGGCCTTGGCGGCTGCATCAAGGCAAAAGGCCTTGCCCTCATCGGTTTTCAGATCGACGCTGGCCCGGTGACGAGCACGCTCAACCACGGGATTGGACACTCTGCTGCCTGGGCGATCAATCCGCACCACATCTGCGCCCAAATCAGCGAGCAGCATTGCCGCATGAGGCCCGGGCCCAATGCCAGCAAATTCGATCACTTTTAGCCCAGTCAGTGGCCCCGATTTATCGCTCATATTTGTCGCTCCCTCATGCGCACGCATTCTTGCGATCAATTGTGCCGACAGGCCGCAGCAAGGGCAAGCCCGATTGACACTTTGCGACACTCAGCAATAGGGGAGCGAAACGAATATTCTCACTGTCAGCACCAAAGGGGCGGCGATCCGCAATGACGAAATCCAGCCGCAAAGTTCTAGCGGTCGCATCGGGCGGTGGGCATTGGGAGCAGTTGATGTTGCTGCGGCCTAAGCTCGAAGAATATGATGTTCGCTTTGCCACCACAGACCGGGATATTGCCCAGCAGCGCGGCATAGCAAATGCCGACACTTTGCCGGACTGCAATCAAGATAAGCCCTTTAAATCGGCCCTTTGCGGCTTTGTCGCCTTGTGGATCGTCCTGAAACACCGCCCGCATATTGTGCTTTCCACCGGGGCTGCGCCGGGCTTCTTTTGCCTGATGGCTGGGCGATTGATCGGTGCACGGACTTTGTGGATCGACAGCGTCGCCAATGGCGAACAACTGTCCATGTGCGGCAAATTATCAAAGCGGTTTGCGCATCAATGCCTGACGCAGTGGCCCGATGTCGCCGATGAACCGCGCGTCAAATATCGCGGAGCGGTGCTGTGATCCTTGTTACCGTCGGCATGCAATTGGGCTTTGATCGGCTGATCGAGGCGATGGACCGCATCGCCCCGAGCCTTGAAATGGACGTCATTGCTCAAACTGGGCACGGCACTTATCAGCCGAAAAATATGACGGCACGCGAGAAAATTGGGCCGTCTGAATTCGAAGAATTGACGCAGAAAAGCCGGTTAATTGTCGCCCATGCGGGGATCGGTACTGTCCTCACCGCGCAGCGTTTTGAAACACCGATCATCCTGTTCCCAAGGCGTTTTGCACGCGGCGAACACCGCAATGACCATCAGGCGGCGACCGCCAAGAATTTGGAAGGCCGCAGCGGCATTCTGATCGCAATGGATGAAGGTGATTTGCCCGGCAAGATTACCGAAGGGCTGGCGATGGGAAATGCCGAAGCGCCCCTCTCACCAACGGCCCGCCAGCTGCGAGAGGCAATCGGGACATTTATCGAGACAGGCAAAATTTGATTTCGCCAAACCCGGAAGACAAAACCCAGCGCAAAAACAAAGAAAACAGCTTACCCTAACGCGATATTTACCCATCGCTGCTCAAGGTCGCTCGTAATATCTGTGCGAGGACTTTGAGACAATGAACGCCCCTTTCGATGCAACCACCGCTTTTGGGCCGGACGCAGCGATTCAACCTGCGCCTGATCATCAGATCGCTGTTATCGGACTGGGCTATATCGGCCTGCCAACCGCAGCGGTGCTGGCCAGCTATGGCTGGGACGTGTGCGGTGTGGATGTTTCGAATCATGTGGTCGAAACCGTGAATGCGGGCGGCGTCCATATTGAAGAGCGCGATCTGGACCGATTGGTTGGCGAAGCGATCAGCTCTCAGCGGCTCGTGGCCTCTACACTTGTCCCTGCCGCGCATTATTACATGATCGCGGTCCCGACCCCGCTGGGCCCGGACAATGCCCCAGACATTTCTTACGTCGAGGCCGCTGCTCGCTCGATTGCGCCCAATATTCTGCCCGGCGCATGCATTATCGTTGAAAGCACCTCTCCGGTCGGCACAACAGAACGGGTCGCCCAGATCATCGCGGATATCCGTCCTGATCTCAACATGCCCAAATTCGGCGCAGAAACCGGCGGTGACATTGCAATCGCCTATTGCCCGGAACGCGTTTTGCCCGGCAAGATCGTGCAAGAGCTCGTCAACAATGACCGGGTGGTTGGCGGCATGACGCCAGATTGCGCTGAGAGTGCGGCGGCCCTCTATAAAAGCTTCGTAAAAGGCGACTGCCTCGTCACCAATTCGCGTGTCGCTGAAACTGTCAAACTGGTCGAAAACAGCTTTCGTGATGTGAACATCGCATTTGCCAACGAATTGTCGATGATCGCTGATGAGATTGGCGTTGATGTTTGGGATGTCATCCGCTTGGCCAACCGGCATCCGCGGGTCAATATTTTGCAACCCGGCCCCGGTGTCGGCGGACATTGCATCGCGGTTGATCCGTGGTTCCTCGTCGCGGGCGCACCCAAATCGGCGCGGATCGTGCGCACAGCCCGCGAAGTGAATGACCACAAAGCGGTCCATACAGAAAGGCGCATTCGCGCGCTAATCAGTGCCGCGCCGGACGCAAAAGTTGCTCTGCTCGGCCTCGCCTTTAAGCCGGACATTGATGATTTCCGCGAAAGTCCCGCCCTTGAAATCGCAGAAAACCTCTGCGCCGATCTGGGTGAGCGTGTGCTGGCGGTGGAGCCTTTCACCGAAAAACTGCCCAAGGGTCTTGAGGGGACCGGCGCGGTTTTAACTGGGCTTGACGCTGCGCTATCGGAGGCGGAGATTGTTGTTGTGTTGGTCGACCATTCCGCATTCAAACATCTAACCCCAGCCGATCTGGCGGGTAAGCTGGTGTTCGACACACGCGGCATGCTGAAAAAATGACCGGCGATCGCGCCCGCCCGCGCATCCTTGTGACATTCGGCACGCGGCCCGAAGCGATCAAAATGTTTCCAGTCGTCGCAGCTTTGCGTGACAGCGAGCAATTCGACGTGCGGGTCGCGGTAACAGCGCAGCACCGTGAGATGCTCGATCAGGTGTTAGAGCTTGCTGGGATTGAACCCGATATTGATCTCGACCTGATGCAATCCGGACAGAGCCTCGATGCGCTTGCTGCCCGCATTGTAATCCGGTTTGGCGAAGCCCTTGACGTTGAGAAACCTGATCGCGTTTTGGTGCATGGCGACACGCTCACTACAATGATGGCGACGCTGGCCTGTTATTTCCGGCGTATTCCGGTTGGACATGTGGAGGCCGGCCTGCGCAGCGGCGATATCTATGCCCCTTGGCCAGAGGAAGTGAATCGCAAAGTCACCGGCGCTGTCGCGGATTTGCATTTTGCGCCAACGGACGGCGCTGCGGCGGCTTTGTTGAACGAGAATATTCCGCAAAGCGCCATTCATGTGACCGGCAACACGGTAATCGACGCATTGCTCGAAACCCGCGAAAAGATCGCGGCGAACCCTGAATTGAGCCCCATCGTTACCGAATTAAAGGAAAAGTTCGCCGGGCGGCGTATCATTTGCGTGACCGCACATCGGCGAGAGAATTTTGGTAGCGGAATGCACCAGATCGCAGCCGCCCTGACCGAATTGGCGCAGCGCGATGATGTCGCAATAATCTATCCGATGCACCCTAATCCCAATGTCGTGGAGGTGATGCGCCCTGCCCTATCAGTTCTGGCCAATGTCGCCCTGATTGAGCCGCTGGATTACCTCAATTTCGTGGCTATGATGGAGGCATCCGAGATCGTCTTGACCGATTCTGGCGGTATCCAAGAAGAAGCACCAAGCCTTGGCAAACCGGTATTGGTCATGCGTGATACCACTGAGCGACCAGAAGGTGTGGCGGCAGGAACATCGCGTCTGGTCGGGGCGAATACAGAAAACATCCTTCGTGAGACCGCGCAATTGCTTGACGATAAAGCGGCCTATCGCGCGATGGCGCAGGCTCACAACCCCTATGGCGATGGCACATCAAGCCAGCGGATAGCGCAGATCATAGCCGCCGCTCATGCGCAGCAATCAGGCAAATAACCGTTCAGCGCCGCTTGGTAGGTTTAGGCTGGCGAATCAGCCAGATATAATAGGCCGCCGCCGCAATAATCGCCGCGCTCGCGCCGAGGTCTCCGACCCAATTCAGCTTTAGCGGGCCGTAAAGCAACCGGTCCATCGCATGCAGAGAAATCGTGCGCAGCGCGATCAAACCAAGCATGACGACGCAGCTCCCCCCGGCGATCGCAACGGCAATATTGCGCCGTCCATGAATTCTGCGCGACACCCAATATACGCCGTACAAGCCTGCCAATGCGAAGACCCCAAGCGCACTGGCGATGAAGGCGCCTTGCACCACGCGGCGGTCTTCCACCATGTCTTCGGATCGCAGCCAGCCGCGCAAATCGGCGCGCAACACCTCTTCAAAACCAAAAATCCGCGAAAAGATAAACACCGCGAACAAAACTGCAGCGGCAATCCAAACCTTAAAATGCCAATGCTGTTGCCGATAAGTTCGCGCGACATTGGCCGCCCCGAGGCACGACATCACGACGAGGGCATAAAAGCCCGCAGCCATTAAGCTTAAAACTGATGGTGCCTCTGCCATCCCAAGTGCATTCCTCAATCATTGCGCGCAATCCTCCGCAACTTGGCGGCCCGCACTCGATAGAGCCTAGCAAGCATGACGCAAGTCGCCATGCTGCATTTGCGCACACCGCGCCGCACCATTTTGCGCATGATCTGCGGCGCCATGCTGATTTGCCGAGGGGGATCGGCTGTCTCGATTCGAAACAAAACCTTACAAGATGTGCCATTGGCGCACCCGGAATGCGGTTGCACAACGCAGAACCGCAGTTTAAGGAGGCGTGCAAAATAAGGGGGACCACGTGGCCTTTAAATTCTCTATCAGCAAACGTCTTGGAATGGTTAGCATGTCGGCGGCCGTCGCTCTTGCCGGATGCGCATCGACACCTGAACCTGTAATTGGCGCTGCGGCGACGCAGCCGCGCATGGATCTGGGTCAGGCAAATTATAGCCACGTCCCAGCGACGACATATGCGCTGCGCCCTTCGGATAAAGTGACCGTCAACGTCTTTCGTGAGCCGGAATTGTCGGTTGAAAACGTCCGTCTTGGCGTCGATGGTGCGGTGTCCTTGCCGATGCTGGGTTCCATTCCAGCCGCTGGCATGACCACCATGCAGTTTGAGCAAGATGTCGCACGGCGTCTGCTCGCAGCTGGTCTTCGTACACCCATGGTTAGCGTGAATATCTCCGAATATGCTTCTCACCTTGTAACGGTCGAAGGCGCAGTCGAAGATCCAGGCGTCTATGCCTTCCAACCGGGTTCGCGCCTGTCTGCGGCAATCGCAATGGCTGACGGCCCAACCAATGTGGCCAATCAAGAACA
Source organism: uncultured Erythrobacter sp. (assembly GCA_947502305.1). GTDB lineage: Bacteria > Pseudomonadota > Alphaproteobacteria > Sphingomonadales > Sphingomonadaceae > Erythrobacter. The sequence goes on along the minus strand of CANMZA010000002.1, from coordinate 932,823 downwards.
AATCGCGGTGTTCCGCGAAAGCCCACAAGGCGTTCTGATTGCGAAGTTTGACTATGGTCAGATTAGCCAAGGAACAATGCTTGATCCCGTATTGCAACCGGGTGACCGACTCGTGATGGGCACAGATGGTCTGTCAGTGTTTTATCAAAACCTTCTTCAGGCGTTGCCTGCATTCGGCGTCTTTGGCGTCGCTGCGATCAACAGTAATTAAAATATAAACCAATGAACGAACGCTCAATTATCGACCCGTCCGAACCGGACGGCAATGGCACTTGGCTTGAAACCTATATGCCGCACAATGAACTGGCCCATCCGAATCAGGCGGGCCAATTCATCAGCCTTGCGGCTGTGCGCGGCGTGCTGTTCCGGCAACGTTGGTTGTTTGCCGGGGTCATCGTTGCAGCGTTGACGATTGGTTTGATCATCACATTGCTGGCGACGCCGATGTATCAGGCGACCGCCAAAGTCAGCGTGGAGCCATACGGCGCGTTCATCCTTGAAGGGCAAGACGTTCAACAAGGCATCGCCAGTAACCAAGTTGGCGATTATCTGGCAACGCAAGTCGAATTGATCGAAAGCCGCAGCCTGGCTGAAGTCGTCGTCGCTGATCGGCAGCTTGGCGAACGGTATGACTTGCTTGGGCAGGATATTGACGAGCGTCGCTCGCCGGACATGTCTGATGAGCAATGGCTTGAGACGAAAAACACCATCGCAGCGTCAATCTTGGTTCGCGGCGTCACCGCTGATGTACCGGACATCAGCTGGGTCATTCCAATTGGCTTCCGCAGCGATGACCCTGCCTTGGCCGCCGAAATGGCCAATGCCTATGCTGACGCGTTTATCTCCTCAGATTCGCGCGATTCGGTTGAAGGCAACGAATACGCAATCGAATATCTGCGTGAACAAATCGAAGTCGTGCGGGGCCGCTTAGAAGAAGCGGAACGTGCCACCAACACCTATGCCCGCAATAGCGGAATCATCGTTCAGCCATCCGCTGGCGAAGAAGGCGGCGCGGGACGGACTTTGACCAGTTCGAACCTCGCAGGCATCAACCAACGTTTCGCTGATGCCCGTGCCGCACGCATCGCTGCAGAGCAAAAATGGCGCTCGATCCAAAACTTGCCAGCCGCGCAATTGCCCGAAGTTCAGAACAACCCTGTGCTGCAACGTTTGGTTTCTGATCGCACCGGGAAACTCGCCGAATTGGCCGAACTTCGTCAGCGTTACAGCGATGAATTTCCGCAGATCGCCAACATTTTGGCGCAGATCGAAATTCTAGACACGCAGATCGAACGCAGCAGTGCCGATATCAAGGCGACCGTGCGCAACGAATTTGTGGTGGCCCGCAACCAAGAACAAGCCCTGCAAGACGAGCTTGGCTCGTTGTCGAACGAATCGCTGGCAGAGCAAGACGATATGGTTCAGCTAACCGTGCTTGAGCGACAGGCAGAGGCGCTGCGGCAGCAGCTGCGCTCTTTGCTCGAACGGTTTAACCAGATCAGCAGTGCGGCGAATGTTGAAAGCGGCACGATGACGAAGATCGAAGGCGCTTTGGTGCCGGGATCGCCATACGCGCCCAGCCTGCTTCAGAATTTGGGGCTCGCATTGGTCTTGGGCATCGGTCTTGCTGGCGGCCTCGCCGTGCTTCGCGAAATGTTTGATGACCGCGTCCGGTCCTTGGATGAAGTCGAGCAGAAAATTGATCTGCCGTTGATCGGTCACACGCCGCATGTGAGCGAAAAAGACATCGATGTCGAAAGCTCGAACAACTTTACGTCGCTGATGGAGGCCTATGCCTCGATCAAGGCTGCGATTGAGTTTTCGCTTCCGCGCAGCCGTAACGTCCTGCAGCTGACGAGTACGCATGAGTCAGAAGGTAAATCGACCACCGCAGTTGTGCTGGCGGAGCTGTTTGCGCGTTCTGGCCGCAAGACGCTCTTGATTGACGCCGATTTGCGTCGTCCTTCGGTGGCGCGCTTGCTCGAATTGGAGCGTCCTAAGAGCGGCCTGATCGAAGTTCTTTTAGGCCATGCTAAGCTCGAAGATGTCGTCGTCAAAGGCGTACACGATAATCTCGAAGTCTTGCCGATCGGCGCAATCCCGCCCAACCCGACCGAGATTTTGGCTGGTGATGAGCTGGCGCAATTTATCGCGAAATATCGCGACGAATACTCGCTGATCATCTTTGATTCCTGCCCGGTCCTCGGCCTGGCTGATGCTCCGTTGCTCGCTCGTCTGATGGATGGCACAATCTTCGTTCTCGAAGCGAATAAGGTCCCATTTGCGCAGGCACGCAGCGCGGTAAAACGCCTCAGAAGCTCCGGCGGCAACGTCTTGGGCTTGATCCTGACGAAATATCGGGCGTTGGAAGCGGGTCAAAGTTATGGCTATCAATATAGCTATTACGAGTACGGTTCTGACCGGAAGTAATTTCCCGGCATCGAATGCTGGCTGAGATGCATTCCCCGTATTCAAAAGGGAAAATTTCCAAGTGCCTCTGCCACAACCGTTTACGCTGATCATTCCTGCTCACAACGAAGAAACAGTGATTGCTCGGTGCCTCGGCACGGCGCTCAAAGATGCGCCCAATCCAGACTCAATGCAGATTATCGTTGCGGCAAATGGGTGCAGCGACGGCACGGTTGAAACCGCCCGCTCTGCCGCGCCCGATGCGTTGATATTGGACCTAGCTGAAGGGTCGAAGACAGCCGCGATCAACGCTGCCAACGCCAAAGCTGCGCATCCTGTTCGGATTTACCTCGACGCCGATATCGAATGCGAGTTTCATTCCTTGGCTGCCATTGCCGCGGCGCTTAACGAGCCGAGCGTGATGACTGCGGCTCCATCCATTCACTTGGATACTTCGCGCTGCAATATGATCATGAAAGCCTATTACCGCGCTTGGTCACGCCAACCCTATGCCAAAGCGGGTAAAGGCGGTGCCGGCTGTTATGGCCTAACCGCTGAGGCGCTAAAAACTGTTGGTGAGTTTCCGCCGATTATAGGCGACGATATTTGGATCCACACGCGTTTCCCCGATGAGCAAAAGCGTTACATCACACACGACCACAAAGGCGATGCGGTCATCTCCACTGTCTATCCGCCGCGCACAGCGACCGAACAGGTGAAGGTTGAGGCCCGCCGGCAGTTTGGCAATGCCGAAGTCCGCGAGCTTTATCCCAGCCCGTATTTCGCTGGTGCCAGAAATGGTGGCGGATTAAAGGCGGCCCTCAAGAGCGGAACGGCGCCCTTCGATCTCATCGTCTTTTTTGGCGTTAAATTTCTATCGCGCGCCCTCTCCCGCTGGAATCGCAGCCACAGCAAGGGGACAACGTGGACGCGCGATATGTCCACCAGACAAGCACAATGACAGTCGAGAATAAAGCATGACTGCGCCCTCTTCCGCTCGTTTAGCTGGGCTCGCTGATGGCACTGCTGCGCCCGTCGTCAGTGTCCTAGTCGTTGCGTATAATTCGGCCGCCATCATTGCCGATTGCCTTGCCTCAATCCCCGAGGCTTGCACGCGGTATCGCTATGAAGTGCTTCTGATCGACAACGGCGATGGTTCAACGGAAACGCTCGTCGCCAAAGAGTTTCCCTCCGTTCAGATCGTCCCAAGCCAGGGCAATGTCGGCTTTGCCGCAGCAAACAACATTCTCGCAGCGCAGGCACAAGGAGAGCACCTGCTTCTCCTCAACCCTGATGTTGAGTTGAAAAAGGATGCGCTCGACATCTTGCTTGATGCCGCATCAACCTATCCAGCCGCGGCGGCTTTTGGCGGTGTTACGCTGGATCGTGACGGACGCCCTGATCTGGGCAATACGGTCCATGTGCCCTCACTGAGGGAAATGGCCAGCCGCGTGCTAGGTCGGTCCAGCGCCAGAGCCGACCCGCTTGTTCAACTTGCCGGGGATGCAAAGGTAGAAGCCCTGAGCGGCAGTTTGGTGATGTTTCGCCGAACCGCTTGGGATGAAGTAGGCGGCCTCGACGCGCGTTACTTCCTCTATTGCGAGGAAATTGATCTGTTTTACCGCTTGGCTAAAAAGGGACACAGTTTTTGGCGGGTGAGCGCCGCGCGCGGCTTTCATGATATTGGCCATGGCGAAGCCCTATCGCCAACGCGGATGCTGTACCGGGCGGCCGGGACGATGCAATTTGCACGGCTGCATTGGAATGGCCTTAGACAGGCACTCGCTTTCCTATTTCTATGGCTCGGGGCGTGGCAGCGTTTCGTGGCGGGCAAACTGCTTGGCCACTGGTCAAAGCACCTAAAGAATGTCGGCGATTGTCACCGCGATATTGCCCTGCGACCAAAACATTGGCGCTTCGGCTACGATGAGCGGCGCGGCTTGCTGGCAAGAATGCGGCGCGAATAAGCAGCATTCTTGCCGCAAAGCCGATTACGACATTGCCGGTTTATTCTCAGCCTTTGATTGCGAGTTTGGAACCCAAACACGCCGCATTTTTGGCCGGATCGGCTGACTTGGCTGCGTTGCCAATGTCACCGTCAGACCCAGCAGCATAAAGAACCATGCCAAGCTCGACATCCACAATGATACCGAGTTCAGGCCGAGCGAAAACACGGCGAGCGAAATCGCAACACCGCGTAAAAGCCGGCTTTCACTGGGCGGGAATGATTGGGATTTGATCGCCAACATCGCGATTGCAAGCAGAGTAGCCCCGAGGATCAGAACGGCAGCCGGAATGCCAAAACGCAAACCCAAGATCAGCCAGAACCAGTCGAAGGAATCTGAGTGCAGCCATTCCGGCCGATCCCAATCGCCATAGCCAATTCCAAACCACGGATTCTCGATGATATTTTGCGTCCCGTATTTCCAAATCAGCACGCGGTTATAAGCGGATGTTGAATTGAGCGACGCATATCGAACCAGCAGGCCATAAAAGCCGGTATTACTCAGGCCATAAAAGCCGGTATTACTGGAGCTCTCGATAATGACATAAAATGCCGCCGAAAATCCAAGGAACAGTTTCCACGTGAAGTTGTGAATCCGTTCACTGAGCCAATCATAAGCGAAGAGTAAGAAGCCCACGACCAGACCAAGCATGGCGGCTGAGCTCATCGTGAAGGCGCCCAGAATGGAGCCGACAATACTCACGATCCGCGGCCATCCTCGCAGGCCTGACAGGAAATAAATCGGGAGAAAGCTGGCCAAGAAAATTCCGCAAAGGATGGGGTGCGGGAATGACGACATGCCGCGCATGAAACCAAGCCGGACGTCGGTGCGTGGCGGGCCAGGATTGCCGGTCACTGCCGATGCGAAGGCCTGTACAATCAGCCTGTGACTGACCGCCTCTGCAAACACAATCACCCCGGTAAAGGCCACGCCGGGCGCGACAAGAATGAGGAATCGGCGTAAATCAGTGGGAGTCTGGATCGCCGCTCTTGCAAGAAAATAGGCGAGGCCGATGTCGACAAAATGTGACCCGCCCTGCACCATCGCCGTTTCGACGGTGCCGCTGGTTACGTAAGATGCAAGGGTGATCCATGCGATCGCCAAGACAATCATAAGATCAGGCCAAGCGAACCTCAGAGTTCTGCTGAACGCACTGGAGAGCAGATACAAAGTCGCACCGATCAGATAGATCCGGTAAGGCGACAGGTAGAACCCGCTAATGGTTGGGTTAAACTGTTGCGGGACCAACAACAGATACAACAGCGCAACCGCCAAGCCGACACGCAGCTTGCTGCTTTGATCAGGCCGCGCCACAACGCGTTGTTTGGGCATGGGCCGCATTGGGCGGTATGTGGCGTCGATACTATTCATACAAACTCTCAGTTGGCGGCCCCGGTTTCCCGGCATTTTTTGTCGCCTACTCATTGCTGTGGCCGGATGTAGATCGATCCGGCCACAGCAATGAGGGCGAAATGGCCTTGAGGACAAGATGGCCTCCACCAAGCCGTCCCATCGTTAGCCGGGGCGAACTACCACTTTTCGCTGAACCTTTCTACACTAACATCGCCAGCAATTTTCTCACAATTGGACACCCCGCCCCGCTCCTTTTTGGAGAATCATAATTGGGCAAAGAAAGAGCTTTCCTACAATTAACCTATTTGGTTATATTGATGATTGTATCTGCACGGAAAGGTTATTTTTATGTCTGACGAATTCCAAAATTCCGCCAAATCAATCCTGGCGCCAAGCGAGAACGCCTTTGCTGTTTCCCCCAATGACAGCGATGCATTGCCGGGCGTTTCAAAATACCTTTATGTCGGCGGTGCAGGCCGTGTGACGCTGCGCACAAAGGACGGGGAGGCTGATGTGACGTTCGAAAACGTTCCTGCTGGCGGTTACATTTATGTCCGGGCCAGCCATGTTCGCGCCTCTGGCACGACCGCAACTGACATCGTGGCCTGCGCTTGATGTTGGGCCCCATGATTGTCGGGGGTCAGCCATTGCTCGGCGGCAGTTCGCCGCCAGCAGGCGCTGACTTTACCGTTACCAACGACGCGGAATGGGACGCGGTTTTCGCCAATCCTGCGGCAGAGCTTGCGGGCAAGGTCGTGGAGATCGACGGCAGCAATTTCACGCAGCGAAACATCGCCGACCGCGATATGAATGCCGCCGGCGCACCCCTAACCATCCGGAGCGCCGACGCCAATGCATCGCTGCCCGCCATCAGCCTGAACGGCACGGTACGCGGGATCGATTTTTCCGCGCTCAATTTCCAAATGACATCGTGGCCATATGATCACAGCGCCTGCATTACGCTAGGCACTGGGACGTTTGGAAAGCTGCGCTTCGTGAACGGGACAACGTTCCGGCATGGATATGGCCCAGCTTTGACCGATTTTGACACCAGCGCTGAGCTGTCTGAATATGAGCGTGTCGACAATGTCCGCACCGCGACCACGAGCAGCACCTCGCACACCCTATCGTGGCTCGATCCAGCCGCACCCTCTGGCTGGATCGAATTTTTCAACCGCGGGCCAGAAACCGTGTTTGTTGAATTTGGCGGCCCATTGGTCACCGCCACTCCAGCCAGCACGCAAGTTGCTGCGGGAACTCGGCAACGCATCAGTCCGCTTGACCCCGATGTCGACACACATTTCGCCGTCCTCTCGGCGTCTGGCACCAGCGAAGTGAATGCCCGAACCGAGGTTGGTCTCAGCGAATATCTCGCCTCTCCTTTCCGGCAAACCGGCGGGGCGTTGTTGGAAGATTTCGAAATTCGCGGGTGCCTGTTCCGCGATCTCAGCAATGGCATCAAGGGGCTGCGCCCCACCGTCAGCGGCATCGTCATGGATTGCGATTTTGACCGTATCTATCAGGATATTATCGCCCTATCCCCGCCGCCGGGCGCGTCGCTCCACATCTTCCGCAACCTGGAATGTTTGCCATTCGCTCGGTCCGGCATTGCCGAAGACCTGAATGGCGATGCCCGCGATCCGCATGGCGATCAATTTCAGATGTTTAACAATGTCCCCGGCGGCACGGTCGGGCCGGTCTATTATGCCGGTAACCGGGTGCGGATGACACCGCGGCGGCTGGGTATTCAAAGCCAAGGGATCTTTGTTTCTGACAATGATTTCGACCCTAGCTTCACAGAGCTTTATTTCATTTCCACCATGCAAATTGGCGGCGCAGCGCGGGCGCTGTCCTTGGGTGAAGAAAGTACCAGCTTCAAAATTCGCGATGCGTTTGTGTATGGCACCACCATCTTTAACGCCCATGATTACGATTCCGATTTGCCATTTGTCCTGATTGATCATGACAATGATGGCACGGTCTATGTCGGCAAGAGCATCGCCGCCGATCACCGCCAAAGCGATGCCGAATGGCAGCGTGATGATCTCCTGAACTTGTCAGATGCAGCCGTGCGCAGCGCAGTTTTCCCAAATTTGGGGGCGTTCGCATCAGCAAGCAATCGCAGCGAAATCGAAACGGCTTTGGTTTCCGCCGCTGAAGGCGCTGGCCTAGGCGCAGTGGCGACCGGTGATGCCGTGGATTGGACAACGGCCGATCACACCAATGTGATCCGCTGGGAAAATCTGCCCAGCGGCGCGCATTGGAACGAGGCGGTCAATCAATCGCCCGATACGCTCATTACTCTGCCACTGCGTAAGATCTTGAATCAGCGTCCATCGCAGACGGTCAGTGTCGGCATCGGTACTGAATGGCGCAGCGTAGGAACCGATCGCTCCACACAAGTGCAAGGATGGACCAGTGCAAATGGGTCCATTGAGCCGGGTCAGTTCATTCAAATTCGCAGCATCAGCGCGGCGACTGGCGGAGCAACAATTACTGCGGCCGTCACAATCAATGGTTTTGAACAATCAGTCACCATTCTGACAGCCAATGTCCCAACGCAGTTCCTGATCCAAAACGGCATTGCAGGCCGCTTCGTTGACACGGCGAACATACCTGGCGGCACGGCTCGCATTACTTTCCGCGGGAAATTCAATTTCCCCGGGACTGTTCCAAACAATGTGAAACCGTTTACGCAATCGAGCACTGGCTGCGACCTGATCTTGCAAGCCGACGGGTCTATGAACGCGACCATTGAGGATGGCTCAGGCGCGAAGATGGCCACCAATCTCGAAGTGGTGCCGCCGGGAACTTTGGCCCCTGATACTTGGCACGAGATTGTGTTCGATGTGCATCAGAACGCCAATGCCGTGACTGTGACGGTGGATGGAGAGATCTTTGACACCGCTTTTGGCGCGGCGAGCAACGGCACGTTCCAATCGAACAGGGCAATTTCATTCATCGCCGGAACGACGGGCAACACACCCCTGCCTGCCACCACGCAATTCGCTGATTTGTCGGTCGATTTGAACGGCGTTCCGCATAAGTCGATCTCCAATGATCCGGCTGCGGCGAATGTCGATGCTTGGCATCAAGGCGGCAATTTCGATGGTTCGCCATGACTGCGAAGTTTCTCAGAGCATGAGCAGAGCTAGGTCCGTGCCGCATACAAAGCTGGACAATCAGATCGGCACGCGACATTCGGGCCTAGCTGCTGCGCGTGACAACTAAACCGCTTGCCCAAAATGGCTCTGACACCGCAGCTTTTGGAAAGAATTTGCGGCGACAGGAGCAGTTTGATCAGCGGGGCGAAACGCCTTTTTAGGACCACGGCTCGCAAGGTTGATCAGCACCGCACGGCGATTGCGGCGCTGATCATCCGGGGCGTGGCTGTCTTGTCCGGTTTTGTCGTCACATTCCTCATCGCGAGCAGGATGGGCGCGGCGGCCAATGGGCAATTCGCGCTCATCAGCCAATCGGCAATTTTTCTCGCTGTGATTGGCTTGATGGGCCTTGAGGTTGGCGTGGTGCGCCACTTTGCCAAAACCGCTGCGACGCAGGCAAAGCTGACGCTGGGCTCTGTCTTGAGGGTCGCGGCTTTGGCAGCAGGTTTGCTAGGAACGATTGCGCTTTTGCTCTGGTTCGGCGGGGCGTTTGTGTGGGATTTTGCATTCGGCGCTGAAGTCCCGCGAGAATTTTTGCTGGTCCTGTGCGTTTTGCTGGTGGGCCGCGGCGGGGCGCTTTTGTTTGGCGGCCTCTTGCGATCTCAACACCGCTTTGAATTCGGGCAAATCATTGCGGCTGTGACGATCCCGCTGACCACTGCATTGGCACTTGCAACAGGGTTTGCTCGCTCGGTGGAAGAGGCTTTGTGGGCGGCCGCAATCGCTGCCCTGTTATCCATCGCCGCTGGGGCCCTTGGCATGCGGCGGCATGTTGCACGAGGCCCAGACGCCGTCGCAATCCCGCTTCGCTCCGTCATGATTTCTTCGGTCCCGCTCTGGGGTGTAGGGATCGCCAACAGCATTGGCGATTGGTACGGCCTCGCCGTTGCCGCTTCGACCTTAGGGGCCGCAGAGGCCGGATTGTACAGGGTCGCGGTGCAGATTGCGATGACATTACAGATCATCTCAATCGGGCTTTTTTCAGTCTATTCCGCCAAAATCAGCACCGCCTTTCACGCCGACGACCGGAACCAAGTCGCTCTGCTCGCGCGTTCCGCCGTTCGCTTGAGTACCGCGGCAGCGGTCCCGATGGCTCTGGTGCTTTTGGCGGCCAGCGGTTTCATACTCGACCAAATTGGCGAAGAATTTCGCGCCGCTCTGCCTCTCGTTTACATCCTGATTGTTGGACAGCTTGCTTTCACTTTAACCGGCCCCTGCGGGTTGGTTTTGGCAATGTCCGGCCATGAACGGATCAATTTGGCGATCACTGTAGGCGGAACCGCACTGCTGCTGATTTGTGTGCCTATCGCCGCACAGATGGGCGGGCTGAAAGGGATCGCGGCCTGCATCTCTACAATCTTGCTCTTGCGCAATGTCATCGCCTACGGGGTGGTACAGCGTAAGCTGGGCATTGGCATTTGGACAGGCACAGCGCGCCCGATCGAAGGAAATACGGCTCCATGACTTTGCTGGTCCATCCCGGCTTTCACAAAACCGCGACAAGCTGGTTGCAAAGCACAGTCTTTGCCGAAAGCCGTCTGTTTAGCTCATTGCTGGATCACGGCGAAATTGATGATTTGCTCGTCCGGCCGCATGAATTCAATTTCGATGCAGAGGCCGCAAAATCGCGGATTGCCGCGCTGAGAGCGGATGGCAAATCCGGGATTGTCGATGTTGTTTCGTCAGAGATCTTGTCGGGCAATATTCTCTTGGGATCGCGGGACAGTGCGGCCTTAGCTGGCAGATTGGCGGCGTCCTGCCCGGGTGCGAAAGTGCTGCTGACGGTGCGTGCGCAGCGCCCGATTATGAAGTCGATTTATTTGCAATATATCAAACGCGGCGGGCAGCTTTCGATCGAGGAATATCTCAATTTTGAGCCGGAGCCGGGATATTTCTGGTTTGATCTTCGCACATTGGAATTTGATCGGCTGGCGCAATTGTATGCGGATCTGTTCGGGTCGGAAAATGTCCTAGTCCTGCCGCAGGAATTGTTGGCACGGGACCGTGCGCACTATCTGCGCCTGCTTTGCGCGCATGTTGGTCTTGAGCAAAGCGAGGCGGAGTTAGAGCTCGGCGCGGTTTCTGCTAGCGGCGTTAGTCCTCCGGCAAGCGGGGTCGCGCTTTTGCGGATGTCGAGCCCGATGCGGCCGGGTCCATTCAATCCGCGTTCTTCCGGTATTCTTGATCCTTTGGGAAATCTGCTTGAGCGCGCCGCCTATCGCTGGACTTGGGGCAAAGCGCGTGCCGATGCGCGCATGAACGATGCGGTCGCAGCAAAACTGACCGGGCATTTCGGCGCATCGAACGCGAGGCTCCAGCAATATGCACCGGTTGATCTGGCCGCGCTTGGCTATGAAATAGCGGTCTGAGTGCGGCGAGGCTGTTTTAGACCAGTTCATTTCTCTTGATCAGGCGCAGCAACATGCCGCCAAAACTTTTCACGTTTCTTACCAACCCAAAACTTCTGGAATTGCGCCCCAATTTGAGGTGGCGGAATTTCGGCAATTTTTTGCCCAACGCCGCCATGGCGGTCAGCCGGGACCAGACAAAGCCTTTGCGATGCGCTTGATAAGGCTGCATCCCGATCATCGCTTCGGTCGTTGTTGGCTCTGTCATGATCGCGTGACTGCCGATCATCTTGGTCAGCAAATCCTCGCCTTTGATCGTTCTCGTCAGAATTAAACTGCGCCCTTCGCGCTCTTCAAAGCTGGCGGAGCCTTGTTCGTCAAAATGCCACCCATCTGCGCAAACGATATCCGCAAATTCGCCGATCCCATCGGGGCAAATTTTGCAGCGGAACTGCAAATGCTTGTTCAGGATATTGCCCCAGCTTGTATCGTAATCCATCGTCTGCTTGCGGCCATCGGATAATTCTGCCGTCGCAAATCCGGGCCAGCCATCGCCGCGATATCGAAAGGCGGTGACGGCGCTTTCATCTTCGACGCCCATCGCTTCCAGCAAGGCGGAGGTTCCGCGATAGCTGGGGACGCCTGCGCACATAAACGCCAACATGAACGGCACTTTTTCATCCACGCGGGGATCATGCCGCGACAGCTGCCGCAGGCCCGCAACATCGCAGGGTTTTCCAACAAAAGCGAAGCGGCCCGGCGCATCAAGCCGCGCGCCAATATCCTCTAAAGGCGATGACGGCGCATAGCGTGAACCAGCCGCGTGAAATACGCCGTCTTGGCCGGTGCTGATGGTGAGTGCATTGCGGATCGGCGAAGTCTCGGAAACCGAGGTCTGAACCACATAATCAATCTGGCCCGTTTCGAGCAAATAGCCAAGAATTGCAGACAATCCGCCGCCTGACGATGCGTTCTGACGCAAAGCGGGGTCTGTGCTCCATCCCAGCCTGACCTTTACCAATGGCCCCCAAATCGGGTGGTACTCTGCGTCAAACGAACTGGGGTCGTGCTCAATGCGCGCGCCGGGGCAAACGTCACTGATGACGCGCGCTTCTTGCGGGCTGCTCTCGCGCTGCCTGACGGGACGCCGATACCCTTCTGGCGAATCCTGCATCACAATCGCAGGCTCGCTTTGATCGCCTATCCCGGCGCACAAACCGCAACCGGCGCACAGGCCATTTGCCTTGATCGTTTCAATATCAAGCACGGGCCTTCACCAATCTCGCAATCCGCTCCTCCAGCGAGGTTCGGTATAGGTTAAGCCGGCGTTGAGCTTCCGCATTGGCGGCGACCGCTTCTGCGCGCAAACCCGGAAGATCGGCCAATGCTGCATCAAATTTGGCAATCACTTGATCATTGTTTTCCGCCGTCAAATCGGCGTTCCGGCGATAGCCAATTGAATCGTACAAACCATTGAATTTGCGACTGTAACCTAGCGGCAAAACCGCCGTATTTGAAGAGATTGCAGCAATCGTCGCATGCATCCGGCTACCCGCTAGAAAATCGAGGTTCGCGACATAGCTCTTCGCCTCTGATGGGCCATGGAAACGAGCCGGGAGGATGGTGCTGGGGAACTTTTGATGCAGTTCTTCGGCAACGCTGTGATCATCCTCATAAGGTTGAGAGCGCTTCAAAACATGCGGCACGAGATGCACCTCATATCTTTCATCGCCGGTCAGTCTTGTAAGAATGGTCTCAACCAAATCGCGGTAATTCACTGTCAGTCGAACATTGTCTGTCGGCGCATCGGCATGCCGGTACAGATAGGCCGAAACGTTGATGCCTGCTTTGATCGGTCCGGTGCCAAGGTCGCGGCTTTCCTTATCGGCTGGCGCGTCAAACGGCAGCGCAAAGGCAACATCCGTTGTCAGCGAAGACGTCTCCTCCATCCCCATTTCTTTGAGCACCGCGTAAGACGCCTCGTCACGGGCAAAAATATGGTCCGCCATATTCATCACCCCCTTGCCAGCGATCTTGGCGCGGCCAGAAAAGAAGGGGCCGATTGTTTGCGGGCTAAAGACAAGCGGAACACCCGCCATGCGCGCGGCGGCTTTGGATGCGAGAATGAGGTTGAAACGCTTCCACGGATAGATGTCCGAAAAACTGTCGCCAGCGCCAATATCAAAGACAATGTCGCAGCCGCGCATCTCGCGGTGGAGCGAGGAGAAAGGGTTGGCGAGCGCTTTGTAGCCAACATTGCTAAAGTGATTTTCGTGGCCGCACTCGCTGCTATATTCCAGTTCTCCGCGTGAGCCGAAGAGATGGAAAATCGGGCGATAGCCCGCCTTAATCACAGCCTCAGCAATCAGCGATGAATTGGCGATCGTCAAAGCGCCAACGCCGAGATTCTCTGAAAAAAACGTGTGCCACAACAGGCCGATTTTGAGAGTGGGCGCGTCTTTGCTGCCATCAATTTGGCCAGAGACTGACATGCATTCTTCCTTGTGTTTCAGTTTCGTCAGCCAGCCACCATCTAGGGGTACGGGTGCCGATTGTTGTCGCGCCGGTTATTCCGACATGCGGTTTGGCAAATCTTTCGCAGAAGGGTCGGATGCTCTGATCCGCCGTTCGGTATCGTCCGCATCGAGAAATCGTCCGTAAGCCTCGACTTCGATATTTTCGCGGATCACTTTGCCGGGATTACCCGCGACGATTGAACGCGGCGCTACATCTTTGGTGACCACGGCGCCCGCTGCGATGACGCAATTGTCGCCGATTGTGATGCCGGGCAAGATGATGCTTTCACCGCCGATGAAGCAGTTGCGGCCAATATGTGTGTGCAAATACATGCCGCGTGTGCGGTCATGAGTCAGGATCCGCGCATTGAATGCGACATAGGTGAGCTCACCGATATGAATGCCCTTGGGGAAGGTCATATCCGGCTTCGCGCTTAGCGACATTTCAACCGTTGGATGGATATCCATCTTCATCACGCCGCGAAAAAACCGCAGCCGCGAACCGGTTAAAATTTTGCGCAGGAAAGACAGCCTGCTTAGGCTCACATCATTGCTCCGTATCTGGGGTCACGCCCTAAGGGATTGCATCCCATCGGCTTGCCGGCTTGACCGAATTTGCCCGTTAGCGCAATCCTATCGGGCGCATATTGAGCCAGAAAGATGGCCAGGAATTTCGGGGAATAAACCCATGAAACGAGCAAAGGCCATCATATTGGCAGGGGCGGGCTTGGCGCTGGTATTGGCGCTTGCGCTTGTGGCTGTGCTTTGGACGGAAATCCCGCATTGGCGGATGGGCGGCACTAAGAGCATCGCCGCGCCCTCTTTCACCCATTCAGAACCGATTGATGATTGTCCTGCGGCAGGGGCGAATATTGCGATTTTCGGTGACAGCCACGTCGCAGGACGAAACCTTGGGGAAGTCGATGGACGCGCAGGCGTTCCATTTGGAACAGCGCTGGAGCAGGCGCTCGGCAATCGCATAACTGTCTCCCTATTTGGGGTCGGCGGAGAGACAGCGGCGCAAGGCGAGAGACGCTGGAGTGATAGTGAAAGCGGCGCGGAACTTGTCATCATCGCCTATGGAACGAATGACGCCGCGCCGCGCGGCTGGCTGCGGGAGAGAACTCCGGTGCCGATTGATGACTATAAAGCGTCGCTAAGCCGTCAAATATCAAAGTGGCAGGCGCGCGGGCGGCCAGTCATCATCATCCCACCACCGCCCGGCGGCAGCGCCGCTATAATGCAGCGCCTATCCCCTTACCGAGAGGCCGCTGCGCAAGTCGGGCAGGAACGCGGTGCCGGCGTGCTAGATCCAGCGGATGCTTTCGCATCCTGTCCTGCCGAGCAACCTGTCTTGACCTATGACGCGCTGCATATGAATGCGGCTGGTCACCAATGCCTTGGCCAATGGCTTGCGGAGCAAATTTGCCCCGGCAACCCATAGTACCGGCGCGCAATCAGCGCTCCGCCAGAGGCTTCCACCAGCTTTCTTGATCAAGATACCAGCGCAAAGTTTGCCGCAAACCTTCTTCAAAGGTGCGCTGCGCAGCATAGCCAAGCTCGGCGCGCGCCTTGGTCTCGTCAATCGCATAGCGCCGATCATGGCCGGCCCTATCGGTGACCAATGTTTTCAAAGTGACGCTTTTTACACCCTTTGCTGCGGGCGCATCAGGGTAACGATCCGCTAGTCCGTCCACCTCTTCAAAGGCCAAATCGACCTCGCGGCAAATGGCATCGATCACTTCCATATTCGGCAATTCTGCGCCGCCGCCAATATTATAAGTTTCGCCCGGCTGGCCGCGTTCCAAACATGCCTCAATCCCGCGGCAATGGTCCTCAACATGCAACCAATCGCGCACATTCATACCGTCGCCATAAATCGGCAAATTGCGCCCAGAAAGCGCATTGAGAAGGAATAGCGGGATCAGTTTTTCAGGATATTGGTAAGGGCCATAATTGTTCGAACAATTGCTGGTCGTGACATTCAAACCGTATGTGTGGTGATAGGCGCGGACCAAATGGTCAGACGCGGCTTTTGACGCAGAATAAGGCGAATTGGGCGCATAGGCGGTCGTCTCGCTAAATGCAGGATCATCGTCGCCTAGTGATCCGTAAACCTCATCGGTGGAGATATGATGGAACCGGTGGTCGGTGCCGTCTCCGTCAAGCCAAACCGCCCGCGCAGCCTTCAGCAGAGTGTTGGTGCCCAAAATATTCGTGTCGATAAATGCGTCGGGGCCCGTGATTGATCGATCAACGTGACTTTCCGCGGCGAAATGGATGATCGTGCCAATGCCATGATCGCGCAGCAGGTTTTCGACCAAATCCTGATCCCGAATGTCTCCTTCGATCAGTTCAGCATGCGGCGCGCCCGCAATCGTCGAACGGTTGCCCGCATAGGTCAGCGCATCGAGGACAATGAGATGATCGCCGGAATGATGTTCATTCCAGTAATGCACGAAATTGCCGCCAATAAAGCCAGCGCCTCCGGTGACGAGTAGATTAGCCAAGTGCCGCTTCCTCTTTAAGCATTGCGCGCAGATTTTCGCGCCAGGCAGCCGCCTCATCGCCCAGCAAAGCGCGCGTCGCGCTGCTGTCGAGCAGCGAAAATGCAGGTCGGGCCGCTGGGGTTGGATATTGCTGCGTTGTGATGGCGTTGATCGCCGGTATGGCCGCTAGCAAGCCGATTTCATACGCTTCTTCGGCGATAGCAACGGCGAAATCGTGCCAGCTCGCCCGGCCTGCATCGCTGTGATGGAATGTGCCAGAGGCGTCTTTCTCGATCAGGCCCCAAATGACCTTCGCCAGCCCGCTCGCCCAAGTCGGAGAGCCGATTTGATCAGCGACAACGCCGATTTCATCGCGCTCTTTCATCAACTGGATCATGGTGCGGACAAAGTTGGCCCCGCCCGCTTCATAAACCCACGCCGTTCGCACGAGCAAATCGGTGGGCCGCAAATGGTCTTCACCCTCAGCCTTGGTCCGGCCGTAAACGCTGATCGGGGCGCGTGTATCATCCGGGCGGTAAGGTGTTTCGGATTGCCCATCAAAAACGAAATCGGTCGAAACATGGACGAGTTTTCCGCCCTGTTCCTCCATCGCCTCTGCCATCATCTTGACCGCGTCAGAATTGATCGCCCGCGCCAATTCTTCTTCGCTCTCAGCCTTGTCTACCGCAGTGTATGCCGCCGCGTTGATGATCACCTCTGGCGCCTCGACCGCCAGCCGCGCGCGCAGCATGGTGGCATCGGTCAAATCAAGATCTTCGACATCAATCGCATTGATATCGGCAAAGGCTGGCGCGTGACGCTGCAACGCGCCGCCAAGCTGTCCGCCTGCGCCTGTGATCAGGACCTTCATGAAAACGCCTGCACATCAGCAAGCGCGAGGCCCACTGCGTCTTTGTCAGAAATGATCGGATCAAGCCCCTTCACTGGCCATTCAATCCCAATAGCCGGATCATCCCACGCCAAAGTATGCTCAGATTGAGGGGCATAAGGCGCGGTGCACTTATAGAGGAAATCGGTATCGTCGCTGAGCGTCAGGAAGCCGTGCGCGAACCCTTCTGGCACCCAGAACATGCGCCGGTTATCTGCCGACAATTCTACGCCGGTCCATTTGCCAAAATGCGGCGATGATTTGCGCAAATCCACCGCCACATCAAACACCGCCCCGCGCGCCACGCGCACCAATTTACCCTGCGCACCGGGATTTTGAAAATGCAGCCCGCGCAGCACACCCTTTTGCGAATGGCTGTGATTGTCCTGAACCCAATTCAGATCCAGTCCGGCCTCGCGAAAGGCGGCCTCGCTCCATGTCTCCATAAAAAATCCGCGCGCATCTCCGAACACGCGCGGTTCGATGATTTTCGGACCGGGAATGTCGGTATCAATGATGTTCACGGCAGCACCGGCCGGTCAAGCAAGCTCAACAAATATTCGCCATATCCCGATTTGCGCAGCGGCTCAGCAATTTGCGCAAGTTGCTCATCATTGATGAACCCCTGATGCCAGGCGATTTCCTCTGGGCAGGCGATTTTCAGCCCCTGACGTTCTTCCGTAATCCGAACATAGGTGGCAGCATCCAGCAAGGAGGCATGCGTGCCCGTGTCCAGCCACGCAAATCCGCGCCCCATAATCTCAACCGACATCGCGCCTTCGTCGAGATAAAGCCGATTGAGGTCGGTGATCTCAAGCTCTCCGCGAACAGAGGGGGCCAGATCGCGGGCGCGATCAGCAACGGTTTCGTCGTAGAAATACAGACCCGTGACCGCATAATTCGATTTCGGCACTGCTGGTTTCTCTTCGATGGAAACCGCTTTGCCGCTTTCGTCAAATTCCACCACGCCAAAGGCCTGCGGATCGTTGACGCGGTAGGCAAAAACGGTGGAGCCGCTCTCACGCTCATTGGCGCTTTTGAGTAGGTCCGGCAGGCCGTGCCCATAAAAGATATTATCGCCAAGGATCAGGGCGCTTGGCCCGCCAGCGACAAAATCCGCACCGATGTGAAACGCTTGCGCCAAGCCTTCAGGCTTTGGCTGCTGCGCATAGCTAAGATTGACCCCGAAATCCGATCCATCGCCCAAAACGCGCTGAAACTGCTCGGCGTCTTCTGGGGTGGTGATGATCAGAATGTCTCTGATGCCCGCCAGCATCAGCGTGCTGAGCGGGTAATAAATCATCGGCTTATCGAAGATCGGCATAAGCTGCTTCGACACACCCTTGGTCAGGGGGTAGAGCCGGGTGCCTGATCCACCCGCAAGAATGATGCCTTTGCGTGGTTTAGTCACTGTTACCCGCCCTTAAAAAACAATGCCCCGGCCATGCGCTCAAGCATCAGCAGGCGGCAGAGCATTTCGCATTGCAGCAGGACTATTGGTGGTCAACACCTAATCCACCCTGCGTCCGCACGGCCCAGCGGCGGTAAAGCGGCGGTAAAGCGGCGGTAAAGCGCCAGTAAAGCGCCGCTGCAACCCCGCCGCAAAGCCCGTCACTCGCAGCGAAGCAAGAGCCTAGGCTCTGGCCAAAATGGCGCAATTGGCGCATTATGCTATCAGTCAGCGCATCCACGCAGCCTCTCACCATCAACCTTGTCCGGATCGATCACAGCAAAGCACATGATGGATACGTCATCAGTTGATGGATTTTTGGCGGAGGCTCTACGCGATCTGCGCGCGGGAAAACCATTTGCGTGGCGCACAGATTTCGCCTCCGATTGGCAGACTGTGTGGTCACGAATTGAATTTCACGGCATTCCTTTGATCCTCCACGAATATGCGGATCGGCTGAACACGTGGCCGCTGCCCTTGCTCGATCGGATCGCAGAGGAAGCGCGCCTGATCGTGCTGTGGGAAAGCACTCACCGCGATGCTGTTGCAAATATTCTGGAGGCTTTGAACGCGGCTGGCATTGAATCGGTCCTGATGAAAGGCACCGCGCTCGCCTATTCGTTCCACGACAAACCGGCGGCGCGCAGGCGCGGCGATACCGATTTGTTGGTCAGACCTGAAAATGCTGCGCGCACTAGAGAGATTTTTGAAAAGCTCGGCTGGTACCGCGAGAAAGGGCCGCACGGGCTTTATTTTCAAGAAAGCTGGCTGCTCGATACGGCGGGATTTTTTGTTCATTCCATCGATTTGCATTGGGAGCCATCGGATCGCGCCGTGCTGCATAGCGTCCTGCCAATTGGCGAATTCTTCTCGCAAAGAAAGCCGATCCCGCGCTTTGGAGAGGGCGCCTTTCGCCCCAGCATAGCGACCATGATCATGCATGCCGTCACCAATCAAAAATGGCACGCGCAGCACGGCTATCAGGCCGAGAATGGCCGCCTTAGCAGCGCCAAACGATTGATTTGGTCTGTCGATTTCGACCTAATGGTTGCGAATATGCAAGATGAAGATTGGGATCAGCTTACGTCGCATTGCGCGCGTGAAGGCGCGGGCCCGCTCGTGGCGGAGGCACTGCGCGGTGCACAGCAAGACCTTGGCACTCACCTGCCTGCACAGCCTCTCGCGAAATTGGAGCAAGGCCAGTTAAATCCTGATCTGCATACCTATTTCACCAGTAGGGACAGCTTAACGCAATTTTGGCTCAATCTGCGCCGAACCAGAGGTTTGTCCAATAAGGCGCAGCTGTTGATGACCCGCGGATTGGCACCGCGAGATCACCTCATAAAGAAATACCCGGCCGCAAGCGGTTGGCCCACATTTTTGCTGCAAGGCCGATTGGTCATTGAAACGGCTGGACGCGCGATTGCGCGGGTAGCGCAGGGGCGCTCCGGGCATGGGGGCAGATAAAATCATGAAAGCGAAATCATGAGCGTAGGGTTTTGGCTTGAATGGGCGCGCCGTTTCCGCTGGCAACTAGGGCTCATCAGCGCGCTTACTATTTTGAGTTCAGCGGCGACTTTGGTGGTCCCTTGGTTGGCGGCGCAAATCCTTGGCGGCGTGGCTGCACCGCAGAGCGCTGGCGCAGCGCCCCTTGAATTTACTCAGACCCTGACCTTGCTGGTGATCGCCTTGGTTGCTCTCACCGCGCTAAACATTCTGGCGGCTATTTTGTCTGAGCGCGCCTCCACCACGATCCTCACCGAACTGCGCAAGCGGATCTACAACCATGTCCAGATGATGCAGCTGGATTTTCACGATTCCGCACGGCGCGGCGATGTCCTTGCGCTGACCTCATACGAAGTCGGCAATCTTAGCGATTTTCTCGCCAATACGATCGCCAATGCCCCGGCGATGATTTTGACAGCAGCGGGCGCAACCGCCGTATTGTTCTGGATTGATCCTGCGATGGCGGTGATCGTTCCGTTGCTCATACCGGTATTTATCTTGATGATGAAACTGGCGGGGCGGCGGCTGAGGACCGTTTCCAGCAAAGTGCGCGCGGCAGAGGTGGAACTGATCGCAATCGCGGAGCGCGATTTGGAAATGTTGCCCGCGATCAAAGCCTTTGCCAGCGAAGCGCACCACCGCCGCGAATTTGCCGAAGCGGCAGAAAATTCACGCATGCTGGCCGTTAATCAAGCGCAATTGAATGCGGCGATTGGCCCGGTGATGGCGCTGTTGGCGGCGCTCGCGGCGATCGCGGTTCTGATTGTCGGCAGCGAACAACTTTCCCAAGGGCAAAACACGCCAAGCGAACTGTTTGCCTTCCTGCTTTACGCTGCGCTGCTGACGCGGCCAGCTGGCGCGCTCGCCAATATGTATGGCTCTTACCAAATGGCGCGCGGCACATTGGCGCGGCTAGAAGATGTGCTCGCATTAGAGCCTGAACCGGGACATTCTGGCGGCATCCGGCTGGAACGTGCGCGCGGCGCAATTGGGTTCGAACAGGTGCAATTTGGCTATCAAGAACGATCCCCCGTTTTCACCGACCTAAACCTTACCATTGCACCAGGAGAAATCATTGCACTGACCGGGGAAAACGGCGTGGGCAAATCGACGCTGGTTCGGTTGCTGTTGCGCTTTTACCTGCCCAGCGCGGGCACAATTACGCTGGACGGGACAGATATCGCCGATTTTCAGGTGCAGGATTTGCGCCGGCAATTTGGCTATGTGCCGCAACGCGCCTTGCTGTTTAATGGCAGCATTGCCGACAATATCGCCTTCGGGCAGCCTTCTGAGGGGCGCGAGGCCGCCATCCGAAACGCTGCGAAATTGGCTCAGGCAGAAGAATTCATTGTCGCCCTGCCAAACGGGATCGACACCGAAATCGGCGATCACGGCGTCCGTCTATCAGGCGGACAAAGGCAGCGGATCGCACTGGCGCGCGCGCTGTATCGTGATCCGCCAATCTATATCTTGGATGAAGCCACCAGCATGTATGATCTGGAAGGCGAAGCGGCCTTTGTTGAAAGCTGCGTCGAGTCCCTGAAAGGCCGCACAGTCATTATCATCACCCACCGGCCCGCCAGCTTGGCGCTGGCGAACAGAGTGATCAAACTTGGCCCGAATGGGGTGTTTACCGAAAGTTCAAGCGAAGTCTGACGATCAAGCAGCCTGCGCAATCAATTCCTGATCTTGCAATTGCTTGGCCAGCGCGATCAAATCGGCCTCAATACGATCGCGCGGTGCGTCGAATTCGGCTTCTATCTGATCGCACAATTCTTTGAGATCCTGGCTGCGCTCTGACAGCAATTCCCAAACTCTGCCGCCGATAATGTCCAGTCCAAAATACTGCCCGCTCGACAAATCGAGCAAGACCGTTTCGCCGCCCACTTCGCGGGCGACAACATCATCAGAACAAGTGAAACGATCGCTTAATTGCATGCGCAGTTCCGGTCTTTCCCCAAGGTCGCAGGGCATCAATTGCCCCGCAAATTGTCCAGAATTGCTTCTCGAACACGCGGCAATTCCGCATACTCACGGGTAAAGTCAAGAGCATAGCAAGCGATGTCCTGAGACAGGTCAGCCATCCGCGCAAAATGCCCTTTGAGGCGCGGCTTGTCCTCTACATCCAGAATAAAGGCATGCGGCATCAAAGCGCTGAGCGCCTCTTGCATAGAAAAACGCTGTATCGCCAAAGGGGCGCGGTGATCTGTGCCCAAGACATAGACTTGGCGCAAAGGCACGGCGTGATCTGCAAACGG
Source organism: uncultured Erythrobacter sp. (assembly GCA_947502305.1). Taxonomy (GTDB): domain Bacteria; phylum Pseudomonadota; class Alphaproteobacteria; order Sphingomonadales; family Sphingomonadaceae; genus Erythrobacter. Next base: position 910,435 of record CANMZA010000002.1, on the reverse strand, counting down.
CAATGCGCTGCCTGCTTCAACGTCCTGCTTCATATCTGCGTCTTTGATCTGCGTATCCTCGCCCAGAAGATGCCGCGCACTGTCGGCAAACAATCGCAATTTGGAACGTTTGGGTTGAAGCAAATATTGCCCGCCCGAAACCTGCAAATCGATGACATCTTCGGTCAGGAACGGCCGCCCCGCTTTGGCGAAGGAACCAGCCAATGTGGTCTTGCCCCCACGTGAGAGGCCCAGAAACGCGATTGCTCCGGACGCTTCGCCGTCTTGCTTGCCCTGCTCGGCCTGCTCGCCCCGCTCGCCCTGCGCGATGACAGCGCTGCCGTGGAGGAACAATCCGCCCGTGTGATTGCCCAAGATCGGTTGGATAGCGTTGTGGAACAGGTTGATGATTGCCGCTTCATCGCATTCGGGCAAGGGCCAGCCGATCACGCGGTAATCAGACCCGCCTTGTGGTTCGGCAATCAGAAAGTCCGCTTGGCCGGGAAAACGGATGAGAAAGCCCGCGCCCGGTTTGTGGAACTCAGCCTGACAATGCCCTTCTGGGGAGACCCAGCGATCATAAGGCTGTGTCGGCAAAGGCTCTTGTGAGCGGGGCGTTTCAAGGTTCAATTGCATCGCGCCGATCCCCTAGCCCCTTACGCCGCGAACCGCCAACAGACAGTTTGCCGCGCCGGCGAAAAGAACCCTGTAAAAACAAGTATCAACATCCCGATATCGCGAATTCACGGATTTGGCGCAGCGATTAAGCATATCCGGCAGCGATTCGGAGATGATCGCATTCGCCGCGAATCGAACCGATTCGTAGTGATCATTTTGCGTGCTGCTGGGCTGCGGCTTTCGCAATTGCAGACCCGGCCGAGTTCGATTGATCTCTCGCCCCGGCTACGCATCCCACGCCTGGTCCAGCGAAGCGGCATTCGGCGCGGCTGGAGGCGTAGAGGCCGGGCGATTCGCAGCGAAGAGATTTCGCACACCGCCCAATTCTGCTGGGCAGAGCGAGCGCGGCACATAACGAAAACTTGAATATTTTAAAAGGCTTACGCCCAAAAACAAAAAGGCACCCCAAAACGGGGTGCCTTATGTTTTGCATCCTACGCGCCTCAATCAGAGGCAGCGGAGGGCCGCAAATTAGAAGCGCGAATCAGCCACGGTGCCGTCACGGAAACGTGTACCGCTACCGCCGGTCAGGTTACGAACAGAACCAAAAACTGTGAGCTTTGGAGCTTCGTATTTCGCTTTTTCAATAGTCTTAGTCATTATTGGATCCTGTCCTGTTGCACCCCAGTGGCAGGGTTAATCTCAGTTACGCAGTTATCCTGATACAAAAATGCTGCGGATGCGTAAAGACCCCAAATTTCCCATGCCCAATAATCGCCTTCTGGGGCGGTAAAATCGATGTCCAGAATTGGCTCCAGCGCCTTAACATCGCACAATTCGGGAAGCTGCTGCGCCGCATTCTTGCGGACATAATCGGCAAATTGCGCATCGATCTTGGTGTTAGTGAAGTTAGCCTTACTTTTCCGGTCCAGAATAACCGGCGGCAGGATGCCGTCCATCGCCTTGCGGTGCAGGGCTTTCGATACATCACCCTTCCGCTTGGTTTCAGCAGGGGTGCGCATCGAAAATTCGATGAAAGCGCGGCTGAGCATGGGATGGCGCGCCTCGAATCCAATCGCCGCGCGCTGGCGGCGCATCAGTGAATGAGACAAGTCACTAAACGGGGACGTGACGATATTATGCTTTGACCAAGCAACCGCATCCTCTGGCAGAGCCTCAAGATACGCCTCCTCCGCCTCAATCATGGCGCGCCGCAATTCCGGCGTTAACCAACTCAGCGGCGGATCACCGCGCCGCCGCCGCCCGCGCAGAAACTGGCTGATCTTGCGGCGAATCGGGCCGGGGGTGAATTCGGCGCTGGTGTGGCGCAGCGCCTGTTTCAATGTCGATGGCCAGCCCAAGGCCGCGCCATCGCGCCGCAATGCGCGAAAATATCCGCGGGCGTCCCGCTCAGCGATAAATTCGCGGTAATATAGGCTGCTGCCTTGCAACCATTCATCGCCGCCAATTCCGCCAATCATAACCCGTGATCCGTCATCGACCGCGCGTTTTTCCATCCCCAACATCATCGCCCCGTTCGACGCGATAGGGATGCCGCGATGCCAAACGGCGTCCTGCGTGTACCAATCAATCTCAGGATCGAACAAAGGCACTTCGGTCAATTCGCGCCCAATATGATCAGCAACAGCGCGCGCATATGGCAGCTCATAAGCATTGCCGTCTTCTGATGCCGCTAGTGAATAGCCGGTAAAGCCCGGTGCGAGCAGCTGCCCCGCTTCCTCCAACCTGTCCGCCACACAATAAAGCGCGGAAGAATCGAGGCCGCCGCTAACCGCGATGCCGATCGGTGTATCGCAGCGTGAGGAGCGCCGCACACTATCGAACAGCACTTCGCGGTAATGCTCGGCATATTCGGCCTCTGATTTGTAGCGGATCGTGATTTCGGTTGGCGGATTCCAATATTTGCGCGTTTTGATTGTCTGCCCGTCATAGGCCAGCGTGTGCGCTCGGATTATCCGCTTCACCCCTTTCCACGGGGTTGTATCGCGCAGGAACCAGCGTTTCGTGATGACCTGCGCCAGATAATGATGATCCGGCTCAAGCGGGGTCTTGCTCAGGGCGGCGATAGTGCGGAAATCGGATGCTATTATCAGGCGTCCTTGTTCTTCCTTATAATAGAGCGGCAAAAACCCCATGTGATCGCGCGCGGCCCAAACATGCCCTTTGCGGCAATCGGCTATGATGAGAGAAAATTCGCCCTGAAACCGGTCGGCGCAGGCCGCGCCCCATGTTTCATAGGCGCGGCGCACAATCTCAACATCGGCTCGGCTGCGCAGGCGTACGCCTTTGGCCTCAAGGTCTTTGGCGATCTCAATCGGATTGAGCAGATGCCCATCGAAGACCGCCGCGATTTGGCCATCATCGCTGACATCGGGCTGGGCGCGTTCCCGCGATTCGCCATTGGTGTGCAATGTGCAGGCCGCCAAACCGATCCGGCCTGACATCCATGTGTCCGATGCATCATGCCGGACCTGGCCAAGCGTTCGCTCCATCGCGCCGAGTTCCCCCGCGCCGACGCCGCCAACCGCAAAAATGGCTCCTATTGCAGACACCTAAGTCAGTCCTATCCTGTAATCCTTAGCCGGCCTCTTTGCCGCAAGGCTTCGATGCGGCGCTTGGCACACATGCTGCGCCTGTGCCAATGATGTGCCAACGAGACGCCAAGCAACTAGGCACACAATGACTTCCGCGCAATCTCTTCACATTCCGCCGCCGGGGCAGAAGCCGGGCTTGAAGGATCTGCCGTGGCTGGCGCACTATTGCGCGCGCGGATTTTGGGAATTGGTGCGGGCGCGAATCATTTTCGCTCAGCTTGAGGCGAAGACGATCCCAGATCGCAACCGCAGCGCCAAGGATGAAACTGATCCGCAAAGCACCCCTTCGCCTGCAGAACTCGCACGGATGACTTATATACTACCGCGCCTGTCTGATCGCTTGCCGTGGCGCAGCGATTGTATGGTTCAGGCGGTGGCGGGTCAGAACTGGCTATCGGCGCTTGGTCATGCCAGCGAGATTCAGATCGGCGTCGAACACCCAAAAGATGGCGACTTCGGCGCGCATGCATGGCTCTTGCTGAAGACCCGCGATGGCGGCGAGCATATCATCACTGGCGGAGATATTGATCGCTACCACCTGATTCTCTCCGATTCGCGCCTTGACCGCGATTCGCAGCCCAAGAATGAGCGCGGCAAGACCAACTAACCGCGTTAGGTGACGAGAATTTACAAAAAACAGCCCGTAATCAGGGTTCATTTACCCTTTTTTCGTAACCGATGGTTGTCAAGCATGCTGCACTGCACTAGGGGTTGTCCCGTAATACGGTGCAAAAAAAGGTTAATTCGATGATCAACAAAATGTCTCGTTTGATGGTGACCGCCGCTGCGGCCAGCATGGCCTTCGCGCCAATCGCTGCTCAGGCTAACACCCGCGCGAGCGACAACACACCAGTCTACACCAGCACGGCTTCACAGCCTGGCATGGCTCGTTCGGCTGAAGGCGAAGAGCTGCGCGGCACTCCCGGCATCCTCATCGCGCTTCTCGCAGCTGCTGCTGCGGTTGCCGGTATCATTGCTGTGAGCAGCGGTGACGACGACGGTCAATCACCAGGCACCTAAGCCGAGGTGAAACTTTCCAACATCATGTTGGTTTGAAAAGAATAAGCGCGCGGTTCTGCCGGGCGCTTTTTCTTTGTCCGCAGCATAGCTATTCGATCGGAAATGTTCTTGGCTAAGTCCGTGCCTACATATCGCCGCCCCCAGCATTCCGATGCGCACCGCTTTGACACAGGCAATTTTGGCGCGAGCTTCGGCGAAGGGGAATTTCTTGCCAAAGCCGCTGGGGCATTCTGGGCTATTGCGGCGATAATGGTGTTTGCGGTGGCCTTTGGTGGAGGCGGGTCCAAATACGGTCTCGCCAATTTGATCGTGCAACTTGCTGCACTCATCGCGCTGTCATTCCATCGCCGTGCATTTTTTGACTTCTGGAAAATGGCGCCGCTCGCGGTGACCGGGTTGATCGCCCTGTCATTGCTGCTCCCCATCATCCACCTTGTGCCTCTGCCCGCGAGTGTCTGGACAGCATTGCCGGGCCGCGAATTGATGGCGCAATCTTTCGATCTAATTGGCGGGGCCGGCTGGGCAATGGCCAGCGTTGATCCGCTTCGCACGCTGCTTGCGCTATCCGCGTTAATCGTGCCCATCGCGCTGCTCACAATTGGATGGAGCGCGCAGCGTCAGCATCTGATCGCGCTGGGTTGGATCATTGCCGGTTTGGGGCTGTTGAATTTCCTGATCGGCATCCCGCAAGTCCTCTCCAACAGCGAAACCGGCGTATTTTACCCAGAAAATCCCATGCCCGGCGTTTTGTTTGGCACTTTCGCAAACCGCAATTCCACCGGCCTGTTCATGGTTGGTGCGCTTGCTCTGGCGGCTTTGCTTCCCGCACCAACTCGCCTCGGTAAGACTGCGATTGGCGTGCGCATTGGCGTTTGCGTGCTGCTGTTTGTTGGGATTGTCCTGACGCAATCGCGAAGCGCTTTGGTCTTGGCGTTCATCCCTATCGGCCTTTCCGCTCTTCGCGCTGTCTTTGCGCTGCGTTCCGGCGGTTCATCCGGTTCAGCCGCGGGCAAACGTGGCGGCTGGATCGCTCTTATGGGTGTGGCGCTCATCGCGGGCATTGTCGCCGCCGCGGCATTTGCTGCGCCCGGCCGCGTCAATGATGTGATTGAACGGTTCGATGGCACTGATGATGCGCGGGCTTATATCTGGGAAGATGCGCAATATTCCGCTGACCGATATTGGCCTGCCGGCTCAGGAATGGGCACATTTGATGATGTTTTTCAGATCGACGAATCGCTGGAGAACATGACGCTTCGCCGCGCGGGCCGTGCGCACAATGATTATCTTGAGGTCGCGATTGAAGCTGGCTTGCCCGGCCTCATTTTGATCGCGGGCTGGTTGCTGCTGCTTATCTGGCTCAGCTGGCGGGCGCGCGGCTCACATGATCGATGGATCGCGTGGAGCGGCGCAGTCATTCTGCTGGCAATCGCGCTACAATCGATCACCGATTACCCGCTCCGCAATATGACGATGCTCGCTTTGGGCAGTTTCGCGCTGCTGATCCTAGTCCGCTTGGGGACGCCCGCTTCGCAGACCCCTGATCAGGAGGTGCTCCCATGATCGCTGGAACCATTTGGCGCACCGCTCTCGTCATTGCCGCGCTGGTCACATTCGGTTTGCAATTTGATCGCCAAACACGGCGAACCCCGGTGATTGCCGAAAATGTGCCGGAATTGTTCAGGTCGGCGGCGCAATTGCCGGTCGCCGCGCGGGCCTTGGCCGGGGATGATCCCGCTTTCGCTTTGGCAGAGGCGCAGCGTTTGGTAGCGCGCCGTCCGCTTCCCGCCGAACATTTGCGGGTTTTGGCTCAGGCGCAATTTGGCGCAGGTCAGATAGAACAAAGCGCACTTTCGATCCAAATCGCAGCGCAGCGCGGGTGGCGTGATCCGCTGGCGCAAGAATCCATGCTCAGGCTCGCCATTGACGCGGGCGACGCAGACGAGGCTGCGCGGCGCTATGCAGCGCTGTTCTTGCGGCGCGATACGGCGGATGCTTTGCTGGAGGAATTGGGCCCCGCTGTGCTGGCCGAACCGGGCGGCGAAGGGCGGCAAACACTCATCACGATCGTCGGCGGCGGCGAACGTTGGCACGGCCAATTCTTGAATCGCGGTGCGCGCATCATGCCGCCGGATGCTTTCGCAGAGATCGTTACCGCGACAACAGCAAGCGGTACACACTATGATTGTCAGCTGCTCAAGCGTGTGGAACGCCCGGTTCGTTCCCGCGATGAAGCGGCAGCGGACACGCTCATGGCTGTGATTGACGGCCAGTGTTAGGCGGTTTTAGCGCCCCTTAAACTCAGGCTTGCGCTTCTCAAGGATCGCGTTGACCGCCTCTTGGTGGTCTTCCATCTGCTGTAACACACCTTGCGTGGTGGCCGCTTTGGCAAGGCTATCCTCCAGCCCCATGCGCTGCGCCGCGATCATAATTTCTTTGCCTTTGCGCAGGGCGAAAGGCGGATTGGAAACCACTTTCGCCGCCAATGCGCGCGCCGCATCCATCAGGCCGTCTGGTTCAGCCACTTGGCTAACGAGCCCCCAAGCCAGCGCCTTTTCCGCATCAATCGCCTCTGCGGTATAGAGCATCTCCGCCGCGCGGGCATAACCGACAATGCGCGGCAAGAACCACGCCCCGCCATCACCGGGTATGATGCCAACTTTCAGAAAGCTCTCTGCAAACCGCGCTTTGGTCGATGCGATGCGCATATCGCACATGGTCGCCAAATCATTGCCAGCGCCAATGGCCGGGCCATTCACCGCAGCGATGACCGGCACCGTCAGCTTCTCCATCATCAGCGGCATCCGCTGAATGCCGGTTTTGTACCAATCCTCAATATCCAGCGGGCTCATCGCCTGCTCCGCCGTCATCGCGCCAATATCGCGCAGATTTCCGCCGGAGGAGAACGCTTTGCCTGCACCCGTCAGAATCACGCAGCTGATCGAAGTATCCCCTTCCGCCATGGCCATCGCGTCAAGCAAGCCATCAATGACCTCATCAGTCAGCGAATTGCGCGTTTCGTCGCGGTTGAGCGTGACAGTCGCCACAGCATCGTCGCGTGAATAGAGGACGGGATCGGACATGTATGTTTCCTAAATTGGTTGACTGATACGGGGCCAAAGACTGGGGGCCGCTTCGCTCAGCACGCTGCGCCCTAAATATGCCGCCCATTCGGTTTCTGACCCAAATTCATCCTGCCATTGCCACAGGCGGCGTGTGAAACGGCCCAGCGCATATTCACGGGTAAAGCCCATCGCGCCATGCGCCTGATGCGCAGCAGCGCTGACCTTCGATGCGGCCTCCCCGCAGCGCGTTTTGGCAATCGCGATCTCTTCCAGTGCGCCGCCGCCCATCGTGGGATCAGCGCGCAGGGCATCACCGGCCAACTCAACCGCAGCAATCGACGCTGCGGTTTCGCAAGCAATATCGGAGAGGTGATGCTGAATCGCCTGAAACTTGGCCAACGGGCGGCCAAACTGTTCTCGTTCTTGCGTATAGGTCAGCGTCAAGTTCAGCACCGATTGCATGGCGGCGGCCATCTGCGCGGCGCGGCCCAAGGCAGCGATCGCGCGCAAAGCCTGCGGCGTCAGCCATTCGGGCGCCTCCGCCTCGATCAGGATTTCGGATGGCGCGGCGGTCAATCGCCCTGCTCCGTCCTCTGCTTTGTCGATCAGGGTAATATGTGCGCGCTGCAATTTCGCGCATTGCAACCGGCCGCCCGTTAAGATCAAAACCCCGTCCAATTGAGATGCATGCGGCAGCGCGGCACCTGTATCGATTGGATCGGCAATACCAAGGCGCATTTCGGGTGCCTCGCATCCCGCAGCAGACAGCAATCCTGCGGCCAGGACAGTATCCACCAGCGGAACCGATGCAGCATGCCGCGCAGTGAGAGAGGCGGCCTCCACACCATCGCCAAGCGCGCCGCCAAAACCGCCATTCTCTTCCGAAACGCACAGGCGCGGATAGCCATTTTCTGCCAGCGACGCCCAAAGCAGTTCAGCATCTCTGCCGATCCCCGCGTGCTCATCAATCGCCTCCAGCGGCGCATCTGTCAGGATCCGCTCTAACCCTTCGGTGACCAGAGTGAGGGTGCCGCGTTCCATCACCGCATCCCCATTTCACGGGCGATAATACCGCGCAAAATCTCTGTCGTACCGCCGCGCAAAGTGTTGGACGGCAAATGCAGCACCGCCTCTCTCAGCAAACTGTCCAATCCCTCTGGCCATTCGCCTTTGGGAATACCGGCCAACATTGCCCGCAATTTTAGAACGATATCGTTTTCCAGCCGGTTGCCCATTTCTTTCACCACCGCCGCCGATGTCGCCGGGCTTTCCCCTTGTTCCAGCATCTGGGCCACGCCCAGTGACATGCGCCGCAGCACGCGCAAATTGGCGAGGATCGAACCCACTTCGCCTGCACGCCGCTCATCCGCATGGCGCGCGATCAGTGGCAAGGCTTTCTCAAGCGCAACCAGCGACGTCAAAAACCGTTCAGGCCCGGAACGCTCCAGCGCCAGCTCGCCCATGCACTGCGCCCAGCCATCACCCTCAACGCCAAGCAAAGCCTCAGGCGGCAGCTTAACATTGTCGAACAACGTCTCGTTGAAATGCGGTGTCCCGCCCAGATCCTCGATGCCAGAAATGTCGATCCCCGGCAGCGAAAGATCGACGAGGAATTGCGACAGACCAACCTGACGATTGCGTCCCTCTGCTGGCGAGGTTCGCGCCAGCACGATCATGTAATGCGAATAATGCGCGCCGGTGGACCAGATTTTCCGCCCTGACAATGTCCAGCCTGTATCGGTGCGCGTGGCGGCAGTTTGGATCGCCGCGAGGTCAGAACCGGCTTGCGGCTCGCTCATCCCGATAGCGGTAAAACATTCGCCAGCAGCAATGCGGGGCAAGATTGTGCGGCGTTGTTCCTGCGTCCCATAATGCAAGATATGGCTGCCGGTTTGGCGGTCCGCGATCCAATGCGCGGCAACCGGCGCGCCCGCGGCAAGCATCTCTTCTGTCACCACGAAACGGTGCGCGACGGGCCGGTTATGCCCGCCATATTGTTTTGGCCAAACCATCCCCAACCAGCCCCGCGCGCCCATCTTGCGGCTGAATTCTGGATCAGCGGCAGAAACCCAGCAATCGGCAGCTGGGACAAACCCGCCAGAAGCCCGCTCTGCCGCCAAAAAAGCGCGCACTTCTTCGCGCAAAGCATCAGCGTCTGCGCCAAATTCAAGACGGGGGAATTGAAACATCTGAGCGGACTGCACTTTTGACTGCGGCTGGGCAATCGTTTGTGGCTAACTCAGATGCAATTTTCCAGCCGCATTAATGTCAGTAAGGCCCAAGAATTCAGCGCGGCGCACCGCCACATGCTCACCTTCCCAACCTGTAGGAATTGCGATGGATCCAATCACCGCCGTCAAATCGCACATCTTTGCGCATAACAAACCGGTCGGCCGCGATTTCATAGGTCAGGCGAATGTCAGCAGAGCGATTGTTATCACGCCCGCTGCCCTCCGTTACCAAAACCAATCCGCGTTCTGCATCCTGAAACCGCCGGACAATGGCAAAGCCGTTAATCTGGGTCCCGTCCCGCGATACGCGCAACCGGTCGCGCGCATTGGCATCCTCTTCACCGGGATAAATGACGCCGTATCGGATTGAAGAACCGCGCGGCGCTTGAACCGTCAAACGTGTGGGAATGGCCGAACGTTCGTCGCTGTTGTAGTTCAAGTATTCCAGCTCTCCCGACCAATCATCGCCTTCGAGCGCAGCGAAATCTTCGATGTTCGCATTGGGCGATGCGTCATCAGCTTGCTCGTTTGGCAGGGGGCTTTGAGCGATCACCAATGCGGCTTCGATAGCGGGATCCTCGGCCGCCCTAAAGGCAGCAACGGTCATAGGCGCGGCGATATCAGGCGTGACGCCAAGCCCGGGATCAAAATCCTGCACATTGTTGCGATAACGGAACAGCGGGATCCGCGTGCGTATGCCGCTTTCGGGCAGAGTTAGAGTGAACAACAATCCAGCCGTCGGCCCCTCGGCGCTGCCCCCGGTGCGTTCCCCGACCAAGGTCGTGCGGTCTTGCTCCGCCAATACGGCAAGCAAATTGGTGCTGCCGGATGAATTGTTGTTGCTGGTCAAGATGATCAAGCGCCCCGCAAATGCCGCATCCGCTGGTTCGATCACGGCGGTGTCCTCAAGCACTCCGTCACGCACAATATAGGTGCCATCGGCATTGGCGATAAAGCCGCGCGGATCAGGGTTGAGCGCGCGCGCGTCCCATGTTGTTAAATGCTCTCGCACGCCCGACAGATCCAAGGTCGCCACTTGCATGGAAAGCTTCAAAGGCTGTGATGCTTGAAGAAGGTAGCTTGCCAAGGCCTGAGAAGCATCGGTCGATCCGCCGCCATTTTCGCGAAGATCAAGGATCAGCGTGCTTGGCCCCTTCTGCGCCAAGGCTTCAAAAACAGGCTCTAACAAAGTGTGCGGCTCGACCGGCTCTCGGTAATTCACGAAAGTGTCGATCTTCAAATAGGCCGTGCTTGCGCCGAGCCATTCAAAGTGAACGGCATCTGCAAAATTGGACGCCGCCCCGCTGTCTGCACCCAAAGCTGACCATTCTGAGAAAGAAATGCGCGGTGCCGCGACCCGGCGCTCCTGCCCCCCTGAATTGCGGACCACGATGTCCGCAGTGCTAGCGACCGGCCAAAGCAGCATTCCGAAATGATCCAGCGCGCCGCCCATAAATTCAAGCGATTGCGAAATGCCGCCATTGCGCGCCCATTCGGTATATCCATCGACGGGGATATAAGGAGCAACCTCGGAGGCCATTTGAGCGAGCGGCCGGCCATCTATTTCAACAATTTCATCTCCGCGTGAAAGCCCCGCCCTCGGGTCTGCAAATTCGATCAGGCCGCGCCCTTCCACCATTTTCCAGCGAAAGGGCAAATAGAGCGGCTGACCAAGGCGCGCATCGCGCAAGCTCGCCGGCAATTCCGCCTTTGTATGGTCGCAGCGTATCTGCGTGAGCGCCAATTGCACAGCGAGATAGAGATCACCGATCCGCATCCCGCCATCCGCTGCGGCGCGCTCGGCAATATTCGCCCATACGGCCTGCATCTCCTGCTCGCTCGCATAGCGGGTGTAGCCGGGATGGATGCGGGAATAGGCTTCCTCGGCAAGGGCAATATCGCTTTGCACCTGCTCGGCGCTCAGCCACCGATCCGGGGCGTTATCCTGTGCGTTTAGCGGCGTAGCGAGAGCGACACCCATCACGCAGACAGCGCGAATAGCGCGAAGAGCAGCGGCGGCAAATTTCATCCATCATCTCCTTTGATGGCTTTCCTAAGGCTGGCCGCCAGAGAAGCGCCGCAATCCGCCAAATTCATCCGGTTTTTATGAATTGAGACGCCTCATTTCGCGTCAGTTTGCTGTTGAAATTCGCTCGGATTGATCCCTGCATGGTTTTTGAATGCGCGGTTAAAACTTGCCTTTGATCCGAACCCGGTCGCCATCGCAATTTCGAGCATCGACATGTCCGACCGCGTGATCAGCTCTTTGGCATGATCGACCCTCAGGCCATTTATGAAAGTGCTGAAATTCTGGCCTAACCCCTGATTTATAGCGCGCGAAAGATAGGTCTGGTTCATACCAAAACGGCGCGATAACGATTGCAAAGACAGGCCGGGATCAAGGTGCCATTCCTGGGCCAATACCTCTGCTCTTAATCGCTCCCCTTCGGCGCACCAATCACGCTCGCGCTTTTCAGATGTTTCTTCCGCTCCGCCAGTCACCTCATTGGCAGCGGGGAGCATTTTGGGAAAGGGCCGATCAATGCCAGCGATAGCCTCTAGCGTGACGACAAACAGCGCGAACAGAGCAAGGAAGTTCCACAGGAACAGATCGAAATAGGAATAGCCAAACCACCGTGAAAGCGTGAACTCACATGTCCAAAATAGCGCGACTAGCGCAGAGAGCAGCGTGAGATGCGTGATCCAATTAGGGCTGAATTGTTCATCATCAGAATGGTGATGTTTCAACCAGTCAGTGTAGTGCTGCTTCAAACGCCAGACATGCACCAAACCGGCAATCGCGAGGATCAGTGCAAGGACCATCGCAAGCGGGAAAATATAGGGTTCGTGCACTGCATCGTTGAACGCCCATTTCGAGCGGTAATCGCCAAGCAAAGTGAAGGCCCATAATTGATAAAGCCAATAGGCAATGCCGGGCGCGAACAGCCAAAGGATCGCTCTTTTCTGGCGGCCCAAGATCAATTCGCGCGCGTGCAGTACCAAAGCAGGGCCATAGAAAAGCGCCATTTGCGTCGGGAGGAATGTGAGCCCCGGCCAAATATCGTAAGCGCCAGCAAAGCCGATCACGAGCGGAATGGTCGAGACGCATCCCGAAAGCACAAACACAGCAAACCAAAGCGCCGCGCGCTGTTCAATTCCGCGGCGCAAAAGCGTGAAAAGAGCGGCGGCTGAGCACAGGATAATCAACCCCAACAGCGCCGTCCGCCAGCCCAAAATCAAGTGTTCAAAGCCGTCCATTGTCGCCCGCTATTTTCCCGAAATTTGAACACCGGCCTAATCAATATGGCGAACTGAAACGTCTCAACTTCGAACAAATCGCGCCGCTCCGGCAGATTTTACGAATTGCGCCGAACCAGCCACCTATCACCAAAGCGCCGGTTTGGCCCGCCGGTCGTCATCACGAATGAGCGCGGCGCTATAGGCTCCGGTCGAAGACGGAATAACCCTCTTTCAACCGGTACAACGCAGAAGGGCGATTGGCGCCAGCCTCGCGCCTCTTTTCGCCGGTTGCTTGTAGAAAATCGCGCTCAAGCGCTTTGCGGCGGAAGGCATCAATATTGATCAACTCACCCAAGGCAATTTGATAGACCTGATGCAGCTGGGCGAGCGAAAATTCGCCCGGCAAAAGCCGCGCCGGAAGATCGGAATACCCCCCCTTCCCGCGCAAACGTTCCAAAGCAGCGCGGAGAATTTGATCGTGATCGAACGGCATGCCCTCTGCCGCCTCGACCGGGACCAATTCAAGGCCGTCTTTCTCCAAAGCCTTTTCGAGCGCCGCAATCGGTGAAAGCGAGAAGTAAGCAACGCTCGCCGACCAGCCGCGCGGATCCCGTAAGGCACCCGAAAACGTGGAAAGCTGCTCCACATACAGATCCGATAGCCCTGCCTTATCCTTCAGCACGCGCCGGGCGGTTTCGCCAAGATGCGCGTCCTGATCAAGATGCGCATATCCGCCAATCAACGCCGCCCGACCGGCAAAAGGCGCCCTTGCACGCATCGCGCGCAGCACCGCCAATCGATCATCAAGCACCGTCAAAGGGACGATATCGACCGTCAAAATAGGTTTGGGGAAGCCATCATTCATAAAATGCACATTGCATCTTAAATAATAATATGCAAAATACATTTTATTGAATCAGAAGGACTACCCAGCAAATGACAAAGCCAGCCATAGATTTCGGTGTCTTCATTGGGCGCTTCCAACCGCTCCATATCGGCCACGAACACGTTATCCACTCGGCGCTGGAGCAGGTGAAATGTCTGATCATCTTGGTCGGATCGGCCAATGCAGCGCGCGATCCGCGCAATCCATTCACCTTCGAAGAACGCCAAAAGATGATCCGCTCTTCCTTCGCCTATGAAATGGCCGAGGGGCGCATAATTGTCGAACCGCTCAGCGACCTTCTCTATTCAGACAATGCTTGGGTGACAGAGGTGCAGCGCCGCGTGAGCGATATTGTTCTCGCCAAGGGGAATGCAGGCGGCTTTCAGGCGTCAGGCCTCAAAGATTTTCGCATCGCCTTAACCGGCTATGGGAAGGACGACAGCTCCTATTACCTGCGCATGTTTCCCGAATGGGACAATGTCCAGATTGCCAGCCAATATGGCACTTTCGGCTCCAGCGATGTTCGCGCTCGGTTTTTTCAGCGCATTCCCGAAATCGCGCAATCGATACTTTCCCCCGGCGTGGCGCAAGATTTGGAGGAGTTCAGCCTGACCGATGCCTTTCGCCGGTTGTTGGAAGAGGCCGAATTTCTCGCCGACTATCCGAAGCAATGGGGCTCTGGCCCATTTGTGACTGCGGATGCGGTGGTCATTCAGTCTGGCCACATATTGCTGGTGGAGCGCGGGCAGATGCCGGGCCAAGGTCTACTCGCCCTGCCCGGAGGGTTTGTGAACCCGCAAGAGCGCATCCGCGACGGCGCAATTCGCGAATTAAGCGAAGAAACCGGCATATCGGATTCCAAAGGCCAGATCTCGCCCGCGGCGCTCGGCAGTTTTATCGACGACAGCCGCACACAGATTTTCGATGCCCCCAGCCGCAGCTTGCGCGGGCGCATTATCACGCACGCTTTTCTGTTTCGTTTGCCAGCACGCCGCAAAATGTTCGGCGTGAAAGGCGCCGACGATGCCGCCCATGCGCATTGGCACCGCATCGGCGATTTGCGGCCGGACATGCTGTTCGAAGACCACTGGTCGATCATCGAACAAATGGCGGATCTCTGATCCCTCCTCCCTCTCAAAAATGCGGCACCCGCCGCGCTCTCCCCAGACTACACGAGGCAATCCCGACATGAGCAACATCATTCTGGCGACTGACAGTTATAAACACAGCCACTTTCTGCAATACCCACCAGAGGCCCGCATCATCAGTGCCTATGCTGAGGCCCGCGCGAATCCATTTTCGCAAGAGGCATTGTTCTTAGGCCTGCAACCTTTCTTGATCGATTATCTTGGTAAGCCCTTGACCAGCGATGACGTTGATGAGGCCGAAGCGATCTGCGAGGCCCACGGCGTGCCGTTCAACCGGGCCGGATGGGACGCGATTGTGGCGGATCATGCGGGTTACTTGCCGGTCAAAATCAAAGCTCTGCCTGAAGGGACAATCGCGCCAACTGGTGTCCCGCTTTTGCAAGTGGAGAACACCGATGAACGCATGCCGTGGCTAACTACCTTTATCGAAACCGCATTGCTGCGTGCCATTTGGTATCCAACAACAGTCGCGACGCTCAGCCTGAAATGCAAAGACATAATCCGGGCAGGTTTGGAAATAAGCTCAGATGATCCAGAGGGCCAGTTGCCTTTCAAACTGCATGATTTTGGCGCACGCGGAGTTTCCAGCGGAGAAAGTGCGGCGCTGGGCGGGATGGCCCATCTGGTCAATTTCGCGTGCACGGACACGCTGGAGGGAATTCTGGCCGCTCGGCGCTATTACGGCGCAGATATGCCGGGCTTTTCCATCCCAGCATCAGAACACAGCACCATGACAAGTTGGGGCCAAGCACGCGAAGCAGCCGCCTATGAAAACATGCTCGACGCCTTTGAAGGGGACGGAGCCATGGTCGCGGTTGTCTCTGATAGCTATAATCTCGACGCTGCGATTGAGCGGATCTGGGGCGCGACTTTGCGCGGCAAAGTGCTGTCGCGCAAAGGCACTTTGGTTGTGCGGCCAGACAGCGGTGATCCGATCGAGACGCCTCTGCGCACAGTGAAAATGCTGTGGGATAAATTTGGCGGCGGCACCAATTCCAAAGGGTACCGCGTGCTCAACCCGCAAATCCGCGTGATCCAAGGCGACGGGATGAACATGACCAGCATCGCCGCATTGGTCGGCCGCATGATTGAGGAAGGATTCGCTATCGACAATATTGCATTCGGAATGGGCGGCGGCCTGTTGCAGCACGTAAACCGCGACACGCTGCGTTTCGCGATGAAGGCCAATGCAATGAAGGATGAGCGCGGCAAGTGGCACGACGTATCGAAAAAGCCAGCCACCGATCCGTCCAAGAATAGCAAAGCCGGACGGCAAGCTGTTCTGCGCAGCAACGGCAAGCTCATTGCGGCCAGGCTTGATGCAATCGGCGCCCCTGAAGGCGGGCAGGAAAACGGGGAGGAAAGCGCGCAAGAAGGCCGCGAATTGCAGGATCAATTGGTGCCCGTATGGCGCGGCGGCGAGTTGTTGGTCCGCCAGTCATTTGACGATGTCAGACAACGCGCCGGATGGTGACCCGGCGCTTGCTGCTGACGCACTGGGGGTTGATTGGAATTCGACATCTGCGCTTCGCGGAATGGCTTTGATGCGGTTGGGGCCGATCGTCCGGCTAGGGATTTTGGCGCGTTCGGAGCCGTCACTTTTCCCAACCGCCACAATTGGAGGCGCAATAAATCCGCTTGGATGAAAGAGAGTGCAAAAAATGGTGCCAGAAGAGGACCCATTTCTTGGCCTTAAAAAGATGATTATATGACACTAATTTCCAATTAGATCTCGATATACCCCCAATTGTACCCTCAAGAGGGTCTCTTTGGCTTGGCTTGAGGTGTCAGACAGGGGATCAATTTCGGTTCAAACCCATTTCTCGACTTTGGAGTTTTGCCTTCCAGAGTTGTTCCATCGCAACAATTTCATCGGTCGTCGCTGCTGAGCCGGCTACTTCCAAAATGCTAACCTGGTAGTCAGATGGAGCCCGACTCTTAAGGCCTGCATTGCCGCCATGCCCGCTAGAAATATAGTCTTGCCACCGTCCCCAAAAACCTGCCGCGCCAGTTGCTGAACCGACATACTGCTCACGAGTGTCGGGGCACGTTAGTAGATAGACGCCCCGCGCGGCCGAAAGCGCGGCGATCCACGGATTTGGAACATTTGCAAGCGCCGCCAAGTTGCTCAAGAAATTCGAGTAGCCCGGAAACATTGGCTCTTGGAATCTCTGTCGAAGATCAAGCAGTCGCTTTTCCTTCTTGTGAGCGCGTTGATTCCAACTTCGCTTCCCTTCTCCCCATTCGATCTTCAAGCATCCAATGTAGAGATCGAACTCAACGATAGGCCTGTAGTCATAGATGTCTAACTCTCTCCCGAGTTGCGATTGCGTCTTTCGTTGTAAGGGGTCGAGCCAGTCCGCAGAGGCAGGGGTATGATCCCCAATCTCGTAGAGGCCGGCAAACAACGTGCTTCCATCTGGTGGAACGACAAACCCAGCCCAGAATTGGCCTTTGAAATAGCCGCGTCGGTCAGCACGCTGTGCGCTTTGATACCTTTCAAATTCCGGCCGATCATCTCTCCACAGCGCATATGGGCTTAGCCCTACCTCGCTTGGTTGTTGATGGCGAAGCAACCTAACTTCGCGTGGGTCAATGCCTTCGCTCTTCAATAGCAGGTTAAAGGTAAGCGTCATCGTCCTAGCCCTTCACTCTCGCGCTGACGCAGATAGCAATCACGATGGTCTAGTTGCAACTCATCGTGCCATAGTGAGCAAGGTCTCGATAAGGGGGTATTATCAAAAATTAGCCCTGAAATAGCTGGTGACGCTGTTAGCGCTTGAGATAAACCATTGTTGACCGGCTTGCTTCAATCTCCATGATTGGTGCATCTACTTGTTAAACGTAACCTTGATCGGCTGACCATTGAAAGTTGCAAAGAAATACTCACACCTCAACGGCTTTGAATGGCTGATGTACCACCATCCAGAAATGTGGCGTGAGCTCGAGGGCGCCATCGACGCCATTGATGCTGAAACTTATCGAACGAAGATTTCGAAAGAGAAGACCATGCTCGGCCGGAAGCTATTTTCGCCTTCGGACTTGAATGCCGCCTTTCGCGAAGAACTATGGGCGCGCGGCTGGGAGAAGCCAGAGCGATTCAACTTTCTCATGAGTGCGGACGAAGAATTGAGCCGTGAGCTCATCAAACTGCCCTTCGACGAGCAGAAGGCAAGAAGAGACCTCGAGGAACTCGAAACCTACTCAGGCTTTAACGAGGCTGATTTCTCGAAGAATCGAGTCTCGCTTGAAGTTCAGTTTGGTAAATACTCGTTTGTTCAGTTCGATATATTCGTGAAACACGCCGCAAACTACATGCAGGACAAGATTGATCTTGGAATCGAAATCGTACCAATGAAAAGGATGGAACAGGAGATGAGCAGTGGCCCACCTGCCTATGAAAAACATCTTCACGAAATTTTACGGCAAGGACGGGTATTCCCCCCGGTGCCACTTATACTCGTGGGTGTAGAACCATGAGATGCAGACGCGACAATGCTATGGATGGCTGAAAGATTAAGCGGCGAGCTTCTTCGCTCCGTGCCAATCCAATGTGTTGAACCAGTCTCCTACTAGGAGGCCCGCCAATACCGACTGGGCAAATTGTTCTAGTTTGCGCCTACCAATCAGATTTGAAACTCCACCGCTGCCCGCTGCCAAATTGACTATATAGTCCGTCGCTTTTTGCACCTCGTCTGCATCAAGGTAATCTTCCATTGAGACCATCAAATACTCAGCTAGCTCACCCAGCTTATCGACAATGTCGTATGGACCTAACCCAATAGACTTGTGCGCCCAAACCGACTGAAGTGTCTCAGGTGACAATTGCGACAGGCCCACACCTGCTTTTTTAAACTCGCCGTGCACAGATCGTAGCCAGACACTAACCATTTCGTTGCCCAGCATGTCCTGTGTAACCGTACCATCGAGAACGATCTCACGTATATCTTTCGAGTTGCCAAAGAAGAACCTAACTTGCCAAACTGTTCCAGCGCTTTCAATCTGGTTGGATAATTCGAACCGCATGCCACTCTTGAACCGCAACCCGGGGATCGCAGCTCTAAAGTTGCGAGTCTTCGGATATGTGCGGCCTTCGGTCTCAGGAGGCGTCGCCGCCCCTAGGGTGTCCGGTGGTCGTATGTTGGCCCCAATCTCTGCATATGGGACAAAGCGCGCTGCGGGAACGCCCAGAGCAGCATTCGCTAACAAATACGGGAATGTCGGCGGAATCGCATTGCCAACCATTTTAGCCTTTTCGCTGAAAGAACGCCCGTGAAACTGATAGGTTATGGGGAAGCCTTGTAGGCATGCCCGCTCACGGACCGTTAGCCTTCGATAAGAGCAATCTTTGGCTGGGTCGGCAATGACGATACTCTCGCGAGAGACGCGAGTGCATGTAGCAGTAACCGTGCGCGATGGCTTATCAAGCCGATCCGGAAACTCCATGTTGTTATATACAGGGTGATAAGCCTTTGCGTCCCGATTCATCCGAAGCTCTTCTTTGTTGAGCTCAGCCTCCGCCTCGGTCTCAGTCAGTGAATCTGGCGAAATTGAAACACCCCAAACTGGATCAACGGCTTTGTTCTGCCTTGAGATAGAATCGATAACATCGCCAAGGGTGCGTTTTGGAAGAAACACTTTGTACTGCTCGACCAAGTCGAGAGGAATATTGGTTGCGATACAACGACGTCTAGCTTGCGGCGTGCCGTACTCCGAGAAATCAACGACCTCAATCCGAGGCTTCAACTCGCGAAAGCGGAAAAGCGGATGATTGGGATCAGAGAAGCCCACTTCTAGAACTTTTGCGACTCGAGGAACGTTTTCCATGGCCCAGAACCTAGGCTGCAAATGTTCTATGACCTCAAAGAAGCAAACGAGGTCTTTTAAGCCATCTGCTATATCACCTTTGCCTCCTCTGTTCGCATAAGAAAACTGAGTACAAGGTGGGCTGCCAACCACGAGATCAATATCGGAAGGTAAATCGGATAGGTCGAGATTTCTGATATCAGTTTTCTCAAATTGGCGGCCGTGATTTGCGGCATGCGTTGCTATCGCTGGCCCCCACCACTCATAAGAAGCAACAACGTCAATGCCCGCCAGGCGAAGGCCAAGGCTCCAGCCGCCTATTCCAGCATATAGGTCAATAGCTCTCACTTGGAATTCGCCTCGCAGAGTTCAGAACAAAGTTGGTACGACCATACCTTGTCTATTCATCAATGCAAGATCTGAAAACGGGATTTGCACGAACCATACAATACAACGAGACTAGCGATTATGGGGGACTATCGTTTGTTTAAGGCAATTTCTGGGCCGAACCCGGAACGTCTAATTCGGTCATAGGGCAGCGCAAAGCAGGCTCACGAACTGTGACCCGGTTCAGATGTTTACAATGCCGTTTCAGTGGCAGCGCTCAGCGATTGCTGTAAGCAACCACAAGCTAGGAGCTGGTTGGTGACGTGTGACTAGGATTGCTCAGGGGTAGAATAAGATGGCTGTTAATTGTTTTGCGGGCGAACCCAAAGAATTCTCGGATCGCGAGGTTCACCAGTTAATGGAGCTCATTGAGCTGGGAGACGAGGTAGATACTATCGTGCTGCAGCAGAACGTAAATAATGCAAAGGCGCTTGTTTTCGCGCGCGAAGAGTCACGGTTGCTTGCTGTCGCAACGTTGAAGCGACCTAAAGCGACATACAGAAAGAGCGTGAGTGAGAAATCGGATTTTGACTTAGATGCCGAAACCTACCCTTTCGAACTTGGTTACGTTTTCGTGAAGGAAGAGGCGAGGGGTAAAGGGGTATCTCATCAACTTGTGGCCGCCGCCATTGAACGGTCAAATGAGAGAAGCATCTTTGCGACTGTGCGCTCCGACAATGCGGGAATGCAACGAGTGTTGAAGCGCGCTGGCTTTTCTGTGGTCGGAACGGCTTACGCAGGGCGAAAGCCTAATGACGCGATACAGGTCCTGGTTCGAGAATTCTAAGTCGTGATAGTGCAACTGGCTAAAGCTGGGCCGTCAGCGGCCAGTCTGCTCTTTACAGTCTCAGATCGAAAAACGGCTGTTCCGCTCACGAGCCATTTGCGGTCCGTTCGGTTTCGGCCACGAGATTGCTGAAAACAGACTTTTGGCATTGTGGAATATTCTGTGGCGGGCAATGAAGTTAATGGCAGCAAGGTCGTGCGACGATCGAACTAAGCTTGTACAATTTCGTTTGTAATCGCCAAATGATCTATAGAAGAAATGGACGCGCTGGCGATGTAGCGGGGCTGCCGGGCAAATCTAGGAGGCAGTATGGCGCGTATTCGAAAAATCGAAATCGAAAACTTCAGAGGCATAAAGGCGCTAAGGTGGCTGCCCTCACAGGGCGTCAACTGTCTGATTGGTGCCGGAGACAGCGGCAAATCCTCAATTCTGGATGCTATCGACCTGTGCCTCGGCGCTCGGAGAAATCTCCAAATTACTGATGCTGACTTTCACCGGTTGGATGTTGGACACCCGATCAATATCAAGATTACCGTTGGCGAGCTCGACGATGCTCTGAAGAATATCGACACATATGGCCTCTATGTGCGGACCTTCGATTCTGCCTCTGGTGAAGTGGAAGACGAACCGGACAAGGACGGTGAGACTGTCCTGACAATTCAGCTGGCAATAGAGAGTGATCTGGAACCAAGCTGGACTCTGGTCTCAGCTAGAGCAGAAGCGCAAGGCCTGACACGAAACCTGAATTGGGGAGACCGAGTTCGCCTCGCGCCGACTCGGATTGGCAATATGGCCGATTTTCACCTCAGTTGGCGCAAAGGCTCCGTTCTTAACAAACTGACCGACGAAGAAGCGGACGCCTCAGCCGCACTTGTGAAAGCAGCGAGGGACGCAAGGATCGCATTTGGCGATGATGCCCAAGAAAAGCTCGGAGATACTCTCACTATTGTAGCAACAACCGCCAAAGAGCTCGGCATTCCAATCGGCGACGACATCAAGGCCATGCTCGACGCCCATTCCGTATCTTTCAGCGGCGGCACAATCTCGCTTCACGATGAAGACGGTATCCCGCTTAAAGGGCTCGGGATCGGATCGACTCGACTGCTGATTGCAGGCTTGCAAAAGAAGGCAGCTCAGGAAGCCGCCATGATTCTTATCGACGAGCTTGAGCATGGTTTGGAGCCACACCGAATTATCCGATTGATCGGGTCGCTCGGAGCTAAAGAAAATCCGGCCCCGCTTCAGGTTTTCATGACCACGCACTCGCCAGTCGCCCTTCGAGAACTGTCAGGGAAGCAGCTCTATGTGACTCGGCGTCAGGCAGCGCAGCATGACGTTATTGAAGTCGGGGACGAGGATGGCATCCAAGGCGCTATCCGAACTTTCCCAGAGGCATTCCTCGCACCATCAATCATCGTTTGTGAAGGCGCAAGCGAAGTTGGCCTCATCCGAGGGCTTGACCAATTCCGTGTAGGCCAAGAGCTGCCTTCAATCTCAGCACAGGGGACCGCCCTCGTCGATGGCGGTGGGGCGAGCAGAATCTACGACAGGAACGATGCGTTTGTGGCGCTGGGTTATCGCACAGCCATTCTGCGGGACGATGACCTGCAACCCGACCCACCAAAAGAAGCGGCGTTTATTAGTGCAGGAGGAAAGGTTGTTGCATGGGGCAGCGGCCGTGCACTCGAAGATGAACTCTTCGCCAGCCTCTCAGAAGATGGCGCAATGAAGCTCCTTGCTCGGGCGGTCGAGCTGCATGGGGACGAACTGATTGATGCTCACATCAAGTCCGCAACCAACGGAGCCAAATCACTTATCGATGTTCAGGCCGAGCCGATCATTAGCGGTTTGTCGACGGAGAGCCGCGAAATCCTCGGAAAAGCAGCCCGCACCAAGAGAGCCGGTTGGTTCAAGACAGTTACATGGATGGAGGACGTTGCCCGAGATATTGTCGGGCCAGACCTAGAGGCCGCAACGACCGAGTTTCAGGTACGCATAGCTGACATCTTCGATTGGTCGGGCGATGCCGGGGAATAGTGTAGACCTCCTCACCATCAATCGAGGGACGGTAACAGCACCGGCAGGTTGCGGGAAAACGCACCTGATCGCTGATGCTCTCAAGCGCCACGCAGATTCCAAGCCCATCCTCGTTCTGACCCACACGAATGCAGGCGTTGTCGCTCTACGCAACCGGCTTGACCGTGAAGGCGTGCCGAGTGGGGCATATCGGCTATCGACAATAGATGGCTGGGCGATGCGCCTCATTTCAATGTTTCCTGCGAAAAGTGGCCACGATCCAAGCATTCTCGATCTCAATCATCCGGGTACTGACTACCCGAACATTCGCAATGCCGCCGCCACGTTGCTGGCGTCGGGCCATATCGCCGACATCCTGAAATCGAGCTACTCGCGCCTCTTTGTGGATGAGTATCAGGACTGCTCAATGCGGCAACATGTGCTCGCAACGTGGGCCGCCCAAGCTTTGCCAACTGCTGTGCTCGGCGATCCCCTTCAGGCAATTTTTGGATTTGGTTCGGATGGGTTGGCGGATTGGAACAACGATGTGCTCGCCTACTTCACTTTGGCCGGCGAGCTCGATACTCCTTGGCGTTGGATTAATGCGCAAGCGCAACCCCTCGGGCAATGGCTGCTCAGCGTCCGCGCGCAGCTTTTGCTGGGACAGCCGGTAGACCTTCAGCAGGCTCCTGCGGGCGTAGACTGGGTGCATCTTGATGGAACTGACGATCACAATCGCTGCCTCCAGGCTGCCCGAGTAAATCCACCCGGAAATATCGGCTCAGTCCTTGTGCTTGGCGATAGCATGAGCCCGCCGAGCCAGCAGAGGATAGCAAACCAAACGCCGGGGGCGGTTACGGTTGAGGCAGTTCATTTGAACGATCTGGTGAATTTCGCCCGTAGTTTCGATCCAAGTTCGGCGAATGCCCTGCAAGCCCTTCTGGACTTCGCAAAAAGCGTGATGCGAAACTCAGGCGCTACGGCGATGATGCAACGTGTTTCGTCGCTGCAAAACGGAACGGCACACAACCCCGCAACGGATGCAGAAAACGCTGCCTTGGCTTTCCTCGCTGCGCCATCCTTCGGTGCTGCCGCAACCGTGCTTGTCGAGATCAATAAGCAATCCGGTGTATCGGTGCACCGTCCTGCAGTACTTCGGGCTTGCTTGATGGCGCTCCAAGCGTGCGAAAGTGATGGTGGCAATCTGCTGGACGCAGCGGTCAAGATGAGGGAGCAAAACCGGCTGATTGGTCGCCCGCTCCCTAAGCGGGCTGTGGGGAGTACCCTATTGCTGAAAGGCTTGGAGGCAGAAGTGGCTGTAATCCTGAACGCCTCAGACCTTAACGCTCGACACCTCTATGTTGCCATGACTAGAGGCTCAAAGATGCTCACCGTTTGCGCACGGACGCCTGTGCTGACTCCAAACTGGTGAGAACGATTGCCTCAGCTGTGTCTAGCGTCCGCTCTGGGGTGAACCGAAGGGGTGCCCTTATGACTGAAACTGCAGCGCAAAGCAGTCAAAGAAGCGCTCCGGCTGCATTGTCTACAAAGATCTCAGAATCTCGGATGTAGCGTGCAAGCATGGTGTCGGAAGCATGACCAGTTTGCTGCCGTATCTTCCAAGAAGACACGCCTGCCTTAGCGGCGCTCGTTACGAAACCCGAGCGCAAACTGTGGCCAGAAAAACCGGAAGCATCCATTCCTGCGACGATGAGACGTTCCTTAATGATAATGGATACCGCTTGGCCGGATAAGCGCCGTCTTGAAACCAACCCATGCCGATTGACGGAACGGTATACTGACCCTTCCCTAATTGCTGCTTCATCAAGCCAAGCTCGGAGCGCTTTCACGGGACAATGCCGGCCCCTCGCGAAAGGGATGCCGACTTGCCTTCCTTGCCCAGTCTGGTCAGTTTTTGATCTGCGGATTGTTAGCAGCACTCCCTCTTCCTCGTTCGCGATGTCCCGACCTTCCAAACCAACTAGCTCAGATCGCCTGAATCCGCCCGCGAAGCCAACAAGGAGCAGCGCTCTATCGCGAATGCCTCTACTGTCGTCAGGAATGGCCTCCAGAACCTCAAAGAGGAGTTCTCGCGTCAAAGGAGTGGCCCGTCCTCTGGGTCTACCATATCGTCGCCTGATGCCCAGCAGCACTGACTTAACCAGCTCCTCTTTGGTCGAATCTGGAGCTTGGATCGTCCTGTGGGCTTTTGAAAGTGATGCGAGCCAGCGATTTAATGTTGATGGCGCATGGGAGGCCGCGTGCTCAGAGAGGTAGTTAGCAACACGCTCGCTTGATGCAGGCAAGGTGCCGCCCCATGCTTCAAACCGTGCTAAATCTGATGCGTATGCACGGCGCGTGTTCTTCGAAAGGCTTTCACGAACGAAGTCTTCGGTCGTTTCGGGAATGACTATGTGCGAACGTGCGGTGCAATTAATTGCACCGCCTGATTCTAAGCTTTGAGCCACTGCCGAAATGCCCGTGCAATTAATTGCACGAGCGTCTCTGGGCGTATCACAATGCTCAGTTTTGGCCTTCGATAAGTGGGGTTTATCGTTAGTTAGGTCGCTCATGCTGGCCTACCTCCAGCGAGCGCCACTCTGATCGCATTCAGATGATCGATATTCTCAGCAACCACTTCCTTGAGCGGCTCTATCCCGCACGGAGGGCAGCCAACCTTACCCATGTCAGCCTTTAGCCCTGCGTCCTCGAGCGCCTCTGAGCCCGGCCAGTCAAAGCGAAAGCTAACGGGCGCTGCGTCTAGGTAGAATCCTGCCATACAAACTGAACCCAGATGGTGCTCGGGGCTGACGTAGTGGTGCAGGCAGCGCGCAACTGGTTTGCTCTCGCTTACAAGCCTTTTGAAAGCACGTTTTCCAATAGACGTATGTTTGTCCCACACCCATGCGGGTATTCCATTGACGTAGTCCACGCTTGGCATTTCGGGCCACGAAATGTTCCGCTCGTGGTCAACTTCCAAGCTAGCCGAGACCAACAGAGGTAAGGGTAGCGCGATCCCATCCTTTAGCAGATTGAAACCGCGCGAGCTCAGGTCAATTGCATCGTGAACTTCAGTCGGGAGCACACATTTCAGCGCCGACAGCCTTTCGAGCCGGGCTGCGCATGCGCCACGCTCGTTTCGACCGCAAGCGTCCTCAATTGCTGCCATCCTCTCGATCAATGGCTGGCTTGGATCACCCGCAACGCCGAGGACGGCTGGCAAGTCGGATAGCATTGCTCGAGATGTTATGCTCTTTGTCTGATAGCTATGGCGAGCACTGCAAATCAGATGATCGGCTGATCGAGACTTTGGGCTTTGTGCAAGAGCCTCGACTGCATTGGTCAAGCCTCGACTGACTGGAAGCCCGCGGTCGATCAACTGTGCTTCAGCTAAATTGAGAACGCGAGCCAGCAGGGCGACATTGGCTACACCCACATCCTCAAAGGCGATGGCAAGCAGACGCCTCCATATTCCTTTGCCTCGTTTGGGTAGCAGCTTCTCGGCGGCCAGTAGGGCCAAATCTGCATCGCCCCTGCGAATGGCTTTTTGAAGCAGCGAGCTCGATGTGTAGGCGTCGCTAAGCAGATCTCGTGGGCAGTTGTACTTCCTCATTCTCACCTCCATTGGGGAGGCTAATTGCGAGATGCCCAGATCGAACTTTAGGGTAACCTTCGGACTAGTGAAGAGGGGTTATGAGCACACTTGATTGGGCCTCAAGCAGGAAACTCTCGCACTCAATAACTCAAAATCGATCTGCTTGTTTCTTATTCTTGTGCAATTGTCTCGATGAACAAGGAAACGCCTTAAAAATCAAAGCACTTTCAATCGAAAGCGTGCAACATTCTGGGGTGCCTTTTCTGATCCTATCATACTGTAGCCGGGAGCCCCCTGGCTACAAGATTTTGTGTGGTCTGCGACAGCCAAAACAGGGCCTTTCTACAAGAAGTAGGTGCAGTTTGTAGCTGAACGCTCAAAAAAGTTCGATTTTCTACAAGGATTGAAGCAATTCTGTAGGCGATCCTAGATCCAAACATGGATTTCTACAGCGGGATTAGAGGAAAGCTTTGGAATTTGAGACCAAAGACAAGTCAAGGGCCTTTGGCCACTGAGACCAGATTTGCTCAGGATTCCACCAACCTGTTCCAAGTGTTTTAAAGTGCTTG
Organism: uncultured Erythrobacter sp.; assembly: GCA_947502305.1. GTDB lineage: Bacteria > Pseudomonadota > Alphaproteobacteria > Sphingomonadales > Sphingomonadaceae > Erythrobacter. The sequence goes on along the minus strand of CANMZA010000002.1, from coordinate 883,473 downwards.
CGATAGGCTGTTCTGCGTTTTGTCGGAAGGGTACCAAGAGCATTCTCTAATCCAATCTGCGCGACCGTGCAGCGAAACCCCATCCATTTGCCCGCACTAGTCTCAGCAGGTGGCTGCGTTAATTGGGGTGAGACAAGGCAGAGCTTGCCGAAGGGATTCTTGAGCTTTTGGAGTTCTGATAACTGAAGATTCGGCATTCGCAGCTTGCGCTCGATTCTTACGCAGGGACCAACCTTGTTTCCTTGACCCTTCGCTAGTCGTTTTTTGTATCGGTCGTAGATAGAAGTTTGATTGGATTTGGGTTTGCCAAGTTCGACCGTTTGCAAAATGCCATCACTCTCGAAGTGCTTAACGGTCAGACATTGTGATGGGATGATAAGAAAGTCAGCCATCGTTAGCCCATACACGTCTGTCGCGATGTCAATTCTAGTTACTTTCCCATGCTTGATGAAGAAGCTCCAGCCACCGGGTACCAGCGTCGAAAGCCAAGCATTCAGTTCAAGCAAGCCCTCGGATCCGAGATCTACGGGCACGAAGTCAATTCGAAGCTTAGTTACTCCGTCTTCGTTGCTAACGAACTGATAGTGAGGCCAATGTTTGGAGTTGACGACGGATTCCAATTTCAATCGACGTGCTTTTGTGAAACCCTTGCTTTTCTTCGCAGGAACATAGTCGTCATGGTCCTCAGCAGCCCACCAATGTGTCTCTTGCAAATCACTTTGCAGCCCTTTGTCTTGAACATTGACGACTACGCTAAGCCTATCAATGAACGGGCTTGAGGCTTGAGGCGGTGATTTGGTCGAAATGACCATGGTTTTGGCCTTGTTAGAGCAGCCATTGTTCGAGGTCTCGCTAACCAAGACTCCATCTATAGTGACGCTACCCATGTGCTTAACCGTCTAGATGAGGCAGTGAAGCAAACCATCGCTCGGCGTCTTCCGTCTTTATTCGGGTAGCACGCCCAATCTTCAGAAAGGCAATTTTTCCCTGACTCCTCAGGCGATAGACAGTCGCTCGGCTGACTGCATACTGCTTCATAAATTCACTGATCGACATAAGTTGGGGCATATGAGCCTCCTGGGGTTGCTGGGCTGGCTTGGGGGTGAGCCAACCTTCTTCCCTTTTGCATTACGTCGATTTTTGAAAATGCAAGTTGAGTGCAAGTGTTTCGATTGCGCACCGGGATACGCGCCACCAGCCGTGCATCTTTTGCGCCAAAGTGATCACGTGCAATTAATTGCACGCATGATCCAGTCGGTGAATTAGCCAGCTTTCAATTGGTCGAGATGATCACTCCACCATTGGAGCATCTTCTTTCTTTCATCCCAATATTGTGAACGGTGGTAGGCCCCTCGCACCGCACTCGAATCTCCATGGGCAAGTGCGCGTTCGATTGCGTCAGGGTTCCACAGCCCACTTTCATTTAAGAGAGAAGACGCAGAGGCACGAAAACCATGAGCAGTCATCTTTTTTGAATCAAAGCCAAGGCGCCTCAGCGCCTGTCCCAGCGCGTTCTCGCTGATGGAGATTCTGTTGTTATGATAAGCGGGGAAGACGAACCCCTCTGGAGAGGCATGGTCTTTCGCCTCAATAAGAAGATCCTGCACTTGAGTGGAGAGCGAGAACGAATGCGGTTTCCTGGCCTTCATTCGATTGGCTGGAATGGTCCAAATGCCCTTATCTAGATCAATCTCTGACCAGACCGCTTTACGCAGTTCGCCGGGTCGAAGAAAAAGATGTGGCGCAAGCTTGAGAGCAAGACATGTTGACGGATAGCCAGAGTAGTTGTCGATAGCTCGAAGAAGGCAACCGAATTGGTTCGAGTCAGTTATAGCAGCGTAGTGCTCTGCCCTGGGAGTGATCAGCGCATCTTTCAAAAGTGCGGCTGGATCGCTTTCAGCCCGCCCCGTGGCCACAGCATATCTAAATACGCGCCCTGCGAAACTTCGCGCCTTCTTCGCCGTTTCATGGTGGCCCTTTGCCTCAATCTTCTTGAGTGCACCGAGCAATAGCTGTGGACCTACTCCGTCTACTGGTAATTTGCCTACGTCTGAAGCCAAAAGGCGAAGGAACCACTTGCTCTTAGAGATCGTTGCCTCACTCAACCCTTCCTTGACCGTCTTAGCGACGTACTCCTCCGCGACCTTTTCGAAGCTGTTCTCAGCTCCAAACCTCGCAGCCGCTCTTGCCTTCTTATGCTCTAGAGCAGGGTCCAGTCCCTCGCGCAGTTGGCGTCTGGTCTTGTCTCTCTCTCGGCGCGCTTCGACCAAACTCACTTCGGGGTATGGACCGTAACTCATCGACTTTTCTTTACCCGAGACTCGGAACTTATGCTGCCAGAGCTTGGATCCGTTCGGCTTGACCAACAAATAGAGACCCTTGCCATCTGCTTTCTTGTATTGACGGTCTCGGGCTTTGAGAGCTTTGACCTGCTTGTCAGTAAGGGGCATTTGAGAATCCTCGACACACCCCCAATCAATACCCCCAAACACACCCCCTTTTGGCCTGAGCTGCGGGGACATGACTAGAGACACTGCGAGACAAAGAGGGCTAGAAAACCGCAGTTTTCTGCGGTTCTGACGAGAGAATCGGCAATGTCAAGAAACGGTCAAATGGTGCCCAGAAGAGGACTCGAACCTCCACGCCCTTGCGAGCGCCAGCACCTGAAGCTGGTGCGTCTACCAATTCCGCCATCTGGGCACGGGTGGCGAGTCACTTGCTTAAGTCTCGCCGGGTAGGAGCGCGCCACTAGCGCTGCGGCTGCATGCCTGTCAACGTGAAACCGCGCCTGCATGCCAACATCTGTTACTGCGCCGACCGCCAAACTAAGCAATCCGCCCTCTTGCCCCGGCGCGCATGTTGTCGCATGGCGCTTTGCATAGACCGATGCTCTTAAGGGATACGAGCAATGCCTCCGATCAAATCGCCGACCTCTCCTCATTCTACGCCGCTTGCCAATGCGCTGGTTACTGTCTTTGGCGGCGGGGGCTTTATCGGCAATTACGCTGTGCAAAGCCTGCTGAGCCGCGGGGCCCGTGTTCGCATCGCCAGCCGCAATCCCTCCTCCGGCTTTGCGCTTAAGCCGCTTGCCAATCTGGGTCAGCTTCAGTTCGCCCATTGCGACATCACGCAGGAAGACAGCCTCAAAGCCGCGCTTCACGAGGCGACCCATGTCGTCAACCTTGTTGGCGCTTTTGCAGGCGACCTCACCGAATTGATGGGCGAGGCGCCGGGCCGCATGGCCGCGATCGCCAAGGCAAACGGTGCAAAGGCCTTTGTCCATATGAGCGCCATCGGACCCGATGCCCAGAGCAGCGCAGAATATGCGCGCGGTAAGGCGCTGGGCGAGGCGCGCGTCCTGGGCGCATTCCCTTCTGCCACCATCCTGCGCCCTTCCATCGTGTTCGGCAAAGATGACGGGTTTCTCAACATGTTTGGCAGCATGATCGAAATGCTGCCCGTGCTTCCCGTTTTCGGCCCTGATGCGCCGCTGCAACTCGTCTATGTCGATGACGTGGCAGAGGCAGTTGCTGTCGCGCTTGAGAACCCGCATGCGCATGGCGGGCGCACTTTCGAGCTGGGCGGTCCTGAGCAGTTGACGATGATGCAGATCAATCAGCGCATTGCTGCGGCCCAAGGGCGAGAGCGGCGCTTTATCGCCATGCCAGACGGCCTGTCCGGCCTTTTCGCCAGCCTGCCCGGCACTCCGATGAGCAAGGACCAATGGACCCTGCTCAAACCCGGCAGCACGGTGGCTGAGGGCGCGCTGACCTTTGCCGATCTTGGGATTGAGCCGCGCCCGCTGGGACTGTTCCTCGACAAGTGGATGACCCGCTACCGGACCTTTGGCCGTTTTGGCCTGTCTAACGAGCGGGCAAAGCAGCGTGCGGCCTCCAACTCCTGACGCGCCTGACACACCTGACACACAGTTCAGGGGGCAAAATCTCGCTGGCTCAAAACTGCATCTCGCTATCCCCGACTGAGGTGGCCCCGACTGAGGTGACCCCCACTGAGGCATCTTCCATTGGGGCGCCCCAATTGCCGGGTCAGAATTGATGCATCGCAAAACCATCCGCCGCATCTAGCGGCGGCGCGGCGTGTAGGAAAATTGAAAGACGCCCGCCCGCGCCCCTGACCGCCTGCCCCGCCAGAATAACAAGGCAGTGATCCGGTCGCCTATAAATTCGCCCCATACAGGCTCAGCAAATCGGCATAGGCCTGCTCCGCAGCCGCCTCGGCATAGGCTGGGCTGTCGGGCACGGTCCAACCGTGATCCCCGGCATAGACCTCGACCTTGGCTTCTCGCCCGGCCAGTTCAGCGGCCTGAGCAAACGCGCCCTTCACCTCGGGCGCCTCCGCATCGTCATCCTGCGCCACCGCGATCAGAAACGCCGCCTGCACCCGGTCCAGCACACGGTGCGGGCTGAGCGGCTCGTCTTCGCGCACAAGGCCGCCGCCGTGGAAACTCGCCGCCGCTTTGATCCGGTCGGGCAATGCCGCCGCGCTCCAGACGGTGAACGGTCCGCCCATGCAATAACCCTGCGTGCCGATCCCGCGCGCACTGTCCACCGCGTCTTGCGCGTCCAGCCATGACGCCGCCGCCACCGCATCGCGGCCCACCGCATCGGCATCCAGCTTTGCGCGCCACGGGCCAACCGCCGCAAAACCATCGGCCTGAATAAACGCCGCAAAATCGGCAAATTGTTCGCCCCCGGCATCACGGTAATAGGGGTTGAGAACCAGCACAGCGTAACCTTCCCCGGCAAGTCTGCGCGCCATATTGCGTTTGGATTCGCGAACCCCTGCAATATCCGGCCAGAAAATCACCGCCGGATGCGCGCCCTCTTTCGGATGCACGAAAAACCCGTCCATTGTGCCGTCTTCCACTGTGAGCGTGAAAGGACGCTCCGTCAGGTCCGCTCCGCTATCGGCCTGCGAACCCTCAGTATTGGTCACATCACTGGGCGTGCATGCGGTCACTGCCGCCGCGCCCGCCAAAACGCCAAATTGGCGGCGGCTCACCGCGTCCGCTGCCCATGTCTTGAGTTTCGCTTCATCACACATCGCAGTTTTGCTCCTAATCTCTCAAAATTCGCGCATGCCTAACACAGCCCGGCCCCCTTTACCGATAGGCAAGTGGGCGATGGACAAACCCGCCCATTCACGCCAGACTGCCAGCATAAAAATTAAAGGGCGTGGGAGAGGGATCCATGAACAAGGCAATTTGGGGGGCATCTGTATTGATGCTCGGCGCGCTGGGCATTGCGTCCTGCAACGAAGCGGAGTTTTTGGACGCCTTTGAAAGCGGCAGCGGCATCACCGCGACCATGCTGACCGGGGCGGGCGATGATCACGCCAATTGGATCACCCACGGACGCACCTATTCAGAACAACGTTTCTCTCCGCTCGACGCGATCAGCACCGAGAATGTTGGGGAATTGGGCCTCGCATGGTCCGCCGATATGGACACCGCGCGCGGGCAAGAAGCGACGCCGCTGGTCATAGACGGCAAACTGTATCTGACCACCGCATGGAGCAAGGTGAAAGCGTTTGACGCCGCCACTGGCGAGGCTTTGTGGGATTATGATCCAGAAGTCCCCGGCGAAACAGCCGTGCGCGCCTGCTGCGACGTGGTGAACCGGGGTCTGGCGACTTGGGGCACGTCCTTGTTCCTTGGCACGCTGGATGGGCGTCTGGTGTCGCTGGACCGGGATACGGGCGCGGTTCAGTGGGAGGTGCAGACCACCGATCCTGATCAAAGTTATACCGTCACCGGCGCACCGCGCGTGATCGACGGCAAAATTATCATCGGCAATGGCGGCGCGGAATTTGGCGTGCGCGGATATGTTGCAGCCTATGACGTCGACAATGGCGAGGAATTGTGGCGATTCTACACCGTGCCGGATGGGAATGAAGGCGGGGAAGCGCCGGAATATCTGCAAGCGGCAGCGGAAACGTGGAACACCGAGGTTCTGGCCGGATCTGACGCGATTGGCGGCGGCGGCACAGTTTGGGATTCGATGGCCTATGATGCCGATCTAGACCTGCTCTATATTGGCGTCGGCAATGGTAGCCCATGGAACCGTGCGTATCGCTCACCGGGCGAGGACGGCACTGGAGAGGGCGATAACCTGTATTTGTCCAGCATCGTGGCGGTCCGCCCCAGCACGGGCGAATATGTCTGGCATTATCAAACCACGCCGGGCGAGACGTGGGATTACACCGCGACGCAACACATCATGCTGGCCGATATGGAAATTGACGGCGAACAGCGTCAGGTCTTGATGCAAGCGCCCAAGAACGGGTTCTTCTATGTGATCGACCGGGCGACCGGCGAGTTCATTTCGGCAGAGCCCTATGTCGCGGTGAATTGGGCGACGGGTATTGGCGAAGATGGCCGCCCGATTGAAAATCCCGAAACGCGGATCGACAAAACCGGTAAGCCAGCGATTGTGACGCCCGGCGCATTGGGCGGGCACAATTGGCATCCGATGGCCTATCATCCTGATGAAAACCTTGTGTTCATCCCGGCTTTTGAGGCGGCGATGGTTTACGCACCCGAAGAGAATTGGAAACCAGACCGGGCGCGCGGGTTCAATGTAGGGTTTAATCTGGGCGCGGGCGATTTGCCGCCTGATCTGGGCATTCGCCGCGAGGTTGCGGGGACATTGCGCGGGATGCTGGTCGCCTGGGACCCGGTGGCGCAAGAACCGCGCTGGACCGTGGAACATCCCGGCCCATGGAATGGCGGATTGCTGGCAACCGGCGGCGGGTTGGTGTTCCAAGGGACCGCAGGCAGCGAGTTCAACGCCTACGACGCATCAAACGGCGAAAAATTGTGGAGCTTCGGCGCGCAGACCGGCGTTGTGGCCCCTCCGATCACCTACACCGTGGACGGCGAACAATATGTCGCCGTGCTGGCCGGTTGGGGCGGCGCTTATGCGATTACGGTCGATGGCGGATTGCTCAATGATAAAGCGCCCGTGCGCAATGTGTCGCGCTTGCTGGTGTTTAAGCTGGGCGGGACCGGCGAATTGCCACCAGAAAAGGAACTAGCCGCATTGCCGCTCGATCCTCCGCCTAGCCGCGCTTCGCCTGAGGATATTGCCTTGGGCGGTGAGAAATATGCCCGCTATTGCGCCGTGTGCCACGCCCCTGCTGCGGTGGGATCGACGGTTCTGCCAGATCTGCGCCGATCAGGCACTTTGGGCAATGCCAGCAGCTGGGCCGCGGTCGTGCATGACGGTATCTTGAAGGATAACGGCATGGTCGGGTTTGGCGAAAGCATGTCACGCGAAGAGATCGAGGCTATTCGCGCTTATGTGATCCAGCGCGCGAATGAGGATAAGGCGATGGAGCCTGCCGAGTAGCGCGGGCCGCTTTTCAACCTGCGAAGAAGTTCAGTTCCAGCAGGACATTGTTGGGGTCTGCGGTGAAGATTTGCCGCAGACCAGCCGACGCGACATCGTTGACCTGATATTCTAAGTCGCGCGCATCCAGCCGCGCTTTCACCGCGTCAAAATCGCCGCATTTCAGCGCCACGTGATGGATCGCGCCGGTTTCTGCGCCGGGGCTAACGTCGCGGTCAAAGACGCGCGGGAAATCGGCCGAATTGAGATGCAGGATCGCATTTCCGCCGCTGTCACACATCCAGCGGACTTGGTCGGGGCGCATGGGCGGCGGGCCATCGCGCTCCTCCAGATCGAGCAAATCGGCATAGAACCGCGCCGTTCCCGGCAGATCGTCAGTGATGATGTTTACGTGATCAAGACGTTCGACAATCACTCGCTTTACCCTCTGAAAATAACCGTGCGCTTGTCATTCATCAACACGCGCTCTTCGACAAATAATCGCACCGCTTCGGCCAGAACGCGGCGTTCTATATCGCGCCCTTTGCGCACCAGATCGCCGGGCGTATCGGCGTGGCTGATACGTTCGACATCTTGGTGGATGATCGGCCCTTCATCGAGGTCGGCGGTCACGAAATGCGCGGTCGCCCCGATGATTTTGACGCCGCGTTCATGCGCCTGATGATAGGGCCGCGCGCCTTTGAAACCGGGCAGAAAACTGTGATGAATATTGACGCAGCGCCCGGCAAAATGCGCCGATTGTTCGTCGGAAAATATCTGCATATACCGCGCCAGCACAATCAATTCCGCGTCCGTATCCGCCGCGATCCTGCGCATCTGCGCCTCCGCATCGCCTTTGGTTTCGCGGGTCACGGGCACGTGGTGAAAGGGAATATCGCCAATATCGGTGCGGATGGCGGCGTCACGCGGATGGTTCGATACCAGCGCAACCGGATCAATATTCAGCTCCCCCGTGCGCCAGCGATAAAGCAGATCGACAAGGCAATGATCACCCTTGCTGACCATGATCAAAACACGGCGGGGCCGGTCTTGCGAGGTGATTTTCCAATCCATCGCAAAGCCGCGCGCGAATTTTGTAAAAGCGGCGCGCAAATCATCGGCTGATGTACCGGTCGGATCAAACGCGACCCGCATAAAAAACCGGTCTGGCCCGCGATCATTGAACTGCTGCGCGTCGAGGATGTTGCACCCACGTTCAAACAGGAACGCGGTCACTTTGGCGGTGATGCCCGGTTGATCTGCGCAGTCCAGCGTCAGGATTAACGGGCCGCTCATTGGTCACACGCCATCACAGCGGCCGGACCGTCAGGCTGGCAAACACTGTAAAGTAATCTGCGCGCGTATCATTGGGCGCAGGTTCCCCCCAAACCACCGAATACAGCATCGCCGATCCGTTCTGCGCCGGGATTACCACGGTGCCATATTCGTCGGTGCGGTATGTCGTCAGATCGCCCAAACCGTCCGATCCGCCATCCAGCGCTGAGGCTTCCAAAAGCGCGCCTGCCAAGGGTTTTCCGCGCCACAGAACCAGCAGCGGCAATTGCTCGCCCTCGCCCATGGAAAACGGATTTTCGGTCGGAACAATTTCCAGCGTTTGCCCAATTGGGCGGGTCACATTGCGGGTCTGTTCCTCGCCAACTTGCAACACGGTTTTGGCCCGGCGGGAATACAGTTCGGTCCCGCGAATACCACTCCTGCCGCGCGCCGCGCGATCGGCGGCAATCGCGGTCAAAGAGGTGTTTTCGACGTAACGATCAAACCGCTCCGCTTCGAGGTCGCTGAAACTGGGATTGCTTTCAAAGGCGAGGATATAACTGCCCGGTCCGGGCACGGTGACAACCGCCCCGCCGACTTCGCCCGCCTTTGTGGTGCGCACCGCGCTTTGCTGATCGGTCACGCCGCCCGGCCCGTATAGCCGCAGCGACACAATTCTTTCCCAATACAGGCCCCAATCGGCGGCTTCATTGTCGCCAACGCCGACATCGCCGACCTTAAATTCAACCCGCAATTCCTCGCCCTGATCCGGCGAATGATCGGCGGGTTGCAACCAAAAGGAATGCGCCGCAGCCGCAGCCGGGACCACCAATGCCGCGGCGGCAATTATCAAACGAAACATCACCTAGCTTCTACCTTTTCGTCAGCGCCGCTTCGCATTGACCCATCAAATCGGCGATAATGTCGGCAACCGGTTCCTCTGCCTTCACCATGCCCACCGATTGCCCCGCCATCAGCGATCCGTTTTCAACATCGCCATCAATCACCGCGCGGCGCAGTGCGCCTGCCCAATAATGTTCGATCTGCAATTGCGCCTGCATCATATCGACTTCTTCGCGGTCGAGCATGCCGGCGACTTCGATCTGTTTGGCGGTGAATTCTTCGGTGCCCTTGTTCTTAAGCGCCCGGACCGGGATCACCGGCAAACGCGGATCGACCTGCACGCTGGCATCGGCATCGCGGGCCTTGGCGCGGAAGAACGCTTTTTTGAAATCGGGATGCGCGATGCTTTCGGTGGCGCAGGCGAAACGGGTGCCCAATTGCACCCCGCACGCGCCCATTTCCAGATAACTGGCAATCGCCTCGCCCCGGCCAATGCCGCCTGCGACAAATACGACATGATCCTCGGCCAATTCGGGCAAAAATTCTTGCGCCAAGACGCTGGTTGCAACGGGGCCGATATGCCCGCCTGCTTCCATCCCCTCAATCACCAAAGCATCGCCGCCAGAACGCAGCAGCTTTTTCGCCAGAGCCAATGTCGGCGCAAACACGATGACTTTGCCGCCAAACGCCTTAATCGCCTCCACACTGCCCTTGGGCGGGATACCGCCAGCCAGGACGACATGCGTGATTTTATGTTTGGCGCACACCGCAATCAGGTCGAACAATTGCGGGTGCATGGTGATCAGATTGACGCCAAAGGGCTTATCCGTCCGCGCTTTTGTCTCTGCGATTTCGGTGTCGAGCAGATCGGGCGTCATCGCGCCGCATGCGATCACCCCAAATCCGCCCGCGTTGGAAATGGCGGACACCAAATTGCGCTCAGAAACCCAGCTCATCGCGCCGCAAAGGATCGCGTGTTCGCAGCCAAGGAAGTCGATACCGCGCTGCATCATCGCCGCGCTCTTGGAATAAATGCTCATAGTCTCAGCCGATACGACCCTCAATCGCGATAGGCAATGCGCAGCTTCGCCGCCGCCTCACCCGCAAGCGCGCGCGCATCATTACAATCATCACCAACAGCGAGGGCAACCGCCATCCGCCGGTAAGGCCGCGTGGTGGGTTTGCCGAATATGCGGATATCGACATTGGGACTAAGCGAGAGCGCATCGGCGAGCCCTTCATAGGCGAAATCATCGCTATCTCTGTCCGCAAGCACCACGGCGGACGCCGCCGGATGCGCAGGTTCATCGCCCATAATCGGCAGGCCGAGAATGGCGCGGGCGTGGAGGTCGAATTCCGACAGGTCTTGCGAGATCATCGTGACCATGCCGGTGTCATGCGGCCGCGGTGACAATTCGGAGAAGATGACCGCGTCGCCCTTCACAAAGAATTCCACGCCAAACAGACTCCAGCCGCGCCCCTCACCTGCCAAGGCTTCGACGATTTTGCTCGCCATGGCTTGCGCTTTGGACAGCGCCTCTGGCTTCATCGCGGCGGGCTGCCAGCTTTCCTGATAATCGCCGCGTTCTTGTCTGTGGCCGATCGCCTCGCAGAAATTGATGCCGTGGCGGTGGCGGATGGTTAGCAAGGTGATTTCATAGTCGAAATCAACAAATCCTTCGACAATGACCCGCGCCCTGTCGCCGCGCATATTGGCGCAGGCATAATCCCACGCGGCCTCCAATTCAGCCGCGCTATCGACTTTGCTTTGCCCCTTGCCGGATGAGGACATGACCGGCTTTATCACGCAGGGAAAGCCCGCATATTCGGATGCAGCGCGCACCTCTTCGAGCGATTCTGCATAACGGTATGGCGATGTGATGAGGCCCAATTCCTGCGCCGCCAGATCGCGGATTGCATCGCGGTTCATGGTCAATTGTGCGGCTCTGGCAGAGGGGATCACGTTGAACCCTTCCGCCTCCAATTCGGCGAGCACTTCGGTGCGGATCGCCTCAATCTCTGGGACGATGTGGTCGGGGCGGTGTTTGAGGACAGCGGCGCGTAGATCATCGCCATTGAGCATGGAGAACACTTCGCAATCATCCGCGACCTGCATTGCCGGCGCGTCGTGATAGGCATCGCAAGCGATCACCCGTGCGCCAAGGCGCTTTGCGGAAATGGTGAACTCGCGGCCCAATTCGCCGGAGCCGAGCAGCATGATTGTTGAAGTAAAAGCCATGCCCCGTGCCTAGCGGGGGTGAGGCGTGCAGCCAAGTCTGCGGCGGGCATATTTGCGGGCCTGTGCTCGGGAGGGCCCGCCTATCGTTTTAAACCTGCCGCTGCTCTGCGCGCTGCACTGCCTCTTCCATTGCGCGTTCCACTGCCGCTCCGCTTGCCATGACGCGGCGCGATGTGCGGCGCGGCTGGCTGCAAATGCCGATCTGCATCCCGCCGCCCGCGCGGGCCATAACCAGACCCAGTTCCGCCTGACGCATTGTCCAATCCACCGTCACCTCGACCGGGGCCAATCCGGCGCTCGCGGTCAATTCGGGCGCGCGCCGGGACGATTCCACCGTCAATCCGGCAAAGGTTTCGATCACATCCTGCGTCCATGCCCGCGCCTGTTTCACCGACATTCCGGGCAAAAGGACGCCAAACCGTTCCCCATCAAGCTGAGCCAATTCGGGGCCAGGTCCGGGCAGGCTGGCGACCATTGTTTCCAGAAATTTCGCAAAACCCCATTGAATTTCATCGGCGGTGCGCTGTCCATATTGCATCAAGACCGCGCGCAAAGCGTCAACCGCGACCACCGCCATCGCTTGTTCCTGTCCATCAGCGATACCGCGCCGCAGGCTGGCAAAGAATGTGTGGCGATTGGCAAGCCCTGTCAGCGGATCGGTTTGGGCGCGGGCGCTGATTTCCCCTTCTAAAGCGTGTTTCTGCTGGACCGAGCGTAGCAATCCGATTGCCCCTTGCGCAGCGCCATCATCGGGATCGATAGGCTTCAGGCTCAGCGCGTACCAATTCTGACATGCGGGGGAATTGCAGCTGCGATTCGAGCCGCAGTCGCCATCATCGGCATCGCTGTTACAGGCGCAATTTCGGACCGGAAATTCAACCCAGCCGCGCTGCGCTTTGCCGGCGAAGACTTGCGCGACATAGCGGGAAACCTCTGGCGCATGATCCGCCTCTGCAAAATCGGCGATATGCGGCATCAGCAACAAGGATGATAAATCCATGCCCAGTTCCGCCGCGTTTTGCGAGGCGTGGACAATAAATCCGGCGGCATCGAGCCGCATGACTATATCGCCCGACGCGTCTTCTATCAGTCCGTGCAGCACACGGCCTTCTTCTACGCTGAAACACATTTCCATGCCGATTGCCCCCGGCTTATGACGACCACTCAGTCAAGCCATTTTCGGTCAAAAGCATGTTTAACTAACTTTAGAAGTAAATACAGACGCACAAATCCCTAGTTTCTGTGCCTAAGTAGTAAATAGAGTTAGCTAAATATGTTTACGAGACTAAAAAACGAATCAACCTTAAGAGGTGTTTACCATAATTTTCGAACAGTTCAGCCGATTTCTACGTGTTCTTTACTAGGGCACCGACTCAAACCTCGATCATGATACGCACGCTCTTGGGGTTCGTTCCGTACTCCGTGGCAATGCGTAAACGGCACTCTTCGACCATAGCCGCCCCCTTGCCGCCGCCTGTATCTGCGCCGCTGCTGATGAATTCAGCCTCGGTCACGCCCAAAACCTGTGCGATGGCGCCAATGCGTTCCGGCAGCGGGCGGGCCTTGCCCTTTTCCCAGGCCCAGACGGTTGGTTTGCTGACGCCCAATTTTTCCGCGACTTGCGCCAAGGTCAGGCTGCGCTCACGCCGCAAATGGTTGAGCCGCGCGCCCAGCCCATCGGCAGCGCCGCCGCCAAAATTGCGGGCGTGAACGGATGGCGCCGGAATAGGCTGAGGGCGCGCCCCGCCTGCCCCGCCTGCCCCGCCAGCACCGCCAATACCGCCAATACCGCCAGCTTCCGGCAAATTGCCGCGCAATTGCGCCGCTGCCAAAGCGGCCTCGCCCAAGGCTTGTTGAAAGGCACAGCCGAACAAATGTCCGCTTTGCCAGACGATCTCCGCCCCGACCGGGCCGGTATCAGGCAGGTCAATCGCCAACACTTCACCCACGCCAAGGATCAAATCCGTCTCCAGCAGCAATCCTGCCGCTGACAGATTGTGGATCGTCACATTTGCCTCTGCGCCACTGGGCAACGTGCCGCTTGTCTCTAACGACAAAGTGCGGCGCGATTGCCGCCGCGCTTCTATATGATGCGTCTCGGATTGTAGGCCGGATTGAGAGGCCGCCGGGGTGGGGGATGCGAGATAGGCTTTGAGCGCCATGGGGGAGACTCCTGAATAAGAGCCTCACAATTTGGCAATAAGAGTTAAGAAGGAGTTAGCGCGCGCCCTATAACGCGGTGAAAAGCATCAGCAGCGCCTTGAGGCGCTTGCTCCCGCTTAATCTTCCGCATCCAATCCGTAAGCCGTGTGCAAAACGCGCACCGCCAGCTCTGTCTCGTCTTCGTCGATCATCACGCTGACTTTGATCTCTGACGTGGAAATCGCCTGAATGTTGATCCCGCGATCGGATAGCGAGCGGAACATCGTGCTGGCCACGCCCGCATGGCTTTTCATCCCCACGCCGACGACGCTGATTTTGGCAATGTGGCTGTCGGTGATGATGCGGTTGAACCCGATTTCCTCGGCGCGATCATCCAGCAGCGCCTGCGCACGGGCAAGGTCCGCCTGCGGCACGGTAAAGGTCACGTCGGTTTCGCCTTTATCGCGGCCAACGTTTTGAATGATCATATCAACATTGATCGACGCATCGGCCAGCGGCGCAAAGATATCGGCCACCGCGCCGGGCTTATCCGGCACGCGTGTGAGGATGATTTTCGCTTCGTTCTTATCGTGCGCGATGCCCGTCACATGCTGGCGTTCCATCAGGCCATTCTCCACCAATTCGTCCATTTCTTCATCCGACACAATCAATGTGCCGGGCAATTCATCCGCCGAAACCGCATCATCGCCGGTAAAGCTGGAGAGCACTTGGATGCGCACCCCTTCTTTCATCGCCAATCCGACGGAGCGCGTTTGCAGCACTTTCGCGCCAACCGATGCCAGTTCCAGCATCTCTTCATAGGTCACCGCTTTCAATTTGCGGGCCTTCGCCACGATGCGCGGATCGGTTGTGTAAACCCCATCGACATCAGTGTAGATATCGCAGCGATCCGCCTTAACCGCCGCCGCAACCGCCACCGCCGAAGTGTCGGACCCGCCGCGCCCCAACGTCGTAATGCGCCCCGCATCAGAGACACCCTGAAAACCGGGGACCACCGCAATTTCACCGGCGGCCATGGCGGCGTTCATTTCCGGCGCATCAATCGTCGAAACGCGCGCTTTGGAATGCGCCTCCACCGTTTTCACCGGCAATTGCCAGCCAAGCCAGCTGCGCGCTTTGCAACCCAAGGATTGCAAAGTCAGCGCCAGCAAGCCGCTCGTGACCTGTTCCCCGCTGGCGACGACGACATCATATTCCGCCGGATCATGCAGTGCATTGGCCTCGCGGCAGAAATTGATCAGCCGGTCGGTTTCGCCCGCCATTGCGCTGACCACGACAGCGACTTCGCTGGCCGTGCCATCCGCATTCGGCGCGGCCTGCGCGCGGACAATATTGGCGACACGCCGAATACGCTCGGTCCCGGCCATCGATGTGCCGCCGAACTTCATCACGATACGCTGCGTTGTTCGCTCTGGTGCTTTTTGCTCAGCCTGCGCCAAGATCCGCCTACTCTTGCTGTTTAGGTAAGACTGGTTCGTCCTTCGCAGCGCTGCTAACGGGGGTGCATGGGAAACGCAAACACTACTGCCAATTCTGGTGCGAGCACACCAAACGTAACTATCCGTCCTGAAGAGGCCGCGTTCTTCGCTGATCTTGCGAAAGACTGGTGGAACCCGAAAGGAAAAATGGCCAGCCTGCATCAGGTGAACCCGGTGCGGCTGGAGTTTATTCGCGGCGCATTTGATGCGCATTTTGACGCGGATCGCGCGGGAATTCGTCCGCTTACGGGCAAATCTGCCCTAGATATTGGGTGCGGCGCGGGGTTGGTGTGCGAACCGCTGGCGCGATTGGGCGCGGCGGTGACGGGCGTTGATGCGGCGGCGGATAATGTGTCTGCGGCGGCCGCGCATGCGGAGGCAGGCGGGCTGGATATTCGCTATATGGCGGGTGAGGTTGCCTCGCTCGATATCGGCACATTCGATCTGGTCACATGCCTCGAAGTGATCGAGCATGTCGCAGATAAGCCCGCATTTCTCGCCGATGTCGCGGCGCGTCTTTCGCCAGACGGCCTGTTGGTGATGTCCACGCCCAACCGAACGCCTGCCTCGCGCCTATTGCTGGTCGGCGCGGCAGAGGCGATTGGCTATGTGCCCAAGGGCACGCATCATTGGTCAGACTTCGTCACGCCGGAGGAGCTGGAGGCGTTGATGGCGGATGCTGGGCTGGAAGTGATCGAGAGGCGCGGAATTGGCTGGCGTCCGGGCAAGGGTTTGCATTTGTCCGATGATGAGGCGCTCAATTACATTGTGAGCGCGCGTTTGGCCTGAGAATGGTGCGAGGGCGCTAGCAACGCGCATATTGAACCGGCGGGAGTTTTTTGCCGAAATTCGATGTGATTTCCATGCGGACCTTGCCGGCTTCGCTGAACAGCTGACGATAATGCTCTTCGCCGCACACCAACGGACGCCACAATTTGCGCAGCGCATTGGGGTCAATCGCGGTGCTGCCGGTGGGGATATTGCCGACCATAATGACCAGCGTATCGCCTTCATCGACCCGCGCGCCAATCGTGGCATTGGGAAATTCTGCAGTCAGTTTTGGGTTGCCATTGCGATTGAGGTAATCCGCGATATCGGGCAATCGCTCTGTCATGCTGCGGTTGTCGGCAACGGCCCCGCACGCGGTGAGCGCGAGTAAACCAAGCCCCAGAATTGCCGATTTCATCATGTTTGCAAGCCCCTGATAAGAGGCTGGAAACATAGCGGCGCCTGCTTAACGCTTTGCCTACAAAATCCACCGTTTTTGTTCCGGCGTGGGCACCCAGCATTCCTCGCGCTTGCCGAACCATTTGTAGCGATTGCGCGCGATCAATTTGTACAAAGGATCGCGGATCGCGCGCGGGATCACTTTGAACAATGCGCCCGCACGCCACGGCCAGCCAAGCTGCGCCCACATATGCAAAACCGCATCGCTGTTCATCCATACGCGGCCCATTTCCTCGCCGGGTTCCGGCACATCGATCAGAACGAAACTCTCAGGGTCCAGCGGGTCAAGCCCCGCATCACGCATGATCTGCGCGCCAACATCGCCCTGCATCGCGGTGAGGCGAAAGCGGCCTGCGCGGTCATGTTTCAAAACGAACCGCGCATTGGCGGTGCACATCACGCACATGCCGTCAAAGACGATGATCGGATGGTCGCGGGGGATTGCACTCACGGGACTAGTTTCACTGGGCTGGCCTCAAGAGCCGCGCTTCATTCGCCGCCTGCCCCGATCAATTCCACAAATTCGCGGGTGTTGTCGGTGAAGAACCCGTCCGCACCGCTCGCAATGGCTGCGGTCCATAACCGCCGGTAATCGCCATCATCCGCTGGCCCGCCCGCGCTTTGCAAAGAGGCCGGCAAAAACCCGTTCTCTTTGCGCAAGGTCCACGGATGCACTTGCAGACCGGCCGCATGGGCATCCGCCACCAACGCCGTTGGCTCCAAACTGTCGGTGCCGATCACATGGCCAAGCCACGGCCCGATCCCATCGGCATATTCGGCGATTTCAGCCAAACCCGTCGGCGTGATCATATCGGCCCAGCGCATATCCGGTTCATCATACGGGCCGCCCGTTGGCGCGATCAACAAGACCAGCGGCGTATCCACGCGGCGGTTCAACCGTTGCAGCGGGCCGACCTCAAACACTTGCACAAATACCGGCGCATCTTCGCGGTCGAAATTAAACTGGCGCAGCTGCGTGACCATCAGGTCGACCATGTCGATCCCCTCTTGCTCCAACATCAAGGTGGGGTGTTTCAATTCTGGGTAGAGGCCGATTGTGCGGCCTAATTCCGCCTCTTTAACGCGCACCAATTGCACGATTTCGGCAAAGGTCGGCACTTGATACAGGCCGTTATAGGCGGCGCTGCTGGGGCGGATATTGCCGACCCTTTCGCGCGCGCGCAGGGTCCGCAATTCGGCTAAAGTGAAATCTTCTGCGAACCAGCCGGCCACTTGACGGCCATCAATGGTTTTTGTCCGACGGCGATCCTCAAAATCCTCGCGCGAGGCGACATCGGTGGTGCCTGACAATTCATTTTCGTGGCGCGAAACCAGCACCAGATCCTTGGTCACGACCAAATCGGGTTCGATAAAATCTGCGCCCAGTTCAATCGCCAATTCATACGCGGCAAGCGTGTGTTCGGGCCGTTCCCCCGACGCGCCGCGATGGGCGATGATCAAGGGGCGATCTGAATGGGCCATAGTGGAACCTCCGTCAGTATGCGCGTCCGCGGCGGCTGGAACCGCCATCAACAACGCGCCCATCGCCAAACTTACAAGAACGCTGCGGACCATGTTTCTTCCTTAAAACCGACGAGGATGCCGCCATCATGCTCGGCCACTGGCCGTTTAATCATTGAAGGGTGCTGAATAAGCAAAGCGGCGGCTTTGGCATGGTTATCTGCATCGTCATCCGCATCCGCTTTTTCTGCATCACTCAATTTGCGAAATGTCGTGCCCCGGCGATTGAGCACCGCATCTTTGCCCTGATCCGCGATCCACGCGGCGACTTTGGCCGGGTCTGCGCCCTCTTTCTTGTAATCGTGAAAGACGTAAGCGACGCCGTTCGCATCCAACCATTTGCGCGCCTTTTTGACGGTGTCGCAATTTGGGATGCCGTAAAGTTCGATTGCCATCAATGTGCCCTTCTTTACCCTACCTGCTTTGGCCCGGTACGCCGCGATTGGCACTTGAGGCCCGCGCCGCCGCGTGCCACTCCTTTGCGCAGAAACGCAAGGAGACACAATGGTAAGTTTAGGGTCAATCTGGAACCCAGATCTATCCACGCGAATGGGCGCAGAGAGCGCCGCCGATATGGGCGGCCTCGCTTGCTTTTTCTATGCTGCCCTCTCGGGGATTGGCATGGCGATTTCGGCGGGCTCTTTGGGATATGATAGCGCGATTGGCATTGCGTCGCTGGCGATCCTTGCCGTTCAGGCTGTGCTGGCCATCGCCGCTGGATTGCGGCTGAGGGCGGGGAAAGGCGCGTTTCTCGCCTCTGCCGTCTTTGCGATCATGGTTTTGGAAGTGACCGGCAAACTCATCGGCCTCGCGATTGGGGTTGGCCTGATCTTCAATGTCATCCTGTTGATCATAACCCTGCAAGGGGTGCGCGGTGCCTTCGCCCTGCGCAAAGGCGATTTTGACGATGAGGATGCCGAGGCGTTTGCGTAAAATTCGCGCGTGATTGTCGCGCGTGATTGTCGCGGGGGAGAGACGCCCTAGTAACGCGGGGTCAAATGCGCATCCGCAATTGCAGCGGCCAGCGCATCGGCGGCATCCGCCCCGGCGATCGTTGCACCAGGCAGCAGCACTTTGACCATTGCGGCGACCTGTTTTTTGTCCGCCCCGCCCGTGCCAACAATTGCTTTTTTGACCAGCCGCGCGGCGTGCTCATTGACCGGCAAGCCCGCTCCGCCACACGCCGTCAGCACTGCCCCGCGCGCCTGTGCCAGCTTGAGCGTTGATCGTGGGTTTTCATTGACGAACACTTCTTCGCAGGCCGCCCGGTCCGGTCTATGCGCGGCGATCACCGCAGCGATCCCGGCATGCAATTCCGCCAGTCTTTGCGCCATTGGCGTTTTGGGACTGGTGGGAAATTGCCCATTGGCCACATGCGACAACCGCGTCCCATCCGCGCGGATCACGCCCCAGCCGGTGCAGGTAAGCGACGGGTCAAGGCCGAGGATAATCCGGCTCACATCAAAACCCCGCAGGCAGGCCGATACGCCACCCCAGCCGCCACGCAATCGCGACAAGAAATGCGAGCAGGAGCATCGCAAAAAACGCCAGTTCGATCAGTTTCACGCGGAGACCTCACGAACCTGTCACGCGTCCAGCTTCTCCATCACTTCGTCGCTGATCTCGTAATTGCCCCAGACGGTTTGCACGTCGTCATCATCGTCAAGGACATCAATCAGTTTCAGCAATGTGCCCGCGCCTTTCTCGTCCATATCGACCATGATGTTTGGCTTCCATGCGAGTTTGACATTGGCCGCATCGCCCAAGGCTTTTTCAAGATCGCTGGCGACCTGATGCAAATCATCGGCGGCAGTCCAGATTGTGTGACCGTCTTCTGAGCTTTCGATATCGTCCGCGCCCGCTTCCATTGCAGCCTCCAGCACGGTGTCTTCGTCGCCTGCTTCGGCAGGATATTCGATCAGCCCGAGCCGTTCAAAACCGTGCTGAACCGATCCTTCCGTGCCCAGATTGCCGCCATGCTTGCTGAATGCGGTGCGCACAGCGGTGGCGGTGCGGTTGCGATTGTCGGTCAGGGTTTCAACGATAATCGCGCTGCCGCCCGGGCCGTAGCCTTCATAGCGGACTTCTTCGTAATTCTCGTCATCCCCGGCGCTGGCTTTATCAATCGCGCGCTGAATATTGTCTTTGGGCATGGATTGCCCTTTGGCGGTGTTCACCGCGAGCCGCAGACGCGGGTTCATATCCACATCGGGCGTGCCCATTTTCGCCGCCACGGTGATTTCGCGTGAAAGCTTAGAAAACAGGTTGGAGCGTTTCTTGTCCTGCGCACCCTTGCGGTGCATGATGTTCTTAAATTTGGAATGGCCTGCCATGGGTGTGTCCTGCGTGAACTCTTTTTTGCGGTTTAAGCGGGTAATGAGAGGCTTCGCATTAGACTGATGAGTGACATGCCGACAAGTCCCGTAACGGAACCAGAAATAGAAGCCGTGTTTGGCGAAGGTGATTTAGACGCCGCGCGCGCTGCGCAAGCATCCACAATGCTCGGCGAATGGCGGCGATTGGGCGCGTTTTTACGTCGCCCTTCGCTGGAGGTTGGCGCGCAAAATGCCGCGCCCTTTACCGTGCTGGGCCGGATTTATGCGCTGGATATGGCGGCGATGGCTGTATTGATCACGCTGGCAAGCGCCGCGATTGCGATGGGTTTTTACCTGCCGAAAACCGCGCTGGCCGGGGCAGAATTCACGCCGATCATCATCATGGCGGTGATCGTCGGGGCGCCGGTGATGGAAGAAATCGTCTTTCGCAGCTGGCTTTCAGGCAAGCCCGGCCATGCCCTAGCATTGGTGTTTGGCGCGGCGGGTGCTGGCGGTTTTGCATTGACGCATGCAGACACGCCTTTGCTGGGCGCGGGCTTGCTCCTTGCCGGGTTTGCCGGCGGGTTGGCGGCGCTTGTGCTGCTGAGGAAACGGGGCGCGATGCGCTGGTTCGCGGCGTTGTTTCCCGGTTTCTTCTGGCTCTCCACCTTTGCTTTCGCGCTGGTTCATCTGGCCAATTTCAGCGAAGGCTCGCTCGGTATCTTATTGCCGCTCGTGCTGCCGCAGCTGATCCTTGGCGGCCTGCTGGGTTATATCCGCGTGCGCATCGGATTGTGGGCCGCGATCCTCCTACATGCCGCGCATAATGCGACAGCGCTGGGGATCGCAGCCTTGGCGATGGCGGCGGAATAGAGCGCGCCGCTGAGGGCACTGGCCCGGTCTTAAACCGAAACAGCCGTTCCGCTTGCGCTCACCATCAACATTGATCCGGTGTCGCCGATCACTTCGTAATCCAGATCAATCCCAACCACCGCATTGCCCCCACGTGAGGCGCATTCTGCCTGCAATTCGGCGATCGCTTGTTCGCGCGCATCGGCCAAAATACGCTCATAACTGCCCGAGCGTCCGCCGACGATGTCGCGAATATTGGCGAACAAATCACGGAACAGGTTCGCGCCGACGATCACTTCGCCAACTACGATGCCGTGATATTTTTGAATGGGGCGCCCCTCCACGCTGGGCGTGGTGGTGACAATGATCCCGCTCGCATCTTTCCAGTTTTCGGCCATGAATTTCCCTCTTATGTTGCTGTATTATTACTATAACACACAACCGCAGAAATTCAAAGTTTGGCCTAGAGCATGCCGAGCGCGTTTTTATACGTGTCGAGGACCATTTCCTGCTCGCTGCGATCATCAGGCTTCATCTTACGCAGGCGCACAATCTGGCGCATGATTTTCGGATCATAGCCAACCGCTTTCGCCTCGGCATAGACATCGCGAATATCATCAGCGGTGCCCTTTTTCTCTTCTTCGAGCCGCTCAACACGCTCAATCAAAAGGCGCAGGCGATCATCGGTCGCGTTGGCGTCGGTGTCGGGGGTGCCTGCATTGGGGGTGCCAGTGGGGGTGCCAGTGGAAGTGGTGGCCATGTTTTGGTGCTCCAAGAGAATCGGTTTGAATGTTGCCGCGTTGCTTACCATCCTCGCCGCGCGTGCAAAGCAGACTTGCGCCAATTCTCCACCGGCTTGCACGTGTTTCACCATGCTGTAGGGTCACAAGCGAACCAAACGGCAGGGGCAAACCAAAGGGGGGAGTGGCCGTGGTCGATGTCTTCATCTCCTATTCGCGCGACGACAAAGACAAAGTCGCCGTCCTGGCCCGCATGATCGCGAGCGAGGGGTATGACGTATGGTGGGACGCCGACCTGCCCGCGCATATGAGTTATGGCGATGTGATCACCGCGAAAATCGGCGCGGCAAAAGCGGCAGTGGTGGTGTGGTCAGACACAGCCGCAAAATCGGAATGGGTGCGGGCGGAGGCTGACGTTGCGCGCAATCAGAAAAAACTGATCCAGACCGCGCTGGATGACACGATGCCGCCATTGCCGTTTAATCAGATACAATGCGCAGAAATCGGCGATTGGGCCGGAGAAGCCGATCATCGCGGATGGTCGAAGGTGAAGCAGAGCTTGGTCGCCTTATGCGGGCCGAGAGACAGTGGCGGCGATGCGGCGAGTATGGGCGATATGGCGGGTGAGATTTCTGCCCCGCCCGCACCGGCTCCGGCGGCTGCTTCTGTACCGGCTTCTGCACCGCCGCCAACACAGGCACCCCCACCTTCTTCAAATCCGCCCTCCTCAAATTCGCCGCCTTCACAGCAAACGCCCAAAAACGGCATGAGCACACCGCTTATCATCGCAATAGGCTGCGGCGCGCTGAGTGTGTTTGCGGTCATTATTCTGGTGGTGCTCGCCATGATCGGCGCGGCAATCGAAGATCCTGCGAATGTCGCCTCTGGGGATATTGATGAACCCTCAGCAGAGGCAATGCTAGAGCCGCAATCCCAACCCCAATCCCAGCCCCCTGTTGACGCACCACTGGCCCAAACGGATGGCGATTTCATCCCTCAACTGGATCAGGCGCCCAGCGCCGCGGATCAGCCAGCGATGATGGAAACGCTTCTGATCGCAACGGTGCAAGATCCCGATGGCTATACCAATGTGCGCGCTGGCCCTTCCGCCGACACTGCGATTATCGGGCAGATAGAGGTTGGCGATGTCTTTACGACTTATCAGCAAAACACGCCGTGGTGGTCGGTGCTGCTCGAAGACGGCACCGAAGGGTATATTTACAGCGACCGTATTTTCGTGATTGGGCCTCAATAATGACTGCGAAGAGTGACAATTCTGGCAAACCGGCTGGTGGGGATGCGGGTTTTGCGCTTGGCGAAATGGCGTCTTCGCGCAGCGACACACAGGAAACCACCAAAGGCGGCAATGTCGCGGTTTTTTGCGGCCATATGTTCAACACTGGCAGCGAGGCCGAAACGACGCTGGCCGAGCGTATCGCCAGCGAATTGGACGCGCATGACATCGCCGTTGGGTTTGGTCCGCTCGCGTGCGGTGCGGATATTCTGATCGCCGAAGCCTTGCTGGAGCGGGGCGCGGAATTGAACGTGGTCCTGCCTTTCGCAGAAGCTGATTTTATCGCCGAAAGCGTCATGTGCGGGGGCGAGGATTGGGTGCCGCGCTATCAAGCCTGCCGCAAGGCCGCCGCCACGATCAGCTTTGCGACACCGTCCGATTATGTCGGTGATGACAATCAATTTGCTTACAACACGCTTTACGCAATGGGCTTGGCAGTTTTGCGGTCACAGAAGCGCGATTGTGAGGCGATTCAGATCGCCGTCGTATCCGACACATTTGCGAGTTTTTCCGCGACAGGCATCGCCGGGACCAAGGCGGATATGAAGCTGTGGCAGGATTTGGGCCGCGAAACCGTGGCGATTGCGGCTGGCCCTGTCCCGCGCGATCTTAAATTCCCCGCACGCGAAAAAGTGGGCGATGGCACGCGGCGCGAGATACGCTCCATCATCTTTGCCGATTACAAAGGGTTCTCGCGCATTGGTGAACGGTTGCTGCCTGATTTTATGAACATCATCATGGGCCGCATTGCGAAGGTCCTGCATGATTTCGGTGACCATGTGGAATTTCGCAACACTTGGGGCGATGCGATTTACGCGGTGATTGACGAACCCCGCGTCGCCGCCGCGATTGCGCTGAAACTGCAAGAAGAATTGGCCAATGTGCCCCCAGGACTGATCCCAGAGGGCGCCGTTGCAGGCATGCGAACCGGCGTGCATTACGGCCCCATTTGGGTGGGCACCGACCGGATCACCGGCAATCGGTTGTGGTATGGCGGAGAGGTCAATCGCACCGCCCGCATTGAGCCAGTGACGCCGGTTGGCGGGGTTTACTGCACGGAAAGTTTCGCCGCCGCCTTGCTGATGGACGATTGCAATGAATGCCGCTTCACCTCCGTCGGTCGGGTCGTCTTGCCCAAGAATTACGGCGAGGTGGAATTGTTCAAGCTGGAGCGCAGTGATTTGATTTAGGGCGACCGATTCCGGCCTATTCGCCCTATTCCGCTCTATTCAGTTTCAGGCTTGCCTCCATCGCCGCCAATTGTTCCTGCGTCGCGGGCGTTTGCTTGGTCTCTTTCCACTGCGCCATCGGCATGCCGTGGATCAATTCACGCGCGGCGGCTTTGTCGCCTTCATATCCTGCATCGCGGATCCAATCGGACAGACAATTGCGGCAGAACCCCGCCAGCCCCATCAATTCGATATTCTGCGCATCATGACGGTGGCGCAAATGCCGGACCAAACGGCGAAATGCGGCGGCAGCGGCGGCATCATCCAGAGCGTCGAGAGGATCAATTTGGCCGTTCGTTGAATTGGTCATTGGGCTTTTCCTTGAGTTGCGTTTCTGCTGTGTCATAGCAGGGCAAACGGGATCAGGAACAGCATGACAAAACCGGACAACACACGCACCATTGGCCCCCGCGGACGCAAGGTCAAAATTCTCGCAACCATCGGCCCGGCCAGCCGCTCGCCCGAAATGCTGCGCAAATTGTTCAAGGCCGGGGCGGATGCGTTTCGGGTGAATATGAGCCACGGAAACCACGAGGATCACGCCTCTGCCATCGCTGCCATTCGGGCGATGGAGGAAGAATTTGCGCGCCCCATCGCGATTTTGGCCGATTTGCAGGGCCCAAAATTGCGCGTGGGCACATTCAAAGATGGCAAAGCGGTGATCCGGCATTCGGGCCACTTCACGCTCGACCGTGATCCCGCCCCCGGTGATGAGACGCGGGTATGCCTGCCCCATCCGGAATTGTTCGGCATTCTGGAGCGGGGTCAGCGTTTGCTGATCAATGATGGCAAAATCCGTTTGGTGGTGAAGGAAGCCGATGAGAATCGCATTTTCTGCAGCGCCGAAGTCGGCGGGGTAATCTCCGACCGCAAAGGCGTGAATGTACCCGATGCTGAGGTTCCGATCCCGGCGCTGACTGAGAAAGATCGCAAGGATTTGGCTTTTGCTGTGGAGCAAGGCGCGGATTGGATTGCGCTGAGTTTCGTGCAGCGCCCCGAGGATATGGCGGAAGCGCGCAAGCTGGTCGCGGCCCATGCCCAGCACGGCAAGACGAGCGGCCACACGCCGTCGCTTTGCGCAAAGATTGAAAAGCCCCAAGCGATTGGCAGGCTGAATGGGATTATCGAACTTTCCGACGGCATTATGGTCGCGCGCGGTGATCTGGGTGTGGAGTTGGAGCCGCATGAGGTCCCGCCTCTGCAAAAACGCATTGTCGCCGCCAGCCGGATTGCTGGCAAACCGGTGATCGTGGCGACGCAGATGCTGGAATCGATGATCGAAAGCCCAATGCCGACCCGCGCCGAAGTGTCTGACGTCGCCAATGCCGTTTATGACGGTGCGGATGCGGTGATGTTGTCAGCGGAAAGCGCGGCGGGTGAATGGCCGGAAGAATCGGTGTCGATGATGCACCGGATCACCGGTCAGGTAGAGCGTGATGAGGGATACAAAGAACGCATCCGCTTGCTCGATCCGACACCGGATGCGACGACATCGGATGCTTTGGCGCATAGCTGTATGACCATCGCGGAAACCGTCGCGATCAGCGCAATCACGGTGTTCACATCCTCTGGTTCCACCGCGCGGCGGGTGGCGCGGGAACGGCCATCGACGCCGATGTTGGTCTTAACCCCCTCTATCCGCACAGCGCGGCGGGTTGCGTTGCTCTGGGGCGCGCATGCGGTGCCGACGAAGGATATTGGCAGTTTTGAAGAGATGATTGCGAAGGGCAAACGCATGGCATTGCGCCATGGATTTGGCACGGCTGGGTCGAAACAGATCGTGCTGGCGGGCGTGCCGTTTGGAACACCGGGCGCGACCAATTTGCTGCATGTCGTCACGCTGAGCGGTGCGGAATTGGATGACCATTCCGATTGACTCGCTTCGCTCGCATTTGGGCCCAGAATCGGGGACCAGAATACAGGCACAAACAAGAGCGGCCCCGATGCATTCGCACCGGGGCCGCCTTTTTTAATTGGCCTCTTAAACTGAGGTCTAGAAACCGCGTTTAGAAACCAATGGTGATCCGAGCGACAGCTGCGTGATCCTGGATCGAGCTGCCATAGATACCGTCATATGAGACGCCAAAGCTGGCATTCTCGGACAGGCTGAATGCCGCTTCTATCTGAGCGAAACCTGCGCTGCGTGATTGCGGCGCACCGGCGACAGTGAAGCGTGTGCCCGGCGCAAACCGGCCAACAGCAGTCGGAGAAAGATCATTGAGACCATGCTGATACCCGACATTGCCGTTCAGTTTGAACGTCGATGCCGCGCCTGTGCCAAAGCGCAGGCCAGCGGTGGCCGTGCTCGAATTATTGATGCCTTCTTCGATACGCAGCGCCGCCGATCCGCCGGCTTCGACAAATTCATCGGTCGATGCTTCGTTAAAGGTCAGGCCAACATAGGGTTCAATCTCGCCGCTGCCCATTTCGATCGGATAGCCCATTTCCACAAATCCATAAGTCACCGAACCATCATAATTCGCGGTGACGAGATCGTTGAATGTGCTGAACGAAACCGAGCGAGCGGTTGTGACATCGGTTGAACCATAACCGCCGCCTGCGCGCAGATTGATGCTGCCCAGATCAATGCCGACATAGGCGGTGATGTTGATCGTTTCGATTGTCGCATCGCCCAGCAAAGTCGCAGAGCTGCCCGCGCGTTCGTCCAGTTCCAGATCGGTAGACGAATAATTGACCGCCACACCCAGACTGGAGCCTTCGCCAGCCGAAACGTCGGCGCCGATCATGATGCCGTAGCCATCGCGTGCCGCGCCAGTGGCGTTGCCGTCACCATCGCTGTCGCCAGTATAGCCCCAAGCCTGACCCCAGATGGTGCCGCCTTCGGATGTCGACAGATGGTTGAGCACCGCATTGCGGACCAAGCGAATGTCTTCGGTCATTGCGGTGCGCACTGTTGGGTGCACCTCGCCCGAAAGCTGGTTGAACGCATCACGCGCCGTTGCCGCATCAAGGTTGATGATCAGGTTCGGTAGGACAGTGTTGCCCAGATCCTGAACCGCTGCGCCCACAGAAATTTCGTTAGCCGTTTGTCCGACAGCCGCGAAATCAACGTCATTGCGCTCCAGATTGAGCATCACCGAATTGTCATCATAAATCAGCTCTGGCGTCAGGAACGCCAGGTTGCTGGTGACATCATCAAATGTGCCCGAAACACCGCCATCAGCGGTAAGGATCGTGTAATCGGTTGAGAAGTTATACGCCGTTCCGCCAGCCAAAACGTTCACCGTTCCGCCGTCAATCGTAACCGCGCCGGTTGCCGCCAACAGATCGGACGTGCCATCCGGCAAGACCTCGACATCAAACGAAGACGTGCTGGCAAAGGTCACATCGCCTGCCACACTCAGCACGCCAATGCTGTTGCCCGGTGCAACCGTACCAGTGATCGTCAAACCGCCGGTTTGGCCAGAGCCGCCGAGCATGCCGCCTTCGCCAATCGTCACAGCCGAAGCGATGGTGCCATTCACCACCAACAATCCGCCATCAACACTCGCGCCGCCGGTAAAGGTGTGATCGCCGTCAAGGATGAGTGTACCGCTATCGACCTTGTTCAAGCCGCCATCACCAGTAATCGCGGTGGAGATCGTCGCCGTGAGGCCCGGATCAACGCGGAATGTGGTCAGCGCCTCATCAATGATGAGCGCGCCTGTGCCCGCCGCAATTTCATAACCGTCTGTGACGAATTGAATGCCGGTAAAGGTGATATCATCATCCACCGTAACCGTGCCAGCTGTGCCGCCAAAGACAGCGAAATTGCTGTTCCAGCGCGCATTCACGGTGCCGTCAGCATTGGTCCAATTCGTATCCGTCAGGTTCCAGCTGCCGCTTCCGCCATCGATGCTTTCATCGGCCATTGTGTCGCCGCCATCCCAGAACTGAATGTCTGGAATGTTCTCTGCTACGATCAGGTTCACCTGACCGCCGACCGAGGTTTGCACCGTGCCCGCACTGGCATCAACGCCCATCGGCAAAAGGCCAAACACTAGGCCGTTATCCGTCAAGGTGCCGGTGTAATCGATCAAACGATAGACACCCAGACCGAACGCGCCCGCATCGGTAATGTTGAGCGTGCCATCGAGCGTCAGGTCGCCATTGACCTGAATACGGTCGCTGCCGGTCAGTGTGTCTGGAGCATCGAGATCATAATCGAGGTTCGACAAAGCAGACAGCACAAGATCGCCAGTGGTCAGCGTACCCGTTGTGCCAATTCCGCCAGCGGCAATCGTGCCGCCATCGGCAACAGTGACTGCACCGGTGGCGGTGCCAGATCCAGTCAGTGTGCCGTTTACGCCGACGCTGGTTGTGCCTGCGACCGAACCGTCAATCTGTACGACGCCGCTGATCGCGGTGTTGCCGGTATAGGTGTTGATGCCCGAAAGGATCAGCGTGCCGACATCCAATTGGTTGAGGCCGCCCGTGCCCGTGATCGCCGCAGCGATCGTGGCGGTGGAGCCTTCGTCAACGCGGACATTGGTTTCCGCGTCGCTGATGATCAAAGAACCCGTGCCAGCGGCCAAAGTGTAACCATCGGTGACGAATTGCAGACCGGTAAGAGCGATTGCGCCATCAACTGTGACCGTGCCAGCGGCCCCTTGGAAAATAGCGAAGTTCTCATTCCACGGCGAATTGCGATCGCCAGCAGCATTGGTCCAATTGGTGCTGGTGAGATTCCAGCTGCCATCGCCGCCGTCGATAGTGTCATCGGCGACTGTGTCAGCGCCGTCCCAGAATTGCAGATCATCAATCGGTACGGCGGTCGAAATCACCAGATTAACTTGGTTCGCCACAGAGGTCTGAACCGCGGCTTGATCCGGGGTGAAGCCCATTGGCAAAGTGCCAACATCAAGGCCGTTATCCGTCAGCGTGCCGGTGTAATCGATCAGGCGATAAACGCCGATCCCAAACTGACCCGCATCGGTGGTGTTCACCGTCCCATCCAGCGTCAGATCACCGCCGACAATCAACCGGTCACTGGTGGTTCCATCATCCGGATCGCCAAGATCAAACGCCAAGACTGACCCCGAAGACAGCACCAAGGAACCGAGCCTCAGCACATCCGCAGCGCCCAAATTGCCCGGATTGATTGTGCCGCCATCGGCAACAATCGTGTCACCCGCACTGCCATTGCCGCCCAAAATGCCGCCATCGCCAATTGTGATCGCACCGACGCCGCCAGCATTGACGATCAATGTTCCGGAATTGAGCGACACCGTGCCAAGACCGGTTGCGAGCGAAGACAAAGCAAACACCCCGCCATCGACATTGACCTGATCAAAATCGAACGCGCGCACATTGTTGAGAGCATCAGAAGACCCGCTGAGGTTGAGCGTATTGGTTGCACCCATCTCTGTGCTGCCGCGTAGGTCGCCAGAAACGGTCGCCGTCTGATCCAGGTTCAGGACGTTTGCGCCGGTCCCTTGGAAAGTCACCGCATTGGCGGCGCCAGTGGTGGTGCTGCCCGCGCCCAAGGTTACCGTCGCGTCTTGTGTGCCTTCGATATTGATCGCGTCGCCAGCCGAGCCGGTGATTGTGCCATTATTGATGACCGTGCCGCCGGTCGCCAGATCCACGCCTTCTTCGCCCGTGATAGTGCCGGTCGCGTTGTTTGTGATCGTCACGCCTAGCGTATCGCTTGCGGTCAGAATGCCGTCTGCAGTGCCGCTGATCGTGCCTGAATTGGTGATGCTTGTGTTTTCAGGGACGGTGTCTTGCGTTGTATCGACGCCGCCAAATAGCCGCACAGTGATCGTATCGCCGTCAATGCGAATCCCTTCATCGTCGCCGATGATCATGCCACCCGCTTGGTTGTCCACGGTCACGCCAGAGCCGCCGATCAGAATGCCAGCCTCAGCCTGACCTTCGATTGTGCCCGCATTGGTAATCGTTACGCTGTGATCAGCATGCGCGCCATTTATGCGGATCGCATTGGTCGCTGCAGTGATCATGCCGCCCGATTGGTTCGTGATCGTTCCGCGCAGCACCGCGTCGCTTTCAGATCGGATCGCAGCATTGGATGTGTTCGCGTTGCTGGCCGAGATTGTGCCGCTGTTTGTGACGCTGACTTCGATAACACAATTGACACGGTCGCCTTCGAGACAACCGCGGTCTTCACCGCCAGTGTTGCCCGGATCGCCGTTGAAATGGAGTGCATCGGCATCGCTATCGGTGCCGGTATTGCTGATCACACCGGTGTTGATCAGAGTGAAACGAGTGATGCCCTCTTCATCGCCAACCGTGCCGGATGATGGATCGGTACCGAGCAACGAATCAACGCCAATAGTCGCGCCGCCGACGCTGGTGATGGTGCCATTATTGGTAACGGAATTGAGATTGCCGTCAGCATCACGGTCAAAATAGACCACCGCCTCGGTCGCCTCGCCGGTGCCCTCAATCAGGCCGTCATTGACGAGGATCGCGGCGTCACCTTCGAAAAAGATAACCCCATCGAGACCCTGCAAAACGCCGGTTGAGAGCACGTTGACGACGACGTCATCTTCGGAATTATCGACGAAGATCACAACATCTTCATCGTCGCCATCATTGTTGATATGCGTGCCGCCAAGCGTGATGACGGTGTCGTCATTGGTGTCGTTTTCAAGCTCAATATTATCGCCGCTATTGACGGTTTGGGTGACGCCGTCTGCCGAAGTGACCGTTTGGCCGCCGGGGTTGTCGACAGGTGTGTCATCGACAATCACAATCTGCGCATGCGCAGGGGCCGATGCTAAGGTCGCGAAAGCGATGCTAGAGATGGAAGCCCCAACAAACAGGCGAGGAAGGCTAAGGCCTGCCGCTTTGTTGGCCAGCAAGCCGCTTGGTGTCTTAATCATCCATCTTCCCCCCAAAAGCCGGTCTGCCATTTTGGCAATTCCGTGAGCCTTGAAATAGTTCTCCCCCAGCATCGCGCCGGGGTTTGAATGATGTGTTATGCAGTTTGATCAGACCAATTCAACCCTAATCTTAATACCTGTTGGCAAGTACTAGGGTCTGACCAATAGATTGACGCCGGTCAAAAGCGGCTCAATCATGCGTATTGCTAAGCCGGTAAAATGTCGCTTGGTCGAAATCTGCGCCGTCGCCAGTGTTGTTTTGGGTATAGACCCCGGCCTTGAAATAATTCCATTCATCGACCCGGTCATAACCGCTGTTTTCTGCGGCCATGTCGACGAAGTTGTGTCCGATAATCTCACCATCCTGATCGCCGCGCCGGATGATCACATCAATCCGCGCGCCCGCATTGGTAATTTCGTATGAGAACACTTCGTTGAGCGCGATGCCATTTACCGGATCGGTCTGATCATCAGGCTGGCTGTCGCGGTCATCATTCTGAGGCCCGACAACCACGAAATAAATGTCATCACCGTCCCGAATCTCATGCGCGAAATAGACATAGCCGCGCGTGTTACCGGGAAATTTGCGGTAATAGAGCCGGATTGGTTCATCGCTGGAGGCGTGGATCTGGCCAAAGACCATGCGGCCAATGTGAAAATCGCTGCCGGTGGTGGACACTTGATTGATTGCCAATGTGCCTTTGAGCACACCGCCGCGCCCGCCCGTGACGACGCCGGGATCGGGTTGATAGCCCAAGAGCCAATTGTTGCGATTGACCCCGCGCGTGCTGATGCTGCGATCGCCCGCGCGCAGCATTTCGCGCAATTCTGACCGTGTGAAGGAGGAATTGGCCGAGGTCGTCGCGCCCGCAATGGTTGAACGGAACACCATGCCGCCATCATCGGCCGTGAAGAAAAACTCATCCGTAAAATCTGCCAGATCCCCTTCTTGGGTGCGCTGGGCAAAACCGTCAGACGGGTCGGTCGCTGGCGTGTCCAGCGCCCAATCGATCAGTTCAAAATTCCGACCCGGTGCCACGGCGGGATTGAGGCCGAAGACCGAAGTGTCGAATGGCTGCGCCGCGACCGGTGACGCGGCGGAGAGGGGGCAGCCAAACACGGCGGCCTCTGCAATCGCAAACGCGCCAGCATCAGACGTGGCAGAACCGGTGATCCTGACGAACCGCGCCGATGTTTCGGCGACGGCGTAACGCTCAAAGCTCAGCGTGTTTCCAGCCGATTGCAGGCCGGTTTGAAGATCGGTGAAATTGGTCCCGTCATCGGAGACCTCGAGGGAGAAAGACGAGCGCCGCTGATCCCCGAGATGCCAGGCAATACCGACATTTTTGACGATATGCTGCGCGCCCAAATCCAGCGTCAGCGTAGCAGGCAGGCTAGGCGAGCTCCACCGCGCAGCCGCATCGAGATTATCATCAATCGCATTGGCCGCAACCAAGCCGCCAGCGCCAGATTGAGCAGACGTTGCACCAACAATGTTGAGAAGGTCAGACCCGGCGCAATCCGTTGCTGTTGTGGGGGTTGGTGTCGGTGTGGGTGTCGGGCTGGGTGAAGGCATAGCGACCGGTGCCGGCGTAGAGCTAGACCCCCCGCCCCCGCAGCCAGTCAGCATCGTGGTCGCCGCCATCACGCTGGCCATCGCCGCAGCCATTGCGTACGTTGATGTACGTGTGCCTCGGAAAACCATTACCTACCCCATTGTCTAAAACATTGATTAGACAAAGTGGTACGATATTTCTGGTAGAAAGCAACGGCAATGGAAAACGAGCAGAGACAAGCGCGCCCTAGAGCGCCCTCTCCCATTTCATTCAGCGTGTAAGAAAAGTGCGCGGTCCGCCGCTAGACAGCGGCACGTTCCAACCGGCGCGCAGCGGCTTCTTCACCGATCAGCGGCAGCAATTCGCCCATATCCGGTCCGTGATTCATCCCGGTCAGCGCTTGGCGCAGCGGCAGGAACAGCGCCTTGCCTTTACGCCCGGTTGCTGCCTTCAGGGCAGAGGTCAATCCGGCCCACGGTGCATCCCCGCCTCCGGCTGCATTGGCAAAGGCTTCGCTCAATTGCGCGGCGGCCTGAGCCAAGAATGCGCGATCTTCGTCTGAGAATTCCGGCGCCTCAATCGGGCCGGTGACCAATCGCCACCATTCGCCGACTTCGGCGATATTCGCGATATTGGGGCGCACGGCATGCCAGCCGCTCTCGTCCATCCCTTCAGGCAAACGCCCCTTCACCGCGTCATATTCCATCGCATGAACGATGGCGGTGTTCACCCGGTCGAGGTCAGCGTCATCAAATTTCGCAGGCGCGCGGCCAAAGGTCGATAGGTCGAACGTTTCCAGCAATTTGGCCCGGTCGGCAATTGGCTCAACCGGCAATGACGTACCCAGCCGCGATAGCAGCGCGATAATGGCTTCTGGTTCAATCCCGCGTTCGCGGAAACTGTCGCAGCCCAGTGATCCGAGACGCTTGGACAGCTTGCCTTCGGTGCCGACCAGCAAGGCTTCGTGTGCAAAGGCAGGGGGCGTGGCACCCATTGCTGTGAACATTTGGATTTGGACGGCGGTGTTGGAAACGTGGTCTTCGCCGCGCAGAACTTGCGTGATGCCCATGTCGATATCATCGACCGTGCTGGGCAGCATATAAAGCCATGAGCCATCGGCCCGGCGGATCACAGGATCAGACAACAGCGCCGGATCAAACTTGGCCGAGCCGCGCACGCCGTCGGTCCAAGAAATCTGCTCGCTATGATCCAGTTTAAAGCGCCAATGCGGCTGCACACCCTCGGCCTCTTTCGCCGCGCGCTCTGCATCGCTCATCTCCAGCGCGCCGCGATCATAGATCGGCGGCAATCCGCGCCCCAGCAACACTTTGCGCTTGAGCTCCAATTCCTGCTGCGTCTCATAAGCGGGGTAAATCCGTCCGGCTTCGCGCAACGTGTCAAATGCGGCCTGGTAATGATCCAGCCGTGTGGACTGGCGTTCCTCCCGGCTTGCCGCAATCCCCAGCCACGCCAGATCGGCACGAATCGCCTCGACATATTCTTCCTTCGACCGCGCGGCATCGGTGTCATCAATGCGCAGAACGAATTCCCCGCCAGCGATTTGCGCGAGCATCCAATTGTGGAGCGCGGTGCGGATATTCCCGACATGCAGGTGGCCGGTGGGCGAAGGGGCAAAACGTGTAATTGTCATGATGCTTGCCGTTAGAGTGCAGCGCCGCTGCTAGCAAGGTTTGCGGGCGGTGGGCGTGGTTTTGGCCCGATCAGGCCGTCCGCACTTCGGCCGCGACAAGCCCCAGGACAGCTTCCCACAAAATGGGCATGCGTTCAGGCCGGATCAGGCCGCGAATGGATTCTTCAAAGGCCGCCCGATCGCATTGCGCCGCACTGTCGATCAATATGCCGATCGTGCGCTCATCATGGCTAAGCAGAGAGCAACAGAACCGCGAAATATGGATGTTCTCAGGCCAAACCGAGCTGATCGCTTGGGCCAGCGCAAGCGCCTTGGCGGCCGCTTCGACACTGCTGAGGCGAGCGGCCAATTCTGGGATGGGATCGCGTTTTGCCCGGTCGTGAAGGGCAATCAGACGGAGCGAATAGACGAAGCGAGCCCCGAGCGGACCAAGCGATTCGATCGAGCTGGGAGCGGCCAATTGTTTGACCCAATTGGTGGCCGATTGGGTGCGCGCGGGCTTTGTCATTTTCACTTTCTCCAAGGATCGAGATACGGCTTCTATCCTTATTGCGATTGCCTTGCAATAGCGGTTGTAGGAGTTTGTGTTTCGCAAAGACATTGTCGGTTCAGGTGATCCTCGTTAGCTTGCAGTCAAAATTAGTAGCAAATGGGTATCTTCGATCATGATCACACGCGGGTTTAAAACTGTAATTTTGACAAGTGCCGCCGGCATGCTCTGCCTTGCCAGTATGGCCGGCGCGCAAGCAAGCAGTGCCATGCTACCTGCGGAAGCGTTTGATTTAAGCCATTGGAAAATAACGCTTCCGGTCGATGAAAATGGTGATCAAAAGCCTGATGAAAAATCGGTTTCTCAGATTGCCAATTACCAACATTCGGACTTTTTCTATCTGAATGAGGATGCTCATTTGGTCTTTGCATCGCCCAATAAAGCGGCGACCACGGCCAACACATCCAACACCCGCAGCGAGCTGCGCCAAATGATCCGCGGGACCAACACCCGCATCGGCACACACGATCCGGGCAACAATTTCGCGGTCGAAGCCCGCCGCAGTTCCGATATGTTTGGCGCAATCGGCGGCAGGTTAGAGGCGACATTGCGGGTCGATCACGTTGCCCTCAATGCGGGCGATCCCACCGCCCGCGCGGCGCATTCCGTTGTTGTGGGCCAAATCCATGCGGTAAAATTCGACAACACCCGCAGCGGTTTTGGATATGGCAATGAGCCGATCAAGATCTACTACAAGAAATTCCCAGACCATGATTACGGCATCGTCTTCTGGAATTATGAGCGCAACCTCGCCAAGGATGACCCCAATCGCAATGATCTGTCCGTGCCCGTCTTTGGCGGCAATTGGGACATGACCGATGATCCGGGCGAGGCTGGCATCGCTTTGGGTGAGGAGTTCAGCTATTCCATCAATGTCCATCGCAACACGATGTATCTGACATTCCACAACGAACGGCTCGGCACTGTTGTTCAATCACGCAGCTTGGTCCGCGGCGCTGATTCGCTCGATAACCCCTATGCTTATGGCGGCGATTCGCTGTATTTTAAGGCCGGTGTCTACAATCAATGCAGCACCCAGACAGGCGGCGGCAATTGGTATGCGGGATGCGCCGGGACCGGTGATTGGGAAGTCGACAAAGCCAATGGCGATTACGCGCAAGCGACATTCTCACGGATCACGCTGAGCGATTCTGTCGCGCCGGAATAAACGCGGTTGAGGGCGCTAGACCGGGCCTGAGCCTCACTCAAGGCCTCAATCTAGCGCCCCAACTTAGCGATACAGCCTAGCGCCGCATCATTTGGGGGCGATCACAAAACTGTGCTCGATATAGAGGAACACTTCGGTTTCGCTGGCTTGCTGCCAATAAAGATCACCCTCCAACCCTTCTATCTGCACGCCATAATCACTGCCGAACATGCTGGCATAGTCGCGCGATTCTTGTGCGATATGGCGCACCACTGCGCCGCGATATTGTTCTGGATTATCAATCGCCAAACCGGTCGTACCAACGTCGATGAAAGATCGCCCGGTGGCAGGCACGGCTTCTTTAAATGCCCCGATCCGTGTGGCCGTTGCGCGCACGCTTGACGACTGATTGCTGAGCGGGATGCGCGCATAGATTTGAACGCGGCTCGTGTCGGGCCGGTTGCCGCCAATTATCGGCAGGCTGCGCATATTGGCGCGCGTCACGGGCTCCAATGTGTATTGCCCTGCGACCAAAGTGATCCCTTCTGCCTCAGCGCGGTCCAGCGTTTCCGATAGCATCGCGAACAATTCCTCTATCCGCACATCAGGGTTGCGCGAATCTGAGCTCACGAACAAAGGCGTGACGAAATAATCCGCCTGACGCGTAACGCCGATGGCAGAAGGGCCGTTATTGCTGGGCCTGAAATAGGCGTTGGCAGAGGAGCGATCCTGACGTGCCCCGGTGACGACAACTGTGTCTTGCGCGAAGACAGGCGCCGCGAGTGCCCACAATGCCCCGGCCGATCCGGCCGCCAATATCAATTTTCTCATTCGTCCCTCCTCATGTGAATATATCCAACATGGGAGGCGTAAACCGACTGCTGTCTGAACGAGAAACAAAAAACCCCGCCCGAAGCGTATGCTTCTGGCGGGGTCTTTTTTGCCGAAAAGGCTAGAGAGCTTACTCCGCTGCGGGAGCGTCGCCTCCGCCCATTGCGGCTTTCATAGCGTCTTCGCTCGACACGGGATCGGCGGCAGGTTCTGGTTCGACTGCATTTGCGGCCGCCAGCTTATCTTGCTGCTTCTTCCACTGCGCTTTGAGCGCGGCGTCACGGCTGGAGGCGGTGACGCGCATCCGGTTCATACCCGCACCGGTACCGGCAGGGATGAGACGGCCAACGATCACGTTTTCCTTCAAACCGATCAGCGTGTCTTTCTTACCTTCGACCGAAGCCTGAGTAAGCACGCGGGTCGTTTCCTGGAACGATGCGGCAGAAATGAAGCTGCGCGTCTGCAGCGACGCTTTGGTAATCCCAAGCAAAATCGGAACGCCCTCAGCAGGCTGCTTCGATTTTGTCAACTTGGCATTATATTCCATCATTTCAGCCAGATCGACCTGTTCGCCCGGAAGCAAAGTCGTATCGCCGCCATTCGTGATTTCAACTTTCTGCAGCATCTGGCGAACGATCACCTCGATGTGCTTGTCGTTGATTTTCACGCCTTGCAAACGGTACACTTCCTGAATCTCATTGACGAGATATTCAGCCAGCGCCTCAACGCCCATGACTTCCAGAATATCATGCGGGTTCGGCGCGCCGGAAACAAGGGTATCACCCTTCTTCACGAAATCGCCTTCTTGCACGTCGATCACTTTGGTCTTGGCGATCAGATATTCGACTGCATCCCCTTCCTCAGGAACAATCGCGATCTTACGCTTGGCCTTATATTCGCGAACGAATTCGATCTTTCCGGAGATTTTGGCAATGACCGACATGTCTTTCGGCAAACGCGCCTCAAACAATTCGGCAACGCGCGGCAAACCACCGGTGATGTCGCGGGTCTTGGCAGCTTCGCGCGATGCACGCGCAAGGATGTCACCCGCTTCAACCGTTTGGCCGTCTTCGACCGAAAGCGTCGTACCCGGAGCAAGCATATAACGCTGCGCTTCGGTTTCATCCGCATCGGTCTGACCTTCGCCCAAGAGAGTCATGCGCGGACGCAGTTCCTCTTTTTTCTTGCGCCCGGTTGCCCGGTTCTCGGTCACGACACGCTGGGCAATACCCGTTGCATCATCGGTTTGCTCTTCCAGCGTCGTGCCTTCGAGAAGATCCTGATACTTCACAACACCCGATTGCTCGGTGATGATCGGCAGAGTGAACGGATCCCACTCAGCAAGGCGGTCGCCTTCTTTGACCTTATCGCCGTCCTTGAACATCAGCACGGTACCATACGGAACCTTGTGCATCTCACGTTCGCGGCCCTCGGCATCGATAACCGCGATTTCACCGCTACGAGCGAGCGACAGGATGCGGCCTTTCTTATCGGTGATCGTCGGCATGCCGCGCAATTCGATCTTACCGGTAGAAATCGATTCAAGGTGCGATGTTTCGTTAAGCTGCGCAGCGCCGCCAATGTGGAATGTCCGCATCGTCAGCTGAGTGCCCGGCTCACCGATGGACTGCGCCGCGATAACGCCGACAGCTTCACCAATATTGACCGGCGTACCGCGAGCAAGATCACGGCCATAGCAAGTGCCGCAAACGCCTTGGTCTGCTTCGCAAACCAGTGGGGAGCGGATTTTGACCGACTGGGTTTCAGCCGCTTCGATGTCCACAACCATTGGCTCGTCGATCAAAGTGCCCGCTTTCACGATCACTTCGCCAGTTGCCGCATTGACGATGTCTTCTGCCGTGGTCCGGCCCAGAATACGTTCGCCAAGCGATGCGATAACCGAACCACCTTGAACGATGGCGCGCATTTCCAGCGCATTATCGGTCTTACAATCATTCACCACGATGGTGCAGTCTTGCGAGACATCGACCAAACGGCGGGTCAGGTAACCCGAGTTCGCCGTTTTAAGCGCGGTATCGGCAAGGCCTTTACGCGCGCCGTGGGTCGAGTTGAAGTATTCAAGGACGGTCAGACCTTCCTTAAAGTTCGAGATGATCGGCGTTTCGATGATTTCGCCCGAAGGTTTCGCCATCAGGCCGCGCATCCCGGCAAGCTGCTTCATCTGCGCTGGCGAACCACGCGCACCGGAGTGGCTCATCATATAGATCGAGTTAATCGGCGCCTCGACGCCATCCTTGTCGATCGGGGTCGCTTGAATCTCAGCCATCATGGCGTCCGCAACCAA
The DNA here is from genome assembly GCA_947502305.1 of uncultured Erythrobacter sp. GTDB lineage: Bacteria > Pseudomonadota > Alphaproteobacteria > Sphingomonadales > Sphingomonadaceae > Erythrobacter. The sequence continues at coordinate 844,060 of CANMZA010000002.1, read as the reverse complement.
ATCACCACACTTGGACCAAGCGTCGATGACCTTGTTGTATTTTTCCTGCTGAGTGATCAGGCCGTCCTGATATTGCTGTTCGTAATCAGCAACCAGAGCTTTCGTCTCGTCAACCATGCCAATTTTGGAATCAGGGATGATCATGTCATCCTTACCAAAGCTGATCCCGGCCTTAAACGCATGGCGGAAGCCAAGGGTCATGATCGCATCGGCGAACAGAACCGTGTCTTTCTGACCGGTGTGACGATACACTTCGTCGATGACGTCACCCACGTCCTTCTTGGTCAGAAGGCGGTTGATGATGTCGAACGGAACCTTGTGGTTCTTTGGCAGACATTCACCCAAGAGCATCCGGCCCGGCGTTGTTTCAAAGCGTTTGAGGACGATTTTGCCGTCTTCGTCAGCTTGCGGAACGCGCGCGAGGATTTTGGAGTGAAGCGAAACAGCCTTGGTTTCGAGCGCCTGGTGCACTTCGGCCATATCGGTAAAGCGCGGCAGTCTCTCAACCTTGGTGCCATCTTCGTTTTCGAGGAATTCAGGGGTCTTCTCCTGACGCTCCATCGAAAGATAATAGATACCCAGCACCATATCCTGCGAAGGAACGATGATCGGCTTACCATTGGCTGGCGAGAGGATGTTGTTGGTCGACATCATCAAGACGCGCGCCTCAAGCTGAGCTTCGAGGCTGAGCGGGACGTGGACGGCCATTTGGTCGCCGTCAAAGTCGGCGTTAAATGCGGAGCAGACCAGCGGGTGAAGCTGAATCGCCTTCCCTTCAATCAGAACCGGTTCAAACGCTTGGATGCCAAGACGGTGAAGCGTCGGCGCGCGGTTCAGCAGAACCGGGTGCTCGCGGATCACCTCGTCGAGGATATCCCAGACTTCCTTGCGCTCTTTCTCGACCCATTTCTTCGCTTGTTTCAGGGTCATCGAAAGACCCTTCGCATCGAGGCGGGCGTAGATGAACGGTTTGAACAGTTCGAGCGCCATTTTCTTTGGCAGGCCGCATTGGTGCAGTTTCAATTCTGGGCCGGTCACAATGACCGAACGACCCGAATAATCGACGCGCTTACCAAGCAAGTTTTGACGGAAACGGCCTTGCTTACCTTTGAGCATGTCGCTCAAAGATTTCAGCGGACGCTTATTCGCGCCAGTGATGACGCGGCCGCGGCGGCCATTGTCGAACAAGGCATCGACGGCTTCTTGAAGCATACGCTTTTCATTGCGGACAATGATGTCCGGCGCGCGCAGTTCAATCAGGCGTTTCAGGCGGTTATTGCGGTTGATCACGCGGCGATACAGATCGTTAAGATCGGACGTCGCGAAACGGCCACCATCCAGCGGCACCAGCGGGCGCAGTTCTGGCGGGATCACAGGGATCACTTCGAGGATCATCCATTCAGGGCGGTTGCCTGAATCGATGAAGCTTTCCACGACCTTCAAACGCTTGATGATTTTCTTCGGCTTGAGCGTCGATTTGGTAACCGCCAGCTCTTCCATAAGATCGTCGCGTTCTTGCTCCAGATCGAGATCCATCAGCATGACCTTCACGGCCTCAGCGCCGATATCGGCAGAGAACGCGTCTTCGCCATATTCGTCTTGCGCTTCGAGCAGCTCGTCTTCGGTCAGCAATTGGAATTTCTCAAGCGGGGTCAGGCCCGGCTCGATCACAACATAGCTTTCGAAATAGAGGATACGCTCAAGCTGTTTGAGCTGAATATCGAGCAGCAAACCGATGCGCGATGGCAGCGATTTCAGATACCAGATATGCGCAACCGGCGCGGCCAATTCGATGTGGCCCATCCGCTCCCGGCGGACTTTCGTCACGGTGACTTCAACGCCGCATTTCTCGCAGACGACGCCTTTATACTTCATCCGCTTATATTTGCCGCACAGGCATTCGTAATCTTTGACCGGGCCAAAGATGCGGGCGCAGAACAGGCCATCACGCTCAGGCTTGAACGTGCGGTAATTGATGGTTTCCGGCTTCTTGATTTCGCCGAAGGACCAGCTGCGAATACGCTCTGGCGAGGCGATCCCGATCTGGATCTGGTCGAAAGTTTCCGGCTTAGACAGCTGGTTGGTGAATTTGGTCAGTTCGTTCATGACTTAGTTCCCTCAGGGGGTGAATTCTTAAGAGCGGGTGGGAAAGGGGCGCCGCTCCTCGCGGCGCCCACTCTCACTATTCCGCTGCAATCGCGCCGAAGCCGTCTTCGCCTTCATCGCCGTCAGACAGCGATTTCAACTCGACGTTCATGCCAAGGCTGCGCATTTCCTTCACGAGAACGTTAAAGCTCTCTGGAATGCCGGCCTCAAATGTGTCGTCGCCTTTCACGATGGCTTCGTAGACCTTGGTCCGTCCGACAACGTCATCCGATTTCACGGTCAACATTTCCTGCAAAGTGTAGGCGGCGCCGTAGGCTTGCAGTGCCCAGACCTCCATCTCACCAAAGCGCTGTCCGCCGAACTGCGCCTTACCACCCAGCGGCTGCTGCGTGACGAGCGAGTACGGACCGATCGAACGGGCGTGGATCTTATCGTCAACCAAGTGGTGCAGTTTGAGCATGTAGATAATGCCCACGGTCACCTTACGGTCAAACGCGTCGCCGCTGCGGCCATCATACAAGGTTGATTGACCAGAGCTGTCGATACCGGCCTTAACCAGCATCTCCGAAACGTCAGGCTCACGCGCACCATCAAACACTGGCGTACCCATTGGGACACCGGCGGCGAGGTTTTGTGCAAGATCAACGATCCCGGCGGTCGAGCGACTTTCGAGGTCTTCGAAATATTGCTCACCGTAAACATCCTTGAGCCGGTCAACGACCGCCTCAGGAGGCTTAGCATCGGCGTAATCTTCGGCAGCGTTTGGATTGTCGCGTTTCCACTCTTCGAGCTTATCCGCAATATCCATGCCGAGGCCGCGAGCCGCAAAGCCAAGGTGCGTTTCAAAGATCTGACCGACATTCATGCGCGATGGCACGCCCAGCGGGTTCAGCACCAGATCAACAGCCGTACCGTCTTCCAGGAATGGCATGTCTTCGACCGGCAGGATGCGCGAAATCACACCCTTGTTCCCGTGACGACCAGCCATCTTATCGCCCGGTTGCAGCTTGCGCTTAACCGCGACGAAGACTTTGACCATCTTCAGAACGCCCGGCGCGAGTTCATCGCCCCGCTCCAGCTTCTCTTTGCGGTCTTCAAACTTGGCGTCGATCATGCCGGCGCTTTCGTCATATTGCGATTTGATCGCCTCAAGCTGAGCCTGACGACCATCATCGGCAACCGCGAATTTGAACCACTCGTGACGGTCCAACTCACTAAGGACTTCCTCAGTGATTTCGGCGCCCTTCTTAAGGCCCTTTGGCGTAGCAGAAGCGACCTGACCGATCAGCATGTCTTTCAAGCGGTTATAGGTCGCCCGGTTCAAAATGCCGCGTTCATCGGCGGCATCCTTGCGGAGGCGTTCGATTTCTTCGTTCTGGATCGCACGAGTACGGTCATCGATTTCGATACCGTGACGGTTAAACACACGGACTTCGACGATTGTACCAGCAACACCCGGCGGCAGACGCAGCGACGTATCGCGCACATCGCTTGCCTTTTCGCCAAAGATGGCGCGCAGCAGCTTTTCTTCCGGCGTCATCGGGCTTTCACCCTTTGGCGTGATCTTGCCGACCAGAATATCGCCCGGATGCACTTCTGCACCGATGTAAACAATGCCCGCCTCGTCGAGATTGCGAAGCGCTTCCTCGCCGACATTCGGGATATCGCGGGTGATGTCCTCTGGCCCAAGTTTGGTATCGCGAGCCATCACTTCGAATTCATCAATGTGGATCGAGGTGAAGACATCGTCTTTCACGATACGCTCGGAAATGAGGATGCTATCCTCATAGTTATATCCATTCCAAGGCATAAAGGCGACGAGACTGTTCTTACCCAGCGCCAATTCGCCCAGATCCGTCGAGGGACCATCAGCGATAATATCGCCCGGCTCAATCGTCTCACCGACCTTCACCAGCGGACGCTGATTGATGCAGGTGTTTTGGTTGGAGCGTTGGAATTTTTGCAGCGTGTAAATGTCGACGCCGGATTGCCCAGCCTCAACATCGCCAATCGCCCGGATCACGATGCGGGTCGCGTCGACCTGATCGACGATACCGCCGCGTTTGGCCGCAATTGCCGCGCCCGAATCGCGCGCAACGGTTTCTTCCATGCCGGTGCCGACCCACGGTGCCTCTGCTTTCACAAGCGGCACAGCCTGACGTTGCATGTTCGATCCCATCAAGGCGCGGTTGGCGTCATCGTTTTCAAGGAACGGGATAAGCGATGCCGCCACCGAAACGAGCTGTTTCGGGGACACATCCATCAACGTAACCTGCTCGCTAGGCGCCATCAGGTTGTCACCCGATTGGCGCGCCGAAATCAGGTCTTCGACAAAAGTGCCGTCATCGTTGAGCGCGGCCGAAGCCTGCGCAACGGTGTGCTTTTGCTCTTCCATCGCCGACAGATATTTCACATCACCGGTGACGTGGTTATCCTTCACCGTTCGATACGGCGTTTCGATGAAGCCATATTTGTTCACCCGGCTGAACGATGCCAGCGAGTTAATCAGACCAATATTCGGTCCCTCAGGCGTTTCAATCGGGCAAATACGGCCATAATGGGTTGGGTGAACGTCGCGGACTTCAAAGCCAGCGCGTTCGCGCGTCAAACCGCCAGGCCCAAGCGCCGATACGCGGCGTTTGTGCGTCACTTCTGACAATGGATTGGTCTGATCCATAAATTGCGACAGCTGCGATGAGCCGAAGAATTCGCGAACCGCAGCAACCGCTGGTTTCGCATTGATCAAATCGTTCGGCATGACAGTCGAAACATCAACGCTCGACATACGCTCTTTAACAGCGCGCTCCATGCGCAGCAGACCGACGCGGTACTGGTTTTCCAGCAATTCGCCGACCGAACGCACCCGGCGATTGCCGAGATTGTCGATGTCATCAACGTCGCCCTTGCCGTCTTTCAGGCCGACAAGTTCCTTGACCACAGCAAGGATGTCTTCCTTGCGCAAAGTCGTCACGGTGTCTTCTGCGTCCAATTCCAGACGCATATTCAGCTTAACCCGGCCAACAGCGGAAAGGTCGTAACGCTCGCCATCGAAGAACAGGCCTTCGAACAAAGCGTCAGCGGTTTCCTTTGTTGGCGGTTCGCCCGGACGCATCACTTTATAGATGGCTTCCAGACCTTCATCACGGTTTTCAGCCTTATCGACCTTCAACGTGTTGCGGATCCAAGGACCCGTGTTGATTTCATCAATGTCGAGCAGTTCGAGCGTATCGATACCGGCCGCGTCGAATGTTTCGACATGCTCAAGTGTCAGCTCGTCGCCGGCTTCCACATAAATGCGGCCCGTGCTTTCGTCGATCAAATCATAAGCAGCGTAGCGGCTGACGACTTCTTCAACCGGCAGCAACAGATGGGTCAAACCATCCTTGGCCGCTTTGTTTGCGGCGCGCGGGCTGATCTTTTGACCTGAGGCAAAGATTTCTTCGCCTGTTGCAGCATCCACCAAGGGGAATGCCGGTTTTTGGCCGCGCCAGTTTTCTGCGTCGAACGGAATTTTCCAGCCGTCTTTCGCACGTTCCCACGTTACCGTGTCATAGAAGTGGTGCAGGATGCCTTCGCTATCGAGGCCCAGTGCGTAAAGCAGCGCCGTGACCGGCAATTTACGCTTACGGTCGATGCGAACATTGACGATGTCTTTCGCGTCGAATTCAAAATCGAGCCAGCTGCCGCGATAAGGAATGACGCGCGCAGCAAACAGAAGCTTGCCGGAGCTGTGCGTTTTGCCGCGGTCATGGTCAAACAACACGCCCGGTGAACGGTGCATTTGCGAGACGATGACACGCTCTGTGCCATTGATGATGAAAGTGCCGTTATCCGTCATGAGCGGCATATCGCCCATGTAGACGTCTTGCTCTTTGATATCGAGGACGGAGCGAGTTTCGGTTTCCTGATCCACTTCGAACACGATCAAACGCAAAGTCACCTTCATCGGTGCAGCGTAAGTGATGCCGCGCTGGCGGCATTCAGTCGTGTCGTATTTCGGCTCTTCGAGTTCGTAGTGAACGAAGTCCAATTCCGCCGTGCCCGCAAAATCGCGGATCGGGAAAACGCTGCGCAGCGTTTTTTCCAGACCCGAGACATACCCTGTGTCTTTGTCAGAACGCAGGAACTGTTCGTAGCTCTCGCGCTGGACCTCGATCAGGTTCGGCATTTGGACGACTTCGTGAATGTCGCCGAAAATCTTGCGGATGCGCTTTTTCGCGGTGCCCTGCGCCTTGCGGCTGCGGACTTTACGCTTGGTCGGTGCCTTGGTTGCCATCGAAGAGATATGCCTCTGTGTATGTGCACGCTGGAATGGCCCGCGCGCTGGATTAGCCAAATGTTTCGCCGCGCGGGAGACGTGGTCATATCGGACGCAAAAGCGCCGCGGCTCAGACGCACCCGGTCGGGTGCTGCCCCAGCAGCAGCGTGATTACAGTCGCGAATATGACAAAGCGCCGCTTCCATTCTTGAACCGATTCCCGCGCATGAATCAGTCCGGCTCGAAGCTGGCGTGTGATCGCCATGTAGGAATTGGGCCTGCCTGTGTCAAACGCCTTGATTGCGTATATCATAAGCAGCGGCAAATTGACGGGGTCAGAGCGGCACGGTAACCGCAGCCAAAGTTCCCTTCAATCTGGCGCGCAGGCACGTAATATTATGGCCAAATCGATGTTCGATGATCCGCAGGAGCTTTTCACCTTCTGCTCGGTCTTGCGCGACAATGATAATGAGGTCCAAGCCATTGCGCTGGCGAAACAAGCGTTGGCGCAGCGGGCAGACGATCCGGAAACCGTCGCCGTGGCGCAGATGTTTCTGTCGCACAAGGTCCATTCCTATCACCGGTTGATGCTGGCGGATACGCCCCGCAATGACGCTTATGAAGCGATGATCAATCGCCATGCACCCGGCCGCCGCATTCTCGATATTGGCACCGGCACAGGTTTGCTCGCCATGATGGCGGTGCGCGCGGGGGCGGAGCATGTATACGCCTGCGAAGTGAACCCGAACAAAGCCGACCTCGCCCGCGCAATCGTCAAGCAGAATGGGATGGAGGAGCAGATTACGGTGATGAACGCCTATTCGCTCGACCTCGACCGGGACCGCGATCTGGGCGGCGGGGTCGATGCGGTGCTGTCCGAATTGTACACCGCCAATATTATCGGTGAATCTCTGATTCAGGCGATGGCGCATGCGGGCAAAGAGCTGACCGTTCCGGGCGCAATTTTCCTGCCGCCCAAAGTCTCGGTCATCGGGGCCTTGGCCTATTGCGATTTGGGCGACCCGATTGGCGAAGTCGCTGGGTTTGATCTGTCGCTGCTCGAACGTCAGCTCAATTATCATGCTCTGATCGACCCAAAGGATGCCGCGCAATTTCAGCGGGGGCCATCTGGCGTGCTGAGCGATATCGAATTTCTGCCGGATACGCCCATTGCCATGCGCGACCGTTCCGTGACGACGCTAACATCCAATGGCGGGCGCGTGAACGGGGTGCTGTATTGGATGCGGATCCATTTTGATCACGACATTCAGTATGAGAATCAACCGGGCGGCGGCAGAGAATTGCATTGGTCGGTGCGGTTTGAGCCCTTTGCCGAGGCGCGTGAGACTGAGGCCGGTGAGGCCATCAAAGTAGGCTGCGCACACAATTCCAATGAGATCATCATTTGGGAAGACGGCGCACCTTAAAGCGCAGCCCACGAATATTAATTCATAAATTCAGAAACTTACCTCGGCTCTGCCTCTAGAAGCGGGGCGAGAGGGATGCGCAACATCGCCGCAAAACAATATGAATATTATCGTTTTTCAATATTATTGTTTGACAATAAAACGAATCGCACCTAGATCGTGATTATCGAAATTCAATAAGACACATCAAGGAGAACGATATGACCCAGACAACCACCAATTCGCTCGCCGCCATCGCCGCAGTGATCATCGCCTTCACTTCAATCGGCACGATCGTAGCGGTTCCATCGACTTCAGCGCACAGCGCCGACCAGATGGCCGACACCGCGATGCCCATGATCGAACTCGCCTAAGCCAAAGGAAAGGGGACAAACCCATGACCGACAAACCCAACGACCTCTTATTACTGGCGGGCAAAATTCTGACCGTCATCATGCAAATCTTCATGGTGATGGCGGCCGCCGCACTGCTGATAGGCACCGCCGCAATCCTGTTCGCACAGGACATGATCAACGCCGAAGTTGCGGCGGAATTTGGCGGAGCCGTAGGCGCATTCCCGCTATTCCCGTTGCTCGGCGTGCTAATCCTCGCGGCGGCATGCGTTGTCTTGGTCTACCTGTTTTTTGGCAAGCTGCGCGCCATCATCTCAACCGTAGGTGACGGCGATCCGTTCGCACCTGACAATGCCGACCGGCTCAATATCATGGCTTGGTTGCTGCTCGCGGTACAGGTGCTTGCCCTCCCACTCTCTGGCCTTGCATTGCTGGTCGCAAAATGGGCTGAGCCGATGGACAATGCCGATATCACCATTGACGCAGGTCTCGACCTGACCGGTATTTTGACGGTGATCATTCTCTTCATCCTCGCCCGGGTGTTCAAACATGGCGCAGCAATGCGCGAAGACCTCGAAGGGACAATCTGATGCCCCCTAAACCACTGGCTGATGATGAAGGAGCCATGATCATGGTCAAACTGGATGACTTGCTACACGACCGCCGGATGACTTTGACGGAACTTGCAGAGCGGGTGGGCCTAACCCTCGCCAACCTGTCGATCCTCAAAACCGGCAAAGCCAAAGCGATCCGCTTTTCCACTCTCGCTGCGATTTGTCGCGAATTGGAATGCCAGCCGGGCGACTTGCTCGCATTTAACCTTGAGGCTTAGACCAGCGAGTGTTTGACGACAGGCGGGCCCGGGAACGGATCCGCCTGTCGCGTTCTTCCAAAGTCTAATCAAGCGAACCTGCTAATTCCTGCGCACTTTTAATGTGATAGGGGATTTTCATGCTGCTTCGGCTTCTGTCTAGCGTCATCGCGTTGACCATTTGGTTCACCGCCCCGGCGCATGCGCAAATCCCGGTTCAAATCGAAGGTAGCGGGAACCCTGAATGGCTTGCGGCATGCGGCCAACAGGGCGGCTATCAAGCCTGCGAACTCCTCGCCGATCAACATCTCAAAGGGAACGGCGTCCCGGCCAGCCCCCACATGACCGCATATTACCTTTTGCAAGCCTGCAAATATGGCAATTGGGAGATGTGCGTATTTGCATACGGCATGGCCGAGACCCAGCCCCAAAGCATTTACATCCAAGGCGAAGCGGCAATGCTGCAATGCCAGAACGCCAACACTGCATATTGCCGGGGCATTCGCGCTCTTTTCTCTGATGAGACAAAGGCGCATTACGAACCCCGCTTTGTCGGCGCGGCCTTAAGCGCGGGATGCAATCGAGGCGATGTGCAGGTTTGCGCTTTGATGGGACAGTGGTTTGATGACTACCAAACCCCGGCTGGCTTTGCTGCAAACCTCAATCTCGCCCTCACGGGCTATGCGAGTGCTTGCAATGCCTCGTCTGAGGAGGACGGGGTGGATGGCGATTTCTTGAGCAGCAATTGTCACTTTGCCTATAAATACGGAGTGCAAATCGGCGCAACCGCTGAGGCACGGGCCGCCGCCGAGCAAGCATTGGTGCGCTCCTGCGAAACAGGACGCTTTGCCTCTTGTGAACTTGCCATGTCGTCATTCCACCACGGGGTGAATGGCGTGTCCCAAAACGAAGCCCTCGCCGCGCGGATGGGCAGCCTGAGCTGCGTTAGAGGGCGCGATGACTATTGCGAGCTTTCCGCCTATCTTCTGGAACAGCAGGAGGAGTACGGCGTGGCCCTGCAAATCTGGGGTGATCTATGCGAGACTTCTCCGGGTGTGAGGCCGTGTCTTGGCGCAGCGCGGGCATCGTATTTTTCACAAGGGCGTGAAAATGCTCAAACCACTCAGTTCGCTCAGAAAGCGTGCGAGTTTGATGATGGCTGGGCGTGTTATATCTACGCTCAAAACACCTTTTACCTTGGTTCAAACGGCAACCGGTCCTTGTTCGAAAAATCATGCCGGCTGGGCTTTGAACAAGGGTGCGCAGAGGTGACCCGCCAACGCGAACAGGCTGCGCGCAACGAGGAAATCCGCCGATACAACGAATCGAACCTCGCAGCCCAGCAACAAGAAGCCTATGCGACACAGGCCCCGCCGACTTGGGATGACTATATGGCGGCAGGGCACGCATATTGGACCAATTGGAAACCGAGCTATTGCCAATGGTACACCAGCGGCGGCGTGACGTCGAAAGCGGAATGCGCTAACTGAGAGAGGCCCCGTTCGCCCGTTTGAATGGCGACTTCCGGCCCAGACTTTTGCCGAAGACTTTTGCCGAAGACTTTTGATTGACAATTCAGAAGGCTTCGCGCAGAGGCGACGTCGATCACGGGCCTAGCGGCCTGACGGTCAACCGTCCAAGACAGCCGGTGGGGACAATTGGGTCTCCTTAATTTCCAGCCTAGACGGGGATTAGAGATTTTCGCGAGGCACAGTTTTGTTGTCCGCAAAAAGAGCCGCTTGGCTCGCCCTCCTTCCCCATCATTGGACTTTTCGGTGTCGATGAACGGCATCGGAAAACATGAGCCGGTCGCATGGATGCAAATCTGCGCGGCCATTACTGAAGGAGTATGGCATGGATCGTTCGCAAAAAGCCGACGCGGTTGCTCAGCTCAATGCAGTCTTGAACGATGTTGGTGTGGTGGTCGTTACCCGCAACCTCGGCATGACGGTGGATCAATCCACTGAATTGCGCGGCAAGATGCGTGAAGCTGGTGCGACTTATAAGGTTGCGAAGAACCGTCTCGCCAAGCTCGCCCTTAAAGACACCGACTACACCGGGATCGATGAGTTTCTCTCCGGTCCTACCGCGCTTGCCTGGTCAGAAGACCCGGTGGCGGCTGCGAAAGCGGCTGTTGAGTTCGCCAAGTCGAACGACAAGCTCGAAATCGTAGGCGGTTCTATGGGCACACAGGTTCTCGACGAAGCTGGAGTCAGGGCGCTTGCCTCGATGCCAAGCCTCGACGAGCTGCGCGGCAAACTCGTTGGTCTTGTCAACGCACCTGCAACGAAAGTTGCTCAGGTCGTTAACGCACCCGCGAACAAGCTGGCCCGTGTGTTCGGCGCATATGCCGCCAAGGACGCTGCTTAATCAGAGACGCTCTCGCAAGAGACGAAACAACCATTGGGGCACGGGTAAGAACCCATCCGCCCTTCCCAATAGTGGGGCCCAATTTTGGGCATAAAATTTGGAGTGAACATCATGGCTGATATTGCCAAGCTTGTTGAAGAACTTTCGAAACTGACCGTCCTTGAGGCGGCTGAACTTGCAACTGCTCTTGAAGAAGAGTGGGGCGTTAGCGCTGCTGCTGCTGTTGCAGTGGCTGGCCCAGCAGCTGGCGGCGATGCCCCAGCAGCCGAAGAGAAAGACGAATTTGACGTCATTCTCACCGGCGACGGCGGCAAGAAAATCCAGGTCATCAAAGAAGTCCGCGCCATCACCGGCCTGGGCCTCACCGAAGCCAAGGGTCTTGTCGAAGGCGCGCCTAAGCCTGTTAAGGAAGGCGTCAACAAGGCAGAAGCCGAAGAGATCAAAGGCAAGATCGAAGCAGCTGGCGGTACCGTCGAGCTCAAGTAAGCCAATGCCCGATTGGGCGCTTACATTTCGAACTGCTTTTGCAGATCAAACAAAGAGGCGGTGCCAGCGATGGCGCCGCCTTTTTTGTTGCCCCCCCGCTTTGTTGACCACCCTTTTGGCCCATTCAGGCCAGTCGCAGAAAATTGGTGAAAAACACACAAACCGGCGATGTTTCGGGAACAGGCACGCGCGGCGCGCGCTATGTCGATGTCGCCATGATACAATGGCGCACCTGGTTTTCGAGCTAGGCGAAACGTAGGCTCACTCAAGAGCTGAAACAGGGGTCTAAACAGATATGAAAAAACAACTTGCCCTGCTGGCATTGGTCGCAGGATTGAGCACAGGTGGCTGCGCCACTGTCCTTAACGGTACAAATATTGACTATACTACAGACACCGACCCAAGCGGTGCGGACGTCGTTTTCTTGAATGGCCTGTCCTGCCAATCGCCATGCGAATTGGAATTGAGCCGCGGTTCTGACACCCGCGTTGACATCACCAAAGACGGCTACGAGCCGGTTTACGTATTGCTGCAATCGAAATTGGGCGGATCGACCTTCGGCAACATCCTGCTCGGCGGCGGTGTTGGCGCTATCGTTGATGGCAGCAACGGCGCCAGCAACTTTATCTCCCCGCGTCCGCTGATCGTGCGGCTCGCACCGGTTGGCTCAGGTGAGCCAGCATTGCTGATCGACGAAGATGGCGAGATCGTCAGCACGGTTGATGAGCACAATGACGAAGTTCGCGCCGACGTCGCCAAGACAATTGGCGCCGATCTTGCCGAATATGACGGCACACTCGAAGACACCGCTGAATAATCTTTCAGCAAGTGGCGGGGCACATCCCGCCTCTGACAAAATGAAAAGGGCGGCGCCAGTGATGGTGCCGCCCTTTTTCATAGAGCCCGTTTGCGCATCAGAGTGTTAGCGCGGAATTTGATCCATCATCACCTGGTCAGACCCCACAGAAGGCGCGCCAATCTGCTCGATTTGGACCTTTGCCGCCTGCGGAGCGTCATCATAATCGGCGCCAAACTCAACCTCATCATAGACCGGATCATAGCTGATCGCGACGCCCGCCGCCTGCAATTGAGTGAGAGTGAGGAACGCGTCTAGCCCGCTTGCCCCGGCAATCCGATCCAATTCGGACGCGCTATAACGGTCGCGCAAGAGATCGACGATCGAACCAAGCCGAACTGCGATTGTGCCGTCCAATTGCTGAAAATCAACGCGGCCCGTCACAACCCCATTCACGCGCGCATCAAGATGCGTCTTGGTCACCAATTCAGCCTGTGCTGCCGCGCTGGCACCAATATCAGTCGACGGCGCTGGCAGCGGTACAGCGCGGGCAGTTTGATCAGATGGCTCTGCAATCGGCAGGATGCTGCGCATGCCATCAGACACATCGAGCGGCCCGGCAAAAGCCGCCGCAACCGAAGCATTTGCCGCGGCAACGCTGCGCTGAACCTGCGCGCTGGCATCGCGGCCTGATGAAAGCCCAGATGGAAGCCCCGTTGACCGAAGAGTGTCAATTGTCCCACCAGCCCCCTGCCCACCAGCGCGAGGCGTAAGGCCCGAAACATTGCTGATCTGCGGAACATCAATGAGCCGTGCGCGCAAAGCCGCAGGCCCAGCCGAAACATTTACCCCAGAAGGCCGGCTCGGGCCGACAGAAATTGCGAACGAAATTGGTGTCGGGCTGGCAATTCCTGCGAACGCCAGATCAAAACGCTGCGATCCGGCCTCCAAAAAGCCCAAAGGCATCATTTGATCCACGCCATTTGGCTGTGAACGGCCAGAGAAGGTCAGTGATGTCGGTGCAATTTGCTCAGCCGCATTGGCAGAGGCGTAAACAGGGGCCGTTGCGCCCGCCGCCGGGCTCCAGATCGGTTGCTCCAACACATTGCTGCGTTCCCGCACATCAATCCGGAAATAAGGCGCATCCATCGCGCCAACTGACAAATCAGGTATCGTGACAGAGGCCGCGACCACAGCCGTTCCAACCAGCAAACGTGCCACTGTGGCTCTGCCCCTAAGTGAAGACGAGGCCGCTACTGCCGGCGATATCGCCGATCCATCCGAACTGTATTGCGGGCGTGTCTGCACCGTAACTCCCCATGCCCGAATCTCTCAGGCGCTTTCCCAGATACAATTTATGAAGATTTTCACCGTGTTGATAAAGGAAAAAGTCGCAGAGAACCCGCTTCGGCTTCAGCAGCGCTAGTCGCTCGGATGTAAGAATCCGCTTCCCTTCCCCGCCCCGCAACCCTATCCGGATCGGCTCGCCGCCACCAAATATCAGCGCGGGCGAAAGGCTAATGATGCCCAGCATCGCAGATCAGAACACGGCAAGCCCGGACCGAGCTAGCCTGCGCACGCCCAGCTGGGGGCAGGAATTTCGCGCGACCATGTTGCTGGCCGCGCCGCTCGCGGCTGCCAATCTGCTGCAAATGGCGACTTACACGGTCGATGTGATCTTCATCACGCGGCTGGGCGAAAATTCGCTGGCGGCATCGCAACTCGTGCTCGGCGTGTTTGGGTTGATCGTCTGGTCTTTAAATTCGCTTACGGCTGCGGTCGCTCCTGTCATTGCCGCAGAATTGGGCGAAAATCCGAAATCGGTTCGCCCCGTGCGGCGCGCAATGCGGATGGCGCTGTGGATCGCGATTTTCAGCGGCATTGGCGGGATGGCGCTGGCTTTGCTTACCGTCCCGATCATGCGGATCACCGGCCAGGATGAGGCGCTGATCCTTTTGGGCTTCCCTTATCTGATCGCCGTCATGTTCTCCTTGATTCCAATGGTGGTGGGAAATGTGCTGCGGACCTATGTTTCCGCGCTAGGCCGCCCGATCTTTGCCACCGCGATCACCTTCGTTGGGATTTTCGTGAACGCCTTGGGCAATTACGCCCTGATCTTCGGCAATTTCGGCGCGCCCAGATTGGAATTGGTGGGCGCAGGCATTGCAACGATCATCACCACGACGACGGTGATGCTGATCTATGTTGCGGTCATTCGGCTTGATCCGGCGCTGCACAAATATCGCATATTCAACCGCTGGTGGGTCCCCGATTGGGACCGCGCGCGGGAGATTATTCGCATCGGCATACCGATTGCGATGACAGTCATTGCGGAGGCCGGAATTTTCAGCGCTGCGGCGTTTTTGATGGGGCGGATCGGGGCGGCGCAACTGGCCGGTCACGCCTTGGCATTGCAGCTTGCGGCGCTGGCGTTTCAGATCCCCTTCGGCGTTGGGCAGGCGGTGACGATCCGGGTCGGATTTTTCTACGGAGCGCGCGATATGGTGGGCATCGCACGCGCAGGCTGGGTTGCGATATTCTTGGGTACGAGTTTTATGGCGTTCACTGCGCTCACCATGATCCTTGCACCTGCATCCCTGCTTTCAATCTTTGCCGATGTCACCGCGCCGCAGAACGGGGCGATGATTGGCTTTGCGATGCAATATTTGGTTTGGGCCGCCGCGTTCCAATTGGTCGATGGGGTTCAGGCGGTGGCGCTGGGCGCATTGCGCGGGCTTCAGGATACGCGCGTGCCGATGTGGATCGCCACGTTCAGCTATTGGGTGCCGGGATTTGGCGTCGCGGTCGGGCTTGGATTTTACACACCGCTTCAGGGGACTGGCGTGTGGATCGGCCTCGCAACTGGCCTCGCCTTTGCGGCGGTACTGCTGCTGTGGCGGTGGATGGCGCGGGAGCGATTGGATCTGACGTTCAAACCAAGAGCCATGCCCAGCCAAATGCTGTGATTTTTTTGGTCCGCGATCCTTGACTCCGCGATCCTTCACAACCATCTGCCCCTCGCTGGCACTCTTATTAGGAGAGTGCCAATTTACTTCTAAACCTTAACAAGAAAGGTCATCACTATGGCATTTCGTCCGCTGCACGACCGCGTATTGGTCCGTCGCATTGAAGCCGACACCAAAACCGCTGGCGGCATTATCATTCCCGATTCCGCGCAAGAAAAGCCAAGCGAAGGCGAAATCGTCTCCGTTGGCGAAGGCGCGCGCGACGATAGCGGCGCGCGCGTTGCTCTCGATGTTAAAGCAGGCGACCGTGTCCTGTTTGGCAAATGGGGCGGCACCGAAGTTAAGATCGACGGCGAAGACCTGCTGATCATGAAGGAAAGCGACATTATGGGGATTATCGGCTGATCGCCGACCCAATCGCACCTTTAATCAAACCATTTTTCTGGAGAAACAATCATGGCTGCTAAGGACGTAAAGTTCGGCCGCGATGCCCGCGAAGGCATCCTTAAGGGCGTCGATACGCTCGCAAATGCTGTTAAAGTGACACTGGGCCCGAAAGGCCGCAATGTTGTCATCGACAAGAGCTTTGGCGCACCGCGCATCACCAAAGACGGCGTAACCGTCGCCAAGGAAATCGAACTTTCTGACAAGTTCGAAAATATGGGCGCGCAAATGCTCAAGGAAGTTGCGTCGAAGACCAACGACCTCGCCGGTGACGGCACCACCACTGCAACCGTTCTGGGCCAAGCGATCATTCGCGAAGGCATGACCGCCGTTGCCGCTGGTATGAACCCGATGGATCTCAAGCGCGGCATTGACGCGGCAGTGGCTAAAGTCACAGCCGACCTCGTTGGTCGTTCGAAAGAAGTCGCTGGTTCTTCAGAAGTTGCACAGGTTGGCGTTATCTCTGCCAATGGCGACAAAGAAGTCGGCGAGAAAATCGCTGAAGCCATGGAAAAGGTCGGCAAAGAAGGCGTTATCACCGTCGAAGAAGCCAAAGGCCTCGAGTTTGAACTCGACGTTGTTGAGGGCATGCAGTTCGACCGCGGTTACCTGTCACCATACTTCATCACCAACCCGGACAAGATGACTGTCGAACTCGACAATCCGTACATCCTGATCCACGAAGCCAAATTGTCGAACTTGCAAGCCATGCTGCCGGTTCTCGAAGCGGCGATGCAAAGCGGCCGTCCGCTGCTGATTATTGCAGAAGACATTGAAGGCGAAGCGCTCGCGACCCTCGTGGTCAACAAGCTGCGCGGCGGCCTCAAAGTTGCTGCGGTTAAAGCGCCTGGTTTTGGCGATCGCCGCAAAGCGATGCTGCAAGACATCTCGATCCTGACAAAGGGCGAAATGGTCAGCGAAGATCTCGGCATCAAGCTGGAGAACGTCACACTCGGCATGTTGGGTGAAGCCAAGCGCGTCACCATCGACAAAGACAACACCACCATCGTTGATGGCGTCGGTTCGGCCGAAGACATCCAAGCGCGCGTTGGCGAAATCAAAGCGCAAATGGAAGCCACGACCAGCGATTACGACCGCGAAAAACTGCAAGAGCGTCTGGCGAAACTCGCTGGCGGTGTTGCTGTGATCAAGGTTGGCGGCGCTTCGGAAGTCGAAGTGAAAGAACGCAAGGACCGCGTTGATGACGCGCTCCACGCAACCCGCGCCGCTGTCGAAGAAGGCATCGTCCCAGGCGGCGGTACTGCGCTTCTTTACGCTTCGAAAGTTCTCGAAGGTCTGAAGGGTGACAATGATGATCAAACACGCGGCATGGACATTGTCCGCCGTGCGATCCTCGCACCGGTTCGTCAGATTGCTGAAAATGCTGGCCATGACGGCGCAGTGGTTTCGGGCAACCTCCTTCGCGAAGGCGACGAAACACAAGGCTTCAACGCAGCGACGGACGTTTACGAAAACCTCGTCGAAGCTGGCGTGATCGACCCGACGAAGGTTGTTCGCACCGCTCTGCAAGACGCTGCATCTGTTGCTGGCTTGCTGATCACGACCGAAGCAGCGATCACCGACGCTCCTGAAAAAGACGGCGCCGGCGCCCCTGCAATGCCTGATATGGGCGGCATGGGCGGTATGGGAGGCATGGGCGGCTTCTAAGCCCTCATCTTTTCCAACGCTTATAAAAAGGCCCCGTCGGACTTTGGTCCGGCGGGGTTTTTTGTTCGTCGAATTGGTGGCTTCCCATTCCCCGCGCAATGCCGCAGGGACGGCGCATCAATTTTAAAGGACGAGGGACTGAACCATGAAAACGAAATTTGCCGCGACGTTGCTCGCATCCGTTGCTCTGACGGGCTGCGATATGATGGGGCCGCCGATTGCGACCATCGAATGCGCCACAACCCAAACCGAATGCATCAATGTTTGGTTTGATGAAAAATTCGAAGAAGAATTGGAATTCTCCCCCATCCGCCAGACCGCGCTTGGCCGTAAAACCAATTACGACAAGATTGACGATCTCAGCATCGAAGCCACGCGCGAACAGATCGCATGGTGGGAGCAAGCCGTCGCCGACATGGAAGGCAATTTCGATTATGACGAATTGTCCGCCGATGCGAAGCTGTCTTACGACATGTTCAAATTCCGCGCCGCCTCTGCCGTGCGCGCAGGCGAGTTTTTTGAGCAGGGTTATATTCTGCACCAAATGAACGGCGCGCACACCGCCCTGCCCAGCTTCTTGCTCAGCCAGCACGTCGTCGACACCGAAAGCGACATGGAAGCCTTTATCGCGCGCCTCGCCGCGACGGGCACAGCGATGGATCAATTGCTGAGCCAAGCGCAGGCCAATGCAGAAGTGGGCACGCGCCCGCCGCGTTTCTCCTATGACGCCGTGATCGAGGAATCGCAGGGCCTTATCACGGGTGTACCGTTTGATTCCGCAGAGGACGGGGCGGAGCCTTCGGCGCTTTGGACCGGAGTGGAAGGGCATCTGGCGAAATTGGTCGCCGATGGAACCATCACGCAAGAACGCGCCGACGAACTGCGCGAAGAAGCGCGCACCGCCCTCGTCGATCAGATGGCCCCGGCCTATCAGCGCATTGCGGATTGGTTCACCGAAGATCGCCCGAACAGCGATGAAGAAGCCCAAGGCGCCACGACCCTACCCGGCGGCGACGCCTTTTATGCGTTTATGCTCAACCAGATGACCACCACGGATTTGTCGGCGGACGAGATTCACGATCTTGGTCTGGCAGAAGTCGCGCGTATCCGTGCAGAGATGGAAACCATCATGGCGACCACCGGTTTTGAGGGGACGCTCGAAGAATTCTTCGTCTTTACCCGCGAAGATCCGCAATTCTTCTTCTCTCAGGATGAAGCCGGCGCGCAGGATTATATCGACCGCGCGACCATGCATATTGATGAGCTGACGGCGCGGTTGCCGGAATTCTTTGGCCGCCTGCCTAAAGCGCCGTTGGAGGTTCGCCGGGTCGAACCTTTCCGCGAACAAGACGGCGCGGCGCAGCATTATCGTCCGGGCACGCCTGACGGATCACGCCCCGGCATTTATTACGCGCACCTTTCCGATATGAGCGCGATGCCAATCCCGCCGCTGGAAGCGATCGCCTATCATGAGGGCAATCCGGGCCACCACATGCAAGTGTCCATCGCGCAGGAATTGGAAGGCGTGCCGAAATTCCGTTCACAAGGCGGATTTATCTCTGCCTATGGCGAGGGTTGGGCGCTCTATTCAGAGGCCTTGGCCAAGGAAATGGGCGGTTACGCAGACCCCTATTCTGACTTTGGCCGTTTGCAGAGCGAGATGTGGCGCGCGATCCGGCTGGTGGTTGACACCGGCATCCACGCCAAAGGCTGGAGCGAGGACGAAGCGGTTGCATATTGCCTCGAAAATTCGCCCAACCCCGAAACCGTAGCGCGCAGCGAAGTGCGCCGGTATTTCGTCTTGCCGGGACAGGCGACCTCTTACAAAATCGGCATGATCCGCATTCAAGAATTGCGCGCGAAAGCCGAAGAAGAGTTGGGCGATGATTTCGACATTCGCGGTTTCCACGATACGGTTCTAGGCGGCGGCGCGGTGCCGCTGTCGATCCTTGAGAAGCAAATCGACAATTGGATCGCGTCTGTAAAAGCACGCTAAGCGCCAAGGCATGCAAACACAAAAGGGGCGGCGTAGCATCTCGCTACGCCGCCCCTTTTTGCGTCCAGAAAGGCGTGAGCCTTATCCGCCAGAACGGCTTGCCGCCGCCTCTTCGATCACGCTTTCGTCCCAGCTTACCTGCGTTTGGGTCTGCGGGTTGAAACGGGTGTTGGCATAGGAAGCCGCTTCTGCCGCTTCGATTTCTGCTGCGGTCAAATGCTCGCTCGGCTCAAGCGCGAAGACATCAATCCCGCGGGTGATTTCCGTGCCGTAAATGCGGCCATTATACCAATAAGAGGACCAGAAACCGCCGACGACCAATTGTTCATCATTGATCGGCCCGCGATCAAAGAACGCGATTTCCATCGGATTGTCGCTGTCGGTGAAATCCATCAGGCTGATGCCGCCCTGATACCAGGATTGCACAAAGATATCGCGGCCCGGAACTGGCACGATAGAGCCATTATGCGCGACGCAATTTTCATACTCGCCCTGCGGTCCGGGCATTTTGTAATGGCTGCGGAATTCGAGCTTGCCGTCCACAATATCGTAAATCGCATTGGCGCCCCAAGTCATCGGATCAGATGCCTTGCAACGCGGACGGCCGCCCCCGCCCCATTCATCGGTAAAGATCACTTTTGTGCCGTCATTGTTGAATGTGGCGGAATGCCAATAGGCAAAGCCATTGTCGAACACCGCATCCATCCGAACCGGGTTCATCGGATCGGAAATGTCCATCAAAATACCATTGCCCGAACAGGCGCCCGCCGCGAGATTCATCGACGGGAACACGGTGATGTCGTGGCACTGATTGGTCTGCGCGGTGCGCTGTGTTCCTTCGCCGCTGTCGCCGCCTTCCCACAGGCCGGCAATCTCGCCGGTCTCGCTATCGGCAAAGACCCGCGGGCTGCTGATGATGCGAGAGGCCGCTGGGTTGGCGAGCGGGATTTCGATCACGTCGATGCTGAACAAGGCAGTGCGCGAATCCGACGGGTTGCCGATGCAGCGTTCCAATTCTTCGGTTTCGCGAACGCGCGAGGTGCCGGAATTGTACACGATGATCCGCTCTTCATTCGCGCTGACTATCGAATGTGTGTGGCTGCCCCGGCAGGTCTGCACTTGGCCGACTTGGCGCGGTGCAGAAAGGTCGGAGATGTCAAAGACGCGAAGCCCGCGAAAACGCTCTTCGCTGACATCACCATCGACACCTTGCAGGCCGCAATCGACGCGTCCGCGCGTTTGTTCGACGCTCATCACCAAAATGTCTCCAACGACCGAAACGTCGCCCTGTCCGCCGGGGCACACGACGGAGCTCAACAAGGTTGGCGCGCCGTCATCGCCGAGGCGGTAGAGGTTGAAGCCGTGATAATTGCCCGCAACCATGATGTCGTCGAAGAACGCCATATCGGTGTTGGCAAAATCGAGGAGCGGCGAGCGTTCAGCGAATTGCGTGAGGCTCTCTTCGTCTTCGTCGCTGCGTTCCGGAGTGCTCTCAGCTTCATCCGCAACCGCTTCGGCTGCTTCTTCGCTCTCGCTATCCGCCTCGCCGCTGCCATCTTCTTCGCCGTCTTCTTCTTCACGGGGAGGAACAACCGCACGCAGGTCAGCAGGATTTTCAGGATCAAAGAAGCCCGCCGGTTTGCGCAAAGATGCAACGTGCCGCAAATTCATGATCGCTTCGCCCGCATCGTCAAAACCCGATGCCAGATTGGCGCGTGGGTCTTCCGAAATATCGGCAAGCATATCGTTCATCCGGTCGATCTCGGATGTTTGATCGTTTTCAATATCGCCGACAAAACGGAACAAGATCGGATCGGCCGCGCTGCCTGCTGAGCGGAGCAATTCTTCGACCATATCAATCGCGCCTTCGTGATGCGCGATCATCAAAGTCAGGAACATCCGGTCAAAATCGGTCCCCTCCGCTGCCGCAAGTGCCGTCATCTGTTCTGGGCTGGCCATCCCGGCCATTTGCGAATGATCGACGCCATGCCCCATCATTGCATGTGCAGAATGGTCCATAGTGCTGTGATCGGCCATGTCGCCCGACATTGATGTCATCACGGTCTTTTCACCGCGCGTCATCAGCCACTCATTCATGAACTCAATCTCATCAGCCTGGCTCGACAAAATGCGCCCAGAGATTGTGACGACGTCTTCATTATTGGTCCGGTCCGTCACCAATTCAGACATATCGACCGCCTGTTGGTGATGGACGATCATGCCCTGCATAAAACGCACATCGGCAGCGGTGTAAGTGGCTTTGGCGAGCTCGGTCGCTTCATCAGCGGTAAGCGTGCGGCTGTCTTGTCCCGGCGCGCCGGGCTGCACAATCGGTGCGGTTTGCGCGAAGGCGAGGGTTGATCCCCCCAAAAACATCGCCGTCATTAATGTGCGCGAGGCAAGAGAGGTCGTGCGTGTGGTGGTCATGAAAATCCCCGTTTCCAAAATTTCTGCAGCATGTCTGGCTGAGTGTACGCCGCAGTCAAGACCTCAAATAATGCAAGATCACGCCTGTTCGACCAGCGCCGTATAAGACCCTTTGAACAGTGCCCTCTTTGCCGCCATTCTAAACGCCTAGTCTGGACGCTCTGTCTGGCCGCTCTGTCTGCAGCACAATCCGGTCGTATCCGCCGCACACTTCACCGCACGCGGTGAAATGGGCGCTTGTCGCGGCGAATCGCCTCCACTTAGACAGATCCATTAAGTCACCGCTAACCAAGCTTGGAGTATCCCTAGCTGATGACCCCACTCAATCCGCCCTCGCTCTTCGCCCGCTTTCTTGCCCCAATCGCTATATTTTCGGCTGCTCTTGCCGCGCCGGCTGCGGCGCAGACGAATGAGCTGCAGGCCAGTTTTGACAGCGCCTTTGGTACAGAAAGCCGCACGCCAGAGACGTTTGAGGCCATTTATGCCAACGGCTTTGAACAGCGCATCGCAGAGCTTGCTGATGGAGATCAGGGCCGGATCGGGGTTGCGGCGGTCGACCTTGCAACCGGCGAACAGATTATGGTGCTGGGCGATCAATTGTTTCCCATGGCGTCGACCAGCAAGATTGCCGTTGCGGCAACCTATCTCGAAATGGTCGAGCAAGGCCGCTATTCGCTCACATCAGAATTTCCGCTGTTGATCCGGGTGCGTTCACCCAAATTCTCATCGCCCGCCGCGCCCGTGCGCGAGGGCGAATATATGCCAGCGATTGATCTGATTGAGATCATGATCACCCGGTCCAGCAACCCAGCGACGGATGCCTTGCTTGCGGCCGTTGGTGGGCCACCAGCCGTCAATGATTGGATCCGCCGCCAAGGGATCAATGATTTTTCGATCGACAGAGACATCGCAACCCTCGTCCGCGATGATGGTGAATATGACCCGGTGAATTGGATCGATCCGCGTGATGCGGCCACGCCGCGCGCGATGGTGCGCTTACTCCAGGGGCTGTATCGCGGCGATTTTCTGTCTGCCCAAAACCGTCAAATCCTGCTGGGCTCCATGAGCCGCACGACCACTGGTCGCCGCCGGATCGTCGCCAATATGCCCAGCGATGCGCGCGTCAGCCATAAAACCGGCTCGCTCAACAACACATCCAGCGATGTTGGAATTATCGAATCCCCTGATGGCCGCGCAATCGCGGTCGCGATTTATGTGACGGGGCAAGGGTCACGGCTCGCCAGAGAACGCCGGATCGCGGCGATTGCGCGCGCTTTGTATGACGGGTTTAATGCCCGCGCGCGCCAGAACCCGACGCGCAATTGGACCGCCGCGCCGCGCACGGGCGGCTAAGTCTCGCACATTGCGGGCGCAAAAAGAAAAAGGCGGCGCCTCGCGGCACCGCCTTTTCTTTATCACTGCTCGAAAGCAACGATGATCAGCGAATTACTCGCCTTCGATCATCGCTTCAGCTTCGGTCGCAGCAGCTTCAACTGCGCTAGAAACGCCTTCAGCTGCGTCGCCAGCGGCTTCAGTAGTCGCATCAGCAGCGCCTTCTACGGCTTCGCCAGTTGCGTCGGCAGCGCCTTCAACAGCTTCGCCAGTCGCGTCAACAGCGCCTTCAGCAGCTGCAGTAGCGTCTTCAGCAATCGAACCAGCGTCCGCAGCCATTGCATCACCGGTTTCGCTCACAGCGTCAGCGGTTTCGCCGCAAGCAGCGAGGCCCAAAGCCGAAGTTGCAACAGCAGCGGCAAGAATGATCTTACGCATAATATGAATTCCTTATTCAACGAGTAGATTGGCGCGATCCGGTTTTGAACCTGCGCCAAAAGCCGGCTTCTGACCCCCGACTTCGCTGTCTAAATAATGGCCGAATTGTGGCATTGCAAGTAAATTGACGTATCTCGCCACATTTTTGCCTTATTCTCGCCCAATTTTCGGCACGGTTCGGCCTTGATGCGTGGCTGGCATGCGATCTGGTTTTTCGCGGTGAACTGCGCAGGTTATTGCGAGGGGTATTGCACAGGGTATTGCTTAGTATTCTGGCATCAAAGCGGCTTACGCACCTCGCGCGGCAATGCTAGCAAGCGACTATGTCCAGTGAACAACAGCATCTCTACCTCGTCGATGGCTCGTCTTACATCTTTCGCGCCTATCACCGCCTCCCGCCACTGACCGATCCAGAAGGGACGCCGGTTGGCGCGGTTTACGGCTATACAACGATGCTGTGGAAGCTGGCGGATGATCTAGACGCAGCCGATGGTCCGACACATCTTGCTGTGATCTTGGATGCGAGTTCGCACAGTTTCCGCAATGATATCTATCCCGAATATAAGGCCAACCGCCCGCCTGCACCAGAAGATTTGCGCCCACAATTCCCCCTGATCCGGGATGCGACGCGCGCCTTCAGCCTGCCTTGTATCGAAGAAGAGGGCTTGGAAGCGGATGACATTATCGCTTCTTATGCGCGTGAGGCGCAGCGGCAGGGTTGGAATGTGACGATTGTGTCCTCTGACAAAGATCTGATGCAGTTGATCGGCGAAATAGACGGCCCGCATGGCCCCGCGCGGATCGACATGCTCGATACGATGAAGAGCGCGCGAATCTACATCCCAGAGGTTGCGGAGAAATTTGGTGTATCACCCGATCTGGTCGGTGATGTGCTGGCCTTGATGGGTGACACGGCGGATAATATTCCCGGCATTTACGGCGTCGGTCCCAAAACGGCGAGCAAGCTGATCGCCGAACACGGATCACTGACGGCGGCGCTGGATCAGGCGCCGGATATGAAGAAATCCAAATTGAAAGAGCGCTTGCTAGAGGGGCGCGCCGATGCAGAATTGTCTCGGGTATTGGTCACGTTGAAAGAAGATTGCGACCTGCCGGTTGCGATTGACGATATGCGGATCTTGAAAATTCCAGAAGAGCCGCTTGCCGCATTTTTGGAGAAGCACGGCTTTACCTCTTTGCGCAAACGGCTTGGCGCAGGGAGCGGCAGCCCCGAGCGCCCCAACGACCTCAACCCGGCCAAAGCGGGCAAGATCGGCGATGGCGGCAGTGATAGCGACGGTGAAACCGGCAACCGCCAGATGGTGCCCGATATGCCGCCGGTAGACCGCAGCGCGTATGAAACAGTGCAGACGATGGAGCGTTTAGAAGCCTGGATTGACCGAGCGATGGCCGCGCGGCTGGTCGCGGTTGATACGGAAACCTCTTCGCTCGATGCGATGCAGGCCGATCTGGTTGGCGTCAGTCTCGCACTTGGCCCCAACGACGCCTGCTATATCCCACTGGCGCATGGCGGGACCGACTTGCTGTCTGAAAAGCCGGAGCAAATCCCTATGGAAGCGGCGCTTGCGGCGCTGAAGCCGATGCTCGAAGACGACAGCGTCCTGAAAATCTTCCAAAATGGTAAATACGACCTCAATGTGCTCGCGCGCCATGATGTGCTTGTCAGCCCGATCGAAGACACGATGGTCATCAGTTTTGACCTAGATGCGGGCCGGGGCGAAAGCGGCATTGGCGGCGGGCATGGAATGGATGATCTCGCTTTGCGGCATCTGGGCCACACGGCATTATCGTTCAAAGAAGTGTGCGGAACCGGCAAGAAAGCGATCTCTTTCGGAGAGGTTTTGTTACCCCAAGCCACCGAATATGCTGCCGAAGATGCCGACGTCACATGGCGGCTCTATCACCATCTCAAACCGCGACTGGCGCATGAAGGCGGCAGCAAAATCTATGGCCGGGTTGATCGCCCGTTGATCCCAGTGGTCGCCGCGATGGAGCGTGAGGGGGTCAAAGTCGACCGCGCGCGATTGGCGAAATTGTCGGAAGAATTTGCGACCCAAACCGCGACGTTAGAGAAAGACATCCACGCCATTGCGGGCCAAGAATTCGCAGTTGGCAGCCCCAAACAGCTCGGCGAAATCCTATTTGACAAAATCGGTTTCAAGGGCGGTAAGAAGGGCAAGAGCGGGCAATATTCCACCGATCAATCCGTCCTTGAAAAACTCGCCATCGCAAAGGATGAAAGCGGCGCGAAGATTGGCGATGGGATTGCGGAAAAAGTGCTCGAATGGCGGCACCTTTCGAAGCTGAAATCGACCTATACCGACGCGCTTCAGGCGCAAATAAACCCGAACACCGGGCGGGTTCACACCAGTTACAGCCTTGTCGGCGCGCAAACCGGGCGGCTTTCTTCAACCGATCCGAACCTGCAGAATATTCCGATCCGCACCGCGATTGGCCGCACGATCAGAGAGACATTTGTGGCCGAACCGGGCAATGTCATTCTCGCCGCCGATTACAGCCAGATCGAATTGCGTCTGGCGGCGCATATGGCGGATGTCGGCACTCTAAAAGAAGCCTTTGCCAATGGAGAGGACATTCACTCTCGCACCGCCACAGAAATGTTCGGCGAAGTGACCCGCGACACACGCGCACAGGCAAAAACCATCAATTTCGCGATCCTCTATGGCATTTCGCGCTGGGGGCTTGCCGGCCGGCTCGAGGTGGAGCCCGATGAAGCGCAGGCCATGATCGACACTTATTTCAAGCGTTTCCCCGGCATTCAGCGTTATATTATGGAGACGTTGGAAAGCGTGGGAGAACGCGGATATTCTGAAACCTTGTTCGGCCGCAAAACATGGTTCCCGCGTATCAAGTCAAAGAACCAAGCCGAACGGCAGGGGTCTGAGCGCGCCGCGATCAACGCCCCAATCCAAGGCACCAGCGCCGATATCATAAAGCGCGCAATGGTGCGGATGCTGCCTGCCTTAAAGGATACCGGATTGCATGATGTGCGCATGCTGCTTCAGGTTCATGATGAATTGGTGTTTGAATTGCCCGAAGGCGACGTCGCCGCGGCCTCTCCGATAATCGAGCGGGTCATGGCAGAGGCGGCATTGCCTGCCGTCACGCTCGACGTGCCTCTGGCCATTGATATCGGCACCGGCATTTCATGGGATGCGGCGCATTGATGGAAGCAACCGGGATGGACGCAATCGGCAATATTGACTGGAGCACCGTCACGGCCATTCTCGCTGCCTCAGGCCTGCGGGTTTGTGTCGCGCTTGCGGTCGCATATCTCGCCTATTTGGCGGTGTTCGCAATTGTCGGGCGGCTTACGCATCTATCCGAAATTGCCGTGGATGACTTGCTGATCAAGCGTATCCGCAGGCCGATAAAATACTCCATTTTCGCCATTGGATTGACGGTCGCGGCGCAGAGTGACCCAGCTTTACGACAGGTGTGGGAGCCGATTGCGCAGTTCGTACGCCCTGCTCTTTTGGGTTGGATTGCTTATAATGTGGTGCGCGGCCTGACGGCGGCAATGGAATTGCGGATGGCGGATGCTGACCCGCTTACTTCGCGCAGCCGCCGGACCCGCATTGCCGTGCTCTCTCGGATTGCGATATTTTCGATAATCCTGATCACGATTGGCTTGATGCTCTTCGCTATCCCTGCGGTGCGCAGCATTGGCACCACCATGCTCGCCTCTGCCGGTTTGGCGGCGCTTGCTATCGGCGCAGCGGCGCAGCCTGCCTTAAAATCGCTGATTGCAGGCGTGCAAGTCGCGCTCACGGAGCCGATGCGGATAGGCGATCTGGTAAAGGTCGATGGCGAAACGGGCCGCGTAGAAGAAATTCATATGAGCTTCGTCACAGTGCGCACTTGGGATGAACGCGTCTTGGTGGTGCCGACCAGCCGGTTTTTGGAAGACACTTTCGAAAATTGGTCACGTCTAGACGAAGCGCTAACCGGGACGGTTTTTCTACATCTCGATCCGATTACGGATATTGCCCCGATCCGCGCGGAATTCGCTCGCTATGTCGAGGCGCATGAATTGTTCGATGGCCGCAATTGCGGGCTCGCCGTGACAGAAGCCTATCCCGAAAGCGTTGAGCTGCGCATGGTTGTCAGCTCAAACACGATTGCCGATCTGTGGACGCTGCGATGCGACGTGCGGGAACACATGATGGCATGGCTGCGCCAAGACATGCCGGATGCGCTAATTCGCCACCGGCTCGAAGTTCCGCACGGCCACGCAAAAGCGGGCGAACCTTAAGACCTATTCGTGCTTTTTCGCGCGGGTCGGCTCCAGACTGTCGGGCGCAAAGAAACCGATTGGATTGGCTTCTGCTGCGCGCTTCTTCAATTCACCGCGCATTTTGCGATATTCCGCTTCCATCTTTGCAGTGACCGTCGCGCGGCTGTCTTTGAGCGCCTCGTCAAAATCGAGCGCCGCGACCTCAGTCACATCGCCGCCCATCCGGCGCAGCGCACCAAGGCCAGCCCGGCGCACAACATCTTCTAGATCTGCGCCCGTAAAGCGGTCAGTCTTCGCCGCCACCGAAGCGAGATCGACGTCGCTTGCAAGAGGCATATTCTTTGTATGAATGCCCAAGATATGTTCGCGGCCCGGTGCATCCGGAGTGCCGACATAAACCAGTTCATCAAAACGGCCCGGACGCAGCAATGCCGGGTCCACCAATGTTGGCCGATTTGTCGCGCCAACCACGATGACGGATTGCAATTCTTCCAGTCCGTCCATCTCTGCAAGGATCGTATTGACCACGCGGCCTGTCACTTGCGGTTCGCCCTGACCCGACCCGCGCGCAGGCACGAGGCTGTCGATCTCGTCAATAAACAGGACGCATGGTGCCACCGCACGGGCGCGTTGAAACAACCGGGCAATTTGCTGTTCGCTTTCGCCATACCATTTGGAAAGCAGATCGCTGCTTTTCATCGAAATGAAATTGGCATCCGCCTCTTTCGCAACCGCCTTGGCCAGCAAGGTCTTGCCAGTACCGGGGGGGCCATAGAGCAAGAACCCTTTGGCCGGACGAATGCCCAAACGCCGGAATGCGTCTGAGTTTTTGAGAGGGAGTTCGATGCCCTCTTTCAACTTGTCGATGGCATCGCCAACGCCGCCAATATCGTCCCAGCCCACATTGGGCATCTGGACCATAACTTCGCGCATAGCGGAGGGTTGAATGCGTTTGAGTGCGGAGAAGAAATCATCGCGCGTCACGCATAGGTCTTCGAGCACATCGGCGGGAATTTCGCGCGCATCAAGATCAAGGCGCGGCATGATCCGGCGAACCGAATCAATCGCCGCCTCCCTGCCGAGGGCCGCGATATCGGCGCCAACAAACCCGTGCGTCACGCGCGCCAATTCGTCGAGATTGACCGCCTCCTCCAGCGGCATGCCGCGGGTGTGGATGGCAAGGATTTCGCGGCGACCATTTTGGTCCGGAACGCCGATCACAATCTCACGGTCAAACCGGCCGGGACGGCGCAGCGCTTCATCAATCGCATCAGGACGATTGGTGGCTGCGATCACAACGAGGTTAGCGCGGGCCTCTAGCCCGTCCATCAATGTCAGCAGCTGCGCAACCAGACGCTTCTCTGCCTCGCCGGGCACTTGCGTGCGTTTTGGCGCGATGGAATCAATCTCATCAATGAAAACAATGGCAGGCGCAGCGCGGGTCGCTTCTTCGAACACTTCGCGCAAACGTTTTTCACTTTCACCATAGCCAGAGCCCATGATCTCGGGCCCGTTAATGGTGAAAAACTCCGCATCGCTTTCATTCGCGACTGCCTGCGCCAGTCTGGTTTTGCCTGTTCCCGGCGGGCCATGCAAAAGCACGCCTTTTGGCGGATCGACGCCCAACCGGGTGAACAATTCAGGATAGCGCAGCGGCAATTCGACCATTTCGCGCAATTGCTGGATCGTGTCGCCCATCCCGCCAACATCGTCATAATTGACGACCGCGCGGCCATCGCTTGCCTCTTCGAATTCCGTGCGCAGCTCAACTTCTGTGTTCTCGTCAATATGGACGATGCCCTTGGGGCTGGTCGAGGCAACGGACAGGCGAATTTGCGTCAGCGCATAGGCCGGAGCGCGCAGCAATTGCCGCACATCGGATGGCATATTCTGAACCGGTTGTTGGCCAGTTGTCGCAACCAGGTCGCCCGCAACAATGGGTTTACGGAAAAAATTGCGCTTCAGCGCCTGCGTCGGCCCTTGCAGCCGCATTTCCCGCTGAGCCGGGGCGAACACCACGCGCGTCGCGGGGCGCGATTCGGCAACCTTTATCTCAACATGCTCGCCAGACCCCGCCTCAGCATTGCCGCGTTGCAACCCATCCAGACGCACAACATCCAGAGTGTCATCCTCTGCATAGGCAGCCATCGCGATTGCGGCGGTTGGGCGCTTGCCAGTGATTTCGACAACGTCACCCTCTGTAATGCCCAGTTTCTGGAAAGCCGAGCGCGGCATTCTGGCAATACCTTGACCCGATTCTTCTTGCCGAGCCGGAGCAACTTGCAAGCGCACAGTACGGTTTTTGGCGGCAACTTCGGCATCAGCCATGGGCAGGTCCTTTGGGAAGATTGGCTAGATTAATTTTCTTAGCAACGTAGCTAAGGATGCCCGCCCTTGATTGCAAACCGGGTATTGCGCGGGTGCTGCGTTCACAAATCCGAAACCCGAGCGAGCGGGGTGGCGCGGGATTGTGCGCGGACCTACACACCGGATTGTCGCCGTGACATAAATCAAAGAGGACCCGCGCAGCGCATAGACGCCAGACAAAAAAAGCCCGGCACAAAGGCCGGGCTTAAACAGTTTGGGAGAGGATGCCTAGAAGGCACAAACAGATATGAGTGCGGGGCCAATTTTGTGCAAGTGCGAAAGCCGCATCTTTAGTTGCATAAAATGCAATTAATGCACCATCTACAGCCCTTATTGGGGGCAAATTGGCCTGCTCCATTGCTTAAAAATTGGGCATTCCGGCTTTTTTGACGAAAATATGGTCAATTTCATTGTGCGGCGCAGCATGCGCTATCGGCAAATTCGGCATGTCCATTCCGATGCGTGACACAGCCCATTCTAGCGACTAATTACGGTTGCGATCGCTCGGCTGCACAATGCAACTGGCGATCCAAATAGCCGTCCGACGAACCGCAACAATCAGGCCCTTTTAATGTCAAAGATTTTCCCCGATGCCGCCGCCGCGCTTGATGGTGTGATTGCCGATAATCTGCTGATTGCGGCGGGCGGCTTTGGCCTTTGCGGGATTCCTGAAAGGCTACTCGATGCGATTCAGCATAGCGGTGTCACCGGCCTCACCTTTGCCAGCAACAATGCCGGGATCGACAATGAAGGCATCGGCAAATTGCTGCGCACTAAGCAAGTGGCCAAGATGATCAGTTCCTATGTCGGCGAAAACAAGGAATTTGAGCGGCAATTTCTCTCCGGAGAATTGGAGGTCGAATTCTGCCCCCAAGGCACTTTGGCCGAAAGGATGCGCGCCGGCGGTGCAGGCATTCCGGGCTTTTACACAAAGACTGGTGTGGGCACCCAAGTGGCAGAAGGGAAAGAGCATCAGAGCTTTCCCGATCAAGACGGCGTCACTTCGACCTATATTCTGGAACGCGGTATCTTTGCCGATTTGGCGATCGTGAAAGCGTGGAAGGCCGATGAAACCGGCAATTTGATCTTCCGCAAAACCGCCCGCAATTTCAATCAACCCGCCGCCACTTGCGGTAAGATCTGCATCGCAGAGGTCGAGGAAATCGTCCCGGCTGGGGCTTTAGACGCAGATGAAATTCACTTGCCCGGTGTTTTCGTCAATCGCATCATTTTGGGCGCACCTTATGACAAACAGATCGAGTTCCGCACGGTTCGATCACGAGAAGAGGCATGATTTTCGATATGGAACGCAAACGCACGTTAAAGCTGGTCGCGGCTGGCGGTATGGCGATGTCATTACAAGGTTGCATCGCTGCGGCATTCCCTCTGGCGGCAGGCGGCCTGATGGCAGGCGGCGGCCGGACTGAAAGTGAACCGCCCACGGAAGTCGCGGCGGCTCCTGAGGCCGTTCCAGTAGAAGTAACGCGCGCCATTGCGGATGCGGATGCGGCCAATGCTCCTGCGCCAACCGGCTCGGTCGAAGTTGGAACAGGCTCCTCCAGCGCGAATGGCGTGTTTCGCGTGGAAGAAGCGGCCAGCTCTGAACCAGCCGTGGCCGAGGTCGCAGCAGTTCCAGAAGCCACTCGCCCAGCATCAGCGGGTGGAGAAGCCGCCGCAAACACTCAAGCTGGGGTGCTCGCAGTGCCAACCAACCGGCTGGCCGTTGTGCCTTCGAATGCCGAGGCTGCCCAAACCGCCCCAGAGGTAAGCGAGCAATTAGCAAGCGCTCAAGTGGCATCGACAACGCCGCTCGCGGCGACGCCGCCTGCGCCAGCGGTAAGTTCGAGCGCCTCTTCCAGCATCGTCGTACCTGTTCCTCAGGCCGCACCTGCAGTCGCAGGCGGTACATTTTTTGATCCGCTCTTTGCTTATTCTGGATCTGCAGAATTTGCCGGTTCGGGTGCGCGCGATTCCGCCATTTTGCGCAACCCGGCTATGCTTGAGCCGGATCGCACGCGGTGCACTCAAGGTGTCTCCACCGTCTTGATCGATCTTGATCCAGAGGAAGGCGAATTGCTGCCGGTAAACCCGCAAAGCGCGTCGCCCGCTTTGGCGCAGCGCTTGGCGCAATTGCGGCTGAAAGGTGTGATCATTGCTTGGATTTCGGAAAACTCGATTGAAAAGACCAATGAGATTCGCGCAGCCTTACGCGCATCCGGTCTAGACCCGCTTGGGATCGACGAGGTGTTGTTGATGCGCACTTCCGAAGAACGCAAGCAATCGCGACGGGACGAGCTGGCGCGCAATTCCTGCTTGATCGCGATTGCTGGAGATACGCGGTCAGATTTCCATGAATTATTTGGCTATCTGCTCAACCCCAGTGACGCGATTGCACTGGAACCTTTGATTGGCGAGGGATGGTTCCTCATTCCCACGCCGCTCTTGTCTGAAAGGCCCGCGCGATGAGCGACAATGCAAAAGGTTGGACCCGCGACCAAATGGCCGCACGCGCCGCAATGGAATTGCAAGACGGCTATTACGTCAATCTCGGCATTGGTATCCCAACCTTGGTCGCAAACCATATACCCGCTGGGATGCTGGTAACCTTGCAAAGCGAGAATGGGATGTTGGGCATCGGCCCGTTTCCTTACGATGATGAAGTCGATCCCGATCTGATCAATGCGGGCAAACAAACCATCAGCGAATTGCCGCACAGCGCCTATTTCGACAGCGCCACCAGCTTTTCTATGATCAGGGGCGGCCACATTGATTTGACCGTGCTGGGCGCGATGGAGGTTGCTGAGAATGGCGACATCGCAAACTGGATGATCCCCGGCAAAATGATCAAGGGAATGGGCGGGGCAATGGACTTAGTCGCCGGCGTTAAGAAGATCATTGTCGTGATGGATCACACAGCGAAGGGCGGCAGTCCAAAGTTCATTCCAGAATGCTCACTGCCGCTCACCGGAGCAGGAGTGGTCGATATGATTGTCACGAATTTGGGAGTGTTCCGCCGGGGCGCCAATGGCGGGGCGTTTCAGCTTATCGAAATCGCGCCCGGCGTCACCGCCGATGAGATTGCCGCGCAAACGAGCGCCAATTACGAAGTGGCGCTCGAAGCTGCCTGAAGAGCTCCCGCCCGCACCGCAATGGCTATGTCAGCCGCGCAATGTCAATGCACCGCTTGCCGGGATAAAAGTGCTTGAATTGGCGCGGGTGCTGGCCGGTCCGTGGGCCGGTCAAATACTCGCCGATCTGGGTGCCGATGTAATAAAGGTTGAAAGCCCAGAAGGCGATGGCACGCGTCTATGGGGGCCGCCTTGGGTGGAGCGCGTTGGCGCCGATCGGGCCGTCCACAAAGAAGCCGCCTATTACCACGCTTGCAATCGCGGCAAACGCAGCATTGTTGCTGATTTCACTGATGCTAGCGATTTGGCGCGGGTCCGGGAATTGGCGCGCGATGCCGATGTGTTGATCGAGAATTTCAAGACCGGTGGCCTCGCCAAATTTGGGCTCGATTATGTGTCTCTGGGCAAGGAGAATTCTTCGCTGGTCTATTGCTCTATCACGGGTTTCGGCCAAACCGGACCGCGCGCGAAAGAGGCGGGCTATGACTTTGTCGTTCAAGGCATGAGCGGCTTTATGTCGATCACCGGAGAGCCCGATGGTGTGCCTGTGAAAATGGGTATCTCGATCTCCGATCTCACAACCGGCGTCTATGCCGCCAATGGAATTCAGGCGGCTTTGTTGCAGCGCGAACGCGCCGGGCCAAAGCAAGGGCGCGGGCAACATGTCGATATCGCTTTGCTCGATTGTTCGGTCGCGTTGCTGGCCAATCAGGGCAGTTATCATTTCACAACCGGCGAAAATCCGCCGCGCATGGGCAACGCACATGCTCAGGTTGCGCCTTACGGCGTGTTCCCCGTTCAGGACGGGCATGTCATTCTGTCGCCTGCGAATGACCGTCTCTTCGTTCGGATGGCGCAAATGCTAGAGCGGTCCGATCTGGTGGAAGATGAGCGGTTCGCTAGCAATTCAGGGCGGGTGGAACATGCGGCGGATCTCGATGCTGAGATTGCCAAGACGACGGCGAGTTGGACGAAATCGGCATTGCTTGACGCCTGCAAGGTGCATGGAGTGCCAGCCGGACCGATAAATCAGCTCAATGAGGTTTTTGCCGACCCGCAAGTGATCGCCCGCGGTTTGCGCGTGGACCTTGGCGGAATGCCCGGCGTGCGCAGCCCGTTCACCTTTTCAGAAGGCGAATTGGCGCTCGATCACCCCTCCCCAATGCTCGGCGAGCACGGCTAAGACACTGGCGTAAATTGACCGGTTTTGCCGAAATGGCTTGCCGAATCCTTCAATTTCTGTAATTACAGAAATCAAGAAAGGGGCCGAGTCGTGAGCCGATTGCTAGAAATTCCCGAAGCCCGCGCTTTCATCCTGCATTGGGGTGAGATGGGCACAGAATGGGGCGTCAACCGCTCCGTCGCGCAGGTTCATGCCTTGCTCTATCTTTCGGATCGTCCGCTGCATGCGGAGGAGATTTGCGAAGCCTTGGGGCTGGCGCGGTCTAATGTTTCGAGCGGGCTGAAAGAGCTGCAATCCTACTCCATCGTCAGGCGCGTTCATGTCGAAGCGGACCGACGTGATCACTTCGTCGCAGAGACCGACGTTTGGGATATGTTGATGAAGATCGCGGCCGAGCGCAAACGCCGCGAACTTGATCCAACCATCCAATTGATGGGCGAGCTTGCCGAGAGCCTGCACGGACGTGAAGATGTGCCGGTGCATGTGCGAGATCGCATTGGCCGAATGCATGATTTTATCGGCACCCTCACTGGATGGTATGCCGATGTCCAAGGGTTGCCCAAGCCAACCTTGATCAGGCTGATGAAGCTAGGCCGCGGCATCGCCAGGTTCTTACCCGGCGGGAAAAACTAAACGGCATCGCGCCCGCACCAAAGGGCCAGCCCACCGCCACGATTTTTAAAAGAGCAACACGAGTACCAAGGTATGATCCAAAACCACATCCACTGATTTCATTAATTACAGAAATAACAGGAGTTAAAGATGTACGCCCTTTTATCCTATTGTGCCTATCTCGGTATCAGCATCGCACTCACCGTTTGGGTTGCACGGACTTTATCAAAAAATGGGTTTGTTTTCCTGACCGAATGTTTCGGTCATGACCAATTGCTTGCGGCGTCAACCAACCACCTGTTGGTGGTCGGGTTCTACCTGCTCAATCTGGGATGGATCTTGCTGACTCTGCGATTTGGCAATCCGCCGGAAAGTGCGGTGGAGGCGGTCCAATTCCTCAGCAGTAAGGTTGGGATCGTGGTCGTCGTGCTGGGCCTCATGCACTTTTTCAACATGAACGCCATCGCCAAATTTGGCCGCAAAGTGGGCCATTGGTTCCGCGAAGAACAATGGGCATCCAAAGCCGGTCAGTTCGAAGCGTAATCACGCAAACAAAAGGGCGCTCCCGATGCGGGGCGCCCTTTTTTGATTGGCAGAAAATGGCTGCTTAAGCCATCGCCGCCTTCAATTCTTCGACCAGATCGGTGCGTTCCCAAGGGAAAAAGTCGCCTTCTGCCTTTCGGCCGAAATGACCATAGGCTGCGCTTTTGCGATAGATCGGAATATTCAGACCCAAATGCGTGCGAATGCCGCGCGGTGTCAGCCCGCCAAGGCTGGCAATGGAGTGAATTGCCTCTTCAAGTTTCGCATCATTGACGCCGTCGGCGGCGGTGCCATGCGTGTCGACATACAGTGACAAAGGCTCCGAAACACCAATGGCGTAGGCGATCTGAATAGTGCAACGTTTCGCCAAACCAGCGGCCACCACATTTTTCGCAAGATAGCGCGTGATATAGGCTGCGCTGCGGTCAACCTTGGTTGGGTCTTTGCCGCTGAATGCGCCGCCGCCATGGGGTGATGCGCCGCCATAAGTATCGACGATGATTTTGCGCCCGGTAAGGCCCGCATCACCATCTGGCCCACCAATTTCAAACGCGCCGGTTGGATTGATGTGCCAAACGGTTTCATCGCTGATGAAGCCCGCTGGCAGAATTCCGCTCACCACCGCTTTCACATAGGCTTTCAATTCGGCTTCTTTTTCGCCTTCATGATACCCCTTTGCGTGCTGGCTCGACACAACCACTGCGGTGCAGGCAACCGGCTTGCCATTTTCATAGCGCAACGTGACTTGGCTCTTCGCATCCGGTTCCAGAAATGGTGCAGTGCCGTCTTTGCGGTCGGCGGCCAATTGTTCGAGAATTTTGTGACTGTAATCGAGCGTCGCAGGCATCAAATCCGGTGTTTCGTCGCATGCGAAACCGAACATAATGCCTTGATCGCCGGCGCCTTCATCCTTGTTGGAGCCATCATCACCAGCATCAACCCCTTGCGCAATTTCAGAGGATTGCCCGTGAAGATGGTTTTCAAATGTCAGCGTTTCCCAATGAAAGCCGGTCTGCTCATAGCCGATTTCAGCGACCGTCTGGCGCACGGCGCTTTCGATTTCATCGCGCGCACCGGGTGCCCAATAACTGTTGTATTTCCAATCATCGCGAGTCGTATCATACATCGGCGCGCAGCGAATTTCGCCTGACAGAACAACACGCTGCGTTGTGGTCATGGTTTCGCAAGCGACGCGGGCCTCTGGGTCTTTGCCCAGCATCAGATCGACAATCGCGTCAGAAATTTGATCAGAAACTTTGTCTGGATGCCCCTCAGAAACGCTTTCGGAAGTAAAAAGATAGTCGCTGCGCATAATGTTTCCTCGAAGGGGGTCTTCAGCGCAAACCGTTTGGGTTCATGCTGCCAGAATTGGCCTCCCTATGCAGATATAAGGAAACCTTTATGTCTGATCGCAGCATTAGCCGCGCACCGCGCGCAGCGCAAGCAATCTTGGAAGGCCAAAGCCCATGCAAAGGCTTAGCACCGCAAGCAGTGCCGCCCATAGCAGCGGCAGGGCATTGCCCAGCTTTGCAAACAGGGTCGGCGGATGGCTCGGCGGAATGAAGCCTTCGAGCTTGTCCGCTTTGCCTGAGGCGATTGTTTGAAGCACGATGCCATCTGCATTGATTACGGCGCTGATGCCCGTCGTGGTCGCGCGCAGCACCGGCAAACCTTCTTCGATCGCCCGCATCCGCGCCTGCGCCAGATGTTGCGGCGGACCCCATTGACCGAACCAACCATCATTGGACGGGTTGAAGAGATAATCGGGACGATCATTGCGATCGACGACTTGGCCAGAGAACACAATTTCATAGCAAATTTGAACGCCAGCGCGCCCATGTTCGCCAAGATCAAGCGTTTGAGCACCCGGCCCAGGAATATAGGGGATCGCCCCAGCAGACAGCCGCGCCAGACCCAATGGGCCAAGCATCCATTCCAAGGGCAAATATTCGCCATAAGGGACCAAATGCGCCTTCGCATAATGGTGTGTCAGGTCGCCTTGCCCATTGATCCCGACAACCGAATTGCGCGCCGAAAGCGCACCTAAACTGCCATCTTCGCGCGCGCCAATATTCAGATTGACGACCCCGGTGAGCAATGTCGATTCAGACCCGATAACTTGCCCGATGCGCCCCAGCGCCGCCTCAGGATCTTGGCCAAAGGTCATCCGATCATAATAACGCTGGGGATAGCCGGATTCGAGATAATCGGGGATGGTCCCCTCTGGCCACAAAACGACGCGGGATTGCTCTCGGGATTCGATTGTCGGCTCCGCCAGCCTGAGGAATTGCGCCTCAAATTGTGAGCCGTCATTGATTTCATCTTGCGGGATATAAGGCTGCACCAGCGTAAAGCGCACGGCTTCTGCCTGACCTTCTGCCTCAGCAACGACATGCGATCCTGGCCACACCATTGCGGCAATGACCGCCAACACCGCCGCAATCGCCCCGCCCTGTTTCGGACGCTCAGAACCAAAAAGCAGCAAAGTAGTGGCAATGAGGATGGTCACGCCAGACAGAGCATAGGTGCCCAGCCACGGCAGCAGCCGCGCCAATCCCGGACTGCCCCAATCGCCCAGCAAGATTAGCCCTAGCGGAGGCCAAGGATAGCCGGTGAACACCCAGCTGCGCAGCCATTCTGCTACAATCCAAGCGGCGGCAAACATGATCCCAAACGCAATTGACCCCGCCCGGCGCGCCAGCAAATGCACCGCCAATGCGGCCAAAGCCGGATAGACCGCCAAATAGATGCACAGCAGCGGCACCGCGGCCCAGCCCAGAGCCTCCGGCATTTTTGCCTGATGCGTGAAGGCAGTCGCGATCCAATTGTTGGCAAGCGTCAAATGCGCCCAGCCAAAAACCCAGCCCCGCCAAAATGCACTGCGCCGCGTTGGCGCTGCGCGAATATGCGCAACAAACAGTGCAAGCGCCGGAAGTGCAATCCACCAAGCGTGCAGCGGCGGAAATCCTGTCGCTGTTACAAGGCCCAGCGCGCCCGCCACAAAACCTGGCCAGGCGGCTGAGAAAGCTGTCAGCCTGTGCCAAATTCCGATTGCAGCGGCGCTATTTGGGGATGCAGCTTCTTCGCCCTTCAACTGCGCGTGATCGGCCATCGATCAGATGTCAGTCTTAACTGACCGCTTCGAGTGTATCGTCGCCGCCTTTGTCATCACCGCCAATCGCTGGCGGAAGAACCGAGGAGTCGAGACCGCTTTCACCGTCATCCTTGGGCTTTGGCTTAGCTCGGCTCGCGCGCGGCTTGCGGCGCGGGGCCTCTGCCGTATCGCCAGATCCAGCATCCGTATCATCAGATTTTGGCTTGCGCGCGCGGCGCTTTGGCTTGGGCGCTTCTTCGGTGGTGGCGGTTTCGCCTTCTACACCGGCCTCGCCTTCGCCCTGATTTTCACCCGAATCACCGAAATTGCCTTCGTCCTGCTCATCACGGCGTCCGCGTGAACGGCGATTGCTGTCCCGGCGGCCATCTCCGCGGCCCTCATTCCGGCCATCACCGCGCCCCTCGCCGCGATTATCGCCGCGATTATTTGAACGCCCTTCATTGCGCCGGCTGCCATTATCTTCGCCATCATCGGCATCGTCACCGCCCTGCTCACGGCCTTCATTGCGCTTTGCTCGCGCTTCTTCCTGACGCGCTTTGTTATCGGCGATAACGCGGAAATAGTGGTCAGCAAATTGCAGGAAATATTCGGCCTGAACCCGGTCGCCATTGTGCTGCGCGTCCTGAGCAAGCTTTTTATACTTGTCGAGCAATTGCGGCGCATTGCCACGTGCGCGGCTGTCGATCCGATTGAGCTGATTGCCCGCACCGCCGCCTTGATTGTTGCGATTTCCGCGGCCGCGGCGGCGATTGTTGTTACGATTGTTATTCAAAGGAAGTGTATCCTAATTCCGTGGCTTCGGCGCGTTTTCGTGGTGCGCTTGCCCGCCAGTGGATTTTCAAACCTGATCCTTAAATCTGGGCCTTTTGAAACAGGCCCATTTTCAAACTCGCTCAATCAATTGAACGCGCCCGCTAAGGACGGACCAAGGGGGTGACCCACGCGGTCCACAATAGCAGTGATTCGGAGCTTGACCCAACCAATCCGAACCAAAGGGCCGTTTGATAGGTCGGTTACAAGGCGTAGCGAGCCGAATTGGCTTTGCCAAGCCCCCTCAGCGTTTTGCCCCATTTCATGGCCTGCTGGATTAGAGACGAAGAATGACGGCGCGCGAGCGGCCAGCAAGATCGCTGCGCAACTCAGCAACAAAGCCCGCCGCCTCAGCCAAGGCGCTGACACTTGCGCCCTGCTGCGCGCCAATCTCCAGAATGACGGTGCCGCCTGACTTCATTAGTGCGCCGAATTGCGGGATCAAAATGCGGTAATCATCCAAGCCATCCGCGCCAGCGAACAAGGCACTATGCGGCTCAAAATCGCGCACATTAAGCCCGAGCGCCGCGCCCGTTTCCACATAGGGCGGATTGCAAAGGATAAGATCAAACATGCCCAATCCCTCCCGCCAATCAGATTGCCGCCAATCAGCGCGCGTGAAACGCGCCTGCGTCTCAGACAAACCGAGCCGCTCTGCATTCTTTTGCGCAATCGCTAACGCTGCGGCAGACATATCGGTGGCGATACCGCTCGCACCGCGAAGTTCCAGCAGCATCGTAATCAGTAACACGCCCGAACCCGTCCCTAGATCAAGGATGCATTTTGAATCCGGGGCCAATTCCAAAGCTGCATCGATCAACGTCTCGCTATCCGCGCGCGGGATCAACACGTCTGGGCCAACGCAAAATTCGCGGCCGTAAAATTCCTGATACCCGAGGATATAGGCCACCGGCTCTTGCAATGTGCGGCGTTCAATCAGGCTGTCAAAGGCAGACGGAACATCCCAATCCGGACGCCCCATATTGATCAACAGGCTCGATCTGCTGACGCCAAGCGCATGCGCCATCAACAATTCGGCATCCAGCCGCGCCGTGTCACTGGCCGGCTCCAAACGCCGCGCTGCGGTTCGAATGGCTTCAGACATACTCATATGCGCCCCGGTGCAGCCGCCCGCATCAATCGGCAAGCGCAGCCAGCCGTTTGCCTTCATCTTCAGCAATCAGCGCCTCGATCAATTCTGGCAAGCCCGGCCCGGCCAGCACTTCTTCTAGCTTGTGAAGCGTCAGGCCGATCCGGTGATCTGTCACGCGCCCTTGGGGGAAATTATAGGTGCGAATGCGTTCCGACCTATCCCCGCTGCCGACCATGGCTTTGCGCGCCTCTGCCTCTGCGCCTTGGGCCTCATCGCGGGTTTTTTCATAGAGCCGTGCGCGCAAGACCTGCATCGCCTTTTCACGGTTCTTGTGCTGGCTGCGCCCGTCTTGGCAGGTCACGACCAGGCCGCTTGGTTCATGCGTGATGCGGATCGCGCTGTCGGTGGTGTTGACATGCTGACCGCCCGCTCCGCTGGCGCGGTACGTGTCGATTTTGAGGTCTTTGTCCTCAATCTTGATGTCCACGTCATCCGGTTCGGGCAGAATGGCGACTGTCGCGGCGGATGTGTGAATGCGCCCGCCGCTTTCGGTCACGGGAACACGCTGAACGCGGTGAACGCCGCTTTCAAATTTCAGCTTTGCGAACACGCCTGTGCCGGTGATGTTGGCGACGACCTCTTTAAAACCGCCCACTTCTGACGCGCTCATGCTAACTGGCTCAACCTTCCAGCCATTGTCGGCGGCAAAGCGTTCATACATGCGGAAGAGATCGCCCGCGAACAAAGCCGCCTCATCCCCGCCGGTCCCGGCGCGAATCTCAAGCATTGCGGGCTTTGCATCGGCGCGGTCACGCGGCAGCAATGCGATAGCCAGCGCGCGTTCCTTTTCTGGCAAAGCGGCGGTGATGGCGGATAGTTCCTCTTGTGCCATCGCTTTCATTTCCGGGTCGCTGAGCATGTCTTCAAGCCCCGCAATTTCGCCGCGCATATCCTTCACTTGCGCAGCGACCTTCGCCACCGGCTCCAGTTCAGCGTAATCGCGGCTTGCCTGAACGAAAGCATCGCCTTCCAAAGTGC
This sequence comes from uncultured Erythrobacter sp., assembly GCA_947502305.1. Classification (GTDB taxonomy): domain Bacteria; phylum Pseudomonadota; class Alphaproteobacteria; order Sphingomonadales; family Sphingomonadaceae; genus Erythrobacter. The sequence continues at coordinate 802,035 of CANMZA010000002.1, read as the reverse complement.
CAGACGCCATGCGCGCTTCGAGTTCGGCGAACCGGTTGATGATCTGATCAAGACGCTCGGGCGGGATGCGCATATTACTGGCCAGCCGCGCCGGGCGCGGCGCTCAGACCAATCGCGGCCTCGATCCGTGCGGCGCTGCCTTCAGTGCTGCCTTCAGTGCTGCCTTCAGTGCAGCCTTCAGTGCCCTCGGTAAGCTGGTAATACCCTGTCTCGTTGATGCGCAGAATATGGCGTGGTTGCTGCTTCATCGCCTTATCGTACCGCTTCTTCACCGATCCCGATGCGATAATGTCCGCGACAATGCCGCCGCTGCGCAGTTTTGCCAGCAATTCATTGCCAATCGCCAGCCCATCATCATGCTCGACCAAAACCATTGCTTCGAGTGGTTCGGGGTCACGATGGCCCACAAGCATAGCCAGACGTTCAATCCCTGCGGCCCAACCCACCGCAGGTGTTGCCGGCCCGCTAAGCGATTGCATCAACCCATCATAACGCCCGCCGCCTAAAACGGTGCTTTGACTGCCCAGCGCCTGCGACGAGGCACTGCCCTCATCAGGGATAAATTCGAAGGCTGTGTGGCGGTAATAATCGAGCCCGCGCACCAAATTTTCAGATCGCACCCATTTGACGCCCGCCGCGTCCAAACCGTCCGTCACAGCTTGGAAAAATGCGCGCGCGTCATCGGACAAATATTGGTCGATTTTTGGAGAATCTGCCAAAAACTGCTGATCACGGCGATCTTTGCTATCGAGAATCCGCAGCGGGTTTTTCTCCAGTCGCTCCTGCGATTCTTCGGACAATTGCCCTTCTACCGCACGGAAATATTCGATTAGGCCTGCCCGCCAAGCATCACGGCTTTCCCCATCGCCCAATGTGTTGAGATGCAAAGTGACATCCGCAATCCCCAGCTCACGCAGCAATTGATCAGCCATCGCCAGCAATTCTACATCCGCTTGCGGATCAGCCGCACCGATAATCTCGGCATCAATCTGGTGAAACTGGCGATAGCGGCCCTTTTGCGGGCGCTCGTACCGGAACAGGGGGCCATGCGTCGCGACTTTGAGCGGCGCAAATTGCTGCCAACCATTGGTCAAAAACGCACGCGCAATTCCGGCGGTAAACTCAGGACGCAAAGTGAGCGAGTCCCCACCGCGATCCTCAAAGGAATACATTTCTTTTGAGACCACGTCGGTCGTCTCGCCCAGACTGCGTGCGAACACTTCGGTTTTTTCAAACACAGGAAATTCTGCACGGCGAAAACGGTACAGCTTGCGCACGCGTTCAAAGGTTTCGACCACAAAAGCGAACGCCTCCGCATCATTGCCGAAAATATCCTGAGTGCCGCGAATGGCTTTTGGTGTGTTCTTGCTCATAAATGTCCCGTGTTTTGAGGGCGATTAGGGCACACTCGAACTTGCCGCAATATCGCAAGGTCGCTATCGGGCCTTTCATAGCCTTTTGGGAGAGGGGCCGCAGACCAGCGTTTTATCGCAATTAGGAATTTGCAAATGCGTATCGACAAAATCCCGACCGGTGCCAATCCCCCCGATGAATTGAATGTCATCATCGAAGTTCCAACCGGCGGAGAGCCGGTGAAATATGAATTCGATAAAGACTCCGGCGCTTTGTTTGTGGACCGGATTTTACACACGCCCATGCGTTATCCCGCCAATTATGGTTTTGTGCCGCATACGCTGAGCCCAGATGGCGATCCTTTGGACGCATTGGTGATTGCACGTTCGCCGTTCATTCCAGGATGCGTTGTGAAGTCGCGTCCAATCGGTGTGCTGAATTTGGAAGACGAGCATGGCGGGGACGAGAAATTGATCTGCGTGCCGGTCGACACCACTTTCCCATATTATTCCGATGTCGGGGAAACCAAAGATTTGCCCTCAATCATCATGCAGCAGATTGAGCACTTCTTCACCCATTACAAAGACCTAGAAGCCGAAAAATGGGTCCGTGTCGGCAAATGGGGCGACCGCGCAGAGGCGCGTCAAATCGTGCTGGAAGCGATCGAACGCGCCGGAAACTAAGCGGCTGCGGTCAGTGGTTGGTTTGCCGCTGCGTGCTTGGCCGCCTTGCCAACGGGTCGTTTTATAGAATCGCTTTAAATATCGCTGTCAGCGCAAGCGGCAAGCAGATTGCGAGCAGCCAAAGGCCGACCGCATCGCGGCGGAACGCACCCGCATAGCTTACATCAGCGGCTTGATCGTCGCTGAGACCAGCCCAGCGTTTTTCAAACCAGCGGCATAGCGGGATCATCGCAGCAACCAAAACCACCAATGCGACATAAGGTAGAATTGAAGAAAACCCTTGGCTGAGCGCCTTCACGGTCAGGAAGATTTGCAAGGCGGTGTAAACCAGCAATGCGTAGGCGACATGGTCGCTCATCGACTTGCGCCAATCGCGGGTGCGACCTTCGGCCTTTGCGCCTAGCGCGTCTTGTTGCCGTGACAGCTCGTTCATTCATCCGCTCCCCAACGGTTGTATCTTGAGCCGCAGTATCTCAAAGACCGGCCTATGTTGCAAGCGCAGTAACCAAAACGCAATATTGTTGCACGCCGCGCAAGACTTTCGATGCAAGCCACTCGAAATGCGTCGTTTTTGCCCGAGCGCTGTCAAACGCACCGCCTCCAAATCGCCTACAAAGCAAAAATCTTGCCAAAATGGGTGTTCCCCCTCTTTCCTGCGGCCATGACAATGCTAAGACTCACCAGCATGAGCGATACACCCATTCTGGAAACACTCAGCGACGAGCAGACAGACACCGCTTCTGAAACCGGCACGCCCATGCCAGAGGGCGGTCTAGAGGTCATCTCGATCGCCAAAAGCTATGACAAGCGCGCGGTGCTGACCGATATCTCAGTGACCGTGGCAAAAGGCGAAGTGCTCGGCCTGCTTGGCCCTAATGGCGCGGGTAAAACGACCTGTTTCTATTCGATCATGGGGCTGGTGAAGCCCGATTCGGGCCGCATTTTGATGGATGGCGAAGATGTCACTAATTTGCCCATGTATCGCCGCGCGATCCTTGGCCTTGGATATCTGCCGCAGGAAACCAGTATCTTTCGCGGGATGACGGTTGAGCAGAATATCAATTGCGTCCTCGAAATGGTTGAGCCCAATGCGGCGACGCGGGCAGAGGAGCTGGAGCGCTTGCTCGGCGAATTTGGGCTAGAGCGATTGCGCGACAGCCCGGCGATGGCGCTGTCCGGCGGCGAACGCCGCCGCTGCGAAATTGCGCGCGCGCTGGCGGCGAAACCTTCGATTATGCTTCTGGATGAACCCTTTGCCGGGATCGACCCGCTTTCCATCAGCGATATTCGCGACCTGGTTAAAGATCTAAAACGGCGCGGCATCGGCGTGCTTATCACCGATCACAATGTGCGTGAGACGCTGGATATCGTCGACCGCGCCTGCATTATATATGGCGGGCAAGTGTTGTTCGCGGGCACGCCGCAGGCTTTGGTCGCGGATGAAAATGTGAAGCGTCTTTATCTCGGCGAAGGCTTTACGCTCTAAGACTTCCCTCGATGGCACTCGGCCCCCGCCTCGACTTACGCCAATCACAATCGCTGGTGATGACGCCGCAATTGCAGCAGGCAATAAAGCTGCTCGCGGCCTCTAACCTTGAGATTGAGACCTTTATTGGTGACGCGCTTGAATCCAATCCGTTGTTAGAAGCGGGCGCGGTTTCGAGCGAGGATCAAGGCCCACCTAGCGAACCGGACGATGTCCCGCGTGAGGAATTTACCTCCGACCAATTGATGGCCCAAGGTCAAGGCGAAAGCGAAGCACCGCTCGACATTGATAGCGGCGCTTTGGACCGTGACCGGGAAACAGGCGACGGCGCGCGCGTCTCTGACGCAGAATGGGGCGCAGCGGGCGGCAGCGGGGGAGCAAGCGGCGAGGATTTCCCCGGTATTGACGCCACCCGCGCCGCAGAATTGTCTCTGGGTGAACATTTAGACAGCCAGATTGGCAGCATCGCCGTCAATCCCAAAGAAGCCTTTGCTGCGCGCCATATTGCCGGTCTGCTCGATGATGCTGGCTATCTGAGTAGTGATCTGCGTGATGTCGCCTATGATCTGGGCGTGACGCTGGAACTGGTCGAGGATGCGTTGGAGGTTGTGCAAATGTGCGATCCCACCGGTGTCGGCGCGCGCAGCCTGTCTGAATGTTTGGCCCTGCAGGCCCGCGAGGCCGACCGTTACGATCCGTGCATGCGTGCCTTGATCGACAATCTTGAATTGGTGGCGAAGGGCGAAGTCGCGCGGCTCAAGCGGCTTTGCAAAGTGGATGATGAAGATTTTGCCGACATGCTTCGCGAATTGCGCGAATTTGATCCCAAGCCCGGCCTGGCCTTTGCACCCGCCACATCCGACGCAGTGATCCCCGACGTCCTATTGACGGCGAATGACGCTGGAAGCTGGGACATTACGCTTAATGAAGACACTTTGCCGCGCTTGATCGTCAATCGCAGCTATTATGTTGAGTTGAACCAAGGTTCACCTGACGAAGAGGCACGAGGGTGGCTCAAAGAAAAGCTCGCCGATGCGCATTGGTTGATTCGCGCGCTGGACCAGCGGCAAAAGACGATCCTGAAAACCGCCGCAGAGATCGTGAAACAGCAAGACGGGTTCTTCCGCCGCGGCGTTTCAGAGCTCCGCCCGCTCACTCTGCGAGAGGTCGCAGAACAGATCGACATGCATGAAAGCACCGTCAGCCGGGTGACCAGCAATAAATATCTACATTGTGACCGGGGCTGTTTTGAGCTGAAATACTTCTTCTCCAGCGGGGTCGCCTCCAGCGATGGCGAAGGAGCATCATCCGAGGCGATCAAAGCGCGCATCAAAGCGCTGACCGATGCAGAAGAGCCCAAGAAAGTGCTGTCAGATCAGAAATTGGCTGACCTGCTGAAAGAAGAAGGCTTCGACCTAGCGCGGCGCACCGTTGCCAAATATCGCGAAGCGGTCGGAATTAGCTCAAGCGCCCAGCGCAGGCGTCAAAAGAAGCTCGAAAACCTGTAGAACCGCAGCGCAAACCTGCGGCCAGCCCCTAAGTACTATGCCCGCGACTCGCGGTAAGAGCTGGGTTTACGCATAATTAACCTTTTCCGTTCAGACCTTGTGTGGTTAATAGAGGGCAACATCTCTTACCGGGGTGTTACCGCGCACATCATGTCCGCCATTTGGGCAACTAGGGGACGATTAATGCGAGTTCTGCTGATTGAAGATGAGCCAACGACGGCAAAAGCTATCGAGCTCATGCTTACGACTGAAGGTTTTAACGTCTATGGTACCGACCTGGGCGAAGAAGGCCTCGATCTGGGCAAACTGTATGATTACGATATCATTCTGCTCGATTTGAACCTGCCGGATATGCACGGCTACGATGTGCTTAAGAAATTGCGCGTCGCTAAGGTGCAAACGCCGGTCCTGATCCTTTCCGGCATTGCCGAAATGGACAGCAAGATTCGCTCGTTTGGTTTTGGCGCGGATGATTATGTGACCAAACCGTTCCACCGCGAAGAATTGGTCGCCCGTATCCACGCCGTTGTGCGCCGTTCGAAGGGCCATAGCCAGTCGATCATCCGCACCGGCAAATTGGCCGTGAACCTCGATGCGAAAACTGTCGAAGTCGACAGCGCCCGCGTCCATCTGACCGGCAAAGAATATGCGATGCTAGAGCTGCTTTCGCTGCGCAAAGGCACAACGCTTACTAAGGAAATGTTCCTCAACCACCTGTATGGCGGCATGGACGAACCTGAGTTGAAGATCATCGATGTGTTTATCTGCAAGCTGCGCAAAAAGCTCAGCCATGCATGCGCCGGCGAAAATTACATCGAAACGGTCTGGGGTCGCGGCTATGTTCTGCGTGATCCTCAAGAAGAAGTCGAAGCAGCGTAATTCTCTCCCACGCATAGCGGCTTGCGCCACTGCTGCCGAGGGGTGCAGCGGGGTCGGCGCTAAGAATTTTGGGAAACGCCCGGGGCAATGCGCCTCGGGCGTTTTTCTTTAGGGCTACCCTTTGAACGCCTGCGCAAAATCGCGGCCTGTTGGCTCTTGGAAAACCTTCAAGTCAAATTCTGGGACAATCGCCAGCATGTGGTCAAAAATGTCCGCTTGGATGCTCTCATATTCGCTCCATGCGGTTGTGCTGGTGAAACAGTAAATCTCAATCGGCAGCCCTTGCGGCCCCGGTGCCAGTTGCCTGACCAACAGAGTAAACCCATCCCCGATCTGCGGATGCCATTGCAAATAGGCGATGATATAGGCCCGCAATGTCCCAATATTGGTGAGCCGCCGCGCATTCACGGGGGCGTCTTCCCCTGTCAATTCCCTCGCATTCCATTCCGCAATCTCATCGCGTTTTGCCGCAAGATAACCTTTGAGCATTTTGAATTTCTTGAGGTCCACCACTTCCTCATCGCTCAAAAAGCGGATCGTGTTCTGATCCAGAACAAGTGACCGCTTGATCCGCCGGCCGCCAGATTCGCTCATCCCGCGCCAGTTTTGAAACGCATCAGAAACCAGCCGGTGGGTCGGAATGGTCGTGATGGTCTTGTCGAAATTCTGCACTTTGACCGTGTGCAAGGAGATATCGATCACATCGCCGTCTGCATCCATGCTCGGCATGGTGATCCAATCACCCACGCGCAGCATATCATTGGTGGTCAATTGCACGCTGGCGACAAGGCTGAGGATCGTATCTTTGAAAACGAGCAGCAGAACCGCCGTGACCGCGCCCAGACCAGAGAGCAGCAAAAATGGCGACTCGTCGATCAAGACCGAGATTAGAATGATCGCCGCGCCGCACAGCACCACGATCTTAAGCACCTGAAGAAAGCCCTTAATCGGCCGGTTCTTCGATGTCGGCATACGCTCGTAAACTTCGTTGGCGTAAGTCAGCGCTTTGACGATCGCCATAGCGATGGACAGCACAATAAATGCCTGTGTCACGTTGGCGACGATATGGCGCACGGTCTCCGGCAAACCGGGCACCACCCCAATTCCGTTCGACACAATCAGCAACGGGAAAACTGTCGCGAGCCACGCCGCGGACTTATCAATCGTTTGAGAATGGCGATCGAGATACGGCGCAGCGGCGCGCAAAATCACCTGCTTGAGAATGTAATTCACCAAGAGGGATGCCAAGAGCAGGCCAGTGAGCCCGATAGAGGATTGCGCCCAAACAGGTTGCGATGCGAAAATTTCGGTGAGGTAAGCCATGAATGGCTGCGATAGGCGCAAGCGGGTCATGCTCTCAAGCTGCGACTGCACAATTCTTTTCCAACTGCTTTTCTCAGATGCCTTTTTCAGGGCGCTTTTTTCTAGACAGTGAGCCCCTCGCCTGATTAGCGCGGCGGCATGACCGCATATAAAGAAGGCGACCCCACCACATTGAGCCGGCTCTATGGCCGCAGCATCGGCAAACCGCTGCGCGCGCGCCAACAGTCTTTGGTGGATGAATTGCTGCCGAAAATTGCCGTGCCCGAAGAAGGCGCAGTCACTGCTGAGGGGCTGTTTGGCGAAGACTGTCCGCTGCATTTTGAGATTGGTATTGGCAGCGGAGAGCACCTTGCATACCGCGCTGACCTCTTGCCCAATCACGGGCTTATCGGGGCAGAGCCGTTCTTGAACGGTATCGCAGCGGCTTTGGCGCATGTTGAGGATCAGCGGCTGGCGAATGTCCGATTGCATCACGGCGATGCTTTGAATGTCTTGGCCCGTATCCCTGATGGTGCGCTGACGATGGCCTATTTGCTCCACCCCGACCCCTGGCCAAAAGCGCGTCATGCGAAACGGCGGATGATGAATGATGGGCCGGTGCAATTGATCGCAGACAAATTGAAGCCGGGCGGTGAATTTCGGTTCGGCACCGATCACGCCGTCTATGTCCGTCACGCACTGATGGTGATGCAGCGTTTTGAGGATGAGTTCGAATGGATCGCGGACGGGCCGGCTGACTGGCAAAATCGCCCCTCAGGCTGGAGCGAGACGCGCTATGAACACAAAGCGCGCACTGTGTTCAAACATGAGGTTTGGTATTTTAGGTATCGCCGCCGTTAAACGTGAATACGAGGCAGTGAGTTCTCATTTGGACAAGGCCGGGGCCATTTGATGGGCTTTTTGCTGCGCAGGATTGGCAAGGGTCTAAACTATACGATTTGGCTGACTGCGATGATAGTGGGCAGGACACCGTGCGATACCCAAAGCCGGGTGCCATTCCTTCTAAGGAAGAAGTGGAGCGCGCTCTTGCGGGCGTAGAGCAACAGCTCGAGCAAAAGTATTATCGCGACTGGTGGGCGGCATTAGGCGAACTTTTCATCGCAATATCGCTCATATTGGGATCGCTAAACCTAATCCCAACAAAGGGGAGTGACGGCGCCAGAATTCTATCAAACTGGCGCCGCCTCAAATCATCTTAGAGCTCAACGCTCAGCTAACAATTCCCGCGCTGGTCAGGACCGCCAAGGTAAGCACGTCAGGCGCAGCCGCCGTCATCGGTACGATCTGAACCGGCTTTTCCATCCCGATCAACATCGGACCAACGGTGGTGTTCGCGCCCAGCTCTCGCAGCAATTTGGCCGACAGATTGGCCGATTGCAGACCCGGCATAATGAGCACATTGGCCGGAGCAGACAGTCGGCTGAACGGATAGAGCTCCATCACTTTTGGATTTAGCGCGGCATCAGGTGCCATTTCGCCCTCATACTCAAAATCGCATCCATCACGGTCAAGGATCGACACCGCATCACGGATATTGCTGAGCCATTGGCCCGACGGATTGCCGAAGGTCGAATAAGACAGGAACGCAACGCGCGGCTCATGGCCCATACGGCGCGCAACAGCGGCGGTTTCCTTCGCGATATAAGCGAGCTCTTCTGAATCTGGCCGTTCATTAATGGTCGTATCTGCAAGGAACGTCGTGTGGTTCTTGCCGATCATCATGTGGATCCCAAACGGCAAGGCGTCTGGTTTTTTATCAAGCACAAGGTTCACTTCGCGCACTGTTTGCGCATAGGTCCGCGTCAGGCCTGAAATCATCCCGTCACCATGGCCCAGCGCCACCAAAAGCGCCGCAAACACATTGCGTTCTTGGTTCACCATGCGGCGGACATCGCGTTCCGTATAACCGCGCCGCTGCAGCCTTTTATAAAGGTACTCCACCATTGCGGGTACATGCGCGCTATCGGCGGAATTTTGGATGTCGAAACTGCCCGGATCAGACACGGAAAGCTGGTGCAACTTGTCCATCACCGCTTTGGTGCGGCCAACAAGGATCGGCTCGCCATAGCCGAAATCGCGGAATTGGATCGCGGCGCGCAGCACCACTTCTTCTTCTGCTTCGGCAAAGACCATCCGTTTGGGGTTGTTTTTCGCCTCATTATAAACCCCGGTCAGCACAGAAGTGGTGGGGTTCAGGCGCGCTCTAAGGCCAACGCCATAAGCTTCGAAATCATCAATGCGGGTCTTTGCGACGCCGGAATCCATCGCGGCCTTGGCAACCGCGGAGGAAACAACTTCGATCAGGCGCGGATCAAACGGCGCCGGGATGATATAGTCGGTGCCGAATTTCTGGTTCTTGCCATAGGCCGCTGCGACTTCCTCTGGAACGCGTTCGCGCGCCAATTCCGCAATCGCGGTGGCGGCGGCAACCTTCATTTCTTCATTGATAGTCGTGGCCTGCACATCCAATGCGCCGCGGAAAATGAATGGGAAGCCCAGCACATTGTTGACTTGGTTCGGGAAATCGCTGCGCCCGGTCGCAATGATTGCATCTGGGCGAACCGCTTTTGCTTCGTTCGGCATGATTTCGGGCGTTGGATTGGCCATCGCAAAAATGATCGGCTTGTCCGCCATATCTGCAACCCATTCCGGCTTTAGTGCTCCGGCGGCCGAAAGACCCAAGAAAATATCCGCGCCTTTCAAGGCTTCCTCTAATGTGGTCGCATCGGTTTGGACCGCATGCGCGCTCTTCCACTGATCCACATTTTCGCGGCCCGGAGTGATCGGCCCGCGCCGGTCGCACATGATCACATTTTCGTGCCGTACACCCATCGCTTTGATAAGCGCCGTACACGCGATCGCCGCCGCACCTGCGCCGTTCACAACCACTTTCACATCCGCGATATTGCGATCCGTGAGGAAGCATGCATTGAGCAAACCAGCCGCAGTGATAATCGCGGTGCCGTGTTGATCATCATGCATGATCGGAATGTTCATGCGCTCACGCAGAGCCGCCTCGATAATGAAGCAAGCAGGCGCCTTGATATCTTCAAGATTGATGCCGCCAAAGCTCGGCTCCATCAAAGCAACCGCTTCGATGAAGGCTTCTGGATCCTCTGTGGCCAATTCGATATCAATCGAATCCACATCGGCGAAGCGTTTGAACAAGACCGCCTTGCCCTCCATCACCGGCTTCGAGGCAAGCGCGCCCAGATTACCGAGCCCCAAAATGGCGGTACCGTTTGAGATAACCGCAACCAAATTGCCCTTTGCGGTGTAACGATTGGCGAGCGAAGGGTCCGCGGCAATCGCTTCAACCGGGACGGCGACACCCGGTGAATAGGCGAGACTAAGGTCGCGCTGCGAGGTCATCGGCTTTGTTGCGACGATCTCAATTTTACCGGGACGGCCCGATTCGTGATAATAAAGCGCTTCGCGGCTAGTGAAGCCGCCCTTGTTTTCGTCTGCCATGATAAACCCCCAAAGTTCCCAACGTTGCACCAGAAAGCATGGCTTAGCCCGCTCATGGCGCAGATGATAGGGGCCAAAATGCTCTGGCGCGGGCGGAATTGCCGTGAAGTGCGGTGAAAAGATGCGAATGCGCCCTTCCCGAATCAATCACACCCTCGCTAGGCCGGGTCCATGGCCGGAAAAACTGCCCCCAATTCTCAAAAGAAGCCGACTCCGATGATGGAGCAATATCTTACGCTGAAGGCGCAAGCGGGCGGGTCGTTGCTCTTTTACCGGATGGGCGATTTTTTCGAATTGTTTTTCGATGATGCGAAGATCGCCGCCGAAATCCTCGATATTGCCCTCACATCACGCGGGGAACATGACGGCCAGCCCGTCGCGATGTGCGGTGTGCCCGTGCATGCAGCAGAAGGGTATCTCGCGCGGTTGATAAAGGCCGGCCAACGGGTCGCCATCGCCGAACAGATAGAAACGCCTGACGAGGCCAAAGCGCGCGCCAAGCGGGAGGGCAAGCCCTCTTCCAAAGTGCTGGTCGCGCGCGATATTGTCCGGTTTGTCACCGCAGGGACCCTGACAGAAGAAGCACTGCTGGAGCCGCGCCGGGCGAATATCTTGGCCGCCTTGGCAGATTTGCGCGGTCTGATTGGCATTGCGAGCTGCGACATTTCGACCGGCACCATGATCCTTGGCGAATGCGCGCCAGATATGCTGGGCGCGGAACTGGCGCGGATCGGCGCAACCGAAGTGGTGGTGCCAGCAGATTGGGCTGATAGCTCCAAGGCTGAGGTTGATGGCGCGCCAGAGGACGCCACGTTCCATTCCCGCGCCGCCTTTTCCAGCGAAGTTGGTGGCGAAAGGCTACGGTCCTTGCACGGTGTCTCCACACTCGATGGCTTCGGGGATTTTAGCCGCGCCATGCTCGCGGCGGCTGGCGGATTAATCGCTTATCTCGATCATGTTGGACGCGGCTCTTTGCCGCTCATCCTGCCGCCAATCATGCGCGCCGAGGCATCGAGCATGGCCATGGACGAAGCGACACGGGCCAGTCTCGAAGTGCTCGAAAGTTCCGCTGGAGGACGCGCGGGCAGTTTAATTTCGGCGCTCGACCGATGCTCAAGCGGGGCCGGATCGCGATTGCTTGCGGAGGATTTATCCGCGCCGTTGCTGGACAAATCTGCAATTGATGACCGGCTTGCCTTGGTGCAATTTTGGTTGGATCGCCCGATTGAACGCGCCAATTTGCGCGATACGTTGCGATCCTTGCCTGACATCGGGCGTGCGCTTGGCCGCGTTGTGGCGGGCCGGGGCAGCCCGCGCGATCTTGGCCAATTGCGCGACGGATTGGGCGAAGCGAGGCGCTTGCACGAAGCGTTGACGCAAGAAGCCGACCGCCCTGCTTTGTTGAATGATTTGCTGCCTTGTCTCACCGGTCACGGCGCCTTGGTCGATTTGTTTGCGCGTGCTTTGGTGGCATCGCCGCCGACGGAGCGGTCTAGCGGCGGCTTTATTGCCGAGGGCTATGATGCCGGTCTGGATGAATTGCGCGAAGTGTCTGGCAATGCCCGGCGCGCGATTGCCGCGATGGAGGCGCGCTACCGAACGGAAACCGGGATAGCCTCGCTCAAGATCAAGCATAACGGCGTGCTGGGATATTTCATCGAAGTGCCCAGCCGGCACGGCGATGCATTGATGGAGGCCGATAGCGGTTTCACGCACCGGCAAACCATGAAGGGTGCGGTGCGGTTCAACTCGCTGAACCTCCACGAAGAAGCCTCGCGCATTTCAGAGGCTGGCGGACGGGCGTTGGCCGCCGAGGAATCGCATTTCGAAGAATTGGTGAGCAGCGCAAATGAAGCGCGGCAAACCATTGCGCAAACCGCTGCAGCGCTCTCCCGCATTGATGTGTCTGCGGCGAATGCCGAACGCGCCAGCGATGGTGATTGGTGCCGTCCCGAAATTGTCGAAGTCCCCGGACTGTCAATCACGGCGGGCCGTCACCCTGTGGTCGAAGCGGCCCTCAAAAAAGAGGGCGAGCGCTTCGTCGCCAATGATTGCGGGTTGAGCGCACAAGACCATTTATGGCTGATTGGCGGGCCCAATATGGGCGGCAAATCAACCTTCCTGCGGCAAAATGCGCTCATCGTTCTGATGGCGCAGGCCGGGTGTTTTGTGCCCGCAAATGCGGCGCAGATTGGCTTGGTCGACAGATTATTTAGCCGCGTCGGTGCCTCTGATAACCTCGCACGCGGGCGCTCCACCTTTATGGTCGAAATGGTAGAGACTGCCGCGATCCTTGCGCAAGCGACCCCGCGCAGCTTTGTGATCCTAGACGAAGTAGGGCGCGGCACATCGACCTATGATGGATTGGCGCTCGCATGGGCGGTGGCAGAAGCGGTCCATTCAAAAATCGAATGCCGCTGCCTATTCGCAACGCATTATCACGAATTGGCACGTCTGGCGGACACCTGCCCCAACCTTTCATTGCATCATGTCAGAGCGCGCGAATGGAAGGGTGATTTGGTCTTGCTGCATGAATTGGCGGATGGCCCGGCAGACAGGTCCTATGGCTTGGCGGTTGCGAAGCTAGCCGGTGTGCCTGAACCAGTGGTAGCCCGCGCACGGCAAGTGCTTGAGAAACTTGAAAAAGCGCGGAATGAAACGGGCGGTCTCGCCGCAGGGCTGGGTGAATTGCCGCTTTTTGCGGCTGCTGCTGCGCCTGCGCCGACTTTGACGAAAGAAGAAGCCTTGGCCATCAGGCTGCGGGAAACAGATCTGGACGCGCTTAGTCCGCGTGATGCACTCGACCTATTGTATGATTTAAGGCGCGACGCAGGATAAAATACTGCCGCGCCAATCGCTCCCGCCTGCACCAAAACTTAACTCTCTTCGCGCTATGGATTGCAGCATGTCAAAAAGCATGTTCGCAAATCCAAAAGCTGCACTCGGTTTCGCCGGTGTGACCATCGCAATCGCAGTCGCTGCGTCTTTCGCTGCTGGCGCCTATCTGCCTGATGGCGCTGTGCAAGAAGAGGCGGTCGCGCAGGTTGAAACGCCCCCTGCTCCTTCTGCGCCAGCGACGCCTGCGCCGCAAATGGCATGGGCCGACGAAGATTTTGCGGATGACTGGAACAGCTCTGCGGTTGATTCGGCCACAGGTGTTGCCACCGACAGTGCGCCGACATCGACGGGAGAGCCAGTTTTTGGCGAATATTCGCCGTCGGCTGAACAAGAAGGCCCCGCCACACAAAGCCGATCACCCCGGAGTAGCGCCTCGGCGTCATCAAGCGGTCCGCGCATTACCACGCGCGCAGCCCCCGGTGTTGCGCCTGCGCGGGCACCGAATGCTGGCGAGCCGGGCGAGCTATTGACCGCCGATTAGAGCGGTCATTGCCCCAGCTTAACGGGTGGGAACGGGCGCATCGCCAGAATAATCGTAAAAGCCCCGGCCAGTCTTTCGGCCCAGCCAACCCGCTTCGACATATTTCACCAGCAATGGAGCCGGACGATATTTCGTGTCGCGGGTCGTCCGATACAGCACATTGATAATATCGAGACAGGTGTCGAGCCCAACAAAATCAGCAAGTTGCAGCGGCCCCATCGGGTGATTGAGACCCAGCCGCGCGCCCTTGTCGATATCCTCAATCCCTGCGGTGGATTGGCCCAGAACAAACACCGCCTCGTTGATCATCGGCAGCAAAATGCGATTGACGACAAAGCCCGGCTCATCCTGGCTGAGCACCACTTCTTTACCCAGTCCTTTGGCAAAATCGGTGATGCGGTCCGTTGTGTCTTTCGCCGTTGCTAGACCTGGGATCACTTCGATCAAGCCCATGACCGGAACCGGATTGAAGAAGTGCAATCCGATAAACCGCTCGGGATCAGGCGAATGGTTCGCCATCCGCGTGATTGGAATAGAGCTGGTGTTCGAGGCCATGATGGCATGCGGCGCGAGCACTTTGCCGGCGTTTTCAAAGATCGCTTGCTTGATCTGCTCTTTCTCGGTCGCGGCCTCGATGATCAAATCCGCTTCGCTCATCGGAGCATAGTCGCCAATCGGTGTGACTTTGGCCAACAAAGCCTCAGCCGTGTCAGCTTCGATCTTTCCCCGGCCGACGAGTTTGGTGACTGCCGATTCAATCTTGGCCTTGCCAGCCTGCGCAGTCACCAGATCAATATCGGCCAGCATAACCTGCATGCCGTGCGCTGCTACGGTTTGAGCAATCCCGGTGCCCATCTGTCCGGCTCCGATAACGGCGATTTTCCGCATGGCAACAATCCCTTCGCAAGTGCAGCAAAGCGCGCTCACTAGCTGCGAAATTGGCCAATGACTAGCGCTTAACGCATCTGGGGCTTAGCGATTGGCGCCGGGCACCCATTTTACATCGGCGTTCCCGCCATCATTGAGCACTCTGGCGAGCACGAACAGCAAGTCTGACAGCCGGTTTACATAAGCCAATGCGGCTGGATTGATTGTTGTCTCACCTGCCAATTGCGTCATCGCCCGCTCTGCTGCGCGGGCCGATGCCCGTGCCACATGGGTTCGCGCGGCGGCTTCACTACCGCCGGGCAGGACAAAACTCGTGAGCGGCTCCAGCCCCTCATTAAGGGCGTCAATCTGCTTTTCGAGCCAATCAGCTTGTGCCGGGACAATTCTCAAAACCATTTCTGAAGGGGCAAAATCGCCGCTCTCAGCTGGCGTCGCAAGGTCAGCGCCAAGGTCGAACATATCGTTTTGCACGCGGGTCAGCATAGCCCGGTGTTCGGCGTCTTGGATTGAGCAGATTGCTAAACCTATCGCGCTGTTGGCTTCATCAACCATTCCAATCGCGGCGATACGCGCAGAATGTTTGGCGGTGCGAGAGCCGTCGACGAGACCAGTAGTGCCATCATCGCCAGTGCGGGTGTAGATTTTGTTCAGTTTGACCATCGGCCAATCCTATGGCCCTGAGCGAGGCCTGCGTCCAGCCGCTTCGCTGCCCCAAATTTACTTTAGGGAATTAGCTGCCAGCACTCGCTAGCAAAGCGATGACCGCAACCACCGCAATCGCGCCGGCTTGATATTTGATGCGAGCAAACATCGCCTTGTTCTGCATCATCTGCATTTCGGTGACGGTTTCGCCCTCTCCGGTTTCAAGATCGATCTTTGTCGTTTTCAAAAATGCAATCACACCGCGGATTAGCGATACCACCACAAGCAGGCAGAGGATGATGAGCACAGGGATCAGGATGTAGTTCATGGCAATGAGATGGGCGTTTTCAGAGCAAAATTCCACCCTTCAATTTGTGCAACCGCAATTGCTCTGCAAGCATCAATCCATCCTCACCGCCAATTCTGCGCTCAGAAAGGGCAGGCGAACCGCGACGTTTCGCCAGTTTTTTGCCGTCAGTATCGAGCAGCAGAGCATGATGGTGGCAATGCGGGACGGGCAGTCTGAGCAGCTCTTGCAATATGCGGTGAATATGCGTTGCCGCGAACAGATCTTCGCCGCGCGTTACCAAAGTCATACCGTCGGCGGCATCGTCCAAAGTGGCGGCAAGATGGTAGCTGGCCGGTGCATCCTTGCGGACCAAAACCACATCGCCAAATTCACGCGGATCGGCGATGACGGCCCCCGCAGTTTCGTCCGTCCAGACCACCTCGCCCACCTCGCGCATCGCCGCTTCTACGTTGAGACGCAGGGCAGCCGGTCGGTCGGGATCGCAATTTTGCCCTTTGCATGTGCCGGGATAGATCAGGCCGTCGGCACCCTGCTGCGCGCCAATTGCTTCAATCTCTTTGCGTGTGCAGGTGCACGGATACAATAGGCCTCTCTCAGCAAGATCGCTCGCGGCCGCCTCATAGGTAGAGAGCCGGGTCGATTGGGCTGGCACCTCATCCCATTCCAGCCCCAGCCATTCCAGATTGCGGCGAAAATCGTCGGCCAATTCCGGCCGGGAACGCGCGCCGTCAATATCTTCAATCCTCAGCAAGAATATTCCGCCCGCCTCCTTTGCAAGATCATGGGCCAACACCGCTGAAAAAGCGTGGCCAAGATGCATTTTCCCATTGGGGCTCGGAGCAAAACGCGTAACGATAGAAGGGTCAGACGGTGCATCAGAGGCCGCATCAGTTGAACTACGGGGCGGCAAACTAGAAATGCGAGTTTCACTCATGTGAGAACCCATGCCACAGCTCTTGGCATCTCGCTATCGGCCTGGCTCTTGGCGGCATGGGGCGATGATCCCTGTGGATAGCGCGCAATTTGCGGCTTTGACTCTGCTCTTGGTCATTGCATGTTGGTGTCAATCAGGGAGGGATGCTCAACGTGTTCAAAGCCGAACTGATCGAAACGGCAGCAAGGTTCCGCAGTGCAAGCGAGGATTCGGCAAGCAGTCTATCGGCTTGCCCTGCGCTTGTGCTCAATGCCGATTACACACCGCTTTCCTATTACCCGCTAAGCCTATGGCCGTGGCAAACGGCGATCAAAGCGGTGTTTTTGGACCGCGTCGATATTGTCGAAAGTTATGACCGCGAGGTGCATTCCCCTTCACTGGATATGCAAATCCCCAGTGTCATCGCGCTGCGGCAATATGTGAAGCAAAGCGAATTTCCGCCCTTCACACGCTTCAACCTGTTTTTGCGTGACAAGTTTCAATGCCAATATTGCGGCAATGGCGACAGTCTAACCTTCGACCATGTCATTCCGCGCCGATTGGGCGGCAAAACAACGTGGGAAAACATCATCACCGCATGTTCGGCGTGTAATATGAAGAAAGGTGGCCGGACGCCGAAGCAAGCCTCCATGCCGGTTCTAATGAAGGCTATCCGCCCGACATCTTGGCAATTGCAGCAATATGGAAAGCAATTCCCGCCCAATTACCTCCATGAAACCTGGCGCGACTGGCTTTATTGGGACATCGAATTGGAGGCTTAGAGCTCCGTCAAAGCACCCAGATCAGCCCTCTATGACGCGGGTTTCCGGGTGGTGTTTGTCCAGATGTTTCTTGATAATGCGAAGATTGCGCGTGTTTGAGCGGAACACGAAATCCGCCGCATCGCCGACAACTGGCAGCAAGCCGATAACCGTATCAAATGCGACATTCGCGCCCATCCGGGTCAAATGCCATTTTGACAGCCCCAGATTGCGCGCCTCCCAAACCATATAGGCGCCCATTGCGGTCGTGATGATATCGCCAAGCACCGGCACCAAGCCGATAAGGGCATCAAGCCCAATCGGCACATTAATGCCCGGAATGCGAAAACTGCGTTCTAGCAAAAGCTCCATCGCTTCCACTCGCGCGCGGATCGAGGCCGGATCAGTCCCGGTCGGCAGCGCCAGCCCCATCACTTGCGGTCCGTCACCTTTAAATCCGCCATCGAATGCGTCAAAACGCGGGCCATCGGGGCCGTTCATGCCGTTCTCCTTCCCCTCTTATGTGGTGGGCTGAGACAGCGGGAACAAGGGGTGGAGGCCCCATTGGTTCGCTTGATAGCCGTTCACCGCACCGCGAACGAGCGACCATCGCACCGGAACGCCAAGCGGAATAAACACTTCTGCCGCCATCAATTCGGCGTGCGCTTCGGCCAACAAGGCTTGCTTTGCAGCGGGGTCGCGCAATTCCAAGGAATCACGAACCAAGGCGTCGGCGCCCGGCGAACAGAGCCCTAAATCAAGCGTGCAATTGAATTGATTTAGGAACCAGCGCGGCGAAGAATATCGCGCCAGCCGGTCACGCAATTCGATCTGGGCACCCTCGCCCAAACCGGCCCGCACTGCTGTAACGCCGACAGCTTGCCACGCGCTCGAGAGCTGCTCAAACAAGAGGTCACTGCCCGGCCCTTGCGGTAAACCAACGCTGAGAACAGGGTCCTCATCCGCGCCCGCTCGCCATTCCGCTATCCGTCGGCGCGCAACATTCCGGCGTTCTTCGACGGTCAGATCACTCCAACGGTTTTCGGCATATTGCAGCGGAGAAAACAAAGCTTGCGGCACGATCCACGTTTCTGGTTGCCACCCGCCAAGACCAAAGGGTTGAATCAATTCAGCCCGGTCAATCGCCATCGCCAATGCTTCACGCCGCGCCGGGCTAGAGAGCACGCCTTCATCACTGCGGATGATCAGGCCAAATATGCCTTGCGCCGGATCCACTTGCACCGTGCCGCGCGAAAGCGGTCCCAATTGTGCCAAGGGGAAATCAGCGATTGTGCCGCCCATCAACAAATCCACGTCACCACTCGAAAAAGCCTCCACAGCCACTTCGCCGGTAAAGGCGCGCACCGTCAGGCCGCGCGACATGTCTTCCCAATCTTCTCTTGCCGGGAGGCCGCGTTCTTGCGGCGGCAGGGCGCTGAGACGGGCCATTCGCGTTTCTTCGTCTCGCGAGAGGACCATTGGCCCTGCTCCGCTGCCCCGGTTCACAAAGCCTAGTTCGGGTTGAGCGAGCAATCGCAAGAAATCAGGCATCGGTCCGGAAAGGCGCAATTCGACCACCCGTCCGGTCATGGCGCGCACTTCGGTTACTTTTGCGAGGTCGAGACCAAGTGAAGTCCCATCCAGTTGCCGGATCGCGTCTTCGAGCAGCATCCGAACCCCGCCCGCTGTAATCGGCTCACCATCGGGCCAATTCGAATTGCGCAGCCGGAAAATATAGCTCAGCCCATCATCGGTAACGATCCACCGTTCTGCAATGGCGGGGATCACCTGACCCGACGGATCGAGTGCGACCAACCCTTCATTGGTTGTCGCGCGGATATGCTGCGCGGCGGAAGAGAGGCGCACGCCTTCTTCGAATAGGGAGCCGTCCTCGCCCATAATCGCGACATTAACCGGCCCACGGTCGGCCGCAGAGCCGCAAGCGGATAGCAACATCGCCAAGGGGAAAAGGGCTAGGAATCGGTACACGCAAACAGGACTAGCAGTTTGCGAGCGTCAGGTCAGCGCGAAGTCGCGCTTCTTTTCTCTGAAATGTGAAAGCGCGCTAGCGCGGCGTCAAACCTTGCGTAAACTGCGCGGTTCCGGCGTTGGCGGTGCCCGGTGTGCGTAAGAGGTTGATGGCAGCGAAGTAGGGTCCACTGCGCCGTCATCGGAAGGCTTGCGGGCACGCTGCGAATCAATTTCTTCGTCAAACGCGATGCCAAAGCGTTGGTCTTGGACCCAAGCGACGCTGCCGCCGACTTTGCCAATATTGCGCAATTCAACCTCAACCCGGTTGCCGCGTTTAACCGGCGTATTGCCCTCGCCCATCATTCCGCCATCGGAAAGATTGCGAACGCGCACACGGTGCCCTTCGCTGCTCTGCTCAACGCGAACGTTGGCGAGCAAGAACAGGCTGTCGCGTGAAACGCTTCTGGTTTCGAGACCTGTCATTGTGCCACTTTCTCCTAAACCCGCATCCGGAGTTGCCCTTATGGGCGTATGATTGTCTTGCAGCAGCCCACCGCCGTGCATGGGAATCTAGGTAGGAGAGCGCGGTAAACGGGCCGTTAATTTATCGGCCAAAGCGGAGCCAATCCGGCGGCACGTACCAAAGTGAGACGGTTTTTCGCAGATCCTCCCTTAAGGAGCCTGAGATTGCGTCTCAAATAGGGGGTTAACTGTCCCGCGAAACTTTCTCGCGGCGTTCATGCGCTTCTTGCGCCTCAACCGTCATGGTTGCTACCGGCCTTGCGATAAGGCGGCGCAGCCCGATGGGATCGCCGGTGACTTCGCAATATCCATATTCGCCTTGATCGATGCGCCGCAGCGCGGAATCGATCTTAGAGACCAGCTTGCGTTGCCGGTCACGGGTCCGCAGCTCGATGCCCCAATCAGTTTCGCTGGATGCACGGTCGTTCAAATCGGCTTCGCGCATGGGCCCATCAGCAAGCGATTGCAGCGTTTGCCCAGCCGCTGAATGGATCGAACGTTTCCATTCGATCAAAAGCAGCTGGAAATACGCCTGCTGCTGTTCGTTCATATAGTCTTCCTCATCGCTGGGGACATAGTCCTCAGCGAGCAAGCTTTTCGCTTTTTCGAAGATGTCGATTTCTTCAGACGCGGCCGCTGGCATGTGGTCCTCTAATTTCAAAACGCTCTTACAAGACCAGCCCGTCGGGGTTTGCATTAGCAATCACAAACCCACTTGCCCCCCAGCAAGTCGCTACGTTGCGCGGCCTATAGGCAAGCCGCTCTCGGCGCACAAGTCAGTTTAGTGCTGCATCATCCACAATCACGCACGATGCCTTAAAATTCCGCGTGTTTGGGCCTGCGAGTTTACAACTTAAATCAAGAAATTCGGATCATCGTTAACGGTTTGTTGACCATGATCCGTGAGGTCTGTGGTTGCGCAGTTCGAAGGAGGGCTTGGTCCCTACCCAAAACCAGCGCGGCAACGGGGAAGATGAAATGAAACTTGAACCAGTTAACACCGCAGACGCAGCGCCGCTGAGTGGCGCGAACGTAGATTTGGCAATCGCAAATTATCTTGCAGATGCCACCGCCGGCAATGTCGCCGCGCTGTTTGACCTTGGCGTCGCCTATTCAACCGGCAGCAACGGCGTGGTCTGCGATTTGGTCGAAGCCCACAAATGGTTCAACTTGGCCGCATCACGCGGTCACGAAGAAGCCGGTTGGTGCCGTGCAGATGTATCAGATGAGATGACCGCCCGCGAAATCGCCGAAGCGCAACGCCGCGCCCGCCGCTGGCTCGCCGAAGAACGCCGCGCCGCTTAAAGGTCGCATCGGATGGGATAAGGCCGCGTCAGGCGTCCTTTTTAAACGGCGTTTTTTCATCCAAAAATATTTGATCGGTCGCAACGCCTTCGCGTTCGCGCTCCAGAAAATCGGCGATAGCGGCGCGAAAGCCTGGATCTGCGATCCAGTGCGCTGACCAGGTTTTAACCGGCTCATACCCGCGGGCAAGCTTGTGACCGCCCTGCGCCCCGGCCTCGACCCGGGGCAACCCCAATTCAATCGCAATGTCGATGGCCTGATAATAGCACAGCTCAAAATGCAGGAAGCGCACATCGCGCGCACAGCCCCAATATCGGCCATAGATCGCATCAGATCCAACAAAATTGAGCGCACCTGCAATCGCAACATCATCGTCAAAAGCGAGGATGAGGATCATTCTTGCGCCCATCCGTTCCCCCATCAAAGTGAACGCTTCCCGCGTCAGATAGGGTGTGCCCCATTTGCGCGCGCCAGTGTCTTGATAGAAATTCCAGAACGCATCCCAATGCTCCGGCTTGATATCGTCCCCCTGCAATCGCTCAATCCTCAGACCGGCCCGCGCTGCCTCGCGCTCTTTGCGCAAATTCTTGCGCTTGCGCGAGGCGAGTTCGCCGAGAAACCCGTCAAAATTATCGTAATCGCGATTGAGCCAATGGAATTGCAGATCGCTGCGCGTGAGCCAGTTTTCCGTTTCAAACATCGGCAATTGAGCTGGGTCGATGAAGGTCGCATGCGCGGAAGACAGGCCATTCTGCTCGCAAACAACCTGTGCCCCTTTTAACAGATGACCGGCGAGCGAAGGATCTGAAAGGAGCAAGCGCGGACCGCTGGCCGGGGTGAATGGGGCTGCGATCTGCAATTTCGGGTAATAGTTGCGGCCCGCCCGGTGCAACGCCTCTGCCCAGCTGTGGTCAAAGACATATTCGCCCTGGCTATGCCCTTTGGCATAGCTTGGCATCGCAGCGAGCAATCGGTCATCAGAGCCGGTAATCACAATCGGCACAGGGTCCCAGCCGGTGCCCTCACCGACGCTGCCCGAATCTTCCAATGCGCTCAGAAATTCGTGACTGACAAAGGGATTGCGATCCCCGCCCAGCGCATTCCATTCATCAGCGTCAAACTGCCCGACACAAGGCGCGAGCTTTACCGTCAACTCACTGTTCGGGCCGCCATCCGCGCTCATTCGATCCCTTCGCCTTCCGCGATCGCCGCATCAGCATATGCCTCTGCGCGCCGGCGCAATTCGGACGTGCGCGCCGTCCATGTCAGCAAAGGACGCCCAAGATCGCGCCACATTTCAGACAGGGCATTGGGCAAATCGCGAATATCACACGCCAGAAAATCCGGCTGAGCCCGCTCTAACGCTTGGGGTTGCCGCCAAGCATGCAGGAAACCGGCATCGTACGTATCGGTCGTGACAAGCCCGCGCGGCATATCTGGCGCGTTGCTCGCAAACCATTCGCCCATATGCGGATCAAAGCTCATCACAGCCAAAGGCCCATCATACCCGCGAATGCTGGCTTCCACAGCCGCGCAAGCGCTGCCAATATCAAATTGCGGCAAGGATTTGATCTCTACCAAAACCGGCACACGCCCGTCCACCAGATTGAGCATGTCAGACAGCGTCCAGATCAAATCATCGCTTTCGCTATGGGCGATTTTACACAATTCGCCCCCACTGCGCTCCGCGACTTTGCCGCTCTCGCCAGTTAACCGGTCCAATTCCCAATCGTGAAAGACCATCGGCACCTTGTCACGGCTCAGTTGCACATCGCATTCAATGCCGAACCCAGCTTCGACCCCCGCCTCAACAGCGGATTTCGAATTCTCTACAATGCCCGCCGAATGCAGGCCGCGATGCGCGTAAGTCTGGCGCGTCAGCCATTGCGGTGCCGCCCGATTGGTCATGCTGCGATCTTACTGCGCAAGAGCAATGATCGCGTCGACCTCTACCGCAGCCCCGAGCGGGAGTACGGGAACACCAACCGCCGCGCGCGAGTGACGCCCTTTTTCGCCAAAAACCTCAAACATTAAATCTGAGGCTCCGTTGGCAACTTTGGGTTGATCGGTGAAATCGGCGGTGGAACTGACAAACGCGCCGAGTTTCACGACCCGCTCTACTTGGTCCAGCACCCCGGCGGCTTTTAATTGAGCAAGGATCATCAACCCGCATGCACGCGCGGCGACCATCCCGCCTTCCAAATCGACATCTTCGCCCAGCCGGCCAGTGGCCAACACCCCGTCTACAAATGGTAATTGCCCGGACACATGGGCAAACCCGCCATGCACGACGACCGGCATGTAACTTGCCACAGGGGCGGCGGCCTCAGGCAGGGTGATGCCCAATTCTTGCAAACGCGCTTCAATAGTCACTGCATCTGTCATGCAGAAGTTCCTTCCAATTGCTGTTTCAAACCCAATTGAGATTTCAACCAAGGCAGTGCCTGCGACCATTGATCAATACGGGCATCGGCATGCCCCGCTTGATGCGCGCAATCGATGGCATGCGCGATCATCGGCTCTCCGCACAGATGCAGCCGTACGACATCCGGCGATGTCTCCATCACCGAAAAATGGTGCTGAGCCAAATCGTCAATGAACAAGGCTTGGCTTGGCTGAAATTCATCGAGGATTCGCTTGAGTGCTGGCCCCTTAGGCCCCTGATTGGTGTAAACCTTGGCGTGCAACCCATGCGCGGCCAATTGTTCTGTGCGGTGTTGTTGCCGTGCATCGACAAGGTTGGTCAAAACGACAACATCTGCGTGTTCGCTCAGCTCATTCATAGCCTCTATCGCGCCAGCAATGGGCAATTGCTTGTCCATTTCTGTATCGAAGAAACCGCCAAGTTTTCTCCAGACATCTGACGCCTCCAGCACCTCGCCGCTATCCTGCCAGCGCAAAGCCTCAGCGAAGTTTTGACCATCTAAATTGAAATTGACGCCCTGAGTTTGCTCCAACCAGTCTTTGAATGGAGCGACCATATACAACAGCACCTCGTCACAATCGCTGATGATGAGGGGGCGGTTTGACGGGGATGAGCTCATGCAGAAAGGTCCTTTCGAGCGGCGACCAATTCCTCTGGCGTTACGGCCAGCGCTTCTGCCGCACGGATCAGGTCGGGTTCGTAATTTGCGAGAAAATCGAGCGCGGAACCAAGCACTTGGGGATCACTTAGTCCAGCGCGAAGACTGTCTGGGTCTAGACCGGTGAGATCCAAATAGCGTTCTGCGCGGTCTTCGTCTTGCAACACCCAACCGATCGCCGCCAATGCGAGGGTTGCGGCCCTAGTGTAGCTTTCGGTGGATGCAGAAGCGTGGTCGGGATCAGAAGGCTGCGAGATTGTGAAGGTTCCTCTCAGTTAGTAATGCGTGTTACTGGTCAAAAAATTGCAGGTCGCAAGCATCGGGGCGTTCAGTGACAAAACGAATAATGGTTGTCGAGGATAACGACCTCAATCGAAAATTGTTCTGCGATGTTTTGAAGGCCAATGGTTTTGATGTTGAGCCTGTCGCAGATGGAGAGCTTGTGTTGGATACGGCGCGTTCCGTCACGCCGGATTTGATCATTATGGACATTCAGCTGCCGGGCATGTCTGGCGTCGATTTGATCGCAGCGGCAAAGCAAGATCAAGCGCTGCGGTCGATCCCTATTTTGGCGGTTACCGCCTTTGCAGGCAAAGGGGACGAGGAACGTATTCGTTCGGCTGGCGCGGCCGGGTATTTGTCAAAGCCGGTTTCGATTATGCCATTTATGAATGCGGTGAAGGAATTGCTCCCGGCTTAGGTGGTGAGAGATTCCACGATATAAACCGCCATCGTCGTCGCCAACCCGCCAAGGAAAATTCGGTAAGCGTATGACAGGTAACGATATTTTCGGCGGTACAGAACCTGCCCATTTTGATGGATGTCTTTCAACATTGCCCGGAAAAGCGTTTCATCCGTCGCAAAATCATCGAGCATTTCCTCTGTCCACTGCGCTTCGCTAATGGCTGCAAAATGGCCAAAGAACAGCGGATTGAATGCGGCCGGATCTTGGGGTGGTTTACCCAAGGACGGCAAAACCGCCATCACAGCGCACAGGGATGACAAAAATGCCGTTGCCGCAAGGCAGAGGGTGGAGAAATTGAGGTCGCTGCCGATCAAGCGGGTCACGGCCAAGGAAAACACAACGAATGTCGCGCCGATTAGAATTGAGGCTTTTTGATCCGCCATTTGGGATAGGGTCAAAGTGTTGATCTGCGCGGTGCGGACCAAGTGGATTGATTGCGCGGAAAATTCGCGTGGCTCGGCCCGCTGAACGCCTTGCTCCGCCACATGCGTTTCGACTGCATCTTCAGGTGCGTCTTCAGGTGCAACTTTTGCATCCGCTTGTATCACGCGCTCATTTCCCCCATTTGCACCCCAGAGCATGTGCCAGTGACGGCAATGCTTGACAAGTTTGGCTCCAAAACGCTTTCCATGCGTTAGGAGCGGTAATCGCCGATGAAGATCGCATAACAAGAGCAAACCTCACCATGACCGAAGCCGAAGTTGACGAAAGCATTCGCGGGCTGATCGCACCCTTTAACAAGAAAGGTGTCGCCATCACCGATGCGACGACCTTTGCCAAAGATCTCGAATTTGACAGCCTGACCGTCATGGATTTCGTTGCCGAGATTGAGGATGAATTCGACATTATCATCAGCATGAATCAGCAGGCCGAAATCGAATCTTACGGACAATTGGTGACCGCAGTGCACAAGCTGCAAGATAGCTGATAGAGAGCGCGCCATGACTGACACTTTGCCTGATACTGCGACGACCACCGAAAAGCCCGTGGGCGATCTTTTTTCAAAGTTTGATCCCATCATCCAGACGCGTGAGACGTTGCTGGCCACGGGGGTGGAAGATCCGTTTAATTTGGTGATGGAAAAAGTGCTCTCCCCCACACGGGCGATGTGCAACGGCCGCGATACGATCTTGCTCGGCACCTACAATTACATGGGTATGACGTTTGATCCCGATGTCTTGGATGCGGGCAAACAGGCTTTGGCTGATTTCGGGTCAGGCACAACCGGCAGCCGCGTTCTTAACGGTACCTATCAAGGACACCGCGAATGCGAAGAGGCGCTGAAGGAATTTTACGGGATGGACCACGCAATGGTCTTTTCCACCGGGTATCAGGCCAATCTGGGGATCATCGCGACTATTGCGGGCAAGGGCGATTACGTTGTCCTCGACATTGATAGCCATGCGTCGATCTATGATGGTTGCGCCATGGGCAATGCGGAAATCGTGCCGTTTCGCCATAATGATATTGAAGCGATGGAAAAGCGCCTGCGCCGGATTCCGGAAGGCGCCGGTAAGCTGGTCATTCTCGAGGGCGTCTATTCGATGCTCGGCGATGTTGCCCCGCTCAAGGAAATGGTCGCAATCGCCAAGAAATATGGCGCGATGGTCTTGGTTGATGAGGCGCATTCGATGGGCTTTATCGGGGAAAACGGACGTGGAGTTGCCGAAGAGCAAGGCGTAATGGATGATGTTGATTTCATCATCGGCACATTCTCTAAAAGCGTTGGCACTGTCGGCGGCTTCTGCGTCTCCAACCATCCGAAATTCGACATTTTGCGGCTTGTTTGCCGCCCTTATGTTTTTACCGCTAGCCTGCCCCCCAGCGTGGTAGCGACGGCGGCCACGTCGATCCGCAAATTGATGCATGGATCGAATAAGCGCGCGCATCTTTGGGAAAATTCTAAGCGGCTTCACGCAGGCCTCACCGAAATGGGCTTTGAATTGGGCACAAGCGAACCGCAAAGCGCAATCGTTGCGGTGATCATGCCCGACCTAGAGCGCGGTGCAGGGATGTGGGAGGCGCTTTTGAAAGAAGGGCTTTATGTCAATCTCGCACGCCCGCCGGCAACGCCTGCAAATATGACGCTGCTGCGCTGCTCGCTTTGTGCGGAGCATTCCTCAGAAGAGGTGGAGACAATCCTCCAGATGTTTGAGCGCGCTGGCAAAGCCGTCGGGATCATCTCCTAACTGCGAGCGCGCGGTCGGGATCACTTCAACCTCTCTTAGACCTGCACTGTTTCTGCGCTTTCGCAGGCAGGCGGCGCATCATTGTCATCGCCATCGCCGCTTGCGAATTGTGTGAAAGCGATGAAGCCGCCGACCACCAAGATCACAAACAGGGTTGTCAGCAAGCCAAGATAGCGATCAATCATTTGCTTGATTGGTGCACCAAAAGCCCGGAACAAAATTCCCACTGTTAGGAACATCATCGCGCGTCCGGCAAAGCTGGCGAGCACGAATGGCACCAAATCCATACCCAGAAATCCTGCGGTGATGGTCAGCAGCTTGAACGGCACAGGCGTCGCAGCGGCAATAATCACCGCTGCCACTCCGTATTCGTCAAAAGTGCATTGAGCCGCAGGCAGGCTGTCCGCGAGGCCGATTGCCGACAATAACGGCATGCCCACCGCGTCGAAGAGAAAATATCCGATGCCATAGCCGAACAATCCGCCGAGAACGGACGCCACGGTCGCGATCAAACCAAACCGGATCGCCTTCTTAGGCTCCGCGAGGCACATCAACCCTAGTAAGGGATGCGGCGGAATTGGGAAAAAGCTCGATTCAATGAAACAGAAAAAAGCGAGCCACCACACCGCATAAGGGTGCGCAGCCTTGTCCATCGTCCATTCGTATAATGCGCGAAGCCAAGCCAATTTTGAAACATCCCTATGCTGTATCGGGCCCGAATTAGGCGACCGCTAGCATCCATGCAACTGACTTAATTTCACCAAATAGGTTATTTTGATTGACATCGTCACGCTCTTTGGTTAGAAGAAGGCAACATCGAGAAATACCGATTCTTCCCAAGCACATTGGCGCGACCCCGCCGGGCGGCTTTTCCTCTAGGAAACGCCGCCTTTTTTATTGCTCCCTTCACGAAAGGAACGAGCATGACCGCGCACCGCAATCGCCGAAACTTCAACAAAGAACGGCGTTCCAAATTCCTCGACTTTCTCGCCGAGAGTTCCAACGTCACCAAATCCGCAGAACATGCCGGCATCAGTTCCAGCCAAGCGTACAAACTCCGCCGTGAAGACCCTGAGTTTGCCCGCGATTGGCTGACCGCTCTATGGGAAGGGTACGTTCATCTAGAAATGGAAGTGCTGCGCCGTTTGCGCGAGGGTGATCAACAAACCGAAGCGGCCGACAAATATGATTTCGCCAACGCCATACGGTTGCTCTCGGCTCACCGAGAGAATGCGGCGCGTGCGCAGGCCGCGCAGCGCAATGTTAGCGCCGCCGAAGTTCGCGCCTCTATCGACCGCAAGGTAGAGGCCATTCGCGCGCAAGTTCGCAGCGAGCGGCACCGTATAACTGAACCGGAAAGCAAAGGGCCGTGACCAGTGATTTTGGGTGGTTGGCGGAGCAATCCGGCGATGTCCAAAAGCAAATTGTTGCGGCGCTGAACCAAGAAGAACGGAACGAATTTGAATTTCACTGGGGCTTGCTAGCCCGCGCCGCACAATTGCCGCCCGATGGTGATTGGCGCACTTGGCTGATCCTGGCTGGGCGCGGTTTTGGGAAGACTCGGGCAGGCGCAGAATGGGTGCGCATGGTCGCTGAAAGCCAAAGCGAAGCGCGAATAGCGCTCGTTTCCTCGTCTTTGGCAGAAGCGAGAGCCGTCATGATTGAGGGAGAGAGCGGTTTACTTGCCTGCTCCCCGCCAGAGCGGCGCCCAACATTCGAAGCGTCCTTGCGACGGGTCCGTTATCCGAATGGCGCCCAAGTTCAGCTTTACTCTGCGGCAGAGCCGGAAAGCCTGCGCGGGCCGCAGCACAGCCATGCTTGGTGTGATGAGATAGGCAAATGGCCGCTGTCACACAATCGCGCCACGCGGGCTTGGGACAATTTGTTGATGGGATTGAGGCTAGGCCAGGACCCCAGAATTACGGTGACCACAACCCCGCGCGCTGTGCCGCTGGTGCAACGTTTGCTTGATCAAGAACAGTCTGGTGCAACCGCCATTACGCGCGGTTCGACCTATGACAATGCGACCAACTTGCCGCAGCGATTTTTAGCAGCAGTTGAGGAAGAGTACGCGGGCAGCCAATTGGCCCGTCAGGAAATCGCCGGGGAAATGCTGCTGGATATAGAAGGCGCACTTTGGACCCGCACCATGCTCGAAACCGCGCGAGAGACCAGTTGCTCGCCTGACTTGCGCCGCATCGTCGTGGCGGTCGACCCGCCAATCTCTACCAACGGAGATGAATGCGGGATCATCGTTGCTGCACAAGGCAGTGACGGTATTTCTAGGGTTCTCGCTGATTGCTCGTTGGGCCGGGCACAGCCCGATCAGTGGGCAAAAATCGTTGCAGATGCCGCGGCGCATTGGAAAGCCGACCGCGTTGTGGCCGAGGCCAATCAGGGCGGAGCGATGGTAGAGAGTGTTTTGCGGGCCGCCGACAATCGGTTGCCTGTTAAGTTGGTGCATGCCAGCCGCGGCAAAGTCGCAAGGGCTGAGCCTGTCGCCGCGCTCTATTCGTCGGGCCGCGTCCGACATTGCGGGCATTTCCCGCAACTCGAAGACCAAATGTGCGGCCTTCTTATTGGCGGGGATTACTCCGGCCCAGGCCGCAGCCCCGACCGCGCCGATGCGTTGGTCTGGGCAATCACAGAACTGATGCTTGGCCCAGCGGCGCGGCCAAGCGTGCGTCATATCTGACGCGAAACATCACAAAGGAATTGCAATGGCAATGCTCGACACCCTGCTCTCCGCCTTCAAGGGCGGGGAGGAAAACCGTGTGCCGCTTTCACCCGGAACCATGCAAGGTTGGATGCCGGCCTTCGCCGAGCAACCGGGCGGGCGGCACTATCAATATGAACGCGCAATCCGCGAAGGTTTTTTAGGCAATCCCATCGCACAGCGGGCTGTGCGAATTGTGTCAGAGGGCGTCGGTCAGGCGCCCATGACGATCAATGACACCAGCGTCAGCGCCCTTGTGTCCGCAACAAGCGCAGGGCAATCTCTGATCGAAACATTGGCCGCTCAAGTGCTTTTGCATGGCAATGGCTATGTCCAGATCGTCAAGGACGCGAGCGGTCAGCCGGTCGAATTGTTTGCACTGCGCCCTGACCGGATAAAGGTCATTGCGGGGCCGGATGGCTGGCCATGCGCCTATGAGTATTCAGTCGTCGGCGATCGCATAACTATCCCTATCGAAGACGAAGATGGCTGGCCAAATATCATACAAATCAAAGCGATGCACCCGCTGGACGATCATCTAGGCGCCAGCGCGCTCGCGGCAGCTCAGCAGGCCGTTGCAATCCATAATGCGGCCTCAGAATGGAACCGGGCACTGCTCGAAAACGCGGCCCGCCCTTCGGGCGCTTTGGTCTATGATGCGGGCGATGGTGCGGGTCTGACGACAGACCAATTTGAGCGCTTAAAGTGCGAATTGGAAACCGCATTTTCTGGATCAGTCAATGCCGGCAGGCCGATGCTGCTTGACGGGGGGTTGAAGTGGCAATCCATGGCCATGTCGCCCGCAGATATGGATTTTGCAACACTGAAAAGCGCCGCAGCCCGCGAAATTGCTCTGGCATTTGGCGTTCCACCAATGCTGCTCGGCCTGCCGGGCGACAACACTTATTCCAATTACAGGGAAGCCAATCGGGCGCTCTGGCGACTGACCTTGCTGCCGCTAACCGAAAAACTGTTTGCGGCGCTTCAAGAAGGGCTTGCCCCGTGGTTTCCTGAGGCCGCGATCACGGTCGATCTGGATCGTATTACCGCGCTGTCTGAGGACCGAGAGAGGCTTTGGAAACAAGTCTCTGACGCGGAGTTTCTTAGCCGCGCGGAAAAACGTCAGATGCTCGGCTTTGCGGCAGAGGAAGACAGCCAATGACCCACGAAGACATGCTTGCGAGCCTGATGATCCAGGCCAATGAAGAAGGTGCAGAGCTCATGACTCTGCGC
This sequence comes from uncultured Erythrobacter sp., assembly GCA_947502305.1. Classification (GTDB taxonomy): domain Bacteria; phylum Pseudomonadota; class Alphaproteobacteria; order Sphingomonadales; family Sphingomonadaceae; genus Erythrobacter. Next base: position 770,675 of record CANMZA010000002.1, on the reverse strand, counting down.
GCAATTGTCGAGGAATCCAGCGAGCTGGCCGCCGAACGCGTGCTCGAACGCCTTGGCCTCGCCGATGCCGGAGCGGAAGGCGATCTTGATGAATTGCGCGAATTGCTCAGCGCGTGGCGTGATGCAAAGGCCAGTGCTTGGCGCGCTTTGCTCGATTGGGCGGTTCGCGGCTTGCTCGCAGGATTGTTGATCGGGATCGCCGTCAGGCTTGGCGTGTGGGAACTCTTATGATGGGCACGCAATCACAGTCCATTCGCTTCGCCGGTTACGCCGGTCTGTTCGGGATCCCTGATGCCGATCAAGACACGATCCACCACGGAGCTTTCCGCGAAACTCTGGCCCGCCGCAGCACACCAATCCCGCTGCTTTGGCAGCACCGCCCGGATCAAAAGGTTGGCGAAATTGAACATGTCGCAGAGGATGAAAAAGGCCTCCGCGTGATTGCTCGGATCGACCGTCTGGCAAGCCGCGCGGCGTCCTTGCTGCTTACGCAAAAGGTCAGCGGATTGAGTTTTGGTTACCGCGCGAAAGAAGCGCGTCATGCTCAAACCGGGCGGCAATTGCTGGCCATTGATCTGTTCGAAGTCAGCCTCGTTACGCACCCGCTGCAGCACGGCGCGCGGGTTCATTTCATCTCTTAACCCCCTTTTCTAACCCCGTTTTCCCTCATCCACGTCGGGCCGCCATTTGGGGCGGCCTTTTTATTGCCCAACAGAAAGGCCCAATACCCCATGGATATCACTATTCCTTCCCCAGCTTCACTGGCAACAAATCCCGCCGATCCGGTAGAGCAGAGCTTTGATGTCGTTGCCCGTCAAGATCAGGCAGAGGCCGATATTGCGGTGCTGCGCACTGATGTCGCTGAAGTCAAAGCGCGCATGGACAAAGTGTCGCGTGCCGCATCGCGTCCTGCGATCGGCGGTTCCGCTCAGGCGTCCGAAGAAGTCAAAGGTTTCGTCAATGGCTATTTGCGCCGTGGACGCGAAACCGAAGTGAAGTCGATCAATGGCGCTTCGCCGTCAGATGGCGGCTTTGCAGTGCCCAAGCAGATCGACAGCATGATCGCCAGCGAACTTGCTGAAATCAGCCCAATCCGCGCACTGGCACAGGTCGTTCAAACCGGCACGTCGGGTTACCGCAAACTGGTGGCAACCGGCGGTACGGCGTCAGGCTGGGTCAGTGAAACGGCTTCGCGCCCTGAAACGGACACGCCGAATTTTGCTGAAATCGCACCGCCTGGCGGCGACCTCTACGCCAACCCAGCCGCCAGCCAAGCGATGCTTGATGACGCTGCTTTCGATCTGGAAACATGGCTTGCTGGCGAAATAGCGATTGAATTTGCCCGCGCCGAAGGGACAGCTTTCGTCAATGGCTCTGGCACAAACCAACCAGAAGGCTTCCTCCAAGCGGCCACCAGCACCGCAGAGGACGGGTCACGCACATTCGGCCAGTTGCAATATATCGGATCTGGCGATGCCAACGGCTTTGATGCTGCACCGGATGCAAAACTGATCGACCTCATTCATTCGCTCAAGTCCGGCCACCGCCAAGGCGCCAGCTTTGTGATGAACTCGACCACGCTTGCGACCGTCCGCAAGCTTAAAACCGCGGATGGTGCGTTCCTTTGGCAGCCGGGCATGGTTGAAGGTCAGCCTAATCGCCTGCTGGGTTATCCAGTGGTCGAGGCCGAAGATATGCCCGATGTTGGCTCGGGTGAATTCCCGATCGCATTCGGCAATTTCCGCCATGGCTATCTGATCGCAGAGCACAGCGCGACCCGCGTGCTGCGCGATCCGTTCTCCAACAAGCCGTTCGTCCACTTCTACGCAACCAAGCGCGTTGGCGGTCAAGTGCTCGATTCCAATGCAATCAAGCTGCTGAAGATCGAAGCTTGATCTGGCTTAGGGGCCGCTGACCGGCGGTCCCTTAGTTCCCGGTGAGGTTGAGTTCCCCCCTTTCTCCCTTGCCGGCACCTCGCACCCGCGCCGCTCCGGGCGGCTCTCCTGCCTCGCTGACGCGGCGCGGGTGCACCCTTTTGAATTAGTTTGCAGGAGAACCGCGATGCGGCGCAATATCGTAGAGCCAGCCGATGTGAGCGGAGCACCGCTGGCCGAACTGAAAGCATGGCTCGGGATCAGTCGGCCCAATGACGATGGATTGCTCGTCAATTTGATTTTGACCAGCCTCGACACTTGCGAGGCCTACACCGGGCAAACGCCTTTGTCGCAAATTGTCGAAGAGCGCATGCCCACTCGCCCCGGCCGGTACGGCCTATCGTCCCAGCCTGTGACTGCGCTGATCCAAGCAGAGGTTTTGGCTCAGGACGGCACTGGCAGTCCGCTCGCTTCGGATGCCTTCGGATTTGAACTGGATGAGAGCGGCAATGCTGCTTTTCGGTTGTTTTCAGATGTCGAGGGGCAGGCCGTCTCCTTGCAGATTCGAACCGGCCTGGCATCCAGCTGGGACACAGTTCCAGCGGCTCTAAAACAGGGTTTGATACGCCTTGCCGCCTTTCATTACCGGGACCGAGACCGCACCGGCGGGTCGAAAAATGACGGCACCGCACCAGCCAGCATTACGGCGCTCTGGCGGCCCTGGCGCAAGGTCCGGCTGCAATGATCACTGCGACCCTGCAAAATGATCGCCTGAATAGCCGGCTGAGCGCGCAGGCCAAGAAATTGGCGCTGCGCAAAGGTCAATCGATCACCGCCGCTTTTCAGCAAAGCGGCCCCAGCTGGCGCTCTGCCCGCGCCTTATGGCCTGACCTGAGATTGGACTAAAACGATGGAAAATTTCCTCCGCGCGGAGCTGGTAAACTGGCTCCGCACTGATCCCGGTCTCGCGTCGATCAACGCCATCGAAGAAGAAGCCCCTGTCAGCGCAAGCGCGCCTTGGCTTGGTATCGCGGCGAGCGCGTCGACCGACTGGGGCACCAAAGACAGGCCAGGGCGTGAAGTTCGTATCGCGATCGAGCTGGAAAGCCGCGCCGATGAACCGGAAGCCGATGGCCCCTTACTCAGCGCAATCGAGAGCCGGGTGCTTGACCTGCCGCCGTTTCATTCTGGTTTTGAGCTCGCCTCTATCCGTTTCCTGCGCGCGCGCAGCGAAGAGCGGGCCGGGAACTTACGCGGCTCGCTTCTCGAATTTCGCTTCCGAATTTTTGCCCCCCTACCCTGATTAAGAACCGGAGAATTAACTATGCCAGCGCAAAATGGATCAGCATTTCTGCTCAAGATCGGTGACAGCGGCTCGCCGCTTACTTACGAAACCGTCGCCGGTCTCAGAACCACGCAATTGTCGATCAACGGCGATCCCGTGGTTGTTACTCACAAGGAATCCGGCGGTTGGCGCGACCTACTTTCAGGCGCAGGAACCCGCTCGGTCTCAGTGAGCGCAGCCGGGATTTTCCTCGGCAGCCAATCGGAAAGCGCAATTCAAAGCCATGCTCTTGCTGGGACAATTGATGATTACGAATTGTCATTCGAAGACGGCGCACGAATGCGCGGGCGGTTTGTGGTCCAGCGGCTCGATTATTCGGGCGATTTCAATGGTGAACGCAATTATACGCTGCAATTGGAAAGTTCCGGCGCGGTCGTAACTGCATGACCCGCGCTGCCAACCCGCTGCGCGGTGAGGGTGAGTTTACCGTCCAAGGTCGCCGGCTCCTGCTGCGCCCCAGCTTTGAAAACCTTATTGCTGCGGAAGAAGAGCTTGGCTCTCTTTTTGCGCTGGTTGAACGAGCCTCTGACGGCGGCATCACTTTGGCAGAGATCACCGGATTGCTGTGGCATTGCACCGATAGCAATCCCCGCCCCGACCGCGAAGCCATCGGCAAAGCGGTGCTTGAAATGGGCCTAGTTGGCGCAACCAAACCGGTTCGCGCCATCCTTGCTCAGGTCCTGCAAGGGCAAGCGTGACACAGGCCAATGCGGATGGCGCTGACGGTGCTTTTCGCGACAACGTGCCGCTTTGGTGCAGCCTGGCATCGCGGATGCTGGGTTGGCGACCGGCTGATTTTTGGCAGGCGACCCCTGCGGAATTGGCATCCTCGATCCGCGATCCAGAATCCGAACAATCCGCAACGGCACCCAGCCGAGACTTAATCGCCCAAATGTTGGAGCGCGACAAACATGGATGACAATTTCGAAGAGCTCGTGATCGATGTCCGGGCCACCACCGACGGATTCAATGCCGATCTCGAAAGCATGCGCGGGGCGCTGGATACCTCTTTGCTGGATGGTTTTGGCAAGGCCGGTTCGGTTCTAGAGCGCAGCCTGCTTTCTGCATTGAGGCGCGGTAGCCTCGGGTTCGATGACCTCAAGCGTATCGCGTTCAGCACGCTCGATTCTATCGCATCGCACGCCATCAATTCTGGCTTTAGCTCGCTGCTTGGCGATTCAAACTCAGGTTTAAGCAGTCTGATTGGTCAATCAATCGGCTCACTTCTGGGATTGCCAGGCCGTGCCACAGGCGGTCCAGTTTCGCCTGGGCGAGGCTATGTCGTAGGCGAAAATGGGCCGGAATTGTTCGTCCCGACAAGCGCCGGCAAAATTGCGCCCAATGCCGGGTCGGTGGCGCCGGGCCGCGATGTCCGCGTAGCGATCCAATTGGCGTCCCCTCGCGGCACATCAGCACCAACAGCAATGCAGCGGTCCTCGCGGCAAGTCGCAAGCGCGGTCCGCCGCGCATTGCAAGAACGTTGAGCTCGGAGGAACGATCATGGCATTTTGGCTAACAAGCGAGCGCCGCGCACAAGAATCGAGCTTCATGCAAAGGTTTGACCCACGGTTTTGGACAGTAAATTTCCCTCGTCCAGCTATGGCATCGGTCATCAGCACCAGCGCCGACAGCATGCAAATCGACGTTGAACTTCACCACGAGGGGGAACTGGTTGGACTGATCTGGGATAGCGTTGACAGCTTGGACCATCCCTTGCTCGCTTACGCGACGAACCGGGATTATTCGAACACAATCCTCAGTTTTCGTTGGCAATCGCAAGGCGTTATCCCGCTCGATGAAGTCAACGGTCCAACGCTGACAATCGAAGGCCGAGACGCTGCGGGGAACCCGCAAACTTGGTTTGTTAGGCTCTGGAATTACGCCGCAGGCACGCCGACTGATGCCCGGATTGAACTGCCGTTTTCACAATTGGCCAGCGGTTTCGCATTGCCCGGCAACCCGATCCATCCCGCCGACATTGACCGGATGTTCATTTCCTTGGTCTCGCCGGACTATGTCGCAGGCAGCACGACCCCATTGAGCGCCCGTTTCAATGGCCAAGTGACGATTTCACAGATCATAACAGATGGCCTGCATGGAATGCTCGAAATTGGCGATGTGCGTCTCCCGGTCCACGGCGAACGGATCGCAACCGCCTATGATGACGGGTATGACCAAACGCCCGCACGCTTGATCCGAGGCGTGGTTGGCCTCGGCTACCGCGAGGATATCGTACACTATGTCGGTATGAGCCACTTTATGCGGCTCGCTCAGCAAGATGGTTCATTACTCGCCGTGCCGAATGGTGAATTGTGTGATCCGGCGACCAACTGGCATGAAAATTTCTTTGCGATCGCAAGAGACAATGATCTCGAGATTATCGCATCAATTTCCTACGAATTGTTCGACGCCTTTTGCCCGGAAGCTTGGAAACAGCGCACAGTCAGCGGAGCGGCGGCACAAACCGGTTGGGTTCCGCCATCATCGCTCTTGTCGCCTGCGAATAGCGACGCGATGGCATGGCTAAGCGCAAGCGCGATCAATTTTACCAGCCTGCTCGAAGCATCCACACAGCCTGTGCGTTTTCAGATTGGTGAGCCGTGGTGGTGGACGACAATTGACGGCCAAATTCACCTCTATGATGATGCGGCGCGCGCCGCTTTTGGCGGCTCGCCACCAGAAATTGCTGACATGCGAGAGCCGCTAGGCGCGGCCGAAATCGCATTGCTTGACGAGGCAGGAGCCTTGTTGGCGCAATCGACCGCCGACTTGACCGCCGATGTGAGAGAGGCGGCGACCGGCGATGCAGAGGTGTTGCTCCTGGCTTTCACACCCACAATTCTCAACCCCGAAATGCCCGAGCTTTATCGCGCAAACCTGCCGCTTGGCTGGGCAAGGCCTGCCTTCGACCGGCTGCAGGTGGAGGATTACGACTGGCTTACCGGCGGGGCCGATGCACTGCGCAGGGCTGCCTACACATTCGTTGATGCCCGTTTGCAATATCCAATTGAGGAACAGGATTATCTCGCCGGATTTGTCCTCGACCCAGCAGATGCAGAACAGTTTTGGACAAGAATTGACGCAGGAATTGATGAGGCCGCGCGGCGCGGCGTCCCGCGCCGATATGTCTGGGCTCAGCCGCAAATCAACCGCGATGGATACACACGCCTGCCCCCAACCGGAGAGGATTTCATGGAAGCCTTTGACGACGTGCTCTACCCCTTTCCGCTCGGCCGCAGCACTGCTGTTGCCCCGGAATTTTCGACCTCTATTTCCGTGACCGCCTCGGGCCACGAACGGCGCAATTCGCTCTGGTCTGATGCAAGAGTGCATTTTGATGTTGGTCCCGGGATACGATCAGAAGCTGAATTGTCAGAGTTGATCGCGTTTTTCCGGGCACGCCGCGGTGCGGCAATCGGGTTCCGCATCAGTGACCCTTTCGACCACAGCTCAAACGGAATGACCGGGGCGCCGACAATGCTTGATCAGCTGATCGGGCTTGGCGATGGCGGGCGAGCAGATTTCCAGCTCATGAAATCATATGGGCCGGGCGAAGACCCGCAACAACGGCCCATCACACGGCCCCGGATCGAAACGCTCTTGGTAAGCGTCGGCGGAACGCCCGTGCTCGATTGGACGCTGAGCTCCAATGGTCTGCTCACGCTTGCGCAGGCGCCAGCGATTGGCGCGGAAGTTCGGGCGGGTTTTCTATTCGACGTGCCGGTCCGCTTTGCAGAGGACCGCATCGACATTTCCGGCGTCAATTTCGAAGCTGGCGAAGCGCCAAGCATCCCACTTATCGAGCTAAGAGAAGAGCTCTGATGCGTGTTTTCTTTGATCGGGAATTGGACACCGCCGCGACATATTGGCGCATTTTTCGGCGCGACGGGATCGCATTTGGCTTCACGAGCCACGACCGGGATTTATCCTTTGGCGGGATAAAGCACCGGGCCGCACCGGGCATGGTCCCCGCAGCGATCCGGATGACGTCCGATTTGTCGGAAGACAGTGCGGGTGTTGACGGAGCTCTCAGCCATGATTCAATCCGCGAGCGCGATCTCGCGGCCGGTCTCTTCGATAGCGCCGCAATCGAGATCGGGATCGTCGATTGGGAAACCTTCGATCATCATGCGATGTATTCTGGAACGTTGGGCCGGATCGAGGATGATCGGCGCGGATTCTCAGCCGAATTGCGCTCTGCCAAACACATACTGGAGCAAGATTTGGTCCCGCGCACAAGCCCGACTTGCCGGGCGGCATTTTGCGGCCCTGGGTGCGGCCTATCCGCTAACAAATTCACCTCTCGCGTGACGCTTAGTGGTTTCAATCTCGACCTCAACCGCGTGCAATTTTCGGGGACATCTGGTGATGATTTCGTCGGCGGCAAATTGCGGTTTCTGAGCGGCCCCCAAACCGGAATGGCGCTTGGGATCATAAGCGCGGACGGCAATTGGCTCACCCTTGATCGTCCCTTAGATGATGCAATTGCTACAGGCACACCGGCAGAGCTTACCGAAGGCTGCGATCACACTTTGCTGACCTGCACCAATCGGTTCGCCAATGCTGTGAACTTTCGCGGGGAACCCTTCCTTCCCGGAAACGATCTGCTTGCACGTTATGGTCAGGGCGGAGCGTGACATTCGTTGAGGCGCCGGGAAATCGCCTTGCGCAAGCCGCTGCTTCGCTGATCGGAACGAAGTTTCGGTTGCATGGGCGCAATCCCGCCAGTGGTCTGGATTGTGTCGGCCTCATTCACGCCAGCCTTCGAGCAATCGGCGGGCGGGCACGGCTGCCAGAGGGTTACAGATTGCGCAATTCGAACACCACGCTTTGGCAGAAATTCGCGGAACATTCGGGGTTTAGTATTGCCCGAGGAACGGCGCGCGCCGGCGATGTTGTGATGGTTCAGCCCGGCCCAACCCAGCAGCATCTCGTCATAGTCGAATGCGGCGATGTGGTGATCCACGCCCATGCAGGTTTGAGACGGGTCGTGCGCCAAACGATGCCCATTCCGCCCGAGCCCCTCGCACACTGGCGACTGCTTTAAAAAATTCTAGGAGAATTGCCTCGTGGCTACTCTAATTCTTACCGCTGTCGGAACCTATGTTGGCGGCCCGATCGGCGGCTCTATCGGCGCGATTGTCGGCCAACAGGTGGATGCCGCCGTTTTTGGCGGCGGAAGCAGAGAAGGTCCGCGCCTGCGCGAACTATCGGTCACAACCTCCAGCTATGGGCAGCCAATGCCCCGGCATTTTGGCCGTATGCGTGTGGCTGGGTCCGTGATCTGGTCGACCGAACTGATCGAATCAACGTCAAAAGTAGGCGGCGGAAAAGGCAAACCGTCGACCAAGACCTATTCCTATTCCGCTTCATTTGCAGTCGCGCTTTCCAGCACGCCCATCGATCGGATTGGCAGGATCTGGGCAGATGGCAACTTGCTGCGCGGCGCGGGCGGCGATCTCAAGGTTGAAGGGACGCTGCGCACCTATCTTGGCACTGGTGATGGCGCTGTTGACCCGCTGATCGCAGCAGATCGCGGCAGCCAAGCACCGGCCTTTCGCGATTGTGCTTATGTTGTGTTCGAAGACCTGCAACTCAACGATTTTGGTAACCGCATTCCTGCCTTGAATTTTGAATTGTTTGCCCCGGATGATGACACAATCTCGATCGGTCAATTGGTGCCCCAAAGCATCAACAAATCTGGCGAGGTTGTCCTTAAAAATGCCCGGGGTTTTTCAGATGAAGGCGGAGCATTGGCCTCTTCCTTGAGCGCAATTGATCGCGTCTTCCCCTTAAGCTGCGTCACCACCGCAGACGGTCTCAATTTCACCTCGACCACTGCCTTGCCGCCATCTGTGCCGGTCCTGCCGGAGCAATTGTCGGCACGGGACAGTGCGGACGCTGAGGAACGGCATAAACAGCGCGGTGAAGCGACCGGGCGGGAGCCTTTGGCGCTGCGCTACTATGATGAAGGGCGCGATTACCAACCCGGCGTTCAAAGAGCGCTGGGATTGCGTCCAGAAGGCCGGGAAACCGTGGTCGATTTACCCGCCGCGATGACCGCAGAGGGCGCGCGCCAATTGGCGAATTCCAACGCGCACAGATCGCGCTGGCTCAATGAACAAGTTGTTTGGAAGATCGGCGAGCTTGACCCACAAATCGGCCCCGGCAGCGTCGTCAGATTGCCGGATACGAGTGGCTATTGGTTCATCAAAAGCTGGGAATGGTTCGACCGCGGGATTGAGCTCAGCCTAGAGCGATATGCGCCAGAACTTGGGGCTGTGGTGCCAAGCGATTCTGGCACTGCCAACATACCCTTAGATCTGCAAGCGCCTCCAACGCTCATAAGCGCGTTCGAAGTTCCACCAGTCAACACGTCCAACCCGGCAACACCGACCATTTACGCCGCGGCATCCGCAGTCAATAACGGTTGGAGAGGGGCCTCCTTGTTTGTGGAACAAGGCTCAACGCTTAACCCGATTGAATCGGCCAGCAGCCAGCGGGCGGTCCTTGGTGCGCTTGCAAATCCGATTGATGGCTCTGCTTGCACCCTGTTCGAACCGGCAGCTTTTCTCGATATCGCCTTAGCGGCTGATGATCTGGCCTTTGATAGCACAGATGCGACTGGTCTTGCGATGGGCGAAAACCGGCTGTTGGTGGGAGATGAGATTGTCCAATTCCTTTCGGCAGAATTGCTGGGCGGCAATGTATGGCGGCTCAGTGGTCTCTTGCGTGGGCGGGCCGGGACAGAACAGGCCGCTGCGCAGGGGCATCAAAGCGGGGTTTTGGCGGTTTTGGTGGATGATCGCTTAACCGCGCTCAACACCGATGAAGTGCCCTCCGCTGCTGGAACCCGCATCGCTGCGATTGGACGAGGGGACGAGGAAGCCGTTTTTGCCGATTTGCAAAATGCTGGCTTGTCACTGCGCCCGCCGAGCCCCGTTCATGCAAAATTGGACGTCGCAACTGATGATTCGTGGCAATTGTGTTGGACCCGCCGTGCCAGGGGCCAGTGGAGCTGGAGCGATGGAAGCGAAGTGCCCCTTGTCGAAGAGCAAGAGGTTTACACCGTCAGCTATGGCCCGCCCGAGGCACCCTTGAGATCGTGGACCGTTAGCGAGCCCCAATTCAACCTTACCCCGACCGACAAGGCGGATTTGCTCGCTGAATTTGGGCCAGAATCATTGTGGGTTCGGCAATTAGGCACCTATGGCCAATCGCGCCCCCTCTCCCTTGCATCGATCACTTAAACCCGGAGACTTTTGATGGCAGTCGCACTTTCATTTCCCTCGGTAACTCCGCATTTTGGCTTGCCTTTGCTGTTTTCTGGCCAAGCGCAGAAGGAGTTTTTCCTCAATCAGTCCCTCACATTGATCGACGCTTTGCTTCAGCAAAGTGTTCTTGATTCTCTGCCGTCACCACCTGCCTCGCCTGCCGACGGAGATACGTACAGGGTGACCTCCGTCGCTACAGCCGAATGGGCTGGGCAAGAAGATCGGATTGCAGTCCGCGTCGGCGGAGATTGGCTATTCTTGGAAGCCAAAGAAGGCATGAGACTGTTTGACCGCGAGCACGGCGCATTTGTGCACTTCAATGGCCAATGGGAAAGTCCGGTCGAACCAAGCGCTCCATCAGGCGGCGGGACTATCGACGCAGAGGCACGACAGATGCTAAATGATCTCGTCGAAGTTCTTCGAAAGACGGGGGTTTTTGCGAATCCATCCTAAGAATCGAAGGGCTGCCACGCCCCAAATACTTCGCAAAACACGCCATCTACCGCGATTTTTAGCCGCCTGAAGGGCAATCGCGGCATTCTTGCAACAGTTCAGAGCCATTGATTGCTTGCTACTGCCTTGGGGAGAAGTTAGAGACGACGTAGCGCCTCAGACCTAAAGAAGGGGAAATTTAGAATGCGTAAAATCGTCATAGGTTTGGCGATGGCTTCAACCGCACTCACCACGCCCGCTATGGCCCGCGAAGGGCAATGGTACATCCAGGGCGATGCTGGTGTGATGCTTGTTGAAGACGTCACTTTTGATGTTGACGGCAACATTAGCGATGCCGTCGCTGACCACGATTCCGGAGGAGACTTCGGTGCAGTAGTTGGCCACGACTTTGGGGCGTTCCGTCTCGAAGCAGAAGCCAGCTATCGGACCGCAGAGCTCGACGAAGTTTCAGCAGGCACTGCTGGCCTCGTTAACAACCCATCGGCAACTGCGCCGGGTGGTTTCAACACTTTCACCGGCACGCGTGCTGCTCTTGGTGAATTCAATGCACTGAGCTTCATGGTCAATGGTCTTTTTGACTTTGGCTCTGACGAAGGCATCCAAGGCTTTGCTGGTGCAGGTGTTGGTGTTGCTCGCGTCGACCTCGACGGCCGCGTGAACACAAACGGCCCAGGCGTCTGGGACGATTCTGACACAGGTCTTGCTTGGCAGCTTCTCGCCGGTGTTCGCGCACCAATCAGCGATAGCTGGGATGTTGGTCTGAAGTATCGCTACTTCAATGCAACGAACGTAAGCATTATTGATCCGCTCGGGCGTTCGCTCGAAACTGATCTGAGCTCACATTCGGTTTTGGGGTCGATCATCTACAACTTTGGCGGCGAGGCACCTCCGCCTCCACCACCGCCGCCTCCACCACCTCCGCCTCCACCACCGCCACCACCGCCACCGCCACCACCGCCGCCACCACCACCGGCGCCTGCGTGTAACACTGGCCCGTACATCGTGTTCTTTGACCACGACGAATCGGTCATTACTGCGGATGCGGCAACGATCTTGGATAACGCAGTCACGGCTTACGCCAATTGCGGTACCGCGAACGTCATGCTTGCAGGCCACGCCGACCGTTCCGGTAGCGTTGCTTACAACATCGGATTGGCTGAGCGTCGCAACACATCGGTCACGGCTTACCTGACCGGTCGCGGCATTCCGGGTGGTCGCATTAGCGGCGAAGCGTTTGGCGAATCACAGCCACGCGTACCTACCGCTGACGGTGTTCGCGAACTGCAGAACCGCCGTGTTGAAGTCACTTACGGTCCGGGTTCGGGCATGTAAGGCTGAATTCAGCTGACAAAATTAAGGGGCCGGAGATTTCCGGCCCCTTTTTTGTTGCTTGGTTTAGGCTGGGTGCAAGAGTTTTGGAGGCAATCACCAAGGGGGGCGGCTGCAACTGACGAAGTCACACGCATCTCTCATATTAAAATCTGAAGACCGCTTGCAATCCGTGCGCCGCGCACCCCGGGCCATAGGCCTGCCCGCAAGGATACACTTCATGCCGATCCCGGTTGCACGCTCGCAATTGCTAGATCCACGCGATCCCAACACCTCACGCATGATGTAGCTATCGAACTAGACACGTCGTGGTCGGAACAGACGCCTGAATCGGCGCATCAACCCTCAGAGACCGCAGGCTCTCCCGCAGCGGTAGCTCGCTCCAGAACGCTAGCGTTAGCCGCTGGCACGAGCCGGATTGCGGCAATCAACAACATGAGCCCAATCGGAGTAATCCACAAAGTGGATAGAACCCCAATACTCAGATCTCCGTCATTCTGCGCAGAGACATAGCCTGCGGTATATGGCCCAAGGGCCAATCCAACGAGTGTTGTTGCCAAGAAGAATGTCGCCGTAGCAGTGCCGCGCATTCTTGGCAGAACCAGTGCTTGGCTGCTCGCCGCAGCGGCACCCAACGCCGAGGCAGCCAAAGCCCCAACTACCACGTTCAAAAAGATAAACAGCGTCCAATTATCGGTTGTATATTGCACAATTGCGAAGGGAATTGGCGCGAGCAAGCCGAACAAAACCACCCAAATGCGCCCCGACGGCATTCTTGTGAACAGCGCATCGGCCATTCGGCCGCCCAATATCACGCCTAGGAAACCGCCAGCGGCACCGCCGCCTCCGAGCCAGAAGCCCAACTCCCCTTTCGAAACATCGAAAACACGCTCTGCGTAAGGCGCTCCCCAATAGGACGCAGAATAAGCCATGAACGCAACAGTCCCGTATCCTAGGATCGTGCACAGAAATGCTGGCGACCCCCACGTGAGCGCAAAAGTAGGATAGTCACGTGCCCGAAGCGCGGTCGCCCAACAGAAAACAGCATAATAGCCAATTGCCAGCAGCAACCATTGGTCTGTAATCATTGGAAGAATCTGACCTGGCCCTGATCCAAGGATTTCAGTGAGCCCATAGGCCACCACAAACGCAGCGAAAAAGACCACCACGTTGAGCGCTAGCGCCCCCGCACCGCGGCTGGCCGCGCCAAAGAACGTGAAACCCGGAATTACCGTGTAGAGTTCGCGCACAAACCCGCGAAACGGATGCGGGTCTTCCGGTGCGGTAAGCCCATCGATTGCCCCTCGTACCGGTTCGCGAAGGGTCGAAACCCAAACAGCCAACAACAAGCCCGGCAGCCCTACCGCGATGAAGGCCGCTTGCCAGCCGGCCAGATCAAGCGGTCCGCCATCCGGAAATGCGTCGTTCCATTGGTCGACGACCAGCCCGCCAATCGCCAGCGACACACCGCCTCCGATATACAAGCCTGAGCTGTAGATCGCCAAGGCAGTCGCCCGGAGGCGCGCCGGAAACCAATCCGAAATAAGAGAATAAGCAGACGGGCTAGCAGTCGCCTCGCCTACTCCAACACCAATTCTGGCAACAGTGAGTGTGCCTGCGTCACGAGCGAAACCAGACGCTGCTGTCATTGCAGACCAAAGCGCCAAGCCCAGCGTCATCAGCCGAACCCTTTTCCAGCTATCCGCTAATTTACCGAGCGGAATGCCGAAAAGCGCATAAAAAATTGCAAAGGCTGTCCCGTAAAGAAAGCCGAGATAAGCGTCATCGACTCCAAGATCCGCCTTAATATCGTTCGCCAGAATGGACAGGATTTGCCGGTCAATGAAGTTCAGCACATAGACCACAACCAGCACGCTCAGTGCGTACCAGCTGTATGCCGGCACCGTGTCATTCGTTTGGTCGATAGATTCGGGGTTCTTTGCGACGTCTTCGGCCAATGAAGATTCCCTCTAGACTGGATCTTTTGTAAGTCGGAGCGCGTGTCCAGCGCTTCAATCAGAGTAGCGAGTGCTATCCGTTATTCCGGCTTCCGCAAAACCCTTTTTTCGCAATCGGCACGAGTCGCATTGCCCGCAAGCCTTGCCGTCCGCCGCAGGATCATAACAAGACCAGCTCCACACTGGGTCCAAGCCCAGCCGGTCGCATTCTTTCGCAATGTCAGCTTTGGTCATGTGTTGAAGCGGCGCATGGATGGTGAATGGCTTCCCCTCTACTCCCGCTTTCGTGCCGAGCCGCGCTGTCTCCGCAAAGCTCTCTATGAATTCTGGCCGGCAATCGGGATAGCCTGAGTAGTCGAGCGCATTGACGCCAATAAAAACATCCTTTGCGCCAGTTGCCTCTGCGCAAGCGGTGGTAAGGGCGAGGAAAACCAAATTACGCGCGGGCACATAGGTGACAGGGATATCATCACCGACCCCGCGTTTCGGCACGTCGATCGAATCGGTCAATGCTGATCCGCCAAATGCTCTGAGGTCCAATGCAATCTCGACATGGTTTGCCAATCCAAGCCGCTGAGCAATCGCCGCGGCCGATGTCAGCTCCACGCGGTGCCGCTGCCCATAATCGACAGTCAGAGCGTGCACATCAAAGCCGCTTTCTTGAGCGATTGCCGCCGTCACCATCGAATCGAGGCCGCCAGAAAGAAGCACGACTGCTTTTGGTTTTGGATTGGTGGATTGTGTGTTGTTCATGGTTGCCGCTTAGCCCGGCTGGCCAACATCGATCAACAATTAGTGCTTGAACACCTGCGAGAATCGCAGTGGCTTAGCAGCTACCGGTCCGGCGGGCTTCGGCTGCGAATTGGAATGGCAATCCATTGGCGATGCCTTGGCTCTCGATTTGAACCAAGCCGCCCGTTTCCTTGCGAATGTCTGTGCGGCCATAGCCATTGCCTGGGCACGTATACTGAACTGTCACTTTGCTTGCGGCGTCTTCCACAACGAAACGGCTACAATCGCCTTCGGAATGGCGCAGCTGGATCAATTCCTGACCAGTCCGTACACAGATTTTCTTATCCGCCGAACCATCACGATGCTTAACCGTCCACTCCCCCTTGGTCAGTCCGTTCAGCATGGCGAGGCCGTCTGACTGGGCCGCAACGGGCAATGCAAGGCCCAATGCGATCATGCCGACAGCGGCAGCGATGCCGATAGGAGAGGGGGCGCGATTTTTGATCATGTCGTTGTTTTCAGTGAAACCTTTCGCAATTTCATGGTCTTGTTAACATTGGAGTGATGAGCAAATCCTGAACGGTAGATCGCCGTTAAAGCGCAAGCGGGAAAGTCCGCGCGCAAAATGCACAATCCACCGAGATCTTACCGTCGTCGCCGCGCATCTCTTCGAGTTCCGCTTTAGGGAAACGCGCCACAACCGATGTGTAATATTCTGCGTTGCAGCGGCAACCGCGAGCGAGCGCAGCACCCGGCTGAATCCGGACCTCGCCCTCTTCGTGAAACAGCCGCCATGCAATCGACTCGAGCGAAAGCTCAGGGTCGAGCAATTCCTCATGACTGATGGTGCTGCTCAAAGCCGCGACATGCTCCCAGTCTGGGTGATCCATTCGCGCATGCAACCGCTCTCTTCCCTCTTCGCCATCGGCAAGATGCTGAATAAGCAAGCCGGCCGCCGCCTCGCCGCTGTCATTCGAGCGGCTAGCGATGCGGATCATCGTGGGCAATTGCTCTGATTGGGTGAAATAGGCCTCGCATGCTTCGGCCAAAGTTTCCCCTTCGAGCGGCACAATCCCTTGGTAGCGCTGCGCCCCTCCTGTTTCGAAGGTGATGGCCAAAAACCCTTCTCCAAACAATGCGGAAAGAGGAGGGTTTGCGCCCAATTCTGCCAGACGGCTGGCATCAAAATCACAATATCCGCGCAAGCTGCCACCGCGATAATCGCACACCAAGAGCGACACGATCCCCGCCTTCGTTTGCGCCTGCATGGTCAATTGTGCGTCATCGCCTTCGGCTTTCAGCAGCCCCCCCATCAACGCCGCCAGAACCAATGCTTCGCTCAAAAGGTGAGTGACTGGAGGCGGATAATCATGCGCCGCCAAAACGTCTGCCACCACTTTATCAAGCCGAACGACCCGCGCACGCGCATTGCGAGCCGGCAAAGTGAAGCCGAGCAATTTATCAGAGAATGTTTCAGGCTGAATTGTCATGACCGGCCATATGGTGATTGCGCGCGCTGCCTTGAAGCCCCCGCAACTCCAATATTGCGATACCGCGCCCTAGCCAATCAATCCAAAGCTCCAAAGCAGCACCGATTTTTGCACATGGATCCGGTTTTCCGCCTCGTCAAAGACGACCGATTGCGGACCTTCAAACACATCCTCAGACACTTCCTCGCCCACATGGGCTGGCAAACAGTGCAGGAATATTGCGTCTGGCTTGGCCTGCGCCATCAAGGCTGCATTGACCTGATACGGGGCCATTGCCCCGCGCTTTTCCTCAGCATCCTCTTGCCCCATCGAAATCCACGTATCCGTCACTAGAACGTCAGCGCCGCTCGCCGCAATTGCGGCATCGTCGGTCAAGGTGATCTGTGCCCCGCCCGCCTGCGCCATTGCGACGAATTCTGGATCCGGCTCAAAACCTTTTGGCGTCGCCACGCGAACATTGAATTTCATCAGGCCGGCTGCTTCTAAAATCGAATGCAGCACATTGTTGCCATCACCAAACCAAGCAAATTCGAGGCCCGGAAGCGGCTTGCGATGCTCGATCACAGTCAACAAATCCGCGACAATCTGGCAAGGATGAGATCGATCTGTCAGGCCGTTGATAACCGGGACGCTGGCATGTTTCGCCATTTCCTCAATCTTGGCGTGGTCATCGGTGCGTAGCATGATGGCATCAACCATCCGGCTCAAAACCCGCGCCGTATCCGCGATACTCTCGCCGCGCCCCAGCTGGCTCGATCCCGCTTCGAGGATCAGAACCGTGCCGCCCAATTGCCGCATGGCGATATCAAAACTCACCCGCGTCCGCGTCGAATTTTTCTCAAACACCAAGGCCAAGACACGGCCAGCCAATGGGCCATCCGGATCGGCCTTACCTTTAGGCCATCCGTCTCGCGCCGATTTTCGGTCCAGCGCATCGGCAATCATTGCCGCAATTGCGTCGGTCCCTGCGTCGGACAGGTCGAGGAAATGGCGCGAGCCGGATGGTGAGTTCATTACGCGGCCTCTGGCACTTTGAAACTGGCCGCGCCTGCTGAGAGCTTTTCGAAGAACTCATCGATCTCCGCATCGCCTACGACCAAGGGCGGAATGACACGCAAAGTCTGATCACCAGCGGCCACGGTCAGCAATTGGTGATTGTCGCGCAGATGCACGAAAAATGGCCGGCTCTCGACCTTCATTTTAACGCCAAGCATGAGGCCTTTGCCTCGGACCAACTCAAACAATTCGGGATAATTGCCGATAAATTGCTCCAACCGCGCGCGGATGCGTTCACCCTTCTCTGTGACTTCGGCGAGGAATTCTTCATTCGCCACTGCGTCCATCACCGCGCCGCCTGCGGCCATGCCAAGCGGGTTGCCGCCATAGGTTGAGCCATGGGTGCCAAAGGTCATGCCGCGCGCCGCTTTTTCAGTCGCGATCACCGCACCGATTGGGAAGCCGCCGCCGAGGCCTTTTGCCGTGGCGAGAATGTCGGGTTCAATACCGTAATGTTCGTGCGCATAAAGCTTACCCGTCCGGGCAACGCCGCATTGCACTTCGTCCAGTACCAGCATCAGATCATGCTCATCGCAAAGCGCGCGCAGGCCTTGCATAAATTCTTGCGAAGCTGGGCGGATGCCGCCTTCACCCTGAATTGGCTCGACCAAGAAACCTGCCGTATTGGGCCCGATCAGCGCTTTTGCCGCCTCAAGATCGTCAAATTCTGCATATTTGAAGCCATCCAACATTGGCGCAAAGCCATGATGCATCTTGGTTTGGCTCGATGCGCTGATCGTAGCCATCGTGCGGCCATGAAAGGCATTGGTGAATGTGATCAGCTCAAACCGGTTTTTGTCGCCCTCATCACCGGCATTCTGGTGATAGGCCCGCGCCGCTTTGATCGCGCCCTCGACCGCTTCTGCCCCGGAATTGGTGAAAAACACCGTATCGGCAAAGGTGTTGTCGACCAATTGCTGCGCCAGTTTTTCGCCTTGCGGGCTGCCGTAAAGGTTCGACACATGCATCAAGGTCGCGGCTTGTTGCTGGATCGCTTCGATCAAACCGGCATGCGAATGGCCAAGCAAGTTCACGGCAATGCCGCTCGCAAAATCAAGATAGCGTGTGCCGTCTTCGTCGATCAGATGGCAATGTTCTCCGCGAACGGGCCGGACGCCGCAGCGCGGATAAACGGGCATGAGCGGTGATACGGTCATAGGTCTATATTCCAATATTCTTGAATGTGATGAGAATGGGGCAGCAACACAAATGGCGGCCCCTTTTTTAAAAAGAGCCGCCACCATGTTTTATAAAGGCCGCTCTTCCAAGGTCAAACGGCCAGCAGTGCGTGCGGATTAATCCTGCACAGGCACCAGATTAACCGCGGAATGCTTCCCTCGTCGGTCGACCTCAAGGTCGAATTCGAAGCGTTCGCCTTCGTTGATTGCCGACAGGCCGGAGCGTTCAACCGCGCTGATATGCACAAATGCATCCGGCTGGCCATCGTCGCGAACGAGGAAGCCAAAACCCTTCATCGAATTGAAGAATTTCACCGTGCCTTTGGCTTTTTCACCGGTCAGCTCACGCTTAGGCGGGCCTTCTGATGCGGGCGCTGCGATCACTTCGCCGACAATCTGAAGATCTTGCGCCGACACTTTGCCGCCGCGATCTACGAGATTGAATTCAAGCTCTTGACCCTCTGCCAGCCCTTCCAGCCCAGCGCGTTCAACCGCGCTGATGTGGACGAAGACGTCTTCGCCGCCGCCCTCTTGCTGAACAAAGCCGAAGCCTTTTTGACTGTTAAAGAATTTCACTGTGCCTTTGCCGGTGCCGACAACTTGCGCAGGCATGCGGTTAAAACCGCCGCCGCCGCCGCCTTCACCGCCGCCGCGTGGTGCGCCGCCGCCGCCGCCGCCGAAGCGATCACCGCCTCCGCCACCGCCGCCGAAACGATCACCGCCGCCGCCGCCATAACGGTTGCCGCCGCGATCACCACCACGGTCTCCGCCACGATCACCGGGCGGGGAATATCCATCGCCGCCGCCACCAAAAGGATCAAAGCTGTCCTCGCCGAAACCGTCGCGCTTGTCCCGGCCGCGCCGACGTCCCCTGTCGTAACCCATAACTCAGTACGTACCCTATCACGCTGCCCGAAACTTCTATGCGCTGGCGACGAGGGCAACGAGTCGCGCCAGACGCAGACGGTCTGCCGGTCATGCCGGGCCCATCTTCGTATTAAGAGACATAGCGCACAAAGCCCCGCTATGCGAATGATTTAACCGGCAAGAGTCGTATCGCGCAAAAATGTGACATTTTTGAAGGCCCAATTGGGGGCTCACGCCGTGTCAGCGTGCGATCCGCCGCGCTTGCGCAGGATGCCGCATCACGCCAAAGCAGTGCCATTCCCATCTTCGAAAGGCACAAACAACGATGACCGATTTTCGAAAATTGTCCGATTCGGTATCGGCTAGCCCGCAAATCACTTTGGCCGATATCGCAGAAGCGAAGGCGGCTGGCGTGGGCCTGATCATCAACAATCGCCCCGATGGCGAAGACCCATCTGCGCCGCAAGGGGATGAGATTGAAAGCGCCGCAAAGGCCGCTGGCATTGATTATATCGCCATCCCAATCGGCCATTCCGGTTTCAGCGAAGTGCAAGTCGATCAGATGATCGCAGCCTTGGACGCAGCCAGTGACAATGTGCTGGCCTATTGCCGGTCCGGCACGCGTTCAACCTTGCTTTGGGCGTTGGCGCAGGCCAAATCTGGCACCGCGCCAGACGACATCGCAGCCAAGGCAGTGGCGGCGGGTTATGATGTCAGCCCAGTGCGCCCCATGCTCGATATGCTTGCCGCACGCTAAATAGGCCAATGCCGCGGA
This sequence comes from uncultured Erythrobacter sp., assembly GCA_947502305.1. GTDB lineage: Bacteria > Pseudomonadota > Alphaproteobacteria > Sphingomonadales > Sphingomonadaceae > Erythrobacter. The sequence goes on along the minus strand of CANMZA010000002.1, from coordinate 750,344 downwards.
TTAACGCCTTTACCGGCGGTAATCGAGCGGCGGCGCGCGGTCACCAAGCAGCGAGCGATAGACGTAATCCTCGCCGCGCGCCGCATCAAATTCGGCCCGCGCTTGTGCGCGCATTTGCGGGTTAAGGAACAATTCCACCGCCATCAGAGCCATCGCTTTTGCCGCGACTTGCGCGCCTTTGTGTCCAATCGAATGACCACTCGCGGCCACTGCTTGCCAGCTATGCGCGCTTGTCCCCGGCACCCAAGCCGCCGTTCGCACACCGACGGTTGGCGTTGCCCATGACACGTCGCCCACATCGGTGGAGCCATAACCAAGGCTGCGATTATAGGGTTGGATTTCCCCGGCACTTGCCAGCGGCAAGGCGGCATCGCCCAATGATTCCTGCAATTCCTGTGCCCAGGCCAATTCTTCAGCGGTGTATTCCACCCCGCCTACTGTTTCGAGATGCGCATGCATCGCGCGGGCCAATGTCTCATTGACAAGCAGCGGATTGTTGCCGTGAATGACTTCCCACTCAACCTCAGTGCCGGTCCCCAATGCCGCCCCGCGCGCCGCATTTTCCAACCGCTCCCAAATTTGCTCAACGCCTTCGGGATCAGGATGGCGGACGTAATAAAAGACTTCGGCAAAATCGGGCACCACATTGGGCGCATTGCCGCCGCTGGTGATGACATAATGCATCCGCGCATCCTGCGGCATGTGTTCATGCATCATATTGGCCATCATATTCATGGCCTCCGCCCCGTCGAGCGCGCTGCGCCCCCGTTCCGGTGCGCCGGCGGCATGGGCTGAAACCCCGCTGAAGCGGAACTTCGCCGACCGATTGGCCAGACTTGTCCGCGCCGCTGCGCTGTTTTCATCATCCGCGTGCCAATGGATCGCAACATCAACATCATCGAACATGCCCGAACGGGTCATGTAAACTTTGCCAGAGCCACCTTCTTCGGCGGGTGTTCCGTAAAGCCGTACCCGGCCCGGCGTCCCGGTCGCCTCCAACCATTCTTTCACCGCAATGGCCGCCGTCAGCGAACCGGCACCGAACAAATTGTGCCCGCAAGCATGGCCAGCATGTTTGCCATCAACCGGATCACGCGAGGCCGCTCCGGATTGATTAATCCCCGGCAGCGCATCCATTTCCGCCAGAATAGCGATCACAGGCCCGCCCTCACCCCATTCCGCAACAAAGGCGGTTGGGATATCGGCAATGCCTGTTTCTACGCGAAAACCCTCGCCCTCCAGCTCAACCTGCATCAAGCCGCTGGAACGTGTTTCGAGATAGCCGAGCTCCGCAAACTCCCACAATTGCTGCGCCACGCGTGCGGTGCGCTCCGCCTCTGCATCCACGATCATGACAGGGTCGGGCATAACAGAGCCAGACACCCTTCCGCCCTCACTATGACTGTCCGCCGTCAGCGGCGCTGTCCCCAGCAACAATCCGGCGGTGGCAGCTAGGGCGATAGTCTTTGCAGGGAATTTCATGGGTCTCTCCTTGCGCGCATGCTTGCCGCAATTTGCGCTCTATGCCAATCCTGCATGCGAGGAATATGAAAGCATGGAAATCCCCCCACTTCTGCTGCAATTTGGCGTGTCGCTCGCCGCGATCCTGGTAATCTATGCGATTGCGCGCATGATCGGCCTGGGCGGGAAACCGTTGCTGAAAGATGATGACGCGGTTCGCCAAGCGGCTGGTGAGGTCGTAGATGGCTTTGAAGCGCAGCGCATTTCAATCGGGCGCGGCGGTAAGGCCGCGCTGGCGAAGGATGACGCCGGCCGGATCATGGTGATCAAACTGCACGGCAATCGGTTTGCAGGCCGCGTCTTAACCGGCGGTGCGAAAGTGCGCGAGGAGGTGGACGGATTGGTGGTCGATTGCGGCGAAAGCACATTCGGCGCGGTGCGCCTGTCCGTCACAGACCCGGCCATTTGGGCCGACGCGATCAACCGGTTATAAGCAGCAAAAGACTATGCCAGATTTCTCCCCCACCCAATATGCCGTGCCGCTATTTGTCATCGCCGTTTTGGCAGAGATGGCGTGGTCCCGCTTCCGCTCGCCAGAGGCTTATGAGCCGAAGGATACGCTGGTCAGCTTGTCGTTTGGCCTAGGATCGACCGTTGCGGGCGCGGTGTTTGGCGGTTTTGCGCTGTATGTGTTTATCGCGGCCTATGACTATCGGCTTTTCGATTTTGCTGCCGAATGGTGGACAGTTTGGTGGGCGTGGCCGCTGTGTTTTATCCTCGATGATCTCAAATATTATTGGGTCCACCGCGCGGGGCACCGCATCCGTTGGATGTGGGCCAGCCATGTGAACCACCATTCGAGCCAGCATTACAATCTATCGACCGCCTTGCGGCAAAGCTGGACGGGGTCTTTCACCTTTGGCCTGCTATTTGCTCTGCCGCTGATCTTGCTTGGCTTTCATCCGGCGATGGTGGCGATCTGCGGCGGCTTCAATTTGGTCTATCAATTCTGGATCCACACAGAGGCGATTGGCCGCATGCCCCGCTGGTTTGAGGCGGTAATGAACACGCCCAGCCATCACCGCGTCCATCACGCGACCAATCCGCGTTATCTTGATCGCAATTATGCCGGTGTTTTCATTGTGTGGGATAAAATGTTTGGCAGTTTTGCCGCCGAACGCGATGACGAACGCATTCGGTACGGGATTGTGAAGCAATTGGGCAGTTTCAACCTGCTATGGGCGGTGTTCCATGAATGGATCGGAATGATCCGCGATATTTGGGCGGCCCCGTGGCGGCACAAATTGTCTTATCTGCTGCGCCCACCTGGGTGGAGCCATGATGGCACCCGCGAAACATCAGATATGATCCGCGCCCGCTGGATTGAACGGGGTATTGATCGCAGCAATTATCGCGGCGCAGCGGACATCAGTGCCGATCCAAAATCAGTTTCCCAAAACTCGGGTGCCGAAAATTCGGTTACCCAAAACTCGGTTTCAGGCCGAAACTCGATTGCGGCAAAGGGCGAAGCTGCCTAGTCTCTCCCCTCAAGAGGAGAGATCATGGAAAGTTTTGATTACATCGTCATTGGCGGCGGCAGCGGCGGCAGCGCGGTTGCAGGGCGGCTGGCCGTGGATGGCACGCGGCGCGTTTGCTTGATTGAGGCAGGCGGACGCAATGACAATGTGTTGATCAAAACGCCGGGCTTCATGCCCTTCATCCGCAATTCGGCGAATTACAAATTCGATACCGTCCCGCAAAAGGGGCTGAATGGGCGGATCGGTTACCAGCCGCGCGGCAAAGGATTGGGCGGATCCTCGGCAATCAATGCGATGGTCTATATTCGCGGCAACAAATGGGATTACGACAATTGGGCCGATATGGGCTGCACCGGTTGGTCCTATGATGATGTGCTGCCCTATTTCAAACGATCAGAAGCGAATGAGCGCGGCGGCGATGATTTTCACGGCGCTGGCGGGCCGTTATTCGTCTCCAATCAGCGTTCCCCCAACCCCACCAGCCACGCCTTTGTCGAGGCCGCAGCAGAGCTGCAATTGCGCACCAATTCTGACTTTAACGGCGCGTCGCAAGAAGGCTTTGGCCTGTACCAAGTGACTCAGCGCGATGGCGAACGTTGGTCCGCCGCGCGCGGATATGTGGAGCCGATCAGAGAGCAAGGCAACTTTTCCATTCGCACCGACACAATGGTTGAAAAACTGGTTGTGGAACAAGGCCGCGTAACCGGCGTCATGGTGCGCCGGGGCAAGAAATCAGAGATGATTTACGCCCGCAAAGGCGTGATCCTGTCCGCCGGTGCCTTTGGCTCGCCCCAGATTTTGATGTTGTCAGGCATTGGCCCGGGCGAACATTTGAAAGAACAAGGCATCGATGTTGTTCTCGACAAGCCTGCGGTGGGGTCCAATTTGCAGGATCACATCGACTATGTCTCCGGCTGGGAAACCACCAGCGATGTGCCCATCGGCGGGACGATCAAGGGCACATTGAAAATGGCGGGCGCCATTCTGGAACACCGCCGCAAACGCACCGGCGCGATGACTACGCCCTATGCCGAGGCAGGCGGGTTCTGGACAGTGATGGACGCCAGTCCTGCACCCGATGTGCAATGGCATTTCGTTCCCGCCGTGCTTGAGGATCACGGGCGCGAAAATGTGAAAGGCTATGGCTTTTCGCTTCATGCCTGTGTGCTCCGGCCAGAAAGCCGCGGTACAGTGCGGCTTGGCTCTAAAGATGCCGCCGCAGCGCCGGTAATTGACCCCAATTTCCTCGACGATGATCATGATATTGCTGTCCTGCGCGCAGGCATCAGATTGTCACACCGGATTGCCGATGCGCCGCCAATGCAGGTCTATGGACCGACTGATCGGCACCCGATTGATTTGAACGATGACGCCGCTCTGGACGACTTGATCCGCAGCCGCGCGGATACCGTCTATCACCCGGTCGGCACATGCCGCATGGGGTCCGACGCGGATGCCGTGGTCGATCCTCAATTGAAGGTGAACGGCCTAGAAGGGCTGTGGATCGCCGATGCGAGCGTGATGCCCAAGATCGTCAGCGGCAACACCAATGCGCCGAGCATTATGATCGGCGAACGCTGCGCGGACTTTATCAAAGCGGGGTAGGGATTTTGGTTGCGCGCGCCCTCTGCGGTGCGCCACCTACTGTGCGCCACCTATTCTGCGGTGTCCTCGCGCCTGCGGCTCTGATCCCAAACCTCCGGCAAAACACCAAAACCCAAACAAAAAAGAGACCGGAACGGTGATCACCGTTCCGGTCTTTGGCAGTTTGTTCGTTCGCAGGAGGAACAAGGGTTGGCGGGGAAAGGGGGAGAGGTCCTGCCCCCGCCAAACTGGTTGATTAGTTGTAAGCGCGCTCGCCATGTTCAGCGATATCGAGCCCGTCGACTTCGGTGTCTTCATCGACACGCAGACCAATGGTCAGCTTCACAATGTAAGCAGCGATGAGCGTACCGATTGCAGCCCAAGCGATGGTCACCACGACGCCGAACGTCTGGATGCCGAGCTGTTCGAAAACACCAGTCGATCCATCGCCGGGGCCGCCAAGGAATGGCTGATAAACAATCGCCGTCCCAATCGCGCCGACAATGCCGCCCACGCCGTGAATGCCGAAAGCATCCAGCGAGTCGTCATAGCCAAACTTCATTTTGACCTTGGCGACGAAGACATAGCAAACCGCCGATGACAGGATGCCAAGCAAGATCGCGCCGAATGGCCCGCTATTGCCAGCCGCCGGTGTGACGGCGACGAGACCAGCGATCACGCCAGAACAGAAGCCTAGCGCTGAGCCTTTATGACCGGCCATACGTTCGATCACCATCCAAGTCAGAGCGCCAGCCGCCGTTGCGACGAAGGTGTTGATCATGGCCAGACCAGCCGAACCGTCCGCTTCTAGTGCGGAGCCAGCGTTAAAGCCGAACCAACCAACCCAGAGCAAGCCAGTGCCAACCATCGTCATAGTCAGGCTGTGCGGCATCATCGGCTCTTGCGGCCAACCGCGACGTTTGCCGAGCAAATAGGCAAGCACCAAGCCCGAGATACCCGCATTAATATGCACAACCGTACCGCCAGCAAAATCAAGCGCGCCGTCTTCGAACAGCAAGCCGCCGCCAGCCCAAACCATGTGAGCAATCGGGAAATAGACGATCGTCAGCCAGATTGGCACGAACATCATCGTCGCGTTGAACTTCATCCGTTCCGCCGTTGCGCCCAAAATCAGGGCCGCAGTGATGGCGGCGAAGGTCATTTGGAAGCTGATGAAGACATATTTGCTGATGACTTCATCGGTGAAAGTAGCAGCCGTGCTGCTCGCATCTGTCCCGGCGAGGAAATAGCTGCCGCCGCTCACGAACAGGCCCAATGTCCCTTCGTAAGTGGTGTCGCCAAATGCCAGTGAATAGCCCCACATCACCCAAATCAGCATCGCCAAAGCGGCGGTCGCGCCGATCTGAGTCATGGTGGAAAGCATGTTCTTTGATCGGGTCAGGCCGCCGTAAAAGAGCGCCAATCCGGGCAAAATCATGAGCAGAACGAGGATCGTCGCTGTCATCATCCAGGCATTATTGCCCGGATTGGGAACAGCAGCCGCCGCCTCAGCAGCAGGAGCCGCCAGCGCCGGGCTAGCCAGCAGAGCCGCCCCAACAGCCGCGGCGGCCAATTTTGTGAAAGGTGATGTCATCGGTCTTTTCCCCGTGATCAAAGTGCGGTTTCCCCGGCTTCGCCAGTGCGAATCCGGGTTGCTGATGCCAAATCGAGCACGAAAATCTTGCCATCGCCGATCGCGTCGGTGTTGGCAGTCTCTTGGATCGTCTCAATCACTTGCGCGGCGATGTCATCGCTTGCAGCGATTTCGAGCTTCACCTTTGGCAGCATGTTGGTGGAATATTCTGCGCCGCGATAAATTTCGGTCTGGCCTTTTTGGCGGCCGAAACCTTTGACCTCAGAAACGGTCATCCCAGCGACTCCGATGGCGCCCAACGCTTCGCGGACCTCATCAAGTTTAAACGGCTTTATGATGGCGATGATGAACTTCATGCCTGGCCCCCTTTGGCTATGCCGGCACATCCGGCTGACCAATGGGTAGCAAGGGGCGTGCCACAATGATGGCCGGGAACGGAATGGGCTGATCTTGGGGCTTTTGCGGCGTTTTTTAGGGGGCAATGCGCCGGATTCATCGCGCCTGTTCGCGCCTGCACAAATTTGTGTGCCTAATTTTTAATCTTTTGTTTATTTTTTGAGCAGGTGTGTAGGTTTTAACGCGTATCTACGCCCCTATTTGTAATTGTGTTGCGCCGCAAACTCACTCGCCCGCAATATACCGTGTTGTCGCGCGTGTGGTCAGACCATCAATGCTGGTCGTGCGCCCCGCCATTTTTGCTTCCCATTCCGCCGGGTCGGATTGGCGATGCGCTTTCTTCAGCGTCTCGCGTTCGCCCTCCAAGCTCATAAAAGGAATGCCCCATCCGCAACTGGTCTGGATGCTGTCGATATCAATCACAAAAATCTGCCGCGTGCCCGGCATCATGGTGAAATTCTCCGCCAGGGCGGCCCATTCCGCATCTTGCGGCAAAACCGGCCTGCCCTTGCCATAAAGCCGCAGGATCAATGCGGGCCGATCAAAATTGCAGAACATGACCGTGATCCGCCCCGCATCCTCTTGCGGTGCCATCAGATGCGCGTGGGTTTCATTGCCCGATCCGCCCAGATCGAGATAAGCGACCTGTGTCGGTGAAAGGACGCGGAACGCATCGTAACCCTTAGGGCTGAGATTGATCCGTCCATCTGCGGCGGCGGTGGCGACAAAAAACACCGGCTGTTTCTCAATCATCGCCACGTGTTTTTCATTCAACGCATCGAAAAATTCAGCCATGTGGTCTCTCCGGAAAGTTTAGAGGAAGTCGCGCAGGACGCCGATAAATTTGTCGAATTGGTCATGGTGGAGCCAGTGGCCCGCTTTCTCAAACTCAATGACTTCGGCGGATTTGAAATGGTCAATCCGTCCATCTTTCGCTGGATTGGATGCCCAACTGTCCGCGCCATAGAGCAGCAAGGTCGGGCAGGTGATCGCGCCCCAAACCGCTTCCATAAATTCATCGGCCACGTCTTCTACACCCCAAACATTGAGGTGCGGGTCGAACTTCCAGCTATAGGTGCCGTCTTCATTGCGGTTGACCCCGTGGATCGTCAGGTGCCGGGCCTGATCCTCGGTGAGGTAGGAGTTTTCCTCAATCATCCGGGCAAAGGCCGCCTCTATACTTTCATATTTGCGCGGGGATCGGCCAGCGGCTTTGCGCTTTTTCGCAATCCATTCCGCCATCCGTTCAGGATACGGTGTTTCGCGCTGTTTCTCTTTCCATTCAGGTGACGGGCCCAAACCTTCGATGGCAACCAATTTCGTCACCATTTCGGGGAACATGCCGGTGTAGCGCAGGGCCACATTGCCGCCCATCGAATGCGATATGATCCGCACAGGCCCGGCCCCAAGTTGATGGATCAATTGCGCCAGATCATAGACCATGTCGTTGGAATTATAATTCCCATCCGACACCCATTCGCTGTTGCCATGCCCGCGGTGATCCATCGCGATGACGTGATAATCCTCGCGCAGCGCCTCCGCCGTCCAATCCCAATTGCGCGCATGATCGCGCCCGCCATGAACAAGGATCAGCGGCGGCTTGCCGCGCCCTCCCCAATCCTCATAGCTGAGGCGGAGGCGCTGTGAGATGAAAGTTTGCGATGTTGGTCCGGCACTTGTCATGCGGGAGGCTTTGCCGCGAAGTCGCATGCGCCGCAAGTCCGCCTGCGATTACGCACGCCAGTCTACAGCCAGTCTGCCGTCAATCTGCCAGCGGTCTAACGCTCTTTGGTGGCTGAAAAAGTCAGATCCGGGTTCTTCTCGACCTGATAATTCACGTCCCACGGGCTCTTGGCCATAAACACCAGATCACCATCGCGGTCCCGGGCCAGATTGGCGCGGTTGAACCCTTCAAACTCATCGAGCTTGGCATCGTCACCTTTCACCCAGCGCGCCGTCGCAAAAGGTGCCGCCTCAAGCGCGGCCTCCACCTTATATTCCGCCGATAGACGCGAGATCAGCACTTCGAGTTGAAGCTGGCCGACCACGCCGACAATATGTTGCGCGCCCAGTTCAGGGTAGAACACCTGAATGACGCCCTCTTCCGACAGATCGTCGAGCGCTTTGCGCAGCTGTTTGGTCTTGGTCGGGTCTTTCAATTGAACCCGGCGTAAAATCTCAGGCGCAAAATTGGGCAGGCCGGTGAAGCGAACCTCGTCTTTTTCCGATAAAGTGTCGCCGACCCGCAAAGTGCCGTGGTTCGGGATACCGATAATGTCCCCCGCCTCTGCCGTGTCGGCAATCTCACGGTCCTGCGCAAAGAACAGGATCGGCGAATGGATCGCAATCGGCTTGCCTAGGCCCGACGGCGTCAATTTCATGCCGCGTTTAAACGTGCCCGACACCTGCCGCATAAAGGCGATGCGGTCGCGGTGATTGGGGTCCATATTGGCCTGCACTTTAAAGATGAAACCGGTCACTTCATCATGTTCAGGCGCAATTTGCGTTTCCCCAGCGGGCTGAGCGCGCGGCGGCGGGGCGTGTTTGGCGATGGCTTCGATCAATTCGGTCACGCCGAAATTCTTGAGCGCCGATCCGAAATAGACCGGGGTGAGATCGCCGCTGCGATAGGCGTCGAGGTCAAATTCAGGATAGCCGACCTGCGCTAATTCTGCCTCTTCGGCGAATTCTGGCGGGATTGCGGGATCGCTGTCTCGTTTGCCGAGGAATTCTTTCGATGGCCCTTCTGGGCGGCTGACTTCACCGCTGGCGAAATCCAAAATCCCTTCAAATTGCCCGCCCATGCCAATCGGCCACATTTGCGGGCTGACGTCGAGAGCCAGCATATCGGCGACCTCGTCCAGCGTCTCAAACGGATCGCGCCCTTCGCGGTCAACCTTATTGACGAAGGTGATGATCGGCACATTGCGCAGCCGGCACACTTCGAACAATTTGCGGGTCTGCGGCTCAATCCCTTTCGCCGCATCAATCACCATCACCGCGCTGTCGACGGCGGTCAGGGTGCGATAGGTGTCCTCGGAAAAATCCTCGTGACCCGGCGTGTCGAGCAGGTTGAACGTGACCCCATTGCGTTCAAAGGTCATCACCGATGACGTAACCGAAATGCCGCGTTGCTGCTCGATCTTCATCCAGTCAGAACGCGCCCGGCGTTGTTGCCCGCGCGCTTTCACCTCACCCGCAAGATGGATCGCCCCGCCTTGCAGCAGGAGTTTCTCCGTCAACGTGGTCTTACCCGCGTCAGGGTGCGAAATGATCGCAAAGGTACGGCGGGAATTTGGGGCGGTGGACATATGATGATCGGATGCGCGGATTTACCCGCGCAATTCCGCCCCCTGCTTCGCCGCTGCGGCGATGACATTGTCTGCGATCGCTTTCAAATCGGCGTCTTTGTAGCTCTTATCCTGCGGTTGCAGCGTCACTTCGATGGCGAGGGACTTATGCCCCTCCGGCACGCCTTCGCCGGTGAAATGGTCAAACACACGCGCATCAACAATATTCGCCTTATCCGCGCCCTTTACCGCGCGCAGCAGATCGCCCGCTGGCAAGGCTTCTGGCACGAGAAACGCAAAATCGCGCGTGACCGATTGCAAGGCTGGCGGAGTGAAGCTGGGCCGTGCGAAGCTGACGGGGCCTTTGGCGGCTTTCTTGGCCGGGATCGCATCAAGATGAATGCCCAGAGCCGCAACCGGAACGCCAATTCCGAAACTCTTCAGCAAGCTTGGATGGACCATCCCGAAACTGGCGATCTGGTTCTTTGGCCCCAGTCGTAGGGTCGCCGATTGGCCGGGATGATAGACATCACCCGCATCGCCCATAACCTGCAATTTTTGGACAGGCGCACCGGCCGCCTCAAGCAGGTGCAGACACATCGCCTTGGCATCATAGGCATCGAAATGCCGCGCCTTGCCATGCTGCCATGATCGCGGCGCAGCCTCGCCCACCATGATCGCGACAAGCGCGGGATATTCGCCATCGGCAAGATAGCGCCGGCCAATCTCAAACAATTGCAGGCCCGCCGCGCCGCGATCAAAGCTGCGCTTCGCCGCCGACAGCAGACCGGGCAGCAAAGACGGCCGCATGACCTTCAGGTCTTCGCTAATCGGATTGTCGAGCGACCAGTGGCCCCCGCCAACCGCATCGGCCTCACCCTGCGAAATGAAGGACCATGTGATCGCTTCGTGCAGGCCGCTGCCCGCTGCTGCGCGGCGCAATTTCCGCTCCAGCTTTTGCGCGGCGGTTGCCGTGGGCCGTGCGACGCCTTCGATACGCGGCAGGGCGACGCTTTGGACGGCATCGAGGCCGTGAATACGCACGACTTCCTCGACCAGATCGGCTGGCCCTTCAATATCGTTCCGGCGCAGCGGGCATGTCACATCCCAATTTGCCGACACAGCAAAACCGAGATTTTCAAGGATCCGGCGCTGTTCGTCGTCCGGCACATCCACACCGCCCAATTTTGCGGTCAGCGCGGTGTCAAACGGCACCACTTTGGCATCGCTTGGTGGGGCGCCCGCTTGCACGGTCTCGCTTGCGGTTCCGCCCGCCAATTCGGTGATCAATCCGGTGAGCAGGTCCAGCCCGTCCTGCAAAAACGTCGGATCAACGCCGCGTTCAAACCGAGTGCGCGCATCTGAGGCGAGGCCGAGTTTGCGCCCAGTCACACCAATACGCGCCGGATCGAAATAGGCGATCTCTAGCAAAACATCGCTGGTCGTATCGCAAACGCCAGAATCCTCGCCGCCCATAATGCCCGCAATGTCGTGAACCGCCGCGTCATCCGCAATCACAACCATGCTGTCATCCAGCGTGTAGGTCTTCTCATTCAGCGCCAGCACCTGTTCGCCATTCTTGGCGCGCCGGGCAACGACCGGGCCGGACAATTTGGCAAGGTCATAAACATGCGCCGGGCGGCCAAAGGCCAGCATCACATAATTGGTCAGATCGACCAGCAAGGAAATCGGGCGCTGTCCCGCACTCGCCAGACGTTGCTGCATCCAATCAGGTGAAGGTCCGTTTTTAACCCCTTTCACCACGCGGCCATAGAATGCTGGGCATCCTTCTGCATCGTCTGTGCGGATTTCAACCGGGCATGCGCCGCTGGCTTCAAAGGCGGGGAAGGCGATGGGTTTCAACGTGCCAAGCCCCGCGGCCGCCAGATCGCGGGCAATGCCGTAAACGCCCATGCAATCGGGGCGATTGGGCGTGATGGCGACATCAATTACCGGCGATGAACCGTGATAATCGGCAAAGGTGTGTCCGACCGGCGCATCGTCCGGCAATTCGATAATGCCGTCATGCTCATCGCCCAATTCAAGCTCACGCACGCTGCACATCATGCCATTCGATTCGACCCCGCGAATGGCGCTCTTACGAAGCTCCATCCCGTTTGACGGCACAACTGCACCGGGCTGGCCCAGCACACCCATCATGCCGGCGCGCGCATTGGGCGCGCCGCACACGACTTGCAACGGATCGCCCGCGCCGGTGTCCACGGTCAGCACTTGCAGCTTATCCGCATCGGGATGTTTTGCTGCGGTCAGAACTTTGGCAACGGTGAACCCCGCTAGCCGCTCCGCCGGGTCTTCGACGCCTTCGACCTCTAGGCCGATTGCGTTCAGGCAATCGGTGATCTGGGATAGAGTTGCCTCTGTTTCGAGGTGGTCTTTGAGCCATGTGAGGGAGAACTTCATGGACGCGCTCCTACACCTGCGGAAAGCGTCGGCTGATCATAGGGCGAGAAGCCATAATGCGACAGCCAGCGCGGATCGCCGTCAAAGAAAGCGCGCAAATCATTCATCCCGTATTTGAGCATCGCGATCCGGTCGATCCCAAGGCCAAAGGCAAATCCTTGATATTCGTCCGGATCAACGCCTGCAAATTCGAGCACGCGGCGATTGACCATGCCGCTGCCGCCCAATTCCATCCAATCGTGGCCCGGCGCATCGCCATGTCCGCCAACCACTCTGCGATCGCCTTCATTGGCATAGCCGACATCGAATTCGACGCTGGGTTCGGTGAAAGGGAAATAAGAAGGGCGCAGGCGCAAGGTGATATCCTCGCGCTCAAAGAACGCTTTAAAGAATGTCTCCAAAGTCCATTTCAGGTGGCCCAGATGAATGTCACGGTCGATCACCAAACCTTCGACTTGGTGGAACATCGGCGTGTGGGTCGCGTCGCTGTCAGAGCGGTACACGCGTCCCGGCGCAATGATCCGGATCGGAGCGCCCTGTTCCTTCATGCTGCGGATTTGCACCGGAGATGTGTGCGTGCGGAGCAGCATTCTCTTCTGGCCTACCGCTTCGCTACTTGAGGCCGGGTTGCCCCCATCCGCCGCCGCATCAGGAAAATAGAACGTATCGTGCATCGCGCGCGCAGGATGGCTTTCATCCATGTTGAGCGCGGTGAAATTGTGCCAGTCATCTTCGATTTCTGGACCGGTCGCGACGGCGAAGCCGAGATCTGCGAAAATCTCCGCCAACTCATCCATCACTTGACTGACCGGATGCACCGACCCTTTCGCCATATCGGGCGCTGGCAAGGTGAGGTCTATCGTCTCGCTCGCCAATTGCGCTTCGAGCGCAGCGCTTTCCAGCTCGCCCTTTTTCGCATCAATCGCGGCGGCCACTTCACCGCGCACGGCTTGGATCGCTGGCGCGACCTCTTTGCGTTCATCCGGGCTCATACTGCCCAGCGTCTTGAGCGCCAGACTAACCCAGCCCTTCTTGCCGAGTGCCGCAACGCGCTGCTCCTCGAGCGCATCAAGAGTTGTCGCTGCACCGATTTGGTCGAGCGTTGTTTGTTTTTGAGCTGTCAATTCAGTCATGATCGGGCCTGCTTAAGTAAGCGGGTCCGCTAGCGTCAATTGGCCCCACTTGCAAAGCCGCAAATGCGCAGCTGCGGCTTGCGGCTCATCTTTCCCCCTCCGCCGGATCATGAAGCCCCTGCACAGCCTCCCCCGCTATCGCCATGCGGGCCTGCGCTGCCGCCATCAAAAGCGGCTTGTCGAGCTTTGCATAAGCGCTCGGCGCCATTCCCATGAAGCGTTTGAAATCACGTACAAAATGCGCCTGATCATGATATTGGTAATCGAGCGTGCTGAGCCATTTGAGCGAAGGGTCGAGCATGAATTGCGCAAGGCTGCGCAAGAAACGCTGACGCCGCAGCAGCAATTTGGGCGTAAAACCAAAGGCGCGTTTGGACAAACGTTCCAAAGACCGGATGTTCATTCCAACTTGATCGGCAAGTTCGCTGACCGTGGCCAGTTCGGGATCGACGAGCGCGGCATTGATCGCGGCAATGGCCCGCGCGCTGCCGGGCGGCGTCACTTCCCGCTCCCCGTCAAGCTCTGTGGCAAGAGCCTCCATGTGATCTTCTATGATCGCCAATTCTTCTGCAAAATCGCCATTGCTTGCGGCCAAGGCGCGCGACAAGGCGTCCGCCAAGGGGCGAAACGCGGCGAAGGCAGTATCACCCCGCCCATCGACCGTGCGGTCCGCATATTCATGCGCTGGTGCATCCACCAATGCCGCCCAACCCAGCGGCATCAATCCAATGCCCCAACTGCGCCCTGATCGGATTTGAAAGCGATTGGCCCTGCTGGTTGGCCCGGTGGCAGAGAATGCGGGTGACATCTGCACCGGCGCATCGCCAATCGCAGTGCTCGCCCAATCAGGGTCCATAAATCGCAGATTGGGCCATTCAGGGTGCAGGTAATCTTCGAGGATCGGCTCCGCTGGCGAGGCAACCGCTTGGGTGTAGTAATAGGTGGTCACATAGGGCCGCAGCTCTGCGCTGGGCAGCGCAAAGCGGACGGTGATCGCATTCCCAGTTTCTGCGTGCATTGCCTGCTTTTCGCATTTCCTAAAGATCGCGCCAATTGGCGCGGCCCGCTGCCTCTCGCGTGTAAGTCTAAGGAAGCGTGTAGGAAACTGCAAATGCGCCGATGCCGGTTCAGCAGCGGGGCTGGCGCAATCTCAGGCTTGATGATCGCGTGAGGGGCCGTCCAGTGTTTGCGCGGCGCTGCCCCAGACCCTTGCCCGCGCCTCCATAAAGGCGGCGAGGATCGGGTGATCGAGCGCGGCATATTTGCTCGGCGTCATCGTCATGAATTGCGTGAACTCGCGGGTGAATTGCGCCTGATCGTGATATTCACCGTCCATCGCCTCGGTCCAGCGCGCGCCCTGATGCAGCATGAAACTGGACAGGCTGCGCATGAAGCGCTGGCGCCGCATCAGCAACTTTGGCGAGAATCCGAAATAGCGGTGGCACATCCGCTCCAATGTGCGGATGCTCATGCCGCAGGCGCTCGCCAGATCACTTACCGCCAGGAAATCGCCGCTGACCAAGGCGGTGTGGATGCGCGTGATCTTTGGCTCATCGCGGTTGGGCTGCATTAACCGTTCGAGCGTTTCATGCAGGAATGCCAATTGTTCCTCTGTCGATGCCTCTGGGTCGCACAGCACGTCTGAGAGGCAGTCGAATTTTGCAAAGACCGGATGCGCGGACCCATCCCAAACCGTGTTGGTGAGATCGGTCGCCGCGGATTCTACAAACCGGGCCCATCCCAGCGGCAGAAACCCAATGCCCCACATCCGCGTGCTGCCAAGCTGAAACTGGCAAGGCCGCGAGCTAGGCCCGGTCGCGGTGAAGCGCGCATTTTCGGCCAGCGATTCGCCAATTTGGGCACGCGGGGCCGCGTGGGCGAAGAACCGGATATTGCCCCATTCAGGCTGGAGGAAATCTGTGAGCGTCGCCCCTTCCTTACAATCCAAAGCGAGCTGGTAGAACGTCGTGAAGCAGCCATCGAATTGCGGCGGCGGATTGTAGAAACGGCTGCGCACTGAATATTGCGCCTCCTCATTCACCGATTCGTCTTCAGCTTTGACGCTGAATGTACCTGATCCGTCACTCATACTCACAGTTCCCCTGGGCATCGTCTGGAGGATGTGGCGCAAACATACAAGGATTCTGGCGCATCCTTACAAAAGTGACAGGGCAGACGCAAAGGGGCCTTGGCGCGGTTTCCCATGCCAAGGCCCCTTTGATGTCGTCTTGTAACGCCGGGTATGCGCTGTAGGAAAGCGCAAATCCTGCGGCGTGATCGCTTGCTTACGCGGGAAGCGCAGCTTTCGCCTGAGCGATAACCGTTTTGAAAGCAGCGCCTTCATTCATCGCCAGATCCGCCATGACCTTACGGTCCAGCTCAATCCCAGCGAGCTTCACACCGTGCATGAATTGCGAATAGGTCAGACCTTCTTCGCGCACAGCTGCGTTGATCCGCTGAATCCACAAAGCACGGAAATTGCGCTTCTTGGTTTTGCGATCGCGGTATGCATATTGACCGGCCTTCTCGACCGCTTGGCGTGCAACGCGAATAGTGTTCTTGCGGCGGCCGCGATAGCCTTTGGCTTGCTCTAAAAGCCGCTTGTGTTTTTGGCGTGTGGTGACGCCGCGTTTAATGCGAGGCATATTGCTGTATCCTTCGTTTTTCTCAGGGTGCCTAGCCTGCCCTCGTTCCCGCATTTTCGCCCGGATTTGTCATCCTGTTGGGGCGAGAGAGCGGAGGCGAGGGCAGGCTAGGCCAATCAGTTATGACAACCCGTAGGGCGCCCATTTCTTGATCGTCCGAGCATCAGGGTCCGAGGCAACAGAGGTGCCGCGGTTTTGGCGAATATACTTCGCATTGTGGCTCATCAGACGGTGGCGCTTACCTGCGACGCCGTGCTTGACCTTGCCGGTTGCGGTGATTTTGAAGCGTTTCTTCACACCGCTTTTGGTCTTCAGCTTGGGCATTTTCATCTCCTTAAAGGGACACATTGGACCAGCCCTGGCAGCCCTCGTCGCCAGGCCGGACTCGAAAATCACGTGTCGTTGAAGGACGCGCACATACCGGTTTCGCCGCGCTTTGCAAGCGATTCGGTGCCCTTTGCCTCGTTTCCCTGACACACCTGACACACAGTCCAGAGGGGAAAATCGCCCGCGCCACCCGTCTCACACCACACGCCGCCCCCGGCCTGCTTCCAGACCGCGCGATCAGTGGGTGCGAAAACTCGGTTTGGCGGCGTATCAAACATGCCGCATTCTATGACAGCGCATCGGCATGTAGGAAATTGAAAAGCCGCCGAAAATTGGCTAGCCCCTTTTGCATGATCATCGCCTCCATCCGCCGCGGCTACGGCAATCTCGCTCGATTTTCAGGGCGCGATACACGCGCGCAATTCTGGCCCTTCGTATTGATTCATCTGGGCGCGGTAATGGCCGGGATGATGATCCTATTTGCGGTTATGATCCCGCCTATCCTGCGCGGCATGAGAGATGCGGCGGCAGCGCGCGCGAATGGCGTCGCAATCGCCGCCGACGGTGCAGGAACCAGTCCAATAGGAACCAGCCCGCTATCGGCCATGCTTCCCTTCGTTTTGGCGATGGGCGCGGTTTTCATCGTGCTGATCGCGGCGGCCTGTGTGCGGCGATTGCATGATACCGGGCGGCCCGGCTGGATCGCGGCGATCCCGGCGCTGCTCTTCGCTGCCAGCGGGTTGATGATGGGCCGCGTTTTTACCCAGCCAATGGAAACCGGCGAAATCGACACAGGCTATTTTATGGCGACGTGGCTGGTGACGATGATCTACAATATCAGCGTGCTGGCTCTGGCCGCGCTGCTCTGCATGAAGAGCGAGGCCGGGACCAATCGGTTTGATCAACCAGAATAGCAGTCCCGCCCGGTTTCTTTCAGCCACTCGGCAAAATTACCGCTGGCAATCACCTCCGCGCCCGGCGGCAGATCGGCGGTCCAGATGTACGCATCCGCCTGCGTCTCCCCATACCCATCCCAGCCATCGACGCTGATCGATTGGCGGGCGTAATCTGCGCCCTCAAACGCATCGACGGCGGCAATATCGACCTCGGACGCGTCATAGATCGTGCCGTGAATGATCGTGGAATAGCGCGCCTGCGTCAGGATTAATGCCGGATGCCAGCCGCTACCCGCAGGAATCGCATAAAGCGCGCCCTGAACCGTCGCCGGCGCACCCAAACCCAGCCCGCGCAAAAACGGCCAATCGCCGCCATCTGGGCCCAAGCCCTCTTGGAGGACGCCGTAGAAAAAGAGGTGTTGTGAGCGGATCATAGCTCGTCCGATACCCAAGAGCCCCGAGCCTGTCTAACGGGCGGCGGCTATCAGGCGTCGCCGAACTACCGTGATCGGCCGAAATTGGGGTGGGAAGCGGACTGGCAGCTTTCGGGTTACAGGACGCGAAAGTACGCTATCTGGAATCTCTCATTGCGCAGGAAGCGGCACAATCAATCCAGTTCCCGCGGTGTAATCGCCTTATCGCTTCCGCCTCCTTCGCTAATATCATGCACGGCCAAAAAGTTAGGTCACCGATCTAATCAAAGGCCAGTGCGACGAAGTCAGCAGCATCATCGTTCTGCTCTCCCGACCACCACTGCTATAGATATGAGCTAGCTCACCTCACCAGATGAGCGAAGCCACGAAATCAGCGCTTCCATCGCGACAATGGTTTTCCGCCTACACTTTTCGATAACTCTACTAGAGATGTTTCCTAGCCATTCGAATGATCTGAGCATAGCGTTCGACAAGCGAATGTTTAGCTTGATCACCTTCGGTAGAGCGTAAATGAGGATGATCCCCAAGGAGCAATAGAAGCAAGCATCAAAAAAGATTGACGCTGGACCTGAGGCAAACAGCCCGCCGATCTCTTCAAAGGTTTTCCCAACCACCGACATGTAGTGAACGAAGCTATAGATAGTCGCTCCTGCGACCGTTCCGAGCTGTCGAGTTGACATATTCCTCTCCGATCCATCCTCACGGCAATCGTCGGCAAGCGATATCCCGATAATTCCCGATTGCAAAACCATGTAGACAGATTATCATCAAAAGTCTAGTTTTTGAGACACTAATAGAATTTTGATGTACCAAAATTTCTCCAAAGGGATCGTTAATGTGGGCATGCCGGACACTAGGAGGTAAGCTTGTGTGACAATCGACCCTTGATGCCTCGGACATAACCTAAGAAAAATTCCATCAAAGTCGGATATGTCGTGCTAAAAGCCATTTATGAGGATTTCATGGGTATCGAAGTCATCTGTGCTATTTGTTGGGGCGATCGGAAGAAATGATTCATGTCTAAATCTGGGCTTCTCACTCAATCTCATCGACGCGGCGAAGCATCTCGCCGTATCCTTCATGCACTCGCGTCCGAGTTTCCGACGATGCACAATCGGCATAGCTTGCTGAGATGTCCTTCTCTATTAGAACAGCATGGCAAGCGCCCATCAGAGCGATTGAGCGATGGAGAATTGAAGGCGGTCTCAAAAACGCTTGGGCGACTAATTGGGGATAAAGGAAGTCCAACAAGTGGGGCGATTTCCGAAATTCTGCTGCTTAGAGGAGAAGACGACCGTGTGAATCTTCCTGAGTCTGGACTGCTGGCGGTCTCAGTCGACATTGCGACCTTGCGAGAAGAGGAATGGATCCGCGCAAAGCTTGGGAAAGACCCAGAAGCATACTCACGCACGGCGGCAGAGCGAGGCCCTCTACTTCCATTCGAACGCGACACATCACAGGAAGGAATTGTCGAAGAGATAATTCATAAGACCCGAACATGGCTACACAACAACGTCGCCGATGGGTATTTGCCGGTACTTCTAACAAATGTGAGCATCATCCACGGATCAAACGACTTCGACATACTCATAAATGTCTCGATGAAGGACGAGGAAAGCCTGCTTCGATACACACGTGAAGTAGTTCAACGAGTTCCGCACGTGAGGGGAACGCAAACTATGCTTGTCTCGGAAGGCTATGGTTTTTCTGACCTTTCAGAGGCAATGCATGGGATAAGCCGCAGTTAGTTCACTCGATTTTACATTTCAATGATCTCGTTGATTATAAGGCAATGCCGCTACGATTTGAGAATATCTGGACCGCTATGTGCGATCTCGATCATGGGAAAGGACTAGTTGCAATCGGTTCAAGGTCTGACGAAAGGCAGCTTTCGGGATTTTACAGTGGCCGCCGATCGACCGATATTGGGTCGTTGGCGGAATGTCCGGTCCTGGGGCCAAAAATGCGATAACGGGCACTCTTACCCCATCGCCTCCAGCACATCCTCCAACCGCGCCGGATCGCCCAGCGCCAGCACGGTGCCCCCGTCTTTGGCGCTATCCGCATCCAGCGGATTGCCCTGCCAATCGCTCATGACCCCGCCAGCGCCCTCGACCACGGGAACCAGCGCGGCATAGTCGTAAATTTGCAAGCCAGCCTCGCAGATAATGTCCAAATGCCCACCCGCGAGCAGACCGTAATTGTAGCAATCGCCGCCATAGATGATCGGTGCTTGGGGCCGGTTGCCGCCTACTGCTGCCGCCAATTTCATATAGCCGTCGGCCTGATCGGCGGTGAAATAATGCGGGCTGCTGGTGGCGAGGCTGGCGGCGGTGAAATCTTTGCAGGTCCGCGCATGGACTTGTTTGCCGTTAAAGGTGGTGCCGCCGCCGATCTGCCCGACCCAGCGCTCCCCCGCAATTGGTTGATCAATCACGCCCAGCACCGGCCACCCATCCTGCATCAACGCAATCAGAGTGCCAAAAATAGGCCGGCCCGCCATAAAACTGACCGTGCCATCGATCGGATCGAGCACCCATTGGCGGCCTGCGCCTTCATTGCTGCGGCCATATTCCTCGCCGATAATGCCGTCATCTTTGCGCTCCGCCTCTAGGATGGCGCGCATCGCTGCCTCTGCGGCCCGGTCAGCCTCAGTCACGGGGGATTTGTCCGCCTTTGTTTCCGCCGCCCAATCGCCGCGGAACAAGGGCCGGATCGCAGCCCCGGCGGCATCAGCAAGGCGATTGGCAAGAGCCACATCAGCGGGGGTCATAGTCAGGATCTTTCTGAAGAATTGGGATCAAAGGCTATTCTTGTCGGTTCAGACCTAGTCGAGGCAGCAAGTGCCCGCCACAGAATTTGCATTCAAGGTGACAAATTGCCGCAATTTGGGCAGAATTGAGAATATGGGCCGCGAAACCGGAAAACCGGATAACAAGCAGAGCGTTACGGCAAGGACGACGTTCCGTTCGGCAACAGGATCGACGCAGGATGGCGGGCCGTTGGCGCTGAACCGTCCGGCGCAGGACCAGATTCGCCCGTGGGTGTCGCGCGCAATGGTTGCCTATGCCTATGAGCGTGAGAATCAGACCATCTATGGCCAGCTGTGCAATGACAGCGCCTATCTGCGCTGCGCCGTTGGGGTGGATTGGACAGCGGGCACCGCCGATGGTCCGATGGCCTTGCGCGATGAGACATTTTTGTGCGGTCAACATTCCTCCGTCATGCCGCTGCGTTATAGCGGCGGGATCAAAGTCGCCGGGTTGATGTTAAAACCCGGAGCATTGCGCGCTTTATTCGGCGTGGACGATGCGTCGATGACCGATCGGATCATGCGGATCGCCGATGCCGGGGTGCCCGATAAAGAGGTCACCGGCCTGTTTAACCTTGAACTTGAACCGGCCGAATGGCTGGCGGCGATTGAGGGGTGGCTGGCGGAGTATGTCACGCGCCGCGGCATCGAACCGCCGGAACCGTTGGCGCAGGCGATTGAATTGCAAGCCTTTGCCGATCCTAACCGGTTGATGAGCGATTTTGCCGAGGAACAGGGCGTATCGACCCGCACAGTGGAGCGGGTGGCGAAGCGTGATTTTGGCCTGACGCCGAAACAAATCATGCGGCGCGCGCGGATTTTGGATGTCGCGGCGCAATTGTGCGGCGTGGCGGACGAAGCGGAAGAGGAGGAGTTCTTGCTCCGCTTCTTTGATCAGGCGCACCAGATCCGCGAGTTTCATACATTCTTCAAAGTGACGCCCGGCGAATTTCAGGCGAAACGATCCGACCTGCTCACGCTCAGCCTAGAGGTTAGGCAAGCGCGGCGGCTGGAGCTGCTGAACCGGATTCGCCCCGGCGCGGTTCGCCCTTGGATGCAGCGCACTTTGATGGATGCGGCGGAATAGGCCCTCACATCTAAGCGCGTCCAAGCGCAATCAATCAAATAGCGAGCTGACCGAGCTTTCATCGGCAATCCGCCGGATCGCTTCCCCGACCAGCGGCGCCATTGTCAGGATGCGGATGCGTTCGGATTTCTCGGCTGCTTCTGTTGGACGCAGCGAATCGGAAATAACCAATTCTTTGAGTTTAGACCCATCAATCCGCGCCACTGCGCCGCCCGACAGCACGCCGTGGGTGATATAGGCCGCCACCGATGCCGCGCCATTGGCCAGCAAAGCATCCGCCGCATTGCAGAGCGTGCCGCCTGAATCGACGATATCGTCGATCATGATGCAGTGCCGCCCGGCAACGTCGCCGATAATGTTCATCACTTCGCTTTCACCGGGGCGGTCACGCCGTTTATCGACAATCGCCAGCGGAGCATTGTCGAGCCGTTTGGCCAGCGCCCGCGCGCGCACAACCCCGCCGACATCGGGGGAAACGACCATCAAATCCTGATCGCCATACCGCGCCTGAATATCCGCCGCCATGACCGGCGCGGCATAGAGATTGTCGGTCGGAATATCGAAGAAACCCTGAATTTGCCCGGCATGCAAATCAACCGCCAGCACCCGGTCTGCGCCCGCCTCTGTGATCAGATTGGCGACCAATTTGGCCGAGATTGGCGTCCGGGGTCCGGGTTTGCGATCCTGCCGCGCATAGCCGAAATAGGGCACCACCGCCGTGATCCGTTTCGCCGAAGCACGCCGCAGCGCATCGATACAGATCAGCAATTCCATCAAATTATCATTGGCCGGAAAGCTGGTCGGCTGGACCACAAAGACGTCCTCGCCGCGCACATTTTCATGGATTTCGACGAAGATTTCCTCGTCAGCAAACCGGCGCACGCTGGCATCAGTCAGCGGCATTTCAAGATAGGCCGCAATCGCGCGCGCGAGCGGCAAGTTCGAATTGCCTGACATGATCTTCATGGATGCGTTTCCTTGGCTTGGAAGTGGTGAAGACGGCCTAGCCTAGCGCCGAGGAAACGCAATATGGGGGGCGCGGTTTTCGACGGATGAGGGGAAGGTGGGCCGGATCAGATGTCTGAATGTGGCTCATTAATCGGTCGCCGCCGAGGCCCAAACGGATTGTTCTATATGTACGCAGTGATGACGCCGGCATCCTCACGCCTTGAAAATCGCGTTCATCATCGCCACATCAAGCCCATCGAGGGTCCACTATGATGCGTCTCTTCGACTGAGAGACAATTGCGCTCCCGCATTAGGGGGACGACCAATTGGACTTCAACAAACTTCTCTATGATCATCAGATTGCTTTGATGCAGATTATGCTGGTTTCCCCGGCAATCGCACAAGACGGCCTTGTCGATCATCACGAAAAGTTGCTCCAACAGGCGCGGCAAAAGCAGGGCGTCGAACAGCACCAGCTCGCTAGCATTCAAAAAATGCTCCGCAGTCTCCCGTTCCATTCAGAACGAGGAAATTGATATGACTGCAACGATTGAACAACGGACCACAACGGGCCGCGGGAATGGTATTTTTGCCTTAAAATCATTCCGGCGCGGTGACGTGGTTTTAGTCGGTGAATTGGACGCGACGCCGATCAAGAATCACTCGCATGCATCGCAGCTCAGCAAAACCAAATTTGGTTTTCACAAGGGGTTGAGTTCGAAGTTCAACCATTCCTGCGATCCCAATTGCGGGATCATCGTGAATGACACAGGCGGTCACAATGTTGTGGCGCTTGGCGACATCTCAGCCGGGGAAGAAACCACCTATGATTACGCTATGCGCAACTATGCCATCGAACATTTTCCCGATGCCTGCATCTGCGGCGCGCCAAATTGCCGCGCGTCGATTACCGGTTGGAGAGATCTGCCGCAGCAGCGAAAAGATGCCTATGCGGGCTTTGTCGCACCTTATCTGATCGAGATTGATCGTGAAAAAACCGCATCCAGTGCCGCCAGTGCCGCCAGTGCAGTATCAGCCGGAGCCTGAACGGGTGCTCGCAAATTTTCGGGCGGCAACAAACGCCGCTCGAAAACTTGTGAAGGCGCCGCGCCCGACCAATAATCGCGATTAAATCAGGCAATCGGGGCTCTCACACCAATCACCCAATCCGGTGCTCACCTTTGATCCACCGCATGTTCTTGCTTTCGAGTGCGAGGACCGCCGTTTCTAGACCAACCCTCGCGCTCTCACAGAGCCCTAGCCAATTCGGTGCTCGCCTTTAATCCACCGCACGCCTTTTCTTTCGAGTGCGAGGACCGCCGTCTCTAGGACGACCCTCGCGCTCTCACAGAACCCTACGCAATCCGGTGCTCACCTTTGATCCACCGCACTGTCCCAGACGATGCGCGCATGACGACGCTGTCTGTGGTCATGATCGTTGCGCCGCTGGCGCCGCGGCGGCGTTTTACGCCTTCTAGCAAGGAACCTGAGGTCACACCGGTGGCGGCGAAGATGCAATCGCCG
This sequence comes from uncultured Erythrobacter sp., assembly GCA_947502305.1. Classification (GTDB taxonomy): domain Bacteria; phylum Pseudomonadota; class Alphaproteobacteria; order Sphingomonadales; family Sphingomonadaceae; genus Erythrobacter. Next base: position 726,254 of record CANMZA010000002.1, on the reverse strand, counting down.
CTGGCCAATTCTTCCAGCTTATAAATGCGGTTGAGGTCCGTGATGCCCCATTTCTTCGCGCGCGCTTTTTCATCGTCATTGCGGAACACCAACCGGCCATTAAATTGCCCGCCGACACAGCGCAAAGCCGCCGCCGCCAACACGCCTTCTGGTGCGCCGCCTTGGCCCATATACATATCGATATTGGTGTCCGGATCCGTCACCGCGATTACGCCTGCAACATCGCCGTCACCGATCAAAACCACGCCGCAGCCAATCCCGCGCAATTCCGCGATCATCGCGGCATGGCGCGGGCGATCAAGGACGCAGATGATAAGTTCAGATGGCTTCACGCCCTTCGCCTTTGCAACGGCGGTCACATTTTCTGTGGGCGTTTTGGCAAGGTCGATAATATCGTCCGGCAATCCCGGCCCAACCGCCAATTTGTCCATATAAACATCCGGCGCATTCAGCAGGCAGCCTTCTTCCGCCGCCGCCAGAACCGCCAGAGCGTTCGGCCCGGCCTTGGCGGTGATGGTCGTGCCTTCCAATGGGTCGAGCGCAATGTCGATCTTTGGCCCCTTGCCCGGCGCGCCGCCGACCTTTTCGCCAATATACAGCATCGGCGCTTCGTCGCGTTCGCCCTCGCCGATGACGACGGTGCCATCCATATAGAGATTGTCGAAGGCCCGGCGCATGGCTTCGACCGCAGCGGCGTCGGCCGCCTTTTCATCGCCGCGCCCGATCAATTGCGCAGCGGCAACGGCGGCGGCTTCGGTAACGCGCACCATTTCAAGCACCAGCATGCGATCCACCGCATTGCCTTGATCACTGTCTTTTGCGGCGAGTACATCTGTGTCACTAGGGGTGTTCATGCGAAATTCAGTCCTTTTGCCCTTTGGCCTTAGCCCCGCGCTTAGACTTGGAGGAACGCGCTTGTCGAGCAATGCTGACCTTCTCTCCGTAAAAATGCGCAAGAATTTGTCTAATTTGGGATCGGCCGGGTTCAGCCTGACATGCGGCGTGGCGCTTACAATGCTGCTGTCGCAGCCGGTGGCAGCCCAAGATGACAATTCGGCGGCAGACAGCGCAGCCGAGACATCCGAAGAAACCGTCACCCCCGTCACACCCCCGCGCCGCCGCCAATTTATTGATCTGTCCGTGACCGTGCCGCGCGAGGAATCGGATCAATTGCTCGAAGAAGATTGCGAAGAAGAGGCCGATGCCGCGCGGATCGCCAATGAAATCATTGTGTGCCGCCAATTGGGCGAGGCCAGCGATGGTTCATGGAACAAAGAAGCGTGGGAGCGTGATTATGCCCGCCGCACCCAAGGCGGCAGCACGCCCGACACATTCGGCATTGCCAATCACGGCAATGCAATCGGATTTGGCTCGGTCCCGCCGCCGGCCCTGATTATCGATGTGGAGGCTTTGCCAGAAGCGCCCGAGGGCACCGATGCAGACCGGATCGCGCGCGGATTGCCGCCGCTGGGCCGTGACAGCGAACCGACGCCCGAAGAAATTGCCGCGCGCCGCCGGGCCTTAGGCCTAGATGCGCCCCCAATTGGTGAGGATTAAAAGCCAGTTTGACCTTGTTTAAAACCCTTATGTTTTCCGCTGCCGCTATGGCGCTGTTCCCCGCCGCAGGACTGGCGCAAGAAAGCGCGCCGGATAGCGCCGGGGATGGGGCAAGTGATGGCGCAGAGGAAAATATACAGCCCAATGAAGGCCGCTTGGTGATTGATTTTACCGACACACGCGGCGGGCCCGACAGCGACCCTTTGCTAGAACAACAATGCGATGAAGAGGCCGATGCCGCCCGGATCAGGGGCGAAATTGTGGTGTGCCGGTCGCTGGGTGAACAGACGGATGGGGCGTGGAACCAAGAGGATTGGGAGCGCCGCTATGCCGAGGCGACGCAGGGGCCAAAGACGCCGGATGTTGATGGGACCGGCCTGCCCAATGGGATGGCGCCGCTGGTGACGATACGCGGGTGCTTTATCCCGCCTTGCCCGCCGCCTCCGGCTTTGATCATTGATGTGGCCGCTTTGCCGCCGCCGCCCGCCGGATCGGATGCCGACAGGATCGCGCGCGGATTGCCGCCGCTGGGTGAAGACGGCGATGGCGGCAGAGGCCCGATTGGCCGCGTGGATGAAGAAGAGCTAGGCCTGCCGCCTGTGCCAGTTGGCGCGCCTTAGGCTGATATCGGCTGGTTTGTGTTCCCGGATATGTGTTCGCGGGGCGCGGGCGGCCCGGAAACTAAAACCAAACCCCTAATTGGGCAGGATCGGCAGCACCAAGGGGTCGCCGGTCAAACTGTCTGATCCATCGAGCAATTCGAGCGCGCGGCGGACATGCGCCTCTGGCCCTTCATGCGTCACGATGGCGACCAACACTTCGCCGCCATCGCGTTTGCGGCCTTGCTGGATCAGGCTTTCGATAGAGACATCGGCATCGCGCATTGCGGCGGTGATTTCGGCCAGCACGCCAGGGCGATCATTGACGGTGAAACGCAGATAGGCGCGCTCCATCCGTTGACCGGGATCGGCGGGGGGCAAGGGGGCAAGCTGCGCAGCGGGGACGGAAAACGGCGCGCCAACCTCAGACCGCGCAATGTCGATCAGGTCCGCGACAACCGCGCTGGCGGTTGGGCCATCGCCCGCACCGGCCCCTTGGAACAACAGCCGTCCGGAAAAATTGCCTTCTGCGACAACCGCATTGGTGGGGCCGTCCACCGGGGCGAGCGGATGGTCTTTCGCCACCAGACATGGCCGCACACGTTGCAGCAGGCGCGGACCATCGGCCTCTTGCTGCACATCCGCCTCCGCAATCAGGCGGATGACATAACCCAGAGCGTCTGCCTGCGCGATATCGGCGGCGCGCACTTGGACGATGCCGCTAATATGCACCGCGTCAAAATCAACCTTTGCCCCAAACCCAATGGCGGCGAGGATCGCGAGCTTATGCGCCGCATCAATCCCCTCAATATCAAAGGTCGGATCGGCTTCGGCATAACCCAGCTTTTGCGCCTCTTCGAGAGTGGCAGCGAAATCCGCGCCGGTCGCTTCCATTTCCGATAGGATGTAATTGCAGGTGCCGTTGAGGATGCCGTACACTTTGGTGAGTGCATTGGCGCTGGTGCCCTCGCGCAGCCCTTTGACCACCGGAATACCGCCCGCCACTGCGGCCTCGAACTTTAACGCGGTGCCGCCTGCTTCGGCTTGCTCGGCCAATTCCAAACCATGATGCGCGATCATCGCTTTGTTGGCTGTCACCAACCCCTTGCCGCCCGCCAATGCCGCACGGGATAGAGCCAGCGCCGGGCCATCCGAGCCGCCGACCAATTCCAGCACCACATCAACATCGTCGCGCGCGCCCAAAGCTGCCATGTCGTCTTCCCACGCATAACCGCCAATATCGACGCCGCGATCCCGGCCGCGATCGCGCGCGCTGACAGCGACGACTTCGATGGCGCGACCTGCGCGCGCCGCGATGAGATCACCATTCGCCGCGAGCAAACGGATAACGCCAACGCCAACCGTGCCGAGCCCGGCAATGGCGATACGCAAGGGCGGGAGGGAAGTGTTCGTGGTCAAGAAAGCGCTCCAAGAATTACGCTGAGAGAGTTGGGGCCGCGCAGGCAAACGAACCTGACCGCGCAAGATCGCTGCGCTGAAGCGCTACAACGCCTTCGTCAAGCAGCTATTCCTATGGGTCATTCGTAATTTTTGTTTAGTGCGCCTTTACACCGGTCCGATCACTCTTCTTCGGTGATCATCCGGTCACAAGTGCCTAGCTCGCTCACGACAAAGGCGTAATCGCTCGCCGCCAGCCGCCTGCCTGCTGGGTCGCGGGCCAGATTGGCGCTGCTCGGCAGAGTTTCGGGCAAGGCGCAGGCCAGCCTGTACCACCGCAAAGTATCGCGCGCGGGCGGGCGCGCCGCCGAATCGATGATTTCGCCCCATGATACGCCCCAAACAGGCCGCTGACCCGGACGGCGAAGGACGGTGACAGAGACCGGGGAACTGTCCGCTGTCTCTAGAAAAATCTGCGTCTCCGATTCGCCCGTCAGCGTGCCGGGCACCGCCAAAGCATCGCGAATACCCGTCACCACCGGAGGCACATCGCGCCCGGCCAATTCGGTCAGAATCGGGCGCAGTCGCATCTCCAGCGCGGCGGAATAATCCAGCTGTGCGTGTTTGCCGGTCAATTGGATCGCCCCCGGACGGCCCGGCACCGCATCGGCGAATAACAGCATGACGCGGTCTTTCAGCTTTTCCGGCTTACCGCGCGCATTCACCGGCACATCCACCAGATAAACAAGCGATTCGCCCACCGCCGATGTGCCCGAAAGCAGCGCCTGCGTGCGGGCCTCTATATAGAGCCGCGCGAATCCGGGGGCCAGACCCGGCGCGCGTTCCGGTTCGACCACAGTTTGGCGGCGAATCTCTGCGCGGATCACCAGATCGCTGTCTTCTGCCAAAGTGGTGAGATCAGAAAAGGTGGCCGATTCTGCGGCAGAAAACGCATCCCTTGCATCAACCTGTGCAAAAACCGGAACGCTGGTCAAAGTGGCCACGCCGCTGGCAAAAGCCAAAGCGGCTAGCGCACTGAAACTGTTTGTTAAATTACTGTTAACGCGCGCCATCTTGCAAAATTCCTGTGTTTCCGATTGGGCGATGATGAACCTGTATAACACCGCAAATGCACTCCAGAACACCCGCAGTGAATCGATCCTGAACTGTAAAAGCGTTTGATTGCCTAGGTGTTGACCGTTAAAGCCGTCATCGCTTGCAACGAGGTTGGGGACAAGATCGGGGCAAGCGCAGCCGTTTTGGATGCATCTTGGGAAGAGATGTTTCAGGCGGTTTGTCGGGACTGAATTTCTGGCGAGCGCTCACCGGGTTGACGGGCGTCGCACGTGAACATTGAGAACCGGCAGGGAGACACAAGATTCTGGGATTCACGACCCGGGTCTAAACTCAGCGTTCTGGGGCGAATCGTTTGATTCAAACCGGCGTCTGAATGCAGACCTGACGTGAGAACTGTGTCAGATGAAAATCTGATACGACAATTGGAGAGAAAGCGACTGGATGTCCTACGCTGACCAACAAATGGGTGGAAACAGGACTGTTTCCATTGTCATAGTGGCATTGATCCATGTGGCCGTCGGTTACTTGCTCGTCACAGGCTTGGCCATTTCGGCCGTTAAAGAAGCCATCGAGCGGGTTACTACGGTTGACATTGAGGAACCCCCACCGCCCGAAGAGCCGGATGAGCCACCGCCCGAGCAACCTGAAGAGGTGGCTCCGCCGCCTCCGGTTGCTCCGCCGCCGCCTATCCAAATTGCGCCGGCACCGCCGCCAATTCAAACACAACCAACGATCCCGCCGCCGGCACCGCCGGCACTGGTGATCCCGCCACCTGCACCGGTTGCTCCTCCTGCGCCGCCCCCACCGCCTTCACAGGCGCGCGGTGCGTCGACCCGGAACGAGCGCCGCTGGGCTCAGCGGATTCAGGACAACTACCCCTCACGCGCATTGCGTGAAGAAGTTGAAGGCACTGTCGGCGTTCGCGTCACTGTTACCGCAGAAGGCCGGGCAACCGGTTGTTCGGTGACATCGTCGAGCGGATCGAGCGTTCTCGATCAGGCAGCCTGCCGCGGGATGGAGCGTTATGCGCGTTTCAACCCTGCTCTGGATGCTGCGGGGAACCCGACAACGGGTTCGTACTCGACACGGATCACATATCGTTTGAATTGATGCCAATTTCACGGATCGCGGCTCGGTAGAGACCGGGCCGCAAATCCCTGAGAATATTTTTAAGAGGATTACTCGCAATGAACCTTTATTATCTCGCAGCCCAAGCGGCTGAAGTGCCTGAAAACAAGTTCGGCTTCGTCGAAGCCATGAAAGAAGGCGGCCCCGTCGCTTGGTCGATCCTGGCCGTCATGATCATCATGTCCGTGGGTTCGTTCTACATCTTGTTCACGAAATATTTTGAGCAAGCCAAAGTTATGCGTCAGTACAAGGCTGTCCAAAGCTCTTACTGGCGTGCGGCAACTCTGCGCGAAGGCGCAACGAAGCTCGAAAAGAACAGCGCATGGCGTCAGCTCGCTGACGATGCTGTGACCGCTCAGGACCACCACACAAAGATGGAAGGTGCTGGCAACGAGATTCACTTCGTCGAAGAAGAGCTCGCTCACTCACAAGACACAATCAACCAAAGCCTGTCGGGCGGTCTTTCGTTCCTCGCTTCGGTTGGTGCGACCGCGCCGTTTATCGGTCTGCTCGGTACGGTGATCGGTATTTACCGCGCACTGATCAACATCGGTATCGCTGGTTCGGCGTCGATCGATAAGGTTGCTGGTCCGGTTGGTGAAGCCTTGATCATGACCGCGATTGGTCTGCTTGTGGCTGTGCCTGCTGTGCTTGCCTTTAACTGGCTGCAATCGCGCAACCGCACGATCAACGCTCTGATGACCGACTTTGCCAACAACATCGTTGCTTACATCGGTTCGAACGGTGCGGTTAAGCCGACACCAGCGGCGGCTGCGAAACCAGCTGCTAAGCCTGCTGCGAAGCCAGCTCCGGCTGCTAAGAAGTAAGACCACTCGGCTCAGCGGGGACACGCAGCGCGTGTTCCCGCTAGAACCTCTTGGTTAGCATTATTCGAGACAGCGCTGCTTAAGATAGTAACTGCGGCACGCTGACTTAGTAAAAAGCGCTCTTTTTGAGCAGATAGGGAATTCACAATGGCGATTTCGATGGGAGGCGGGGAAACCCCCATGTCCGACATCAACACCACGCCGCTCGTGGACGTGATGCTGGTGCTCCTGATCATCTTCCTCATCGCGGTTCCGGTCGCGATTCAGACGATCGAAAAGCTTGAGATCCCGGTGTTTGAATCAGTGGAATCAAAAGACAAGGTTGAAAACCTTCAGCTTACGGTCAGCACAACGGATGCTGCCGGACGCAGTGCAGGTGAGCCTGGCTTTGAAGGTGCCGCCCGTACGGGTGAATGCCGGATCTACTGGAACAACATCGCGCCGGTTTCTTCGACGGAACTCTACGATCAGGCCTTCCAACAGTTGGACGCAATCGTTCAACGCGCTGGCGGTCCAGAGGCGATCATGGAAGATCCCGACCAGATCCCACAAGTGCACATTCGCGGCGACGTGAACGCACCGTGGCGCTGTGTGGCGGGCACGATTTATAACGTGCAGGCTGCTGGCTATCCGACGGTTGGCTTCATCTCGAACCCGGTTGAACCCGGAATTTAATCAGCTCGCTGCTGATCTGCTCAGGCGGATGGCGGCGAATCTAAGGAGTAACTGATATGGGTATGGCAGGTGGCCAACTCGACGGTGAACCGATGCTGGATATGAACATGACGCCGCTTATCGACGTCTTGCTCGTGCTTCTCATCATGTTCATCATCACCATTCCGGTGGCGACCCACTCAGTCGACATCGACCTTCCGCAAGGCAATCCGCCTCCGACGGACATTGTGGTGGATCCGGTCAAGAACAAGCTCATCTTGAGCTCGACTGATCAAATCCTCTGGAATGCAGAGCCGATTGACGCAGGTCAGCTTCGCACGCTGCTTCAGGAAACAACCACAATGGCGGTTGAGCCTGAACTGCAATTCGAGCCAGAAGCGCAGGCCAGCTATGACCTGACAGCCAAAGTGCTGCAGATCATCAAAAGCTCCGGCGTGACCAAGTTCGGCTTTGTTGGGAATGAGAAATACCGGGTGTTCTCTGGTCCTGGGGCATAATCGCCGCAGACCATAGAGCCTAACGGTTAGAAACAGGGCGCTGCGAGAAACCGCGGCGCCCTTTTTTGTGCGTGCCCTTTTTTGTGCGCGCCCAGTGTGCGGCACCCCCCATTCTTGAACGGCACCCGCCGTCCCGCAGCCCGCGCAATTTTGCGCCATACCTTGGCGACGAAACATTGTGACAGAAACTCAGTGGCAATCGGCATATCGGTACGCGTTAGGCAACTAAAATAAAATGTTATACAGTTACCTAACGATGCACGAACACGCACCACATCCCCGCACCACATAAAAGTGCATCGGACATTTGAGGAGAGCACCAATGGCGTTTGCACTATCCACAAAGATGCCCGTCCGGCCCAGCCGATTTTCCGCGACCTATGACCCTCGCGCGCGCCGCCACAGACCGCCCGGCCCCGCCGCCCCCATGGGCAGCATGAATGTGACCCCCTTTATCGATGTTCTGCTGGTCTTGCTGATCATGATCATCCTGGCCGTACCGATCAAAGTGCATCAAACCACAGTCGATCTGCCCACCACTGACCCGTGCCCGGAATGCGTTTTGAATGCCGCAAAAAACACGGTCTTTGTCGATGGGTCGGATCGCCTATTCTGGAACGGCACACTGGTGTCACGCGATCAATTGCGCGTCCAAGTGGCCGCCGCCAGCGCGTTGGAAAGCGAACCGCTGCTGCGTTTTGAACCGGCACCCTTGGCCAGTTACAATGCGTCGGCCCATGCCATCACGCTGATCAAAGAATCGGGGGCGGAACGCTTCGCCTTTATCGGCAATGAGCGGCATCGGGCATTGGATTAAGTGGCGCTTTGATAGATGTCTCAAAAACAAACTCAGCGGGAGCGGGCACACACTCGCTCCCGCAAGCGGAAACGCTTTGACGATGGCGGACCGATTGGCGCAATCGACACGCGGCCAATGGTCTTTGTCGCGTTTTTCGTGGCAATCATTTTTTTGATTTTTGGGGGCCAGATGCGAACGCATGCGCTCCTCATCGACTTGCCGCTTGGCTATTATATCGAAGGAATGCAGACCGCTCCTTACGCGGTCGTCGAAATAGACGTGCAAGGCGCCCTGAAATTGGACGGGGTGGACGTTGAAGTCGACGATATCGCTGAACAGATCACAGCAAGCGGTGTCACCCTAGTTTTGGTCAAGGCGGAGGCCCAAGCATCCTATGACGATGTGGCGCAAACGCTCGCCCGGCTCGCCAGTGTCGAGACACGCAGGTTCCAAATCTGTTTCGATCCAACCGGATTAGCCGAGCATCGCTATTGGGAACGGATGAGCGTAATTCTAGACGGCGACAAACCCGCATTCTTGCCGGCGAGCACCATCATAGAAGGCCCTGGCGGTTGCGGACAATTCTACCCGATGTACCCTGATCTAATCTAGCTCCCGCTCCTCCACCTCTGCTGGATCAATCCGCATCGCCTCACTCACCAACGTCTCCGCCTCGATCAACAATTCGTCATCCACCGCGCCCTGCGGCACCGCCTCCCGACCAATCATCGTCATCACCGGCACAGCCAGCGGCGACACCCGGTCCAGCTCTACATGCACAAGCTCACGCTGAGACCGCTCCAACAAGTCGGCGAGCCGCCCGACATCGGTCATCCGCGCGCGCGCATCGGCCCATGCAGCCTCCAGCAACAAGTGATCAGGCTCAAATTTCTTCAGCACATCGTAAATGAGATCGGTCGAAAACGTCACCTGCTTGCCCGTCTTGCGCTTGCCGGGATGCTGGCGCTCGACCAATCCGCTGATCACCGCAACTTCTCGAAATGCGCGGCGCAGCAGGTGCGATTCGGTCACCCATTCGGTAAATTCATGCGTCAAAATATCGGGCGACAGCAGCGGCCCCGGATCCTCAACCGGCTTTAACCCCCACACCGCCAACGAATAATCATTCGCCACAAACCCGCCGGGCAACAGGCCGCGATCCTCCATCCGCCGGGTGATCAACATCCCCAGCGATTGGTTCGCATTCCACCCTTCAAACGTATAATAGGCGGTGTAGAATTTACCCGCCCTCGGAAAACTCTCAACCAGCAATTCGCCGGGTGCAGGAAGGCGGCTGCGGTAATCCTGCACCTCCAACCACTCACGCACATCATCGGGAAAACGGCCCCAGCCCGCACGGTCATCGAGCATCGCCTGAACGCGCGATGCCAAATGCGTGGTGAGCGGCAAACGCAGGCCCCCATATGACGGGATCGTCGCGGATTTCTTCGCCGCGCGCACGATCACATCCATGTCTTTGACGCTCTCCACCTCCAAACTGATCCCGGCGAAGAAAAACGTATCGCCGCTGGATAATTGCGCGGCGAAGCGTTCCTCCACCTTGCCCAATTTGCGGCCATTTTTGAAACGCACCGTCAACATTTCAGAATCGACAATGATCCCGGCATTCATCCGGTGGCGCGCCGCCTGTTGCGGATGGCCGAGCCGCCATGTGCCGTCTTTATCCCGCACAATCCGCTTAAACTTATCATAGGCACGCAGGGCATAACCGCCATTCTCAACAAAGCTGAGCACCCGCGTCAGCACCGCCTCATCCACCCATGCATAGGCAAGCGAGGATTGCAGTTCGGCCAACAAATCGCCTTCATCAAAAGGCCCGGCGCAGGCGCAGGCCATCACGTGTTGCGCCAGCACATCCAGCCCGCCGGCGCGGAAATCTTCGCCGTCACGCTGCCCTTCATCAACGGCGTCTTTGGCCGCCATCGCCTCCAAAAATTCAAACCGATTACCGGGGACCAGCACCGCGCGAGATGCGGTATCGAGCCGGTGACCCGCACGCCCGATCCGTTGCAGCAAGCGCGACGAACCCTTGGGCGCGCCCATTTGCACCACCAGATCAATGTCGCCCCAATCGACACCCAGATCGAGGCTGGAAGTGCAGACCAAACCGCGCAATTCGCCCGCCGCCATCGCATCCTCAACCTTGCGCCGGGCCTCTTTCGAGAGGCTGCCGTGGTGCACGCCAATCGGCAAATTATCCTCATTCACATCCCACAGGCATTGGAAAATGAACTCGGCCAAAAACCGCGTATTGGTGAAGATCAATGTCGTGCGGTTGTCATTGATGTGTCCATATAGCTGATCAACCGCCCAGCGCCCCGCATGCCCGCCCCACGGCACGCGCTCCTCTTTCGGCAATAGGATTTGCAGATCTGCGGGCGCGCCTTCCTCCCCCAAAACCAAATCGGCGGCACAAATTTCCCCCGTCCCATCCGCAGTTTGGGGCGCAAGCCATTCTTGATAGCTGAGCGGATTGGCCAAAGTCGCGGACAGCGCCACGCGCTGCATATCCGGGGCCAGCGTTTGAAGCCGCGCCAAAGACAGCGCCAAAAGATCGCCGCGTTTCCCAGTGGCAAAGGCGTGAACCTCGTCAATCACCACCCGTTTAAGGCCGCGAAACAGATCAAGGCTTTCAGGATAAGACAACAGAAGCGACAGCGATTCCGGCGTCGTCAGCAGAATATGCGGCGGCTTTGTGCGCTGACGTTTTTTGCGGTCGGATGAGGTATCACCGCTGCGCGTTTCGACGCGGATCGGCAGGCCGATCTCTTCAATCGGGGTGAGCAAATTGCGTTTTACATCATGCGCCAATGCCTTGAGCGGCGAGACGTAAAGCGTGTGCAATCCATCATGTGTGTTTGCTTCTTCACCAGAACCACCGGCGAAATCACAAAGCGTCGGCAAGAACCCCGCCAGCGTCTTACCCGCGCCCGTATCCGCCACCAGCAGCGCATGCCGCCCACCGCGCGCTTTGGCGAGCATGTCCAATTGATGCCGCCGCACCCGCCAACCGCGCGCGTCAAACCATGCCTGAATTTCAGGCGGTAGCGGGGCAGATTGCGCGGGCTGGGCGGTTTTACTGCTCCGAATGCTCTGGTTCACTATCCGCCAATTCGGTTTTGCTGACACCCAGCAGCTGCGCCAGCTTCGCCTGCTCCTGAGCGCTTAGATCGGAATAGGTGCGCCCCTTGGGGAAATCAGCCTCCAGCGCCGTCATCGCCGACATCATGTCCGGCATACGCTGCATGATCGAAGGCATTAGTTCATTCATTGACGCCATCACTTGCGGGTCAGCAAAGATCGGAAAGCTTTCAGCGGCATATTTCCCGCCGACGGGCGTGGAGAAATAAGCGGCCAGATCGGTCAACTCGCTTGCCGTGAAGCGCGTCGCATAGGCGCGCGCGAGGCCGGCACGGTAAGATGGTTCAATTTCCAACATAAGTTCGGTCGTCAATTCCATGATCACACCGGTCATCGCGGCATTGCGTTCCTCCGCCGCTGGATCAAGCAAGGCTACGGCTTGCGTGATTGTCTCGCTATCCAGCTCAGTCAGATCGAGCGGGCTGAGGCCGGTCAGAGCGCTCAGGGAAATGGCACCATTTGCGCCCATCCCGCCCATCATACTTTCCATCATGGGGCCCATCGAATCTTCCATCATCCGGGTGTAGGTGCCCTCAGGAAACAGCTTTGAGACCACAAGCATCGCCGCTGGCAAACGTGCCTCTTCCTCGGCAGACAGCGCCTCAGCCGTGCCAAACATATCGCCAAATAGGTCGCCCAGCGCCTCCAATTCCTCGGCGGACGGCTCTTCACTGGACACGGTCTGAGCAGCGGCAGGAGCTGCGCCAAAGCAGAGCGCGAAACCGCAGGCGGCGGAAAGAAGAAGGCGTTTCATTGGTCACATCCTTTGGAAATTCAGTGTGCTCTATATGCGCATGTCAGCCGATCGGTTCCAGCCTAAAGGCGTGCCCCGCCCTTAAATCCCAGCAAGCATTCCGGGCGTCACATCGTCCGGCCGCTCCAACATCGCCTGAAGCAGCGCAATGTTTGCCGCACACCGCGAAGAACTCGTCGCATTGCCCTGCATCGCGGCACGCAATGTCGCTTCTTCTGCGCCATAACGCGCGGCCGCGTCCTGATAGGCCCAATCGGGTAGGGCGGCGCTGCCAGTTTCTTGTGTGTCTTGTGGGTCCGCTTCTGGTGTTACAAATCCGCCGGAATTCAGCAAGCTGGCCGCGACGCTTTGTTCAAACGCCTTCCAATCGCCCCGCATTTCCGGGGTGCCGCGCGCAAATTGGAGGCTGTTGACCTGACGGCAGGCGGCCTCCCCTTGTTCCTGAGCCGTGGTCAGCCACGCCAGATGCAATTGCGCAATCGCCAGCGCCTGTTCACGCGGCGCGGCGGCGCGTGCGCGCAAAATACGGCTGCGCAAATAGGCCTGCGCAATGGTGAAATCCAATCGGTCGGCCGGCGTTCGATTGACCAATTGCACGGCAAGCGCGGGATTGGCCTGCGCCAATTGCGCGAAAGTTAGGCCATCGCCGAACAATTGCGTGGTCATGTCCTGCAATTGCACAGCGTTGCGGCTGGTGATCTGCGGGGGAAGCTGCAGGGAAACCTGCGCGGCTTGGGCAGGTGGGCGGGTGACGGGACCAGAGGAACGCGGCACCTCATCATCGCTAAAATCGCTGCACACCGCCAGCGTCAGCATCAGGGCAAAGATCCACCAAATTCCGTATTGTTTGAGCGAATATCGCTCCAGAAACGGGGTCGGTGCCCCGGTGGTCAGCGCAGGCGGAGTGGTACTTGCCAGAGTGTCACTGGGCTGAATATCGACGGGCGGAGTGTCGGCGGGCGGGGCATCTGGCCATGGGCTGAAATCTTGATCGCTATCGGGGATATAACCGCCCGCATGTTGCCACTCGCTGTCCGCTTCTGCGGGGCGGACGGTGTAGCCAACATTGGGGCTGACGGGGTAAGCTGGCGATACTTTTTCAGGCTCAGGCTCAGGCTCAGGCTCAGCTTCGGGTTCGGGTTCGGGTTCGGGTTCGGGTTCGGGTTCGGGTTCGGGTTCGGGTTCGGGTTCGGGTTCGGGTTCGGGCGGGAGCACCGCTGCGATCTCTACGTCAACTTTTGGCTCAGCATCAGCCCCAATCTCGACCTCAGCCCCGGCTTCAGGCTCGACCTCAGCCTCATCAGCCTGACCCTCCGAAACCTCCTGCGATTGCATGGCTGGCCCCGGCGCCAAAACCGGCGCTGCTTCTCCGCGCGCGGCGGCGCGTTTGTGTTCGCGCACAATTTCAGAGGCCAGAAACAGCGCCTTCTCGCGCGCCTCGGTTAACTCGGCAAAGGCGGAAATTCGCATCGCCTCCGCATCCAACAGCGCCCGCTTTTCCGCATAGGCGGCATGGATCGCGGGCTTGTCGGCAGTCTCTCCAATGCCCAGCGCGGACCATGGCCATCCGGCGGGTCCATCAGAATTATCCGGCGAATTAGTGACCGACACTCTCCCCGCGCTCCAACCCGGATAGGTGCAGCTGCTCATCAATCTGCGCGATCAATCGCTCCAAACCCTCTGCGCTGTCGCTTTCGGCCCGCGCGACCAGCACGTCTTGCGTGTTCGACGCGCGCAGCAACCACCAACCATCCTTCGTGTTCACCCGCACGCCGTCAGTGGCATTGACCGCTTCCACCGCGGGGCCGGGATTGGTCGTCAATCTTTCGGTGATTTCGGCCATTGCGGGGAATTTGCGGACCTCATCCACCTGAAAACGCATTTCCGGCGTGTTGAGCATTTCCGGGATCGCTCCGCGCAATTGCGTCACCGATTTGCCCAGCCGCGCCGACGCCGCGAGCAAGCGCACACCGGCATAAAGGGCATCGTCAAAACCGTAATATGTGTCGGCAAAAAACACATGGCCGCTCATTTCACCCGCCAAAGGAGAGCCCGTTTCCTTCATTTTGGACTTGATCAGCGAGTGGCCGGTTTTCCACATCAGCGGCTCCCCGCCCAATTCCGCAACCCGATCAAACAGCGCACGGCTGGCCTTCACATCGGCGATAATCGTCGCATTTGCGTACTTTCCGCCGCTTCCGGTCAAGACATCTTCGGCATAGATCATCAGCAATTGATCGCCCCAGATCACTCTGCCGGTGCCATCAATCGCGCCGATCCGGTCGCCATCCCCATCAAAAGCCACTCCAAAATCGAGGTTCTTCTCCGCGACGAGCGCCCGCAAGTCCGCCAGATTGGCTTCAACAGTTGGATCAGGGTGGTGATTAGGAAAATGTCCGTCGACCTCAGTAAACAGCAAATGATGCTCGCCCGGCAGGCGCGCGGCCAAAGCCTCCAGCGCGGGCCCGGCCGACCCATTGCCCGCGTCCCAGCCGACCTTCAGCCCGCTGAGGGCGTCCAAGGGAATATCGACCAAGCCTTCGAGCATGCGCTCGACATACTCGCCAAGGATGTCGAGCGTCGTGACCCCGCCCGCACCGTCGGCAAAAGCGCCGGATGCTGCCAATTCCCCGAGCTTTTGGATGTCCGCCCCAAAAAACGGGCGGCCCTGAAATACCATCTTGAAGCCGTTGTAATTGGGGGGATTGTGGCTGCCAGTTATCTGAATGCCGCCCTGTACGTCTTCGTTTGACGCCTCCGCATAATACAGCATCGGGGTCGCGCTCATTCCGATCCGCAAAACGTCGCAGCCGCTGGAATTCAGCCCCTCAACCAAGGCATGTTCCAGCATCGGCGAACTGACCCGCCCATCATAACCAACCGCGACGCGCGGTGCCGGGGCATCGTCCCCGATGGCGCGGCGCAACAGCGTGCCAAAACTGCGCCCAATCGCGCGGGCGTCTTCTGCGCCTAAAGTCTCTCCGATAATCCCGCGAATGTCATATTCGCGCAGGACAGTTGGGTCGAATTGATGAGCCATGGCTTTACGGTCTTTCTACATTCAAAAATCACTTGTCGCGTTTGCTGGCGGGCCATTGTGGACCTGCTCCGGCGCGCAATCGGTTCTATTCATCAGACGGGGGCAAATCCGCGCCGCGGCTGGGCAATTCATCGAGCAATAGGTCACGGGCATCATTGGCCTCATGCACTTGCGCGTTGGAGCCGCCTTTATCCGGATGCACCATTGAAACGAGCCGCTTATGCGCGGCGAGAATTTGCTCTCGGCTCGCGCCATCTTCGACCCGCAGCAATTTGCGCGCGTTAAACACCGCCTGGCCGCGGGTCGGTTTGGCGCTCAGCATTTGCCATGGCCACTGGCCCAAGGCCCAGCGGAACATCAGGCACACAACCACCAGAATAATCGCAAATTTTAGCATAGTTCAAGCACGCTCCACCGGCGGTTTCATCTTGGTAAACTCTGGCAGTTTGAGAGCCATCAGCAAAGCGCGAAGTTCTTGGCGCGCAACAAGATGGCTGGTGCCCAAGTCGCCCAATTGCCCTTTATCGAGCAATGTGAGGCCAGAGGGGAACAATTCGCGGTAAATCACCCGTTCGGACAGGCCGTGAACCACGCGGAAACCCACACGTTTCGCCATTTCAGTCAGCGCGCGTTCGATCCGCGCCATATTGCGCGCCTCTGTATAGCCAGTGCGGTTGCGCACCACGATCCAATCCATTTCAGGCCGCGCATCGCTCAAAGTCGCCTTGCTGCGTTTGAGGCGCGATTCCCAAATCAGCTCAGCGAAGAAGGACAATTTCTTCACTTTGAAACTTTCCGGATCGACCTGACCGATCAGATCGAAATCGACAAAACTGTCATTCATCGGCGTCACCAGCGTATCGGCATTTTCAACCGCGCAGCGCGCAATCGGATCATCGCGGCCCGGATTGTCGATAATCAGAAAATCGCAATCTTTCTCCAACCGGTCGATCGCCACATGCAAAGCCTGCTCGCTGCGCCCTTTAAACACTTCGCATGCCGGCGTCGGCAATTCGGTTCCGCGCCGCTGCATCGTGGCGAAGCGGTTTTCCATATAACGGTGCGTGGTGCGCTGGCGCGTATCAAGGTCCAGCGCCGTAACCCGCGCGCCCATATAAGACAGCGCAACCGCGACATGCACCGCCGTGGTGGATTTGCCGGTTCCACCTTTCTCATTCGCAAAAACTATTCGGTGGGCGGCTTTGCGCGGCATAAAAACGGCTTTCATGGCAGGATTGGCTTTGAGCGCGGCGGCGCGAACGTCTATTAGCCGCACACTATCAACAGCGCGTTACATCTAAAGCGCGACAATACGCGAGAGGAAAAACCCGTGCAAACCGCGCACACTGTGGATGTGTTGAGAAAGCAAATATCGGATTTGCGCCGGGATGGCTCCACCATCGGCCTGGTGCCGACAATGGGCGCTTTGCATGAAGGGCATTTGACCCTCATCCGCCGCGCGCGGGAGGTTTGCGATCATGTGGCCGTGTCGATCTTTGTGAACCCTACGCAATTCGGCCCGAATGAAGATTTGGACGCCTATCCCCGCCAAATGGAGGCGGATGCCGCAATGCTAGAGGCAGAAGGATGCGCTGTGCTGTGGGCGCCGGATGTGGAGGCGATGTATCCGCAAGGTTTCGCCAGCACTATATCGGTGACCGGAGTGAGCGAGGATTTGTGCGGGGCATCGCGGCCCGGCCATTTTGATGGCGTGGCGACGGTGGTGTGCAAATTGTTCCACCAGGTGCAGCCGGATATGGCGTTTTTTGGTGAGAAGGATTTTCAGCAGCTCGCCGTGATCCGCGCGATGGCGCGCGACCTCGACCTCACCCAGCCGCATGTCCATTCGATCATCGGCGTGCCAACCGTGCGCGAGGCAGACGGCCTCGCCATGTCGAGCCGCAACCGGTATCTGTCAGCCGCCGACCGCACCGCCGCCGCGACTTTGCCGCGCGCGATGAAGGCCGCGATTGCGCGCTTTGAAGGCGGCGAAATGGCGGCGCCTGCGCTGGCCGATTTTGAAAGCGAATTGCTGTCCGCCGGGTTTGCGAGCGTCGATTACGCCGTCCTCGCCGATAGCGCTTCGCTTACGCCGCTGAGCGCGTTAGGGGACGAAAGCGCACGATTGATTGTCGCGGCGCGGATCGGCGGCACGCGGCTGATCGACAATATGGCGGTAACGCCGCCGGTTCGTGGCTAGGAATATCTCTCGATGTTGAAACATTTTTGGGGGTCACTGCTGTTCACAGCGGCCGGTCTGGCGCTTGGCGGTTGGTACGGGTGGAGCATCCACGGAACATTGGACGGGATGCTAGGCGTCCTGTGGATCTGCGCGGTTCTGGCGGTGCTGGAAGTGTCGCTTTCTTTCGACAATGCCGCGGTCAATGCGTCGGTTTTGAAAGATATGGACCCGGTGTGGCAACAACGCTTCCTTACGTGGGGGATCGCCATTGCCGTGTTCGGGATGCGGATCGTGTTCCCGGTGGTGATCGTGATGGTCGCGGCCGGTCTAGGCCCTATCGACGCGGTGCAATTGGCGCTGAGCGAGCCGGCTGAATATCAACGCATCGTCAGCGACGCGCATATTGGCCTGATGGGTTTTGGCGGCGCGTTTTTGGGCATGGTCGGGCTGAAATTCTTCTTTGACGCGGATAAGGAATTGAACTGGATCGGCGCGATCGAACGCCCGCTTGCCAAAGTGGCCGATATCGAAGCAATCTCCATCGGGCTGGTGCTTGGCGCGACGTGGGCGACATCGACGATGCTGGCGGATGCCGACGCGCTGACTTTCGTGATCGCTGCGATTGGCGGCCTGCTTACCTATTTGGCGGTTGAGATCGTCAACCACGTGCTCGAACCGCCCACGCCGTCTTCTGGTGATGTGGCAAAGGCCGGTTTTGGCGCGTTCCTCTATCTCGAAGTGCTCGATGCGAGCTTCTCCTTCGACGGTGTGATCGGTGCATTTGCGCTGACCAACAATCTCATCATCATTGCCATCGGGCTGGGTATTGGGGCGATGTTTGTGCGCTCCATGACGATATTCTTGGTGCGGCAGGGGACGATGTCGGAATATCGCTATCTTGAGCACGGCGCGTTCTATGCCATTCTGGCGCTGGCGACGATCATGTATATCAACACCTTCGCCCATATCCCTGAGGTTATCACGGGACTGATTGGCGCGGTTCTGATTGGTCTGGCCTTTTGGGCCTCCGTTCGCGCCAATAGGGCGGATTCCCAAGACACCGCCGCAATGGAGGCTTGAGTTTTATTGTCCATAGTGGCAATGCGCCGTCCACCGAGCGGGCGGGTATAGCATAGTGGTAATGCTCTAGCCTTCCAAGCTAGCTAGAGGGGTTCGATTCCCCTTACCCGCTCCATTTTTGCTCGTGTTCGCTTGCGCTCACATGCCAAGCCACAAACACTCACAAACTTCACACCCCACAATCAAATCTTTGTGTTTTTCACAGACCGAGGGCACTAGCTGCACCGTCATGCAAAACCTTACCCATCTCCAGCGACTCGAAGCCGAGAGCATCCACATTTTCCGCGAAGTCGTGGCCGAGGCTGAAAACCCCGTCATGCTCTATTCGGTCGGCAAAGATTCCTCCGTCATGCTGCATCTTGCGCGCAAGGCGTTTTATCCCGCGCCGCCGCCATTTAAGATGTTGCACGTGGCATCCGGGTGGGATTTTCAGGCGCTGCTGGATCACCGCGACAAGACGGTGAAGGAATACGGGCTTGAACTGATTATCGCCCAAAACGAAGACGCCGAGGAACAGGGTATCAACCCGTTCGACACCGGCAGCGCGCTCTATTCTCAGGCGCAGCTAACCGATCCGCTGAAACGCGCGCTGACGCAGCATGGGTTTGACGCAGCTTTTGGCGGCGGGCGGCGTGATGAGGAAAAAGCGCGGGCGAAAGAGCGAGTGTTCAGCTTCCGCACCGCCTCCCACCGCTGGGATCCGAAGAACCAGCGGCCTGAGCTGTGGAACCTTTACAACGCGAAGAAGAATAAGGGCGAGAGCATCCGCGTCTTCCCGATCTCCAATTGGACGGAGCTGGATATCTGGCAATATATCGCGCTGGAAAATATCGACATCGTCCCGCTCTATATGTCGCAGCCGCGCCCCACGGTGGAACGGGACGGCCTGACTTTGGTGGTGGATGATGACCGTTTCCGGTTGGAAGACGGCGAAGTGCCAGTGACCAAATCGGTCCGGTTCCGCACTTTGGGATGCTATCCACTGACCGGCGCGACCGAAAGCGACGCGACCGATATGTCAAAGATCATTCAGGAAATGTTGCTGGCGACCGGTTCTGAACGCCAAGGGCGCGCGATCGACAAAGGACAATCCGCATCAATGGAAGATAAGAAAGCGGAGGGGTATTTCTGATGAACACTCAAGACAGCTCCTTCCAAACAGAAGCCCTCATCGCCGAGGATATCGACGCCTATCTCGATCAGCATCAGCACAAAAGCCTGCTGCGTTTCATCACTTGCGGCAGCGTGGATGACGGCAAATCGACCCTGATCGGGCGCTTGCTTTACGATTCAAAAATGATCTTTGAAGATCAGCTCGCTGTGCTGGAAAGCGACAGCGCCAAACACGGCACGCAGGGCGAAGAGATTGATTTTGCACTGCTGGTCGACGGCCTCGCGGCGGAGCGGGAGCAAGGCATCACGATTGATGTCGCCTACCGGTTCTTCACCACAGAAAAACGCAAATTCATCGTCGCCGACACGCCGGGGCATGAACAATATACGCGCAACATGGTCACCGGTGCCTCTACCGCTGACCTCGCCGTAATCCTTGTGGATGCGCGCAAAGGCGTACTGCAACAGACGCGGCGGCACAGCTATCTTGTGCATCTGCTGGGCATCAAACATCTGGTGCTGGCGGTGAATAAGATGGATTTGGTCGATTATGATCAGGCGACGTTTGACCAGATCGTCGCCGAATATTCCGCCTTTGCAAAAGAGGCAGGAATAGAAGCCTTCACCGCCATCCCCATCTCTGGCTTCAAAGGCGACAACATCACCGCCAGAGCTGATGGCGGGGCATTGGGTGGGGCATCGGCAAACACGCCGTGGTATTCCGGCCCGGCGCTGATCGAACATCTCGAAAGCGTAGAAATGGCGAGCACCGCCGCACAAGAACGCGCCTTTCGCATGCCCGTTCAATGGGTGAACCGCCCCGACCTCGATTTCCGCGGCTTTGCCGGGCAGATTACAGGCGGCACGATCAAACCGGGCGATCCGGTTCGCATTGTTCCGGCGGGCAAGACCAGCGCGGTCAAAACCCTATCGACCTTTGATGGCGATTTGGACGAAGCCGTCGCGGGCCAATCGGTCACCATAACATTGGCGGATGAGGTTGATTGCAGCCGCGGCGACGTGATTGCGGCGGCGGGCGATCCGCCAGAAGCCTCGGATCAATTCTGTTCGACCATCGTGTGGATGGACGAGGTCGCGATGAAGCCAGGGCGCGGATATTGGCTCAAAATCGGCAGCCAAATGGTCACCGCCACGATCCAATCGCCCAAATATGAGATCGACGTGAACAGCCTCGATCATCTCGCGGCGAAAACATTGGAGCTTAATTCCATCGGCGTCGCAGAATTTGCGACCGACCGCCCGATCACATTTGAACCCTATGCCAAAAGCCGCGAGCTGGGCGGGTTCATCCTGATCGACAAGTTTACCAATGCGACCGTGGCCGCCGGGATGATTGAATTCAGCCTGCGCCGCGCGCAAAATGTCCATTGGCAACCGACCACGATCACGCGTGATGACCATGCGGCGATGAAGAACCAGAAACCGCGCGTTTTGTGGTTCACCGGCCTGTCAGGCTCTGGCAAATCGACCATCGCCAATGAGGTGGAAAAGCAGCTTGCCTTGATGAACCGGCACACATTCCTGCTCGACGGGGACAATGTGCGGCATGGTCTGAACAAGGATTTGGGCTTTACCGAAACAGACCGGATCGAGAATATTCGCCGCATTGGCGAGGTCGCCAAACTGATGGCGGATGCTGGATTGGTCGTGCTGACGGCGTTTATCTCACCTTTCCGTGCAGAGCGGCAAATGGTCCGCGAAATGCTCGAAGAGGGCGAATTTATCGAGGTGTTCGTCGACACGCCTATCGAAGTCGCAGAGCAGCGCGATGTGAAAGGCCTGTATAAGAAAGCGCGGGCCGGTGAGCTTAAGAACTTCACCGGTATCGACAGCCCTTATGAAGCGCCTGAGACGCCGGAAATTCGGGTGAACACGGTGGATATGACCCCGGCTGAGGCCGCCGAATATATCATCGGTCAAATCTTGCCCTTAAAATGAGCGGCGCAATGAATGATGTGATCAATCCTGCCGATATGACGGATGCCGAGCTGGCCGCACATTTGGCGCAGATCGCCGGGCAAATCTTGCTCGATGTACGCAGCGCGGGCGTGTTTGAGGGCAAAGCATTGGGCGCCGCCGGTGATGCGACCGCCAATGAATTTTTGTGCCACGCTTTGCGCAGCGCGCGGCCTGATGATGGATTGCTATCCGAGGAAGAGAAGGACAATGCGGCCCGGCTTTCAAGCAGCCGAGTGTGGATTGTCGATCCCGTCGATGGCACGCGCGAATATGGCGAAATGCGCGGCGATTGGGCGGTGCATGTCGGATTGGCGATCGACGGCACGGCGAGTTTCGGCGCGGTAGCATTGCCGGGCTTAGACGGCGCGATTGTGGTCCGAACAGATGTCACCACCGCTCTCCCAGAACCCGCCGCTGCGCCGCGTTTCCTCGTCAGCCGCTCTCGCCCTGCAAAAGAAGCCGTGGCGGTCTGCGACGCTTTGGGCGGCGAACTGGTACCGATGGGCAGCGCCGGGGCAAAGGCGATGGCCGTCGTGCGCGGGGAGGCAGAAATTTACCTGCATTCCGGCGGACAATATGAATGGGATAGCTGCGCGCCCGTGGCAGTGGCTTTGGCGCATGGCCTGCATTGCAGCCGCATTGACGGATCACCGATCCGCTACAACCGGGAAGATCCGTATCTGCCGGATTTGCTAATCTGCCGCCCGGAATATGCGCAGCGTGTGCTGAAAGAAGTTGCGACGTTAGGCTGATTTTAGCCCAGCTTCGAATCCGATTTTGAGCCCGGCTCTAGGCCCAGTTTTGAGCCCAGTTTTGCGCCCTTAATCTTCGGCCGCTTCCGGTTTGTCTTCGCTCTTTTCGTTGGGCGGCACGATCAACACCTCCACCCGGCGATTGATCGCGCGCCCGGCTTCATTGGGCGTACCGTCGGGCAAGGCGTTGGGCTCGAGCGGGTTTTGCTCACCAAAGGCGATGATGCTCATCCGCGTTTCTGCGACGCCATTTTTGAGCAACCAATCGCGCACTTGCTCGGCCCGCGCGCGGCTTGCCCGCTCATTCGCCGCGTCGCTGCCGCCGGCATCGCTGTGACCGCGCAAAGTGATCGCCCCGCCTTGTTCAAGCTGCTCTGACACCATCACTTTTTGCAATTCGGTCAAAGCGTCGGCATCCAATTCGGTGCCGCCTTGCGGGAAACCAATGATCGCATTGAGCGGTTCCAGCGGGGCGGCGCTCAAATCGGGCAATTCGGGCTGTTCAATATCGGCGCGCAAAATCGACACCGCCTCGCTCGGCTCATCCGATGGTGCGGCGCCGGGCTGCGCTGGCTCTTGCGTTGTGGAATCGGGCTCAGCAGCGTCATCGCTCGTCCTCAACTCACAACCGCTCAGCCCGATCAAAGCCGCCAGAGCCGCCAATGGAGCCATCCCGAAACGCCGTTTTTGCATCATTTCCCTCATTATCTCTTATGTCGCCTGCGGCTTAGGCGTGCCGCTGCGTTTGGGCGCCTTTTCCTCTGGCATTTTCAATTGCGGCGCGGCGAAGGTGATGATCGTATCCCCCGCGCGCGGCTCCGGCTTCGCCGCATGGGTGAAGAACCGCAATGTCCCGCTTTCACGGATCAGCAACAGCATCGCGGCGTCTTCGGGCAGCTTTTCCCGCGCATCTTCAAAATCGAACTCATCCGACAGGCGCGTTTTCTTAAACATCCATCCCTGACGTTGACGTTCATTCACATCGGTGACGCCAAAGCCGTCCTCAAACAAAGCGCGCCCGCGAATGCTGGCGGGCATGGCGTGACGGTCATCGCCGTCTTCGCTTTCGCCCAATTGATAGACCATGTCGCGGCCCATTTCGTGCGCAAATTCGTTGCAGACCAGCGCATTATACGCCTCATTCTCGCTTGCCGCGACAAGCACTTGGAACGGCGACAGGTCGAGATTGTGTTCCGTCGCCTCGTTCAAAATCTCACCGTGATAAAACGGCAATCCTTCGCGCCGCGCCGCGCTGAGGCTTTGCCAGCTGGGATCGACGATCATGACCGGCGTCTTCAGCGCCTCCATCTGTTGTGCCAGCGCAATCGTCCACGGCGTCGAACCGACTATCAAAAGGCCGGGCCGCGAATTGCCCTTAACGCCCAGCAATTTGGCGGCGATGTTGATCGTAAAGCCATGCGCAATCACGGTCATCACCACGACTGCAAAACTGAGACCGATCAGCAGCTGACCACCCTCAATCCCCAGATCGCCCAGACGCAGCGCAAACAGGCCAGAAATCGCCACCAGCACAATTCCGCGCGGCGCAATCCAGGCGACGAACAAGCGCTCTTTCCACGGCACATCTGTGCCCAGCAGGCTGATCAGAACCGTCGCGGGCCGCACAAGGAACAGCAGCGCGAGCAAGAAGAGCAGCGGGCGGATGCTGATTTGCGGATTGAGATAGGCCAATTCTTCCCATTTCAGCGAAGCCGACAGCAGGATGAAAATGCCGGACACCAGCAGGATCGCGACGTTTTCTTTAAACGGATGGATCGACCGGATGCTCGACACATCGCGGTTTGCCAGCGTGATACCCATGACTGTGACGGCGACCAGACCGGCCTCATGCTCAATCATATTGGTGAGGACGAAAACGCCGATCACGGCGGTGAACAGCACCGGCACTTTGAGATATTCCGGGATCGCCCCGCGCGGAAAGAGATAGGCGATCAGCCGCGCAGCCGCATAGCCGACGAGGCCCGCAAGCACGGCCGCAATGATCAAAGGCGGCACGACTTCAAACAGCGACGCATCGGGGAAATCATTGACCCGGCGGAAATATTCATAGGCGATGACCGCGCAAAGAGCGCCGGTCGGATCGTTCACGATCCCTTCCCATTTCAGGATCGAATTGGGGCGCGGTTGAATGTTTGCTTGGCGCAGCAAGGGGATGACAACCGTCGGTCCGGTGACGATTAAGATACCGCCAAACAGGACCGCGACCGGCCAGACAAGGCCCGCAATATAAAACCCCGCGAGCGATCCCAGCGCCCAACCGACCAACACGCCAATGGTCGCCAATCGGATCACCGCTTTGCCAGAATGGCGCAATTCGCGCAGGTCGAGGCTTAAGCCCCCTTCAAACAGAATGAGCGCGACCCCGACGCTGATCATCGGGTCCAGCATGTCGCCAAAGGCGGCCTCTGGATCGATAATCCCGGTGATCGGCCCGGCGATAAAACCCGCGGCGAGCATCAGCACAATCGCTGGCCAGCCCGTTCGCCACGCAACCCACTGCGCGCCAATGCCCAAGGCACCGACGGCGGCGATTACAACTGCTTGTGATTCCATCGAAATGTTTAATGTCCTTCGATGATCAACGCTGGGTGGGCGCGGGATGTTCCCAGATCGGCTTGATCATGCAAAGCGCGATCAGGCAAGCTCAATCCCCGTCAAACTGCATCAACGCTTCGACTTGGACGCCCGCGCCGCGCAAAGCATCCGCGCCGCCCAGATCGGGCAAGTCGATGACAAACAGCGCACGTTCAACCTTGGCCCCCGCCATGCGCAGCAATTGCGCGGTTGCCGTGGCGGTGCCTCCGGTGGCGATCAAGTCATCGACGATCACCACATTTTCCCCCTCGCTTACCGCGCCGGGATCCATCTCCAATCGGTCGGTCCCGTATTCCAGCGCGTAATCGACGCCAATCGTTGTGATCGGCAATTTACCCGGCTTGCGAACCGGTATAAAACCGATACCCAGCGCCACCGCGACCGCCGCGCCAAAGATAAAGCCGCGCGCCTCCATCCCGGCGATCTTTTGCGCGCCTGCCGCGCGGGCGATTTCGGCCAAATGATGGACACTGGCGGCCATGCCCTGCGGGTCGCCGATCAAGGTGGTGATATCGCGGAATTGAATGCCCGGCTGAGGGAAATCCGGCACGGTGCGGATCAAGCCTTTGAGCGCCTCTGGTGTCATTATGTCAGCCATCTTGCCTGTCTTTCATCCTCAAACGAAAACGCCCCACCATCCGCGCGGGATGATGGGGCGTCTGTCAGATCATCGCCGTAGAAATGGCGTTTATTTCTTCGGCTTCATCCCGGCCCAAATTTGCTTGTAGGACAAGAATGCAAGCCCCGTTGCAAAGAGCAGGAAGCCGAGCACCCACCAACCGGTCTGCTTGCGCTGGATCAGCGAAGGCTCTGCGGTCCATGTCAGGAACGCCGCGACGTCTGCTGACATTTGATCGGTTGTGGCTTCTGTGCCGTCTGAATAGGTCACGATATCGGGCAGCAATTGCGGTGGCATCGCGATGTTGATGTTGTAGAAATGCTCGTTGAAATAGAGGCCCGGCGGGGTTTCAAATTCTGGCGAGAGCGCCTGATCCGCTGGATCTGGCTCAACATAACCCTGCATCAGGGAATAGATGTAGTTCGAACCATCTGCGCGCGCCTTCGCCATCAAGGAAAGGTCAGGCGGGATCGCATTGTTGTTAAATGCGCGTGCTTCGACGTCATTGGCATAAGGCGATGGGAATTGATCCGTCGGCAGACCCGGACGATCAATCACTGACCCGTCTTTTTGGTCGATGCCCGGTACGCTCCAGCTAGCTGCCTCGGCGCGGACTTCTGCGTCGGAATAGCCAAGCTCTTCGAGGTTGCGGAAGGCAACGAATTTCAAGCTGTGGCAGGCCGAGCAGACCTCTTTATAGACCTGATAGCCGCGTTGCAGCTGAGCATAGTCCCATTTGCCCATCGGGCCGGCGAAAGAGAAGCCGCCTTCTGGCGTCACGTTCTCTTCTTGAAACGCGTAATAGTCCGGCTTCTCCGGCATCGCGAAATTGAGCAAACCGGGCACAAGCGACCACAGCAGCAATATTGCGGTGAGGCCGAGGCCTACGATGATGCCTCCAAGTCGAATGGTCATGACCTAACTCTTTCTAATTATCGGGTCAGTTGAATAGACAGCGTGAGGGTTACTCAGCCGGCTCCGGTGATCCGGCAGGTGTTGCGCCTGCTGGTGTGCCCGCCGATGTCCCAGGGGTTGCGGTGGCCGCTTTGGCCGTTTCGTCTGCGTCCTTACCGAGCACCGCTTCGGTGATCGAGAAGGGCAAAGGCTTAGGAATTTCGATCTGACTGACGATCGGCAAGATCACCAGGAAGTGAAGGAAATAATAGGCCGTCGCGATTTGGCTGATGACCACATAGGGTTCCTCCGCCGGGGCGCCGCCACAGATCGTCAGGATGATCATGGTCGGGATTAGGCCGAACCAGAAGAACTTCTTGAACATCGGACGGTAATTGCCGGAACGGACCGGGCTCTTATCCAGCCAAGGCAGGAAGAACCACACGAGGATCGAACCAAACATCCCGATCACGCCAAGCAATTTCGCTTGAACCAGCACAATGCCGGTGAACGGAATGGTGAGATCGCCAGTAAACGCCCGTAGGATCGCGTAGAACGGCAGGAAGTACCATTCCGGAACGATATGCGCGGGTGTCGAGAGCGGGTTCGCCTCGATATAGTTATCCGGGTGGCCCAATGTGTTCGGCAGGAAGAACACCATGAAGGTGAACAGGATCAGAAACACGCCCAGCCCGAAACCATCTTTCGATGTGTAATAGGGGTGGAACGGAACCGTATCGCTTTCCTTCTTCACTTCGACGCCGGTCGGGTTCGAAGAGCCCGGAATGTGCAGCGCCCAAATGTGCAGGATAACAACGCCCGCAATCACAAATGGCAGCAAGAAGTGCAGCGAGAAGAAGCGGTTCAGCGTGGAATCGTTCGGCGCAAAGCCGCCGACGAGCCATGTTTGCAGCGGCTCACCCACCAGCGGGATCGCGCCAAACAGGCCGGTGATCACTTTCGCGCCCCAGAAGCTCATTTGGCCCCATGGCAAAACGTAACCCATGAATGCGGTCGCCATCATCAACAAGAAGATCACCACACCCAGCAGCCAGATCATCTCACGCGGCGCTTTATAGGAGGAGAAATACAGCCCGCGGAAAATATGCAGGTAGATGACAATGAAGAAGAAGCTCGCCCCGTTGGCGTGCGCATACCGCATCATCCAACCGTAATTCACGTTGCGCATGATATGCTCAACCTGACCGAAGGCGACTTCTGTGTTGGATGCGTAATGCATCGCCAACACGACCCCGGTGACGATCTGAAGCACCAAACAGAAACCGGCGAGAACACCGAAATTCCACATGTAATTGAGGTTGCGCGGCACGGGATAGCCCGCGCCAACCGCGCTATAGACCAACCGGGGAAGCGGGAGTTTTTCATCCAGCCACTTGGTGAAGTCGGTTTTTGGTTCGTACTGCTTTGCCCAGGCGAAACTCATAATGCTCTCTTACTTGTTTCTAACGCGCGGAATAACGCGCCGTAGTATTATTACGGTGGGTCACCCGACCCGGATGACGCTTTCAGAAGCGAACTCAAATTCTGGAACCGCAAGGTTCGTTGGCGCAGGGCCTTTACGGATACGGCCAGCGACATCGTAATGCGATCCGTGGCAAGGGCAGAAATATCCGCCAAACTCGCCCTTATCTTCGCCTTCGCCCGCGCCCAGCGGCACACAGCCAAGGTGCGTGCAAACGCCAAGGTTCACAAGAATCTCTGCATTCCCTTCGCCCAGCCGATCGGCCAGCGTTTGCGGGTCGCGCATGTCGGCGGCGTCATCGGCCTGCGCCTCAGCGATTTCGGCTGGGGTCAAACGCTTCACAAATAGCGGCTGATCACGGAATGTTGCTTTGATCGATTGGCCCGGCTCAATCGCGGACACATCAACATCGGTTGTCGATGCGGCCAGCGTATCGGCGGTCGGTGCCATTTGGCTCACCAGAGGAAAAAGGACAGACGCCCCCCCAACACCAGCGGTGCTGAGCGCCGCGATGTGGATCCAATCGCGGCGGCGCACGCCGTCTTGTGCCCCCTGCATTGCGGTGTCTTCTGCTGTAGAAGCCATGATCAAGTATCCTGCTCGTCGAGCCGCGCTGAAATGCCCCGCGCGGCGTTGGTTGTGACCAGTGGAGCGACACGCCCCGAGCCAATGCGGCCCATTCAAACTTACATTCAATCTTAGCGGCCCTAACGCATCAGCCCCGCTTTTGATCCCAGCATCTGCTGGGGTTTTTTGCGCCCTTACCGGCAATGCTGCAAAATTCCAACTGTGTTTTGAGCACAATTGGTTCATTCCAATGCAACCCTCTATCCGCCCGGCATCTTACCGCGGCGTCTTATCCGGGCACCGCAATCGCGCTTAACTGCCGGCCATAGGTCGGTTCGCCGCTTTGGCTGGATCGTCTGAAAGAATGGTAATCACCGCCCAGCGCAAACGTATCGCGGTGCAGGGCGGCGGCCTCTGCCACGCCCGATTGGCGCAGTTTTTCAAGGATATAAGCAGGCAGATCGAAATGCCAGCGCTCCACCCCGCCGCGCATCGGCGCGGGGGCGAAATACACGTCATCCTTGGCGGTGAAATGTTCGCGAAAGGCGGCGTCGATTTCATAGCTTTGCTGCGCAATTGTCGGCCCAAGCGCGGCGGCGATGTTTTTGCGTGTCGCCCCCAGACTTTCCATTGCGCGGATCGTGTTTTCCAAAACGCCGCCGCGTTCCTCACATTGCGCGCCGCGCCATCCGGCATGCGCAGCGGCCACCACGCCCGCCCCGGCATCGGCCAGCAAGATTGGCCCGCAATCCGCCGTCACAATGCCCAGCACGATGTCTTTGCGATTGGTCACCACCGCATCGGCCACGGGCCTGTCGCGCGCGGCGTCGGGCCATTTCTTGGTTGTTTGGCTGAGGGTGACGACTTCGGGGGAATGGACCTGATGCGGCGCGGCCAGAGGGGCACCGGGCAAAATCGCATTGGCCGCCGCGCTGCGCAGGCTGCGAATATCCTCCGCCGCGCCCGGCCCGCCATAGCCGAATTGATGCACGCCGCCTGCCGAGCCAAAAAAGCCATGCGGCACCGCGCCCAGCACATCGGCGCGCTCTATCGCGAAAGGCGTATCCAGAGGGTTTGCAGCGGCCATCACCATCACCCCTCTAGACTGCGGCTCACTTGTTCAAATGTATCGCGTGACAAATTGTCGGCTTTGGCAATCCGCTCCAATTCGCCCTTCATCAATCCGGCCCGCACGCTTTCAATGCGCCGCCACCGGCCAAGCGCCGACACAAACCGCGCCGCTGTTTGCGGGTTGATCGGATCAAGCGCCAAGATCACATCCGCGATCATCCGGTATCCCGCGCCGCTACTATCATGGAAACCCTGCGGGTTCCCGGCAAAGGCCATATAGAGCGAACGCACCCGGTTGGGGTTGTTCATGGTGAAATCGGGATGCTGCGCGAGCGTTTTGACCTGCTCGATCACATTAGGATGCAGCGAGAGCGCCTGCAGCGTGAACCATTTGTCCACCACCAGCGCATTGTCCTTATACCGCTCATAAAACGCCGCCAGCCGCTCTTCACGCGCCGGATTTTGCAAACCGCACAGCACCATCAGCGCACCCTGACGATCGGTCATATTATCGGCATTGTCGAATTGACGCGCGGCCATGATCCCGGCGCGTTCAGGATCGCTGGCGGCGAACAGGCCAGCGATTGTGGTTTTGAGCTTGCGCGCGCCGCGTCCCTTAGGATCATCCAAGGGCGTGTCTGCAACGCGGGCGTAAAGCCCTTCCAATTCGCGTTTGAGCGTGAAGCCGATGGCGGCTTTGAGCTGCTCGCGTTCCCGGTGGATCGCGCCGGGATCGGCCTTGTTTGCGCCGGATGCCATGGCTTCGAACAGATAGGTCTCGCTGGGCAAGGCCATCAATTCGCCGCGCATGGAATCGTCCAATGCCTCGTCCGCCAAAACTGCACGCATGGCATCGCCGATCGCGGTTTTGCCCGCAGCGCGCCCCGCCTCGTCCAATTTTCCGCTGGCGGCGGCGACCAGATGGGTGACCGCCAATTCCTGCATCGCCTCATACCGGGCGAAAGGATCGTCGTCATGCGCGGCCAGAAAGACGAGGTCTTCGCGGCTATCGGGCCGTTCTAGGACAATCGGCGCAGTGTATCCGCGATTGATCGACACGACGGGGACGGGGCCGCTGATCGGCAGAGTGAAGCTTTCTTCGTCCAGTTTCAGCACGATCAATTGTTCCGCGCCAATCGCGCCGGTTTCCCGGCAATGCACCGCAACCCGTAAGGGGATTGGCATCGCGCCCTTATTCGTCTGACCCGGAGTGTCCGGCACGCTTTGCTTCAGCGTCACTTTCAACCCGTCACCAGACAATTCCTGCTGCATGGTCACGCGCGGAGTGCCCGCTTGCCGGTACCAGCGGCGGAATTGCGACAGCTCCAGCCCCGCGCCGTCTTCCATTGCGGTGACAAAATCCTCGCATGTCGCCGCCTCGCCATCGTGGCGGTCAAAATACAGATCGGTGCCTTTGCGGAAGTTTTCCGCCCCCGCCATGCTGCGCATCATGCGGATGACTTCGGCGCCTTTATTATAGACGGTGGCGGTGTAAAAATTGCTGATCTCGCGGTACGAATCCGGGCGGATCGGATGTGCCAAAGGCCCGGCATCCTCCGGGAATTGCGCCGCGCGCAGGATCCGCACATCCTCGATCCGTTTAACCGCTTCGCCGCGCATATCTTGCGAAAACATTTGATCACGCAGGACAGTAAAGCCCTCTTTCAAACTCAATTGGAACCAATCGCGGCAGGTGATCCGATTGCCCGACCAATTGTGGAAATATTCATGCGCAATCACGCCTTCGACCGCGTCGAAATCGGCATCAGTCGCGGTGTCATTATCGGCCAGCACATATTTGGTGTTGAAGACGTTGAGCCCCTTATTCTCCATCGCCCCCATGTTGAAATCGCTGACCGCGACGATGTTGTAGAGATCGAGGTCATATTCCCGGCCAAAGGTTTCCTCGTCCCATTTCATGGACCGGTGGAGCGATTCGACCGCATGATCGGTGCGCGCCAGATCCTCTGCACGGACCCAGATATTGCATTCCACCTCGCGGCCCGACATCGTAGTGAAAGGCGCAGAATTGCAGGCCAAATCACCGGCAACCAGCGCAAACAGATAAGACGGTTTTGGCCACGGATCATGCCATTCGGCAAAATGGCGGCCCCCTTCCAAATCGCCCGTATTTTCTTTGTTGCCGTTGCACAGCAGGATCGGAAACGCCTGTTTATCGGCCACCATCCGCACACTGTAAGTCGACAAGACATCAGGGCGATCGGGGAAGAAAGTGATGCGGCGGAACCCTTCCGCCTCGCATTGCGTGCACAGCATCCCGTTCGAGGCATAGAGCCCCATCAGCGCCGTATTCGCGCTGGGGTTGATGGTGGTGGCGATCTGAACCTGATGCGGCTTTTCGCTATCCGGGATCATCACGACCAAATCATCGCCGTCCACGCCGCATGTCGCAGGCTGACCATCGACCGTCACCGAAGACGCCGTCAAACCATCGCCATTCAGCCGCAGCTCCAACGAAGCCTCCGCCGCAGGGTTTGGTTCAATCGACAGGCGCGAAGTGACCTTTGTCTCCTCCACCCCCAAATCGAAATGCAGCACCGTTTGCGGGATCAGCCACGGATAGGGTTTGTAATCCTCCCGCCGGATCACCGCCGGTTGTTGCGGTGCATGCGCGCCATCTGCCAATTCGGGGTTTCCTTCGGGGTTCGCCGGGGTTGTCGCAATATCCATGCGGGTTGATTTAGATTGATTTCGCCCCGCGTCCAACCGCATGATTGCGCGCATGGCACATTTGTTGATTTTTGGGCTGGGTTACACCGCCAAACGGATCGCAGCGGCGGCGAGCGCGCAGGGTTGGAGCGTGGATGCCACCGGCAGCGCAGGCAATGTCGATTTTACCGACCGCAATGCCGTCTTGGCGGCGTTGGAGAAGGCGACGCATATCCTATCATCCGTCCCGCCCGACCGGGAAAGCGGGCTTGACCCAGTGCTCGAAAATTATGGGGAGGCGCTGGCGGGAGGCGCGCTATTCTACCTCTCCTCCACCGGGGTTTACGGCGATCAAGACGGCGCATGGGTCGATGAAGCATCCCCAACCGGCACGGGCCGCCGCAATGCAAGATCCGATGCAGATGCCGCATGGATGACAAAAGGCGCGCGGGTTTTCCGATTGCCCGGCATTTATGGGCCGGGCCGCAGCGCGCTGGACCGCGTGCGCGATGGCAAAGCGCGGCGGATCGACATGCCGAATCAAGTTTTCAGCCGGGTCCATGTCGATGACATTGTAAGCGGCGTGATGGCGGCGATGACAGATGATGCGCCGCCGGGGGCATATAATCTCGGCGATGACCTGCCCGCCAGCGGCAATGCTGTCACCGAACATGCGTGCCGATTGCTGGGGCAGGATCCGCCGCCGTTGCAGACACTGGAGGAGGCAAATCTCAGCAAAATGGCGCTAGGGTTTTATTCAGAGAACCGCCGGGTTGCCAATGGCAAAGCGAAACGCGTTCTGGGCTGGCAACCGCAATACCCGACCTATGTTGAGGGGCTCGCGGCGCTTTGACGTCTAGCGGCTCTGTTTAGCGCGAAGAGCGAGCACCATCCCAATCACCGCCAAACCCATTCCGCCCAGCGTCAATGCGGTCCAGCGATAATCCTCAAACAAGGTCGAAATCAGCATCGCGACAGAGATCGTCAGGATCGAATTATACGCCGTGCGCCCCGCGCCGATCTCTCGCACCAAATTGTAATGCAGCGGGAATGTCACGACCGACCCGATCAGTGCCAGATAGACAATTCCGGCCCAATATTCGGGCCGCTGCGGGACAGGCGGCGGGCCAGCCGTCAAGGCCGCAAATCCCAGATCAAAGACCGTGCCATACAGCATCGCCCATGCCAGCAAGCTGACCATGGGCACCGCACGCCCGGTTGGATTGGCTTGGATCACATTGGCAACAGACGCGGCAAGGATGCCCAAAAATGCCAGCCCAATGCCAAGCGCCACATTGCCGCCAACCACACCCGCATCCGGATTGGCGCGCCATTCATGCATCAATAACAGGCACACGCCGACAATCGCCACCGCGCTGCCCAAAACAAATCCGCCTTGAACGCGCTCCCCCAAAAACAGCCGCCCGAACAGCGCATTGGGCACCATCAAAAGGCCGAACATCATCGCCACAATGCCCGATGTCACATACAATTCGGCGTGATAGACAAACAGGAAATTGCCGCTGAATTGGAACACCCCGACCAGCGCCGCCAATTTGTGTTCCGGCCGCGTCAGGATCAACCGCCGTTTCATCAGCAAAGCGACCAGAAACAGCGCCGGGGTGGCCAGCGCAAAACGGTAGAACACCGACCAAGCGGCAGGCACTCCGTCGATCTGTCCAGTGATGACGAACCACGTCGATCCCCAGATCGTACCGGTGAGGAGGAAGGGCAGAATGACCCTGAGGCTCAACATGGAGGGTTGAGAGGCGCTCACCGATACGCACTCACAGGCTGGCGATCGCTTTGCCCAGTGCCGCGGCGTCCTGCGCGCGCGTGTCCCATGCGGCCACAAACCGCGCCGCATCATCGCCCCAATCGTAAAAGGCGAAATTCTGCGCACGCAACGCCTCACGCTCCGCCGGGGATAGCCGCACAAACAGCTCGTTTGCCTCAACCGGGTGCATCAAACGCGCGCCGCAACCGCTGGCGATTTCCTGCGCTGCTGCATTGGAATGGCGGGCATTGGACAGCCACAAATCCCCGTCCAGCATCGCCAAAATTTGCGCCGCCAGATACCGCCCTTTGCATTGCAAATGCCCGGCGCGTTTGCGGCGATACTTGACCATCGCGGCTTGCTCTGGATCGAACAGGACAATCGCTTCTGCCCCCATGCCGCCATTCTTGATGAAACCGAAAGCGAGGCTGTCGACGTCACCTGCTGCATGCCGGGCTGCGTCTGCGGCAGATTGTCCGGCTGATTTCGCCAAAAACGCTGCCGAATTGGCAAACCGCGCGCCATCCATATGCAGCCCCAGACCGCGCGCTTTTGCAAAGGCGGCCAGATCCGCCAATTCGCTTTTCGTATAGCTGCAACCATATTCGCTGGCCTGCGTGAGAGAGATCGCATGCGGCTGCACCTGATGAACATCGTCGCGGATCGGATCGATCACTGCGGCAATGCCTTGCGCGGTCAATTTGGCGCCCTCGCCCTGAGCATGGATCAGCTTTGCACCGTGCAAATAAAACCCCGGCGCGCCGCCTTCATCGACTTCGATATGCGCCTCTTCGTGGCACACCACGCCGCCATGCGGCTGGCACATAGTGGCAAGGGCCATACAATTTGCAGAAGTTCCCGTTGCCGTCCAAATGCCCGCACATTCGCGGCCAAACAGATCGGTGAACCTTTCATCAAGCTGCGCCGACAGCGCGTCTCCATCATAAGGGTTATCGGCGCTATCAGCGGCGCGCATGGCCTCCCACACCTTGGGATGAACGGGGGCGGCATTGTCGGAAAGGAACGGCTTGATTTGTGTCATGATCCATCCGCCTCTAACTTCCAATCCGGCAAGCGCAAGGAGCACGGCCAATGACGGACACAGACACCGGCAGGAATGCAGAGATTACGATCACGCATTTGCCCGATGGCAGCGGCGGCAAATATGTCGCCGAAGTGCCCGGCGAAAAGGCCACCGGATACCTGACATGGGAGCCGCGCGGGACCAAACAGGGATCAGACACCAAAGAGGAAACAGACACAGTGCGCGTCGCCACCCACACAATTGTCCCGCCAGAAATCGGCGGGCGCGGGATTGCAGGATTGCTGGTGGAACGCTTGATCGCTGATGCAAAGGCGCAAGGGTTTAAGATCGTCCCGCAATGCTCCTATGTCGAGGCAAAGTTTGACCGGAACCCGGATTGGGCGGATTTGAGAGCGTAGCGTTTTTGTTTGAGGGCCCTTACCGCCCCGCCTCCCCACCCGGCCACCATATCCTAATGGAACCGTTGGTGGCCGGGTGGGGAAGCGGGGTGGTAAGGGCCAGCGGCGCAAGCCGCTCAACTCAATCCAAACGCGAAAAATCCGTCGCTGCAATCGTTTCCAGCACCTCGCGGCGCACTTCACGCGCGCGTTCGACCGGTACGCCGGGGATTGAGAAGACACCGCCCGCTTGGCCCAGATGCAGCGTTGCATAGCCGCGCAGGCGCGAAATCGGCCCTTGCGAAATCTCAACCGAATGCAATTTCAACCGGGTCGCGATTTGGCTACGCGGCGCCAGAACGCCGCTGCTCGCCATAATCTGACCCGCATCCAGAGCATGACGCTGAAACTGCCATGCAAGCGCATTGGCAATCGCCACAATCCCGGCGATCACAATCAGTATGCCGGTCGAAAAATCTCGCCAATCGGGCGCGAAAAACGACGTCACCGCAAACACCGCCGCCGCCGCAATCAGGACGAAAAACGCATCAAAGAAAACGATATCCGTCAAATACCGGCGGCTCGCCCGGTGCCAGTCGGCATTTTCGTCCGGCAGATGGAAACCCGCCGCCTCCACAATCGGTGCGATTTCGCGCAATTTGGCAAAGGGCGCGACGACATGATTGGATGCGCCCGAATCCTGCGCCAGACTGACAAAGCGCAATCCGTGCCAGCCGAACCGGTAACGGATAAAGCCAGTGCCAATCTTGACCCCCTGAACGCGGTGGATCGGCATCACAACATCGGTGCGGGTCAACAGGCCGCGCCGCCGCCGAAAACCGCGCGCGGTCCGTTCCAGCAAGAAGCCCCATTCGCGGGTGAAGACCCGGACCATCCCGGTGGCCGAACCAATCACAAACACCGCCAATAACGCGCCCAATGCGCCCAAAATCTGCGCGCCGGAACTGACTTGGCCCAAATCAACGCCCTGATCCTCGATCAAGCCAAGCCACAGGTCTGGGTCCCACAATTCAAATTCGATAAAGCTACCCGCATATTGGGTCAGACCAGCGAGCACGGCGAAGACAGCCAGCGAAAATTCAAAGATCCCGAACGAGAACAAACGCCCCGGCCCCATCGTAAACAGCGGCTCTCCCTCTTCCTCAGCGGCGGAGGATTGCGGATCGCTCCCTATTGCGGATGCGCCGTTGTTTTCTGTCGTGCTTTCGCCGGTGCTTTCGGCACCCGCACCATCGCGCCGGGTGCGGACCAATTGGCGTAATTCTTCGCCCTCTTCATCGCTTAGATAAGCCAGCGACAAATCATCGCCGCCGCCCGCGCCGGATTCAAACTTTACTGACACCAATCCAAACAGACGCGGCAGTAACTTTTGCTCAAGGCTGACATCTTGGATCCGTTCAAACGGAACAGAGCGCGCCGCGCGGCTGAGCACGCCGCTTTCCACGCGAATATCCGCCGCGCCAATTGTATAAGTCAGCCGCTTCCAATGCAGGTAAGAAAAAGCGGCAGAAATCAGCGCTATGGCCGCGCCAACGGCCAAGCCGATGATCAAACCCATGCCGCCAATGCCTGTACCGAATGCGGCGGCGATCGCAGGAAAAATCGCGTTTTTCAGGCCCGCCAGTGTCCCGATCAGCACGCTGAGCGGGGCGGTATGGCGCGGCTGCGACGCCGCAAGCTCGCTCACAGGCTTTCCCGTTTGATATGGGCGCGGATTTCCTCACGCATTTGGACCGCCAATTCGTGGCCTAAGCCGGGAAGATGCACAGAGGCATTGTGGCTACCGGCGGTGTGCAAGGTCATGGTCGCAATGCCCATTGCGCGTTCAATCGGCCCTTGATCAACGTCGATATGTTGGACCCGGCCAAACGGCACGATCGTATCGGAATGCCACATAATCCCGCGCACCACGCGCAGCCGGTCGCGGCTGATCTGGTATCCGCGCGCATTGTAACGAGCGCCGGGCACGCGGATCACGAGGAACAGCGCCAAAAGCAAAGCCGGTCCGCTGATAAAGCCAAACGGCCAGCCAAATTCAGAGCTGAGCAATTCGTCTGCGATCACGGCGACGACCATCATAACCAGCG
Organism: uncultured Erythrobacter sp.; assembly: GCA_947502305.1. Classification (GTDB taxonomy): domain Bacteria; phylum Pseudomonadota; class Alphaproteobacteria; order Sphingomonadales; family Sphingomonadaceae; genus Erythrobacter. The sequence continues at coordinate 688,407 of CANMZA010000002.1, read as the reverse complement.
CTGTAATCACCGCGCCAACGCGCATCACCAATTTGTAATTGGGGTGGAGCTTGGTCAGCTCGCCTTCGTCATCAACCGCGCCAAGAAACGCACTAGGTGCGGGTTCTGGAGCGTGTTCTGCTGGGGGACGCGGCGCGTATTGCGCATCTCTTGGATAAGCGGCCGAGGATGTGGGGCGCGGCTCAGCCTTGTCTCCCAATGCTCGCTGCGGGCCTCCCGCTGGTTCGCCCGCATCTTCTCGAACCCGTTCCTCCGCCGGGCCGCGTTCGGGCGTGTCCCACGGTTTTGCCCCGCCTTTATGGCCGAACAATTGGTTCGCGCGGTTTGGTGTTTGCCCTTCTGGGGCCGGATCATCGGGGCCGTTGCTGCTCATACACTCTAAGATGCTGACGCTGAGCGGCACGTGCAAGGCCAAAGTGGCGGCTTTCTTGATTGGGCCTGATCGGGCCCGGCCAGCGCGATTGCATTTGCGCCTATTCGATTTGGTAGGGTGGCACAAACGCCCCTAACGCATAGGGTTGCGGCCAAGTGATATTCGTGAGGAGACAGATGATGACCACACTTCATTCCAGTTTAGGGCCCAATCCGCGTTTGGTGCGCATGTTCGCGGCGGAAAAAGGGTTGGAAGAGGGCAAGGATTTTGACCGTGTCCATTACGACATCATCACCGGCGAAAATCGGCAAAGCGGCAGCTATCTCGCCAAAAACCCTTTGGGCACGATCCCGACGCTGGAATTGGATGATGGCACTTGCCTGACCGAAAGCTGGCCGATCTGCGAATTTATCGAAGAATCGCACCCCGCGCCGAACCTGTTTGGCGAAACCCCGCGTGAACGCGCAGAAGTGCGCAAATGGGCGCGGCTGTTCGATCAAGAGGTTGTGGTGCCGATGACGATGGGCTTTCGCGCGGGCGGCGGACGCCCGATGTTTGAACCGCGCATGAGCGTGGTCAGCGCCGAAGCGGGCGCAGAATTGGCTGCCATGTCGGATGAAAAATGGCGGATGTTTGACGGTGTACTGGGCGACAGCAATCACTTCGCATTGGGCCGGTTTACGTTTGCTGATTTGCTGGTGTTCTGTTTTGCCAATTTCGGATTCACCGTGGGCTGGAAACTGCCGGAGGGGACAGACAATCTCGCGCGGTTTGTCTCGGCCCATAATGCCCGGCCCAGCGCGGCGGTTTGGAAAGAGGCGGAGTAAATGCCCGATCTGAGCGGCAAAGTGGCCATCGTCACCGGCTGCGCCAGCGGCATTGGCGCGGCGGCGGTTCGGCGATTGCGCGCGGATGGCGCGGACGTTCTGGGCACGGATATCAACGCCGATTGGGGCGCATCGGTTTGCGCAGAGACAGGCGCGATTTTCGCCAGCCATGACGTGTCGGATTTCGCCGCATGGAATAAAATTGTCTTGCAAGCGGTGGAGCATTGGGGACGGCTCGATATTCTGGTCAACAATGCGGGCACCGTCTCTGGCCTTTCTATCGAGGATGTGACGGACGAGGCGTGGGACCGCATTTACGACATCAATATCAAAGGCACGATGGCCGGATGCCGGGCGGCGATTGCGGCGATGAAAGCCAATCCCGGCGGGTCATGCGGATCAATCATCAATATCTCCTCCACATCCGCTCTTGGGGCATTGCCCAGCGATGTCGCCTATTGTTCGAGCAAAGGCGCGGTGCGGGTGCTGACCAAATCCGTCGCCACGCATTGCGCGAAGGAGGGGTATAATATCCGTTGCAACACGGTCATGCCGGGCGGGACGGATACGAATATTCTGGCGCAGGCAGAAAATGTAACGCCGGGCCTAAAAGAAGCCGTCGCCGCAACCGCGCCAATGGGGCGGCTCGCCGACCCGGCCGAGACAGCGGCGGCGATTGCCTTCCTCGCATCGGACGAATGCGCCTATATGACCGGGTCAGAAATGCTGGTCGATGGCGGGATGATGTCGATACATCCTGGTTTTTAGGCGGGTTCCAGCCCCAGTCTTACCCCGGATCTTTCGCCATTTTTGCCAAATACCCGCTCGGCCCCATTTGCGCGGCGGTCCATGCAAACACCGCCATCGCGGCAATGCCAGACACAAGGCACACCGCGAACACAGAAATGGTGAGCGACAATGTCCCTTGCGTTGGCGCGAGCCAATCGCTGACCCAACCGATCACCGCCAGACCCAGCGCCTGCCCCACCAAATTGTTGAAGAACAAAGCGATGGCCACCGCAAAGCCGCGCTGCCCCGGCTCCACCGCCGCCTGAATGCCCGACAGGATCGGCGCTTGGCTGGCGACATAGATCGCATAGGCAATCGCGAAATAGATGAGGAACGGCCAAAAACTGCTCGACGACAGGCTCAGCCCCAATGGCACCACGCAGCCAAGGCTGACCATCCCCGGCAACCATGCGCGCCAACGTTCATCCCGCTTCGTAAGCCAGCCCGCAATATATCCGCCCAAAATTGGCCCCGGTATGCCGCCGATCAAAAAGGCGAGACCCAGATAGAGCCCAACATCGCCGCTGGAGATGCCGAAATTGCGCATCATCACCGCCGCCATCCAAAATGCCAGCGCATATCCGATCATGATCTGCACCGCCCAGCCCACCGCAAGGCCCATGAACACACGGTTCCCGGTTAAAACTTTGGCGGTTTGCAGCAACGGTTGCTGATTAATCTCGGCCCCTTTGGGCGCATATTGCCCGCGCTTAGGCTCTCGCATGGTGAAATAGACGATTGCCCCGATCAGCACGCCGGGCAAACCCATCAACATAAAGGCCCAGCGCCATCCAAACAGCTCGTTCAATTGACCGCCGATCAGCAATCCGCCTGCCGTACCCATGGTCGCGCCGATGGTGAGGAAACCCATCGCTTTGGCCAATTCCTCGCGCCGAAAATAATCCGCAACCAGGCTTTGCGAAGCGGGGCCAGAACACCCCTCCCCCACGCCCACACCGGTGCGCGCGAAAAAGAGCGTCCAAAAACCCGTGGCAAGGCCGCATAAAGCGGTCATCGCGCTCCAAAACCCGATTGCGCCCGCGACGATATTCTTGCGCACAGACCGATCCGCCAGCCGTGCGGCCGGGAATCCAATCACCACATAAGTCGCGGCAAAGGCCAACCCGCCAAGCAGGCCGATTTGACCGTCGGAAAAGGCAAATTCGGCCTTGATATCCTCCAGCAGGATCGAAAACACCAAGCGATCAGCAATGCTGAACATGCTGACCAAAGTCAGCAAGCCGAGCACATACCAACGGTAAGCGCCGCCCGAAGCTTCTGCGCCCCCTGATGGAGTTTCTGTGCCGCCAGAATTTGTGGCGCCAGAATCAGTGATGAGGTCTGGCATCCAGCCCATTATCGACCGGGATCGTCAGGCCGTTTAAAAACCGCGCATCGTCGCTGGCCAAGAACAGCACCGCGCCTGCCACATCGCGCGGATCGCCAAGCCCGTCTTGCGGCAGCGGCCCTGCGTCAATTTCCATCAGATCCTCGCCCCCGCGCCCCGAAATCTCACGCACCATCGGCGTTTCAATCCCGCCGGGTGCCAAGGCGTTGCAGCGGATGCCGTACCCTTCATCTTGGCAATGGATCGCAATGCTGCGCGTCATCGAAGAGATCGCCCCTTTCGCTGCGGTGTAAGCCGGGATCATGGGATACCCCATCAGCGCCGCGGTCGATGCCATATTGATGATGCTCGATCCGCCGCCGCCATTCTGCTTATGCCGGTGCTTCATCAGAGGCAGCGCATATTTGCAGCCCAAAAACGTGCCGCTGACATGAATATCCAAATGCAGTTTGAAGTGATCAAGGCTGCAATCTTCGATATTTTCAAAGATCACATTACCGGCATTATTGACCAGAATATCCAGGCCGCCATGCCGCTCTTTCACGGCGGTCATCACGTCTTTCCATTGCTGTTCATCGGTCACGTCCAGCGCCATCGCATCGCCTCCGATGGAATCGGCAACCGCATGCGCCAATTCCGCCTCGCGGTCGGTCACGATCACCTTCGCGCCTTCGCCGGCCAGCCTTTCGCAATCGGCCTTACCCAGTCCCATCGCGCCCCCGGTTACAAGCGCAACGCGCCCGTCCAATCTGGACCTCAAACTCGTGCTCATCACTCTCTCCCAAAAGCTGTGTTGGCGCGCAGACTAAGACCAAGACCGGCGCGCACCACTGCTTAAAACGATGAGGCTGCTCTCTGACTGTTACGGTGATTTTTACGGTGCCTGATTTTTGTCAGGTGTATGGCGGCGCGAAGTCTTTATTCTGCGGCGCGGGAGAAAACCGATGATCGCCGCAGAAGAAGTCGCCCGTTTAAAAGCGTTAATGAAATGGGAGGGCACCCGCACCGCCCCACCAGAGGGGTTTCCAAAACTGCCCGACATGCCCGCCGCGCGGTACACGTCTGCGGAATATTACGCGCTGGAACAAGCGCATATCTTTCGCAAAAGCTGGCTGTTTGCGGGCCATATTGACGAAGTGCCAGATCCGGGATGCTATATGCGCTGGCACAATGCCGGTGATCCGATTGTTATTGTCCACGGTATGGATGGGGTGGTCCGCGCGTTTTATAACACCTGCCGCCACCGAGGCGCGCCGGTCGTCACCGAGGATTTCGGCAAATCATCGCGGCTGATGTGCGGCTATCACAATTGGACGTATAAGACCGACGGCACATTGATCGGCGTGCCAGAGCGGCAGGATTTTCCCAAGGATTTTGACATGTCCTGCCGGGGCTTGATCCCGGTCCGGTGCGAAATGCTGGGCAATGTGATTTTCGTGAATTTCGATGATGACGCCATGCCGCTGACGCAATGGATGGGGCCGCTGATGCAGGAATGGGATGAATTCGCATTTGATCGCATCCGCCTTGCCTCGCGCCATTCCTTTGAGTTGAATTGCAATTGGAAGGTCGCGATGGAGGCCAATATGGAGGTCTATCACGTCCCCTTCATCCATCCCGATACGGTCGCGCCGCTGGTCGATCCGAAACGCAACCTCAACACAATGTACCCCAACGGCCATGCAAGAATGCTGGCCCCGGCCCCCGCCAGCACCGACCGCGAACATGTCCGCGCCGTCGACAGTCCGCCGGGCTGGCAAGAGATAGACAGCGTCGGCGAATTGGGCCGCACCCATACGCAAAGCTACACTCTGTTTCCCAATTGGGTGTCGCCGCTGTCGAATTATTTTGTGCCGCCGATCCTGTTTTGGCCGACATCTTTGGGCACGACGCGATTGGAATTGGTGACGATGGCGCTGGATTGGGGGGATGCGCCCGCGCCCGATCTTTGGACGGTGCCGGATGAGACCAAGCCAAATGGCCGCGACATGAGCCCGATCATTTTGGAAGACACGCAATTTGGCGAAGCGATCCAAAAGAGCATGCAAAGTGCGAGCTTCAAAAGCGTGCCTTTGTCCTATCAAGAGGCGCGCATCTATTCCTTCCATCAGAGCTGCGACCGGATGATCGGCGCAGACCGAGTGCCGGAAGAATTGCGCGTCGATCCGGTGATTGGCGCGGAATGGGTTTGGCCAAATGACCCGCGCGATGCGCAGATGCAGCAGCAGGCCGAAGCGGCCGAATAAGGCCTTCGTCTGGTTTCCGCTTACGTAAGATGACGTTACGGAATCAGGGATTGGCGCAATATTGTGGCCAAATGGACGCACTTTACAGCTCTGCCTAGCGCTTTTGCTAGATGAGCGGCGATACCCTCCTCCATACACTCCGGGTCATACTGACGGTTGTCATCAAGGACGCCGCAGGGACCTTGAGAGAGGTTTGGGGAACAGGGCAAGGGGCACAGGCCTCCGCGCCCTAAAGGGAGAGAGCAAAATGACCAAACGTAACACCCGAATTGCCACCAAATCCGCAATGCGCAGAGCATTGATGAGCGGCGCCGCCGTCGCCGCCTTTGCTGCGATGCCGCAGGCCGCGCTCGCTCAGGATAGCGAGGACGAAGCCGCTGAGGATAGCGAATTTGGCGACCGAGTGATCGTGGTTCAGGCCCGCCGCCAAAACGAAACTTTGCAAGAAGTCCCCGTGACCGTCACCGTGATCGGCGGCGAAGTGCTCGACCGGTACGGCGTTGATCAAGTCGCCGATGTAGTCAGCCGCGTTCCCACGCTGAATGTGCAAGTCGGCGGCTCCGGCTCCGGCGGTCAGCTCAGCTTACGCGGTGTTGGTTCGTCCAACATTTCATCCTCTTTCGATTCCGCCGTCGCGTTTGATTTTGACGGGGTGCAAGTGTCGACCATGCGCCTGGTTCAGGCCGGTTTCTTCGACACCGCTCAGATTGACGTGCTGAAAGGTCCGCAATCTTTGTTCTTCGGTAAATCGGCATCGGCCGGTGTATTCTCGATCAAATCCGCAGACCCAACCCCGACTTGGGAAGTCGGCGGCGATGCGCAATATGAATTTGAAGAGCAAGGCTACACAGTCGGCGGCTTCATCTCTGGGCCGATTTCGGACACGCTCGGCATCCGCATTGCCGCGCAATATAACGACATCGAAGATTTCGTTGATCTGCAACCGGGCACGCCCTCTGTTCACGGCGATTCGCGCTCCAGCTCAAACTTCGTTGGCCGCGTAACTTTGGCTTACGATCCAAGCGACCGGTTCGATGCGAACCTTAAAGTGCAATATGTTCGCAATGAAAATGACGGCGCGATCGGCCACGGCGATATCAATTGCGGCGCGAATGGCGTGGCGGATTCGATCGTGTTGCTTGGCGGCGGGATCATCATTGATCCGGGTTATGACTGCAATTCGACCGACGGTTTGCAATTCCTGCCCGATTCAGCAGCCGCATTGGGCGCGTCCATTCCAACGCCTTCGCTCGCTGCGGGCCGCGGCGGTGTGCCGTTTGGCGAAACCGATCTGTTTTTCGCACGGCTCAAATGGAACCTCGATATCAGCGACCATCTGACGCTGAACTCGGTCACCGGCTACCTCGATCTCGATGCGACCGATTTTGACTGCTATTCCTACGGCGGTATTTTCGCAGATGGCTCCTCGGCGGGTGTTGGGTGTTCCGACCCGAACAACCAATTGCAACAATTCACACAGGAAATCCGCCTGACATCTGACCTTGATGGTCCGTTCAACTTCATGTTCGGCGCCTTCTACGAAACGCGCGATTTCGTGTTTGATACGGCGGAACAGGCGGCGAATATTTCGCTCCTCGCGCCCGATCCGGTCACCGGCTTCACCACCGATTATGATCGCCGTCACGAAACAACCACCGACGCTTATTCGGTCTTTGGTAGTGTGATTTTCAACATCACCGATCAACTCGAACTGTCGGGCGGTGTCCGCTATACTGACGAAGACAAAGCGAACACGATCAGCATCCCCTACGTCCATGCATTCCTTGCAGGCGGTGCGTTTTTGAACTCCGGTTTCTTCACCGGGCCGATCAAGTTCAGCGATGACAATTTCTCGCCAGAAGTGACCCTGCGCTATCAGGCGACTGACGATATCAATATCTTCGCCTCTTATAAGACCGGCTTCAAATCGGGCGGTATCGACAATTCCGCACTGCCCACCAACAGCCTCGCGGTGGCGGCGGCCAATAACGATTTTGGCGCTCTGGTCTACGATTCGGAAACGAGTGAGGGCGGCGAAATTGGCATCAAAACGCAATTCTCTGATCGCACGATTACTCTGAACGCAACCGCATATTACTATGTGTTTGACAATCTTCAGGTGCAAAACTTCGACGCGGTTGCGATCCAGTTCTCAACCTTGAACGCTGGTGAGCTGACCACGCAGGGTCTCGATCTGGAACTGGGGTGGAGAACGCCTGTTGAAGGTCTCAGCATTTCGGGCAATCTGTCTTATCTCGATGCTGAATTCAGCGACACATTCGTCACCCAAAGCGGCGATGACCTTGATGGCCGGGGCGCGGCGCGCGCACCGAAATGGTCAGGCAATCTCGCATTTGATTGGATGATCCCACTTGGCGATAGTCTGGAAGTTGGCCTCGGCGGCAATGTGATTTATTCGGATGATTACTTCACCAACGAAGACACGCTGACCGACTTTGTTCAGGACAGCTATGTCGCTTTGGATGCGCGCATTTCGGTTGGCGATGCGGACGGCAAGTGGAAAATCGCACTGGTCGGCACCAACATCACGGACGAAATCTGGGCCAACACAACCGGCGGGCGTCCGTTCCTACCGGCAGGCGGCGATGACTTTGTTGTCACCCAAAACCGCGGGCGTCAGATCTTCGTGGAAACCAGCTTCCGGTTCTAAGAGGCGCAACTTTTTGGACCAAGAGCAGCGGGCGGGCCGAAAGGTTCGCCCGTTTGCGTTTGGGGTTGAGGAGGGCGCTGGGTTCGCGAGCTGTGTTCTGAACCTCACGCGCTCCTACTTCCCCCCTCCCTCCCAAAAACACGCATTGCCTCTCGCCGCGCTCCGCCGCATCTTGCCGGCACACACAACCGAGGATCATCACATGCCCCGCGAAGAGCTTATTTCCATGACCCGCAGCCTGATCGAACACGGCGCGGCGGATACGATGGAATATGCCGATGAAGTCGTGCGAATCCCCGCCAGCTCCTACACCGACCCGGCAATGTTTGAGGCTGAGAAGCGCAATATCTTCCGCCGCCTGCCGCTCATGGTGGCGCCATCATGCGAATTGCCAGAGCCGGGCGATTATAAGGCGATGGACATTTGCGGCGTGCCCCTGCTGCTGACGCGGCAACGCGATGGGACGGTCGGCGCATTCCTGAATATGTGCAGCCACCGCGGCAACCCGGTGGTCGAGCAGGGTACAACCGGCAATGCCTCACGCTTCACCTGCGGTTATCACGGCTGGACGTTCAAGAATGATGGCGGTTTGGTCGGCATTGCCTCTGCCAAGGATTTCGGCGCGGTCGACAAGGCCGCTTTGTGCCTCAAACAATTCCCCTGCCATGAAAGCGCCGGCCTGATCTGGGCGACGCTTGATCTGGAATCGAAATTGCCGATTGCGGATTATCTGTGCGGTTATGATGCTTTGCTGGAGGCGTTTGGCTTTGACGGCTGGACGCTGTTTGCAAAACGGACCTTATCGGGCCCGAATTGGAAGACGGCCTATGACGGCTATCTCGATTTTTACCACTTGCCGGTCCTGCATAAAGACACGTTCGGCGCGGATTTCTTCAACCGTGCGAACTACTTTTTCTGGGGCCCCCACCAACGCCTTTCCAGCCCGTCAAAATTCGCGCAAAAAACCGGCAGCGACGAAATGCTCGATCTGTCTGTGATGAACGATGACGAATTGCCCGCCGATGCACTTACGCAAGGCGTGTGGACGATCTTCCCGCATATCTCCATCGCCAGCTTTTATGGCGGAGGGCAGCGCGGGGCGCTGATCTCTCAACTCTTCCCCGGCGACAGCGTCGGCGACAGCTACACCACCCAATATTACGTCATGGAAAATCAGCCAGAGACGGACGCCGACATCAAATCCGCGCATGAACAGTTTGATTTCCTAGAAATCGTCGTGCGCGATGAAGATTACGCGACCGGAAAACGCCAGCACGAGGCGCTGCAATCGGGCATGATGAAAGAGGTGTTGTTCGGCAAGAATGAGCGCGGCGGGCAGGTTTTCCACCAATGGGCGGCCAAACTTGCGAATGCCAGCGATGACGAATTGCTAGAGATATTTGCCGCAGAACAACGCGAAGCGGCGGAATAAGTCAGGAAAGCGGAGCGATATATCCGCCATCTGCCGTCTCAACCGTGACCGTGCGTGACACGCCCGCCATGCCGAAACGCCGAATATAGACTTTGAGGCTCGTCGATTCTCCGGCCTCAACCACAGTCTCTACACAATTGTGGGACCAACTGTTTTGACCCAAAGCGACCGCGAAGGCGGCGTTTTGAGAATTGGCAGGGTCATCCAAAGTCATGACCACATCGCTGGGGCAAATGCGAAGATTACGAGCCGCGCTTTCGGTGTTGGTCACGTCGAAAGTCCAGCGTTCCCAAGAATCAGAAACCGCTCTTCCCGAAACCTCTTCCAAATTGGAAACAAACGGCGTCGCAGCAGAAGCGAGGGTCAAGGCATAGAGGGAAAGAAGCATAGTATTTCTCCTTAAGGCTCTGAATTCTAGGGATATGAATTCAATCTATTGTTCGGCCACGCTACTGATTTTCTGACGAAGCGGCAAGAGCGCCCTTATTGCGCGGTGTATCCGCCATCGACCACAAATTCCGCGCCCGTGACATAAGCGGCCTCGTCAGAGGCGAGGAACAACACGCAATTGGCAATATCCACCGGCTCGCCCAAACGGCCTGCCGGAATGACGGCTTCGATCGCGGCGTAATTTTCGGCGTTATCGGCGAGGCCTTCCTTGGCCATGTTTGTGCGAATGATGCCGGGATGGACGCTGTTGACGCGGATATTCTCCGCCGCCGTTTCCAGCGCGACCGATTTGGTCATCATTTTGACCGCGCCCTTTGTCGCGGCGTAGGATGCGCTGCCGCGAAAACCGACCAAACCTGCGACCGATGATAGGTTGATGATAGAGCCCCGCACGCCGCCCGCACGCATTGCGCGAACGGCCGATTGCGTGCCCATAAACACCCCTTCAATATTGACCGCATATTGCCGCCGCAATCCGTCCAGCGCGCTGTCTGAATCAATATCGGCCACGGCGAGAATTCCGGCATTGTTGACGAGAATTTCGAGCCGCCCATAATCCGCCACAATATTGCCGATCACAGCGTCCCAATCTGATTGCGACGACACGTCATGTTTGACCGCAATCGCATCCAGATTCTTCGCCCGGATCATCGCCGCCGTCGCCTCTGCCCCCGGCGCATCCACATCGCTGAGGATGACGCGCGCGCCTTCCTCCGCCAACCTTTGCGCAATCGCGGCGCCCAATCCGGGGCGCGATGCCCCGCCGGTTACCAGAGCGACTTTTCCTTCAACCCGCCGGGACATTACGCCGCCCTTACCCAAAGGCCGGGCGGAAATTGCTCTCGCCCCATTCCTGCCTCTTGGTCCAATCGCCGAGGTTTTCCAGCTTCCCTTCCAGCTCTGGGAAACGTTCGTAAACATGGTCCATATCGACCTCGAACGGGCGGGTCGGCGCTTCGTTGTTATATTCGTAAAATGCCTGAATGCCTTTCGCGAATTCCTCGCGCATTTCGGCGGGCATTGTGTCGCCAGCGGCTTCGACCAGATAGCGGCCAAATTCCTCTGGCGAACACGGATCATATTTGATGTCTTTATCGAGCGCCGCGCTCAGATAACCGGTCACCTGTTTCCCGACCAATCGCTCTGGCCCGCCAATATTCAGCCATGCGCCTTCCATATCGGGCCGTTCCAGACTGGCGAGCATGAATTTGGCGACATCGTCCAGACTGATCCAATTCGCCTCCAACTGAGGGTTATGCGGATAGACATAGCGCCCCTCATCCACGATAAAGGGCCGCGCCCAATTGGTCAGCAGATTGTCCATAAACAGCACGCTGCCAAATACGGTGCCGGGGCAACCGGAACGCCATAATGCGTTGATACCCTTGGTGTTTTCACCATAGGTGAACGGGTCGCCGGGACGATCCGGGATCCAGCTTGACGTGTTCCACACCAGCCGCTTCACATCCAATTCGGCCGCCGCTTTGCCCAAATCACCGATCAAAACCGCGCGGTCTGCGCGGGCTTGCAAAGGGTGCGTGTAGAAAACGTAATCGGACCCTTCGAGCGCGGGTTTAAAGCTGGCCGGATCATACAGGTCCATGCCGCGCACTTCGACATTTTCAATGCCGTCAATCTTCGCGCCGCCAAAGGGGTCTTCTTGCCGAGAGATTGCGCGCACATCGTAACCCGCTTTGAGTGCCTGTGTGACTTGCGCCATGCCCTGACGCCCGCTTGCGCCGATTACTGTGATGAGTGCCATGTTCTCTCTCCCTCAAGGTTGGCCGCAGATTAGTTAGGCACGGCCCCATCCGCACCGCGCCAAAGTGATAGCGACCTAACAAAAGCGCACCTTGCCGTGGGCGCAGCGGAGCCTGAGAAGATCGCCATGAACAACCAATTTTGGCGCATCAATAGCCGCCCCGACGGCACCGATTTTACAAGCGCCCTGGCGCTGATCGAAGAGGCCATGCCCGACATCGGTCCGGGCGAAATTCGCGTGCGCAATGCGATGTTGTCGATGGATGCGGGCACCCGGCTGTGGCTGACGGACCGCGAGGACGGGTATCAACCGCCTTTGCCCGTTGGCGCGCCCATGACCGGATTGGTCGTGGGCGAAGTGATCGCCAGCCGCGCGGAGGGTTTTAAAGAAGGCGATCTGGTCCGCGCATTCGGCGTTTGGGGCGCGTTTAGCCAAGTGGATGCGGTGATGAGCGGCGCGGTGATACTGGACCCCAGCGTCGCCGATAAACGCGCATGGTTCGGGCCGCTGGGCATGAATGGTTGGACGGCTTTGTGGGGGATTGAGCAAACCGGCGCGGCAAAAGCGGGGGAGCGCGTGCTGGTGTCCGCCGCCGCTGGCGCAACCGGGGTGCTCGCCGTGCAGATTGCGAAACTGCTCAGATGCGAGACATGGGGCATAGCAGGCGGCGCGGAGAAATGCCGGTTTCTGACGGAGGAATTGGGGCTCGACGGCGCGGTGGATTACAAAGCGGGCGGTGTTGGCGCGCAGCTTGATGTCGCTTGTGAAGGGGGCGCTGGCGGCTTCGATGTTTTCTTCGACAATGTCGGCGGGCCGGTACTCGACGACGTGTTGACCCGCATGAACCATTATGGCCGGATCGCGGTGTGCGGATTGCTGAATGATTACGGGTCGGGCACCCGCACCGCTCCGCGTGAATTTGACCAGATTTTGATGCGGCGTTTGCGGGTCGAGGGGTTTTTCAGCCCCGATTTTATGGACCAAGGCGAACGCCTGACCGCGCGGCTGAAAGGTTGGCATGAGGCGGGGCAATTGACGATGCCCTATGACGTCACGCGCGGCCTCGAAAACACCCTATCCGCCTATGAAAAACTGTTCACTGGCGGCAATATCGGCAAGGTTATTGTGGAGCTTTAGGACATGTCAGAAACATTGGGGACGACGATGCTAGAAGATCGCGCGGCCATTCAGGACGTGATCACCGCCTATGCCCATGCGATTGACCGGCGGCGCTGGGACATGATGGAGCATTTGTTCCATGATGATGCGCAGTTTAAATTTGGCGATGTCGCAGGCGATTGGCGCGGATTTGTCGGGCAAGCCCGCGCGATCATTGATCCGTGTCTGGCGACGCAGCATCAATTGGGTCAGGTGATGTTTGGGTTTGAGGGCGAGGATATCTGCCACACCGAAACATATATGACGGCGATGCACACCGTGCCCGCCGGCTATCCGATACCGGACGTGTTTCCCGACAAGCGCAAGATTTATTCTGCCGTGATCGCCGGGCGTTATGTGGACCGGTTTGAGAAAAGGTCGGGCGAATGGCGTATCGCCCAGCGCACCGGCCTGTATGATTGGCGCGAATTTCGCGAGATGGAGGGTGCGGATATGTCCGGCCTGCCAGAGGGGTCCTGCGGCTATCACGATGAACGCGATCCCTCGACCGCCGCCGCCGCCAGATATTTGCCCTAGCGTTTGATCGCGAACACGCCGGACATGGTCGCAATCGGGGTGTCTGCGCGCATAATCTCGCCGCTTGTATAGGCCGTGCGCCCGCCGATCCGGTCGACCCGGACCTGCGCCTCCAACCAATCGCCCAGCTTCGCGCCGGTCAGGTAATTCACCTGCAAGGTGATCGTTGATGGGGCCAGCCGGGGCCGCTCCGCATCGTAAACCGCATGGCTCAGCGCAACATCGGCAAAGGTTGAGATCACCCCGCCATGCGCGGCGTCTTGGTAGTTGATGTGATGCGGGCAAATGCGCAGGCCGACCAGCATCGGCGCGGCGGCGCGGGGTTTCAAGAAATACGGCCCGCCATGATCGAGGAAGCCTGGCGTGAATTGGGCTGGCTCGAATCCGGACGGCCTGGATTCGGGGGGCGCGGCGGGAGGTTCTGCATCGCTCATCACGCACCCTTACACCAAGGCATGCGGCCTCGCCCGCTATGAATTATGCCATTATCGCTGCGCCGCCAATGCGCCTAAGCTGGCGGGCATGACACAATCTCACATGCAAGAACCCAGCTCTTTCTGCGAAATCGTGCGCGATCATGCGCAGGCCAATCCAGACACCGCCGCCTTCACCTTTGGCGATGAAGTGATCAGCTTTGCGCAGCTCGACGAAGGCAGCAACCGCGTCGCCCATGCCCTCACCGCATTGGGCGTGACCAAGGGGGAGCGGGTTTCCTTCCTCGGCAAGAACCACCCGCTCTATTTCGAGGCGCTGCTTGGCGCGGCGAAAATCGGCGCGGTTATGACCCCGGTAAACTGGCGGCTCGCCGCGCCAGAGGTCGCCTATATCCTCAGCAATTGCGAGGCGCGGGTCGTGTTCGCCGGAGAAGGGTTCGCAGACATGCTTGCCGCGGTGAAAGCGGACACGCCCAAGGTCGAGCATATTATCGGCATTGATGCGCCCGATCATTCCGGCACCGATTACCGAGACTGGCGCGATGCCGCCCCCGCCGATCCCGTGACTGTCCCTATCGGCCTCGCGGATGACGCGCTGCAACTTTACACATCAGGCACCACCGGACGGCCAAAAGGCGCGGTGATGACCCAAGGGTCGATCCTCTCAAGCCGCGCCGGATCAGAGGACGAAACCCGCAAATGGCAAGAGCCGGTTGAAGGCGATGTCACCTTACTCGCGATGCCGTGTTTCCACATTAGCGGCACCGGCACCGGGATCGGCACAATGGTGGCGGGCACGAACTCCATCGTGCTGCCCGAATATGATCCGACCAAAGCGCTCGATCTGATCGAAAATTTCAACATCTCGAAGATTTTCCTCGTGCCTGCCGCAATCCAGATCCTGCTCAATCATCCGCGCGTGCGTGAGGTGGATTTCAGCCGCCTCAAATATGTCACTTACGGCGCCTCCCCCATCCCGCTGGAATTGATGCGAGAGGCGATGGAGGTCTTAGGCTGCGGCTTTGTTCAGATGTACGGCATGACGGAAACCAGCGGCACAATCGTCGCGCTTGATCCAGAAGACCATGTGCCCGAGGGATCGCCGCGCATGCGCAGCGTCGGCACCCCGATGGCCGGGGTCGAATTGAAAATCATCGACGAACAGGGCGTAGAGCTGCCCGCAAACACTGTTGGCGAAATTGCCACTCGCTCTGCCAAGAATATGAGCCGGTATTGGAACAATGCCGATGCCACGGCCGAAACTGTCGATGCCGATGGCTGGCTGCGCACGGGCGATGCGGGGTATCTGGACGAGGATGGCTATCTCTATATCCATGACCGGGTGAAAGACATGATCATCTCTGGAGGGGAGAATATTTACCCGGCTGAGGTTGAAAATGCGGTCTATGCCCATCCGCATGTTGCCGATGTCGCGGTGATCGGCGTGCCGGATGAAAAATGGGGCGAAGCGGTGAAAGCCTGCGTGGTGGTGAAACCGGGTCAGACGCTGAGCGAGGCTGATATTATCGCCCATTCTCGGGGGCATATTGCGGGCTATAAATGCCCCAAATCGGTCGATTTTATTGACGCTTTGCCGCGCAATCCGTCTGGCAAAATCCTGCGCCGCGAATTGCGCGCACCCTATTGGGAGGGCAAAGATCGGGCGGTAAATTGATGCCAGACACGCGCAATTTAATGGTGCGGCAATTGGCCTATTTTGTGCCTGACATGGCCGCCGCTGCTGCTGCGCATTCGGCGCGGTTTGGCTCCGGACCTTTTTTCATCCTTCGCCACGTCGCCCTCGCGCGCAGCACGCATCGCGGGGTTCTGCGCCGTTTCGACCATTCCTCCGCTTACGGCCAATGGGGCGATGTGATGGTGGAATTTGTTCAGCAACACGGCGATGAACCCAGCGCGATGCACGATCTTTATCCCGCCGGATCGGGCCGATTTGGCCTGCATCATGTGGCGGTGTTTGTGGAATCTTTGGACGCAGCCATCGCCGAATTTGAGGCGCAAGATTGCCCGCTCGCGCAATTGTCGGAGAGGCCGGACGGGATGCGTTTCGCCTTTGCCGATGCATCGGCCAGCCTTGGCCATATGATCGAATTGTACGAACCGAGTGAGGCACTGACCGGGTTTTACGCCATGGTGCGCGGCGCGGCGCAGGATTGGGACGGCGAGAATGTGTTGCGCGAATTAGGAGGGTGAAATGATCGACCTGAATGATGCATCAAATGAGAATGAGCGGCTGGCGCTCGCCATTTTTAAAGCGATGGATGACGGCAAAATCGTGGAGGCTGTGCCGGACCTGACCACGCCCGATTTCATCTGGTCAAACAGCGGCCTGCCGGACCTTTGCGGCCAAGATGAGGTGATCGCTTTGCTGACCTCTGGCGGGTTTGCGAATGAAATCCCGATCCTGGCGGAGATGACGCATTTCACCGCTGATCTGGTTCATATTGCGTCCAACGGAAACGTCGTTTTGACAGAGCGCATCGACCATCACTGGGCTGCAGATGGCCGCGATTTGATGACCCCGCATATTTGCGGCGTGGTCGAAATTCGCGATGGCAAGATCGCGCGTTTGCACGATTTTTACGACACCGCCTGTTACCAGCAAACGCCCACCGCAATTCAAGCGGGCTTTACGTTGGCAGAGCGGCATCCTGAAAGGGCGCTCTAACGAGACAGGGCCTAACTGGACAGGGCCTAACTGGACAGGGCCTAGCTAGACAGGCCCTAACTAGACAAGCCTGCCAGATCGACTTTCTCCGCCCGGCATTCCGCATCAAACAAAGCGGCGACCACGGAAAAGGCGACGAATTTTTCCTCGCCCAATTCGGCAAGAACGGCAGCGGCCTCTTCATCGGTGATCGCGGTGTGTTCAAACGGCATGCGGCGGGCATATGCTAGCATGATTTCTGGCGCTTCGCCCATTGGCACTGGTGCGTCGACGCCGTGGACCTCACTGATCGCGCGGCGAATATGAGCCACCATTTCCTCGCCCAGCGCATCGTGAGCGGCACTGCGGAAAGCCTCAAATTTCGCGCCCAATGCGGGCGATCCGGCAAGCGCCGCTGTGACCGGGCCGCTCTTTGTCTCGCTCATGCCATTTCTGCCGGAGCTGGCGTCGGCAAGACGGTGCGTCCCATCACTTCCGGCTCCAGCCCCATCGTGATCAACGCTTTGGCCAGCGCCAAAAACAGCGTCAGGCCCAGCCCCAGCTCAGCGATCTGTTCTGGCGACAAATGCCGCTTCAACGCGGCCTGCGCATCGCCGGTCAACAATTCAGGATCATGGATCAAAGCATCGGTGAATTTCAGCACGGCTTTTTCGGCATCGGACAATTTATCGGATGTCTCATAACCCCAATCAATATCATCGACGATTTCCTCGCCCAGCCCTTCGCCCAGCGCCTTGTCAAACCGCACATTGCGGCAAAATCCGCATTCGGTAACGCGCGCATTGCGCATCCGCGCAACCTCTTTCAGCCGCGCGGCTAAGACATCGCTGCTCCAGAATGCCGCATAAAGATCGGTGAAGGCCGAGGCGATGGCCGGTTGATGCGCGAGGACGGAGCCGAAATGCGCAGGCTCCCCAGCAATCGCCGATGAAACGCGGGGTGTGGTGGACATGAACACTCTCCTCTTGCGCGCATAATAGACCCAAGTGGCACATCCGCGCGCCTCCTCATTTTCGTAAGGCGACAGGTCCGCACGCGCCTTTATGATCCAGCCATCAAAGGAGGCCCAAATGGCAGGCGAAGCACAGCGCGTGATCGAACAGTTTTGGAATATTCAGGACGCGGGCGATTACACCAAACTCGCGCCCCTTTTTGCCGAGGATGCCCTGCTCGAAGACCCGATCTGGGGCCGGTATGAAGGGCGCGAGGCGATCCTTGGTTTTATGACCACAATGGTGAAAGAGATGGGGGAGCGGAAAATCGATTTCACCGTCGATGAAATTTGCGGCGATGATCACGCCGTGTGGGCGCGCTGGACGATGAACACGCCAGAAGGCGCGCGCAGCGGGGTTGGCATTTACAAAGTGGCAGGCAGGCAATTGACCTATTACCGCGATTATATGGACCCAGAAGGAACCGAATGACGTGACCCAGACCGTTTTGCGCGAAGATTTTGACGGCTGGACGCAGCTGACATTGAACCGCCCGGATAAGCTCAATTCTTTGACCGTGGAAATGTTCGCCGAATTGCGCGCCCATGTGGAGCAGATCGCGGGACAGATCGCGGGGCACGCCGGGATTGGCTGCGTCGTCTTGCGCGGGGCGGGCAAATGTTTCTCCGCCGGGCATGATCTGGGCGGGATTTCAGAAGGGGAAACGCCGCCAAGCAAAGGGTGGCATTCGGAGACGCTGCGGCTGCTGGAAAAACTGCCGATCCCGGTTGTGGCGGCGGTGCATGGCCATTGTTACACCGGCGCGCTGGAGGTCGCCTTGGCCGCGGATTTCATCATTGCGAGCGAGAATGCACGGTTTGGCGATACCCACGCCAAATTCGCGCTGACCCCTGTTTGGGGGATGAGCGTGCGCCTGCCCCGGCGCGTTGGATTGGCGGCGGCAAAGCGGCTGATGTTTACCGCACAAATGTTCGGGGCGGATGAAGCGGTGCGGATCGGTCTGGCAGAATACAGCGTGCCCGATGCGGATTTTGACAGCGAGATCGCGCGGCTCGCCAGCCAAATCGCCGCGCAAAGCCATTTCAGCCACGCCGCGATCAAACGCTTGCTCGATGTGGCCGACGCCAAACCCGCCGACGATGCCCTGATCCGCGAATGGATGGACAGCGAAGGGCGCGGGCCTGATATGGAAGAGCGCATCGGCGCATTTATGAAGAAATAGGCGTTAGAGTTCGCGGTATCGCGGGTGGCCGGGGCCATCGATTTTGAAAGTCGGCAACGGGAAGTCCGGATCGGGTTCAAATCCGGGCTGATCCTTCAGCGGGCTCTTCCAATCAACAATATAGGTGCGCGCGGAGATCCGCCATTCCTCGCCGTCATTGGCCGGGCGCTTTTCCCATTCATCGAGATAGCGCCCGCCGATCAAATCGCCTGCGATAGCGCCGCCTTCCCCGTCGCCATCTTGCATGCGTCCGCCGCCGAAAATGCCGTAACATTCACTGCTGGCTGAGGTGCTCGAATGGAACCGGATCAGCGGCGGCGAGAGCATATGCCAGCGCCGCGCAAGGCCGCTTTCGGTTGCCATAACAACCGGTAGAAAATCCTCCGCCGTCCCGGTGAAGAACCCATATTCGATGGCCGCATCGGGCCAATAACAGCTCGCCTGCCCGTCGGCATCTAACCAATCTAGGGTGCGGCAATAGCGTTGGATCACATCGCCAATGGCCTGTTTGTCGATCAATTCCTGCACTTGCGGGTCCATCCACCCCTCCTCATTACGCCAGTTGTTGGGCGGCAATATCGGCGCAATCTGCCCGCAAAGGCCATAAGCAGTTTCGTGAGGGTATTATGAGCAACACGCCAAGAGTAAACTTGTTCGATCCAGAGGTGCAGCAATGCCCCTATGACGCTTACGCTCAGCTGCGTGATGAGGCGCCGGTTTACCACATTGCGGGCACCGATATGTTCGTCGTCAGCCGCTATGACGATGTCCGCGAAGTGTTGATGGACCCGGTGCGTTTTCCCAGCTCCTCCGCCGACACACCCTTCCGCGCCAGCGCCGGCAATGTGGAACGCGGCGAAATGGTCGCGGCGCGCTTTGCCGAAAAAGGCTGGGTGCCCGCGCCGACGCTGAATGGGCGCGATGATCCGAACCACAAACAAATGCGCGCCATGTTCAATCAAGCGTTCAAACCGTCGCGCATCAAGGAAATCGACCACAAGGTTGAGGGGCTAGCTTATGAGCTGATTGATGGCTTTGCAGCCGACGGAAAATGCGAATGGGTGAGGCAATTTTGCGTGCCGTTACCGCTGTTTATCATCGGCGAACAAATGGGCGCGGCGCGCGGCGATATGTGGCGGATCAAGCGCTGGACCGATGCGTTTTTCCAGCGGATTTCGCTGATGCTACCCGAAGACCAACATATGGAAATGGTCGACCGAGAGATCGAGGCGCAGCAATATTTCCAACCCATTTTTGACCGTCTGCGCGCCAATCCCAATGACAGCCTGATCAGCGTGCTGGTCAACACCGTGATCGAGGATTGGGGCCGCACGCTCACCGACAATGAACTGCACGCCGAAATGATGGCGGATACGTTTGTCGGCGGCAGCGAGACAACGACCAATGCGCTGGCGGCGGGCATGAAATTGCTGATCGAAAACAAGGATGTTTGGCAGCAACTGAAATCCGACCCGGACAAATATATGAAGACGTTTGTCGAAGAAGTCGTGCGGCTGGAAAGCCCGGTGCAATCTCTGATGCGGTTTGTGCGCGATGACACTCAGCTTGCCGGTGTCACGATCCCCGCTGGATCAATGATCAACATCCGTTTTGCCGCCGCCAACCGCGACGAACGCGCGTTTGAATGTCCGGAAAAACTGGATCTGGACCGGCCAAAGGCAGGCTCCCACATGGGATTTGGATCAGGCACGCATCATTGTTTGGGCGCGCCGCTGGCCCGGCGCGAACTCATCTGGGGATTTACCGCGGTAGTCGACCGGTTTGAGGACATGCACTTTGCACCCGGCAAGAATGATTTCACCTACCACCCGCATTTCCTGCTGCGCAGCCTCAAGGAACTGCATATCGAATTTGAGCTCAAAAAAGCCTAGCCGTTCGCGCTACCCATTGGCGCGCGCGGCGGTCCTCCCGGCGAGATAGCCGAAAGTTAGCGCCGGACCCAAAGTCCCGCCTGCACCTGCGTAAATGCCGCCAGTAGGACAGGCGATGGCATTGCCAGCGCCATATAGGCCGGCAATCGGTTCACCATCATGGCCCAAAATCCGCGCCGCGCCGTCTGTACGCGCGCCGCCATTGGTGCCCAGCAATCCCATGCGAATTTCCACCGCATAGAACGGAGCCTTTGCCACCGGGCCGAGGGTCACATGTGTCCCTTCGCGGCTGCGGTCGCCGTAGAAGTGATCATAGGCGCTGGTCCCGCGCTCAAAATCCAAGTCTTCGCCTGTTTTTGCAAAGCCATTGAACCGCTCAACCGTGGCCGACAAAGCGTCCGCTGGAACGCCGATTTTCTCCGCCAATTCCTCCAGCGTCTCTGCCTTCACCACCCAATCGGGCACAGGTTGACCCGGCAGGCGAGGCCCGATCGGATAGCGTTCGACATAATCCGCATCGAACACCAGCCATGCGGGCAGGTTCGGGTAATCATAGGTCTGCGGGTCAAATTGATGGAACGCCCCGGCAAGTGCAGAGTAATTCGCTGCTTCGTTGCAGAACCGTTCCGCTTTGCCATTGACCATAATCGAATGGGGCACGGTGCGTTCGATCAGAACCGGCTGAGCGCGCTGCTCTCCGCCCGGCCACGGCGCGTCCGGCGTCACCAAAGTCGGTGCCCACCACCCTTGCGTCATATTGCCCAGTTTCGCACCGTTTTCCATCGCCAGCGTCAATCCATCGCCGCGTGCGGTTGGCGGGCTGGCGGGGGCATCCATCGGCCCGCGCAGGAAGGTCTGGCGTTTGTCTTCGTCCCATTCAAACCCGCCGGTTGTGATGATCACGCCGTTGCGGGCGGTCATGCGGAACGGTTCGCCCCCGCGTGTTCCTTCGATCCCGGTGATGCGTCCGTTTTCTCGGATTAGACGCTTGGTCTCGACCTCCAAAACCGGTTCAATGCCCCGGTCCAGACACGCTTTCAGCAGCCGCCCAATCATCGCCTGACCAAAGCCGCGTTCTTGATTTGCCATGCGCCGCCCCAATTCCTCTGGCGGGACAATGCCGGTGCCCCCGCCCAGCGGCGTTTCGCGCAGCATCATCGGCTTGGGTTCTTCGATCGCGGTAATCTTATCGGCCCATTCGCCAAGTTCACCCAGCGCAAACAGGTCATGATCCAGCGCGCGGCCCCCTTCGGGTTTTGCGCCGGGCCGGTCGAGGTAATAATCGGGATACCCGTCGAGCAAGGCGACTTTCATCGCGCCTGCCCCTTCCAAAAACGCCAGCGCATCGGGACCATTATCGACAAACGCCTCCAGCGTCTCATCCACCAAATCGCCGTGATCCAGCGCCTTAAAATACGCGAGCGCCTCTTCGCGGCTATCGCTCATTCCGGCGGCGCGTTGGCGCGGATTGTCGGCAACCCAGATCACCCCGCCCGAAATCGCGCCGGTCCCGCCGACCCGGTCAAAACGTTCGATTATCGTGACGCTCGCGCCTGCTTCGTGGGCCGCCAATGCGGCGGTCATACCCGCCGGGCCGCAGCCAAGGATGATGATATCGGTTTCGTTATTTTGGGTGTTGGTCATGGGTTTGGATCATCGCGGCTTAAGCGGCGGCGGCAACTCGCAATTTTGGTGCTGCGAGGAAAGGCAATATGATTTTCCTACATGCGCGCGATTTGGCAGGGTTGCGGCGATGAACATGGTGATCCTTACAACTGCGCGGCTTGATCGGTTTTTTCGATCAAATACCGCCGCATTGATCGAATGGATTTTGGCCCCTGGACTGTGTGTCAGGTGTGTCAGAACTGGGCCAAAGCCCTCCGCAACTGAGCCGCCAAAATGAGAGGATGCGCCGCGCCGCCAATCGCCTAGCATGCGTGGCAACAGGAGAAATGTCATGAAACTCGAAGGTAAAGTCGCAGCGATCACTGGCGGAACAGCGGGATTGGGACGCGGGATCGCGGAAGCGTTTCTGGCGGAGGGCGCGAAAGTCGCCCTGTTTGCGCGCAACGCCGAAAAAGGCGCACGCGTGGTGGAGGAATTGCGCGTTGGCCGCGGCAGCAAAGACCGCGTCGTGTTCGTCGCTGGCGATGTGATGCAGCAAGGCGATGTCGAAGGCTTCATCGACCAAGTCGTAGACACCTTCGGCACACTCGACATCCTCGTCAACAATGCGGGCGGCGCGGGCGATCTGCAACCGCTGGTGAACCTGTCGGATGAGGCGTTTGACGAGGCGATGAAATGGAACGTCTATTCGACATTCTGGGCGTGCCGCCGGGCCTTGCCGCCGATGATCAAGAAAGGCGATGGGCGGATCATCAACATGTCGTCGATGGAAGGGAAACACGGCAAGCCGGTCTTCACCGCATACACCGCCGCAAAACACGCCGTGAACGGTTTGACCAAGAGCCTAGCCCGCGAAGTGGGTGAGGCAGGCGTGACCGTCAATACGATCTGTCCCGGATTGGTTGTCACTGATATCATTAAGAATAACGGTCCAGAAACCGCTAAGGCGATGGGAATGGAGTTTGACGATATGATCACGATGTTCGCATCAGAAGCCGCGATCAAGCGCCCCAACACCGTGGAGGAAATCGCGGCGATGGCGCTATTGCTCGCCAGCAAAGAGGGCGCCGGGATCACCGGGGCCAATCTGAGCGTGGACGGCGGAACGGCGCAGTTTTGACACAGCGCGCGATACTGATGCGGCAGAGGGAAAGGGCTGAAACGGGCGTATGTATTCGATCACATTAGACCGGCGTCTCAGCCGCCTGACGCTGGTGTTCAGCGGGCATATGGATCAGGATCCCGCCGCGTTTCTTGCCGAGTTTACCGATGCGGCGCAGACAATCCGCAATGCACCAGGGGTGCTGGGCGGGATGTGGGATTTGCTGGCCGATTACGCCGATACCCCCGTCATGCCGCAAGACCGCGCGCAGAACACCGCGAGGATATTCGAATGGTGTCTGGCCAATAACCTGCGCCGCGCCGCCGGTGTGATGAACTCCGCCACGCAGCGTATGCAAATGCACCGGCTGACGAAGCGCAATGACAGAATCGGCTTCTTCGAAACACGCAGCGCAGCGCAGGATTGGTTGAATAGCGAGGAATGAGGGGCGCTATCCCGGCGCTCTGCCTGCGATGTGCGCCCTTTACGCCGCAAGCCATTCTTCGGCTTCGGCAGTGTCGGCGAAGAAGCCCATGCTGGGATTGCCCGCCGCGACCCGTCGGACCTGCATCCGTTGAGTAACAGAGGCGATGACATTGGCGGATTTACGAAGTCCATTGGCACTGCACCAAGCAATCGCCGCTTCGCCGGATGCGGCATGGTCCTGCGGCATAACGGAGGCGCGGGTGAAGTCGCAGAGGATATCAAACGCTCGGTCCTTCGCCTGCACTTCTGCCACCGCATGCTTCAACGCGGCGTGGAATGCGTCAGGATCATGGTCGTAATTGCCGAAGAACTCGACATGCACGCGGCGCTTGGCAGGGAGAGGCGTGACAGTGAACATGATGGAAGAAGACGTAACTGATAGTGCTTAACCGGACGCCTCTTTGACTTAGTCAAAACCCCTGTGCTGGCAAAAGACCACGTATTCCCGATTGAACGCGCGGCCCCTTAAGCGCCCTCACCAGCATTGGCCGCCGCTGCTGCCATTGCCGCGCCGACGGCAGCTTCGATGTCTTTGGCTTGCGGGTTGCCGCGGATGATGACGCCGCCATTGGGCTGGATGTTCTGCCCGGTCACAAAAGCGTGATCGCCGCTAAGCCATAGGCAAGCATGGGCGACATCGTCCGACGTGTTGAGCCGCCCCAGCGGATAGCGCGGCAAGAACGCATCGACGAGGCCCGGCGTGGCAAATGCCCCCTCTGTCATCGGGCTTTCGGTGAAGGCAGGAGAGACAGAATTGGCGCGGATGCCGAGATGACCGAAATCGTTTGCGACGCATTCGATCATCGCCTCTCCGGCGCGTTTGGTGCCGATATAGGCGGCGTGATTGTTGATCAGAGCCTTGGTCGTGGCAGAGGATAGCGAGATAAGCGAGCCGCCGGTCGGTGCCTGCTCACTCATCACTTTCACAAAGGCTTGCAGGAAATGATGCACCCCTTTGAATTGCAGATCGGTAATCGCGTCAAGATCCTCCTGAGTGGTCTCCAGCAGGTTTGAAAGCAGCCCCCAACCGGTGCAATTGATCGCAGCATCGACGCGGCCAAACTCAGCCTTCGCCTTGTCGGCCAAGGCATGAACCTGAGCGTGATCGGTGATGTCGCATAGGGCATAGGCTCCGCCAATCTCTTCTGCGATCGCGGCCAACGGTTCTTCTTTTCGGCCTGCAACCATCACCTTTGCGCCTTCGCTGGCGAAGAGCCTGGCGATGACTTGCCCGATATTGCCCGCGCTTGCTGCGCCTAGAATGACGGCGGTCTTGCCTGCGAGTTGACCCATGAGTGCTCTCCTCTTGCTTTGGTGACGTGTTTAAGACGAAAAGCCGCCCTATTCGTGCTGGTCTAGTATTGCGTGATTGCGGGTGTTCTAGACCGTCCAGCCAGCGCGCGCCCTTCCCAAAAGTGTTCATTGCCGGGCGCGGCCAGTGCCCCGATACGCAAGGCTGAAAATGCCGAAATACAAACCGGCGAAAACTGATTCAGGAGAGCACGCATCATGTTTAGCGGACCAATCGAAGACCGGCTTGCCATTCGCGAATTGCACGAAGTGTATGGCGACGGCGTCGTGCGTTTTGATGCCGAAACATGGGGGTCGGTCTGGGCGGATGACGCCGATTGGGATTTCATGGGCATGCAATTAAAAGGGCGCGAGGCGATCGTTGAGGTATGGCTTGGCGCGATGGCCAATTTTGACGCGGTCAGTTTCAGCTGCGTCCCCGCCGCAATCGAAGTCACTGGCAACACCGCGACATCGCGCGTCCAAACGCAGGAAGTGTTGAAAGCCAAAGACGGCACCACCCGGATGCTGGGCGGGCTTTACACCGATGAACTGGAAAAACGCGATGGCGCATGGGTTTACACCCGCCGCGCCTTTCAAATCATCGCCGAATACAACCCGATTGAGGAGAAAGCCTGATGGCCAAAATTGTAATCGCCGCGCAAATTGACCTTGATCCAGCAAAGCGGGCAGAGGCGCTGACCAGTGCAAAGCCGCATATTGACGCTGCGCTCGCTCAGGATGGGTGCAACCATTATGAATGGAGCGCGGATGGCAATAATCCTGCCCGCGTCAATGTGTTTGAGGAATGGGAAAGCGAGGAAGCGCTGGCGCATCATTTCGCCAATGCCGCCTATGCCGGAATGCGCGATCATGTTGGCACATTCGGCCTAACGGCGGCGGCCAGCAAGAAATACCGCGTTGATGCAGAAGGCCCGGTCTACAACGCCGAAGGAAACGCGACAGAGGCTTTTGACTAGCATTCTTGGCGCGATCCTCGCCGGGGGCAAAGCGCGCCGGTTCGGCAGCGACAAAGCGCATGCGCTGTTTAAAGGGCGCCGATTGATCAATCATGTCGCCGCCGCGCTGGATCAGCAATGCAGCGGCGTCGTAATTTGCGGGCGCGAAGAAGATGGGTTCGACTGTATCCCAGACCGGCCGCATGGCGATTTAGGGCCGCTCGGCGGGTTAAACGCCGCTTTGCATCACGCCGCCGAAACGGGGTTCAGCCACGTGCTGAGCGCCGGGGTTGATGCGCCCAATCTGCCGCTTGATTTGGCGCAAATCCTGTCAGCAGGCGGCGGCAAAGGCGCGGCCATCGTTCAAAGCCAGCCGGTCATTGGCCAGTGGCCCGCCAGTCTCGCACCTGATCTCAGCGAGTATTTAAGCAGCGGCGGCCGCGCGCTTTATGGCTTTGCTGAAAAGGTCGATGCGCGGCGGATCGCATTCGACCCGCCGCTTATGAATGTGAACGAACCCGGTGATCTCGGAAACCAAACCCCTTAAAGTTTGAGCATTTGTTTGCCGCGGTTCTTACCCGCAAACAGGCGCTGCAACGTCTCTGGCGCGTTTTCAAATCCGTGCTGAATATCTTCCTGATATTTCAGGCTGCCATCGGCAACGAAGCCCTCCAGCCGCTTGCGAATTGCGCCGAATTCACTGGCCCAATCAAGGACAATGAAGCCTTCCATACTGGCGCGGCGGAAGATCAGATTGAAATAATTGCCCGGCCCCGTTGGCAGGCCGCCCGATTCGTAGCGCGAAATCCCGCCGCAAATCACAACCCGCGCGCCCGTGGCAATCCCGGCCAGCATATCGTCAAGGATGGTCCCGCCAACATTGTCGTAAATAACATCAACGCCGCGCGGGCAATGTTCTTTGATCTGCGCTTTTACGTCGCCCGCTTTGTAGTCAATCGCGGCATCATATCCGGCTTCTTTCACCAACCATTCGCATTTCTCTGGCCCGCCTGCGATGCCAACCGCTCGGCAACCGGCGATTTTGGCAAGTTGCCCGACAATGCTGCCGGTCGCGCCCGCTGCGCCGGATACCAGCACGGTATCGCCCGCCACCGGCTTGCCGATTTTGAACAATCCGCAATAGGCCGTCAGCCCCGTGGTCCCCAGAACCGACAAGACAGCGGTCGGCGACAAGGCGGTTTCTGCCCGTGTCAGCCCTTCGCCATCATGGACGAGATATTCGGTCCATCCGGTTGTCCCGAACACAAAATCACCGACGGCAAATTTGCCGCCATTGCTCTCTACAACTTCGCAAATGCCGCTGCCGCGCATAATATCGCCAATCGCCATCGGTGCGACATAATCGGCGATGTTTTCCATCCACCCTTTTTGCGCCGGGTCAAAACCCAAATACCGCGTCGCCAGCACCATTTCGCCCGGACCCGCATCCGGCAACTGCGTTTCGACCAGTTTGAAATCGTCAGGCGCGATGCCGCGGCCGCGCGGGTGTCCGTTGAGTAGCCATTGGCGTGAAGTCGTGGGCATCGAAAATCTCCTTTTTCAAAACCCCTAATGGGGGCCGAGCCGCGCGGCCTCCACGGCCAAAAGTGTCAGTCGCCCCGCGCGCACGCTTTGGTATCGTGCAGACTAAGGAGACATGTGATGGGTGTAGAGACACACAAGACGTTCTGCCGTTTTTGCCATGCCAATTGCGCGATGGAGGTTGATGTTGAAGTCGGCCCGAATGGCCGCAAAGTGTTGGAAGTGCGCGGGGATAAGGATGATCCGGCATTTGGCGGCTACACCTGCCTAAAAGGGCGCGAGCTGCCTGATTCGCACAATGCGGCGCACCGTTTGCGTCACAGTCTGGTGCGTGACGAAGGCGGCGCGCATCAAGAAACCGCGATGCCGCAAGCGTTGGAACATGTCGCAGCGAAAATCCGCCGCGTGATTGCGGAATATGGGCCAAATTCGGTCGCGGTGTTCATGGGCTCAGGCGGCTACCAAAACAGCGCCGCAATGGCTGCCTCGCTCAGCTTTGCGCAGGCCATCGGCACGCGCAATTTCTACACATCCGTTACGCTGGATCAGCCCGCCAAGGTTTTCACCACGGCGCGTTATGGCAAATGGATGGGCGGGATGAACACGTTTTCAGAAAGCGATGTGTCCCTGTTAATCGGTAACAACCCGATTGTTTCGCATTACTCGCCGCCCGGCGGGGTGCCGCCTTTCAGCCCGTCGCGCCGCATTCGCGATGCGCAGGCACGCGGGATGAAAGTGATTGTCGCCGATCCGCGCGAAAGCGACGTGGCGCGGCTGGCGGATATATTTTTGCCAGTAAAACCGGGCGAAGACCCCGCTTTGCTGGCCGGGATGCTGAATGTGATCATCAAAGAAGAATTGTATGATCGCAATTTTGTCGCCGCCAATGTTGACGGGTTTGAAGAATTGGCCGCAGCCGTCGAAGCCTTCCCGCCAGAAGTGGCAGCTGCGCGCGCAGGCGTCGAAACCGACCAATTGGTAGCGGCGGCGCGCATGTTTGCAGGCGGAGCGAAAGGGTGCGCCGTCACCGGAACCGGCCCCGAAATGGCCGGCAATGGCACGCTCACCGAATATCTCGTCGTCAGCCTCAACACCATTCTTGGTCGGTTTAAACAAGAAGGCGAGAAAGCCGCGATCCCCGGCGTATTCACCAATATCAACGGCCCGCGCCGCGCCCAAGTTGGGCCGTATGTGCCGATGTTTGGCGCAGAAGGGATGGCGAAATCACGCTTTCGAGGGCTGGGTCAGCTGGGTTTTGAAATGCCGTGCAATGTGCTGGCCGATGAAATTCTGACGCCCGGTGACGGTCAGGTTCGCGTGCTGATTTCGGTTGGCGGCAACCCGGTCGTTGGCTTCCCAGATCAGGCGAAAATGACGCGCGCCTTGGATGATCTCGATCTGTTTGTGCAAATCGATCCGTGGATGAGCGCGAGTGCAAAGCGGGCCGATGTGGTGCTCGCCCCGTCACAATGTCTTGAACGCGAAGACATCACCAACCTTTCCGAATGGTGGCACGAAGAAGCCTATGCCCGCTATGTCGAGGCGATTGCGACACCGCCGGGCGATTGCATCGACGAATATGAGATGTTCTGGACGCTGGCGCATCATTTGGGCGTCACGATGGAACTTGCCGGGGGATCGTTGCCGATGGATGAAAAGCCATCGAAAGAGACGTTCCTTGATCTGATGACGGCCGGCTGCATCGTTCCGCCCAGCCAAGTCCGCAAGGATGCCGCCAAGGTAGGCGGCGCGGCGGTGGTCTATCCAGACAAGCACCCGGTTGTCGGCGCGGTCGAAGAAAGCGAGTTCAATCGCTTTGGCCTCAATGTCGGTGATATGCCGGCCGAATTGTTACGCTATGCCGATAACGCACCGACGCGCGCGGGGTATGAGTTCAAATTGATCAGCCGCCGGTCCAAAACGCGGTTCAACTCAATCGGCCACCCGCTTAAGAAATTGCAAGATAAGACGACCACCAATCCGGCCTATATTCACCCCGAAGACATGGCCGCGCTGGGTCTGGAGGAAGGCGGGATCGTTGAGATCACCTCGCCCCATGCGACCATCCACGGCGTGGTCAAGGGCAGCGACAAAGTGCGGCGCGGGCTCGTGTCGATGGCGCATGCTTACGGCGATGCCGATGCGTCAAAAGAAGACGTGCGGGAACGCGGTTCTTCGACCAACCGGCTGACCAGCGAGGTAGTCGATTTCGATCCGATCACCGGGCAAAGCCTGCAAAGCGCGATCCCCGTAAAACTCGTCGCCGCCTAAACATCTGCATCCCAATATCAAAGGAATATCCGTGCCAGAAAACCGCCGCTTCCTCCTCCAGCGCCGCCCAGATGGTGAACCTGTCCGCGAAGATTTTGAGTTGATAACAGAGCCGACGCCGCAATTGGCAGACGGTGAATTTCTGATCCGCAATCATTACGCTTCGCTTGATCCGGCGATGCGCGGTTGGATGGATGCAGGCGGAAATTATATGCCGCCAGTGCCGCTGGGCGCGGCGATGCGGGCCAGCACAATTGGCGTGGTCGAGGACAGCCGAGCGGAGGGCTTTGAAAAAGGCCAATGGGTGATGGGCCTCAACGCTTTGGAGGATTATTCGGTCAGCGCCGTGGGCGGGTTCACACAGCCGATCGACGCCTCGCTAGTGCCGAGCGTGACCAATTACCTGTCGATCTTCGGCGCGGTCGGGATGACAGCCTATTTCGGCTTTCTCGAAGTGTGCGAACCCAAAAAGGGCGACACCGTTCTGGTCTCCGGCGCGGCAGGCGCGGTTGGATCCTTGGTCGGGCAATTGGCGAAAATCCACGGTTGCCGCGCGGTTGGCATTGCTGGCGGACCAGAGAAATGCGCGAGACTCACCGAGAAATACGGCTTCGATGCGGCGATTGATTATAAGGGCAAAGATGAGGCTGCGCTCACCGCTGCCATCGCAGAAGCCGCGCCGGACGGGGTCGATGTTATCTTTGAAAATGTCGGCGGGGCGATTTTGGATGCCGGGCTGATGAACCTCAACCTGTATGGCCGCGTTGGGCTGTGCGGCCTCATCAGCGAATACAACACCGACCCGCGCGGCGCGCGCAATATCTGGCAATTGATCGTCAAGCGCGCCTCAATCCGGGGTTTGTTGGTTGCCGATTATGTCGAACGGTTTGGCGAAGGTGCGGTGAAAATGGGCGAATGGGCCGCGGCCGGGAAACTGACCACCGATGAACATATTGATGAAGGTCTGGAACATGCTTTTGACAGTTTCATGCGCCTGTTTGCGGGCACCAATGACGGCAAGATGATCCTGAAAATCGCATGAGACCCAAGGGGCCAAGCGGGCAGAAACGCACTCTGCTCGTCCTGTCATGGGGGCACCCCTATGAGGAAAAGCCGTTTGACGAGCTGATCCATAATCTGGGCGATTGGGACGTGACCCATTTGCTCCACCCAGAGGCAGAAGAGGCCGTCGCAAATGGTGCGGCGCGCGATGCCGATGCCGTGCTGTTTTACGACATGGGCGGATACACTTTCGCCGATGATTGGGTGACATCGCGCCCGCCATCGCCCGCATTTCGTCAGGCAATTGTGGATCGTTTCAAAAGTGGGCGCGGCGCGGTGGCGATGCATCACGCGCTTGCAGGGTGGGCGGATTGGCCGGAATGGCATGAAATGTTGGGCGGGCGGTTTTTGTACACGCCGGGCGAAGTGCGCGGAAAACAAGTGCCCGATTCAGGCTATCGCCACGATGTCGATTACACCGCGCACATTGTCGCAGATCACCCGGTCACGGCGGGTCTGCCGGTTCAATTCCCCGTTTGCGATGAGCTTTATCTGGCGCAAGTTTTTGAAGGTGATGTCGAGCCGCTTGTGCGCTCAGACTACACTTTTACCCGCGACAATTTCTATTCCGCCGCGCTTGGCATTTCGGGGACGCTCTATTCCAACGAAGGGTGGGATCATCCCCCCGGCAGCAATCTGGTTGCGTGGCACAAACGGGTGGGCACACAGGAAAACGGCGCGCCATTGGTCTATTTACAATTTGGCGATGCGCCGCAAACCTATGCGAACCCGCATGTCAGACAAATGCTGATCAATGCGCTCAATTTTATTTCGGGAGAAAACCCATGACGCCAACAGAAACAATCCAGGCCTTCATCGCCGCATGGGACGAATTTGATCTGGAAAAGATATATTCCTTCATGGCCGAAGATGTCGAATGGACCGACATCCCCTTGTCGACGGTCAATGGCATCGCGCAGGTGCGCGCGAAAATGGATGCGTTTCCCGGCGTCGAGGCATGCGGTTTCGACATGCACCACATCGCGGCGAACGGTAATGTTGTCCTGACCGAACGGACCGATTGGTTCGAAATGAAGGGCAAGCGCCGGACCATTCGCGTGATGGGCACATTTGAGCTCAATGATGATGGAAAAATCGCGAAATGGCGCGATTATTTCGACAACGCCGAATTTGTCCGCGAATTCGGTGACCTGGCCGAAGGATAGACACAAATCTGCAGATTTTTGGGGATGCAAGGGCTGCAACCCTAACACATTCGCGCATCGCTTATCCGCCCCGGCATTGGCTAGGAATTGCAGACAGAATTCTAGCCAGCGGGAAGACGTGCCATGAATAAGCCTGAAGCGATCAAAGACATCAGCGTCTTTGCACCCGAAACGCTGCTTGATCCGTTCGATTATTACCGCGCGATCCATGATGCCGGGATTACAATCGAGCATCTGCCGGAAATGAACACCTACGTCGTGTACAGCTATGATCTGTGCAATGAGGCGAATGGCAAGCCGGAGGTGTTCTCCAACGATTTCTCGGTTCTGATGGGGCGCGAGGAAGACGAAGAGATCAATGCCATCCTAGCCGAAGGTTGGCCGGATGAACCGACATTGCTGACCGCCGATGCGCCTGTGCACACGCGCAATCGCAAATTGGTCAATCTCGCCTTTTCCGCGCCGCGCGTGAACGCGATCGAAGACACGATGCGGGCCAAATCGATCAAGCTGATCGAGGCGATGGCTGCCAATACGGATCAGGGCAAAGGCGAATGCGAGTTCGTGGAAGATTTCGCCATTCCCCTGCCGGTGTTCATGATTGCGGGTCAAATTGGCCTCGATAATGATCCCAAACAGGTCAAGAAATGGTCCGACGCCGCCGTCGACCGGTTCAGCCAAATGGTCGATCATGAGCGCAAGAAGGAATGCGTGCGCTCGCTCGTCGAATATCAGCACTTCATGAAGGGCAAGATCGACGATCGCCGCGCAAATGGCGGCAATGATCTGCTCACCGATCTGGTCGAGGCGCGGATCGAGGGGGAAACGCCGCTCACCGACCCAGAGATCATGTCGATCATGCAGCAATTTATGGTCGCCGGGAATGAGACGACAACGTCAACCTTGGCGGGCGGGTTGCTGCAATTGATCCGTAATCCCGATCAAATGGCCAAGGCAAAAGCAGCCGCTGGCGGGCGCGATCCCAAACTGATCGGCAATCTCGTCGAAGAGGCGCTGCGTTTTGAAACGCCGACCGCTGGCATGTGGCGGATCGTCAAAGAAGACACCGAATTGGGCGGGCAGAAAATCCCGGCAGGCGCGGTGGTTCAGCTGCGCTATGCCGCCGCGAACCGCGATCCGAAGAAGTTTGAAAATCCAGACGCATTCGACATCGAACGCAAAAATGCACGCGCCCATCAGGCGTTTGGCAAGGGGCCGCATATGTGCGTGGGCAATATGCTCAGCCGCAAAGAAATGCTGGTCGCATTTGATGAATTGCTGGAGCGGCTCGATAATTTCGAGGTTGCAGATGAGGATGGGATCAAAGTCCTGCCCAATATCCTGCTGCGCGGCGTCATTCGCCTGCCCGTCACTTTCACCAAAGCGGCTTGAAGAAGGGGGGCCAGCCTATGAATTTCGACCTGAGCGAAGAACAAGAAATGTTCCGCAGTTCGGTGGAGCGCTTTGCTGCTCCGATTGATGTCGAGGCGCGCCGCAAAATGCGGTTGTCACCGACGGGATATGACCGCGAACGCTGGACGCAATTGGCGCAAATGGGCCTGATTGCGCTTGCCGCGCCAGAAGATGCCGGGGGAATGGGCGGAAGCTCGGTTGATTTGGCGCTGGTGGCAGAAGCGATTGGCGCGGCCAATTCACCCGATCCGTGGTTGGAACATGGCGCCTTGCCCGCGACACTTTTGGCGGATTCAGGCAATGCCGACACGCTCGAAAGCGTGGTCAGCGGGGATCAAGTGATCAGCCTTGCTTGGGCGGAGCGGGCGCAAAGATACAGCGCGGCAGCGGCGAATATGAAAGCCGAGACGGCGGCTGATGGATTTACGCTGTCGGGCGAGAAAACTTTCGTCATGGGCGCGCTGCTCGCGGATCAGTTTATCGTGACCGCCGATCTGGACGGGGCGACCGCGTGTTTCTTGGTGCCGCGCGATGCGCAGGGCGCAGAAATTCGCGCCTACCGGCTTGCCGATGGCAGCATTGCGGGGGAGCTGAAACTGACCCGCACACAGGTTGCGCAAGCCGCCAAGCTGGAGCTGAGCGAAGCGGATTTGGCAAATGCGATTGCGCAGGCCCGGCTTTACGCAGCGGCGGAGATGGTTGGACTGGGCCAAAGGCTGCTGAATGACACGCTGACCTATGTGAAAGAGCGCGAGCAATTCGGCACCGCGATTGGCAGTTTTCAAGCGCTGCAACACCGTCTGGTGGAGGCCTATGCCCGCCAGGAACAATGCCGATCCATGCTGTACCGCGCCGCATTGGCCGACCGCAGCGAGCCCGAAAGCTGGCACCGCGCCGCCGCCGGAGCGAAAGCGTTCATTGGCGAGAATGTCGATGCGATCGCGCGAGAGGCGGTGCAGATGCATGGCGGCATGGGGATCACAGAAGAGCTCACCATCGGTCATGCAATGAAGCGCGTAATGGTGCTCGGCAAACTGTTCGGCGACACCGACAGTGCGCTTGCCGAATACGGAAAAGCTGCCTGAGGAGGGCGCAAATGGCACAGAAAATCGACCCAGAGCTGTGGAGCGATGATGCTCAACCGCATTTGATGGGGGGCAAATTGCCGTCTGGCGAAATTGTGTTTCCGATGCCGCAAGGCGACGCAGGCCGCGATGTTGAGCCGTATAAATTGTCGCGTCAGGGCACGCTGTGGTCGTGGACCACCCAAGGTTTCCTGCCCAAAGAACCCTATGAAGGCCCCGGCTCCGGCCCCGGCGAAGGGCCGCCCGATTTTCAGCAATTCCTGCTTGGCTATGTCGAATTGCCCGGCGAGGTGATTGTCGAAAGCCGCATCGTTGATGCCACTCTCGAAGACTTGAAGCTGAATATGCCGATGGAATTTTGCGTCGTGCCGTTCAACACCACCCATGACACATTCGCCTTTCGTCCGATTGGCGCGCAAAAGGAGCAAGCCGCATGACCGAGAATGTCTATATTGTCGGCGCGGGCATCCACCCCTTTGGCCGCACAGAAGAACGATCCGGACGCGAACAGGGTGTCTTTGCCGTGCGCCAAGCGCTGGCCGATGCCGGCTTGGAATGGGCGGATATGGAGTGCGCCTATGGCGGGTCTGCTGCGGCGGGCAATGCCGATATTATGGTCAATGAACTTGGCCTAACCTCGCTCCCCTTCACCAATGTCGCCAATGGCTGCGCCACCGGCGGCAGCGCGCTGGTCGCGGCTCAACAAGCCATTGCCAGCGGCATGTATGACCTCGCGCTCGCAGTGGGTTTCGACAAACATCCGCGCGGCGCATTCAACGCCAAGCCATCCGATTACGGCCTGCCGGAATGGTATGGCCAGACCGGCATGATGTTGACGACGCAGTTTTTTGCGCTGAAAATTCAACGCTATATGCAATTGCACGGGATCAGCCGGGAATCGCTGGGCCGCGTTGCTGAAAAGGCGTTCCGCAATGGCACCGTAACCCCGCATGCGTGGCGGCGCAGCGAGATTGATCTGGAAACGATCATGAACGCACCAATGATCAATGATCCCTTGACCAAATATATGTTCTGCGCCCCGGCAGAAGGCGGCGTAGCGTTAATTTTGGCGAGCGAGAAAAAGGCCCGCGAACTGGGCGCGCTGAACAATAATGGCGCGGCCAAAATTGCCAATATCGCAGTGCGGACGCGCCCGCCTGACAGTTTTGAAGTGTTCCAAGCCGGCGTCAGCATCAAAGAAGGCGGCAAGCCAACCGTGCTGGCCTCAAAGGCTGCTTTCGAAGGCGCGGGCATTGGCCCAGACGATATTGACGTCGCGCAATTGCAAGACACCGAATCCGGCGCAGAGATCATGCACATGGCCGAAAACGGGTTTTGCAAAGACGGCGAACAAGAAGAATGGCTGGCCAATGGTTGGTCGAACCGTGACGGCAAATTGCCGATCAACACCGATGGCGGCTGCCTTGCTTGCGGCGAACCGGTTGGCGCATCCGGCCTGCGCCAAGTGTACGAAAATGTGGAGCAATTGCGCGGGCGAGCGGGCGAACGGCAAGTTGCGGGCCCAGATGGTTCGGGGCCCAAAACTGGCTACAGCCATGTCTACGGCGCGCCGGGCCTTTCCGCAGTCGCGATTTTGGAGCGCTAAATGGGCAAAATGGACTCGAAAGTCGCGCTCGTCACGGGCGGCGCGGAAGGGATTGGGGCGTGTGTCGGCCGGATGATTGTGGCTGAGGGCGGCAAGGTTTTGCTGTGCGATATTCAGATCGACAAAGCGCGCGCGCTGGCGGAGGAATTGGGCGAAAATGCCGAAGCCTTCGAATTGGACGTCCGCGATTTGGATCAATGGCACGCCGCAGTGAAGGCGGCGCAGGAGCATTTCGGCAAGCTGACCGTATTGTGCAACATTGCCGGCATTTCAGAACCCGGCAATGTCGTGGATGTCGATCTGGACAGTTGGCGGCGGACTATCGATATCAATCTAGAGGGACCGTTTCACGGTTGCCGGGCGGCCATTCCTGCGATGGAAGCCAGCGGCGAACCGAGCGCGATCGTCAATATTGGTTCTATGATTGCGATGCGCGCGGCGGCCTTCGTCGCCGCCTACAGTGCGTCAAAAGCCGGATTGCTGGGCCTCACACGCAGCATCGCACTCGATTGCGCCGAACGCGGCGTGCCCATTCGGGCGAATATGGTCCATCCCGGCGCGATCCGCACGCCGATGTATGAGCGTTACAAATATTCAGGCGCAGACACGCCGCAAAACATCGAAACCAATTTTGCCGCAACGCATCCAATGAACCGCATTGGAGAGCCGGAGGAAGTCGCCAAAGCGGTGGTCTTCCTCGCCAGCGACGAAGCAAGTTTCACCACCGGCTGCGACTTTACTGTCGATGGCGGCGGATCGATTAGGAGCTAATATGAGCACGCCCACATCAACGCAGCCAGCCGCGCGGATTGACGCGCATTTCATTGCCGCGGGAAAATATCACGACATTGATTATCCCCGGCTTGAGATCCTAAAATTACTGGCTGAACAGCCGCATATCCGCACCACAGTTGCCGCCGATTATTCGGGGCTGGAGCGGCTGGATCAATGCCGGTTCCTCATCACCTATACATGCGATCTGATGCCGACCCCTGAACAGGCGAAACAATTGCGCGCTTGGGTGGAAGGCGGCGGCAAATGGCTGGCCTTGCACGGCACCAATTCGATCCTTGTTTTCACAGAAGAAGGCCTGGTCGATACACCAGAAGACCGCCCAGACGTGTTCGATATGCTCGGCACGCAGTTCAAAGCGCATCCACCAATCGGCCAATTTGAGGTTGAGGTCGTCAATAAAGACCACGAACTCACGCGCGGGATCGAGGATTTTGAAATCGTCGATGAGCTGTATTTGTCCAAAACCACCGCTGATATCGACACGTTGATGCAAACCACTTTCGAAGGGGACGCCACCGGCTTTGTCGAGGAAAAGTGGGAGAAGGCCGCCGTGCCGATCCTCTACACCCGCGACCTTGGCAAAGGGCGCATTGTTTACAACACGCTTGGCCATTGCCGGGGGCATTATGACCTGCCGGGGATGCAGGATTTCTACCCACATAAGGAAATGTGCGCGTGGAATTACGATGTTTATTACGACATGTTACGCCGTTCGCTGGGATGGGCGGCGCGCGATGATAATGGCGAGGGAACTTAAATCATGGATATGACTTTCTCTGCAGAAGACCTCGCCTTTCGCGAAGAAGTCCGCGAATTTTTGGCGGCAAAACTGCCTGATCGCCTGCGCGATGGCGCGCGCCGCACGCCGGGCGTTTTTGTGGAGCCTGACATTGGCATGGAATGGCACCGGATCCTGAATGAACAAGGATGGGTCGCCCCGCATTGGCCAAAAGAGGATGGCGGCACGGGCTGGACCCCGACGCAAAAATTCCTGTTTGAAAAAGAATGCGCGCTGGCGGGCGCCCCGGCTTTGGCGATCCTCGGGCTGCGTCTGGTTGGGCCGGTCATTTGCGCATTCGGGACGCCGCAACAAAAGGCCCGGTTTTTGCCCAAAATTCTGTCTGGCGAAGATTACTGGTGCCAGGGATATTCGGAACCCGGCAGCGGCTCCGATTTGGCTTCGCTCAAAACCTCTGCGCGGCTAGAAAATGGCGAATACACCGTCAACGGTTCCAAAATTTGGACCACCCATGCGCATCACGCAAACTGGATATTTGCACTGGTGCGCACAGATGCCACCGTCAAGAAACAGGCAGGGATCACGTTCCTGCTGCTCGAAATGGATCAACCGGGGGTGGAGGTTACGCCGATCCATTCCATGTCGGGTGATCATGAAGTGAATGCGGTGTTTTTCACCGATGCCAAAACTGGCGAGGAAAACCGCATTGGCGAGGAAGGTCAGGGGTGGTCGATTGCCAAATTCCTGCTGGAAAACGAACGCGGCGGATCATGTTTTGCGCCCAGACTAATCCAAAGCATCGACAAGCTGGAGGCACTCGCGGCGGAGCAACCTTCCGGCGTCAATGGGGCGATGGCGCATGATGCGCGTTTCCGCGATCGGCTGTCACGCGCGCGGCTGGAGGCAGAGGCGCTCGAATTCACTGAATTGCGCATTTTGGCCGAACTGGCCAAAGGCAGATCGCCCGGACCGCAAACCTCACTTGTGAAATTGCTGGGGTCGAATATCGGCCAAGAAATCGACACTTTGCGGCTCGAACTGCTCGGCACGGATGCCTTACAATTGCCGCTGGAGCGGCCGCTTTACGGCAATGAAGCCCCCGAACCGGTTGGCAGCGAAATGGCGCAAACCGCAATGGGCCGCTACCTCAACAACCGCGCCGCAACCATCTTTGGCGGATCGGACGAAGTGCAAAAGAACATTATTGCTAAGACCGTTTTGGGCCTCTGAACCCTTAGGGCCGATCCCCCCTTCTTCTACGAAAGACATATAAATGGACGTTTCAAAACTGATGTTTCGCGAAGGTCTTATGACCGAAGAGCGCATTTTGGTCACCGGCGGCGGGACCGGATTGGGCCGCGAAATGGCGGAAGGGTTCTTGAAGCTCGGCGCGACCGTTTACATTTGCGGCCGC
Organism: uncultured Erythrobacter sp.; assembly: GCA_947502305.1. GTDB lineage: Bacteria > Pseudomonadota > Alphaproteobacteria > Sphingomonadales > Sphingomonadaceae > Erythrobacter. The sequence goes on along the minus strand of CANMZA010000002.1, from coordinate 649,071 downwards.
CGCCAGAATAAGTTGGATGAGACGGCCTCTGAATTGATGGCCGCACATGGCGGCAAGGTTGTCGCCCATGCGTGCGACATCCGCGATGCCGACGCGATCCACGCAATGGTTGATGCGATTTGGGCAGATGGCGGCGCGTTGACCGGGGTGGTCAATAATGCGGCGGGCAATTTCATCAGCCGCACCGAAGACCTGTCAGTGAACGGCTTTAACGCCATCGCCGATATTGTGATGCGCGGCACATTCTATGTCACTTTGGACATTGGCAAACGGCTGATTGCCGAGGGGAAATCGGCCAGTTTCTTGTCTATCCTAACCACATGGGTGTGGTCAGGCAGCGCCTTTGTCGTGCCATCCGCCATGTCGAAAACCGCGATCAACGCGATGACACAGAGTTTAGCGACCGAATGGGGCCGTTATGGTTTGCGCTTTAACGCGATTGCGCCGGGCCTGTTTCCAACAAAAGGCATGTCTTCGCGGCTCAGCCCCGGCGGCGGCGGGGATAATTCCAAGAATGATCTCAATCCTATGGGCCGCGCGGGCGAAATGCATGAATTGGCCAATTTGGCCGTGTTCTTGATGGGACCGGGCGCGGAATATGTGAACGGGCAAACCATCGCAATCGACGGCGCGGGTTATCAGGCCAATGGCGGCACGTTCTATCCGCAATTGCAGGCGCTGGGCGATGCCGAGTGGGACATGATGCGCCAGATGATCAAAGGCACGAACGACAAGGATAAGGCGGACCGAACGGCTGGATAAGGCCCAAATGTTTACCGCCTAAGGCGCGGCCTCATCCGCCAATTTCTGCGCGGTTTTATAATCTGGCTTGCCATTGTTGAGCCGCAACGAGCCATCGGTCATCACGTAAAGGCGCGGGATCTTGTATCCCGCCAAACCGGCGCGCGCATGAGTGTCGAGCGCCTCTTGCAAGCCATCCGCATTCCCTTCGGGCGCGACCACCGCCACAACCTTTCGGCCAAAACGCGGATCCGGCAGGCTCACGACGCGCACATCTTTCACGCCGTTATGGTCTTGCAAGACGGCTTCGACTTCCTCGGGGAAGACTTTTTCTCCGCCTGTGTTGATGCACATATTGTCGCGGCCAATAAATTCCATGCTGCCATCAGCGGCCCAGCGGGCTTGATCGCCGGTCATCAACCAACGCTTGCCATCGACAACCGGGAAGGTCGCGGCGTTCTTTGCGTCCTCGCCCAGATAGCCAAGCGGGAGCGGGCCGGTGCGCGCGACAATCCCGACGCCGTCTGACCCCTTGGGGATTTCGCGCATGCACTCGCCGAACAATTTCGTCTCGCGTCCCGGCAAGGCGGAAAATTTGCCTCCGCCCGTCGACCCTTGCGCGGTTGTGATCACAATCGCGGTGCCGCTGCTTTCCGAAGAACCCAGCGCATCCACCACCACAAGCGCCGGATTATGCGCGATCAGGCGGCGTTTCACATTTTCAGAAAACACCGCGCCCGAACTGGTCACCATGCGCAACGATGCCAAGACATCCTCGCCGTCACCCCGCGCCTCAAGCCGATCCGCAAGCGGCATCGCAAAGGCATCGCCGACAATGAAGACACCGCGCGCGCCCAGCCGCTTAACCTCATCCAAGGCCAGATCGGCATCGAATTTATCCGCCGGGAGCAACGCCAATGTCCCGCCTTTCAGCAGATGAATAACCCCAGTGAATTGTCCGGCACCGTGCATGAGCGGGCTGAGCAGCAACATTGGCGACGTGCTGGCGGGATGATCCGGACCGATTTTGGCGGCCTCTTGAACCTGCGCCTCTAACGAAGTTGCGACAAAAGGCGGCTCCCCAAAACCGCGCTGCCAGACTGAAATGCTAAACGCCTGCCACGCTTCTTCCATCGGCCACATCACCGCCTTTGGCATGCCGGTCGTCCCGCCAGTCGCGGTCAAGAACAAAGCCGCAGGGTCTGTGTGAATGGCGAAACCGCGGGGCAGATCATGCTGGCACATGGCGGCCCAATCTTTGCCGCCGACATCAATGGTCGGCGCTGCGCCGTCCATCGCTTGCTTGGCGGTTTCGGCAAACTCGCTCTCGGTGAACAGAGCCTTCAATTCAAACCGCGAAAAAATGTCCGCCAATTCGCGTGATTTGTAATGATAATTCACATTGACCGGCACCACGCCCGCCTTGATGCATCCGAAATAGGCAAGGATGTAATCGGGGGTGTTGCGCAACATCTGCCCGGCAATGTCGCCCGGCTGCAATCCGCGCTCCTTAAGCGCGGCGGCAATCGAATCGGTCTGAGCATCCAATTCGCCCCAGCTAACACTGCGCGTTCCATGGATCAGCGCAGGCCGATTCGGGTCGATTCCCAGAGCCAACGCCTTCAGCGCCACGCCAAAATTATCGCCATTCCACGTTTTGGGGGCCGAATCGCTGTCTTGCCTCATCATGGTCGCATTCTCCGTTACAGTGTCTTTGGACCTACCGAGCGGCAGCCCGCCGTGCCCCTACGTAAAGTATGAGGCGAATCGCCAGAAGTAGGATAGGATGCTCAAACGGGAGCATCACGAGAGGAACACGTCAGCCATGGCAACCAACGTCGTCGAACTTCGCACGCCTAACGGCACTGAAAATCTTGAGCAAATGCTTGAGCAAGTCACGATAACCTGTCCAGAGGACATCCATGATGCCGCTGAGCATCTGGCGCGCATCGCGAAAGAACGCGGGATGCAAGTCGCTGTTTGCGATGACATTTCCTCAAAGGAACCGATGGTTGATGCCGATGGCACCATTCTCAATGCCGATATTTTCCGCTGGCTCGATGATGGTTCGCGCTGGTGGGAGGATCACCGCCTTGCGCTCCATTCGCCGCTGCCACGCGCGTGCCGTTATGAAAGCGAGCCGTTTTGGGTGAACGGCAATGGGTTTAATCTGAAATGGCCCAATTCCTATCTCGATGAATTGGATTTGGCAGATTTTGAAAAACGGTCCCTGTGTAAGGCCGCGATTGTTATCCCAGTGCACCTTCCCTTCGGCCAAATCTCCGCCAGCAGCTTTATCAGCATGGACCGCGATAAAGAGGATTTGAGCGAGGAATTTGCGAAATACACTTTGCTGTTTGCGCAGCTCGTGCGGCGGTTTGTCGCTGGCTATGTTCAGGCGCATCGCACGAAACGGCGCATCCCATCGGATTGCGTGCTGTCAAAACGCGAAGTGGAATGCCTGCGCTGGGCCGCGATTGGCAAGACAGACAAGGAAATCAGCATGATCCTTGAACGCAGCCACGCCACGATCCGCTATCACATCCACCGCGCAGGCGAGAAATTGGACAGTGTGAACCGCGCTCAGACGATCTTTAAGGCAGGGCAATTGGGATATTTGGGCGCGAATTCTTAGCGTAAGCGCTTCGGACGCCCTTAAAGTCTTTGCGTCTTAACTCAGCGGAGCGCAATTCTCGCTCCGCTGAGCTCCAACATCAGTCAGCCCAATTTCCGGATTGGATCGCTGCCGTCCCACCCTTCGCCAGCTTGCTTGATCATCGCAAATAGGCCCGGACCGCCCTCGCCCTGCTGCAAGATTTCGACCAAGCCGCCGGGACCAGAACCGGGGTCGACATAAATCACCCGGCTGTCACCCAGCGCGCCCTCAATGATGATTTGCGCCCCTTGTTCGCCGCAGACACGGTAGGCCTCTTCGATATCATCGACCAAAATGCACACATGGTGCAGCCCGTTTCCTGCCGCATATTCACCGCGATAGATTGAAGGGTGATCATCGCGCGGGCGGATCAGTTCGATCTGAATATCGCCCCAATAGGCAAGCGCCAGATCGAACACCGCATCCGTCGGCTGCCCTTTATATTTCATATCCTCCAGATGAATTCCTTCCATCAGGAAAAACGGGCCCACACCCATCACTTGCGTCCAATAATCGACCGCAGCGTCGAAATCATCGGGCACAAAGGCCAGCTGCATTATCTCGCCCAGCTCCGAAATGCCTGTCTTACGCGCCAAATGACCTCTCCAATCCGATAGTGTGAACTTGGGGCAAGTTTGTGTGATATTCTCCGGGACGAACACTGCGCAAAGTGCGAGTAAACAGGATCAAAGCAGCCATGAACGAGATCAAAGACGTAGCGCGCGAAGACCGGTGCCCCGGCATCAGTTATACCGACATGCTGAACGGCGACACACGCACGCCGCCTGATTATCTGTTTGAGGAAAACACCCTTGATATGGGTGACGAGCCGCTCTCGGTTGATCCTTACATCAGCGAAGATTTCGCGCAGGCAGAGCGTGAGAAATTGTGGCCCAATGTGTGGCTGTTCGCGGCGCGTGAAGACGAAATGCCCGATCCGGGTGACACCGTCATTTTCGACATTGCCGGCAAGAGCTTCTTGCTGGTCCGCCAGAAAGACGGCGGTGTGCGCGCATTTTACAATGCCTGTCTGCACCGCGGGCGCAAATTGCGCACAGAATGCGGCCCCTCGATCCAATTGCGCTGCCCATTCCACGGTTTCACGTGGCGCAATGACGGATCGCTTAAAGAAATCCCCAGCGAATGGGATTTCCAGCATCTCGCAGACAAAGACATGAGCCTGCCCGAGGCCCGGATTGAGCTGTGGCAAGGCTTCGTCATGCTGACCGAGAATTATGATCTGCCAGATTTCAAGGAGTGGCTTGGCCCGGCGGCGTCGCATTACGAACGCTATGATTTTGAAAATCGTTACACCGGCATGTGGATTCAAAAACGCATTCCAGCCAATTGGAAGGCCACAGCGGAGGCCTTTATGGAGGCCTGGCATTCCATCGTGACCCATCCGCAATTGCTGCCTTTCTTGGGCGATGCGAACACGCGTTATGATCTGATCGGCGATCACTTTAACCGCGCGATCACCCCATCCGGCGTCCTTAGCCCGCATGTGAAGGGTAAGGATTCAAGCTATGTGCTGGAGAAAATGAACGAGTTTTCTGGCGGCGCGGATGCGGACACCAATCGCCGCTTTGCCGCTGGCGATGGAGATCAGGATTACGATGCGGCCGATCCGCTGGGCGCGCGCAAAGTGCTCGCCGAAGCCGGGCGGCAGGGTTTCGCGGAAGCGTATGGCTATGATTATTCCGAAGCGTCCGATAGCGAAATCCTCGACAATTTCACCTACAATATCTTCCCCAACTTCGCGCCGTGGATCGGGTTTTTGCCGACATTGGTTTACCGCTGGTTGCCCGATGACACACCAGATTCGTGCATTATGGAAATCCGCCTGCTGTTCCCGACACCCAAAGGGGATGAGCGGCCACGCGCCGTTGAAATGACATATATTCCCGATGACGAACCGTTTGCGTGGGCCGCCGATGTGATGGGGCCACAATTGGCGAATGTGTTCGATCAAGACATGTCAAACTTGCCGCATGTGCAAACCGGCATGAAGAGCATGAAAGAAGGGATGATGGAGCTGGGTTCCTATCAAGACAGCCGGGTCCGACATTTCCAGACGACTTTGAAGAAATATATCGACGGCGAACTGCCTAAGACGGCATAGGGCGCGCTATGTCGCTTTCGGTAAATCTCTCTGGGCGCACCGCGCTCATCACAGGTGCGTCTTCGGGTCTGGGGTCGCGCTTTGGCAAAATTCTGGCCGCCAATGGCGCGCAAGTTGCGCTGGGCGCGCGGCGCAGGGACCGGTTGGAGGCGCTGGCGAATGAAATCGGCGGCGCAGCGGCGGCCGTCGAAATGGATGTCGCGCGAGAAGCGGACATTATCGCCGGTTTCGATGCGGCAGAAGCGGCGTTTGGCCCTGAAAAAACAACAATCGATACCGTGATTGCCAATGCCGGGGTCGATGGCGCCGGTATGATGACCAGCATTTCCGAAGAAGAAGTTGAACACACGCTGGCGATCAACCTGAAAGGCGCAATATTGACTGCGCGCGAGGGTGCAAAACGGATGATGGCCAATGGCGTGACCAAGGGGCGGATTGTCATGATCGCCTCTATCACTGCCTTTGAACCGTCGCCCGGATTGGTCGCCTATGCCGCCAGTAAAGCGGGCGTTGTGCAGGCCGCACGCAGCATGGCCCGCGAATGGGCGCGCGCCGGGATTTGCGTGAACACCGTTTCCCCCGGCTACATCCGGACCGCGATCAACGATGAATGGTTTGACACAGACCTTGGCAAAAAACAGATCGCCCGTTTCCCAAAACGCCGGTTGATGGGCGAAGAAGGTTTGGATGGGCCGATGCTGTTTCTATGCTCAGACGCGGCTGAATTTGTGACCGGCACGGATTTCGTGCTCGACGATGGGCAAACGCTCTAGCTTAAGCCTAGCAGCGCGATTTTAGGACCGGCTCAAATCAACCCGTCTAAGCCGTCCATCCAATCTTTCGACGCCGCCCAATCAGCATGCGAGGTATGCTTCATACCCAGCAAATCGCGCGCTTTTTGCGGATCAACGATCAGCGGCGAGGTCGGCTGCGAATTGTAGAAACTGTAAAACTTCGCCATCCCGTCATAAATACTGAGCGGCTGAACCTCCCTTGATCCGGTGACTAGTTCGCTCATCCCCGCAGCAAATTCTTCTGGGGCCAGGCTTTTAAAACGCACCGGGCGGCCCAGCACTTCGGAAAGGCTCGCTGCAACTTCGTCACCGACCAAGGCTTCTGGCCCGCCAATCGGGACATGCTGCCCATCCGCCGCGTCGGTCTGCAATGCCCGCACCATCGCTTGCGCCACATCTTCCAGGCACACCCAATTGATCTTCAGACCAGGCTTGGCCGGATAGGCGAAAACACCGTCACGCATGATCAGAGGCCGCGTCCAGATCCGGTATTGGTTGTCCATAAACACGGTCGGTTCGATGAACACGCACGGTATGCCGGTCTCTTCCAAAGCGCGCTCAATATCGCGGCGCCCATCATGCGCGGACAGATCCAGATCGTGATCCGCCACAAAACAGGCGGTGTTGAAGATGATCTTCTTCAAACCTGCCCGCACCGCCCCATCGGCGATGGCGCGGCCAAAACTGGCGGCGCGCGCGCGGTCAAATTCAAACGGCAGGTGAAAAGCGGCGGCATCTTGGCCGGCAAAGGCATGCGCCATCGCATCCGCATCGGTAATATCGGCCCGCACCGTCGCCAGATCGGGAAACGGCGTTTCGGCCAAGGCATCATCGCGCCGGACCCCGGCCGTGACAGTGAAACCTGCATCCAGCAGCTGCGTGACCAAAGGCTGACCTTGATCAGCAGGCGCGCCGAGGACGCAGATTTTCTCAATTGTCATAGAATCAGGCCTTCTCGGCGATTTCAGCGGCATCGAAATAATGGATGCGCAATTCTTTCAGCAATCCATCTTCGAACGCGCCGCATTCATTCACCGTTTGCGAGAATGTTTCGCCGGTGCGTTTGGATGTCATGGTCAAAGTCAGCACCGTCACCGCATTACTATCCCCGCCGGTGATGTCGTGAATATCGACATTCGCCTCCGCCCAGGTGGCATACATCGCCGCCGCACAGCGTTGCAGCGCATCCTTGCCCCGCCATTCGCCGCCAAAGGGCAGGCATTCCGCCTCAAACAGCACAAAATCAGGATGGACGAGGCTTTCGACACGGTCCCAATCGCGCGCGCCCGCCGCCGCATAGACGGCCTGCAACATTTCGCGCGGAGTGCTCATTGCCTCTTGCTCACCCAATCGTGCCGATGATGTCGCCGACTTTGTATTTCACGCCTTCTTCGCCGGTTGGATGAATTGTCCCCGCCGATTGCGCCTCGATCTCGACCGTCGTCTTGTCTGTTTCGGCGGTGTAGATGATGTCGCCTTTCGCGACTTCCTCTCCATCGCCAAACATCCATTCCGCCAAAGTGACTTCGGTGGCGCTCATGCCCAATTTTGGGATGCGAATTTCTTCGGCCATTTACGCTTTTCCTACCGATGCTTTGATTTGCTCCGCCAGATCGCTCTTTTGCGGAATCCACGCTTGTTCAAGATGAGTGGCAAACGGCACGGCGGAGAATGTTCCGCCGATCCGGCGCACGGGGGCTTTCAAGCTGTCCCAGCACTTTTCTTGAATATTCGCAGCGATTTCTGCGCCGGTGCCAAACGGACGCACCGCTTCGTGCAAAGTGATCGCGCGGCCCGTTTTTCTAACCGAAGCCAGCACCGTTTCCTCATCATAAGGGGCGATCGTGCGCAGGTCGATCACTTCGACGCTGATGCCTTCTTTTTCGAGATCACCGGCAACCTCCAAGGCGTCGAGAACCGTGCGGCCATAGGTGATGAGCGAGATGTCAGTGCCTTCTTTTGCGACAGCCGCCTTGCCCAAAGGCACCCGGTAACCGGGTCCGGGGTCTTCGCTGGTCAGGCCGTAGCACAGGATGTTTTCGATGAAGATCACTGGATCATTGGCATCAATTGCAGAGCGCATGAGTCCGCGCGCATCAGCGGCGTTGGACGGCGTGACCACATGGATACCAGCGACATGGGCGAACCACGCCTCGAGCATATCGGAATGCTGCCCACCAAAACCGACGCCAACGCCCGTGGTGGTGCGGATCACAATCGGGCACGGCGTCTGACCGCCAGACATAAAGCGCAATTTCGCGGCGTGATTGACGATTTGGTCCATACACACGCCGACAAAATTCATCAGCATGATCTCTGCGATCGGACGCTGCCCCGCCAGCGCCGCACCGATCGCCGCGCCAATGATTGCGGTTTCTGAAATTGGCGTCGCGCGGATGCGGTTTTCGCCGTATTTCTCGCTCAGGCCGGAGGTGATTTTGAACACCCCGCCGCCTTGTTTCGCCGCGACATCTTCGCCTAGGCAGAACACGCCATCATCTTCGGCCATCGCTTCATCAATCGCGAGATTGAGCGCCTGCGTCATGGTAATCTCAGCCATCAGGCAGTCTCCTCCAACACGTCTTTATAGATTTCATCGGTATCCGGCAGCGGCGCATCGAGCGCATGTTGAACAGCGGCGTCGATTTCGGCGTTGATCCCATCAACAATCGCGTCGAGCTCGCTTTCGGTAAATTGCCGCTCCAGCATAACTTTGCGCAATTTCGGCAGCGGGTCTTCCGCTGCCATTTCGGCCAAATGTTCCGGCGGCATGTAAGAGAAATCGGAGCCGAAGAAATGCCCCATCATGCGGTAACACATGGCCTCAACCAGAACCGGCCCTTTGCCGCTGCGTGCATGTTCGACCGCTTCTTCCATCGCGGGATAGACGGCGTTGACGTCATTGCCATCAACCTTGATGCCTTTCATCCCGTAACCCGCCGCGCGGCTATGGATGTCGACGCTGTCGGTGTGATCGGCATAGGCGGTGTGTTCGCCGTAACGGTTGTTTTGGCATAGGAACACGACCGGCAACTTATACAATTGCGCCATATTCATCGCCTCGTGAAAGCCGCCAATATTGGCCGCGCCGTCACCAAAGCTGACCAAAGTCACGCGGCCATCACCGTTATTCTGGCTGGCCATCCCCAGGCCATTGGCAATCGGAATGCCCGAACCCACTACGCCGGTCGTCACCATGATCCCTGTATCAGGATCGGTGATGTGCATTGTGCCGCCCTTGCCTTTGCAAGTGCCAGTGGCCTTGCCGAGGCATTCGCCCCACCACTTCTCCATCGGAATGCCTTTGGCGGTTTGCTCGCCCTGCCCGCGATAGGTGCAAACGACGTAATCGTCGTCCTCCAACGCCGCCATCGCAGCGGCAGAGACCAGCTCTTGCCCGCGCACACAATAATACATCACCGCAACCTTGCCTTGCATCAGCAATTCGCGGAATTTTTCGTCCGTGCGGTTCACCTTCATCGTGCGGGTGTAAACATCCAGCAGTTTCTCGCGGGTGATTTCAGCCATGAATTGGGGCCTTCTTATTGAGGAATTGATTGGTCGTGCGGGCGCGCTTCAAAACCTGAGCGCGCCCGAGAATTGGGCATACCTTAGAGCCAAACGGCCCCTAGAATTGGACACGCTGCGTAAAGCCGCCATCAACGACGATGTTTGATCCGGTCATGTAAGGAACAGCCGGGCTGGCGGTGAAGACGATGGCGTTCGCCACTTCTTGATCATTGCCAAATCGGCCCATCGGCATTTTCGCCAGCGTGCCATTGAACAGTTCCGGCATGGCGCCTTCGATCACTTCCCAATTGCCGCCGGGATAATAAATCGCGCCAGGCGAAACGCAGTTCACGCGAATGCCTTGCGGGGCGAGCGCCTGCGACAATTGCGAGCCATAAGTGATCAAGGCCGCTTTCATAGCGTTAAAGGCCTGCGGAGCGATAAAAGTTTCGAGCGCCGCAGTGGAGCTCATGAAGAGGATTGAGCCGCAATCTGAATTCGCAAGATGCGGGGTCAATGCCTCGACACCGTTCACCGCGCCCATAATGTCAAAATCGAGCGTCGCTTGCCAATCGCCGGTGCCGCCAGTGCCCGATGTGGACGCAGTGTGGATGAAAATGTCGCATCCGCCCAGCTCGCCAGCGGCCTTTTCCAGCCACGCTTTATAAGAATCGCCGCCCGAAGCCATATCGAACACTTCGGCAAAGACTTTGCCCGGCCCGGCCGCGTCGATAGCGGTTTTGGCAGCTTCGATCTTGTCTTCTTTACGGCTAAAGAAGGCGACATCAGCGCCCTCTGCCGCGAACAATTTGAGCGAAGCAAGGCCAAGCCCATGCGCGCCGCCATTCATGATGACCTTCTTGCCTTTAAGTCCCAGATCCATCGTTCGCTCTCCTGCTCATGTGTGTGTTGAGCAGGGAATAGCGGACCGCGAGGCGAAGGCGTATCGTCAAAAGTGGGGGTAGGGGTGTTTTTGTTTGCGCATCGCATCCGCAACGCGATGTCCTCGCGCCTGCGGCGCTGCGGGCGCCCGGTCGGGCTTGCAGCCCGCTTCGCGGACCGAGCTCCGCCATCCAGCAGGTCGCCTTGGTCTTTGGTTAATGGTCTTAAGGTTGCCGGGCGCAAAGCTGCCCGCAAGGGCGCCAAAGAGATGGGGCGCCCGCCGGCCGTTCAGGCCGCCCTCGTGGAGGCATGAGCGAAGCGAATTGGCCGTGAACAGAAATAATGGTGCCACGAGAGAGAATTGAACTCTCGGCCTCGTCATTACCAATGACGCGCTCTACCACTGAGCTACCGCGGCGCCTGTTCAAGACGCGCGCCTATCGGTGGGTGCGCGCCTCTTGTCAAGGCAAGCTTGATACTGCGCTTGAACAAAAGCGCATCTAGCGCCAAGGCGTTTCACATGAGTGAAGAAAAGTCAGCCAATTTTTCCCGCGAAGAACGCATGGCCGCAAAACTGCGAGAGAACCTGCGCCGCAGGAAAGCGCAGGGGCGCGAGATGAAAAGCGAAAGCGCAGATAAATGGGTTCCCAAGGCGGGCGACGAGGGCTAGGCCGCACCTTCCTTTTTTGCGCGCATTTCGGGTCAATCAAGCACCCCGGCAATACGGAGATACCGAGAAACAATGCCCAAGCTCATCCTTGTCCGTCACGGCCAAAGCCAGTGGAACCTTGAAAACCGTTTTACCGGTTGGTGGGATGTCGATCTGACCGAAAAAGGCGTGACCGAAGCGAAAGCCGCCGGAACATTGATGGCGGAAAAAGGCGTCTGGCCGACGACCTGCTTCACCTCAGTGCAAAAACGGGCGATCCTGACGCTCAATCTCGCGCTCGAAGAAATGAACCGTTTGTGGCTGCCGGTGACCAAAGACTGGCGGCTGAATGAGCGGCATTATGGCGGTCTGACGGGTCTCAACAAACAAGAAACCCGCGACAAACATGGCGATGAACAGGTACATATCTGGCGCCGCAGTTTCGACACGCCGCCGCCGCCAATGGAGGCCGGCAGCGAATATGATCCCGGCGCCGATCCGCGCTATGACGGCATTGATGTTCCAAACACAGAGAGTTTGAAACTGACGATTGAGCGTGTCCTGCCCTATTGGGAAAGCGACATCCTGCCAGTGCTCGCAAGCGGCGAGACTGTTATCATTTCCGCGCATGGCAATTCTTTGCGCGCGCTGGTCAAACATCTCTCGAATATTTCGGATGAAGATATCACTAGCCTGGAGATTCCAACTGGGCAGCCGATCATCTATGACTTTGACGACAATATGGTGCCGGGGCAGCGGTATTATCTAAAGGATAGCTGAGGGGCGTATGGCCAAGGATAGCAGCGGACCGCCAAGCAAAAAGGTCGCGATTGTGATGGGCAGCCAGTCCGACTGGCCGGCCATGCGCCTTGCGTCGGAAATCCTCGATGAACTCGAAGTGGAGCATGAGGCGCGAATCGTCTCAGCGCACCGAACACCCGACCGCATGAGCGCCTTTGCCAAGGGTGCAGAGGGCGAAGGTTTTGATGTTATTATCGCAGGCGCAGGCGGGGCGGCGCATTTGCCCGGCATGATCGCGGCGATGACACATTTGCCGGTTCTTGGCGTGCCGGTCCAATCCAAGGCGCTTTCGGGCTGGGACAGTTTGCTGTCCATCGTGCAAATGCCCGCTGGCATTCCTGTTGGAACCTTGGCGATTGGTGATGCCGGGGCAAAAAATGCGGCTCTAATGGCGGCGGCGATTTTGGCTCTGTCGGACGAAGCTCTGTCTGAGCGGTTGCAAGATTGGCGCGCCGCGCGGACAGGCGATGTGGCAGAGGCACCGGTGGATTGATGGCTGGCACCGCTCCCCTCCCGCCCGGTTCGACCATAGGCATTCTTGGCGGCGGTCAGCTTGGCCGAATGCTGGCGATGGCTGCGGTGCAACTTGGCTATCGCTGCGTTGGTTATGCGCCTGCTGGCGACAATGTGGCCGCATCTGCTTGCGATGATTTTTTCGAAAATGGCTGGGGTGACAATGCCGCGCTCGCCGCTTTTGCCAGCCAATGCGATGTGGTGACGTGGGAATTTGAGAATGTCCCGCTAAGCGCGGTGGAATCGATCCCGGCGAACTTGCTCGTGCCTGATCCCAAAGCGTTGAAAGTGGCGCAGGACCGGCTCAATGAAAAACGCTTCGTCGAAGAGCTGCGCGCGAAATGTGCGCCCTATATGCGGGTTGAAAGCGACGATGATTTTGCCCGCGCGCTCGAACGGGTCGGCACACCCGGCATCCTCAAAACCGCGCGCGATGGATATGATGGTAAGGGCCAGTGGCGCATTGCCTCCGTCCACGAAGCAGAAGGCGTTCGCTTCCCCGGACAGGCGTGCATTTACGAAGGCATGGTCAATTTTGAGACCGAATTTTCGGTGATCCTTGCCCGGGCCGCTGATGGTACGGTGCGAATGTGGGATTCTTCTGCCAACACGCATGAAGGCGGAATGCTGGTCCATTCGGTCCTGCCCGCTGGCCCCGTGGTCGAAAGCCAGGTCGGGGCGGCCCGCGAGATCGCCGAGAAAACGGCGAATGCGCTGAATTATGTGGGCGTGCTGACGCTGGAATTCTTTGCGACCGCGCAGGGGCCGATTTTCAACGAAATGGCCCCCCGGGTGCACAATTCAGGGCACTGGACCATTGAGGGTGCAGCCACAGGCCAATTTGAAAACCACATTCGTGCGATTTGCGGATTGCCGCTGGGCGGGACGGAAACGCGGTTTGCCAGCATCGACATGCGCAATATCGTGGGTGAAGACGCACTGAGCGCGCATGAAATTCTGGCCGAAGACGGCGAGCCGCATCTGCACCTTTATGGCAAGCGCGAGGCGCGCGCAGGGCGCAAGATGGGGCATGTGACGCGTGTGTCGCACAAAACACCATCCCAAGACGGCGCCTGAGCCAAAAGACGTGAAGCCAAAAACTTGAACCCCATAGCAGACCACGAAATTGTGCTCATTTACGCCCGCGCTGCGAATGGCGCGATTGGGTATGAGGGGCAATTGCCGTGGCGGCTGCCTGCGGATCTGAAGCGTTTCAAGGCGCTGACGATTGGCAAGCCGATGATCATGGGCCGCAAGACATTTGAGAGCCTGCCCGGCCTGCTTCCGGCGCGGCGGCATATTGTTCTGACCCGGCGCGACACTTGGGACAGTGAGGGGGCAGAAATTGTCCACTCCGTCGCCGAGGCATTGATTGCCGCGCGAACGGGCAATGACACGGCAGAAATCCCAATCGTGGGCGGATCGGCGATCTATGATGTGTTCCGCCCGCTAGCGCAGCGGATTGAAGTCACCGAAATCCACGCCGATTTTCCCGGCGATACTTTCATGAAACCGATTGGCCCCGAATGGGAAGAAACCGCGCGCGAAGATCATCCCGCGATTGGTGACAAACCCGCTTTTTCTTTCGTGACCTATCATCGCCGGGATGACGATTAATGCGTAAACTCTTCCTCGGCTTGCTTGCTTTGATCGTCATCGGCGCGGCTGCGTTTTTCGCCTTCGCGCCTGCTATCGTGGACCGGGATATGAACCGGGTGAGCGGTGAAACCTTGCCTGAGATCACACAAGAAGCGCTTGCGCTGCATCAGACGTTGACCATCGTCGATCTGCATTCCGATTCGCTGCTGTGGAAACGCGACGTGTTGGAACGGCACGATTACGGCCACATGGATTTGCCCCGTTTGCGTGATGGCAATGTGGCTTTGCAGGTCTTCTCCAGCGTCACGAAAACGCCGACCAATCAGAATTATGACAATAACAGCGCGGATGGCGACAATGTCACGTCACTGGTCGTGGGCCAGCTTCAGCCGCTGCGCACTTGGACCTCGCTGCTCGAACGTTCACGCTATCATGCGCAAAAGCTGGATGAGGCCGTGGCCGGATCAAACGGCAAGATTGTCGCGGTGCGCGGCGCAGGAGATGTTGATGGATTGCTGGCCGCGCGTGCGGACGGCGCTGGCCCCGTTGGCGCCTTGTTCAGCGCCGAGGGCTTGCACAATCTCGAAGGCGATTTGAGCAATCTTGGCGTGCTCTATGATGCGGGGCTGCGCATGGCGGGCCTCACCCATTTCTTCGACAATGCGCTGGCCGGGTCGATGCATGGCGAGCAAAAGGGCGGTTTGACCGATATGGGCCGCGAGGCCGTTCGGCAGATGGAAGAGATGGGCATGATCGTCGATATCGCCCATTGCAGCCGCGAATGTGTGGACGATATTTTGGCCATGGCGCGCCGCCCAGTCGTCTCCAGCCACGGCGGCGTTCAGGCGACATGCGATGTGAATCGCAACCTTAGCGATGATCACATCCGCCGCGTCGCCGCGACCGGCGGCATCATCGGCATTGGCTATTGGGAAGGCGCGGTGTGCAGCACATCGCCAGAGGCCATTGTGAGTGCGATGGCCCATGTGCGCGATTTGGTCGGCGTGGACCATGTCGCGCTGGGCAGTGATTTTGACGGGACGGTGTTGGTACGGTTCGACACATCGGGATTGGTCCATGTGACGCAGGCCTTGATGGATGCGGGCTTTAGCGAAGAGGAAATCCGCGCGGTGATGGGCGGCAATGCAATCCGCGTGATTCGTGAAGGGCTAATCCCGCTCGGTGACGTGCCCGCCCCTTCTGAGAACCCCAGTCTCGAAAGCGATCCAGCCGAAAGCGAGAATTCCTAATGCGTTGGCTTGATCACCGCGAAACTGTGACCGACGCCCTACGCGGCGCAGTTATTGCGCTTGGGAATTTCGACGGTTTTCACCGCGGCCATCAAAAGGTGGCTGGCGAAGCGATCAATTGGGCGCATGCAGAGGGCCGCCCTTCGATCATCGCGACTTTCGATCCGCATCCCGTGCGGTTTTTCAAACCTGACGTCGCGCCCTTTCGCCTTACCACTCTGGAACAACGCCAAGAATTGTATCTTGCCGCCGGAGCAACCGCGATGCTGGTGTTCCATTTCGACGGCGAACTTGCCGGAACCAGCGCCGAAGATTTTATCTCCAAGATTTTGATTGAACGTTTTGGCGCGCACGGCGTGGTGACAGGCGCAGATTTCACCTTTGGCAAAGGGGCAAAGGGCAACACCGATTTGCTGCGCGGGTTTGGCGCGCAATTGGGCCTGCAATCGCGCGTGGTGGACGCGGTGAAAGGCGCAGATGCCGTCATCTCCTCCAGCCGCATCCGCGAAGCGCTAAGAGACGGCGATCCTCAGCTTGCCGCCGACTTGCTATCGCGCCCCTTTGCGATTCGCGGGATCGTCGAACATGGCGATAAGCGCGGGCGCACTATCGGCTATCCGACGGCCAATCTTTCGGTCGATACCTATCTGCGCCCCAAATACGGCATTTATGCTGTGACCGGCAAAGTGCTCGCCACGGGCGAAGAGCTTAAAGGCGCAGCCAATATCGGCATCCGCCCGCAATTTGAGCCGCCGAAAGAACTGCTGGAGCCGTATTTCTTCGATTTTTCTGGCGATTTGTATGGGCAAGAGATCGAGGTTGCCTTCCATCATTTCCTGCGCGGGGAGGCAAAATTCGACAGTCTTGAGGCGTTAATGGAACAGATGGAGAAAGACTGCGCCAAAGCGCGCGAGCTGCTCGGATGAAACGCTTTGCCTATTGGGGCGGATTGGCCTTTGCGCTGGCGGTGCTCATCTTGTCTGTCACCAATGCTAGCTGGCTTGCGCCCAACCCAGCAGGCGCGCCCAAACAAATCGCGCATCGCGCCATCGGGCCGCAATTCACCCCGCCGCCAGAACTGTCGCCGATTGATTTGCCCGAAACGCAAAATTGCGGTTTGGCCGAAATCTTCGCGCCCACGAGCCGGCATCTGGCCAACACACGCGATAGCATTTTGCGCGCCGACCGGATGGGAGGGTGGCTGATCGAAGTCGACCCGCAATTGACCGCCGATGGCGAGGTTGTTCTGTTTTCGCAAAACTTGCTCGATTGCATCACCGATGGAGACGGGTCGGTCGGCGATTCTTCTGTGGCACGGTTGCAGGCACTTGATGCCGGATATGGATATTTCACCCGCGATCCATTGTCGCAGGAACGCGATTACCCCTATCGCGGGAAGGGCGCCGCGATCCCCACCCTCATCGACATCGCCCGCGCCATCCCTCGTCAAGCGCGCTTGATGATCCACCTCAGCGGGGAAGATCTAGAACTGGCCAATGCAATCGCCGCTGCGTTTGAGGCGGTGGGCCGCGACCCGGTGGATAAGGGCGACGCATTTTACGGCAGCGCCGCGCAAATTGCGCGAATTCGGCAAATCTATCCCGATATCTGGGCCTTCACCGCGCAAGAGGCCCGGCGCTGCACCGCCGATTATACTCGGGTCGGCTGGACCGGCATCGTGCCGGAAAGCTGCGCCGGGAAAACGATGCTGATCACGCTGGATGATCAGACGCTCTTATGGGGCTGGCCCAAAAGGTTGATCGCGCGGATGCAATCGGCAGGCACAAAGATTTTGATTGAGGGGCCCGGCACCGCCAATCAGGATGAGGTTATCGGCATTACCCTGCCCGAACAACTCACTGAAATTCCAAGCTCTTTCAACGGATATATCTGGACGGACAACGCCTTTGCGACCCTGCCTGCTCTCGTCCAGCGCTATGACAATCGCACTCAGGAAGAGATCGACGCCGTCGAAGCCGATTTGGATCGCCGCCGCGCGGCACAATGAGCGTGTATTGAGGGTTTATTGCTGGGCGCGAATGCCCTAACGCGGCGCGCTATGTCTGACAGTAATCAGAGCGCCAGCACGCGCGACCTAAAAGACACCGTCTTCCTGCCGAAGACTGCGTTTCCTATGAAAGCCGGCCTTCCGCAGAAGGAACCGGGCATTGAGGCGCGTTGGCGCGAAATTGATCTCTATGCGCGTTTGCGCGAAGAGCGCGAGGGCCGCGAGAAATTCATCCTGCATGACGGCCCCCCTTATGCGAATGGCGATATGCATATCGGCCATGCGCTGAACCATATCCTCAAAGACATGGTGTGCCGCACGCAGAACCTGATGGGCAAAGACGCGCCCTATGTGCCCGGCTGGGATTGCCACGGCCTGCCGATCGAATGGAAAGTCGAAGAGCAATATCGCAAGAAAAAGCTCAACAAAGACGAGGTTCCGGCCAAAGAATTCCGCGCCGAATGCCGCGCCTATGCGCAAAAATGGGTCGATACCCAGCGTGAGCAGCTGAAACGGCTGGGAATCCTGGGCGATTGGGACAATCCATATCTGACGATGGATGCGCAGGCAGAGGGGACAATTGTCGCCGAGCTGCTGAAATTCGCCGAAGCAGGGAACCTGTACCGCGGGTCAAAGCCGGTGATGTGGTCGCCGGTTGAAAAGACCGCGTTGGCTGAGGCTGAGGTTGAATATGAGGACCTGACGGATAGCCCGCAGATTGATGTGGCGTTTGAGATTACTGAGAGCCCGAATGTGCCGGAATTGGTCGGCGCTCATGCGGTGATCTGGACGACGACTCCGTGGACGATCCCGGTCAATCAGGCTTTGGCCTATGGGGCGGATGTTGAGTACTCTCTATGTGAATTGATCATTGGAGCCACAGCCTCATCTGATGCGAGCTTGCAGAATGCGCTTAAGGATCATCCACTCGCAGACCTGACGACAAAGAACCTTCTTGTTGCGTCTGACTTACGCGAAGCGGTTGGGAGACGCCTTTCAGATGCTTCCGGAACTGCAGAAGATGGGGCAGATCGGTCAGTCACGCTGGTCACAAAAGCTCGCTTCAAAGGCTCCGACCTAGCCGGAACAATCGCCAAACACCCAATGGCGGACCGCTTCCCTGACGACGAATTCTACACCAAGCCCCGCCCGTTCCTCGAAGGCGATTTCGTCACCACCGAGAGCGGCACCGGCCTGGTCCACATGTCGCCCGATCACGGCGAGGATGATTTCGACCTCTGCAAAGCGAACGGCATCAACCCCGTTTTCGCCGTCATGGATGATGGCCGTTACCGCGATGATTGGTCGTGGCTGGGTGCGGATGATGTGGATGCGGATGGCAAGGCGCGCCGCCGCGCGGTCATCAACAAACCGTTTAACGCGCCCGATGGTCCGATCTGCAACGATCTGCGCGAAGCGGGCGCTTTGCTTTCCGCTTCTGCTGATTACGCGCATTCCTACCCGCACTCATGGCGCTCCAAAGCCAAGGTCATCTATCGCTGCACCCCGCAATGGTTCGTGCCGATGGACAAAGACCTAGAGGGCGGCGGCACGCTGCGCAGCCGCGCAATGTCCGAGATTGACCGGGCCGAATTCATCCCTGCAAAAGGGGAAAACCGCCTCGGCTCAATGGTCGGAACCCGCCCCGATTGGGTGCTTTCGCGTCAGCGCGCTTGGGGTGTGCCGATCACGCTCTTCGTCCGGCCAGACAGCACCTATTTGCAAGACCCCAAAGTCAACGCCCGCATCATCGCCGCCATCGCGGAAGAAGGCGTCGATGCTTGGGAGGAATCGCGTAAGGCTGAATTCCTCGGCCGCGACCACAATGCCGACGATTACGAGATGGTGATGGACATCCTCGATGTCTGGTTCGATTCGGGCTGCACCCATGCATTCGTGCTGGAATCGGGCCGCTGGCCTGATCTGCAATGGCCCGCCAACCTTTACCTCGAAGGGTCGGATCAACATCGCGGTTGGTTCCAATCCTCGTTGTTGCAATCATGCGCAACACGCGGCCGCGCGCCTTATGATCAGGTGCTCACCCACGGTTTCACCATGGACGCCAAGGGCAAGAAAATGTCGAAATCGCTCGGCAACACGATCAGCCCGCTTAAAATCATGGAGCAAACCGGGGCAGACATTATCCGGCTTTGGGCGCTGAGCGTTGATTTCACCGAAGACCACCGGATTGGCGATGAAATCCTGAAAGGCGTCGGCGATCAATATCGGCGTCTGCGCAACACGTTCCGCTATTTGCTGGGCGCGCTTGATGGCTTCATCGGCGATACGTCGGATGCGGGCGAAATTCCTGAACTTGAAATCTACGTCCTGTCCTTGCTCAGCGAGCTCGACGGAAAACTGCGCAAGGCCGCGACCGAATATGATTTCAACACCTATACCCGCCTGCTGGTCGATTTCTGCAATGAAGATTTGAGCGCATTCTTCTTCGATATTCGCAAAGACACGCTCTATTGCGATGGCGAAGACAGCACCGCGCGCAACGCCTATCGTACTGTGCTCGATCTGCTATTCCATGCTCTGGTCCGCTATGCCGCGCCGGTGCTGGTTTTCACCGCAGAAGAAGTGTGGCTCACCCGCTATCCCGAAGACGGTCAGCCCGATGAAGACGGCAAATCCGGCAGCGTCCACTTGCTCGAATGGCCCAGCGTGCCAGCCGTGCCAGCCGACGGCGCGAAATGGGGTGCACTGCGCGCCTTGCGCGAACGCGTGACCGAAGCGATTGAGCCGCTGCGCCGCGAAAAAGTCATCCGTTCCAGCAACGAAGCCGCCGTCCAAGTGCCAGCAAATGCGGTGCCAGAAGGCGTCAGCGATGCACAACTGGCCGAATTGTTCATCACCGGGACAGTCACGCGGACCCAAGGGGACGATGTGATTGCTTCAAAATCCACTGACCACAAATGCGGGCGCTGTTGGCGTTTGCTGCCCGACGTGTCCGAAGACGGCGCGCTGTGCGGGCGCTGCGATGATGTGGTCGGCGAAATGGACGCGGCTTGATGGGTAAGTATCTAACGCGCAACGCTGTGATCGGGCTGGTTTTTGCCGCGTTTCTGGCGGTGATTGACCAGATCGTGAAATGGTATGTGACCGGGCCGCTGGGCATCAGCAGGCCGGGCGATAATATGGAATTGCTGCCGTTTTTCGACCTCACTTACACCGAAAATTACGGCATTTCGCTGGGTATGCTTCAGGCGACCAATATGGAAATGCGTTGGCTGTTGGTTGGGCTGACTGCCGCGATTGCGGTCGTGGTGCTGATTTGGATGCTGCGAGAAAAATTACTGGGCGATATTTTGGGTCTGGCGATGATTTTGGGCGGCGCGATTGGGAATATCCGCGATCGCTATATGCTGGGCTATGTCGTCGACTATGCCGATCTGCATATCGGAACGTTCCGCCCCTTCCTCGTTTTCAACATCGCCGATGCGGCTATCACCATTGGCGTCGTCATTATCCTTGCCCGGAGCTTCTTCGTGCGCGATGAGGATACAAATTCGGACAAGGATGCTGAAAATCCTGTCCCTGCGGAGAATTGAATATGCGTACTGTTAAAACCGCAATCCTGCTCGGCGCTGGTTGCGCCATGCTCGCCGCTTGCGGCGGCAGCGGCATTTTCAACCGCGATCGTCCCGATGAATTCGCGGTTCAGCGTCAGGCTCCGCTTGTGGTTCCGCCTGACTTTTCGCTTACCCCGCCTGCACCCGGCGCACCGCGTCCGGTCGAAGGGACAGCGGCAGAGCAAGCTCTCGAAGCGTTGTTTGGCGGCCCAGCGCCCCGCAGCGACATCGAAACCAGCGCGCTTGACCGCGCCGGCAGCGCCGCGCCCGGCATCCGATCACAAGTCGGCGACCCGGGCACCAACACTGTCGCAAAAGGCAGCGTGACGCGCGATATCATTGCCGCCCCAGAAGGCGACGGCGCCTCAGCGCAGACACTCATTCCGGGTTGAGTTTATTCTGATCCGGCGGGTTCATCATCGAGCTTGCGGACCAAAATCTTATCGATCCGGCGATTGTCCATCTGGGCAATTTCAAAGCTCCACCCTTGATCGGTGTAGCTTTCCCCTTCGAGCGGCAATTTCTTCATCACCGACAAAGCATAGCCCGCGGCTGTGCCGAATTCCCGGCTGCCGCCATAATCGAGGCCCAACCGGTCAGCCAGGCCATCAGCCGATAGCGCGCCTGAGACGAGCAAAGAGCCGTCTTCGCATTCGATAATCTGCGGCGCGTCGCCCTGATCTTTGTCGCTCGCAAAGTTTCCGGCGATAGCCGTGAGCAAATCGACAGGGGTCACGATCCCTTCGAAATGGCCGTATTCGTCATGCACAACCGCCATCGCAGTGTCGGCCGATTGCAGCACCCGCAAAGCATCCATCGCGTCCAACTGATCGGGCACCACTTCTGCCTTATGCATCATCGCGCGGATCGAGACCGCTTCGCCAGCGACCAGATTGGCGAGCACTTCGCGCACTTTGATGATCCCAAGGATCGAATCGGGCGAACCATCGGCGACGGGCAAGAGCGAATGCGGGCTGTCATCGATCGATTGTTTGATCTGAGCGATATCTGCATCGGCATCAATCCAATCGAGCTCCGTACGCGGGGTCATCATTTCGCGCACCGGCCGCTCCGCCAGGCGCACAACACCCGTCAAAATCTGGTGCTGCTCCGCCTCAATCACGCCAGACTGCGTTGCATCGGCAAAGATCATTTGCAGTTCTTCTGCGGTGACGCTGCTTTGCCCTTTTGACCGGATGCCAAACAGGCGAATAATCACCGCAGATGACGTATCCAGCAGCCAGACCAAAGGCGCGCCAATCACCGCCAAAAACGCCATCGGGCGCGCCATCAACACAGAAATCGGGATCGCCGCGCGCAGCGCCAATTGTTTCGGCACCAATTCCCCCACAACCACGCTCAGATAAGTGGTCAAGGCGATGACGCTGACAAAGGCAACTTGGCGGGAATTTTCATCCGGCACGCCAATCGCTGCCAGCCTCTCGCCAACCGGCCCTTCTAGGCTAGCGCCGGAATAGGCGCCGGTGATGATCGCAATCAAAGTGATCCCGATCTGGACCGTCGAGAGAAATTTGCCCGGCTCCGCCGCCAGCGCCAACGCGGCCTTCGCCCCGGCAGAACCCTCATCACTCTTTGCCTGCAACCGCGCGGTCTTGGCAGAGACGATGGCGAGTTCCGACATGGCGAAAACGCCATTGAGCAAAATCAGCCCAACAATGATTAACAGATCTGTCCAAGGAAACGGTGTCACGCTCTATCCGCTAGCACAATTGGGGCCGCTTGCCAGCCATCACGTGTGGCTGGCGCGTTAGAATTCGGCGGGCGGAGCCTCAAAGAGCACCAACAACGCCGTTACACATTTTTACCGGCCATTCATCCCGGCGCAAACGCCGCGCACTCAATAGCGTTTTCGGATTACAATCTCGGAACCTGAGGCGACAATGCGGCTTGGTTCAGTGTAAGCAATTTCCAATTGGAGGAAAAAATGAAAACATCACGCATCCTACTTTCGACGACAGCCGCGCTCGCCATGATGGGCACCAGCGCCTGTGTGACCGACCCGAATACCGGCGAAAGCAAAGTATCACGCACAGCAATTGGCGCCGGTTTGGGCGGTACGCTCGGCTATCTGCTTGGCGGCGTTGTTGGCGGCGACACCGCGCGGATTATTGGCGCTGGTATCGGCGGCTCTGTCGGTGCGGTCGCGGGTAAGCAGTTCGATGACCAAATCCGCGAACTTGACGAAGAATTGCAAGGAACCGGCGTCGACGTTGAGGAAATTGGCGATCAGGACGCGATCCTCGTTCGCTTGCCGGACGGCGTGACCTTTGCGCGTGGTTCGTCGGCCATCAATCCCGGTTTTAGCGATTCGCTCAATTCGGTCGCGACCAGCCTGATCAACTATCCCAACAGCTTGATCGATGTATACGGCTTTACCGACACAACCGGTTCGGACGCCTTGAACCAACGACTGTCAGAACAGCGCGCGCAGGCGGTTGCAGATTACCTCGCAGCGCGCGGCGTTGCGCGCAGCCGGATGGAAACACGCGGTTATGGTGAGAGCTATGATTATTTGCGGGTGAAAACCGCGGACGGCGTGGATGAGCCGCTGAACCGCCGGGTCGAGATCAAGATCATCCCCATCAGTCAAGACGATGTGAACGCCGCACGCGCGCAGTAATAAGCTGCAAATAGTGTTTGAAAAGGCCGGTCCCCATGGGCCGGCCTTTTTCGTTTCAGCGGTTTGTTTGTCTGAGCGGTTTCGCTCTATTTCAGCTGCTTCGCCCGGTCAGCCAAGCGCGCCACCGCCTCTGCATGGATATGCGGCGATGTTACAAGCACACCAAAATCGCGCGGATCGTGTTTGTTGTAACCCAGCGGTTTGCCAAAAGCGTCTGACACGCTCGCCCCGGCCTCTCGCGCGATCAACGTCGCGGCGGCAACATCCCATTCGAAACCCCAGCGCAAGGTTGCGAGCAA
The DNA here is from genome assembly GCA_947502305.1 of uncultured Erythrobacter sp. Lineage (GTDB taxonomy): Bacteria > Pseudomonadota > Alphaproteobacteria > Sphingomonadales > Sphingomonadaceae > Erythrobacter. The sequence continues at coordinate 625,031 of CANMZA010000002.1, read as the reverse complement.
ATCAGCGCGGTCATCCGCGACCATTGCGATCCTCAATGCAATTGAATTGGGTTTTTCAACCATGACCAAATCCGAATCCGCGCTCGGCAATTGATCGGTTGGCACACGGGCGCCGGAAAATTCCGCGCGCGTGCTGGCTTTTAGGGGGCGCTTGTTCAACGTCGCCCCTTGGCCTGCGACGGAAAACCATTCTTCATCGCGCGCAGGGGCGGCGAGCATGCCGATCAAAGGCCGCCCGCTGCTGACCAAAGCCACCGACACCGCCCAGCCCGGACGCCCGCGCACAAAATCGCGCGTGCCATCAATCGGGTCCACAACCCAGATCAGGTCGCTTTTCGTGCGATTCTTATCATCGGCGGTTTCTTCCGAAAGCCACGCCGCAGACGGCAGCAAGCGCGCCAATTCACGGCGCAAAAATGCATCCACCGCAAGGTCAGATTCGCTCACCGGATTGCCCGGCGTCTTATCCCAACTCTTCAGCGTGTGGCCGTCACCGGGCCAGCGCGAATGGGCGATCCGACCCGCTTCGCGCACTATTTCTTGAAACCGATCCCGATCTATCATTTTTGACCATTCCTGCGATGCGCTGTCCTGACGGGTGCTTACGCACTTTTCAAGGGGGCCAATCCGTGCTTAGGCGCTTTGCAAACAACCTCTCCCCATGCGCGTGACACTGCGAATGCGCGCAAACAGAATTAAAGGGATCACACTGCGATGAACGTCCATGAATATCAGGCCAAAGAATTGCTCAAAGAACACGGGCTGGCGATCCCGGCGGGTCATGCCGCACTTACGGTTGAAGAAGCGGTTGCCGCGGCGAAGAAATTGCCCGGCCCGCTTTACGTGGTGAAGGCGCAGATCCACGCTGGTGGACGCGGCAAGGGTAAGTTCAAAGAATTGCCCGAAGATGCAAAAGGCGGCGTGCGCCTGGCGAAAAGCATCGAAGATGTCGAATCGGATGCCAAAGACATGCTCGGCAACACGCTGGTCACGATCCAAACCGGTGATGAGGGCAAGCAGGTCAACCGCCTCTATGTGACCGACGGCGTTGATATCGAAAGCGAATATTACCTCGCCATGCTGGTCGACCGGGCCAGCGGTCAGGTTGCGATGGTTGCCTCCACCGAAGGCGGCATGGACATCGAAGACGTGGCGCATAACACGCCGGAATTGATCACAACGATCACGATCGACCCCGCACAAGGGTTCTTGCCGCATCATGGCCGCGCGGTTGCCTTTGCGCTGAAATTGAGCGGCGCTCTGAACAAGAAGTGCCAGAAACTTGCTGCGCAGCTTTACGGCGCCTTTATGTCGAGCGATTGCGAAATGCTCGAGATTAACCCGCTGGTCGAAACCAAGGCTGACGCCGACGGGAATGCCGATTTACTCGTGCTCGACACGAAAATGAGCTTTGACGGCAACGCATTGTACCGCCACCCCGCCATCGAGGCGATGCGAGACGAAACAGAGGAAGACCCAGCAGAAGTCGAAGCGTCTGAATATGATCTCGCTTACATCAAGCTCGATGGAAACATCGGTTGCATGGTCAATGGTGCCGGTTTGGCGATGGCGACGATGGATATCATCAAGCTCAACGGCGCCTTCCCAGCCAACTTCCTCGATGTAGGCGGCGGCGCAACGACCGAAAAAGTCACCGCAGCGTTCAAGATCATCCTGAAAGATCCGGCTGTCGAAGGCATCCTCGTCAATATCTTTGGCGGCATCATGAAATGCGACATTATCGCCGACGGCATTGTTCAGGCCGCTAAGGAAGTGAACCTGTCCGTGCCATTGGTTGTGCGCCTAGAGGGCACGAATGTGGCCGCTGGTAAAGAAATCCTCGCCAATTCCGGCCTGCCCATCGTGGCGGCGGACGATTTGGGTGATGCAGCGAAGAAAATCGTCGCAGAGGTAAAGCAAGCGGCTTAATCTCAGACTATTGTTCCAGGCGGGTGAATTGAAACAGCAATTCCCCGCCTGATTGCATCCGCACGGCTGCGACAAGCCCGACGCCGGGCGCGTCTGCATCGGCGCAGCGCAAAGTCAGCGCGTTAAAATAGGCCGCGCATGGCTCCACTGCGACAAGGCGGAAGGTGAGCATCTCATCCTTCTCCTCCCACCCGGTCAGATCGGCGTTGAAATGTTTAAGGCGCAGGACAACCGAGCCCGCCTCTTCCATCAAATACATATGTTCGGTGAACATGATCGCGCCGCCTTCCGTTTCCTGAACGAAGGTGCCAATCATCGTGCCCCCGGTTGGCGGCAGCCAGCTTTCCATTGCGGGTGCGCCGCCAATCCCTTCGCCGGACCATTGACCGACCAGCCAATCCATTTGCGACAAATCCGCCGGGGGAGATTCAAACCCTTCTTCACCCACGCGCGTTTCCTGCGCGCTTAGCGACGCGCTCAACGCTAACGCTAAGGCGGATGCCAATATCACTGGGCCACTTGCGGCGCGTCCAAACTGTTTCATCAAACCCTCCTTGCCTTGCATTAAAGATGATGGACGAGTGGGCGTGATATTGGCAAGGCGGAACCCGAAATGCGCAAACGCATTGCATGATAGAAGCAGCCCGGCCCAGCTTGACGTTTACGTAAACGCAAGCTAGGCCGGGCGAGAATAGTTATGACAGGAAGGATGTCCCGATGAAAATCCTCGTGCCCGTAAAGCGAGTGATCGATTACAACGTCAAACCGCGTGTGAAGGCCGATGGCTCTGGCGTAGATCTTGCCAATGTCAAAATGAGCATGAACCCGTTTGACGAGATCGCAGTCGAAGAAGCGATTCGCATCAAAGAAGCGGGCAAAGCCGAAGAAATCATCGCCGTTTCGGTTGGTCCTGCCAAAGCGCAGGAAACCCTACGCACCGCTCTTGCGATGGGCGCAGACCGCGCGATCCTCGTCGAAACCGACGAAGAGGTCGAACCGCTGGCTGTTGCCAAAATCTTGAAAGCGATTGCAGACGAAGAACAGCCCGGCCTGGTCTTGCTCGGCAAACAATCAATCAGCGATGACAGCAACCAAACCGGTCAAATGCTCGCCGCATTGATGGGCCGCCCGCAAGGCACCTTTGCCAACACAGTCGAAGTCGATGGCGACAGCGTGACGGTGAAGCGCGAGATTGATGGCGGACTGGAAACGGTCAAGCTGACGATGCCTGCCATCGTTACCACCGATTTGCGCCTGAATGAGCCGCGCTATGCGTCGCTGCCGAACATTATGAAGGCAAAGAAAAAACCGCTCGATGCGAAAACGCCTGCCGATTTCGGCGTCGATATCGCCCCGCGCCTGACCACCACGAATGTCGCCGAACCGCCCGTCCGTCAGGCCGGTGAAAAGGTCGAAGACGTCGCCGCGCTGGTTGAAAAGATCAAAGCCCTCGGGATCGCGTAAGCGGTTTTTTGAGCAGAAAAGGAATAGACAGACATGAACACTCTGGTTCTCGTCGAACACGACAATTCATCGGTAAATGACGCAACACTCGCGGTTGTCACTGCGGCGGCCAAACTGGGCGAAGTCCACGCTTTGGTTGCGGGCAGCGATTGCGGCGGCGCAGCAGAAGCAGCGGCGAAAATCGCTGGCGTTGCCAAAGTGCTGAAGGCGGATGATGCCGCTTATGGCGAAGGTTTGGCAGAAAACGTCGCACCGCTCGTCGCGGGATTGATGGAAGGCTATGACGCTCTCCTCGCGCCTGCCACCACATCGGGCAAAAACATCGCGCCGCGCGTGGCCGCGCATCTCGATGTGATGCAAATCTCCGACATTCTTTCCGTCGAAGGCGGCAAGACATTCACCCGTCCAATCTATGCCGGTAACGCCATCGCAACGGTGGAATCCAGCGATCCCAAATTGGTGATCACTGTACGCGGTACTGCATTTGACAAAGCAGCCCCAGAAGGCGGCTCGGCGGCCATCGAAGACGTTGCCGGATCGGGCGATGCGGGCACATCCAGCTTCGTCAGCCGCGAAGTTGCCAAGAGCGAGCGCCCCGAATTGGCCAGCGCGAAAATCATCGTGTCCGGCGGCCGCGCGCTTAAGGACAGTGAGACTTTCGATTCGATCATCAACCCGCTTGCCGACAAGCTCGGCGCGGCCATCGGCGCTTCGCGCGCTGCGGTTGATGCGGGTTATGTCCCCAACGATTACCAAGTCGGCCAGACCGGCAAAATCGTTGCACCAGAGGTTTACATCGCCATCGGCATTTCCGGCGCGATCCAACACCTTGCGGGCATGAAAGATTCAAAAGTCATCATCGCCATCAACAAAGACGAAGACGCACCGATTTTCCAAGTCGCGGATATCGGTCTGGTCGCAGATTTGTTTAACGCGGTGCCAGAATTGACGAGCGCACTTGGCTAAGGCCCGCTCGTTTAGTCCTGTAGAAAACTGAACATTGTCAAAGGCCTCCGCTGCGCTACATTGCGCGGCGGAGGTTTTTTATGGGGCGCATCAATTTGGGCATTCTGAACTCGGCTCAGCCAGTGCCGGAAAAATCACTGGAGAAATCGCTGTTACCATTGCTGGCTACTGTTTTGGCTGGGGCGCTGGCTACACCCGCTATGGCGGAGGATGAATTTCCCGGTGATTTGGCGGCCCGCGATGGCGCAATCGTGCTGAAGGCAAACGGCCCGTGGAATATTGATTTTGGTGCCAACAAATGCCGCCTTGCGCGGCTGTTCGGCCAGGATGACAACAGCCATTTGCTGTTTTTTGAACAAGCCTCCCCCGGCGGCGGATTCGGCGTCAGTCTGGCCGGGCCAGAAGTCAGCCGGTTTCGCAATGCCAACCGTATCTTTATGGGGATGGAACGCGATGAACCGATGACAGCGCACACCGAATTTCGGCGCGGCGATATCGCATCAATCGGCCCTGCGATCATCTTTGCGACTTATGCCATCGGCAGAGACGGTGAACGGCCCGCGCTGAGCGGAGCAGGCATTGATTTGGGCGAAGCGGCCACAATTGACCGGGTCGTGATGCGGCGCGGCAGGCATGTATTGTCCTTTGAAACCGGCGATATGATGCCGCCTTTTCAGGCGCTAAACACCTGCACGCAAGATTTGCTGAGGGATTGGGGTTTGGACCCAGAACAGCACGCCGCCTACACCCGCCCGCGCTGGATCAATGAAGAGGCAATCGTGCGGCGGATCGTCGATCAATATCCAAGCAGGGCGCGGGCATTTGGCGAACAAGCGATCTTTCGCATGCGCGCGATTGTTGAGATCGACGGCAGCGTGTCCGATTGCCATCTGGAAAATTCTACCGAGACACGGCGATTGGAATCGCCCGCCTGCCGCGAGATGATGGATGCCCGGTTTGAACCGGCCCGCGATGCGGACGGCAATCCGATGCGATCATTTTATGGGACTGCGATCACCTACCGGATTGGTCGCTAGGCCCGGCGCAGAACCTTCTCTTCTTGCAAGAATGGTCTCGGCCCTATTTCGCCGAGCACGGGGCTGACCGGGCAAAGCCTGAATGGCAGGATCTGCGCCGCCATACCGGTTCGACGCCAATCGCGCAGCGCTGCGCGTTGCTTCTTCTGTATCGCCAGACAGCAAAGCCGCCGCGCACAGGGCGCATTCCTCCTGCGCCTCATGCGTTCGTTCTTGCGCGACGATTTGCGATAACAGGGTGAAGAGGCGAAAGCGCTCTGCGGCGAAGCGTTTTGTGTTGGTGCTGGCGTCGAGCAGGGAGAAATACAGCTCCTCTCGCGGATTGCGCATCGGATCACGTTCCCGCCACAAGGATCGGCCGGTGAACACGAATGCGCCTGATCCAACCTCCAACGTGCAGGCCGCATCGGCGGTGACAAGCGCGCCGTTGATGACCGCTTGACCGCCTCTCGCAAGAGAGATGATCTGTGGGCGAAGTGCAGGTTTCTGTGTTTCCATAGTGGAGCTTAGTACGGCCATGCTGGAACAATGTTCGCCCGCATTACTACTCAGCGGATCACTACCTACGCCTCTGTCTTGGGACCCGGCTTAAGGCTCGCCCAGAGCAAAGCGTTACATCAGCGACGTGATGAAATGCAGCGTCATCCCAACCAGACCGCCCACCAAAGTGCCATTGATGCGGATGAATTGCAGATCGCGGCCCACGGCGTTTTCAATCCGCCCGGTGATCGTTGTCGCGTCCCAGCGTTTGACGGTCTCTGAAACCAAGGTGACAATCTCACCGCCATAACGGGTCGCAATGCCAACCAATGTGCGGCGCGCAAACCGGTTGATCTGCAATTGCAGGCGTTCATCCTGTTTCAAAGCGCCGCCCAAATCGGCCAAGCCTTTGCGCATTTCCGTACCCAACCCGGTGTCAGGCTCTCGCGCGCGGCGGATCAGCGATTGGCGAATGCGTTCCCACACGCCCATCCACCATTCGGCCACGGCAGGATTTTCGATCAAATCGCGCTTCATCTCCTCAACGCGTTCGCGCGTTTCGGGGTCATGCTGCAAATCATGGGCCAGTTTTTCGAGGCCTTCTTCCACTTTGCTGCGCAGTGGGTGATCGGGGTCGACCAACACTTCGGCGAGCAATTTGTAGAGGCCGTCGAGAACATTGCCCGAAATCGTCTTATCCAACCCCGCCCACCGCAGAACGCCATTCACCCGCTCATGGATAATATTGCGGATCGTGTCCTCATTATCCTCCAGCGTCAGCCCAGCCCAGCGAACAAAGCCATCGATCAAGGGCAAATGCCGCCGGTCCGCCATCGCGCTTTCGAGCATCCGGCCCACCAACGGCGACATATCAATTTTACCCAATTGCGCACCAAGGCCCGATCGCACCTGATTGCCAAGCCGGTCCGGATCGAGCGATTCGAGCACTTCGGCAAGCAATTCAGCGGCGCCGCCAGTGATACGGGCGCGCGCATCTGGCCCGTCTGCGTCGATATTGGCTGGGTCGTTATTATCTGCACCGGTATCGTCTGCGTCCGAGCCAATTTCCTTCGGCGCACCGACGAGAAAATCGCCGACCGCGCGCGCGACATTCATGCCCGCCATGCGCCGCGCGACAACGGCAGGGGTGAGGAAATTTTCCTGAAGGAATTGCGCCATCGTATCCGCAATCCGATCTTTGTTCATCGGAATGATCGCCGTGTGCGGGATCGGGATGCCTAAAGGGTGGCGGAACAAGGCGGTGACGGCAAACCAATCGGCCAAACCGCCAACCATCGCGGCCTCTGCAAAGGCGTTGACATAGCCCCAAGCGGGATGCTGACCCAGCAAGCCATGCGTGGTGAAAAACAGCACCGCCATAGCCGCCAATATGCCCGTCGCGGTCCAACGCATACGCCGCGCGCGATCATCGTTCAGCGGCTGACCGCCAAACATCAAGGGCACGCCGCCAACCGGCAAATTTGGACGCGATTCGCTCATAGCGGCCCGGTTAGAGCAGGGCGATCACAGCCGCCAGCACAATAAGGGTCATTCAGCAGGCTCAGCCCCCGGAGGCAAACGAGTCGCCGGCATCGCCGCTGGCTTCGGTGCATCGGGCCGCGGTCCGTTTGGCATATCTGGCCCGGCATGCGGATCCTCGGGAATAGGCTGACCATCATCGCCGGGGCGATAGGTCAGCAATTTATCCCTCAGCCACGGTCCAAGTCGCCGTTCAATCCCATCGGCGAGGCTAAAGCCAGCGGGCACAATCAACAATGTGAGCAAGGTCGAGGCAATCAACCCGCCGATCACCATCGTGCCCATCGGCGCGCGCCACGCACCGTCGCCCGATCCAAACACGCCCGACAATGCCGTCGGAACCATGCCCGCGGTCATCGCGACCGTTGTCATCACAATGGGCTGCGCGCGTTTATGCCCGGCCTCCATAATCGCCTTATATTTGTCGGTGCCGGCCGCCATTTCCTCAATCGCAAAATCAATCAGCAGGATTGAGTTTTTGGAAACGATCCCCAGCAGCAGCAACACCCCAATATAAACCGGCATCGATTGCGGTTGACCCACGGCCCAGACCAGGAAAATCCCGCCCAGCGGCGCGAGCAGCAAGGATGTCATATTGACCAGCGGGCTCATCACCCGCTTGTACAAGAGCACCAGCACGGCAAAGACCAAGAAGAAACCGGCAAGGATGGCGATGACGAGGCTGTTCAACATCTCTGCCTGCCATTCATCTTCGCCGACCACCGCGCGGGCCACGCCTTGCGGCAGGTCTTGCAGGATTGGCAGAGCGTCAATTTGCGCCTGCACATCGCCTTTAATCTGGCCGCGCGCCAAATCGGCGCCGATCAAAACGCGGCGGTTTTGATTGTAACGCTGAATCGCGGTCGGGCCGGAGCCAAAGCTGATTTCGGCAACACGCGACAACGGCACCGTCCCGCCAAACCGCGTTGGCACTGGCAGGTTTTCAATTGTGGTCATGCTTTCGCGCGATTCTTCGGGCAATTTCACACTGATTTGAATTTGCCGATCAGATAGCGAGAACCGCGCCGCATTCTGTTCAATCTCACCCAAGGTCGCAATACGGATCGTTTGGCTTAGCGCGGCGGTTGTCACGCCTAGCTCAGCGGCGACTGACGGACGCGGCTTGATGATGATCTCTGGGCGATTGACGTCGGCGCTAACCCGCGGCGCAACCAGCGTATCGAGCTCGCGCATCTGTTCCACCAAAGCGGTTGCCGTTTGCTCCAGCAGCACCGGATCAGACCCGGCGAGCATGATGGTCATATCGCGCCCACTGCCAAACCCGCCCGATTGCGAGGCAAAACGCACCCGCGCATCGGGGAATTGCGCAAGCGCCGGGGCCAGATCGCGTTCAAATTCAATCGACGTTTTCTGACGGTCATCGGCCAAGGTGACATAGATCGACGCATTGCCAACCCGCACGCGTTCCAAGGCGACCTCAACCTCTGGCTGTTCATAAAGCAACGATGCCACTTCGTCCGCGACCCGCTCTGTCGAGGCAAGCGTGGTGCCCGGGACCATCTCAATTTCGACCCGGCTGTTATTGTCATCCGTCACCGGTTGGAACTGTGCCGGGGTAATAGCGAACAAGACCAGCGTCAGAACAAGCGCAAGAACGCCAACGCCCAGCATCCAGACACGGTGATCAAACATCCGCGCCCACAGGCGGCGCATCATAAAGACCGCCCATCCAAAAAAGCCGCCCTCGCTCTTCATCAAAGCGCCCGGCACTGCGCCAAGCATCGCCGTCAGCAACAGGCCGACAAAAAACGCAATCGGCACAGCAATCAGCAGCGCGATACAGCCAAACAAAATGCTCAGCATTGCGGCGTCTTCGGCCAAAAGCATGCTGTCGGTGATGAAGTATGCCGCGCCCAATGCGGACAAAACAGAAAGGATGAAATAGGCAGGTTGCGAAGCGACATTGGCGATATTGGCGCGCATTTCTTTCGCCTTCGCCTTTTCCAAGGTCCAGCCGAGAATGCCCATATACCGGTCCATCATCGGGCCTTCGCCATGTTCGGCGTGGCCTTTCGCGCGCAGGAAATAGGCTGCGAGCATCGGTGTGATCATCCGCGCCACGGCGAGGCTCATCAGAACCGCGACCACCACTGTGATCCCGAAATTCTTGAAGAACTGCCCGGAAATCCCCGGCATCAAGCCAACCGGCAAGAACACCGCGACAATACAGAAACTGGTGGCGACAACCGGCAATCCGATCTCATCAGCGGCCTCGATACTGGCTTGATAGGCGCTTTTGCCCATCCGCATATGCCGCACGATATTTTCAATTTCCACGATGGCATCATCGACCAAGACCCCCGCGACCAGAGCCAGCGCGAGCAGCGACAATTGGTTGAGGTTGAAACCCAGCAAATCCATGAACCAAAAGGTCGGAATCGCGGAAAGCGGGATGGCCACCGATGAAATCAGCGTCGCGCGCCAATCGCGCAGGAAGAAGAACACGACGATCACAGCCAAAATGGCTCCTTCGATCATCGCTGCCATTGATGACGTGTATTGTTCCTCGGTATATTTCACCGTGTTGAACAGCGGGATAAACCGCACGCCGGGATTTTCCGCCTCGATGTCTTCGATGACTGACAAGGCTTCTTCAAACACCGTCACATCGGACGCGCCTTTGGCCCGCGACATGGCAAAATTCACGACCTCTTTATCGCGCACTTTGCTGATGGAGGAGCGTTCTGAGAATCCATCGCGCACATTGGCAACATCTGCGAGGCGGATGGTGCGCCCGTCGCCCAGTTGGATTTGCTGCTGCGACAGGTCATAGGCTGTTTCGCTGCTGCCCAAAACGCGCACCGATTGGCGCGTCCCGCCGATTTCGGTCGCGCCGCCTGCGGCATCAATATTGGATTGACGCAGGACGCTGTTGATCTGGCTGGCGGTGACGCCAAAGGCTTGCATTCGGCTGATGTCGAGGATCACTTCGATCTCTCGGTCTACCCCGGCAAACCGGTTCGCCTCGGCCATTCCTTCGATGGCGAGCAAGCGTTTTGTCACCGTATCGTCGATGAACCAGCTGAGCTGTTCGATCGTCATATCGTCGGCTTCGACGGCATAAATGCCTAAAAAACCCCCGGAAATCTCTTCTTTTTGAATGCGCGGCTCTAGGATGCCATCGGGCAGGCTGCCGCGAATGGAATCGACCGCGTTCTTCACCTCGGCCGTCGCATCATTGGGATCGGTGCCGATCTCAAATTCGATGAAGGTGCTGGAGAACCCCTCGCTTGCGGTGGAGTTGATCGAGGCGACACCGTTGATCGACCGCACCGCGCTTTCGACACGCTGAGTGATCTGGTTTTCAATCTCTGTCGGCGCCGCGCCCGGTTGCGAAATGCCGACGCTGACTGCGGGGAATTCGACGTCAGGATTGTTGACCACATCCATCCGCGCAAAGCTGAGAATACCGGCCAGCAGCAACGCGGTGAAAAACACCAACGGAATGACAGGGTTACGGATCGACCAAGCGGAGATGTTGCGGAAGTTCATGTGCGTTTCGCCCGTGTAAAGCTCAGCTGCATGTCGGAGCGCGCCCGACATGAATTATGGGAAAAGGCGCGGGGTTGGATGATCAGCTTTCTTCCCTGCGCGGATTGACCGTTTCACCGGGGTTGAGGAAACCGCCCGCGCGCAGCACGACCAATTCTGTCCCGTTCAAACCGCCTGTGATCGCAATGCCTTGGGGTGTCACCATGCCGGTGGTCACCGCCGTGCGCGTTGCTTGGTTTTCTTCATTCACGACATAGACAAAGCTGCCCTCACCATCGGCGAGCACGGCGCTTTCCGGTAAAACAGTCGCTTGGATAGAGCCGCTGTCGATTTGCGCGGTCGCAAACCCGCCGGGGCGCAATTCAGGCGCATAAGGCAGCGCGATACGCGCGGTGCCTTGGCGGCTTTGTGCGTCAATAATTGGCGAAATTTGCCAAACTTGCCCGTCAAATGTCTTCGCCGACCCGGTCGGGGTGACGCTTGCGCTGACGCCTTGCGACAATCCGGCAAGCTGGCTTTCGCTGAGTTGCGCTTGCAATTCCATTTCACCGCCGCGCGCGATGGAAAACAGTGCAGGCGTTCCGCCGCCGACGGTTTGACCCGGCTCAACACTGCGCTCCAGCACGAAGCCCGATGCGGGCGCGATGATATTGAGCCGCGCGGCGCGGGCGCGCAATTCTGCAAGCTGCGCCTCGGCGACTTTGACGCGGGCAACCGCGGCATCGCGGGTTGAGGTCAGGCGATCGACATCAGCCTTTGAAACGAAACCGCGCTCAACCAATTGCAAAGAACGGTCCAAATTGGCCTGAGCCAAACGTGCATCGGCGCGCGACACTTCGATTTGAGCCGCTTGACCGGCCGCCTGCTGGCTTTGCACAGAACGGTCAATCACGGCGAGAACCTGTCCGCGCTCAACCCAATCGCCCGCATCAACGCGAACAGAAAGGACGCGGCCCCCTTCGCCCACAACGCCAACCGGCATTGGGCGGCGCGCGGCGAGCGTGCCGGGAGCCTCGATCATACCGCTTACTGTGGTCGTTCCGGGTGCGATCACGGTCACAACCGGCGCTTGGGAGCCCTCATCATCGGCAGCAGGCGCCGGTTCACCGCCGCCCAAAGTGAAATAAGCGGCAATAGCGCCGAGCAAAACCAGCAATCCGATCAGCGCGATAATCATCGGCTTTCGCGAAGAAGACGGCGAATGAGCGGCACCGTCGGCGACATCCGATTGGATATCGTCCTGCGTCTCCGCTGATATGTCCGGCGTGATCGTCGTCTCGTAATTCATCTATGTTCTCTTACTCGGTCAGCGGGGTGCGCCATTTCTACCGTTGGTGTATTATAGATATAAGTCACCCCTCGCAATACTTAATAAGCAAGCGGGCGAAATGGGGCAATCCGCGCTTCGACTGATGACTTTGTGCCTAGACGAATGGTGTATGAATGCGCGTCGCAGCGTTTTGACGCCAAATTTCGCTTATTCCCTCTCCAAAAGCAAAGAGGCGGCGCAGCCGAAAAGGCCGCGCCGCCTCAAAATGCGACTAGGGCAGCTGCCCTAAACATTGAATGCGGGAATTACCCGCCGACTTTGCCGCGTTGGACCAAGTTCAAAATGCCGAGCAACACGATTGCGCCGACTGTGGCGGTGACCAGATACATGATCCAGCCGCTATCTGTGGTCAGGAAACCGGTCACATTGCCGATTCCGCTGCCGATCATGCCGCCGACGATGCCGACCACGATGTTCCAGAAAATACCCATCGACGCGTCACGGTTCATAACCATGCTCGCGAGCCATCCGGCGACGCCGCCCAAGATGATTGTTGCAATCCAACCCATTTTATATCCCTTCTTATACCGTTGGCACCCGCATTTCGCGCGTCTTCGCACGAATCCCTAGGCGGGCACGCGTGTCAGCTAGCGCAAAAACGCCGCTGAGAGAACCTTCAGTGATTTTGGGGGTGGTTTTGCGCCAGGGAGCGAGAGAGAGGCGAGAAGCGAGAGGGCGAGTAGAATTGGCGAACTTTACGGATTGGCTGAATTTGCGAAGCTGTGATTTGGCGGGTCGGCCCAAATGCCGCACCCATGCCGGTTCAGGATCTCAAATTTAGTATTTCAGCTGCCGCTCATAGAGATCGCGGTAGTGCTGAATCCGCGTCACACGCAGGCCTTGCATACCGCTGCGATCAACGGCGCGCTGCCAGGATGCAAACTCTTCAAGCGTGAGGCCATAGCGTTCCAACACTTCATCGATGGAAAGCAATCCGCCATTCACGGCGGCGACCACTTCGGCTTTGCGCCGCACAACCCAACGTTTCGTCTTGGGCGACGGCAAGTCAGCCACAGTCAGCGGCTCTCCCAAGGGGCCGATTACCTGTGCTGGACGTATATCTTGGTTCTCAATCATTTATCTTCTCTCGCGTCGCCTGCGTCTGGGCCTGTTTTGCGGCCTGTTAGAGGGCCATTATTTGGTCCGGTTGCCGTTTCACCCGGATCATCAGCTTCTTCGTCTTGAAGCCCTCGACTGGTTTGTTTTTCTGTTTCTATTCCGATTTGCGCTATTTCGATTGGCAATGTGCCCGGCGAGCCTTTGCAGCGCTCTAAAGCAACAGGGTTAACGCCCGGTTCGCAATTATCTCCGCCCTCGCCTCGAGTGCGAAAATATTGCGCGGCGGCGTCGGCAAAGCTGCTCGAATCGCCATTGATCTGGCGTGATGCGTCGCGGCGCAAGAGCTGCCTCAGATCGCGTGATGCGCTGAGCCGGGCGCTTAATTCGCTCCATTCCAACATCCGCAAAGCACCGCCGCCTTGTTCGCTGTCATCGGAACCCTTTTTGTAAGGCTGGACGTCGGCGCTACCGATCAATGCGTCGCCGATGCCTGATTCTCCTGAGAATCGAGCATCTTGCGCCGCTGGAATAGGTTTGCTGCCTTCGAACATGTAACAGCATATATCCGCCGGTCATCAAGAACTGGTAAAACTCGTCTTTACTTGTGCTTAGGATTAGCGCCTGCCGATTGCGTAACCGATTGCGGGCAATGTCGGTGGCCAATGCTTGAGGCCGATACTAGTGGGTAGCGGTCGCCGGGTTGGCGCACTATATAGCGCCGCAATCATGACCTCTGCACCCTCTCTTACAGCCGACTCCAAATTCGGGCTCGACACGGCCGCTCTGTTCGATTTGCCGCGTCCAGCAAGCGAATGCCGCATCGTCGTCGCGATGAGCGGCGGGGTTGATTCGTCGGTGGTTGCGGCGCTGGCGGCGGATAGCGGCGCCGAAGTGATCGGCATCACACTGCAACTTTACGACTATGGCGCGGCAACCGGGCGCAAAGGGGCGTGCTGTGCCGGTGATGATATTGCCGATGCGCGCGCAGTTTCCGATCGCTTGGGCATTGCGCATTATGTTTTCGACCATGAAAGCGCCTTTCGCGAGGATGTGGTCGAACAATTTGCCGATGAATATCTTGCCGGACGCACGCCAGTGCCGTGCATCCGTTGCAATATGGGGCCGAAATTTACTGACCTGTTCCGCATGGCGCGCGAATTGGGGGCGGATTGTTTGGCGACCGGCCATTATGTGCGCCGGGTTGAAACAGAAGAGGCCGAGGGGCCGGGTCCGCATATGTACCGCGCCGTCGATCCAGCGCGTGATCAATCCTATTTCCTCTATGCGACGACTCAGGAACAGCTGGACTATATCCGCTTTCCGCTAGGCGGTCTGCCCAAGACACAAGTCCGCGAATTGGCCGAGGCAGCGGGTCTGCGCAATGCGGCAAAGCCCGACAGTCAGGACATTTGCTTCGTTCCGGACGGCAATTACGCAAAGATCGTCAAGAAAATGCGCCCCGAAGGCGGCGTGCCCGGCAATATCGTCCACGCGGCCAGCGGAGAGGTGTTGGGGACGCATAAGGGCATCGTCCATTACACGGTCGGTCAGCGTAAGGGGTTGGATATTGGCGGCCAGCCGGAGCCACTTTATGTGATCTCTCTCAATGCAGAGACCCGCGAAGTGCGCGCCGGACCGAAACGCATGTTGGCGGTCGAAAGCGTCGATGTGATCGAGACAAATTTGATCGGTGAACTGGCCGCTGGCGAGGTTTTGACTGCCAAAGTGCGTTCGCTTGCGAAGCCTGTGCCGATCACGCTCGACGGGCCGATTGGCAATGATGCGCCGGTTGTGATGCGCTTTGCAGAGCCCGAATTTGGCGTTTCACCGGGGCAAGCCGCGGTGATCTATGCGGGCGAACGGGTCATTGGTGGCGGCTGGATTGATGCGACGACGTCCGTCGCTGGCTGACGGCGCACTGCGCGGCGCCGGGTTTTAGCTCGGCCATTCTTCCAGCACGCATCCATACCCTTCGCGGTAGGTCGCAGTGGTCGCAGTCACCAAAGGAAATGTTGCGGTGACGCTGCGTGCCTCTTCATCATCGCTAAGCGAGACCAATTCCATCCCGCCCAATTTGTCCTTCTCGCAATCCTCCAGGCTTCTGCCTGCCACAAACCGGCACGAGCAACCGACACGCGCGGCATAAGAAGTGCCAACCTCTGCATAGCCCGCAATCGGCGCGCGGTTGAACCAGATCGCCGCAGCCGCCGCCACGAGTGCGAGCAGTAGGACCGTCAAGACAATGCGCGAGCGCAACGAACGTGCGTTTGATTTGGACCCAGCCGATTTATGCATTGCTTTGTGACGACCCTTATAGAATTGAGAACGCGATGACGTTTCGTATGCCCACCCCTATCGCCGCAGCCGCGCTCCTGCCAGCCCTTGCCTTCATAACTGCATCTTGCGCTGAGACCGCTCCGCCGCCGCTCCCGCCGTTGAGCGAAGAAGCGCTTGCGGCGGTGTCGCAGGATGCCGGTGCGCCGCGCGATCAGCTCGCGCGGGAGGTGGATGAATTGTTCAGCGCGCAAGGAATTGGCGAAACCCGCGCTGTGCTGCTGCTGGCGGATGGTAAGGTCGCGGCGGAACGTTACGGCGAGGGTTATGATAGCGAGACGCGCTTTATCAGCTGGTCGATGGCCAAGACGGTGACGGCAGTGCTGACGGGTATGTTGGTGGCCGACGGCTTGTTGAGCGTCGATGCGCCCGCACCCGTTGCCCTGTGGCAGCGCAGCGGCGATCCGCGCGCCGACATCACCTTGCGGCACCTTTTGCAAATGCGCGCCGGATTGCGTCACACAGAGGCCGGCGATCCGCCCTACGATTCGGCTGAAGTCCGCATGCTGTTCCTCGACGGGCGCGATGACATGGCGAAATGGGCGGAGGAACAACCGCTGGAGGCGGAGCCGGGCGAACGGTTTGAATATTCCTCCAACACCACCGTCATTCTTGCCGATATCGCCGCCCGCGCTTTGACCGATAGCGAAGACCCTGACGCGCGGCGCATTGCGGTCACTCAGTACCTTCAAGAGCGGCTGTTCGGGCCGCTTGGCATGACCTCTATCGTCCCGGAATTCGACGCCTCGGGCACGCTGATCGGCGGCAGCCTGATGCACGCCACCGCGCGCGATTATGCCAAATTCGGCGAATTCATGCGCGCGGGCGGACGCGCACCGGGCGGCGAGCAATTGGTGCCCAGCCGCTGGATTGAGGCGATGACACAGCCCAGTCCGACCGCCGCCTTTTATGGCTATCAAACATGGCTCAACCAGCCGATGCCTGATCTGGAGGGCGATCATCCGCTCTTCCCAGACCGCGCGCCCGCCAGCCTGTTTTCGCTGATCGGGCATATGGGCCAATATGTCCTCGTCTCGCCTGATCAGCGTCTGACTTTGGTCCGGCTCGGCCATTCCACCAGTGCGCAGCGGCCCGCAATGTTGCAGCAAGCCGCCGATGTGCTGGCCCTGTATCCCGCGTCGTAGCCCCCGTCACACCCCGAGTCTTGTATTCGGCCCAAATCGATCAGGCGTAGAATGTACCCTCAACCACGGTGACACAGGGTCCGCCCAGCCAAGCGCGCCCATCCGCCAATCGCAAGGTCAGATACCCGCCGCGCTCGCTGGCTTGATAGGCGGTCATCTGATCGCGCCCCAATTTCGCCGCCCAATAGGGCGTCAGCACCGAATGCGCCGATCCCGTCACGCTGTCCTCATCCACTCCGCCGCCGGGTACGAAGACGCGGCTGACAATGTCCGTGGTGCTTTCACCCGCATCTCCGCGTGCGGTGCAGATGAACTGATCCGTCCCCAGCATCTCCAGCGCGCGAACATCCGGGTTTAACGCCCGGATCGCGGCCTCATTCTCAAACTCAAACACAGTGTAGCCAATATGCTCTGCACCAGACCGATATGTCGAAATGGGCGTCGCCCCCAACATTGCCTCCGCCTCGGGAAAGGCGCGCGGTGTGGTCGGGATTGCGGGCAGGCCGACTTCGTAACCGTCACCGACGCGCCGCACCTCCAAAATGCCCGATTTGCGCGTGCGGAACGTGACTGTGTCCCGCCCCTTCAATTGCTCATCCCAATTCAGCAGCACATGCCCGCTCGCCAAGGTCGCATGGCCGCATAGCGCAATTTCGTAAGTCGGGGTGCACCACCGCAGCTCCCAATCCGCGCCGCCCTCTTCGGCCCGCATCGTATCGCGCACGACAAAGGCCGTTTCAGCAAACAGGTTCTCCGCGCCGATTCGCACCAGCTCCTCATCCGGCAGCCATTCATCCAGCACCATCACGGCGGCTTGGTTTCCGGCAAAGGGGACGGCGCTGAAGGCATCAACATGCCAATAGGGGATCGCTTTGGTCATCGGGTCCTCAGTGATTGACTTCAGGGGTAAAGCAGCGTGTCGGTCCAGCCGCCCTCATCTGTTCGAGTGAACAGGCGGCGGTCATGCAAGCGGTTGTCGCGGTCGATCCAGAACTCGATCCGCTCAGGACGCACGGTGAAACCAGTCCAATGCGCCGGGCGCGGCACTTCGCCTGATGCTTCGTGCTCGGCCCACATCGCCTCGACCTTGTCGAGATAGTCCTGACGTTGGGGCAGGACGCGCGATTGGTCGCTAGCGGCGGAGCCGACTTGGCTGTTGTAAGCGCGCGAATGGAAGTAGGCGTCCGCGCGCTGCGGCGTCACTTCTTCCACGGGCCCTTCGATACGGATCTGCCGGTGCAGGCTCTTCCAATGGAACAGCAGGCTGGCATGCATATTGGCACGAATCTCGCCGCCCTTGCGGCTGGCGCTGTTGGTAAAGAAGGTGAAGCCGCCCTTCTCGCTTTCTGCCGGACCATGCCCTTTCAGCAGCACCATCCGCACCGAAGGCCGCCCCTCTGGTGTCGCCGTCGCCAGCGCCATCGCATTGGGATCATTGGGCTCGCTTTCCCGCGCCAGTGCAAACCATTCATCAAACAGCGCGTATGGCTCTGCGCCAGCGGGGATCACGCTGTCTGCGAGTTGAGCTGCGTCAAGGGTCTTCACATCACTCATTCACTCGCTCCTATCGACCTGCCTGTGATGGGGCCTGACACACCTGACACACAGTCCAGGGGAAAAAACTCAAACCCGGCATTTCCGGGTGCATCACTGCCGGTAAATAGGGGCTGAGAGAAGTGAATATAAGCGGACATGGCCTGAGATTTATACATTTGTTTGAGAGTAGGAAAGCGCGTCAATTTCAGTAAAACAAAGATGTTTTCTTGCACCCGTCCACCGCCTCACCTAGCTAACACACCATGTCCGATCCCTACCGCACCCTTGGCGTCGCGCGCACGGCCTCTGAAAAAGAGATCAAAAGCGCTTATCGCAAACTCGCCAAGACGCTCCATCCTGACCGCAATAAAGACAAGCCCAATGCGGCGGAGAAATTCTCTGACGCAACCAAGGCTTATGACTTGCTCTCTGATGCGGACAAACGCGCGCAATTTGATCGCGGGGAAATCGATGGTGACGGCAATCCGCTCAACCCCTTTGCTGGAATGGGCGGAGGAATGGGCGGCGGGGGCCGCGGCTTTCAACGCGGCGCCTATTCTGGCGGGGCTAGGCCCGGTGCTGGTGGCGGTGCTGGCGGATACCGCGATTCCGAATTTGGCGGGTTCGAATCGAATGACATGGATCTGGGCGATTTGTTTGAGGGGCTGTTTGGGGGCCGCTCTCGCCAGAGTGAACCGCCGCGTGGGCGCGGGTTTGGCGCAGGGGGCGGCAGACGCCCCCCTCCTCCGCCAGCGAAGCGCGGCGCAGATATTCAATATCGTTTGGCCGTCCCATTTGTGGATGCCGCCGCTGGCCGCGATCAACGCATCACCTTGGCCGATGGCAAGGCGATTAATCTAAAATTGCCCGGCGGGGTCGAAGACGGCACGCAAATGCGCCTGAAAAACAAAGGGCATAGCGGGCCCGGCGGCAATGGCGACGGGATCGTCATGGTTGAAGTGGCGCCGCACCCGTTTTTTCGCCGCGACGGCGACAATATCCGCATGGATTTGCCGATCACGCTGAATGAAGCGGTGAATGGCGGCAAAGTGAAATGCCCCACGGTCGATGGCCCGGTGATGCTGACGCTGAAACCGGGCGCGAATGGCGGCACGGTGATGCGTTTGTCGGGCAAAGGTTGGACCAAGAAATCGGGATCATCCGGGGTCAGCACCAAGGATGAGAAACACGTGCGCGGGGACCAGTTGGTGACGCTGGAAATTCAGATGCCAGAGGATCTGGACGCGTTGAAAGAGCAGCTGGGCGATTGGAAAGACGACGCCAAGCCGCGCGAGAAATTCGGCCTGTAGGCTGGATCGGCCGCGCACGCTTTGAGCATCGCCTCGCCCCTACCCCCTCCCTCAGAGCGTGAAATGCGCTCCCTTTCGCCAGAGGCACGGCGCTTGGCGGTTTTGCGCGCGCAAGGCTTGCTGAGCCAGCCGGGTGATGCCGGTTTTTCGGGTGGTGTTTCGGGTGACGCATCGGGTGACGCAGCGGCGGATGGCGGCGAGCGGGACCGGCTGCGCGCGGCGATCACGCGCAGCGATCTGGCGCAAAGATTCG
This sequence comes from uncultured Erythrobacter sp., assembly GCA_947502305.1. Taxonomy (GTDB): domain Bacteria; phylum Pseudomonadota; class Alphaproteobacteria; order Sphingomonadales; family Sphingomonadaceae; genus Erythrobacter. The sequence continues at coordinate 605,136 of CANMZA010000002.1, read as the reverse complement.
GCCCCGGCACGCGGGTGTTTGAAGTGATCCGGCGGATGGTCACCGGCACATATCAAGACGGCTTTATCCATGCCGGAAACCTCGCTTATCTCTCGATGCTGGCGATCTTTCCGTTCTTCATCCTTGGCGCGGCTTTGTTTGAACTGATCGGCGGGCGGGAACGCGCGATTGAATTGGTCACGGCGGTGCTGATCGCGATGCCGCCCACCGTCGCCCGCGCGATTCAGCCGGTGGCAGAGGATGTGATCTATGCCCGCGATGGTTGGTTATTGTGGTTTGGTGCGGCGGTGGCGCTGTGGACTGTATCCAGCCTGATCGAATCGATCCGCGACATTCTGCGCCGCGCTTATGGCACCCGCTCCGCCCATGCTTTTTGGAAATACCGCCTGTTTTCCGCAGGCCTGATTTTGGGCGCGGTCGTGCTGCTGATGGTGTCTTTGTTTGCTCAGGTCGTGATCGGCGCAGCGCAGCAAGTGATCCTGACCAATTTCCCGCAATTGTCGGAAGCGATTGGCGATTTGCGCCTGTCCCGGATCGTCCCGGCGCTGGGTGTCGCTGTCTCGCTTTATATGCTGTTTTATTCACTGACCCCGGCGGAATACCGGTCCAAGGCCTATCCCAAATGGCCCGGCGCCCTGTTCACGGCGCTGTGGTGGATCGGGGTGACGACGGCGCTGCCAATCGTGCTGCGCAGTTTTTTCGCCTATAACCTCACCTATGGCAGTATGGCCGGGATCATTATCGCGCTGTTCTTTTTCTGGCTCGTGGGGCTCGGCCTCGTTATCGGGGCAGAATTGAACGCGGCGCTCGCAGAACCAGAGCGGGCCGAAGCAGCGGAACCCGAACAGGAACCCGAACCCGGCCCCGAAAGCCGCGTCGAACAGGGCACCGAACAGGGCGCAAATCATTCTAACCTCAGTGGCAATACGGAGAAGACAGCATGACGCAGCAAATCACGCAGCTGATGAAGGGCAAACGCGGGCTGATCATGGGGCTGGCCAATGACAAATCGCTGGCTTGGGGCATCGCCAAACAGCTTGCCGAACACGGCGCAGAGCTGGCATTTTCCTATCAAGGCGACGCCTTGGCCAAGCGCGTAAAGCCATTGGCAGAGAAATTGGGCAGCGATTTTACCTTCGAATGCGATGTGTCAGACATGGACTCGCTGGATGCCGGGTTTGCCGCGATCAAGGAACGCTGGGGCACGATGGATTTTGTCGTCCACGCTATTGGTTTTTCCGACAAGTCAGAATTGCGCGGCAAATATGTCGATACCAGCCTCGATAATTTCCTGATGACGATGAATATCTCGGCCTATTCCATGGTCGCCGTCACGAAGCGTGCCGCCGAATTAATGCCGCCGTTACAAGAGGATGGCACGGGCGGCGGCAGCATTATCACGCTGACATATTACGGCGCGGAAAAGGTCGTGCCGCATTACAATGTGATGGGCGTGGCAAAGGCGGCGCTCGAGGCGAGCGTGCGCTATCTCGCCAATGATCTTGGCCCGGCCGGGATCCGCGTCAACGCGCTGAGCGCAGGCCCGGTCAAAACGCTCGCCGCCAGTGGGATTGGCGATTTCCGCTATATTTTGAAATGGAATGAACTGAACTCGCCGCTCCGGCGTAATATTACGATAGATGATGTTGGCGGATCAGGGCTTTACTTGCTGTCGGACCTGTCATCCGGTGTCACTGGTGAAGTTCATCACGTAGATAGCGGTTATCACCTAGTCGGGATGAAACAAGAAGATGCCCCCGATGTGGCGCTTTCTTAAAGCTGAGTGTTCCTTGTAGAATCATGGGCCCAAGTGTAGGCGAACTTCACTTGTAAAAACTTATGTTTTGACTGTTCAGGATTGGCTTACACAAAAGGGAGCAACTGGGTCGCACCATGTTGAAACGAACCAGCAGCAATTCTGCGGGGCCGTCTGGTCCTCTGGGCCCAATCGCGCACCCCAAAGGCGGTGCATTCGGCGGTCTATTGGGCGGCATTTCCGGCGGTATTCGGGCCCTTATTGACCGTATCGAGGACGCACCGCGCAGCCGCAAACGTTTGCTGGTCGCGGGCATTGATGCGGTTTTGTGCATTGTTGCGGTGTGGTTTGCCTATTTCCTGCGGCTGGGCGAATGGCGGTTTTTCACCGAAGATGTCGCCAAATTGGCCGCGGGCGCGCTGATATTCTGGTTTGTCGGCGCGATCCTCAGCGGCGTTTACCGCGAAATGTTCCGGTATTCGGGCGCGGGCACGCTGATCCGCCTCGCCCGCGCGACGGCGATTATGCTGGTGCCGATGATCGCGATCTTCTTGATCTTTCTGGTCCCTGGCGTGCCGCGCACTTTGTCGGTGCTGCAACCTTTGGTCCTGTTCCTGTTCATCGCGTTCAGCCGGTCGGCCATGCGCTATCTGATTATGGATTTGGGCGCGGCGCAGGAATATCGCGGCGAACCCCGGCGGATCCTGATTTACGGCGCGGGCGCGGCGGGCGTGCGGCTGGCCAATGCGATGCGGCATGAACCGGGATTGCAAATAGAAGCCTATGTCGATGATGATGATCGCAAACATGGTCAGCGGCTGGACCGGCTGCAGATTTTCCATTCCAGCCGCCTGCCGCGCCTGATCCAAGACCGCGCCATCAGCGATATTTACCTCGCTCTGCCGATGTTATCGCGCGCGGCTAAGAAACAGATCATGGAAAGCCTGAGCCAGCATCCCGTGCAAGTCATGGCCCCGCCCAATATGCGCGACATTGTCGAAGGCGGCGTTTCGGTCAGCGAATTTCGTGAGGTTGATATTGCCGATTTGCTGGGCCGTTCCCCGATTGCGCCCGATCCCCTGCTGATGGCGGGCACAATTACCGGCAAAACGGTGATCGTTACCGGCGCAGGCGGCTCCATCGGCAGCGAGCTTTGCGCCCAAATCGCGCGGCTGGCCCCGAAAAAATTGGTACTGGTCGAACTCAGCGAATTTGCGCTCTATTCGATCGATCACGTCATGCGGGCGCAGGTGCAGGCGCAGATTAAGGCGGGTGCAGAGGGAGCTGCGGGAGAGGCTTTTGAGATCGTTCCGGAGCTTTGCAATGTCTCCGACCGCGCCTCCATTACCCGCATCATCGAACGCCACCGCCCCGATACGATCTTCCACGCCGCCGCTTACAAACACGTGCCGCTGGTCGAAGCGAACGTGATCGGCGGGGCGCGCAACAATGTGTTTGGCACGCTCAACACCGTGATGGCGGCTGTGCGCTGCAATGTGTCGAACTTTATCCTGATCAGCACCGATAAAGCGGTCCGCCCGACCAATATTATGGGCGCGACCAAACGCATTTGCGAACAAATCCTGCAAGCCTATGCCAGCCGCCCGGAAAAGGCGCAGAAAACGATCTTTACAATGGTCCGGTTCGGCAACGTGCTGGGGTCATCGGGGTCGGTCGTGCCGCTGTTTAAACGGCAAATTCAAGAAGGCGGCCCGCTGACCATCACCGATCGCCGCATCAACCGCTATTTCATGACCATTCCAGAGGCGGCCGAGCTGGTGATTCAAGCCGGCGCAATGGCCGAAGGCGGGGAGGTCTATGTGCTGGATATGGGAGAGCCGGTGAAGATCATTGATCTGGCCCGCACCATGATCCGCCTGTCTGGTTTGAAGGAAATTGATGATGCGTCCCCGGACGGCGATATTGAAATCGTCGAAGTTGGGCTTCGTCCCGGCGAAAAGCTCTACGAAGAATTGCTAATCGGCGATAACCCCAGCGCGACCCCGCATAAGCGGATCATGCAGGCCCGAGAAAAACATATGCCGTTTGATGAGCTGACCGATGTGCTATCGCATTTGCTAGAGGCGCTGGATGCTGGACGCGCAGAGGATGCGCGGGCGATCATCGCGCAAATGGTGCCCGAATACGCCGCCGCAGAGGTTTGAACCGGCCCCGTTGCCGCGCCGAGTATCGAAGACGAAATGCCGACCACGAATTGGATAGACCGCAATGAAGCAAGCATGCCTCGCTCAGGAGTTTGAGACTTGAAATTTTTGCCCACTTTAAGCGCGCTCGCTTGCGGCGCTTTGGCACTTGGCGGATGTGCATCGGACCCCGCGCCGATGACCAGCACGCAATTTGTGACCGTGCTCGATGCGGACACCTTGCCTGCGCCTGTCACCGGCACCGGTATTCTGGGCCCGCTCGACAAATTGCGCGTCGATGTGTTCGGCGTGGAGGAATTGACCCGCGAAGTGCAAATCGACGGCAGCGGGCGGATGTCCTATCCGTTTATCGGCTCTATCGAAGTCGCCGGACAAGCGCCTGCTGATGTGGAGGCGCTGATCGCTAGCCGCCTTTCAGAAGGGTATGTTCGCAATCCGCAAGTGTCGGTCAATCTGGTCGATACGGTCAGCCAAACCATCGCCATTGAAGGCGAAGTGGAAAGCCCCGGCATTTACGCCGCCGCTGGACAGCTGACTTTGCTGCGCGCGCTCGCATTGGCAGGCGGGCCGACCGATTTTGCCTTGCGCGATCAAGTAGTCGTATTCCGCGACGTTGGTGAAGATCGCTATGCCGGGGTCTATGATTTGGAAGCGGTGCGCCGGGGGGCATTGGCCGATCCGCGCATTTACGCCAATGACACGATCGTGCTGGGCGATTCGCCGCGTCGCCGCGCGATTGACCAATTGGTGACAATCGCCCCCGTTCTCGCATCACCGCTCGTGATCCTCCTTACCCGCTGATTAGGTCTTGGCCATGAATTCTCCTCTCGTCGCCCTCCCGAAAGAGGCCGCGTCTGCTGTGACACCTGGCCCTGTTGGTGGGTCTGACAATCCTGAACCGATTCTGGTGCGGTATTGGGAGATTTTCTTCCGCCGCCGCTGGCTGGTGGTCGGCATTGTCGGCGCGGCAGTCGCGCTGGGCATTATCTTTACGCTGCTGCAAACCCCAGCCTTTACGGCAGAGGCGCGGATTGAAATCAGCCGGTCGCAAGACAATGTCACCGATGTAGAAGCCGTGACCCCGCAAGAGGCGGATCAGGATCTAGAATTTTACCAGACGCAATATGCCTTGCTGGAGGCGCGCTCGCTCGCCGGGCGCGTGGTTCAGCGGCTCAACCTGACGCGAACGGATGAATTCTTCGACACATTCGGGGTCGAACTCGAAGAAGGTTTGATGTTGGGCGATGGTGCACCTGCTACAGGGGCAGGATCCTTTTCGCGTGACCAAATCGAGGAACGCAACCGCGAGGCGGTCGATCTGTTTTTGAACCATGTTGGCATTTCGCCAATTCGGGGTTCGGCCTTGGTCGATCTGCGCTTCACCTCGCCCGATCCGGTGTTGTCGCGCGATGTGACCAATGCCTGGGCAGAGGAATATATGCAGTCGAACCTCGACCGCCGCTTTGCCTCTTCGATTGAGGCACGCGATTTCTTGAGCGAGCAATTGCAGACTTTGCGTGAACGGCTCGAAGTGTCAGAGCGCGAGCTGGTGAATTATGCCGCCAATAGCGGGATCGTGACCCTGTCGCAGAACGAATCCGCCGATGGTCGCACTCGCACCGACCGGACACTGACGATTGCCGATATTGAGGCGCTGAACACCGAACTCGCCGCCGCAACGTCGGATCGGATCCGCGCAGAAAGCCGCCTGACCCGCGGGGCGGACACGGCGACGGTCGAAAACACAACTTTGAGCGCGCTGCGTCAGAACCGCGCCGAAACAGCCGCCGCCTTGTCGAGCACAGAGGCACGGTTTGGCCCGGAATATCCCCCGCTTCAGGCGCTTGAGGCGCAGCTGGCAGAGATCGAACGCTCCATCGCCAGTGAAGAGGCGCGCGTGACCGGCGCGACCCGCACGGATTTCACGCAGGCGCTCAACCGGGAGCGTGAGCTGCGCAACCAAATCAACCAATTGCGCGGCAATTTGGTGAATGAACAGCAGGCCTCGATCCAGTATAATATCTACCAGCGTGAGGTCGATACCAACCGCCAGCTTTATGACGGTTTGCTCCAACGGTTTAAAGAAATCGGCGTCGCCGGGGTTGGCACAAACAATGTCTCCATCGTCGATATGGCTGAGGAACCGCGTTTCCCATCCAGCCCGAACCTGCTGATCAATCTCGCCGCTGCGCTGATTGCTGGCTTTGGCTTGGCCGCTGCGGTGGTCTTGGGGCTGGAGCAGGTTGACCGGTCATTGCGCGATCCGGCGGCTGTGCGCGAATTGGGGCTGACGCTGCTGGGCGTGATCCCGCGGGCGGATAATGACGAAGTGATCGAAGCCGTTCACGACCGCAAATCCGCGATCAGCGAGGCTTACGTCGCGGCGCAGACCAACCTCGCTTTGCTCACCGATCAAGGTCTGCCGCGCAGCTTTATCCTAACCAGTACGCGCCCCGGCGAGGGTAAGAGCAGCTCCGCCATGGCGCTCGCTATGAGCCTGGCGCGGGTGGGGCATAACACGGTGCTGATTGATGCCGATGTGCGTTCGCCTTCGGTCAATGTCTATCTTGATCTGGGGCCGGGCAAGGGGCTGACCAATTACCTCACCGGCAGCAGTCCGGTCGATGAATTGCTGGTCGATGTCGGCCAAGAAAACCTCACGGTGATGACCGCTGGCCCGCCGCCGCCCAATGCCGCAGAATTGCTCGCGTCGCGCCGCTTCCCGGTTTTGATTGAGGAGCTGAAGGAACGCTTTGACGTGGTGGTGATTGATGCGCCGCCAATGCTGGGCCTCGCGGATGTTCCGCTGATCAGCAATGCCGTCGACGGGCTGATTTACACAATCGAATATAACGGCGTGCAGATGCGCGGCATTAAAACCTCGATTGAGCGGCTGCGCACGGTCAATGCCAATGTGTTTGGCGCGCTGGTCACCAAATATGAAACGCCGGGTAAGGGCGGATATGGATACGGTTATGGCTACGGCTATGGTTATGAATATGGCTATGGTTCGAACCGCGATGACGAACCAGCAGAGGATGGCGGGCGCGGCTAATCGGCGCGGCTAATCTCTATGGCAAACCAATCTTTTCCCTCCAAAGCGATTTATGCGGGCGGCGCTCTGCTGGCGGCGGCGATGTTTATGGCATCGGCCTCTGCGGTGACGCAGCGCGGCTCTCCGGAAATCGCGGCGACCTTGTTCCCGATGAACGCTCAGGCGCAAGTGCGCATCGCGGAGGTCGATTTTGCCGCCGGGTTGAATGCGCGCACCCAAAACGCAGCGGATGGCGATGAGCAATTGTCGCGGGCGGAGGCGATGGCGCGCAAATCGCTCGCTGCGCAGCCGTTAAACCCGCGCGCGCTGAGAATTTTGGCGCTGGCTGACCCTGAAAGCGCGACCACGCAGGCGTTGCTGAATGCGGGCGACGCGCAAAGCCGCCGCGACACACTGACGCAGATTTACCTGATCGAATTTGCCGCGCAGCAGGGCGAAATTGGCGCCGCGATGCAGCATTACGACACCGTTTTGCGCCGCCGCAATGCGTATCGCGACGCGGCGGGCCGCAACCTTGCCACCGCTTTGGCCGCGCCAGAGGTTCTGGATGAAGTCACCGAGCAATTGGTCGCATCCCCCTCTTGGGAAAGCCTGCTCTATTTCTATGCCGTGCAGACGCCGGAGAGCTTTCCCAGCTTCTTAGAATTGCACCGCAGATTGGCCGATACGGACACGATCCCGCTAGAAACCAGCGCGCAATTTGCGGGCGCTTTGGCGAATGAGGGGCTGTTTGATGAAGCGGTCGAGGTCGCCGCGCTGACGGCGGACCGTTCCGGCAATGCGCCGCTGGCGCGCGCAGATGCGCTCAATGAAACCGCCTTTGCGACAGAGCCGGCCTTCCCCGGCACTTGGTCCGTTCCTGAAAGTTCATCCGCTTACCTCCAACCGATCAGCGGCGGCGGCGCGATTTTGACCCTGCCCAGCGGCACAACCGGATTGCTGGCATACCGCCTCACCGCGCTGACGCCGGGCGAATATGCGGCCGCAATCGCCATCGAGGTGGATGAAGACGGACAAGATTCCCGCACATCACGCACATCACCCGCCTCGCGCAGCGCAGAGGCGATCGAAGCGCGCCTGTCCTGCGCCAATCGCCCGCCCGAAAGCCTGAGCGCAGAGCCGGGGGATCGCACCCTTACCATTGCCGATGCGACTATTCGCGGATGCCGTTATCAATATCTGGCGCTGTATCTCACAGAAACTCAAACACGCGGGGGGGATGTATTCCTTGATGCAATCACCGTCACTCCCGCGCGCTAATCGCGCCTCTGCCAAAGGCCCCGGCACACCCTTTTTCACAAAGGCGGTGTTCCTAGGGATCTTGGCGCTCGCTCTGCTGCTCGGCGGCAGCGGGCGCGGCGATGTTGTGTCTTTGGTCTTGTTGCGGCCCTTGGCGGCTTTGGCGCTGGCTTATGGATTGGTGCAATTGCGGGGCGCCCAGCGGACCGGATTTGCGCTGCCGATTATGGCCTTTACCGCTCTGATTGCGCTCGCGGTGATCCAATTGATCCCCTTACCCCCCGGTCTCTGGGCCGCTTTGCCGGGGCGGGAGAGCTTGGTTGCGGGGCAAGAAGCCGCCGGTCTAGCACTGGGCTGGCAACCAATTTCGGTCGCTCCGATGGCAACGGTCAATGCGATTGGCGCGTTTATCGTGCCGCTCGCGGTGCTGGTCTTATTCGCCGTTTGCGATGACCAAACCCGCAAGCAAGCGGTGTTGCTGGTCTGCGCGTTCATGCTGTTATCGGCGGGGATGGCGGCGCTCCAATCCATCGCGCCGGGCGCTTCGATCCTGTATTTCTACGCCTCCACCAATGAAGGGGAACCGGTCGGCCTCTTCGCCAATCGCAACCATCAGGCGGTGATGCTGGCGGCGATTATTCCCTTCATTCTGGCACTGGGCGAGCGGTTTGGCGAAGAAAACGGGCCGCATTTCTTCTGGATCGGGCGCATTGCCGCGCTGATTCTGGTCGGGTTTGCCGTGATGACCGGATCGCGCAGCGGATCGGTGCTGGCGGTTGCGGTGTTTGCGATTGCCGCCCCGCTATTTGCCGAGGCACGGATTGCGGCCAGCGGTCGAGTCGCCAATTTGCGCAAAGTGCGGCTTGCCATTTTGGGCATGGCGGCGGCGTTCTTGGTGGCGGTCGCGGCATTGTTCATGCTGGGCGGCGGGGCGGCGTTTGAACGGCTCGCGGAAAAAGACAGTTTTGCCGATTTGCGATTCCAGATCCTGCCCGATGTGCTGGCCATGATCAGCAATTCGGTGCCGCTGGGCTGGGGCTTCGGCAGTTTCCCAGAGGTTTATGAGATTTATGAGCGGCGCGAAATGATCCAGCCCGCTTATATCAACCACGCGCATAATGATTGGCTCGAAGTGATCAGCGATGGCGGCATTGCGGCGGCGTTGATCATGCTGGTGCTGGGCGTGTGGGCTATGCGCGCGGCGTGGGCGAATATCCGCCAATTGCTGCGCCCGCGCGGGGATGAAGGGCGCATGCGCTTTGCTGCATTTGCCGGTTTGGCGATCCTATTGGCGGCAAGCGTGTTTGATTATCCGCTGCGCACGCCAGCGGCGTCGGTGTCCTTCGTGTTGTTCCTAGGGATATTGGCTGCGCAGCGCGGCGGCGCGGGCCGATCCAGCAGGGCGAGTAAGTCTGGGGCACGCGCTGGCCGGTGAACCCGCTCCTTCCCCTCGCGGCGATTTTCGCCAGTTTTCTGATGCCGCCGCTTTATTCCGGGGCGATGCTTGCGATGGTCGGGCTGACCCTGTCGCTCAGAGGCATTCGCCGCGTTCCGCCTTTACCAGAAGGGTCGGGGCCGCTGATTGTGGTCTTCGCGATTTTCGCCGGATTGGCCGTGCTCGGCCCGAGCTTCAATCACGGCGTATCCGGGCAAAATATCGACGCGCTCAAATTCCTGTTCGCCGCCGCCAGCCTCGTGATCGGGTTTTCACTGGGCATTGAAAAAGGCGGCCTGGTGAAGGTCTTGCCGCTGTTTATGGCGGTGATGAGCCTGTTTTACGGCTATCTCTATTTGACCGATGCGGAGCTAAGCCAAGACGCGATCATCTATCCGCCAGACAACAACCATTCCGCATCAATGCTGGCCGTTTTTCTGCCGATTGTGGTGCTGCGGATGAAGGGCGGGCTGCGGATTTTATGCCTTGGTCTGTTGTTCGCATTTGCCTTTTTCGCCGCGTCGCGCGCGCTGATGGCGCTGACTTTGCTGGCGACGGCGCTGTCGTTCCAGAACATCCGCCAGCAACGTTTGCTGATGGTTGGCGCCGTGGCCTTGGCCGCCGCGATCCTGTTTTATCGCGGGTTCAGCATGGACAATTTCTCCGACCGGCTGCGGCTGCAAATTATCGAGGTCAGCCTGCATTATGCGCAAACACGCGGTGCCTTTGCCTTCAATTTTGGGGAGGCCGCCTTTGCCGATTATCTCAACATCTATCCGGTGTATCAGCGGCTTGAGATTCAACATGCGCATAATCTGATTTTGCAGATCTGGGTGGCTTACGGATATGTGCCGCTGATCGTGTTTTTGGTGTTTCTTGCCTTGTTCGCTTTGCAGGGCTGGCGGCAACGTAACTATCTGTTTTTATCGTGCTTTGTGATCTTTATGGCGCTGGGTATGATGGAGGCGATTATAACCGATATCCGCGCCTTTGGCACGATTATGTTCACGCTTGGCTATGCCTATTCGCGCGGCAGTTTGATGGAGCGCGCGGATTATTCGCTTGGCGGCACCGCCCCGGCCCGCCCTATCGCGCCGCACCGCACCCCGCCGCGCCCCGCATAAAACGCATCAATAGGCGTTCATTTTGGCCAGCAGTTGCGGCCCAAAATCAGCAGCACGCAGAGCCTCGACCAAGCGCCGATCCGCCGTCCCATCACCGTAAATATTCGCCGCCTTTGCATCTGCGGACAGCGCCTGCGCAATGGCCGCAGACAGTGACGCCGCGTCCGTCGCGGCGCAATCGGCGGTGTTTGCGTTGCGTTCCCGCCCCGTCTGACGCGCACCGATATTGAGGCACGGCGTGCCAAGGCTGGCCGATTCAATAATGCCGGAGGATGAATTGCCGACCAGCAAATCGGCACAGCGGATCGCTGCGAGGTAATCGGGCCGCGCCAAATGGTCGATCACGCAGATGCTGGCATCATCGCGGTGCGTATCGAGCATTTCGTCAATCGCTTTCCCGCCGGCATCGGAATTGGGGCGCAGCACCAGTTGATTAAACCCGACATCCTTCACAGCGGCAATCACCGCGGCGGCCTGCGCGGCGGCCTCGCCCGCTTCTTGCACCACCGGATGATAGATAACCAAGGCGGTCCTTGCCCCCGGTGCGAACCCGCATTTTGCCGCAAAATCGAACGGCTGCGCCGCGAGCTGCGCAATGCCCACCAATCCCGGCGCGCCAATGGCGGTCACATTGGCGGGATCTTCCCCCATTTGCACAATGCGCCGCGCGGCGAGGTCGGTGGAACACAGGTGAATATGCGCCAATTTCGTGATCGCATGGCGAAAACTTTCATCAAGCGTGCCGGACCGTTCACCCCCGCCGACATGCACCACCGGTATCGCCAAATGCATCGCCGCAAGCGTGCCCGCCAGCATCTCTCCCCTATCGCCCAGAACCATCACCGCATCGGGCCGTTCATTTGCCCAGAACCGGGTCAACGCCTCCAATTCCTGAGCCATGGCGATCGCCATTTCGCCGCCATCCGCCCCGGTCAAAGCGACCTTTATCCGCGCGGCAATCGCCAATCCGCTGCTTTCAATATCGCGGATCGTATCGCCATATCCGGGTGCGAGATGTTGGCCCGTTGCCACAATCCGGCACTCAAAATCCTCCGCCGCATCCAGCGCGCGCAGGCAAGGCAGCATCAGTCCGAAATCGGCACGGCTGCCAGTGAGATAGTCGATCTTCATAGCGGTTTTGCAGGGTTGCCGACCACAGTCGTGCCCGGCGCGACATGTTTCGTCACCACCGCGCCCATGCCGATCACGGCGCCCTTGCCGATCACAACGCGGTTGCCCGGCGCGCCCGGCCGGATCACCGCGCCGGTCCCGATATACACATCATCGCCGATCTCTACGTTGCCATTGACCTTGGCCCCCGGTGCCAACGTGACCCGGTCACCAACCACGCAATCATGCGCGACATAGGCATAGATATTCGCCTGAAACAGCGTGCCGATTTGCGTGTCTGACGTGATCATAGAAAACGGACACAGCACCGCGCCCTCCCCGATTTCGACATTGTCGAGCACCATCGCATTGGCGGCGATCACATGGCCCAGCGCAACCCCGGCATCGCGGCATTTTTGGGCCAATTTCTGGCGCAATTCGCCGCTGCCAACGGCCAGAACCGCTTCGCGTGAAACAGCATTGGCGGCGGCAAATTGATCCAGCGTCAGGATATCATATTTGCCCGGCGGATGGTCCCCCGCCGCATCGTCGATAAACACGGCGCGGGCGGTTTCGCCCGGTTGGACCTGCCGCTGCGCCCATTCGGTCAAAACCGGCATCACTTCCCGGCCAAAGCCGCCCGCGCCGTAAACACCAAACAATCGCACTGATTGGTCACCTGTTGCCTGCCCTGTTGTCGCCCCTGCTTCTGGCATCTTCACCGCTCTCCTAAATCGCTCATTTCCACGCGCTGATCCGCTGAGACAGCGCCGGTCAATGTCCGCCCCATCACCATGTCGATATATTCCGGCCCCATCCCATCACCGGGCCGTTTGGCCAAGATATCCCCGGCCTCCAGCACATGACCGGCGGGTAGGTCGCCGGCAAAGACCAGGCTCTTTCGCGCCACATCACGGGTCGACAATTCAGCCTTAACCGGGCGCTTCACCCCGTCGCCAAGCCCGGCCTCCAGCGCCCGCAAGGTTGCCACCATCGCCTTAAATTCCTCAGGCTCCATCGAGGCAGCATGATCCGGGCCGGGCCGCGTAGCGTCCAAGGTGAAATGTTTCTCCAGCACCGCCATGCCCAGCGCGCGCGCCGCAATCGCGGCGGCCGATCCCAATGTGTGATCGGAAAACCCAACCGGCGTGCCAAATGCGGCGGCAAAAGCGGGCATCACGCGCAGGTTTTGATCCTCCAGCGCGGCGGGATAGTCGGAAACACATTGCAGCACCGCAAAATCGCATTTGCCACGCAATTCTTCCGCTGCGCGGTCAATGTCGGCAAGGCTGGCCATCCCGGTGGACAGCAGGACCGGCAGGCCCGATGCCGCCGCTTGGCGGAGCAAGGTGAGGTTGGTGATCTCTCCCGACGGCCATTTTAGGCAAACCGGCGATAAAGACAGAACGAATTCCAGTGCCTCTGGATCAAAGGCGGTGGTGAGAAATTCGATGCCTATGTCGTCGCAATGCGCCTTTAACCGCGTGAATTCGTCAAAACCCAATTCGAGCTTGCGGACCATGTCGAACTGACTGCCCTCGCCCGTTTGGCGTTGCTGATATTCGGCCTTGGGCGCGTCGGCCAGAATGTTGGCCTCTGTGCGGAACGTCTGGAATTTCACCGCATCCGCGCCGCATTCCTTCGCCGCGTCGATCATCTGATGCGCGATGTCCAAATCGCCATCGTGATTCACGCCGATCTCTGCGATGATGTAACACGGATCATTGGCCGAAATCCGGCGGCCTGCGATTGTGATGGCGGGTTCAGGATGGGGCATGAGAGGGCGTCTTTTCCGCTGAGGTTCGGGAGAGATTCAATTGCAGCAACAGGCCGAGGCAAACCACCCCGCCGAGCAAGCCGCCAATGGCGGGCGACCATGTGAGAAGGTCCAAAGAAGAGGTGGCAAGGGCGAGCCCTTGAGCCGCGAAACCGCCGAGCAATGTTGCGCCGGTGATCGGCAAAACCAATCGATGATGTTCCTGCGCCGCGAGCAGACGCTGCGTCATCTCCGCCAGCGGGGTCAGCACGATCAGCGGTAGGAACGGGATGCTGGCCGCGATGACAAGGGTGATTTCGGACATGCCATTCGCGGCGATTTGGCCCTCTATTGCAGTGGGGATCGGCAGAACAGACATCGCCATGACCATCGCCAGCACACACAGCGCCATCGCGCCATTGACCGCGCAATATATCGCGATCCGGCGCTTTGCTCCGGCTGTCCCTTGGGTGACTAACCCGGCGAAGAAACCGGTGCCCAGAACAAACCATATCGACGTGATGATAAATTGCGGGATCTTCAAACCATAGGCGACAATCGTTGCCTGCCCCTCGGCAATCTCTCGCGCGGCCATTTGCGCCGTTACCGCGATGGCCGCAATCGCCAACATCGCCGATCCCCCGGCCAAAGTGCGCGCCAACCGCAAGCCAAAGAGCGAGGTTTGCGGGACCGGTTCCGCCGCCCCTGTATGCTCCGTATCGTCCTGCTCCGCCTTGCGCAGCAGCAGCACGCTGAAAATCACCGCGCGCAAAGCAAAGCTGCCCGCAAGCCCAGCGGCATAGGCGACGAGGCCCAAATCAAACAGCAGCAACGCCGCGACCAAGGGCAGCGATATAATCAGATTGCCCGCAATCACCGGGACACGCTGTCCGCGCGAGAGGAACAAAGCGACTTGATATTCCGCCAGCAAAGCAAAGGGCACAACCAGCGGCACAATCAGCGCGACCGCCCAATTCTCCGACGCGCCAACCGCCAGCATATAGAGCACGCATGCCGCCAAAGCCGCCAAGCCCGTGAGCGCCCCCATACGCGCGCCTTCAAACAGCAAGTGCCGCGTTTGGCCGCGTGTTCGGTATGCCTTCGCAATCGGCGTCAGGCTGGTGACGATGCAAATACCCAAGGCACCCGATAGCAAATTGACGAGGCCGTAAAGCACAACGAACACATCAAGATCAGCGCCAATGCCGAGCGATTCCAGCAGGATCAATTCGCGCACAAATCCAATCAGTTTTGAGCTGAACGTGATCACCAACAAAACAGCGGTGGAGCCGAGCAGCCGCTTCATCGCGCGCCATCCGATAGGCTCGGGGATGAGCGCAAGAATTGTTCTGCCCGCTCAAAATCTTCCGGCCAGTCAATATCAATCCCCTCCCCCGGCGCATCGCAAGCGAGCGGCAAAGTTGCGGGCGGCAAGAAAGTGCGATGCGCGCGCAACGCATCACTGCGGATCGCATAGAAGGAACCCGTCAGCGCCCATGCAGGCGGCAGATCTTGGCTGCGCTGCGCCTTTGCCGGGTCCGCCACTGGTGTCAAATGGCCGCCCGCGCCTTGGGTCAAACAATGCAGCGGATGATGGTCCGGCGTGACCGCGCCAACAACCGCATCCACGCCGCGCGACATCATCGCCAAACCTGCATCAATGCGCCCCTCTGCCCGGAAAGGAGAGGTCGGTTGCAGCAAGCATAACGTGCCCCAATCGCGCCCTTCGCCGCGTTCATGGTCCAGCGCATGTAAGGCGACATCGACGCTGGTCGCATGATCGCTCGCCAAGTCGGCCGGGCGGTCCAGCACCGCAATCCCCGCAGCCTGAGCCAGCTCCGCCAGCGCGGCATCATCGGTAGAAAGCAGCACCCGGCCCAAGCTCTGTGCAGCCAAAGCGGCGTCAAAAGTCCAAGCCGCGAGCGGCTTCCCGCCCAGCAATTTGCTGTTCTTCCCCGGCACACGCTTTGACCCCGCGCGCGCCGTGATCAAGGCGAGCGCATCAGCCGGCATCCGCGCCGCTTTCGCCAATTAGATTGGCGCCGCCAGAGCCATCCAACCCGCTGCCTCCATCACCCGTGCCCAAAAACGCCTGCGCCCACAATTCAATCGCCATCAGCGCGCGAATTTCGCGCGTGCGGTTTTCTGTGCCTGCGACATGCGCGTCCAGATATTGCCCCATCCGTCCGGCATCAAACAGGCTGCTGGTCATCGAATTGTTGCCCAGCAATGTCGCACGCGCTTGCGGGGCTAGCCGGTCTTTAAACCATTCGCCAATCGGCACGGTGAACATCTGTTTCTTGCGGTAGGCCAAATCCTCGCCAATCATCGGCGCGACGGCTTTTTTAAACAGCGCTTTGGTTTCGCCATTATGCAGTTTGAACTGCGCAGGCATAGTGAAGGCAAATTCCATCATCCGGTAATCGAGCATCGGCGTGCGCGCCTCGACCCCTTCTGCCATGCCCATCCGGTCCGGTTTCACCAAATTGTTGCCGGGGAGCAGCAATTGCATGTCGATATTGAGAGCTTGGTTCAATCGGTCCCAATGCGCGCTGTCGTCGAAATATCCACTGAGCAAATCATGCGGGGCATCCGGGTCCACTTGGCTGGCGAAATCCTCGCCATACAACCGCTTTTTCTCTTCTGGAGTGAACAGCGAGATATTGGCGAGATAGGCGCTGCGGAATTGCGCGTCGCTCTCATCATCGGGGCGTTTTTCAAAGAAATTGCGATATTTGTCATAGCCCGCAAACAGTTCATCCCCGCCATCCCCCGTCAGCACGACTTTTACATGGCGCGATGCCAATTCGGACACGCGGCGGGTCGGCATGAAGGACACATCGCCATGCGGTTGGTCCAAATGCCAGATCACATTGGGCCATGCGCTGACCATGTTCGGATCGACGATTTCGGCGATATGGTCGGTGCCAAATCGCGATGCGGCGAGTTTTGCGCTGGCCGTTTCATCAAAGCGCGGATCGTCAAAGCCAATGGAGAAAGTGCGGACCGGCCTGTCCATATTGCGCGCCATAAATCCGACCACACTGGTCGAATCGACCCCGCCAGATAAAAACGCGCCAAACGGCACATCAGAACGCAGGCGCAAACGCACCGCATCCTCAAACACATCCAGAAATTCGCTGGTCCAATCGGCCTCGCTACGCTGCGCCAGATCGCGGCTCGTCAGCGACCACCAACGCTTAATCTGCATCGGCCGATCGGCGCGCAATTCGGCCATGCATCCGGGCGGCAAATGGCGAATGCCTTTAAACGCCGTATGCGGGGGCGGCACGTAATTGAAGGTCAAAAACAGATCGAGCGCATGGGGATCAAGCTGCGCAGCAACCCCGCCAGCGAGGATCGATTTAATCTCTGATGCAAACAGAAACGCGCCCGGTGCCTCGCTGTAGAATAGCGGTTTTATCCCGATCCGGTCACGATAAAGGCGCAAGGTCTGATCGCGATTGTCCCAGATCGCGATGGCGAACATGCCGTTCAACCGGCTGACAAAATCGGGGCCCCAATGGAGGTATGCGTGGAGCAACACTTCTGTGTCAGAGCCGGTTTCCAGCCTTGCGCCAAGGGCGCGCAATTCCTGGCCCAGTTCAACATAATTGAAGATTTCGCCATTTTGCACCAGCGCCACCGCGCCGTCGTCAGAGACGAAAGGTTGGTCGCCATTTTCAACGTCGATGATTGCCAGGCGCTGGTTCGCCAAGGTCACGCGGCCATTGCTGAATACCCCGTCCCCATCCGGGCCGCGATGGCCCTGTGTCCGCGACATGGCCGCGATTTTGTCGATTGCGACGCTGCGTCCGCCGAAAGACCAATATCCTGAAATTCCGCACATTGTCAGACGGCCTCACGTTTCAGCAGAGTACGAACGGTTTCCAGCAGGATCGAAAAATCGCGCCCCACGCTGGCATTCTCGGCATATTCCAAATCCAGCGCCAATCGCTGCTCCGCCGTGGCGGCAGAGCGTAAACGCGCCTGCGCCAAGCCGGTGATGCCGGGGCGCACGCTATGACGGCGTTGCCAATCGGCTTGGGTGTAATTGCTTTGCTGCATCGGGGTGTCTGGGCGCGGCCCGACCAGGCTCATATCACCGCGCAAAACATTCAAAAGTTGCGGCAATTCATCAAGGCTCGTCCGCCGCACAAACGCGCCCGCACGGGTGATGCGCGGATCGCCAACCTGCGTGGAATACCCGCCGCGCGCCTCCGCATCGCTCACCATGCTGCGGAATTTCAGGATCGTAAACGGCACCGCGCCGCGCCCAATCCGGGTTTGACGAAACAAAGCCGGGCCGGGACTGTCGAGCCGAATCCAGACGATCAACACCGCCATCAAAGGCGCCAAAACCAGCAGCGCCCCGCCGCTAACGACAATGTCGATCAGGCGCTTCATTGCGGAACCGCTTTCTCGCTGCGAATGCATGCGGTGATGCTTTCGATGCGGCGGCGCACTTCGCTGCGGTTCGCTTCGATGGCGCTTTCAGGCGCGGTCAAAGCCTCATCATACAAGGCCAGCAATCGCGACACTTCGCGTTCAATCGTCGCGCCTTCGCCCAGCCCGTCCCGCGCGAATGTCCGCGACAAATTGACCCGCGTCGATCCCAGCCGCGCATGTTCGCGCACAATAAATTCGGCTGGCAAATCCCCTTCGCCAATGCGCGCGATCCCGCCAAATCCAAACGGCTTGCCAATATCCCGCAACGCCGCGCAGGCCGCATCCAGCATCCCATCGCCCAAGGGTTGGAACATGAAATCGAGGCCCAAGGAAATGTGCAGATCATTGAGCCCAATAAAGACCTCCGCCACGGCATCACAGCGGGCCACATCTGCCAAAATCGCCATCGCATCGCCGGTTTCGACCAAGGGTACAAACCGCGCACGCCCCGCGATCAGTGCGCCAATCGCCTCAACCTCTCTTAGCGTCCGAAACATCGGCAACATGATGCAATCCGCGCCGCCTGCAATCGCCGCGTCAATCTCTCCCGCACTGCCATCGTAAAGCGGGTTGATCCGCACCATCAGATCCGCATCGCCCAACACCGCAGCAACCGGCGCGATGTCTTCAATCTCGTGCTTGCTGATCCATGTGTCGCGCAATTTCTGGCGTTCAAACTTACCATTGCGTTCCAGATCGACCATGATCCGCCCCACGCCGGAATTTTGCGCCAAAGCGGCGAGCTGCGGGCTGTCGGTGATCAAAACCGGCCTGAGTTTTGGGAGGGGTTTGTCTGACATCGCGCCGATCATCCCTTCGCCAGATAACGGATTTGTTCGCAAATCCGCAGAACGGTCGCGTCATCCATGTTTGAGCCGCTGGGCAGACACAATCCCGTTTCAAACAGATCATCGCTCACCGAAGAGTTCGCGCCGCGATCATCGGAATGCGGCACATATTCATAATCAGCGAAGACGGGTTGACGATGCATCGGTTTCCACAAAGGCCGCGCCTCAATCCCGACCGTTTGCAGCCCCTTCAAAATCCGCGCGGCATCCAGACCGTGTTCACGGCTGAACCGCGCCGCCGTCAGCCAGCGGGTGGAGAAATATCCCTCCGGCTCGGGCATCCATTCAATCCCCTCCACACCTGCCAAGGCTTCGCGGTAAAGTTCAAAAATGGCCCGCCGCCGCGCGACCCTTTCATCCAGCACTTTCAATTGCCCGCGCCCGATCCCGGCAAGGATATTGCTCATCCGGTAATTGAAACCGATCTCACGGTGTTCGTAATGCGCCGCTGGCTCGCGCGCCTGCGTTGAAAGGAAGCGCGCGCGGGTGATCATATCCTCATCATCGCCGCACAATGCGCCCCCGCCCGACGTGGTGATGATCTTGTTCCCATTGAATGAAAACGCCGACAAAGCGCCAAACGAACCCGACTTGCGCCCCTTGTAACTCGCGCCCAATGATTCCGCCGCATCCTCCAGCACCGGCACTTTATAGGCATCACACAGCGCCATCAGCGCATCCATATCGGCCGATTGGCCATAAAGATTGGCGATCACCACCGCCGCAGGCAGAATTCCGCCGGCCCGGTCACGCTCCAGCGCCCGCTCCAATGCGGCAGGCGACATGTTCCACGTCTCTGTTTCGGAATCGATGAACACAGGAACGGCGCGTTCATAGCGGATCGGATTGGCCGAGGCGGCAAAGGTGAAACTGGGGCAATAGACCCGGTCGCCATCTTTCACGCCCAACAGGATCAGGCCCAGATGCAGCGCCGCCGTGCCCGATGATAGAGCCGCGACATGGCCATTTTCGCTGTAACTCGCCAGCTCGCTTTCAAACCCTTCGACCTGCGGCCCCAAAGGCGCGATCCAATTGGTGTCAAAGGCTTGCTGAACATATTCCTGTTCCAACTCACCCAGATGCGGGGTTGAGAGCAGCACCGGACCGGCGCTCTCTTTACGCTCCAACACGCGCGGC
Source organism: uncultured Erythrobacter sp. (assembly GCA_947502305.1). Lineage (GTDB taxonomy): Bacteria > Pseudomonadota > Alphaproteobacteria > Sphingomonadales > Sphingomonadaceae > Erythrobacter. Next base: position 585,062 of record CANMZA010000002.1, on the reverse strand, counting down.
ACGCCTGCCTCGTCAAGGCGCGGGATCGCGGTGACCTGATGCGTTTCAAACAAAGCCGCCAGCTCCGCCACCGGCATCGCCATCGCGGCGGTAACCGGCGCGCGTTCCGGCAATTCGCTCAGCGCCGCGCTCTGATCGCGGTCATCCAGCACCATCCGCCGCAAATCGCCATCGGTGACCATCCGCATCAACGCGCCCGCTTCATCCACCAGCATTAACGGGCCGCCGCCGGTTGCATCCATCCGCGCCAGCGCATCCCGCAAGGTCATGTCCGCCCCCACAATTAGCGGCGCAAGCAAAGGCGTGTTTTCAAAGCGAGGCATAGACAGTCTCAATCCCTTCACCCAGCGCATCGCGCATAAACAATCGCCGCACCCGGTCCAATCCTGCGCGGCCCATGGCGGCGCATTGATCGCGATTTTGCGACAAATGTTCGATGGCACCTGTCACGCCGTCAACATCATCCAAGGCGCATAATATCCCGCTTTCCCCATCCGCGACGACCTCTGGAATGCCGCCAATGGCATAGGAAATCGCGGGCAGGCCGCGTGCATGCGCCTCCGCCAGGACCATGCCGAAAGTCTCTTGCCGGGACAAATGGAGGAAAGCATGCGCTTGGTCGAGTTCAGGAAACACATTGTCCAGCGCGCCGGTGAAATGGACGCGCGAGGCGACCCCGCGCTCCTTGGCAAAGGCTTCCAAAGCCGGGCGGCGCGTGCCGTCACCGACAAAGGTTAGGCTGGCCGGGCGGGCGGGCGCACGCTCGGTAAATCTGGCAAAGGCTTCGATTGAGGCGCGGTGGCCCTTATCGCCGTTCATCATTGCGATCCCGACGAGGCGGAATTCCTCTGCTTCACCGCGCGCGCGCCATGCCGCGTCAAAGGCGGCATCATCATCCAGCACCCGGTCGGCGGTGATGATGCTGTTCAAAACGGTGGTGATTCGGTCCGCCGGGACGCCGTGCTTGACCAAATCGCGTTTCACAAATTCTGACACCGCGATCAATTTAAACGGCATGCGTTTCAGCAAATTCTCTTTGCCCGCGCCCAGCACCGTGTTCACGATTTTCAAACCGCGCCCCAAGGTTGCCGCCCACGCGACCAGCCCGGCCTGAGCGTTAAAGGAATGAACAATGTGCGTCCCTGAACCGGCGACAATCCGGCGCAACGCCGCCGCGCCTTTGACCATGCGGAGCGGCGCGCGGTCACCCAGATCGAGGCCGGGCACGATATGAACCGCAAAACCGGCATCCGAAAACCGCTCTGTCAAAGCCTTGCTGCCCACCGCAATTTCGACATGCCAGCCGCGTTCCCGCAGCGCGCAAGCGATGGCGAACATCAAGATGCCCGGCCCAGCCAGCCGCACGTCTGATCTGACTAATAAGACACGTTTAGCGCGCATCCATCATCTCCTCGAGCACGCGGGCAACATTGCCGAGCGCGTTTGGCGGCATCGAGAAAGAAGCTGCGTGCGAGGATGCGACCCCTGGCGACAAAGCGCGGTCGATGGCCGCTTCGAGGTCCGTAACGCGCGCGCTGGCGGTGGCAATCCCGTATTCTTCAAAACGGCTGTTTTCTGCGACGCTCGGCCCTCTTTGCAGCACCACTTGGATGCCAGCCAGCGCCGCCTCGATCCCCACCGTCGAACCATGCGTGATCAGCACATCCGCGCTCAACAATTCTTGTGCCAACGCGGCACCTGCGTGATGGGCGAAAGGCGGTTTCAACCAATCGGGCGCGGCGCCTTCATTGGGATGCAACCGCACCCGCAATTCCCAATCCTCGCGGGCGGCGGCGATCTGGTGCAATTGCGTAATCAGGGCGGTTTTATGCGGGGCATCTTCGCCGGTTAGCGGCTGCGAAGCGTAGAGTATGACCTTGCGCGCGCCGGTTTCCTTGCGCCGCTGTTCCTCTTGCCGCTTCTGGCGCAATTGCGCCATTGGCTCCAATGCGGGATTGCCGGTGACAATGATTTTCTGATCAGCATGGCCAGAGGCAAGCAAAACCTCACGCACAGCATCGGTGATCACCAAAATCCGGTCCGCATAATCGGGATTGTGCAACCAATGATTGGTCGCGCTGGCCAAAGTGTCATTCAAGACTACCGCCGGAATGCCCCGCGCCTGCGCCTCTGTAATCACCGCTTGTTCTGCGCGCGGTGAATTGCTGGTCAGCACCAAATCCGGCTGCACCCGGTCCAAAACGCGCCGCGCCAATTCGCCATGTGCAAACGCCGCCCGGCCGCGCGCTTTATACAGCGCCGCCGCGCCCGTTTCGCCCGTTTCGCCATGCGCCGTGATCAAATCGTGATAGCCCAGCGCGTGATAGGCGATGGTTTCTTCGCGGGACACTGGCCCCCCACCCCGCATATCGCCCGGCATATCCCCCACCAATCGTTCGCCCAGCGCGCGCAGCGCCTCCTCCTGCGCCTCGACAAAATCGCGGGCCTGCAAAACGGGCACACCGGCGCTCTTTACCGCGTCATACGCCGTGGTCAGAGCCAAGAATTGCACATCCCACCCGCGCGCCATCATCGCCTGCGCCACCGGCAGGCACGCATTCACATGCCCCCCGCCATAAGCCGCGCAAAGGAGTGTCGGTCTGGACATCGCGCTGGACAAGGTTGAGCATTCTCGTGTTTTAGGGGTCAATCATGCCGGAAACCGTTCCCCCAATCGGGCACGTTCCGGCGGTTCGGCAATAGTTTTACCATCCGCGTGTGGGAAAGGCTATTGCAACCAAAACCGAGGCATTAGTCGTTAAAGCAGCGGCCCATCAGGAGACGGCTCCGCCGGAGAATTACGGATATGCGCACAGTCCTTATCACCGGATCGGCCGGGTTTATCGGGTATCATCTGGCCGCTTTGCTGCTGGAGCAAGGCTTTCGCGTCGTCGGATATGACGGGATGAGCGATTATTATGACGTGCGGCTGAAACAGCGCCGGCATCAAATGTTACTGCAAAATCCAAATTTCACCTGCACCGAAGGGCTGCTGGAAGATTTTGAAACGCTGCACGCGCTGGCGATAAAAGAGAAACCCGATGTGATCGTCCATTTGGCGGCGCAAGCAGGGGTTCGTTACAGCCTCGAAAATCCGCGTGCTTATGTCGATGCCAATTTGGTCGGCGCCTTTAATGTGATGGAATGCGCGCGCGAATTGGGCGTGGATCATTTGCTGATGGCCTCAACCAGCTCAGTTTACGGCGCGAATGAGGATATGCCGTTTGATGAGCGGGAGAAATGCGACACGCAATTGACCCTCTATGCCGCGACGAAAAAAGCCAATGAAGTGATGGCGCATTCCTATGCGCATCTGTGGAACCTGCCGACCACCATGTTCCGTTTCTTCACCGTTTATGGCCCGTGGGGGCGTCCGGATATGGCGCTGTTTAAATTCACGCGCGGCATATTGGAGGGGACGCCGATCGACATTTACAACAATGGCGATATGTTCCGCGATTTCACCTATGTCACTGATTTGGTGCGCGGAATTGCCCTATTGGTGGACACGCCCCCGGTCCGGCCAGAGGCGGCGGAGGACATTCCGGAATGGGATTCTTTGTCGCCAGCCGCGCCGTGGCGGGTCGTGAATATCGGCAATAGCGATAAGGTGCGGTTGATGGATTTCGTGACCGCAATCGAAGAAGAATGGGGGCGCGAGGCGGTGAAGAATTTCATGCCAATGCAAAAAGGCGATGTGCCCGCAACATGGGCCGATGCAACTTTGCTGCGGGAATTGACCGGCTACACCCCGCAAACCAATGTCCGTGAGGGTATCCGGCAATTTGTCGCATGGTACCGCGATTATTATTCGGTCTAACGCCGCGCTCTAACCCAGCAGCGCGAAACGGCTATTTTGACCGTTTATCTTCAACCATCTGTGTTGTCAGGACCAGTGGCGGTCGGCGCTGGCAAGGCCTCGCTGTCACCGGGCAAAGGCGCCGCGCGTTCACGCTCCAACCGCTCAAGATATTCGCGCTCGATCTGCTCAACGCGTTCTTGTTCCGCTGCGGCGTCGCCGTCGATGGTCGAAAGCCGGTCTTGACGCGCTTGCTCGATCAGCTGGCTGAAGCGGACGCTTTCGGCCCCTTCTTTTTCGGCATAGGCCTGATCAATGAAGCGCTCTGTACAACCGGTAAACCCGCCCGCGCCCGCCGGGTCGCAGGAAAGAGTGCCAAATTCGCCGATATAGCGGATGCTCTCAATCTGGCGCGTGCGCGATGTGTTTTCGGGCGAAGTGCTTTGGCGCAGGTTTGACGGAATGCGGAAACGGTCCGCCTCTACCAAAATCTCGCAGACAACGATCTCACCCTCGACGGTCGGTTCTGGGCATTCGCTTTCGTCATAGGCAATGACCATATTGACGCGGTCGCCGCCCTGATCTTGCGCCGATGCAGGGGCAGCAGTGGCCGCCAAGGCCAAGGCTGAGAAAGGAGCGATCATCGCGAGACGGGAAAGGTGAGCCATTGTGTTTCCTCTTGGATACGCGCCGCAGCCTCGAAAAGCCCGCGCGTCTGAATTTATCGTGTGCCTAGATGCCAATCCGTGAACCGTAACTGAAGCGTGTGAGCAGCTAAATCTGTTCGATTAAACCCGCTCGCTAACTTTGATCGCAATCCGGCATCCCAGACGAATGGCACCGGATAAGATTGGATAGGCCGGCGCCTGTTCCGCGCCATTCGCCAAAGCGGCATCGCGGTGTTGACGCTCATCCTCGCGGAATTCTTCAATCATCTCAGCCAATTCGGGTTCACTGCCGGTTTCGGCCAGCCGGTCCAATTGGTCGGAATAATGTTTGTCGATCTCTGTTTCCACCGCCGCTGTGCAGGCCATCGCCGCCTCTGGGCCCAACAAGGCCGTGCCCGCGCCCAGCGCATAACCTGCCGCCGACCAGAACGGATGCAGCGCGGTTGGGCGCACACCGCGTTTTGCCAGAACTTCATCAAAACGGGCGCGGTGGCCCTCTTCTTGTTCGGCCATATGACGGATTTCGGCGGAATGCGGCCCGCGTTCACCCATCACGGCAAGCTGCCCTTCGTAAATGCGGGTCGCACCAAATTCCCCGGCCTGATCAACGCGGATCATTCGGTGCAGTTCATCGCGGTCCATCATTTGCTCCTAAAACGTAAAACGGTGCTTACTTCTTATACGCAGCAAGCGCCATAATGGCTCCGCCAAATGTGCAAGAAATCAGGAAATTCCAACCCGCCAGCGACACGCCAAACAGGCTCCACGGGGCAACATCGCACCGGACCAAGGGCGCGGCGGAGACATCCATAACATCAATCGCACTGGACAAGCCGCTGCAACCGGTGATCCCTTCCCACCAGCCATATTCGACGCCCGCATGGAAACCGCCGATCAATCCCGACGTGATGATCGCCAACCCCGCCAACGCCGCCCAGACGCGCTGAGGCACGAGGAAAAAGGACAAAGCCGCCAATCCCAGCGCGGCGAAATGCGGCCAGCGTTGCCACCAACACATTTCGCACGGGAAAAGCCCAAAGACATATTGCGAGATATACGCGCCGCCCAGCAGACCCGCCGGGACCGCTAGCGCCAAAGCGCGTGCTGTCTGTAATCCGTTCATGCCGCCCATTTAGGGAGCAATCGAGCCCGACGCTAGCGCCGTGTGCTTAGCGCGACCGAACTTGCCGTCGTGCGGCGCAGGGTTTCGAGCGCATAATGCAGTTGGAAATCTTCCACGCCCTGCTCCTCCAACTGCTCCGCCGTCAGCTGAAAACGCGGATCGTCGATATTGTCATCTTCCATCTCCGCATCATCGATGCCGAGCTCATTGATCAAATGGCCGCGCAGGTCCGATTCGCGCGTCTGATACCGTTCGCGCAGGGCGAAATCGGGATCGGACAATTGCGGCACCCGAATATCCGGCGTGATGCCGCCTTCTTGCACCGATGCCCCTGACGGGGTGAAATACCGCGCCGTCGTCAATTTCAGTGCCGCATCCGGCCCCAGCGGCAGGAGCGATTGCACCGACCCTTTGCCAAAGCTGCGTTGACCCATGACCAGCGCGCGGCGGTGATCTTGCAAAGCGCCAGCGACAATTTCTGAGGCAGAAGCAGATCCTGCATCGATCAGCACGATCACCGGCACGCCTTCTGCCATATCGCCGCGGAACACGGTTTCGGCATCATACAGGATGGTTTCGCCCCGCGCCCGACCGCGCTGCGATACGATGCGGCCCGAATCGAGGAACAGATCGGACAAAGCGACCGCTTCGTCCAGAGAACCGCCGGGATTTGAGCGTAAATCGAGCACCAGACCGCTCATCCGGCCCGTCGCCTCGCTCTTCATCGCTTCCCATGCGCGGTACACATCAGCGCCCACATCGGCGGAAAATTCATTGACCGAAATGTGCCCAATATTGCCCGATTGCAGTTCGTAAGTGACCGGCTCCAGCTCAATCACGCCGCGTGTCACGTCGACCTCAAAAGGTGCATCACGTCCGGGGCGGAAAATCGTCAGTTTGATCGACGTCCCCGCTTGGCCGCGCATCCGCGCCACTGCGTCATCCAATTCGCCGCCGTAAATCAATTCGCCGTCCAAATGCGTGATGAAATCACCGGCCTTGATCCCTTGCGCATCCGCCGGGCTGCCTTTGAATGGAGAGATCACTTTAACGGCGCCGTCTTCCATAATCACCGACAGGCCAAGGCCCGAATAATTGCCGTCGATCATCGTGGTCAGCCGTTCAAGATCGCTGCCATCGAGATAGCCGGAATGCGGGTCGAGCGAGGACAACATCCCGTCGATCATGCCGCGTACCAAAACCTCATCCTCAACCGGCTCAACATAATTGGCCTGAATCCGCTGATAGACCGCGAAAACTTTCGCCAATTCCGGCCCGGCGCGGCCATCGACCTGCGCCATCGTGGCGGTGGTTGCTGGGATCAACGCGACTGCGGTGACGAGAGCGGCGCTGCGAAGCAAAGCGGCAATTTTCATGAGGTCTGAAGGCTCCTTTGAGACGCATTGGTATAGGTTTGCGCGCCTGAACGCCAGATGAGAGATCGCCCAAACCTATAGGTATTCGCACCGCGTCCCGGTCCGGGGCAGGTGAGCGGGCATGTCTTAGGGGCTTTGCGGCGCAGGCTTTGCGTGATTAACCAAGATAATTGAGCGGGTTAACCGGCTCGCCATCCTGTCGCAATTCGATCGTGACGAGGGGGTTATCGCTGCTGGCGACACCCAATGGCGCGCCTGTAATCACTTCATCGCCAACCTCAGCAGAGGCGCGCTCAAGCCCGGTAATCAGGCTGGTCCAGCCGCCGGGATGTTCGATAATAACGATTCGCCCAAAGCCGCGATACGGCCCGGCGAAAGCAACCCGGCCAGAAGCAGGCGCGACGACTTGAGCGCCGGGTGAAGGGGCAAGCTCGAGGCCGGTCGAGCGCAGCCCGCTGTCTCGCAATTCACCAAAACCCGCGACTGTGCGCCCTTGTACCGGCAATTGAAAACCGGCGGGCCGGTTGCTGGCGGCGGCGGTTGTGGCAGATGATGTTGCCGCGGGCGTGCCTGGTGATGCGGTTGCTGAGGCAGATCCGCTGACGTCTTCTATCGCGGCGCCAATATTGGCGGGCCGCATGACCGGGCCGGGCAAAGCGGCGAGTTCGCGGCGCAAATCAGCGGCCTCTCCGATCGCGCCGATCAAGCCGTCCAAATCACGCGCATCTTCGGCCAAAGCCAGCGCGCGCTCGCCTTCGCGGTCCGCGACGCTGCGGGCCTCTCTAGAGGCAAGGCGCTGCCGGGTTTCAATCTCTGCAAGTTGAGCGCGGCGGGCCTGCAATTGTTCTTCGCCAGCGCGCAAATTTTCCAGATCCTGCGCAGCTTGCGCCTCCAACCGGCGGCCTTCGGCCAATTCTCCGCGCAAAGCAGCGGTGCGATTGCGGATTTCTGGCACCGCGGAATCGAGCACAGCGCGGACATAGACCAAGTCTTTGAGCGAGCCGGGCTGCAAAGCGGATAGGGCGAGCGGCCGGCGCGCCGTGGTTTGCAAGGCTGCGGTGAGACGAACCAAAGGTTGCTGACGCTCGGCAAGTCTGCGTGACAAAGCCGCACGGTCCGCTTGGGTCAGCGAATAGCGCGCGCGGGCAGCGGCAATATCGGCTTCCGATGCCTGAATTTGCGCGGCGACAGAGGCGGCTTCGCGGGCGGTTTTATCAGCGGCTTCGGTGGCCTCATCGGCCTCTCGGGCCAAGCGCGCGGCGCGGGTTTCGGCACGCTCGCTTTCGCGGGTTGCGCGGTCAAGTTGGGCCTGCGCTTCGGCTGGTTCGAGCACCGCGACATCGCGCTGCGCCCAGCTTTCAGGGATACCCCCAAATATCAGCGCCAATGCCAGCATTACGGCGAAGGCGCCTAGGCAAACAGAGTGGATCGCTGCATTCGGTTTCATCACGCCTCACCCTGCCCGATGATAGGGGTGCCCTGCAAGGATTGCAGCGGCGCGGTACAATTGCTCCATCAACATCGCCCGCGCCATCAAATGCGGCCAAGTTGCCGGGCCAAAAGCAAGCAGCAGATCAGCCTCGCGGCGCTCCGCATCGCTGTGCCCATCCGCCGCGCCCAGCACAAAGCGTGTCTCTCGCGTGCCAGTATCGCGCCATTTTCCCAGCAATTGTGCGAAGTTTTCCGACGACATTGCCTTGCCGCGCTCATCCAGCAGAACGGTTTTAAAAGGCGCGATTGGATCGGGGATCTTGCCGCCGGTTTCGGGCAATTCGGTGATCTTAACCGGCCATGTCAAACGCTTTTCATACCGCGCGACAAGGTCCGCCTCGGGTGAACGAGCGATCTTTCCGCGAGCGATGACATGGAGAAGGATTTTGTGGTTTCCTTTGTTTTCCGCACCCCATCCGGGGCGCGACTTCCTCGCGCCTTCGGCGCTGCGGGCGCCCGGTCGGGCTTGCGGTCCGCTTTGCGGCCCGAGCTCCGCAATCCAGCCTGCGACGTTGAGACGGCTATTGCATCACCGCTAGAGTTGGCACCGGCGCGAAGCGCAGCGGAGGGATCAGCACCGAGGACGCTCGCCCGGATGGGCGAGCGAAAAGCAAATTACGCCCTGCCCATATGCGGCTCGCCGCCTTCGAAGGACCACATCCGCTCCAGATTATAGAATGTGCGGACTTCTGGACGGAACAAATGCACCACCACATCGCCTGCATCAATCAGCACCCAGTCTGCCGTCGGCAGGCCTTCGATACGGGCCGGGCCGTGGCCAGCTTGTTTGACTTTTTCAGCCAATTTTTGCGCCATTGACGCCACTTGCCTGGTCGAACGGCCGCTGGCGATCACCATGTAATCGGCGACGGAGCTTTTCCCTTCAAGCGGGATCGACACGATCTCTTGCGCCTGATCATCGTCAAGCTGGCTCATCACCAAATCGTGCAGGGGGTGTTCGTCTGTACTAGCGGGCATATTCAAAACAGCCTTTAGGGGTGCCGCAGGATTTTGCTGAGCGGCAATATTTGTTTGTGTCATGGACACGCGAGAATCTCCAAAGTGAAGGGGTAAAATGGGCGTCTAAGCGCCGGATAGCAAGAACACTCGTCGCAGGGCGAAGATGCCTCATGCGCGAACCGGTTCTAAAATGAGGCGAAAAGTCAGCCTGTCACGCGCGGGCGCGCCGTCATAGCGGGCGGCCCAATCGGCATCGCCCCGGCGGATCGCCGTGGCAGAGCGCGGATCAGGATCAAAACTCAATAACACCAGTGCCGGTGCACTCCTTTTGCCCCTCTTTCCAATATCAGCCGCAGACATTCTGTAACGTCTAAGCCAAGCCATAGCGGGGCTGCTCATAGCCGCTTTGTTATAGCCGGGACGGGCGATCACCGCAATCGGCATCGTCCGCGCGATCTCGCGCCAGTCTTTCCAGCGGTGGAATTGCGCCAAATTGTCCGACCCCATCAGCCAGACAAAATCTCGCTTTGGGTATCGCCGCACCAGCTTTCGCAGCGTGTCCAGCGTGTAGCGCGTGCCCAAATGCTGCTCAATCGCGGTTGGCACGATTCGGGCGCGGCGGGCCTGAACCTGCGCGGATTTGAGCCGCGCAGATAACGGCGCCATCCCGGCGCGCGGTTTCAAAGGATTGCCGGGTGACACCAGCCACCATGCCTCCTCCAGCCCCAGAGCATCGATTGTAAAACAGGTGATACGGCGATGTCCGCCATGCGCAGGGTTAAAACTGCCGCCCAAAATCCCCGTTAACATTAAGGCCGCGCCTGCCCAGTGCCGCGCACCAGCCATTTATACGTCGTCAGCCCCTCCAGCGCCACAGGCCCGCGCGCATGCAAACGCCCGGTCGCAATTCCGATTTCCGCGCCCAGCCCAAATTCCGCGCCATCGGCAAATTGCGAGGATGCATTGTGCATCACAATCGCGCTGTCGACGCGGGCGAAGAACTGCTCTGCGACCGCGTCATCCTCGGTAATAATCACGTCGGTGTGATCGGAAGAATGCCGGGCAATATGCGCCAGTGCGCCCTCCAAACCGTCCACCACAGCGGCGGACAAAACCGCCTCCAAATATTCGGTATCCCAATCATCGGCGCTCGCGGCGGTGACGCGCGCATCGAGAGCTTGCGCCCGGCCATCGCCGCGCACTTCGCATCCCGCATCAATCAGAGCCGCGATCAAGCCGCTGGCGCCGGCAAACTTCGCATCAATCAGCAAGGTTTCCATCGCGCCGCAAATGCCGGTGCGTCGCAATTTGGCGTTCACCGCGATTTGCTGCGCCATTTGCGTATCGGCGGCGGCGTGGACGTAAGTGTGGCAAATCCCGTCCAGATGCGCGAGCACCGGGACGCGGGCATCGGTTTGCACGCGTTCAACCAGGCTTCTGCCGCCGCGCGGGACGATCATGTCAATCATTCCCGCCGCGCTCAGCATCGCGCCAACGGCGGCGCGGTCTTGGGTTGGGATCAGACGCACGGCGCCCTCCGGCACACCGCCCGCGATCAGTCCTGCGGTAAAGGCCCGCATGATCGCGCGGTTGGAATGCACCGCCTCACTGCCCCCGCGCAGCAGCGCCGCATTGCCCGCCCGCACGCATAATGCCGCGGCGTCGGCGGTCACATTGGGGCGGCTTTCATAAATGATCCCGATCGTCCCAATTGGCACCCGGATGCGGCTGAGTTTGAGGCCATTGGGACGCTGAGAACTATCAATCACCTCGCCCACAGGATCGCGCAAATCCGCCACCGCTTCGACCCCGGCGGCCACATTGTCCAATCGATCCGCATCCAAGGTGAGCCGGTCGATCATCGCAGCCGATAGGCCGCTTGCCCGCGCTGCCTCTAAATCCTTAGCGTTAGCATCCAAAATCGCCTGCGCATTATCGCGCAGATGTGCCGCCGCGAGCCGCAAGGCTTCAGCGCGGGCCTCGCTAGACATCGCCGCCAGCTCCCGCTGAGCCGCCCGCGCATCCGCCGCCAACCCGGCAATAAGGGCTTCGGGCTCGTTTGTTGCAGGCGCGTCAAGAGAAGGATCCATACGATTCATAAGGGGCGCAATAGCAGGGTGATGAGAGCCTGTCAGGATGGCGCGGACAGGGCATCAAATCAGACACAAATTCTGGCACCGATTCGGACAAAACAGGCCGCGATTTTACCGAAAGGTCAATTTGTATGGATGCGACAAAGCGGCATTTCTGGGCCAGATTGCTGCAATATGAACGCTTCACCGCGATTCCCAATCGGTTCGGCGGTTAGGCACCCGCCGCGATTCGATTCTTTACAAGTGGCTTGGTAGTTCCCCTCACAAGTCAAAACAAAAGCCATAAGGCCGGGGCCGCTTTGTCAAATTCACAATCTGAAAACTCTTTTTTGGAGAGGCTGCGCGAGTGGTTTCCTGATCGTGAGTTCTTCATGCGCTCGCAAGGCCAGGTTCGTTTCATCAAAATCTCATCGAAAATGCAGATGGGCGCTGCGGCGGCTGTCTGTGTTTTGGCGGTCGGCTGGGCCGGTTCGATGGGCGTGATGGCGTGGAACAATTATGCGGCAGAGGCCAGCATCGCCTCTTTCCAAGACGACAAGGCCCGGATCGCCAAGAGCGAAGAGCGGCTGGAAGCCTATGGCAGCGACCTCGACGAAGTGGTTGACGATTTGAACGCGCGTCAAGAAGCTCTCGACGCGATGGTCGAAATGTTGCCGGATGACATTCAAACGGTCGACACCAATGTCACCGATTCCAGCGAAGAGACCGCCGAGACGGTTGAACAAATCGGGGCAATGTTCCCCAGCGCGCGCGGCCTTGCCGAGATCGAAGCGCGGCAACTTGCCTTTGTTGAAAATCTGACCCGTTACGCCGATTGGCGCGCGGGCCGCGCAGAAGAAGCCTTGCGCAAGCTCAACCTCGACCCGAACGCGATGGCCGATGCGACACGAGAAGAGTTAGAAACGGCAATGGGTGGTCCGCTGGAAATCCTCGCGACCTCTGCTGACGGCTCGCTCGATCCGCGTTTTGAACGGCTCGGCCTCAGCTTGGCGCGCATGTCGGCATTGGAACGCGCTTTGGATGGTGTGCCGCAAATCGTTCCGGCCGCCGATCAACGCATCACCTCTGCCTTCGGATATCGCCGCGACCCCTTCAATGGCGGCGGCGCCATGCATAGCGGGATTGATTTCAAGGGCGCTTACGGTTCCCCAATTTTTGCCGCCGGTGCTGGCGATGTCTCCTTTGCCGGGTGGAAATCCGGATATGGCAAGACGGTTGAAATCACCCATGCCAATGGTTTGATGACCCGCTACGCCCACCTTTCACGGATCGACGTAAGCGCCGGGCAAGCTATCGACGCGGGCGCGACTCTTGGCGGCCTAGGCTCTACTGGTCGATCTACCGGTCCGCATTTGCATTTCGAAGTTCGTATCAACGGCCGCGCGGTGAACCCGCGGCCATTCCTGGAGACCGCCCCCGATGTTCTCAAAGAAGCCCGCGGAAACGGAGCGGACAGCCACTCCGACCATACCGCCCGCCCCTAAATCCCGAGGAAAAAATATGGCCCAAGGCAATTCGACATTTTCGGTTATTGGATCGGATGTGACGATCAAGGGCGACGTGTCGGCCTCTGTTGACTTGCATGTCGACGGCACAATCGAAGGCGACATTAAATGCGCCAGCCTGGTTCAAGGTGAAAGCAGCACGATCAGCGGCGCAATCACCGCAGAAACCGCGCGGATGTCCGGCAAGGTTGCCGGTTCGATCACCGCCAAAGAATTGGTCATCCTGAAAAGCGCCCAAATCGAAGGCGACGTGCATTACGATGCGCTGACCATAGAACAAGGCGCGCAGGTCGATGGCCGCTTTGCCCCCAACGGACAACGCCGTGCGGAAAACATCGCCGCTCCTGCCCAGAAGGCTGGCGGCAAAGCAGACGGCTCAGACCCGCAGCTGCAAATGGCGAGCTGAGCCTAAGGGTTCGACTGATCTGGAATTTGAGAGATGCCGCGGGCCTTTGGGCTGCGCGGCGTTTTTCATTTGCGGATCGCCTCAGAGGACTTCGGCGCACCCTTGTTGGTCGCCTCAGAGGACTTCGGCTCGGAGCGCCTTACGGTCCAGCTTGCCGATGATCGTCTTTGGCAATTCGTCGCGGATCACCACAGAATCGACCCGCTCATGCTTGCCGATTCGGTCCTTGAGCCAATTCTTCAGCGTATCGCCATCAATATCCGCGCCCGTTTCCAAAGTGACATAAGCACGCGGCATTTCGCCAAGATATTCCTCCGGCACGCCGATCACGAGCGCTTCTTTCACCGCCTCATGCTTCAGGATCGCGTCTTCCACCACGCTGGGGAAGACTTTGAACCCGCCAACCGAAATCATATCCTTGATCCGGTCGACAATCTTGAGAAAACCGTCTGCGTCCATTTCGGCCACATCGCCTGTGCGCAAATATTGCTTATTTGTGCCGCCTTCCGCCGGGTGGATCACAAACACATCGGCGGCGGTTTCCGGGCGGTTCCAATATCCGCGCATCATTTGCGGGCCGTGCAACGCCAATTCGCCGGGCTCGCCTTCTGGCGCAAGTTTCGTCGGGTCCTCTTTGTCCAGCAGCAGGATCTCCGTCCCCGCGACAAGCTGCCCGATTGTGCCGCGCTTGCGGGTCCCGGCATACGGATTGACGGATACGACGCCCGCGCTCTCTGTCAGGCCGTATCCCTCAACCAACCGCACTCCCGTGACGGCCTCAAATTTCTCATGAACCGGCGCGGGCATAGGGGCACCGCCTGAAATGCAGACTTTGAGCGATGACAGATCGGTCTTGCTCAAAGTGGGATGGTCAAGCAGCGCCTGAAACATTGTCGGGACGCCGGGAAAGCCGGTGGTCTTGTGTTTCTGAATCGTCGCAAGCACCTGCGCCGCATCAAAACGCGGCACCATCGCAATCGACGCGCCCGCGGCAACCGCGTGATTGAGCAATGCCGTGTTTGCAAACACATGAAAGAACGGCAGCGCGCCCATAAAGACCTCTTTGCTAGGGTCATCAAAGGGATTGATCGCGGCAATTTGCTGCGCGTTTTGCGACAATTGATCATGGCCCAGCATTGCGCCCTTAGGCCGCCCGGTGGTGCCGCCAGTATATTGCAACAGCGCAAGATCAGCCTCAGCATCGAGCGCCGGGAAATCGTCGCCGACCCCGCCCCCATGCTTCCCGGCAGTATCAGCAAGCATATCGGACCAACGGCGCGTCGTGTGGCTCCATTGCACTTTGGCAATTTGGTTGCGTTTCAGGATCTTGAGCGCCGCGCCCTTATACCAAGGGAGCATTTCAGAGAGCGATCCGACAACCAGCGTCTCAAGCGAGCTGCTTTCCAAAACCGCCGCCGCATTGCCATAAAGTTCAGGGACATCGACCGTCACCAGCACGCGCGTGCCGCTATCGCTTACTTGCCACGCCAATTCTTCGACCGAATAGAGCGGCGAGAAATTGACGATCACCGCGCCCGCCATCATCGCCCCGTAATAGGCCGAGGCATAGATCGGCACATTGGGCAGGAACAGACCAACGCGGTCGCCCTTTTTAATACCGCTGGCCATCAGACCGGCGGCGAAACGCTGGGCCTCTTCAAATATATCGCCGTAGGAATAGGTCCGCCCCATAAAATGCAAAAACGGTGCGGCGGCATCGCGCGCCACCGTCCGCCCCAACATTTCGGGCAAAGTCAGCGATTCAAACGAAGTGTCCCAAGGGCTGGGATGGTGATAGGTAGCTTTATTGACATCCATGTCAGTAAGCATGGCCCATCACCGGCCTCTGCACAAGCGCTTGCGCCGTGCAAAGGGCCAGAATGATGGATTTTTTGCGTCACGCTCGCCCGAGAGCGGCCCAAAAGTGGCCCGAAAGCGGCTTACGAGCTTCGCAATATTACTCTGAAGGGGCCGTGTCGTCCGTAGGGGCGTCTTCGGCGGTGTCCGTATCGTCCTCAGCAGGCGGCTGAGCAAAACCAGAGCTGACCGGAGCCACATCGCCGGCTTCTTCCGCTTCACGCTTCTTCGCCAACCACGCTTCGGCTTCGGCTTCTTGCGCAGCTTCTGCAGCCGCTTTGATCCCGGCGTCACGCTCTGCGCGCAATTCCTCGATCAGTTTTTCTTTATCGGTCCGCGTGTCGCCATTGACGGGCGCTTCTACTTCTTCAACAACACCGGCGCGCTTCGCAGCTTTGGCCACTTCGCGGTCCAATTCGCGCTGCGAACACAGGCCCACCGTCACAGGGTCTTTGGGCTGAATGTTTTGAATGTTCCAATGCGAACGCTCTTTAATCGCGCCGATTGTGTTGCGCGTGGTGCCGATCAACTTAGAGATTTGCGCATCCGACAATTCCGGATGATTGCGCAGCAGCCATGCGATGCCGTCGGGCTTATCCTGACGTTTCGACACGGGCGTATAACGCGGCCCCTTTGTGCGGGTCACTTCCACCGGTGCCTTGTGCATTTTCAGGGCGTAATTCTCATCCGCCTGACCCAGCTCAATCTCGCCCAGCGTCAATTCACCCGCATGCACGGGATCGCGGCCCGTATATTTGCTGCCTGCAAGGTCATCCGCCATCGCTTGCACTTCTAGAATGTGCAGGCCGCAAAATTCGGCGATCTGTTCAAAGGACAGACCGGTGTGATCGACGAGCCATGTGGCGGTCGCATGCGGCATTAGCGGCTTAGGCTGAGTTGCCCCGGCGGATTTGGTTGGCGCTTTGGCCATGGAACGAAAACTCCGTCAAAATAATAAGGGCCGCCCCTTGCGGAGCGGCCATTCGTGATCGTCAGATAGGCCAAAGCGTATCAATCGGCAAGTTTTCCTTGGCGCCCACGCCGTAATCGCGCGCAATCTCGCCTTTCGTCTAGTGCAGCGCGAGCACGATCTTGCCGATATGCTCCCCTGCCTCCATCCGCGCATGCGCCGCAGCAGCATCGGCGAGGGGGAAGGTCTGGTCCATAATCGGAGCCAGCTCTCCGGATGTGAATAGCGGCCAGACATTGGCCGAAATTTCATCCGCCAGCGCGGCTTTAAAAGCATCTGAACGCGGGCGCAGTGTCGATCCGGTCAGCGTCAGCCGCCGCATCATCACCATCGGCATAAACAATTCCGCCTTAACGCCGCCCAGAACCGCAATGGTGACATGCCGCCCATCTTCGGCGAGGCATTTGAGATTGCGCGGGACATAATCGCCCGACACCATATCCAGCACAATGTTCACACCGGCGGTTTTGGTGTGCTGCATCACCGCTTCGACGAAGTCTTGCTCTTTATAATTGATCGCCAAATCTGCGCCGATTTTGCGGGCCGCCTCGCATTTTGCTTCGTCGCCGCAAGTTATGATCACCTGCATGTCAAACGCTTTGGCCAGCATGATCGCCATCGTACCAATGCCAGAGGTGCCGCCATGCACCAGCAGCGTTTCGCCATCCCGGGCCATGCCGCGTTCGAAAACATTGTGCCAAACTGTGAACAAGGTCTCTGGCAGAGCCGCCGCAACCTTCAAATCCATATCATCGGGCACTGGCAGGCAATGTTGCCAAGGCGCGGCGCAATATTGGGCATATCCGCCGCCGGGGGTCAGAGCAGCGACACGCGCGCCAAGCATTTCGGCGGGCACATCCGCGCCGATGCTTACAACTTCGCCTGCGACCTCCAATCCGAGCACGGGGGACGCACCGGGAGGCGCGGGATAATGGCCCGCACGCTGAATGCAATCGGGGCGGTTTACCCCGGCAAAGGCGACCTTGATCAACACATCGCCCGGCCCGATTTCGGGGACAGCAATTTCTTCCGCCGCCAACACTGCGGGGCCGCCGGGCGCGGTCATGCCGATTGCCACCATTGTCTCTGGCATCATTTTCGGATCAACACGCCCATTTGCCTCAGCCATATTCTTCGGTCCCCTAACCGTGCGCGGGCGTCGTCATTGACCCACCCGGCCCAAATACCTGCCATGTTCATTGACAGCAAGCGGCCTAAATTGCGATGCTGATTATTGATGGAAGATGATGACCGCCCAATCCGCAAAGGCGACGCCGCTAGCAGACTCGCATCAGAGGATCTTGCGCCCTATTCGCAGGATGAATTGAGCGCGCGGATAGCGCTGCTTGAAACAGAGATTGAGAGGGTGTCCGCGCATAAAGACAAGGCCGCTGCCCACCGGAATGCCGCCGATGCTTTGTTCGGTGGTTCAAAGGCTTAGGTGGCTTTCGGACGCCTTTTCCCGCTTTTGCTAAGCGTGGTTTTTCTGGCTGCGAACGCGCCGGCAAAAACGTTTGATGGCGCTCAATACACCGCTTTGCCGGCATTTCAGATTGATTTGGAACAGGGCCGAATGCACGTCATCGAAGAGGGGCGATCGCGGTCTTACCGGCTTGACGATTGTTCAAATGATACAGTTTTTTGCATCCGCTCGCTTTGTTCTGTTTATCCCGCCCCGATTGGGCGCGATCCCAATTGCAGGGCTGGCGACAAATTGGCGTTAATGTGGCCGCGCCAATGCGTGTTTCATTATGAACTTGGCAGTCAGATCGAGCATTTGGGCATGACCGCGCGGCTTGCGGGATATTACAGCCGCAAAGTGCACCATACCGGCCTGCACAGCCGGGAGGCGGTGTGGATGGTGGACGGCCATAGCGATATCGGGATAGCCATACGCCGCAACCGCGCTCAGCGCCTGTTGATAGACACCGCGCAAAGCGGGCAATTGTCCCAGCATCTCGCCGCACAGCCCGTGATCGATCAGTCAGAGATTGGGACCGGCGCCCTGCCCGGCATTGTCGCGGCTTCGATTCTGCCCGCTGCGATCGGCGGACAGTGCACAGAATGACAATTACCACGGATTCGGAGTCGCAATCCTGCGCGTTTGCCCCATATAGTTTAAACACCTTTTTCATGGCTCTTATTCCAAGAGCATTATCACCGCCGCAATAGAGACCCAACGATGCCCAGCTTCGCCCAGAATCTCGAAAGAACCCTGCACAATGCGCTGTCCCATGCGTCAGAGCGTCGCCACGAATATGCAACGCTGGAGCATTTGCTGCTCGCACTGATTGATGACGAAGACGGGGCGCAGGTCATGTCCGCTTGCGGAGTTGATCTGGCTGAACTTGGTGAGGTGGTGAAACAATATCTCGACCAAGAATACCAGTCGCTCAAAACAGAAGAAGACGCCGATCCGCAGCCAACCGCCGGTTTTCAGCGGGTGATTCAGCGCGCGATCCTGCATGTCCAATCATCGGGCAAAGACACGGTGACGGGCGCAAATGTTTTGGTCGCTTTGTTCTCTGAGCGCGACAGCTACGCGGTTTATTTCCTGCAACAACAGGATATGAGCCGTCTGGATGCGGTCAGCTATATCAGCCACGGCATTGGCAAAGGCGGACGCCAGCTGGAAACAAACGCCCCGCAAGGCAGCGAAGACGCAGCCGGTCCCGCCGATGCAGAAGGCGGGAAAGAAGGCGGCAATAAGAAAGAAACGGCGCTCGATCAGTTTACCGTCAACCTCAATGCGAAAGCAGAGGCTGGCAAAGTCGATCCCCTAATTGGCCGCGGGCCAGAGGTTGATCGCACGATCCAGATCTTGTGCCGCCGATCAAAGAACAACCCGCTTTATGTCGGCGACCCCGGCGTCGGAAAAACTGCGATTGCTGAAGGCCTCGCGCGCAAAATCGTCGAAGGCGACGTGCCAGAAGTTCTCAATGAGGCGGTGATTTATTCGCTCGATATGGGCGCTTTGCTGGCAGGCACGCGCTATCGTGGTGATTTTGAGGAGCGGCTGAAACAAGTCGTGTCCGAATTGGAGGGGATGCCGCATGCGATCCTGTTCATCGACGAAATCCACACCGTCATCGGTGCAGGCGCAACCAGTGGCGGGGCAATGGATGCCTCGAACCTGCTAAAACCTGCGCTGTCTGGCGGCACGATCCGCTGCGTCGGGTCGACCACATACAAAGAGTTCCGCAATCATTTTGAGAAAGACCGCGCTTTGCTGCGGCGTTTCCAGAAGATCGACGTGAATGAGCCGACAGTTGAGGACACGATTAAGATCCTCAAAGGTCTGCGCACCGCATTCGAAGAGCATCACAATGTCAAATACACGCCCGACGCGCTGAAAACCGCTGTTGAGCTGTCGGCGCGGTACATCAATGACCGCAAATTGCCGGACAAAGCGATTGATGTGATTGATGAAGTGGGCGCGATGCAAATGCTCGTCCCGCCCAGCCGCCGTAAGAAAAAGATCACCGCGCGAGAGATCGAGCAAGTGATTGCGACAATGGCGCGCATCCCGCCGAAATCGGTGAGCAAGGACGACAAGAAAGCGCTCGAGAACCTTGGCCGCGATTTGAAACATGTCGTGTTTGGTCAAGACGAAGCGATCACCCGTCTCTCAACCGCAATGAAACTGTCGCGCGCTGGTCTGCGCGATCCGGACAAGCCAATCGGCTCCTTCCTGTTCAGCGGCCCGACCGGCGTGGGTAAAACCGAAGTCGCGCGGCAATTGGCCTCGATCATGGGGATTGAGCTGAAGCGGTTCGATATGTCGGAATATATGGAACGGCATTCGGTGTCCCGCCTGATCGGTGCGCCCCCAGGTTATGTTGGTTACGACCAAGGAGGCCTTTTAACCGATGCGGTTGATCAGAACCCGCATTGCGTGTTGCTCCTCGATGAAATTGAAAAGGCGCATCCTGACCTGTTCAACATCCTGCTTCAGGTGATGGATAATGGCCGACTGACCGATCATCACGGCAAAACGGTCGATTTCCGCAATGTTGTGCTCATCATGACCACCAATGCCGGCGCGGCTGTGATGGCCAGCCAAGGTATCGGGTTTGGCGATGTGTCGAAAGAAGACGCCGGATCCGAAGCGGTCAAGAAAATGTTCACGCCAGAATTCCGCAACCGTTTGGATGCGATTGTGCCGTTCGCCTATTTGGGCAAATCGACGGTTGCCCGCGTGGTGGACAAGTTCATCCTCGAACTCGAATTGCAATTGGCCGAACAAAACGTCCATATCCAATTCGACACCGAAGCGCGCAGCTGGCTGGCCGATAAGGGCTATGACAAACTCTATGGCGCGCGCCCAATGGGCCGCTTGATCCAAGACAAGATCAAACAGCCGCTCGCCGAAGAATTGTTGTTCGGCAAGCTCACCGATGGCGGAGAGGTCCATGTGACGGTGAAGGAAGGCAAACCGTCTTTCGAACTCACCCCTGCCCCGCCTAAAGAAAAGCCGAAGCGCAAGCCTGCTGCAAAAAGGAAACCCGCCGCGAAGAAGACGCCTCCGCCAGCGAAGGATGATCCGAAACCGGAAGAATCGGGCAGCGATAAAGAGGGTTAAACCCTGCGGATTTTAACGATGCAAAGACAATATGAGGCGCGGATAAGGAGGCTTGTCCGCGCCTTTTTTGCGAAGTGCGCATGAACACACCATCCGCGCCTTTCTCTTGGATCAAGCCGGCAAAATGGGGCGTGCAAATCGTGCCCGCAGACACATGGATCGACCCCAGCCGCGCGGTTGACCGGGCTTTGGTCACGCATGGCCACGCCGATCACGCACGCGGCGGACACGGCGAAACCGTGGCAACGCCGGAAACACTGGCGATCATGGCGCTGCGGTATAACACCCGCGAAGGCGCGGTGCCGGTGCAATATGGCGAAACGATCCGGCTGCGCGGCGGGGTAGATGCGACCTTTATCCCGGCGGGACATGTGCTGGGATCGGCGCAAATCCTGCTCGAACATGCGGGCGAGCGGGTGGTGATCACCGGCGATTATAAGCGCCGCGCCGACCCCACCTGCGCCCCGTTTGAAGTCACGCCGTGCGATGTGTTTATTACCGAGGCGACCTTTGGCCTGCCTGTCTTTGCGCATCCGCCAATTGCCGATGAAATGGCGAAATTGCTAACCGCGCTCGCTCATCAGGGTGAGGGGTCGGTGCTGGTGGGCGCCTACGCCCTTGGCAAGGCGCAACGTGTGATCGCAGAATTGCGCACGGCCGGCCACAGCCAGACGATCTATCTGCATGGGGCGATGGAGAAAATGTGCCGCCTCTATGAAGAGCACGGCGTCGAACTGGGTGATCTAAAGCTGGTCGCGGATCATACGAAAGGCGAAATACGCGGCAGCATTATCATCGCCCCGCCCTCCGCGCTTAGGGGGACCTGGTCGCGGCGTTTGCCGGATCCAGCCACAGCAATGGCGAGTGGGTGGATGCGGGTGCGCGGCCGCGCGCGCCAACGCGGCGTAGAATTGCCATTGATCATCAGCGACCATGCCGATTGGAATGAGCTGACGCAGACCATCATCGATGTTGGCCCGGCGGAAACATGGATTACCCATGGCCGCGAGGAAGCCTTGTTGAGGTGGTGCGAGTTAAATCAGCGGCGCGCCCGGGCGCTGGCAATGGTTGGGCGCGATGAGGATGGCGGGCAGGATGGTGAGTGACCTCCCTGCCCCCAAAGACCTACGCCAGCGGGATTTACGCCAGCGCAGCGAGATCGGCGGTGATCTTCTCAAGAATTTCATCCGTGATCAGCCCTTGCGACCATGGCTTCAATTCGACCAGGCTCATGCCTTTAAATTGGCCGTAAGCGGGGTGCTCATCAATCCCCGGCAGGTTCGCAAGCACGACCGCTTTGGTCGCATCATCCGCCATCAGCTTTTCAATCGGCGTGTTGATAGTGGCCGCTGCGGCCTCGGTTGCTTCGGTGTGGGCATCGGCAAGAGCGGGCGCGGCGGTGCCGGTCAAAAGCAAGAGCGCGGCGAGAGGTGCGAATTTCATAAAAGCGATATCCTTCTGGAAAACTGTCCGCCGCGTATGGACGCTGCGATATGTCTAGAGCGTGAAGCAGGAAGCGGGCTGCGATGAAAGCCTTTTCCGCTCTGCTCGACACTGTGGTGTACACATCCAGCCGCAATCGCAAGCTGGCCCTGATCGCGGATTATTTGCGCGCGGCCCCCGATCCGGATCGCGGCTGGGCGTTGGCGGCGCTTACCGGGGAGCTTGATTTTCCCGGCGTGAAAAGTTCGACCATACGAAATTTAATGAAAGAACGCGTCGATCCGATCTTGTGGACGCTCAGCCGCGATTTTGTCGGCGATACGGCGGAAACCGCGAGCATGTTGTGGCCGAGCGCGGCGGCCGAGGCTGAGGAAGACGCTGAGCCCGCCAGCCTTTCTGAAACCGTGGACGCTTTGGCACATCTCACACGGGTGACGGCCCCGAAGGAATTGTCCAAATTGCTCGACCGGTTGGATGCGAATGGGCGTTATGCACTGATCAAGCTGGCAACGGGTGGGATGCGGATCGGGGTTTCGGCGCGGCTGGCGAAGACGGCCTTTGCGCAGGCCTTCGATGTGTCTGTCGAAGCGGTGGAGGAATATTGGCACGCTTTGGACGCGCCCTATGCCGAACTGTTCGCATGGGCGGCGGATGGCGGCGCGCCGCCAGATATTGCCAATCGCCCACATTTCCGCCCCTTCATGCTCGCACATCCGTTGGAGGAAGCGGAAGTTAATCTGACGGATTATGCCGCCGAATGGAAATGGGACGGCATCCGCGTTCAAATTGTTAAAACCGGCGATCAAACACGCCTCTATTCGCGCAGCGGTGATGATATTTCGGCCAGTTTCCCTGAATTGCTGGACGCTTTGCCAATGGACGGCGTGCTTGATGGGGAATTGCTTGTGCGGGGTACCGCACAGGGAGGGGGCGCCGCCAGTTTCAACGCTTTGCAGCAGCGGCTTGGGCGCAAAAAAGTGTCCAAGAAAATGCTTGCTGAGGCACCTGCTTTCGTTCGGCTTTATGACGCCTTGCTGATTGAGGGTGAGGATTTGCGCGAACTGACTTGGACCGATCGCCGCACCGCGCTGGAAGGGTTGATGCCGCGTCTGCCTGCTGCTCAGTTTGACCTATCGGCACTAGTTGCGGCGCGCGACTTTGCTGGCCTAGCCAAGATCCGCGAGGGCACGCGCGAAGATGCGATTGAAGGCTTGATGCTGAAGCGCCGCGACAGTCCCTATATTGCAGGGCGCAAGACAGGATTGTGGTACAAATGGAAGCGTGATCCGCTGCTGATTGATTGTGTGCTGATGTATGCTCAACGGGGAAGCGGGCGGCGGTCGAGCTTCTATTCCGACTACACATTTGGATGCTGGAATGGCGATCCAGAAGAAGGCGCCGAATTGCTGCCGGTTGGCAAAGCCTATTCGGGCTTCACCGATGCGGAGCTTAAGAAGCTCGACAAGTTGGTGCGGCAAACCACCCTCAACCGATTTGGGCCGGTTCGCGAAGTTGAACGTACATTGGTTTTCGAGGTTGCCTTCGACAGCGTTCACACCTCAAAACGCCACAAATCCGGCCTCGCCATGCGGTTCCCGCGCATTCATCGCATCCGCTGGGACAAGCCGGTGCATGAGGCTGATCGGATCGAGAGCCTGCGCGCGCTTATTCGTGATTAGAACGCGCATGCCAAACCTTGAATAGCTCACCGCTCACGCTTAGGTTTCATTTCGAAACTGGAGAATAACTATGACCCTCTACGACCAATCCATCGCCGTTTACCGCGCCCGTATCGACACGATGCTGGGCATGCTGACCAAGGCCGAGGCGCATGCCAAAGGCGACGCCTTGCTGGAAAGCCGGCTTGCCGAAGACATGCACCCACTGGCGACGCAGGCGCGCTTTGTTGCAAATCTGCCGGGCGAAGCATTGCCGCGCCTCACCAGCCGCAGTTTTACATCGCGCGATGACAATGAAACAACGATTGCCGGGGCGAAAGCCGCGCTCCAGGAAACGGCCGATCTGCTTGATAGCGTCACCGCAGACGAGCTGGTCGCAGCGGACAGCACGGTGGTGCTCGACCTGCCCAATGGGATGCAATTCACTCTATCGGCTGAGGAATATGTGCGCGATTGGTCGCTCACCAATTTCTATTTTCACCTCACCGCCGCTTATGCGATTTTGCGCATGGAAGGGCTGGATATCGGCAAGATCGATTTCATGCCGCATATGATGAAATATATGACCAAAGGTCCCGGCTAAGCGGCCGCAAGTTTTACCCCAAACTGTCTTTGACCGCTATCTTATGGTGCCGCGCATTTTCCGCATAATGCGCGGTGCCAATACCCATGCCGGCAATCGCCGCATCCGATAGGTCTTTCAGCTTCTTCGCCGGACGGCCCGCCCACAATTCGCGCGGCCCCATCACCTTACGCTCCGTCAACATCGCGCCCGCCGCCAGCATCGCGTCACTGCCGATCACCGATTTGTTCATCGCAATCGCGCCCAGCCCGACAAAGCCGCGATCTTCGATCCGGCATCCATGCACCATCGCCATATGGCCAATCAGAACATCGTCACCAATCACCAGCGGGCACCCTTCTTCATCACCGGGGCGCGGCGGATCGCAATGCAGCACGCTGCCATCTTGCACATTGGTCCGCTCGCCAATGCGGATGGTGAAGACATCGGCCCGCACAACGCAATTGTACCAGATCGAACTGCCTGCACCGATCTCAACATCGCCGATGATAGTGGCACCGGGCGCGATAAAAGCGGTTTCGTGGATCTTGGGCGTTTTGCCGTGGATCGTGATGATATTTGCGCCGGGATACTGTGTCATTCTTGGGCCTGCCACTGTTCTTGGGTGAGCGAATATTGGATCGCCGGATTGTCCTCTTCGGGATAATCAGGATCGAAAAAATCGAGGTCTTCGCGCCGCTCCATACCCAGTTTTTCCATCAGCTTCCAACTGCCGATATTGGCATGGCTGGTCAGCGCCACGACATGCGGCGCGCCAATCCGCGTAAATGCCCAATCAAGGATCGCCGTCATCGATTCGTAGGCATAACCACGCCGCCAGCGATCTTCGCGCACAATCCAGCCGACCTCGTGATCGCCGATATTGGGCGCGCGGGGATTATCGACCCATTTGATCCCGCCATAACCCACCATCTGGCCGCTCGATTTTTCGATCATGAACAAGAAACTGAACCCGTCCTTGGCATACATCGCCATCCCGCGGGCATGGCGCGCTTCGATTTGGTGGCGTTCCATCACGCCGCCCAATCGCGCCGTCACGGCTTGTGTGTTCAAATGTCGATCATGATCGTCCACATCATGTTCTGTGATTGTGCGCAGGACCAAGCGATCCGTCTCTAGCACCAAATCAGGCATGCCGATCAATCCACGCGCTTTGCGACATTGAATAAGCGATGATCAGCGGGTTTGCGGGATCAAACGCGTCATTTTCAAAGTCGAGATCTTCGCGCCGTTCCATCCCCAAACTGACCATCATTCCCCAGCTTGCGGTATTCGGCTCAATCGTCAGAGCGATGACTTCTTCTGCGCCGAATGTGTCAAAGGCAATATCAAGCGAGGCGGCGGCGGCTTCCTTCGCATAGCCTTTGCCCCATGCATCCTCGCGCAGACGCCAGCCGGCCTCCATCATCCCCTGCGGACCGCCTTCTTCATTGCTTCGTTTTAGCCCGCAAAAACCCAGAATTGCGCCGTCGCTTTTCCGCTCCACCGGCCAAAATGTGTGGCCATGCGCCGCATTGCAGGCCAGCCAACGCTCTTGGTAAAACCGCTGTCTTTCCGCGTCGCAAACCCCGCCCAGCCAGCGCATCACAGCAGGCGTGTTGGTGCCCGCCCAAAACTCCGCCCAGTCATCCTCGCGCCAATCACGCAAGATCAGCCGCTCGGTTTCGTGCCGGAATTCAGCCATTGAGCAGCCGCGCAGCATGCGGCGCGTGATAGGTCAGCACACCGCTGCACCCGGCGCGTTTAAAGGCAAGGAGCGTTTCCAAAACCAAAGCGTCACGATCCCCCGCTCCGGCGGCGGCGGCGGCCTCGATCATCGCATATTCGCCGCTGACTTGATACGCGAAGACCGGCACGCCAAATGCGTCTTTTACGCGGCGGGCAATATCGAGATAAGCAAGGCCGGGTTTGACCATCACGCTATCTGCCCCCTCCGCAATGTCGAACTCAACTTCGCGCAGCGCCTCATCGCCGTTGGCCGGGTCCATTTGATAGCTTTTCTTATCACCCTTCAACAGGCCGCCGGACCCGACCGCATCACGAAACGGCCCGTAAAAGGCGCTCGCATATTTGGCGGCATAGCTCATGATTTGAACATTGTGATGCTCACCCATTTCGAGCGCCATGCGGATCGCGCGCACCCGGCCATCCATCATATCGGATGGGGCAATAATATCCGCACCCGCTTCGGCTTGATTGATCGCCTGATCCACCAGCACGGCGACCGTATCATCATTGGTGACATAACCGCTCTTATCCAGCAGGCCGTCTTGGCCATGAGCGGTGTAAGGGTCGAGCGCGACGTCAGTCAGCACGCCAATATCATCGCCGCACGCATCCTTAATTGCGCGGATGGCGCGGCACATCAAATTGTCTGGATTATGCGCCTCTGCCCCATCGTCGGATCGGCGATCGGGCTGGGTATTGGGAAACAACGCGACAACCGGAATGCCAAGCGCGACAGCCTCTTTCGCGCGCGCCACAATGCCATCGACTGACCAACGGGAGACACCGGGAAGCGAGCCAATCGGATCTTCGACCCCGCTGCCTTCTGTCACAAAGAGCGGCCAGATCAAATCTGCCGGTGTGATAAGAGTTTCGCGGTGGAGCGAGCGGCTCCAAGCGGTGGCGCGGGTGCGGCGCAGGCGCGTGCCGGGATAGTTTGCTGTCATGCCAGCAGGTTTGCCGCAAATTCATGCGGCGATCAAACCCTCAAATCATTCCGGCGCTTGGGTTTGCCCGATCTTCTCAATTTCACGCAGAGGCTCTTCGATCTCGCTGACGAGCGGTTCGAGATCAGCCAGCGCAGCGCCCGGTTCGATATCGCGTAGATCAATGAGACGGCGACGGAAATCGATGAGCTCAGTGCCTGACAAAACCGCGCGCGTGACAAAATCAACGCTTGCCGGGTTAATGTGGCGGCCGCCGCGATACATTTCGTAATGCAGGTGCGGCCCTGTCGACAGGCCGGTCGACCCGACATAACCGATGACTTGACCGCGCCGAACATCCTGACCGCGGCGCACTGACATGCGGCTCATATGGCAATAACGCGTGGCCAATCCGCCGCCATGATCAATCTTCACCGCATTGCCGCACCCGCCCGCGCGCCCGGCCGATTGGACGCGGCCATCGGTAACAGCGACAATTGGGGTGCCGTGCCGGGCACGGAAATCCATACCCGAATGCATCCGGCGATAACCAAGGATCGGGTGCCGCCGCATGCCATAGCGCGATGAAATTGGCCCCGGTACCGGCGCAACCAGACCACGCCTTTGTTCACCCACGCCGGACGCCTCATAGAAGCGCCCCTCTGATCCCCAGCGCATCAATTGCGTCTTGGGCTGGCCGCTGCGGTCGATCCCGGCATAGAGCAATTGCCCGGCTTGCCGTTCCCCTGTCGCGGCGCGGCGATAGGCGATGATAATGTCGAATTCATCACTGGCGCGCACTTCGCGGTCCATATCGATTTTGTCATCAAGCGCGCGAAGATAATCCTGCACCGCGCTGGCCGGAACGCCAGCGGCGCGCATGGATCGGTACATGCTGGCACCGACTTGCCCCCGGACGCGCAACGGCGTGTCATCAACGCGGATGACGTTTCGGGCGAGCGACAATTCGCCGCTGTCCAAGACTTCGGTTTCGGTTGGTACAGCTTGGCGGCCAATTTCCAGTTCCAGATCGAACCGCGCGCGGAATTTCAACGCATCAAGCGGCCGCGCCGCGCCAGCCTCTGGACGGCGGCCAAGGACGATATCAATCTGCGTCCCGGGCTCAATCTCAGACAGCGGCATCGCGCCCCCAATCAGCGAGCTGACCCGGCCAATATCGGTGGCAGAGACCCCTGCCCGGCGCAGCATGCTGGCGAAACTGTCACCCGCCGCCAAAGTCGCGGTCAATTCGATGCGCGGGCGTTCCGGCGCATTTTCGAGCGGGATAACATCCGCCGTTGGCCCCATGCGCCGCCCACTATCAGCGCCCAGAGCCAGCGGCATAATCATCTGGCTGCGGAATTCATCGCGGATTTCGGCGCTTTCGGGCATTGCGGCCCGCGCCTCTAGTGGTGCAAAATTCGGCCAAAATGCCAGCGCCACCGCGCCCAGCAAAACCATCGTTCCGGCCCCACGAAACCACCGGCGGCTGCCGATATTTTCCGCCAGATTTGGCGTCAGATCGAGCCCGTCAAACCACGCCCCCGCGCTCAATTTCCATTCGTCATAGCGCGCGCCCCAGCCGCTGACGCGGGAGAGGACTTGGCGTTTGACCTTTTGCCCCTTGCTAGGGACGGCCAATTGGCGGTTCTTATGGAAATACGGCGCCAGCTCACGCGCCGTTTCTGCATCGACGCCCATGCCCGGATCGGGCGTGTTATTCTCCGGAATGTCGCTCGTATTATCCATGGGGGCTATCCAGGGGGCTTTCCAACGGTGAATTTGCGGGCGCGGGCGCTCTTTAGCCCTGCCCTTCTTCCATGGCCAATCAAAGTAAATGTGCACTTAACCAGCGATCAGACGAGTCTCGCATGCGGTAGGGTGTTTTACATATACGGCCCGCACAGAAATGGCGCGCAAAATCAGTAATCCCAAACCAGCTGGCCCGCTTATATTGCCCCGCTGCATTAAGCCTGACAGAACGGTTCTTGTGACGCTCAATTCCCTCTCGAAATTTTCTGATCAAGGCGTGGTGAAGGCGGTTCTAGGCCCGACCAACACCGGCAAGACGCATTTGGCGATTGAGCGGATGTGCGCCCATTCTTCTGGCATGATGGGTTTTCCGCTGAGATTGCTGGCGCGCGAGGTCTATGACCGGGTCCGCGCGATCAAGGGCGATGATGCGGTCGCCCTGATCACCGGAGAGCAACGGATCGAGCCGCCCAATGCACGCTATCTCTGCTGCACGATGGAGGCGATGGATCGGCGCGGTTCGGGTAAGAATGGACGCCATGCCTTCGTCGCTATTGATGAAGCGCAGATCGGCGCGGACCCGGAACGCGGCCATATTTTCACCGATCGCCTGCTTAATGCGCGTGGGCGGGAGGAGACGATGATTCTCGGTTCGGCGACTTTGGAGCCGATCGTCCGAAAGCTGATCCCAGAAGCGGAAATGGTCGAACGGCCGCGATTCTCTACCTTGACCCATGCGGGCACCGCGAAATTGTCGCGGCTGATGCCGCGCAGCGCCGTCGTCGCTTTCTCGGTTGAACAAGTTTACGCGGTGGCTGAGGCGCTGAAACGGTTTCGCGGTGGGGCCGCGGTGGTCATGGGAGCGCTTTCACCAGAAACGCGTAATAAACAGGTTGAGTTGTTCCAAAACGGTGAAGTTGATTATATTGTCGCCACCGATGCGATTGGCATGGGTCTCAATCTCGACCTGCATCACGTTGCCTTTGCCGCTTTGTCCAAATTCGATGGCCGGCGCAAACGGCGGCTGAATCCGGCGGAAATGGCCCAAATCGCTGGGCGCGCCGGGCGGCATCAGCGCGATGGCAGTTTTGGGACGTTGACCGGCGGAGGCAGCCGCTCTGGTGCGCCGCTTGAATTTAGCGAAGAAGAAGTGTTCGCGATTGAGGAACACAAATTCGCACCGCTCACCAAATTGCACTGGCGCGAGGCAGAGCCGCGCTTTGACACGATCAAAGTGCTGATCGGAGACTTGGAATCCCGCCCGCACAGCGATGTTTTGCGCGGCGCACCCGAGGCGATTGACCTTGCCGTTCTCAAACGCCTCGCCAGTGAACCTTTTGCTGAGAACATTCGCGGCGCGGGCAGTGTGCGGCGGTTTTGGGAAGCGTGTTGCCTGCCAGATTTTCGCCAAATCGGCGCTGATCCCCATTCGCGTTTCGTCGCGCGCTTGTGGCAAGACCTACAAGGCGGCTATCTCGGCGCCGATTTTGTTGCGGCGCGGATCGCCGAACTTGACCGGACGCGCGGCGATATTGACACATTGCAAGGACGGATAGCCGCGATCCGATCTTGGGCCTATATCTGCCAGCGGCCCGATTGGGTGCTGGCGCGCGATGAAATGGCGGCGCGGGCATGCGCGGTTGAGGCAAAACTTTCCGATGCGCTGCATGCGCGTCTAACAGAACGGTTCGTCAACCGGAGGACGACAATTTTGATGAAATCTTTGGGGCAAGATGGGTCCGCCCTGCCCGTAACATTAGAAGATACCGGCGCGCTCAGCGTTGAGGGCGAAGTCATTGGCAAGCTGGACGGGTTCCGCTTTGTTGTGGATCCGAACGCTGCGCTTGAAGACCGCAAAATGCTGCTTGCGGCAGGGGAAAAGGCACTGCCGGGTATTTTGGCGGCGCGCGCGGAATGGCTTTTGGCCGAAGGCGTCGAAGAATTGGCTATCGAGCGCGGCGCAGTGTTTTGGCAAAAACAAAAGCTCGCCGATATTGTCCTGCCAGAAGATTTTGGCACGGCGCGGCTGGAATTCACCCGCGAGCTGAGCGTTTTGCCCGATGCGGCCAAAGCCAAGTTGGAGACAGGCTTGATCGCATGGCTCGGCAAGCAGCTTGAGCCGCTGAGCCCTTTGCGCAAACTCGCAGAAGCCGCGCGCGATCCTGAAGCAGGCAGCCAAGCGCGGGCTTTGTTGATCACTCTGATCGACGCGCGCGGCGTCGTCAGCCGAGAGCGGGCGGGCCTTGAACATCTGCCCAAAGAAATGCGGCCGTTTTTGCGCAAACTTGGCGTGACATTTGGTGCGCTGGACATTTACGCCGGGCCGCTTTTGAAACCAGCGCCGCGCCGTTTGCTGCATGCGCTTGGCCTCGATAAACGGCCGCTGCAGGATATGATGCTGCCGGTGTTGGCGGAGGGTAAGGGCGTTCCTGCGGGATACCGGCCCGCCGGGGGTCAGCTGATTCGGGTGGATCTGGCGGAGAAAATCTTGCGCGCCGCCTTTGATGCGCGGTCAAAAGCCACCGATAAAACATCAAAAGAGCGAAACGCCCGGTTCCGGTTGGAATTGGCTCTGCCGATTTCGATTGGGCTTGAGGAAGAGAATGCGCGGCGCTTGCTGGGCAGCGCTGGTTTCCGAGTGCAACACGCCCGCGCATTGCCAGAGGGAGCGCACGGCCCCACCGCACCCGACAGTTGGACATGGCGGCCCCGGCGCGCAGGAGAAAGCGGCAAGGAAAGAGGGCGTGACAGAAGTCGCGACAAAGCGCGCAATCGGCGCGGCCCTCAGCAGGACCGGCAGCAAGAGGGCCAGCGGAAAGGTTCCGGCAACGCGCCGCAAAACAGCAACCGCAAAGGCGGCGGAAAAGGTGGCGGCAAACACAGCAAGCACGGCAATCCGACCAACAAGCCAGCCCAAAAGCCCGATACCGGCCCTGCCCGCGCCAGCGGTGCCTTTGACAGTTTGGCGGACCTTCTCGGCGGATGAGCGCAAGTATCAGCAATCCGATTGAAGAGGCTGAGCAAGACACGCTCAGGATCGATCGCTTGCTGGTCTATCTGCGTTTCGCGCGCACCCGTTCCGCCGCGCGCGCCATGATTGAGGGGCGCGCTTTGCGCCGGAATAGAAAACATGTGCAGCGTGTGAGCGAGAATGTCGCTATCGGCGATGTCCTGACCCTGATGGTGGGAAAAGAGGTTCATGTGGTCGAGCTTGTGTCGCTTCCAGAGCGCCGGGCGTCTTCTGCGGAGGCCAAGTGTCATTATCGGGAGCTTGACCACTAATAGGAATTGCTTTTAGCAGCGCCCTGAATGTTAACGTAGTTGTGATTTTACGGCCATCCAGCCGGATTTACCAAGATGAAAGACGCTCAATGACTTACGTCGTCACCGATGACTGCATCAAATGCAAATACACCGACTGTGTCGAAGTGTGCCCGGTCGACTGTTTTTATGAGGGCGACAATATGCTGGTGATCAACCCCAGCGAATGCATCGATTGCGGCGTCTGCGAACCGGAATGCCCAGCCGAGGCGATCTTGCCAGACACCGAAGACGGCCTTGAAAAATGGTTGGAGTTGAACACCAAATTCTCCGCCGAATGGCCGAACATTACCGGCCAAAAAGACCCACCCGCCGATGCCGATGAGCATAAAGGCGAAAAGGGCAAGTTTGAAAAATATTTCAGCGCTGAGCCCGGCGAAGGCGACTAAATGCGGGCCGCGCAGGTCCCTGAATGTTGCACGCAATTGCGGGGTTCATTCCGCGACTCGCAATATTGCCTCTCTTATGCTATATAATGTTTCAACCGCGCTGGCTGGTCCTTTGACCAGTTCCTGCGCAGGCGATGACAATTAGAAAGGCCATCACCCAGCAACCCTAACGCTAAACGGTTTCCGCTCGGCCCTTGCCTCCTTAAATTGTGGGAGACGCGGACCGCATCGAACATTGTTTTGCGCCCATCTGCTGGCCCGGCCACAAGAAAGGATTTCGCATGGCGTCCAATGCAACCACTGCGCTCGCCTTCGCCGTTGGCGACTATGTTGTTTATCCAAAGCACGGCGTTGGCCGGGTGATGGAATTGCAAAACGAAGAAATCGCCGGAATGCAGCTTGAACTGTATGTCTTGCGCTTTGAAAAAGAGCGTATGACCCTGCGCGTTCCCACCAATAAGGTTGAATCGATCGGCATGCGCAAGCTGTCTTCGGATAAGACCCTGAAGGAAGCGATGGAAACACTGAAGGGTAAGCCCAAGGTCAAGCGCACCATGTGGTCGCGCCGTGCCCAGGAATATGAAGCAAAGATCAATTCTGGCGAAATCGTTTTGATTGCCGAAGTGACCCGCGATCTGTTCCGCCCAGAAGATCAGCCTGAGCAAAGCTATTCAGAGCGTCAGATTTTCGAAGCCGCCTCCAGCCGCCTCGCGCGGGAATTGGGCGCGATGGAAGAAACCGACGAAGCGACCGCGCTTGAGAAAATCCTTGAAGTTTTGCGCGAACATGCACCGCAATATTACGACAATCCGGACGAGGATTGAGTTTAGGGAACAGCTAAGCTGCTCCGTCTCGAAATGTTTAAGGGCCGCCCCAGTGGGTGGCCCTTTTTCGTTTGGGCGGAAACGGAATGGGTTGCACTGGGTCACTTGGCGTATTATGTCAGCAATACACCTTTTGAATTTGTTCGATACAGATGGAGAAAATTCGATGATCAGGCGCATGATTAAACAAATTGCACCTCTTGCGGTGCTGGCAATGGGCGCGGGCCTCAGTGGTTGCGGGTTTGTCGACGTGACCATTAATGAAGAGGAAGGCGTGCCTCTCGCTGAACTTGATATGGACGGCGCCTCGCCCAAAGAACTGGTCGTGGCCGCCAATGCGACGGTCATTTTGACCCCAGGCGATACGCTGGACATTTCGGTCGAAGACGACCCTGAGGGCGCATTGCGCTTTGCATTGGATTCAGAAACTTTGGGCATATCGGTCGATCCCGACTTGAGAATTCGCAATGGCAAAGCGGTTGTACGCGTCACAATGCCAGCGCCGGAAAGCATCGTGATCGCCGGATCGGGGTCGGTTGAAGCGGCGCAAGTCGCAACGCAGTCTGATCTGACGATTGGGGGATCAGGCTCCATCAATGTTGCCGAAATCGCAGCAGAGACGCTGGATGTAACGATTGGAGGCTCTGGCTCCATCAAAGGGGCGGGCACGGCAGATAGGCTCGAAATCAGCATTGGCGGATCGGGCGATGTAGACATGCCTGACCTCAAAGCGGACGCGGCTGAAATCTCCATCGGCGGATCAGGCAGCGTAGAATTTGCCTCTGACGGCGACGTTGATGCCTCTATCGCAGGCGCGGGCAATGTCCGCGTCTATGGCTCTGCGACATGCAGCGTTAGTGCGGTTGGTTCGGGCAAGCTGACATGCGGACCGGCGGCTGGTGAGCCAGAACCAGCGGATGCGGCAGAAGACACTGCAGCCGATTCTGCTGAAGGGGCTACGGAAGTTGTCGAGGAAGAAGAAACGCCAGAGGAATAGGCACCCTCCGTTCAACACCTGACTTGCATTCTATCTAGGAGCGCGCATGATGCTGTCATGCGCGCTCCTGCACTTTTGGGCCTGATGGCCATGTCGCTCATGCTTTCGGGCTGTCTCGTCCGCACCGCTGCCAATGTGGTGACGGCACCCGTCCGCGTGGCGAGCAAGGCGGTTGACCTGGCCACCACCAGCCAATCGGAATCGGATGAAAACCGGGGCCGCGAAATTCGCAGGCGCGAAGAACGGCTTGGCCGGTTGGAACGCGATTACGAAAAACAAGTCGAAGAATGCGAAGATGGGGATCGCGGGGCGTGCCGCGATGCGGAAGAAACACGCGAAGAAATGCGCGAATTGATGCGCTATATCCCCGCAGAACCTGAAGGCGATTAAGCCCTAATCAGCGGGCGCGGCGGCGCGGCGCAACCGATCATTAATGGCGCGCCCTAGGCCCAGATGCGGAACCGGCGCGACGGCCATCCGCGGATAATCAGAGGCGGCCCCCCGATGCAGGCAATCATACAGACGCTCGGCTGCTTCTGCTAAATCGCCACTTTCAGACAGGGTGCATGCGCCCTTAACTGCGCCAAAACCGATCAGGAATTCATCAGGCGCACCGGCGGCCGCATCGAGCCGGACCGGTTTTCCCGGCGCATAATGGCTGGCGAGCTGGCCGGGGGCTTCGATCGTATCTTTGCCCGTCTTTGCGGGAAGAGGCGCGCCAAAATATTGCTGATGCAGGGCATTGAGATCGACCGGACCGGGGCGCAATTCTTCCCATGTGCCATCTTCGCGAAGGGCGAGGATCGTCGATTCGACCCCGTCTTGCGTCGTGCCGCCATCCAGCACCAAATCTATCCTTCCGTCGAGCGAGGTTAGAACATGGGCCGCGCTTGTCGGGCTGATAAACCCGCTGCGGTTGGCGGATGGCGCGGCGAGCGGGAAATCCACCAGATCGAGCAAAGCCCGCATCACCGGATGCGCCGGACAGCGCAGCGCAACACTATCCAGCCCTGCTGTCACGGCATCAGCCAACGCACGCGCTGGTTTGGCCGGCACAACAATCGTGAGCGGGCCGGGCCACTGCGTTTCAACTGCGGTCTGCGCCGCATCTGACCACTGAGCAAAGAGCCGCGCCTGATCCACATCGCGAACATGCACGATCAACGGGTTGAAACCGGGACGCCCCTTGGCCGCGTAAACCTTCGCAACCGCGGCCTCGCTATCGGCGCGCGCGGCGAGGCCATAAACAGTCTCCGTCGGCACCGCCACGATCCCGCCGGATTCGAGAATCTGAGCCGCCCGGGCGATCCCCGATGCGTCTGCTATCACCACTTCCGTAACGTTCTTGCCGCTCATGACAGGTGCGCTATATTCTCAGGCGGCGCCTGCCAAGGCGCAGCGCCCAAATCTGCCCCAAAACCAATCAAATCGAGCATCGCCCGTGACACCTTACACTCCGCCTACACAAGATCAGCTGCTGGCCATCCGCGTGAATGCCGGGATCGAAGAGATCGCGCGCCATGAAAAATTCGCCCATGCTGAGCCGGATCTGGTCGAAGCCATTGTCGAAGGAGTCGGTCAATTTGCAGCGGGCGAATTCGCGCCGCTCAACCGCATTGGCGATTTGGAAGGGGCGAAACTGGAAAACGGCGTCGTGCGCCTGCCGGATGGATTTAAAGAAGCCTATGACGGCTATGTCGAGCAAGGCTGGAATGCCATCGCCAGCCCAGCCGAACATGGCGGGCAAGGCTTGCCTTTCACGCTGGGTTGCAATGTGCTCGAAAATCTCGGCGCGGCGAATATGGCGTTCAATCTGCTGCCGATGTTGTCGGTTGGCGCGATTGAAGCGTTGGAACACCATGGCAGCGCGGATCAACAGGCGAAATACCTGCCCGACCTAGTCAGCGGCAAATGGTCGGGCACGATGAACCTAACCGAGCCCGCCGCAGGCAGCGATGTCGGCGCTCTGCGCGCCACTGCAGAACCGATTGCGGACGGCGAGCATGCGGGCAAATACAAGATTAAGGGCCAAAAGATCTACATCACCTGGGGTGATCATGAGCTGGCAGAAAATATCATCCATCTGGTGCTCGCGCGTTTGCCCGATGCGCCAGAGGGGACGCGCGGCATTTCGCTGTTTGTGGTCCCCAAATATCATGTGAATGCCGACGGATCGCTCGGTCCGCGCAACGACCTGCGCCCGGTTAGCCTCGAACATAAGCTGGGCATCAATGCTTCGCCGACCTGCGTGATGAGCTACGGCGATAATGAGGAATGTATCGGCGAATTGGTTGGCGCAGAAAACCGCGGATTGATGGCGATGTTCACGATGATGAACAATGCACGGATCAATGTTGGCAACCAAGGCAACCAGATCGCTGAACGCGCAACGCAGCAAGCGATCGCCTATGCCAGCGACCGTGTGCAATCATCGCGGGCCGGATCGCCCGACAAAACCCCAGTGGCGATTATCGAACATCCCGATGTGCGGCGGATGTTGCTACGGATGAAGGCGCTGACGGAGGGTGTTCGCGCGCTGCTCTATTATTGTGCGGGTCAGGTGGACCGGGCAAATCTGGGCAATGCGGATGCGAAAAACCGCAGTGAAATTCTGGTCCCGCTGCTCAAAGCATGGGGCACCGATGTCGGCGTCGAAGTGTCAGGCATCGGCATCCAGATCCACGGCGGCATGGGCTTTGTCGAGGAAACAGGCGCGGCGCAGCATTGGCGCGATTCGCGGATCGCGCCGATTTATGAAGGGACCAACGGCATTCAGGCCGCAGATTTGGTGACCCGCAAATTGGGCCTAGAGGGCGGCGATCCGATGATCGCTTTGTTTGACGAAATCGCAAAAGACGCCGCTGCAGAGGCTGGGCTGGCGGCGCTTGCCAGTGACTGCGCGAATATCGCGCGCTGGATGCGGGACGAGGCGAGCCTCGACGACCGGCTCGCTGGCAGTGTGCCGTTTTGCACGATGGCAGCCGTTGCGGTTGCGGGCTGGCAATTGATGAAACAGGCCGAAGCCGTCGCGCAAGGTGCCGCCCCATCCTTGGCGGATAGCAAACCAGTGACGGTGCGGTTCTTCCTTGACCGGATTGTGCCGGAAGCAAGCGGGCTGAAGGCGGGCGCTTTGGCGGGTTCTGATCTGCTTTATTCACTCTCTGCCCAGCAATTGGCCGGATAAACGCATATGGGCGCGCGGCGCGACTCTTTGGAGCGGATAGCTGACGCGCTGGACCGGATCGCGCCGCCGCCGGCAGCCCTGCCCGATTGGTCGCGCGGCGCGGGATTTATTTGGGATGGTACGGCGGCGCGGGTAATTGATCAGATTGATGCGCCATCGCTGGATCAATTGCGCGGGATTGCCGAACAAAAGGCGGCCGTGTGTACAAATCTGGACCGTTTAGCATCGGGTGCGGCGGCGCATGACATGTTGCTGTGGGGCGCACGCGGAATGGGGAAATCCGCGCTGATCCGGTCGGCAATCGCGGATCTCTTGGCGCGCGATAAACACGCCCCCGCTCCCGGCCCCGGCCCCGCCCTTATCCAGATCGCGCCGGATGCTTTGCAAACGATGCCAGCCTTGATCGAAGGCCTGAGCGGGCAGAATCGCGGCTTTGTCCTGTTTATCGATGATCTGGGATTTGATGCCGGGGATGCGCAGGGCAATTTGATGCTGCGCAGTCTGCTTGATGGCGGGATGACCACGCGGCCCGGCAATGTCCGATTGGCCGTTACCTCAAACCGCCGCGCCATTTCGCGGCGCGATAATAGCGAGGACGGCGCGCTACATGAACGCGATGAGCGCGACAATGCCTTGGCGCTGGCAGATCGCTTCGGTTTGACGCTCGGCTTCCATCCGGCGGATAAAGTGACTTTTCTTGAAATTCTGCACGCTTATACCGACCCGCTTGGACTGGCATTCGGCGAAGAAGAAGCGCTCGCTTGGGCGATCAGGCGCGGCAGCCGTTCGGGCCGCAGCGCGTATCAATTTGCCTGCGAAATTGCGGGCCGAGCGGGATTGCAGCTCTAAACCAGCCGCTATTGAGGCGCACCGCGCCGCAGATAATCTTCCTCAAACGCCGCGCGCGGATCGACCAATTCGCCCTGCGCGCGCAAAGGTTCGCCCGTCACTTGAGCGATCCCAGCACCCGGCTCACTATCCGGGGCATGTGTGCGCCAGATAATTCCGGCCGTATCATCGGAAATCAACAGCGACCCATCGCCTGCCCATTCGGCCCAAGTCGGGCGGCCTTTTGTGGTGCCGTCTTCGTTGAGGAAACCGGTCAAAACCGGCACGGGCGCGCCCTGCGGATTGCCGCGTTCGTCAAAGGCGACATAGACCACATCATAGCCAGAAGGCGGCTTGCGATTCCACGAACCGTGCCGCGCGATAAAGGCGCCGCTATCCATCGCATTGCCCATCCGGTGGCCTTGCGCGGTGAAGACAAACCCCAAAGCCGCAACATGCGGCCCCAGCGCATATTCTGGATTGCGCGTATATTCGATCAAATAAGGAGGCATCGGCGTTTCAACGCGGCGATCAATATTGTTCTTATAATAGACCCACGGCCAACCATATTGCGCGCCAAGCGGCACATTGGTGAGGTAATCAGGCACAAGGTCCGATCCCAGCATGTCGCGTTCGTTCACTGTCGTCCAAAGCTGGCCCGACCATGGGCTAAAATCGAGGCCGTTGGCATTGCGCAGCCCTTGGGCAAATTGGCGTTGGCGGTCCGTGGTGAGGTTGTATTCCCAAATCATGGCTCGGCCTTCTTCGACCTCCATGCCAGATTCGCCGATATTGCTGACCGAACCGACCGCAATATACAGCCGGTCGCCATCAGGGTGGATTTCCATATTGCGCATCCAATGCCCGCCGCCGCCCGGCAAATCCATCAGTTTGCGCGGCGTACTGGTCACAGCATCGCTGCCCAATTCATATTCAAACGCCAGCACGGCATTGTGATTGGCGACAAACAATGTCCCCTCATGCCAGCTCATGCCGGAAGGGGAATCGAGCCCTTCGGACAGGATCACTTGCTGAATTTCTGCGGTGCCATCGCCGTCGCCATCGCGCAGCAAGACAATCTCATTGGCAGAAGCGCCCGCCGCGCCAGCCTCGGAAAAGAGATAACCGGCAACCCAGCCGCGGATCGTCGCCATGATCCCGCCATCCCCGTCACCCTCTGGCGCAGGCGCACGGGTCAATGTCACCAAGACATCGCCATTGGGCAAAGCATAGAGCACACGCGGGTGATCAAGCCCCTCAGCAAAGCGATTGACGCTCAACCCTTCTGCGGCCTCAGGCGCTTGGCCGTCTTCCCAGCCAACCGGCTTGGCGATCTGCACCGTGGGAAAGCTCTCTGCTTCGGGCTCTTCCAAGGTCGGATCGGTCCCGGCGACGGCATCAACAGACAATTCAGCCGTGTTGCCGATCGACAGATAAAATAGCCCAGCGCCCAAAACGACAGCAAAGACGAGGACAGCGATTGCGAGTTTGCGAAAAATTCCCATGTGTCATGGGATAGGTCGGACATTCCTTTCCGACAACCCGATTTTGCCGCCAGGAGCCAATGTGTTCGACTATAAGCCCGACGAAACGCTCGATACGCCGGAACGGTATCGGCAATTATGCGATGCTGCTGATGCTTTGACCGAGGGCGAAAGCGACGCTGTGGCCAATATGGCCAACATTGCTGCGCTGATTTGGGAATTTGTGCCGGACCTCAATTGGGCGGGTTTTTACCGGATGGGCACAAATTCAGACGGGGAGGAAGAATTGGTGCTCGGCCCGTTTGTGGGGCGCCCTGCCTGCATCCGCATCCCGCTTGGTGCCGGGGTTTGCGGCGCGGCGGTTCGCGAACGAAAAACGCAACTGGTTGAGGATGTTCACGCCTTTGCCGGCCATATTGCCTGCGATGCCGTGACCCAGTCGGAGGTGGTCGTCCCCGTGATCCGCGAAGGAAAAGTGATCGCCGTGATCGACTTGGACAGCCCAAGTGCCGCTCGCTTCACCAAAGAGGATGCAGACGGCGTTGAGCGGCTCGCCGCGCTGATTTCTGCGCGGATTTAGGCGTAAACGCGCCGCGCTGTTCCGCCCCGAAACGAGACAGACCGCGATGGCCCGCTTGGCTGGCCGCGCGAGGCGGTGGTAACCATTGGGTAACCAAGAAACCATCACCTGTGCGCGATTCGCGCCGCAGAATCGGGGAATTATCATGACGACACTGGTCACAATTTCACGCCGTACGATCAAGAGCATCGGGATCACGGCAACCGCACTCGCTCTGCCGATGGCGGCGCAGGCCCAGGTTTACGGCCCGATCAGTTCGGCAGAGGTTCAAACCTTGCCGCCTGAATATCAGACCGGCCCGGCGGGCGATTATTCTGAAACCACTATTGATGCCAATGGCGTCGAAACCGTAACCCGCACGCGCCGGATCGAAAGCACTGCTCCCTATCAACCGGCCCACAATCAACCAGCCGCCTATCCCGGCGCTGCTCCCGCTCACACCGCACAAGCACCGGCTTACGCACCAACTGGATATGCGCCGGCGGGATATGCACCGGCAGGATACGCGCCAGCATCCACTGTTTTTGAACGCGATCAATGGCTTGATGAATGCGAGGCCCGCACCAATGGCCGCGGCAACCGCGAAAAAGGCGGCATTATCGGCGGATTGCTCGGCGCGATTGCGGGCGGCATTGTCGGCAACCGTGTTTCTGACGCGGAACGCCTTGGCGGCACATTGATCGGCGCTGGTGTTGGCGGATTGGGCGGATTGCTCATCGGCAGCTTGCTGGGCGGCGGACGCGATGATCGCGGCAATTATGACTGCGAGGCGGCACTCGATAGCTACCTTTCGCAATATGGCTACGGCGCGCCTTACCCGGCCCAGCGTGTTGCATCGCGCACCATTCCGGCACCGGCCTATCAGGGCGGATATTACGCAGCAGCACCCGCTTACGCACCAGCATACCAGTCATATGGCTACACCTATGCTCCGCCTCAGCAGGTCGTTTACGTGCCGGTTCAGGTGCAACAACAACAGCGCGTGATCGTTCGCGAAACCGTCCGTGAGGAACTTGTCCCCGGCGCCGCTCGCACAATCCCGGCCCCAGCGCCGCGCCCTGTGGCACAACCTTTGCCCGCACCGCGTCCGGTTGCGCAGCCGCGCTACATCAAGGGCAATTGATTTAAGCTCGATCGATTTAAGCTAATCAGGGCGGGCCGCCGCAATTGTCGGCCCGCTCTCGATTGGCGCATCAGGGCTATCCTCCGACACCAATCTAACGGTTCCAAAACGGATAACATCTTCCTCCCGGCCCAGCGCAAACACCCGCCGCCCATCGCCGAGCAACAGTGGCTGCGCCACTTTCAGCGTCCGCGCGGCATCTTCTGCCACGCGCAAACGGTATTGGCCGTATGGGACACGCTGAAACAGGAAGAATCCGTCAAATTCACTGATCGTTTCAGCCGTTACCGCGCCCAGATTGTCGACCAATTGCAACCGCACGCCGGGTTGCTGCACGCCTGACGGGTTGAGAATTGATCCTTCAATCTCCCCTGTAGGAGAAATCGCCAGTTCGATTTGAGCCACAACACCGGGGCGCGGGGTCAGAACAATGCCCTTGGTCGAAGGCGCAAGGAAGGGATCATCCAGCGAGGATTCGTCAATGCCCACCAAAACAGGGCGGAAAGGCCGTAGATCATCGACGATCGTCCGGCCATTTTCACCGGTAATCGCATCAGTGCTGCGCAACCCAGCCTCTACCATCACATCGGGCAACACGTCTTCGCCGGGATCGCGCCGAGAATTGCCATTATCGTCGCGGAACACGGTGACGGCGGCCTGGCCGCTGCGTGCCAATTTATTGTTGGTCACGCGCACGCCGCCGCTAACCGGATCAGGGCCAAGGCTAAAGGCCAATTGCACTGACGCCCCGACACCGCCGCGCGATGTCGCAAAAGCATCCCCGCGCAGAGAAAATTCCTCAAACCGGCGGGTATACCCAGCCGTCAGACGGAATTCATCCGATCGCGCCGTGTAATCGAGCTGACCCTGCAGCTCCGCATCTTCGCCAAAATCGGTGTCGATGCGAACCGTCGCGCTTTCGAACCCTTTTTCGCGGCCCGCGGTCAAGAAAGTCGCATTGCCGCGAATGCGAAAATCTTTAAGCCGCGCATTGGCCAGCAAACGGAACCGTGTGTCGGTGCTTGCTGGCGCGACTTCACCGGCGCTGCGCTGCTGATGGCTGACTTGTGCAGACACCGCGAAGCGGCCCGCCGTGATAGAGGTCGTCATTAGCAATTCGTTAACTTCTGAGCCGTCGCTGAGTTTTGAATGTGACAGATCCGCCTGCAGAGGCAGGGAGAATTTGCCGAGGCTCAGCGATGTATCGAAATTAAAGCCTGCGCGGTAATCGATGGACCCTTCGGCAAACTCACTGGTGTAGTTTCCAAACGCAACCAGCGCGTTTGCGCCGAAGTTAAACCGTCCAATTCGCCCAAGCGCATTCGCTTCGGCGACCGCACCGGCCCCGAATTCATGCGCAGCGGCCAATTCCAGCTGCATGGCCCCAAATGACCGGACAACGGCGCCCTCCACATACCTGCGGCGAACCCCGTCAAAGAATAGGCTTTGCACGCCAATCGCGGCGCTGGTCCTTTGATCAAGGCCGCGTTCTACCCCTACCCCCCAGCGCCATTTTTGCGGCCCCAACTGAATGCCATTGCCGAGATCGAACAGATCCCGGTTATCCTGCAATATTCCGGCCCAATAATAGGTTTGCCCCGGTTCAATTTGGTTGAAACCAACCGGGACAGAGGTTTTGTCGCGCCTGATTTGCCCCTGCGGGCCATAGAGAACGACTTCGAGTTCATTTCGGCCAAAGAACAGCTCAACATCGATGAATTCATACCGGCCATCACCGCGATCATCCTGGAACGCGATCAATTGCCCGTTGCGATACAATTCGGCATCCCACCCGCCGGGCAAAGTCCCGCGCAGCGTCGTGGTGTCAAAACGTGTGGCCTGGCCCAGCGGCCGATTGCTGACAAAAGCGCCCCGCCCAATGGCGGTTTGCCCGGTCAAACGCCCCGGCAAGGTTTCAACATCACCAACAGCCACTTGCGTTGCATCGAGCGGGCCGAGAAGGCCGCCATCCGGAGAGCTGCGATAAGCGCGCAGGCGGACCGTTTGCGGGTTCAATTGGTCATCGCTGGCGATCCGGGCAAAATAACTCGTGCCCAAGGCTTCGCCAGCCGCATAGAGTTCGACGCGCCCCTCTGCGCCGCTGCGTCCGCCCTCGCCTGTGACAACCCCAGCCTGTGCGACAACGTCCAGCGACGGGGTCCGCCACGAACGATATTCCATATCGGCGCTGGGATATTGCGACAGGTCGAATTGTGCGGGCCGGCTACGAAGTCGCGCCGCGCGACTTCTGCGCTCAATCGCCTGCATGAAGGGCAAATCTTCGTCGGATTCGAGCCGAACGATGGCGTTATAGAGATCAGGCCGGAATGTCAGACCAAACCAGCGCGACAGGGCGTCGGTATCAACGCACCAGCCCTCTGGCGTATCATAAATATCTTCCGAGACCGGTGCCCGGCTTGTGTTCACGTTTTGTACTGTTCCGGCCGCGCGGTCGAGGGTGAATTGTTGATCCTCCGCAAACAACCACCCAGTTGCGCGGCGCGACTCTTTGTCGATGCGGATCGGCAGGTC
Source organism: uncultured Erythrobacter sp. (assembly GCA_947502305.1). GTDB lineage: Bacteria > Pseudomonadota > Alphaproteobacteria > Sphingomonadales > Sphingomonadaceae > Erythrobacter. The sequence continues at coordinate 540,862 of CANMZA010000002.1, read as the reverse complement.
GAGCGATTGGATGACATCGGCTAGATCTAGGCAAATACCCCTATCCGTCTGGTAACCGCGCACGTCATAAGTGAGTTTGTAATTCTCAATAACCAGTTGAAGAAAAAGGAAATCATCGTCATTCGCCTGCCATGACGGAATGGCGGCGCTGGCCGGTGCTGATCGTGGCGCACTTGCCTCTTGAGCAGCCAGGGGCGCCGCGCCCATTCCCGCTGAATAGCCACCGTCAAACACGCCCGTAAACGCACCAAGCGCCACTGCGAAACTCGCAGCAGCGCCCAATGCAGATTGGCCGGTTTTATGATGGATCGCTGTCATAGCTTAGCATCTCGGCAGTCACACTGCCGGATTGTGCCGGTTCAACCGACGAAGCTGTCCACGGCGGCGATCAAGCCTCCGCCTGCTTCGGGCATTTCGCGATATTCGATCCGGATCTGACCGTTGAAATTGGCGGCTTGCTCCGGAGTGAGGCGCACGCGGACCTGGCGTTCATCCAATTCAGGATAGACTGCGAGACCGCGCAGCAACACGATTGGTTCTTCCACGCCCTCTTTGGTCACTTCAAGCACGCCGTAGGTCGAGCTGTCGCCAACACGGCTGAGCGAGAACGCCAATTCTGGTCCGCTTTCACCTTGCACGATGCTGGGTTGATTGATCGCGACCTGCGCTTCTACCCTGCCCTGACGTACGATGATCGGAATAGTGACGCCGTAAATCGGGATCAATTGGATCGAAACCCCTTCGGCCGGTGTGTCGCTTGCGGTGACTTCGCGCGGGCGCGGGATTGCCTTGAAAGACATATGCACCCGGTATTCGCCATCCGGCAGATCGGCCCCCGGACGCGCGGCAAGGCGCACGGCCTGCGGCTGACCCGGCGGCAATGTAATCCGGCGCGGCGCATAACGGATCATGCCCAGCGCCGCTTCTTCGGATGAATTTGCATCGGTCCGCTCAACCGGGACCAAGCGGCCATTCTCTAGCATCCGGCGCAGTTCGAGGCCGATGCGATAGGTCGCTTCTTCTGAACCAATATTGCTCAGAATGACTTCTGTTCCGCGCGATCCATCCAAAATCACTCGGGTAGGGGCAACGAGCAGATCGCCCTGCGCCTGTGCCGGTGCGCTAACCAAAGCGCCCAAAGTCACCGCCGAGGCGGCTGCAATTGTTAAGAGCCGGTTGGTCAGTTTATGAAGTGATTTGAATGACATCGCGCCAATTTCTCCGTGGGCAAAGGGGCGGAGATGTTTCCGACCACCTGCGTAGTTTCACGGAGTTTGGTAAGTGATTAAGGTTAAAAAGGATTAAACTTGGGGCGCATTTAGGAATGATTTTCCCAGACAAGCGAGAGCCGCGCTCTCGGGGGGAGAACGCGGCTCAAACTGCGAAGTAAAGAGGCTGCGCGGTGCAGCGCAGCCTCTAACTCTTAGGAATATTCAACAGAAACGTCGAACGTGCCGTCAAATGTGCCGGCTTCTTCGCTGCCGTCCAAAGTGATGGTGCCGCCAACGTCAAAAGTTGCGTCGCCAGCTGCGTCCAGAGTTACTTCTGGGCCGCTGCCGCCGTTTTCGCTTGATGTGAAAGTGTCGAGTTCAATGGCGTGCTGCGCAGCAGTTGCTGGCGTGTAGCTTGGGTGGCGCAGTTCAACCGAACCGGTTGGCAGGTTGATCGTCACAGCTTTGTTTGCGGTGCCTTCGACAGAGAAACCAGCAACGCCGGTTGTGCCCGAGCAAACGATGTCTGGGTCAGCGCAAGTCAGCGTGCCGTCAGCTGCGAGAGTCACAACACCGCCGCCGCTTACAACCATCGTACCGAAATCGAGCGAACCGCCGTCATTGTTGAGTACGAGAGCGTCGAGAATTTCTGCCGTTGCGTCAGCAGTAGCTGTGTCAGCGTGTGCCACTGAGCTCATGCCGAGAGCGGCAAACATGGCGACGCCAGCTGCGCCGAAACGAATGGTCTTGTTCATAATCTGGTCCTTCAAATGCGTAGTCATTTCCCGTTGCACGCATGATCAGGAGGCTGTGCCGGTTGGTTCCGAATCGCACCTTACAATCATGCTTGCCGAACGGGTTTCGTTGCCCGTTCGCCAGACCTAGGTACTTCTGCGGAGTTCAGCCTTCGTTTTTAGGTATGGTTAACAAGGCGGTAGGAATTAGGGCGATAGTAAGCATATCCGCAGGGTTTCTGCGGGTCTCACGCTGATTTTCAGGGGTTTTCGGTGTTAAATATCACCGCCGGTTAGGCGCTGACACACAAGATCCAATTGATCGAGCGAGCCATATTTAATGTTTATCTCGCCCGATCGCGGATCCGCATCTGCCTTGATTCGCACCTTGAGACCCAGGAAATCTTCAAGATGGCGCTGCACCGCGGCGATATCGGCATTCTCACCCGGCATTGAAACCGGCGCTTCACCGCCGCCCTCTTGCGCTGCCGTTTCGGCTTTCACCTTTTTCGCAATTTTGCGCACGAGTTTTTCAATTTCGCGCACGGACAGATTTTCATTCACCGCTTTTGTCGCGAGCGTGGCGGCATCTTCTTGGCCGATCAAAGCGCGCGCATGGCCCATAGAAAGGCGCCCACCCTCAACCAAATCAAGCACCGCAGCAGGCAACGTCAAAAGCCGCCCGATATTGGCCACATGGCTGCGAGATTTTTCGACCATTCGGGCAATCTCAACCTGAGTCATACCTTCATCATCGGACAGGCGTTGATACGCCCGCGCCTCTTCCACTGGATTCAAATCTTCGCGTTGAAGGTTCTCAATCAAGGCGAGCGCCATAACCTCGCGGTCATCCAACTCGCGCACAAGCGCTGGAATTTCGTGCAAACGCGCCTTTTGCGCGGCACGCCACCGGCGCTCACCCGCCACGAGCTCATATTTCCCCGAAGCACGCGGCCGCACGATAATCGGCTGAATCACACCGCGTTTCGCAATGGAAGCCGCAAGCTCCTCAAGCGCATCTTCATCGAAATGTTTGCGCGGATTGCCTGCAAGCGGCTTAATTGAAGCTATCGGCAGCGATTGCAGCGCCGAATCACCCGGCGCAGCCGTCGATTTGGCCGCAGCACCGCCCGCCATCGCAGAACCTTCACCAGCATTGCCTCTAACAAGTGGCTCTTCGCGTTGCGTTTCGCCCATCAGGGCGCCCAAACCTTTGCCCAGACCGCGCGAAGGCCCCTTGCTGGCCTTCTTTTTGCCAGCAGGATCACGCTGAGGGACGGAAAAGCGAATTGGATCAGCGGAAGGTTTGTTCACATTCTTACTCATGCGGCTTGTCTTTCAGGGGGGAACCGGCCGATCAACTCCCGTGCCAGGGCAATATAGGCACGGCTACCGACGCAGGAATGGTCATAAACGAGCGCGGGTAAGCCGTGGCTGGGCGCTTCGGATAGGCGCACATTGCGCGGGATCACGGTTTCAAACACCAAATTGCCCAGAACTTCACGCACATTGTCAGACACTTCGTCCGTCAAACGATTGCGGCGGTCAAACATCGTCAGCGCCACACCAATAATTCCAAGCGAAGGATTAAACCGTTGTTGAACCCGCTCAACCGTCTGAAGCAACTGGCTCAAGCCTTCCAAGGCAAAGAATTCGCACTGCAAGGGCACCAATAGGGTATCCGCCGCGCATAAAGCGTTCAGAGTTAGCAGACCCAGTGATGGCGGGCAGTCGATAAAGCAGACTTCGTGGTCAGAATCGCCCTCCAACGCGGAGCGCAGCCGCGCGGTGCGATCTTCAACGGAGACCAATTCGACCTCAGCGCCGCTCAGATCAACAGTGGCTGGAACAATATCGAGCCCTGGAATGCTGGTTTCAACGGTGGCATCAGCAAGCGACACTTGATCAACCAGCAAATCGTAAGTCGAAACTTCGCGTTGACTGGCACCGACTCCCAATCCCGTCGAGGCATTTCCCTGTGGATCGAGGTCAATCAACAGCGTGCGCCAACCGGTCGCCGCCATAGCCGTGGCCATATTGATCGCAGTTGTGGTCTTTCCCACCCCGCCTTTTTGGTTCGCGATCGCTATTGTCAGCATTTTGATACCCGCATGGCGCGCTTTTTTCCGTGTTTGCCTCGCTTACGAGGTGATTTTGCTCACGATGATCCCTGCTTCCGCATCGGTCAATGATTGTTCCACGTGGAACATGTTTCGAATCGAAGGTTTCGTCTTTTCCAATTCGTGCGCTGCGGAGCGGCCTTTGGGCAAGAGGAACAGGGTGTCCCTTGTGGAGAAGGGTGCGGATAAACGGAGGAGTTTTTCCAGTGGAGCAAAGGCGCGTGCCGAAATGACCCATGATTTGACGGGGTCAAGCCGCTCCAAACGCTGCCCAGCAACGGTGCAATTGGTCAGGCCGAGCTCACAGACGCAACGGTCCAGGAACTCTACGCGGCGACCGCGCGATTCCACCAAAACGGTGCGGAATTCTGGGCGTAGAATTGCAATGATCATCCCAGGAAGGCCCGGTCCCGACCCAAGGTCGAGCCACGGCCCATTCGCCTCACCCTTCGTGCCCTCAGATGTTTCACGTGGAACATGTTCGAGCAGTTGCGCACCATCCGCGATATGCCGGAGCCACAATTGCTCTTCCGAGGCTTTGCTGATCAGGTTCTGCTTCTGGTTTTCCTCCAGCAGCATTCTCGCAAACTGCTCCAACCGCTCAGCGGCAAGTGCATCGCCCCACGCCAAAGTATAGGCGCGGGCGGCGGCTTCGTCTTTCAGTATCACGCGGCACGCTGCCAGCGGCGGGCATGCACCAAAAGCGCCGACAAGGCCGCTGGGGTCACACCCGCAACCCGGCCCGCAGCCGCAAGAGTGGTCGGCGCCGCCTTAGACAAACGCTCCACCATCTCATTGGAGAGGCCGGGCACCCGATCGTAAGGAAAATCAGACGCAAGCGGCAATTCCTCGCTCGCGCGCAAATCACGCAGTTCAGCCTCTTGGCGCGCCAGATAAGGCTCATAGGCGGCGTCCTCCGCCATTTCTGCGGTCAAAGCAGCATGGGATGCAGCCACTTCTCCAGCCTCAGACGGCAGCCAATGCGCTAGCGCCTCTAACTCCACCCCATCGTGCCGAAGCCATTCTGAAACGGGCTTCTCCCCGCCATCACGGCGGACGGGCAATCCCGCGTCCGCCAAACCCTTGGAGTGAATCTTTGTCGCAAATAGTTGAGCGATTGTGGGGCGTGCGACCTCACGCATTTCAAACCACTTTTTCCGTTCAGCGCCAATGCAATCCGCATCAATCCCAAGCGGCGTCAGACGGCTCGATGCATTATTCGCTCGCAGCCTCAGCCGGTATTCTGCGCGTGACGTGAGCATGCGGTAAGGTTCATTGACCCCCTGCAATGTCAGGTCGTCAATCATCACAGCGATGTAGGAATTGGCCCGATCAAGGGAAGGCGCAGTTTTGCCAATCGCCGCAGCGCCAGCTTCCAGCCCCGCCACCAAACCCTGAGCCGCCGCCTCTTCATAACCGGTAGTGCCATTAATCTGCCCGGCGCAATAGAGCCCGGGTATCGCGCGGACTTGCAGATCAGGTGTCAGCGCCCGCGGATCAATGTGGTCATATTCCACGGCATAGCCCGGAACCGCCATCTCCACAGCGCCCAGCCCCGGCATTTCGCGCAACATATCATGCTGAACATCAACCGGCAGAGAAGTGCTTATCCCGTTCGGATAGACGTAATGTGTGGTGAGTCCCTCTGGCTCGAGAAACACTTGATGCCCATCGCGGTCACCGAAACGGTGGATTTTGTCCTCAATCGAAGGACAATAGCGCGGCCCGGCCGCATCGATCGCGCCAGAAAATAGCGGCGAACGATGCAGATTGGCCCGAATAATATCGTGCGAAGCCTGCGTCGTGCGGGTGATTGCGCAGAATATTTGAGGATTGGCTCGGGCCCGCATTAGCGCAGACATCGTCCATGTTGCGCTATCGGAATGCTGTTCATCCAGCACCGCCCAATCAATTGTGCGTCCGTCCAATCGCGGCGGCGTCCCCGTCTTGAGCCGTGCCATCGGCAATTCTGCGCCGCGCAATTGCTGCGCCAAACGCTTCGCCGTGTCCTCACCAATTCGCCCGCCTTCAAAGCGTTCTTCACCGCGAAACAGCACCCCGCCCAAGAATGTGCCAGTGCACAGCACCACACGTTCCGCATTGAGGATGGTCCCATCGGCAAGTTCCAACCCAGCTACGCTGCCGCCGGACAGTACGAGAGCAGCCACCTCCCCTTCAATCAGGGTCAAGCCTTGCTGAGCGCGCACTATCGATTGAACTGCCGCTTTGAACAGCACCCTGTCGGCCTGCACACGCGGGCCCCAGACTGCACTGCCCTTCGATTGATTGAGCATCCGGTAATGGATCGCCCCAGCATCTGCGGCGCGGCCCAGCACGCCATCAAGGGCGTCAACCTCACGGACCAAGTGTCCCTTGCCGAGCCCCCCAATGGCGGGATTGCAGCTCATCGCGCCAACCATATCAAGATCGAAACTGACGAGTCCCGTGCGCGCACCCATCCGCGCCGCGGCGCAGGCGGCCTCAACACCGGCGTGACCGCCGCCGATTACAAGAACATCAAAGGATTGCATGACTGCCAAATAGGGTGCGCGCCGCTCTCAGTCAAAGAGCTTGTCAGGATGGGTGGTAACAATCAGCGCATGTTCCACGTGAAACAATGCAAACCTATGCGAACCGATGCGGGGGTTCTATTTCCCGATGCAAAACCGGCCAAACAGATTGTCGAGCATTTCCTCTGTTGTCGCCCGGCCGATCAGACGGTCAAACGCAACGCGCGCTCTGCGCAAATCTTCCCCCACCAATAGCAAATCGGACTGCGCCTTCGCATCAATCAACGCCTCTTGAGCCTCACTCAACCGTGCAAATTGCCGTGCATTCAGCGCCGCCTCACCCGGTTTGGGCATGGATTTGCGCGCTTTCGCCACCAGAGCTTCCTTCAGAGCGGCCAGCCCTTCCCCGGAAACAGCTGAAACATTGTGAGCACCCGCGCCTTTCGACGCAAAGTCGCTGGCATCACTGCGTGCCGCGATTTCCCAGCACCCTGCTGGCCCTTCGCCAGCGACACCCAACCAAAGGACAATATCAGCCTTCACAAATTCGCCATGTGCGCGTTCAATACCAATCGCCTCAATTTCCTCAGCGGCATCCTCGCGCACACCTGCCGTATCAATCAGCGCAAATGGAACGCCCATAATCCCAACATTGCGCTCAATCACATCGCGCGTGGTGCCAGCGATAGCCGAAGTAATTGCCGCTTCGCTTTGGGTCAGCGCGTTAAACAAGGTCGATTTGCCTGCATTGGGCGGCCCGGCCAAAACGACGCGGAAGCCCTCTTTCAACTTTTCAGAGCGCGGGGAATCGAGGAATACACCCAGATCTTTAGCCAACTCACCAATGTTCCACGTGAAACCTTCTGGCAAATCGCCAACATCGTCCTCGTCAGAGAAATCGAGCGCCGCTTCAATCTGAGCCGATAATTTCAAGACCGCGTCCCGCCAATCCTCCACTTTGCTGGATAGCAAACCATTGACGTTCGCCACCGCAGCCGCGCGTTGGAGCTCCGTCTCAGCTTCGAGCAAATCTGCAAGACCCTCAGCTTCCGCAAGATCAATCCGCCCATTGGCAAAAGCACGCCGAGTGAACTCTCCCTCTTCCGCTGGGCGCAGCCCTTCCATGCCTGCCAAAGCATCACAAACAGCGCCAAGAACCGCCCGCCCCCCGTGACAGTGGAGTTCAGCGCAATCCTCGCCAGTTGCTGATTTCGGACCTGGAAAGGACAGCACCAGGGCTTGATCCAGCAAATCCCCAGATGCTCCGCATAAATTGGCCAGACTTGCACGGCGCGGCGCGATATCTCTGCCGGTCAAATAATGCAGCGCGTGGATCGCGCGTGGGCCGCTTATACGGATCACGCCAATCGCTGCCGGTGCAGAACCGCTGGAAACAGCAAAAATGGTCGAGGCGGCCGGCATCATCAACGGGATCGTGTTAAAAGCGACTGGTGAAACAAACGACCAATCAGTCTGAACTGTCGCCTTTTGATTTGCTTGAGGAACGGCTGCTCGAACCGCCGGTTGCATTGCGCATCCCGCCTTCGACAAAACTCTGAAACAATTTGAGCCCCACCTGCCCCATTGGCGCGAGCGCTTGGGCGTATTCTTGCAGCTGATCCGGGCTGTTCACACCCTTCATCGCCTTTGCGACCGTGTCGACATAGACGCTGTTTGCTTTGCTGACATCGGGGAGACCCATGAAGCTGCGCGCTTCTTCTGGGGTGCATTCGATTTCCACGTTGATCTTCATCACTCTCTCCCTGTCTACGTTACCCGCCGCACGATGTGTGTGCCGCGCATATCCGCGCATGTCTGCCCCATATTTGGGTTTGCCGGATGCTATGTGCAATGGGTACGCTTCAATCACCCAATTTGAAAGGATACAGCTCAACCATGTCCAATGCCGCGCCCGCCTCATCGGTGCTTTCGACAAGCGAAGCCCTCGCCCGCTGGCACGAAGTCGCCGCCAATGGCAGCAAGCCAGAGGAATTGGCCACCATCATGCGCGAGGACGCCGTTTTCCATTCACCAGTCGTCCACACCCCGCAAGAAGGCCGCACAATCGTCGTTGCCTATCTCTCAGCCGCGGGACAGACGCTTGGCAATGACGATTTCCGCTATGTCCGCGAAGTCGTTGGTGAGGGGACAGTGGTTCTAGAATTCACGACCGAAATGGACGGCATCCGGGTCAATGGGATCGATATGATCACTTTTGACGAAGCGGGTCTGATTACCGAGTTCAAAGTGATGGTGCGCCCTTTAAAGGCGATCAATAAGGTCTGGGAAATGATGGGCGCTGAGCTGGAGCGGCAGAAAGGCTAATCGCTAAACTCGGCTAGAAAATAATCCGCCCTACCCTTCGGATCGACCGGGACAGTGTAAATGCTCAGTGGAATCGCCAGAACCCAAGCAAGCGAAAGTTGCGCCCCGGTGATCAACGTAGCGATTATCGCAGAATAGCAAGCAGCCGCACCAGCGACCAAAAGAATAAGCGCCAAACGCGGCTTGCGGGTTTGCTCCTGTGTTTCAAGGACCCCGGCCTGCAACAATATTTCCGAGGCGCAGGGGTAATCATCACGAAACACAGTCAACCGATGGCCGCCAAGCGCCATTGAGATATATTCAGCGGCCGCATGCGCTTCACCATCGATCCAAGCGCTAATTCCATAACCCCGCAGCATTGAGGCAATTTGAATCGCCTCAAAACGCGAAACAAATATGGCGATCAGAACCATGTTGCTGTCTTTACGCTCCATGTTCCTGATCGCCTGCTGATTTCGTGGCTGATTTCGCGGTCGATCTAATTGCAAACTCCCCGATTGCCAGAGGGATTATTGGTTCATCGTGTCGAAGAAATCTTCGTTGGTCTTTGAATCTTTCATCTTGTCGAGCAGGAATTCCATCGCATCAACCGTACCCATCTGCATGAGAATTCGGCGAAGCACCCACATCTTCGACAGCTTATCCTTCTCGACCAGCAATTCTTCCTTACGAGTGCCCGACTTACCAACATCAAGCGCTGGGAAGATCCGCTTATCGGAAACCTTGCGATCAAGCACGATTTCAGAGTTACCCGTGCCTTTGAACTCCTCAAAGATCACCTCGTCCATGCGGCTGCCGGTGTCGATCAACGCTGTAGCGATGATGGAGAGCGATCCGCCCTCTTCGATGTTACGCGCCGCACCGAAGAAGCGCTTTGGACGTTGCAAGGCATTGGCGTCGACGCCGCCGGTAAGGACTTTGCCAGAGCTTGGCACGACCGTATTGTAAGCCCGGCCCAGACGCGTGATCGAATCAAGCAGGATCACCACGTCGTTTTTGTGCTCAACCAGACGTTTCGCTTTTTCAATAACCATTTCAGCCACTTGGACGTGGCGATTGGCCGGTTCGTCAAAGGTTGAGGAGATCACCTCGCCCTTCACGCTGCGCTGCATATCCGTGACTTCCTCTGGCCGCTCATCCACCAGCAGAACCAGCAAAAACACCTCAGGGTGATTGTCCGTAATCGCTTTGGCAATATTCTGCAGCAGCACCGTTTTACCCGTCCGCGGCGGAGCCACGATCAAGGCACGTTGTCCCTTACCCTGCGGCGATACGATATCGATCACACGGGCCGATTTGTCCTTCACCGTCGGATCAAGCGTATCGAGCGAGAGTTTTTGATCGGGATAAAGCGGTGTGAGGTTGTCAAAATTGGTGCGCATCCGCACCGCTTCTGGTTCTTCAAAATTGACCGTCGTCAGCATCGTCAGCGCAAAATACCGCTCCTCGCCTTTCGGCGCGCGGATTTCGCCTTCTACCGTGTCACCCGTGCGCAGGCCCCATTTGCGGATCTGATTGGGCGAAACATAAATATCGCCCGGCCCGGCGAGATAGTTTGCTTCTGGCGAACGCAAGAAACCAAAGCCATCTTGCTGCACTTCAATCGTGCCGATGCCCATGATTTTTTCTTCATATTCTTCGTCTTCAGCCAGTTCGCGCAGAATGCTGAAGAGCAAATCTTGACGGCGCATGGTGGAGGCGCCTTCAACACCCAATTCTTCGGCCATTTTGACCAGCTCAGCAGGCGCGCGTTGTTTTAAGTCTTTAAGATGCATTGATAATTTTTCCAGATTGCCAGCCTAGCGAGTATCGCAGCTAGCGCATAAATTTGTGTTTGAGCAAAGTTGCCCGGATGTAAAACTGGCACGAAACAGCGATAGTTTCGGGCGAAGGATAGGTCACAAGAGGCAGGTATGGGGCTTGGAGAAAGCAGACCTGGCCGCGCGGAAATGCGGGCCCGATGCCGTTTGTGTTGGTTGCAAATTATGGCGCAAACGCCGCCGCGTCAATCAAGTAATCAAGCGCGTCAGACGGAAACGCTTGGCTGAGAGGCCTCAAGCATTTCTCAGAACGGCCGAACATAGACGAGAACCACGATGACAACGAGCAAAAGGCCCGGCACTTCGCCAATCATCCGCAAGGTTTTCTCGCTCAGCGGCCGCGCGCCCTTTGCCATTTTCTTGGTCTGAGCGACCAACCAGCCGTGATACCCGGTTAGTATCAGAACCAGCGCAATCTTAGCATGGAGCCAACCGCCCCCACTGAATGCGCCAGTGGTGTAAGCCAGCGTAAGACCCAGAATCCAAACGATAATCATGCTTGGTGACAAAATAATCTTGCGCAATTTCCCCATTCGCAAGGCCCATTTCGCCTCACCATCGGAGCCCGGCGCATGATCGAGCATGTAAATGCATTGGCGCGGCAACATGAACAATCCGGCAAGCCAGAACACCATGAAAACAACATGGCCGACCTTCAGCCAAGGATAGATCGTGAGCAGCATGTCTTGCATGACTATTCTCAATCCCCCCGAACTGCGCGCAGCAATTCTTCGACATGTTCGATCGGCGTGAATTGTCCGATCCCATGACCAAGATTGAACACATGCGGCCGCCCTTCAAACGCCTCAAGCACAGTTTTTACGCGCTTCGGCAAAGCCGGGCCGCCAGCCTCGACTAGCAAAGGATCAAGGTTCCCCTGAACGGGCATACCCTCTGGCAGAACCGAATTGGCCCAGACGGGATCCAATGTTTCATCCAAGCCAACCGCATCAACACCGGTTTCGCGGGCATAAGCGGGCAGTTTCGCCCCCGCCCCTTTTGGAAAGCCAATAATCGGTGTGTCAGGGTGTGTTTCTTTCACCGCCGCGACGATCGTAGCATTCGGTGCCACGACCCAGCGTTCAAATTCATCCGGCGCCAGCGAACCCGCCCAGCTATCGAACAATTGGATCGCTTCTGCGCCGGCATCAATCTGGCCGCGCAGATAGGTGATCGTCACGTCGATAATCGCATCACAAATCGCCTGCATCCGCGCTGGATCACGGTAAGCCAGCAAACGTGCAGGCCCCTGATCCTTCGACCCCTGCCCTGCGATCATATAGGTCGCATTGGTCCATGGTGATCCGGCAAAGCCCAACATCGTAACCTGATCACTGATCATGGTCCGAGTTTTACGCACGGTCTCATAAATCGGATCAAAGCGTTCATAGGCGCTGGTGAAATCTTCCAGCTTGGCTTCCATCAATGTCGGGCTGAGCCTTGGCCCCTCACCCGCCATAAATTCGAGGCCTTGGCCCATGGCGTGCGGCACGATCAGAATATCGGAAAACAAAATTGCGCCGTCAAAACCGAACCTGCGGATCGGCTGAACCGTAATCTCAGCCGCCGCGTCGCTGTCATAGACAAGCTCTAGAAAGCCGCCCTTTTCAGCGCGCAAAGCACGATATTCAGGCAAATACCGCCCTGCCTGACGCATGAGCCAGAGCGGAGCTATATCTTGGATGGAACCCTTAAGGGTGTCGAGCAAAGGACCAGGCATGGAGTACCTCTAATCAAATAAATTATAATATTAAAAGGTTTGTTGGAGTCTGTTGGCCCTGTGGAAACTGGGAATTACCGCTCTTTGCCACATTTGTCCGGCAAATCTAGGTATTTTGAACCAGTGCGAATCCGTAGAAAGGCGCGGTCAAGCGGCATCTATCCCCACTGTCCCCAGCCTGTCGATAGTAACCCAGACCTGTCGAGAAACACTTAGAGGAAATTACCGATAGCGCGGATGAATTATCGTCCCCTGCTTGTCCGCCATTCTCTACCGTGGTTTATGCCCATGACTATCCACAAGCATCAAGAGTGGCCGCGAATCGCCTTATGAACCGCCTGAATCTGCACCTCGTTTCCGATTCCACCGGTGAGACACTGGAAATGATCGCAAAGGCTGCGCTCGCGCAATTTGATGATCCAACCGTCAGCCGCCATTTCTGGCCAATGGTGCGCTCGCGTCAACATCTCGACCGGATTGTCCCCGATCTTGCTGACAATCCCGGCCTTGTCCTGTTCACTCTGGTCAATCCCGAAACCCGCGCCCGGCTAGAGGAGCATTGCCGGCATCTTGGCCTGCCCGCCATTCCTGTTCTTGATCAAGTGACCGCGGCCTTAGAAGCGCAATTGGGGCAAGAAGCGCATGGCCGCCCGGGCCGCCAGCACATGATGGATGCCGACTATTTCAAACGCGTCGATGCGATCCAATATACGATCGCCCATGATGACGGGATCGCGCATGAGGATTGGGAGGACGCCGATATCGTCTTGGCCGGGGTTTCGCGCAGTTCGAAAACTCCGACCAGCATCTATCTCGCCAATCGCGGATATAAGGTCGCCAATATCCCCCTCGTGGTCGAAAGCCCCCCGCCCAAAGCGCTGTTCGGCTTGCGCCACCCTTTGGTTGTTGGCCTGACCACCGCGCCTGAACGTTTGGTGCAGATCCGCCGCAATCGGCTTTTGTCGCTGAATGAGGGGACGGAGACCTCTTATGTCGACAATGACAATGTGAAGAATGAGCTGCAATTTGCGCGGCGGATGTTTGCTGATAATGGCTGGCCCGTGATTGATGTGACCCGGCGGTCGATTGAGGAAAGCGCGGCGGCGATTATCCGGCTGGTACAAGAGCGCCAGCGCCGCGACCGTCCGGTTGAAGGGGTGTCGAAACCAATATGACCCGCCCAGACGCCGAACCGGCCCCCATCCCCGCTCTTATTCTCGCCTCCAAATCAGCCTCTCGCCGGGCCATGCTGGATGCCGCTGGTGTGACCTATACATCTGAGCCTGCTGAACTTGATGAGCGTGCGATTGAAGCGGGCCTAAAAAACGCCAACCCCAGTGAGATAGCAGAAGCCCTGAGCGTGGCGAAAGCGGCCGCAATTGCGGCTGCTCAGCCTGACGCTTTGGTGCTTGGCAGCGATTCATTGCTTGTGGCCGGGGGCAAGCGTTTCGACAAACCGGCATCGCGCGATGATGCCGCGGATCATCTGCGCTTCTTTTCCGGCAAGATTATCGAATTGCATAGCGGGGCTGCTTTGGTTCGGGGTGACACATGCGAATGGGCCCACACGGATCGCGCTTTGCTGAGTGTCCGCAGCTTGTCAGAAGCATTCATTGAACATTACCTTGCCGCCGAATGGCCAGAGATTGGCTACACTGTCGGCTGTTTCCGCATAGAGGCGATGGGCGTTCAATTGTTTGACCGGATTGAAGGGGATCAGTTCACGGTTTTGGGCATGCCTTTGATCCCCGTCCTCGCTGCGCTGCGCGAAGAGGGAGTGCTCGTCACATGACGCGCCACGCTCACGTCATTGGTGACCCGATTGCGCATTCCAAATCGCCGGTGATCCACGGTTTTTGGCTTCAGAAACTGGGCATTGCCGCCGATTACACGGCGCAGGCAGTCATCCCGTCAGAATTGGCTGATTATCTTGCACAATCGCGGCAAAGCGCCGGCTGGATTGGTTGCAATGTCACAATGCCCCATAAACAGGCGATTATTCCGCACCTTGAAACGCTCGACCCGCTGGCGGCAAAATTGGGGGCGGTGAACACTGTCATTCGGCAGGATGATGGGTCATTGAAAGGGTTCAACACCGACGCGGGCGGGTTTCTTGAGCCGTTATTGCCAGCTCTCGAAGAAAAGCACCTGTTTCGCATGGCGCGCATACTGGGCACTGGCGGGGCGGCGCGGGCGATTATTGCGGGGCTGGCGGATAAAGGTTTTACTTTGGTGGTTGCTGGGCGTGATCCGGCCAAAGCGCGCGCCTTGCTTGATGAATTGGCCCCGCATGGCGAGCATCACGCGGCGGCGCTGTCGCATTTTGCTGAACCAACCGATTTTGCCTTTGATGACCGCGATCAATGTTACGATCTGGTGGTCAATGCCTCTCCTTTGGGCATGCAGGGCAGCCCGCCATTGGAGTTTGATTGGAGCCATGCGCCGCCGGGCAGTGTTGCCTATGATATTGTGACCAATCCGATGGAAACCCCTTTTCTGACGGCGGCGCGCGCCGCTGACCACCCGATTGTTGGCGGGCTTTCCATGTTGGTCGGGCAGGCTGCAATTGCGTTTGAGAAGTTCTTTGGGGTTACCCCCCCGCGTCAAGATGATGCTGAATTGATGGAATTGCTGTCTCAATGACCGATATCGCCCCGCAATCTGATCAGACGCGTCCTCTAATTATCGGCCTGACCGGCTCTATCGGCATGGGCAAATCCACGGTTGCCGCCATGTTTGAACGCGCTGGCGTCCCGATTTTTGATGCTGATGCTCAAGTTCGCGCGATGCAGGGGCCAAATGGTGCGCTTAATCCCGCGATTGAGGCTGCTTTCCCAGGATCCACCGGGCCGCAAGGCGTTGACCGTGAGGCGCTGGGAAAAATCGTCTTTGCCGACAAGCAAAAACTCGCCGCTCTAGAAGCGATCGTACATCCTGCCGTCGGCGAGAAACGCGCGCAATTTTTGGCGGAGAACGCAGCCGCTCCGCTGATCCTGTTCGATATTCCGTTATTGTTTGAGGGCGGCGGGCATGCGGGTGTGGACGCCGTAGTGGTGGTTTCCGCCCCGGCAGACATTCAACGAGAGCGTGTCTTGGCCCGGCCCGGCATGACGGCGGAAAAGTTTGAACATATTTTGGGGATTCAAACCCCTGATGCGGAAAAGCGAGAGCGTGCCGATCATCTGATCGACACTGGTAAAACTCTGGCGGAAACAGAGGCGCAAGTTTCGCAATTAGTCGAAGAATTGCGCCGCGACGCACTCACTGCATCGCAATCCGAGCAGACTTAATCGCCGCATCTGCCATCCCCCCTTGCGCCGCCGCTCGCATGGGTGAATAACATTGCCTATGCGCGAAGTGATTTTCGACACCGAAACAACCGGACTCGACCCCAAAACGGGCGACCGAATGGTAGAGATAGGCTGCGTCGAAATGATCGGGCGGGTTGAAACGGGCCGCTCCTTCCACGCTTATTACAATCCTCAGCGTGATATGCCTGCCGCGGCGGAGGCTGTGCATGGCCTGTCTGCGTCGTTCCTTTCGGCCAAACCCTTATTCGCCGATACATTTGGCGAATTGATTGAATTTTTGGGTGATGCGCCTTTGGTCGCTCACAATGCTGCGTTTGATTTTGGCTTTCTCAATTCGGAATTGGTCCTGATTGGGCAAGAACCAATTGCGATGGACCGTATGATCGACACGGTCGCGATTGCGCGCAAGAAACATCCCGGTGCCAAATTATCGCTCGATGCTTTGTGTTCGCGATACGGCGTTGATCGCAGCCACCGGGTCAAACACGGCGCCTTGCTCGATGCCGAATTGCTGGCGCAGGTTTATGTCGAACTGACGGGCGGGCGGCAGATTGGATTGGAATTGGCGGCAGAGGATTCCGCCGCGCAAGCCGCACCAAATAGAGCGAATTTGAACGCGCAAGGGACAAGTTCGCGCCCGCATTCCGGATCAAACCGCCTTCCCCGCCGCGAACCGCGCCCGCATAGCGCCTCGCCAGCGGAATTGGCCAAGCACGGCGAATTTATCGCAGGGATCAAGGGTGCGATTTGGGCGAAATAACAACATATTAAACAGGCAATGAAGGAGAACAGGCCGCGATGGACATCCGAATTTCGGGACACCAGGTTGAAACTGGTGCAGCGCTTCAGGAACACGCTTCTGACCGATTGGGGGGGATAGTGGAGAAGTATTTTGATCGCGCCCTGTCTTCGCACATCACATTCGGCAAATCGGGCAGTTCCTTCACCTGCGATATCGTCACCCATGTTTCCCACGGTATGATCCTGAAAGCGCGGGGCGATGCCCATGATGCGCATCTCGCTCTCGATAATTCTGCTGCAAAAATCGAAAAACAACTGCGCCGCCACAAACGCCGCCTAACCGATCGCCATGAACGCGCCTTGCAAGTGCGCGCGGAGGAAGAGGCCGCTTATACGATTTTTGCCATGGAGGAGCCTGAGGAGGAAGTTACCGCAGACGCTCCGCCAGTGATCGCAGAAACCAGCGTCGACGTTCCCGAAGGCAGCGTTGCGGATGCGGTTATGATGCTCGATTTGCGCGATACGCCGGCGCTGTTTTTCAAAAATGCTGGCACTGGCAGGCATAATATGGTTTATCGCCGCCAAGACGGATCGATCGGATGGGTCGAACCGCACTAGGATCAAAGCGCTTGGCTGCGGCAGGGAACCGTAGGGTAATTGAGCTGGTCCACCCATGAATGAGAAGTCAGGCGCGGCATATCGCTGGCCGCCAACCTCTCTTTATGGCCCCCTCTTCCCCCTGCTTGCAGGATTAGCCAGATTGGGATTTTGAGTTCGTCATGGACGTAAATATTTCTATTTTGCCCGAAGCGGTTGCCACTGCGCGTCCGGAATCGGCTCGCGAAGTGCTCACGCAATTATCGGATCTGTTTGCTGAGGTGTATCAGCTTGACGCGGACGCCGTGCTCGAAGGGTTGGAGCAACGCGAAGCCTTAGGCAGCACCGGTTTTGGCCGCGGCGTCGCAATTCCGCATTGCCGCAGCGACGCAGTGAAGCGTCCGACGATGGTGTTGCTGAAATTGGAACAACCGGTCGATTTTAAGGCTGCTGATGCGATTCCCGTTTCGCTCATCTTCGGGCTCGTCTCTCCTGAAAATGCCGGGGCGACCCATTTGCATGCACTGGCCGCGATTTCGCGGTTTGTCCGTGATGAGGCAAGGATGGGCGCGCTCAGTGATGCGCCCGATGCCGAAGCGGCGTTTGGAGTGCTGACCAATCAATTCTTGCGCGCTGCTGCTTAAACATGCCGCCTGAGAAGGATGGCGGCCGCGCAGAAACACCCAATGGTGCGGATTTGCATTATCGGGCGTTGGAGCGGCTTTACGGTTCCGCTCCGGTCAATGCGATGTTCCAGTCAAAGCTCGCAATTACTGGTGAGGGGCGCTCACGCCTGACATTCGCGGTGACGCGCGATGTGTTCCATGCGGCTGGGGCGGCGCATGGGACGATCTATTTCAAGATGCTCGACGATGCCGCATTTTACGCCGCGAACACGATGGCGACGGACCGGTTTTTGCTGACCACCAGCTTCAATCTGCACTTCACTAAGCCTGTGCGCGAAGGGGAAGTCGTGGCCGAAGGGCGCTGGGTTAGCGGGAAACGCCGTGTTCTGGTGGCCGAATCGCGGTTGATTGATGCAGAAGGCGATGAAATCGGCCGCGGCACCGGCACATTCATGCGGTCGCGGATCGCGCTGTCTGGTTTGCCCGGCTATTCTGCGTGAATTGCGCACTGTGATGAGCCGCCAATGACCACGCGCCTCCCCGCTCATCTCGAAATCTCCAGCTTGATTCGCCTTACCGAAACACATGGCGGCAATGCGATGGTGCTTGCCAAAGGGGAACGCGACGCCGGTACAGTGTTAATTGTAACAATGTGCCGCGGCGAGGATGTGCAGGTGCTTGAAAGAATGCCGCAAATGGATGGGACTCGCCCATTCATTGCGACGAAATCTCAAGATACTGAAAAACCACATGAATTTTATGAGTATCTGGAACGCCGTCGGTCTCAAGACCCCGATATTTGGATTTTGGAGCTGGATGTCGAAGATCCAGAACGCTTCATCGCACTATTACCGCGTTAACTTGACGTAGTTACATTTGTGACTATTTGACCCCTTGCTTCCAGATGCGGAGGCCAGCGGAACGGCAATGAGGCCGGTCCAAAGGCACGCAGACGGGGGGCAGCCGGTAGGCTTAAACGGACCACCTCTCTCACCCCCGCGAAAAACACTCGCAACAGGTCCCAGCCTGCGTCGGAGCTCGCTCACCGCAGAAATAGTAGATCCCATGGGTCGTAAGACGTATTCCCTAAGTGCTGTCGCAGTCGTCGCGACAGCCAGTTTGAGTTTTTCCAGCGCTGATGGCGCTGAGGCATTTGCCCAAGATGCCGCAATCACTGCCGCTGCTGAGGCAGCAGCGCAAACAGAAGCCCAGCAGGCGCCTACTCCGGTAGAAGTCATGCCAGAAGCGCCAGTCTTCGTGTCTGAGGAAGTGGTTCAACCGCTGCCGGATACGAACGCGAATGATGGTGCGGGCTCTGACATAGAAGCCTCCTCTCTACGCGAACTTGTCGGTTTGGTTGATGATGACGCCCAATTGACCGAACAAATGCGCTGCCTCGCAGGGGCGGTCTATTTCGAATCGCGCGGCGAAGAGCTCGCCGGACAGCTTGCCGTGGCGCAAGTTGTGATCAATCGCAGCGAAGATCGCCGCTGGCCCGCTAGCTATTGCGGCGTTGTTTACCAGCGTTCGCAGTTTTCATTCGTGCGCGGCGGCAGAATGCCTAACATCAACACATCCTCTGCCGCGTGGGACCGGGCAAAAGCCGTGGCGCGGATCGCGCATGACGGAATGTGGGAATCAGAAGCCGCCGACGCGGTGTATTTCCACGCAACCTATGTCCGCCCTCGGTGGAGCCGGGCCAAAACCCGCTTGGCACAGATCGACACTCACGTTTTCTATCGTTGAGTTCGGCTAAGTCGCAGATTTAGAACCCCCGCCTGCCTTTTGGTTGGCGGGGGTTTTCGTTTGCGGGGCTTAACCGTCAACCCCGCAAGATCGCCCATGTCGGCGCGTGATCGCTGGCTTTCTCGCGCCCGCGATGGTCTTTATCGACCCCAACTGCGTTAAGCTCGCCAGCCAATTCTGGAGACAGCAGGATATGGTCGATACGAAACCCATGATCCCGTTGCCACGCGCCTGCTTGATAATCCCAATAGGTCCAAACTCCGCCGCGCGGATTGAGTGTGCGTAACGCATCGCACCAACCATCGGCGAGCAACCGGGCATAGGCCGCGCGCGATTCCGGCTGCATCAATGCGTCAGAGGCCATTGCTTTGACCGCGTAAACATCGTCATCTTCTGGGATAACGTTGTAATCGCCCAGAACCGCCGCTGGCACTTCCTCAGCCCAGATTTCGGCCATCCGGGCACGCAATTTTTCCATCCATGCGATTTTGTAATCGAATTTGGGGCCAGGCAGCGGGTTACCATTGGGCAGATAGATACACACGATCCGGGTGCTGCTGCCGTCTTTGGCGATATCCGCCTCGAGATAGCGGGCTTGCTCGCCCTCCCCCTCTTTCGGCCCATCAATGCCAAGCCCGCGTTTAACTTCGTTTACGCTATAGCCCGCCTCAGTGTCGGCAAGGATGGCAACACCGTTGAAGCTCTTTTGACCATGCCAGATTACTTGGTAACCCAAGTCCTCGAATTCGGAGGCGGGGAAGTCTTTGTCTTGGCTTTTGACCTCTTGCAGGCACGCGACCGAGGGGCGCGTTTCGGTGAGCCATTCTTTGAGACGCGGCAGGCGTGCCTTGATACCGTTGATGTTGTAAGTCGCGATTTTCATGGTCACATCCATGAAGGATGCAGCGCGCCGCGTCTATTGGAAGGTGACAAACAGCCGAGACTTGGCCGAACCGGCAACTGAACAGGTTTGAGAAATTGGCACGGCAAAAGCCCGCTGAAACGGCGAGCTTAGATGCCGAAGCTGGAGCCACAACCGCAGCCAGCGGCAGCCTTGGGATTTTCGACGCGGAAAGCCGCGCCGCCTAGCGATTCGACGAAATCAACGATGCTGCCACCGACAAGATCGAGGCTCATCGGATCAACCACCAATTTCACGCCGTCGGTTTCGCTGACCATATCGTCACCCTCGGCCGCATCTGCGAGGCCGAATTTATACTGAAAACCAGAGCAACCGCCCCCTTCAACCGAAAGCCGTAAAATCGCTGGCTTGGTCTGTTTTTCAGCGATCCACGCAATACGCTTTGCCGCCGCAGGGGTAAGGGTCATAGTTTCTGACATAGTGTGTATTTAGGGTCTCGGCCAATGATCCTCAAGGTGTGATCCTCAAGGTGTGATCCTCAAGGTGAGATCCTCAAGGTGAGATCTGTTTAGATCAAACCGTTTGAATATAATCGCGCATCGCGGCGGCTTCGTGTTCCACCTCGTCGATCTTGCTTTTCACCAAATCGCCGATGGAAATAAATGCGACTAATTTGCCATCATCGACGACGGGAAAATGGCGAAAACGGCGGCGAGTCATCAAAGCGAGAGCATCGTCGATAAGCGTGCTGGGTTCGACCGTGATGGCTGGCGATGTCATGATCGATTCAACGGTAAGGTCGAGACAACTGCTGCCCTTTTCTGCAAGGCGGTAGATAATGTCGCGCTCCGACACGATTCCGGCGACTTTCCCGTTGCTCAGGACGGGCAACGCCCCAATGCGTTTGCCGGCCAATATGCCGACCGCTTCGGCAACAGGGGTTGTGACGTCGCAAGAAACAACATCCGATGCATCCCTATCACCGATGATCTTGGCAATGGTCATGATGGCGCTCCTCTATCGGTTTCGACTCTGCTGATTTTGTGAAAATGCCATCAATTGCGGCAAAAGGCGAATCTGGTCCCCAAACGGATTGATCCGCCTCCGATCAAAGCGCCGCTGCGTAACTCACCAGAGTTTCTTCATTGCAAAGCGGCGGCTGGGTCCGCATGGAAATGTCATGGTCAACAAATCCCCCCTCGATGATCCGCAAAATGCCGCGCATGCATGGGCGCGCTATCGCCAGATTATGAAAGTGCTGATGGCGTTTACCGTCGCAACGGTGCTGATCGCGCTTGGATTGCTCTATGCCTATAATGGCGCGATTTCGGTGCATTTCTACATCGCGGTGGCCTTGGGCATCAGCTTTACGATGCTGCTTGGCGGCGGCTTGATGGGCCTTGCGTTTCTGTCAAACGGGACCGGGCATGATGAGGCGGTTGATAATCGCCTGCCAGATGCCGATGAATTGTGGGCACCCAAAGACGAGGATTAAGACGCTATCCCTTGGGGAGCGGCACCAACCGAAATTCCTCAACCGGCTTACCGCCGACCAAATGCTCTTCGATGATCCGCTCCAGCACGGCTGGGCTGCACGAATGATACCAGACATTGTCGGGCCAAACGACGGCGATCGGTCCGGCGCTGCAGATTTGCAGGCAATCCGCTTTTGATCGCTGAATACCGCCGCCTGCGCCGCGCGGATGTTGATCGGTGCGTTTCGGCCCAGCAAGGCCGCGGGCTTTCAATCGGTCTTTGAGAAATTGCCAAGACTCCGCGCCTGCCTCTGGCGAGCAGCATTTCTGTTTTTCAGAAAGCGCGCACAGGAAGATGTGGCGTTCAACACCGTCTGCGCTGCCGCCATATTTCTTGGCTAAAGCGGTTTGGGCCGCCAGCAAATCAAGCTCGCTCATTCCGCCGGTTCAGCCTGCTTTGCGTCATTCAGCCAGCGGTCTAGCCAAGCAAACACTGTGTCATGCCATTGTACCGAATTTTCGGCGCCCAACACCCAGTGATTTTCATCCGGGAAGACCAGCAATTGGGAAGGAATGCCCCGTTCTTGCAAAGCGGTGAAGCTTTGCAGCCCTTGTGTGTAAGGGACGCGGAAGTCTTGTTCGCCGGTGATCACCAACATGGGTGTTTGCCATTGGTCGACATGGTTGACCGGGTTCCAGCGTTCGTATGTCTCCCGCTGCTCTTCATAAGAACCGCCGAAATCCCATTTGGGGAACCACAATTCTTCGGTTGAATAATAAAAGCTACGCATGTCGAACAGGCCGTCATGCTGGATCAGGCAGTCGAACCGATCGGACCACTGTCCTGCGATCCAATTGACCATATATCCGCCGTAACTCGCGCCCATTGCACAGGTGCGCGATCCGTCGATCTGGCTGTCGAGTTCAAGCGCGGCAGCGAGGCCTTTTTGTAAGTCCTCCAGCGGTTTGCCGCCCCAATCGCGGTTGATCGAATCCATGAATTCTTGGCCGTATCCCGCGCTTCCGTGGAAATCGACGGAGATCACCGCATAACCTTGGCTGGCCAAAACGCGCGGGTTCCAACGCGACGACCAACCATCGCGAAAACTGCCCTGAGGTCCGCCGTGGATGTAAAGGATGGCTGGGATCGGGCCTTCTTGCCCTTCTAGCCGGGTGATCTGCCCCCACACCGTGTCACCCTCTGCCCCGGAAAAGCTGAAACGGCGCGTCATGGTGGTTGCCATTTCGCCCATATGGCTGGTGACGATATCGGTGAGCGGGCGGGCGCGATTGCCGCTGGCTGAAAGATACAGTTCAGCCGGTGAGCCAATCGAATCGCGGGTGAAAAGCAGCCGTCCGCCAGTCAAAGCGGTGAGATTGCCAATATGCGCTTCGTTGCCAGCGATCAGATCAAGTTTTGTAACCTCGCCCGATGCCGGATCAATGCGAAAAGCTGGGGTATCGAGAACATCGGCGGCGGTTGCGAGCAGATGGCTGCCATCCGCGCTCCAGCTGAGCCCGCCAAACGAAAGATCGGTGTCCTGCGTCAGCGCGCGGGTTTCGCCGGTCTCCAGATCGCGCAGATGCACGACCAATCGGTCAGATTCGTAACCGGGACGCGCCATCGCAAGATAGGCCAATGTCTCGCCGTCGGGCGATGGGGCGGGGCCGGAATCATGCGCGGCATTGGCGGCCGTCAATTCTATCGGCGCGGCGCCAGATAGATCAGACCAATAAATGTCGAGATCGGTCGAGCTTGGTTCAGCCGCACCAGTCACGCGGGCGGTGAAATAGACGCCCGATCCATCCGGAGCCCACGCAATATCCTCGCCCCCGCCGAAAGGCATTGTCGGCGTATTCGCCGTGATTGCCCCGTCAGAATTGCCGCCATCAAGCGCGACGCCATCACCCGTGATTGCCCCATCTGTGAGACCGAAGACAAACACCCGGTTAAACTCGCCTGGGGTGATCCATTGGTCCCAATGGCGATAAAACCCGGCATCCCCTTCATAAAGACGGCCCGTGCCGGTGCCATTTTCGCCGCGCGGGCATGAAAAACTCTCACAATCGCGCGAAATGGCCGACCACAGCGCGATTTTATCACCGCTGGGCGCGATGCTGAATCCGGCAATATCGGTTCCGGGCACATCGGCAACCAACATTGGGCCAGTTACATTGCCATCCCCTTCCAGCGCCGCGCGCCAGACACGCGCACGTTCTTCTTCGTCTTCGCTGGTGCGGGCGTCTGTGTGTTCGTAACTGATGAAATACAGAAAATTGTCCGGACCAAAGGCAAGAGCATAAGCATCAATGCCAAGATCAAATTCAACAGGCTGCGCGCCCGGCACAGCCAGATCGAGGAGGTAATGTGTTGGGGAGCGCGTGAGACCTTCGGGATCGGTGTTGGTCACGGAATAGACGGCATAGCGCCCAAACGGCGTCACCGTCGGCCCGCCAAGGCGCGGCATCGTGACCAAATCACGCGCGGTCATCGGCGTTTTGGTTACACCGGGAATGGTCCGATCTTCGGAAGTGCCTTGCGGTGTTTCGGTGTGGCCATCGGCCGCCAAAGGAGCCGAAACGAGCAGCGAAGTCGCGGCGATTGCGGCGCTCTTAAGTATGTTCAATCCCATGAGCCAAGATCGTAACGGCTCAACCGCGCGGTTTCCAGAGAAACCGGCCAAAAACTGTCAGGAACTCAGCATTGCGCGGTGTTGAGGTTATTTGCGCTTACCTGCGATGCGGGCGATTTCCGCCTGAACCATCGTTTCCACCATGCTGGGCAGGTTCTTATCGAGCCATTCTGCCAGCATCGGGCGCAGCAATTCGCGGGTCATCCCCTCAAGCGATGTTTCGCCCGAACGCACGATTTGCGGTTTGGCACCCGGCTCAGCGAGCATGGCCAGCGCCGCAAGATTGTCTTGCATTGCGCCGCGCACGTCATCTGTGATCAAAGAGGCTTCGGCGTCGTCAATTGCGCTCAATTCCGCCTCGCTCAATTCGGTTTCATTCAATTCAACCGCTTCGGAAAGCTCCATTTCAGCCAGATCGAGCACTTCGTCGGCATCATTGCGGCTTTGCAAAGCTTCAGGCTGCGTAGCGGGCTTGCGGTCCGCTTTCTCTGCGGCATCCACTTTGCGCTTGCGGGCATCAAGGGCGGAATCGCGGCTATCGCGGGCGATCACTTTTTTGATCGATTCAAGGATCTCTTCGACCGATGCTTCGCTGTTATTCGCCATCTCTTTGCCCCATTCATTCTCTTCAGGACCCATAAGCCGCGTTAGCCGTATTCGGTTGTTTGCCGAATCATATGGTTAACGCGCGTCCTATGGCTCCATTACGGGACCAATCAAGTTTTGCGAAGTATCAATGTCAATTGTTCTGGTCGAATTTGGTGTAGGTTTGGGATCGCGGTCCCAATCCCAAAAGCGTCCGCCGACCCGGTCGGCATTGACTTGCGGGTCATAAAGCGGACCGCCAGTGTCCAGATTGAGGTCGCGCGCCTCCGCCTTGCCCATCGCGGCCAAGAGGGTGAAACCTGCGACATAGGCATTCCGGCGCGCAGTCACCAATTGGGCGCGCGCGGAGAGCAATTCCTGCTCTGCATTGAGCACGTCGATAATTGTGCGATTTCCGATCGAATTTTCCGCGCGCACCCCTTCAAGGCTAAGTTCAGCGGCCTCAACCGCCGTTTGCGAGCTTTCGATAACGGCATTTGATGCCTGCCAGCTTGAATAAGCGGACCGGGTCTGCGCAATCACGCTGCGCTCTTGCAAGATCACCTGCTCTAGCGCTGCGGTTTCGCGTGCGCTCGCTTGGCGTTGCTGCGCCGCAGGGCGGCCGCCTTGGAAAATCGGGATGGTGATACGAACGCCGGCATTGGCGGTCGCCTCGCGCTGAGCAAAGTCGGACGAAATCGGCCCGCCCAGCGTGCCGAAGAAATTGCTGTAATCGTAATTGGCGAACAATCCGATTGTCGGAAGGCGGCCCGATCCGGCGACTTCTGTGTCATATCCGGCGGCTTCTGCCCGTTCTTTGGCCGCGATCAAATCGGGGTTGTTATCCAGTGCAGTAACCACTGCCATGCCGACGGTTTCTGGCAATCCCGGCAGCGGCGGCGGTGCCTCCAGATCCATCGGGGCGCGGCCGACCAATTGGATATAGGTCTGCTGAGCATTGATCATATTGGCATAGGCGGTGCGCAGATCACCCTCCGCCACGGCCAGCCGCGATTGCGCCTGCGCCACATCGGTGCGCGTCAGATCGCCAATCTCAAAACGATCACTCGTCGATTCGAACGTCACACGCAGCACTTCGACCTGATTGACGGACAATTCCGCCAAAGCCTCTGTGCGCAGCACATCCATATACGCGGCGACGGTTTGGCTGAAAATTGAACTTTCGGTGCCGCGCAAATCCGCTTGGCCCGCCGAAACGCGTTCCTGCGCGGCGTTGATCCCATTGCGAACCGCGCCGCCGGAATAGATCGGCACCTGCAATTGCGCGTTGACGCCCAAATTGCGGGCGGGCGCGGTGAAGGAGTTGGCGGATTGCCGAACAAATTCGATATGCGTCGCCGTTGCGTTCAGGCTGGGCAGACCAGCGGCCCGCTGGATCGGCACATCTTCATCGGTTGCCCGCTGCGTTGCCCGCGCCCCTTCTATGGTGGGATTGGTGTTGTACACCGCCACCAACGCATCGCGCAGCGTTTCCGCCTGCGCCGCGCCGCCACACATGGCCAGCGCCATTGCCCCTAAACAAGAGGCCGCTTTTGCAGCGCTCAAGAAACGGGCGCGTTGTTTCATGAAAAAACCCATCCTTGCGGGATATTGAAAGTGTGAAGCACCGGAATGCCAATGTCTTCGACCGGTTGAAGCGTGACCTTGCCAAGAATTTTTCGGCCCGATGCCAGCCGCGTCACTTTGCGCAGCAGCAGGCCCGAAACGATGCGGCCATCATCCGCCAATCGCTGAGCGATTGGGTCCGGCAATTGTTCAATCGCACCATCCACCAAGATGAGCGAGAACTCACCATCAGGAAGCGTGCCCGCCGCAGCGTCGGCAGCGGATACAGATGTTACTTCTGCCACGATTGGCCGCAACAATTCGGTGAGATAGCCCGTGCCGCCCTCTACCACTAACACGCGGTCCGTCGGCGTTGGCGCGGCCTCAAGCAGCAATTTTCCGTAAAATAGCGGGGACGCCAAATGCGCGTCATCACCCAGCGCGACAGACCGGTCGATATAGGCAAGGCCGGCCTTGTCTTGCGGCAAGAAATCTTCGCGAAGGACGGCCATCATCCGCGCGAGGACGAATTCTTCGTTCACACCGCTGGTGCGCAATTGGCTGTCGATCATGGCTTTGCGTGCAATATGTGTGTCACGCGTGATTGTGGTGTTGCTCATGCTTGCTCCGTAGAGACTGTATTAGTGCTGCAATACAGTTCGTCAACCCTTCCTAGCCATCGCTGCTTCCAGTTCCAAGGGATTTGGTGTCCAAAATGGCCAGCTTCCCTTTGACCTGTCACTGCCCTGCGTCATAAGAGGGGGCATATGCATCGGCAGGGGGGACCGGGACCCGGTTTCGACCGATACCAGGAGAGCTTCGATGAGTGACATTAGCGAGGGCGGTCAAACCGCTCAAAATCAGACCGTTCACAATGACGGCGAAATCTTCGGCGCGACCGGCAAAGTACGGATCGAAAGCGACTCGCTGGGCGATGTTGCGGTGCCTGCTGACGCGCATTGGGGCGCGCAAAGCCAGCGCAGCCTCGCCAATTTTGACATTGGCACTGAAACCATGCCCGCGCCTTTGGTAAAGGCACTTGGCATTCAAAAACAATCCAGCGCCAAGGCGAATATGGAATTGGGCGTGATGGAGGCTAAGATCGGTGACGCAATCGTCGCTGCCGCTGCCGAAGTCGTTGATGGCACGCTGGCGGATCAATTCCCGCTTAGCGTGTGGCAGACTGGGTCGGGCACTCAGTCCAACATGAACGCCAATGAAGTCATCGCCAGCCGTGCCAATCAAATTTTGACCGGCCAGCATGGCGGCAAAGAGCCCGTTCACCCCAATGATCATTGCAATATGGGGCAAAGTTCAAACGACACATTCCCCACCGCGATGCATATCGCCGCCGCCAGTGAGACAATTGAGCAATTGATCCCGGCGCTGACGCATTTGCACGGCGCGCTGAATGACAAGGCGCAGGCCTATGCCGGGATCGTCAAGATTGGCCGCACCCATTTGCAAGACGCGACGCCGCTGACCTTGGGTCAGGAATTTTCCGGCTATGCCAAGCAAATTGAATACGGCATTGCGCGCCTCGAAAATGCTCTGCCGCGTGTGCTTGAATTGGCGCAAGGCGGCACGGCTGTCGGCACCGGGATCAATTCCAAGGCTGGTTTTGCGGAGAAATTCGCAGCCCATGTTGCCGCGATTACAGGGCATGATTTTGTCACCGCGCCCAATAAATTTGAAGCATTGGCGGCGCATGATGCTTTGGTTGAGTTGTCAGGTGCGCTCAATTCGGTCGCGGTGTCCTCGATGAAGATCGCCAATGATATTCGCTTGCTGGGTTCTGGACCGCGTTCTGGTCTGGGAGAGATTGCTCTGCCTGCAAATGAGCCGGGTTCTTCGATTATGCCGGGCAAAGTGAACCCAACGCAGTGCGAGGCGCTGACCATGGTTTGCGCGCAGGTGATGGGCAACAACACCACTGTCAGCGTGGCCGGGTCGCATGGGCATTTGGAGCTTAACGTCTTCAAGCCGGTGATGATCAACGCCGTACTACAATCGATTCGCCTGCTTAGCGACGCCTCACGCAGCTTCACCGATAATTGTGTGGTTGGGATTGAGGCGAACACGGCGCGGATTGATCAGCTGATGAATGAAAGCCTGATGCTGGTCACGGCGCTTAACCCGCATATTGGCTATGACAATGCGGCCAAGATTGCGAAGAAAGCCCATGCCGATGGCACAACACTGAAGGAAGCGGCGCTAGAGCTGGACTTGCTGACCGAAGAGCAATTTGCGCAGTGGGTTGTGCCAGCGGATATGATCAAACCGCGAGCTTAAGTCAGGGAAATACGGACGGCATAAGGCGAGATAGAGCGCGCCGCGCCGCTTATGCGGCGCGCTACCTTTCGACCAAACGATCATCTGACCCGACGACCGGTTGGCGCTTTGCCGGATGAGGCGCTATCTCGGCCAGTGATTATGGATTTGAACAAAACCAATGCTGCGCCCGAAAAGGCAGCGCCAATTAGTGTGCCGTTCCGCACCGTGCTGCTGTCGATGGTGCTGCTGTGGTCGACCTATTTCGTGTTGATCACGGCGCGCAGCTATATTCTCGATCTCGACATGCAAACCGAAATGGCGATCCGGCGCGCGATTGTCACCGTGGCCGGGATTGGGATGACAATTGTGCTCTGGGCGCTGTTGCGGCTGGTCGACCGGCAGGCATTGTGGATCAAGATCGGCGCGGCGACTTTGTTCGCGATCCCGGTGGCGGTAACAATCGGTCAATTCAACCATTTCGCGTTTCAGGACATTCAGGCCGAGCTCGAAGAAAAGTTCGTCGAAGAGCAGGGTTTCCGGTTTGATAGCGATGGCAATGTGCTGTTCGATTTGCCAGCAGGGGTCACGGTCAAAGTGCCCAATCCTGATGGCTCTGACACGCGGGTTTTGTCCGAATCGCTGATCGTGGCCCCCGCTGCGATGCGCGAGGACACGTGGAAAACGGTGCTGGAAATCGCGCTGGGCCGCTATTTCTTGCTGCTCGCTTGGGCCTCCACCTATTTTGCGCTGCTGGCCGGGGTTCAGGCCCGCACCGCAGAACGCCGCGAACAACAATTCCGCTCTGCTGCCAAAGCGGCTGAGCTTAGGTCACTACGGTATCAAGTTAACCCGCATTTCCTGTTCAACACGCTCAATTCGCTTTCCGCTCTGGTGATGACCGGAAAAGCGGACCGGGCGGAAATGATGATCCAAACGATCAGCCGTTTTTACCGGCACAGCCTCGCCGATGAACCGACCAGCGACGTCACCCTCAAGGATGAATTCGACCTTCAGCAGCTCTATCTCGACATCGAAGCGGTGCGTTTCCCAGAGCGGTTGAGTTGTGATTTTGATCTGCCGGATGATTTGGAGAAAGCCCGCGTGCCGGGCATGATCTTGCAACCCTTGGTCGAAAATTCGGTCAAATACGCCGTCTCAGCCGTGGCGCGGCCCGTGACCATCACTGTTCGTGCCCGCGAAGAATTTGATCGACTTGTCATCAGCGTCAGCGATGATGGGCCGGGTGTGCCAGAGGGTGCGCCGCACGGATTTGGCATTGGCCTTGCCAATGTTCGCGACCGGCTCGAGGCTCGTTTTGGATCGGATGTGGCGTTCACTTCCACGCCCATACCCGGCGGATATAAAACTGAAATGCGCATACCCCTATCGCGCCCCCTTAACCCCTGATCGCAAGAGTGGATGACAGCAAATGTCTGATACAAAACCAGAAATTCAAGCGCTCCGCACCTTAATTGTCGATGATGAACCTTTGGCTGTTGAGCGTATTCAGGTGATTTGCGCCGAATTGCCAGCCATTCGGGTTGTCGGTACCGCCAGCGATGGCGCTGCGGCGCTGAGATTGGCGGAAAAATTGCAACCAGATCTGGTCCTGCTCGATATGACGATGCCGGAGTTGGACGGCTTGGGCGTCGCGCGGAAATTCTCCGAAAGCGAAGAAGAACCGCCAGCGGTCATTTTCGTCACCGCTCACGACCATTTTGCCGTCGAAGCCTTTGATCTTGAGGCGATTGATTATGTGCTGAAGCCTGTTTCAGCCGACCGGTTAGAGCGCGCCATTGAACGTGCGGCTTCGCGGCGGGGTGAACGCAAAGAGCAACCGGGCAAATGGCTTGATGAATTGTGGGTGCCGCATCGTTCAGAATTGCTGCGGATTGCGGTGAGCGAAGTCCATCAAATCGATGCCGAGCGTGATTATGTGCGCTTGCATGTGGGCGACCCTACGCAACCGGGCGAGGATACGCGCTCTTATTTGCTGCTGCAAACGATCGCCGGGCTAGAGGCGCGGCTTGATCCTGAGCAATTCATCCGCATCCACCGTTCCACCATTTTGCGCCGCGATAATATTCGCGGGCTGCGTCACGATGGGCTTGGGGTGTGGTCCGCCGAATTGCAGAACGGCGATGCCTTGCGGATTGGCCGGACCTATCTGTCCAAAGTCAAAGCAATGGCCGGGCGATAAGAATTGGGCGGTAAGAGCCGGGCGTTTAAGGCCGGGTGTTCAAACCCGAGCACCGAGCGAATAAATGCAGCGGCCCGAACCCCGGGACTGATAAGGGTTCGAGCCGCCAGTTCTGCATCCCGGAACGGGCCAAAGACGCAAAGGTTTCTCTTTTTTTCGCGCGCGAATTAGCCGCCGCGGCGTTGGTTTTCCGCGATATTTGCCATTTGGCGCTGCGCGCTTGCGCGGGCCTTGGCGATGCATTCGCGTGTTTCGGTGGAGCGGATGCGGGTGCCGGTGCGGACATAGTCGGCGTTGCAGACCTCGCGTGCGGCACGAAGGATGCGTTCATCAAGCATCCTTTGCCCTTCGGCGGTGGTGAGGTCGAGGCCAGCGGTGCTGACCGATTCGGTTGGCAATTCGGCAGGTCCGGCAAGCGCCGGGACAGCGGTGAAAGCAAGACCGATAGCGGCGGCGCTCAATGCGAGGGTTTTCATATTCTCTCTCCTATCAGCGGGTCGGCGGCGTTCGATCGGGGGGGCCGAACATTCTTTCGAAATGGGGGACCAACCGTCCTGCTGTGACTCTGAAATAGGGGAAGTCTAAGCGCTGGTCATACGATCCTCGACCAACCCGGTTGCTCGGCTCGATTGGCGGGCAGCGAAATGACGGGCGCGTGATTTTTGCCGACGAGCGGCGCATTTGATCCGACGTGCGAATAGGCCATAAAGGGAATTATGATTTTCGCGCTCATCACCATGTTCCTGCTGGGAATCGGTAACTTTGCCCTTCACAGCGCGGTTTTGGACAGCGGGCACCCCCTGACCAAAGAGTTGAGCGAGCAAATGCCAGATTTCGTACAACTGCTCGGCGGAAAGCTCACTTTGGTGGCCGAATTTTTGGTGTTGCTGGCGGCGATGATGCTGGCGGCCAATGGCTGGCCGGGATTGGTGTGGATCTATGGCGGATATTCGGCGCTGAATGCGGCGTCGGCTTGGCTGATCCTAAGTGGCCGGATTTGAAAGCGGCGGATTAGCGGTTGCGCTGCGCCGCCAATCGCGCTTTGCAATGGTGCTATGACAACGCGCCTTTTCCATATCAGCGATGTGCATTTCGGGATTGAGAACCGCAGCGCGCTTGCCGCGGTGGCAAAGGCGATTGCTAAAGAGCGTCCCGACGCCCTAGTTTGCACCGGTGACATCACACAGCGCGCCAAACACCGCGAATACGCCGCAGCAGCCGATTGGTTTGGCGGCGTGGGGGTGCCCGTCTGGCTTGATCCGGGCAATCACGACATGCCTTATTACAATCCGTGGGAGCGTTTTTCCGATCCGTTCCGCCGGTTTCGCCGGTTGCAGGCTAGGGTTGCCGTGGATCATTTTGAAACCGATGACCTCGTGCTCGTACCGCTCAACACCAATGTGCCCGCGCAAAAACGTTGGCCGTGGTCGGACGGGGTCGTGACACAAAGGGCGCTCGCCAGAACCCAAGAAATGCTGGGCCCTTATCGCAGCGACCCGCGCACAATTATCGTCACTGCGCATCATCCGCTTCACGGGCCAAAAATTGGCGGGCCAAGCGCGACAATTGGCGGAAATGATGCTTTTAGATCGCTGACCGAGGACGGGATGGATGCGATCATGACCGGGCATATCCACACGCCTTTCGCGGAAAGCCGGACGGGTTGGCAGACGGGAGCGCAAGTTATTGGCGCGGGCACTTTGTCACACCGGCTGCGCCATGGGGCGCCGCCATCCTATAATGTGCTCACTGCCGAGCGCGGCAAGGATATTCACGTCGAATTGCGCGAGCTGCCCGCAGCGTGATGGTAACTTAAGCGCCGCCAAAGTTAACTTTACTTGGCGGGCGCCCTTTAGGAATTCCCCCCCCATAATAGCGGCAGACCGGGCGCATGATCCGCGCCGGATTTTGCCAAGAGGGGGCCTAATTATGGATTTGTTGAAAGCGATGGGCTTTGGCGCGCTCATTTCCGGATGCGTTGCGCTGGTAATCGGGACGCAAGGTTCAAGCGGCGGGCAGTTGGTCATCCAATCCTTCGACGTCGCTGATTTCAAACTCTATTGGTCTTGGCCGGTATTCTTTGCGGGCACCGGCTTGTTCTGGGGGCTGTTGCTGCTGCAACGTTAGTGGCACGGCGATGTGAAAGCCTGCCCATCCGACCACAAAAGAAAAAGGGCGGCCTTCCTGATGGAGGGCCGCCCTTTTTGTAACCAAGGATAGGAAGCAGATTAACGCTTCGAGAACTGGAAGCTGCGGCGAGCTTTCGCGCGGCCATACTTCTTACGTTCAACAACCCGGCTGTCACGGGTGAGGAAGCCAGCGGCTTTCACTGTCGCGCGAAGCTCAGGCTCATATTTGGTGAGCGCTTGGCTAATGCCGTGCTTCACAGCGCCAGCTTGACCAGACAGACCGCCGCCTTTGACCGTGGCAATCACGTCATAGCTGCCTTTGCGATCGGTGATCGTGAAGGGCTGATCAATGATCAGGCGCAGAGTTGGACGTGCAAAATACACTTCTTGATCGCGGCCATTGATGGTGACTTTGCCGGTGCCTGGTTTGATCCAAACACGCGCAGTCGCATCTTTACGGCGGCCGGTTGCATAGGCGCGGCCTTGTGCGTCCAGCTCTTGATCGCGAAGCGGCATGGTCGGTTGAGCGGCAACCGTTTCTGCGATTTGTGCGGCATCACCTGCGGGTGCGTCGCCAGCAATTTCTTTCAGATCCGACAGATCAGAAACGCTTGTCGCTGCTGCTGGAGCCGGAGTTGCAGCCGGTGTCTCGGTTGCTTCTGGTGTCGGCGTTGTTTCGCCGGTGTTTTCATCAGCCATTATGAAGAGACCTTGTTCTTGCGATTCATAGAAGCCACGTCGAGCACTTGCGGGGATTGCCCGTCATGTGGGTGCTCAGTGCCGTTATAGAGGTGCAAAGCGCGCATTTGATCGCGGCCAAGCGGACCGCGCGGGATCATGCGCTCTACAGCTTTGGACAGCACACGCTCAGGAAAACGGCCTTCGAGCACTTTGGCTGGAGTCGTTTCCTTGATGCCGCCGGGGTGGCCGGTGTGCTTGTAATAGATTTTCTTCGTCGCCTTGTTGCTGGTGAATTTCACCTTGTCGGCGTTGATGACGATCACGTGATCGCCGCAATCCACATGCGGTGTGTAGCTTGGCTTGTGCTTACCGCGCAGGTGGTTGGCGATAATGGCGGCGAGACGACCAACGACGAGGCCGTCGGCATCGATCAAATGCCATTTTTTCTCGACCTCGGCCGGTTTAATAGACCGGGTCTGTTTGCTGATAGCCTTCATGGCTGAACATCCTTGAACCAAAGGGTGGGATTTGAAACTGCGGTGCGGTTGGAATCGCAAGGGATGCGATTTGGCCGCGAATCGAGACCAAGGCCATAGTGACCTGTGATCGCGAGAAGCCGCGCATTTGTCCAAGCAGGGGCCGCAAGTCAACCAAAACCGGGCCTTTGGGGGGAGGTAAAATAATACCACCAGCATTTCGCGCGCAATTTTGGAGCCTAAAGTTCGGCCATTTCCCAGATCTCGTTGGCCGTTTGCTGGCTTTGCCCAACCTGTGTCACAACATGACGCTCTGCGCGTTCTAACCAGTTTTGAGTGGGCGCGCAGTGAGCCTCATAGGTAACCTCAAATTGGCCCGTGAGGCCGCTCGGCAAATCAACAATGCGGCGCGATCGGAAAGGCTCACCGGCAGGGAAGAACAAATCGGCGGGCATGGTATCGAGGATTGAAGAACCTGCGCGGCCCAATTCTGCAAGATATTGCCGCTGCGTCTCCCGCTCCGTTGCGGGCAAGGGGCGCTGCGCGATGATCCGCTCTGCTTCGCGAAGGGCGGCGGCCATGTCTTCTTCGCGTGTTTCAATCCCTGCGGCCAGAATGCGGCCCTCGCCCGATAAGAGCATTGGCCACATGTCGGCGGTGGAGCGTGATTGTTCGATTTCAGCCAGCGGCGCCAAAGAAGCAGGGGCGTCGACTTGCGCCTCCAATTGCACGCCAGTGATGCCGATCCCTTGGCCCTGGGCGGCAAAGTCAATCTGCCAACTGCGCCGGACCACTATATTTGCGCCATCCCTCAAGCTGCGTTCAAGCCGCCGGGAAAGGCGCATTGGCCGGACCGGGAACGCCACGCGGGCCTGAGCGGAGGCGACGCTGGCACCAAAGCCAGCGCCTATTAAGCAGCCAATCCCAAGAGCTCCGCCGACAAAACCGCGGCGTGTTGGCGATTTCATTTCGTTACTTTCGTCTGCACTGCACCGGTGCCTTTCGCGTCGCGCCTGTCGTTGCGCGGTTTTCAAACAATTCACGTCTCGCTCGCGGCAGTGCCAAGCGTGTTGCCGAGCCACTCGAGAGTGGCAGGATGAGCAGCGTCACAGCGCCATCCTGCAATCGCGGGTGTATCATAGGGATGCAGCTCTCCCAAACGCAGCGCCAAATGATCAAGCCGACCTGATGTGGTTTTGAACAAGACGGCCACTTCGCGTGCGGAGGAAATCTGGCCCTCCCACTCAAAAACCGACTCAATCGCGGGCAGGATATTCGCACATGCAATCAGTTTTTCGCGCAGCAATTGCGTGGAAACGTCACGCGCCGTCTCAGCGTCGGGAAACGGGCACCAAGTTAGCGCGGCGTAAGCGGCTGGGGCAGCTGTCACGGCGAAATTGCTTTGGTTTCATCCCTTGCAACGCGCGTTCCATCACTGTGCATCGCCCAAGCCGTGGCTGCAACCAGCAGCGCGCCTGTCAATTGATGCGCCGCGGCCACCCACAATTCGACCTCTGTCAAAACAGTCGCAATGCCCAGCAAGACCATCACGCCAAAGGCCGAATGAAGCGCGATCGAAGCAGGCCGATCCGATTTGCGCACCCGGCGCGCCAGAATGACCAGCGCCGCAACAGCGATCCATGCCCACCAGCGATGCAGGAAATGCAGCAAAAAGGGATCATGCGTCACAGTCCAGATAAACCCGCTTGCAAAACTGACCTCTGGCACGGCGCGCCCATTCATAAGCGGCCAGTCATACGCAGCATGCCCGGCATTGAGGCCCGCCACCCACGCGCCTAGCAGCAATTGCACAAACAAGATCGCCGCAACCACCGCAGAAGCGCGGGTCAGCGGTGCGGGGCCGGCATCCGGTTGCCGTGCCACACGCCGCATTTCGCGCGCCGTCCACACCAAGCAGCCGAGCAAAAGCAGCGCCGTTAGGAGATGAAGCGAGAGGCGGAAGTGGCTGACATCGGTCATATCGCCGACCAGTCCGGATTGGACCATCAACCAGCCGAACAAACCTTGCAATCCGCCCAAGGCCAGCAAAGCGATCAACCGCCCTTTAAACCCAGCAGGGATCGCGTCCTTTACCCAGAACCAGAGCAGCGGCACCGCGTAGATCAGGCCCACCAGTCGCGCCAGCAGCCTGTGAAACCATTCCCAGAAATAGATGAATTTGAAATCGGCGACCGTCATACCGGACAGGCTGGCCTCAAGCCGATATTCCGGCGTCGCCTGATATTTGGCAAACTCCACCTGCCACGCCGCATCGCTTAGTGGGGGCAGGATACCGGTGGCGACCTCCCATTCGGTGATGGAAAGCCCGCTTTCGGTTAGCCGCGTGATCCCGCCAACCAGCACAATGATGACAACGATCCCCGCCACCAATTCCAACCATCGCGCAATCGCGATTGGCCGAGCGATAGGGTTCAAACCCGAAACAGAGGACATATTTGCCATAGTCGCTGCGTCAATGTGCGGGGCGGCGGGCGCTGGCAAGTCTGTTCGGCGCAAAGGGCGGTGCATTGCGTGCAAATAGCCTCAGTTCAAAGGGCAAATGGTCGGCAATTATGCCGCGCCCAAATCACGGTTCCTCCAATAGGCCTTGCGAAATGTGATAATGTTACATATGTGGCATTCAGCATCATGCAGGAAACACATTCTCCGAATCGGCCCAATGGACGCCGCCGCCTCGATCAACTCGGTATCGGGATTGCGGGATTGTGCGCGCTGCATTGCATTGCGACGGTGTTGGTTGTGTCGGGCCTGGGCATTGGCGGCCATTTCTTGTTGGCCCCTGAAATCCACCGATTTGGCCTAGCGGCTGCGTTGGTTGTGGCTGCGGTCGCAATTGGCTGGGGCGCGCTGCGCCATCGCCGCACGGCGCCATTTGTGGTGGCAATGATGGGCCTTACCTTTATGGGCGGCGCATTGGCGGTGCCGCATGGCAATCAAGAATTTATCCTGACACTGATCGGCGTCGCGCTCGTATCGGTCGGCCATTTGCTCAATATGCGGGCCGCTGTTTCCGCTTAACCGCGATATTGGCAAAACCGAAGGTTGCGCCGCCGCCCATCGCGGCTATTTCAGTGGTCATGAGCGACACAAAGACAATCACTCTTAACGGCGAAACCCGCCACACATCGGCAGCGACAATTGCTGACCTTGTGCGGGAATTGGAGCTGGCACCGGAAAAGGTCGCCGTGGAGCGGAACGGCGAAATCGTCCCGCGCTCGACTTTAGAGACGGCCGCCTTGAGCGCCGACGATGTTTTGGAAATTGTCCATTTTGTGGGCGGCGGGGATCATATGGAAAATCAAGACACTTGGACCGTCGCAGGGCGGACATTCTCATCACGGCTGATCGTAGGGACAGGCAAATACAAGGATTTTGAGGAAAACGCCGCCGCGTTAGAGGCAAGCGGGGCGGAAATTGTCACCGTGGCGGTGCGCCGGGTCAATGTGACCGATCCAAAGGCACCGATGCTGACCGATTTTATCGACCCCAAGAAAGTCACCTATTTGCCTAATACAGCCGGTTGTTTCACTGGCGAGGATGCGGTGCGAACCCTGCGGCTCGCGCGCGAGGCGGGCGGCTGGGATCTGGTGAAACTTGAAGTGCTGGGCGAGGCGCGGACCCTCTATCCCAATATGCACGAAACTTTGATCGCGACGGAGACGTTGGCCAAAGAAGGCTTTCACCCGATGGTTTACTGCGTCGATGATCCAATTGCGGCCAAGCAATTGGAAGATGCCGGAGCGGTCGCGATTATGCCGCTGGGCGCGCCGATTGGATCGGGTCTGGGCATTCAAAATCAAGTGACCATCCGCCTGATCGTCGAAGGGGCGAATGTCCCCGTTTTGGTCGATGCCGGTGTCGGCACAGCGTCCGACGCAGCGGTCGGGATGGAGCTGGGCTGTGACGGTATTTTGATGAACACCGCCATTGCCGAGGCGAAAGAGCCGATCCGCATGGCGCGAGCGATGAAATTGGCGGTCGAAGGCGGGCGCGAGGCCTATTTGGCGGGCCGGATGGGGCGGCGCAAATATGCTGATCCTTCCAGTCCGCTCGCCGGTTTGATTTAAGCGCACCGCCCGCGACCACGTAAATTCCCGCTTATGGTTACTACGTATTAACCAAATTCGCGGACAACCGTCTTCTGACTTTCAGGAGACGAATGTGACGCTTGCCACCACCAGCGCGATGACGATTGGCGAAATGCGTGAATTCGCGGGATTTTCGCCGAGTGAGCAGCGTTATATCAAGCGCAGCCTCGATATTGGTATGGCGCGCTGTGATGCGTTTAAATTGTGGGGGCGCAGCGAGGCCGAGAACACATCCATCCGCCGGCAATATGTCGCCTATCAAGATTTAAAATCTTTGCGCAGCCTCGTCCCGCAGGCGGGTACGATTGCGGAAATTGAGCGCTTTATTGGCAAATTGGTCCGCATGGCGGCGCATGATTTGGCCTCTGAGAACGTGTCGAGCTTTTCAGCGTTTCGCTTTCTTTATGAGCGCTTGCTGGGTGCAGAAGCGCGGCCTTACCTGCCCGCCGGGTTCTGTGCCGCCGCCGCTTTGCCGATGATCCGGCCAGAACACCGCAAAATATTGCTGCAAAGCCTGAGCGAAGCCGCCGCAACCGCGCCCGGCTGGTCAGACCGTGCGCCGAATTTCTACCCGCAATATATCGAGGATGTTGAGGCGGCGTAATGCACGATCCGCTTCTTTGCCAAGCGGCAGATAAGCGGCCGATTTGTCGTGTCCTTGCAAGTGCTTCTCGCCGCCAAACGCTTAAACTCCCGGCATGTATCGGGGGAATTTGCACGTGAAATATTTGATGGCGCTTGCCGCCTTACCGGTTTTGGCCACTCCACTTTCCGCTCAGGACTCTGCGTCGATGAGCTATGATGAGCGGGTCACATGCGGCGCTTTGTTATTTTTGAGTTCGCAAGAGGCCAGTGATCCCAGCATGGAACAGCAGTTTGCTGCGCATCATGTGTCAAAAGCAATCGAATCCAGCGGTAAAGCGCAAAGCATCGTGATCGCAGATACAGAACGCCGGATGGAAGAGCTCGCCCCAGCGTGGGAGAGGCAAGACGCGGCGTTGAGCGAAACTTACACTGGGTGCATCGCTACCGTGATCCGCGAGTCCGCGCGCTAAAGAGAGCCGGCCTGCGGGGCTTATCCCCGATACAGCCCGTTGATCTTATCCTGATACCGGTCACGGATCTTGTGACGGCGGATCTTCATGCTCGGCGTCATTTCCTCATTCTCAATTGAGAACGCCTCATCCGCGAACGCAAATTGCCGCACTTTTTCTGTGACCGACAAATCCTTATTGGTCCGGTCCAGCGCACCGCGAACGGCATTCTTAAAGGCGGGCAGATCCTGCAGCGCCTTCATGTCGAATTTTTCATCATTCGCGCGCGCCCATTCGAGCGCCCATTCGGCATCCGGGACGATCAGTCCCACGACATAAGGGCGCTTGTCACCGCTCACCATCGCTTGCGCGATTTCGGGTTGCAGGGTCAGCATCCCTTCGATCTTTTGCGGGGCGACATTGTCGCCCTTGTCATTGACGATCATGTCTTTCTTACGGTCGGTGATGACGATCCGGCCGCGCGCGTCCAAATGCCCAATATCGCCCGTATGCAGCCAGCCATCGACAATTGTGCGCGCGGTTTCGGCGTCATTTTGCCAATATCCATGCATCACCAATTCGCCGCGGCACAAGATTTCGCCGTCTTCTGCGATCTTGACCTCAACTCCGCGCATCGGCGGGCCGACTGTGTCCATCTTCAGGCCAGCCGCCGGGCGGTTGCAGCTCATGATCGGGCCGCTTTCGGTTTGACCATATCCTTGCAGCATGGTGAGGCCCATTGCGTCGAAGAAATTGCCGACCTCTGGGTTGAGCGGCGCGCCGCCTGACACCATCGCCTTGATACGCCCGCCAAATTTGGCGCGAATTTTCGGGCGCAGAGTTTTCTCAACCAGAAAATCAAGCGGACGGTCGCGTTTGCGTGTTTTGCCCTCAGAAGATTTTTCGCTGATTTTCAGCGCGTTATCCATCATGAAATTCGCAACACGGCCCTGTTTCTCGATCTGTTTGATGATCCGCGTACGCAGCACTTCAAACAGGCGCGGGACGACGACCATGATTGTCGGCTGCACCTCTTCGATGTTGGAAGCGAGTTTTTCCAGCCCCTCAGAATAGTAAATCTCGCCTGACAGCGCGATCGGCAAATATTGCCCGGCTGTGTGTTCGTAAGCGTGGCTGAGCGGGAGGAACGACAAGAAGCGTTCATCGTCCACGCCGAAATCGTCAATCACAATATCCGCCGCCCCGGCGATATTGCACAGGATCGCGCCGTGATGCTGCTTCACGCCGCGCGGTGCGCCGCCAGTGCCGCTGGTATAGATCAGGCAAGCGGTGTCGCCGCGACCGATTGCCGCCAATCGCGTTTCAACCGCAGACCGCGCGGCGGCGGCATCGCCGGACAGCAGATCGGCCCAATTGTGATATTCAAAACTGCTCGCTTGTTTACGGTGCAAATCTTCAATCCCGATCACATGGTCGGTGATGCCCGTTTCGCCAATCGCGCCGACGACCGGCCCCAACAGTTTTTCATTGGAAACAAACACCGCCCGCGCGCCGGAATTGTCGAGGATATGGGCGTGATCGCGCTGGGTGTTGGTGATGTAGGTTGGCACCGAAACGCAGCCCGCCGCCATAATTGCCAGATCGGCAATGCACCATTCTGGGCGGTTTTCGGACACGAGCGCGACCCGGTCACCATCATTCAGGCCAATCCGCCGCAGGCTTTCGGCCAGCAAACAGACATGATCTGCAACCTCAGCCCAGCTTTGGGTGCGCCACTCGCCGTCTTGCTTGCGGCCCAGAAACGGGGCGGCCCCCTTTTCCTCTGCGCGTTTCAGGAACAATTCGACCAGGTTGCGCGCGGCATCGACATCCTGAAGAATTGGATCGTCAGCAGGGTTCACCACTGGGTTGGCATTGTTGGTGGGCACAGACAGATTTCCTCGTTCCCGTTCGCTCTTATTGGGCGAATTAAGCGTTCAAAGCCGTAGCGGCAAGCGCTTCCCTTTTTAAAGGCCCGGTAAAGGGCACCATTAAAGTGGATGCGCAAATGGTGATGAAGACCGCACAGATTGGCGGTTATTCGTAACCCAGCAAATCCGCGACGCGCGGATCGCCTGCTGCGTCCCATCCATCTTCTGTGCGCAACAAAGCGTTGGCCTTGCCGCGCGGAGAGAGCAGCCGGATTTGGCCGTGGCCCAATGCTTGCAATTCGTCGGTCAGACCTGCGATTACGCTGCCTTCTTCGGTGATGACTGTCGGACCAAACGCCATGATCAGCGGCAAGGCCAACGCCTCATCCGCGCTCATGCCAAAATCGACCACGCCAATGATCGACCGCGCGACTTGGACGGGAATTGTTGGACCGCCCGCCGCGCCGATCACCAAAACGACCTCACCATCAGCATCCAGCACAATGGTCGGCGCCATCGAAGAGCGGGGCCGTTTGCTGCCCTCCACTCGATTGGCGACTGGCACGCCGTCAATATCGGGCGAGGAGCTGAAATCAGTTAGCTCATTATTGAGGTAGAACCCGCCGAAATGCAGGCCCGATCCAAACGCCCCCTCGATGGTGGAGGTATAGCTGATCGCATTGCCATCGGCATCGACGACGGAAAAATGGGTTGTGCCATTTTCTGGCGGCTCATTGCCATCCGCGCGGGCAAGCGGCGCGCCCGGCGGTGTGCCCGGCTCCACCGTCTCTAGTGCAGATGATGGATTGATCAGCGCGCCGCGGCTGGCGACATAAGCGGGATCGACAAGGCCGCTGGTGGGCACTTCGATAAAATCTGCATCGCCAATATACAGTTCGCGATCGGCATAAGCGATGCGTTGCGATTCGAGGAAAAGGTGCCAAAATTCGGCGCTTTCGTGGCCGAGCGCCGCAATATCAAACCGTTCAAGCTGGCCCAGCATTTGCGCAACCGCGACGCCGCCGGAGCTGGGCGGACCCATGCCGCAAATGGTATAGCTGCGATATGGGGCGCAGACGGGATCGCGCTCTTTT
Organism: uncultured Erythrobacter sp.; assembly: GCA_947502305.1. Classification (GTDB taxonomy): domain Bacteria; phylum Pseudomonadota; class Alphaproteobacteria; order Sphingomonadales; family Sphingomonadaceae; genus Erythrobacter. Next base: position 498,412 of record CANMZA010000002.1, on the reverse strand, counting down.
GCTTCGTAAGCGCGGATATCGCCGGGCGTTATCCGGCCGTCTTGCGGCGTGGCATCGGCGACATATCCGGCCAAAGCATCGGCGTTCGCATCGTAAAATGCGGCCGGTCCGGCGCTGGCGATGCGTTCAAATGTATCGGCAAGATCGGGCACTGTGATGCGGGTGCCGACCGGTTTTGGTTCGCCATTGGCGGCGTAAAATATGGCGCGCGCCGCAGCGGTATGCCCGCCGCGTTCGGACCGGCTGGATAGCGATCCGTTGAGCCGCCGGTTCATCAAGAACCCATCGCGAGCAAGCGCAATTGCAGGGGCGAACAGATCGGCCCAAGGCAGTTTTCCGTATCGGCCATGCGCCTGCGCCGCCAGCGCGACATTGCCCGGCACGCCGACACTCAGCCCGGAAATCACGCGGGTCTGGTATTCCAATCGCTCTCCATCAGCATCAAGGAACCGGGCCCCTGTGGCCGCCGCTGGTGCGGTTTCGCGGCCATCAAATGTCACGACGCCTTGTGCGCCGTTTTGCGCCCCACTGGCACGGATCATAAAGCCGCCGCCGCCAATGCCGGAACTTTGCGGTTCCACCACAGTCAGCGCCAACATCACTGCAATCGCCGCGTCCGTGGCAGAGCCGCCTTGCGCAAGGATCGCCTCGCCCGCTGCTGCTGCGCGCGGATCGGCGGCGCTAACGGCCCCCTCACGCTCTGGCGCGGATTGTGCCTGATCAGATGCCGATGCCTGTGCCGATACCTGTGTCGGGGCAGCATTTGCAGCAGGGGCCGAATAGCCTGCGCAACTTACGAGCAGCAGCGCGGCGGGGGACAAGAAAGCGAAGTGTTTAAATTTTGTGATAGTCATGGCGATCATCGCTATTCGCTTCCCACCGCCTCTGCAACGCTGGCAAAGCCATCGCGGCGCATTAATCGCTCTAATCCCTTTGCAATATGGGCGCCCAAGCCGGGCCCGTGATACACCATCGCGGAATAGAGCTGAATGAGGCTGGCGCCCGCACGGATACGTTCCCATGCATGGTCAGCGCTGGCGATCCCGCCCACACCAATCAGCGGTATGCCCCCGCCTGTCGCTTTGCGAAAATCGCGAACCCGCTGCAACGCCAATTCGCGCAATGGTTCGCCCGACAGGCCGCCCGTTTCGCCGGAATGGTGTGATCGCAGCGCGGGGCGGGAGATCGTCGTGTTGGAAACAATCAGCGCATCGAGCCCCTTATCGAGGGCAATCCGCGCAATCGCGTCAATATCGGCGGGCTCAAGATCGGGGGCGACTTTTAGGAATATTGGCGGGTGTTTGCCGGCCCCCTTCCGCGCCCCGTTCCCAGCCTCCGCCCGCGCCTCGATCACAGCGTCGATCAAAGTCGTCAGGGCGCTTTCATCCTGAAGCGCGCGCAGGCCGGGCGTGTTGGGGCTGGAGATATTGACCGCCAGATAAGTCGCCAGGGGCGCCATCACCCGCGCCATATGGGCATAATCGGCGATTCGATCCGGCGAATCCTTATTGGCCCCGATATTGATCCCCACAATTCCCGGCTTTTCGGCGCGCGCCTGTAAACGCTCCAGCGCCGCATCCGCCCCGCCATTGTTAAACCCCATACGGTTGATGACCGCACTGTCTTCTACCAATCGGAACAGGCGCGGTTTGGGATTGCCCGTCTGCGGTAAGGGTGTGATTGAGCCCACTTCGGTGAAGCCAAAGCCAAGGCCCAGCAAGGCGTCGGGCACTTCGGCGTCTTTGTCGAAACCTGCTGCAACGCCGACGGGGCTGGGAAAATGCAACCCGGCGACTTCGATCGCCAAGGCGCTTTTCCCTGCCGCTGCGGCTTGCTGTGCCGTAACGTGCCGCTTGATCGGCAATGCCTTCAAAGCAGAGATCGCCATCCGGTGGCCTGTTTCCGAATCGAGCGCAAAGATCGCCGGACGGGCCAGTTTGAACAATTTCGGGTCGAAGAGGTTGGGGCGCATAGTCATCGGTGACGGCTAAGCCAAAAAATGCGCCCCCTGTCGAGTGGTGAGGCACCGCGCGCCGGGGGGATTGCTCCTAAACTCCCGCCCAGCCACTGCCTCAGACCGGCCAACCTCTGTGATAAAAGTCACACTTTCCCACTTGTCGTTTGCATACAATTCTTATGTGCGACCCCCGTCTAGACCTCTTCTTGCGACCCGAAGGGCTCGGAGCAGCAATGCGAAGAGTTCCTCAACTCAAATGGGCGGCTTCCTAGAGAGGCCGCCCTTTTTTTGTGTCAAAACAAATCGAAAGCCGTTAGATGCATCTCCACGGGGCGTATTGAATGGTTGAATTCCAAGACTCGATCAAAGCCGAAAACGGCGTCGAAACGGATGAATTGGGCTTTGAGCTTACGGAAAGCTCGCTCATCACCGTGGATTATATCGCGCCGCCTGCGGCGATCAGCGATTACGTCACCACTTTGTATCATTTCCGCTGTGATGAGGCGAAAATCCGCGATGTTCAGCCGTCTTCGGTGGGGCATCTCGCGCTGTTTCCGTATGGCAAAGGGGAAATGCATTTTCGCGCCGGTCACCGTGATCCCAACTACGAAATATCGGTGATGACACCGCTTTCGACCGCCAATCCGATTATCGTCGATGGCCCGTTCCACGTGGTGGGCGCGGCGCTGACACCCTTGGGTTGGGCGTCTTTGACGGGGCTGCATGCGGGGCAACACCGCGACAGGTTGCGCGATGCGCGCGAGGTTTTGGGCGATGATATTGCCGAGATTGGGGAGCCGCTGAACGCGCATTACCGCGCCGGGACCAAAACGGGCCGCGAATGCGCCTTGGCTATAGCGGATTATATTGGCGGCAAGGTAAAGCCGATCAATTCGCGCCATGCCGATCTGATCAAAGTTGTGAATGCTTGGCTTGGGTCTTCGTTAAGCCCGGATTTGGCCGACCTGCTGCACCGTGCCGCCTATTCCGAACGTCAGGTGCAGCGCCTGACGGAACGGTATTTCGGCCTTTCCCCGCAAGCCTTGGCGCGCAAATATCGCGCTTTGAGAGCGGCTGCTTTGCTGTCTTTCCCGCAATTAACCCCTGAATTTGAGGCTGAATTGGGCGAAGCCTTCTTTGATCAGTCGCATATGATTCGCGAGATTAATCGGTTTGTCGGGCGCACGCCGGCGCGGCTGCGTGATTTGGATAGTCCGTATCTTTCTGAGATGATTGCACCCAAGAATCTGCGTGAATTGGGGTCTTAGGATCTGGCGCGAGATTATTTGTGCAAAATCACTGGCGGCACCAAACCTACGCCGCTGCGTTCTATTGTTTGTAAGCAAGCCATATTGAGGACCACTATGCGACGCATTTCGGTAACCCGCTTTAGCCTGATCACCACCTCTGCTGCCGCCTTGGCCCTGTCGGGATGCACCATGTCGCAGGCGCCTTTGGCAACGGCGACTGAAACCGCACCTGCTCCCGCTCCGGCGTCCGCAGCTGCTGAAGCCGCGCCTACGAATTCCGCGGCGCTTGCCTCGTTTTTTGAAACTTATGACAATAACCGTTTGGCCATGTCGCCGGTGAGCAAGGCGTATCGCGGTGTTCGGGACGCTGATTATGGCCGCTGGGATGAAGTGTCAGACGCCGCCGACGCCGCTGAATTTCAAATGCAGCAAGGGGCGCTTGCGGACATGCGGCGGGATTTCGATTCCAGCGCGCTTTCCGATCAGGATCTGCTTTCTTACCGCTTGTTTGAAATGCAGGCGCAGCGCAGCGCCTCGCTCTACCCATTCCGCGAATATGGTTTCCTGTTCGATCACCGCCGGGGCGCGCATACCAGCATTCCGGCATTCCTCATCAATATCCACCGCGTCAGCACACTCACCGATGCAGAGGCGTATGTTTCGCGGATCGAAGGGATCGGCCCGCAACTGGACGCTTTGATCGCCGAATCGCGGGAACGCGCGGATGCCGGTGTGATGCCGCCGGATTGGGTTTACCCCTATGTTATCGCCGATCTCGAAGGGTTGATCGCGGCGGGCGACGACAATGCGATTTTGAACGATTTCGACACAAAATTGGCGCCGTTGACGCCGGATCTGCCTGATGGCACGGATGCAGAAGCGAGCGAGACGATTGCCTTGGCGGCGATGGCCAAAGAGGCGTGGAACAATTCTGCATTGCCCGGCTATCAGCGGTTGCTAGCAGAAATGCGCCGCCAACAGGCGATGGCGCCGACGGATGACGGAATTTGGCGTCTGCCGCAGGGTGAGCAATATTACGCCGCGCTGCTCGCGAGCTACACCACGACCGACCTTTCCGCCGATGAAATCCACAATATTGGCCTGCGCGAGGTTGAGCGGATTCATGGCGAAATGCGCGCCATCATGGCGCAAGTCGGTTTTGAGGGCAGCCTGCAAGACTTCTTCGAATTCACCCGCACGGATGATCAATTCTTCTACACCAGCCGCGAAGAATATGTCGCCGATGCGCAGGCCGCGATTGATCGTCTGGGCGAACGGATGCCCGAATTTTTCGGCGTTTTGCCGACCGATCCGCTGACGATCAAACCGGTCGAAGCCTTTCGTGAGCGCAGCGCGGGCAAAGCGTTTTATCAACGCCCTGCGCCCGACGGATCGCGTCCGGGCACCTATTATGTGAACCTCTATAATCTGCGCGATATGTCGAAAAATGAGCTCGAGGCGCTCGCCTATCATGAGGGGCTACCGGGGCATCACCTGCAATTGTCGATTCAGACGCAGCTCGGTGATTTGCCAGCATTCCGGCGGTTTGGCGGGGTGACGGCCTATTCCGAAGGTTGGGGCCTGTATTCTGAGGAATTGGGCAAGGATATGGGGTTCTACACCGATCCTTATTCCGATTTCGGAAGGCTGGGCATGGAATTGTGGCGCGCTTGCCGATTGGTGGTCGATACGGGCATCCACTCCAAACGATGGAGTCGCGAAGAGGCGATTGACTACCTCGCCACCAATACGCCCAATCCGCAAGGCGACATTGTGAAGGCGATTGAGCGTTATATCACCACGCCGGGCCAAGCGACGGCCTATATGATTGGTAAGCTCAAGATTATGGAGCTGCGGGCCATGGCGCGCGAGGAATTGGGCGATGATTTCGATATTCGCGGATTCCATGATGCGATTTTGACCAGTGGGCCTGTGCCTTTGTCGATCATGGAAGAGAATGTGAAGAAATGGGTGGCTGACGAGCAAGGCTAAGCGTCGCGGGTCGTCACAGCGGATAGGCTGCGGCATTATTCAGGACGAACCGTTGGCACATGTCGCTGAGATACAAGGTACTATGACGCTAGGCGGATATTTACCGGCTCAAGAATTGGCCGCGGCCAGTTCTGCAGAGCCTGGCGCAGAGGCACTGGGGACGGCTTGGCAGGCGGGTCGCACTCGGCCTGCTATGCCGTCCCGCTATTGCATGCTCCCACAGTCATCGGGCGCCGGGCGATGACTGCATTTTCCGGCTCAGATGCCAGCACCGAACATTTCGACCTCACCTATTACGATCCGCCGGCGGGTCTGGAAAAATACGTCCTCGCCCTGTTTCATTTTGAATGGGATGAAACAGAAATCAGCGACCGTCACCCCGGCGCCTTGGGCCAGTTGTTTCTGACGCCGCGCGGAACAGGCTTTGTCGAACTGGGCAATCGAAGTGACCCGATTGGCGGGCAGAGTGATGGCTTGGACGGCGAGCAAGCTGGCGCGGAAGCGCAGATGTTCAGCGGCTTTGAAACGGCATCACCATTTAAAATGCGCGGACCGTGGCATTCTGTCGGTGCGTCGCTTTCTCCGCTGGGGTGGGCTGCATTTGCCGGCGTACCTGCCAACACGCATATGGACCGGCTCGTCCCTGCGCGGGAATTTCTGGGCGAGGAAATCGATGAATTTGCGGGCGCATTATGCGAAAACTATCGGCAAGGGACCGTGTCTGGAGAGGCCGCTTGCCGCGCATTGGCCGATTGGATTGCGCCCCGCTTACAGCCGGTTCCGCCTCTGCATGAGGCATTGATAGAGCACACGCTTTCATGGCTGGGCAGCTCGCTTAACCCGGATGTGGAGCCGCTATTTTCAAAATTGAAATATTCGCGGCGTCAGACAGAACGGTTGGTCGCGCGATATTTCGGATTCTCGCCTGCTGCTCTGGCGCGTAAAATGCGCGCTGTGCGGGCGGCAAACTTGCTCGCATTGCCGCAATTGAATGATGAAGCGGAGGCCGAGATCGCGGCGGCATTTTATGATCAACCCCATATGATTCGCGAGATTCGGCGATATTGCGGCTACACGCCTGCGCGGCTTGGCGGGCCGGACGAACCGCTGTTTCTGACGATGCTGCGGATGAAGAATCTCGATCGGTTGAAGCATTATCGGCAAATCGGGACGGGTGATTAAACCTGCGCGAATGCGGGGCGAAGAGACAGCGCTTGAAATCAGAGCATTTCGCGCGTATTTGAAATGCGACTGATTCAGTCCGATTTAAGAACCATTCGCAATAAGTCAGGTTTTCCTCGCCGCCATGCGCCTTTCCAACCTTGCTGACTATGCCGTCATCACGATGGTTCAGGCCGCGACGCATTGCGGCGATGGCCGGGTGAGCGCGGCGGAATTGGCGCGCGAAACCGGCCTGCCTGTGCCGACGGTTCAGCGGCTCGTCTCGAAACTTACGGCCGCTGGCTTGATGCGATCGGTGCGCGGTGTCGGCGGCGGATTGCAATTGGGCCGCCCGGCGGCCGCCATCACGGTGGCCGATATTGTCGAAGCGGTGGAGGGGCCGATTGCGCTCACCGCCTGCCTTGATGAAGGGTCCTGCGATCATGAGGCCAAGTGTTCGATGAAACCGCATTGGCCGATCATCAATGAAAAACTGCGCGGCGCCCTTGCCGAAATCACTCTCGACTTTTTGCGCCATTCAACCGGCACTTCCTCTTCTATTCCAGCCAAAGAGCATGCGGCATGACCGATAATCTCGACCTGCAAAATCCAGAAATGGATCAAGACGCCAAGGATGCGGCCGCTGCGGCGGCGGAATATGAGCATGGCTGGTCATCAGACATTGAAACCGAATTTGCCGAAAAAGGCCTGACCGAGGACACGGTTCGGTTTATTTCGGGCAAGAAGGGTGAGCCGGAATGGATGCTGGATTGGCGGCTGAAAGCGTTCCGCCTGTGGCAAGAAATGGAAGAGCCGGATTGGGCCAAAGTCGGCTATCCAAAAATCGATTATCAAGACGCGTATTACTATGCCGCGCCGACCAAGAAGATTGAGCTTGATTCGCTCGACGATCTCGATCCGGAAATTAAGCGCATCTATGACAAACTCGGCATTCCGCTGGGCGAGCAAGAAGTGCTGGCCGGGGTGAAGGGCGCGAAGAAAGTCGCCGTGGATGCCGTGTTTGACAGCGTCAGCGTGGCGACCTCTTTTCGCGACGAACTGATGCGGTCGGGCGTGATCTTCCGCTCGATCTCCGAGGCAATCAAAGAATATCCTGAGCTCGTCAAAAAATGGCTGGGCCGGGTTGTGCCGACGCGCGACAATTATTTCGCCTGCCTCAACGCTGCCGTCTTTTCCGACGGCACTTTCGTCTACATTCCTGAGGGCGTGCGCTGCCCGATGGAGCTCAGCACGTATTTCCGCATCAACGCCGAAAATACGGGCCAGTTTGAACGCACATTGATCATCGCAGAGAAGGGCGCTTACGTTTCCTATCTCGAAGGGTGCACCGCGCCGATGCGCGATGAAAATCAGCTGCACGCCGCCGTCGTCGAATTGGTCGCGATGGAAGATGCAGAGATCAAATATTCGACCGTGCAAAACTGGTATCCCGGCAACAGCGAAGGCGTCGGCGGCATCTATAATTTCGTGACAAAACGCGGCCTGTGCCAAGGCGACCGGTCCAAAATCAGCTGGACGCAGGTCGAAACCGGCAGCGCGGTGACATGGAAATACCCGTCCTGCGTGCTGAACGGCGAAGACAGCGTTGGCGAGTTTTACTCCGTCGCGGTCACCAACAACCACCAAGAGGCCGATACCGGCACAAAGATGATTCACAATGGGCGCGGATCACGCTCCACGATCATTTCCAAAGGGATCAGCGCGGGCAAATCGAACAACACCTATCGCGGCCTCGTCCGCGTCGGTCCGAAGGCGGAAGGGGTGCGGAACTTCACGCAATGCGACAGCCTGCTGCTCGGCGATGAATGCGGCGCGCATACGGTGCCCTATATCGAAGTGAAGAACCCCGGCGCTCAGATTGAACACGAAGCGACCACGTCTAAAATCTCCGACGAGCAAATGTTCTACGCGCAGCAGCGCGGCTTGGATGAGGAAGAGGCCGTGGCCCTGATCGTCAATGGCTTTGCGAAAGATGTGCTGAAAGAATTGCCGATGGAATTTGCGGTCGAAGCGCAGAAATTGCTGGCGATTTCGCTTGAGGGGAGCGTGGGGTGAAGCAATTCCATTATTTTGAGAGCCACCCAGGGCAATATGGCGGCTACTCACAGACGTTCTATATTTTGCCGCCGGGCGGCGATATCGCTGTCAAAGTCGATTCTTATGACGAAGGCCCTCCCGGTGCGCGGCCTGGCGACAATATCGAGGAGCGGGAAATGTTCTCTTACTCGCTCGATGAGTTTCGGCAACACTACCATCAGAACCAAGCTGTAATGAGTGCATTTAACGCTGCGAAATCTGCCCAATGACCAACCGCAAAACCCTAAACCTGCGCCCGCCATCGGACGAAGCCATCGACCCCGAAGCCCTCAACAAAAAGGGCCGTGGGTGGAAGATTTCGGACAAGCGCCTCGACGAGCTGCATGACCGTGCGCGTGAGATGAAGCGCTTTGCTTCGCCTGCGCACAAGGCGCTGGCGGAGAAATTCGCGACCGCCAATTTGGGCCGTTATACATTCAAACGCTTTGCCGTGGTCGGCAGCGCGATTGTTGATTTTAACTGCCACAATCTCGGCATGGCGATCATGATCGAGGAAGAGGGCGAGGACGAAACCCTCTCCAAACGCCGCGACAAAAGCCTTGAAGCGGTCGGCATCCGAGTGATGCGGATCAAGGCCGCGCATATCGAAGCAGACATGGATGCCGTGCTCGAACGCATCACGCTGGGTATGCGCATGCGGATCGACGATAAAAACAAAAGAAGAGGCGAAAATCGCCCATCTCATAACCGCCCTTCGAATGGGTATTCAGGCACAACCAACCGGGACCAATCCGAATGACCAGCCTAACTCTTATCCTTGCCAATACGCTTGCTCCGATGATCGCGCTACAGGGCGCCGGCCAAGCGCTGACCGCCATTGAAAACGACGCGCCTGAGACATGGACGCTCGAATATCCGCGCGTGATTCAGCCCTATATTGAGGATTATCGCCGCTGCTTAACCGGGCAAATGCGCCGGGTCACGGGTGAGGCGAATTTTGAAGATCAGCATCGATCCGACGTGCCGCGCTGCAACGATGAACGCGCGGCGGCAGAGCAAAGCTCCAACGCAGCGGTATCAGGGCGCGGCGAATATGCCGATTACACGCCCGCCGATATGGTCGAAGTGTTCGATCATCTGGGCCGCATTCACATCGCGCGCGGCGCCGATCTCGACAATCAATTCACCTATTTGATGCGCACAGCCGCAGCGGCCCAAGACACATATAACGAAGAGCGCCCCAAGGGATTGGTGCTCGAATTGCACGATGCTTCTGTGGTGAAGGCGCACACCGACACGACTGCAGATGCAGCGCAAGCGGCCTATGAAGCGCGAGAATTAGAGCGCCAGCAACAGCGCGAACAAGAACAAGAATCAGAGGACGTATCCAGTGCTTCGAATTGAAAATCTCCACGCCGAAGTTGAAGGCGCAGGCGGTAAAAAAGCGATCCTTAAGGGCCTGAATCTCGAAATCGCGGCGGGCGAAGTCCACGCGATTATGGGGCCGAATGGGGCGGGTAAATCGACGCTGGCCAATGTGCTGGGCGGTAAGCCGGGATATGAAGTGACCGCCGGATCGGTGACGTTCAAAGACGTGGATCTGTTCGATCTTGACCCGCATGAGCGCGCCGCAACGGGCCTGTTCCTCGGATTCCAATATCCGGTCGAAATCCCCGGTGTCTCCAACGTCCAATTCCTGCGTGAGGCGGCCAATTCTCAGCGTAAATATCGCGGCGAAGAACCGCTTTCGGGCGGTGAGTTTCTGAAACTGGCCAAAGAGAAAGCCGCTTTGCTGAAACTGGATATGGAAATGCTCAAGCGGCAGGTAAATGTCGGCTTTTCCGGCGGCGAGAAAAAGCGCGCGGAAATGGTGCAGATGGGTATTCTTGACCCGTCTTTTGCTGTGCTGGATGAAACCGATAGCGGGCTGGATATTGATGCGCTGCGCGTGGTTGGCGACGGGATCAATGCGATCATGCGCGCCAAAGACAAAGGCGTGTTGCTGATCACGCATTATCAACGCCTTCTCGACGTCGTAAAACCGGACCGGGTGAGCGTACTGGCGGATGGCCGGATTGTGCAAACGGGCGGACCAGAGCTGGCTTTGCGCCTCGAAGCTGAAGGCTATGACGCGGTTATGGCCGAAGCCGCGGCATGATCCTTTCCGCTCTCCTTTTAACGCTGCAATCGGCGGCCGTTCCGGCACCAAGTGCCTCTCCGGCTGAACCGATTCCAGAGATCGTGGTGCTGGGCAATTTGCGCTCTATCCAAGCGAGCGTTGGACAGGACCCTGAGGGTAATTGGCATTGTTCGCTAAACCGCTCGACCGGGCGCGCGCGCCTGGATGACCGGTTTTGCCGCGCAGTTACCGATTGCGTACGCGAAGGGGCCAGCGATGGGCCCGCAGTATCCGCCTGCATTCGCGACAGCCGCGCCCGGCTGGTCCGGCAGGTAGAACGCGCGATGGAACGAGGTTCGTGATGACACAGACAGCAACACTTCCCACGCGGCGCGATGAGGCGTGGCGTTATGCTGATATTGATGCTTTGACGCGGATCGGCGCAGATGCCCTTGATCAGTGGCAAGAGGTGACAATTGCCAATGGTGAGACTTGGCATCATCAATTGGTCGTTGGCAGCGACGCGCCCGAATTGCACCGCATCCGCGTGATTGTGGGCGACGGGGCGCGGGCGGAATTGTTCGTGACCAATGTGGGCAGCGATTACACCCGCGTTGAGGCCGAAGTGACGTTGGGCGAAGGCGCGCATTTTGAATTTGGCGGCGTCACGATTGGCGGCGGAGATGCCGTGCGCGAATTCGTGACCAAGACCGTTCATGCGGCCCCCAATGCAACCAGCAACCAAACCGTGCGCAGCGTCCATTGGGGCACTGGCACCGGCAATTTCCTCGGCGAAATCAATGTCGCGCGGGATGCACAGAAAACCGACGCAGCGCAGGATTTTAAAGGCTTGCTGCTGGAGGCTGGCGCGAGTGCGAATGCCGTGCCGCAGCTGGAGATTTTCGCGGATGATGTGAAATGCGCCCACGGCGCGACCGTCGGCCAGCTTGACGAAGCGGCGCGTTATTACATGGCCGCGCGCGGGCTTTCGCCTGAGGCGACGCAGCGATTGTTGGTCCAAGCGTTCCTTGGCGATGCATTTGTTGAGCTGGAGGATGAAGCGGCCCGCGAGACGCTGCTTGGTGCGGCGCTGTCTGCCCTAGAGGGCGCGGTGCTGGAGGGGGCTGAGTTTTGAACGCGCCTGCATCCGTGAAATTGGCGGCGGCCAATCTGCGTGAGGATTTTCCTGGCCTGACGACGCGCGACGGTGCGGCGTGGCATTATCTTGATACGGCGGCGACATCACAAAAACCGCGCGCCGTGATCGATGCGATGGCCCGCGCGATGGGTGAAGATTACGCGACGGTCCATCGCGGGGTCTATTCGCGCTCTGCGGATATGACACTCGCTTACGAAGCCGCGCGGCGGCAGCTTGCGACATTTATCGGCGGCGCGGAAAATGAGATCGTCTTTACGCGAGGCGCGACAGAGGCGATCAATCTGGTTGCGAAAAGCTGGGGCAAGGCGAATCTGAAACCGGGCGACCGTATTTTGCTGTCGCAATTGGAGCATCATTCCAACATCGTCCCGTGGCAAATGATCGCGCAGGAAACCGGCGCGCATATCGATGTCGCGCCGCTCACCAGCGATCACCGCATCGACCTTGATGCGGTAGAGGCGATGGTAACGGACCGGCATAAATTGGTCGCCTTTGCCCATGTCTCGAACGTTTTGGGCAGTGTGCTGGACGCCCCGCGCGCCGCTGAAATCGTGCACCGGGTCGGCGCGAAATTGCTGCTCGATGGATGTCAGGCGGTGCCGCATATGCCGGTTGATGTTGCTGCGCTTGGCTGTGATTTTTACGTGTTTAGCGCGCATAAACTCTACGGCCCGACAGGCATTGGCGCTTTGTGGGCGCCTCATGCCTTGCTGGACTCGATGCCTCCTTGGGAGGGTGGCGGCGCGATGATTGACCGCGTTACTTTTGAAAAAACCACTTACAATTCCGCCCCGCAACGTTTCGAGGCCGGCACCCCTGCGATCACCGAAGCGATCGCTTTTGCTGCCGCTGCGCAGTATGTTTCCGACGCTGGGCTGGCCGCGATGCACCATGCAGAAGCGGAATTGGTTGCCCGCCTGCGCCGCGAATTGATGGCAATGAACGATGTGACCGTGTTTGGCCCCGCAGACAGCGCCGGAATCGTCAGTTTTGCGCTTGATGGCATTCACCCGCACGATCTTGGCACGATCCTCGACGAATCAAATGTCGCTATCCGCGCCGGGCATCATTGTGCGCAGCCTTTGATGGATTATCTGGGTGTGCCCGCGACGGCCCGCGCCAGTTTTGGATTGTACTCTACGCAAGATGACGTCGACGCATTGCTTGAGGGAATAACCCGCACGCGCCGGATTTTTGGAAAGGCATGAGGCCATGAATAAGCCCGAAGACAATATAACCGCGAGCAAACCGCCCCGCGCAAGGGTTTCGGATGTGATCGATGATGAGGCCGCGCCTGCCGCAAATTCGGCCCCGCGTGAACGGGATTATCTCGACGGATTTCTGCATCAAAAACCCGCAGAAGGGCCAGTAGGCGGCGCGGGCAGCGATCTGCAAACGGCGGTTGTCGATGCGCTTAAGGAAATCTTTGATCCGGAAATTCCGGTCAATATTTACGACCTTGGTCTGATTTACGGTGTTGATGTCGACGATGAATGCGATGCGACAATCACGATGACGCTGACGACCCCGCATTGCCCGGTTGCGGAAACTATGCCGGGAGAGGTGGAGCTGCGCGCTGCTTCTGTTCCGGGCATTCGTGATGCCGAAGTTGAGCTTGTCTGGGATCCGCCGTGGAGCCCGGAGAAGATGACGGACGAAGCGCGGTTAGAATTGGGAATGCTGTGATGAGTACGGATACAAAAACCCGCAAATTGCCCGCCGCTGTCACGTTGACCGCCGGTGCAGAAGCGCGCGTCGCGGATTTGATGAGCAAAGCCCCGGCAGACGCAATCGGGGTCAAATTGTCGACCCCTCGGCGCGGCTGTTCGGGTCTGGCTTATTCGGTCGATTACGTCACCGAAGAAGCCAAGTTCGACGAGAAAATCGAAACGCCGGGCGGCATATTCTACATTGACGGGGCGAGCGTACTCTATCTCGTGGGATCAATCATGGATTGGCAGGAAGATGACTTCACCGCCGGTTTCACGTTTGAAAACCCCAATGCCAAGGGCGCCTGCGGCTGCGGAGAGAGCTTTATGGTTTAGGCCGGTATCGGCCACCATAATTCTCTAACCGCAATTCTAGAGCCGTAGATTTACTCGCCTTCTTCGATAATTCGGGCGAGCAAACGGCGCTCTAGCTCATCGACTTCGCTGTCAGCCTCGATCATCGCATCGAGCCATTCTTGTTCGTGATCGGTCACCGCTTCGCCTGCGGCGGCCTGTTCAGCAAAGCTCGGTGCAGCGTCGCGCTTACCGAAGACTTTGCCGAAATGGTTTCGGACATTGGGCGCCTCGCGGACCATTTGCCCGAAGAACCGGCCGACATTGGCTTTGTTGTCTTCGACAAAGGCTTGCAATTCGCGCGCGCGATTATGGTCAAGTTGAGCGTTCTTAAGCGCAAAGCCCTTAAGGTAATTGCTGACCCCATCGAGGAACAGGTCGTCCCATTCGGGCGCATTGTCATCGGCCAAAGTCGCGTCTTTTAGACGGAACAGCATCTCTGCTTCAAAACGGCTTACCGCTGCTGGCCCGTGCCCGCCGCTGGCAAACACGACTCGGCGCAGGATGCGTGCTTCTGCGCTGCTGATGTGCGTGGCGGACAATTCGCCGCCGTGACGTGCGGGGCCGGTTCCGTTCTGCACTTCGCCTTCGATTTGCGCGATGACGTAATTTTTCAACCGGGTGGGGACGTTTTCTGCGCGTTCAATAATGCGCACGATCGTTTCAAGCTCAACGAAGCTTTCGACAGTGCCATCCTTATCGACTTGCGCGATCAACCATTCGGCTTCTTCGGCGTCGCATTGGAGGCGCGGGGGCGTTCCGTTGAGAACGAATTCACCAATCGCCTCAACAAAGAAATCGCACCATTCTTCGCTGCGTTCTTCAATCGAATTGTTGATGGCGAACAAGGCTTCTGCCTCTTCGCGGGTGATGATCCCATCGCCCCAACCTTCCCGGCGCAGGGCCAGAACTTCATCCGATGTTACGTCGCCATCTGCGGCGACGCGCTGTGCCAGCTGAGAAAAATGCGTGGTCATGTCGCGGTAAACCCCTTTGATTAGCGCAGGGTTCTAGCGGGAATGTACTTAAGACCGCGTTACCAAGCCTTCGGGCTGAAGGCAGGGCGACTAAGTAAGGACTAGGCCAAGAACGGCTAAGAACGCGCCTGTCGCTCAACCTCGGCGATACAATTGGCCCTGTCTGCTGCGGCCCCGCCTTGGCGTGCACGTGCCTCGACATGGGTGGCGACGGGGTCGGCGTTGGCGGATAGTGGGTAAAGATAGATGTCGAGCACGCAAGCATCCGAGACATATTGCAATTTGCGCGCGTCCCCTTCGGAAAGGTCAATCCGGGCCTGTCCAAACCGCTGTTCGAGTGACCCTGCGCGCTCTCCGATGACGCTGTCTAGCCCTGCGGCGCGCATGACCTGCGGCGTGCGGAATGCGGTGCCGGCTGCCGCCGGTGAAGAGGCGGAGGAGGCTGAAGGGATGCTTGCCGCGCCGCCGCTGCCGCCGGAGCACCCTGCTGCTAGCAAGAGGGCGGCGATACTGGCCGTAATTCTAAACATCACCGTCTTTGCGCCTTTCCTGATGCCATTCCTGAAGACATGTGCCGATGCGTCAGATGCGTCCCGGCTGCCGCTCCCACTATCGGAGCCAGCAGATTGGCGAAAGGCGCCACCATCAGCCCCGCAATGACGCCGCCCAGCATCACACGCTGAAGCCGCGGCACAGGGTTGGGCTTGCGCTCTGTACCTTCTACTTCTGTGTTCTCAATTTCGCCTTCCTCACTGCCACCCTCATGCTCGTGCCGGAACCACGCCATATCCGTCAGCTCGCGCCCCAACAGCCAAGCATTCACCGCTAGAAAGACGACGGCCGGACCAATACCGGTGATGAGCAGGATGATCGCCACCGGCAAAGCCAAGAGATTGACCCCAAGCGTCCGCCCGACCCCGCGCAGTGAATTGGCCAAATCCCGCCGAAATGGCAGCGCGCGGGCCTGCTGCGCGCGCGCCGGGTAATGCCGCGCCTCTACTGCTGCGACAACCTCATCAGCGAAGAACTGGAGCACCGCCAGCGCCACCACTCTGAACAACAACCAGAACGCAATCCCGGTCAATATCGCTGCGGCGGCGGCTTCTGCCATCCCGCTGCTGCTGTGTGAAAAGCTAGCGCCGAGCCAGATCAGGCCGAAATACACACCGACGCCCAGCCCGGCGAACACCATCAACGTCACCAGCACCGATTTCAGCAACACGCCCAGCACCGCCCTGTCGGAAAGCTGGCCAAACGCTTTGGCAAGGGCATCGATTACGGCGCTCATCCTTCCGCGATGCGGCGGCGGCGCGTGCAAGTCAAACGGCTATGCGGCGCCTTGCCCCGCTTTTGCGCGCCCCTTCCCCTCCGCGTCCTATTGCCAGCGCGCACAGCCCCAGCGCTCAATGCGATCTTTCAACTTGGCCTCGCTCGCGCATCCCGCTAGGCGCGGCACAAGCCTTCACTTTCGCAAACACAGGACACGGCCCCTTGTCTAACGCTCTGCCTAACGCCCGCTATGACGTCATCGCTATCGGCAATGCCATCGTCGACATCATCGCATCCTGCTCGGATCAAGACATCGCTGATCTCGGCCTTAATCGCGGCGGCATGACCTTGCTCGACGCGGATGGCGCAGACCGTCTGTATGCCGGTATGGGCCCGGCGACAGAGACGTCTGGCGGCTCAGCGGCCAACACGCTGGCAGGCCTTGCCGAATTGGGCACCAAATGCGCCTTTATCGGGCAAGTGGCGAAGGATCAGTTTGGCGACGTCTTCGCCCATGACATCCGTTCCGTTGGGATCGACTTTGACACACCGATGAGAGAGCAAGAGCCGCCCACGGGCCGCTGCCTCATCTTCGTCACCCCGGATGGCGAGCGGACGATGAACACCTTCCTTGGTGCGGGCCAATATCTGCCCGCCGCAGCCCTTGATGAAGACCTGATCGCTAGCGCCTCTGTCCTCTATCTCGAAGGGTACCTTTGGGACCCAGAAGAACCGCGCCGCGCCATGCGCCGCGCCATCGAGGTTGCACGCGCAGCAGGCCGCAAGGTCGCCTTTACCGCCAGCGAGAGCTTCGTGATTGACCGGCATGGCGACGATTTCCGCGCGATGATCGATGCGGGATTGATCGACATTCTGTTCGTCAATGAAAGCGAATTGGCCACCCTAACCGGCGAAGATGACTTTGAAACCGGCTTCAAAGCGGTTGCCAGCAAGGTTCCCGTTCTGGTCGCAACTTGCGGCGAACACGGCGCCCATGCCAGCGCCGACGGCGTCCGCGCCCGTGTCGCAGCAGAGCCGGTCGCGAAAGTCGTCGACACCACCGGCGCAGGCGACCAATTCGCCGCCGGTTTCCTGTCAGGCCACGTCAAAGGCGAACCGCTGGAGACATGCCTAAAACGCGGCGCAATCGCAGCGGCAGAAGTGATCTCTCACTACGGCCCGCGCCCTGCATCCGATATGCCGGCATTGATGGCGAGCAAGCTGTAAAGCGCGCCCTCTCTGACGCGCCTGCCTGACACACCTGACACACAGTCCAGGGGCAAAACGCCTGGCTTGCGATTGGTGTCAGAAATGCGCGGGTTTTTCGAAGATTTCAAAGAGCCGCGCACGGCGTATCAGGATCGGTGCGTGTAGGAAAGCGACCGAATTTCAATATCTAAGTGTGGACAAAGGTACCGGCAAGACTCGCGAATCGCCAGTATCTCTGGATTCATGACGGTCGGCGGCTGCCGCTATTTTCTGATCCAAGCAACCAACGCGCTATACGCAGGGCGCAATGGTGCGCTTCGGAGCGTGAGGCTTAAACTTCACAGCAGAAAATGGAGGTCAATATGGCTTGTAAGAAGGTAACCCGCAGGGTCCGGACTACGAAAAAGCCTGGGCCGAAGACGGTGCGGGTTAAACCGCATCGCCGTTCGAAGCCCAAGCCTTGTAAGTAAGATCTGACAGTCCACTTACGGCGGCAGTCGCCACCTACGCCTTAGAATCAGAATCTGATTCAGCCGTCAACTGCTATCGGTTTCTGAGAGGGTAGGAAAATCACCCCTCCCGTGCGACCTCTTTCCAGCCGATATCGCGCCTGCAAAACCCGCTTTCGAAACGCACTGCATCCACCGCTTCATAGGCGCTGCGCTGAGCCTGCGTCACGTTGGCCCCGCTTGCCGTCACGTTCAGCACGCGCCCGCCATTGGCGATCAACGTGCCGTCTGCGCCGATCTTGGTCCCGGCATGAAAGACTTTCGTCCCGCGGCCTTTCGCCCTGCTACCTTCAGGCCCGCCATCAGCCTCACCCAAATCAATCGCGCCGCCTTTTTCCGGCGTTCCGGGATAACCCTTTGCCGCCATGACCACGGTTAGCGCGGTTTCCTCGGAAAAATCTGCCTCAACCCCGCTCAATTCGCCCTGCGCGCAGGCCAGCATGATGGCGGCCAAATCGCCCCCTGATCCTTCCTGCAATCGCATCATCAACACTTGGCATTCCGGGTCGCCAAATCGGCAATTATATTCGATCAATTGCGGGCCGGTCTGCGTGAGCATCAATCCGGCATAGAGCACGCCGGAATAGGGCGTGCCCGCCGCCGCCATCGCCGCGACGGTGGGTTTGATGATCGTTTCCAACGTCTGTTCTTGCAACGCGGCGGTCAGCACCGGCGCGGGGGAATAGGCGCCCATGCCGCCGGTATTGGGGCCAGTATCACCTTCGCCAACCTGTTTGTGATCTTGCGCCGTGCCAAAGGGGATGACGTTTTTGCCATCCGTTAGCGCGAAGAAACTGGCTTCTTCGCCGCTCAAAAATTCCTCGATCACGACCTCTGCGCCGGCATCGCCAAATTGTCCGCCAAACATATCGGCCAGTGCGGCTTCGGCGGCTTCGAGCGTTTCGGCGATAACCACGCCTTTACCCGCCGCCAGACCGTCAGCTTTCAGCACATAAGGCGGCGTGAAGCCTTGCAGGGCGCGGCTGGCATCTTGCAGCGAAGCGGTGCGGACATACGCGCCGGTGGGGATATTGGCGCGGGCGCACAGATCCTTGGTGAACCCCTTGCTGCCTTCCAACTGCGCCGCCGCTTGGGAAGGGCCGAATGCTGGCACGTCAGCGCCGCGTAAACTGTCCGCCAGACCATCAACCAATGGCGCCTCTGGCCCGATCACGACCAAGCCAATGTCATGCGACTTGCAAAATGCGATAACCGCCGCGTGATCGCCCGCATCAAGCGTGACAATCTCCGCCTCCTCAGCAATGCCGGGATTTCCGGGGGCGGCGTAGAGCCGAGTGCAGGTGGGGGATTGCGCGAGCTTCCACGCTAACGCATGTTCGCGCCCTCCCGAGCCCAAAAGCAGGATATTCATGGCGCGCGCTCCTTCATCATCTTCGCAAGACGCGCTCGTAGCGCGAGAGCGTCAGGGCGACAACGCAGAACCCCTGTCGATCACCGAGATTTCACAAGCGCTCAAACGCACGGTGGAGGACCGGTTTGGCTATGTCCGGCTGCGCGGGGAATTGTCGGGGGTGAAACGCGCGGCGTCGGGGCACATGTATGTTGCGCTCAAAGACGACAAAGCGGTGCTGGACGGGGTGATGTGGCGCGGCAATGCGGGGCGGCTGGCATTTGTGCCAGCGGATGGGCTGGAGGTCATCGCGACCGGCAAGCTGACGACCTATCCGGGGCGTTCCAAATATCAGATTGTGATCGATTCGCTGGAGATTGCGGGCGAGGGTGCGTTGCTGGCGCTGCTGGAAAAAACGCGCGCGCGGTTGGAGGCGGAGGGGCTGTTTGCAAATGGGCGCAAACGGCGCTTGCCATATTTGCCGCGCACTATTGGTGTGGTCACGTCACCAACCGGATCGGTTATTCGGGATATTCTGCACCGGCTGGCGGATCGGTTTCCCAGCCACGTGATTGTCTGGCCGGTTTTGGTGCAGGGTCAGGGCGCGGCGGATCAAGTGGCGGGAGCTATTCGAGGATTTTCGGCGCTCGATGGGACAGGTCCGGTGGCGCGGCCTGATCTGGTGATTGTGGCGCGGGGCGGCGGATCGATAGAGGATCTGTGGAGTTTCAACGAAGAGAGCGTCGTTCGCGCAATTGCCGAATGTACCATTCCGGTTATTTCGGCGGTGGGGCATGAAACCGATACGACATTGGCGGACTATGCCGCCGATGCCCGCGCGCCCACGCCAACCGCCGCGGCAGAGATGGCGGTGCCGGTCCGCGCCGATCTCTCTGCGACCTTGGCCGCATTTGCCGCACGCCAACGCCGCGCGGTGCATCGTCCCGTGGAATTGGGGCGTGAACGGTTAGAGGCGCGGGTCCGCCGGATGCCGCGCGCAGAAACCTTGCTGCAGGCGCAGGCTCAGCGGCTGGATGACCTGTCAGAACGATTGCGCCGGGGGTTGATGGACCGTGCGGGTAAAGGGCGCGAGGCTTTGGCAGGCGCGGCGGCGCGTTTGTCACCCCGGACGTTAGAGCGGGCTTTGGAAGAACGGCAGCGGCGACTCGGAAACTCACGTTTGGTGCCAGCCTTGATCGAGCGGCCTTTGGCTGCCTCGCGCGAGCGGCTGGCTGCGCTGTCGCGGATCGCCAGCCAATTGCATCCAGAAAAACCGTTGGAGCGCGGCTATGCGATTGTCCGCGATGCGGCGGGCAAAGCGTTGACAGGTAAGGCGCAGGCCGAGGCGGAGAGGGCGCTGACTTTGCAATTCAAGGATGGAAATTTGGGTGTTGGGGTTGGTGATGCCCCGCCGCCTGCGCCGCCTGTTAAAAAACCGCGAGCATCAAAGCCGCGCGCCCAATCTCAACCAGAGCAAGATGATTTGTTCGGATAGAACTCCGTGCTAAGGAGTGCACCATGTTGATGTCGACCAGCGATAAAGCCGCCAAACTCTATTATGGCCCCTCAAACTTCCGCGTTTTGCGCCCGGGTAAACACGTGCTTTGCGCGGTGTCGGGCGAGGTGATTCCGCTGGAGGAATTGCGGTATTGGAGCGCCGAACATCAGGAGGCCTATGCAAGTTGTGAGATCGCCACGCGCCGTCTGATGGAAGCGGGATGATCAGCAAATTGATGGGCTGGACCCTATTCGCCCCCGCCGTTTTTGGCATTTCCGCTTTGGCAAGCTGCACCGGCAGCGAGGCAGCCGCGCCGGAAAGCGCGAGTGCGAATGCGGCGGAGGCTCCGCAGAATATCGCCGTGGAGCAGACCTTGCCAGAAGCGCAGGTGGCTCCGGCTTCTGCACCCGCTCCGGCCCCGGAACCCACGCCAATTGCGGTGCAAAACACGCGCTTTTCTTACTCAGGGGAACTGACGCAAGGCGGCTATATTCGCGGGCAAGCGCCAGACAGCACAGTGCAAGCCTCGCTCGGCGAACAAACGCTCTCCATTGCCGAGGATGGCACATTTTTCGCAGCTTTTGACCGCGATTCTGCGGGCACATTGGCGCTTTCTGCCACGCTCAGCAGCGGGCAAATCGTCCGCGAAACCCTCACCATTAGCCCGCGCGATTGGCAGATTGAACGCGTCAATATTGCGCGCCGCCCCGGCGGGGCCAGCGCCAGTTTCATGGCCCGCCGCCGCCCGGAATTGAACGCCATCGTGGCATCACGCGCGCAAGAAACCGGCGCGCAGGGGTGGAGCCAGGATTTCATCTGGCCGGTAAAGGGGCGGATATCGGGCCGCTTTGGCCGTCAACGCATCTATCGCGGTGAACCGGGCAGCTATCACGGCGGCATCGACATTGCGCCGGGTAACGGCGTGCCGTTCGTCGCGCCAGCGGACGGCGTGGTCGTCTTGGCCCGCACCGGTTTCAGCCTAGAGGGCGGATTGATCATTATCGACCACGGACAGGGGCTAAACAGCGCCTTTCTCCACGCCAGCCGGATCGTCGTCGAGGAAGGGCAATCCGTCACGCAGGGCCAGCACATTGGCAATGTCGGATCGACCGGCCGCGCGACGGGACCGCATTTGCATTGGGGTCTGAAATGGAAAGCGGCGCGGCTTGACCCGCTGCTTTTCGTCGGCCCGATGAACTGACGGCCACAGGCTGACCGCATAAGCGGGACTAGGGCTAAGAATGATCCGCCACCCCCGCCGCCTTGCCTTGATTTGTGCGATTGCACTTGGCCTTGCGCCGGGGACTTTCCTGCGCACGCATTATGATCACGACCCGCAAAATATCGCGATTTCGGTGACGCCGTTGGCGCAAAGCAGCGGCGTTAGCGGGCAATTGCAGGTCACTGGCGTGTGGCAACTCACCGCCTCCAGTCCGTTTTTCGGCGGCTTTTCCGCGCTTGTTAATTCGGGCGCGATCATGGGCGAAAACACAAATGAGGGTGCTTTGCTCGCGGGCAGTGACAAGGGCTGGACGCTCGCCATTCCGCTGGATGCTGGCGAACCGGTCGAAAGCGGCCTGACCTTCACCTATTTCGCCCATCGGCGCGGCTCTTTCGCCAGCATGTTCGACCTTGAGGCGATGGCCCGCGATCCTGACACCGGTACATTATGGACCGCGTATGAGGGGTTTAACGCGGTCCAACGCGACCAGACGGACGGAACCAGCGCGCGCATTGCGCCTCCGGAAATACGGCGGTGGAGCGCCAATTCCGGGCCAGAGGCGATGGTGCGATTGGCCGATGGCCGCTTTATCATCCTTGCCGAGGCGCCAGAGGGCAGCGGCCATGAATATGATGGCCGCGCGACCCGGCCCGGCGTCTTGTTTGCCGGTGATCCGGTGGAGGATGCGGCTGCAGATCCGGTGACATTCCGCCTGTCCACCCCGCCCAAATATTCGCCGGTTGATGCGACGCAATTGCCCGACGGTTCGGTCTTGATCCTGCTGCGCCGCTTGCAGATCACGGTCCCGGCGACTTTCGACGCGGCGATCATGCGCGCTGACCCCAGTGACATTGCGGCGGGCGGTGTCTGGAGCGGAGAGGTCATCGCGCAGTTGGAAGGGTCGCTGTTTGGCGAGAATTTTGAAGGCATTGCCTATGTGTCCAGCCTGCAAGAAACTAGCCCGCAAGACCAAAACGGCCGCGAGGGAGCGATCTACCTCATATCCGACGACAATCTGTCAGTGTTTCAGCGCAGCCTGCTAGTTCGCCTAGACTGGCCGTCTAGTACCACAAACCCTTAGAACGCAACGCACCATCGGACCCGCAGGGTCCGCAAGCGTGACCACGCGCCGGCCGGTCAGGCCGCCCCTCGGAGGAATGAGCGCAGCGAATTTCCGTGAGAGACAAAAAAGGGCGCGCGAACCGAATCGCGCGCCCTTTTTAAAAGCGTAATTGTTTCGGCCTCGGATGAACCCTCAGCCAAGCGCCTCAGCGCAGGCGCTTAAGCAGCTGCGGCAGCCGCTTTCTTAAGCTCGCGCTTCACTTTGATCGCGCGGTCCGAAAGCTTTTCGTCTTTCGTTTTCAGCAGCCAGTTATCCAGCCCGCCATTGTGCTCCACCGAACGCAGACCATTGGTCGATACGCGGAAGCGGAAGCTGCGGTCCAGAGTTTCACTCAGCAGCGTAACTTTCTGCAAGTTAGGCAGGAAAACGCGCTTGGTCTTGTTGTTAGCGTGGCTCACATTGTGGCCAACCTGGCGACCTTTGCCGGTCAGTTCGCAAATACGCGACATGATATCTCTCATCTGTTCAAATTGTCGGGCAAAGGCCGAATGGCGAATCGCTTATACAAACGATCCGAATATCGGGTGCCTCTGGAAAGCGGCGCGGATAGCGGTGCGCGCCGCTTTGGTCAAGCAAAGTTGCACGATCACGGCGCGATGGCTAGCGAGGCGAACATGTCTGCCCTGCCTTTTCCCGAACCCATGGCCCGCGCGATGGAACTTGCGCGCCGCGCCGCGGATGCAGGCGAAGTGCCCGTGGGCGCGGTAATCACCCGGCACGGGCAAGTGATAGCAGAAGGCCGCAATGAGCCAAGAGCGCTGAGCGATCCGACCGCCCACGCAGAAATCTGCGCGATTCGGGCGGCATGCCTGGCATTGGATAGTGAGCGACTGAGCGATTGCGAATTGTGGGTGACGCTGGAGCCTTGCGCGATGTGTGCCGGGGCGATTGTGCATGCGCGGATCGGGCGGGTCTATTATGCCGCCAGCGATCCAAAAGGCGGCGCGGTTGAACACGGCGCGCGGGTGTTTGAACACAAACAATGCCTGCACAAGCCGGAGGTGTATTCAGGCATGGGCGAAGAGGCGGCGGCGGAGATGTTGCGCGCGTTTTTTAAGGAGCGGCGGTGATGGGGCGAGGGATCAGGCGGTGATATCTGACATCTATTGGATTGCGACCGGCCTGTCGCCAAGGGTGGCGATCATGGCCCGCCCGAGAGCCGGCGATTGGCTTGAGGACGAAATAATCAATTGGGCTCGCCAAGGAGTAAATGTGGCCGTGAGCTTGCTTGAACGTGACGAGGTCGATGATCTTGGTCTGCAGGCTGAACCGGAGATTTGCAAAGCGCATGGAATCGAGTTCATCTCTTTTCCAATTGCTGATCGGCAAACCCCCGCCGATCATGCGGCTGCACTGCAACTCGCAGGTGAACTATCGAAGCGCTCAGAAGGAATCGCGATCCATTGCCGCGCTGGGATTGGACGGTCATCATTGATGGCTGCGGCAGTGCTGGTTTCGGCAGGTTCAGATCCGAAACAGGCTCTCCACCTGATTGGGGAGGCACGCGGTTTGCAAGTTCCTGATACCGATCAACAGCGTGACTGGGTCATGGACCTCTAAGGCCGTTTAAAGCCCCAAATCATAGCCCCCGCCAAATCTGCGCCCGCCGTCCATCGCGCGCGCCAAAGCGGCGATCATCGCAGCGGGTGGGCCTGAACCGCGCGCCGTAGCATAGCCGGATTTCCTGCAACCAACCCTCGCCATTCAGCTTCACGCCGATTTGCGAAGGGGACAGGCCGTCATTGGCATCCGCCAGAGCGCGGCGGATCCGGCCTGCGGTTAATCCATCTTCGCGGCTGATCCGGTCAAAATCGGGGATGCGCAGGCTTTCCCACAAGATGCGCGTTACGGCGAAATAGGTTTCCGGACGGCGCGTCATGCAACTGCCGTGCTTTGCCCATTGGCGCGCGATCAGACGGGCGGACGGCATCATGCACATATTGCTGCGAACCTCGCGCGGGGTCAGCGTTTCGCGGGTCTGGCACCATTGCGGCCATGTGCGCGAACCTTGCGGCCACAGACCGTGAACGATCAAGCCAAAGCGGCCATTGTCGCCGGAACATTGTGCCCGGTGCGCCCGGCTGCTTTCGCGCGTGCGGCAAAAGGCGGGCGACCAGCTGAGCGCGAGTGTGTAGCCGGTGGTCGGCACCACGCGGGCGCGTTCCGGCGCGATGCGGGGCACGCTGCTGATTTGCGGGGCGCGGCATTGGTATGCCTGTGCGCTGGCGGTCACGGGCAGCAGGGCCGCAATCGCTAACGCGGCTGTTGCTGCTCTAATCAAGGTCAATATTGCGGTCTTCATGGGTGGCTTCTTGTGGGGGGTTGAACCAAGATCGGCTTGCCGGAAGGAACAGGCAGATCACTGCGATCCCTATTAGGGCGGGTTCCAAAAAATACGTTATTCGCACGTTTGGATAGGACGCGGAATATAAGGCGATCATGGCGGGGACATCGAGCAGCTTGATCGCCGTAAAAACTGTCACAATCGCGCGCGCGACCTTGCCCGCAAACAAGCAGATCCAGAGGACCGGGATAAAAGCGATCGAGAGTACCGCGGATAGCGCGACTATCGTCCAATCGCGGTCCCAACCGGCCCAAGGCAGCAGCGCTTCAAAGGCCGCCTGTTGAAGGGGCAGAGTGGTGAGATCGAGAATGTAGGAATAGGTTGCCGCGCCTAGAAACGCGGCGGCAAACACCCAAATCGGCCAAGGCCTAGGCCCCCGCGCCAATCTCATACTGGCTTGAAATCCAGCCCAACATCCGCAGCCGGGGCGCTCTGCGTCAGTCGCCCAACGCTACAATAATCGACGCCGCTGGCTGCTTTTGCGGCGATGGTTTCAAGGTTGATCCCGCCCGATGCTTCGGTGGCTGCTCGCCCCGCCACCATGCCGACCGCTTCGCGCAGCACGTCCGGCGACATATTGTCGAGCAAGAGGTGATGCGCGCCCGCTGCCAGTGCCGGTTCAATCTGATCCAGCCGGTCCACTTCGCAAATGATCGGCTTTACCCCCGCATCGCGCGCGCGGCGCACCGCTTCTCCGACGCTACCGGCAACGGCGACGTGGTTGTCCTTAATCATCGCCGCATCCCACAATCCCATGCGGTGGTTTTGCGCGCCGCCCTGACGGGTCGCGTATTTTTCCAGCACGCGCAGGCCGGGCAGGGTTTTGCGCGTGTCGAGCAAGGTGCAGGTCGCTGACCCTTCGCGCATCGCATCGACATATTCGCGGGCCATTGTGGCAATGCCTGACAGGTGCTGCACAATATTAAGCGCGCTGCGTTCGGCGGTCAGCAAAGCGCGGGCATTGCCCGTCAGCCGCATCAAATCGGTGCCCGCTGCGACGCTGTCTCCGTCACTCACCAGGGTTTCAATCACGCAATCCGGATCAAGATGGCGAAAAAACGCCTCCGCCAGAGGCAGGCCAGCGACCACGATAGGATCGCGGCTGTCCATGACGCCCGCAAAGCGCGCATCGGCCGGGATTACGCTCTCAGAAGTAACGTCGAGCCCGCCTCCTTCGAGCCCGACCCCAAGGTCTTCGTCGAGAGTGGAGCGAATGAAGGCGGAAAGGTCAAAACCGGAAAGAGAAAAGGTCATGCCCTCTCAATAAACGGACCCGCCGGGTCCGCAAGGGCGGCCGCCCACAAGCAAGAACCCACGAACCCACGAACCCACCGGCTCGGACCCGCCGGGTCCGCAAGCCCGACCGGGCGCCCGCAGGTGCCCGGAGCGAAGCGAAGGAACAGCACCGAGGATGAAGGCGCGGATGCGCCTTCACACACATCAGTGCACGAAGCGCGCCACGACATCTCGGTAACTGCGCGAAACTTTCACTTCTGCGCCTGAATCCAGCACCAAGAAACATTCGCCATTGGTGTGCGGTTTCACCTGACGGACTTGGTCGAGATTGACGATGGTGGAGCGGTGAACCCGCTGAAATTTACGCGGGTCAAGACGGCGCTCCAGATCCTTCATCGTCTCGCGTAGGATCAGCGAATTGTCGCCGGTAAAGATGCACATATAATCGCCCGCCGCGTCGATATGTTCAATCGAATCGACCTCAACACGGAAAATCTGACCGCGATCTTTCACGTTGATCAATTTTTCAAAACGGTCGGCGCTTTCACCAGCATCTTCGTTGAAATCAGCGGCGCGGTCGGGGGCAACCTCTGCCAGCACGCCCAGCAATTGCTCGGCATCCTCGCTCGATTTCTTCTCCGCCAAGCGGTGGCGCACGCGTTCGATTGTGTCGGCCAATTTGTCTTCATCGACCGGCTTCATCAGATAATTGACGGCGTTGGCTTCAAACGCGCGGATCGCGTGTTCTTCATAGGCGGTGACAAAGACGAACAAGGGCGGCTCGATCTCCATCACGCCTTTGACGACGGAAAAACCGTCAAATCCTGGCATTTGAATGTCGAGAAACACCAGATCGGGCTTCTCTGTTTTGATCTTGCGAATGGCCTCGCGCCCGTTTGAGCAGGTGTCGATCACTTCGACATCATCATAGGGCTCGAGGCGCAATTGCATGCCTTGAATGGCGAGTTTTTCATCATCGACGAGGATGGTGCGGATGGTCATCACGTATTTCCAATGGCGCGTTGGGGGTTGAGGTTGATCACAGAATCGGAAGGGTTAGGGGCCTCCGACGCTGTTGGCGGGTTTTGAGGGGATTGGGTCGTTTGCGGTGAGTGCGGTGCGGCGCTGTCTGACGCATTCGCGGCGGGGCTGGTTTGCGCCGCGCGTTCATAAGGGATTTCGATCAGGACGGTGAAACCGCCGCCGGGCTGCGAACGGGTTTCAAACAGATGGTTGTCGCCATAACCCTGCATCAAACGGTTGCGAATATTGGGCAGGCCGACCCCGGTTGAGGTGAGCGATTTTGCGGCCGCTTTGGCATCTGCCGCCGCGCTATCTTGCTCCGAATATTCCAGCAGGCCGAGTTGAACCGGGCCATCGGCGCCCGGCCCAGTGTCTTCGACCGAAATCCGCAATCTTTGCCCAACAATCCGCGCGATCAGCGTGATGCTCGCGCCCTCTTCTTGCGGGCTGACGGCGTATTTGACCGCATTCTCGATCAGCGGTTGCAGCAGCATTGACGGCAGCAGCGCATCGAGCGCTCCGTTCTCAACATCAAAATGGGTGCGCAGCCGTTCTTCAAAACGCATGCGTTCAATATCGAGATAGAGCTGCAAGGTCTCTATTTCCTGCGCCAGCGTGACCTGACTGCCGGGTTCTGTGATCAAAGTATGGCGCAAGAATCCGGACAAGCGCGTCAGCATCGCATTGGCTGGCTCTGTTTGTTTAAGCAGGACCAGAGTGCTGATGGAATTCAGAGTGTTAAACAGGAAATGCGGGTTCAATTGATAGCGCAGCATCGCCAATTGCGCAGAGGTTGCCTGCGTCTCCAGCCGCTCCAACCGGTCAGCCTGTTCCTCGACGGTGAGGAAGAAATTGATCGCGTAATACAAGGCGCTCCACCCGCCGAGCAGCGTCAGCGGGATATAGGAAATGCCGATGAAACGCTGGGCGAAGGTCGTTTCGTTATTGGCCGCATAATACAGACCCTGCACCCACGATTCGATTGAGGCGTGAACGATCACCGCCCCCATCAAAACCAGCGCGGTCCCGCCCCATGTGACGATCGGGCTGCGATTGATAAGCTGGCGATAGATAACCGACAGAACGAGGCTGAGCGAGAAGCCGGTGATCGTCGTCACCAAAATGAGCAACAACCGATCATAAGGCAGGTCATTGGCCAAAGTGTTGAGCGCGCGCAGCAGAAATGCGCCGCCCCAACCTGCCAGTTGGAGGTTCCAAAAGGCGCGGTTCTTGCTTGCGAAAAACGGCGCAGGTTGGATGCGTATCATCGACATGCAAGGCCACTGTAGCGCAAAAATGCGGTGAAGTGAGGGGCAATTGTAAGGCGGGGCATGGGGTCAGCGCATGCGATGAACCGTTTGGCGCAGTCCCGGGCGAATGCGGCTGCGATTTTACAATCCTTCAGCAGGGTCGATTTCGCGGCGGAAATGCGTGCGCCAATCGGCGCTGCCTTCGCTTTCCAAAAGGGCGCGGATTTTCGGGATTTCGGCGGCGATGAATTCGGCGCGTTCATCCCATCCATCATGGCTGCGATCGCGGAACAACCCGCCATCATTGCGCGGGCCCCATTCTTCCATAAACCGCTGCGCTGAAACCGGATCATACCCGGCATTGGCCAGCAACCAGGGCATCAAACGATCCGCCTCGCGCTCTGTCTTGCGGACATTGCGGCGGCCCCGGCCATTGCGGTCTAACCAGACGCTGTGGCCCAACACATTATGCGCCAATTCATGCGCGACGACACCGGCAAAGATGTCCTCCTCATATGCGAAACCGGGGAAATCCATGCCGATAACAACCCGCGACCCATCCGCCACCGCGCGGCGGCCTTCGCCCATCAGTTCAAACCGCGTTGCGCAAACCGGGACCGATCGCAGCAGCGCCGATTCGCCATCAGCAAATCCAATTTCAACGGCGCCGGTCAGCTTAAGCAGCGCATCAATATGATCATGCGCGCGGGTCAGCCGCTGCCAATCCAGCCGCTCGCCTGCTTCCAATTGATTGGGATTAAGGCGGACGAGCCGGGTGACTTCGCGGTTGCTGGGAAACAGGCCGGTTTCCCCTGCTGGCGATCCGCGCGCGGCGGTCTGGACCGCAAAATCGCCGGTCATCTCCAACGCCGCCCGCGCAATCTCAGGCGATCCGTAACTGGCGAGATCTTGCAATTGCAGGCCGACCGAGGGGATGACGCGGTCGCAATATTCCGCATTGCCGCGCACCAATTTCCAGCCGACATCCTGCATCCGCTGATCAAATTGCTGAAACCGTTCAATCGCCGCGCGTTCTTGGGGCAGGTTGATCCGGTCCCAATTCACCTCGCGCGCCGCCACCGGGTTAAGCAGCGTTCCGAAAGCGGCAATCGCCAGACCTATGGCGGAAGATGCGCGCATTATGCGCCCGGATTTGCGCCGGATTCTTCTAGCGCCGCCTTCAACCGTTCAAAACCGACCGCGCCTGCAAACGGCGTTGTCCCGGCGATAAAGGCGGGCGTGCCGGTGAAGCCGAGCGAGCGTGCCATGTCGAAATTGCGCGCGAGTTCCACCGAAACCGCGTCGCTGGCGGCGTCTGCGCGGGCGCGGTCCATGTCCAAACCAACTTCGCGCGCGGCGGCTTCGATAGTCGCGGGCGAAGACGCGCCCAGTTCAAACATTTTTTCGTGAAATTCGAGATATTTGCCCTGCATCGCGGCGGCCAGCGCCATGCGTGCGGCGTCTTCGCTGCTGGCGCTGAGCAACGGCAATTCGCGCAGGACGACTTTCAAATCGGGATCACTGGCGACCAATTGTTGCACATCGGCAAGGCTCGCTTCGCAAAAGCCGCAATTGTAATCGGAAAATTCGACCAACACTTTCGACCCTTCCGGATTGCCCATGACGGCGCCGGGGAAGGGGGCGTAAAGATCATCGCCCGCTTGCGCCAAACGTTCGCGCGACTGTTCCGCTTGCAGAGCCTCTGCGACGTCCTGCAGGATGCTGGGATTGTCGAGCATATAGGCGCGCGTGCGATTATCGGCGAGGCCGGAATAGGACCACGTTGCCGCGCCCAAAAAGCCAAAGACGAGTGCGAGCAGCCCAGTGAGAAGGGGGCTGAGAAGCGAGTTTTTCAATGATGATTCCATAGCGAGAGTGGCCCTAGCGCCAATTCTAACGGCTGTCGCGGATACGTTCCAGCGCGGCGCGCGCCTCTAGGCCAATATCCTGCGCGCGGATCCAATCGGGTGTGCCGCGCGGCAAGCCGGCTTCTGCGGCCTGTGCGCTGCGGATTGCCTCTGGATAATTGCGGCGCATCACTTGTTGTTCGGCGCTGGCAAGGCGCGCGCGCGGAATATCCCCGCGCGCGGCGTAAACGACGCCCAATTGATACCACGCAAACGGATTGAGCCGGTCCCGCGCCACAGCCGCGCGCAACACACGTTCCGCCTCAGGATAATTGGCCGCATCCTCTGTCGCGATCAAAGCATGGCCGAAAATCCCCGCAATCAGCGGTTGATTGCGGGTGATGTCGGTCGCCCGGCGCAGCGGGATAAGCGCATCATTCGGGCGCCCAGATTCGAGCAGGATTTGCCCCTTCAATTCCAGATAATACGGATTGTCGGGGTCCATCGCGAGCAGTGCGTCGGCTTCGCTCAGCGCTTTGTCGATCTGTGCATCTTTATGAAAAGCATAGGCACGGGCATAGCGCGCCGGAATGCCCGTATCGCTCTCTGGATAGAGCCGCAGGGTTTGTTCTGTTGGCGCAAGATACCCGTAAAGTTTGGCGCGCACACCAAGGAAACGCGCCTGCAATTCGGGATCATCGGGGGCGTCCCAGGCGGGGTCTTCTGCATAAAGCCCGCGCAAAGTTTGCAGCCGGTCGCCCGCCAGTGGGTGCGTGCGGCTATAGGCGGCGTCGTCCGATTGGCTGAAACCGCGGCGAATTTCCAAATTGCGCAGCCGTTCAAAAAACGCGAGCGATCCGCGGCCCGAAATGCCAGCGCCTGAAAGATAGCGTGCACCGGCAAGGTCGGTCGCCGCTTCTTGATTGCGATTAAAGGCGAGGAAATTGCCCGCCGCGGCTTGTTGACCCGCCATAATCGCGCCGAACGCAGCATCGCCCGCGCCCGCCAAAGCCGCGCCCACACCCAGAAGCAGTGACAGGATCGTGATCCCCTGCGCCCCGCGTGTGCGTTCGTTAAAGCGCACCACGTGGCCCGCCGTGATGTGGCCCAATTCATGCGCGATCACGCCTTGCACTTCATTGGCGGTTTCCGCCGCGTTCAGCAGACCGGCATGGACGTAAACCACTTGGCCGCCCGCGACGAAGGCGTTGATTGAGGGGTCATTGATCAGGACAATTTCGACATTGCCCGGCTCCAATTCAGACGCCTCAATCAGCGGCGCGGCCATATCGCGCAGCAATTCTTCCGTTTCCGCATCGCGCAAAACGGATTGCGCCGCGACCGGTTGAATAGAAAGCGCCAGCGCCGCAAACAGCGCCGCCGCGTAAACGAAAAGGGATTTCAGGACGCGCATCGCAGCGATGCTAACGTGTTTCGCCCTGAACGGGAACTGAAGTTTCTGCCGCCTGTGCCGCATCATCTGAGACTTTGGGCACGCCAGAATTGGGGTTGGCGACCGCGCCGCGCGAGAAATCGACCATTAAATCGAGCACATCGCGCCGCGATCGCAGGGGTTCAGCGAGCGAGAGCAGCGGGCCATTATGGCCCATTTCTGGATAGAAAACCTGACGCGCACTGCCGCCAGCACTGGTGATCGCGTCGCCCAAAATGCGGGCATTGCGCGGCCTTACCAGATCATCTTTCTCCCCCTGAATCAGCAGCATATGCGGGGCATCGGCGCGGACATGGCTCGGCGGCTGAGTGATGGCGGGGTCGTCTACATGGCCAAAGGCAGCAATTGTGGAATCGCGCGCAAATGGCGCAAAATCATAGGGGCCGGCCATGCCAATCACGCCCGCAATATCTGTGGTGGAGAGCCCTTTGCGGCCCAGCCATTGCTCCTCCAGCCCCAACATCACGACATTATACGCGCCCGCCGAATGCCCCGCGAGAACCAGAGCATCCGGGTCGCCGCCATAGGCCGCGATCTCTTCATGGGTCCATGCGACGGCGTTGGCGGTGTCCTCGATCATGCCGGGATATTTGCCGTCTTCGCCCAAACGATAGCCGACTAGGACCACAATGAACCCTTCCGGCACAAATGCGCGGGCGATAAATCCATAATCGACCGGATCGCCGCTTCTCCAGCCGCCGCCATGTGCGAAAAGCAGCACGGGGAGCGGCGCATCCGCCGGGTCGCGGTGTTCCGGTCCCCAAACCACCAATTTTTGCGAAGGATGCGGGCCGGTGGAAATGATCGCCTTTTGCTCCGCGCCTTGCTGACCGCCCGCGACGCGATCAATCGCGCTGACCACGGCGGGGCCGTTGCGCCACACGGCAATTTGAAAGGCCGCGCCTGCGATTGCCGCAACAAGCGCCAATCCGCCCAAGATCCATAGCATTTTGCGCACTCCTCAATTCCCCTTACTTGTCGCCCGTGCTTGCTGTCCGCACCAATCGTTCGACCCCGCCTTCGAGGTCCAATCCGGCGTCTTGCAAGAATTCTTCTGCGGTGCGGTAGTCGCTGCCGGACCAAAATGGCACCCCGGCTTTGTCGATCATATCTTTGGCGCGGATTTGTTCGTCATTCAGCGGCTGGCCCGAAACAGAGCGAATGAACACTGCCGCGATCCGTCCGGGGAAAGCCGCCGCGATATCGCCAAAAGCCATCAGGTCTTTTTGTGTGTCATCCCCGATCAAGGCAAAATGCAAATGCGGGAAGGTCGTCAAAATCCGCCGGATCGCCTCCAATTTGTGCGATCCATGCCCCTCTTTTCCCAAGGTTTCACGGTTAAACCCCCAATCGCGCAGCATAATTGGACCCAATGGCAATCCGCGTTCGCGTTTGAACGTCACAAGGTATGAAAACAGGTTCCAAGGGCTGGAAGAGACATAGAAGACGGGGCGCACCCGTGCTTCTGGCGCGGCCGAGGTTGGGGTGTCGGGCGGGGCGGTTTTTGCCGGCGCGGCCTGTGCAGGTTTGCCGCCGATTGCGGCGTAAAATGCATTGGCGCCCGGCACCAAAATCCGTTCGCTGGGCATTTCGACCATGCGCCGCCAATTGCGGGCGATGGCGCGAATATTGCCGGTTATCCCGGTTTCGAGGATCGTGTCATCAATGTCGGAAATCACGCCGATCCGCGTTTCGCTGCCGGGTGTGAGGATATAGGCGGTCGCTTCCCCGTCTGCTTCGACAGTGCCGGGCCGTTCCCACCGCAAAACCGCCTTTTCCCAGCGCGTTCGGCGCGGGGTTGGGTCCGTTGCTTTATAGGCGGCGGGGGCATCCGCGCCCAAATCGAGATCAAATCGGACGAAGCCTTCTGGCCCGCTGGCGATTTGTTGAGAGACAAGCACGCCGTCGGCGCGGGTATATTCGAGGGTGACCGGCAATCCTGCGACTTCGTGAGAGGCGTAAAGGCCCATCATCGTCCCGGCGCCGCGCCAAAAGCCGCGTTTTTCAAACACCGGTTCATCAGATTGAATCGCGCGCGCGTTCAGGAGCAGCCTGTTCGCATTGCGAAAGCCGAAAAACGGCTGAACACGCACGGGCGCTCGGTCAGCAAAGGGGCCGAATTTGAAGGGGGCAAAGCGGGAGCGGCGGGGCGGCATCGCGCCAGCAAATAGCGGCGGCAGAGCGCGAGGCCAAGCGCCAGATCAGCGAAAAGTTTAGCCGACGAGTTTTTTGCCCGCCCGTTCAATCAGCGCCAGATCATCGCTGATCTCTCCGATCAAAGCGGCTTTGCCGTCAGCACCCCGGCGGAGCAGGACTAGCGAAAACTCAGGACCTTCGCCGGACAAAGCCTCCAGCGTCAGCTCTTCAAGCTCGCGCAGTTTCTTGGCCAAGGCGGCGCGGACATCGCCTTCTGGCTCGACTTCTTTCCCGCTTTCTTCGCGGCGCAGGCGGCGTTCGGCGTTCACGACCCCTTTTAGCCCGCCATCGGCAGAGCCAAGATAACCCGCCAGCGATCCGCGACCGAGTTCCAAACGGTGCGCGTGCGACAGCACGGCGGCATATTCGGTCAGGCGGGTTTTGTCGTAATCATGGCCAAAGACGAGTTTGACGATTGGTGTCATCGGCGCGCGGTCTTGAATGGTCAGACCGCTATCTTCGATCAATTCGCCATATTCCTCAGGCTCATCCTTAGCGGCGAGCGAGAAATCGTAAGCGCGGCCCACGGCGGCATAAAGCGCGTGACGGCTGCGATCCTCTGAAACGCTGGCGCTTTGCGCCAATTCGCGGGCAGAGGCGAGGTAATCGTGCAGGCCTGCATCGTCGGAAATGTCTTGCGCGGCTGCGACATCATCCGTGCTAATGTCGGTTGTTGCAGCAAATTCCGGCGTAAATTCGGCTTCCAGTTCGGCGGCTGGCGCGAAATCGGCTGCTGGCATTACGGGGCTGAGCGGTAGGTCTGCCTGATCTGAAACAGGTTGGCCGCCGACTTCGACTTGATAATCGTCCGGATCGAAATGATCGGCGTCGAGGTCCACGGCTTTCTTGGCGGGTGTTTCGATATAATCGGCCAGCGAAGCAAAGCTGTAGGAGGCTTGATTGTCCTCATCTTCTTCGATCTCTTCGCCGAATTCATCAACCTCAGGCTCATCGAGCGAATATTGGCCAAAATCGGGAACCGGCAGACCATCTTCGTCGCCGGCACTGTCATCGTAGTTTTCGCCAAATTCGTCAGAATCGCTCAAAGCCG
This sequence comes from uncultured Erythrobacter sp., assembly GCA_947502305.1. Classification (GTDB taxonomy): domain Bacteria; phylum Pseudomonadota; class Alphaproteobacteria; order Sphingomonadales; family Sphingomonadaceae; genus Erythrobacter. Next base: position 463,095 of record CANMZA010000002.1, on the reverse strand, counting down.
TGATGTTGGAGGCGGCATTGGCAGGGTGATCGGCAGAGATCGGATTGACCTGCGGCACGCCATTCGATTCCGGCTCATGCGCGGGCGAATCGGCCCATTCGGTCAGCGGATCGGCGTGATGTTTGTGCGGTTGGTCTTCGTCTTCTGCGGGTTGTTCTTCTGCGTTTTCGAGCGCTTGATCAATTTCGAGCAGCAGCTCATCCGCCGTTGCGGCGTCGGCCATCTCTTTCCAATTGATCACGCCATAGATGAAATCGATGGTTTCATCATCGCTGGAGAAGGGCAGCAAAATGCCGCGATACAGGATCGATGCACCGCGCTGATTTACAAATTCCGCCTCAAAACCGATTGGCGCCTGATTGGCGAGGATTTGCATATAGTGATCGGTGATGCGGCTGAGCAAAGAGCGCGGCGGCACATCTGACAATTTGTTGATTGGCACAGCCGCGCTGGACGCTGCGGCGCCGCATTCTTCGGCCAGCTTATCGCCCAAATATTGCACACCCGGATCTTCGATTCCGGCGGAGAAATCGAGCAAAACGCTGTTCGGCCCAAAATCGGGGAGATCGCGCGGCTCTAGCTCTTCGATAGACGGGAAAGTCGCCTCACCCAGCAGGCTGGCCCAATGGTTATAGGCGCGCACTTGCATGCGCCGCTCGTCTTGACCGATGGCCTCTGGCGGCAATTCGCGTGAGGTCCCCTCATCGGGCCCGCGATCAGGCGTGCTGCCTTCTGCGTCCCAATTGTCGCTCTCGTCAGCTGGAACGCCGGTGTCGAATGTGCCCCGCAAAGTGTCCATGACTTGGCCTGATGTCCCTTGATTAACGCATGTGTTCACGAGTGGTTTGAAGCGACGTGGTAAACATTGCGTTAAGCGCAGCAGGAAAGTTGTGGGGGAAAGGAAGGCGATCAAATCTAAGGACAGCGCCGCGAAGTGCCCGTAGGCGCGCGCGGCGGCGGGTCGCCGATAGGTTCTGCGGCCTGTTATCGGTCATTCGCGGCGTTAATTGGCCGCGAGTGAAGCCAATCGCTCTATAAGAAATACCGCATTTTGATCGTCACGTTTTGGGAGGCGCGCCCGATTGTGAACACGGCATCATCCCAATCGGGCGGCGCCATACGCACAGGCGCATCGCGCGAGAATCCGTACCCTTCGCGCGGGGCCATGCCGAGGACACGGTTGGCCTTGCCATCCTCGTTTTCGTCATGCAGCAAAGCGATGGCGTAATCGCCCGGTTGGACGTTTTCAAAACGAATGGTGACGGTGTTTCCGGCGCGCACCACCGTGCGGTGCGAATTGGGGTCATTGCGGCAGCGCGGAAAAATATCCTCCAGCGTGGTCATACAGGCGCGCACGACGCCGTCTGTATTGCGCAGGTCTGTGACGGTAATCGTGACCGTGCCCGCCGATGCGGGGGCCGCCATTGCGGTCAATCCCGCCGCGCCTAGGGCCAAAGCGGCAAAGCGGGTCATCCGGGCGCTTTTGAATGTTGGCGGCTTTGATCCAGCCGCTGCGATAGCCCGCGATCGGTTCCGCAGACCCGATCCCAAAAACGAAAATACAGTCCGAAATTGCATCGATATTCCTCATGATGCCGCTCGTGATGGCTGGCTGTTATCATCCACCGCCCAAACGCGGAATGAACGAAGCGTCTGGGAAACACTTCCCACCCCATATGATTGACCACGCCCATAATTGTCGCGGCGGTCAGCACCGCGCCCAGCATCGCCAAATGAATGGGAATGAAAAAGACCAAGAGCGGGATCAAAAGCGCGCCGCTCACCGCTTCGAGCGGGTGAAAGCTCATGGCGGTCCACACGGTTGGCGGGCGGCTTTCGTGGTGGACGCTATGTGCCAGCCGGAACAGGCGTGTGGAGGCGTGCATGGCGCGGTGGCTCCAGTAAAACCAGCTGTCTTGCGCGAACAAATAGATCAGGACCGATAGCGGCAGATACCATAGCGGATAGGCGGTCCAGTCCGAATAAAGCAGCGAATATCCGTGATGCCGCCAAAGCCAAAAGACGATGCCCGCAGGCGCGCCGTAAATAAACGCCGCGATCAAAGACCAGCGGATTTCCTTGCTAATTTGCCCGCTCAGCCCGGCATAAAGACCAGGCCGCAAGCGCGCCGTGGCCCAAGCAAACAGCCCGCTCGCCAAGAAATATCGCAGCGCCACCATCACCGTCATCGCGGCGCTCACCAACAAAAAGGCAAGCCAGATCGGTGTGTCAGCAGGGATCATGCGCGAGCTATGGCGCAAATTGATTAAGCAAGACAGGCCTAAGCGAACGTGCCTACGATCACGGCGACGATCACGGGTTTGACCAAGGGTATGGGCGCGGCCATTTTATTCCGACCCCAAGTCGCCAACAAGCGGATCAAGCGCACAAGTGTGCCGCCGCATTGCCATTCGCGCCAACCGCTCAACCTGAACCTTGCGCCGGGCAGCGGCGAGCGGTTCGAGCGGGGCGTGGCGCAAAATTTCGCCATCATAGGCATCCGCGACAATCACCCCGCAGCGATCGGGCTGATACGCCTCTGTTTCTAGCGGGCTGCGGTCCAGCGCCGGGGAAACGCCCCAGAAAAACCGGTCGCAATAGTCAAGATAATCGGGCCATTTCCCGTCGCCCAGCAGGTCACCGCGCGCGACCTTAATTTCCACGATCACGACCAATCCCTTGGCATCCACGCCCATCAAATCGGCGCGGCGACCATTCTTGAGAGGAACCTCGCCGAGGCACCAGATATCGTTGCGCGCAAACAGCCGCATAATACCGCGCGCGGCATCCTTCGCCGTCGCGGATTGTTCAGACGATTCGTCGGCAGCGGCAGAAATGCGCGAATCAAGTGTTGGGGTTTCAGCTTTAATCACGCAGCATGATTGGAACATACCGCGAACACAGTCAAGCCGGTCTTGGAGGGAAGATTTAGGCGGCGGAGGCCTCTGCCCCCGGTTGCACCAATCCCAGCACGGCCTGACGGGCCTGATGAAATTCTCGCCACAATGCCAAAGCCGGTGCGCTGGCATCCTGACCGCGCGCGGTAATCGTGCCCAAAGCCGAAAGGCCCGGACGCATCATGGCGTCAATATCCTCAATCCCCTGCCACGCCATATCGCGCTGCCACTCATTCGCGCGCCCAAGAAGGTGCGGGAAGGCGGCAATATCGCCAGAAAATTCCTCAGGCGAAAGCGCCGCGATCTTGGCGAGCTGAGCAGAGGAGGCATGCAGATCCTCCCACCTTTGTGCGAGCGAGCCGAGCGGCTGGCTGGCATGGGCGGCGGACTGGCGCATTGCGCGCATTTCTTTGGGAGGGAGCGCTGACATGAGTTGATGCGTAACCCGAAGCCCCTTGATGTTTCGTTAAACCTGCCCGTTCGGCGAGCCCTTGGAGATCATCGCTGTGTATGATTGGGCTGGCGCAGCGGTGACAGGCTTGCTAAGCGGCGCGCCCGGCGCAACAAAACACGCCGCGCCCACAAATCTAGGGCACCCGTAGCTCAGCTGGATAGAGCGCTGCCCTCCGAAGGCAGAGGCCAGAGGTTCGAATCCTCTCGGGTGCGCCATTGTTTCAATGGGTTAGAGGCTCATTTGGATTGCGGTTACGCCAAAATAAGCATATGGTAAGCCGATCTCGGTCCAGAAGTTAGCTGCGCGGACTTAACTAAGTCGTGAAAGCTTAGTTCGTAGATCTCAGGGGCGGAAGCTCCGGTTGTACACTGCAAGGTTGGCCATACATTTCAAGGCCCAATAATTGGCGTAGAGATATAGTCTCATTAGCGAGAAAAGCTAATACCCGACCAAACTTTTTCTCGTCAGTTGCTGCAGGCGCGTTTTGTGCAGAACATCTGGTGCTATTGACCGAAAATTAAAACCGTTCCATTTTCGAGTATATGATTGACTACTGCAAATCATTTCAGGACCGGAAAGAAGACACTGGTGACAATGGCGATGATTTTGAACGCTTTGTTTTTGAATGCTTCCGCCTTGCGAAAGAAGAAGTGGGATTCGTCAAGAGCCTTAAGCGAGGCCGTGATGGTGCGATTGACCTAGTCGATCGAAGTAGTGAACCAGGATCGACTACTGTTGCCGAGTGCAAGTACATCGGCAATGGTGGTTTCGCTGAAGCTAAGGCACGCTGGAACGAGATCTATGCCCGCCTTGCGAAATACCTACCGAAACTCTCAACTGATTTGCGTAAGAATCCAAAATCTCCATACCGTGCCTGGCTAGACCCCGACCGGCCAATTAGGCGCTACAGGTTTTGTGTTACGGTCAATCTCAACGAAAACGAGAAAAAAAGGCTGGAGGAAATTATCTCCGCGGACTTCGCGAGGTTGGTCGAAGCCGGGGTTGAAGCAGTTCGTTACCTAGCCGAAACAAAGGGGGCAATCCGTGTATTGCCGTGGGATTGGTTCCACGCTGAGTTGATCAGTTATCCGTCTCTCGCATTTCGTTGGTTCCGCGGCCTGCCCATCGGAATTAGCCTATTCGACAGGTCTGGTAGAGCTGGTCAGTCTTTTCGCAACTTCCTCACTAGCGGGGAGCTTCCCTATTTTTCACGAGATAGGTTCGCCTCCCAGGGGGCGAGGAATGTGAAGCGTAGCGAAGCCAAACTATCAGCGGACCTTGCATCAGGAAAGACGAGTGCGCTTGTCCTTAGTGGACCAGGCGGTGTTGGTAAAACGCGCCTTGCTCATGAGATTGCAATTGCACTGACCAAAGGCGATGTGGGTTTTGATGTTTACTGGCTTGAACGCAGCGCCAGCGCTGCTTCAATCATGGAGCTAGTTGGGCGCTATCCAACTCAGGGTTCGATTCTATTCTTGATCGACTATGCTGAAGCGGCCCAAAGGTTGGGCGAAATCGCCGATGTAGTGGCACACCAGATTGAACAAGGAGGACACAGCGTCAGGGTCGTCGCAACTTGTAGGGCCAGTGCCACAAATCAAATCCGCAACGATCTTGAGATTTTGTATCCGGAAATCACCGCACTCGGTTCTCAGCTTGAAGGAGAAGACGACTTTCTAGTTTGGGTAACTCGGTCGATTATCGAACTCGAGCCATTTCCTGAATCCGATTCAGTATTATCAGTGTGTCGTGGAGTACCGGCGTTAGCCGCGTTTGCCGTTTACCTTTTCCGCAATGATCGCGTCCAATTCGATGCCCAGTTTGGCGCACTTTTAGCTAGCGATGATTTTCACAGTTGGTCAAACAGGCGTATTTCCAACTTGGTTAAGGCTAAATCAGTAAAGGAAAGGGATATGGCAGCATTGGCCTTGGCACTGCCGATCCCGCTTGAAAAACAAAGCGCGTTTAGGCAAATTTATGGTAATCTCATCGATCTTCTTGTGGCTGATCGCTGGGTCGAAATCATCGATGGAGAGCTTGCGGCGTCCCACGATGTCTTTGCGGATGCCTTGCTGGTGCGTTGGCTGTTCGAAGCCGAAACAGCAACAACCGCCCGATTGCATGATTTGCTCGAGGACGCCGCTACTGCTCGAGATTTGCCCCACGCCCTAACAGTGGTTGCTCGGCTCGTGGGACACTCTGGCTTTACTGCAATCGATGGCGAGCAGATTCTAAAAGCACTGCTTGCGGCGCACCCAGAGCAGGTAATGGCATCTGCAGGTCAGTGGCTCCGTAGTCCTCTACTAAAAATTCAAGAAAAGCTGATCCTCGTCAATAATTTACCAAACTTGGGTGAGGCGATCAGAACGAAGCCGTCTCTACAGGTCGATCTGGCTCGTTTGGCGAATGAGGTGGCTATTATGCGCAATACGGATGCCGTGTTGGAAGTGCCCGAGGTATTCGGAAGTCTTCTTGACATCGCGTGCGTGCAATCAAAGCACTCCAATTTTATTTTGAGTCTGGCGTTCGAGTTCGACGCCGACAGATTTCGCGGTCGAGCATTCGCGAATATTGCTAGTTACCCGACCCAAGAGCACACTCAATTCTTGATAGTTCGGATGCTGCGCGCAGGTGAAACGCCCCAATCGATGCGCCAAGCAATCTGCGATTGGCTCGGCGCAAACGGCGAAATTTACCAAGCTAGCTTTCCCTACAGGGCTTGGCTCGAAGCAGGTGGCGATAAGGACGCGGTCAGCAAAGAGCTGTTGCGGTGGGTTGAGAAGCACGGCCTCACGCTAGAGGCTCAGTTCGTCTATAAGGCTTGGCTCGACGCAGGCGGTGACAGGGCCGCGATCAGCAAAGAGCTGTTGGGGTGGGTTGAGCAGCACGGCCTCACGCTAGAGGCTGGGTTCGTCTATAAGGCTTGGCTCGACGCAGATGGCGACAAGAATGCGATCAACAAAGAGCTGTTGAGGTGGGTTAAGCAGCACGGCCTCACGCAAGATGCTCAGTTCGTCTATAAGGCTTGGCTCGACGCAGGTGGCGACAAGGATACGATCAACAAAGAGCTGTTGGGGTGGGTTGAGCAGCACGGCCTCACGCAGGAGGCTCAGTTCGTCTATAAGGCTTGGCTCGACGCAGGTGGCGACAGGGCCGCGATCAGGAAAGAGCTGTTGGGGTGGGTTGAGCAGTACGGCCTCACGCTAGAGGCTGAGTTCGTCTATAAGGCTTGGCTCGACGCAGGCGGTGACAGGGCCGCGATCAGCAAAGAGCTGTTGGGGTGGATTGAGCAGCACGGCCTCACGCAAAAGGCTCGCTTCGTCTATAAGGCGTGGCTCGAGGCAGGTGGCGACAAGGCTGTGATCAGCAAAGAGCTGTTGGGGTGGTTTGAGGAGCACGGCCTCACGCAGGAGGCTGAGTTCGTCTATAAGGCTTGGCTCGACGCAGGCGGTGACAGGGCTGCGATCAGTAAAGAGCTGTTGGGGTGGTTTGAGCAGCATGGCCTCACGCTAGAGGCTCAGTTCGTCTATAAGGCTTGGCTCGACGCAAGTGGCGACAGGGTTACGGTCGGCAAAGGGCTGTTGAGGTGGGTTGAGCAGCACGGCCTCACGCAAGAGGCTCAGTTCGTCTATAAGGCTTGGCTCGACGCAGGTGGCGACAAGGCTGCGATCAGCAAAGAGCTGTTGGGGTGGGTTGAGCAGCACGGCCTCACGCAAGAGGCTCAGTTCGTCTATAAGGCTTGGCTCGACGCAGGTGGCGACCGGGCTGTGATCAGCAAAGAGCTGTTGGGGTGGGTTGAGCAGCACGGCCTCACGCTAGAGGCTGAGTTCGTCTATCAGGCTTGGCTCAACGCAGATGGCGACAAGGCTGCGATCAGGAAAGAGCTGTTGGGGTGGGTTGAGCAGCACGGCCTCACGCAAAAGGCTCGCTTCGTCTACAGGGCTTGGCTCAACGCCGATGGCGACAGGGCCGCGATCAGGAAAGAGCTGTTGGGGTGGGTTGAGCAGCACGGCCTCACGCAAGAGGCTGCTTACGTCTATCATGCTTGGCTCGACGCAGGTGGTGACAGGGCAGCGATCAGCAAAGAGCTGTTGGGGTGGATTGAGCAGCACGGCCTCACGCAAGAGGCTCAGTTCGTCTATCATGCTTGGCTCGACGCAGGTGGCGACCGGGCTGTGATCAGCAAAGAGCTGTTGGGGTGGGTTGAGCAGCATGGCCTCACGCAGGAGGCTCGCTTCGTCTATAAGGCTTGGCTCGAGGCAGGTGGCGACCGGGCCGCGATCAGGAAAGAGCTGTTGGGGTGGTTTGACGAGCACGGCCTCACGCAAGAGGCTCAGTTCGTCTATCATGCTTGGCTCGACGCAGGTGGATGCCTAGATCAAATCAAAGAGCATTGTGAAGGTTGGCTCAAAGAGAACTGGAGGAGCGAGCAGGCCGTATTTTTGACGAAGAATTTGTCAGCAGCCAAAGGAATATCCTTTGCGACTGTCGTACGAATCGTGGCTTGGGCTGGCCTGCATTCGGACAACGAAGATGCGATTTTTCGTTTAAGCCGAGCGAGCCGCTGGTTCCAGTACTGCCGTATTACTCGGCGCTTCAGCTGGATCATTAGCGAAGTAACAAAGACAGTCGTCGCACATATCACTTCCAATCCTCACGTATCTTTAGGAGAGCGTCGCTCCTGCACGATCTTATTCGGCAATTTGGCAAAAAGCAGTTACCCGCAGGATGAGCATTGGCCTACTGTCGTGGAGGTTTATTGCATCTGCTTGCGCCATGGAGACGTTTTCACGGACGTAGATGGCCTACCTCAAAAAACATGGGCCATTTTACTATTTGAGGCTTTTAGACTTGATCTACTTGATCCAGAGACCGATCGTCTAGCCATTGGATATGCGCATGATTTAGTTCAACAAATTATGTCGGAAAATGCCTACTCTGCAATTCTGAGGAGTGGTTACCTTCCGGCTCCCCCGGTTCGTTAGCGGGCAAGCTTTCGACTGTCTGATAATCACAAACAGCCCCATTTTTCTCGATTTTTCAATTACGCCTTTCGTTGATGCGCTCAATTAGTTGGCTAAGATCGCTCTTGGTGAGCGGCAGGTCTCCACCATTTGTTGTCTGGCCGATCGAGGCGAGGATCTCGCGCTGCTTTTGAAGATCGATTTTTCCATAACTCGCCATAGTGGTGAGCACGCTCTCATGCCCGAAGTTCTGGCTCCAAGCTTTGATTTGTTGTGGCGTTTTGCAGTGTTTTTAGGCCTGCTGAGTCAGCATATGACGAATGGTATGTCGGTGAAAATAGGGCAGACCAACGACTTCGAAGGCCTTGCGAACAAGTTCTCGAATTGGTTGTGCGGTTAGGCGAAAAGAGCAAGAAGGTGATCAAGACCGCCGATGACGCGCTGGCCAGCGTATCCATCGCCGCACAGTCAACGCTAAACTTGGAACCAGGAATAGAATTTCGCTTCGATCAAGGTGATGAAGTCGAAAGGGGTGTGGCCGAAAAAATGGCCAATATGGTCATCAACGCCAAGTTTAGGCCGGTAAGAAACCGCTCCCGTTTCTATGTCTCGGGCTTTTTCTGCGCCAACGGCGCAAGTGTTGAGACCGCGGCAGAGAGTTAAGCCCAGCGCCAAATTCTAGGAAAAAGCCACTTGTCCGTATCCAATGACCAAAGCCGAGCCGCTGCCCTAGCGTGCCGAGCACTCGTCCTAAGGCCTCATGATCTTTCACGGGACGCGTGCTTCTAGTGCGGTGCGGTAACGCAGCCTCGCCGCCCATAACAACATCTCGGAGTGCGCCAGCTACGGTATGAATTGTCGAAGCTCCTTTGGACTTTTGAAACTGCGGGAGTTCCTGAAGCGCACTGCATACCGCCATTAGTGCCTCTGCCGCACGTGCCTGTTTAAGGTTTAGCCCTGAGAAATCCTCGGGATCGTCCGCAACCTCCCATGGCGCGTCCATGAAGTCGCCACCAATGCCCTCTAGCCTATCGTGAAGTCTTTTTGCCCAATCTGTGGGATCAGGCCAGTTGGGATTTGTTTGCTTGCTCATAACGCCAACTCCCCAAGCGTCTTAACCGCTGCGTCGCTGGCAAGGTGCCCATAATGGCGTTCAATCATTTCGGCGCTTGTGCCACTGATTTGTGCAATCGTGAGCAACGGCAGATTTGCCCTCACGAGGTCGGTTATTGTGCTGTGCCTTAAAGTGTAGGCGGTTGCTCCGGCTGGCAGTCCAGCCGCCCGCGCTCCCGCAGCAATTGGCAGTTTCCAACTGTCTTTATTCCATGCCCTGCCATTGCCGCGCATGAAAATTGGGGCGTTCGGCAACTTATCCTTGCTTTGCTCTATCAGGACGTTCGCTGCCTCAGCCGGTATTTGGATGCGGCGCGGCTTGCCATTCTTGTCCTTGCCTATCGAAAGCTCACTGGTCCGCTTGTCAAAATCCCCTACGGTCAATCCAGCCATTGCGCCCGGCCTAAGAGGCAAGAGGCATAGCGCCCTTACGAACGACTCCGCCTCGCTAGAGATTGCCTTCAAAAGCTGCCTTCTCTGTTCACGGTCAAGATAAAGGGTGCGCCGCCCATTGGCGTTTGGAATGGCCTTCAACGCCTCTTGCCAAGCGGCCTCGCTATTCGGCGCGCCGGGCGAAAGCACGGTTGCCAACGCCGCCCGCAGCACGGCCATATCCCGATTGACGGACGAGGGCGCGCGGTCGCGTATCTTGTGCTCTCCGGTCTTGCTGCGGCTTATGAGCGCGGGTTTTTCTTCCAGCCGCTCTCGCCATTCGCGCAAATGCCGCCGCCGCAATTTGTCGAGTTTCACCTTGCTGAGAGGATCATCAAAAACGTGACGTTTGAAGCGGGATTCTGCCTCTGGCCTGCTTTCGGCATAGGCGCGGCAAGCTGCCCCTACAGAATCGACCTTTGCGCGAATCTCGCCGCCTGCTTCGATAACTGCGGCTAGCTTCTCCGCTTCCGCCTGTGAAACGCCGGTTGCCTGCAAGTTCTCCAAAATCGCCAAGCGACTTCACACGGTAACGGCGCGCATCCTCATCATAGCCTCTGGCAATCCATGTGCCCGGCCCGCCTTGTTTCGAAGGGCGAAAGCCAAGGAAGCAACCGGCCCGCAGTCGCTGCCAATGCGGCTCACACCTTGGCTTTAGCCTCTCACGCTCTCCAACCTTGCTTAAATCCAGCGCCATTGCCGTCCCGATTTTCCATACTGTATGTAATGAGTATGGAAAACAATGTAGGACGAAACCGGATAGGGCAAGACAAAAAGCATTGTTTTTCAGTTGCTTGTTATGTCCAGTAGTGTCCGGCTATGCCCTGCATCCCTACCCTCCGAAGGCAGAGGCCAGAGGTTCGAATCCTCTCGGGTGCGCCATTGTTTTGCACCCTTGCGATCATCGTCTTCGCCGCCACCGCTCACTTTGCTGTTCGGCGGTTGCTAAGACGTAATTTCTTGTAATTTTTGCGCCGATTGCGCGACATTCCCTTGCTGTTCAGCCTGTTGACGAGTTTATCAGGATACAACTTGCAGGTGACGGGCACTGTCATCAGCAAGATCAATGGGTTAGCGACACGGCAGGCCGAAGAGCCAGCAATCAAGAGGGCGGCAAATATGAGAATCGCGATAGCGGATGATGATCCCGAGCTTCTGGAACAGCTTGGCAATGCGATTGATGGCACGGCGCATCAGTGTGAGCGTTTTCGCTCAGGTACGGAACTGACGACCTTCCTTAAGCGCGAGACATGCGATGTGGTGCTGGTGGATTGGAATATGCCGGGCCGCACGGGGCTTGATCTGGTGAAATGGGCGACATCCAGCCTGCAAAACCCGCCCGCTTTTATTATCCTCACCAGCCGTTCTGACAAAGGCGACGTGGTGTTGGGGCTGGAGGCTGGCGCGATTGATTATGTCGTGAAGCCGGAAAGCGAAGAGGTTATCTTGGCGCGGATCGAGGCCGCGCATCGGCGGCTGAATGCTGGCGGGCCAGAGCGGTTTGGCAAGTTTGGCGTCTATGAAGTCGACCGGATCACCAAACAGATCACGCGCGCAGGAGAGGCGCTGAACCTCACCAATAAAGAAGCGGATCTGGCGATCTTGTTCTTCGACAATCTCAACCGGCCTTTGTCGCGCGCTTATATCTTTGGCGAGGTTTGGGGCAGCGTCCCGGAAGTGGAGAGCCGGACGCTTGATCTGCATGTCTCGCGCATTCGGTCGAAGCTGGAACTGCGGCCTAAGCATGGATTTGCCATTCAAACTGTCTTTGGTTTCGGCTATCGCATGGATAAGACGGTCGAAGCTGGCGAGGAAATGTGAACCAAAACCGCGTGCGAAAATTTGGAAAGTTTGCGCGCGCGGGCCATTTGCTAGGCGGCGCTGCTTTGCTTGCGTCCTGCACGGTGCTTGCGTCTTGCACAGTGTTTTCGCCGCTCGCGGTGGAATCCACGGGCGCTGATGGTGCCCCGCAAAATGCGCAAATTGCAATTTCGCTGCCAGAAGACGGCGCTCAGCAACTCAAAGCGTTGTTTGGCGATGCGTTGATTGATGCCTTTACCGGACGCCGTATCGCGATGTCTGAAGAGGGTGGTTTGATCGCGGATTATTCGGTCTCAACCGGATCTGCGCAGGTCGGCATACAAACGTCTAATGCTGGCCAAGACGCGCCAGTTTGGATCGCGCCGCCGCGGCCCTCAAAACGCTTTGACGAATGTGAGGCAATGGTTTTGCGCGGCACATTGCTGTTGCTGGACCGCGAAACGGGCGCGGTCGTCTATCGCGGCACCGGCACGATGACAGATTGCGAATTTGATGATCAGGCTTTGCGCAGCATGGCGAATGGTCTGATTGCGGATTATTCGCGCCGCTGATTGGCGGGCGCATTTTTTGCCGCTTTAATTCTTGAGTGAAATGGTGAAGCGTGTGCCCTGACCGGGCCGGGATGCGACTTCGATCGTGCCATCATGCGCATCGACGACCTTTTTCACCAGCGCCAGACCCAACCCTGCGCTTGGGCCCGCGTCGGTGGCATGGGCCCCAAATCGCGCAAAGGGATCCTTGATCCGGGCCTCCGGCAGGCCGGCCCCTTCGTCGGAGACGATGATCTGCGTCGCGCTGCCGTCACCGCTATTGCCGGGGCAATTCAACTTTACATCGATGCGCGAATCTTCGGGCGAATATTTCACCGCATTGCCGATCAAATTGTCGAGCATTCGCGCGATCAGCGACGCATCGACATCGGCAAAGCACGGATCCTGCGGCAAATGTTGTTCGATGCGGATATGTTTGGCTTCCGCAAGGACGTAAGCGCGGTCGCAGGCTTCTTCGATGAGCGCGCTAATATCGCTGTCTTCGAGTTGCAGCTGAGGGCTTTCCAACCGCGCCAATTGCACGAAATCATCGGCCAGTTTCAACGTGCGTTCGGCTTGTTTCTTGATCCGCGCCATTGCGCCTGCGGATTGATCGCCGGGTTTGCGGGTCAGGCCGATAATCGCGACCTGCGGCGTGCGCATGTCATGCGAGAGAAATTCGAGCATCTGTTTGCGTTCTTGATCCAGCCTGCGCAGATCGGTGATTTCACGCAGCGCCAAAATCTCGCCAGAACGCAGCGCGCCCTCGGTAGCGTCCGAAGCGCCTGACCGCTCAGCAAGCCCAGCGAGCCCAGAAAGCGGCGCGCGCGCGATCAGGAAAATTCGCCCATCTTCGGTGAGCATTTCGCTGCCGCCGCGTTGTAAATCTGCGCGGCCAAACAGCAGCAATTCATTGAGCGACAACGCCTCCTCAGACTGCCAATCGGGAAAAAGCTGATCCGCGACGGCATTGAGCATCTCAACCTGGCCCTGATCATTCAGCACAATCATCGCATCGGGCGCGGCTTCGATCACTTGGCGCACAAAACTCAGCGTGTCTTCCGTCCGCAGGATCAAACCGCGCATCCGTTCCACCTGACGTGCGACATATTCCATACCGCCCCCTTCTAGGCGATGCTGTTCGTGATCGGCTTGCATCTGAGGGCCATGCCCCTCGCCCATCATGCGCGCAGCTTCCCGGTCGAGATAGCGGCTGACATGGCTAAGCCGCCGCCAGCTCCACAGCGGGTAAGACAGCACGATCATGATGATCGCCGGTGCAATCGGCATCCACAATTGGCCCCAAGCAAGCATTCCGGCACTGCCGATCAACAACGCCGCCACAAGCGCAATCGCAACCCCCAACCCAAGGCGCGGGGGCCAATACCAAAACGCCAAGAACAATGCGAAGAGCGCCATACCGCCCGCGATATTTTGCCATAATGCGCCAACCGGATCGATCAGCGCATCCGCCATCAATGCATTGAGCAAATTTGCCTGCGTTTCGATCCCCGTCATCACGCCAATATCGCCCGCAGCGACCGAATAGCGATCGCCCATACCCTGACCGGTGGCGCCGATCAGGACGATCTTACCTTCGAAAAATTCGGGCAAAGTGTTGCCAGCCAAAACGTCGCTGGCTGATTGTGTGACAAGCGCGCCTGCTGGGTGAAACGGGATTAGGGCGCTGCGTTCTGTTGTGCCCGCCCCGCGCTCTTCCAAAAATTCCAGCGCCCGCATGGCGAGGTGGGGAAAATCGCCCTTATCGGTAGAAAGAACCAGATCAAAGCGGCGGAAAATCCCGTCCGTATCAGGTTCCGCCACCACATGTCCGACGCCGACGGACGCGCTGCCAAATTCGGGCAAGGGATAGAGCGGATCGATCCCGGTTTGCGAATTGATCCGCGCGGTGAATGTGTGCGGCAACAACACATTGTCACCGCGCCGCATCGCGCGCTCTAGCGCGTCATCATCCGCCAGATCGGTGTTTTCCAGAAACAGAATATCGAGCACAATCGCCCGCGCGCCCGCATCGGTCAGCCGGTCGATCAGCGCCCCATGGACAGCGCGCGGCCACGGCCAAGCGCCGATTTCGCCCAGACTTTGATCATCAATCGCAACCAGAGTGATGTCATCCGACATTGCCGGGCGGGCGAGCGGCGCGGCGGTGTCGAGCAATTGGTTGTCCAGCCGCTGCGTCATCTGAGACGATTGCAGCGCGGCCATACCCATAATCGCCGCTACGAGCAGGATCGCCCATTCGAGCAGGAGCCGGGATTGCCTCATAAATCAGCCGCCGTTTTGAAGGTTTCGCACCAGCATCGCCCGCGCGCCTTACTGAGAAACCACCAGTTTTTGCTCCGGTCCCCAAACTTTGATGAGGCCCTCTTCTGGGTCAGTTTCGCTCGCTGCGACGCGCCAGACATAGCGGCCCGGTGCCAGATTGGTGAGGATCATGCCAGAGGCGGTGAGGCCGACTTCATCGACGAGCATCGTGCCGGGATCTGTTTCCGACCAGATTTGAAACGCGAAGGTTGCATTGCCATCGCCCTCTGGAAGCCAATTGAAGGTGAAGCCATCATAATCGGGCGAGCGGCCCGCGCTCGCGGCGACGCCGATACGCTTGCGCAAGAAAGTGTAGCTTTCCGATGTGCCCTCCAAGCCGCTTTGCGAGATGGAGCGTGCGCGCACGAAATAGCGGCCATTGTCGATGCTAGGGATGGTGGCGGCCTGTGTGCTGACCAATTGTTCGGTCACCACGTCAAGAAAACCGGCATCGCGCGCCAGTTGCACGCGGTATCCGCGTGCGCCTGCGACAGGGGCCATCGCAAAGGTTAGGCTTTCATCTGTTTGCACCGCGCCGGGGTCGAGGAATTCTGGCGAGGGGAGCAATTCTTCGGGTTCGCTGACGCCCGATGCGCTGCTGGAGACGCCGAAACCTGCGGGTGCGGCGCGGGTTTCGCCGCCAGCTGCGACTTGGACATTGCCCTCGGTCACTTCGGTCAGGCTGGATGTGCCGCTTTCAGGATCATAAGCGACGCGGAACTGCGTCCCGCGAACGGCGGTGACGGCCAAGGGCGTGCGCATTCTGAGGCGGTCTTGCCCTTGCAAAGTCGGCGACGTTGCATTGGCGCGCCCGCGCGACACGGCAAAATCGACATCCAACGTATCGCCCAGCACATAGCGCCGGGACTTGATCAGCCGCGCCGTTGTGTTGGAAGGCAGGGAAATCCGCCCGCCAAAACCGCTGGTGAAGCTGATGAAACCATTGCGCCCGGTTTCCACGGTGGTCCCTTCGGGCAGAACCGCACCAACGCTGGGCGCATTGCCGCCGATCACGACTGGGCCGGAAAATGCCGCCACGCGCAATTCAGCAGGCGTATGGCGCAGCAATTCGCGCGGTATCATCAATGTGCTGTCAATGCTGAGCCGGCGCGGATTGGCGACTGCGTTTAGACGCTGAACGCGGCGCGCGCTTTCGGCGTTCACTAGGTAACGCTGCGCGATGCCATACAGCGTATCATTGGGCGCGACAGTGTAAGAGATCGGCCCGCCATCGCTGGAGTCTTGATTGGCCACAGCAGGAACCGCCGTGCCAGCGCAGAGCGCCATCACGCCGCCGACTGCGCACAATTTCATAAATTTCAGCATGGCCATACGCCCTCTCGTTCCGGCCTCTAATCCGGGTCCTTAATTGCGCGCATATTCGCACAGGCCGCGCGCCCTCGCCAGCTTTCACAGCATGGCCTTACAAGAAATTACCGCAAGGCCGCTCTAGCAGAACCCTGTCTGCGCCCCGCGAAATCGGCGCGCAGGGGGTGCAAGCATGCTTATTCAAAGCCGTTTGCGATATATTCCAAAGCGCACCCGGCCAGCATCGCGACACCGCGCGGCAGGGCGCTTTCATCGACATGCATGCGCGGCGAATGGATGGCGCAGCACTGGCTCCAATTGTCGCCATCCGGCGCAACACCTAGGAAAAACATCGCGCCGGGCACCTTTTCCAGCACGTAAGAGAAATCCTCTGCGCCCATAATCGGCGCAGGCAAATCGTGCCAACCATCGGTCCCATCGGCGATCCCGCGCGCGACTTTCTCGCCCAAAGTGACGGCGCGTTCATTACATAATGTGACAGGGAAGCCCGGCACAATTTCGCAGGTCGCCTCCACCCCATGCGCCCGCGCAGTATCAGCGGCGGTCTGGGCAAGGGCGGCATGCGCCTTTTCTCGGTGCTCGGCAGAAAGGGTGCGGATTGTCCCTTGTAAGACCGCATCGTCGGGGATCACGTTGAATGTGGTGCCCGCATCAATGCGTGTGACCGTTACGACCACCGCGCTGGCCGCGTTGAACCGGCGGGTTACCATTGCCTGCACTGCGGCCACAATCGCGGCGGCGGCGGGCACAGGATCGGCGCAATCATGCGGCATAGAGGCATGTCCGCCCCGCCCCTTCACCGTGATCGTAAATTGATCCGCCGCCGCCATTAGCGGCCCCGCGCGCCCGGCAATCACGCCAAATTTTGCATTGGGCATAATGTGCAAAGCAAAGGCAGCATCGGGGAGCGGATCAATCAATCCATCATCCAGCATGAAGCGCGCCCCATGATGCCCTTCTTCGCCCGGTTGGAACATGAAATCGACCGTTCCGGCCAATTCAGACCGCTGCGCCGCCAAGACCCGGGCGGCCCCCGCCAGCATCGCGGTGTGCGTATCATGGCCGCACGCATGCATCCGGCCCGGAATGGTGGAGGCAAAATCCAAATCCGTTTTTTCGTCCATCGGCAGCGCGTCCATATCCCCGCGCAGCAAGACGCGCGGCCCGCTGCCGCTTGCCTTTTCCCCCTTCAGCGTCGCGACGGCGCCCGTGGTTGACGGGCCGCTGCGCCATTCCAGCGGCAAATCAGCGAGTTCTTCGCGCACTTTCGCCATCGTTAGCGGTGTGTGGAGGCCCAATTCTGGCTCCGCATGAATGGCGCGCCGCAAAGCGATGATTTGGGGCGCAAGCGCGCGTGCGGATTCAAGCAGTTTTTCTGTCAGCATGTCCTGCAGAATAACGGGCGCGGGCGCATAGGCCAGAGGGAATGTGCGATTGCGAAAATGCGCCGACCCTTGAGAATTCGGCGTCAAACCCGATGTAACCCTGCAGTGACAGCGTGCGTATCTTGCAACTGTCAGATCAAAACGCGGTGGCATTTCTGCCGCTTAACCCCTATGAGAAGCCCATGTCCGCGCCGATTTACGAATTTGCTCAGCTCCCGCAAACTTCGGGAAAAGCCGCTGAAAAGGTGCGGCAGACACGATCTGTACGCGCCCCGCGAAAGCGCGCCGCGGGTGAAGCGCCAAGCGTTGGTGTGATCTACAATCCGCGCAGCCACGGCAATCAAGGGGCCGATTTCGACTGCGGGATCACGCCTCAAGTCCACATTGCGCAGCCCGGTGACCGGTCGCAATTGCCCGATGCTCTGGCCGATTTGGCGGCACGCGGGATTGATCTGCTGGTCATTAATGGCGGTGACGGGACGGTGCGCGATGTGCTGACCTGCGGTGCAAATATATTCGGCGATGATTGGCCCGCGATTGCGGTTTTGCCCAAGGGTAAGACCAACGCTTTGACGGTGGATCTGGGTGTGCCGGGTGATTGGTCGCTGCAAAATGCGATTGATGCTTTTGAAAATGGCGGCCGCGTTCACCGCCGTCCGATTGCTGTTACGGCGCTTGGTGAGAATACCGGTGAAGGTGCCGGTGAGAATTCCAGCGAAGATGCGGGCAGCAAAGTGCTTGGCTTTATCCTCGGTGCGGGCGCCTTCACCACGGCGACCAAATCCGGCCAAAGCGCGCACCGGCTGGGCGCGTTCAATTCAATGGCTGTGGGCGTGACGACCGCGTGGGGCGTGATCCAGTGGTTTTTTGCCGGGCGCACCAATTCATGGCGGCGCGGTTCGCGGATGACCATCGCGCTTGGTCCGCAAGAGGCACCGATGGAACATAGCGGCACGGGCGATCCGGCGTGGCGGCAATTGCTGTTTTCCTCGACGCTTGAAACCATGCCAGCGGGGATCAAACCGTTTGGGCCGCTGCGCAACGGGTTGAAACTGGTGGCGCTCGATCAAATTTCGCGGCGGTCGGCATTTTTGATACCGGCGGTATTGCGCGGTAAAGTGCCCGCCCGCTTGCGCGAACGCGGCATCCACCAATTGACGACGCCGCAATATCGGCTGACCATCGAAGATCAGTTCATCCTTGACGGCGAGGCGTTTCCCCCGGGCGATTACAGCATCACCCAAGGGCCAGAACTTGAATTCGTAAGCCCCTAAGGCGAGAAGCGCGGCCATGAGCGCCAGCCCGCCCGATCTTAAGCAGCGAATTACGCAGAGCCTCGATGCGCCCATCGACCCCGCTGTCGCGGAATTTGCGCGCAGTCTCGCGCAAGAAGCGGGCGGTATTGAGGGCGATGAAGGCGGCGAGAGCGTAAAACAGGGCGCACAAGCGGTGCTGTTTTACGGTTCAAATCTGCGCACGGGATCGCTTGACGGGGTGCTGGATTTCTACGTCTTGTTGCCCGGGGATCAGAAATCGCGGATCTGGCCCATCGTCAGCTATCATGAGTGCGAGTATGATGGCGTCACATTACGGGCGAAAGTGGCGACGATGGCGCTATCGACCTTTGCTGAGGCTGCGTCTGGCGAATTGATCGACACCACAATTTGGGCGCGGTTTGTTCAGCCCTCGGCGCTGATCTGGGCGCGCGATGATGCTGCGCGGACTGCGGTCGTGGATGCCGCTTGCAGTGCCGCTGTGACATCGGCGCGGCTTGCAGCCGCGCTTGGTCCGGCAAGCGGCACGGCGAAAGATTATTGGCGTTCGCTGTTTCGTGCGACCTACAAAGCAGAATTTCGCGTCGAAAAAGCCGGTCGCGAGAATGATATTTTGAGCGTGAATGCCGATCATTTCGCCGGATTGTTGCCGCTGGCTTTGGATGCGGCGGGCATGGCTTACACTTCCAACGCTGGCCGGATCACGCCCAGCCTTTCGGCCAGCGAAAGATCGCGGATTTTGAGCTGGTGGAAACGCAGGCAGAGGCTTGGCAAACCGCTCAATTTCACGCGGTTGATCAAGGCGAGCACGACATTTGAGGGGGCGGCAAAATACGCCGCTTGGAAGATCGAACGCCACACCGGCATGCCGGTAGAGGTGACGCCATTTCGGGAGCGTTATCCCTTACTGGCCGCACCCAGCGTGTTGTGGGCGCTGAGGGGGCACCGCAAACGGAAATAGCTTTTGGTCGAGAACGTCAACCGAGGCTTTTAGCCGAAATACTTCCCCTGAGGCTTTAGCCGAAATACTTCATCGTAATTGCGATCGAACTTACCCCGCCGCCGACATTGAAACGTGTTTCGTCAACGCCGGGCTTGCCCAGATTGAAGATGTTGATCGACGGGTTTCGCGACATTGCGCCGCCATCGGTGCGGATATCGGTTGAACCATTGCCATTGACGTCGTGGCGCACCGCGATGGCATAGCTGCCGCTGCTTGGTACGGGCAGGCACACCGTCATTCGGCCGCGGCGCGCGGGCATTTCAATCCGGTTGAGCCAGCGACCGCTTTCCAGCCAATCCGCGCTCGTGCCATTATAGACTTGCGCGCGGATCGTGCCGTTCGAATTTTTGACACCGTTGATGGTGACCCGCACCGATGGCCCAGCACCTGGGGCGCAGGCACGCATATTGTTGGAGATAGCGTTGCGATAATCGCTGCCGCTCGACGCTTGCGCGAATACGGGCGCAGACGGCGCCGCCGCACCCAGCGCCAAGACTGAGGCCGCCGCGATACCGCTCAGCGCCTTTTTGACCCGCAATTTCGAAATCATCATAACCTATCCGTATAAATTTGGGGGCGGCCCATAAAACAATCCGCCTGCACCTGCTGTGTGACGCGGGATGCCCGCTCACCCTCAGCAAGAATATAACACGTTAATTGCATTTCCGTGCTGAATTACGGCTGAACTGGACGCACGGCGTCAGAACATAGGGCCAATCCTAACACCCTGACCGGCGCGATTTCCCCCTAATCTGTTCCCTAACGTCGCAGGGCTCATCGGGCGCGCGTCGGGTGCGCTTTGCCGCCCAATTTGCCCCTTCGGCATCGCATAAAACCTGGTTTTCCGGCGAGTCGCGTATCTCGCACTTGCAAAAAGGGCGGGGAAAAGCGGTTTACACTGGCTTGCTGCGCGATTCGCCCAGCGCGTAAGGCGGAGTGCAAACGCAAAAGGCACGTTTGTTAACAATGGCACCACCGCTCATCTCACCCAGTATTTTATCAGCCGACTTTGCGCGGCTGGGCGAGGAAGTGCGCGCGGTGGACGCGGCTGGGGCGGATTGGATACATATTGATGTGATGGACGGGCATTTTGTCCCCAACATCACGATTGGCCCCGATGTGGTGAAGGCGTTGCGCCCGCATTCGGACAAAGTCTTTGACGTGCATCTGATGATTTCGCCGGTGGATGCATATTTGGAAGCCTTTGCTGAGGCTGGCGCAGATATCATCACCGTCCACCCAGAGGCTGGGCCGCATGTCCACCGGACGTTGCAAGCAATCCGGGCCTTGGGCAAAAAAGCGGGCGTGGTCATCAATCCCGGGACTCCGGTGGAAGTGCTCGATAATCTCATGGACCTTGCCGATCTGGTGCTGGTCATGAGCGTCAATCCCGGTTTCGGCGGGCAGAGTTTCATCCATTCACAATTGGACAAAGTGCGCCGCATCGCTGCGATGATTGAGCAGACGGGGCGCGATATTCACCTTGAGGTTGATGGCGGAGTGAACCCAGAAACCGCCAAATTGTGCGTAGCAGCCGGGGCAGATGTTTTGGTGGCGGGCTCTGCGACCTTTAAGGGCGGGCCGGATCAATATGCCGCGAATATCGCCGCTTTGAAGGGGGCGAATTGATGGAAACGCTCTTCGACGACCAAAGCGTCGCTGCGACTGAAGATCTAGAGGAAAGCGGCGAGCGCACCGCGTTGGCGCTGAATGGCGGCGAAGAGGCGCTGAGGACGGAGCAGCCGGGCGAGGGCGATACGCCGACCCCAGCTTTCCCGCTCGACCCGGTAGAAACATCGCGCGCACTTGCCCTGACTGACGTCATTGCGCCGCGAACACGTCCGGGAGAGGCGCTGATCCGGATGGCATACCGGATGGGCGTGCCGGGACATGCGCTGTCTGCGCCGTTTCGCCGTGCGGCATCGGTGCGCGTTTTGGGGACAGTGGACAGTCCGATCACCGGCGACCGCGCCGCGGGCACGGCTTTGCGCGCGGGGCATTTTCTGGTCCACGGCGTCAAGCAGCCAATCGGTCAGCTCGATTTCGACAGCAATCCGCGATTGGGCGCGCGGCTGGGCGCTGGGCTGGAGCGGACGGTCCACAGTTTCTCATGGCTTGCCGATCTCGCCTCCAGCGCGCCGCGCGCCGATTGCATAGCTGTTGCCGAACGGATCACGCTCAAATGGCTGGACGCCAATGCGGCGGTGCCCAAAAGGTCGTCGAAAAGCGCGGCTTGGGATGTAGAGAATGCCGGGCTGCGGCTGCTGGCTTGGCTGGTTCATGCGCCCTTGTTGATGGGGCGTCAGGACAGCGAATTGAAACCGGCTTTGCTGACCGCGATTGAAGACACCGCCAATTGGCTCGACCGCAGAGCGTTGCGGAGCGGCGCAGGGCTGGGTCAGGTTGCGGGCTGGGCGGCGGTGACGGCGGCTGGATTGCTGCTTCCCGATGGCAAAGCGCGGCGGCTTTATGGTGAGGCTGGTCTAATCCGGGCGCTGGGCGATCTGGTGGCAGAGGATGGAGGCACGCTCGCGCGGTGCCCGGCGGCGCAGATGGATGCGATCCAAGCGCTGACCGATTTGATCGCGTGTTATGAAGCGGTGGACCGTGATGCGCCCGATGCGATTTGGGTGATGCGTGAATTGTTGGTGCCGCCTTTGCTCGCTTTGCGCCACGGCGACGGGGCGCTTGGCAATTGGCAGGGGCAGGGCGCGATTTCGGCGGACCGTGTTTCGGCATTGATTGTGGCCACCGGCATTCGCACGCGCGCTTTGAATGAGCCGCAGCATTGGGGGTATCAACGCATGTTTGGTGGGCGCACCAATGTGCAATTTGACGCCGGCCCGCCGCCGCGCGCGCGCCATACGCGCTGCGGCTGCGCCTCCACTTTGGCGTTTGAAATGTCGGACGGTGCATCGCGTTTGATCGTCAATTGCGGCGGCGCGGCATTGGCAGGCGGGCAGGTTCCTGCACGAATTGGCCAAGGTTTGCGCGCAACAGCAGCGCATTCGACTTTGGTGCTGGACGACGCAAACAGCACGGCGGTGTTGCTGCACGGCAAATTGGGCCGGGGCGCGGAGATGGTTGAGGTTGAGCGCCGCACCATCACCCAAAATGACCGCGAAGCGACCCGGATAGAGGCAAGCCATGACGGTTACGCCGCCCGTTTCGGCCTAACGCATAGCCGCATCCTCACCCTGCGCAGCGACGGGACAGAATTGTCGGGCGACGATATTCTCATCCCCGCATCGCGCAAAGGAAAACGCGGCAAAGTCAGCTTTGCCATCCGGTTCCATTTGGGCCGGGGAGTGGAGGCACATTTGTCAGAGGATGGGCGCGGGGCAAGCCTGCTGACAGCCGATGGTAGCCTGTGGCAATTCCGTCTGCGAAGCGGGGCTGCGGGCGAAGATGATATGAAGTTATCTTGCGAAGATAGCCTCTGGGTCGATGGTGAGGGACGCCCTCACCCGACGGAGCAATTGGTGATAGAGGGGCTGACGTCGCGCGGCGGCGGGCAATTCTCCTGGCTCCTCAAGAAAATGGGATAAGACCTTAAATGGCTGAGACGACTATCAAACGGGCGCTGCTTTCGGTGTCCGACAAATCCGGTTTGGCTGAGCTGGGCGCGGCATTGGCGGCGCGCGGGGTTGAATTGGTTAGCACAGGCGGCACGGCGCGCACATTGCGCGAAGCGGGCCTCGATGTGCGTGATGTGTCGGATCTCACGGGCTTTCCCGAAATGATGGATGGCCGGGTGAAAACCTTGCATCCCACTGTCCATGGCGGATTGTTGGCTTTGCGCGATAATGCAGAACATGTTGCCGCGATGGAGGCGCATGACATCGGCGCGATTGATCTGGTGGTGGTCAATCTTTATCCGTTTGAGGCCACGGTAGCCAAAGGCGCTGACCGCGCAGAGATCATTGAAAATATCGACATTGGTGGGCCAAGCATGGTGCGATCCGCGGCTAAGAATCACGGATTTGTGACGATCCTGACGGACCCGGCGGATTACGCTGCCTTGGCAGACGAGCTGGAGGCCAATGACGGCGCGACCAGCGAAGCGTTCCGCATTCGGATGGCAGGCAAAGCCTATGCCCGCACCGCCAGCTATGATGCGGCGATTGCCAATTGGTTCGCCTTTGGCGACGCCTATACCCATCCGCTCGGGGCAGAGGCTCTGCATGCAACGCCGTTTGTCGAAACGATGCCCTTGGCGTTTAAGCGCGATGACACTTTGCGATACGGCGAAAACCCGCACCAGGCCGCGGCGATCTATGTCCCGCAAGTGGCCAACACACGCGGCGTGCCGCAGGCGGAGCAATTGCAAGGCAAAGCGCTCAGCTATAACAATTTGAATGACGCCGATGCGGCGTTGGAATTGGCGGCGGAATTTGCGGGCCAAGATCCGGCTGTGGTCATCGTCAAACACGCCAACCCTTGCGGCGTGGCGCAGGGCGGATCGCTGATCGATGCGTGGACCGGCGCACTGCAATGCGACAGCGTCTCGGCCTTTGGCGGGATCGTCGCGGTCAATACCGAACTCGACGGCGAAACGGCGGAGGCGATTGCCAGCATCTTCACCGAAGTCGTCATTGCCCCCAAAGTCAGCGCCGAAGCGCGCGCCGTGTTTGCGCGTAAGAAAAACCTGCGTTTGCTCGAAACCGGGACATTGCCCGACCCGCGCCGGGGCGGCTTCGCGATGAAGACCATTGCGGGCGGGATGCTCATCCAAGGGCGCGACAATGCCGCAGTCAGCGAAGCCGAGCTGAAAGTGGTCACCAAGCGCGAGCCGACGGCCCAAGAACTCAAAGATTGCCTGTTTGCATGGACGGTTGCGCGCCATGTGAAATCCAACGCCATCGTCTATGCCAAGGACGGCGCGACCGCCGGGATTGGTGCAGGCCAAATGAACCGTCGCGATTCGGCCCGGATCGCCGCGATCAAAGCGCGCGAGGCGGCCGAAACCTATGAATGGGGCGCGCCCAAAACCACCGGCAGCGCTGTGGCCTCCGATGCTTTCTTCCCCTTCGCAGACGGCCTGATCGCCGCCGCAGAAGCGGGCGCGACCGCCGTGATTCAGCCCGGCGGTTCGATCCGCGACGACGAAGTGATAGCTGCTGCTGATGATGCTGGTTTGGCGATGGTCTTCACCGGGATGCGGCATTTCAGGCACTGATTTGTGCCATGCATCCCCTGACGGGGGTGCGTGCGTCCTTGGCGCCATTCGCCGCACTTCGTTTCGCGGCACTTGCGGGCGGGTGGCCGCCCTTGTGCAAACCGCGCAGCTCATCTTTTTTGCGCCGGTCTGCGTAACTTTTCTAAGAAAATAGCCGTACTGCACCATGAAGCAGCCATTCATTTCGGCGCAATCGCGCCGTCTTTAATGGGGCAATCAGGCAAACATACGAACCCCGCGAGACGACCATGACCCTCTTTTCCGCAGACCTTTTTCGCAATTTCGGCCTCGGCTTTATGGCCGGCGCGGTGATGCTGGGTGCGGCGACAATTGGTGATTGGGCGCCGCAACTTGAATCCCCCGCTCAGGCGGCAGCACCGCTTGAGGCGCCGGCCCCTTCGGCTGAATTCCTGATTGAACCCTTGGAGATTTCCGAATGAAGCGTGCCCTTCTTCTCGCCGCTGCCCTTGCCACTGGCGTTACTTTTGCGGCCCAGCCTTCCCCGGCGCTGGCGTTGGAAGAGCCCGTCAACGCCCCGGCTCCTGCGCGTATCGCGAGAGAAGGCGCGGGCCTGAAAACAGCGATCTTCGCAGGCGGATGCTTTTGGGGTGTTGAGGGCGTGTTCAGCCATGTGAACGGCGTGAAGTCAGCCGAATCCGGATATCACGGCGGTGTTGCTGGTAATGCCACCTATAGCCGCATCACATCCGGCGGCACGAACCATGCTGAGGCCGTGCGCATCACCTATGACCCTTACGTCATCCGCTATGATGAGCTGCTGCGGATATTTTTCTCCGTCGTTACCGACCCAACCCTGCGCAATCGCCAAGGGCCAGATGTGGGCGCGCATTATCGCAGTGCGTTGGTCCCCACCAGCGCCGAACAACGCGCCGTCGCTCAGGCCTATCTTGCGCAAATGGGCCGATCCGGCGTTTGGGACGATCCGATCGTGACCCGGATAGAGCGGGAGCGGACATTCTATCCCGCCGAAGCCTATCATCAGGATTTCATGCGCAAAAACCCCCGGCACGGATATATCTTGCGCTGGGACAAGCCCAAGGTTGATGCGCTGCGCCGGATGTTCCCCAGCGATTTCCGTTCAAACTTTTTGCGCGACGGATAAACGATCAGGGCGAAGCATTTGCGGTCAGCCCCGCCCGCCCCTATATTGCGGGCATGGCAAGCCAACATCACCACGCCCATGAAGAACATTCCGGCGAAAATCTGATCGAAGCCGCGCGCGCAGCATTATGCGCATCCGGCGAACAATGGACCAGCATGCGCGAGGCGGTGTTCACCGAACTTGCCCGGCATGAACGGCCCGTTTCGGCCTATGATATCGCCGATAACCTGTCCGCATCGCGCGGCAAACGGGTCGCGCCCAACAGTATCTACCGCATTCTCGACCTGTTCGTGGCGAAGAACCTTGCTCTGCGCGTCGAAAGCTCGAACGCTTTTCTCGCCAACACCCATCCCGGATGTGAGCATGATTGCATATTCCTCGTCTGCGATGAATGCGGGGATGCCAAACATGTCGACGATGAAGAGGTGAGCCGCGCGGTTCGCACTTTGGCCGCATCGCGCAATTTCAAGGCGGAACGTCCCGTCTTGGAGATTCGCGGGCTTTGCCGGATGTGCGCATAGCCGGGCTCAAACATGCGCCATATGCAAGCGTGGCAGCGTGAAGGCGAATTGACGTTCGAGAATGTCATCAATTCCTGCCAAACCACCGATGAACCGTGCTGTGTGTGCGGTAAAGCGTTTATCGACAGTTCAGTTTCAAGAGTGTAATGCCAATTGTATGAGTCAAACGCCTGAAACACCGCTGCTCGATACAGTCCCAACGCCTGACGAGCTTCGCCAACTAAAACCGGAACAATTGCGCCAATTGTCCGACGAATTGCGCACCGAAATGATCGATGCCGTCAGCACGTCTGGCGGGCATTTGGGATCCGGTTTGGGCGTGGTCGAATTGACCGTCGCGCTGCATTATGTGTTCAACACCCCGGATGATCGATTGATCTGGGATGTGGGCCACCAATGTTACCCGCACAAAATTCTGACCGGGCGGCGTGATCGTATCCGCACTCTGCGCCAAGGCGGCGGCCTGTCTGGTTTTACCAAGCGCAGCGAAAGCGAATATGACCCGTTTGGCGCGGCGCACAGCTCGACCTCTATCTCAGCGGCGCTGGGATTTGCGATGGCGAACAAGTTGAATGATCAACCGGGCCGCGGGATCGCAGTGATTGGTGACGGCGCGATGAGCGCGGGCATGGCCTATGAGGCGATGAACAATGCCGCGCAGGCGGGCAATCGCTTGGTCGTGATCCTCAATGATAACGATATGTCGATTGCGCCGCCGGTTGGCGGTCTATCGGCCTATTTGGCGCGAATGGTCTCCTCCAGCGAATATCTCGGCCTGCGCAGCCTGGCGTCCAAAGCGGTCAAGAAAATGAGCCGCCGCGTTCACGAGGGCATTCGCAAAGCCGAAGAATATACGCGCGGCATGGTGACCGGCGGGACGTTGTTTGAAGAGCTGGGTTTTTATTACGTCGGCCCGATTGATGGCCACAATCTCGATCACCTTATCCCGGTCTTGGAAAATGTCCGCGACACATCCGAAGGGCCGGTCCTGATCCATGTCGTCACGACCAAGGGTAAGGGGTACAAATTCGCCGAGGAAAGCGCCGATAAATATCACGGCGTGCCCAAATTCGACGTGATTACGGGCGAAAAGAAGAAAAGCGCTGCTGGTCCGCCCGCCTATCAGAATGTCTTTGGCGACACGCTGGCGAAATTGGCTGAAACCGACAGCCGTATTTGCGCCATCACCGCCGCCATGCCGTCGGGCACTGGCGTTGATCGGTTCGCCAAGGCGCACCCAGACCGCAGTTTCGACGTCGGCATCGCTGAACAGCACGGCGTTACCTTTGCCGCCGGTCTTGCCGCGCAAGGTATGCGGCCGTTTGCGGCGATTTATTCGACCTTCCTTCAACGCGCCTATGACCAAGTGGTCCATGATGTTGCGATCCAAAATCTGCCCGTGCGTTTCGCGATTGACCGCGCCGGACTGGTTGGGGCGGATGGCTGCACCCATGCCGGATCGTTCGACATTACCTATCTGGCGACCCTACCCAATATGGTGGTGATGGCCGCCGCGGATGAGGCGGAGCTCGCCAATATGACCTACACTGCGGCGGAATATGACGAGGGGCCGATTGCCCTGCGTTATCCGCGCGGCAATGGCACCGGCGCTCCTATCCCAGACGTCCTTGAAAAGCTGGAAATCGGCAAAGGGCGCGTGGTTCGCGAAGGCACTAAGGTTGCGATCCTGTCCTTGGGCGCGCGGCTAGAGGAGGCGAAAAAAGCGGCGGATGTGTTGGAGGCCAAAGGGCTTTCGACCACGGTTGCCGATTTGCGCTTTGCCAAGCCATTGGACGAAGATCTGATCGCCAAATTGATGCGCACCCACGAAGTGGTGGTGACAGTCGAAGAAGGCGCGATTGGCGGTTTGGGCGCGCATGTTCTGACCTATGCCAGTGATGAAGGATTGACCGATGCGGATGGCGGCAATCCTGCACTGAAGGTGCGGACTTTGCGCCTGCCGGACACGTTTATCGACCACGAAACGCCAGAAAAGCAATATGACGAAGCAGGGCTGAATGCACCGCAGATCGTCGATTGCGTGCTCAAGGCGCTGAAGCACAATTCAGCGAGCGTGGAAGAAGCGAGAGCCTAAACTCAGGTTCTACCGTCTTAGCGCCTTGCTTGCGGCGCAACCATCGCGGTGGTTTCAATCGGCGGCAATGTACGCGGTGTGATAAGCGGCGTGATAGCGGAGAGGTCTGGTGCCTCTTCGGACCCCTCCGCAGACGTCTCGTCATCACAAATGACATCGCCGCATTCCAACTCATTTTCGAGCTCTTCGAGAATCAAAGGCCGCTCGGGTGGATCTTCACCGCGCAGCAAGGCAATATCGCGCGCGCGGCGGGCCAAATAGGTATCGCGGCGGGCGGCATAGGGGTCCACCGTGCTATCGAGAACGGCGAGTTCCTGATCCACCTCAAGCCGGGCATCCAGATTGCTAATCACGAAATAGGGGATCGCATATTCGGGCGTGTTGAACGGCGCGCCGATTGCCGTTGGCAAAACCAATTGATCCAGCGAATTGCCGATCAAATCCCGCACGGTTGTGGCCCCAGTGATCGGCAAATAGAGATAGGCGCCGGTATCAACGCCGTAAAAGCCGAGCGTGTTGGCAAAGCCATTGCGGCGATAAGGAAGGCCAATGCCCGGCTCCCCCGCAATGTCGAACAGACCGCCAACGCCAAGCGTCGAATTGATCGCGAACCGGCCCAGCGTTTCAAATGCTTTGCCGATCTTAAATTGCAGCAGGAAATTGAGGAAGTTTGCAGGCTCCCCCAAATTGCGCACAACATTGCCCAAACCTTGGCGTAGCGGGCCCGGCAAACCATCGCGGTAAGCATAGGCGACTGGCTCCACGAAAACCTCGTCCAGATCTTGCGTGATCCGGTAACTGGTTTCGTTGAACACGCCCATCGGATCGCCCTCTGGCGGGCCATAATCGCCTTCGACGACGATTTCCGGTTCGGCTTCTACTTCTGGCTGAGTGTCTTGTTCCGTACCGCTTTCGGGTGTGCCGGATTGGTCCTGCGGTTCTTGCACTTCTTGCGCGGATAGGGACCAAGCCAGCGGCAAGATCTCAGCATTCTGGACGCTGACGCCGATATTGGAGCGCGGCGGCAACACCGCTTGCGGCACGGCGCGGTGCGAGACGGCAACACTGGTTTCAACGATTCCGGCCGGCGCGAGGGGGGCGAGCAGGATTGGTGATGTAAGTGCAAGCAAAGTTGCATGCGGCATTCGGTTTCTCCTGCCAGAGGCTTATAAGGGGTTTAGCATGGCAAAGGTGCAATTCCCATTACGCGCTATCTCGGTTATTCACCATCAATTACAAGCGCCATTATGAACATAAGGCATTGTTCAGCGTTGGCGCGTGCCTGAGCACCGATCTGCTGTGAGCCGGGCTTTTCAAGGATAGTTGCAAACGTAACGCCTAATATGGCCCCGCACAAACTGGGCGAAGCGACGTAAGGTGAAACAACAGAAAGTGAAACAACGAATGGCTGCCATTGCAATGCGAGTCTTGGTGATGGTCAGCACCGCTTATCTTGCTGTGCTCGCCATCTTGTTTTTCTTTCAAGCGCACTTTTTATTCCCTGCCCCGCAAGACCGTATGCAACCCCGCCCTGGTTTCGAAGCGGTCACACTCACGACTTCTGATGGGTTGCAATTGGTCGCGCATTGGCGGGCGGCTGATGCGGGCAGTCCGACGGCGGTGTGGTTTCACGGCAATGGCGGTTCTTTGGCCGGGTCCGCCTATGAGACGCGGGTGCTGGCGGCGCGCGGATATGGCCTGTTGCTGGTGTCGTATCGCGGATATGGCGGCAATCCGGGTGATCCATCGGAGGATGGTTTTTACCGCGATGGCCGCAGCGCAATGGCATTTCTTGCCGCACAAAATGTGCCGCTTTCCCGGACAATCATAGCGGCCCATTCCATCGGCTCTGGCACGGCGGTGCAGATGGCGAGCGAACATCCGCCCGCCGCCCTCATACTGGTCGCGCCGTTCACCAGTTTGCCCGATGCTGTGTCGGAGGCTTTGCCGATATTCCCGGTCAATTATTTGGTGCGCGACAAATTCGCCAATGCACAAAAATTGCCCGACCTGTCTGTGCCGATCCTAATCTTACAGGGTACCGCCGATGATGTGGTGCCGTTTCACCTTGGCGAACAGCTCGCCGCCGCAAACGCCGGTGCGCGGTTTGTCGCGTTTGATGGGGCGGGGCACGACCTTAGCGTTTGGCAAGAAGCTCAGGACGAGCAGGCGGCATGGTTGGCGGGGCTGGGTCTATAGGAGAACCCCCAATTAGAACCAGCGCCAAATCCCTGCGGGAATGCCGCCAATCGGCAGGTGCAGCCAGCTGAAGAATACAAAGAAGATCAGCCCCAAAGCCCAAGGCAATGCGCCCGCCGATGGCAATGCGCCCCAGCGCGGCCAATAGCTCGTCTTGCTTTCCCATTCGGCCCAGGCATCGCCCATTAAGACCTGTTTCTTGCGGTCCTGAAGTTTGGCCCCCACCAGCGCCAGAATAGCCATTGCGAACGCTGTGATCATCGTCCGCATGCTCCAAAACAAAACCATGTGCGACAATGCCCACAGCGCAAAGCCCCACATCATCGGGTGGCGCGTTACTCTCAACACGCCTTTAGGCTCTGCGCGGGCCTGTTCCTGCGCTTTGGGCGTGGCAAGGGCTGGGTTGCCCATCATCGATCCAGCATAAAGGACCATCATCGGCAAAGTGATGAGCGTCGCAATGATCCAGCCAATCTGACCCGTTCCGGGAAGGTCGGATGGCGGCGCGGCGGTAAAGGCGAAATAGACCCATGCGAGTGTCGCCAAACTGACGAGCGAATAGGTGATCTGAAACCCGACATCGCCAATGGCCTTCACCATCCCAGCGCGCAAAGGGTGTGACATGGCGAAATGCGTGCCAACAAAGGCCGCGTTCGCTGCGATAAGTTCGATGATTGCCCCGTTCATAAAACAGGTAATAGCACCGTAAGCCGCGATTTTCCTAGGGCGATGCGCGCGGCCCTAGAGGCTGGTGGGGATGACCGTTGCTTGCGCCGCCGCGACATGCACAGCGGCGCCTTCATCGCTTTCTGCCCAAACATCCGCGCGAACAATGACTTGCCGTTTACCCGGCTTGACCACTTCTCCCTTTGAACGGAGGCGCAGGCCTTTTGCGGGGCGCAGGAAATTAATTGTGTAACTGCCGGTGACAACATCGCCCGCGACCGATGCCGCCGCCCACGCGCAGGCATTATCCGCCATCAACCCAACAATCGCGCCATGTGCAAAACCGTGATGCTGAGTCATTTCCGGGCGAAGCTCGAGCAAAATTTCGCTTTTACCCTCCCAGACAACAAGCGGCTCTGCGCGGAGCCAATTTGAAAAACCGGACTGACCCACCGCAACCCGGCGCATATATTCAAGGGAAGCCCCTGGGCTTTCGAAACGCGTCTGTGTCATGGCAAGCTCCATAAAGTCTGATTCGCAGACGTTATGGAGCTTGCCAGCGCCCTCTGCAAGTCTGATATGCAGATGTGCAAAGGACGCCTTATGAAAACCTATCAAGCCTCTCGCTCACCTTGCCCGATTGGGCGCGCCGCACGCGTGCTGGGGGATCGCTGGATTCTCTTGATCCTGCGGGAGGCATTTTTGGGCGCGGCACGCTTTGAGGAATTCATTGAACGTTTGGGGATCAATCGGGCGGCACTGAGTTCGCGGCTCGCAATTCTGCAAGAGGCAAAGCTGATCACTCGCGATCCGCCAGAGGGCAAGCGCGCAGCCTATCAGCTCACGCAAAGCGCGCTTGCGCTGAGGCCGTTATATCAAGAATTAGCCGACTGGGGCAGCGCGCACCTTTTTGAGGCAGGAGAGGCCCCGACCGATTGGGGTGCCCCTACCGACTAGGGCGCTCTGCCCGATTAACGCCCGGCGATGCTGATCAGTTGAACCGTAAACAGCAACGTCGCACCGCCCGGGATTGAACGGCGTCCGCGCGGACCATAGGCCAATGTCGCAGGCGCCGCGATTTCAATCGTGTCGCCCACACCCATTTGCGGGATCGCCATTTCCCATGCAGGGATCAATCCATTGAGCGGGAATGTCGCCGGCGTGCCGCGATCAAACGAGCTGTCGAACGTTTCGCCATCAATGAATGTGCCGGCATAATGCACCGTCACTGTATCCGCAGCGGTCGGCTTTGCCCCGGTCCCGACATAATCGGTATATCGCCAGCGCAGACCCCCTTGCATCGTGTACCAGCCATCTTCGGCCTTAAGGCCGGAGAGGTAGATCTGCTGCGCGCTGTGATAGGCGATTGCCGCGGCTTCCGCTTCAGCCAAAGCCTTGGCGGCCTCTTCTGCGGTAGGTTCGCTGGATTGCTCGCCAGAGCCGCCATCTGTGTGGCCATCAGCTAGTGCAGGCAGAGAATATCCCGCCACTGCAAGGGCTAGGCTTGCCGATAATGCTGTTACAATTTTCACCAGTCATACGCCTTTGGCAGAGTGCTCTCGTCAAGATCTCGGTAACGCTCACGCAGGCGGCTTTGATGGCTTTCCAGCGATTGCTCAACCCCGCCAATAAAGACGCGGGTCGGCACAGAGCCGACCTCAAGCGGATCGCCGTCCCACATCACCACATCACCGATTGCACCGGGTGCCAGAACGCCCGCTTCGCCTTCATATCCGCTGATCGCAGCGGGGACGGAGCTGATGGCGGCAAATGCCTCGCCCCAGCTTAGGCCTGCTGCGCCGGGAATACGGCCCAGCGCGACCAGATTGCCGGCGGCCTGCGGCATATTGCGCGGATTGGTCCCGGAATTTGCGCTGATCGCGACAGTCACACCGGCGCGTTTCATGCGGCCAATATTGCTTTGCGTTGCGGCGAGCACTTCGAAGCTTTCTGGCAAATCATCCAGCGCGTCCGCGATAACTGGCACGCCAGCCGCCGCGATCGCGTCTGCCACCAGCCACCCTTCGCCTGCCCCGACAAGCACCATATCGAGGCGCGGGAAATCTTCGCGCAAAGCCAGAACGCTGCGAATATCAGAGGCGCGTTCGACCGCGACATAAAGCGGCTGAGTGCCGTTTACGACCGGGACCAAGGCTTCTGCATCGAAGCGGCCTAGTAAAACCTCATCATCGATAGTGATTTCGGTGGTTTGCGGGGTGCCGCGATTGGCGCTTGATAGGGCTTGTGCCTCTCTTAAAGCCGCCCGGAACAAGACATGCGCTGATGCCCGGCTTCCGCCAGCAAGCCGCGCGCCGCCTTCGCCCAGCGAGACCATCTGAAACGCGCGTTCACGCATGATTGGATTGGCATCGCTATCCAGATCAATGATCGCGCCTTGGCCTGCAAAGATAGAGCCAGAGGGGCGGGTCGATGTTGCCGCGCGGGTGATCCCAGCGGCGCGGTGGACCAAGATATGTTGAGAGCTGGGGTTCACAATCGGCGCGGTGTTCAGCGCCGCACTGAACGGTGAACCGCCCGCGCGTTGGTCGTTCGACTGGCTGACCGCGCCCACATCCCACAACCCCAATGTGGTGACTGTCGCAAAGAGACCGGGCGTGACCCAAGCGTCCCCTGCATCGACCACTTCATCTGTTTCAAACGATGTGACGCCAGACGTCGGCCCTGCGTAAGTGACCTTGCCGCCTTCGACCATCACCACGCCGTCCTCGATCGGCTCGCTACCATCGCCCAGGGCCAAGGTTGCATTGACGATGACAAAATCCTGAGCCGACGCCGGGGCGGCCGCAATTGCCGAACTAAGGGCAATGGCCGAAGCCGCGAATGTAAGAAGCCGCTTCATTTCACATCTCCTTCACCCGGTTGACCCAGCTCAAAATCGCTCACCGGGCGCCGGCTGCGATCCATCGAATTGTATAGCAGTGCGCCGTCGATCCAGACCCGTTCTGGCCGCGAATACACACTCAGCGGATCGCCATTCCACAGCACCACATCGGCCATTTTCCCCGGCTCTAGACTGCCGGTCATTTCGTCAATGCCCATCGCTTTGGCGGCGTTAAGCGTGATCCAGCTGATGACATCAGCGTCGGACAATTCAATGCCCATACGCTGCCCAGCGGCTTGCGCTTTGGCGGCTTCTTGGTTGAGCCGCTGAATATCCGCTTCGCTATCGGAATGGATGACAACGCAGGCGCCTGCTTGTTGCAGCAAAGCGGCGTTTTCGAGGATGCCGTCATAGGCCTCCATCTTGAACCCATACCAATCCGCCCAAATCGCGCTGCACACATCATTTTCGCGCAGCAAATCACCGATTTTATAGGCCTCCACTGCATGGTGGAACGCGGTCACGCGGTATCCGGCCTCTTTCGCCATATCCATGACCAGCGCCATTTCATCCGCGCGGTAACAATGGTTGTGGACCAGAATATCGCCTTCGAGCACGCCGACCAATGTCTCCATCGCCAGATTGCGATCCGCGTCCTCGTTATTGGCGTAATCAATCGCGTCGAACCATGTCTGGCGATTATAGGCAAAATTGCCCATCCGGGTCGAAGGCGCGCGTCCGCGTCCGCCGTAAACCCGCTTGGGATTTTCCCCGCAGGCCATTTTGAAGCCATAAGGCGCGCCGGGGAATTTCATCCCTTGTACTGTGCGGCTTGGCACATTTTTGAGCGTGACGGTGCGCCCGCCCATCAGGTTGGCTGAGCCGGGCAGGATTTGCAGGCTGGTGATGCCGCCATTGGCCATCGCCCGGCTGAAGCCGGGATCTTGCGGCCAAACCGAATGTTCGGCCCAAACCTCCGGTGTGGTCGGGCTGGTCGCTTCATTGCCGTCATTATGCGCATCAACCGACGGGGTCGGATAATCGCCAAGGTGGGAATGAATGTCGATAATACCCGGCGTTACGAATTTGCCGCTGGCATCGATGACGTCATATCCGTCTGTCGAAAGGTCACTCCCGCCAACCGCGACGACTTCGCCATCGCGAAACAGGACTGTGCCGCCATCAATCCGCCCGCCTGCGCCGTCAAAAACAGTCGCACCGACAAGCGCGGTTGGGCGGCCGGGATAGCGCGAATATGTCGAGGGGAACGGGCCGTCTTCTGGTGCCATCGCCGCAAATTGCGGAGCGTCACTGTCCGCCTGCGATGATGCGCTGGATGAGCCATTGGCCGAACCCGTCGTCGCACATGCCGCAAGCACCAGTGTGCTGGCGAGCGCGCCAAACGCGGCCCCTCGTGATTTTCCTCTGAGACTAAACCGCCAAACTTGTGCCATTGCTGGTCCCCTGATTGCCCGCAAAAACCAACACTTGGCGGGGAATCAGGGGCTTGTCCAGCACGCCAAAACAGCGTTCGTCGAATAGGGCTCAATCAGGCCCAAACAGACTTAATCGGTGACGCGGGTCGCTGGTTTGATGCCAGCGGCTTGGGGTTCGCCCATTTCGCCTTGGCCCAGCAAATCATCGCCGACATTGTCATCCTGCAGCGTGTCGAGATGCATCAGCTTCTTAATCAGCGGGCTGATGACCATCACGGCCACACCGATCCCGACTGCATACCAACCGACGGTGGAATAGACGCTCAGGACCAGCTCTTTGCCAGCCTCTTCGCCAACCCCTTCGCCGCCTGTCGCAGAAGCGATCAGACCCGCGGCAAAGTTACCGGTGGCCGATGCAAAGAACCATGTGCCCATAATCAAAGACGCCATGTGAGCCGGGCTCAGACGGTTCATCGCCGACAGGCCGACTGGGCTGAGGCAAAGCTCACCCGTGGTGTGGAGCAGATAGATCAGGAAGATGAAGATCACTGGCGTTGGAACATTGAGCCCAGCGCTTTCGGATCCCCAGACCAAGACCAAGAAACCAAGCCCGACCTGAATAACAGCCAAACCGAACTTCATCGGCGTGGACGGCTCTGCATTCTTGCTCGCCAATCCTTGCCACAGCATCGCGAAGATCGGTGCCAGCATCACGATATAAATCGCGTTGATGGATTGGAACATAGAGGCGTTCACACCAGCGGTATCGACATGGTTTTCCGTAAACACATTGAGCGATGAACCGGCCTGTTCAAACAAAGCCCAGAACACGATCGACACGAGGATCAGGAACATCGCCGCAAAAATCCGGTCGCGTTCCTCTGGGGCGAGTTTGGTGACCGCCGTGAACAGCACGAACAGCACCAGACCGCCGCCAAATGCGCCAAGCACATAACCGACCAATTCTTGATACTGGATCGCGGCCCAGCACAGAGCGACCATCGCCAGACCGGCACCATAAATGAGCCATTCGCGGCCGCCTGCAATCTTAGCAGGATCTTTGGGTTCGCCCTTGCCGAGCAAAAGCGGCTTGCCGATCACGAAGAAGATCAGGCCAAGCAACATGCCCGCACCCGCAAGACCGAAGCCCCAGCTCCAACCCCATTCAGGGCTCTGGCCGAGATAGCCGCAAATGATCGCAGCCGTCGCCGCGCCTACGTTAATGCCCATGTAGAAGATTGTGTAAGCAGGATCGCGGCGAATATCGGTGCGATCATACAATTGACCCACCAGCACCGAGATGTTCGCTTTCAAGAAGCCAGAGCCGACAATGATAAGCGCCAGCGCAAGCCAGAAAACGTCAATCATAGGATTGTCTTGGCCAAGCGATGCGTCGCCTTCAAATGCCATGCAGAAGTGGCCGATTGTCAGCAACACCGCGCCAAACAAGACCGCCTTACGCTGCCCCAGATAGCGATCCGCGAGATAACCGCCGATCACCGGAGCGATATAGACGAGAGCGGTGTAAGCGCCATAAATGACATAGGCTTTGCTCTCTTCGAACATCCAATGCTGGATGAGGTAGAAGATCAGCAGCGCGCGCATACCGTAATAAGAAAAGCGTTCCCACATCTCTGCCATGAACAGCAGGAACAGTCCTTTGGGGTGGCCAATCACTTCCTCTTGCGGACGAGTGACCAAAAATACGCCGCCAATCAGAAAGCCAGCGAGAGCGACAACCGCAATCCAAAACGCCCACAATTCATACAGCGAATCGAATTTGAAAATGAATTCATACATTGGCGCCCGGCCCTTCCAGATAATTCTTATGCAAGTCCGCCAACCCCCAGCGGACCGTTTATGCCGCGCACACTAGCGCGCAATCTCGGCGTGTGAAGCATTTGTTTCGTCCCATATCCATAATCTTGCGCGCTCCTTTCAACTTAGCCGGGAACTTGACGCGCATGGCTGTATTATGGCACTGATGCACCTAACGAGAGCGATATGACCCAATCCAGACCTGTTTACCTTAAGCTGCGCGACCAAATTGCGGCGGCCATTATCCAAGGGGATTACCCCGAAGGGGCAATGTTGCCTTCAGTAAGGGCGCTGGCGGCGCAGCAGGGTGCAAACCCGCTGACCGTTGCGAAAGCATATCAGCAATTTCAAAATGATGGATTGGTAGAGGTTCAGCGCGGGGTCGGCATGTATGTCGTGACCGGCGCGGCGGAATTGCTGCGCAAACGCGAACGTGATCTGTTCCTGCGCGAAGAATGGCCCGAAATCAGAGCGCGGATGAAACGGCTCGGCTTGACGCCCGCTGACTTGGTTGAGCAAGGCTGATTGACGCAGTGAAAGCCGCCCGCGCGGCGCCTGCGCCACTATTCTGATTTACCGTAAAAATGGCCTTGGTGAATTCCAAGCTAACAATTTTGCGCGTTGTCCTTGCGGGATTTGTTCCATTCTGGCAGTCACAGCGTCTGAGTGCTGCCCGACGGGTCCGGGTATTTGGAGTAAATAGCGGGCGAAAAGACTCGCAAAGGTCGCGGCGCGCAAGCAGGGGCTGCGCCGCTTGCCGGGAGGGCAATTATGATACGATCCGAATTGTTGCATGAGTTGCACAAGGATAATCCGGAACTGCGCGCCGAAGAAATCGAACAAGTTGTCGATGTTTTCTTCGACGAAATTTCGCAGCGCTTGGCCGAAGGTGGCCGGGTTGAATTGCGCGGATTTGGCGCATTTTCAACGCGCGAACGCGAAGCGCGCACCGGGCGCAACCCGCGCACGGGCGAGGCGGTTTCTGTTCCAGCAAAACGCGTGCCTTATTTCAAAGCGGGCAAGGAAATCCGGAAACGTCTCAACGACGGTTAGGATTCGCCGCCTTTCCCTTTCATGGGGATGCCGCTGAGGCCTTAAGCAAATTCTAGTGCGTGTTCTTCGTCTGCCCTGCCGGGTGCTGCGGAGACAGGCAATTTGCGCGTTCTATCGAGCGCCCCAAACACCATTTCGATAATGCGTTCGGTCCCGCGCGGGGCCTTCACATCAACCGGCATCATGCCAAGATCGGTAAATTCTTGCACGGCATCTGGTCCGGGCAGGGCGATCACACGCGCAATATCAGGCAAGCGCTCGTCAACCAGCGGCGTCAATTCACGCGATATGGCCAGATTTCCGGCTTCGATCACGACCACCTCACGCTTGCTCATGCCCATCGCATCCCAGCTGCGCGGATCGGCAGGGTTGGCCTGATGGACATGAAATCCATCCGCCAGCGCGGTTTCAAACCGTTCTGAATTGGGCTCCACCGCCAAATAGCCGATCTCATTATAGGTCAGCGCGTCGGCAACGGCGCGCCCCGATGGGCCCAATCCGATAATAATGACGGGCGCATCGTCACCTGCCAATTTGTTGTCGGCTGGCCCCTGTCGCAATTTGCCCGCGAGTTTTCGGCCCAGATTGGAAATGATCGGGGTAACGGCCAGGCTGATGGCGATGGCAGTCACTAGGATGGATGCGAGGCGCGGTTCGATCAGGCCTGCAACCGCAGGCAGAGCAAAGATAACCAAGGCAAATTCACTGCCCTGCCCCAACAAAAAGCCGAGCTGGATCGAGCCGGGCACAGACCAGCGATTGGCGAGACCGGCGAGCACGTTGAAAAAGCATTTCAAGACGATCAGCCCAGCGGCGGCGGCAATCGCAATGATCCAATTGTCGGCCAAAATTGCCGGATCAATCGAAAGTCCGACCGAGATGAAGAAGAAGCTGAGAAATAGGCCGCGAAAGGCGTCAATCTCGGTCTGCACCATAATGCGGTAGCGCGAATCTGCGACCGCCATCCCGCCTAGAAACGCTCCCAGCGTCAAGGACAGCCCAGCCATCCCTGTGGCCCAACCCGCCGCTAGCGCGATGAATAAGGCGGTCGCAGTGTAAACCTCGCTGCTGCCGGCGCGGGCGATCAAGCGGAACAAGGGCCGGGTAAGATAGCGCGAGAATATCACTGCGATGACAAAGGCCGCCAGCGCTTTAACCCCGGCCAAACCCAATTCCGGCGCAATCGCCCCGCCGGAACTCAAAGCGCCCGCCGCGACGAGCAAAAGGATCGCGGCAATATCTTGAAAGATCAAAATCGATTGAGCCGCGCGGCCAACCGGGCAATCTTCCTGATCACGCTCCCGCACCAATCCGATGACCACGGCGGTTGAGGACAGACCCATCGCAAACCCGCCAATGATCGCAAATTCCGTTGGCAAGCCAAACGCGAAAAACAGCGCGGAAAAGCCGCCGCCCGCAACCAGCATTTGCAGCGTGCCGAAACCGAAAATGTTTGATGCCTCGTCCCGGATTCTGCCCAGTGAAAAATGCAGGCCCAAATTGAACAGCAGGAACATGACCCCGGCTTCGGCCATTGCTGCCACGACCGGTCCGCTGAAATCATCAGCAAAACCCAGTGCGGCAAGGCCTAGGCCCAGCCCCAAATACCCAACAATCGGATTAAGCCGGCAGGCGCGCGACACCAATGCCGCGCCAATCCCCAGACCCAGCAAAGTGATGGCGGGCTGAATCGTCGCCACCACCGAATGCGCGTCGTGAACGCTTTCGCCCGCCATTAATCCTCCGATGCTTGCCTGATCTTGGCGCTGAAATGGGGCTTTGCACGCAATCACGCAAGCCAGAACGGCGCAATTGGGATTGGTCAGAATGTTTGGTGTGTTGCTTGACTCAAACTATCTGGTTATCGCGCGGCTTGCTTTGACAGTGCTGGCCGAGACAAGATCGGCCGACCTGTTCGGATGCGGGTGTGGCGGAATGGTAGACGCCGGGGACTTAAAATCCCCTGATCTTTTGATCGTGTGGGTTCGATTCCCACCACCCGCACCATTATCCCCGTCTTAACCCCTTTTGCCTTAGGCATTCCTTCCGCAATCAAGGATTCCACCAGTCCGCAGCTGCCCCCAACCGGCTGCGACCAGGGCATGTGACAATGGATAACGCAGCGATCAAAAATCAGGCAACCGGCGATGCAGATGACGTTGCAGCGGCGAACCCGGCAGCGGATGCTCAGGCCGCCTCTGAGCCTCGTGCGGCGCCTCGTTTCAACCTGCTTATCCGTGCGGCGAAGATCATCTCATCCAGCGGCGAATTTGTTTGCGTTGTGCGCGATGTTTCGGAAACCGGTGTCGCGGTGCGGCTGTTTCATGCGGTGCCTACAGGCGATCCGCTGGAGCTGCATATGCCCGGCGGCGGTGTCTATGAATTGCGCAATATTTGGCAGCGCGACAATGAGGCAGGGTTTGAGTTCACCAAACAAGTCGATGTCGCGCGCCTGATTAACGAGGCGGGCGAATATCCCAAACGCGGCCTTAGGTTGGGGCTATTTTTCCCGATCACAATCAGGACACTCACCGGCTCAAGCGAGGGGATTGTCGAAAACCTCTCCCAGCAAGGCGCACGTTTTGAAACCGATGGGCTTTATGCGATCGACCAGAACTTGCGGCTCGAAAGTTCAGCGGGCGGTATCGTTTTGAAAGATGTGCGGGCCAAAGTGCGTTGGCGGCGAGACAATCAATATGGCGTGGTCTTTGATGACACGCTGACCTTGGGAGATTTTGCGCGCTTCGCTGCGCGTTTGCAGTGCCCCCGATTGCTTGACTAAACTCAGCGATAAACCGGGCGCTATCCGATGCGCTCGCTACGCAGTTTTGCGCAGGCCTGCTTTGATTCCCTGGCAATTCTTTGGGCATTACCCTTTCGATTAATTGGCGCTGTTTACTTCTCGCTAACCAATTTCCTTCACTCCCGATTTTGAGTTTGCCGCACCCTTGCGGCGAGAGCGATCAAACGGGGGCCCAGCATGACCAAGCATGGTGCTGAAGCAAATACAGGTATTATCGACGTCGATGTGGCGATTATCGGAGCGGGGCCCGCTGGGCTGACTGCCGGATATTTGCTGACCAAACAGGGCAAAAGCGTCGCGATTATCGAGAAAGACGAAACCTATGTCGGCGGCATCAGCCGCACGGTCGAGCATGAAGGCTACCGCTTTGACATTGGCGGCCACCGGTTCTTTTCCAAATCACAACAGGTCGTCGATCTTTGGAACGAGATCTTGCCGGATGATTTCATTCAGCGCCCGCGCATGAGCCGCATCTATTACGAGGGTAAGTTCTATTCCTACCCGCTGCGCGCTTTCGAAGCGCTCGGCAATCTTGGTATTTTGCGCTCCACCGCTTGCATGGCGAGCTATCTATGGCGCCGCGCATTTCCGATTAAAGACGTGCGCAGTTTTGAAGATTGGACCACCAACCAATTCGGAGAGAAGCTCTATTCGATCTTCTTCAAGACCTACACGGAAAAAGTGTGGGGCATGCCGTGCGATGAAATGAGCGCGGATTGGGCGGCGCAGCGGATCAAAGGCTTGTCGCTGATGAG
This sequence comes from uncultured Erythrobacter sp., assembly GCA_947502305.1. Lineage (GTDB taxonomy): Bacteria > Pseudomonadota > Alphaproteobacteria > Sphingomonadales > Sphingomonadaceae > Erythrobacter. Next base: position 421,078 of record CANMZA010000002.1, on the reverse strand, counting down.
CGCGGTGATTGACGGGGTGAAGCGTTCGCTGGGCCTGAACAAGAAACCCAATGACGGCATGGCGACCAAAACCTTGCTTGAGACGTTCCGCTATCCGCGGCTTGGCCCGGGCATGATGTGGGATGCGGCGCGCGACAAGATTTTGGCGACGGGCAAAGGCCGCGTTTTGATGGGGCACGCGCTTGAACAAGTCGCAGCCATTGGTCCCAATGATGAAGGTTTTGGTTGGTCAATGACCGCCAAGAGTAAATCGGGCACCGCGCAAATCCGCGCGAAAGATGTGATCAGCTCTGCCCCGATGCGGGAATTGTCGAAACGCCTGCACCCCTTGCCGCAATCGACATTGCAGGCCGACAATCTGCGTTATCGTGATTTTCTAACCGTGGCGTTGATGGTGAAATCTGAGGATCTGTTCCCCGACAATTGGATCTATATCCATGATGAGCGCGTGCAGGTTGGCCGGGTGCAGAACTTCCGCAGCTGGTCACCGGAAATGGTGCCAGAAGACGATATGGCCTGCGTTGGCCTGGAATATTTCTGCTTTGAAGGGGACGGATTGTGGTCCTCCTCTGATGAAGACCTTGTCGAACTCGCTAAGAAAGAACTCGAAACCCTCGGCCTTTGTGATCCCTCGCAAGTGACTGGCGGCGCGGTTGTGCGTCAGGAAAAAGCCTATCCTGTCTATGACGACGATTACGAGACCAATGTTGATGCAATGCGGATCGAGCTTGAGGAGAAGCATCCCAGTCTGCACCTTGTTGGGCGCAACGGCATGCACCGTTACAACAACCAAGATCACGCGATGATGACGGCGATGCTGACGGTTGAAAACATCCTTGCGGGCCAGCGTGTCTATGACACGTGGTGCGTCAATGAAGACGCCGAATATCACGAGGCGGGTGATGAGGGCGCGCAGGCCGCATTGCCAAGCCGTGATGCCGAAGCAGACGCAGGGTCAGAAGCAGGGGCAGAAACCAAGCCGCTGAACGAAGACCAAGTCGCCGCGCTGACTTCGCTGCGCGGGGTTCCGACGCGCATTGGCGCGGAATCGGACGCAGAGCTCGGCGAAGATATTCGCAAGTCAGCATAGATCACGGGGCGATGTAATGACGGCCACAGCCATCCTGACGAAGCTGCGCGATATTCGCTTCATCCGCTATGTGCTGGCGAGTGTTGGTGCATTGGCGGTGGATGTTGGCAGTTTTCTGGCGCTCCTTTCCTTAGGGACGGCGGCCGCACCAGCATCGGCGGCGGGCTATTCGCTCGGTATCCTTGCGCACTGGCTCATGTCGAGCCGCGCGGTGTTTCAAGACAATGTCGCATCAGGCGGCGCGGCGCGGACCCGGCAAAAGGCTTTGTTTGTTGTTTCCGCTTTGGTGGGATTGGCGCTTACCACCGGCATTGTGGGTTTTGGTGATTGGTCGGGTGTGGATCCGCGTATCGCTAAGATCGGGGCGATTGCGGTGAGTTTCATCGCCACTTGGCTCTTGCGCAGCCGTATCGTATTTCGGCCCAATTCTGAGGCCGGGGCTTAATCCCTCATGCTGGTCGATCGCCGCCGTGCTGCTTTTCCAGCGGAATTTCTCGGGCGTATCGGGATCGCTTGGGCCATTGTCAGCGCGCTTTTGCTGCTGATCAATTGGAGCGCCATTGCGGCGGGCCGTTTCCCTGATCCTGATGACATTATGCGGCTCGTGCAGGTGCGCGATTTGTTGGGCGGGCAAAGCTGGTTTGATGTCAGCCAGACGCGCGTCAATGCGCCAGCAGGCGGGGTGGGCATGCATTGGTCGCGGCTCGTCGATTTGCCGCTGGTGGTGATTATTGCCGCTCTAACGCCGATCATTGGCGCAAGTTCTGCGGAGACTGCCGCTCTCATTGCTGTTCCGCTTCTCACGCTTGGTGCCGCGATGATATTGGCGGCGCGGATTGCGTGGCGATTGATTGGCGATGAAGAGGCGATGTTCACGGCCTTGGTTATGGCGATTTCTGTGCCTGCCCTGTTTCAATTGGGGCCGATGCGGATTGATCATCACGGCTGGCAAATTGTTTGCGCGTTGACGGCGGTCAATGGATTGATGGCGCGGACGCCCAAGATCGGCGGCTGGATTATCGGCGCGAGCTTTGCGACGTGGCTTTCAATCTCGATAGAAGGCTTACCGTTGGCAGCGGCGTGTTTCGCGGTGCTGGCTTTGCGCTGGATGAAGGATCGAGAGGCCCGGATTTGGCTCGTCAGCGCCATCCAATCGCTGGCATTGATCGGGGCCGGATTGTTTTTGGTGACCAAAGGGATCGCGGACCTTGCGACCTATTGCGATGCGATAAGCCCGGTGCATTTGGCTATGTTTGTCTGGGGCGCGGCGGTTTTGAGCTTGCTTGCCCGGTTTGAACCGGTTCCGATTGCCGTGCTGCTTGGCGGATTTGCTGTGGCCGGTGGCGGCGCGCTTGGCATGATGTTTTACACCGCGCCGCAATGCGCGGTCGGGGGCGGTTTTGGACAGCTTGATCCGGTGGTGGCCAAATATTGGCATGCCAATGTTCTTGAGGGGATGCCGATCTGGCGACAACCGCTGACCACTGCTTTGCAATATGCGGTGACGCCGCTGATCGCCTTGATTGCGGCCATAAACCTCACCAGCCGATCGCGCGATTGGCTGCGCCAGTTCTGGGCCGATTATGCGATCATGTTGGCGGCGGCGTTTTTGGTGTCGCTGTTTGTGTCACGCGCAGGCGCTGCGGCATGCGCGCTCGCCGCCCCGCCGCTGGCGTGGCAATTGCGGCAATGGCTGCGCGCTATTCACCTGATGGAGCGGCCTTTGCCGCGTGTGGCTGCGATGTTTGGAATTGCTTGCGCGCTGCTTCCGGCGTTTCCCGCCATGATAGTGAGCAGCGCCATTCCAGCGCGCGCCGCACCCAGCGTAGCGGAGCCGAACGGGAGCATGGGAACGGCGCGGTGCAGCGCGGCAGAAGCTAGCGCGGTGCTCGCGTCTTTACCCAGCGGCGAATTCTTCGCCCCACTCGACATTTCGCCAGAATTGCTGCTCGCTAGCGATCACACCGTTTTGGCCACCGGCCACCATCGCGGGCATAAAGCGATGAAAGTTTTGATCGAGACAGCGCTGGGTTCTGAGGGGGAGGCACGAGCCACTCTGAAAGAGCGCGGCACAAATTACGTCGCGATATGTCCCGCATTGGCGGAGGCGCGGATGTATGCCCGGATTGCGCCTGAAGGGTTCGCCGCGAGCCTGGTGCGCGAAGAGGCACCCAATTGGTTGGAGCCAGTCGATCTTGACGCTGAAAACGGGCTTAAGATCTGGCGTGTCGCGCTGGACTGAAAATTGCTCTGAATTATGCTGGGATGAAGTCCATCGCGACACCGTTGATGCAGTGACGTTTCCCGGTCGGTTGCGGCCCATCGCCAAAGATATGACCCAAATGCCCGCCGCAATCGGCGCAATGCACTTCCGTGCGCGGGTAGCCGATTTTGTAGTCGGTCGACGTCGCCACAGCGCCGCCGTCAATCGCGCGCCAGAAACTGGGCCAGCCAGTGCCGCTGTCATATTTATGGACGGAGGAATAAAGGTGATTGTTGCACCCCGCGCAGACGAAAGTCCCGGCGCGGCCTTCATTGTCTAGCGGCGAGGAATACGCTCGTTCCGTCCCCGCTTGGCGCAGGATCCGGTATTCGCTGGTCGTCAATTCACGGCGCCATTGCGCGTCGGTCTTGGTCACGCGGTAATTGCGCTGTTTTCGCGCCTCCACAATGCCGCCGCCGCAACTGGCGAGCAGCGGCATCGCCGCCGCAAGGCCCGCGGCCGTGACAAAACTTCGCCGGGTGGATAGGTTGAACGTCATCGCTTTGTCCTTCGCGCCTGTGTGCTTTTCACTCTTATATACGTCGCAAAACGCAAAAAAGTTTCACCTGCGCTACGCCGGTTTTTGGGCGCTGGCTTAGAAGTCTGTGATTTCGACCTCTAGCTTGCGGAAACCATGAACAAAGTTGGCGCGCACCCGCTCAACATCACCGGCAACATGCACCCGCATCCGGCGCTTATGCATTTCTTCCATCAGCACTTTTAGCTGCAATTCAGCCAGACGTGCGCCGACACAGCGGTGAATGCCATATCCAAACGCAATATGCCGCCGCGCATTCTCGCGCGTAATGTCGAGCTTATGCGGATCGGGGAACACGCTTTCTTCGCGGTTCGCGCCGAGATACCACAGCACTACCTTATCGCCTTTCTTGATCTGTTGGCCGAACACTTCTGTGTCTTCGGTGCAGGTACGGCGCATATGGGCGAGCGGGGTTTGGAAACGCAGGCATTCTTGCACCGCATTGGGGATCAATTCAGGCTGTTCTTCGAACAATTTGCGCTGATCCGGGAATTTGTCGAGCGAATGGATAATCCCGCTCATCGTGTTGCGTGTGGTGTCATTGCCGCCAACGATGAGCAGCACCAGATTGCCGATGAATTCCTCGGGCCGCATCTGGTTCATCGCCTCGGAATGGATCATCATCGAAATGAGGTCATTGCCCGGCTCTTTATCCTGCGCGCGTTCCATCCAGATCGATTGGAAATAGGCGCCCATTTCATGCAGGAATTCCCAGCGCATTTCGTCTAGCTCGCGCACGCCCGCCAATTCTGTGTCTCCCGACCAATCAGACCAGAATGTCAGCATCCGGCGATCTTCCCATGGGAAACCAAACAGGATTGCGAGCATGCCCGTGGTGAGCTCAATCGAAACCGTATCGACCCAATCGAACACTTCGCCGCGTGGCAGAGTGTCGAGCAATTCGCCCGTTCGCCGGCGAATTTCTGTTTCCATATCGGTCATGGCGGATGGTGTGAATTTTGGCGCAACCGTGCGGCGTTGCCCGGTGTGCTGGGGCCGGTCCATTGCGATAAACATCGGCAATTCGCGGGTTGTGCCGGTTTCCTCGTGCACCTCTAGCTCTTCGCTGTCTTCGAGCCGCTCCAGAATAGTGATGCCGCCATATTCCCAGCTTGAGGAAAACACTTCGGGCTGAGCCTCGATATGCTGGATCGCTTTATGGCCGACCACCGCCCAATACGGGCCATAAGGGCTGTCAGGAATGTAATGCAGCGGGCCTGCGTCCTGCATTTCCTTGAAGATCGGCTGCCATTTGTCTTCGAAGTAGATATCGCTGCGGCTGACATCCCATTTGTGCGGGTGCTCTGGCCGTTCGCCCGGATGTTTCGCGTAATGCTCTTTGATCGCTTCATAAGCGGTGGGGGATGTGCGGACTTTTGGGCGTGGTGGGGCGATACTTGCCATGGCTCTCTCTCCTAGACGGAGCGGCCACGGCTTTGCGCCTTGATTCCAACCTCTCCATTGTGCCCGCATCCTGCCCTAACTGACAGTCATGTCAATACGGGTTGCTATTGGCCACTTATTCCGCTGGCTCAGGTGATGGAGCGCCGGGCTTGGGTGTGCGGACCCAAAACCCTTTCTTCTCGCGCCCCGCGCCGCCTGATTTCATCACGCGTTTGCGGAACAGCATGGATCCGCCTTTGACCAACAACGCCACCCACATCGCCTGCCAAGCAAGCGCTGCGGCGTGGATCCACATTGTCTCTTCCAAAGCCGCGCGGGCGAGCAGGGCGAAGGGCGAAGAGAGCGGAAAGATCACCGCGACGATCTCTAGGCTTGAACCGGCATCGGTTAAGGTCGCAGCGGCAAGGAAAAAGACCATCAATTGCAGCATGGTCACCGGCATCGACAAGGTTTGCACCTCGCGCACGGTGTTCGCCATGGCGCCGATCGTCAGGAATAGTGAACCGAGCAACAGATACGCCATCGAAAAATAGGCGATTGCCAGTGCCGCAAAGAGCGGCCAGCCCACGGCGGGGCTGGGCAGGTTGCTAAAGTCAACTGGAGCAGCCGTGAGAACGCCTTGTTCGAGCACGGCCCAGAACGCCCAGCCGACCGTGCCCCAAACGGCGATGCCGACAAAGGAAACGCCGAGCATGGCAAACAATTTACCCATAAACACCGCATCCATTGGGATGGCGGCGGCAAGGATTTCGATGATCTTATTGCCCTTTTCTTCTGCCAAATTCGATAGCACCATGCCAGCTAGCAACATCGTCAGAAGGAACATGACCATTTGCGCCGCTTGAGCGGTACGAACGCGGTTTTTGCGTTCCGAGGCGGCACTGGATGCGACAGTTTGCCGTGTCGAACTTGGGAATGCGAGCGGAGCGTTTGCCGCTGTGCTTGCGGCGATCAATTCAATCGGGCCCTGCCAGCGGCGGATTTGGTCTTCTGTACCAATCAATTCGGGTGCCGCGGGCGTGCCAGTGACGATGGCGGCGTAATTGCCTTTGCGTGCTTCCATAAAAGCGCGGGCGTCAAAATCGGGGTCAGCGGCGGCCTCGGTGACTTCGCGCATAGCTGGAACAGCGCCGCGCAATTGCGGGGCCAGTTGGTCGCGCGCGGTGATCATGGCGGCATTGTCTGCGGCGCTCATGGCGAGGCCGACTTCGACCACGGCTACGCTTCTCGTGGTTTGGCTGCCGATGCTTCCGGCAAGACCGCCGACGATCACTGGAAACAGCGGCCCGATCAGGAAGAATAGAAACGCACGGCTGAACAAAACCGCGATAAAATCACGCCGGGCGATGACCCATGCTGCCTCCAACCGGGTGAGGCGCGGTTTCGCGTCGAGATCGGCGTGATGCGCGGCAGAATGCTGATCGGTGTATGCGTTGCTCATGATGGACCTCCCGCTGCGTCCGCCTCTAGCTGACGGGCGGCTGCCTCTCCGGCGATGGACACAAAGGCATCGTGCAAACCAGCCCGTTCAATCGACAGCGATAATATGCCCGCTTCCCCTTCGATCAACTGGCGCAGCAGCGGTTCGACGCCGTCTTCGGGTAGTGGGAAGTAGAAGAAATCTCCTTCGCGCCGCGTGTCTTTTGGCAGTGCCTTGGTCCAATCGCCATCGCGCATTCGCGTCTCAAGACGGACTTGCGCCGGGATGCGGTCACGGGCGGCCTCTACGCTGCCTGCATAGGGAACTTTGCCGCCAGCAATAATCGCCACACCTTCGCACAGACGTTCCGCATGATGGATGACATGGGTGGAGAATATGACGGTAACGCCTTGCTCGGCAAGGCTGCGGATCATGCCTTCCAGCTTGCCTTGGTTGATGGCGTCGAGGCCAGAGAACGGTTCATCCAAAACCACCAATCGGGGGCGGTGAACAAGCGTGCCGAGCAATTGGACAGTTTGCGCCATGCCCTTGGAAAGCTGGCGAATTTGCCGGTCGGCGGCATAGCCCAGATCATGTCGTTCGAGCAGTTCGAGCCCGCGTTTGCGCCCCTCTGCCAGGGGCAATCCGCGTAGCGCGCCCATAAAGGCGATGGCCTCAATGCTTTTCATTGCAGGATAAAGCCCGCGTTCTTCGGGCAGATATCCAATCAGCCGCCCAATATTATGCGGTTGGTCATTCCCAAATACCCGCCGCACGCCTTGGTCAGGGTCGATAATGCCCAGCAGCATCCGCAAAGTGGTCGTCTTGCCTGCGCCATTGGGGCCAAGGATGCCGTAAATCGCCCCTTCTGGAACGGAGATATCCACGCCATCGACGGCCCGTGTGCCGTCAAAACTCTTGACGAGCCCGCGCGCTTCAATAGCCAAGGGGCGCGGATCCGGCGCGTGCAGCGTGATCGGCTCCTCTACGCTTACCGCGTCCTCCTGTGATGTGCCCTCTTGTGATTTCGGGTTGCTCATCATTGCTTGGTCATGTGCGGCTATATCCATGTGCGGGACGGTTAATCAGTGAGACTAAACGGGAGGTGCCCCAAACATGGTTAACGTTGCGGTTACCAATGGTCTAGCTGATGGCCTGAAAGAGCGAATCGTCAGCGAAGCGCAATCGCTTGGCTTTGCCGCTTGCGGATTTGCAAGCGCAGCAGAAGACCCCGTGCGCAGCGCGCGGCTCCAGGAATGGCTGGGCGAGGGGCATCACGGGTCAATGGAGTGGATGGAGACGCGCGAGCATCATCGCCGCTCCCCGCAAGGGCTATGGCCAGAGGCGCGCAGTGTGATTGCGCTGGGAATGAGCTATGCGCCTGCGCTTGATCCGATGGCATTGGATGATGTCGGCGACCGCGCGAGGATTTCTGTCTATGCCCAAGGGCGCGATTATCACGATGTGGTGAAAAAGCGGCTGAAGGCGCTGGCCCGCTGGTTAGTGGCACAAGAAACGGGCGCGCAGGTGAAAGTTTTCGTCGACACGGCGCCGGTGATGGAAAAGCCCTTGGGCGAAGCGGCGGGCATTGGGTGGCAGGGCAAACACACCAATTTGGTTAGCCCCGATCACGGCAGTTGGTTGTTCCTCGGCGCGATCTACACAACGCTGGATTTGGCGCCCGCCGGTCCTCAACGTGACCAATGCGGATCGTGCCGCGCCTGTTTGGATGCGTGCCCAACAAATGCGTTTCCGGCCCCGTATCAGCTGGATGCGCGGCGCTGCATTTCTTACCTCACCATTGAACACAAAGGCGCGATCCCAGACGAATTTCGCGAGGGATTGGGGAACCGGATTTATGGCTGCGATGATTGTTTGGCGGTCTGCCCATGGAACAAATTCGCGCAGCAGGCGAATGCAGCCCGCGAATTCTTGCCGCGCGCGGAATTAACCGCGCCGCGCCTCGCAGAACTGCTTGCGTTGGATGATGCGGGGTTCCGCTTGCTGTTCTCAGGATCGCCGATCAAACGGATTGGCCGGGACCGGTTTGTCCGCAATTGCCTTTATGCGGCAGGAAACAGTGAAGAGGCGTCTCTTGAAGCGCCCGTGAGCGCGCTCACATCAGATTCTGATCCTGCGGTTTCAGAAGCCGCGAACTGGGCGCTTGCTCGGCTAAAGGGCGGCACTAAAGCAGCTCTTTAAGCGGCACTTCTGCGTCCGCCAACAGCGCCGGATCAATCTTGCCTGCGCCGTTTTCGAGCATTTTGCGGCCTTGCACATAATCTTTCATCATGTTCACACAATCAAAGGCAATCGGGCGCCCTTCTTTCATGTAAACCACAGTGAATTTGCGCGCCGCTGGATCACCGCGCAGCACCGCATCATCATAGCCAATATTCAGCCCAGCGGTTTGCAATTTTAGATCATATTGGTTCGACCAAAACCACGGCAGCGCGTGGTATGGCTCTTTATCGCCCATAATCGCGCGGGCGACGGTGTTCGCCATATCATTGGCGTTCTGTACCGATTCCAGTCGGATGACCGCGCTTCCGGCGAAATCATTGGCATGCGCGGCGCAATCGCCAATCGCGTAAACATCATCGAGCGTCGTGCGGCAAAACACATCGACATCGACCCCGTTCGATCCCGCCGCACCCGCAGCAATCAAAGGCGCAACCGCTGGCACAATGCCGATGCCGGCAATCACCATGTCGCATTCTAACACTGTGTCATTGTCCAGCTTTACGCCGGTCACTGCGCCATCATCACCAAGGATTTCAGTGACACCTTGCGACAGCAGAATTTCCACCCCTTGGCGGCGGTGTTCTGCTTCGTAAAAACGCGACATTTCTTCGCCAGCGACACGGGCCAGCACCCGGTCCTGCATTTCCAATACCGTCACAGCGCAGCCCAATTTGCGCAGCACCGCCGCCGCCTCAAGCCCGATATAGCCGCCGCCGATCACTACGGCGCGGCGTGCCCCTGCCTCCAGCGCAGTCATCATCGCGTCGGCATCGCGTTTATCGCGGACGTAATGAATGCCTTTCAAATTGGCCCCCGGCACACCCAATCGGCGCGGATCGGCGCCGCCAGCCCAGATCAGCTTGCGGTAACCAATGACAGCGCCATCGGACAATGTGATATTATGCGCGGCTGCATCCATGGCACTGACGCCGCTCCCTAGGCGCAAGGTGATGTTCTTATCCGCCCAGAATTTCTCTGGCCGGATCATAATCCGCTCAAAGCTTTTGTCCCCGGCGAGATATTCTTTTGACAAAGGGGGGCGTTCATAGGGGGGCACTGTATCGCGCCCGACCATCATGATGGTGCCTTCATGCCCGCGTTGCCGCAAGGCAATGGCCGCTTGCGCGCCGCCATGCCCGGTTCCAACGATAACGATGTCTGCCGAAGCCGGCCCCGTGCTTGGATCTGTTTCGTGTCCGCTCATACATCCATGCGTTTCCCAAATTATCGGCGCGCGTCAAGCGCGATCGCGCCAATAGCACCCGACGTAACCTTGGCAGGTTTAACCCTTTACCGGTCGAGTAGGTTGCGCGCCTGACTTGCGATCTGGGCCAGCACGGCCGGGGCAATCGGCGGACGCGACTGCGCCCGCGTGATCATCGCCCTGAATTGTGCCACCGCTACATCATTGCGCGTGGCCCAATCGGCAATCGCCCCCTGCGGATCATCTTTGCCGGTCTTGCGCCGCATCAACCGGCGCAGGAAATCGAGCCGCATGTGTTGAAAATCGCGTGCGAGGCCATCGACTAATAGGCGTTCCCAAATATCCGACGGTGACATATGCGCCGCCGTACCTTGCGCCCAATCGAGCCCGATTCGCGCGCCAATATCGGTAAAGGCGCGGGTCAGCTGAACCGGAGCGACTTCGGTGCGTAGCGCCAAATGCGCCAGCCCAACCGACCCGTCGAAATCAAACAGGTCAGCGACCCGGCTGGCGAGGGCTTCGGGCGCTCCCAATTCAACAAATTGCGCCCTGAGGGTGTCAGACCGCTCACGCGTGTCGCCGGAAATCAACTCTTCGCGGCCCGTAGTCAGCGCGGTGACGCCCTCTTGCAAATCCGCGATCATCGCGCTGGCTTCGACGCGGCCAGCAGCGGTGCGCAGCACATCCGACATCAAATTGCCGACCGCCGCCGCCAGTCGGTCGAGCAGCGCAAGGCGAGCGGCTTCGCCCATTGTGTGACCATCAATGTCTTGCCAGAGTTTTTTGAGACTAAACAAACGCTCGACCACAATAAAGGCGGCCGCCACATCAGCGAGACCGACGCCTTCTTCTTCGGGCAATTCAAAAGCGTGGAGCAAGCCGATCCGGTTGACGATCCGGTTGGCAAGGTCCGTCGCCACCAATTCGCGCCGCAGCCGGTGATCCAAAATCTGTGCTTCGTATTTCTTTTGCATCGGCGCAGGGAACATTGCGATCAGATTGCTGACGAGCATCGGATCATCAGGCAATCCGCTGGCCTCAATCGCGTCTTGCAGTGCCAATTTGGCCGATGACAGCAGCACGGCCAGCTCTGGCCGGGTCAGGCCGCGTCCATCGGCGGCACGGCGGGTGTAAGTCTCAGCATCCGCCAGACCCTCCGTTCTGCGGTCCAGCGCGCCCATCTCTTCCAATTGTTCAATCAGGCGGATGCAGGATGCGGTCGCATCGGGGCCGCCGGTCTCCGCGATCGACAATGCGAGCGCTTGCAAGCGATTGTCTTCCAGCACAATCTCAGCAACCTCGTCGGTCATCTTGGCGAGCAAATTGTTGCGCTTGGCCTGGGTAAGAGCGCCCTCGCGCGTCGCGGCGGCCAGCGCGATTTTGATATTCACTTCGTTATCTGAGCAATCCACGCCGGCGGAATTGTCGATGAAGTCGGTGTTGATCCGTCCGCCTTTCAGCGAATAGGCAATCCGTGCCGCTTGTGTGATGCCCAAATTGGCCCCCTCGCCAATAACTTTGGCGCGCATATCGGCCGCATTCACGCGCAGCGCGTCATTGGCTGGGTCGCCGACATCCAAATGGCTCTCAGTCTCGGCCTTGATATAGGTGCCGATGCCGCCGAACCATATGAGGTCAACTTGCGCCTTCAAAATGGCAGTGACCAAAGCGTCCGGTTCGATTTCCTTGGCGTCAATATTCAGAAGATCGCGCGCTTTCTTGGGCAATTTGATGCTTTTCAAATCGCGCGAAAACACGCCGCCGCCTTTGGAGATCAGCGCGGGATCGTATTCTTCCCAACTTGATCGCGGCAGGTCGAAGAGGCGCTTTCGCTCTTTCCAGCTGGTGGCGGGATCGGGATCTGGGTCGATAAAGATGTGCCGGTGGTCAAAGGCGGCAACCAGCCGGATCGCTTTGGATAGCAACATGCCATTGCCAAACACATCGCCCGACATATCGCCGCAGCCCGCGACGCTGATGCTGTCGCTTTGCACGTCCACGCCCATTTCCAAGAAGTGCCGTTGAACACTGACCCATGCGCCGCGCGCGGTAATGCCCATCGCCTTGTGGTCATAGCCGTTGGACCCGCCGCTGGCGAAGGCATCATCGAGCCAGAAACCATGCGCCTCTGCAATGCCATTGGCGACGTCAGAGAAGCGGGCCGTCCCTTTATCGGCGGCCACAACGAAATAGGGGTCTTCGCCGTCGAGCACTTGCACGCCGTCTGGGTGGACGACTTTGCCATCGACGATATTGTCAGTGACGGACAGCAAGGTTCGGATGAAGACTTCATAACTGCCCTGCCCTTCTGCCGCCCAAGCATCACGGTCCGTAACCGGCGAGGGGAGCTGTTTGGGGTAGAAGCCGCCTTTGGCGCCGCTTGGCACGATCACGGCGTTTTTGACCTTTTGCGCTTTCATCAGGCCAAGAATTTCGGTGCGGAAATCATCACGCCGGTCGGACCAGCGCAACCCTCCGCGCGCCACGGCGCCAGAGCGCAGGTGGATACCCTCAACCCGCCGGGAATACACGAAAATTTCGCGCCACGGCACTGGTTTCGGCAGGTTCGGAACGAGCGCAGAATCGATTTTGAACGCCAGTGCTTCTTCTGCTGCGGGCGCGAAGGCGTTGCTGCGCAAAATGGCGTCGATCACGGCGCGATAGAGGCGCAGCAAACGGTCATCATTGATGGCATTCACTTTGGCGAGCCCGCGACCATAGGCGCTGATCGCTGCGGCAATTGCGGCCTCTCTATCGCCTTTAAAATGAGGGTCATGGCGGGCGGCGAACAGGTCGATCATCGCCTGCGTTACGCCCGGCGCACGGCGCAGAGCATCGACCACAGTGTAAATCGTGAAGCTCATGCCCGTTTGGCGCAAATAACGATAAATTGCACGCAGCCAGATCGTTTGCTGCGCGCCCAATCCGGTGACCACCACCAGCCGGTTGAATGGATCATCTTCTGATGCGCCATTCAGCACATCTGCAATTGCGGTTTCAATCACCTTGGCCCGCGACAACAAGGCATCCACGCCGCTTCCTGCAACTGTGCTATCTGGCAGTTCCAGCGTAAATTCGTGGATTGTGCCCAAAGCGCCATTATCCAGACGGGTCGGCATTTCTGCGAGCACACGGAAGCCAAAATTCTCAAGCGCCGGGACCGCATCAGACAGCGGCATTTCTCCTGTAGTGTGGTAAATTTTGAGGCGCAGATCCCCGACAGGGTCATGCGGCAATTTATACAGGCGGCACGCTCTCGCAGCCGGATCATCGCCCAGCGTGAGCGCATGCATTTCGGCAATGTCGAGCGCCGCCTCTGATGCGCCGTAGCGCGCGCGGTAACCCGCAGGGAACGCACCGGCATAACGCAGTGCGATGGCCGGGATTCGGGAGCTTTCATCGGCTTCAGCCAAATGCGCCTCAACCGCTTCGTTCCAGCCTTTCAGCAAGTCGATCAATTCGCCTTCGATCTTGGCCGCGTCGGGCATTTCGCTGACTTCGCGCGAATCGAGCAGGAATTGCAGCATCGCAAGAGTGCTGCCTTCGACTTCTAGGCTCCAACTGAGCAGATCGACGCCGGTGGTTTGGGTAAGGAGGTCTTGTATTTGCAAGCGGACATCGGTCGATAGATAATCGCGCGGCAACCAGACGAAGGCAAAAACATGCCTCTCCAGCGCGGATTGTACCAACACCAAACGCGGACGCGGGCGATCCACCAGGCTCATCATGGCGGTGGCCAAACGCTCAATATCACTTGTGGCAAATGCCGTTAGCAAATCATGCGGTAGCGACGAAAAGGCGTGAACCAAAGCCTTGCCCGCATGGCCAACCGGGTCAAAACCCAGCGTATCAGTAATATCGCTCAAGGCTTTGCGCATGAGCGGCACTTCACCCGGAGGGCTCGCAAGAGCGGCGCTGGTCCAGACCCCGGCGTGAATCGACAAAGCGGTGATCTTGCCGTCTTCGCGGATCGGAATGATAAACAGATCAAGCGGCGTGCGGCGGTGGACGGTCGACAGGCGGTTGGCCTTGATCACCAGCAATTCGCGCGTCTGGCGGTCTTTGGCGCCCTTATCCGATTTGGTTTCAAACCATTCAAAGGCGCGTTCATACGACGCATCGGCCAGAATCTGACGCGCGCTCTTTCGGCAAATACCCAGCGGCTTGATTTCTTCGCCGCTGCGCGTGCGCGTTAGATGACCCAGCTGTGTTAGCATGCCGCCATTCAGCCATGTCAGCAGCGCGCCGCTTTCTTCATCGCGTACGGTAACATTGTCGGCATCCGCTGCCATTTTTTCGCGCATTTTGGGCCAATCGGTGACGGCGGCTCTTACATCGCCCAGTGTCACGCGCAATTCTGCGATCAAATCGCGCCGCTGCCGCGCATCAATGCGCGGCGTTTCGATATAAATCAGCGATTCATTGGCCCCGGCACCGCCTTTTTTGGAAAGGCTTACAAGCGCACCGGACCCATCGCGCTCTATCGCCACTACAGGGTGGATGAGTTGATCAATACTCAGCCCCGCACCGGTGATCGCCGCCGCGATCGAATCGACCAGAAACGGCATGTCATCATTGATAATCGCAATGCGCAACCGGCGCCCGCCTGTATCGGACCCGGTATCCGATTCGACTTTAAGCGCGGAACGCGAGGCAGAGCGCTGAGCCGCCGCATCTAGCAGAAATTCAGCCGCATCGTTCAGCGCGGCGGCCGGCAATGGCGTGTCGCCGGGCAAAATGGCCGCCCTTAGGTGCTTTTTCAGCTCTTTGAGGTGGGCACCTGATTTCGCTTGATCGTCAGCCTTCTTCGCGCTCATCGCCTATATGCTCCTGGCATCCTGCACCCGGCTGAGGTTTGTGTAATTTTATTATGCCGGGTTATTTTTATCGTGCAGCGGGCAATACAGGGTTTGGGTAGGCGTGTGCAAGCCAGATTGCGTACCTAGCCCGGCGATTACCCCGCCACGCATTCGTGAGCATTGATGGTCAATTCCAGCGAGCGCAGCCGCGCCTCAGGCTCAAAAGTGGATCCGCAAAGGATGATCTCATCCGCCTGTGTCCGCTCTATAAAGGCGGCAATGTCGGCGCGAACTTGCTGCGGCGTGCCGACTGCGGCGGCTTGTCCCAAATGATCGAGCATGGCCCGCGCAGGGGCCGGAAGCGTACTGGTATAATCCGCGATTGGTGGCGGCAATTTGCCCGGATTGCCAGTGCGCAATGCGACAAAGCTCTGTTGCTGGCTGGAGGCCAGTGTTTGCGCCTCCCCCTGCGTATCGGCGGCGAATACATTCATCGCGACCATCACATGCGGCTTTTCTAGCGCCTCAGACGGCCGAAAATCGCGGCGATAGAGCGTCAGCGCGGCATCCAGATGATCGGGCGAAAAATGCGCGGCAAAGGCATAGGGCATGCCCAATTTCGCCGCCAACCCAGCGCCAAACAGGCTGGAGCCGAGCATCCAAAGTTCTACATTGGAACCAAGGCCCGGCGTGGCCTTGATCGGCAATTCCACCGAGCCTGTCAGCAAAGCCTGCAATTCGGCCACATCTTGCGGAAAATATTCCGACGCCTGCTGTAGATTTTTGCGCAAGGCCCGCTGCAATTCTGGTCCGGCACCCGGTGCGCGGCCCAATCCCAAATCAATCCGTCCGGGAAATAGCGCGTCGAGCGTGCCGAATTGTTCGGCGATTTGAAACGGCGTGTGATTGGGCAACATGATCCCGCCCGATCCAATCCGAATGCGGCGGGTGGCGTTACCAATATGCGCGAGCACAACCGATGTCGCCCCGCCCGCAATCCCTTCCATCGCATGATGTTCCGCGACCCAGAACCGATTGCAGCCCAGCTCCTCAGCCTTGATGGCTAGCGCTGTGCTGGCGGCGAAAGCCTCCGGCAAAGTGCCCCCTTCGCGCACCGGGACGAGGTCGAGAACGGAAAATTGGGTCATGAAGGTTCCTGCGGTGTAACGGCGGCGGACGATGCCGGTGATGAAGGCGGTGTTGATGGCGATACGGGGTCGCCAAGCTGTGCAAGATAATCCTGCGCGATTTGTGCGGCGAGGCTTTCAGGCTGAATTTCGACAACGGACAACCAGCTTTCGCGGGCTGCCTCTTCGCGCCCCGACAATATGGCGATGACGCCCGCTTCCAAGCCGATCTCTGCGTCCATTGGTGCCAATTCGCCCGCACGCTCAATCATATTTTGCGCCTCGTCCAGCCGATCCAAGCGGCGCAGCAATGTCGCCGTGAGGAGCCAAGGCTCGGATTCGCCCGGCATTAAACGGGTTGCATCAGCCAGCGCGGTAAGCGCTTCTTCTTCTAACCCCATTGCAACCAATGCGCGCGCCAGATCCGCCGAAGCAATCGCTTCTAAGGGCGCGGACGCCGCGGCTTGTGCGTCGCTTTTGGCAAGGCGGAATTGGAGCGAGGCTGCGGCGGCATTTCCACCAGCCAATTCGGCATTGCCTGCCATTGTTGCAAACCGGGCGCGGGTACGCGGATCGCTCTCATCGATTTCCGCGCGCGCGGCAGAGAAAGCCTGCACCGCCTCATCCCAGCGGCTTAATTCCGTGGCCGCCAGCCCCAAACAATGGTTGGCGAGCACGCGTTCATCGCCGCTAACGGTGGTGCGCTGAATTTGTGCCATCGTATGCGCGCGCGACGCGTCCTGAGCGAGCAAATCAAGGCACTGCGTCAGCCAAACGCTTGCCGGGCTGTCGGCAATATCCTCATCCCCCTGACGCGGGGGCCGATCACGCAATTCGGCATGGCCGTCGGATGGCGGGATGGCTTGCGGATTGGGGCCAACTTGCAAGGCAATGGCGAGAACGGAGGAAATTAAGAGCAAGGCGAATGTCCCATCAGTAAAAACCGTCCACCAGCCCCAAAAGCAGCGCAATATCGGATGCGCGCGAAAGGCGGTGATCTCCGTCCTTTATCAAGGTCACCTGTACATCATCCGAACGCAGAGCCTGTGCCAATTTCAGGCTGACCTCCCACGGGACATCCGCGTCATTCTGGCCGTGCAACAGCCGGACCGGGCACGGAATTTCAATATCCTGATCTAGCCGCATCTGCGTTTCTGCATCAGCGAAAAAGCCGGGATGGGTGGGGGTGGGTTCGGGGCCATAGGGATTGTCCTCGAACAAAATCTCTCCGCTTGCCAGCAAAGCGCGTTGCTCTTGCGAATAGCCCCAACGGGTAAAGTCCGGCGCGGCGGCGATGCCAATCATCCCGGCTAGCTGCGCCTCCAATCTCTCTGCCACCAGCAGCATTAGCCACCCGCCCATCGAAGACCCGGCCAAAATGACCGGCCCGCTGACATGGGCGGCAATCAATTCGAGAACTTCATCGCGCCAACGCGCCAATGTACCATCCGCAAAATCACCCGAAGACCGCCCGCATCCCGAAAAATCGAGCAACAAACACCCTCGTCCTTGTGCGGCTGCGGCGGTAAATATCGCGGTCGCTTTGCCGCCATCCATGTCGGACATATAGCCCGGTAGAAACACCAGCGTTGGTGCGTCATTCTGCGACGTCTTGGCGTGATGGCGATATGCGATTTTGCGGCCATCGGACAATGTGTGAATTTGGTGATCCTGCATCGCGCCATCCTGCACGCAAGAGCCGTAAGAGCGCAAGACTTGCCCCATCATCGCGCGTTGCTCTTGTCATTGGCATTTAATGCGTGCGATCACCCGTGCCATTATGATCAAAACCGACACAGCTTCCGCAGCAGCCCCCGGCGCGGCATCCTCCGCAAGCGCGATTTCCCGGCGCGGGGTGTTTGCGCTCGCTGGGGCAAGTGCCGCCATCGCCGCGACCCCCGCCTCCGCGCGCGGTTTCGGCAGCGGTTTCACCCACAGCGTCGCCAGCGGAGAGCCGCAAGCCAGCAGCGTGTTGCTGTGGACGCGTTTTGTTGCGGATTCGGAAACGGTGCTGGATTGGCAGATCAGCGAAACCGCCGAGTTCACGTCCTTTGCGGCAGAGGGCCAAGTGACGGCTTCTCCTGATCGCGATTTTTGCGCAAAGGCGGCGGCATCTGGGTTGACGCCGGATCGCTGGTATTATTTCCGCTTTGCCGCGCCAGATGGCTCTGTCTCGCCTATCGGCAGAACCCGTACTTTGCCGAGTGGGTCAGCAACGAAATTCCGGCTTGCGGTGTTTTCCTGTGCCAATTTCGGTTTCGGATATTTCAACGCCTATGCCCATGCGGCGCAGGCGAATGACGTCGATCTGGCGGTGCATTTGGGCGATTATATCTACGAATATGGCGGCGGCACCTATCCGTCGGCGGGTCAGCGGCATCCGGATCGCACCCTCGCGCCGGAATCGGAAATTCTCAATCTAGCCGATTACCGCTTGCGCTATGCGACATACCGGGCGGATGCAGATCTTCAGCGGCTGCATCAGGTGCTCCCTATGATTGCGGTGTGGGATGACCACGAATCCGCCAATGACAGTTGGAAAGACGGCGCGCAGAATCACACCAGCGAAACCGAAGGGGATTGGCATGCGCGCAAAGAGGTGGCGAAACGGGTGTACCGCGAATGGATGCCGGTTTCAGATGAACCTTATGCCGCCTATGATGTGGGTGATTTGGCGACCTTGTTCCGGATCGACACGCGGCTCGAAGGGCGCGAGGAGCCGTTCAATCTGCGCAAGCTGTTAGAGGGCAAGGACAATCCTGAGGCGATGGTCGCCGCGCTCACTGCGTTTCGTGATGGCGAATATTTCGATCCCGCGCGGCAATTGCTGGGCTCGGCGCAAGAGGCATGGCTGGCCGAAGGGATGGCGGCCTCAAGCCAGCGCGGCGCGACATGGCAGGTTTTGGTGCAGCAAGTTTTGATGGGCAAATTGTCTTCGCCCACGGCTTTGCTCGACTTGCTGGGCGGGAATGTGCCGGAATTTATTCGCGCACGTTTGCAGGCAAGCGCGATGGCAAGCCGGGCGGGATTGCCGCTTAATATGGATGCGTGGGATGGATATCCCACCGCGCGGGAGCGGACATTCAAAGGCGCCTTGGATGCTGATGCCAATCTGCTGGTTCTGGCGGGTGACACGCATAACGCCTGGGCGTTTGACCTTGCGCAGGATGGCAAGAAAGTTGGCGTGGAATTCGGCGTTTCGTCTGTCAGTTCGCCCGGTTTTGAAACTTACCTTGCGATGGTTCCGCCGGAACAAATGGCGCAATTGGTGGTGGATGCGAATGAGGAATTGCAATGGGCCGACACGTCGCAGCGCGGTTATATGACGGTTGAGTTGACCCCGCAGCGCGCGACAACCGAATACCGCTTCCTTGCCGGCATTCGAGAGCGTTCGACCCAGCTTGCCGGGACCAAAACCATCATTGTTGAGGCTGGGTCGAACACTTTGAGTGTGTGATCAATCGCGGCTGAATATCTCTTCAATCGGCAAATCAAACACTTCTGAGATGGTGAAGGCGAGCGGTAGGGAAGGGTCATAGCGGCCCTTCTCAATCGCATTGACGCTTTGGCGGCTGACACCGAGGCGTTCGCCCAAATCCTGCTGACTCCAATCCCGCTCTGCACGAAGGACTTTGAGGCGGTTTTTCATGATGCGCCCCCAATCATACCGCACCCCAAGTGCCGTATTGGATACGGTTGAAGACCGCCCCGACACCAAGGCCAAGGAACCAGATGATGGCAAACCAATAGGCGTCAACATGCGGCGCGACTTTGGCTGATTCTAAGAACCCCCAAACCGACGCTGCGCTTAGCGCTAGGCCGGATGCGATCAGCGACTGACGGATCACCAGCATGCGCATAAATTCGTCTTGTTCCTCGACGATTAACCTGCCGATTGCCCAAAAAACCCCGCTAAGCGCCAATCCCGGCAAGGTCGCAAGCGCCAATTTGACCATGTAAGGCAGCGTCATTTCCTTATCGAGAAAGGTCAGCAGCGCGAAAGTTGCAAGATAGAGCGAAGTGAAAATCGCCACCCGCTTGATATAGCGCCGCTGCGCTTGCCCTGTGGCGAGACACGTGTCGCCGCGGGGCCGGTTCACGGCTGAGGCAACCAGCGCCATCATGTTCATTGCAGGGACGATAAGCAGCAACATCAAAGTGCCATTATCTTCAATCGCGCCGCTCATGGCCAAGGCAATGAAGAGCCCTGTGCTCGCGGCGGTCATACCGGTCCAGAACCATGGGCCGCGACCTAGAAAACCGTTCCTTGCCTCGCCGCTATGTGTTTCGGCATTCATTGCAGGCACCTCGTCTGTTTGGCCATTTGAGCGGTCCGCACGCACGAAATATCGCTGTGCATTGCTCCCCATGCCGCCCCGCTGAGGCCGCCGATGATCCCCATGCTGGCCCCTTGATTAAGGCCGAGCATCACCGACCCGATCGCCGCGGTAACAATGATGGACGCCCAGATGAGCGCCTTACTTCGAGACTTGGTTAGAATTGTCATTGGACAAGCTCCCTTGAAACTATGGAAAGGGCACTTGTCATTGATTCGGTGTGAAGTCAAGCTTGCTTTCCATAATGTATGGCTCGCTTGCCGTTTTGTGGTGGAGGCAATGGCGGGTGATGACATTGTGTGTTCGGGGCCCTATTTCCCTAATGACAGCGGCGCGGAGCTCTTCTGCGCTGACCTGTTCGCTTCGAAATCGGCAAACGCAGGCACACCGCTCTTTCGGTGCGGGTCTGCTTATGCCAAGGCTCCTCGGCCAATAGACGGATGAGATGATGACCGAATTGCTTAAAATCAGCCTGCCCGACGGCACTGTGCGTGAAATGGAGCGCGGCAGTTCGCCCGCTGATGTGGCCGCGGCGATTGGCCCTGGCCTGGCGAAAGCGGCGCTTGCGGCGCGCGTGAATGGTGAAGTGCGCGATTTGGGGCGGCCTTTTGATGGCGACGCCGAATTGGCATTGATCACCGCACGTGATGAGGCGGATGCGCTGGAATTGGCGCGGCACGATTTTGCGCATGTTCTGGCAGAGGCGGTGCAGGCTTTGTATCCCGGCACGCAAATCACTTTCGGTCCTGCGACCGATGACGGGTTTTATTACGATGTGATGGCCCCGGCGTCCCGCGATCCCTTCAGCAGTGAAGACCTGCCCGCGATTGAAGAACAAATGCGCGCGATCATCAAAGCCGATAAGCCGCTGCGCCGGGAGGCATGGCCGCGCCAAAAGCTGATCGACAAATGGGAAGCGGATGGCGAGGCGTTTAAGGCTGAGTGGGCCAAGGAACTGCCTGAAAATGAAGAGCTGACAGTGTATTGGTCGGGCGATGATTGGCTCGATATGTGCCGCGGTCCGCACCTTCCTTCGACCGGAAAACTGGACCCGCAAGCGTTCAAATTGCTGCGCGTGGCGGGCGCCTATTGGCGCGGGGATCAAAGCAATGCGCAGCTGACGCGGATTTACGGAACCGGCTGGCTGAATAAGAAACAGCTGAAACAGCATCTGCATAATCTCGAAGAGGCCGCCAAGCGCGATCACCGCAAGCTGGGCCGCGAAATGGACCTCTTTCACCTACAAGAAGAAGCGCATGGCAGCGTGTTCTGGCATCCTAAAGGGTATCGTATCTGGCGCGAGCTGGAGGCCTATATGCGCCGCAAGATGGACAAGGCCGATTATCGCGAGATCAAAACGCCGCAATTGATGGATGTGCGCCAGTGGGAGCAATCCGGACATTGGGGCAAATATGCTGAAAACATGTTCGCGGTGCCGGATATGGTGCCCGAAGTGTCAGAAGACGAAGGCAATGCCGCGCCGACAGTGGCCGCTGACGCGGATTGGATGGCGATCAAGCCGATGAATTGTCCGGCGCATGTTATTGTTTTTAAACAAGGCATCACGTCCTATCGCGACCTGCCGATTCGGCTGGGCGAAATGGGCTGTTGCCACCGTAATGAACCGCACGGCGCGTTGCATGGATTGATGCGCGTGCGCCAATTCACGCAGGATGATGCGCATATTTTCTGCACTGAGGCCCAAGTGGTCGAAGAGGTGCGAGCGTTCTGCGAGCTGGCCAATAGCGTCTATCAGGATTTTGGCTTCACCTATCACGTGAAGCTCGCATTGCGGCCAGAGAAACGGTTTGGCAGCGAATCTGACTGGGACAAAGCCGAGCAAGAATTGCGCGATGCTGTTGCCGAAGCTGGCATGGCCAATGAAGAATATGGCTGGGAAGAATTGCCGGGCGAGGGGGCATTTTATGCACCCAAGCTGGAATGGCATTTGACCGATGCGATTGGGCGGACGTGGCAAGTCGGCACGATCCAAGGGGACCGAGTGCTGCCGGATCGTTTGGATGCGACTTATGTTGGCGAAGACGGCGCCCGTCATCGCCCGGTCATGCTGCACCGCGCGATCTTTGGTTCGTATGAGCGGTTTATTGGCATTTTGATCGAACATTACGCCGGGCGTTTGCCAGTCTGGCTGGCCCCGGTTCAGGCGGTGGTTGCGCCGATTGTGTCGGATATTGATGGCTATGCCCAAGAGGTTGAGGCGAAATTGAAAGCCTCCGGCATTCGGGTGACGAGCGATCTGCGGAATGAGAAAATCAATTACAAGGTCCGCGAACATTCGCTTGCCAAGGTCCCGCATTTGTTGGTGGTGGGCAAGCGTGAGGCCGAAGAAGGCAGCGTTGCAATCCGCACCCTGGGCGAGAAAGAACAACAGGTCATGTCGCTCGACGACGCTGTCGCTATGCTGACTTTGGCGGCCACACCGCCTGATCTGCGCAGTAATCTCGACACGGACGCGGCGTAACCGCACCCGATGGAATTCCTCGGCGGGTTCACAGCTGCACAAATTGCCGCCGCGCTCGCCGCGACTTTTCTTTCTGCCTTTGTCCGGGGGCTGACCGGGTTCGGCATGGCGATTTTGCTGGTGCCGGTCTTGGCACTGACATTGTTGCCGGTGGAGGCGGTGCTGGTCACCAATGTTCTGGCGCTGCTTATTGGGCTTAGCGAGATTCGGCGGTTGGTGCGTGATGCGGAAAAATCGGCGTGGATGATTTGCGCCCTTGTGGTGGTGGCGACGCCGCCGGGCCTGTGGTTGTTGACGGTAACGGGTGCTGATCTGGCGCGGTTGCTGATTGCGCTGGTGGCGCTGTCTGCCTTTGCGATCATTCTGATGCCTCAGCGTGACGCGATGACTCACGGCAAAGTGACAACGGGCGGCGTGGGCGTGCTGAGCGGATTGCTGACCGGTTTTGCAGGAATGCCCGGCCCGCCGGTTGTTCCCTATTATGTCGGGCGCGCATTGCCGCGGCACATTGCCACCGCATCAATGCTGCTGATCTTCACTGTCGCCGCCGCATCGGGGCTGGGTGCGGGTGCGGCGTTTGGCGAGCTTGGCTGGCAACAATGCGTGCTGGCCTTGGCGCTGTTTCCCGCGGTGTTGCTGGGCAATTGGTTGGGTGCACGCGCATCTGGCCGCGTGAGCGACAAAGTCTGGCGTTTCTGCGTGGGGGCGGTGCTTGGCGGTGCGGCGCTCGCAGCGCTGTTCCGGCTGATCTAAACCGGCGTTAGAGCCGGATTAGAGCGGGAGTGGTTGACCCGCAAAGATCAAAGCCGCCGCAAGCGCCATGACGACCACACTGCCAGCGGCATCCATTTGATGCTGCCGGGTGCGGGCCATTACGCTGCGTGAAAGGGTTAGCGCTTTACTCATCCCGCTTTTCTCGGCGCAAAACCCTAACGGAACGTTAACTTGATGCTTAAGCCGTTGGCATTTGCTGGCTTGCGCAGTGAAAGCCGCCGCCCCCTGCGAGGACCGCATCGGCGGGCAAGCCAATCACGCTGCGATCAGGGAATTGCTTTGCAATCGCGGCGACGCCCGCCTCGTCATTGTCCGATCCGAATGTTGGCACCACCACCAGATGTGTGGTGATGGCAAAATTGACATAGCTTGCAGGCTCAATCGCGCCATCGCGGGTGATCAATCCGGGGGAGGGGATCGCGGCAATATCGACCCCGAAATTTTCCGCCCGCTGGCGTGCATCGTCGTAAATTGCTGCATTGGGATCATCACTGCCGGTGCCTTCTGGTACCACCATCCGGCTCGGTGCAACGAAGCGCGCCAGATTGTCGACATGGCCATCAGTGTGATCATTGATCAACCCTTCGCCGAGCCACAGCACCCGGTCAAAGCCGAGCATATGCTGCAACTCTGCCTCAATATCGCCGCGTGATAGATCTGGGTTCCGGTTGGGATTGAGCAAACATTGCTCCGTCACCGCGACAAGGCCGGTGCCGTCACCATCAATAGCGCCGCCTTCCAATATCATCGCGCAAGTTTGCGTGGGCAGCTCTGCATCGCGCGCCAAATCTGCGCCAATGCTTTGATCGCCCGGCATCAGATATTTTCCGCCCCACCCGTTAAAGCCAAACCGCCTGGCGGCGCGCTGCGCCCCATCACGCACGATAAGAGGCCCGGTATCGCGCAGCCAAATATCGCCGTAGATCCTATGCTCAAGTGTGACAGCGCCGCTCACTAGCTCGCGGGCTCGCGCGGCATTGGCGTCATCGCGCACCAACAGACGCACCGCCTGCCCACTGTCGGCCACGGCATTGGCAAAACCCGCAATTTGCTCCTGCGCCCGGTCAAGATAGCCGGGCCATTCCTGTGCCAAATGCGGAAAACCGATCCACAGGAAATCCTGAGGCGCCCATTCTGGCGGCATCAAGATCCCCATGGACCGGCTCTTCGTCTTTGCGTTTCTTTGCGCCGGATTTAGCAGCCGGTT
This sequence comes from uncultured Erythrobacter sp., assembly GCA_947502305.1. Lineage (GTDB taxonomy): Bacteria > Pseudomonadota > Alphaproteobacteria > Sphingomonadales > Sphingomonadaceae > Erythrobacter. The sequence continues at coordinate 396,189 of CANMZA010000002.1, read as the reverse complement.
TCCCCGCTCGCGCAGCTTTCATCACGAACGGCGCGGAATTCATCGCCTTCGTTCCAATTGGGCCAGCTGTCGCTTTGGGCCATCATCCGGCCCAAGCGATACATGAGCTGCAGATCAGCCATCACGCCGGACCAATCCCAATTTTCGTCAAATTCGTCCTTTGGCCCGTGATACCGGTTTTCGCGGTATTCTGCCGCCACCGCTTCACCAGCTTCGCGCCCGCCATCGATTAGGTCTTCACCGCCATCAACATACAGCATCGGTACACCTTCTTTGGCGAAGGCGAAGTGGTCAGAGCGGTAATAATACCCTGCCTCTGGGCTTGGGTTGGGTGTTGCGACCCGGCCATCTGCGCTCAGAGCAGCCTCAAGGAAGAGATCAAGCTGTGATTTGCCCGGCCCCACCACTGTCACATCGCGCGACGGACCCGCCACGAGAAACGCATCCATATTCACGCCGCCAACCGTTTGATTGAGCGGGAAGATCGGATTTGCGGCGTAATAATACGCGCCGAGCAGACCCGATTCCTCTGCCGTCACGGCCAAGAACACCAAAGAGCGGCGGGGCGCGCCGGCTTTGCCATGCGCTTCTGCCAAAGCGACCAATGCCGCCGTGCCGGTGGCGTTATCGACTGCACCGTTGCAAATATCGTCCCCATCAGCAGCAGGCGGATTGCAAGTGCCAAGGTGGTCCCAATGCGCGGTGTGAAGCACATATTCATCCGGCGCTTCTGAACCCGGCAAAACACCGATTACATTCTGCGAAGAGAAGCTGCGGAAGGTGTTTTGGAAACTGGTCGAGGCGGTCATGCCAAGTTCCACAGCGGCAAATTCTTCTGTTTTTGCAGCGGCGGTCAGCTCATCGAGATCCTGCCCAGCGGCGGAAAGAATTTCGCGCGCCACTTCTTTTTGAACCCAGCCATTGAGCAATGTCATTGCAGGTGCGTTTTCGCCGCGCTGAGGATAGGCTTGCGGCCCGCCCCAAGAGCTTTCGACCACATTCCAGCCATAGCTGGCGGGTTCGGTATCATGGACGATGATCGCGCCCGCTGCCCCTTGGCGTGCGGCTTCCTCATATTTGTATGTCCAGCGGCCATAAAAGGTCATGGCGCGGCCATTGAAAGTGCCCTCCAGCCCCTCTGTTTCCCAATCGGGATCGTTGACAAGGATGACAACAGTCTTGCCGGTGACATCGACGCCTTCGTAATCGTTCCAATCGCGTTCGGGCGCGTTAATGCCGTATCCGACGAACACCAATTCGCTGTTCGCCAATTGGGTTTGCGCGTCTTCGCGGTAGGTTACGCCGGTCCATTCGCTGCCGTAATCATAGACCAGATCGGTCTCACCATTGGTGATTGTCAGGGGCGCGAAATTGTTGCCGGTGATCTCCACCAGCGGCACTTCTTGGACCCAGCTGTCGCCATTGCCGGGCTGTAAACCGGCGGCTTCGAAACGTTCGGTCAATAATGCGACCGTCAATTCTTCGCCTTCGGTCCCCGGCATACGTCCGCCAAATTCGTCGGTCGACAAAGTGCGGGTGATGTCGATCATCGTCGCTTCGGAAATGTCGCCCGGCTCGACCTCTGGGATAATGAGCTCAGGCTCGGCCTCGCCAAATCCTGGCATCGCGTCACAGCCTGCCAGCACCAGGGCGCTGGCGATGAGCGCACCAAAGGCAAAATTGCGTTTGATCATCGAAATTTCCTCACACACTTCAAATTGGAGTTGTCTGGGGCCGTATTCGCAGAGGTGAACTGAACCCGCAACCCTGCTCGCTCCAGCTCGTTGGCGCATTGGCTTGCAGGCAAGCAGACAGAACGTCAAAGGGGGAGGCGATGACCAACGGGCAAGACTATGATTGGACAGGGGCACTGGCGAGAGCGCGCGCGCATGCGCCGTTTCTGGCGCGGGCGCTGGATCGTCAGCCTGACTTGGCGGCTCTCTTGGAAAGCGGCGATGGCGAAGCGGCGCTGGCATGGGTGGCCCAGCAAGGGAGCGTTGAGGATGTAGCGGTGGGTCTGCGCCGCCACCGCCTTGCTCTGGCCGCAGCCTTGGGCATTGGCGATTTGGCCGGAGCGTTTACGCTGCCGAAAGTCCTAAGCGAACTCAGCTCCTTTGCCGATCACGCGCTCGATACGGCGATCAACACTGCGATCGCGGAGCGCACGGACGAAGCGCGAAACGATGGCTTTATTGCGCTTGCGCTCGGTAAGCAGGGCGCGGCAGAGCTCAACTATTCCTCCGACATCGATCCGATCCTGCTCTACGATCCTGAGGCCCTCCCCCGCCGATCAACCGACGATCCCGGCGAAGCGGCGCAGCGATATGCGCGGCGGATTATCAAGCTTTTGTCTGACAACACCGCCGATGGATATGTCTTGCGGGTCGACTTGCGATTGCGCCCGGCGGCGGAGATCAGCCCGCTTGTCGTCCCGCGCGGATCGGCTTTGGCCCATTATCAGGGGCAGGCCTTGGCGTGGGAACGGGCGGCATTCATCCGGGCGCGGGCGGCGTCGGGCGATATTGCAGCGGGGGAGGCATTCCTTGCGGAAATCTCGCCTTTTGTCTGGCGGCAGGCGCTGGATTACGGGGCCATCGAAGAAATTCGCGCGCTGACTTTGCGGATTAGAGAAAGTTATGATGGACCGGTGCGGCCCGGACCCGGCTTTGACGTTAAACGCGGGCGCGGGGGGATTCGAGAGATCGAGTTTTTCGCGCAAACGCATCAATTGATCCATGGCGGGCGTGATCCTTCATTGCGGGTGCGGGGGACACGCGCCGCGCTCAATGCCTTGGCGGCGGCGGGGCGAATAGAGGCCGATCATGCGCAGGTTTTGGGCGAGGGATATGACCGGCTGCGCGTGATTGAGCACCGATTGCAAATGGTGAATGACCGCCAGACACACAGCCTGCCGGATGGCGATGCTTTGGATGGCGCGGCGCGCCTGGATGGGTTGGAAGATGGCGCGGCTTTGGTGGCCGAACTGACCACGCTGACGCAGCGCACCGGGACCATTTATGAAAGCCTGATTGGCGAGGAAAAGCGCATCCATCCCGCCGCCCCACCGCCCAATGAACAGGCAGACGCTTTGCAGGCGTTAGGGTTTGAAGGTCCCGCCGCGCTCGCCGCGAAAATCGAAGAATGGCGCGATGGCCGCTATGCCGCAATCCGCTCGCCTCAGGCGCTGGAGGCGTTTGATCGCTTGCTGCCTTCTTTGCTCAGCGCTTTTGCGAAAAGCGATGATCCCGCCCATGCGATCATACGCTGGCAAAACATGCTGGAGCGGATTCCCTCCGGTATCACTCTGTTTCATTTGCTTGCCGCGCGGCCCGGATTGCTCGGCCGTTTGGCAGCGGCTTTGACTCTATCGCCAATTCTCGCTGATGAACTGGGCCGCCGCCCAGAATTGCTGGATGCCCTGATCGATAGAGAGCCGGTTGATCCCGCCTCGCTAACTGAGATCAAAGCTGATCAAATGCGCAGCGGCCCCGCCCTTGCCGATCGTCAGAATGATTATGAGGCGCAACTCGATTCCATCCGCCATGTGACGAGCGAGCAGCGTTTCACGCTCGGCATCAGCCTAATCGAAGCCGATTATGCGCCATCGGTGATTGGTGCGGCCCTATCGGCAACAGCAGAGGCCGCGATTGCGGTTGCGGCAGAGGGGGCGGCGGCCGAATTTGCGCGGGTCCATGGCAGCATCCCCGGCGGCGAGTTGGTTATCCTCGGGCTAGGCAGGCTTGGCGGAGGGGCGCTTACCCATGCCTCTGACCTCGATATGATCTATCTGTTCACTGGTGATTTTGAGGCGCAATCAGACGGCGGACCAAATGGCGCCCGTCCTCTAGGTGCGACGCTCTATTTCAATCGCTTGGCCAGCCGGGTCAGCGCGGCTCTATCGGTTCCAACGGCGCAGGGCGCACTTTATGAAGTGGACACCCGGCTGCGCCCGCAAGGCAAGCAAGGCCCGATGGCTGTGTCGATTGATGCTTTTGCCAAATATCAGCAAGAAAGCGCGTGGATGTGGGAACATATGGCGTTGACGCGGGCGCGGGTTTTGGTCGGCTCGGCAAAGGCCCGGGCCAAGGTTTCTGCAATTATCGACACGGTTTTGCGGCAACAGCGCGATCCGGCCGAATTGCGCAAAGCGGTGCTGACGATGCGCGGCGAAATGGCGCAGCATAAGCAGCCGCGCGGGCCGCTTGATGTGAAATTGCTGCGCGGGGGATTGGTGGATATCGAATTTCTCGTCCACTTCCTGCAATTGCGCCATGCGTGCGACTTTGATCCGCAAGACGCTTCGGCTGGCTCAGGGGCGCTCAATCCCGATTTAATGTCGTCGATCAAAGCATTGGCGAATGTGGCTGTGAAAGTCGGCCCCAATTCAGCCTTGGTCAGCGATGATCTTGCGCCCGCTTATGGATTGCTCACCGATATACTGGTCGCTGGGCGTTTGCTCGCGCCAGATGGCGCGCCGCCGCCGCCCGCTGCGGCAAAGGCACTTGCGCGCGCCTGTGATCGCGGTAGCTACGCGGCATTGATGCAGGACTTAGACGCGGCGCGCAAAATCGTGGCGCAAAGCTGGGCGGCAATTTTTGATGAACATTTGGAGCTGAAATGATGAGCGATTTTGCAAAAGCAGGCGATGCAATGCCCGATATTGAAATGGGCACGCCGGATGGCGGGACCGTCAAACCATCGGATTTTAAAGGCTCGAAACTGGTCGTGTTCTTCTATCCAAAGGACAACACGCCCGGTTGCACCACAGAAGCAAAAGATTTCACCGCGCTGAAGAGTGATTTTGATGCAGCCGGGACGCATCTGCTGGGCGTCAGCAAAGACAGCGCGAAGAAGCACCAGAACTTCATCGCCAAACACGATTTGACCACGCCGCTGGCGACCGATGCGCAAGAGGGCGGCTTGTCCGACACGCTTGGCATTTGGACGGAAAAGCAAATGTACGGCAAAACCTATATGGGCATGGTTCGCTCGACCTATCTGGTCGCAGCCGATGGAACCATCGCGCAGGTTTGGAACAAGGTGAAGGTCAAGGGCCACGCTGACGAAGTTCTCGCCGCGGCAAAGGCGCTTTAAAAACCCCATGCAAAGCGTTGCCTCCGCCATTCGCGCTGCCTTGCTGACCGGCAATCCGCGCGCCAAATGTTTTGCCGCGCGCGATGTTGCGCGGCGTTGGCGGATGGGGCGGCTGGCGTTTGAATTCGATACCGAGATGCCGGATGCGCCCGCTTGGCCGGATCGTCCGGAATTGCTTGAGCCCAAACAGATGCCCAAGCGCGGGAAATTCGGATCGGAACGCGGGCGAATCGCGCTGTGGCATTCTTTGGCGCATATTGAATTTGTGGCGATTGATCTGGCGCTGGATATGGCAGGCCGGTTTGGCGGGGAAATGGAGCAGGAACAGGGGCGCGAGTTCGTTTCCGACTTTCTTTATGTGGCCGCCGATGAAGCGATGCATTTCGCTTTGCTCGCGCGCAAACTTGAAACGCTGGGCAGCCATTATGGCGCATTGCCAGCGCATGGCGGCTTGTGGGAGGCCGCGCATAGCACTCGCCACAATATCGCTGCACGGCTGGCAGTGGTGCCGATGGTGCTTGAGGCGCGAGGGCTCGACGTTACGCCTGCAACATTGGGGCGCGTGAGAGCGGCGGGCGACGAACATGGCGCAAAGATCCTCGCCCGCATTCTTGACGACGAAATTCGTCATGTCGGATTCGGCACCAAACACTTTCTGCGGCAAGCCGAAGCGAGTGGAGAGAATCCCGAAAATATGTGGAAATCCTTGGTTCGCACGCACTTTAGAGGGCCGATAAAGCCACCATTCAACGACTCAGCGCGTCTTGCAGCCGGTTTATCGCGCGGTTTTTACGAAGATGTTGCGATTTAACGAATCGCGCCGATAACTCTCGCTACAACGCAGCGTTCGAAAGAGTGCAGCTTTACGGTTGATGCGCGAGACGGGGTTTAAACGCTCCAAAATAACACAGCAATCCGCGTGCAACCCAACCAAATATGGCGCTTCGCCAGACAGGACCGGGTCAGTATGTTTACGCTTTCAAAGCGTTCTATTTCAAAGCTAGCCGCCGCATTCGGCGCTGCGACTGCTTTGCTCACCGTCAGTCTGGCCGCCAGCCCTGCCGCTGCCAATTCCTCTGCCAATGCCGCCACTGCGGCTGATGTGACGCAGCCTGTGCGTGACGCTCAGGATGAAACTTTGGCGAGTGGCGACGAACGGTTTAGCGAATTGTTTGCCAGCTGGTCAGCCTTGGACAGCGCCGGCCCGCAAATTCCTGGCACGGCTGCAACCATTACAGAGCGTCCAACGATTTCAGTCCCCTCACGCATGCCGCTCGCAGGGGCTCGATTGAGCAGCGGTTATGGCATGCGCAATCACCCCGTTTTGCGCCAACGTCGCCGCCACAATGGTGTCGATCTTGCCGCGCCGACCGGCACACCGGTTTACGCCACCGCTGACGGCCTTGTTGGCCGCGCGGACTGGTTCTCCAGTTATGGCCTGTATATCAGCATCGATCACGGCGCTGACTTGGAAACGCGCTATGCCCACCTGTCACGCCTCGCGGTTGCCGCTGGGGAACGTGTGCAGAAGGGCGATTTGATTGGTTATGTCGGTTCAACCGGCCGTTCAACTGGTCCGCACCTGCATTATGAGGTTCGCGTTGACGGGGTTGCGGTCAATCCAATTCCCTATATGGTTGAAAGCGAAGAACAGACCCGAATGGTCACAAACGGCAACGCCCCGAGCAATGCGGATTTGTTGCCGGGACGGCGCAGAGTTGGTGCTGCTGGCGGCGAATAAGCGGCCATAAAGAGATACCCGCCTGGAAGCGGGTCGGACATTGGAGAGGGTGTCCGAGTTTGGGCGGCGGGTTTACCCGCCGCCTTTTTTTGCACCTGCGACCACGAACAATCCGTCTCGAGCGATCCCGCCTAGGCGTTCTCCCGTGATCCGCCGCTGCGCGGTCGCCTCGCCTGTGTCCTTCATCGACATCAGTTTCCTTCCCGTACTGTTTTCGCTTGAGTGACGGCCCGGCTTCGCTAGCTTCGCTCTTGAGAGAATGCAGCCGCGCCCAATTTTTCGTCAAACGGCCGAAAATGGCGCGCGCTAAGGAGAGAACTATGACCCTGCACCCCATCGCGCATGCCCAAAATCGCCCGGACCACCCTGCTGTAATTATGGCGGGCAGCGGGCAAAAACAAACTTACGGTGAGCTTGATCAAGCGGCGAACCAGTTTTCGCAATTGCTGCGTGGGCGCGGATTTGCGCCGGATGACGCCTTTGCTGTTCTGCTCGAAAACCGCATCGAATATTTCACCCTGATGTGGGGGTCACAGCGGGCAGGGACTTTGCTCGTCCCCATCTCAACCCGGCTAACTGCGCCAGAGATCGCCTATATTCTGAAAGATAGCGGCGCCAAATTGCTGATCACCTCCCCCGTATTTAGCGACGTGATGGTCGATATTCGCAAGGAATGCCCAGACCTTGAGGTGTTAATCGCAGGCGGCGGCGGTTCGGATGATTTTCATGCGGCCCTTACCAGCCATTCAGTAGAACCGATTGCGGATCAGCGCGCAGGCGCGACCATGCTCTACAGTTCCGGCACGACCGGAAGACCCAAAGGTATTCGCCCGGCCCCACCCGAAGATCCCGATCCGAAAGCGATGATCCCGTTTCTAGGTCTGGCAACAATGGGCGCGGGGATGCCTGCCGATGGCTCAATGATCTATCTTTCGCCCGCGCCGCTTTATCATGCTGCGCCGCTGGCGTGGTGCGGGGCGGCGCAGAGGCTCGGCGCGACCTTGGTGGTGCTGGAAAAATTCGAACCCGAAGCGGCACTGGCGGCGATTGAGAAATACAAGATCACCGACAGCCAGTGGGTGCCCACACATTTCGTCCGCTTCCTCAAACTCGACCCGGCCGCGCGTGCGAAATATGATTTGTCCAGCCACAAGCGCGCTTTGCACGCCGCGGCGCCGTGCCCGGTGCCGATCAAACAAGAGATGATCGAATGGTGGGGTCCGATTGTGAACGAATATTACGCCGGTAGCGAAGGGATCGGCATGACCATGATCGGGGCCGAGGATTGGCTGGCGCATCCCGGCACTGTCGGCAAAGCGATCCACGGCACGCTGCATGTGTGCGGCCCCGATGGAGAAGAAGTGGGTGCGGGCGAAGACGGCCTGATTTATTTTGAGAACGCGCTGCTGCCGACTTATCACAATGATCCTGACAAAACCGCCGACGCCATGCATCCCAAAGGGTGGATGACATTGGGCGATATTGGTCACGTCGATGCAGATGGCTATCTGTTCTTAACCGATCGCAAGAGCCACATGATCATCTCTGGCGGGGTGAATATTTACCCGCAAGAGATCGAAAATCTGCTTATCACTCATGACAAGGTGATGGATGCGGCGGTGATCGGTGCGCCGTGCCCCGATCTTGGCGAAAAGGTCGTGGCCGTGGTTCAACCGATCGATATGGCGGATGCTGGTCCAGACACAGCAGAGGCATTCGAGGCTGAGTTGCGCGAATTTCTGGCGCCCGAACTGGCCCGTATAAAAATGCCCAAACTGTTCGATTTCCGCCCTGAATTGCCGCGCGAGGCCAATGGTAAGCTGTATAAGCGCGAATTGCGCGATGAGTTTGAGGCCAAGGCAAAAGCGGATGCTGGAGCATAGAAAATGGCAAACATTCCCACACTGAACAGCGTCGATGGCCGCGCGGTTATTGACCCGAAGAGCTATGCCGATTGGGATGGTCTGCTCGACCGTTTTGATACGATCCGGTCACAATCACCGGTGGTACGCGTAGAGGGTGTCGATGATATCCACCGGCCATTTTGGTTGGTCACCGGTTATGATCAGGTGATGCAAGTCTCCAAAGACAATGCGACCTATCTCAACAACCCGCAAACGACGGTGTTTTCGCTCAATGAAGGGATCGCCTTTGCAAAGGCGATGACCGGCGGCAGCGAGCATATGGTGGCCAGCCTCGTCACATTCGATGCCCCAATCCACATGAAATATCGCAAGCTGACGCAAGAATGGTTCATGCCCAAAAATCTGCGGACGATTGAGGATGAGATCCGCGCGCTTGCGCAAAAAACAGCGCAGCGGATGGTGGATGCCGGGCCAGAGATTGATTTTGTGAAGCAAGTGTCCGGCCCCTATCCGCTCCATGTGGTGATGCAAATCCTTGGCGTGCCAGAGGCGGATGAGCCGCGCATGATGATGCTGACGCAGCAAATGTTTGGCGGTCAGGATGATGATCTCAACGGATCGCCGATGGCCGGGATGAATGCGGAGCAAATCACACAGCTGGTCGCTGGGGCGGTGAAGGATTTTGAGGGCTATTTCGCGGGTATTACGGCGGAAAAGCGCGCCAACCCTACCAAAGATGTCGCCAGCACCATCGCCAATGCATTGGTTGATGGAGAGCCGCTGAATGATCGCGATATGATGGGGTATTACATTATCCTTGCCGCTGCGGGCCATGACACGACATCAGCATCAACGGCGGGCGCGATGCAGGCGCTGGCCAGTGATCCAGAACAATTTGCGCGTGTGAAAGCGGACCGGTCCTTGTTGCCGGGCATTGTTGAGGAGGCGATCCGTTGGACCACTCCGGTGCAACATTTCATGCGCACGGCGGCCGAAGACACCGAATTGGGCGGGCAGCGCATCGGAAAAGGGGATTGGTTGATGATCAATTATGTCGCCGCCAATCACGATCCGTCGCAATTCGATGATCCGAGGCGGTTTGATGCGGCGCGTTCGCCCAACCGGCATCTCGCCTTTGGCGCGGGCGCACATCAATGCCTTGGGTTGCATCTGGCGCGGCTGGAAATGCGGTTGTTGTTCGAAGCGCTCTTGGACCGGATTGAAGCGGTTGAACCCGCCGGCGAAGCAAAACGCGCGACCAGCACATTCGTAGGCGGTCTAAAGTCGCTGCCACTGAAGATTACATCAGCTTAAGCCCTCGATATAGGAATGCTTGCGCAACAATACAAGGTCTAGGCACTAAATAAAGTTGCAAGTGCGAACTATTCAAACACTTCCATCGATTTTCCTGTTAAAACGTCACAACATGTGTTAATACTCCATTCATGGGAAAAACTTGGGAAATTGGCGCTGCACTGTTTGCGGCGGGACTCTTTGCGAGTTCGGAATGCGTTTCAGGTCTGGCGGTGACATCATGACTTTGCTGGAACCGTATAACCTGCCGTTTGCGATCGCTTTGGGCGCTTTGTTTGCCATTGGTCTGCTTCAGATCATCGGCGCGGGCGATTTTTTCGAAGGGGCTGGCGATGTCGAAATCGACATGGACGCCGATGTTGCAGACGGGTTGGAGGCCAGCGGCTTTCTGGATGGCCTGTTCAGCGTGCTTGGGATTGGCCGAGTGCCGTTCCTGATCTGGCTTTCCAGCCTGCTTTTTGTCTTCGCCGTCACCGGAGTGGTGGGGCAGGCATTTATCAGCGGGGCAACCGGTTCGCCCTTATCCGCTGGTTTGGCGGCCTTGTTGGCGGGTGGTGCTTCGCTGCCGCTCAATGGCTTGGCGGTGCGTCCGATAGAACGCTTGCTGCCGAAAGATGAGACGACGGCGGTGGGCTTGCAAAGCCTGGTCCGGCGCGACGGAGTGATCCAAACGGGCACGGCCCGCGCCGGTTCACCAGCGCGCGCAAAGGTCAAAGATGCTTTTGGGCATCCCCATTTTGTAATGGTCGAACCGCATGACGCAGATGCGGAATTGGCCGAGGGTGAAACAGTGCTACTCGTACGCCGCGAAGGGGAACTCTTCTTCGGTGTGCGCTATGAAAGCCCGCTGCTTCAGCCCTAAGTGTAAGAATTGTTTGGAGGAAATATGGGACTGTTAGATTACGTTTTCATCGTCGGCGGCGGCTTGGTGCTGCTGCTCATCATCTTCATTATGTTGACGACGCTTTACCGGCGCGCATCAAAGGAAACTGCCTTTGTGCGGACCGGGGTTGGCGGCGAAAAGGTCGTGATGAATGGCGGCGCTCTGGTGCTGCCGGTGTTTCATGAGACGATGCCGGTCAATATGAACACTCTGGTGCTTGCCGTGGTGCGCCGCGATGGAGAGGCGCTCATTACGCTCGACCGGTTGCGGATTGATGTGAAGGCGGAATTTTACGTCCGGGTGCGGCCAGATGCCGGCGCAATCGGCATGGCGGCGCAGACATTGGGTCAGCGCACGATGCAGCCAGAAATGCTGAAAGATCTGGTCGAGGGTAAATTCGTCGATGCGCTGCGTTCTGTGGCGGCGGGGATGAGCATGAATGAGCTGCACGAGCAGCGCGCAGATTTTGTGCAAAAGGTGCAGCAGGTGTCGTCCAACGATTTGGCGATGAACGGGCTGGAACTGGAATCGGTCTCGCTGACCGGGCTTGATCAGACCAGCATTGAACATTTCAACGCCAACAACGCCTTTGACGCAGAGGGTCTGACGAAGCTGACCGAACAAATCGAAGCGCGTAAAAAATTGCGCAACGATATTGAGCAAGACACGCGCGTTCAAATGGAAACCAAAAACCTCGAAGCGGATACCAAATCCTTCGAGATTGGGCGTGACCAAGAATATGCGCGCCTGTCACAAGAGCGTGAAGTCGAAGTCCGCCGTGCCGCTCAAATGGCCGAAATCGCCCGCGAACAGGCTGAGCGCCAGCGCGAAGCCGATGCCGCCAAGATTGAGGCAAAGAAACAGGTTGATAGCCAGCAGATCGAGGCCGATCGTTCGGTCGAAGAGGCACGGATCGACCAGGTTCGCGCGCTAGAAATCGCCCGGCAAGAGCAGCAAATCGCGGTTCAAAACAAAAGCCGCGAGGAAAGCCAAGCGAAAGCAGAAGCCGACGCGGCGCGCGCCAAAGCGGTTGCTGCTGAAGAGCAAGTTGTGACGTCGCGTGAGAGTGAGATCGCCGAACGGCAAAAGAAGATCGAACTGATCGAAGCGTCGAAGCAAGCCGAACGCGATGCGATCGGCATCAAAGTCGAGGCCGAGGCGGAGAAAGACGCCGCAACCAACCGCGCCGAAGCCGCGCGAATGGAGGCCAAGGGTGAGGCTGATGCAGAAGTTCTGCGCGCCGAAGCCGACCGTGTCCGGTTCGAAGTTGAGGCCGCTGGTCAACGAGCGGTCAACGAAGCTGCGAACATTCTGTCGATGGATCAGATCAGCTTGCAGACGAAACTGGCTCTGCTCGAAGTGCTACCTGAGGTCATCAAGGAAAGCGCCAAGCCGATGGAAGCGATCGATTCGATTAAGATCGTCCAAGTCGACGGACTTACTCAGAACGGTGGTTCTGGCGGCGGATCCGGCGGCGGCGCTGGGGGCGGTTCGGGAAACCTCGCCAGTGATGCGGTTTCTGCGGCGCTGTCTTATCGCGCTCAGGCGCCCGTGCTTGATGGATTGATGAAAGAACTGGGCCTTGATGGGTCGTCGCTCGGCACATTGGTCGCCGCCGCGGCAAAGGAAGAGGTCGCCGTTTCTGAGGCGGCACCGCTTTCTCTCGACAATCCGCTCGCCGATGAGGCGGAAGACAAACCCGCCGAATAATTTGGCATAAACTCAATCAAAGGCTCCGGCCGCGCTGCTCTCAAAACGGCGCGGTTCGGGGCCTTTTGCTATCGGTGTCTGGTGATTTCAGGCGAGCAGTTTTTGCGCCATTGCCCGCACATCTGCGCCCATATCTTCTCGTTGCAAAGCCAGCGCCAAGGTCGCCTCGACAAAGCCGAGTTTGCTGCCGCAATCATAGCGGTTGCCGTCAAATGTCACCGCATGAAATGGCTGAGTGCCGATCATCCGCGCCATTGCATCGGTCAGCTGAATTTCCCCGCCTGCTCCCTTGCCTTGGTTCTCTAGGGTTCGCATCACTTCGGGCTGAAGGATGTAGCGGCCAGAGATGATCTTGTTCGAGGGTGCTTGATCCTGCGGGGGTTTTTCGACCAACCCTTTTACCTCGGTCAGCGAGCCATGCGCCGCACCCGGATCAATCACGCCGTAACTGGACACCTCTTCCTCAGGCACTTCGAGCACGCTGATCAAATTGCCGCCGACCTCATCATAGGCCTCTACCATTTGTTTCATGCACCCGGTGCCGCCCGCTTTTCCGACCATCAATTCGTCCGGTAGGAAAATCGCAAAAGGCTCATCCCCCACAATCGCTCGCGCGCACCAGATCGCATGGCCCAAACCCATTGGCACTTGTTGACGCACGGTGATGATGTCGCCCGGCGTGGCGCGGGTTGGGTCCAGCACGCTGAGGTCTTTGCCGCGCTCGCCCATTGTGGTTTCGAGTTCATAGGCGATGTCGAAATGTTCAACGATCGCCGATTTCCCGCGCCCGGTGACGAAGATCATTTGCTCAATCCCAGCCTCGCGCGCTTCATCCACTGCATATTGGATCAACGGGCGATCAACGATGGGCAGCAATTCTTTCGGAATGGCCTTGGTCGCAGGCAGGAACCGGGTGCCCAAACCGGCAACCGGAAAGACAGCTTTTTTGATGGGCTTTTGAGACATGAAACAGGCCTTTGGAGATTTGAGCGCCATGCGCGCCGACATTGTTGGGAATCGTGCCTCGCCTATTACGCAAGGTCAATGTTTGGCGTCAGTTGCACGAGCCGCATGTTTCGCTAAGGCAGGCACATGGACAAATTGATAATTCGCGGCGGCAACCGCCTGTCGGGCACGATCCCCATCTCTGGCGCAAAGAACGCGGCGCTCACGCTCATTCCCTGCGCGCTTTTGACCGATGAACCGGTCACTCTGCGCAATCTGCCGCGGCTCGCTGATATTGATGGATTTCAGCATCTGATGAACCAGTTTGGCGTGAACACCGCCATTCAGGGTACGCGGCCAGAGGATTTTGGCCGGACAATGCGGCTTGAAGGGACGCGGATCACCTCGACGGTTGCACCCTATGATCTGGTCCGCAAAATGCGGGCTTCTATCTTGGTGCTTGGCCCGATGCTGGCGCGCTCCGGCGAAGCGACCGTTTCCATGCCGGGCGGCTGCGCCATCGGGAACCGCCCGATTGATTTGCATCTCAAAGCTCTCGAAGCGTTTGGCGCAGAGATTGAGCTGACGCAGGGTTATGTCAAAGCCATCGCGCCTGACGGCGGATTGCCCGGCGGCGATTTTGATTTCCCTGTTGTTTCGGTTGGCGCGACGGAAAACGCGCTGATGGCAGCCGTGCTCGCCAAGGGAACGAGCCGGTTGACCGGTGCCGCACGGGAGCCGGAGATTGTCGATCTGTGCAATCTGCTGACCGCGATGGGTGCAGAGATTGAAGGGATCGGCACATCCGACCTGACTGTGCACGGCGTCAAACGGTTGAACGGAGCGACCTATAAAGTCATGCCCGACCGGATTGAAGCGGGCTCTTATGCCTGTGCGGCTGCGATTACCGGAGGTGAAGTGCGGTTAGAAGGCGCCAATGCGGGCGATATGATCTCCACCCTGTCCGCGCTGCGCAATATTGGCTTGGACGTTGAAGAAGACGCCAAGGGTGTGAATGTCGCGGCCAATGGCCCGCTGAAACCGGTTGATCTGACCACGGCGCCGTTTCCGGGCCTTGCCACCGATATGCAGGCGCAATTGATGAGCCTGCTGTGCAGAGCGGAAGGGACCAGCGTTCTCAAAGAAACGATCTTTGAAAACCGCTTCATGCATGTGCCCGAGCTTACCCGGATGAGTGCGGATATCTCGACACAGGGCCGCACCGCAGTCGTAAAAGGGCCAGCGGATTTGACGGGCGCTGAGGTGATGGCGACGGATCTGCGCGCTTCGATGAGCCTGATTATCGCTGCGCTCGCCGCGACGGGCGAAACACAAGTGCGGCGTATTTATCACCTTGATCGCGGGTATGAGCGGCTCGAAGAAAAGCTGCAATTGGTCGGGGCAGATATCGAACGCGTCGACGATTAGGTTTTAGAGGGGGCCGGCGCTGCATTCGGGCGGGGCGGCATTCGTTACCAGCCAAACGCGGATTGCACTGGCGAGGCCGGGCGGGGTTTGTGCCTTAATCCGCTCTGCATCAATGCGCCCAACAAGTGCGTTGATGGGCACCTCTTCGCGCAATGCAGCCTGTTTCAACATCTCCCAAAAGAGTGGTTCAAGGCTGATCGAGGTTTTGTGACCAGCGATTTGGACAGAGCGTTTAACGGGCGGATGATAGGGCGAAGGGTCGGCGGACGGCGTCACTTATAATGCTCCCGCCGATCAGAAAAATCGCGCACGCGTTTGCGCCATGCGCGGTAGCTGCCCGGTTTCAAGCGGCTCCGCATCAGTGCCTTCACGTCTTTTTCAGCCACACCAAATTCGCGTTTTATGGTGTCAAAACTGATGTGATCGCTCAGCGCCATTTCCACCACTGCGCTCACTTCAGCTTCTGTCAGTTCCCGGTCCAATGCGATGCCCTTTTTCTGCGATGAGACGCGCGATAGAGCGTTTTGCTGCATCAATACATATGCTGCCCGCCATTGATGCTCATTGTTGATCCGGTCACAAACCCGGCATCTTCGCTGCATAGAAAGCTGACGCCGCGCGCAATTTCACCGGCTTGACCCAATCGTCCAACGGGAATGCCCGCGACGATTTTCTCCAGCACATTATCCGGCACGGCGGCAACCATATCTGTGTCGATATAGCCCGGCGCGATGGCGTTGACCGTGATGTTTGAACGCGCGCCTTCTTGCGCCAAAGCCTTGGTAAAGCCGTGAATGCCCGATTTTGCCGCGGCATAGTTCACCTGCCCATATTGCCCGGCCTGCCCGTTGATGGATCCAATATTGACGATCCGGCCCCATTTCCGGTCCCGCATGCCGGGAAAGCAAGCCTTTGACATGTTAAAGCACCCGCCCAGATTGATGCGCATCACGTCGTGCCAATCATCATAGGTCATTTTGTGCAAAGTGCCGTCGCGAGTGATCCCGGCATTGTTGACCACGACATCTATCGGGCCGACCTGCTGGGCGACTTGCTCGCATCCGGCCAATGTTGCCTCATGATCGCCAACGTCCCATTTGAAACATTTGACCCCGATACTGTCCTCACAGGCGCGCGCGGCATCATCATTGCCGGCATAATTGGCGACGACGGTAAAGCCGTCCGACATCAATTGCTCACAAATCGCGCGGCCGATCCCGCGCGTTCCTCCTGTGACGATGACAACACGGCTCATATATGACCCTCCTGATGGTAAAGGAGGTATGGTAGCGTTGCCGTAGCGTCAGGCAATAAAAAGCGTCAGGCAATAAAAAACCCCGCTCTCGGCGAGGTTCTTAAAACGCGGTATTGTGCGTCGCTTACAGAATTAGAAGCGGATTTGCGTCCCAACATAGACAGCTTGGCTGTCTTGCACCGAATTGGTCACCGGATCGAGGCGGTCACGCTCTTGCGAAAGCCGTACGCCAGCGGTCACGTCGAGATTGGGCGAGAGACGGAAGCTGCCACCGACATCAACCGTTTGCGAGCTAAGCGCATCCAGCGTGTTGGGGGAGCGACCGGTCACGGTTTCACCCTCTAGCTCAATCCGTGTTTGCAGACGGCTTGGTTCATCCTGACGGGTGGGCCGTGCCGGTTCAAACTCAGACAAATCCGGCATATTCGGGTTCGTCAGCCGCGATGCGGCGGTCAAATTGCGCGCGCCAGCGTCACGAATCGAATCGGGTAGCGAGGCAGCAGACGGATTAGACGGTGCTTTTTGTGTGCGGGCAAAGCTTTGGTAGCCGCGCGCCGTGCCAAGGTTAAACCGGCTCGCTTGAATGCCCGCAATGCCAGGGCCCGTGCCAGGTGCCGCATCGACCGCAGAGCGGATCGAAATCGCCTGCGCAGTTTGATCATCGATTCGGACCGCGACCGTTATTGTGCGATCATTGGTCACCGCATTTGCACCGGCAGGCGTAAAGCGAATGCCGCGTTCGCGCGCCTTGTCGGCGACACGTGCTGCAAGTTCTGGATCAACAGAAGCGGGCGTGAACAGATCAAAGACCGGTTCCCCCGCCGAATCGCCAACACCCAAGCCGACAACCGCAAGCCCGGCGGATGGCAGGGCCAGCGCCAATGCAGCAAGCGCACCAAACAGCGGCAGCTTAAGCTGCTTTCCCGCCGTGTTAGTGTGCATCCGTGTCATTTCGAATCCCGTTTACAATCCCAAACCGCAGTGAAGCAGTTTGCCCCTGAACCTAGGATGATTATCATCACCGGCGGTTTATTGATGTTTAGTGATAAGTCTGTGACCGCGTCCTACGCAATCACTTCTATGGTTAGGGGCGACTCTTAAGCCGGCACCTGTTGCGCCCAGCACACAGAATCGCCTTGAGACACCGCTTTTCCGCCCATATCCGCGACTTACCTCCCTGCCAGCCCGCCTCAGGCCAAACCAATCGCGCCCCCATCGCAGTGAAGAGCGAATCGGCACCGGTACAGCGTGCGTACAGGCGGCGCTGTGCTAGGGATGCCGCCGATGCGGGGCGATTTTGCCGCCTCAATAACCTTGCCGCACCGCGCAGGGCCGGTATAGAGCATCCAGATAGACAGTGAGGGACTTTAACGCCGTGACACGCAGCGCCAATGCATTTTCAAACTCAACCCGTTTCGCCGCCCGGACCGTAAGCCTCGCGGCTGCGCTTGGATTGCTGGCTGCATGCGGCGGCAATGAGCGTCCGACCAGCCAGCTTCAGGCGTCGCAGGTCAATGCTATTGGCGTGAATGCGTATCTTTGGCGCGGGGCGCTCGACACGCTCAGCTTTGCTCCGCTTTTGTCGGCGGACAGCAATGGCGGCGTGATCGTAACCGATTGGTATGCGAACCCCAGCAACCCGAATGAGCGGGTGAAAGTCACCGTCACTATCCTAGATCAAGATTTGCGCGCCGACGCCCTTCGCGTCGCGGCCAGCCGCCAAGTCGCACAAGGTGGCGGCTGGGTTGATGCCCCGGTTCAGGCGGCAACTGTGCAGAAACTTGAGGATATTATCCTGACCAAAGCGCGCGATCTGCGCCGCAAAGCCGTCACCGGGTAATTTCGATTTAGCGCCGGTATAAGGTTTGGCCTAGTGCCGGGCAGCCGCACGGCCGCATTCTCCAACACAATTTCCGCCGACATTGTGGTGCAAGTTTTTCCAGCAAATTTTTGCGGGCAAATTTGGCAGCAACGCGCCCTTGCGCTTCCAATCTGCGGTGAAGTCCGTAACAGGCGATTATGACTGAGAACCGTTTTGATCCGTCTTCTGCTGACGGGCGCTGGCAGCGCGCGTGGGATGATGCGGGCACTTTCACCGCCAATTCTGACAGCGATAAGCCCAAGAGCTACATCCTTGAGATGTTCCCCTATCCATCGGGGCGCATCCATATGGGGCATGTGCGCAATTACACGATGGGCGATGTGCTGGCGCGCTATAAGAAAATGCAGGGCCACGAAGTGCTCCATCCGATGGGGTGGGATGCATTCGGCATGCCAGCGGAAAATGCCGCGATGGAGAAAAAGGTTCACCCCGGCGCGTGGACCCGGTCCAATATAGAAGCGATGAAAGAGCAGTTGCAGCGGATTGGATTTGCGCTGGACTGGACCCGCGAATTTGCGACCTGCGACCCGGAATATTACGGGCACGAACAGGCGCTTTTCCTCGATATGTATGCGGGCGGCTTGGTTTACCGGCGCTCCAGCGAAGTGAACTGGGACCCGGTCGACATGACCGTTCTTGCCAATGAACAGGTGATCGACGGCAAAGGCTGGCGGTCAGGCGCAGAGGTGGAAAAGCGCAAGCTGGATCAGTGGTTTTTGAAGATCACCGATTTTGCCGATGAATTGCTGGACGGGCTGGGCGATCTCAAGGATTGGCCAGATAAAGTGCGGCTGATGCAGGAAAACTGGATTGGTAAGAGCCAAGGGCTTGAGTTTTCCTTTGAGCTGTCAAACGGCGCGCAATTGCCGGTTTACACCACGCGGCCAGACACGATTTTCGGTGCGAGTTTTTGCGCGATTGCCGCCGATCACCCGATTGCTCAGGAATTGGCGGACAATCCCGCGGCTGCGGCCTTTATCGAAGAATGCAAGCGTGGCGGCACGACCGCGGCGGAATTGGAGACTGCTGAAAAGCTTGGCTTTGATACCGGCATCACGGCCCGCCACCCCTTCACTGGCGAGGCAATGCCAGTGTTTATCGCCAATTTCGTGCTCATGGACTACGGGACCGGCGCCGTGATGGGCGTGCCGGGGCATGATCAGCGCGATTTTGAATTTGCGACGAAATATGATCTGCCGATTGTGCGCGTGGTTGCTTCTGATGTGGCGCAGGCTGATGCCCCGATGGGGAGCGAAGCGGAATCAGGCGACGGCGTGATCGTCAATTCAGATTTCCTCGATGGTAAATCCGTGGATGAGGCCAAGGCTGAAATCATCGCCCGCGCCGAATCCGGCGGCTGGGGAGAGGGTACGACCGTTTGGCGGCTGCGCGATTGGGGCATTTCACGGCAACGATATTGGGGGACGCCGATCCCCTTTATCCATTGCCCCAAATGCGACATCGTACCGGTGCCCAAGGATCAGCTCCCGGTTACGTTGCCTGACGACGTGGATTTTGAAACGCCGGGTAACCCGTTAGAGCGGCATCCGACATGGAAACACACCACTTGTCCGCAATGCGGCGGCGCGGCTGAGCGAGAGACCGATACGCTCGACACTTTCACCAATTCGAGCTGGTATTTCCTGCGCTTTGCCAGCCAACCCGCTGATGCGCCGTTTGACCCAGCAGAAATCGCCAAATGGATGCCGGTGCAGCATTATATTGGCGGGATCGAACATGCGATTTTGCATTTGCTCTATGCGCGGTTCTGGACGCGGGCGCTGTCGCATATCGGCAAGTTTGATGTGAAAGAGCCGTTTGCGGCGTTGTTCACGCAGGGCATGGTGACGCATGAGACTTACCGGGTCGGCGATGGGCCTTGGCTCAGCCCGGCCGAGGTTAAGATTGAGGGCGAGAAAGCCTTTACCCTCGATGGCGGCGATGAGGTTGAACGTGGCCGCGTCGTCAAAATGTCAAAATCGAAGAAGAACGTCGTCGATCCCGACAATATCATCGCCAATTACGGCGCAGACGCGGTGCGCTGGTTCATGCTGTCTGACAGCCCGCCAGAACGCGATTTGCCATGGTCCGAAAGCGGCATCGAGGGATGTTACCGGTTCGTTCAACGTCTGTGGCGTTTGTTCGGGCAATATGATGCGGCGGCAAGCGGCGAAGACAAAGCGCTCCTGCGCAAGGCCCACCAAGCCGTTGTCGCCGTTGCTGAGGATATCGAAGCGCTGGGCTTTAACAAAGCGGTGGCGCGGATCTATGAACTCGCCGCTGCGGCGGAGAAAGCGGCCCCGAGCGAAAGCCGCAATTTCGCAATCCGCGCAATCCTGCATTTGATTGCCCCAATGATGCCGCATCTGGCCGAAGAAGCGCATGCGGTGATGGGCGAAACGGCCCTCATCGCGGATGCCGCATGGCCCGCGCATGACCCGGCGCTGTTGGTTGAGGATGAGGTGACCATCGCGGTTCAACACAAAGGCAAGCTGCGCGATACGCTTACTGTGCCCAAAGGCGCGTCCAAAGATACGCTTGAGGCGCTTGCGCTTGGGTCTGAGAAGGTTCAGCGTTCACTTGATGGAGCGGAGGTTCGCAAAGTGATCGTGGTGCCTGATAGATTGGTGAATATCGTAACGTGATGCGCGGTGTCTTCGCCTTGATTCTCTGCGCCGTGCTGGCGGGCTGTGGTTTGCAACCGATGTATGCCGGCGGCTCCAATTCCACCGTCGCGCAGGGGCTGGCGGCGGTCCATGTGCCCGCGATACCAGGGCGTGATGGCTGGTTGGTGCGCAATGCTTTGCAAGACCGGCTGCATGTCGCCACTGCGGGCGGGGCGGATGCAACGCCCGCTTTCCGGCTTGACGTTCGGCTGGATGACGCACTCGAAGCCTTGGGCGTCCTCAATGATGACACGATCAGCCGGGAACGCCGCATTTTGCGCGCCCGCTATCAGCTCATCGATCTGGCGACCGGCGAAATTCTGCTTGATGCGACGGCGGGGTCTGACGCGGGTATCGACGTTGTCTCCAGCGAATATGCAACCATCGCGGCGGAACAGCGTGCGCTTGAAAACCTTGCGACCGATGTTGCAGATCGGATGGCGACGCGGATCGCTTTGGTGCTGAGAGAGCGCGCCCGAGCTTCAGAAAGCGCAGCTGGCCAGTGAAGGCCAAGCACACTGAATTTACGCGCGGTCTGCCCAAATCGGCATCGACTGCTTCCATCTTCTTTTTTTGCGGTCCTGATGAGGCGGGCGCTTCTGCTGCTGCTGGCAAAGTGATCGAGGCAATGCCCGAAGCCGGGGAGCGGGTTGAATTGTCGGGCGGGGATTTGCGGCGTGATCCGGCTCTACTGGGTGATGAAGCGCGTTCTGGGTCTTTGTTTGGCGACACTCGGCATATTTATGTCCGCGCAAACGGGGATGAGGCGCATGATGCGCTCAAGGCTCTCATCGAAACCAGTGAAGCGGGTGCGGGTGATGCCGCCCCGATTTTGGTGGTGGCGACGGCCGCAACCGATAAATCACGCACAGCCAAGCTGCTGGAGAAGCGCAAAGATGCGCTGGTGGCGATGTTCTATCCGCCTGATTTGATGAGCGTTGCCACCACTGTGCGGGCGATGGCCGACGGCGCAGGATTGCGGCTCGGCGGTGATTTGGCGGAACGGATTGCGCGCGGCGCTGGCCTCGATGTGAGGCTGGCGCAGTCTGAGGTTGATAAGCTCGCATTGTATATGGATGCCGGACCGCAATCGCCGAAAACGGCGTCGGTACAAGAATATGCAGAGATCGGCGCGGCGACGGAGGAAGATGGTTTTGGCCCTGTCGTCAACGCCGTGATGGGCGGCGAATTGCCAAAGCTGACTAGCGAAATCCGGCGGATGAAGGAGCTGGGCCTTAACCCTGTTGGCTTGTTGTTGGCGCTCGAACGGCGCGCGGCTCAACTGGCAAATATCTCGGCAAAGCTCGGCCCGCGCGGTTCGATTGATGATCTGGGCCGGGGCGAAAAAGCGCAGCTTGGCATCTTTTGGAAAGAGGAGCGCGAAATCCGCCAGCAGCTTTCCAACTGGCCCGTGCGCAAGCTCAATCGCTTGATTCCCCGCCTTGTTGCACTGCACCGCAGCTTGCTCAGCAACAGTCAGGCCGCAGAACTGCTGCTGGCGCAGAACCTCACCGAGATCGCGCGATTTGCCGCCAAACGGTAGCAAAATCGGACAGTTTCCCATTTCGCAGTCGCACAATTGCCGAATTTGTGTGTACAGGCTTAAGAAATGCTAAGGGATATTCCTTAAGTAGCGATCCGGGGGGACGCGGAGCGATGAATAAGCTTACCGGGCCTCTTCTCGAAGAGACCCAGCCAGATCAGGTAGAACGCAAGATTGCGCCATCGCTAGAGCGTCGGCGTCTGCGCGCCTATGCGCTGCTGCTGTTGATTGATGCTGCGCTGCTTCATCTCGCTTTTGCTTTTTCCGGCCTGCTTTACGAAGGGGTCTGGTGGCAGCCGCGCAATATGCTGGTCGTGCAGACTTTGTTGCCGGTCTATTTCACCATCGCTTTGTACAATGAAAGCTATGGCGGCAGGGCGCTCGACAATTGGATATTTGCGGTAAAACAGGCACTTACGGCGCTGTTGATTTCTGCGGCATTGCTGAACTTTGTGGCGTTTTATACAAAATCGAACGCGCAATTCTCGCGTGTTTCGGTGACATTGGGACTGATCATTGCCGCCGCCGCGATTGTTCTGTTGCGGCGATTGATGCCGATTGTGATCGCCAAATTTTGGGGTGGGCGCACCACCAATCGCCTGATCATCCAAGATGGCGGGCCTAGCTTTGACCTCGAAAAATCGATCACAATTTCGGCCAGTAAATATGATCTCGACCCGGCCAGCCACGATCCCTTCATGCTCGACCGGCTGGGCAAATTGCTGCAGAATCAGGACAAGGTTGTGGTTAGCTGCCCGCGCGAGCGGCGAGAGGCTTGGGCGTTCTTGCTGAAATCGACGGGCGTTTACGGCGAAATTGTTAGTGAGCCGGCGCATGCCTTGGGTGCGACCGATGTGCATCATTATGAGAAGCAAGGACGCACCACTTTGGTCGTTTCGACCGGCCCGTTGGGTTTGCGATCGCGTATATCAAAACGTTTGTTCGATATCATTATTGCAGGCGGCGCGCTGATCGCGCTTTCGCCGATTTTGCTGTTCGTGGCCGCGAAGATTAAGCTGGAAGATGGCGGGCCTGTCCTGTTTATTCAGCGCCGTTTGGGCCGTGGCAATCAATTCTTCAACATGCTCAAATTCCGTTCGATGAAGGTTGAGAAGAACGACGCCAATGGCGACCGTTCAGCAAGCCGCGAGGATGATCGGGTGACCAAGATTGGAGCCTTCATCCGGCGGACCAGCATTGATGAATTGCCGCAGATCATCAATGTTTTGCGCGGAGACATGTCGATTGTTGGCCCGCGCCCGCACGCTTTGGGTAGCCAAGCGAACAACAAATATTTTTGGGAAGTGGACGCGCAATATTGGCGACGTCATTGCCTGAAACCTGGCCTTACCGGCCTTGCGCAAGTGCGCGGGCATCGCGGCGCGACCGAGGTTGAGAAAGATCTGACCGACCGTTTGCAATCGGATCTGGAATATATCTCAGGCTGGTCGTTGCGGCGTGATCTTGAAATCGTGTTCAGGACGGTCCTCGTCCTCAAGCATGACAACGCGTATTAGTCACCCTGTGGGACAGAGAATGTCCCGGTAACGCGGCCATTTGATCCTTCGGTTCCCGGCGTATTTCCGCCCCCGCTTGATCGTCCATCGACGGTGGACAGGCCGCTGTTCAAATCGATCACGAGCCGTCCACCATTAAGCGTATCACCGCCCCGGCGCAGCGACACATTGCCCGCCATTGTGATAATCCGCCGATTGAAATCATAAACCGCTACATCACCGCTGGCGCGTTCATTTCCGCGCGTGACGACTACGCCGCCATTGGCCGTGATCCGCGAAACATCGAGCGAACCGGCATCGGTGTAATTTGCGAGCATCCGGTTGGAACGAAGCGTCAGCCCTGCTTGATTGACGATCACGCCGCCGGTCAGGACAACGCGGTTTGCCCGGTCATCGAAATCAATCGACCCTGCATCAAACGACACCGGCGCTTTGGTGTTGTGCGAGGCGATGCTCTGCGCTTGCAAAGCCGCCGCCCCGGCCAGCGCGCCGCCGGTCAATGCCGTCACAGCAAAGCCAGCCGCCGCCCATCCAAGTGCGATTTTCCTTAAGGCAGGTGTGTGAGTTTTGGTCATTCCGGCACTCTCATTTGGTCACGCAACGCCCCCGGCACCATCGTCAGCCGGGCATTGCCATTCAGTGTAAACCTGCGCGCATCAAGCTGCGCCCGCATGGAATCGGCAGAGAACGTGCCCGCTGGGACCGATCCCGATACGCCGTCATCGCCGCTCATCGTGCGTTCCTCCAGATCGAAGGCCACGCCGCTTGCTGTCATTGTGTATCCGTCCGCCGTGCGCACCCGCACCACGCCTTCGACCTCAACGACCTCTTCGTTAATGTCATAGACCCCGCCCGGGGCCGACAGCCGCGCTGGGCCGTCATCCAAAAGCAATTGCGCCATCAGATCCTGCATCCGCACCAACCCTTCTGCGCTGGAACGCTGCACCGCTTCGCCCGCGGTCAAAGAGAAGGGCCGCCCGATATCATCGCGCCCCCGGTACATGGCATTGTCCACCGCCAACCGCTCATCAATCACGGCGACTTTGGTTCGGTCGAGCAGAAAGCTGACCTCTCCGCGCGGCGAGAGAGGCGTGATGATCATCAGTGCCGCGAGAACCCCAACGCCCATCGGCAAGACCCGCGCCAGAAACCCGACCAGCCGATCATGGCTGCCGCCCGGTGCGGCGAAATCCTGACGCTTACCGCGCAATTCTTGCGCTTCGCTGGTTTCGATGCGGCGTTTGATGACCATAGTGCTCGTTTAGGCGTAGTGACCTTCATTGTGGCTGAATATGTCGCGGCCGTCCCAACCGGCAATATCCAGCAAGGCGCGCGTCGGCAGGAAGTCGAAGCAAGCCTGCGCGATTTCCATCCGCCCTTCGCGTTCAAGGCGCACCGTCAATTCTGACCGCAGCGCATGCAGATAGCGTACATCGGACGCGGCATAGTCGCGCTGCGCCTCGCTCAGAACCGGCCCGCCCCAGTCAGAGGATTGTTGATGTTTGGAGATATCCGCGTTTAGCAATTCCGTCGCCAAGTTCTTCAGCCCGTGCCGATCAGTGTAGGTCCGCACCAGCTTGCTGCCGATCTTGGTGCAGAACACTGGCCCGGCCATGACGCCAAGGTAATATTGGATCGCGGCCAGATCGAACCGGGCATAGTGATAGAGCTTCACCCGCGATTGATCCTCTAGCAAGGCGCACAGATTGGGCGCGTCATACTCGCTGCCGGGGGCAAAGCGCACCAGGTGCTCATCGCCCGAACCGTCGCTGATCTGGACAACGCAAAGCCTGTCGCGGTGGGTGATCAGACCCATCGTCTCTGTATCGACCGCCAAAGCGCTCGTGCCTTCAAGGACGCCCGCAGGCAGGTCTTCTTCATGGAAATGGACTGTCATGCGGCGACCATTACGCGACATGGGGATAGAGGGGAAGAGGTCTCTCGCCGGTTTGACCCTGCTCGGTGTAGCGTCACGCTGTGATGACCAAGGATGCAATCCCCGAAAGCTGGCGCGGCGCGCTGGAGCCCGTTTTGGCGGCGCCAGCAGCGCAAGAGCTGGGCGATTGGCTGCGGGCCGAGGAGGAAGCGGGCAAGACCATCTACCCTCCGCGTGCTGAGCGTCTCGCCGCTTTTGCGATGACCCCGCTGGACCGTGTCCGCGTCGTGATCCTCGGCCAAGACCCCTATCACGGGCCGGGCCAAGCGCATGGTCTGGCGTTTTCGGTGAAAGACGGGGTGAAGCCGCCGCCCTCGCTCGCCAACATTTTCAAGGAGCTGGAAAGCGACCTTGCAATCCTTGCGCCACTTAATGGCAATCTCACCGCGTGGGCGCGTCAGGGTGTGCTGCTGCTCAACAACACGTTGAGCGTGGAGGATGGCAGACCGGGTAGCCATGCCGGGCGCGGCTGGGACGCGGTCACCGATGCGGCGGTGCGCGCGGTGGCCGAGAGAGGCGAACCGTGCGTGTTCATCCTGTGGGGCAGTCATGCTCAGAAGAAGGCGGCGCGTGTGGAGGGGCTGGAGGGCAATCCGCGCCATCTGATCCTCAAATCCCCGCATCCAAGCCCGCTGTCGTCCTATCGCGGTTTCTTCGGCTCGCGGCCATTCAGCCAGACCAATGCGTTCTTGGCCGAGCATGGACGGGGCGAGATTGACTGGGCGCTGTGAACCCCTTTGGGCATTTGTGAAAACACGTCGCGCGAATGCAAATACCGGATTATAAACAGATAATAGGGGTAAAATTGCTTTCAAAGTGTGACCTTAGCCTTCGGTAAAGTGCTGCGTTCGGGGGCCGGAACAGCTGCTGGCCGTGCCACTTACCTGATGCGCGCATCTGTAGGAAAGTCGTGTCACCATGAACGCTATCGGTCAGGCCGTCATGCGATAGCGTTCAGTACAAACTGCAATCGCTGTTCTGGCGAAACCTTGGGCAAATCAAGTGTTTCAACGCTCAGTTTCGCCAAATCGGCGCGCAACCGATCCGCTTCGTCTACGGCGCTCTGATAGGAATGGGGACGCTCAGGCGTTTGCTCAAAGATCTCCGGCCAAGGCGGCGCGAAAAATACCGGAGCGCAATAGGGCAATTCGCCCAATTTGAAGTCGTGCATCACACTCGCCAGCGGCACTTTTCGTAGGTCGGCCATGCCAGACAGGGCATCGAACAATCCGCGATCAAAGAAAACCGGCCGCTGCGTTCCGTTGTGTTCCGCAAGATCATTTCGGCTGAGCGAAATGGCCGCTGAGAGGAATTTATCCGTATCGTCCCAAGGTGCGGGTCCGCCGCCTTGAATGATCCGCATCCCCGGTTCGCGGACAATTGTGTGATCTCGGGCTTCTAGCAAACGAATAAGCGTCGATTTCCCGCCGCCCGAGCAGCCGGTAATGAGATAGCCTCTATTCACTCGTCACTTTTCGCAATTCGAGCGGCCATTCGCCGCCGCTCACGCGCAGAATGCCGTCATCTAGCAATCCGCTCATCCCAGTAAAATCGGCCACGCCCAAGTCATTGGCGCGAAATTCAAATCGGATGGTTTGGCCCGGTTCGATCACGAATGTGTCCGCCAGATCGTAGACTTCTGACATCACATTGTAGTTCGACTGTTGCAATTGCAGGCTCACCGGCGTGTCGCATTCGCCGGGCGGCGGCGACCATCCCTCCGCGTCAATATTCCCATAAATCTCCGCTCCATTGGCGCAGGTCAGGCGGGCCGAGGCATAGATAAACGGTTCGCCATTGCTGGCGCGGATGACTTTGACGAGCGGGCCGCCTTCGGGCGAGCTTTCATATCCGGACCACCCAAATTCCGGCGGGACAGGCACGGGATCGCTGGTGAAGAGGATAAAAGACCCCTGCGTTTCCCATGTCCCCGCCGCGCGCAGATCTAGGCCGCCAACCGAAACACCCCAAGCAAAGGTGCCATTGTCGCGGATGATCATGCCCATTGCGGTTTCAAACGAATTGCCGTTGTAACGCCCCACAAATTGCGGAGGCTGCGCTTCCGCCGCTTCTTGCTCCACCTGAGCATCGGTCGCTTCGTCTGGACTATCGTTCTGCGCCCTTTCCTGCGCCGCAACCGGCAGCGAAAGGGTTAGCGGCAGGATCAGGGCGAGCAGGCCGAACGCTTTGCGTTTCATCCTAAAAATCCGCCGTCAGCCGCGCCCCTACCGTCACGCCAGTGCTGCGGAAGGCAATTGCGCTGTCCACCACTTGCACATTCGCGGTCAGGCCCAAGCCATCGGCAAAACCGTAAGTGTAGAACGCCTCAACGCCCTGCTCGTCTTCGATTCCAAGGCGGAAGGCGATGTCATCGACCAATTCATCGGTCAGCGAATATTGGAAATAGGCGAGGCCAAAGCGGTCTTGCGGGCGGAAACGCGGGTTGCCCGATACGCCGAAATAGCCGGAATAATCGAGGAAAGTCGGATCGCCCATTGAAGCTTGGAAGCGGGCGAGAATGCCCCAGCCCTTGCCGCGCGCCTCTGGGTACATTTTGACGAATTGATAATAGGACAGCTGCATCGCCAATTCGCCGCTTTCATTGCCGAAAGTGCCGAAAGGCTGCGGCGGCGGGGTCAGCGCGCGGGGCAGAATATCGACCGCAAAACTGTCGCGGGTCGATCCGACGATGGCGAGATTGACGACGCCGGGCAGGCGATTGACTGTGGTCCGGCGCGCGGCCGCGACCATAAAGCCAACGCCGCTTTCAAACGCGGTTTCGAACCCGGTGCGCTGATACTGGCTGTCGGGGTCGTAAACCCAGGCGCGGTAAATCATCTTGCCCTTGGGAATTTGCAACGCCGCACCGGTCAGCGTGTTGGGCACAACCGCGGTTGGCGGCAAAGCAAGGCCGAGATTTTGAAACCCGAAATGCCCGTCACTCGCCACGATTGGCAATTGCCCGGAAATGTCGAGGACATTGATCTTGCCGACTTCCAATGTCGCGCCGGAATTCCAGCGATATTCAACGCTGGCGGAAAGGTCGAAATCGCCCGCGCCCTCTGGCCGGAACAAAGCCGTGTTGCCGGGGATCAGGCCCACTTCACCATTGGAGGTTTTGCCCCAAGTGTATTCTGGCCGGAGTTTCAATGTGAGGTTGCTGGGGCCGCCGTAGAAACTGCCGCGTACCTCAAGATAACCGTCAACGCGCCCGGAATACCGCGCGAGGCTCCGCGCGTCGCCGGATACCGGCACATCGATGAATTGCGATGCGACCACGCGCAGATCGACGTCTTTGGGCGGCGGAGGTGCTGGGCGCGCAGGAGCAGCCGCTGGTGCCTGAGCTTGAGGCTGAGGATTTGCCGGTTGAGCGGCCACTCGCGAATTCGCCGCCGCGTTTTCATCAGCGGGCAAAGCGGCAAACTCCGCGTCTCCGCTGGCGGCGAGCTCAAACGTCTCTGCTGAAATTACGCTATCGCTTGATGTGTCAGCCAGCGCCGGACTTGCCGCTGATAAGGCCAGCGCACTGACAGCGAATCCCAAGACACCAGCGCGGCGGCTGCTCAAATACGTCACGACCCTCAATCCCTTCCTTGGGCGCATCGGCAATCCAAACCGGGATATGCCGTGCGCATCTTTGGATGCGAGCAGATGAACCACCCGCGTGAGCGCCGGTCAATAGGATGCATATGTTTACACGATCTTAGCCGCCGACTTGTGACATCGAAACGCCAATGCGCAGCCCGTTTTATCGTGGCAATTCAGACACGCCCATCAAGGCTTCATCGACGGCGCGCGCACACTGGCGCCCTTCGCGAATGGCCCAGACGACGAGGCTTTGGCCGCGCCGCATATCACCGCAAGCAAAGACATTATCTGCGCTGGTGGCGTAATTGTCGGTGTTCGCATCAACATTGCCGCGATCCGTCAATTCAACGCCTGCCTGTTCGAGCAAGCCCGCTTTCTTCGGCCCGACAAAACCCATTGCGAGGAAGATCAAATCAGCGGGAATAGTGAATTCGCTACCGGCGATTTCCTGCATGCCGCCTTCGGCCCATTCAACCCGCACACATTCCAGCCCGGTGACATTTTCGCCGTCGCCCACGACCCGTTTGGTCAGAACCGCCCAATCGCGCTCAACGCCTTCTTCATGGCTGGAGGACGTGCGCAGTTTCAGCGGCCAATTCGGCCACGTCATCGCCTTGTCCTCTTTTTCTGGCGGCTTAGGCATAATTTCCAGCTGTGTGACGCTGGCTGCGCCTTGCCGGTTTGAGGTTCCGACGCAATCGCTGCCAGTATCGCCGCCGCCGATCACGACGACATGTTTGCCGGTGGCTTTCAAGGTTCCGCGCGGTGCGGCGCGTTCTTCTACGTCGCCCGCATTGCGTTTGTTCTGCTGCGTCAGGAATTCCATCGCCAAACGCACACCGTTGAGCTCTGCGCCGGGGATCGCCAATCCGCGTGCATCTTCTGCGCCGCCAGACAACACGATCGCGTCAAAGTTTTCTTCCAAACTTTTAAACGAGACATCGACGCCGACTTCTTTGCTGGTCCGGAACTCCACCCCTTCTGCTTCCATCTGGATGCAGCGGCGCGAGATCAGGTTCTTCTCCATCTTAAAATCAGGGATGCCATAGCGCAGCAATCCGCCGACCCGGTCGCTTTTCTCAAACAAAGTCACCGAATGACCGGCGCGCGCCAATTGTTGGGCGCAGGCCATGCCCGCAGGGCCGGAGCCGATGACCGCGACGGATTTGCCGGTCTTTTTCTGAGGAATTTGCGGTGTGACCCAACCTTCTTCCCAACCGCGGTCAATAATCGCGGCTTCGATGGATTTGATCGTCACCGGTTGGTCAACAATGTTGAGCGTGCAAGACGCCTCGCAGGGGGCGGGGCAAATGCGG
This sequence comes from uncultured Erythrobacter sp., assembly GCA_947502305.1. Lineage (GTDB taxonomy): Bacteria > Pseudomonadota > Alphaproteobacteria > Sphingomonadales > Sphingomonadaceae > Erythrobacter. Next base: position 365,506 of record CANMZA010000002.1, on the reverse strand, counting down.
CCAGTAAATTCGGGGAAATTGTTGGTGGAATGCAGCACGTCGAGCGCGTTTTTCCAATCATTCTCATAGACCAGATGGTTCCAGTCCGGGATCATGTTGTTCACCGGGCAACCATTGTGGCAATAAGGAATGCCGCAATCCATGCAGCGCGAGGCTTGCGCGGAAAGCACTTCGTCGCTGGGTTGCACCACGAATTCGCGGTAATTGCCCAGGCGTTCTTTCGGATCGAGATAATCGCGTTCGCGCCGATCCAGTTCGAGAAATCCCCGATCGTTACCCATTATCTTTGCCCATCTGCTTACCCTTATTCCGCCGCAACTGAGGCGGCTTCTTCGCGCTCTGCGGCCATCGCCTGCAATGCGTTTTTATAATCTGTCGGCATCACTTTGACGAACCGGCCCAAGGCGGCGTCCCAATCGGCCAGCAATTCGCCTGCTACCGCGCTGCCGGTGTGAAGTTGATGCCGCTCTATCAAGATGCGCAAACGCTCTGCGTCGTGACGCAGCATATCGCCCATTCCGAAATCGCGGACCGAACTGCCGCGTTGCACGGGGCGGCCGGTGCCTTCTTCGGTGCCTTCGTCGGTGTCTGCTTCGCCAGAAACCGGTCCCAGCTCAACTTGCGCATGGTTTACGCGGGTGCCGAATTTACCCTCGGGGTCGTAAACATAGGCGATCCCGCCGCTCATGCCCGCGGCAAAATTGCGGCCCGTTTCTCCCAGCACGACCACCACGCCGCCGGTCATATATTCGCAGGCATGATCCCCTGCGCCTTCGACCACAGCAATGGCGCCGGAATTGCGCACCGCAAACCGTTCGCCTGCGACGCCGCTGAAATAGGCTTCTCCTGCGATTGCGCCATACAGAACGGTGTTGCCGACGATGATGTTCTCATTGGAATTGCGCGGGGCGTTTTCCGGTGGGCGCACGATAATACGCCCGCCAGACAATCCCTTGCCGACATAATCATTGGCATCGCCCACCAAATCGAGCGTCACACCATGCGCGAGCCATGCGCCAAAACTTTGGCCCGCAACCCCGGTGAGATTCACGCGGATCGTATCGGCGGGCAAGCCTTCATGGCCGTGCGCCTTGGCGATTTCGCCCGACAACATGGTACCGACCGTGCGGTTTACATTGCGGACATCGTAATCCAGCTGAACCGGGGTCTTTGCCGCGATTGCCTCGCCGCTATCGGCGATCAGAGCATTGTCGAGCGCCGCGGCCAGACCGTGATCCTGCACGCCCGTTTGGTGCAAGGCTTGGCCTTCTTCCAATTCAACTTTGTGCAGCAACCGGGTGAGGTTGATGCCGCGCGCTTTCCAATGGCGGTGCATGCGGGTCATATCGAGGCGGTCGACCCGGCCCACCATTTCCTCAACCGTGCGGAAGCCCATTTCGGCCATGATCCCGCGCAATTCTTCGGCGACGAAGAACATGTAATTGACGACATGTTCTGGTTGCCCGGTAAAGCGTGCGCGCAAGACAGGATCCTGTGTGGCGACGCCAACGGGGCAAGTGTTGAGATGGCATTTGCGCATCATAATGCACCCGGCCGCGATCAATGGCGCGGTGGCAAAGCCGAACTCATCCGCGCCCAGCAAAGCGCCAATTGCGACATCGCGGCCCGTGCGCAACCCGCCATCGACCTGTACGGCAATGCGGCTGCGCAGATCATTGAGCAGCAAGGTTTGCTGCGTTTCGGCCAGACCGATTTCCCAAGGCGAACCGGCATGCGTCAGCGACGTCAACGGCGAAGCGCCAGTGCCGCCATCATAGCCAGAGATCGTAACGTGATCCGCGCGCGCTTTGGACACACCCGCCGCAACCGTGCCGACGCCGACTTCAGAGACGAGCTTGACCGAGATCCGCGCGCCGGTGTTGACGTTTTTGAGATCGTGGATCAGCTGAGCCAAATCTTCGATTGAATAAATATCATGATGCGGCGGCGGCGAGATCAGCCCCACACCCGGCGTCGAATGCCGGACCGCGCCGATGCGTTTATCGACTTTATGACCGGGCAATTGCCCGCCCTCGCCAGGTTTTGCACCTTGCGCCATTTTGATCTGAATATCGTCGGAATTGACCAGATATTCGGTGGTGACGCCAAAGCGTCCCGATGCGACTTGTTTGATCCGGCTGCGCATCGAATCGCCATTTTCCATCGGCGTGAAGCGGAACGGTTCTTCGCCCCCTTCGCCGGTGTTTGAACGCCCGCCAATACGGTTCATCGCCAGCGCCATGGTCGAATGCGCCTCGTGGCTGATCGAACCAAGGCTCATTGCGCCGGTGCTAAAGCGTTTGACGATTTCGCTGGCGGGTTCGACCTCTTCCAATGGGATCGCGTCATCCGCGTTCTTAAATTCAAGCAACCCGCGAATGGTCAGCAGCCGCTCGGACTGCTCATTCACTGATTTGGCGAATTCTTCGTAATTGGACGCATCGCCTTTGCCATCATTGGCGCGCACGGCATGCTGCAATTGCGCGACATTTTCCGGAGTCCAAGCGTGCTCCTCCCCGCGCAGACGATATTGGTAGATTCCGCCAACATCGAGCATGCCTTTATAGAGCGGATTGTCACCGTAAGCCTGCGCATGGCGGCGCACGCTTTCTTCGGCGACTTCGGCCAAACCCGCGCCCTCAATCGTGGTCGCGGTGCCCGTGAAATAGGTGTCGACGAAGGCTGTGGAGAGCCCGACCGCGTCAAAAATCTGCGCCCCGCAATAGGATTGATAGGTTGAGATGCCCATTTTGGACATGACCTTGCGGATGCCCTTACCGATGGCCTTGATGTAATTTTGCTCAACCTGTTCCGGCGCAATATCGGTATGTTTGCGCGCACGAATGTCTTCCAGCGTTTCAAACGCCACATAAGGGTTGATCGCCTCTGCACCGTAACCCGCGAGCACGCAGAAATGGTGCACTTCGCGCGCTTCGCCGGTTTCGATCACAAGGCCGGTTTGCATCCGCAAACCTTGGCGCACCAAATGATGATGCACCGCCGCCGTCGCCAGCAAAGCAGGCATGGCAATGCGGTCTTCGCTTTGCGCACGGTCGGACAGGACGAGGATGTTTTGATCCTGCAACACCGCTTCCGTCGCGGCCCAGCACATTTCCTTCAGTGCCTGCTCCAGACCCTCAGGCCCAGCCGAAGCATCCCAAGTGATGTCGATAGTCTCGCACCGGAACGCGCCATCGAGAACCGCTTCGACTGAGCGGATTTTGGCGAGGTCTTCATTGGTGAGGATCGGTTGCTCAACCTCCAACCGTTTGTGCGTTCCGGCCTGATGCCCCAACAGATTGGGACGCGGGCCGATCATCGACAGCAGGCTCATCACCAATTCTTCGCGGATCGGATCAATCGGCGGATTGGTGACCTGCGCGAAATTCTGTTTGAAATAATCGTAGAGCAGCCGCGCTTTATCCGACAGCACCGCAATCGGGGTATCTGTTCCCATTGAGCCGATTGGATCGTCGCCCTTCACCGCCATCGGTTCAAGGAAGCGGGAGATGTCTTCTTGTGTGTAGCCAAAGGCTTGCTGGCGTTCGAGCAATGTCGTTGAATGCTCGGCCACTTCGGACAATTCTGGCTCAATATCGCGAATATCGGCGAGCTTGAACTGCGCTTCTTCCAGCCATTTGGCATAGGGTTCGGAACGGGTCAGATCGGCTTTCAGCTCAGCATCCTCAATGATGCGGCCCTGTTCCAGATCGATCAGCAGCATCTTGCCCGGTTGCAAGCGCCATTTGCGGGTGATGTCTTCCTCCGCAAACGGCAAAACGCCGCTTTCGGAAGCCAAGCACACCACGTCATCTTTGGTGACACAAAAACGCGCTGGGCGCAGGCCGTTGCGATCCAAGGTTGCGCCGATTTGGCGGCCATCGGTGAAGCACACAGCGGCAGGGCCGTCCCACGGTTCCATCAGCGCGGCGTGATATTCGTAAAATGCCCGGCGTTCCGGGTCCATCAGATCATTGCCATTCCATGCCTCTGGGATCAGCATCATCATAGCGTGGGCGAGGCTGTATCCGCCCGCCAGAAGCAATTCGAGCGCGTTATCAAGACACGCCGTGTCCGATTGCCCATGCGGGATGATCGGCCACATTTTATCGAGATCCGGACCGAGCAAATCGCTTTCCATGGTCCGGCGGCGGGCATTCATCCAATTTACATTGCCGCGATTGGTGTTGATCTCACCATTATGCGCGATGAAGCGGAATGGGTGCGCCAATTTCCAGCTGGGGAAGGTGTTGGTGGAGAAACGTTGGTGCACCAGACCAAAGGCACTGATGCATTCAGGATCGCGCAAATCATTGTAAAAACTTTGCACCTGCGTCGCCAGCAACAGACCTTTGTAAACGATGGTTCGGCTGGATACGCTGGGCATATACGTGTCCACCACGCCCGGCAGATCGTGTTTTACCGCCAATTTGGCAAGCGGGTTCAGCGTTTGCTTGCGGATCGCCAGCAATTTGCGCTCAAACGCATCTTGATCGGCGCAGCTTGCCCCGCGCGTGATGATCGCTTGTTGAATTACGGGCATGGATGCGATCACCGCATCGCCCAAACCGTCTTGAGATGTGGGCACATCGCGCCACCCGATTAGGCTTTGCCCCTCTTTTTCCGACAATGCGGCAAACCGGTCTGCGACAAAGGCGCGGGCGGCCTCGTCTTGCGGCATAAAGCACATCGCGACCGCATAATGCCCCGGCGCTGGCAGATCATGGCCATGATCCTCGGCCCAGCGGCGAATCAGTGCATCGGGAATTTGCATCAACAATCCCGCGCCATCACCCAGCAACGGATCGGCCCCCACCGCGCCGCGATGATCGAGCTTCGCTAGAATTTCCAGCGATTGTTCGACGATTGTGTGGCTACGTTCGCCTTTAATATGGGCGACCATGCCCACTCCGCAGGCGTCATGTTCATTGGCGGGGTCGTATAGACCCTGGGAATTGGGATATCCCATGGATGGCTTTCCGTTCTGTCAGATGCCCATACCGCGAGGCCGTTTGACGGATCGCAGCAGCGGCGTAGATGGCGAGCGCACCGTAACCATGAGTTTCCCTGTGGGAATGCTCAACGGTCAGGACCGCGCTTCGTTCGCCTCTCCTTTGCCGACGCAAACGCGATTTTGCAACCGCGAAGCGCGCAGTATTATTACAGGAACGCAAAGCCTGCCTTTAGTTTGATTACGCAGAGCTCTAGTTTGTCGGTGATTTTGGGCGTTTTCACGCGATTTTGCCGGCTTTGGGCACGATCAGGCCGTAATCAGGTCCAGATCAAGCAGCACCGCGCAAATTTTGCAATTTGGCAAGCGCGTCGCGCAATTCACGCTCGGTCTGGCCCAATTCCGTCTCATTGGCGTGGTTTGAGGCAGGGACATTTGAAACATTTGGCTGATCAAATCCGCGTTCGGTGAACAGGGTCAGTGCTTTCAAAGCCTCTGCCAACGCCGCATCGCGGCCTACGCCGTTTTTCGGCAGGCGCGATCGTTCCGCCTGTTGATGATCATGCAAAGCGCCCGCAAACCGTTCGACCATCTGCACAAGGCTCAAGTCTTGCGTTGGCGTTTGTCGCAATTTTTCCAAAGCACCCACGGGGGCCGGGTTAATCGCATCGGGAACCGCGCGCGGTTTCGGCGTGGCAGCTTGCGGCGTGGCGGCTTGTGGTGCCGGTGCTTCGGGCGTTTCTTCTTCCACCCAAACACCGTTTCGACCCGGAAGCTCGGCAAATTCAGCCAGATCCAGCGCACGCGGCTTTTCAGCGAGCGGGGCGGTTTCTGGGTTCTTGGGTGCTTCGGGGGTCTTTTCTGGCGTGAATTGCGTCAGGCTCCACGAATTCCCCGTGCTTGCTGCGCTAGAGGCGGGGCGGCCAAGTGGCTGTTTTGCGGCCAATTCTGGCGCTTGCTCTGGGACTGGGGCTGTTTCGGCGGCGGGTTTCTCCGCTGGAGCGGCCTCGCATGTTGCGCCTTCGCAGGTTTCGATCAGAGCCATTTTAAAGGCGCTGCGGGTGAAACCTTGGTCGGCCGCATCTTCCTCTGGTGCTTCGATGTCATACCCGCGCTGAGCCAATTCGCCTAAGGTCGGCTGCGGCTCGGACGTATCATCTAACGCATCAAAATCTTCGCCTGACAATTCTTCAAATTCGCCGTCTTCGGTGCGCTCTTCTTCGCTGCCGAAAGGCATTTTGTCGATTGGCGCATCGAGGCTGTCGCTGCCCAGTTCGGCGGCGGGGTTGATCGGGCGAACGCGGCGGGACGTCACATTGGAGACGATGGAGACCGGCTTGACCGACCGCCGCGCCCGAGCATGCAGAGCATTGGCGATGACGAAAGCGAGCCCTCCGCCGAGCAAGGCGGCAACACCTGCAAAAACAAATTTTACCGATCCGCCAAGCACGTCCAACCCAATCGGCGCGGCAATCTGTGAAACGGTTCCGCCGGGCAAAACGACGACGCTAAGACCAAGCAAAGCGGCGCCCCAAGCGCTGACCATCGGCACAAATGATGTGTGCGCGGCAACCTTAAACAGGACCGATTGCGGCGTGTTTTTTGAGCGCACGCGCTGCGTGCTGCGCGGTTTTTGCTCTTGCTCGAAATATTGTCTCAGCCGCATGGTGCCCCTAGCAGAATTTTAGCGCCGATCTTTGTTCTATCCGGGCCAAGGGGGCGTTTTTCCCTAGGCTCGCAAACCCTGTTTGTCCGGTTCAGGCACATGGTTGAACGCGTGTTCAAACCCATGGCCGCCCCCGTGACTAAGATCTGCTAGCAAGAGATGGTAAACAGCGAGATAACGCTGCACATTCGCATGCCAATCATGGCGAGCTTTCACATGTTCGACGCCGCGCGCGCGGACCGCGTCCCATGCCCCGCGTGCATCGAACATTTCTGCCAAGGCTGCGGCGCAGGCTGCGGGGTTGTCTGGTGGGAAGAGATAGCCGGTTTCGCCATGCGTGATGAGTTCGCGGTGGCCGCCAACATCAGAGGCGGCGACAATGCGCCGCTGCGCCATCGCCTCTAGCGGTTTGAGCGGCGTGACAAGATCCGTGAGGCGCGAATGTTTGCGCGGATATGCAAGCACATCGATCAGCGAATAATACCGCTCCACCTCTTTATGCGGCACGCGGCCTGTAAAGATCACCGCGCCGGGATCGGGCAATTTTGCGGCGGCGGCGCGCCATTCTGCGTCCATCTCCCCCGCGCCGACCAGCAGCAACCGCGCACCGGGATGCGTTTCATTGAGGATCGGCATGGCCGCGATCAGATCATCGACCCCTTCGTAATCATAAAAACTGCCGATATAGCCGACCACCGGATCGCCGGGTTTAAGGCCAAGTTCCGCGCCCAACGCATCATCGCGCGGCGGCGGATCGCCGAACAGAGTGAGGTCAACGCCATTTGGCATCACGCCAATCTTACCCGCAGGAATGCCGCGCGTGATCAAATCATCGCGGAGCCCCTGACAGATAGTGAACAAGGCATCGACGCGGCTGGCCACTTGTGTTTCTAGACTGCGGGTGAGGCGATATTTGGCGGACCCTTCGCTGCCTGTGCGATTGCCGACGGCGGCGTCCTCCCAAAAGGCGCGAATTTCATAGACGATCGGTATGCCCAATGCCCGCGCCGCTCTCAATGCTCCGCCGCCATTCAAAGCGGGCGAATGGGCGTGAATGACGTCAGGCCGCCATGTCTTGGCCAATTCTTGGATCGAGGCAGACAGCGCCGCCATTTCGCGAAATTCGCTGACCATGACCGGGCCGCTGGGTGTGCCTGCGGTGCGGTGGAATGTCAGACCGTCGAAGGCCTCCTGGGCTTGTTCCCACTCTGCCTCCAAATTGTGCCGCTGAGACGTAATCCCGCGCACCTCTAGCCCGGCGGCTTCCTGCGCTTTTAGGATGGCGCGCGTGCGAAAAGTGTAGCCGCTATGCAGTGGCAGCGAATGGTCAAGGACATGGAGAATGCGTGTCATGCCGCAGCCTTTAACGCCATTGTGCTTAACGCCGCGTCAACCGCATGGCTCTATGGCGCATCAGACATGATTGACTATCTCTCCCTTGCGCTTGGCCACGGCCTGCTTGCTGTCGCATTGTTGCGGCTGGTGATGCGCGAGGAATTGGACGTTGATCCGCGTTTGCAAGAATTCGCCGATAAGGTTGATGAGGAGCGCGCCGAGGGCACAATCGCAGGACGCGCCGCGCGCCGCCGCAAAGAGCAGGGTTCCGAGCAAAACCAAGAGCGAGCCAAAGACCGGGCCAAAAACCGGGCGCAAAAGGGCGGGGCCAGCTGATGCTCGATCTCGTCTTTATCTCTTTCATCGCTTACGTTTTGATGCTGGGTCTGCGCCGCCCGTTTCTTTGGGTGCTGCTCTATGTCTATATCGACATTCTTGCGCCGCAACGGATCGGTTATTCGATCATCACCGAATTGCAGGTTTCGCTGATCGCTTTTGCCGCGGCATTTGGCGGTTGGTTGCTGCTCGACCGCAAAGAAGGCTCGCGCTTTTCCTTGCGCCAATTCCTGATGTTGATCTTGCTCGTCTATTGCTGGTGGACGTTACAGGGTTCAGCCTTTCCCGAATCGGCGGTCACAAAGTGGGATTGGGTTTGGAAGGCGTTGCTCTTTGCGATTTTCTTACCGCTCACGGTGACGACCCGCGCCCGGATTGAGGCTTTGGCGCTGACCCTGCTTTTGTCGATTGCAACAATTGTGATCGGCACAGGATTAAAGATCGTCTCCGGCGGGGGCGGTTATGGCAATCTCAAATTCTTTGTTCAGGATAATAGCGGGATCTACGAAAGCTCGACTTTGGCCACGGTTGCCATTGCGCTGATCCCGCTGACCGTGTGGTTTACGCGCTATGGCACGATTTTCCGCCCGCATTGGACCGTCAGCCTGTTCGCAGTTGGCCTGATTTTCGCCAGCCTGCTGATCCCCGTGGGGACAGAGGCGCGCACTGGCCTTTTGTGCATCGCGGCGCTGGCAATCCTGCTGCTGCGCTACACGAAACAGCGTTTTGCCTTTATCGCGGCGGCGGGTGTTTTGGGCTTAACCGCTTTGCCGTTTTTGCCGGCCAGCTATTATGAACGCATGGCGACAATCGCCCAGCCGGGCGGCGATGAAAGCGCCTCCACCCGCGTTGCGGTTTGGCAATGGACGCTGGATTACGCCAGCCGCAATCCCTTTGGCGGCGGGTTCGATTCCTACCGCGCCAACAGTTTCACGTACACGCTGCCGGTGCGCGAAGAGGTCGGCAACACCACTTCTGTTGAATATCGCGAAGTCGTCGATGAGGGACGCGCGTTCCATTCGGCTTTGTTCGAGATTTTGGGCGAGCAAGGCTATCCCGGTCTGATTATTTGGCTGACGCTGCACGGTTTGGGCGTGTTTCAGATGGAGCGGATTTATCGCCGCTGGAAAGGGGCGGATGATGAGGCGGAGGCCTGGATTTCGCCGCTCGCTGCCGCATTACAAATGGCCAGTCTAATCTATTTGGTTGGTGCCCTTTTTCAGGGGATCGCCTATCAACCGGTGATGCTGATGATTATCGGTATTCAAATCGGGCTTAATTCATACGTCAAACGGCTCGAATCGGTGGCCGGGGCATTTGCATCTGACGCGCGCGAAACGGAGCTTTCGCCTTCTGCGGTCCGGTCGAAGCGTTTGCGTGATGCGGCGAAGGCGGCTCCTAAGCTAGCTGTGCCGTAACGGCAGGGTTGCACCCGTTGCACTGGCGTCTTTGATGCGCCATATCGCCTCTTAATCGAAGCGCCCGCGCCCGGCATTCCGGGAGGATTTGGCGGGCGTAAGCATGAGAGGAATTGCCCTATGACACCGCAGGATCTGGCCGCAAAAGTTGGCGAAAATATTGGCACCAGCGAATGGGTCGAAATGAGCCAAGAAAAGATCAACATGTTCGCGGATGCGACCGGTGATCACCAATTCATTCACATCGACGAAGAAAAAGCCAAGATGACCCCGTTTGGCGGCACCATCGCGCATGGCTTTATGACGCTTTCAATGATGCCATATCTGGGCGCCAACAGCGACACGCCGAAATTGGACGGTGTGAAGATGGGCGTCAATTATGGCGGCAACAAATGCCGTTTCCTCGCGCCAGTGCGCGCTGGCAAGCGTATTCGCGGCCATTGGAAACTGACCGAAATGACCGAAAAACGCCCCGGTCAATGGCAACAAACATGCGAAGTTACGATGGAGATTGAAGGCGAAGAAACGCCTGCACTCATCTGTGAGTGGATCACGCTTTACTTCGTATAAGCCGCCCGTAGGCCGCACAGTTCAATTAATCCGCCCTGCGCATGCGGGGCGGCATCGATACCCCTTGAAAGGATTTTTCTATGTCACGCGATGCAGTCATCGTCTCCACCGCCCGCACGCCGATTGGGCGCGCTTATAAAGGCGGCTTTAACGCCACTCCCGGCGCTACACTTGGTTCATTCTCTTACAAAGCCGCTGTTGAGCGGGCCGGTATCGAAGGCGGCGAAGTCGACGATGTGGTTTGGGGCGCGGTCCTTACACAAGGCACGCAGGCCGGAAATATCGCCCGCCAAGTCGCCTTGCGCGGCGGCGCGCCGGTAACGGTCGCAGCGCAAACGATTGATCGTCAATGTTCAAGCGGCCTGATGGGCATCGCCACCGCAGCAAAGCAAATCATCGTCGATAATATGGATGTTGTCGTCGGCGGCGGTCAGGATTCGATCTCAATGGTCCAGACCCCTGAAATGCGCGTTGCGATGGATAAATCGCTCCTCGCCATGCACGGCAATGTGTACATGCCGATGCTTCAAACGGCAGAAACCGTTGCGAAGCGTTACGATATCAGCCGCGAGGCGCAGGACGAATACGCTCTGCAATCGCAAATGCGCACAGCCGCTGGTCAAGAAGCGGGCCACTTTGACGCGGAAATCGTGCCCGTCACCACCACCATGATGGTGAAAGACAAGGCCACCGGCGAAGTCAGCGAAGTCGAGCACACATTTAGCAAAGACGAAGGCAATCGCCCGACCACCACGCTCGAAGGTCTGCAAGGGCTTCAGCCTGTGATGGGCCCAGGCAATTGCATCACTGCGGGTAACGCGTCGCAATTGTCCGATGGTTCATCGGCTAGCGTTTTGATGGAAGCTAAGCTCGCTGAGCAAAAGGGTCTCCAGCCACTGGGCCGTTATGTCGGCATGGCGGTTGCGGGCACAGAGCCTGATGAAATGGGCATTGGTCCCGTTTTCGCGATCCCGAAATTGCTCAAGCAAACCGGCCTGAAAATGGACGATATCGGCCTGTGGGAACTCAACGAAGCGTTCGCTGTGCAGGTCCTGTATTGCCGCGACAAATTGGGGATTGATAACGATATTCTCAACGTCAATGGCGGCTCGATTTCCATCGGTCACCCATACGGCATGACCGGCGCACGCTGCACCGGCCACGCTCTGATCGAAGGCAAACGCCGCGGCGCGAAATATGTCGTCGTGACCATGTGCGTCGGCGGCGGGATGGGAGCAGCTGGCTTGTTCGAAGTCTTTTGATGGGTTGTTCGCGGGTTTGTTCGCACTCACGGTAGGCGCTTTGCGCCACCTCCGTGGGGCGGCCTGACCGGCCGACTGCCGATAGGTTTTAAAAAAGGCGGCGTGGGAGCAATCCTGCGCCGCCTTTTTCTTTGCCGATAGCGCGAGTTCGAGACCGCAAAGCCTAGCAAGCGCGACTGCGCGCCCGAGCTCATGCGAGGAAAGCCAAAGATGCGGATGCATCTGCCGGCGTTTGAGGCTAAAACGAACAAATGGGCATTATGGAAATCATTGGCATCGCGGGCAGCGTCAGCCTGTTGGCGGGTTGGCGGCTGTATTTGTGCGTTTTTGCAACGGGCCTTGCGATGCGGTTTGATGTCATCCCTATCCCAGAACATCTCGCCAGCCTCGGGGTGCTTGAAAACCCGTGGGTGATGGGGATCGCAGCGATTGCGGCCATTGCCGAGTTCTTTGCCGATAAGGTCATGTGGCTCGATAGCGCATGGGACACGGTTCACACGCTGATCCGCCCAGTTGGCGGAGCGCTGCTGGCGCTGGCAATTGTCGATCCGTCGGACCCAGCGACACAGGTGGTTGCGTTTATCTTAGGCGGCGGGGCAAGCTTTCTCGCGCATGGCGGCAAAGCCTCTGCGCGGGCGGTGGTGAACACTTCGCCCGAACCGGTGAGCAATCTGGTGACCTCCAGCGCGGAGGATGTGGCCACCGTGGGGCTGCTGTATGTGGCGTATGAATATCCCACCGTTGCGGCTGCCGTTGCAGGGGTGTTGTTGGCACTCGCAGTTGGCTTGCTCTGGATGGCGCAGAGGATTGTTCGGCGGGTGTTTTTTAGGACGCGGAAGGTTGTTGATTAAGACGCTTTCTTAGGCTGGGCGAATTCTTCCAGAACATCAGGTCTTGGCAGTCGGCAGGTCAGCATCATCCGCGCATTGTTGGCAGCGTTAGGGGCTGGTGTGTGGAGCACGCGCAGGTCCATTAGATAGACGTCGCCGACTTTGCCGCACAGCTCAATGACTTTCAATTCGATGTCGGCAACGGATCCCGTAAGTTCGTCCAACGTTCCTGTTGCAGGCCGACTGGGATCGAATAGCGTCTTGAAATATTGCTCCCTTGAAAGCAGTTGCTTGACCTTCTTCGATGGCAATCTTCCGCAATCATTGAGCAATCGATGGGATCCACCGACAACAAGTGTTGCGCCGCCTGATGGTTCGACATCCTCGATAAAGGTAAAAACCTGAAGTCCAGGTGACTTCTGCTCCCCGCAACGGGGCAAATCAAGATGCCACACATCGTGCGGAACAGCCCAGCTTTGCTCGCCCGGCAATGTGAATAATATTTGCTGCCCCGGAGGCATGGAAACAATCGGTCCGCCCACTAATGTCGCAGCGAGCGAACGTACGTCTTCGTTGATTAGGTCGGGAAAGTTTGCTGACCTTCCGAGCGAGCCAAGTGCATTTCGAAATGGTTTTGGTAGTCCGAATCGACTGGCTGATTTGATCCAGTGACCATTTTTTTTCAGTCCCTGCTGTCTGGCTAAAGAGTAAATCACGGTCTGTGCACGAAGTGCATCGGCGCGCTCTATTAAGCCCTCTACCTTGATGAGGCCGTGCTTCTTGAATTGCGCAGTTTGAGTTGCAGTTCCAATCATCGCACCACGGAAATACAGAGTCCGGCTGAGCGCCGCAATGGGGTCCCAAATCAGCTATGCGCGGCCACAAATTCCTCAACCACAGGCGCAACCTTATCCCGCCAGCGTGAGCCGTTGAAGATGCCGTAATGCCCGGCCCCTTCGGCCATGTAGTAGCGCTTCTTGTCCGCTTTCAATCCTGTGGCGAGTTTCAGCGCCGCCTTCGTCTGGCCCAGCCCGGAAATATCGTCGCGTTCGCCTTCGACCGCGAGCAGTGCGGTGTCGGTGATTTGCGTGAGATCGACGATCTCGCCTTTGTGCTCAAATGTGCCATTGGGGATGGAGTGTTTCTGGAACACTTCCTCGACCGTTTGCAGGTAAAATTCCGCGGTCATATCGCAAACGGCGCGGTATTCGTCGTAGAAATCCTTGGTTGCCTGCGCGCTGGCATCATCGCCTGCGGTTAGATGTTTGAACATCTCATAATGGCTCATCATGTGGCTTTGCAGGTTCATGCTCATAAACGCCGAAAGCTGCATAAATCCGGGATAGACGCTGCGGCCTGCGCCTCGGTAATTCATCGGCACTTTGGTGATGACGGATTGGCGGAACCATTCAATTGGCCGTTTCATCGCGTGGTCATTGACCGATGTCGGGCTTTCGCGCGTATCAATCGGTCCGCCCATCATGGTCAAAGTCGCCGGAGCGGCGGAGGATTTGCGCTGATTCAGCAAAGCCGTCGCCGCAAAGGCGGGAACCGACGGCTGGCACACAGCCAGCATATGTGGACGCTGTCCGGGAATAACGCCTTCGATATATTCGAGAAATTCGATCAGATAATCGATGTAAGTGTCGAGGTCGAACAGCCCTTCGTGCACCGGCACGGTTGAGGCGTCCGCCCAATCGGTGATGTAAACTTCGTGGCTGACCAGCATCCGCTCCACCGTGCCGCGCAGCAGAGTGGCATAATGGCCGCTCATCGGGGCGACGATCAACATTTTGGGGCGCGGTTCGTGATCGGCATTATCAACGCCGTCGAGGCGGAAGCGTTTGAGATCGCCGAATGGCCGGTTCATCACCGTTGCCTCAATCACGGGATAGAGCGTGCCATTGCTTTCAATCTCTGTGATCCCAAACGCGGGCTTGCCGTAACTCGCGGTCGCATGCGCAAACACGTCGAGCGCATTGGCGGCGATGGGCATCATACCCATTTTGCCAAACGGATTGGCCGGATTGGTCATGATCGACGCGCTGATCGACGCGATTGAACTGACACTGTTCATCCAGCTGCGCTGTATTTCATAAGCGTGGTAAAGCATCTGCGGCCCATCCGTTTTGGTGCGAGACCCCTCGCGCACTGATTTTTCTCTGATCCCTTGAGGCTTTAAATGGGCCTTCGCGGCCCATTGTGCAATGCACAATTTTTGCACCTCTACCGCGCCAGTCCCGCAGCGGGGCAAATCAATGTGCTTTTTGCACGTGAAATTTCTGCGCACCGTAGCTAGGTAAAGGCCTATATGGACGGGCAAACCACTGAAATTGACGAAACGGCGGACGATATCGGCAGCGATACCGCCGGATTGCAAGAAATCGAGACGAGCGAAACCGCTGAGCCGGTGAAAAAGCCGCGCTCGCTCGCGCCATTGCGCATGGTGTACCGCGCGGCGGGTAAATACCCATCGCAAATCTGTCTTGCTTTGCTTTCGCTGGTGATCACGGCTGCGGCGACTTTGGCGATTCCTTGGCGGTTTAAGGTCATTATTGATGAGGCATTTGGCGGCTTGGCTGGCCCGGCAGAAATCGGGCAGGCGTTTCAATATCTGTTGATGATCGTCGTCATTTTGGGCTTTGGCACGGCGGCGCGGTTCTATTTTGTCAGCTGGATCGGCGAACGGGTGGTCGCCGATATTCGGCTGAGCGTGCAGCAAAATCTGCTGCGGATGTCGCCCAGTTTCTATGAAGAAAACAGCCCCAAGGAAATCAGCAGCCGGATGACGTCGGATACGGCGATCATTGAAACGGTGGTGGGGACGACTGTATCGGTGGCCTTGCGCAACACTTTAACGGGTATTGGCGGCATTGCCTTGCTCTTATATCTCGCGCCAACGCTGACTTTGGGTCTGCTGATCGGGATACCGATGGTGATTGCGCCGATAGTGTTTTTCGGGCGAAAGATCCGCGCAATTTCGCGCGACAGCCAAGACCGCGTGGCGGATGTCGGCGCCTATGTCAGCGAAGTCCTTTCCGCGATGAAGATCGTGCAGAGCTTTGGTCAAGAAACCCGCGAGGCCGGGCGGTTCGGTGATGTGGTGGAGCGCACTTTCCAAACCGCGCGCAAACGCATCATTTTGCGCTCTGCGATGACCTCGATTGTGATCGTTTTGATCTTTGGCGGGATTACAATGGCCATGTGGCGCGGGGCGCTGGCGGTGTCAGAGGGTGTGATTAGCGGCGGAACGATTGCCGCTTTTGTCCTGACTGGCGGCTTGGTTGCGGGCGCGATGGGTTCGCTGACGGAGGTTTATGGCGACTTGCTGCGCGGGGCCGGTGCGGCCAGCCGTTTGGCAGAATTGTTAGAGGCGAAACCGATTATCGCCGCGCCTGATCGCCCTGAAAGCCTGCCAAGCCCGCCGCGCGGCAGCCTGTCTTTCCGCAATGTTACCTTCCGCTATCCAGCGCGGCCCGAAACGCCGGCGCTCAAAGATTTCAGCCTAGAGATTGAACCGGGCGAGACGGTTGCGATTGTTGGTCCATCGGGCGCGGGCAAATCGACTTTGTTCCAATTGGTCGAACGGTTTTATGATCCGCAAGTGGGCACGATCCGGTTGGACGGCGTGCCGCTGACGAAGGCTGATCCGGCTGAACTTCGCGCACGTATGGCGCTGGTGCCGCAAGTTGGCGTGTTGTTCAGTGCGAATGCCCGCGACAATTTACGCTATGGCCGCTGGGACGCGAGCGATGAGCAAATTTGGGACGCGGCACGCGCGGCCAATGCGGAAAAATTCCTGCGAGAATTGCCGCAAGGCCTCGATACATATCTGGGCGAAGGCGGCGCGCAATTGTCCGGCGGTCAGCAACAGCGTGTCGCGATTGCGCGGGCATTGCTGCGCGATGCGCCGATCTTGCTGCTGGATGAGGCGACCAGCGCCTTGGATGCAGAGAGCGAGCAATTGGTGCAGCAAGCGCTGGATGCTCTCATGAAAGACCGCACGACTTTGGTCATTGCGCACCGGCTGGCCACCGTTCGCGCGGCGGACCGGATTATCGTTCTGGATGGCGGCGAGGTTGTAGAACAAGGCACTCACGCCGAGCTCAGCGCAGCAGGCGGCCTGTATGCACGGCTTGCATCATTGCAATTCTCAGCGAGCGAAGCCGCGTAGCTTTCAAACCAGTGATTTTGAGTACCGCTGCGTTTGTAACCGCGCGCGGCAAAATCACGCCAATCGACCAAGCGCAAGCATAGAGCGACAAGCGGCAACCTTGCGCTGCCTGATCGGCTAAGCCAAATTGGCACAAGAATTTCAAACAACGGGGACACGCATATGATCCGCACCACAAAAATCCTGCTTGCGGGCACCGCCGCATTGGCGCTTTCAACCGCCGCGATTGCAGGCGATGAACACACCAATTCTGCCGGTATTCCGGGTGAGACTATTGATCTGCTCGAAGCGCATGACGATTTGGAGGCGGAGTTGGAAACGGCCACGCCGACAATGGATTTCGGCACATGGGGCGTGGGCACCGATCTGATCGACGACAGCGTCAATCCCGGCGATGATTTCAACGCTTATGTGAATGGCAAATGGATCGCAGCCAACGAAATTCCCGCCGATCGCCAACGTTTCGGCGCTTTCGATTTGCTGCGCGAGGGGGCCGTTCAAGATGTCAAATCGCTGGTCGAGACATTGGTGGCGTCGGACCCGGCGCCGGGTACGCAGGCGCGGCGCATTGTCGATGCTTATAACGCCTATCTCGACATTGACGCTATCGACGCCAGCGGCCTCGCCCCGGCACAGCCTTACCTTGCGCAAATTTACGGCGCTGAAGATTTGGACGCTCTGGCGCGGTTGTTTGGTACGCCCGGCTTTCCGTCTCTCGTCAGCGCCGGGGTCAGCATCGACGCCCGCAACCCCACTCAATACGCCGTCAGCATAGGGTTTGACGGGATGGGCTTGCCGGACCGGGATTATTATCTCGTCGATTCTGAAAGCAACCTGGAAATCCGCGCTGCCTATCTCGAATATCTCAGCACCATGCTGGGCGCGGCGGGTTATGGCGATCCTGCGGGCGCCGCAGCGGCGGTCTATGCATTTGAACACCGCGTGGCGGAGCTGGAATGGGCGCGGCAGATTTTCCGCATCCCCACGCTCACCTATAACGAACTCAGCCCCGAAGAATTGAACGCGCTGGCGGGTGATTTCCCGATTAATGCGGTGCTCGATTCCTCGCAGCTCGGCGGTCAACCGCGCTTCCTTGCCAGCCAGCTTCCTCCGACGGCAGAAGAGATCGAAGAAGCGGGATTGTCTCAGGAACAAATCGACATGATCGGCGGCGGTTTGCCAGCGATGATGGAATTGCTGACCGAAACACCGCTGGCGACCCTCAAAGCCTATATGGCGGTGCAGTTCCTATCGAATAATGCGGCGGTTCTTTCCAGCGATCTGGACGCCGTCACCTTTGATTTTTACGGCAAAACAATCAGCGGCCGCGAAGAACAGCAGGACCGTTGGAAGCGCGCCATTAGCGCCGTCGAAGGGTCAATCGGCGAACAGCTTGGCGCATTGTATGTGGCCGAATATTTCCCGCCCGAAAGCAAGGCACGGATGGATGAGTTGGTCGCCAATCTGACCCGTTCGATGAACACCGCGCTCGACAACAATGAATGGATGACGCCAGAAACGATTGCAGAGGCGCGGGCAAAGCTGAACGGCTTTGTCCCGATGATCGGCTATCCGAGCGAATTTAAAACCTATGATGGCCTCGCCATTTCTGCGGATGATCCGCTGGGCAATCGGATGGCGACTATTCGCTGGGATGATGAAGATTCGCGCTCACGCCTAGGCACTGATGTTGATCCAAGCGAGTGGGGCATGTTCCCGCAAACGGTGAATGCCTATTATTCGCCTCTAACCAATCGGATCGTCTTCCCTGCCGCCATTCTGCAACCACCATTCTTTGGCGGCACCGCAGATCCGGCGGTCAATTATGGCGGCATTGGCGCGGTGATTGGGCATGAAATCGGCCATGGTTATGACGATCAAGGGTCACAATTTGATGCGACCGGCACATTGCGCAATTGGTGGCAGGATGCAGACCGCGAAGGATTCGTCCAATTCACCGATCAAATGGCAGGCTTTATCGAGGCCTATTGCCCCGTTGAAAGTCCCGAAGGCCCCGTTTGCCTGCGCGGCGGGCAATCTATGGGCGAAACTTTGGGCGACGTTGTCGGCTTGCAAATGGCCTACCGCGCATATCGGCTTTCGCTGAACGGCGAAGAAGCTCCTGTGATTGATGGGCTGACGGGCGATCAACGCTTCTTCCTTGGCTTTGCCCAGATTTGGCGCGGGATGGAACGCGAAGCGAGCCTGCGCAACCGCGTGATGACCGCCAACCACCCACCGGGCGAATTTCGCCTGAACAACGCCGTGCGCCATTTGGACGCGTGGTATGATGCGTTTGATGTGAGCGAAGGCGACGCCCTGTATCTGCCGCCAGAGGAACGCGTGCGTATTTGGTGAGGAATATTGACATAGCGCCCGCTTCCTCCAAGGAGCGAGCGCTATGACTTTCCTCCAAATGCTCATCATTGCGGTGGTCCAAGGGATCACCGAGTTTTTGCCAATATCCTCATCGGGGCATTTGATCCTGATCTCGGTCTTTACCGGGTTCGAAGATCAAGGGCCGATGATCGATATTGCTGTGCATGTCGGGTCGCTGCTCGCGATTATCGTCTATTTCTTTAAAGACGTCATGGGATTGGCGCGGGGCGGCTTTGCCACCGTGGGTATTGGGGTAAACAATCCCGGTGTGAAGGCGGAGCGCAAGCTGTTCTGGTGGATCGTGCTGGGAACTATACCCGCCGTGATCGCTGGTTTTTCGATCAAATTGGGATTTCTTGACGCCTTTGTCGAAAATCAATTTGGGCTGGAAATCGGCGCAGAAGGTCTGATGGATGCGCTGCGTTTCACGGATCTGATCGCGGCCAATTTGATTATTTACGGGATCTTGCTCGGTCTTGCGGATTATTTCGGCAAAGAAGATAAGACTTTTGAGCAGATGACGTGGCGCGACGGATTGCTCGTCGGCATGGCTCAGGCGCTGGCGCTGGTTCCCGGCACCAGCCGTTCGGGCGTTACGATGACCGCAGCGCGATTGCTGGGCTATGGCCGGTTTGAGGCGGCGCGGTTCTCTTTCCTGCTTTCGATCCCGGCTGTTGCGGGCGCGGGCGTGCTGATTATTCCCGACCTGCTAGAGGCGGATAGCGCCTTGCTGGTCGAGGCGCTGATTACTGGCGTGATGACCTTTATCGCAGCCTTTGCCACCATGGCGTTCCTGATGAATTTCTTGAAACGCGCGTCGATGCTGGTGTTTGTTTTGTACCGGATCGCGATGGGCTGCGCGCTGCTTTACCTGTTTTGATTCTAAGGGGCTGACATCCTCTGCGGAACCAATTCGGGCATTCAGGCATTAGGGGAATAGACAAAGCGCAAAGGCTTTTTAGGATTTTATGGCACTGTTACTGCTCATCACGGTCGGATTAAGCGCGGGATGGTTCGCATCCATCGCCGGACGCACCGATGCGCCGCGCGACATATTGCGGCAAATGGGTCTTGGCCTGATCGCCAGCTTGATCGCGGGATTGCTTATGAATTCGGGCACAGTCATGGGCGGGCTTTCGCTGATCGCTCTGGCTGTCGCCATTGCCGCTTCGGCCGTCATTCTGGTTGCCTATCACGCGATTTTTCAGCGCACCGCCGAAATTTAGCCGCTAAACCGGTTTTGCGCCGCTGCCGCGCCCGCCGCGCAAATGATATTCTTGGCTGCCCCGGTTCACCACATTATCGACATCAATGATCGCTGAATTCGCATAGGTGAAATTCGGCGCTAGGCTATTGTAAAGCCTGTCAAAATCCCGCTCCACCGTTTGGCGGAACAGGTCATCAAAACTCTCAATCACAAAATAGGTCGGTTGCAAGTCGCTGATGACGTAATCGGTGCGCATCACCCGGTCGACATTGAGCATGATACGGTTCGGGCTTTCCGCCTCCACCGCAAAACGCGCCTCTGTCGGGCCCGAAAGAATGCCTGCACCATAGGCCCGTATGCCCTCTGCTTCTTCGATCAGGCCAAATTCAACCGTGTACCAATAGAGCGCGCCCAGTGCCTTGAGCCGGTTATACCGCATCGCCTTCCATCCGGCGCGGCCATATTCCTGCATATAATCGGCATAGACCGGATCGGTCAGCATCGGCACATGACCAAACACATCATGGAAGACGTCGGGCTCTTGGATGTAATCGAAAGTTTCACGCGTGCGGATGAAATTGCCCGCCGGGAAACGGCGATTGGCGAGATGCCAGAAAAACACGCGATCCGGGATCAGCATGGGGACCGGCACGACGCTCCATCCGGTGAGCTTATCCAGTTCCTCAGACAAGGCGCCAAATTCGGGGATGCCGCCGCGCGACAGATCCAATTTGTCCAAGCCGCTTAGAAAGGCGGTGGCCGCGCGTCCGGGAAGGACATCCATTTGCCGCGCAAACAGGTCGTTCCACACCGCGTGATCGTCCGATGAATAATCGGTCTGCGCCGGCTCCAACCAATCCGCGCCCAAATGTGCAGGTTTCGTCAGCGGCGCGGTAAACACCCCTTCGTCCAGCGGAGGCAGAACGGAATAATCAATGGTGGGATCAGCAAGAGTGGCCATGAGCCTTTCTTTGTGACACCCAGAGCGCGGATACAAGTGGAATTGAGAAGGAATGCAGATGGCGCTCAAAGGCAAAGAATATCGCAAATTGCTGGAGCCGCTGACCGAAGAGCTGGTCGGCATGGCGCGCTGGGCACGGATAACGGGCGTGCGGATCGTGGTGATATTTGAAGGGCGCGACACGGCGGGCAAAGGCGGCGCGATCCGCGCGGTGCGTGACAAATTGAACCCGCGCCAATGCCGCACGGTCGCACTGTCCAAACCCAGCGATGATGAAATGACGCAGTGGTATTTTCAGCGTTACGCCGTGCACTTGCCCAGCGCGGGCGAAATCATCCTGTTCGACCGCAGCTGGTATAACCGCGCCGGGGTTGAAAAGGTGATGGGTTATGCCAACGACGATCAGGTCGATGCTTTCTTAGAGCAAGCGCCGGTCTTTGAAAAACAGCTGACGGATGATGGGATTTTATTGTTCAAATATTGGCTGACCACGGATCAGGAAAATCAAGAAGAGCGCCTGCGCGAACGGCTTGATGATCCGCTCAAACGCTGGAAATTGTCGCCGGTCGATTTGGCTGCGCGCGAACAATATGACGCCTATACGCAGGCGCGAGAGGCGATGTTGAAAGCGACGCATACGGACAATGCGCCGTGGACATTGGTGGATTTCAACGATCAGAAACGCGGGCGATTGACGCTGATCCGAGATCTGCTCGACCGTTTGCCAGACACACATGTGGAACCGGCACCGATTGAGTTTCCTGAAATGGGCGATGATCTAAAGGCGGAAAGCTATGCGGTGATTGAGCCGATCAAAGACTATCCGATAGATTAGATCGCGGCTGATGCCTTCATAACCTGCCGGCCATCACCGGCGAAGGCGCCGAGCTCATAGCCTTCGTCCCCCGGCCGTATCGCGAGATGCAGCGTTTCGCCCGCGATTGCCGGGGACACACCGCGAAATTCAAAGCGGCGCAGGCGGTTTTCACCCAGCTCACTGGCCGCCAATTGCAACAGCAAGCTGGCAGTGAGCGGGCCGTGGACGACCAGGCCGCGATACCGTTCCACATCCGAGGCATAGGGCGCGTCATAGTGAATGCGGTGCGTGTTGAAGGTCAGCGCGGAGTAGCGAAACAACAGGCGGGAATCCGGCATCAGCGTGCGGACCGTTTGCCAATCAGCAGATGCGAATGCGCCATCACCCAGTGCCGGCGGGCTAAGCGGCGCATCGGGGGCGGCGGCGTCGCGGTATACCAATGTCTGTGTTTCGATCACCGACAATGTTCCGTTTGCGGTGGTCTGATGTTCGATATTGACGAAAGCTAAGGAACCGCTGCTCCCCTCTTTCTGCTTGATGGAGGCGACGCGGCTGACGCGTTTTATCACCGCGTCCACGGCGAAGGGCGCGCGGAATTCGATGGCGCTGGATGCCCACATGCGGCGCGGCATTGGGAAGGGCGGTAAGAAGCTGTTTGCGCTTTCATCACGGGCCAGATGGCCGTCTTCCCCCAGCGTGTTGGTCTGCGCATCCGGCGTGCAGAGCGCGAAGTGAATGCCCTGCGGCAGAAATCCAGAGCTTGGCGCAGGGAGGTCAAACGCCGCGAGCCACCGGGCGGCCAACGCCTCATCAAGGCGGTCAGCGGCGCTTTGCTCGCGCCCAATCCACGCGCCGAAATCGGTCATTAGCCCGCGCGCTCAAACACGGCCGCGATGCCTTGCCCGCCGCCAATGCACATCGTCTCCAGCCCGTAACGCACATCACGCCGGTGCATTTCCGCTGCCATATCGGCCAAAATACGCCCGCCGGTTGCACCGATTGGATGGCCCAGCGAAATGCCCGATCCATTGACGTTGAGAATATCGCGGCGGCTGTCATCCCCGCTCCAGCCCCATCCTTTCAGCACAGCGAGCACTTGCGGGGCGAAGGCTTCGTTCAATTCAACCATGCCGATATCGTCCCAGCTGTAACCGCGCCGCTCAAACAGGCGCTCCACCGCGGGCACCGGGCCGATGCCCATGCGCGATGGGTCACACCCTGCCGCTGCCCAGCCCCCAAACCACAGGCTTGGCGTGAGGCCGAGTTCATCGAGCTTGTCTTCTGCGACGACAAGACATGCCGCCGCCGCGTCGTTTTGCTGGCTGGCATTACCGGCCGTGACGATGGCGTCAGGATCGCGTTTCAGATCAAGCGCGCGCAATTTCGCAAGGCTTTCGGCAGAGGCATCCGCGCGGAACCCTTCATCACAGGCAAAAGTGACCGGATCGCCGCGCCGCTGAGGCACATCGATTGGCACCAATTGTTCATCAAATTTGCCAGCATCCCACGCCGCCGCTGCATTTTGGTGACTGCGCACAGCAAAGGCGTCGGCTTCCTCGCGGGTGATGCCGTAATCTTTGGCCAATTTCTCTGCGGTTTCGATCATGCCGGTGATGATCCCAAACCGTTCAATCGGCTGGCTCATCAATCGTCCGCGCGACAACCGATCATGCAGGGTAATATCGCCCATCCGCGCGCCGCCGCGCCCTTGCAGCGTGTAATGCTCGACATTGGACATGCTTTCACATCCGCCCGCCACCACAACATCCGCCATGCCGGTTTCGACCATCATTGCGGCATTGGCGACCGCTTGAAGCCCCGATCCGCACCGCCGATCAAGCTGATAGCCGGGCACTTCCAAGGGAAGCCCTGCGGCGAGCCAAGACCAATGCCCGATCGCTGGCGCCTCTGCGTTGCCGTATCCTTGCGAGAACACGACATCATCAACGCGCTCTGGGTTAATGCCGCTGCGTTCCACCAATGCTTTCAAGATGATCGCGCCCAATTCGCCCGCATTCAGACTGGAAAGGCCGCCGAGGAATTTGCCCACGGGTGTGCGAAGAGGGGAGACGATGGCTGCACGCCTGCCATGAGACTTGGTGCTTTGAGGTGTTGTAGTCATCAGGCTTCCTTATCAGATAGGGCGACAGTCCCGGCATCCACCAATTTGCCAATGGCGCCGCTGGAAAGGCCAAGGCGCTCGGCCAAGACTTCCTCAGAATGCTGACCGAGATAGGGTGCGGAGGCGGGGTCGCCTGCATCCTGCGCCGGGATATTCGCAAAACTGCGCGTGGCAGGATATTCGAAACCTGATGGATTGGCAGGCGATGGGCCGAAGAGCGGGTTGTTCGTGACTAGGTCGGGATCATTCGCCGCCTCATGCGCGGTGCGGTATTTTTCGAATGTGCAACCATGGGCCGCCATTCGTGCTGAGAGCGCCTTGTAATCATGGCCGCTGGCAACATTTTGGAAGATATCGAACAGAGCGTGCCGGTGTTTGAAGCGCGGGTCATCGCCGTCGGAGAAGGAGACGCCGGTCTCGGCCTCCAATTGGCCAATCGGGGTGCTGACGCCAAAGGCTTCGACCAAACCATCCCATTGTTTCGCGGTGAGCGCGGCGACCATGAAACGGGTGCCGTCCTTGCATCGGAAATCGCGTCCAAACGCGCCCCAAATCGCATTGCCAAGCCGCTCACGGTCCCCGCCGCGATAGAGCATTTCGGCATACATCCCGGCATTCGCCGCTGTACCCACCGCGACATCGCCCAAGGGCACTCGAACCTCGCTGCCAATGCCGCAATTGTCACGGTGACGCAGGGCCGCGAGCAGGGTGAAAGCACAATAGGCCCCGGTGATGAAATCCCACGCTGGCAAAACCTGATTGATCGGCGGCGCGGTCTGCACCTCCCATTCCTCCGGCCCCGTCATCAACGGATATCCAGATGCGGCGTTGACGGTGAAATCCATCGCCTGACGCCCATCATGCCAGCCCATAATCCGCACCGATGTCATATCTGGCGCACCGCCTGGCTGCGCAGCTTTCATCGCAGCATGGCTGAGGAAACTTTTCTCCGGCAGATTGGTGATGCACTGACCGGTCTTCGCAGCCAGCGCCACGCACAATTCGCGCCCCTCGCCCGAACGTAGATCGAGCGCGACGGATTTCTTGGCGCGATTGAGGTTCTCCCAGCTAAGCGAGCGGCCCTCTTTGGTGAGCATATAACGGTCATAATCCAGCCCGCCCGCTTTGTGGTCGACCCGAATGACCTCCGCACCCATTTGCGCGCAATAGAGGCCCGCCGTGGGCGATGCGACGAAGCTGGAAACCTCGATAATCGAGAGGTCATTGAGGAGCTGGTACAAACGAGATTTCCTTATTGGATTTAGACGGACGCAGCCGGATCAGCCGTTCGCAGATTCCCATTCGCGCAGCATGTGTTTCGCAATCTGCAGCTGCAGGATCTGCGTTGTGCCTTCATAGATACGGTAGATGCGCGCATCGCGGTAAAACCGTTCCGCGTCATATTCCGCCAAATATCCCGCGCCGCCGTAAACCTGCACCACCCGGTCAACCACGCGGCCGCACATTTCGCTGGCGAAGACTTTGAACGCGGCGGCTTTGACCAAGATGTTCTCTCCGCGATCGGCGCGCGCGGTGACATCGGCCATCATTGCCTCGGCAGCGTAAATCTCAATCTCGCTATCGGCGAGCATCGCTTGGATCAGTTGGAAATTGGCGATGGGTTCGCCAAAGGCTTTCCGCTCATTGGCATATTGGATCGCGGAATTCAGCGCGCGTCTTGCATAGCCGGTTGCCGCCGCACCCACGGAAATACGTCCATTATCAAGGCTCTGCATCGCAAAACGGAAGCCCTTGCCGGTTTCCCCGCCGAGCAAGGCTTCACCTGGCACTTTCACATCGTCGAGCATTATGTCGGAGATATGCGAGCCCGATTGCCCCATTTTCTTATCCGGCGATCCGGTCGCCACGCCCGGCGCATTCATCGGCACCAGAAACGCGCTGACATGCGCATTTTTGGGCAAAGCGTCTTTTTCTGTTCGAGCCATGATGAGCGCGACATCGGCATGCGGCGCATTGGTGATGTAGCGTTTGGTGCCGTTCAAAATCCAGCCATTGCCATCCGGATCAGGCGTCGCAGTGGTCGCCATCGCGGCAGAATCGCTGCCCGAACCCGGTTCCGTCAGGCCGAAACAGGCGATTTTACCTTCTGCCAATTTCGGATACCATTCGGCGCGTTGAGCCTCTGTGGCGCCGTTTTTCAGAGCGCTCGCAAACATCCCGACATTGATCGAGAAGATCGAGCGATAGGCGGGCGCAGCGTTGCTCATCGTGTTCACGACGCGCGCATATTGCGTCATGCTCAGGCCTGCGCCACCATATTCCTCCGGCACGGATAGTCCGAACAGGCCCATATCGCGCATTTCATCAATAATGGCGGGCGGGATGGCGTCGTTCTCGATCACTTCGCTTTCGGCTGGGATCAAACGCTCTTTGACATAGCGCTCCAATTGCTCGGCGAATTGTTCGAACGTCTCTGCGTCCATACCTGTGTTCATTCGGGGTCGCTTTCACTCGCAATGTTGTCTTCTGCTGGCGGTGCCTCTTCGCCCGGCTGCGCGGCGGGCGCGTCAATTGGCGGCAGAGCGCCGTCCGGCAATCGCCGTTCTTCCAGCATCTCCGCAGCTTCTTGCAGAGCGGCGGCCTCGCCTTCGCTGACTGCGCCCGGCGCGGTTCCGCCCGACGGGTCACAAGCCGACAGCAGCAATGCCGCCGCCGCCAACCCAGGGGCAACTAGCCCAGGGGTAAAAGCAGCGGCGGTAACTCGTCCGGCTGTCATCTTACTCGGCCGGGATTGCATCAATCGCAGCGGCGGCTTCTGCTGCCTCTGCGGCCATTGCAGCTTCTGCGGCTTCGACAGCGGCGATTGCTTCGTCGGCGACCGCAGCGGCGTCATCGGCGACGGCTTCGGTTGTGACGGGATCGGGCGCATTGGCGGCGGGATCAACCGGCGGGCCAAGCGCTTCTTCGTCGACCACAGGTTCTTCTGCAATCGGCTCCAACGCTTCATCAGCAGGCATTTCAACCGTTTCCGGCATCGCCTCGGTTGAGGCGTCATTGCTGTTTCCACATGCGGCCACGGCCAAAGCAGCCCCGCCGATTACGGCGTATTTTGCGATTGTCTTCATGGGGGTTCTCCTCACTATCCCTAGAATTTGCGTCCCGGTGTAGCGGGCAGAGCCGGGTTAAGCCAAGCGCCAATTGCTGCACCGTAACGGCACATGGTTGAACAGCGCGGCGCGGGCCAGGGCAAAACGCTCTACAGCGCTGCTCATGGTACACCTTCCCGCAAAAGCTCGCCCCTCGGTTGCAATGCAATTTGCCAGCCGCATCGCCAACTCGCTCGATTGGGTGTTTCTTGCCCTGATCCTTGGACTGGGCTTGGCGGTCATTCCGGCCGCATCTGTCTCTGCCCAAAATAGCGGGCCGTTTACGATTGCAGAAACCGGCCGCAGTTATGGATCGCTGCAAGGCGCAGTCAATGCGATCGGTGAACAGCGCGGCACCATCAACATTGCTGCGGGCACCTATCGCCAATGCGCTGTGCAAACGGCGGGTGTGATCGTTTATGCAGCGCAAGAATTTGGCACTGTCACTTTCGACCGCACCGCCTGCGAGGGAAAAGCGGCATTGGTTCTGCGCGGCCTCGGCGCGGAAGTGCGCGGGATCACATTTTCCAACATCACAGTGCGCGACGGCAATGGCGCAGGCATCCGGCTCGAAAAAGGCGCGCTCAACGTCGCCTATTCGCGGTTCCTCAACAGTCAGCAGGGCATCTTGACCGGCAATGATCCGGAGGGCCACATCTACATCATGCGCTCCACATTTAGCGGGCTGGGCACTTGCGAAAATTCGGCTGGCTGTGCGCATTCGCTCTATATCGGCAATTATGGCGAGCTGACCGTGGTTGAAAGCCGCTTTGAACGCGGGCGCGGCGGACATTATTTGAAAGCGCGCACCGCCACCGTTCGGATCGAAAACAACAGCTTCGATGATGCAGGCGGCAGTGCCACGAATTACATGATCGACCTGCCCGCTGGCAGCGGCGGCGCAATTGCGGACAATTGGTTCATCCAAGGGCGCGATAAAGAAAACTACTCTGCCTTTATCGCCTTGGGCGCGGAAACGGTTTTGCATTCGTCCGACGGATTGTCCGTAACGGGCAATGAAGCGCGGTTCGTACCCGGCCTTCAGCGCAGCAGCGTGTTCCTCGCCGATTGGACAGGGTCGCGCGTTGCGATGTCGGGCAATCGCTTGGCGAGTGGGCTGACCGATTACGAACGGCGCTGATGTTGAACAGCGCTGATGTTGAACGGCGTCAGGCTGGCTTTGTAAAGCCGGGGGCAAAGGCAACTTCGCCGCGCGGCATTTCCCCCTCTAAGAGCAGCACTTGAAGCACCTCTGGCGGCGCGCCGGGATATGTGATTTGGGGGACATGCTCAAAACCAAAGCGCGGATAATAAAGCGGGCTGCCAATCAAGAGAATGCCCTTTGCGCCGCGCGCGCGCATATCGGCAATTGCTCGCGTGATCAGCGCGCCGCCGATACCGCGATGGTGCAATTCGGGCCAGACTGATACCGGGCCAAGGCCAAACCATCCCGCCGCGCCATCGGTGATCGTAACCGGCGATATGGCGATATGGCCGACGATAGGGCTCTTTGGCTGATCCGCGCCTTCTGCCACCAAAGACAGCGTCAATTGGCCATCCGCGCGGACCCGGTTGATGACGTGCTGTTCATCGCCTTCGCTAAACGGCATTTCGCGGAACGCGGCCTCGGTCAGGTCGAAAATTACCTTTTCGTCGCCGCTCGATTCGGGCCGAATGGTGATGGGAATTTCCGGTCCGCGCATTTTATCGCCTCATTTCAACAAATGCCCCGACCGATCGCGTTTGGTCGCGAGGTAATGGGCATTGTGGGGATTGTCCGGCAATTGATGTTGAACCCGCTCGCTCACGGTGATCCCAGCCTGCGTCAGAGCATCGACCTTTGCCGGATTGTTGGTCATCAATCGCACCGTTCGCGCGCCTAGCAATTCGAGCATCCGCGCCGCGACAGGAAAATCGCGCGCCTCATCCGGCAGGCCGAGCCGTTGATTGGCATCGACCGTATCAAATCCCTGATCCTGCAATCGGTAGGCGCGCAATTTGTTGATGAGCCCGATCCCGCGCCCCTCTTGCCTCAGATAGAGCAGCGCGCCCCATCCGCCATTGTTTTGGGAATGATCCGCCATAGCGTGCAGCGCCGCATCCAATTGCGGGCCGCAATCGCATTTCAGGCTGCCCAGAATATCGCCGGTTAGACATTCGGAATGGACGCGCACCAAAGGCTCGCTGTCCCCGCATTGATCGCCGATAATGAGCGCCACATGTTCGCGCGTATCGGCGGTGGAACGGAAAGCAACAATCTCCGCCGCTTCACTGGCGTTTACGGGCAGGCGCGCGCGGGTTATTATCTGCAAAGTGCCCGCATCGGCATATTTCGCAAGGTCAGCGGCGGCCACAGGATGCGGCTCCCCGGCATAAAGCGGATTGACAAGAAAGGCGGGGAGTATGCCGGCAATCCGCGCAAACTCCATCGCGGCCAAGGCGGTCTCTTCCCAATCAATCGCCTCGCAGCGGAACGGCCCTTTAAGCGGGTTATTCAGATCCAGCGCCGGATCTGCGATCGGCACGGCGGCGCGCATATCAAACGGTTCGCCGCCGCGAATCAAAACCGGAGCATGCGGGACCGCCGCATCGCGTTGATTGGCCAATTTCAAAGTCGCCGCGCGCGCTGCAGAGATCAGCATCTTTGGCGCGGTTGCCCCGCTGGCAATGGCGGTTTCCACCGGAAGCAGAACCGGGCCATTTTCAAACGCCAACGGCCAGCCATGCCGCAGCGCGTCCACCGCCTGTGCCGCGCGTCTAGCTGGCGAACCTGCTGAGGGACGAGGAGCGGAGGCCTCGCTCAAATATCGAACTCAGTGATCAGCGGGATATGATCGGAGGGTTTTTCCCAGCTGCGCGCGTCCTCAAGCAGGCTGTGCCCAGTTGATTTTGCCGCCAAACCTTCGCTGGCCCACATGTGATCAAGCCGCCGTCCGCGGTCATTCTTGCGCCAATCGGGTGACCGATACGACCACCAACTGAAATAGCGCGCCGGATCGGCAATATGTTTGCGGCCCAAATCGACCCAGCCATGCGCGTCCATAAACCGCTGCAATGTCTCCACCTCCAGCGGCGTATGGCTGACGACTTTCAGCAATTGCTTGTGACTCCAAACGTCGCTTTCCAAAGGGGCAATGTTGAAATCGCCGACGATCAAAGTTTGTTTATCCAGCGTCTCTGCCCACGCTGTCATGCGCGCGAGAAAATCCAGTTTCTGGCCGAATTTGGCGTTCACTTCGCGGTCTGCGACATCGCCGCCTGCGGGCACGTAAACATTGTCGACAAACACGTCCTTGCCCGTGATTTCCACCCCAACATGACGCGCCTCGCCATTGGCTTGCCAATCGTGGCGGCTGACTTCGCGGATCGGGATCCGGCTGACTGTGGCGACCCCGTGATACCCCTTTTGCCCGTGCACCGCCTGATGTTCATAACCCAGCGCGGCAAAGGCTTCTGCGGGGAATTTACTTTCCTCGCATTTGATTTCCTGCAGACACAAAATGTCTGGCGCATGTTCGCGCAGATAGTGTTCGACAATCGGCATGCGCAAGCGGACCGAATTGATATTCCATGTGGCGATTGAGATCATGCGGTCTGATTTAGAGCGGCGCGGCCAAAGTTTCCACCTTTCACTTGGCACAAATGATGGCACGGCGCGCAGGAAGCCGATAGCGAGTGCAAAACGCGCTTTTAAGAAGAGACGATATGACGATGAAGAAGATTGCCGCCGCTCTAATCGCGACCATCGCTTTGCCGCTAGGCGGCTGCGTTATTCAAGAGGGTGATACCTATACGAGCGCCGCTGCGCCTGCGCCCGGCGCACCTGAAACTGGCACCAGCGAAGCGGCAACCGAGCCGCGCGCGAAAAACGTCATTTTGTTTATCGGCGATGGCATGGGCATTTCCACCATCACCGCCGCGCGCATTTATGCCGGGCAACAACGGGGTCAGACGGGCGAGGAATATGTCCTGCCGTTTGAGACTTTCGACAATGTGGCGCTGGTCAAAACCTACAATGTGAACGCGCAGGTGCCCGATAGCGCGGGGACCGCAACGGCCATGCATTCCGGGTCCAAGACCAATATTGGCTTCCTCGGTGTTGGCCCAGAGGCGTCGCGCGGATCATGCGCGGGCGCATTGGCGCATCCGTTGCCATTGCTGGGCGAAGAAGTGAAAGAACGCGGTTTGGCGCTTGGCATCGTGTCCACCGCGCGGATCACCCATGCGACCCCGGCCAGCGTCTATGCCCGCAGCCCGGATCGCAATTGGGAAGACGACGCCGCCATTCCAGAGGATCAACGCGGCCAAGGTTGCTCTGACATCGCTGCGCAATTGATAAGAGCGGATTGGGACGTGGCGCTCGGTGGCGGCTCCGCGCCGTTCTATGGGACAGAAGTCGGCGGCCGCCGCACGCAAACCGATGCCAATCTCCCGGCGGATTGGGTCCTTCGCACCGATGGGTCGTTTGTGCGGACCGCGGCTCAGCTTGAATCGGCTCCGCTTGATGTGCCGGTCTTTGGCCTCTTCTCACCCAGCCACATGACCTACACCGCCCAGCGCGAAGAAGAATCCGAAGAGCCGACGCTGACCGATATGACGCGCCAAGCCATCAGCCGCCTCTCGCGCGATCCAGATGGGTATTATCTGATGGTCGAATCGGGCCGCATTGATCACGGCCACCACATGGGCCAAGCGGGTCTGGCTCTTGAAGAAACCGTCGAATTTGCGCGGGCCATTCAATATGCGATCGATAACACCGATCCAGAAGAGACGCTGATCCTGGTCACCGCCGATCACAGCCATGTGTTCACAATCGCTGGCTATCCCCGGCGCGGGAATGACATTCTGGGCCTGGTGGTGCCGCCGTCGGGCGATATCAGCAACACAGAAGAACCAACGCCAGCAAATGACGGTCAGCCCTATACCACATTAGGCTATGCCAATGGCCCCGGTGCGATTGCGACGGACGCTGATCGGCCAACGCCCGAAACCGGCATAGAAGCCCGCCAACAATCCGCCGTGCCGCTCTATTCAGAGACGCATGCGGGTGAAGACGTGGCCCTCTATGCCCAAGGGCCCGGCGCCGACAAAGCGCGCGGTGTGATCGAGCAAAACGTGATTTATGACATCATCCGCAGCGCGTTTGGCTGGGAACAGCGCGAGGACATCGCAAGCAATCCCAGCGGAAACTAGAAACTAGGTGGCGGAGCTCGGTCGCGCAGCGACCGCAAGGCCGACTGGCCGCCCGCAGCGCCGCAGGCGCGAGGACATCGCGCCCCGGATAGAGTGCGTAAACAAGAAATCCCGCGCGAGAATCAAAAAACCCCTGTGCCGGGGGCGATGGCACAGGGGTTCCATATGAGCGTTCGTCACGCTTTTTGTGCAAGGTGGACTTTGCGAAGCCAGGGCAACAGGGGGGAAACCCTCAGCTCCATCCGCCTTGTTCAATAGAATTAGTCGCTCTCGGCTTTCACTTATATGAACGCGGCCCTAGTTTTGTCGCATTCTTACAACTTTTGAAGGTCAGTCCGTTCAGCGCGGGCGACGAGATGAGCGGCGCGGATCGCGGAATTGAAAGGTGCTGTCAGGAACAGACAAACCATAGCGGTGATTCGTGAGTCGCACCGTTGTCCGGTGATTCTGTGCGTCCAGCGCGACCCAGTTCATCAATTGCAATCCGCCCGGCGCATTGGGGTTGCGCACAAGGTTCATGATGATTCGGCCAAATTCTGGCTTATCCGGGTCGCGGACATCGATGCTGACCACGCTCGCACTGTCATTAGAAAGCAGCGTGCCAAACTGGCGGACATCGCGGTCAGGGTCGAGCAGCGCGCCCAATGGCGAACTGCGGATCGGCCAGCGTTCGACCTGATTGACTTCGTAATCGACCATATAGAGCGAACGGCCATTGGACACGACCAACAGGTCGGCATCGCGCCCATAATCAAAACGGATTTTGCCCGGCCGTTTCAGCGTCATGGTTCCGCGGGCGGCATTGCCAGCGCGGTCGGTCTGAGTGAAATCGGCGCGCATTGTCGAAATGCCGCGCAGCGCAGCGACCGCGCGGTCGAGATCAGCATTGCTGCTTTGTGCGGCGGCGGGCGGGGCAAAAGGCGCGTTGTCAAACGAAGCCGATCCCAGCGATAGGCCAAGCGCAAGGGTTCCCGCAGTCGCGAGAGCAAAGCCAGTGCGGCGAAGTTTGGTCATGATGTTCATACCGGCTCAGCTAAAGGCCCAGCGTTGAACTGTCGATGAATTAAGCGCGACCTGCGTGTTCAGGCCGCCTGCTCAGGCCGCGAATCGGACCAGAGTGGCCGCGATCTTACTTGATCTTGGCTTCTTTGAATTCGACATGCTTACGTGCGACCGGGTCGTACTTACGAAACACCATTTTTTCGGTGGTGTTGCGTGGGTTCTTTTTGGTCGTGTAATAAAAGCCCGTACCCTCGGTCGAGACGAGCTTGATCTTGACGGTTGCGGGTTTCGCCATGGCGGTTTCCTAAGATCGGCTGATGGTCCAAGCGTTGTGTTCGTGGACCTGAAAATAAAAGGCGGCGCAAACAGCACCGCCGTGAGAGCGCGCGCATTTCCCGATTCACGGGCAAAAGTCAAGCGTTCCTGCCTCTGGCCTGCCCTCGGCCCGCCTCTGACAGACCACTATTCCTCAGCCGGCCCGCCTTCGTCCCAATGCTCTGCGGCGCTCACCAATCTGAGCGGCTGACTTTGCCGCGTTTGGACTTCACGTCGCCGCGCGCCTTCTTTGCCTTCAATCTTTGGGTTTTGCCGATGCGGTTTATGCGAGTTTTGGCGCGTTTCTTAGGCTGGTGATGCGCGTCTTTCAGCATGCCTTCCAGCTTCGCCCGCGCGCCGCTGCGATTGGCCTCTTGCGTGCGGTGTTCGCGCGCAGTGATCAGCAAATCGCCAGCGGCGGTCAGCTTTGATCCGGCCAATTCACGCAGCCGCGCGAACATGGGCGGCGGCAGGCGCAGCGCGTAGATGTTAACGCGCAATTGAACTTCGGTGGCAACCTTGTTGGCGTTTTGCCCGCCGGGGCCAGATCCGGCGAGAAAGCTTTCTTCTGCCAGACTATGCGCCCGCGCGATTATCTCTTCTAGCAGGTTATTGTTCATTATCCGGCTCAGGGGCATCACCCTGCGGGGGAATGTCAGGATTTGCGGGACCCGCTGGCTTTTCAGGCGGCGCAGGCTGCTGCGGCGCGGTCAATCCAGCGCGCACAAAATCCTCTGGGAAGGGCGCAAAGGCTGTGATGGCAGGCTTACCAGCCCGTTCCACCGTGATCGATTCGGCATGCAGCATCGTCCTTGGCGCGCCCTTATTCTGGCCCCGGACCGGCCCGTAAACGGGATCGCCCAGCAAAGCCGTGCCCAGCCCTTGAAGCGCGTGAACACGCAATTGATGCGTGCGTCCGGTGGTGGGGCGAAAACGGATCAGCGAGCGTTTCTTGTCGCCCTCTCCGACCGTTTCCAGCAATTCCCAATGCGACACCGCTGGCTTGCCCTTTTTCGCAGCAATCATCCGCCAGCCTTTTTCCGCTGAGCTGATTTTGGAAAGCGACAATTCAATCGTCCCCGACGTCTCAGCCGGTTCGAAATCGATGATCGCCAGATAGGTCTTGCCCACCAGTCGATCTTCAAAAGCCTTATTGAACCGTTTCAAAGCCTTCGGATTGCGCGCCATTAGCAGGCAACCGCTGGTGTCTGTATCAAGCCGGTGGACCGCGACTGGCGGGCGTTGAAAGCCGAGTTTCAGCTGCTCAATATGGTCCCACAGGGCTGGGCCGCCGCGTTTTGGGCGATCCACCGGCAGACCAGCAGGCTTGTTGATGACGAGCGCTTCGCCGTCTTCGAAGAGGATGGGGATTTGAATTGTCTGTACTCCGGGCCGCTCAGTTTTGAGCGTTTGATCTTCATCTTAGCCCAGCTCGTCCCCGGCGACCAGACGCGCTGCAAACAATCCGCGCACCGCATTGCCGAGCTGAAATCCATCCGCCAGATCATCGAGCGTCAGATCCGCCTCTTTCGCGCGGCCTTTTTCGATCAAATATTCGCGCAAAATCCCCGGCAAAAGGCCAAGCCCCGCCCGCGGGGTCAGCAGCATGCCATCGCGTTCGACGAAGATATTTGTGAAGCTGCCTTCTGTCACTAAGCCGTCATGGCGCACCAGAATGGCCTCTGCGCCGCCCAGCCCCTTAGCAGCGCTGAGCGCGTCTTCGTAAAATCCGCGATCCGACGTTTTATGCGCCAGCCGCCAATCGGACGGATCAAGCGGATTGGGCAGAGCGATTGCGGAAACGGGCGTGTTTAAAGGGGCAGGCATTGGCCCCGCCTCCAGCGCGGTTGCGCCGCTGCGCGCTGTTAGCAGGCGCAATTTTGCCGGTTCCTCCAGCTCAAAACACAGCGCCTGAATACGGTTGCGTGCGGCGTGGCGGTCAAATTCGAAGCCGAGCTTCGCGGCGCTGTTCTTCATCCGCGTCAGATGCAATTCGAGCATACCGATGCCGACCTCTGGATCGAACGCCATCGTTTCAATCAGGTCAAAGGCTGCGGCTGAATGGTCCGGCGATGACGCCCGCGCAAAGCCCGCCTTTACCTCGCATTCGCGCCGCTCCTCCATTGCCTCGCTATCGGCAACAATTGCCGATCCGACGCCCAAAACTGCGCTGCCTTGGCCGTTTTCTATCGGTGTCAGGCGCAATGTTCGGATCGCCACATTAAACGCCGCGCCGCCATCTGCGCCGATCCGCCCGATGGCCCCGCAATAAGCGCCGCGCGCATCGCGTTCGGTCTCTTGGATCAGTTCCATCGCGCGGATCTTTGGCGCGCCAGTAATCGAGCCACAGGGGAATATCGCCTGCAGCAAATCGGCCACGCCTTTGCCCGGCCCCAATTGCGCGCGCACGCTGGAGACCATTTGATGAACCGTCGGATAGCTTTCCACCAAAAACGGCGCATCGACACGGACGCTGCCCGGCACACCGACGCGCGACAGATCATTGCGCATCAAATCGACGATCATCAGGTTTTCGGCTTTATCTTTAACCGAATTTGCCAGTTCGTCGGCAAGCGCGGCATCGGTCACGGGATCATCGCTGCGCGGGCGTGTGCCCTTCATCGGTTTGACCTTGGCTTGGTTCTCTTCAAGCGCAACGAACAATTCGGGCGAGAAACTCAGCAGCCAATGCGTCCCATCAAAGAGCATCCCGCCATAACCTGCACCCGCCGCAGATCGCATGGCGGCATACAAGGCGGTTTCCTCCCCGCGATAGGATCCTGCTAGCGGGAAAGTTAGGTTCGCTTGGTAAATATCGCCCGCGCTGATCGCTTCGCGCAATGCTTCAAAGGCGGCGGCATAACCGCCCGGCGAAAGCTGCGCCTCTAGCGGGCCGAGCGATGCGCTACCGTCGCTGCGTGCGGCGAGCCATTGGGGCACATTTGCGGCCGCAATCCGCGTCGGCGGATCAAACAGCCCAAGCCACACAAGCGGACCATTCGCGCCGCTGCGCCCGTCAGCAAGCGCCGCCAATTTCGACTCCAGCGCTAACCCTGCTTCATAAGCAATATATCCGGCGAGCTCCAATTGCTCTTTGCCGCCCGCTGCGCGCGCGGCCTCTGCCGCTTCCAACACGCTTGCAACATCTTGCGGGCGGTGCGCTACAAACACTTCGCGCGGCGCCTCATAAAACAAGGCATCCGCTGCTTCGCCGGCTCGCGCGCCATCAGGAGCGCGCGCATCGTCCAGCAATACAAACATCTGTGTCGTAGCGGCCTGAACCATCTTTTCGCTTTACGGGATTGCGGGTGCAAGTCGAGAAGAATGCTGAAAACTTGACCCATGCCCTTTGGCTCTGCACACCGCAGCGAACACGAAAACCAGCGGGATTAAGCGAGCAATGAGCGACATTTTTCTGGGCCTTGGCGGCAATGGTGAAAATCAGAACCTCGCCTTGAGCCGGGCGAACCGGCACGGCCTGATCGCGGGCGCGACCGGCACGGGTAAAACGGTGACGCTTCAGGGATTGGCGGAGAGTTTTTCGGCCAATGGCGTCCCGGTATTCGTCGCGGATGTGAAGGGCGATTTGTCAGGCATTGCGATGCCGGGATCGCCAAAGTTTAAGCACGCCGACAAGTTAGAAGGCCGCGCGAAAGAATTGGGCATGGATGATTATGCCTATTCGGATAATCCCGTGATTTTCTGGGATCTGTTTGGTGAACAAGGGCATCCGATCCGCACTACGATTTCAGAAATGGGCCCGCTGCTGCTCGCGCGTTTGCTTGATCTGAATGACACACAAGAAGGCGTGTTGCAGATTGTTTTCAAACACGCCGATGAAAACGGGTTGTTGCTGCTCGATTTCGGCGATCTGCAATCAATGCTGCAATGGGCCTATGAAAATTCAAAAGAATTGTCGGGCGTTTACGGCAATGTCTCCAAACAATCGGTTGGCGCGATTCAGCGGCAATTGCTGTCGTTTGAGGCGCAAGGGGCGGACCATTTCTTTGGCGAGCCGGCGCTTGAAATCGACGATTTCCTCAAAGTGGATGAGGACGGACGCGGCTATGTGAATGTGCTGGCGGCGGACAAATTGATGCGCAGCCCCAAACTCTACGCGACCTTCCTATTGTGGCTGCTGGCGGAATTGTTTGAGAGTCTGCCGGAGGTTGGCGACCCAGAGAAACCCAGCCTCGTATTTTTCTTTGATGAGGCGCATTTGCTGTTCGATGACGCGCCCAAAGCCTTGCAGGACAAGATCGAACAGGTCGTGCGCCTGATCCGTTCCAAGGGCGTTGGCGTGTTCTTCGTGACGCAAAATCCGATTGATATTCCCGAGGAAGTCGCCGGTCAGCTTGGCAACCGGGTGCAACATGCTCTGCGGGCTTTCACCAAACGCGATCAACGCGCGATCAAAGCGGCGGCGGAAACATTCCGTATCAACAAGGATATGGATACCGAAGAAGTTATCACTGAGCTGAAAGTGGGTGAGGCGCTGGTTTCGACACTGGATGAAGAAGGCGCGCCAACCGTGGTGCAGCGCACTTTGATCAAACCGCCGCGTTCGCGCCTTGGCCCGGTCACCGCGAAAGAGCGCACGATTATCCAATCCGTCAGCCCGTTTGACGGCAAATATGACACAGCCGTCGACCGCGAGAGTGCGGAAGAAGTCCTGCTCGCAAAATCACAAGATGCCGCCGACACCGCCGAGGAGGTCGAAGAGAAAGGGCGCGAAGAAGTCGCCAAGCGCCCGCGCAAGACCAAAAGCATGTGGGAGAAAGCCCTGTCACGCGGCACAAAGGTCGCCGCTGGCGGCATGGCAGGCGCAGCAGCCGCAGCAGTCCTTGGCAAAAAATCACGCTCCAACCCCGTAAAGTCAGGGATTACATCGGCGGCAGGTTCGATTGCGACCGATTTGGCCGGACCGATTGCCGGGCGATTTGTGCGCAATTTGATCGGCGGATTGATGCGTTAGGCGGAATCTACGCGCAATTTGTGGTTCTCAAAAACAAGCCGGACGGGCATTTCAAATGTCAAAAGCGCCTCGCCGCCGCATGATCGCAGCATCGCCTCACAGGCCGTGCGGTCATCACCGCTGAGCGAGGCGAGATAATCCAGCGCGCGTTGCAGCATCCATAGGCTGAAGGGCAGAGCGAGCCGCTCGCCCGCCGCGCCCTCTATCGCAAAGGGCGCCATGCCGAGCGCGCGCGGAAGCTCAACCCCCTCATTCGCCCCGGCCCAGTCGCGCAGCATCGGCGCGACATTTGCGAGATAAGGCAGATGTTCTGCCATCATCCGCGCCAGCACCGGGAGCACGGTTTCGGGGACCCTATCGTTCTGTTCGAAAGCGCCCGAAAGCGGTTCCGGCGCGATCATCCGTTCGACCCATTTGGCCACATTGGGCGCAAGCCGCCGCATGATCTCTCCGCTCGCCGGGTCGCGGTAATTGTGGGCATAGAGCGGCCCGATCAAGCCAAAATCCCCGATGCTGGGCCGTGTGCCGAGCAGAAAGGGATGCGCCGCAAAATGGGCGTCCAAATCGGCGAGCAAAGCCTCATAACTTGCCTCAATCGCCGGGATGGTTTCGGCGTTGATACCCAGCATCGGGACGAAGCCCTTAAACGCCGCGCCGCGCTGTTTGCCGGCTTCATATTGCTCTGCCTCTGTACCGCCGGGCAGCGCCACTTTGCCAAATTCGCCGTAGACCCATTCTTCGTTGTAATTCCAACGATAATGCATGGCCGGGATTACCAACCATTCATCGCCAAACGTTTCCAGCAGCAAAGCGGCGAGATGTTGGCGCGGAGTTTCGGGATAGACGGATGCGCCGGGCAGGGCGTTTTCAAAATGGTCGATAATGACCGTCGTGTCTTGCAGAATGGTGCCATCATTCAGTTTGACGACCGGGATAACGGGACGCCCGACCGCAGGGATGATTTCGTTTTGGTGGATGTCCGGCGTGGCTAGAACTTCGGTGAAATCTGCACTTTTCCAATCGAGGAACGCGCGCAGCTTTCCCGAATAAAGCGACAGCGGCGCACCATACATTGTTGCGGTCATTTTAGTGTCTCCCGGTTTGGCCAAACCCTTAACACGCGGCGTTTCAGAGCGGCAGCCTAAGTTCGGCGCGCAAACCTCTTTCGTTACGATTGGCGAGGAACAATTCACCGCCATGCTGCTGCGCGATGGCGCGGGCTAGCGTCAGACCAAGCCCTGCCCCGCCAGTCGCGCGGTTCCGGGATGCTTCGCCGCGAGTGAAAGGCTCTAGCATTGCGGCGATGTCTTCAGGCGCGATACCGGGGCCGCGATCATCGACGCGCAAGACCGCATGACGGCCCTCTTCAAACACCGAAATCTCCGCCGCCTCACCGTATCGCACGGCGTTAGAGACGAGGTTGCGAAGCGCGCGTTTGGTCCATGTCTCTTGAATCTTGGCGACCACTCGGCTTCCATTCGATCCGTTCGTAAAGGCGACAGGCTCGCCAAGATCTTCAAATTCT
This sequence comes from uncultured Erythrobacter sp., assembly GCA_947502305.1. Classification (GTDB taxonomy): domain Bacteria; phylum Pseudomonadota; class Alphaproteobacteria; order Sphingomonadales; family Sphingomonadaceae; genus Erythrobacter. The sequence continues at coordinate 325,361 of CANMZA010000002.1, read as the reverse complement.
TCCACCACGCCCATGGCCAGCGCGCTCAAATCTACCGGCTCGCGGTCTTGCGCCGCGACATGGCCAACCCTGGCCAGTGCCAAAATATCATCAAGCGTAACGGTAATGTCCTCTATGCTGCCGACCATTTTTTTGCGCTGAGCATCGTCAGCGACGCTTTCAATCCGCACCCGCAAAGCCGCGAGCGGCGTTTTCAAATCATGACCAATCGCGCCCAGCATTACGTCTTTTTCATCCAGCAGCGCCGCAATCCGCGCCTCCATCGCATTATGCGCCGCGATCAATCTGCGCGTGTCCGATGGGCCGCTTTCTTCGAGCAAGACGGCTTTTCCGGGCTGACGTGAAAAATCGCCGACGCGTTCGGTCAGGCTCGCCAGCGGACGTGTGATCCGGCGCAGAACAAGAAAGAGGATCACGATCAGAAACGCGAATGTCACCAGAGTTTGAAACAGCAAAATCCCCAAGGCCGCCTGCCGGCGCTGAGGATCGAGAATGCGCGCCGTTTCCCACGCGCCGCCAGCCTCGCGTTGAATGGCTACGACGTAAAGGTTGCGGGCCTGCCATTCTGTGCGCCTTTGAAAACGCGGGCGGGTCTGGGCAAAATCCATAAGCACGGGATCATCACCCGCACGCCGAACGGTCACGGCGACCGCGTGCGGATCAATGCCTTCCACGGTCAATATCTCGAGAAGCCTCTCGATACGCGGGTCGTCGCTGGATACCTCCGAAGCGGCAATGGGGGCGGTTTGTGTCATGTGATAACGCAAGATGCGTGGCAGTCCGCCACGACCAGGTTGCGGACCAGCGGCGTCTTGAATGAGGCGTCGCCGGCTGCCGTCGCCCTCTCTTTGGGTCTGTGCTCGGCCCTCTCTTTGAGCCCGTCTTTCGGCCCGCCTTTCAGGGCCCCTTTCGCCTCGACCAATACCGCGCCGCTCTTCGCGCCGGGCTCTGCGGGCTTCGCGCAATTCCGCGCTTCGTTCTTCGCGTTCCGCGCCGTTTACCAGTTGAAACGCGGCGGCGGTAATGATCGCCGCCTCGCGCCGCTCTTCGCCCGCGCGATATATCAAAACCACCGACACAAGCTGAGCCACCAGCAGCGCCAGCGCGACGCTGAGCATGACCTGCCCCAACAAGCTGGCGGGAAACAGGCGGAACGGCAGCAGACGCGTCATGCGCGGGCCGCGCCGCTATCTGCCGGAGGGACAATGCGTTTGACGCTTGCGGAGAAACGGTAACCGCCCCCGCGCACGGTTTGGATGAATTGTGGGTCGCTGGTGTCAGCCTCAATTTTACGGCGCAATCGGCTGACTTGATTGTCGACAGCACGGTCGAACAGATGTGCGGTGCGGCCCTGAACCATATCCAGCAAACGGTCACGGTCGAGCACTTTGCGGGCATTATCGAGGAAAGCGCGCAGCAAACGGAATTCTGCGGTTGAGATTGGGATTGTGACACCGTTTGGGTCCGTCAATTTGCGCTTCAGCGGATCAAGCACCCAGCCTTCAAATCCGTAATGCCAGTCCTGCGTGTTTGTTTGCGCATTGCCGCTGCGTCCGACGCGGCGCAGGACGGTGCGGATGCGCGCCACCAATTCTCGCGGTTCAAACGGTTTGACGATGTAGTCATCCGCGCCCAATTCCAATCCGACGATTCGGTCGGTCGGCTCCCCGCGAGCGGTCAGGAAAATCACAGGCAATTGCCGTGTTTCAACCAGATGGCGGCACAGCGACAATCCGTCTTCACCCGGCATCATAATGTCGAGTAGGACAATATCAGGCGTGATTTCGGTCAGCGCCGCACGGGCCGCCGGTGCGCTTTCCGCGTCGGTGACTGTAAACCCCTGACCGATCAGATATTCGGCAAGCGGTTCGCGCAGGGTCGGTTCATCATCGACTAAGAGGATTGAGGTGGGGGCGGTTTCCATAGCTGCTATTCACTGACCACAAGTTTCGCTGAATGACCACAAGTCTTGCCAAATCCAAAGTGCCGGCCCGGCGCACAAACTGCATGAGTTTAGTCGCATCGATTGATCACGGCGCTGCGCGCCAGACCGGCGTGATTGCAGGCGGGCATCATTCGAATGCCCGCCCGCGGGAGAGCTAATTATGCTCAGCTGTCGCCTGCGGCTTCGCGCTGCGTTCTTGGCGGCGCTGCTCACGGCGCTCTTGACGCTCTGCGCGCATCGCTTCGCGGGCAGCGCTCTGTTCCTCGGCGGTGATGGTGCCGGAATTATCGGTGTCGATGCGGGCAAAGCGTGCCTCAATCGCGCTGTCATATTCAGCCTGCGTCACCGTGCCGTCTTGGTTGGCGTCGGCTTGGCGCATCATGCGCATCGCTCGGTTTTGGCCCCGATCCCCGCCGGCCCGTCGTCCGCCGCGTCGCATTTCGCCGCGATTTCCACGGCGACCTTCGCGGGCTTCACCGCGTCCGCCTCTGCGTTCGGCGCGTGCCTCACGGGCCGCCATCATTTCGGCTTCGGATAATCCGCCGCTGCCGTCTGTATCGGCGCGCTCAAACATGCTCGCCTGACGTTCAGCGCGGCGCTCCGCTCGGCGCGCATCGCGTGTTTCGCGTGCGGCGGTCATTTCGGCGGGGCTGACTTCGCCATTGCCGTCTGTATCGGTTTCGGCAAATCGTTGAGCGCGCCGGGCGTCTCGGTCACCTGTGGAAAGCTGGCCATCGGAATTGGCGTCCATCTTGGCGAAGCGCTCTGCGGCTTTTGCTTTGGCTTCTTCGAGTGAAACAACGCCGTCATCATTCGCATCGGCGGCGGCAAAGCCGCGTTCCCCGTGGCCGGCACCATGGTGATTGGCAACAGCAATTCCTGCGCCGCCAATACCAAGAGCAAGCGCCGCAGCCGAGAGTGTGAGGGTAAGTTTGCGCATAATATGTCCTTCCAGAACGATTGTCATTTGGAAGAGCTGCGACGAAGCATCACAAACGTCGATAGCGGCTGGGGAGGGTAATGAGGGGTGTCAAAACCCGTCCCGTCTAAATTGCCGTACCATCATGGGGGAGGTGTTAATGGACAACTCCGCCGCAACTCACGAGGCCTGTTCTAGTGGGCGAATGTCTCAGGATTATCCCGAAATGATGCGACATTGTCGCGGTTTGTATCAGGCATCGCGGCCCGTTCACCTGAGTGCAATTTTGAGCGCTCTGCGGTTCATCCCGGCGCAAGAAAAGCCGGAAATCTAAGGCTTTGCCGAGGCCTAACACTGTAGCGACCCACTTTACCTGGGCCGGTGCTCGGTCCCTTCGCCTGCTGTAATAAAGATCGCTGTTGCGCTCTCTTCGACATCGGCGATGTGCCACACGCCGGGCGCGTTGATCGCATATTCGCCCGCTGACAAGGGCACTTCTTGACGCGACCCGTCTGGGAATTCCTGCGTCAAAACCATGTCGCCATGCGTGCAAATAACCACCTCAGCGCCTTTGGGATGCATTTCCCAACTGTCCCATGCTTCGGTGAAAGTGTGCTGCGAAACCAGCCTGCCTTCTGGCCCGTCATCGCCGTGGCGTGCGCCGTAACCCGCATACCATTCCAACCCGGAAAACGGCGGCTGCGGAACCGCCGTCGCCCCTAATCCGAGATGTAGGAATGAATCGCTCAATTTGTGCGCGCTCATGATTTTGGGGCGACCATGCAGAAGACATTCAATTTGTTGCCGTCTGGATCGCGGAAATAACCCGCGTAAAAGCCATCATCGCCGCGCGGTCCCGGTGCGCCCTCATCGCTGCCGCCTTCGGCGATTGCGGTGTCATAGACCGCTTGCACCTTTTCTGGCCCGTCGACTTGCAAGGCGACCATTGTGCCGTTCCCGACGCTGGCTGTTTCGCCGTCAAACGGTTTGGTCGCCGCGATCCCGGGCGCTCCGGCCATTTCACCCCAAGCGATAAAAGTGTCAAAATCCATCATCCGGCCAACGCCAAAATGTCCGGCAATTGCATCGTAAAATTTCGCCGCGCGCGGCAAATCATTGGTGCCCAGAGTTACGTAACCGATCATGATGTTCCTCCCACAAAGTCCCTTTAGCCCGCGCCGCCGATTGCGACTCGGAGTTTTGGAACATTACTAGAACATCGCGCATCACGCAAATGCGCCCTAGTATGTCGGCCAGCATGTGGGTCAGTATTTGTGAGGGTAGGTCGCCTTGGCTTATAACGCAGCCGTCTCGCGCTCCACCCAAGCCAAATCATCGCCAGTCAGCTGCGGAGCAAGGATTGCGCGCACTTTATCGTGATAGGCATTGAGCCAATCTATCTCGCTTTCGGTCAGCAGGTTCTTTTCGATCAAGCGCCGCCCGATGGGTACAAATGTCAGCGGTTCAAAACCGAGATAGCGCCCTTCTGCGCCTTCAATCTCCCGCTCGACCGTCAACACCAGATTTTCGATCCGAATGCCGAACGCGCCCGCTTTGTAATAGCCCGGCTCGTTCGAACAGATCATCCCGGCAAGCAATTCTTGGCTTGTTCCGGCTTGCCCACCAGCGGGTTTTGCAATGCGCTGCGGCCCTTCATGGACGCCCAGAAAACTGCCGACGCCGTGCCCGGTGCCGTGTGCGTAATCGACCCCGGCTTCCCACAAATATTGCCGCGCCAATGCGTCGATTTGGCCGCCGCTGGTCCCGGCAGGGAACACGGCACGATCGATTTGGATGTGACCTTTCAAAACACGCGTAAAGCGGTCTTTCATTTCGGCGCTTGGCTCGCTGCCCTCCGGAGTGTCGATCCACACTGTGCGCGTGATATCGGTCGTCCCCGCCGGATATTGTCCGCCGGAATCGACCAGATAAATGGAGCCGGGCGGGATCGTGATATTGCTTTCCTCGTCCACCCGGTAATGCGGCAAAGCGGCATGGCCAGCGGCGGCGGAAATGGTATCAAAACTGGTATCGCGCAAATCACCATGTTCGCGGCGGAAGCCTTCGAGCTTCGCAGCGGCAGTCAATTCGTCGATCTCACCGGCAGGTGCTGTCACTTCTAGCCAGCGCAAGAACCGGCTCACCGCCGCGCCGTCACGCGCCTGCGCATCGCGGTGCCCTTGAACTTCGGCTGCGTTTTTGACCGCTTTGGCGAGGATCGTTGGGTCTTGCTTGAACGTGAAATTCGCCCCGCCTGCGCGCAAAGCCTGCGCAATGCCGACCACGCCAAATTCAGGATCGACGCTGACATTCTTGCCCGACAATTCGCCCAAAGCCGCCTGAAACGCATCGCGCGGGCGGACAGTGATGGCGTTGCCCAGATGCTGCGTAACCTCCGGCGTCATTTTCTCAGGCGCGATAAACAAATCAGCCCGGCCATCTTTATGCGCGATCACATAAGACAAGGCGACGGGCGTGTGCGCCACGTCTTGCCCGCGAATATTGAGCAACCAAGCAATCGAGTCGAGCGCCGGGACGACCACCGCATCCAGCCCTTCATGGCAAAGCCAATCGGCCACATCGGCGCGCTTTTCCGCTGATGAACGTCCGGCGAGATCCTCGGTATGCACAATCGCCGCCGCATCGGATGCCGCCGGCTGATCGGACCACACCGCGTCGATTGGATTGCCATCCGCCGGAACCATTGTGATGCCCGCAGGCTTCACCGCGGCCTCTAAGGACGCCACCCAATTCCATGTGTGCAGCCACGGATCATAGGCGATTTGCGCGCCCTCCTCGCTCACCTCTTTCAGCCAATCGCCCAAACTGTCGCCCGGAATGCTGCGATATTCGAACAGACCTTCATCGACCTGATCTTTCACCTGCACGGTATAGCGTCCATCGACAAAGATCGCCGCGTGATCCAGCGTCACGGCCGCAAACCCCGCCGATCCGCCAAAGCCAGTGAGCCATGCGAGGCGCTGCGCATATTCGCCGACATATTCGCTCATATGCTCATCAGAAATCGGGATCACAAAACCGTGCAGCCCCCGGCGTTTCAATTCTTCGCGCAGCGCTTTCAAACGGGCTTCGTGAGTTTGCATCAACATTTGGTCGTTTCCCGGCTAGTTCTCGCACAGACCTTGCCCCGCGAGGATGAATATCTGTAAGCGCTACATATAGGCCGATTGGCTGTCTCTTTCCAGCGGCGCGTGCCGCGATAAGGATCCGCCCCAATGTCGAAATCCCGTCTCTCTCTTCTTACATGCGCTGCGGCCCTTGCGGCTTTGACTGCTAGCGCTGCCATCGCCGACTCACATGAGGACCAATCTAGCGTGACCATTTCCCCGCCAATCGCTGAAAAGCGCGAGCACACTTACACCCATCACGGGATCACGATTAGCGACCCATATGACTGGCTCTATGATAAATCTTATCCTGAGATCGACGATGAAGATGTGCTGGATTATATCCGCGCCGAAAACACCTATTTCGAAGCGCAGATGGAGCCGCAGGCGGCGCTGACGGAATCGCTATTCACCGAAATGCGCGGGCGGATCAAAGAAGACGATTCCAGCGTGCCGCAGCGGATGGGCGAATATCTCTATTGGTCGGAATTCGACGAAGGCGCGCAATACCGCAAACATTATCGCAAAGGTCTGGAGGATGGCGCGGATGCGGTCTTGATCCTCGACGAGAATGTCATGGCCGAGGGGCAGGAATATTTCCGCCTCGGCGCGCTGTCGATTAGTCAGAATGGCCGTTTCATGGCCTATTCCACCGACACTAGCGGGGCGGAGCGGTACACCGCGCGGATCATGGATTTGCAGACGGGCGAAATGCTCGCGGATGAAATTCCCAACCTGCGCAGCAACCTCACATGGGTCGCAGGCGATACCGCGCTGGTTTACGGTCCATCATCGGAGAATTGGCGCACGCTCGAGGCGCGGTTGCATGTAATAGGCACGCCGGTCTCTGATGATGTGGTGCTGTACAAAGAAGAGGATGAGAGCTTTGGCGTTGGCGCTGGGCTGTCGGCTCAGGAAGATTATCTGATCATTTCCACGGGCGATAATGAGACCAGCGAAGTGCGCTTTGTCTCCGCCGCCGATCCAACCGCGCCGCTGACATTGGTAAAACCGCGCCAAACCGGCGTCGAATATGGGGTGGATATTCGTGAAGGCGAAATGTTCATCTGGACCAATGATGATCACATCAATTTCCGCTTGGCGAAGGCCGCATTGGAGACGCCGGGCAATTGGGAAACCGTGCTGCAGGGGTCCGATGAATTTTACCTCACCGATTTTGATTTGTTCGAAACATTCTTCGTCACCGAAGGGCGTCTAAACGGCCTCGATCAGGTGCAAATCCGCACTTATGACGCGCCCTTAGATGCCCGCCCGATTGCGTTTCCAGAGGCTAGCTATGATGCGGGCCTGTCGAACAATCCTGAATATGATCAGACCGTGCTGCGGCTTTCCTATGAAAGCATGGTGACGCCGGATTCCGATTACGACTACGATGTGGCGAGCGCGTCGCTGGAACTGTTGAAACAGCAGGAAATCCCGAGCGGCTATGACGCATCGCTTTACACGACGCAGCGGATCGAGATCGAAGCGCGCGATGGGACGATGGTCCCCGTCAGCATCGTGATGCGCAAAGACCGCGCGGAAATTCTGGCTGCGCAGGGGATCGAAGGGCCGGGGCCGCTGCACCTCTATGCTTACGGCGCCTATGGATATGCAGTGCCGCCGGGGTTCTCAACGACACGTTTGTCCTTGGTGGATCGCGGTTTCGCATATGCGATTGCGCATATTCGCGGCGGTGATGATTTGGGCCGTCGTTGGTATTTGCAAGGCAAGGGGTTGGAGCGGACCAACACATTCAACGATTTCGTCGATGCCGGGCGCGGATTGATTGCGCAGGGTTTCACCGCAGAAGGCATGGTGACGGCAAGCGGCGGATCGGCTGGCGGCGAATTGATGGGCGCGATCGTCAATCAAGACCCCGCGCAATATGGCGCGATTGTCAGCCATGTGCCGTTTGTCGATGTGCTGAACACTATGCTGAACGCGGATCTGCCGCTGACGCCGGGTGAATGGCAGGAATGGGGCAACCCGATTGAGAGTAAGGAGGCCTTTGCTTATATCCTTTCTTATTCTCCCTATGACCAAGTCACCGCGCAGGATTACCCGCCAATGATGGTCACAGCGGGCCTGAACGATCCGCGCGTTACCTATTGGGAACCGGCCAAATGGGTCGCGTTGCTGAGGGATCAGAAAACCGATGACAATGTCTTGGTGATGAAGACCAATATGGGCGCTGGACATGGCGGCCAATCGGGCCGGTGGAATTCCTTGCGCGAAACGGCGGAGGAGTTTGCGTTTATCCTATGGCAAATGGGGATGACCGAGGGCGGCGAGTGAGCGAAACGCGCAGTTTTACCCGCACCTTTACCGCAGAGCCGCGCCATATTGATGAACTGGGCCATGTGAACAATTCGGTCTGGGTGCAGTGGATTCAAGACCTCGCCACCGCGCATTGGGAGGCGGCGGCTGATCCGCTGCACCAAGACCAATTTTTCTGGGTCGTGATCCGGCATGAGATCGATTACCGCGGCAATATTGCCGAGGGCGAAAGCGCGATTGGCACCACGCATATTCCCGGCCCTGCAAAGGGGGCGAAATCCGTTCGTGTCGCTGAATTTACTGACGTTTCGGGCAAGGTGCTGGTGACTGCGCGCACCACTTGGGCGATGCTGGATAGACAAAGCGGGCGATTGGCGCGGGTGCGGCCCGAAGTGCTCGCCCCGTTTCAGGTGGTTGGCGAAGGTTAGGCGGCGATATCTTGTCGGTGTTCGCCCTGTGCATCCGGTCGAGCGGGCGGCCGTGCATCCGGCCGAGCGGGCGGCCGAGCGGGCGGCGCTTCGCTGAACAGTTCTAGGCGCTCAAAATACATCCGGTTTCGGCCCGATGCCTTGGCTTCATAAAGCAATTGATCTGCGCGGGCGTAAAGATCGTGGAAGGTCATAAATTGACCCGCCGCGCGCGGCAATTCGATCACGCCCATGCTGGCGGTAACGGGCCGGTCGAGCCCCGGCACATCCGCAGCAATCCTGAGCGGGATCGCCTGACGCAGGGCTTCGGCCCGTTCGATACTGCGCCTTCCGCGCAGCAAAAGGACAAATTCGTCACCGCCGAGGCGCACCGCGATAATATCGCGGTCTCTTCCGCCTCCGCCGCTTTGCAAAGCCTCCCCGCAGGCGACAAGGGCGCGGTCACCGATTTGGTGGCCAAATTGATCATTGATCTGTTTGAACTGATCAAGATCGATCACCGCGAATGTGTCAAAACCCTGTGATCGCAGATCAGCAAAGCGGGCCTCCACCGCGCGGCGGTTCATCAAAGATGTGAGCGGATCACGCTCAGACAATTGCTCCATCATCCGCGCCTCCGTCACCGCCGCATCGCGTTCCCGGCGCAGCGCCAGAAAACGATCCGCGATCGCAAGGCTGATCATCATCACTTCGATCCCGGTGGCGACATAGAGCGCCTGATCAAGGTGCGATGGCCCAACATAGACGCCCAATCCGCGCAGCATCCGATCCAGCGATGCGAACATAATTGGCGTCCAAGCGGCTGCGATAAAACGCGCCGACCTGCTTCCTCGCCATATGGCCTCGACGATGGCGGCGGTGATGACCGTGATTGCTGGAACAAAGGTGAGGAAATAGGCGCGATCATCAAGCGGCTGCGTCGTGTGCAATTGCAGAGCGAAGAAACCGGGTACGATAATGGTCCAAATGCCCGCGCCGATCGTCAATCTTTGCATGAACAGCGATTGGGCGCGGTCCTCAAGGAAATCGGCAAGGAACAGCGCCGACAACCCGCACCCTACCGCCCAAGCCAGCGGCCCGGCCACCGCAATCACGCGCAGCGGAACATCGGCAAACACTGAAATCAAACCGCCAGCGAACATCACATAGGTGATCATCGAAACAACCATCACCGCATGCAGCGCCACGAACCGTTCTCGCAACACAATGAAGAAGGAAATATCGAAAAATAGCGGCAGCACCAACATGCCGATCACCAGCGCGAGCAGCATCATATCAATCTGAGACCAGTCGGCATCCTCGGGCAAATGCGCCAACCGCGCCTCGGTTAGCAGCGGGACCGAATGCGGCCGCTGGACGCGCATAATCACCGCGCGCGTTTCTGCGGTCACTTCGGGCAGTTCTAATTGGAACACCGGACCTGCGGCAAATGGGTCGCCCTGTGCCTCGGTAAAACGGGCGAAGCGCATTGTGCCGTCATCGTCCAACGCAGCAAAGGTGATGGTTTCGAAACGCGCGATCCGGCTAAAGAAAAAGCGCGGCACTTCTTCGCCTGCCCATTCGGCTTTATCAAACAGAACCCAAGCGGCGGGCTCATCAGCGCGCCAATCGCTGTTGTCGCAGGTCCAACCGGCGGAGGTTTGCGCGCCCTTATCAAGCGCAAGCACCATGTCCTCAAACGAAACATCCGATCCTGTCGCGGCATGACAGGTCGATGCGAAGCTCGGCGGCGACTGCGCCTGCGCACTATTCTGCGCACCACTTTGTACACCCTTTTGCACGCCATCCTGCGCATAGGCACCGCCCGGTGCTAGCCAGAGAGCCAGCGCTGCCACCATCCCGGCGATCAAGGTCAGAATGCGCGTGCGTTCCATAGACTTCAAATAGAGAGGCAGCCGTTACGATCCCCTTAAGTCGAAGAGAAACAATTCTATACAAGAGTTAAAGTAAAGCTGCGAAGGTAATCATAGAATTGCAGTATTACGATATTTGATGGCGAATTCTTGGCCGAGTGGTTTGACAGGCCAATATCAAACATCAGGTTTTGCTGCGCTGCGTCACGGCGATGTCACAGAGGGGGGGTAAGGCCAAGCAGCAGAGAAAACGGCGCGGCTTGTGCTGGTTCTGGCACCAGATTCTTAGGGACTTCGATGGCGAAAAACACTTCAATCATGGGCTTTCTCGGCCTCTCCGCTGCTTTGTTGGCTGTGCCGCTGGGCGGCTGTGATGGCGGCGGGGCTTCGCGCGATTGGGTTCGGGCGGTCGGCTCATCAACCGTCTATCCCTTTGCCAAACAAGTCGCAGAACGGTTTGCCCGGTCAAATCCGACTTTTAGTTCGCCATTGATCGAACAGACCGGAACGGGCGGCGGCATGCAACTGTTTTGCCAAGGGGTCGGCGCAGACACGCCAGACATGGCCAATGCCTCGCGCCGCATGAAACTTTCCGAATTTGAAAAATGTCAGGCCAATGGAGTAACAGACATTATCGAACTGCAAGTCGGCTTGGACGGGATCGCTTTTGCTTCGGCGCGCGATGGCATCATGCTCAACCTGTCGCCGCGTATTGTTTACGAGGCGCTGGCCGCGAACCCTTATGGCGAGGAGCAGACCGCGCAGACATGGGCGGATGTCGATCCGTCGCTGCCTGCGGAGCCGATTTTGGTTTACGGCCCGCCCAGCACATCGGGCACGCGCGATGCGTTGAAGGAATTGGTGCTGGAGGCCGGATGCGACACCAATCCGGCGATGGAGGCGCTCAAAGACGAGGACAAAGATCAGCATCAGCGCATTTGCACAGAGGTCCGCTCCGACGGCGCCTATGTTGATCAGGGGGAGCAAGACAACCTCATCGTCCAAAAGATCGAAAGCAATCCGCGTTCCGTCGGTATCTTTGGTTTTTCCTATCTCGATGAGAATGCGGATAAGGTCCAAGGCTTGCCGATGAACGGGGTGGATCCGACCTATGAGAACATCTCGAATTTCTCCTATCCCGGCGCCCGCCCGCTTTATGTCTATGTGAAGAAGGCGCATATGCGCGCCATTCCCGGCCTCGATTTGTATTTGCAGCAATGGGTGAGCGATTGGTCCATTGGCGGGCCGCTGGCGGCGATTGGTATGGTCGCATCACCGGCGGATGCGATGACCTTGAATGAGCGGCGCGTGACCGAGCGTCTGACGCTGAGCCGCGCGCAATTGACCGGCGAAAGTACCGCTGAAAATACACCTGACAGTTCTGGCGATAGTTCCGGGGATGTTGCGGCCGCCAGTGAGACAACCGAAGCGCCGTAATTCAGGCAGAGATTTGGGCCGTTTGCTGATCAAAGGCGATGGCGCTATGTCCGGCGCATGAGCACGCGCAAGATCAATGAGTGGCACGCAGCTGGCTTGATTGATGCGGATACGCATGCGCGCCTGATCCATTACGAAGCGGAAAATTCCCGCCCGCTCGCTTTATGGGCGGTGTTTGGCATTGGCGCTCTTACAATTGGGCTGGGCCTGATTTCTGTGGTCGCGGCCAATTGGGAAGATATTCCCGGCCAGACACGCCTCGCAATCCATCTGGCATTGATCATTGCGGCCTTGGCGGCGGTGTTCATGCGCGGTGCGTCGCTGGCGAAAATGTGGCCTTGGGCGAATGAAGCGTTGCTATTTGTGGCCGCGATCTTGGGGCTGACATTCTTCGGCCACCTTGGCCAAGTCTATCAAACGACCTCGCCGCTTTGGAAACCTTTGGCGACTTGGCTGGTGCTGTTTGCGCCTCTGCTACTGCTGAAGGGGCGCAGCTGGCTTATTGCGGCCTGCGTTGTGGGCGGCGCGATTTATGCCGCTTGGGAATACAATTGGGCGGTCCATTCCCTGCTACGAAGCGAGGCGTCCTCGCCGCTCTATTTGTGGAGCGCGGCGGTGACTTGTCTGCCGGTTTTGTTTGCGCCGCTGGGTGCGTGGATGCGCCTTAGAAATACCAATCAAGACGGTATGCGCGAGGGGTTCTGGCGGCGGATCGAGCAAATGGGACTGATCTATGCGGTCGGCGGAGCGACGCTGTACTGCATCGCGGCGAGCGCGGGCGTGTTGGGCAGCGAGGAAGTGTTTGGCAGCAATGGCGGGCATATCCTGCGCGCCGTTTTGACCATGGTCGCCGGGGTTCTTGTCATTCTGGCGCGGCCCGGATCGTCGGGGCAGATGTCCGGCGCGATCATCGCGGGCGCCGGTTTGAGCGCGGCGCTCGCTTTTGCGTTTGATGGCGTGGATGTGCTGGCCGCGCTGGTGTTTTTGGGGCTGTGGGCCGGGATCGGCGCCGCGGCGCTGTTTGCCGGTTGGCGCGGTGTGTTCCAAGTGTCGGTGGCGGTGATTGCTCTGCGCTTGATCGTGCTCAGCTTTGAATTGGCGAGCGACCTTCTGCTCAGCGGTTTCGGCCTTATCCTGTCAGGTGTGATGATCCTGATGATCGCTTGGGGCGCCGTCCGGGTCAGCCGCGAATACGCACCGCGCGGCGATCTAGCCGGTGTTGAGAGAGATGCTGACAGAGATGCTGAGACAGACGCTGAGGGAGATGCTGAATGAAACCCTCTTTGCATTTGGCTGCGTTTGTTTTGCCGGTTTTCGGCCTTGGCGCTTTGTGGGGCGTGAGCGAGTATGAAAGCCATCAAGGCACCATTTGGGAGGTGCCGGTCGCCGGCTATGATCCGCGCGATTTGCTGCGCGGGCATTATGTGCAATTTGCCTATGATTGGCCCGGTCTAGAGGACGGCGATCCGCCTGAGCGAATTTGCATTTCACGCGGGGCCGATGGGATGGCCATAGCCGCGCGGATTGAGGGTGATTTTGGCGATTGCGAATTTCCCGCAGAAGCCGATCCCGGCAGCGTTTACGGCAATAACAGCCTGATCCGGGGCCGATTTTACGTCGGGCAGGATCGCGCATTGGAACTAGAGCGCAGGATGCGAGATCGCGATGTACGGGCGATTGTCAAAATTCGGCTGGGTGAAAACAAACGGATTACGCCGCAGGACATCACCTTTCGCCCGCTAACCGACGCTGAGCTGTTGGAGCGCGACGGGCCTGACGATATTGAAGACGCTGAGGGCCCCGAAGGCGGTGATGCAAGTGCAACATCAGTGCCTGATCTGGGCGAATGATTGGATCTGCCCAATCAAATAGGCGCTATCAGATAGGCCCACTCAGATAGGGTTTCCGTCCTGATCGCGGAAAATCTCGCGGCGCCCGACATGGTTTGCAGGGCCGACCAGACCTTCGCTTTCCATTCGTTCAATCCATTTCGCCGCTGTGTTGTACCCAACGCCCATCTGGCGCTGCAACCAAGAGCCTGACGCCTTTTGGTTCTCGACAACGATCTGGCACGCTTGGCGGTATTTGCGCTCTTCCGGGCTGTCGGATGCGGTCAGGTCATCTTCAAAATTCAGACCGCCGCCATCTTCGGGTTCTTCGGTTACGGCGTCGACATATTCAGGAGCGCCCTGCGCCCGCCAGAAATCCGCGACCGCCTCAACCTCATCATCGGACACGAATGGGCCGTGGACGCGCACCGTTGCGCCGGTATTGGGCTTATAGAGCATATCGCCTTTGCCCAGCAATTGTTCCGCGCCTTGCTCGCCCAGAATGGTGCGGCTGTCGATGCGGCTGGTGACTTTAAAGCTGATGCGGGTTGGCAAGTTGGCTTTGATCACGCCGGTGATGACATCGACCGATGGCCGCTGCGTCGCCATGATCAGGTGAATGCCCGCCGCGCGTGATTTCTGCGACAGACGCTGGATCAGAACTTCGATTTCTTTGCCAACTGTGACCATCAAATCGGCCAGCTCATCAACGATCAAAACGATCTGAGGCAGCGGCGCGTAATCGAGCTGCTCTTCTTCATAAAGCTGCTCGCCCGTGTCTGGGTCGAAACCGGTTTGCACCCTCCGGCCTAGCGGCGCGCCTTTGGCGATTGCCGCTTTCACCTTGTCGTTGAAGCTGCCGATATTGCGCGAATTGATGCTGCTCATCATTCGGTATCGGCGCTCCATCTCCTCCACTGCCCATTTCAAAGCGCGCACGGATTTGTGCGGTTCTGTCACCACGGGTGAGAGCAAGTGCGGGATATCGTCGTAACTCGCCAGCTCCAGCACCTTTGGATCGATCAGGATCATCCGGCATTCGGCGGGCGTGAAATGATACAGCAGCGACAAAATAATGCAGTTGAGCCCGACCGACTTACCCGAGCCTGTCGTACCAGCGACCAGCAAGTGCGGCATCGCGGCAAGGTCAGCAATGATCGGTTCGCCAGCAATATCCTTGCCCAAAATTATGGGCAAATTCCCCTTCGCTTCAGCAAATGCGGCGCAGGCGGCCAATTCACGCAGCATCACCATTTGCCGGTCCGTGTTGGGCAATTCGATACCCATCACCGTTTTGCCCGGGATCGGGGAGACGCGCGCGCTGATCGCGGACATATTGCGCGCGATGTCTTCGGCCAGGCCAACGACGCGGCTGGCTTTGATGCCTGGGGCGGGCTCCAATTCATACATGGTCACAACGGGGCCGGTGCGCACCGCCGTAATCTCGCCCTTCACATTGAAATCATCGAGGACATTTTCCAGCAATCGCGCATTGCGTTCGAGCGCCAGCTTGTCGAGCTTTGGCCCCGTATCCACGGGCGGGTCGGCAAGCAGATCGAGGCTAGGCAATTCATAGGCCGCAAACATATCGCGCTGATTTTTCTTGGCCGGTTCTGCGCGTTTTGGCGGAGCAGAAGGATCGCTGATTTCCGGCGCGCGGCGGGGGCTTGGTTCCGCCGGAGTTTCTGCCGATATCTTTGGTTTGCGCCGCGATTTCGCCGCGGGCGCTTCGATGCTGGTGCCGTCATTGCTGTCGTCTTCTGCAAAGGTCAGCTGAGGCTTGCGGTTTTTGCCAAATGGCAGGCGCGACAAGATTGCGCCGCCAATCGCGCTGCTGCCGATGAAATTGGGCAATGTCAGAAGGGCGCGCCAATCAATGGCAAAGACGCGGGTGATCATGGCCGTGCCCGCGCCAAGGCACAGCAAAGCCGCCGCCAGAATAATCCATCCCGCTGCGCCGCCACCAAATCGCGTCGCCACCGCTTCGATACCGCCAGCCCCCAGCAATCCGGACACCCCGCCCAATTGCGCAGGCAAAGTGCCGCTGCCGCTGGTGCCAAAGGCAAGTGAGAGCACCGTGCCAAGCAGCATCATCGCGATGAGCAGCAGGCCGGCCGGTAACCACCAGCGCGTGTTTTCGCCCTCATAAACATCGGCGCCTTCTCCGCTGTCCAATTCCACCGCGCGCCACAATTTGCGCGCCGAAATATACAGCAATGGCAACAGCAATATGCCCGGCAAACCAAAGGCGAACAGCACTCTGTCGGACGCCCACGCACCCCAGCGGCCCATCCAATTGCCGATCAATCCGTCTGCGGCGGCGGTCGATGGGCTGGGGTCGGTTTGTGTGTAACTAGCCAATGCGAGAGCGAGAAAAACCATCACGCTGAGCAAGATGCCAGCGCCGGTCATTTGCGCGGCACGGCGCATGCTGCGGCGCAGGCCGATGCGCCAATCTGCGGCGGAGTTACGGTTAGTCATAGCGCGGGTCGCCATTGCGTGGTCCTATGGGGGCAATCGATACGGAACACACCATGAATCTTTGACGAGTCCGGGTCAAGGAATCTGAGACGAAAGCCCATCAATCGCCGCCCAGCGTCGCCACTTCAAACGGCGCGCCTTGCCAATATCCATCCCGCCCAGCGCAATGACCGGCACTTGGGAGGCGCGCGCCAGCATACGGAACCGCACCGGGCCCAGCGTCCTGCCATCCGGGTGCGAGCGTGTCGGGAAAACCGGCGAGAGTAAAACCGCATCCGCCCCGTAGCGATTGGCCAGCCCGATTTCGTGCAGATCATGCGCGGTTGCCAAATGCAAAAGACCCTTTCGCCGGGGGCAGAGCGAACGCGCGCTGCCATAGACTCCATCTGCGCCCCATTCGGCGGCGGTCAGGGCGCTGTCAGCCAGAATAACCGTGTGGCCGCACCCTTTTGCGACTTGGCGCAGCGCCTCAAAACGCTGCGCCCGCTGCGGATCGTCCAAGTGATAATGGCGATAGATAAACCCGCTCCCCCTGGGCAATCGCCGCAAGGCGTCCTCCAACACGGCATCATTGCGCGCGTCGGATATCAGCCAGCGATGTGCCAAGAAGCGCGCAAGAGGCGTTGAATAACTCACACGGGCACTATAGCGGGTCCGCCATGGAAAGTGCAGCCAGTCGTCTCGAAAATGTCCGCGCCAACATTGCGCGCATGAGCAAACCCGCCCGGCGAGAGCCTGAGGATGTGACGTTGATCGCGGTCAGCAAGACGCATCCGGCGCAGCGGATTGTGCCTTTGCTGGAGGCTGGTCAGCGGGTGTTTGGTGAAAACCGTGTGGCAGAAGCGCAGGAAAAATGGCCCGAATTGCGGGCGCGTTTTCCAGACACCGAATTGCATCTGATCGGCCAATTGCAATCGAACAAAGCCGAAGAGGCCGCGGCATTGTTTGATGTTATCCATTCTTTGGACCGCGTCAGCCTGCTCAAATCCTTAGCCAAGGCGATGGATAAGAGTGGCCGCCGGGTGCCGTGTTTTGTCCAGGTCAATATTGGTGATGAGCCGCAAAAAGGCGGTTGCCGCATTGCTGACCTGCCCGATTTTATTGCGCAGGTTAGGGCCGCCGATATTCCGCTGGCGGGCCTGATGTGCCTGCCGCCTGCGGATACAGAACCCGCGCCGTTCTTCGCCTTTCTGGCCAAATTGGCGGATGACAATGGGGTAAACGATCTGTCGATGGGCATGAGCGGCGATTATGAAACCGCCGTCCAATTGGGCGCGACGCATATTCGCGTGGGCACGGCTTTGTTTGGCGCACGCCCAAGCCAAGACGGATGAGCGCGGCGACTTTCTGGAGCGATTGGGGGGCGGCGCTAGAGGAGGGCGCAAGGGTGGTGTTTAGGGCCATGCCGCTGCCGGATGCACCGGGCAATCATTGCCAAATCGCCGACGCGGCGGCGGCGCAATTGGGGCTCAAGACGATTGGCTACAATTGGGAATTGCTTGATGCGGATGGCGGCGCGGGCGATGCGCGATCGGCCTTGGGCGTGATTGCCGGCGCGCTCGAAAATGATATGGAATTCCCGAAACAGGCATGGCTAGGCGCGGATGGCGCGGCGGCCTGCGCGCAGGATTTCTGCGCTCTGTTTGATGCCCCGCGCACCCTAGTTTCTAACCGTCTAGAAGGGCTGTGGAACCCGCTGACGGATGCGCGGATTGAATGGGCATTTGTCGGCATGGACAATGCGCATATGGCGATATTGCTATTGGCGCGCGACTGACGCTGCAAAAATAAGCCGCAAAAGAAAAAGGGCGCCTCGTTTTTGCGAAGCGCCCTTTTGCCAATTTTTCAACGCTGTGCGGGTTTAGAATTCAAACAGCGCTTCTACGCCCAGCTGGCGGCCTTTTGACAGCGGGGAGAATGTGCCCGCCGCAGGTGCCGCGCCGAAGGGCTGATTCACGCCGTTCGACAAAGCGCCGCCAAACGGGATCTGTGTGTCCCCGCCCACTTGCACTTCATCAAACAGGTTGCGGCCATAGACCGAGAAGGAAAGCCCATCCATCGGTGTGACCCAAGTGATGTTCGCCTCAAGGTTGGAGATGTCCTGAACAAAGCCGAGATTGTTATCGGTATAGGCGAATTCATCGCGGTACTGATAATTCACACGGGTCAGAATTTCGCTGTCACCCAAGAACAATTCGTGGATGAAGCCAACGCCCCAAGTGACCTCTGGAACGCGCGGAAGGCGTAGATCGAGATCGGTTTGATCAATCACACCGTCGCCGGAGATGTCGAACAAAATATCGTCATACTCATCATTGATCAGACCCAGATTGGCGGTGATGATCAAGCTGTCTGACAAGCGCATCCGTGCTTCTGCTTCAAAGCCGGTGATGGTGGCATTGGCGGTGTTGAAGATTGATTGCGCCACACCCGAAACCGGGTCCGACTGGTTCACTTCGCGCTGCATGTCTTCAATCGTGGTGATGTAACCGGCGACGTTGAGAGTGAAGGAACCATCGGCTGTTTGGAACTTGCCGCCAATTTCATAATTGTCGACTTGCTCTTCGCCAAACGAGAAGGATCCGCCCGGTGCCGCCGCAATTGCTTCAAAAGCGTTCGCATTGGTGATGCGGAAATTATAGCCGCCTGAACGGAAACCGCGGGTCCAGTGCGCATAGACCTGGCTGTCGCCAAATTCATACTGCAGGCCCAATTTTGGCGAGACATTGCGGAACCGCACGCTGTCGGTGAAGCCGTTATTCTCTGTTGGGATGAACGAGTTCACGCCGGTGGTTGGGCACGTCCCTTGGACGACCGAACATTCCGCACGCGGGCGCACATAGGTGATGGCCGCGTCCTTGGTTTCTTGGCTCCAGCGAATGCCGCCAATCACCGAAAGCGCGTCCGTGACGTAGAATTGCCCGCTTGCAAATGCGCCGAGCACTTCGTGATCCTGCTGACCGCCGCCAAAGAATGTGAGCGGCGTCGACACCGGAATTTCGCGGATTTCGGTGTAAGCGATGGATTGATCGAAATAGAACGCACCAACGGTCAGATCGAAATTATCGGTCGACACGGCATAGCGGATTTCGTTCGAAATCTGGTCTTGCTCAGTTTCCGTGTTTGAATGGAACAGGAACAATGGCGTCGCGTCGATATCGGCATCCGTGGTCGCGCTGTAATCGCGATAGCCAAAGATGTTGGTGAGCGTGCCCGGACCAATGTCCCATTCCGCCGTCAACGAAGCGTTGATCGTTTCGTTCGAATAAGAACCGCGATTGTCGATGGCGAAATCAAACGTGTCGCGTTCAAAACTGCCGCGGTTTTGCGCCGCTGGGCCATCGCCTTCACTGTCGAAATAGTCGATCTTACCCGTCAGCGTCAGATCGCCCAGGCGCGCTTCGAGTGCGCCGCGAATGATATAGGTTTCCGCTGCGCCTTGGTTTGAACCGTCGAAGGAGTTTGTGAAATACCCTTCGTCATTGTTGTAATAGCCGCCGACTTTGAACAACAACACGTCTTCGACGATCGGGCCAGAGATCACGCCGCTGGCGGTGTAATTTGCGCCGCCGCGTCCGCCATCAATCGGGCCATCAACCGCCGCGCGGAATTTGCCGCGCAGCTCTTCGGTTGGGTTGCCGGTGTTGATGAGAACCGCGCCGCCGGTGACATTGCGGCCAAACAAGACGCCCTGCGGACCGCGCAGGATTTCGACGCTGTCGAGATCGAACAAATCGAACACGACGCCGCCATTGGTGCCCAGATAGACGCCATCGACAAACACGCCAACGGTTGGATCAATTGAAGGGATTGACGAATTGATGCCGAGGCCGCGGATCGAGAAGTTGGCTTGCCCGCGGCTGGTGCCGATTTGGTCAAGCGATACGTTCGGCGCAGAAAATGTCAGACCCTGAACATCGCGAACCTTCAAGGCTTCCAGTGTGTCGGCGTTGAAGGCGGTGATGGCCAAAGGCACGTCTTGGACGTCTTCTGGGTTTTGGGTCTTGGTGCCGGTCACGATGATATTGCCAATCGTGTCGAGCGAGCTGGTGCGCTCTTGCTCGGCTTCTGGCGCGGCATCGGCGGTTTGTGCGTGAGCGGCGAAGGGGATCGCGGCGCTGGTGCACAAAAGCAGGGCGGTAAAGCGCGCGGAAGCACGCAGTGAGGGGATATTCATAGTCATTTCAGTGTCTCTCCTGAATTCGGGGAACCGGCCCCTGACATTTGAGTCACGCCAATGCAACCTATCTTCCTGACGAACGGGTTTTCCAGTCCGCTGAGTGTTGTATTTAGGCCTCTTCGTGTTCGCGTTGACGCTTGTCGCTCGCCGCACCCAGCAAGGCGGCTTCGATCTCGCTCAACCGTTCCGTCGCGGTCACTTTCGCGCCGGTCAGGTCGGTGACGTAAAATGTATCCGCCGCGCTTTCGCCATAGGCGGTGATATGCGCGGATTGCACAATCAAATTGGCTTTATACAGCGCATAGGAAAGCCGGTTGAGCAGTGCCGGACGATCCCGTGCTGTCACTTCTATAACGGTGAAGTGGTTGGAGGCGTTGTTGTCAAAATTGACCGTTGGCGCGACGGGGAAGGCCTTCGCGCGGGAATGCGACAAAGGCCGCGCGGCGAGCTTTGGCACCAATTCGACATTGGCCATCAAAGCATCGCGGATGCCTTTCTTCAGACGCTCAATCTGGGGCGCTTCGCTTAGCGGGTTCTCGTGCAGATCCTGAACCAGGAAATTGTCAATTGCATAGCCATTCATTGCGGTGTGAATGCGTGCATCAATGATGTTCGCTCCGGCCAAATGGATGCCGCCTGCGATGCGGTAAAAAAGGCCGGGATGGTCGGCGGCGATGACACTGACGAGAGTGGCGCCGCGTTCTTCGTCGACTTCGCAATGGATGGATAGGTTTTCGCCGGTCTGCTGCGCCTCTGCAAATTGAACCAGGTTCTTGGCGATGATGTCTTCTGGTTCTGCTATCCAATAGGCATCGCCCAGCAAGCCGCCTGCGTCTTTTACCAGCCCAGCGTCTTTGCCCAAGCTCTCAGCAACGCCTGCTTTCTTGGCATCGACCTGCGCGCTGCGCCCTTTGCGTTTATGGCCCAGCCGCAATCGTTCTTGCGCGGCATCGTACAATTCGCCGAGCAATTGCCCTTTCCAACTGTTCCAAGTTCCCGGACCCACGGCGCGAATATCAACGGCCGTCAAAATTGCGAGATTGCGCAGGCGGTCGACGGATTTCACCTCGCCGATAAAATCCTCAATCGTTTTGGGGTCGGTCAGGTCGCGTTTTTGCGCTGTGGAGCTCATCAGCAAATGTTGAAGCACCAACCATTGGACCAGCTTGGTCTCTTTATCATCGAGGCCAAAACGCGGGCAAAGCCGCCCGGCAACATCCGCGCCCAAAACCGAATGGTCGCCGCCGCGCCCCTTGGCAATGTCATGCAGCAACACCGCGACATAGAGCGCCCGGCGCGAGGCGACCCGGTGGATCTGCTTGGTCGCGCGGGGGTGGTCATCCTCGAGCAAACCGCGCTCAATCTGGCTGAGCAAGCCGATCGCGCGGATCGTGTGTTCATCGACGGTGTAATGGTGATACATGTCGAATTGCATCTGAGCATTGACCCGGCCAAAATCGGGCACGAACCGCCCGAAAACGCCCGCTTCATTCATCCAGCGAAGGGCGTTCTCTGGATCATTGCGCCCGCCCAGCAATTCCAGAAACAGCGCATTGGCGCGTGCATCTTTGCGCACTTTTTTGCCGATCAATTTGGAATCGCGATCCGCCTGACGCATGGTTTCCGGGTGCACTTCCAACCCTTCTGCCTCTGCCAATTGAAACAATTCAATCAGGCGCACGGGATCATCGGCAAACCAGCGGTCACGCGGCGCTTTGATCCGCCCACCTTCGACGAGATAGCCTTTGACGATGCGCGGTTTTGCCGACCATCCCGCGAAAAATCCGCTGCGAGCGCGCTTTTTCGCATATTCCGCGTCGAGGTGAGACAAGAAGATGCCGGTTAAGCTGCCGACCCGTTTCGCTTGCATGAAATAATACTGCATGAAGCGTTCGACCGCGCTCTTGCCCGGCCGGTCGGCGAAATTCATGCGCTCCGCCACTTGGCGTTGCAGATCAAAGGTCAGACGATCCTCTGGCCTGTCGGTCAAGATATGCATGTGAGACCGCACCGCGAGCAAGAAACCTTCTGCCCGGCGGAAGCTGCGATATTCGCTGCGGGTTAGCAGATCGACATCGACCAATTGCGCGGCGCTGTCGACGCGGTGCATATATTTGCCGATCCAATATAAGGTCTGCAAATCGCGCAATCCGCCTTTGCCCTCTTTCACATTGGGTTCAACGACATAGCGGCTATCGCCCATGCGTTTGTGACGCAGATTGCGTTCTTCCAATTTCTGCGTGAGGAATTTGCGCTCGCTGCCTTTGACCACTTCGGCCCAGAACCGCTGACGCAATTCGGCATAAACATCCTGATCCCCCCACACCAGCCGCCCTTCGAGCAAGGCTGTGCGAATCGTCAGATCCTCTTTCGCCATCCGCATCGTGTCGGCGACTGTGCGGCTGGAATGGCCAACTTTCAGCCCCAGATCCCACATCATATAGAGCATGGCCTCGATCACTTGCTCGCACCATGGCGACCGTTTCATCGGCGTGATAAAGGCAATGTCGACATCAGAATGCGGCGCCATTTCTGCGCGGCCATATCCGCCCACCGCCAGCACGGCGAGCCGTTCGGCTGTGGTCCGATTGCCAGCCGGGAAGACGTAAGCGGTCACGTAATCATGGATCACGCGGATCAATTGATCGGTGAGGAACGCATAGCCAAGCGTGATTTCATGCCCGGCAGACGGTTTTTCCGTCAGGCGCCGCTCCAATTCGCCGCGCCCTTGTTCAAGCGCGGCTTGCAGCAGCTTGAGCGCCGCGGGACGCGATTTATCGCCCGCTAGCTCTTCGGCCAGCGCGCTGATTTCGCCCATCACCGCGCGCCGGTCGAAAATTGCTCGTTGGCGCGGGACGCGCCGACTGGGCAGGCTCCAGTCAGTCATCGCATCCCTTTCAATTCCTAGGCCTGCAACACCGCGTGGTGCTGAGCAGGCGTGTTAAGCCGAAGCCACCAGTTCGGTGTATTTCGCGCGCAGGCTTTTCTTGTCGATTTTTTGCGTGCCGAGGCGCGGCAGAACTTCATCCGTTACCCAGATATGCTGCTCCAACGGAACTTTAAACGGGGCGATCCGCGACAGTAGAAATTCACGCAAGCCCGCCGCATCCATCGCATCGCGCCCTTCTTTCAGGCGGAAAATGGTCGCGGGCACTTCGCCCATCCGGTCATCTGGCAATCCAAAGACAGAGCATTCCGCCACATCGTCATGCGCATAGACAGCATCTTCCACTTCGATGCAGGAGATGTTCTCTCCGCCGCGAATGATAATGTCCTTCTTGCGATCGACGATGTAGAGATATTCGTCTTCGTCGAGATAGCCCAGATCACCGGTGCGGAAGAATTGATCATCGGTGAAAGCATCGCGCGTGGCGTCTTCATTGTTCCAATAGCCGCGGAAATTGGCGACCGAGCGGATGCAAACCTCGCCCACATCGCCTTGGGCCATGTGATTGCCATCATCGTCGAGGATCGCAATTTCGACCAAAGGTTTGGAGCCCTTACCGGTCGATCCCGGTTTGGCGAGATAGTTTTCATTGAAATTGCCGCAGCCGACCGCGTTGGTTTCAGTGAGGCCGTATCCAAGCAGAGGAAAGCCGCCGGGAAACGCTTCTTTGATTTTGGTCACATGTTCCAGCGGGCGCGGTGCGCCGCCAGCGGCGAAGCTCTTACACGCCGAAAGGTCGAATTTTGCGCGCTCAGGATGCGTCGCCATTTCGTAACTCATCAGCGGCACGCCAACGAAATAGGTGACTTTTTCCGCATCCATCAGGCGCAGAGCCTCAAGCCCATCCCATTTGGGCATCAACACCAATTTGCGCGCAATCGCATAGGATTGCAGGAACAAGGGCACTTCGCCGGTGACATGGAACAGCGGCACCGCAACCAGAGCGCAAGGCTGCGCGCTGACATCTTGGCCTTGGCTTTCGAGCAGCACTTTGGCCATCGCACTTTGCGCGACATAATTCATCACACCCGCAACAACGCCGCGGTGATCGGAATAGGCACCCTTTGACTGACCGGTCGAACCCGACGTGTAGAGAATGGTCGACAGGTCATCCGGGCCAAGCTGACCCAGCATCGTCATAGCGACGCTGCTCGCTTGATCGGCAGGGGCCGCCCATACGTTAGAGAGACCTTCGTGCGGGGCGCTGTGCTCAATCATCACCAGTTTTGCAGAATGTTCGGTGCCCTCAAGCCGCTTTGCCCGGCCCGCATCGGCGAGGACGATTTTGCATTCCGCCAGACGGATGCCGTAAGCCAGTTCATCGCCCGACCAAAAACCGTTGAGCAAAGTGACACAGCCGCCAGCCATCGCGATGCCCATATAAGCGATCATCCAGTTTGCAGAATTGCGCGCCGCAATCCCGACCCGGTCGCCTTTTTCCACACCGTGTTTGGTCACTAACCCTTCTGCAACACTCATAGCAGCGGCGTAGGTTTCGCCGAAAGTCATGCGCAAATCGCCATCGACGATGAAGGGCACATCTTTGTGTTCATTGCAGAAATGCGCAAAATAATGCGCGAGCGTGGGCGGTGCTACTGTGAAAGCGGGCATTTCCACGCCGCCAATTGTGGTCGGTGTGGTGTGGAATGGCTGACCCTCTTTGGTCATTTCCACCATGATCGCCTCTAGAGCAGTGTCCAGCTGTGTGGGCATGCGATATTCTCTCCTTCGTCTCGCCGCTAATTTGCGACTTTTTCTCTCGGCGCTCTTTTATGAAAGAGCCTCTCCGGTGCAAATGCATCACCGATAGCGAGGGTTCCCCCAAAGTCTCGGCTGTGCCAAAGCACGTTAAAACCGCCGATAGGCACACGGTCTTAACCGGTGTGCGCCTTCGGACTTGTGCTGTTTACTAAGAGGTTCCTTTCGTGCTGTCACTACTTGCTGCAAGCGGCGGCATCGCCGATCCGATTTTATGGTCTGAGCTGGGTCTGAGGTCCTACCTTTTTGAGGTCGGCAGCTTCCAATTGCGCTTCTACTCGCTCGCTTATTTGATCGGGGTCATGTTTGCCTATTGGCACCTCAGCCGGATGATCAAATCGCCCGGCGCGCCAATGGCTCAGCGGCATGCTGATGATCTGTTTTTCTATTGCACTTTGGGTGTGATTTTGGGCGGACGGATTGGCTATACGATCTTCTATAACCCCTCAATCTGGGCGAATCCTCTGGATGTGCTGAAACTGTGGGAAGGGGGCATGAGCTTCCACGGCGGTCTGGTCGGTGTGCTGATCGCAATTGCTTGGGTGTCGCGGCGGGGCAAATTGTCGTTCTTGCGGGTGTGCGATTTTATCGCCGTCAATGTGCCGGTGGGCATGTTGCTTGGGCGGCTTGCCAATTTTGTGAACGGCGAATTGTGGGGCCGCCAAACCGATGTGGCCTGGGGCATGGTGTTTTGCGACGGTGCGCCGCGCGCGGGCGTCGAATGCGCCACCACAGGTATGGTGCGGCACCCCAGCCAGCTCTATCAAGCAGGGCTTGAGGGTTTGGCCTTGCTCATTATCATGATGGTCCTGTTTTGGATGACGCGGGCGCGTTATCGTGCGGGCCTGTTGGTAGGTATTTTCACATTGGGCATGGGGATTGCTCGCTTTGTTAACGAATTTTTCCGTGAGCCGGATGCACAATTGGCTGAATTCGCCGCGGAAACCGGACTATCGATGGGCCAATGGCTGACAATACCGCTGATATTGATTGGATTGATTGTCACGATCTACGCCGTGACGAGGAAACCCGTGGGGACCGGAAACGCGGCGCCCGAGGCGGCGTAAGCTCCTCGCTTGGCGTTATAACGCTGCGCCCATCGAGGGTCAGCGCCCTGTGTCTGATCGATGCCGATGGGGGCGTCACACACGTCCCTTATGGTGACGTAGTGCCTGTGCGCGCGGCTGACGCGGAAGCGCGTGCTTTAGCGGCATTGGAAGCGGAAGAGCAGGCAGCGGCGCAAGCCAAAGCGGAGGCAGAAGCTGCGGCAGCCGCAACCGCCGCAGCGGAAAAAGCCGCGGCAGAAAAACGCGCCCGCGAGGAAGCGGAAGCCGCGGCAAAAGCAAAAGCCAAAGCGGAAGAAGAAGCGCGGCGTCTCGCCGAAGAAAAAGCGAAAGCCGAAGCAGCGGAAAAGGCAAAAGCAGAGGCAGCGGCCAAAGCTAAAGCCAAGGCTCTGGCAGAGGCGAAGGCGAAGAAGGAAGCCGAAGACAAAGCCCGCCGCGAAGCGGAGGCCAATGCTAAGCGTGAGGCTGAAGAACAGGCCAAGCGAGAGGCCGAGGAAAAAGCCAAGGCATTGGCCGTAGAGCGCGCACGCAAGGAAGCAGAGGCAAAAGCCAAGGCAGAAGCCGAGGCCAAAGCCAAAAAAGAGGCCGACGCGAAAAAGGCAGCAGAAGCCAAGGCGCACGCTGAGGCAGAGGCAGCAGCAAAGGCGAAAGCGCTCGCCGAAGCAAAAGCCAAAAAAGAAGCCGAAGCCAAAGCGAAGAAAAAAGCCGAAGCTGAGGCAAAGGCGAAAGCCGCCGCAGAAAAGAAAGCCAAAGAGGAAGCCGCTCAGGCTGCCGCTGCCAAAGCCGCCGCAGAGAAAGCAGCGGCGGAGAAGGCGGCAGCGGAAAAAGCAGCCAAGCTAGCGGCAGAGAAACGAGCCAAAAAAGAGGCGGCTGCCCGCGCAGCTGCAGCGGCGGAGGCGGACAGAAAGGCCAAAGAAGACGAGGCCGCAGAAAAAGCCGCCCAAGAGGCCGCCAAAAAGGCCCAAAAAGCCAAAGCAGCAGCCAAAGCAAAAGAGCAGGCAGACGCGAAAGCCGCCGCCGCCTTGGCCGAAAAGAACAAGGATTTGGGCAAGGTTTTCCGCCGCCTCATCCGCGAAACCGGCCCGATCAGCCTCACGCATTTCATGGCGGAGAGCAATGCGCGCTATTACACCAGCCGCGATCCGCTGGGCGAAGACGGCGATTTTATCACTGCCCCCGAGATCAGCCAGATGTTTGGCGAATTAATCGGGCTGTGGTTTGCCGATCTCTGGGTGCGGATGGGTGCGCGCAAGCGTATCCATTATGTTGAATTGGGTCCCGGGCGCGGCACTTTGGCGGGCGATGCGCTGCGCACGGCGGCGCGGTATGAATTTGAACCGCAAGTGCATTTTGTCGAAACATCCCACGCCTTGCGTAAGTTGCAGAGCGAGAAATTCCCCGATGCCGTGCATCACGATGACGCTTCAACTTTGCCGACAGACGCGCCGCTTTTGATCGTTGGCAATGAATTTTTCGATGCGCTGCCGATTCACCAACTCGTTCGTTCTGCTGATGGTTGGCATGAACGGATGGTCGGATTGGAAGGGGATGATCTGGTCTTTGTCGCGGGCGACAAGCCAATGGATATGATCGTCCCCAAAAGCTGGAAGAGCGCATCGCAAGGCACGATGATCGAAACCAGCCCGGCGGCGGTGGCCGTGATGACGGAAATCGCGCAGCGGCTCAAAGAGCAAGGCGGCGCGGCGCTGATTATCGATTATGGCGCGTTTGAATTGCGCGCGGGCTCCACTCTCCAGGCGCTACGCGATCATGAGAAAGTCGATGCTTTGGCCCATCCGGGTGAGGCGGATCTGACGGCTCATGTCGATTTTGAATTGCTGAGTGATATTGCCAAGAAAAACGGCGCAGATGTGATGGGCCTGCAAATGCAGGGCGAATGGCTGCGGCAAATGGGCATTGATGTTCGGCACGAGGCGCTGGCCCGCAAAAACCCAGCCGAGGCGGATAAATTGAAACGCCAATATGACCGATTGGTGGACGATTCTCAGATGGGCTTGCTTTTCAAAGTCTTGGGCGTTTGCGGGCCGCGTTGGCCAATCGGCGTCGGGTTCGATTGATGAACTTGCCCCAAAGCCTGTAACAATCCCCGCAAAATTTGCGTATAGTATGCGAGATTTCGGGAGAATTGAGATGATTGCGCGGATGTTTTTAGGCCTTGCAGCGATGCTGGCAGGTGCAGGATTGTTCGCGGCACCCGCTGCGGCAGCAGAAGACATTTCTGGCCGCTGGATCACCGAAGACCGCGACGGCATAGTCGAAATACAGCAATGCGGCAGCACGACATGCGGGCGGCTGGTCAGATTTCTGATCACACCGCCAGACGGCCAAGATCAGCGCGATATTTACAATCCTGATGACAGCCTGAAAAACCGCAGATTGCTGGGCCTGCCCGTACTCACGCAATTCCGCGAGGAAGATGATCTGTGGCGCGGGCGAATTTACGATCCCAACACCGGCAAGACCTATCGCTCCGTCATCCGCCGCACAGGCGCGAATACAATCGAAGTGCGCGGCTGCATCGGGCCATTTTGTCAGGCCCAAACTTGGCGGCGCGCGCGGTAATCAAAAACCGATCGTCTCGGCTAGCTGCGCCGCAGCGTCCTTGGGGCTAAGTTTCCCCTCACCTTCCCGGTCCACGGCGAAATTGGCCTCTCGCATGGCCTCAACCGGAATCGCACCAATCAGCGGCTGTAAAACGCTGGCGATCTCTTCATCCTGAGCGATCCGGGGCGACATCATCAGCATCGCGTCATAGCTGGGCAGCGCGCCGCGCGGATCATCGAGCACGACCAGCCTGTCCGCCGCTATGCGTCCGTCAGAGGTGTAGGCGCTGATCACATCGGCTTCTCCTGAACGCAGCGCATTGTACATGAAGGTCGGCGAAAAATTGCGCGTTTCGCCAAACCGCATTCCGTAAGCATCGCGGACTGCGATCCATTCGGGCCGTTCAAAAAATTCGGGATCACCGCCGACGGTTAGGCTCGGTCCGTACGGGACCAATTCTTCGAGCGAGCTTACCCCCAATTGCGCCGCGCGGTCCTCTCGCATGGCAAAGGCATAGGCGTTTTCAAACCCCAACCGACCCAGCACGCGCACGCCGGTATTGTCATTTTCCCATTGGACGATGGTGTCATACATGACCTCGCGTCCGGGATTATCACTGCGCTCCAGCTCGTTGGTCCAGATCGTGCCGGTGTAATCCACGGATATGTCGATGCTGGAAGAGGCGACCGCGCTGTGCACCACCGCCGATCCCAACCCGTCACGATATTCGACGGAATAACCCGCCGCCTCCAGCCGCGATCCGATCAATTGCGCGAGGATATATTGCTCAGAAAACTGCTTTGACGCGATGATGATCGTGTCATCATCATCGCCGCCCGATTGATAGATCAACGCCCCGGCCAGCCCCAGCGCCACCGCCGCGATCCCGGCGCCATATTGCCAGCGATTGCGCCGTGCGAAGCCATTTTCAACGATGCCGAGCAATGCATCCACCACCAAGGCCAGCCCTGCGCTCGCAATGCAGCCCGCCACGACCAAGGCCCAGTTTTGCGTTTGCAAACCGGCAAAAATCGGATCGCCTAGGCTGGGTTGGCCAATAGTGGTGGCCAGCGTCGCCGCGCCAATGGTCCACACGCTTGCGGTTCGGATACCGGCCATCACAAATGGCGCAGATAAAGGCGCCTCGACCAATGTTAATTTCTGCCAAGAGGTCATGCCGACACCGTCCGCTGCCTCCAGCACGCCGGGGTCAAGATTGGCCTGCGCCGTCACCGCATTGCGCAGGATCGGAAGCAAGGCATACAGCGCGAGCGCCAGCAATGCGGGCAAAAACCCCAGTGTCGGCAAATCTTCACCAAACACCGCGCGCAGGGATAATAGGATCGGGAAAAACAGCGCCAATAAAGCCAAAGCGGGGATGGTCTGTACCAAGCTGGCAATGCCCAAAGCGATCCGCGCAACAGTAGGCGAGCGGCTGGCCCAAACCGCGAGCGGCAAAGCCACCAAAAGACCCAAGCCAATGGCACTGGCCGCCAGCACAATATGCGCGGCGAATTTGTCACCAAGGCCCAGCAGAATTGTCCAAATCTCGCTCATGCTGCTGGTCCCTTGGCGGGATCAGGACGCTCCATCAGGGCGAGCCGTTCCGCTTGTTGCCGGGGCACCGCGACCAAGCCTTGCGCGATCTCTCCGCCAGCCCCGGCCAGCAATTCGCGCGGCGTGTGATCCGCCACCAATTGCCCAAATGACATCACCAACACACGGTCCGCCAGCAGCAAAGCCTCCGCCATGTCATGCGTGACCATGATCGTTGTGAGGCCCAATTTCTCATGCAATTCGCGCACTTTTTCGCCCAAAGCATCGCGTGTGATTGGGTCAAGCGCACCAAAGGGCTCATCCATAATCAGCAATTCGGGATCGCCTGCCAAAGCGCGCGCCACGCCGACCCGCTGACGCTGCCCGCCGGACAATTCGTCTGGCATTCGGCTGGCCATTTCGGGCTCCAACTCCACCAGCTCCAGCAGCTCTTGAACCCGCTCCGCCGACAGCTTCTCACCCGCCAAACGCGGTCCAATGGCGATATTTTCTCCGACGGAGAAATGGGGGAACAGGCCGATACCCTGAAACACATAACCAACCCGGCGGCGCAATGTGGACGGTTTGAGCGACGTGACATCTTCTCCGCCAAACAGCACCCGTCCGCCGGTAGGCGTGACCAAAGTGTTGACCATTTTCAGCAGCGTCGATTTGCCAGATCCCGAAGACCCAACCAAGGCAACAAAACTGCCTACCTCTACGGCGCAAGTGACGCCGCCAACCGCGACCGTTTCGCCATAACGCCGCTCCGCCGCGTCAAAGGTCAGGATCGCAGGCGATGTTTGGGTTTGTGAAGATTGTGTAGATGATGTTGTGATTGGACCGGCCCCTCCGCGATAAAGCCTAGGGACCAAACGCCCGCGCGCCAAGCCCAACCTGCGCGCAATGCTCACCCGGCCAAATGCGTGTCAAACCGCCAGCCGCGCGGAGGGAATCGAAATATCGGCGACCAGCCCTTCGGCTCGCCAATCTTGTGTGATCGTCCCGCCAAGCTGATGTTCAATCGCCATCTTTACCAACCGTGACCCAAAGCCCGTTTCTTGTGGAGGCTGCGCCGCTGGCCCGCCATTTTCGCGCCACAGGATTTGCACATTGTCCCCCTGATGCGCGGTGTTGATCGTCACTGTTCCTGCGGCCACGCTCAGCGCGCCATATTTCGCAGAATTCGTCGCCAGTTCATGAAAGACCAGCGCCAGCGGCGTAGTCGCACGCGCTCCAATCGCCACATCCACGCCCGAAATGGCAACCGCGCTGTGACCGGGAACGCCATAAGGGGCGAGCAGCACCTCCAGCAGGCCTTTCAATTTTTCTTCGCTCTTTGCATCAATCCTGAGGGCAAATTCCTGCGCCCTGGACAAGGCCCGGATATGATTGCCAAGCGTGTCAGCGAACAGTTTAAGCTCCGGCTGACCACGCGCATGCAGGACGACCAATCCATTGATAACCGAAAAAATATTTTTGATCCGGTGCGCCAATTCGCCCGCCAACATCTGGCGTTCTTGCGAAAGCAGGTGACGGTCATGAATATCGGTGATCGTGCCAAACCAGCGCGCGGTTTCAGGGTCATCGCTTGACGGGACGGCGCGGGACAGGATCCAGCGATAAGAACCATCCGCCTGCCGCAAACGCCATTCATCATCAAACAGGCTGGCGGTGCTCATCGCCCGCTCCAGCTTGATCAAGGAAGCGTCAAAATCATCCGGGTGGATCACTTCGCGCCAATCATCAACGCTGCGCCGCGCGGGCAATCCGGTGACTTCGGTAAACCGCGCATTGAAGTAATCAAATTCTGGGCCGGGCGCTGCTGACCATGCAATATCGGGAACGCTGTCGAGCATGAATTGCAAGCGCTGCGCATTGTCCCGGCTTTCCGCAACCGCGCTCAGCGTTTCGCGATGCGCAGAAAACCGGCGCTTGATCGAGGATGTGAGCACTTCGAGCCCTTGCCGCTGCAACTCGGTCAAACCCTCTGGTCTTGGTTTTGTGTCGAGAATGCACAGCGCGCCAAGCGGAGCGCCTTCTTCGGAGACGAGCGGCAAGCCCGCATAGAACCGCGCATTCGGTGATTTTTGGACGACGCCCAAATCTTTCACTGCGGGATCGGCAAGCGTGTCGGGAATAATCAGCCAGCCATCATTGACCATCGCCAAGGCGCAGATGCTTTCTTGCGGCGGCACTGTGCGGGCCGGTTCGCCGACCTTGGCCAGAAAATCCTGCTCATCTTCGCGGATAATGTTGATCAAGGCCGTTGGCGCATCGCACAGTTTCGCGGCAAATTTGGCAATCGCATCAAGTTCAGGATCGTCCCTTAGCGCATCCAGATTGAGCCGGTTCAGCGTTTGGATCCGGCGCGTTTCATCAGCATATTCGGGTGCAGATGGCAGATCGAATGGCCACGGGGTTTGATCAAACGATCGTTTCAAATCTTCCATCAAGCCTCCCCTAGCCCATTTTTATCGTCATTTGACTTGGCCGATATTCTTGCGGCTTTGCAAGTCAAAGTGTGCGCTCATATGTTTGCGCATAAGGATCACCCTGATATGAGCCCATTCTCATTTGACAAGGTTAGATCACCCATGCGCGCGACCCCAGACTTTGATTTCCAACTTGGCGAAAGCGCCGAGATGATCCGTGATAGCGTTGGCCGCTTTGCTGACGAACAGATTATGCCGCTCGCGGCAAAGATTGACCGTGATGATTGGTTCCCGCGTGAATTGTGGGCGCCGATGGGCGAATTGGGCCTGCACGGTATCACTGTGGATGAAGAAGATGGCGGGCTGGGCCTGGGCTATCTGGAACATGTGATCGCTGTCGAAGAAGTCAGCCGGGCGAGCGCTTCGCTGGGCCTGTCTTACGGTGCGCATTCCAACCTGTGCATCAATCAGATCCGCCGCTGGGGCAATGATGAACAACGCGCGAAATATTTGCCCGGCCTGATCTCTGGCGAACATGTCGGATCGCTGGCGATGAGCGAGGCATCGGCGGGGTCGGACGTGGTTTCGATGAAGCTCAAGGCCGAGGCGGTTCCCGAAAGCAAAGGGGGCGGATATATCCTCAATGGCACCAAGTTTTGGATCACCAATGCGCCAGAGGCCGACACTTTGGTTGTCTATGCCAAAACCGATGGCCATGCCGGCAGCCGCGGGATCACCGCGTTCTTGATTGAAAAAGGTGATGCGGGTTTCTCCATCGGCCAAAAAATCGAGAAAGTCGGCATGAAAGGCTCACCCACGGCAGAGCTGGTGTTTGACGATTGCCACATCCCCGAAGACCGCGTCATGGGCCCGTTAAACGGCGGCGTCGGCGTCTTGATGAGCGGTCTGGATTATGAGCGCGTCGTGCTTTCGGGCATTCAATTGGGCATTATGCAAGCCTGCCTCGATACCGTTATTCCCTATCTTCGCGAGCGGCATCAATTCGGCAAACCGATCGGCAGCTTTCAATTGATGCAGGGTAAAGTCGCCGACATGTATGTCGCGCTACAATCCGCGCGGGCCTACACTTATGCGGTGGCGAAGGCTTGCGATGCGGGTCAGACGACGCGCTTCGATGCGGCGGGCGTTATCCTGCTTTCGAGTGAGAATGCATTCCGCGTCGCTGCCGAAAGCATTCAGGCGCTGGGCGGAGCGGGCTACACGCTCGATTGGCCGGTTGAGCGCTATATGCGCGATGCAAAACTGCTCGATATTGGCGCGGGCACGAATGAGATCCGCCGGATGCTGATCGGGCGCGAACTGATCGGGGCGAACTGATGCCCGTTTACATGATCAGCCGCATGACCATCCACGACCGCGCCGAGTATGACAAATATGAAGAGCGCTTCATGGACATCTTCGACAAGTTCGAGGGCAAGATACTGAGCGTGGACGAAGAGCCGCAGGACCTCAGCGGCAAATGGACCGCGACGCGTTCGGTCCTGATGGAATTCCCGGACAAACCCAAATTGTTCGCTTGGCTGACGTCGCCTGAATATCAAGAGATCGGCAAATTCCGCGATGCGGGCAGCACGTCTGAGGCGATCATCGTGAAGGGTTTGGAAGAGACCAGCATAGGCCTATGATGGGCGCATCAATCTGGCTCTGGCTCTCTGGCGCCGTGATGGTGATAACCGCCATCTTGCATTCAACCGGCGGGGCAAATTCGGTGCTTGGCCCGATGCTGGCAGGCGGAAACCCTCACCCCGATATGGCAATCGCTCCGACGCTGCTACGGTATCTGTGGCACGCGCTTTCTGCGTTTATGGTGCTTAGCGCGGTGACGATCATTTGGCCTGATACGCCGCGAATGTTGGTCATTGTGATCGGCGTATTCTGGGTTGGTCTGGGCGCAGCTGACATCATCACTTCAAAATTCGCTCATCCTGGTTGGGTGCCGATGGGAATTGCTGGGGCTTTGGCGATTTTCGGCGCAACACGATAGGCGTTGGCCATGCCCACCATTTCCAAAATCATCTGGACCGCAGGGTTTTTGATCGGAACAATAACGCACACGCTCGACCTGTTTTATGGCGGCTGGCTCCCCTATGACTTCATGCCAATCGGGTTCAATATTTATTGGACCAGCCTGACGTTTCTTGACCCTTTGGCCGCATGTTTGA
This sequence comes from uncultured Erythrobacter sp., assembly GCA_947502305.1. Classification (GTDB taxonomy): domain Bacteria; phylum Pseudomonadota; class Alphaproteobacteria; order Sphingomonadales; family Sphingomonadaceae; genus Erythrobacter. Next base: position 290,393 of record CANMZA010000002.1, on the reverse strand, counting down.
TCTGGCTGTGGGAGCGTTGGGGCGTCCTTCTGGGCGTGGGGATCATGGGGTCCAACGTGCTCGTGAACAGCTACACTGCGTTTGTCGCGGGCTATGATGATTTTTACTTCAGTCTGGCGTTGCAAAGCGCCTTTGCCGCGTTTGTATTTTTCGCCGCATGGGCGCATTGGCGTGGCAACACCGCATTATAAGAGGCGTTATGACAGCACCTGTTCTCACCACGAAACTGGACCGCGAAAGCCCGGCGGCCAAAGCCAGCTTTGCGCACAACACCGCGCTTGCCCAAGACTTGCGGGCGACCGTGTCCAAAGCCGCCCTGGGCGGGCCGGAACGATCGCGCGAACGGCATGTGTCGCGCGGGAAACTGCTTCCTCGTGAGCGCGTGGAGCGGTTGCTCGATCCCGGCTCCCCTTTTCTCGAAGTGGGGCAGTTGGCTGCGAACGGGATGTATGAAGGCGACATCAATGGCGCGTCGCTGATCTGCGGGATCGGGCGCGTATCGGGCCGCCAAGTGATGATTGTGTGCAACGATGCCACGGTTAAGGGCGGCACCTATTATCCGGTGACGGTCAAAAAACACCTGCGCGCGCAAGAGATCGCGCAGGAAAACCGGCTTCCTTGCATCTATCTGGTCGATAGCGGCGGAGCGAACCTACCGCATCAGGCCGAGGTCTTTCCCGACCGTGATCATTTCGGCCGCATCTTCTTCAACCAAGCGAACATGTCCGCGCTGGGCATCCCGCAGATTGCTTGCGTCATGGGCAGCTGCACGGCGGGCGGGGCCTATGTCCCTGCGATGAGCGACGAGACTGTGATCGTGCGCAATCAAGGCACGATCTTCCTCGCCGGCCCGCCTTTGGTGAAAGCCGCGACAGGCGAGGAAATCACCGCCGAAGACCTTGGCGGCGGCGATTTGCACGCCAAGAAATCGGGCGTGGTCGATCATTTGGCGGAGAATGACGAACATGCTCTGACGATTGTGCGCGATATTGTCAGCCATCTGGGCGCAAACACCGGGGCGGCGACAGACATCGCTCTGAAAGACCCGCGTCCGCCCAAATTCGACGCCGATGATCTTTATTCGATCATTCCTGACGATGTCCGCGCGCCGTATGATGTGAAAGAAGTGATTGCGCGGCTGGTCGATGGCAGTGAGTTTCACGAATTTAAGGCGCAATATGGCAGCACTCTGGTCTGCGGATTTGCGCATATTTGGGGCATGCCGGTCGCGATTTTGGCGAATAATGGCGTGCTGTTTTCTGAAAGCGCGCAAAAGGGCGCGCATTTCATTGAACTCGCCTGTCAGCGGCGTATCCCGCTATTGTTCTTGCAAAACATCAGCGGCTTTATGGTTGGCGGCAAATATGAAGCAGAAGGCATCGCCAAACATGGCGCGAAGCTGGTGACGGCCGTCGCCACCGCCAGCGTGCCCAAGATCACCGTCGTCATCGGCGGATCGTTCGGAGCGGGCAATTACGGCATGGCGGGTCGCGCCTATTCGCCGCGTTTCTTGTTCACATGGCCCAATGCCCGCATTTCTGTGATGGGCGGCGAACAAGCCGCCAGCGTTCTGGCGACCGTCCACCGAGATGCGGATAAATGGACAGACGAAGAGGCCGAGGAATTCAAAGCCCCGATCCGCCAGAAATACGAAGACGAAGGCAACCCCTATTATGCCACCGCGCGCCTATGGGATGACGGGGTGATCGACCCGGTGCAGACGCGTGATGTGCTGGGATTGGCGTTTGCGGCGACGCTAGAGGCTCCGATTGCGGATCGGCCCAGCTTTGGCGTGTTTAGGATGTGATGATGGCGATTGAGGAAAACTCTGGCCAGTGGGAACGACACTTATTGGACGCTCTAGCGGCGATGGCATCGCATTATCTGACGTAACTGCTAGGCTCTACCAAACGGGAAGCGCGCTCTGGGGAGAGACAAAACATTGCTGCATAACGAAACTCGCAAGGTCAGCCTGCTGTCACGTATTGTCCGGCGGATCATTTTGGTGATCTACCGTTTCAACGGGTGGAAAGTGGTCAGCCCGCTGCCCAAGGATATCAAGAAATACATCATCGCCGGTGCGCCGCATACGTCAAATTGGGATTTCGTGTTCTTTGCAGGCGCGACGCATGATGAGAATGTGCAGCCCAATTTCATGGGCAAACACACATTGTTTCAGGGGATCATGCGCAATTTCATGCTCGATATGGGCGGCATTCCGGTCGACAAAACCAAGAAAGCGAACGCCGTCGAACAGGTCGCCGCCGAATATGCGAGCCGCGAGGAACTGGCATTGGTGATGGCCTGCGAAGGCACACGCAAATCGGACGGCAAATGGCGATCAGGTTTCTACAATATTGCCCAAGCGGCAGGGGTGCCGATTGTTTTGGCCTTTGCTGACAATGCCAAAAAAACCATCGGCTTTTCCCCGCCGATGATCCCATCGGGCAATTACGGCGAAGACTTGCTCAAGATCGCCGAATGGTTCCGGTCGAAAATCCCCGACCTCGACCGGTATAAAGTGCTGGAGGCGCAAGCGCGCGGGATCATCGAAGGCAAGAACGACATCTGATGCGAAGCGGTGCATTTATGCGCCGCGCACTCGCATAAAAATTTCCCAAATGTATCTTTAAGCTGGCCCAACCGGACCCTATCTATGCGGGGATTAGGAGGGCAGTCAGATCATGGCCTTGAGCGAAGAAACGAGAGCCGCGGAACGAAAGCGTATCGCGAACCTTGTGCTCGATTTGGTGAAAACGCGCGGGACAGAGATATCCTTTGCCGCCGCCCAAACCGAAAGCGGATTGTCGCGCACCCGGTTTGAACAAATCTTCGAAGATTATGACGACATGTTTGATGCGATCGCTCAAACTTGGCTTGCCCCGCATATGACGGTGATGGAGGATGCGCTGAATGCGGATTTGCCTTCGAACCGCAAGATGTACGAATTTTTCCGCCGCCGGTTTGTGATTTCGCGTGACCGTTTCCGCGATGATCCGGAATATTTCACCACGATCTGCGAAATGGGGGCGGCGAATTTTGAACGCGTGCGGTCCTATGTCGATTTGGCGGATCATTATCTGTGCGAAGTGATCGTTCATGCGCAGGCGGATGGGTATTTCGCCGGTCTGGAAATTGATGAGACTTTGTCGCTGATCAATCAAATGGTGGGCAATTACACATTGCCGGACGCGCTGATCTATCTCGGTGATAAGCTGACGGAGGAAAAACTGGCGCAGATTGTCGATACGATTTTCATCGGACTTTCGGGCGAAACGGGCGGATCTGCGCGCGGGGTCAACACGATCCGCGTCACGTCTTAAGCGGCATTCTAACTCTCGCCTGCCCACCACGCATAGGATGGATCATCAGGGCGGCGAGCACACCGGCGGGCCAATGTGTCATATAGGCCGCCGCTTTCTTGCATCGTCGATGGTCCCTGCCGGTTCCAATCCATAATATATAGCCGCTGAGCGATCCGCCATTCGCCGTCCTGTTTCACCAGCCTATCAAGATAGCGGCCGCCGACCACCATCTCTGTTCCACCGGGCAAGATATGAAGCGCCACGCAATAGGTTTCGCAGCGTGCGCGATCCCCGGTAATTTCGCAAATGACATTGCCGATATTGTGATGCGTCAGCGTCATCGCGCCCAGCCCGGCCATCAGCCCGGCAATGGTGACATCCGGCGGCTTGGGTCCATCCCCATAATCAATTGCTGCGTCCGGGGTGAAGACTGCCGCCAATTCTTCTGCATCGCAGCGGTCGATCCCGCGGCAATATCGGGCGAGGACTTCGTCAATCGCGATCCGGTCGAGGAGGTGCTGAAGATCGGCAGGATTCGGGCTGGGGTTCGGGGCATCTGGCATGCGCGCTATGTTACTGCGTGCTAAGCCCCGCGTGGATTAGCATTTTCGCTCAATCATCCGGCCTGCGTTTGAATTGCAAGACATTGGGCGGCAGCGGCCTTGCCGGGGGCAGGCGGCGTTTTTCAGACAGGGCGTATTTCAGGCTGGCGCCGACCATTACCGCCGACACGGTCACGATGATTGCGCCCCAAACCCAATGCGGCAAAAACAGCGCTGCCTCTATCTGGCCAGTGTCGGACAGCATTTCGCGCCCGCCGATCACGGCTCTTTCCGTGAACAGATAATCCCAATCGCGCAGCATGCTCATCGCGCCCAGCACACCGAGGAATTGCAAGGTGAAGCGCGCCGTGCCCGCAGGTGCTTTCCAAGCGATCACAGATAGCAGCGCCGCCACCAATGGCAGAACAGCATAGCCGGTGGCGGAGCGGACATAGATGATGACCGAGGCAAAGATCGCAGCAGATGTCAGCCACAAAGCGGGCCGCCACATTCTTTCATGCGCGCTGGCCAGAATAAGAACCGCGCCCATGACGCTGGGCGCGAGCGGGCCGCCAGCGGCAATGGCCGCGTGCACAAAGGGCGACGCATCATTTGCCACTCTGCTTTCGGCAACGCCTGAACCATCGGCAAAGATCATCAATTGCACAAATTCTTGGCCCATCAGCAAGGCGGCCAATCCGTGGCCCATTTCATGAAACCAAGTGGTGAGGATGACGAACGGATAGATGAGGTAAGCGCCCAGCGGTAGCGAAGGCAGAGCGATCACGACAAAGCCTGCAAGGACGAGGCGGCCGACCTGCTCTGCTTGACTGCCGGGTTGGACCATTGAACGCATGGCTTAGGCCTGCTGCGTTTCGGGCTGCGTATTTTTGCTGGTATCTTCCACTCTGGCGACATCTTCTGGATCGCGCGTCCTGCCATCTGGGCCGACACGGGTGCGATATCGTTCCGCCGCTTCTTCGTCTTCTGCGCGTTGTTCCTGCAAGATTGACCAGCTGGCGAGGAACAGGCCCGCCACCAATGGCCCCAAAACGATCCCAGAAAATCCAGCCAGCGACAGGCCGCCAAGCGTGGTCACCAAGATGATCCAATCGGGGATGCCAGTATCGCGTCCCACCAATATCGGGCGCAGCACATTGTCAGCAGAGCTGATCACAATGAAACCGGAGCCCAGCACGAACACGCCCTGCCATACCTCGCCCGTCAGCAGCAGCCAGATGCCAACCGGCGCCCAGACCAGCGCCGTTCCAACCGCCGGGATCAGCGCAAGGATCGCCATCAATACGCCAAGCAGCAAGGCCGATTGCACGCCCGCAATCATCATGGTGATCGCGCCCAAGGTTCCCTGAACCAATCCAACCACGCCGGACCCTTTGATCACGGCGCGGACAATGCCCAAAAACCGTTCTGCAAGGCGGTCGGCAATTTCGCGCTCAATCGGCGCGGAATGCAGGATCGTCTCGCCAATCCGCGATCCATCGCGCAGCAGGAAATACAGCACATACAGACCAAGGCTGAAGCTAAGGACGAAACCAAGCGCGCCGCTGCCGATGGAAACGGCTTGCTGCGCAATCACCCCGGCGCTTTCACCGAGGATGCCTTGCAATTGGTCTTGCAAGACGGACACGTCGGTCCAGCCATTGTCTTCGATCAAGGTCTGCGCGCTGGCGGGCAGCATCGCGAAAGTGGAATTGAACCATGCGGCAAGATCAATCGGGTTTTCGCGCAGATCATTGACGATGCCCAATGTTTCCCCAACCACCACCGATCCCACCCACAATGCCGGGAGCAGCACCGCGACAAAGATGATCAGCAATGTCAGCGAAGCGGCAATATTGCGCCGCCCGCGCGCCTTGCGCAGCACCCATTTATACAGCGGTTGAAACATGATCGCGGCCAATGCCGACCACAGCAGCGGCCCGGCAAAGGGCCACGCGACCCAAACAAACAGAAATGAGACAACCGCTAGCAGGAGCAAAAAGCTCCAATGTTCCAATGCGCTCGTGTCGTTCGGTTCCTGCTCAGACATGTTTGATGATGTCGGGGCTTATGCTCCAAACATCAAGGGCGGATCGCAGGACGAATCAGGAGCCGGATCAGCGGATCACGAAATCAGGTCTGGCTTAGACGTCGAGATTGGCGACGTTCAAAGCGTTGTCCTGAATGAATTCGCGGCGCGGCTCGACCACATCGCCCATCAATCGCGTGAAGATTTCGTCGGTGACATCGGCGTCTTCGACCTTCACCTGCAACAGGATGCGGTTTTCCGGATCGAGCGTGGTTTCCCACAATTGCTCGGGGTTCATTTCGCCAAGACCTTTGTAGCGGCTGATCGACAGACCCTTGCGGCCCGCGGCCAGAACCGCGTCGAGCAATTGGCTGGGGCGTGAAATTGTGTCGTCCGTGATCACAGCAGACGTGTCCGCGCTCTCTGTCTCGTCAGCGCCTTCATCCGCGCCGCCATCCGCGCCAGACGCAGGCTCGTCCTCTTGGGCATCGCCGACTTTGACGAGCCGCACTGGCCCTTCATACGTCTCTGCTTGCGGTCCAGCGAGGCTGTGCAATTTATGCGCCTCTGTGCTGGTGAGGAAGCGGCCTTCGATCTCATGCACATCGGTGACGCCGCGCCATTTGCGTGAAAATTGCACCGTGCCGCTGTCTAGGATGGTCGCGGACCATGTGGCATCGCGGTCGCTGGCCTGCAAACGCTCTGCCGTTTGCGACAAAGCCGCCGCCCGGTCCGCATCTTTCATCGCGGGATCAAACGCCCCCGTCAGCGCCATTTGCTCAATAATCGCCGCATCATAGCGGCGCGGCACGAACGCCATCAGGTTTTTCAGGCGCAGCGCCTGATCCACCAAAGCGCGCAAATCTTCGCCAGACCGCGCCCCGGCACCGCTTTCGATCATGCGCCCTTGCAGGCCCGCATCGACCAAATAGCGATCCAGAGCAGGCTGATCCTTGAGGTAAACCTCGCTTTTGCCCTTCGCCACTTTGAACAAAGGCGGCTGAGCAATGAAGAGATGCCCGGCTTTCACAATCTCAGGCATTTGCCGGTGGAAGAATGTCAGCAGCAAAGTGCGAATATGCGCGCCGTCGACATCGGCGTCGGTCATGATCACAATCTTGTGATAGCGCAGTTTTTCAAGATCAAATTCATCGCGAACCCCGGTGCCCATCGCTTGGATCAAGGTGCCGACCTCTTTTGAGGAGATGATCCGATCAAACCGGGCGCGCTCAACATTGAGGATTTTACCCTTGAGCGGCAGGATCGCCTGATACTGGCTGTCACGCCCACCTTTTGCAGACCCGCCCGCGGAATCGCCCTCGACCAGGAACAATTCAGCTTTGGTTGCATCGCGTTCGCGGCAATCGGACAGTTTGCCCGGCAGGGATGCAATGCTCATCGCGCCCTTGCGGCTCATTTCGCGGGCGCGCTTGGCGGCCTCGCGCGCGGCGGCGGCGTCGATGATTTTTTGAATGATCGATTTTGCGTCGGCTGGGTTTTCCTCCAGCCAATCGTTCATTTTTTCGCCCATCAAGGCTTCCAATGGCTGGCGCACTTCGGAGGAAACCAGCTTGTCCTTGGTCTGCGAGGAAAATTTCGGATCGGGCAGTTTCACGCTGACAATCGCGGTCAACCCTTCGCGCATATCTTCGCCAGACAGCGACACTTTCTCTTTCTTCAGCAATCCAGACCGGTCGGCATAATTGTTCAGCGTGCGGGTCAATGCCGCCCGGAACGCCGCGAGGTGCGTGCCGCCATCGCGTTGCGGGATGTTGTTGGTGAAGGTCAGGACGTTCTCATAATACGAATCGTTCCATTCCAGCGCTACGTCGATCGCGATCCCGTCTTTCTCCGCCGAAACCGAAATCGGCTCCGGGATCAGGGCATCTTTGTTGCGGTCGAGATATTTGACGAAGGCCGCGATGCCGCCCTCATAATACAGATCATGCTCCAACACTTCCTCATGGCGTTTGTCGCGCAGCAGGATGCGCACACCTGAATTGAGGAAAGCGAGCTCGCGGTAGCGATGCTCTAGCTTGTCAAAGTCAAATTCCAGCACATTCTTAAACGTGTCAGTGGATGCCTGAAATGTAACGCGCGTGCCTTTCTTGAACCCGTTGTCGTCGGGGTTTTGATCGACCTTGGGCGCGTCGCCAGTGATCTCAAGACTGTTCACCGCATCGCCGTGTTCAAACCGCATCCAGTGTTCTTTGCCGTCGCGCCAAATTCTCAGCTCCAGCCATTCCGACAGTGCATTCACCACCGAAACGCCGACACCGTGCAGGCCGCCAGACACTTTATAGGCATTGTCGTCAGAGGTGTTTTCAAACTTACCGCCCGCATGCAGCTGGGTCATGATGACCTCGGCTGCGGAGACGCCCTCTTCCTTGTGCATGCCAACGGGAATTCCGCGGCCATTGTCTTCTACAGAGACGCTGCCATCGGGGTTAAGTTCGATCAGAACGAGGTCGCAATGCCCCGCAAGCGCTTCGTCGATGGCATTGTCGGAAACCTCAAACACCATGTGGTGCAGGCCCGATCCGTCATCAGTGTCGCCAATATACATGCCGGGACGTTTGCGAACCGCATCTAGGCCTTTGAGAACCTTGATGGAATCGGCGCCATATTCACCTTGAAGTTTCTCGGTTTTGGCTACGCCCTCTGGGGCGTTTTCGGCATTTTGATCAATGTTATCATCCATGCGCAATATATAGGCGCTGCGGGGCCGTAACCCAAGCTTTCTAGGTGATTGTCCGCCGCTTTTCCCCCACCCTAAATCGGCAGGGGCATGGGTGTGGGCGGAGCCTGCTGGCGACGCCTAGGATGCGGGCGCAAAGGCAAGCCGGAAATAGACCGTCCCCTGCCACACATTCTGGTGCAAAATTCCTGCCAATAAAGCGCGCGCCTGACTGTCAAACTGGCTCTGATGGCAGTCAATCGCGTGGCGCGCGGCGTCGAGGTCTGGCGTTTCGTACCGGATGCGGTCGGTGATCAAGGAAGGATGCGTCGTCGCCCAATTTTCAAAGCCTGGCAGAGCGCCGCGTGTCTCACTGTTTGACGGAAATGCTGCGTAGAGCAAATCGGGCCGCGTATCATCCATCGCGCCGATAATTTGCGTCACGGCATTGCTGACCATTCGGTGATCGGCATGGCCATATCCGCCATCTGGCCCCCAAGTCATAACCACTTGCGGCTGTTTCAGCGTGATGAGAGCCGCAATGCGCGCCTCCATATCGCGGGCGGCGCTGTCTGCGGCGCGGGCGTCTTTGGCCAATTGTCCATCGCCAAGCTGCCAAAAAATCGGCTCCGGCAATCCCAGCGCGAATGCTGAACAGCGCGCCTCATTCTCGCGCAATTCGGCCAATTGCGCGCCGGGCTCCATCCCGGATACGCCCGGCCCAGCATCGCCGCTGGTGACGAAGACAAGCGTGACATCACCCCCGCCGCGCGCCATTCGGGCCAGCACTGGGGCAATGGTGATTTCATCATCGGGATGGGCAAGGATCGCCAGCACCGATGGCGGCCCAGACCCCGCCGCACTTGACGCCGCCCGGTCCGCAGGCACGGTGATGCGCGTGCCATCAGGCGGCGGCAATGTTTGCGATCCGCCTAACAAGCGCGAGGAATCGCTCGGCGCCATATCCGGCGTGATCGTGATAATTCTATCGTCTTCGCCATTTTCTGCAGAATCGTCTTGAGCAAGCACTGGCTGCGCGCCGCCGCCGGCAAAGGCGATCATCGCCGCCAGAGCCAAAGCCCGGTTCGCAATTCTGTGTAGGGCGCGCATTCGTAATCCTTTTCGAGGGGTCAAATGACCGGTTGCCATGCACTTTCCCCTACAAGCGTAAACAAATGATCATGCGCTAACAAAATCCCGGCTTGTGACCTCCGCCAGCGCGGCTAAGCATTGGCGTTATGACCATTCCAAACCTTTCTGAGACGATGAGCGCGAAGCTCTCTGAGCCCTTCGGTTCTTACACAGCGATCATGCGCGGTTATGCGCAGGCGCATCCTGACAAAATCGCATTGCGCGATGAGAATGGCGACTTGGCATGGGCTGAATTAATCGGCCTGGTCGAACGGCTGGCGGCGCGGCTGGTGGAAACGGGGCTGGAGCGCGGGCAATCGGTGGCGATCCTCGGTAGCAGTTCGATCCCCTATGCCTTGGTGTTTTTGGCGGCGGTGCGGGCCGGGGGTGTGGCGGCCCCTTTGACGACCAGCGCCTCGCCGCAACAGCTTGCCGGAATGGCGGCGGATTCGGGCGCACGGCATCTGTTTATTGACGCGAAAAAATCGGCAGAGCTGGGCCCGGATTTTATGGGGGAATTGATCAAAGTGCCGCTCGAGGATGTGGGCACTTGGATGGCCACTCCCGGCGCGCTTGCGCCCGATTTTGACCCTGCGCCCGGTGATCCTTTCAACATCATCTATTCCAGCGGAACGACCGGCATTCCCAAAGGGATCGTGCATTCGCATCAAATGCGCTGGCGGCAATTTGGCGCGACGGCGCAATCGTATTTGGCGGCTGGGCTGGAGGTGCGCTCGCTGGCCTCAACACCGCTTTATTCCAACACCACGATGGTTGCTTTCCTCGCGCCCTTATTGTCGGGGGGAACGGTGCGGATCATGGGCAAATTTGATTGCGCGCGCTGGCTCGATCATGCGGCGGGTGACCGAGCAACCGTGACGATGTTGGTGCCGGTGCAATATCAACGCTTGATGGATCACCCCGGTTTTGACGATCACGATCTGTCTTCTTTGGCGATGAAATATTGCACCTCTGCGCCGTTTTCGGCGGAGCTGAAGGCGCAGGTTTTGAAGCGTATGCCGGGCGGATTGGTGGAGATTTATTCGATGACCGAAGGGGGCGTCGTGTGCCTGTTATCGGCGCATGAATTCCCGGATAAATTGCACACTGTTGGACGGCCAGCACCCGGCAGCGAAATGAAAGTCTTGGATGACGATGACCGCGAAGTGCCGCCGGGTACGCCGGGCAATCTGGTGGGCCGGTCGCAGACGATGATGTCAGGCTATAAAAATCGCCCTGACAAAACGGCGGAGGCACAATGGACCGATCCGGCGACCGGCGATGTCTGGATGCGGATGGGCGATATTGGCCGGGTCGATGAACAAGGCTTCGTCGAACTGGTCGGGCGCGCGAAGGATATGATCATTTCCGGCGGGTTCAATATCTATCCCAGCGATTTGGAAAGCGAGTTGGAGCGCGAAGAGGATGTGGCGGAGGCCGCCGTCGTCGGCATCGATTCGCCCCGTTGGGGGGAAACACCGGTTGGTTTTGTCGTCTTAAAAAGCGGCGCGCGCAATCCAGATGCGGTGATGGAGGCGGTGAATGCGCGGCTGGGCAAGACGCAGCGTCTGTCGGCGCTGCACCGGATTGATGAAATGCCGCGCAGCCATATTGGCAAATTGCTGAAAACAGAATTGCGCGAAGAGGCTCAGCGCAGGGCGGGATAATGCGGTCTGGCCGCTAGTCAGGGTCGGTGAGATCTTCGATCGCATCCACGCCGTCTGCGAAAGTGACGATGCTAACGGCCAAGACAACACCTAGGCCAATGCCTACCGCGCCCAAGGTGCTGATGCCGTCGCGATCTTCGCTGCCGCCCAATTGTATGGCGCGGCCGTTGATCATCACCTGATCGCTGCCGTCGAGGGTGAAGCCAATCCGGCGTTCTTGCCAGCGGCGCTCTTCGTCGCGGATGACAACAGGCAAAATTCCATCCGGCACCCGGGAACGCGAAATCAGCTCAACGCGCGGTGCGGTGCTGGTATTGCCGTGCGAATGGCCCAGCGGCACAGTGATTGCTGCCACGATCCGCGTTTCGCCCTCGGCCGGGTTAAGCGCAGCATTCAGCGATTGCGCTGATGCCGCGCTCGCTGCGCCAGCGATAAGTGATGCGGCAAGCGTTGCCCTGATTGCTAACTGCACGAATTTCCCCTTTTGCGCGGACCCATAGGCCACAAGATGCCGCCTAGGTTAAATCACGCGAATTGCAAATGTATGGTTGATTGGATGCGTGTGGAGACGCGGCCACCATTCGGGGGAGGGAAGTGGGTGGCCGCGTCTCGCTCGCTGACTTGCGATGGTGCGTGCGCCGCATTGTGTGCAATGGTCCCGATCCCAGCGCCAAGAGGGGGGAAGGCGCTCCGAAACTATGCACCGACGCACAGGAAACAGCCGCAGCACTGGGGTAGTGCTAAGGAAGCGGCCCTTTGATGGCAGGCGGGGTGCTGGAAGTCACCGGGCCTGCGAGGCGCTCATATCGGCTGCTTGTTACCGGCAAGCAGACTGGCAGAAAATATCCTGCCATTTGCGCCGCACGAGAGAATTGGCGTTTTCTGGGGAGAGGTGCCAAACCCGTGCGGTGCAACGTCCAAATGATGTTCGATTGCATGAAACTCAAATGCGAAAATACGCAATTTAATTGCGTATTTTGCAACACAGGGCCGTGACGCTAGGGCAAACAGCAAAACGGCCGCCAGTTTCCCAGCGGCCGATTGCATTTTTTGTTCGTAAAAAACCTACGAACGCAGCTCTTAATTGGCGGAAACTGTGCGTCCGCCGCGCACGCCGGATGCCGCGATGCGTTCTGCTTGAGCGAGAACGGCGCTGCGTGCTTCGGCGATGCACTTCTGATCGACGACATCGCGGCCATAGCTGTAACGCGAATTGCTTTCGATTGTGCAGGCTGCGCGCAATTTTGCATCAACGCGCGCTTCCAAATCGGCGCGGCCTGCCCTGGTGGTCAAATCAATGCCGGCGGTGTCAACGCGAACGGTGACGGTTTGGCTGTCGGCGGCGACGGCGGCAACAGGGCTGGCTGCTGCGACGGTGAGGGCGATTGCTGAGAGGATGAAACGCATGAGTAAGCTCCAATAGAAAAACGTGTGTTTGAATTTGAGCGGGCCGCAGGCCTGCCTGTGATAAGAGATGAACCGTGATCAATTATAAAAATGCTGCGATGCACATATTCATTGTGCATACGCGAAGGTTACGCATCCGGTTCCCGGCTGGATGCGAAAAACCCGTTATTTTTCTGCACCATTTCAGAATTTCGGCGGGGCGGCGTGCGTGCTGCGCTGCAACATCTGTCGATACATTGTGCAATGACGTTACGGCATGCTGGACAGCGCGCCGCGCACTGACGTAACGCCGCAATCATGCAAGCAGACCATCTCCCAGACTCGATTCTGATCGTCGATTTCGGCAGCCAAGTGACCCAATTGATCGCGCGCCGCGTGCGCGAGGCGGGCGTCTATTCCGAGATTGCGCCTTACACTATGGCAGAGGACGCCTTTCGCCGGATGAAGCCAAAGGGCATCATCCTTTCCGGCTCCCCCGCCAGCGTTCCCGATGATGGATCGCCGCGCGCCCCGCAAAGCCTGTTTGAAGCGGGCGTTCCGATCCTGGGCATTTGTTATGGGCAACAGGTGATGAGCCAGCAGCTCGGCGGCCAAGTGCGCCCTGGACATGAGACGGGAGAGGGCGGAGAGTTTGGCCGCGCCTATCTGACGGTCACCAAACCGTGCGCCTTGTTCGACGGCCTTTGGAAAGAGGGTGAGCGGCATCAGGTCTGGATGAGCCACGGCGACAAAGTTACCGAATTTGCCGAAGGGTTCGAAATCGTCGCCACCAGCGACGGCGCGCCATTCGCGGTGATCGCCGATGAAAAGCGCAAATTCTACGGCACCCAATTCCACCCAGAAGTCGTCCACACGCCCGATGGCGGCAAATTGCTCGCCAATTTTGTGCGCCATGTGTGCGGATTGACCGGCGATTGGACCATGGCCGAATTTCGCAAGACCAAGATCGCCGAAATCCGCGAACAGGTCGGATCGGGCCGGGTCATTTGCGGCCTCTCTGGCGGGGTCGATAGCGCGGTTGCCGCCGTGCTGATTCATGAGGCGGTCGGAGACCAGCTTACCTGCGTCTATGTCGATCACGGCCTCATGCGGCTCAACGAAACCGAGCAAGTCGTCACCTTGTTCCGCGATCACTACAACATCCCATTGGTCGCGGTGGATGCAGAGGAACAATTTTTGAGCGGCCTTTCCGGTGTCACGGACCCGGAGAAGAAGCGCAAATTTATCGGCGGCGCGTTTATCGACCTGTTTGAAGCCGAAGCGAAGAAAGTCGGCGGCGCAGATTTCTTGGCGCAGGGCACCTTGTATCCCGACGTGATTGAAAGCGTCAGTTTCACCGGCGGGCCGAGCGTCACGATCAAGAGCCACCACAATGTTGGCGGCTTGCCCGAACGTATGAATATGAAATTGGTCGAACCCTTGCGCGAACTGTTCAAGGACGAAGTGCGCGAATTGGGCCGCGAATTGGGCTTACCAGAAGTGTTCGTGGGCAGGCATCCTTTCCCCGGACCCGGCCTCGCGATCCGCATTCCCGGTGAAGTGACCAAGGAACGCTGCGACATTCTGCGCAAAGCTGACGCAATTTACCTCGAAGAAATCCGCAATGCCGGTTTGTATGACGCCATTTGGCAAGCCTTCGCCGTCTTGCTGCCGGTCAAAACGGTGGGCGTGATGGGTGATAGCCGGACCTATGACAGCGTGTGCGGATTGCGCGCTGTGACCAGCACAGATGGGATGACCGCCGATGTCTATCCCTTCGACGCGGCATTCTTAACCGGGGTCGCCACGCGGATCGTCAATGAAGTGCAAGGCATCAACCGCGTGGTCTATGACTTTACCAGTAAACCGCCCGGTACGATTGAGTGGGAGTGAGGTTTTACGCTCAAGAGGCAATATTGCTCGGCCAATGACATGGCACTTGTATTCTTAAATGCCGAGATAGGCTTAAGAAATTACGGGAGAGCAGCTTGTGGTAAAATTTAACAATAAAAGATGCGCATTTGGCGCAGCGCTTGGCAGCATGGCCTTTTGCGTGAGCGCGCCGGCATCCGCCACAAATTATTCGCAAGCTGAGCTTTTACCCGGCGGCACAATTGTCGCCGAGGCGCACGGGGACGCACAAACCGGCGCTCTGTATGAGGCCGGATCCATCGGGAAATTCGCTTGCACACTTGCCGTTCTGCGATTGGTGGATCGCGGGGTTTTGACGCTCGACGCGCCGCTCAATGAACTCTTGCCTGACGCCCCCGGCACGCCAATTGCGGATGTGACATTGCGCCAAGTTTTGCAAAGCCGCAGCGGCATTGCCGATGGTCTCTTGCCCGCATTTGGTGCCAATCCGCGCGCTGTGATGCAAACGCGCGATGCGGCGCAAGCGGTGCAGCTTTATGCGTCTGGTGAACTCACCGGAGAGCCCGGCACAATGTGGTCCTATGATCTGGTGAACTGGGTTACGGTTCAGGCGGTGCTAGAACAGGCGACAGGGCGCGATATTGCCGAAACGCTGAACGATTTG
Source organism: uncultured Erythrobacter sp. (assembly GCA_947502305.1). Classification (GTDB taxonomy): domain Bacteria; phylum Pseudomonadota; class Alphaproteobacteria; order Sphingomonadales; family Sphingomonadaceae; genus Erythrobacter. The sequence goes on along the minus strand of CANMZA010000002.1, from coordinate 275,120 downwards.
GTTCTGCGCCCTGCGGGAATGGGGCAAAGCCGCATTTTCGTCGGCACCATCGGCGCAGATGCGCAGCCGGCGGCTTCCTCCGCGCCGCCGCTCCCGCAATTTCTGACCTGCGCTGGCGGCCTAGCGACAACGCCGACCGATCTGATTGCGCTGGCCCGGTTCGCCCATATGGGCGGGTTAAGCGCAGGCAGCCTTGCTGCTTTGACGCAGGTTTCCACGCCCGAGGAAGATTACACATTGGGCGGGCGTTTTATTGCGCGGGCGCCGGATGATGCGCGCCTCATCAGCTGGCAGACCGGCAGCAATGGCGCCTATAAATCGCTGGTCACCTATGATCCTGTTGCGGATGTCGCGTTTGCCGCGACCACCGCCAGCGGCGATTCTTCTGAGATACAGGCGATACGCGATCAATGGTTGGCGTCTCAGCGGCGCTGAATTAGCAGGCGGGTGCTTGCGCAAATGCGGTGTTGTGATAGCTGTTTTGCGAGATAAATTGCGCATGGGAAACAGCTTATGACTACCATTTTGCGGGCCACTACTCTGCGAATAGCCGCCGCCGCCAGCCTTCTGTTTGCTGCCGCCTGTTCCGGCGCGCCAGCAGAGCCTACTGCTTTGACGCAAGGCGCTTGGTCGCTCGACAATGATGGCTCCAACCTCACCTATGTTTCGATCAAGGCGGATGAGATTGCGGAGGTCAATTCGTTTGAAACGCTAAGCGGCACGGTGTCGGCAGACGGCACGGCCAGCGTTGACATTGACCTTGCCTCTGTCAGCACCGGGGTCGACATTCGCGATGAACGCATGCGCGATGTCTTCTTCGTGGTTGCCGACAATCCCGCCGCAAATGTTTCGGTAGAATTCGATGCGGCCGCATTCACTTCGATGGGTGTGGGCGAAAGCGCCTCCACCAATTTGAGCGGGACGCTGTCGATCAAAGGCATCGAGGCGCCTTTCGCCGCTGATGTAACCGTGACCCGCACGGGCGAAGACAGCGTCTTGGTCGTGTCGAATGCCCCAGTGATTGTCGAAGCCTCTCGCTTTGAACTGACGGGTGGTCTTGCTCAATTGCAAGAACTCGCTGGATTGCCTTCCATTACCCCGGTTGTTCCTGTGAGCTTCTCGCTCGCTTTCACCCGCTAGGATTGCAGAAAAGACGCCGCGCGCAATGCCGACTATTTTCACCCATGCTGTCGCGCCGCTGGCGATTGCAGTGGCCGCTGGGCGCGGTCATATTTCGCCGAAATTGGCGCTGGCGGGCGCGGTGCTTGCGATTGTGCCGGATGCCGATGTCGTCGCATTTCGCTTTGGGATTGATTACGCCGATACGTGGGGCCACCGGGGGGCGACGCATTCCTTTGTCTTTGCTGGTTTGTGCGCCGGGGCCTTGGCGCTGATTTGGAAAGAGGCGCGGTCGCTGCTCGCTTTTGTGTTTCTGACATTAGCGATGGCGAGCCACGGATTGCTCGACACTTTGACCGATGGCGGGTTGGGCGCGGCGCTGTATTGGCCGTTTGATAATACGCGCATTTTTGCGCCCGAAACGCCTGTTCGCGTCTCTCCGATTGGGCGCGGGTTTTTCTCGGCGCGCGGGGCAGAGACGATGCTGTCGGAGCTGCGCTGGATCTGGCTTCCCTGTTTGGCGCTGGCCGGTTTGGCATGGGGCGCGCGCAAGGGGTTGGGGCATGCAGCTCGACCTAGGGACTGATCCGCGCACCGATATTCTGCGCCAGATGCAGGGCGTCTTGATCCAGCAATTTGGCCGCATCATCCGCCCGCCAGACAAACGCCGCGATCCGGTTTGGGTGCTGGTCCACGGGGTGATCGGCGCGCAAACAAAGACGGCGGCGTCCAATGCATCGACCGATGCGCTGATCGGCGAATATGGCACATGGGAAAAGGTCACGGCGGCGCCGATTGCCGATTTAGAAGCGCGCTTGCAGCGGCAAACATTCCCGAGCGTGGCCGCCCAGCGATTGAGCCAATGCCTTGGCGCGGTCCTAGAGGCGCGCGGCGCGGTGGATTTGCGGCATTTGTCGAACATGCCAACCGATGCCGCGATGGAATGGCTTGAAACATTGCCCGGTGTCGCGCGGAAAAACTCCGCAGGGGTGATGAATGCCAGCAATTTTGCACGGCGGGCGATGGTCATTGACGGGCATCACCGGCGGATCATGCAGCGTATGGGAATTGTGCCAGCAAAGGCCGATACCGCGCGCACTTATGATGCCCTGATGCCGATTGTGCCGCCTGATTGGTCGGCGGCTGATATGGATGAACATCATTTGTTGCTGAAGAAATTAGGGCAAACGCACTGCCGCCCGCGCAAACCCGATTGCGGGGCGTGTCCGCTTAGCCGCGATTGCGAAACCGCGCAGAAGGCGGCATGAAGCGGCAAATCATGACACTTTAGGAAGCGCGATGAGCTGGGAAGACCAATTTGCCGAAGACGCGGATGCCCGCGAAGCCGAAGCGCGCGGCAAATCGCGCAGTGTGACGGTCGGTTGGACGGTGCGCTTTCCGCAAGGGGGCGATGCGATTTGGGCCCCGCCCAAACCGTTCACACGCAAAGATCCCAAGGCGCAATCGGCCAAATCCGTGCAGGTTTGCCCCGCCGCGATTGATTTTGACCGGCGGCATTACGTCATTCCCTGCCCGATTGATCTGACGCTGTCTTTTGGGCGTAAATCGGATGGCCAGCTGCAATTGCTCGATGCGGATGGCGAAAAATCGGCGATGCGCCCGCAAGGCCGCGCCAATATGCTGGTGATGCACCCGCCCAGCGAATGGCGGCATCCTGATCGCCCGATCATTCAAATCACTGCGCCTTATGTCTTTGTCGCGGATGAGCCGTGCTATGTCGTGCAGACCGCGCCCTATCTCGATTATTTCCCCACGCCGCGCCCTGGTGTGCAGATGGGCGGGCGGTTCCCGATCCACATCTGGCCGCGTCCGTTAAGCTGGGGCTTTGAATGGCATGACATCAACCAACCTTTGGTGCTGAAACGCGGTGATCCGTGGTTCTATGTTCGTTTTGAAACAGAAAATCCGGGCGCGCATGTGCGGCTGGTCGAACAGGAAATGACGGAGGAATTGGATAGTTATTTGAGCAGCATCATTGATGTCTCAAACTATGTGAACAAGACCTATTCGATGTTCGGAGAGGCGCGGCGGATCAGGCCAAACACATTGCTCAAGCCGAAAGGCTAGGCGCATTTGGCCAGCGCAGAATCTTGTGCTGCACATAGGTTCCGGCAAACATCGCCAAAATGATGGGCAGCGACAATGTGACGACATTGCCCCATTCCCACCGCAATGCCTCTTGCGAGACGACAAGGACAAGGAAGGCTTCGAGAGCGATGGCCACCAACGCCCCGGTCAGCGCCCCTTGCCACCAACCGGGCGTTGTAAATCGCAGCATCAACAGACCCAAAGCCGTGCCCAGCGGGGCGATGACAAGAAACCCGAGCGCGGCCGCAGCGACAGTGCCGAAGAAAGCAGCCATCATCACTGCTTTTGCCACCCCCATCCAGCCGCCTGATTGCGCGCCGAAATAGCTGATGAAGACAAAGATCAGCGCCCCTGCGCCGTAGACCATCGCAGTCGCTATCAGGCTGCCATAGAACAATTGCGCGGCTTGCGGCTGGCTTGCGGTTTGGTCTTGCATGTCGATCTCCTTCATTTTTCGCATCGCTGCTTACGCTACGGCGCGCGGCGCTGCTGGCGTGCGCGCGGCCAATCCGGGGCGCGTCCCCCCAAAAGTTGGCTTGCAAGCCAGCCTATATTCGGCTTGTCTCGCGCGCAAATCAAACACGCGATTGGAGAGAACGTATGAAAACCGCCATCACAGAAATGTTCGGCATTGAGCATCCCATTATCCAAGGCGGCATGCATTATGTTGGTTTTGCTGAAATGGCGGCGGCGGTTTCCAATGCGGGCGGATTGGGGATCATCACGGGCCTGACCCAAGGGACGCCGGAAAAGCTCGCCAATGAAATCGCGCGGTGCCACGATATGACGGATAAGCCATTTGGCGTGAATCTGACGATCCTGCCGACGCTGACCCCGCCGGATTATCCCGGTTTGGTAAAGGCCGTGATTGATGGCGGCGTGAAAGCGGTTGAGACGGCTGGCCGTAACCCTGTGGAATTGCTCGGCCCGCTGAAAGATGCCGGGATCAAAGTAATCCACAAATGCACCAGCGTGCGGCATTCCTTGAAAGCGCAAGATATTGGCTGCGACGCGGTCAGCGTCGATGGCTTTGAATGCGGCGGCCATCCGGGCGAGGATGATATTCCCAATTTCATCCTGCTGCCGCGCGCGGCGGATGAATTGGAAATTCCATTCGTATCCAGCGGCGGCATGGCCGATGGCCGCTCGCTCGTCGCCAGCCTGGCCATGGGCGCCCAGGGTATGAATATGGGAACGCGCTTTATCGCGACCCAAGAAGCGCCCGTGCATGAAAATGTGAAAAAGGCGATCGTCGCGGCGTCTGAACTCGATACGCGCTTGGTCATGCGCCCGCTGCGCAACACCGAAAGGGTGCTGGCCAATGATGCGGTTGATCGTTTGCTCGAAAAAGAAAAAGAGCTGGGCGATGCGATCACCATTCAGGACATTCTGCCTGAGGTTGCGGGCGTCTATCCCAAGATCATGATGGAAGGCGCGATGGATGAAGGCGCGTGGAGCTGCGGCATGGTCGCAGGCCTGATCAATGACATTCCGACCTGTAAGGAATTGATTGATGGGATCATGAGCGAAGCGGATGACATCATCACGCGTATGAAGGCGCTGTAAACGGCGTAAACCCGCGAAAAATGACGCTTTTTCCGGGGGCAGGAATTCCCCGGAAAAAGCGCGCGCCAAAAGGGGCGAAAGCAGCCCGAAATCTACAAAGTTAACGCATCTCTACGTAGCCTTGCGAATTTAAGAATGGCTGCCACTCCGGTATTACCCTGATGTCCTTTGAAAGTCCGACTGAGTTGCAGTCAGGCGATCATTGGATGGGTCGTAAAAAGGACGCGTCGGATCGCCTGAGGGGGCACCGCTGCCGGAGGAAGTTAGAATGGGTTTTGTATTCACCCCAGAAATGCTGGGTATGACAGCTGTGGCGTCTTGTTTTGGCGGCTGGATCTTTGGGAATTTATACGCGGCAACGCGGAAGAACCTCGAAGAGGGCATTTTAGAAGACAGCCAGATGGAAATCAGCGTCGCTGAAGAACAAGAATCGCTGTTTGCGCTGCGCCTGACACCAAAGATCGCGCCGCGCGTGGAGACCAATCAGAGGCCTGCGCCCCAGCAGGAACGCCCGGCACCAGAGCAAGATCCAATCATCGCGGCGCTTGAGAAGCGCGCTGAACCGGCTGTGCCCAACACGCGCACCCGGTCCCGGACCCTTGCCGCGCGGCGGGAGCAAAATTCCGCTCAGAGGCCGGCGCGAGTCCAGAGCCCCGCGCGGTATGAGGCAAGTTACGGCGCCTATTACGGCGCATCTAACCGGCCTCAAATTGACACCCAGAGTGATGCCGAGAGCAACACCCAGCGTGGTGCCCAGATTGACGATTTTCCCTTGTCTGAAATTCGCGCGCATGCCCGGCATTTGCTGCAAACGCACAATGTTTGGGACGCGCCAGAGACGCAGGATCAGATCGCCGAATTTATGCGCGATGCGGATCGTGGATCGGTGAAACTGCTCAGCGAATATCGCGGGTCCATCGAAGAATTGCAGCGCGCCAATGTTCACGGCATTGATCCTGTGCCCGCGCGCCATCCTTTTGGCGATTTGGCGGAAAGCATGCCGCGATTGGCGGATATCGGCCCGGTATGCCCAAACAGGTCTTTGGCTGAACTCGCCTGCCTGATTGAAGAACGCAATGAGGCCAATCAGCCCAAAGTGCGCTTCGCCGGGGTTGCATGCTGATCGCCGGTTGAATTTGGCCGGGCGAGCCGTTGAGGGCTGTTGCGATCAAACCCAGCACCACAAACAAGAGCGCGCCGCTTTCCTCAGGGGAGAGCGGCGCGCTTTTTGATGAGCCGTTACGATTGCGGCCCGTTAGGCGTTACGGCTGATCAGCCGTCCTCTTCGACCCGCGTATAGGGGATGAATTCTTCGAAAAAGACCGCGCCGGTGAAGAAGCCCAGCACCGGATCAATCGTGTTCACGACATCTTGGCGGCAGATTTGGCTGGCACCGAACCGGCGAGAGACCAGCGCGTCATTGGTGTCGATATTGTCCGGATTACGGGTGCGCTGAACATAGATCGTGCGGCCCCTTCCATAGACATAGGCGGTGTCGTCAATCACGGTCAGGCGGTAATTGGGGCGGGTGCGAATGCAATTTTGCGGCTCGCCCGCAACGCGCCCTTCGAGAAGATTGGCCAGACGCTGTTCGCCTTTGGTCATATCTTGGGCGGTTTCGGCGGCGTTCGCGTCGCTGGTTTCGCTGTGCCCATCGGCAGCAGCAGGTCCGGCGGCGATCATCGCCAAGGCCGCGATCCCGCCAGCAACGGCCAGCTTAGCCGCTTTCGGAGCGAAACTTTGAGTAACAAGTGATTGGGTCATTGCGATTTCCTCTGTTTGCGCCTGAGGTTTAGTCAGATGAAGGTACTCTCCTTCTCTGAACGCAGGATGAGTGCAATCTATCCCGCTATCGCAAGTTTACTCATATTCGAGCTGAATCGTGAATTCGCCGGTGTAAATGCCGGGCTCTTGATTCGCGCCGACCTGCAAGCGGCCGGCGATAGTGAAGGAGAAATAGCCGTCGGGGTTAACAATCCGGAACCGGCGGGGATTGGTGTTGATGATGATCGGCGGCTGACTGCCGATCAGGACTTGATCCATCAACATTGTTTCGGTCCCGCCATCCCGCGTCAGGACGTATGTGTTGGAATCGGAATTGATCAAAACCGTTTGCAAGAATGTGCCAAAACCCCAGAAAAGGGCCGGGCTCTGTGTGCCGTCGACTTGGATCACGCCGCCCGTGGTTGTCACCGCGCCGGTCGAATCCATCACCACCGTGCCCGCAGTGTTACCCGGAATGATCTGGCCGTAATCCAGGTCAAACTGCTTCACAAAGCTCAAAGGGGTGACGAGGAATGCTTGCGCATCGGCCTCTTCGGTCGCGTCTTGCGCGGCCAGCGCGCTGGGCAACAGGCCCAGCAAAACCGCCGAAAGCAGCAGCTGCAAACGCTTTAAGAGCGGACTTATGGTGATCACTTGATGACGCATAACTAGGGCTTTTACCTAGGAAGCGTTAACAATGCTTTGAAACCGCGCTTAGGATTGCGAAACCATTTCGCGCAAGCAGGTGTTGTCCTTGACCCGGCTTTAACCACGCAAGCGCGCGGCAACGCGCAGGTTCACGTGTCGGCGGGGCCGCCTTTTAAGACGAAGCGGCGGTCGCAATAGCCGCATTCGGCAAATCCGCTTTCATCAATCTCTAGATAAATGCGCGGATGGCCCAAGGCCGCTGGGCGATAGCCCTCTCCGGCGCGAATGGCGCTGGCCCCATCGCAGCTGATGCGGCGTTTTTCGACATGGATGGTTTCTGGCGCGGCTGTGTTCATAGGGGCCTATTAATACCGGATCACCTGCAATTCAATTCCCATTGCTGCGTATATCCGCCCCAGATTTTGCGCGCATCGTGATGACTGACGGCTTGCGTGATCGCCCTCTATCTCTATGGCCTTGTGCATGGCCAACAACATCAACCCGCCCGCCATTCAGATCGACAATCTCGTCAAACGCTATGCCGCGCCTAAGGGTGCGAAAGGCGCGGATGCGGAAGGTAAGCTCGCGCTGAACGGGGTTAGTTTTGACGTGCCTGAGGGGTCTATCTTTGGACTGCTTGGGCCCAATGGCGCGGGCAAATCGACGTTGATCAATATCCTTGCAGGGATTGTGAACAAGACCGGCGGATCGGCCAATATCTGGGGTTTTGATATTGATGAACAACGCCGCAATGCCAGCCGCGCGATTGGGATTGTGCCGCAAGAAATCGTCTTCGACCCATTTTTCACACCCTATGAAGTGCTGGAGAATCAGGGCGGCTATTACGGCATACCGGCGGCGTTGCGGCGCAGCGAGGAATTGCTCGCGGATGTGAGATTGGCGGATAAACGCGATGCCTATGCCCGGACATTATCCGGCGGCATGAAACGGCGATTGCTGGTGGCAAAGGCGATGGTCCATTCGCCGCCGATCCTTGTGCTTGATGAGCCAACCGCCGGCGTCGATGTGGAATTGCGCCGCCAGCTGTGGGAATTGGTGACCGAACTTAACCGCGAAGGGGTGACGGTGGTGCTGACGACGCATTACCTTGAGGAGGCGGAGGAGCTGTGTGACCGCATTGCCATCATCAATAATGGCGAATTGATCGCGAATAAGCCGACCCGCGATTTGGTCGATATGGCGCGCGAGAAAATCGTCGCCGTGACCGTGGCCAGCGACCTGAGTGCCCCGCCGATGCATGAGGCATTTAGCAAGGTCGAACAGACCGGCACGCGCGGCGTCGAGGTTACCTATGACAAAGACAAATTGAGCGCCGGGCAAGTCCTGGCGATCTTGCAAGAGCAAGGTTTGACGGTCGAGGATGTCACCACGCGTGAGGCGGATCTGGAGGATGTGTTCGTCCAGCTGACCGGATCTGGAGCTTAAGTTGGTGACGAAGAGACGGGGCCCAATTCAATCCGCGTTTCAATCCGTGCAGTTGGGTGCAATTGCACTCACCCTGACTGGCTGTTTCCTCGCCAATGCTCCCGAAGAAAACCCAGCAGAAGCGGCGACAAGCGCCAATAACAATTGCCCCAGTGAAGGCGCGGCTTTGCAAGTCTTAGGCAGTGGCGGGCCGATTGCTGAGGCGGGCCGGGCGGGGACGTCCTATCTGTTGTGGATGGATGGCCAGCCGCGCCTATTGATCGATGCGGGCGCGGGTAGTTTCCTGCGCTTTGCTGAGGCGGGGGCGAGCGTTGCGCCGCTGGATGCCATTCTGCTGACCCATCTGCATGCCGATCACGTGGGTGATTTGGCGGGCATTCTCAATTCTGGCGGGTTTGAAGGGCGCAGTGACTCCTTGCCGATTATTGGCCCCGACAGCGCAGAGCGTTTCCCCGGAACCACAGAATTTCTGAGACGGCTGATATCCAAAGATGCGGGCGCTTTTGCCTATAATGGCGGATTTTTGGACGGCACGGAGAATAAGCCGCATTTGTCCCCGCGCGATATTGTGACCGATCAGGGCAGCGCCGCGCCAGCCGGGCTGGATGTGTCAGATGCCTATTCAGTCTTGGCGCATCCGGTGAACCACGCCGCCGCCCCGGCTTTGGGCTATGTGGTGGAGCTGAGCGCGGAATATGGCGGCGCGCGGTTTGTCATCACTGGTGATCAAAGCGCCTTTTCGCAAAGATTTGCGGCGGACAATGCCGGGACCAATCCCGCGATCTTGTTTGCCCATCATGTGATTAATGGAGAGCCCGGCCAGCCGCGCGGATTGCACCGGACCCCGGCAGAGATTGGGCAACTTGCCGCCGGGTTGGGCGCGCAGCAATTGGTGTTAACCCACAATATGGAACGCAGCATCAGCCGGATTGACGATAGCCGCACCGCCATCGCTGAAAGCTATGATGGTCCGGTTAGTGTGGCGACGGATTTGGAGTGCTACCCGCTTTAGGTGCTTCCCATTTCAGACCCCAATTTCAGGCCCCATTTTCAGCCCCATACTCAGGAGGCCGAAGTCTCAGGACGCCTGCGACAGCCGCTCACGCCAATTGCGGTGAGAAACGCGTTCGATCTCTTTTTCGCAATGCCTGCAATTGCCAACATAGGTGTGGCCGTCCCAGTGTACATTGCGTCTTTTGGGGTCATGACGGCCCACGAGACAAGAAATTGGCGATATCATGGACATGAAGAGGGGTGTCCTTTGACTAACATGTTACACAAACGCGGCTAACCAAAGGGCGTCTTTTTAAAAAACTGCCATTTGATTGGCGCGAGTCGGGCATTTCACCCGGTGCGAGCAGAGTTATACCATCTGAGGATCAATGCACCTAAGGGAAATGCCTAAGTAGTAATCAACTATAGTGGGTTTCGCGGCGTTCTTTGCACGGCCTGTCGGCGGGACCAGATTTCGGGTGCCGAAGCGCTGTTCCAACCGTGTCGCCTGACCTCCCATCAATCCAGCATCTTGCTAAGCGCGTCAGGGCGCGCCATTGCTTTTGCTATGGGAGACGCTTCTAAAAATCGCAGCGAAAGCAGCGCAGAGTTTGACGTTATCGTCATTGGATCAGGCGCCGCTGGGCTAACCGCAGCGCTCGAATTGGCGGTAAGCAAACGTGTGCTGGTGCTGGCGAAGGGATCGCTGACGGGCGGGTCGACCGCGTGGGCGCAAGGCGGCATTGCCGCAGTGCTGGATGCGGGCGACACTTTCGACAATCACGTGCGCGATACGATGGTTGCCGGTGCGGGCTTGAACGATATTGAATCGGTCGAATTTGTGATCGAACGCGCCCCGGCCAGTATTGACCGGCTGTGCGAATTGGGCGTGCCGTTTAACCGCGATGAGGATTCGCTGCATCTGACGCGCGAGGGCGGCCATTCGCACCGCCGCATCGTCCATGTCGACGACGCAACCGGATGGGCCGTGCAAGAGGCTTTGCTGAAAGCGGCCGAGGCCAGCCCCAATATCACCATGCTGGGCGGGCGCACATGTATCGACCTGATCACCGATCGCCACCGCGAGAAATTCTCCGCCGCCGGGCGTGTGTGGGGCGTCTATGCGCTCAACGAGGAAACCGGCCGGGTCGAAAGCCACACCGCGCGCGCCACAATTTTGGCGGCGGGCGGCGCGGGCCGCGTCTATCAATTCTCCACCGCCCCGCGCGGCGCGACCGGCGACGGGATCGCAATGGCATGGCGGGCGGGCGCGCGCGCCTCGAATATGGAAATGATGCAGTTCCACCCGACCTGCCTGTATAATCTGGAGGTCAAAAACTTCCTCGTCACAGAGGCGGTGCGCGGCGAAGGCGGGCATTTACTTCACCCGGAAACCGGCCACCGCTTCATGGCGGATTACGATGCGGAGCGGATGGAGCTGGCCCCGCGCGATGTCGTGGCGCGGGCGATTGACGATCAGATCAAACGCTTCGGCCTTGATTACGTGCATCTCGATATCAGCCATCAGCCGCCTGAATTTGTGCGCGAACATTTCCCGACGATCCATGAAAAATTGATGGGGCTGGGCATTGATATGACCACCGGCCCGATCCCGGTTGTGCCCGCGCAACATTACACATGCGGCGGCGTGATCGTGGATTTGAACGCGCGCACCGATCTGCCGGGTCTGTGGGCGGCGGGCGAATGCACCGAAAGCGGCCTGCACGGCGCGAACCGGCTGGCCTCCAACAGCTTGCTGGAATGTTTCGTTTACGGCGAAGCGGCGGCCGAGGACATCTTGGCGCGCTGGGACGAATTGGAGGACGCGCCGGCAGTTTTGCCATGGGATGAAAGCCGCGTGTCCGATTCTGATGAGCAAGTGGTGATCAAGCAGAACTGGACCGAAATCCGCCGGTTCATGTGGAATTATGTCGGCATCGTGCGCACGACCAAACGGCTGGAGCGCGCGCAAAACCGCATCGCCCTGCTGAAAAAAGAGGTGGAGGATTATTACGGCAGCTTCGTCGTCACCACCGACCTCATCGAATTGCGCAACCTGCTGCAAGCGGCCGAGCTGATCGTGACCTCGGCCTTGGTGCGCAAGGAAAGCCGGGGGCTGCATTACACGATGGATTACCCGGATCTAAAAACGTCGGTGCGCGATACGGTGTTGGTGCCTTGAGCCTTTGTCGGTGGCGGCGTGGTGAACGAGACAAGAGGGGGCGATCGCGGAGGATGCGATGCTCATTCGCCGCCTAATGTCATAATTCTATCCTTTGGCCCCGTCGGTACATGTGCAAGCAAGGGCAAGCGTTTATAGCCTTATCTATGCGTGTTTTTCTGACCTTCTTCGCAACCTTGTGCGCCGCGTCTCCGCTGTTCGCCCAAACCCCCACCCAAAACCAAATCGTCGTCACGGCTCAGCGTTCCGGCGCGCCGATGTGGACGATTGAGACGCCCACCGGGACCATCATCCTTGTCGGTGAAATTGCCGCTGTGCCGGAAAGCACGCCGTGGCAGCCGGATCGGTTGGAGGAAGCCACCGCGGAGGCGCAGCGGGTGATCCTGCGCGCGCGGCCCAAATTTTCGCCCGGTGATGTCTTTCGCCTGATCTTTCGCGGCGGGCGCTTCACCAAATTGCCCGATGGCGGTGTTGCCGCCGATTATCTCACGTTGGAAGAGCGCGCCCGACTCGCCGCGCTGGAGGCGGAATATGACATCGATTATGATCGGCGCAGCTTTTTGATGACCGGGTTCGACCTGCTCGCCCGGCGGCTCGATTTCGATGATGATACGACAGACGATGCCACCGATGTGGTGCGCAAGGCGGCAGACCGCGCCGATGTGCCGATTGACCGGCCGACACGGTTTCGGGGCGAAGATCTGCTCGACAATCTTGCCGATGCAGATCCCGCCAGCCACATTCCGTGTCTAGAAGCGGCGATGAGCGCCACCGAACAAGGGCAGGCCATCATAGAGGCGCGCGGCAATGATTGGCGCAAATTCGATGTGCCGGCCGTGATGGACAATCCGTTGGAGGTTGCGCTGGGCACGTGCTGGCCGTGGGCGGACCCCGATCTGGGCGAGGAAATTCGCGGGCAATGGGTGTCAATGATCGCGGACGCGGCTCAGGCTGACGGCGTGACGCTGGCGGTGGTCCCGTTGAGGGTGTTGGCGGAGGGCGGCGGTGTGCTTGATCAATTGGAGGCGCGCGGCTTGCCGATTGGCGGCCCCAATTGGAGAACCGCCGAACCGGAAAGCTAAGCCCCTAAAGCTGAAAAGGCAGGCTGGTGAGGCAAGCAGGCCAGAGGGTTGTTTTGGGCTTTGTAAAAATTTGTACGCTGAAAATTGCGACAATTCCGGCTGGACGCTTGATCTGCTGATCCAAACGCGCTCTTGTTGCCGCCGCAGGTAACAAAGCCCCGCTAGAGGGCGATCAAGGAGCACATATATGCCGCATATCGGCGCGAACGGGATTTCGCTTTTTTACGAAGAACACGGCAATCCAGAACACGAGGCCTTGTTGCTCGTGATGGGATTGGGCGCGCAGATGATTTTGTGGCCGGATGAATTTGTCGAAGCCCTGGTAAAGCGCGGATACCGCGTGATCCGGTTCGATAATCGCGACATTGGCCTTTCGGAAAAAATGGAAGGCGCGCGCGCGCCGAAATTGCCGTGGCAAGTAATCCGCAAACGGATCGGTTTCCCGGCAAAGGTACCCTATACTTTGCGCGATATGGCCGATGATGCGGTGGGCTTGCTGGACGCTTTGGGCATCGCTCAGGCGCATGTTGTTGGCGCATCAATGGGCGGCATGATCGCGCAATTGATGGCGGTCAATCACTCCGACAAATTGCTGTCTATGACCTCCATCATGTCGACCACTGGCAATGCCAAATTGCCGCAAGCGGATAAGGCCGCAATGGAAACATTGATCGCGCCGCTGACCTCGATGGAAGAAGGCGCTTTGGTTGCCCACGGCATCAATGTGTCAAACGCCATCGGCAGCCCTGGATACCGTCCAAACCCCGATCGCCAACGCGAACGGGTGCTGAAAGCGGTGCAGCGCAGCGTCTATCCGCCGGGACTGCCGCGGCAATTGGCGGCGATTATCGACGATGGCGACCGCAGCACGCGATTGGCGCGAATCACCACGCCAACTTTGGTTCTGCATGGAGAAGACGACCCGCTCGTCAAATTGGCCGCCGGTGTGGCAACCGCGGAGAAGATTCCCGGCGCGAAACTGGTGACGATCCCTGGGTGGGGGCATGATCTGCCGATGGAATTGGTGGACCGTTTGGCGGATGAAATCGCGCTGCACAGCAAAGCGGCCCGCGCAACGGCGCCGGTTGCGGCTTAAACAGAGTTAAAGCCTGCCAATTTTTAGGCAGCGCACATTAAGCAGCCCGGTCATCAATCCGATGGCCGGGCTTTTTGATGGGCCGCTGACCCGATTGATCCATATCCGCTGCGATTAAATCTGGCCCATGCGCAACAAAATTGCGGCAGAGAGGGCAAAAGAATCTCGGATTGATTCATACAATTCATCACCAAATTTTTCTTCACAGATTCAGTTTGGGGCTTGCGCGCCTTCCGACTCAGGCTTTGCCCTCGTATCGCGGTGCGGTGCTCAAATAATACACCCGGATTTTGCGTCGATTTAGGGTTAATCACCCGTTGACGGGATTCCCGTGTTGATTCATTATCTAGTGGTTCGGTTCGTCGTGAACCCCCAAATAAAGGTAATTTCTCCCTGACAGCGCCGCAATTTGTGCGGGCGCAATTGGGGGAGGAGTCGCGGAAAAATCGGGGATCAGCGGCGAATTGTGGGAGATTTGGCGGATAAACCTGCGGGCTGTTTGTGGGCAAGTGGGTGATAGGCTGTCGATAGATTGAATAAGAACAGAATCGGAACAAAGGCGATTTTCCGCTATAGGAATAAGCCGGACCCGATTCGAACGAGGTGAAACGGGGCGACAATGGAATTTAAGGCAAGCGACGACGTGCTGACTGATGCAGAAACTGGCGAGACAGCGGGTGCTGGCGATAATAATGAAAAGGCCGTGACGATGGAAAAGTCTGATGCTGGCAGCGAAGATCTGATCGCCGCGAAAGGCGCAGAGGCGCTTGGCGCAACCCTAACGAATGCGGCGACGGCGGCTGCGAAAGAAGCGGCTGAGCCCGACAGTAAGAAGGTCAATGATCGCCGGTTCGAAATTACAATCGACGAAAGCCGCGATGCGAACCTCACTGAATTCGGCAAGGAAACGCTCGAAGATCGCTATTTGCTGCCTGGTGAGAAATATCAGGATTTGTTCGCCCGTGTCGCGGATGCCTATTGCGATGATCAGGACCACGCTCAGCGTGTTTATGATTACATCTCAAACCTGTGGTTCATGCCCGCAACGCCGGTTCTGTCGAATGGCGGCACCGCGCGCGGATTGCCGATCAGCTGCTACCTCAATTCTGTATCCGACAGCCTTGGCGGGATTGTTGATACATGGAATGAGAATGTCTGGCTGGCGTCGAAAGGCGGCGGGATTGGCACCTATTGGGGCAATGTTCGCGGTATCGGAGAGCCCGTTGGCTTGAATGGTAAGACCAGCGGTATCATTCCGTTTGTGCGGGTGATGGACAGTTTGACGCTGGCGATTTCGCAAGGGTCGCTGCGGCGCGGTTCGGCGGCATGCTATTTGGACGTGTCACACCCAGAAATCGAAGAATTCCTCGAAATCCGCAAACCTTCGGGCGACTTCAACCGCAAGGCGCTTAACCTGCATCACGGCGTTCTGCTGACCGATAAATTCATGGAAGCGGTGCGCGATGGTGAGGAGTTTGAATTGCTCTCGCCGAAGACCGGCGAAGTGCGCGGCACAGTCGATGCACGTTCGCTGTTCCAAAAATTGGTCGAAACACGGCTTGCAACCGGTGAACCCTACATCGTGTTTAACGACACGGTGAACCGCATGATGCCAAAACATCACCGCGAATTGGGTCTGAAAGTTTCAACCTCAAATCTGTGCAGCGAAATTACTCTGCCGACCGGGATCGATCACCTTGGCAATGACCGCACCGCGGTGTGCTGCCTGTCTTCGCTCAACCTAGAAAAATGGGATGAGTGGAACGGTGATAAGCAGTTCATTGAGGACGTCATGCGCTTCCTCGACAATGTCCTGCAGGATTATATCGACCGCGCGCCCGACGAAATGGCCCGCGCCAAATATTCCGCAGAACGCGAACGCAGCGTTGGCCTGGGCGTAATGGGCTTCCACAGCTTCTTGCAATCCAAGGGGCTGGGTTTTGAAAGCGCGATGGCGAAGGCGCTGAACCTGAAAATGTTCAAACATATTCAGGCGAAAGCCTCCGAAGCCTCCATGTTGCTGGCGCAGGAACGCGGGCCATGCCCGGACGCCGCCGATATGGGCGCGATGGAACGGTTTAGCTGTAAGATGGCAATCGCGCCGACCGCGTCGATTTCGATCATTTGCGGCGGTACGTCCGCCTGTATCGAACCGATCCCGGCGAACATTTACACGCACAAAACCCTGTCGGGCAGCTTCATCGTGAAGAACCCTTATCTGGAAAAAATCCTCGATAAGAAATCGAAGAATTCCAACAATGTCTGGAATTCAATTCTGGAAAAAGGCGGCAGCGTCCAGCATCTCGATTTCCTCACTGACGAAGAAAAAGCGAGCTTCAAAACCAGCTTTGAAATTGATCAGCGTTGGCTGCTTGATTTTGCTGCTGACCGCTCGCCCTATATCGATCAGGCGCAATCGTTGAACCTGTTTATCCCGGCGGATGTCGACAAATGGGATCTGATGATGCTGCATTTCCAAGCGTGGGAAAAAGGCATTAAATCGCTCTATTACCTCCGCTCCAAATCGATCCAGCGCGCTGGCTTTGCCGGCGGAGTGGAAGCGGACAACACCGCCGATGCTCTCAAAATCGAACTGAGCGCAGGCGCAGAGCAGACCGATTATGAGGAATGCCTCAGCTGCCAGTGATGGAATAGCGCCCGATCGGCGCGAGACGTAACACTATGGAAACCTCCGCAAAGCGCCTAGTTTTGCGGAGGTTTTCTTTAACCATTTGAGCTTACATCTTTTCACATCATGCAAGCTCGCCAATCCGATCGCGTGCGTACCAACGCAACTGGCTCGTGCAAAACCGCGCGCGGGATGCAGTGGGATATTCAGCTTGATGATCTGTCCCTTGGCGGATGCCGGGTTGATGATCCGCGCCACGGTCTGGAATTGGGCAGCTTTATCAAAGTTCTAATCGCGGGGACTGGCCCGCATGATGCGGAGGTCGCCTGGCGTCAAGGCGACCGGGTTGGGATGGAATTCCTCAAGCCGCTGCCGGAACGCGTGTTCAAATTGCTTTCCACCGAACAATGGACAGCCGCACGCGACGAATTTGACCGCGCCGGTTCAACCCTGCCAATGCGCCGCGTCGTTTAGGCGGCAAACGCCGTCCCAAAACGAACCCGCAAGATCGCACTCGCACTGATCTGCAAAATATGTCACTCTGTCCGCCGGACATGACGCGTTGCCGCGTCAAGCAGGAGAGACGATGATGACAGCCCCGCTTTGGATTGGGATCGCAGGCACAGTGTTTGCGCTGGCATTTTTGGGCAATGGGTTGCGTTTGGTCGCCGGACCGGCGGGCCATGCCGCGAATGCGGGCCGACTGCATATTGTGATGGCCGCGATGTTCCTGCCGATCCTGTGGCTTGTGGTTTTGCGGGCGGTCCTTTGAACGCCTCACCCAAATTCGGGCGTATTTTCGCCGCCTGCGGGCTCGCGCTGCTTATGTCTGCATGCGCGGGGCAGATTGATGCCGGCGTCAGCACGGATGCCGGAACGCCCGGTTTCCTTTGGGGCATCTGGCACGGCTTTATCTTTCCGTGGAGCTGGATTGGATCGCTGTTTTCACCCGACATCGCCGTCTATGCCGTGCCCAATAAAGGCGCATGGTACGATTTCGGTTTCTTCCTCGGCATCACCGTGCTGGGCGGGGGCAGTTTCTTCGGTTCAAAAAGCCGCTCTCGCAATTAAGCGGGCTGATTTTCGGTCACCCTATTTTTCGCGGCCCAATTTTCAGCGACCCTATTTTGCGCGTTAGGGCCGATTGCCAAAGGCCATTTCGGCTTCGACCACTTCGACCCGGTTTCGGCCGCCATCCTTGCCGCTATATAGGGCCGCGTCAGCCATCTCGATCAATTCTTCGCGCGGCAACATCGCCGATGCTGGGGCAATCGCCACGCCGATAGAGGCGGTCACCATGGGCCGATCCGAATCGCGCGCCGGGCTCAGCACGTTGGCGATGGATTGCCGCATCTTCTCCGCCGCCGCCATGACCGCATCCCTGTCGCGGGTGCGCATCGCCGCGACAAATTCCTCGCCGCCATAGCGCGCGACGATGGCGCCCGCATTTTCGCAATTGTCGATCAAAGCATCCGCCACCAATTTCAGACACGAATCGCCCGCCTGATGGCCATGCGCGTCATTGAAGGATTTGAAATAATCGAGGTCGATCATCATCAACGCGATGAGATCAGAACCGCGCCCTTCATTGCCCGGTGCGCGAATCGCGGTTTCAAATTCCTCTTCAAACCCCCGCCGATTGGCAATCCCGGTGAGCGGATCGGTCTGCGACAAAGCGTGTAAGGCCCGGTTTGCCTTCAGCAATTCGCGGCTGAAAATACGCGCGCGCAAAGTCAGCAGGAAATTGCGTTGCCGCAATTTTTCAAACCGCGCCGCGACCGGCAATGTCGCCGCCACAACCAAAGCGAAGATCAGCACCATATCCGCATGCGCCGCGAGTGTTTCTGGCCCCTCCATAAGCAGCATCGCCGCCGTCACGAGCAAAGCGGACAGATCGAAAATCACCAGTCCGCGCAGAGAATAGGGCAAAATGACATTCGCCAGCCCGACGACCAAAACCGTCGCCAGCAAATATCGCGGCGCCAGATCGGGCGGCAGATGCACCGCAAGGTGGACGATCACCGCAATGAACGAAATCGGCGCGGCCCCGACGCAAAACGCCAAAATCCGGCTCCACCCCCGTGCACCGGCAAACAGGCCCAGCAATGTCAGCGGTGCAACCACCAGCACTCTGAGCACTGCGCCTTCTGTCGCCATGCCGGGATTGACGATCACATCAACGCCGATCGTCGCCAGACACATCAGCAGGCCGAGCAGAAACAGGAAATGTTCCTCTCGGTAAATCCGCTGCACAATCTCGGCGTAATACAGTTCTGTGATGGCGCGCGGCCAGCGGCGCAGCGGGGCAAAATCGCCGTCCGCCGCCGCGCCTGCGGGGATCGATGCCTCATCCAGCAATGCGGCATCGATCCCCGCAGGCGCGGCGATGCTGTCTTCCGTAATCACGAAAGTGTCCGCACTATCTTCCGGCACAAAGGATTCCATCACACCCATGGCGCTCGGCCTAGGGATGAACGCTTAATTTGCGGTTATTTGCGCACCCGATACCGGGGGGAAACCGGCGGCGGACGGGGCATATCTCAGCTCGACTCAGATTTTGCACGGTTTATCCCCGCCGAATCATCCACCCTTGTCTAGGGTTCGTCACTCTGTTTCCCTATAGAAGCAAATCAACTCAAACCCGAGGAAGCACAACATGTCGTTGCTCGAAGCCCGCAAGACCTACAAGCCGTTCGAATATCCGTGGGCATACGATTTCTGGAAACGCCAGCAACAAATCCACTGGATGCCAGAGGAAGTGCCCTTGGGTGAAGATTGCCGCGATTGGGCGCAGAAAATCACTGAGCATGAGCGTAATTTGCTCACGCAGATCTTCCGTTTCTTCACGCAGGCCGATGTCGAGGTGCAAGATTGCTATCACGACAAATATGGCCGGGTGTTTAAGCCGACCGAAGTGAAAATGATGCTGACGGCGTTTTCGAACATGGAAACGGTGCATATCGCGGCCTATTCGCACTTGCTCGACACGATCGGCATGCCTGAAAGCGAATATAGCGCGTTCCTCGATTATGAGGAAATGAAGGACAAGCACGATTACATGCAGCAATTCACCGTCGACACTGACGAGGATATTGCGCGCACATTGGCCATGTTTGGCGGCTTCACCGAAGGGCTGCAATTGTTTGCATCCTTTGCGATGCTGATGAACTTCCCGCGCTTCAACAAGATGAAGGGTATGGGGCAAATCGTCAGCTGGTCCGTGCGTGACGAATCGCTGCATTGTGAAGGCATCATCAAGATGTTCCACACATTCTGCGCGGAACGCGATTGCCTGACGAAAGCGGTGAAGGAAGATATCATTGATGTCTGCCAGAAAACCGTTCGTCTCGAAGACAGCTTTATCGATCTGGCGTTTGAAATGGGCCCGGTAAACGGGATGACCGCGAACGAGATCAAGAAATACATCCGCTACATCGCCGATTGGCGGTTGAAGCAGCTGGGCTTGCAACCGGTCTATATGGTCGAAGAACACCCGCTGCCGTGGCTGACGCCGCTTCTGAATGGTGTGGAGCACGCTAACTTTTTCGAAACCCGCGCGACCGAATATTCAAAAGGCGCGACAACGGGCGACTGGAACAATGTGTGGTCGAGCTTTGACAAGCGCCAAAAGGCCAAAGCACCGGGCGACAGCGTGGCTGTGAATGACGGTCCGGATATGTTCGGGGTTGAAGCGGCGGAGTAAGGAGTGGCAGAGTGGCAAGAACGAAGAGAGCAAATTCGCGGATTGATGTAGACGAATTGTCTGGAGAAATTTACTCGAAATATATTGCTCGAAACGGAACCGACGACATCGAAGGGTTGGCAAAAAAGCAGGGCATAAAAGTTTGCCACACTTCAAGTAAGAAGAAGTCAGCCAACAGTATTTACTTGAAGCCGAGCATGACTATCGGCGAAGTGCGTGTGGCAGTAGCGGATCGTATCGCTCGAAAAGCACTTAAGAACCCTAAAGTGGTTGAAGAATTTAAGGTATCAGCTGATGTTTTAGATGATGTTGTAAATTCGATCTCGATGAGAATTTTGTTTGAGCCAGGTGATTGGGAGAAAGTGAACTCCGAACCCGAGAACAACATTAATCTTTTAGCTCGAAACAAAGTGCCGAAGCGTTTCTCGAGCCGCTTTTTCAAGGTGAAGTGAATGTCGGTTCAGGATGCGATCGAGCTAGCTTACAAACCAAGACTGAAGGTGTTCTTGAGCGCCGACATCGTTGGTTCAACTGCTCTGAAGCAGAATTTTAAGGCTGATTTGACAGATGTTGTTTGGCCAGAAGTAATTCAAGGATTCTACAGAAATTTCATCGAACAGATTGAGTTCCGCTGGAATGATGGATCTGCGCGCTTCACCGAAAAAAATGGAGAAGATGACACGCAAAAATTCTTCGGGAGTTACCCGAAGTTTTGGAAAACTGTCGGCGATGAGGTCCTATTCTGGAAAGCTCTGGATAACGAGAATCAACTTTGGGCCACTTTGGCGGTCTGGCTCTCTGCAGTATCAAGTATCAGAGACTTTTTTTCTCGGTTTTCTGAACCTGAAGTGCGTGGCCTCGACATAAAGTCGTCCGTGTGGATCGCTGGTTTCCCAGTTAGAAACCGACTTTTCCGAAGTTCAGCACTTAGTATTGACGAATTTGAAGAATTCCTCGGCTTACTTTATCTAAGTGATGACGTTGATACTTCTCAAAGTTATGATTTTGTGGGCCCCTCAATCGATATAGGTTTTCGGTTAGCGTCTCACTCATCTCAACGAAAAATGTATATAGATGCGGCGACTGCTTACCTTTTGGCAAAATCAGCCTCTAGAGTTCATGATGAACATGCCGAGGACTTAGCCGAGCTCCTTGATGGCAGGATCGGAATCGACGAGGGGGATATAAAGAAGCGCCTCTCGATATTCTATTCGGGGAGTGAAGTCCTTAAAGGCGTTGGCGGCGAAAAGAAGTATCCAAAGTTCTGGATCAACACCTGTAGGCATGGCACGTCAGAATCCATGCGTGAAGGATTGATGTTCCCGAATGGCCGCCAACCGGCTGAGCCTAAGAACATCATTGCTTTTTGCGAGAAATTTTATTCGGAAAGAGCACAGTTTCTTGTCCGACCTTTTATCAACAATGAAGACGCTTTATCTTACTCCAGCAAGCCAGAAAAATATGACGGTGAGCTGAGTAATATGGTGCATGAAATTGTTGAAGAAGTGGAAGGCGGCAGCACTTTAGCTTTCTGATTAGCCTTATTCCCAGCCCCAAGCGGCAGGAGGAGCCTCCACTTCGGAGGTAAGATCAAATTCGACGCGGAACAGGCGGTCTTCTGGTGCGCCGCCGTCCATTGTACGTTTCAACTGATAGACATAGCGAGCATCCGCTGTGCCCGCCGGGTCGATCTCGACGCTCCAGACATTGGTGACCGACGCGCTGAGCCCTTCGGCCTCGAACATGGCGATGCTTTCTGCATCGACGGGGAAACTCTGCGTGCCCGCCGTCCCGGCATCGGCGGTGTCGCCGCCATACATCGTGACCGCGTCGGAGGAGCCGTCTTCATGGCGGTGATCATGTTTCAGGCGCAGTCCTTTGGGGCTGGAGCCCTCGCCGTTCATATGCGGAATGGATGTGCGGGTGATGATCCATGTGCGGGACCGATCCCAATCTGCGCCGTCCAATTTGACGTGGAAGGGGATGGTGATGCGATCATCGCTGCATTCATCGACCAGCATCACCATTTGCGCGCCGGTGAAATCGGCATCGGCGGCGTCATTGCTGACGAGTTCGCCCGCATAGGCCTTGCCGCAATGGGTGGAGAGCGCGGCGAAGAAGGCGTCTGGTGCGTCTTCGCCATTCTCCACGTCATCCGGTGCCGTTTCCGCGCAACCGGCGAGCAAAGCCACGGGGAGCAGGATGGGGAGGACTCGCGAGAGCGGCGATGCGGGGCGGTTGCCATGAAGTGTGAAAGTCATGGACGCATGTCTAACGCAGTCGCGCAGGCTTGTCGCGCTTTCCTACAAGTGCCTGCTTGAGGTATTTGCAGGGGTGATGTTTTGGTGTTTGCCCTGTTTGCCCGCTTATCAGCCCGCGCGTTTGTGTGCGTTGTGTGCACGTTTTTGCGCGCCGGGAGGCATCGCACAGGCAGGCGTGTTTGGCCGGGACGTTTTTGCCCCTGGACTGTGTGTCAGGTGTGTCAGGTGTGTCAGCGCGGTAAGCGCCAATGGCCCCGCCATGCCCGCCGACCCCGCCATATCGGCAGCGCAGGTCAGCGGGGGAAGGGTGTGTTCGCTTAGAACAGGAGCGTTTCAGGCTCTGGCATAGGTTCGCGTTTCTGCGCCTTAATCAGGCTCATCACGCTGCGAACGCCGACCCAGACCGCCAGCAGCGGGAAGAGCAGGAAGCCAATGAAGACGAACATCAAGACGAAAGCGATGATCCCGCCGATGAAGGAAATCCAGAAAGTACGAATGAGATAGGAGAAGTGCGAGGCGGCCCAAGGCTCCTGATTGTCGCCTTGCCAGACGTGAGCAAGGACAATGCCGACAAGCGAGGTCAAGCCCCCGGATAGGAAGCCGCCGAGATAGCAGAGCGAGATGATGGTCGGTTGGTTGAAGTCAAAGCCAGCATTGTTGCCCGGTCCGTTGCCCGTGCCGTTAGTCGTTGGTTCGTTCATGGCTGATCCCCTGTGTTGCCTGACGATTGGTAAGTGTAATTGCGGATACTCTAGGCGATGGGCGCGCAGGGGCAAGCCCCGTGTGGTGAGGCGGTCAGGGGAATGCGCGGTTCAGGCGCACCAATCGCGGCCCTGCCCGCCCCAACCGCTCTGCGCTGCCAAGCCGCTATCGATCATGGTCTCGGCGAGGTATTCGACGGGCTCGCCGGTGGCGCCAGAGGAGGGGGTGGTCGCTGGGCGGCGGACTTCGCGCAACTCGCGGCCATATTGGTCATAGGGTGGATCATCCGCGCCGCTCCACTCAAACGCGCCTTGGTTCAGCCATTCGTGCAGCCGCGCCCGAGCCGTCCGTGCAAGCTCGCTCTCAGCCTCGCACGCGCCGTCCAGTTCAGGCGTGTCAAACCCGGTAAGGCGAATGCGGCGGCGCGATCCGCCAAAGCCGATCACGACCGTATCGCCATCGACGACGCAGCCAGCAGGGCGCTTTCCGCTGCGGCTCTCTCCGCAAAGCGCAAAGGGGGCGGTGACTGTGACCCATTCCCGGTCATCAGGCGGCGGTCGGAACCCGAACCACCACGCCGCCATGACAACGAGCAACAATACAGGGACGCGCCACACGAGCCACCAATCGGCCAAACGGCTGCGGCCTGCGCGGCGGGATTTTGAACGGGTCGTGCGTCGGCGCTTTGACATCGCCTTGATGAATAGCAGCGCGTCCCCGCAAGCTCCACAGGCGTTACGTGCCGCGGCCATGCATTGTGCGCACAAAAAAGCCGCCCGGAATCGCTCCGAGCGGCTCTTTGTGTCTCAAACACAGCGCGAGGTCCGCGCCGCCTATGAAGGCTTAGGCTTCGATTGGCTCAAGCGAACCCATGCCGTTTGGTGTTTCGGTGTCGACGCAAGTGCCCGCATCGACATAAGTCCATGCATTGCCTTGATAATCGACGACGCTTGTACCAGCACAGCTTGTGCCTGGGCCAGCAGCGCAGTCGTTCTGACCGGCGAGCGAAACGCCGTAGCATTTCTCTTTCGCATCAGCAGCGACTTCTGTGGTCTCAGCACCTTCTGCGCCAGCTTCTGCGGTTTCGGCAGGCGCATCGGCGCCGCCCGAACAAGCAGCAGCGAGGCCAGCGGCGGCGGCAAGAGCGATCGAGCCTGAAATACGTGATGTGTTCATGTTGTTTCCTCCATCCATGATGATCCGGTGCGGCGCGAAAAACCGCGCCATCGTCGACCAGTTCGCAAGGAAACAGCATTTGGTTACGCCTGCCAAGGGAAAATTTTGAAAAACGCTTTGAAACGCCCATCCTTTCCTACCGGCTGCAGCTGCGCTAAGCGCCGCGCTCTAGGTCCGGCCTAACCGATCAAAAATCTCCCGCAACCAAACTGCCCCAACCAATTGAAAGCGCGATGACAGACCAATCCGCCAAATCCGATCAAACGCTCGATCTTTCGAAAGCCGCAGTGCTGATCGAGGCGCTCCCGTATTTTCAGCGTTATGCTGGGCGCACCTTTGTGGTGAAATATGGCGGCCATGCGATGGGCAACAAACAGGCGGCGCAGGATTTTGCTGAGGATATCGTGCTGTTGAAAGCGGTCGGTATTAACCCGGTCGTGGTCCATGGTGGCGGCCCGCAAATTGGCGAAATGCTCGCGCGGCTTGGTGTGGAAAGCACATTTGTCGATGGCTTGCGCGTGACGGATGAGGCGACAGCTAAGATCGCCGAAATGGTCTTGTCCGGTGCGATCAACAAGGAATTGGTCGGATGGCTGTCGAATGCCGGCGGCAAGGCATTGGGGGTGTCGGGCAAGGATGGCGGCTTGGTCAAAGCGCGCAAAGTCACGCGCACCACGCGCGATCCTGAAAGCCTGATTGAGAGCGTCGTTGATCTGGGCTTTGTCGGCGAGCCAGCGGAGGTCGACACCAGCGTGATCGATACCGCAGTCGCCGCGGGCATGATCCCGGTCATTGCCCCAATTGCGCCGGGCGAAGATGGCGAGACCTATAATATCAACGCCGATACGATGGCAGGCGCGATTGCCGCCGCTTTGGGCGCGGCGCGATTGTTTTTGCTCACAGATGTGCCGGGCGTGTTGGATGGGAACGGCGAATTGCTGAGCGATTTGAACCCGGCCGACATCGCCAAATTGCGCGAAGACGGCGTGATCAAGGGCGGCATGGTGCCGAAACTGGAAACCTGCGTTTCGGCGGTGGAATCGGGCTGCGAAGCGGCGGTTGTGCTTGATGGACGGGTGGCACATGCCATGTTGCTGGAATTCTTCACCGCGCGCGGTGCGGGCACACTGGTGCGGGCAGACAGTTCCAGCTAGGCGCTATTTCCGATAATGGGCGGGCCCGCGTAAGCAGCCAGCGATGAACAGCCCTGACTTGACGAATTTCCAAGGCGTATTACCTACATAATACGCCATTTTGACAGGAATACACATGCAAAGCCTTTTTCTGGTCTCCGATATTATCAGCATGGTCACCAGTTTGCTGATTATGCTGATCATCATCCAATTCGTGATCGGCTTGCTGTTCGCTTTCAATGTGGTCAGCCCAACGAACCAATTTTTGATGGCGTTCTATCAATCCATCAGCAACCTGCTGGACCCAATATTGCGCCCAATTCGCCGGTTTATGCCGGATACAGGGGCGATTGATTTCTCGCCGATTGTCTTGATCCTCGGGCTCAGGATTCTCGACGCAGTGGTTTACCGCCTCATCCTCAGCGCCGCATAATCGGACTCACAACAATGACCGCGACACGTATTGCCACCCGCATCGATGGCAAAGCCTTCGCCCTGAAATTGCGCGAACGGGTCGGCGCCAGCGCGCTGAAATTCACCGAATCGGCGGATCGTAAGCCTGGCCTCGCGGTGGTTCTGGTCGGTGATGATCCCGCCAGCCAAGTCTATGTCGGCAGCAAAGGTAAAGCGACGCTGGCCGCGAATATGAACAGTTTCGAGCACCGCTTGCCCGATGACACGGCGGAGGCGGATCTGCTGGCTTTGATTGAGCAGCTCAACGCAGATGACGCGGTGGACGGTATCCTCGTGCAATTGCCGCTGCCGGATCATTTGGATGAACAGGCGATCATTTCCTCCATCAGCCCGGATAAGGATGTGGACGGTTTCCACGTCATCAATGCCGGGCGGCTGAGCGTTGGCCAATCGGGCTTTGTCCCGTGCACGCCGCTGGGCTGTATGATGCTGCTGACAGACCGATTGGGCGATCTATCGGGGCTGGAAGCGGTCGTGGTGGGCCGGTCCAACATCGTGGGCAAGCCGATGGCGCAATTGCTGCTCGACGCCAATGCCACCGTAACCATCGCACACAGCCGGACCAAGGATTTGGCCGGTGTGGTCAAACGCGCCGACATTGTGGTTGCCGCCGTTGGCCGCCCCAATATGATCGGCAAAGATTGGCTCAAAGACGGCGCGACTGTGATTGATGTTGGCATCAACCGCTTGCCGCCAGAGCCGGGCAAGGAAAAAGGCAAATTGGTCGGCGATGTTGCCTTTGATGAGGCCAGCGAAGTTGCCGCCGCGATTACGCCTGTGCCCGGCGGTGTTGGCCCGATGACGATTGCGGTTTTGCTGCGCAACACTTTGGTTGCTGCCTATCGCAATGCGGGGCTCGTCGCGCCGGAGGGGTTGTAAGCAGTCAGCTTGCGTAAATTGCCCGAGGCAGACAGGGTACGCTTTCACACAGGAGCCCTGATGCAAAATTCGCTGAAACCCGCCGCTTCGATGCTGTTTTTGACCGCCATTGGCGCTGTTTTGAGCGCCTGTTCCGCCGGGCCGCGCGGCCCATCCAATGCGGTTATCGCCCGTGCCTTGGTCGGCGCACCGGGTGCCGCGCAGCCTAGCACAATCGTAGCGCTGGAATCCGAATATGGGCGCGAGGCGAAGGAACGCGGGCAGTTTATCGCGGCGGCTGATTTTGCCGCGCCAAATGCATTGATCCACGGCAGTGCCGGCCCGGTGGTGTTCGCGGGTGTTGCCGCCCAATTGCAAAATAGTGGGATCAATGCGGAATGGGAACCGCGCGCGGTCGTCATGAGCTGCGACGGGGAAATCGCGCTGAGCCAGGGGCGCTTTACCGACCAAGATGGGTTTGTGGGCAATTACGTCACGACATGGGTGCGCCAAAGCGATGGCGCTTATAAATGGACATATGACGTCGCCGGGCGCGATGATCCGCAGCCGCCGCCGCGTGCAGAAATAGAGGATGGCGACATTGTCGTAACATCGATTGATGCGATCGAAGGCTTGGTCGCAACCTGTCCGCGCCGGGGCGAAGCGGTGCCCGCGCCGCCAGCAATGCCCATCGGCGAAGACGGCACGACAGATGCACAATTGTCGCGCGATGGCACGCTGCGTTGGCGCTGGGAACACCGCGCGAACGGGATCAAATATGTCCGCGCCGAATATTTTTACGAAGGCGCATGGGTGACGGCAATCGAAGAAAGCCTTGCATCTGCGCCAGAAGGATGATGAGGGGCGCGCGAAGCGCAAATTGCGCGCCAACTCCTAGAATTTTGAGCCATTATGCTGCCTGAACTTTTCATCTCCGCCTTTGTCACTTTGTTTGTGGTGATCGACCCTCCTGGCTGCGCCCCGATCTATGCGGGCCTGACCAAGGACGCGACGTCGAAACAGGCGCGCGTCATGGCCCTTCGCGCGACCGCAATCGCGGCGGTGATTTTGCTGATTTTTGCGTTTTTCGGCGAAGCGCTTTTGGGCGCGCTGCATATTGAGCTCGATAGTTTTCGCATCGCAGGCGGTTTGATGCTGTTCTGGATCGCGTTTGAAATGGTGTTTGAGAAACGCACGCAGCGCCGCGAAGAACGCGCGGATAAGATCAATGCTGACCCTCAGGTAGAGGATGTCTCGGTGTTTCCAATGGCGATGCCGATGCTGGCGGGGCCGGGCGCGATTGCAGCGATCATGTTGCTCATGAACGAAGCCGACACCCCGGTAGAAACACTCGAAGTGTTCGCCGCGCTGATTACGGTGCTGCTTATCACAGCGGCGGCATTGGTGGCGGCGGGGCCGCTGATCCGATTGCTGGGCGACAAGGTTGAGGCCGTGATCACGCGTCTGCTCGGCGTGTTGCTGGCGGCGCTGGCGGCGCAATATGTGATTGACGGTTTGCGCGGCGCGTTTTCCGTGGCGTCTACGCCCAGCGGCGTTATCGCCTAAAATAGAGCAGTCGCGCAGCTTGGCGCAATTCGACCGGCGTCTATTGCAACGTCATTATCTCTTCAGTGCCGTCGCCGCGGCCAAAGAACTGCATCAATTGCACCAGCAATTCGCAGCGCGCCGACAATGTGGACGCCTCTAGCAATGCCTGTTTCGATGCCCCGTCAAACGGAGCGATCTGTGACACGCCATTGATCAGAGATTGATCATCGAGCCGCGCGACCGAATCCCAGTCAACGCTGTATCCTTGCGCATCGGCAAATTCGCGGGCTTCTTGCTCAAATCCGCCGCGCTGGGCGTGGCTCAATGTTTCGTCCAGATCATCTTCGATCAATTCGCCTTCAACCTGGCGAAAGCTCGTGGCCGTGTCCAGCTCATGCAGCAATTTGAACCGCGATTTGCCCTCTAGGATCAGATTGTAGCGGCCATCATCCATCGCCTCGATCTCGCCAATATGGCCGACGCATCCGACAGTGTAGAGCGGCGCGCCTTCTTCTGCACGCTGCGGCTGGATCATGGCGATACGGCGATCACGCACCAGCGAATCGCCGATCAGCGCACGGTAACGCGGCTCAAAAATGTGCAGCGGCAATTGCAGCCCGGGAAACAGGACAGCGCCGGATAGCGGAAAGATCGAAAGGCGTGTGGGCATGGGTGCGCAGTCTATCCGAACAGAACCTTGGACAGGCGGCGGCGGGTGGCGACCACCCATTCATCCTCCATCCCGGTTGCCTCAAAGATCTGCAGCAGTTTGGCGCGCGCGGCGCTGTCGTTCCATTCCCGGTCTGCGGCCACCATCGCCAGCAGCGTGTCGGCGGCTTCGTCGCGGGCCCCGCCAGCAAAGGCAGCCTCAGCAAACGCCATTTGCGCGTCCATATCCTCCGGCGCAGCAGCAGCGGCATCGCGCAAAGCAGACAATTCGCCATCATCCACTTGCGTCCCAGCAAGCTCCAACGCCGTTTCCGCTGCCGACATGGCCGGATCGTCTTTGATCTTCACATAGACAGGGCTGGCTTTGATTGCGTCTAGCATCTGCTGCGCTTCGGCGGTTTTGCCCATCACAATCTGCGCGCGGATCATGCCCGCGATCGCAGAGGCGTTTTCGGGGTCAAATTCGGCGACTTGCGCAAATATACCCAGCGCCCGGTCGGTGTCGCCTTCGGTCAAGGCGTCTTCGCCCATTTTTACAAATTGCGCGATTTCTTCAGCAGACGGCCCCTGCGGTGCCCCCGCATCAGCCGCGCCGGGCTGAACCGGCAATTGCGTCAGCAATTGATCGAGCACTTCTTTCAACTGGCTTTCAGTGCGTGCGCTGGTCAGGTCGGCAACGGGTTGCCCCTGAAACATTGCATAGACCGTCGGGATCGATTTGACCTGAAACTGGCCAGCGATGAATTTATCTTCATCGACATTCACCTTGGCGAGGATCACGCCCTTATCGGCATATTCGGCCGCGATCTTTTCCAATGTCGGGGTCAGCGCCTTGCACGGCCCGCACCATTCGGCCCAGAAATCGAGGATTACCAATTTGGTTTGAGAAGGATCGACCACTTCCTTGCGGAATTTGTCGACGGCTTTTTGCTCTTCGAGATTAAGACCCATGCTGGCCAAGGAAACGCTCCTGTCGTCGATAATAGAATAAATAGGTGAGAGAATCTGCGCCCATATGTGGGGTGTTTTTCGGCCTTGTGAACCTTGACGTGCCCGCTGGCTAGACGGCGCAGCGTGATCATTGCGATAAATGATCCAATTTTGCGCTTGCAGGCATCCACTGCCCCTGTTACTTGCGCCGCCTCTCCGGCAGAGAAGTGCGAATATCGCCTCTCTGTGAGACGTCAGTGAGCGGGCGTAGCTCAGGGGTAGAGCACAACCTTGCCAAGGTTGGGGTCGGGCGTTCGAATCGCCTCGCCCGCTCCATTGATCTTTCCATGACAGATAGAATCTATCACCCGGTTATCGGGCCAGTGGTCAGTGCGCGTGTGCCGTTTGCCATGGCGCTCTGTTTGCGTGTCAATTTTGCCGCAGTGGCTGGTCGAATGTCGATCCATATGCGCATTTCGCCGATAGTTTGCCCAATTCGCCCAATTATCGGTTGCAGTTTGCCCACCGATCCGTAGGGGGATGATATGTTGTCACATTGTGACGTTATCACATATATACGGGAACTCTGATGAAACTGATGTCTTCGCGCCTCGCCCTTGCCTCCGCGCTTTCTTGCACTGCCTTCGCGACCCCCGCGCTTGCGAATGAAACCACTAGTGAGAGCGCCAGTGAGATCACCAGTGAAAATGCGGATGAACAAAGTCAGAGCGAACGCCGGGCCGCCCAAGAAGAAGCCAGTGAGGTCGATCCTCATTATCGCGGTGATATTTTGGTGAGCGCCGATGCGCTGAGTGAGCTCGACTTTATCGCCGGGCAGGACACGCTCGAAATCGAGGAAATTCAGCGCAACCTCAATGGTCAGCTTGGCGAAGTGCTGGCGAAAGTGCCGGGCGTTTCTGCCTCCAGTTTTTCCCCCGGCGCATCGCGTCCGATCCTGCGCGGTCTGGATGGGGAACGTGTCCGCGTCCTGATTGACGGTCTCGGCACCGCTGATGTTGCCAACACCTCCGCCGATCACGCGACAACGATTGATCCGCTGACGGTTGAACGGATCGAAGTGCTGCGCGGACCGGCGGCTTTGCTTTACGGCAGTCAAGCGATTGGCGGGGTCGTCAATGTAATTGATCGCCGGATCCCTGTCGCAGTGCCAGAGCACGGCCTGCATATTGAGGCGCTGTCTGCCTTCGATACCGCCAGCAATCTGCGCAGCGGCGGCGCATCGATCGATGCGGCATTGAACGATATGTTCGTGCTCCACCTCGATGGTTCCTACCGCGAAACGGATGATCTGGAGATTCCGGGCTTTCAATTAACCGATGATTTGCGCGCAGACCTGCTTGGTGACGCCGCAGAAGAGGAAGAAGAAGGCGAATTGGAAGAGGCCGAAGAGCTGCGCGAAGCAGCGGCTCAGCGCGGTTTTGTGCCCAATAGCGCCACAGAAACCTGGACCGTCAATGGCGGGCTTGGCGTGATCTTGGGCGATTCGACCTTCGGCGCATCTGTTGGATATTACGACACCAGCTACGGCCTCGTCGGCAATCCAGAGGGCGGCCATCATCACGGTGAGGAAGGCGAAGAAGGCGGCGAAGAAGAGGAAGAGGGCGAAGAAACCGTCTCCATCGGCCTTGAACAATTCCGCGCCGATTTCCGCGGTGACATTGCCTTGGGCGAAGGGTTCTTCTCGCGGCTCAAACTGCGCGGCGGCTATTCCGATTACACCCACACCGAATTTGAAGGCACCGAAGTCGGCACCGTATTCGACACCGAAACTTTCGAAGCGCGCGCCGAATTGGTCCAAAGCGGCGGCGGCGTAATCGGCGCGCAATTCACTTCACGCGATTTTCAAGCGGTAGGCGAAGAGGCCTTCGTCGCGCCCAATGAAACCACCAGCATCGCGGTCTTTACCGCGCAAGAATTTGAATTGGGCGGCGTCGAGATCGAAGCCGCCGGGCGATATGAAATGGTCGATGTCGAATCGCAGCCACTGGGCTTGGAGCGTGATTTTGATCTGTTCTCCGGCGCTTTGTCGGCGATCCTTGTAAGCGAAGGCGGCGTGCGCTTTGGCGCCACTCTGTCACGCTCAGAACGCGCACCCGCTGGTGAAGAATTGTTCGCCAATGGCCCTCACATCGCAACGCAGGTGTTTGAAATCGGCGATCCGGATTTGGACACAGAAAGCGCGATCGGCTTTGAGACCTTTGTGCGCGCCAATGTTGGTGACATCTCCTTCAATGCCTCGGTCTATTACCAGAGCTTTGACGATTTCATCTTCCTATCCGCAACCGGCGACGAAGAGGATGATCTACCCGTCTTTGAATTTCTTCAGGACGATGCGGATTTCTTCGGTTTCGAAGCCGCCTTTGCCATGCCGGTGATTGAGAATGACGATTTCACCGTCTCCGCCGATCTGCGCGCCTCTTATGTGGCTGCGGACCTCAGCGATGGCAGCAATGTCCCGCGCATCCCGCCCGTCAGCCTGCTGGCGGCGCTGGACGCCGATGTCAGCGCGTTTAACCTGCGCGGCGAAGTGCAGTATTTTGGCGAGCAAGACGATGTTGCCGAATTTGAAACGACCACGGACTCGTTCACTTTCGTGAACCTCTATCTGTCATGGCGTCCATTGCCGACCAATCCGAATGTGGTGTTGCAATTGGCGGGTGAGAACCTGTTTGACACCACCGGCCGCCGCCACACCAGCTTCACCAAAGAATTCCTGCCATTGCCGGGCCGGAATATTCGCGCGAGTGTGCGGCTTAGTTTCTGAAGTATGGGTTTCTAGACTTTGCGCTTCTGACCTTTGGGAGTGCAAAGGTCAGTCCAGAAATGAAAAGGGGCGGAGCCGGCTATTGCCAACTCCGCCCCTTTTCTCATGGGTAAGAAGGCCTTACTTCTCGACGGTGAAGTGGATCTCCGCATGTTCCTGCAACCGGTCCACAAGCGCTTCACCTAGGAATGATCCCGGCGTTCCGATGCCGCCTTCTGCGTCCGAAGACAGCAGCGCGATACCAGTTTCGGTGATCATCCGGCTGGTGGAGCCATAACCCGGATCATACTTGCCCTTAACGCCCAGATGCAGCGTCTCGCCATCCGGGCCATCGGCGACGAACAAGACGTCGTAAAAGCCATTCTCGCGCTCTTCTTTGCTTGGGCCTTCGCCGGGCTTGGGCGGTTTTGCGCCAAACGGATTTTTCATCATCTCCGTCGCGGCTTCCGCCATTTTCTTGCCGGCTTCGCCCGGGCTGGTCAGCATCATTTCGTCATATTGGAAATCTTCGCCGTAAGGGTGGCCCAAGAGGAAATTGGTCCGGTGCACGTTTTTCGTGTTGATCGGCGCCATCACAAACGGGGCGGCCCATTTGTCCAAATCCTTTTCATACATCGGGACCATGCCGGTTGGCTGGCTTGGACCGTCAAAACCGGGTGCCAATGCGAAACTGTCGCGCAGCACATTGATGATCTTTGGGTTCTTCGCAGCAGCCTTCATCGTCGCGCCAAGGCTGGCGGCGGTCCCGCCGGAGAATGTCCCCGCCATGGCCCGCACACGTCCGCGAATTTTCTTTGACGGCGCGCCAAACCGCTCCTGCGCGGCCTTTTGCGTCATCAACACACCCAGATCGAAGGGGATCGAATCGAAACCGCTCGAAAAACAAATGCGCGCGCCGCTGGCTTTGGCGGCTTCTTGGTGCTGCTCAATCATGTCCGCCATCCAAGCGGGCTCTCCGCAAAGATCGGTGTAATCGGTGCCGGTTTTGACGCAGGCGGCGACCAAAGCATCACCGTAAAGCTGATACGGGCCGACGGTGGTGATCACGACTTTGGTGCGCGCGCACATTGCCTCAAGATCCGATGCGTCATCGGCATTGGCCACCACGAGCGGTGTGTCAGCAGGGGCACCGATTTCATCGCGCACTGCTTCTAGTTTTTCTTGGCTGCGCCCGGCCATGGCCCATTTGGGCGCGCCGGGTTTGCCGCCATAATGTTGGTCCAGATATTCAGCGACGAGGCGGCCTGTATAGCCGGTTGCGCCGTAAACGATGAGATCGAATTCAGGTGTTGCCATGACGTATTTCTCCTTTGCAGGAGGGCATGGGGCGGTGCGGGCTGAGAGTCAAAAGGGATCATGTTCGGCCCCCGGTTGATGGGCCGAATGATCGGGCTAGCTTACATCGCTTCGCGCGGAACTCTTGGCAGGACGCCGGTCTGGCTGGAAATCGCCAGCAAGGTGCCGTCTTCGGCAAAGTGACGCGCGCTGCCATGCGCCACGCCGCGATCAAAGGCCGCCATTTCTGTCACCGAAAGAACCCATCCCGGCGGCGCGGATTGGATAAAGCGGAATGTGGCATCGAGGCTTGATCCGCCCCAACTGCCGGGATGCGCGCCCAGAAAAAAGTCAGAGACCGTGGCTAACCAACCGGCATCATTGGCAAAGTCTGAGGTGTTGCGGGTCCACACCGCCTCGACTCCGCGATCTGGGTCGCTGCGCGCGATGCGCATTTCAACCTGATCATACAGGCTGCCAGGTGCGCCAAAGCGCTCTATCGGCTTTGGCGGGCAATCTTCTGGGCCGGGAAGGTCTGGCATGCTGGCAAACACTGTCTGTTCGCTAGGTTCGCGCGCGCCTAGGGCCGCGTTGATCCGGTGGGTTGGGCGTCCATTGACTTGGATGTCTGCCATCCATTGGCCAACAGATTGCCCGCCGCCGCATTGCTCGCAACGTATGGTGAGCTCTTCTGCGTGCTGTGTCGGGCTGAGAAATTGGATATTGGCCCATAGGATTGGCAATTCGCTCGCCAATTCCATTGCATCAATCGCCGCTGCTAATGCGACCCCGCCCATTACATGCGGCGCGCCCTCTGGCCCTACCGTTGCGGGCGGCATGACGGGCAAAATATATTCGCTCGCGCGATTGCCCGGGACGACCCGCCAGAATGGAAATTTCGCTAGTGTCATTGGCGCGGCTTAAAGCCGGGGCAGCGTTACGCCGCGCTGGCCCATATATTTGCCCGCGCGGTCGGCATAGGTGACTTCGGGCCGTTCATTGCCTTTGAGGAATAGGAACTGGCACGCGCCTTCATTGGCGTAAATCTTCGCAGGCAGCGGCGTCGTGTTGGAAAATTCGAGCGTAACGTGCCCTTCCCAACCCGGTTCGAGCGGAGTGACATTCACGATAATCCCGCACCGTGCATAGGTTGATTTGCCAAGGCAGATGACCAGCACGTCCTCTGGCACGCGGAAATATTCGACCGTCCTGGCCAACGCGAATGAGTTTGGCGGAATGATGCAGACATCGGTCTCGCGGTCGACCAGACTGCCTTCGTCGAAGTTTTTCGGGTCAACGGTTGAGGAATTCACATTCGTGAAAATCTTAAACTCCGGCGCGACACGGGCGTCGTAGCCATAGGAGCTGAGGCCGTAAGAGATCACGCCTTCGCGGCGCTGCGCCTCGACAAAGGGTTCAATCATCCCCCTGGTTTGCGCTTGCTCACGGATCCATTTGTCGGAAAGAATCGCCATGGCCCATAATCCCGCAAAGGGCCGGGGCCGGGCAAGTGCGGCTCTTGGGTTATCCGGAAGAGTCTTTGGCGCGGAAGGGTTTGTTTCGCGAAACCCAGATCATCGGCTGCAAACCCGATGCTCAATCAACAATTTGCGCGCCCAATTGCGGGTTTAACGTGGTGATGTGGTTGAGCCATTTTTTCGGACGGCGCAGCATGTTGCCGGGATATTCCACCCGCAGACCCGCCATTTGCGCCATGCGTCCGACAAAATGAATGCAATTGCGTTCATCAAGGCTGTAGCGATTGCCGGGCTCATCCTTCCATGACCGCACTTCGCGCACCATCGCGAAATATTGCACATCGGTAAGCGTAATTGAAAAATGCCGGTTGGTGCTGCGGATGTAGCGTTGCGGTTCGCTTTCCACGAGATGCTGAACCCAATCGCGCGTCGCCGCCGCCGCCGCCGATCTGGCGGTAAAGCCATAATTTTCATTCACCGGTGCACCCGTTGCATCCAGCGTGCCGTCAAACACTACGAATGTGTGGGGGTACCGGCCAAACAGCACCGATCCGTTGAAACTGTGGAAGTGAACTTTCACCTCTGCCATCGCCGCGCCGCTCCAAAAAAGCGCAGCAATGGTAAGGAGGTGGGTCAAAAACCGAGGCAATATTTTGATCATAGAACTTTCATCTAAGGAGCAAATGTCAGCGATTGCAAGCCGATCACAGACTGGCGAGCAGGCTGGCATTGCCGCCCGCCGCCGTGGTGTCGATGCATGTGACGCGTTCTGTCGCAAACCGGGCGAGGTAATGCGGGCCGCCCGCTTTGGGTCCGGTGCCTGACAAACCTTCGCCGCCGAACGGCTGGCTTTCGACAATTGCGCCGATCTGATTGCGATTGACGTAAAAATTGCCCACCCGTGCGCGCTCTTGGATGAAACTCTTGGTGGCCTCAATACGGCTGTGCAGCCCTAGAGTGAGGCCGTATCCGGTGGCGTTGATATCGGCGATCACTTGGCCCAGATCCTCCGCTTTAAACCGCGCCACATGCAATACCGGGCCGAAATTCTCCCGTTTCAGATCAAGGATCGAGGTGATCTCGATAATGCTGGGCGCAACGAAACAGCCCGCATCGGTATAAGGCGCCATTTCGCGCCGCCACACGCGGTGTCCGCTTGCCTCACGCCGTGCAACGTGGCGTTCCAAGGCGGCCTGAGCATCGGGATCAATCACCGGACCGACATCGGTTTCGAGCAAAGCCGGATCGCCAATATGCAAAGCCTCAAACCCGCCGCGGATCATCTCCAGCATTTCATCGGCGACGTCGTCTTGCAGATACAGCACTCGCAAAGCGGAACAGCGTTGGCCCGCGCTTTGGAATGCACTGGCCAGCACGTCGCGCACCACCTGTTCTGGCAAAGCAGAACTGTCGACGATCATCGCATTTTGCCCGCCAGTTTCCGCAATCAACGTGGCGATCGGGCCATCGCGCCCGGCAAGCGATTGGTTGATCAGCCGCGCGGTTTCGGTCGATCCGGTAAAGGCAACCCCGGCAAGGCGCGGGTCGCTGGTAATCATCTGGCCAACATCAGCGGCACCGGGGATCAGCTGCAACGCCTCTGGCGGGATGCCCGCCGCGTGGCACAATTTCACCGCAAGCGCGGCGATCAACGGCGTTTGTTCGGCGGGTTTTGCAATCACGCAATTGCCAGCGGCCAAAGCTGCTGAGGCCATGCCGATAAAGATCGCAAGCGGGAAATTCCACGGACTGATCGTCGCAAACACACCGCGCCCGTGCATCCGCAACGTGTTCTCTTCACCGGTTGGCCCGGGTAAATGGATCGGCGCGTCAAATTGCCGCCGCGCTTCTGCTGCATAATAGCGCAGGAAATCCACAGCCTCACGCAGCTCAGCGATACCATCGAGCAAAGTCTTGCCCGCCTCTCTCTGGCACAGCGACAAGAATTCATCGGTATGCGCCTCAAACAGATTGGCGGCTTCCTCCAGCAACACAGCGCGTTTCGCCCCGCCCAACGCATCCCAGCCCGGTTGAATGGCGGCGGCGCGGGTGAAGGCGGCCTCGACTTCTTCTTCGGTGGCATCGCGGCGTGTGCCGACCTCTTGCGACAGATCATGCGGCATTGTGATCGGTGCGATTTCGCCGGGCTCTTCGGCGGGGAAGGTAGGCTCCGCGCGCCATTGCAACGTCTTGAGCGCATCCAGCCTGTCTTGCAGCGGGCCGAGGACCAAGGGATCAGCGAGATCGACCCCGGCGCTGTTCAGCCGGCCGCCAGTATCCGCTCCCAAAATATCCTTGGGCAGGGCAATCGCCGGATTGCGGCGCGGGTGTATCGCGGCGAGTTCCGCCACGGGATCGCCGACCAAATCGGCGGCGGGCACATCGGCATCGCCCATGCGGTTTACAAAGGATGTGTTTGCCCCGTTTTCCAGCAATCGGCGCACCAGATAGGCCAGCAATTCCTTATGCCCGCCGACCGGCGCGTAAATGCGCACCGGGGAGGGATTGTTGCCTTCGAGCTTATGAAGCGCATCAAACACTTCCTCGCCCATGCCGTGTAGGCGTTGAAATTCGAACGGCCTGCCGCCGCTCAATTCCTTCACCACCGCAACCGTATAAGCGTTGTGCGTTGCAAAGGCCGGGCGGATCACATCGTCATGTTCAAACAAGCGCGCCGCGCAAGCCAGATAGGATACATCGGTCGCTATTTTGCGCGTGAAGACCGGGAAATCATCGAAGCCGCCCACTTGGCTGAGCTTCACCTCGGTGTCCCAATACGCGCCCTTCACCAGCCGAACGAACAATTTGCGCCCATGGCGCCGCGCCAATTTGGCGGTCCAATCACAAAGCGGCACGCCGCGTTTCTGATAGGCTTGTAAGGCCAGGCCAAACCCTTCCCAGCGCGATCCATCTTCGCGGGTGAATAAGTCGTCATCGCCTGCCAGCGTCTCAATTATGTCGAGCGAGACTTCCAGCCGCTCGGCTTCTTCGGCGTCAATGGTGAAATGGATGTTGGCATCGCGCGCTTTGATCGCCAACGCTTTGACAATCGGCACAATATCGGCGCGCGCTTCTGCTGCATGCAGGAACCCGTATTTGGGATGCAAGGCGGACAATTTGACGGAGATACCCGGCGAAGGGCCGACACCGCCGCTTGCCTCTCGCGCCAGCCGATCAATCGCGGCTTCATAAGAGATCCGGTACCGCTCAGCATCGGCGAACGTCATCGCCGCCTCGCCCAGCATATCGAAACTGTGGGTGAGGCCTTTTGCGCGCTCTGGCTTTGCGCGTTTCAGCGCTTCGTCAATGGTTCGGCCAAACACAAATTGTCCGCCCAAAATGCGCATGGCTTGCAAGGTTGCTTTGCGGATCACCGGTTCGCCCACGCGGTTCATGGTGCGTTTTAAGGTGCCGCCCAAACCGGTTTGCTGCTCATGCGGTTGTTCCAAAACCTCACCAGTCAGCATGAGCGAAAAGGTCGCCGCATTGACGAAGGTGGAGGAGCTTTCGCCCAAATGTTCCGCCCAGTCGATTTCGCCGATTTTGTCGCGGATTAGGGCATCGGCGGTTTCATCATCCGGCACACGCAGCAGCGCTTCTGCCAAGCACATCAGCGCGATGCCCTCTTCTGTATCGAGGCCATATTGCTGCAAGAATGCGTCAATCCCGCTGGCCTTGTGGGCCCGTGCGCCTTCGATCAGCTCAATCGCCAAGGCCGCCGCTTTCCCGCTCACTTTGCGCGCCTGCGCCGCCTGTTCGAGCCGCTGATCCACACACGCGTTTTCTTCGGCGCGATAGGCGCGTCGCAATTCGCTGCGGTCGATAAAATGGGCCGTAGAAAAAAGAGCGCCTGACGGCAAAACGGGGCTGGTCACGGGTATGGATATTCCTTTCATTAGCGTCGTTTGACGAGTCGCTTTGATCGCGCCCATTTGGACCCGCATTTGCGCGCGATCAAGCAAAGTGAGTGTTCCAAAATCGCCGTCTTATGTTAGTCTGCGCTTATGGCCCTGTTTTGCTTCTATTGCCGTGACGGCGAACACAGCGATAAATTGCGCGCGATCCACAAAAAGGCGCAGCGCGAATTTATGGCGCAGCACACCGACAATTACGCGGTCGCCGGGCCGCTTATGAATGACAAAGGGGATTTTGTCGGATCGGTTTTGATCATCGAGGCAGAAGACGAAGCCGCCGCGCGCGCCACGGTCAATGACGATCCCTATGTGACCGGCGGCGTGTGGCAATCAATCCGGGTTGATCGGTTTGAGCCGGTGCGGGGCCGCTGGAAAGACGATTAGGCCAAGATCCGGCCAGCCACCGCGTCCAATTTGGCGACCACTTGCGGATCATGCTCTTCCGGAGCGGTGATCACAGCATCATCGAGCACCGTGTCAATCGGGGAAGCCTTGCGTGTCTTTGGCAGTTTCTCGATAAATTTCAGCACAGTCTCGCGCGCCAATTGGCCGTTTTCCTGCATCTGTGCGACCACTTGGGTCACATCAACGGCATCGCCAACGCCGTTTTCATCGACGCGCCAGCAATCATAATCCGTCACCATCCCGATCAGCGCATAAGGCAGTTCGGCCTCGCGGGCGAGTTTCGCCTCTGGCATCGCCGTCATGCCGATTATGTCTGCGCCCCATGCCTGATACATCCGGCTTTCCGCGCGGGTGGAAAATTGCGGACCTTCCATCGCCAGATAGGTGGCGCCGGTCGCGGTTTTGCCTTTGCACGCTGTGACCGCCTTGGCCGCCATTTGCGACAGGCGCGGGCAGACCGGGTCGGCCATTGAGACATGCGCGACAAACCCGCTGCTGTAAAAGCTGGAGGCCCGGTGGACGGTGCGGTCGATGAATTGTTCGGCGACCACGAAGCGTCCCGGCTCCAATTCCTCGCGCAACGAACCGACAGCGGAAATGGCCAAAATATCGGTGCAACCGGCGCGTTTGAGCGCATCAATATTGGCGCGCGAATTGAGCTCAGACGGGCTGATCGGATGTCCCCGTCCGTGGCGCGGCAAGAAGCGAACTTTTACATCGCCGATCCGGCCGCACAGGATCTCATCAGACGGCTCACCCCAAGGGGTGTCGATCATGAGCCACTGCTCATCCTCGATCCCCTCAATATCATAGAGGCCAGAGCCCCCGATAATTCCGATGCACCAATCCTTGGCCATAAAACTCGGCTGTTCCTTATTCGTGGTTTTGCACCCTGAAAACTCACGGTGCGCCTTAGGTCAGGTCAAACCGCTCGGGCAAGGCTTTCCGGATCATCCTGTCGGCCTTTGCATACGGTCCAGCGATAGACGGGCGCGCTGCCATCATCTCATAATGCGCGGCCAGCGCGGGATAGTCACCCAGCGGCATTTCCGCGACCAATGCGATTTGCATCAGCACACAGGTCACCGAAATATCGGCAATCGAAATGCTGTCTTCGGCGCAGAAAGTACGCCCCTCCAGCGCTTTGTCCAAAGTCGCAAAGATTGGCGGCAATGTGTTTGCCCATGTCTCTTTCGCTTTGGCGACGTCTGGCTCTTTGCCCGCGGTCACAGAAAAGAAGATCGGGCGGAAAATGCCAAGGCCGCCCGCCATCGCCAAAGATGTGTCGACATATTCTTCTAAGAATAGCGCCCGGCCATGCGCAAAGGCATCGCCGCAATAGAGGCTGGGAGAGGGGTGCTTGCGTTCGATATAAGCGCAAATTGCAGACGAATCGGCAATGGTCCCGTCAACACCTTCCTCTGCGATGGAACGGTCGCGCATGACCGGGATACGTTTCATAGGAGAGATGGCCGTGAACCATTCCGGCGGGTCAAAGACATTCACGCCCTCAATTTCATAGGGCACGTCTTTTTCGATGCACACGCCTGCAACCTTGCGCACAAAGGGGGAAACGGGGCTGCCATAGATGACGATATCGGGTTTTGGTTCAGACATAGTGGGTCTCTCTCCTCATTGTGCGCCTTGATACTATGCGAGTTGCGGATTGCAACGTAGGTAGGGGGCGACGTAGATAGGCGGGCAATTCAGGCAGGCGCTCAATCATATATGCCGCAACTGATAGGAGCAGCGGCGGTCTATAAAAGCTAACCTGCATGCAAAGTGTTACGATTGATTTTCGCGCATGAAGCTCCATTTTGATGCGCAAGAGACAAACCCCTCACGGGATACAGGAGAGAAGTACCATGGTCACTCAATACAAAAACCTCATCAATGGCGAGATGGTCGCCACCGGCGAATGGCTCGATGTGGTCAATCCCGCCAATGAAGAAGTGATCGGTCAGGTCCCTGCTTGCGGTCAGAGCGAATTGGACAGCGCCGTCGCCGCCGCACGCGCAGCATTCAAGACGTGGAAAAACACTCCGATTGAGGAACGCCGCGCCGCGATCATGGCGATTTCTGGCGCGATCAAAGAAAACGCGGATGAGCTGTACCGGCTGCTGACGAGCGAACAGGGCAAACCGCATGATCAGGCGAAGGGCGAAATTTACGGCGCGGCTGGCATGAGCGCCGCGCAATCGACGCTCGAATTGGCGGATGAAATCACGGAAGACAGCGATGCGCGCCTCAGCCGCACACGCCGCGTCCCGGTTGGTGTTGTTGGCGGGATTGTGCCGTGGAACTTCCCGGTCATGATGGCCGTTCAAAAAATCGCGCCTGCAATGTTGTCGGGCTGCACCATTGTGCTGAAACCATCGCCGTTTACGCCGCTAACCACGCTTCGCATCGCAGAATTGATTGCCGACAAAGTGCCTGCGGGCGTCGTCAACATCATTACCGGCGAAGATGATTTGGGGCCGATGATCACATCGCATGCCGATATCGACAAAATCACCTTCACCGGCTCCACCGCGACGGGCAAGAAAATCATGGAAGGCGCCAGCGCCGACCTCAAACGCATCACATTGGAATTGGGCGGCAATGACGCGTCGATCGTAATGCCGGATGCCGATCCCAAGAAAGTTGCCGAGCAATTGTTCTGGGCAAGTTTCAGCAATGCGGGCCAAATTTGCATCGCGGCCAAGCGGGTTTATATCCACGAAGACATCTATGATGAATTGTCACAGGCGATTGCGGACTATGCGAAGAACGTGACCGTGGGTGACGGCGCGCAGCAAGGGACAGGCGTCGGCCCGATCCAGAACAAGAAACAATATGACCGCGTTCTGGAACTGATCGAAGACGCCAAGGACAATGGCTATAAATTCCTGCTGGGCGGCGACAAAGATCCGTCTGGATCGGGCTATTTTGTGCCGCTGACCATCCTGGACAACCCGCCAGAAGACGCGCGGATTGTTGCTGAAGAGCAATTTGGACCGGTTATGCCGCTGATGAAATTTTCGACCGAAGAAGAGGTCATCGCGCGGGCAAACAATTCTGAATACGGCCTCGCCGGTGCGGTTTGGACTGCGGATACCGACAAGGGTGTCGAAATGGCAGAGAAGCTGGAAACCGGCACCGTCTGGGTCAATGAAGCGTTGCACCTTTCGCCATTCGCACCGTTTGGCGGACACAAGCAATCGGGCTTTGGCGCTGAATATGGCAAAGAAGGCCTCAAAGAATTCACCTATCCTCAGGTGATCACGGTCAAGAAAGACAGCGTGGTCGCATAATCCTGCGAAGGGTTCTGACTGACATTAAAAAGCCCGCTCGGAGCGATCCGGGCGGGCTTTTTGTATCTGGGTTGAGCGGGTTGAGCTGGGTCTATTCCCCTGCGGCGCGGCGGTGCATCTCTAGGCCCAAGGCCCAGCGCCGCTGAAATCCGCGCCAGTGATCGGGCTCCTCTTCACCAGCCATTTTGCCGTTCAATTGCTCTCCAAAGGACACGTCCCACGTGCCGTCATTGGCATTCACAGTGGGCACATCGAGATAGGAGGCCATGTCTTCATCGCCCTTCAGATTGAGGTCCAGAAAGGCGGTGACGAAGTGCTGATTGATGCCATTGATCCGGTCCTGCCGCCAAACAGGTTCGTTCATAAATTCAATGGCCCGGAACGGCGCGCCTTCGGCAAAATCGAAGGCATTGCCGACAATATTGTGCCGGGCATCGCGGTAAACGAGCATGTGGCGACCCGCCCCGGAAAGCTGATCGAAAATCCAGCGAACGCCCTCTTTGTGATTGGCGACGTCGTCTTCGCTGCCAGAGACAATCAAAACGGGGGCGGTGATCTTGGCGAGGCTGTCTGGGGACCAAACGCGGTTATCCGGCTGTCCGCCCCACGGCGCGAATGTGACCAAAGCGTCGATACCCGCATCACTGCTGGCGGCCGCGCGAACGGGGGCCAGTGCATCACCGGGCACCGCGTCAAACGTTCCGGCGTCATAATCATAGTCCCCGCCAGCTGTCGCCAGCGCGCCATAACCGCCCATTGAATAGCCGATTAAACCG
Source organism: uncultured Erythrobacter sp. (assembly GCA_947502305.1). Classification (GTDB taxonomy): domain Bacteria; phylum Pseudomonadota; class Alphaproteobacteria; order Sphingomonadales; family Sphingomonadaceae; genus Erythrobacter. The sequence continues at coordinate 231,106 of CANMZA010000002.1, read as the reverse complement.
ATATTCTCGGCGTCAATGAGGGCGAAAGCCCCCGCATCTTCAGCAGCAGCGCGCGCCAATATTTGTGCCAAAACCTGCCGCTGATCCAGCGAGCGGCTGGCGAGAACGGTGGCAAAAGAATGGATGAAATCGCTCGCCCCTTCGAGCTTCATATCCGCATGATCAATCGATGCGACGACATAACCGCGCGAGGAGATGTGTTCGGCAAGATTGCTGAATTGCGTGTTCCACCCGTTAAAGCCGTGGGACATAATGACGAGCGGGAATTGCCCTTCGCTAAGCGGCGCCAATTCAGCAAAAGCGCGGCCTGAATATTCAAGCGTGATCGGCTCCATTTCTGGCGGCTGCATCGTGTGCGAATAGGCAATCGGCTCTGCCCCGACGGCCGCATCAGTCGCGGGGTAATATAGGCGGACTTGCAATGTGCGATTCACGCTTTGCGTGCCGCCAGTGGCCATATCCAACTTGCCGAAGGTCAGTCGCTCCGGCAGCTCAAACGCCATTTCCTGAGTGCCGACAGTGTATTCGCCTGCGCGGCCCAATTCTGGCGCTTCGCCCAGAGAGCCTTCGTGGACAGTGGGCGTTGCAACATAAGCGGCAGTGGCCCCGCCGATCCCGACCAAAGCGAGCGCTGAAAGGGCGATATGGCGTTTCTTCATGGCAATTCCTGCTCCGGCACTAGTAATTTGCAGCCCTTGCGGTGGGGCCAGTTTCCGGTGCACTCTTCGCAGCGAAACGGGAAAAGGGGAAGAGCGGGTGAAGGACATTGGACGCAGCAAGCTGAGAAGCTGGCAGGTGGGCGCGTGGAGTGTGACGCAGACATTTGGAAATTGGACCTATGATCAGCGCTGATCAACTCTTGGCCGGATTGGAGCGCGTTTGCGCGCGCAATTCTATGGGCACGCCCGCCGCTCTGGAAAGGCTAACCGGAGGCGCGACCATGGAAAGCTGGCGGTTTACTTGCGCAAAGGATGGGCAAAACGAAGCCTTCGTCCTGCGCCGCGCGCCTAGCCTTGAATTTATGGAAGGCCGCCCGTTTGGCCACGATGTCGAAGCGGCAGTGATCCGCGCTGCATTCTCCGCCGGCGTTACGGCACCGGAAGTGGCCGCAGAATTGGAGCCCGAAGACGGCATTGGCAGCGGATTTGTCATGCGCGCTTTGCCCGGCACGCCGAATCCGAAAGAGATCCTCGCAATGGAAGGGGCCAGCGGACTGCTGAAACAAGCGGCGCGCGATTTGGCGCGCATTCATTCGCTGAAGCCTGATGATCTGCCCTCTGCGGTACCGGTGATGGATTACCGCGAGGCCGCCGCAGATTTGCGCGCGCAATTCGAAGAGGCGGGCGGTGACCGTCCGATCATTGCGCTGGGTCTGAAATGGATGGAGGACAATTGTCCGGAACCGGCTGAGCCGGTGCTGATCCACGGCGATTACCGCATGGGCAATCTGCTCGCGCAGGATTCGCATTTGACCGGCGTGCTCGATTGGGAGCTGGCGCATTTTGGTGATCGCCATGAGGATTTGGCGTTTGGCTGCATGGCCGTTTGGCGCTTTGCTCGGTATGATCGGCCTGCTTTGGGGCTGGGGTCGTTGGAGGAATATTTCGCGGCCTATGAGGCGGAAAGCGGTATCCAAGTGGATCGAAAACGGTTCCGTTACTGGATGATCCACCGGACAGTTTGGTGGGCAATGGGCTGCCTCAAAATGGCGGCGCAATGGCGCAGCGGCGCGGATCGGATGCTCGAACGGGTGGTGATCTCGCGGCGAACGAGCGAGCAGGAATTGGATTTACTGCTGCTGCTGGAGGAAGACCTGCCGGAGGCTGAGCAAGCGCGCACAGCCGAGTTTTCCGAGCCGCCCAAGCAAGTGGGCGAAGCCACAGATGGTGAGCTGGCGATTGCAATTTATGAATGGCTTGGAACGGTCAAAGACCGCTTTGAGGGCCATGATAAGTTCCAATATGCGGTCGCTCGCAACGCGCTGGGGATGATCTCCCGCTACAACCCGGCGGCGATGCCCGCATTCGAAAATGCGCCTCTCGCTCAGCAAATCATGGACGGAAAAGTGACACTGTCACAGCCAGGCGTGCTTGCAGAATTGAGAGCTGCTATTTTGGCGACATTGACGCAGGATGTCCCCAAATACCCCGCACTCGCCGCCGCGCGCAAAAAGTGGACAGGAAAAGATTAGATGGATTTTGCAATACCCGCCGACCTCGCCGCTTACCTCACCGAACTCGACGCCTTCATTGATGCCGAGATTAAACCATTGGAGCAGCAAGACGACAATATCCGTTTCTTTGACCACCGCCGCGAATATGCGCGTACCGATTTTGAGGCGGACGGATTGCCGCGGCCCGAATGGGAGGCGCTGCTGAAAGAAGCGACTGCGCGCAGCGATAAAGCAGGCCATTGGCGCTATTCCGCGCCGAAGAAATATGGCGGTCAAGACGGCAGCAATGTCGGCATGGCGGTCATCCGCGAACACTTTGCGCGGCAAGGTCTGGGCCTGCACAATGATCTTCAGAACGAACACAGCATCGTGGGCAATTTCCCCTTCGTTGCCATGTTCGATCAATGGGGGACCGAGGAGCAAAAGCAGGAATTCATCCTCGGCGGGTTTGAGCGTGAACGCCGCGTCGCCTTCGGCTTGACCGAACCCGATCATGGCTCGGATGCGACGCATATGGAAACCACCGCTGTTCGCGAGACCCGCGACGGCGTCGATGGCTGGTTGATCAATGGCGAGAAGATGTGGATCACCGGCATGCATGTCGCCACGCATTGCGCAATGTTCGCCCGCACCCGCGGCGATGCGGGCGCGGCCAGCGGGATCACCTGTTTCCTTGTCCCCAATCCCAATCCGGGCATCAAGATCGAGGAATGGATGTGGACGTTTAACATGCCCACCGATCACCCGCGATTGTCGGTAAAAGACGTGTGGGTGCCCGATAGCGCGATCCTCGGCGTGGAAGGGCGGGGCCTGTCTCTGGCGCAAAGTTTCGTCCACCAAAACCGTATCCGGCAAGCAGCTTCAAGCTGCGGCGCGGCGCAATTCTGCGTTGATGAGAGCGTGAAATATGCACGGGAACGCAAGCCTTTCGGCACCGAACTCGCCCGCAATCAAGCGATCCAATTCCCTCTGGTGGAGCTGGAGACGCAATGCGAAATGCTGCGCCTGCTGATCTTTAAGACCGCGTGGCAAATGGACAATATGCCGCATGAGGAGATTGAGCGGACGATCTCTGACAAGGTTTCGATGTGCAATTACTGGGCAAACCGTCTGGTTTGCGAAGCCGCCGACCGCGCGATGCAAGTCCATGGCGGGATCGGCTATTCAAGGCACAAACCGTTTGAGCACATCTATCGCCACCACCGCCGATATCGGATTACGGAAGGGTCAGAGGAGATCCAGATGCGCAAGGTTGGCGCGTATCTGTTTGGGTATTTGGGGCCGAAACGGGGGATGTATGGGTGAGCGCTTCGCTAACCCTTCCGCCGCCACCAACTCGCCAGCAAGCTCCCGATCAGCACATGCCAAACAGCCGAAATTGCCGCAGGCACCGGTGCGAGCGCCGCCTGCTGAATATCTGCAAATTGCGCGGCGAAAGCGGGGGTCTTTGCAAGGCCAGAGCCTAGCCCTGAATTCTGCATACCCACTTCGATTGAAATTGTGCATTGTTCTTGAACGTCCAGCCCGAGCAACCGCGCCAATGCCAATCCAAGGCCAAAGCCGAAGGCGTGCAGCAACAGTGTGGCGAGCAGCAATGTGCCTGCATGTTCGGCGATTTGCGCTTTTGCGCCGCCGACAATTCCGCCGACGATCAGGATGACCAAGATAATTGCGACAAGCGGTAACACCGTGCTCACCCGCGCAGCCGCGCGGGGGAACAGTCGATTGAGCAGGGTGCCAAGCACCACCGGCACCAGCACAATGGCAATCATATTGCGCAGCAAATTCCAGCGATCAATATCGACATAGGCTCCTGCCAGTTCCCCCGTCAGAAACGGCGTCAGGACCACAGCAGCCAACGTCGAAACCATCGTCATCGCCACTGATAATGCCACATTGCCGCGCGCCAGATATGTCACGATGTTCGATGCCGTGCCGCCCGGACAGCATGCGACCAGGATCAAACCGACGGCCAATCCTTGTTCCAGTGCCATCGCCCATGCAATCGCAAATCCGGCCAAAGGCATCACGAGAAATTGCAGCGCAACCCCGGCCACCAAAGCCTTTGGCAGGGATGTAAGCCGCCGATAATCGTCAAAAGTCAGCGTCAGACCCATTGCCAGCATGATCAGGCCGAGTGCGATCGAAAGCAGCGGCTGACCCGCAATGCGGATGCTGCCATTTGTCATCCACGTGAACAGGTCTGGCTGAAACCAGGCGAGCGCCACGCCGAGGACGGTAAGGATCGCAAAATTGTTGGTGATGGTGCGCAGCACGTTGTTGGTCCGATCTCGGTTGGCCGTTGGCCCTGCCTTCTGCCTTCTGCCTTCTGCCTGTGACCTCTAGCAATATCGTTTCGCCTCGCTAGTGTCTCGTTTCAAATCAGGGAGAGATTTCATGCGCCGTTTTACCGCCCAAATGACCGCCACCCTTCTTGCAGGCTCTATGCTTGCTGTGCCGCACATCGTTCTTGCGCAGGATGGCGATGATGAAGGCTGGGACGTTGAGGCGCCGCGCGGGGCCACGATTGAGCAGGTGCCGATCCAAACCGATGAAGGCACATGGATGGATGTCGATGTCTCTCCCGATGGGCAGACGCTCGCCTTCACCATGCTCGGCGATATTTACACGATGCCAATTACGGGCGGCACCCCGACGCGGATTGCTTCGGGGCTGGCGTGGGAAGTGCAGCCGCGCTTTTCGCCTGACGGATCGCGCATTGCCTTCACATCCGACCGCGGCGGCGGCGACAATATTTGGGTGATGAATGCCGACGGGTCGGACATGCGGCAAGTCACGGATGAAAATTTCCGCTTGCTCAATCAGCCTAGCTGGTCGCCGGATGGCCGCTTTATCATCGCGAAGAAGCACTTCACCACCGGACGTTCTGCCGGGACGGGCGAGATTTGGATGTATCACGTATCGGGCGGCGGCGGCGTTGCGATTGTGGAACGTCCAAATGAGCAGCAGCAAAAGGAGCTGGGCGAGCCGGTCTATTCTCCTGATGGCGAGGCGATTTATTACACGCGCAACACCACGCCGGGGAACACGTTTATCTATGCGCAGGATTCGCAAACCGGGATTTTCGCGATTGAACGGCATGATCTGGAAAGCGGCGAAGTCACCACAGCGGTCAGCGGTTTTGGCGGCGCGGTGCGGCCATCGCCGTCGCCTGACGGATCAGAAATCGCCTTTGTCCGGCGCGATAAGGATCAGAGCCAGCTGTGGGTGAAGGATATTGCATCTGGTCGGGAGCGGATGATTTACGGCGCGCTCGATCTGGATTTGCAAGAAACATGGGCGGTTTACGGCGTCTATCCGAATATGGATTGGACCCCGGATGGCCGCTCCATCGTCTTTTGGGCAGGCGGCAAATTGCGCCGGATTGACCGTGACGGATCGAATATGGCGGTGATCCCGTTCTCTATCGATGACACGCGCGGCGTTGCCGACGCGCCGCATCCTGATATCGAAGTTTCGCCCGACAATTTCACCACGACCATGCCGCGCTTTGCGCAATTGTCGCCGGATGGATCGCGGGTTGTGTTTGAGAATCTAGGGCGGCTTTACACCAAATCTGCCCGCGGCAGGGATGGACCACGCCCCTTTACCGGGGCAAGTGACGTTGTCGAAGCTTTCCCCGCATTCAGCCGCGATGGCAGCCAAATCGCTTATGTCGAATGGACCGACGAAGGGTTAGGGCGGATCATCGTTGCGGGAGCAGATGGCTCAAATCCGCGCGCCGTGACAAGCGAGCCGGGCCATTACGCCGCTCTCGCCTTCTCCCCAGATGGCCAGCATATCGCCTATGAGAAACGCAGCGGCGGTTACCTGACATCGGCGAATTATTCCGAAAATACGGGGATCTATATGGTCCCTGCCAATGGCGGGGAGACGATGCAGGTCAGCCGCTCTGGATCAAACCCGCAATTCGGCGCCGATACGCAGCGGATCTTTATGACCATGCGCGAAGGGGGCGGGTTGGCGCTCGTCTCTGCCGATTTGGATGGGGAGCGTCAGCGTACGCATGTGAAGGGCGATCTTGCCAATGATTTCCGGGTTGCACCCGATGGGCAAAATGTCGCCTTCCGGCAGAATTACGAAGTGTTTGCCATGCCGCTCATTCCAGGCGGCGGCCCTGTTTCAGTTAGCGAAAATGGCGGCGCTTTGCCGGTGACAAAAGTGTCGAGCGGCGGCGCGGATTATATCGGCTGGTCCGGCGGCGGAGACACTGTTTTCTGGTCCAATGGCGCGCAATTGCACCGAGCAGAGGTGGCGGATTTCTTCAAGGATGGCCCGTCAGAAGAAGAAGAGGACGGCTATAGCCCGCCCGAAAACGGCATTTCACTAGCGATGACCGTGCCAGCGGCCCGGCCCAGCAGCACTGTTGTGATCACCGGCGCGCGAATTTTGACGATGGCTGCGGGGCTTGAGGAGCAGGACGCAGGCGCGATCGAAAATGGCGTGATCGTGATCACCGGCGACCGTATCACTGCCATCGGCGCGGCGGGCGAAGTCGATGTTCCGGCGGGGGCGACTATGGTCGATGCGAGCGGGCAGGTGATTATGCCCGGTCTTGTCGATGCCCATGCCCACGGTCCGCACGGCGTTAGCGATCTGATCCCTCAGCAAAATTGGCGCTTGGTCCAAGATCTTGCGATGGGGGTCACAACGATCCACGATCCCTCCAACCGCGCGAGCCACATCTTCGCCTCAGCAGAGCGTCAGCGCGCAGGACTGCTGCTCGCGCCGCGCATTTTCTCAACCGGAGAGATCATTTACGGGGCAAAAGCGCCCAGTGTTTACGCCCGGATCGACAGTTACGAAGACGCGCTGGCGCATGTCCGGCGCATCCGTGCCCAAGGCGGAATTTCGGTCAAAAACTACAACCAACCCCGGCGCGAACAACGTCAAATGGTGGCACGCGCAGCGGCGGCAGAAGACATGTTGGTGGTGGCCGAAGGTGGATCGCTATTCGGGATGGATATGAACCTGATTGCGGATGGCAATTCGACGATTGAACACAACGTCCCCGGCGATGTGTTTTACGAAGATGTGCTGCAATTCTTCAGCCAATCAAACTCGAATTACACGCCGACTTTGACGGTTACATATGGCGGTTTGGCCGGTGATCCTTATTGGCGGCAAGCGATGGACGTGTTCGATCACCCGCTGATGATCCACACGCCGCCGCGCCAATTGCTCGCCGAAAGCGGGCGGCGAACGACGGCGCCCGATTGGGCTTTCGTTGATGACAACGCTGCGAGAGAGGCGCGTAAACTGGCTCAGCGTGGGGTTCGCGTTTCAATCGGTGCGCATGGTCAGCAGGCCGGGATCGCGGCGCATTGGGAATTGTGGAGCTTTGCGCGCGGCGGGATGAGCCCGATTGAGGCGCTTAAAGCGGGCACAATTTCGTCTGCGCAGTCTTTGGGTATGGCGGATGATATTGGCAGTCTTGAGGTCGGGAAACTCGCCGATCTTGTGATCCTGAGCGAAGACCCGAGCGTCGATATCCAAAACTCTGATGACATCGTGCAAGTGATGATTGGCGGGCGTTTGTATGACGCGGCGACCATGAATGAGGTCGCCACAGGAAGCAGCCAGCGCCGGTCCTATTGGTGGGAAGGCAGCGGCGAAGCCGAAGGTGCGGTTGGATCAGAGGCTGCCGCTCATGCGGCGGCCGCCCACGCTGATGGCGATTCCAACTAGGCTGCGCGGTTCAGCTTAATCCGCGTCCAACAATTTGCGCAGGTCTTTAAGGGCCTTGGCGCGCAATTGGTGGACGCGGGGGACGCTGACTTCCAACACTTCGGCGATTTCGGTGAGGTTCAATTCCTCGACGAAAAACAATTGCAGAACCAGTTTCAATCGGTCCGGCAATTCGATCATGGCGGCCACCAATCGCTCGCGGTCCTCTTGCCCTGACAACACTTGAAATGGATCGGGATCGTCGCTGGCAAAGGCGGTGTTGCTGTCATCATATTCGTCGCTGATGGACGACACGGTGACGGTTGAGGCTTCGATTTCGAGCAGTTCGACATCGCTTACGCCTAAGGCGGCGGCGATTTCGGAGCGGGTCGGATCGGCTCCGCTTTGTGCTCTCAGAGTGTCGATGGCTTTGTTGTACCGGCCGCGTTTTTTGCGGGCGGTGCGGGTGTCATTCATCTGCCGCCGCAGCATATCGATCATCGCGCCGCGCACGCGGATTTTGGCATAGGCGGCAAAGCCGTCCTCGGTTGGCCCGGCATGCCGCTGAGCGCATTCGGTGAGAGCCAGAACTCCGGCTTGCACCAGATCCTCCACCTCTAGGCCGGGATGGCCTGACCCATAAATGTGCCACGCTGCGCGGTGAACCATTGGCAGGAACCGGCGCACCCGGTCCGCGACTTCTTCACGCGAAGACGCGGCATAGGAGGCGGTCCCGCTTGCTGCACGGGCAAAGCTCTTGGGATCATGTTTCATGCGGCCATTGCTCCCCCTGATGCGCCCTCAGGCATTTCTGGCGCGCCCAATTGCTGTGGTTCTTGCGTGCCAATCACACCGACGACTTCGACCGGCTGCGTTGCGGGCAATTCATTGATCGACAGCACTTGGCAGCGGCTCGCACGTTGGCGCAGCAATCCGGCCAACGCCCGGCGGGCTGGCGGCTGAACGATCAGAGCGAGCGCCGTGCCGCGTTCCTCGATATATTCGCTGATCCGCGCGGCGATCATATTGCCGCAATCTGGCTCTATCAGGGGCTGACCACTGGCCGGATCGACCATCCCGCCAAGGATCGCGCTTTCAAGGCTGGCATCGAGCGTCACGACCTGCAGCCGTTCCCCCGGCTCACAAATCCGGGCGATCAGACGCGCACCCAGATCGGCGCGCACTGCATCGATCAAGGCGTCAAAATCCTGCGTCCTTTGCAAGGCGAGCGCGAGGCTGGTCATCAAAGGTTGCGGGTGGCTGAGCGCGATGCCGTCCGCGATCAAAGCGCGGAAAATACGGGTGAGCGCAGCGAGGCTCAGCGGGTCCGGGTGGACCGCTTCGATTAGGGCGGGCGCGCGGTCTTTGAGGTCGTCGATCAGGGCGCGCACCTCCTCTGGCCCCAACAATTGATGGCTCGCTGCGAGCAATTCTTGATTGGCATGAGTGGCGATGACGGTGCTGGGGTCGACGGTCAGGAACCCTTCGGACACAGCATGATCGCGTGCGCCGGGATCAATCCATAGGGCTGGACAATCAAAGCTCGGATCGCGGGTCGCCTCGCCCGTGACGCCGTGACCCATGCGCACTTCGCCCGTATCGATGGCTAGCAACCTGCCCGGTTTGGCGGTGCCCTGGACGATCACCAATCCGCCCAAAGTGACGCGGTATTCATTCGCGCCCGCATCCAAGGAATCGCGGATGCGAAATTGCGGCAAGACAAAACCAAGATCGCGCGAAAGCTGTTTGCGAATGCCGGTGATACGAGTCATCAGCGGCGCGCCTTTCGCTTCATCAACGAGATGCACGAGGCCGTAGCCTAGCTCCAACGTTACCAAGGTCTGATCCGACACATCAGCAATATCAATCCGGTCAGGCGGGATCACTTCTTCGGGCGTGTCATCGACAATCGGCTGCGCTGCTTTGCTGCGCAAATGCCACCAGAGCGCGCCGGCTATCGCGGCGGCGGGAAGGAAAATCATTTGCGGCATGGCAGGCACTGCGCCAATCGCGCCAAGGATCGCGGCAACCGGCAACCATCCGCGCGGATCGGAAAACTGACCGCCGATCTGCCCCGCCAGATCGCGCGTATCCGAAACGCGGGTAACAATCGCGGCGGCGGCAATGGAGAGCAGCAAAGCGGGGACCTGAGCCACCAAAGCGTCACCCACAGCCAGCGTGATGTAAAGTTCACCCGATTCAGCAGCAGACAGGCCGTGACTGATCATGCCCAGCGCGAAACCGGCAATGATATTGACGCCCAAAATCAGCAGCGCCGCAACCGCGTCGCCTTTCACAAATTTAGAGGCGCCATCCATCGAGCCATAGAAATCAGCTTCAACTGTGACTTCGCGGCGGCGTTCGCGGGCTTCGTCTGCGGTGATCAATCCGGCGGCAATATCGGCATCAATCGCCATTTGCTTGCCGGGCAAGGCATCGAGCACAAACCGGGCGGAGACCTCTGAAACGCGGCCTGCGCCTTTGGTGATGACGATCATGTTGATGATCAGCAAAATCGCAAAAACAAACAGGCCAACGGCAAAATTGCCGCCAACCAAGAACTGACTGAAACTGGCGATAATGTCGCCCGCCGCATTGCCGCCCTCATGCCCCTTAACCAGCACAATCCGGGTGGAGGCAACATTCAGCGCCAGCCTGAGCAAGGTGGCGAATAGGAGCACGCTGGGGAAGGAGGAGAAATCGAGCGGTTTTTGCGCGTTCAGCGCCACCATAAGGACGGAAAACGCAATGGCGATATTCAGAACAAAGAAGATATCGAGCAGCAGTGGCGGGATCGGCAGGACGAACAGGACAAACAGCGCGAAAATGCCGAACGGCAGCACCATAGCCGCCGGGGCACCGCGCAAGCGATCAATCACAGAGCCTTTAACTGGCATCAGCGCGCTCAAAGACCCAGCGCCCTAAGCTGGTTATAGGCGCGTTGGATTTGTCCGTTGGATTGGCTTCCTGAACCTGCCTCAGCAAAGGTGCTTTGCAACAGGCCCGACATGGAGCCGCGCGGACCGGAATTGGAGGTAGGCGCTAGGCTCAGCGGGGGGCTTGCCGAAATTGTTAGACGCGCACGCCCGGTTAGAACCGGCGGATTTTGCGGTCCAAACACTCCTTCATCCGCGATCACATAAGGCGGCGGCGTTACTGGCGGAGACGCTGGCTGAGCAGCGTAAGCAGGCGGCGCCAGCGGCGCGGCGCTGTAACTGGGAGAATAGCTTTGTGTGAATTGCCCCGGATAGCCTTGCGGCAGTGTCGTTGGCGCATTTGCGCGTGCGCGCTCCAGCTTGCCAGACAGGTAATCCATAACGCCCGCTAAACTGCGCGGGCTTCCATTGCGCTCAAAGAAAACCGGGCGGTTTGCTGCGGCGGGTCGGCGAAACAGGCTGGCAGCAGATTGGTCGGGGTTTTGCGCCATCTCTGACAAAAACCGCCCAGCGCCGCCCGCGCCTAGGAAATGCGCGAGGTACAATTCATTATGCTCTGGCTGACGGCCAAGGATCGGCGCCAAATGCGCGCGATTATCCTCTGCCAAACCGGCCGCCATCAAGGACGCAATCTCAGGATCATTGCGCATTTCCAAGATCGCTTGCCGAGTTGAGGGGTCCGCGACATAGGCGTTGCCGCCGCTGGTCGTGCTGATCTGGGCGGCGACATTGCCTAGCCCAAACCGTTCCCCGTGACGCTGCATCGTGCCGAGCCAAGTGCTTTCGATAAATTGGTAAAGGCCTGTCGCGCTCGAAGTGCGTGCGCGCGCTTCTGGGTTCATGGCCGATTCCACTTGCGCCTGAGCGATCAGGAAATCGAAATCGACGCTGGTCTGGCGCGAGGCATTGGCGATCGCCTGTTCGACAGTGGGAGGCGCTTGAACGCTGGCGGGAGAAGCAATTTGGCGCGATGCGCCCAAAGGCGCAGAATGCGGCGCATTATGGGGCTGACCTACGCCGCGCGTGCGGGCCGCGTCATGCGCCTGAGCCGCGCGATCAAATGAAGAGCGGATTGCGCCGGTTGGGATCGGTTGATCATTCACTTTGCGTGCCTGCCTTGCTGCTGCGTCTCTTGCGCCCCGCATCATTGCGAGCGCGTACAGTCAGCAAAGAGGAGCAAGCGGCGTGCCAGAATAGCCGCTTTAAGTAGTCATACGCGGCCTATGTCAGGGCCGCAGTGACCGGCGTGCCATTCAGATTGGGCGCGGCATGATAGGTGTGCTGGGTTGATCCCAAAGCCTCAAGCCGCGCGGAGACATTGGCGGCGAGCAAGTTGCGAACTCGGCGGTTCACATCGTTCAGCGCCTGCGCCGTCTTGGCCAGATCGCGGGTTTGCGGGTCGAGAGCATCGGCGCCAAAGGGCTGCATCGTGTCGCACAAGGCCTGTTTTCGGTGCGAAGCTTCGAACAGCTCATCGGCATCCAATGTGGCAAGCGCTTGCCGCTCTTGTTCCAGCACGGCAATCATTTGCCGCAAATTGCCGGTAAGGTCGCCAGCCGAAATATCGATTTGCGCGGGGACGTGTGCGGCATCGTGATGGTGTTGAGGTGCGGTCATAAAGAGGCTTATCTTTCAATCTCAAAGCTCAATTGCGCAGCGATAATCGCATCGGCGATCTTGACTGGTACCAAAGGGTAACTCCCCTCGCGCAGAGCATCGCGGATCAAGCTGATCCGGTCGCTATCGATCGGTGGTTTGGCCGTGCTGATTTCCTCAGCGGGCAACGCCGATCCTATGCTTAGCGAAACGCCACCACCTGCGGGTTTTGCTGCGCCTGTCTCTGATAAAGCGGTGCGCGATTTATCGGCCGCGCCTCCAGCTAAACCTTGTGTCATTCGGTCGGTGTCAGACAGCGCTCTCGCCCCTGTCACCGCCTGTAATCTGTTCAATTCGAAAGAGGGCATTGCGCGTCTCCTTGGCGTGTCATGGTAAGCTGAACGGCAGTTTGCGTTGATGTTTAAGAGGTGGGCTCAAAAATTCTGGCAACCTCCGGCCATTCTTACGCTACCCCTCTTGATCGATCCCCGGTCATTGGGGCGTCAAGCTGGCTGCCTCAGCCGCAGATCAGCTGGCGGGGATCACGGCCATTCCGGGGCGCTCTATGCGGGCGCGAATAGGCGCTGTGTCACGGGCTGTCCGGATGGCGATCCAATCACCAACGCTGCCGCCATCCATGGCCTCTCCGGTTTGCTGGACCGTAAATCCGCGTCCGCGCACGACCACTGTGATCGGGTCGCCGCGGCTTACAATTGCGGCGGCCACTGCGCTTTGCGGAGCGGGCCGGGTGGCGATGAAAATGCGCCAGCTTTCGGGCCCCGCGCAGGCGACTTGCACGGTGGAGCGGCTTTGCCCGTGCCAAGACACGCCCAGTGGTGCGGCGCAGGCCGATAGCCTCAGACGCCGATCCGCCGGGACACGTGCGCCGCCAATCTCGCCAATCGGGACGCCGGTAAATTCTGTGACAGCGCGGTCAATCTGCGCTGGGTCGGTCACGCCGCCCGCGCCAAGGTTCGAACTGGCGCCGGTTTGCTGTGCCGTCGCGGTCACCGCAAAGAGCGGCATACAAATCAGCACTAAAGCGGTGATTAAGACGCGCAGTTCCAGCCGCCGGTGGGTTTCATATTGGGTCATGCAATTTCTCCTGAGGACAATTGTCGATCCTGATTAAGCAAAGCTTGTGCCAAATACGCATTTCGCATGAGGTCGCGCGGAACTGGGCATCAGGCAGCGGCAAGTGGCAGCAGTGTGCAGGGGCAAAGTGTTTGGATAAAAGTCGCCCTTTCCCGCGCAAACTACGTGTTCCTATCAGGGGCGGCGGAGGCGCAATTTAAGGCCAAAGCTATAGGCGAACTCTACAAACACCTTGCCGCCACCTTTCGTTTCACGGGAAATATCAATGCAACCCAAGGCCAATCTCCAATCCGCTGAAACGCTGCCGATTTCCAGAGCAGAAATGGCGCGTTTGGAGTTGCTGGAGCGGATCAGAGACTTCATCGTAAAGCATGATCTCAATGTGAGCGGCACCAATCTTGCGACAATCGGCACCGCTTTGTCGGGATCAAACGCGCCTTTGGCGAAAGCCTTTGTCGCCCGCGAAATTTCGGGTGAGCCGATTGATCAGCGCTGGCTAGATACGGTGACCCGCCTTGACCCCGAAACAGGGGAGCGGATGAGCGAACTTGAGCGCTTGATGGACAAGATGGAATATTCGTTGATGCGTTTCGCGCAGACGGCGAAATCGGCTCAGGACGAAACGACCGAGCAACGCGGCGCGATGGCTGCGCAATTGGAAGCGATGGAATCGGGGGCTGCGGAGCCGGGATCTCAGGATACATCAAGCGCCGGTAGAACTCGCGGTGAAGTGGAACGTGTGATTGACCTATCGCGGGCCATGCTCGAAAGGATCGGCCAGGTTGAAAACGCGATGGAGCGCAGCCAAGCCGAAACCGATCAGCTGCGCGCCAGCCTAGCAAAAGCCCGCATCGAGGCGGATGTCGATCACCTTACCCGCTTGCCCAATCGCCGCGCGTTTGAACGCAGGCTCGCAGCGGCATCGCATCAAGCGCAATTGAGCGGCAAGCCGATTTGCGTCGCGTTTTGTGATGTCGATCATTTCAAATCAGTCAACGATACGCACGGCCATGATGCAGGCGACCGCGTATTGGTCGCAATCGCCAACACACTAAGCAGCAATGCCAGCGACAATTGTTTTGTCGCGCGCCATGGCGGTGAGGAATTTGTGGTGCTGTTTTACGGCCTCAACAAAGAAGAAGCGCTCGAAAAGCTTGATGGCATTCGCAGAGCGCAAGCGATGAAGACCATGTTCAACCGCGAATCAGGCAAGCCTTTTGGCAAGATCACCTTTTCTGGCGGCATTGCCGAAGTGCAAAATGTTGATGATGCGCGCGATGCTTTGGCCCGCGCGGATCAGGCTTTGTATGATGCCAAAAATGCCGGCCGCAATACGATTGTTGCTGTCTGATACCGGCTAGGCAATTGCTGAAGGCGACGCGCCAACCAAGTCGCGATCGAGCCTAGTCGGCAGCCACCGTAACCGGCGCATCATAGGCGAGGCTGGCATAGACATCGCTGTCCTGCCCCTGCGTTATCACCACCCGCACTGCAAACCCCGCCAATTCGGCATTGCTGGCGAGAGCTTGGGCTTGATCCCAAATGGCGGCTTCATCGGCGGCCTGATGCTGGGCAAAGATTGTCAGCGTCGCGCGCGGATCTGCGCTTTGCTCGCGCAACCATTCTTCTATTGACGGGCCAAGCGGGGTAGGGCGAAACAGCGCCTGAGATGCCGCGATTTGAGGTGCGATCTGTTGACGATCTGCACTGTCGGCCGGACTCCTCGGATCGTCAGATGATTCATGCGCCGCCTCATTCGCGAGCGCGGATAGGGTCACCAGGAACAGGATCAGGGCAAGATCAGCGAGAATCAATTGCCAGCTGGGCGCGCGGCCGGAAATCATGCCGCGTCTTGCAAGGCGGCGAGTGCGACTTGCTGATCCTTGGCCGTCATTTTTCCTAGAGCCTTGGCCTGCGCCCGGGCATTTTCTCCGCTCAGTTCGGCTTCGAACCAATCAAGCAATTCGCCGCGCGCCGTTTCTTCGCGCAATCCGCGCCGCTCAATCGCTCCGGCAATCGGCACGCAAAACAAATGCGCTGTGAGCACTCCGTAAAGTGAGGACAAGACAGCGGTGCCGACCGCACCCATCATGGCTTCTGTCGTGCTGCTGGTGGCGGCCGGGTTCAGCTGGGTGATGGCGAACAAAGTTCCGACCAGCCCGAATATCGGTGCCTGCTCTCCAGCATAATCGAACACTCGCATCGCTTGCCCGCGCACAATTTCGCGGGTTGAACGCTCCGCACGCGCGGCGGTGTGGAGTGCCTCGATAGACCCGCTGACCAAATAGGCTTTCACCATTGCGGCGGTGGCGCGATCGGGGGGTAAGGGCGCATCGGCGCATAAATGCCCGCGACGTTTAATCTCCGGCACACTGCGCGCGAGGGCGGCGCGGTTTGCGTGCGCGTCAAAATTGGCGGAGGTCAGGCCGATAAATGCTCGGATCGCGGTGCCCATATCGAGCCAACCGCATCGCGCCGTTGTCGCAAGCGCTGTACCCGCAAGCACAATCACCAGCGCACCGGGGTCGAAGAATGCAAGCACGCCAGAATTCAGAACATTGGCCATGTCGTTCAACTTTGCATCCCTCTGAGTAGCCTGGCGTCAATCGGCGCGTCGATGCGCCTGATCCAATGACAAACAGAACGACCAAGACGCCGCGAAATTAAGCCATCAAAACGCGCAAAACGAAGGAAAGGGGGCAGGGCCTTGCCGCGGCACTGCAACCAATTGCCGCTGCCGCTTGGCAATCCGGCAAATCGGGGCAGTTCCCCGTAAAATCACGCAGAAAACCGCGTTTGGCACGCTTGCTGCATCATCTGATCCGAACACGGCACATGAACAGTGTTTCTGAACATCGGCCCCAATTTCCAAAGGTCCACAAGCAGAGGAGCAAACCGGTCAATGAACGAGCAAATCTTCGGCATCCACGGCGCGGCACTCGAAGTGCGATCTCAGCGAATGGGCGTGCTTGCCTCCAACATCGCCAATGCTGCAACGCCGGGTTTCAAAGCCCGCGATGTGGATTTTGGCGCGGCGCTTGATGCACGGCTCGCGCAAGGGCGCGCGGCGCAGAACGGCGCAGGCTACTCCGCCGCCAGCGAACCCGAATTGCTCTACCGGCGCGCAACCATGCCCAGCATGGATGGCAACACGGTTGAACTTGGCCGTGAGCAGGTTGCTTTTGCCGAAAACGCGCTCGCCTATTCTGCAACGCTCAGTTTCGTGCAGGGCAAGGTCAACACGATCAACCGCGCCTTGAAAGGGGAATAAGCATGTCTGACGGCTCTCCCATGACGCTGTTTTCCATGAGCGAGCGGGCCATGTCCGCGCAGCTTGTAAGGATGAATGCAGCGACCTCAAATCTCGCCAATGCCGGGTCAGTCGCTTCCTCAGAAGCCGAAGCCTATCGCCCGATCCGTGCGGTTTTTACCGCTGAACTGGACCGAGCAACCGGGCTCAGTTCCGTACGCAGCGACGGGCTTGTCCGGGCCGAGACTGCGCCGATCAAACGGTACGACCCCAACCATCCGCTGGCCGATGAAAGCGGCCACATCTGGGAGGCTCCGGTCGATGAAAGCGCCGAGATGATCGAGATCACCGAAAGCGCACGCCAATATCAAAACATGGTGCAAGCGCTGCAAACAGCGAAGCAACTCATGCTCGAAACCATAAGGAGCAATTGAACATGCCTATCACCAACACAACCTCTACTCCTCAGGGTGCTTTGGATGCGATCAACCGCCTAAACGCGCCATCGACGATCACGCGTGAAAGCGCGGCGGCGTCGTTGGATTCCGGGGATTTTCTGCGGCTCATGACGGCTCAGCTCGCCAATCAAGATCCGCTGGAGCCGCAAAGCAATGAGCAGATGTTGGCGCAATTGGCGCAGTTCTCATCGCTAGAGAACGAGCAATCGTCAAAGGCCACTTTGGATGACATCGCAGCCAAGCTTGATGCTCTGATCGCGGCGCAAGAGGCCGCGACTGCCGCTGCCACTGCGGCGGCTCAAGCGGTGGCCGGTCAAGCCAGCGGCGCGGCGCCAGCCATCACCAATATCGCTTAATTCACTCCCTCTTCAGGACCCTCATTTCTAACCTTAGGAAAACACCATGTCATTTTTCACCTCCCTTAGCGGTATGCGCAACGCAGAGACCGATTTGCGCGTGATCTCGAACAATATCGCCAATGCTGAAACGGCGGGTTTTAAGAAATCGAACGCGCAATTTTCCGACCTTGTCGCAACAGGCGGCGCTTCTGATCCGCGAACAACGCCGGGTATCGGCGCGACCGTTTCTGCGATCTCGCAAGACTTTGGTTTGGGCCAATTGGAGCAGACGGGGCGTGTGCTCGATGTGGCGATTAATGGCGATGGTTTTATCGCCACGGCTGATGGTATTTCGGGCGACATCACCTTTACCCGCAACGGC
This sequence comes from uncultured Erythrobacter sp., assembly GCA_947502305.1. Lineage (GTDB taxonomy): Bacteria > Pseudomonadota > Alphaproteobacteria > Sphingomonadales > Sphingomonadaceae > Erythrobacter. The sequence continues at coordinate 213,190 of CANMZA010000002.1, read as the reverse complement.
AATCTACAATTGATCGCGACCGGTGAATTGCAGGATGCAAATGGCAATTTTGTCCAAGCGTTTCCCGTTGATGCCAATGGCGATCCGACATCGACCACGCCCGCCAATGTGGTCGTACCAACGACCAATGCGTCGGGCTCTGCGCTTTCAAGCATTTCGATTGATGCGCGCGGCATTGTCGGTGCGACCTATTCTGACGGTTCCAATGAGCCAGTGGCGAAAATCGCGCTGGCATCCTTTGCGGCGACGGGCGGTCTGCGCCCGATTGGCCAGAGCAAATGGGAGGCAACCGCAGATTCCGGATCGCCTGAATATGGCGAGCCGGGGATCGGTAATTTTGGTCAAGTCTTGAGCGGATCGCTTGAGCGATCAAACGTCGATCTGGCGGAGGAGATGGTGTCCTTGCTGACGGCGCAGCGCAATTTCCAGGCGAATGCCCGGGCGATCGATACCGCAACGGCGATTTCGCAGACCGTTCTGAACCTCCAACGATAGCAGGCAACGATAACAAGCCGCGATAATTTGGCGTGCTAGGAGCCCGATATGGACCGTCTTATCTACACAGCTTTGACCGGCATGAACGCCGCGATGGACCGGCAAAGGGCAACCGCGAACAATCTCGCCAATGCCTCCACACCGGGCTTTCGCCGCGAAGTGTTCGCGGTCACGTCAGCGACTTTGCAAGATGGCTCGATCGAGGCTCGCGCCTTGGCGCGCGGCGTTGTGCGCGGGGCGGATATGACGCGGGCGCAGGTTAATCCCACCGGCCAACCGCTTGATATTGCGGTTCAGGGCGAGGCCTTGATCGCTTATCAAGCGCCGGGCGGCGGAGAGTTCTATTCACGCCGCGGCGATTTGCGGGTTGCTCCGACTGGCTTGCTCGAAAACGGTGAAGGTTTGCCGGTATTGGGCGAAGGCGGCGCACCGATCACTGTGCCGGGCGGTTTCCGCATTACGGTTGCAAGCGACGGCACCGTGCTGGCCGAAGACCCCGCCGCACCTGGGGCGGAGGCGCAGGCGCTTGACCGGATCAAGCTGGTTTCCCCGCAAGGCAGCCAATTGCTCAAAGGGATCGACAGTTTTCTGCAAGTCCCCGGCGGCGGCGCATTGCCCGATGATCCTACGGCCCGCGTGACGCCCGGCGCTTTGGAGGCATCGAATGTCCAAACTGCCGCGACTTTGGTGGAAATGATCGATGCTCAACGCGCCTTTGAGCAGCGCACAAAGATTATTCAGACCGCCGGACAGCTCGATGAAGCCGGCAGCCGCCTGCTCAGCATGAGCTGATCTGTCTCCGAGAGACTTAGAGGAATTTGAACAATGCCCACTTCCGCCCTTCATGTCGCCCGCACCGGGCTAGAGGCTCAAGATGCGCGGATGCGCGTTATTGCCAACAATCTGGCCAATATCGGAACCACGGGTTTCAAACGCGACCGGGCTGATTTTGCGACTTTGGCCTATCAGGAACAGCGTGTCGCGGGACAGCAATCGACCAATCAAACCGCCTATGCCGTCGGCCTGAATCTCGGCACCGGCGTGCAGGTTCAAGGGACCTCGCGCATCAATTCGCAAGGGACGCTCAACCAAACCGGCAACACGCTGGATGTGGCGCTGGATGGGCCGGGTTTCTTTCAAGTGGAACTGCCCGGTGGCGGGCAGACCGGCTACACCCGAGCGGGCAATTTCACCCTTTCGGCTCAGGGCAATCTGGTCACTTCGGAAGGGTACGCGGTAACCCCGCCGATCCAAATCCCCTCCGGCTCCCAAAGTATCGCAATCGCGCCCGACGGCACGGTCAGCGCGGTGCAGCCGGGGCAATCCGCGCCGGTTTTGGTGGGGCAATTGCAGGTCGCCAGTTTCATCAATCCCGCCGGTCTCCAAGCGATTGGAGACAATTTCCTTGTCGAAACCGCCGCCAGCGGACCGGCTGAGGCGGGGCAAGCGGGGCAATTGGGCCGCGGTTCAATCCGACAAGGGATGCTGGAGGCATCGAACGTCAATGTGGTCGAGGAGCTGGTCGAAATGATCGAAGCTCAACGCGCCTACGAAATCAATTCCAAGATGGTCAGCGCGGTCGATGAAATGCTGCGCAACGCCAACCAGACGCTTTGAGGATCCTCACAATGACCATCTGTTTCCGTCTCACTTTTGCCGCACTCGGCGCATTATCGCTTTCCGCCTGTATGGGCGGGGGGGCTACGCGCGAAGTGGGCTTTACCGCGCCGCCACCGCCGCCAATGCCAATGACGATCCCCGGCGCGAATGCCGGGAGCCAAGGCGCGATCTATCAGGCGGCGCAAGGTTACGCGCCGCTGATCGTCGGAAATCGGGCCCGCAATTTGGGCGATATGGTCACGATCATGCTGATCGAAAGCACCAGCACATCGAAAAGCACCAGCGGGGCCACCGACCGCAGCGGCAGTTTCGGGATTATCCCGCCAACCGCCGGTCCGCTCGATTTTCTCAACCCCAACGCCCTTAATGCCAGCGGCAATGGGTCGTTCACAGGCAGCGGAACCGCCGCGCAGCAAAGCCAAATGACGGGCGCGGTCGCGGTCACAATCGCCGCGATTTACCCCAATGGCACCGCCGAAGTGGTGGGCGAAAAACAAATGGCGCTGAGCCAAGGAGATGAGTGGGTGCAATTTGCTGGCCGAATACGCCTCGTCGATATTGACGCGGACAACACGCTCGCCTCTTCGCGAGTGGCCAATGCGCGCATCATCTACACCGGTCAAGGCGCTGTACAGCAAGCGAGCCGCCCCGGCTGGCTCTCCCGCTTCTTTAACGCGGTGAGCCCGTTCTGATGCGCCTATTCACAATCTTTGCGGCCATGATGGCCCTTTTCGCGGCGCAAGTCCCAACCAGCGCCTCTGCCGAACGGATCCGTGATTTGGGTCAATTTGAAGGGCTGCGCGCCAACCAATTGACCGGTTACGGTGTGGTCGTTGGCCTGCAAGGGACCGGCGATGACAATCTTGAATATGTCACCGAAGCAATGCGCGGTGTCTCAGGCCGCTTGGGGTTGCAATTGCCGCCCGGCGTTAGTCCCAATCTGCGCAATGCAGCGGCGGTCATTATCACCGCTGAATTGCCTGCCTTTGCCAAGCCTGGTCAGCGGATCGACATTACAGTCTCTACGCTGGGTCAGGCGCGGTCTTTGCGCGGCGGCGCACTTGTGCTCGCCCCCTTATACGGCGCGGATGGCCAGATCTATGCGATGGCACAGGGCAATGTTGCGGTTGGCGGATTGGGCGTAAGCGGGCGCGACGGATCGCAGCTTACGGTCAATATCACTACGGTCGGAAGGATTGCCGATGGCGCCTCGGTTGAACGCGCGGTGGCCACCGGGTTCGATCGCGAATCGAGCCTTCGCTTCAATCTGCATCAGGCCGATTTTCTCACCGCCAGCCGGGTCCGCGATGCGGTCAATTCGGTCTATCCCGGCATGGCCAGCATCGCCGATGGCGTCAGCATTGAACTGACATTGCCATTTGGCAACGATGCGCGCGCCGCCGTTCTGGCGGAAATTGAGATGCTGGCGGTAACGCCCGCCCCGGTTGCAGCGCGAGTGATCGTGAACAGCCGAACCGGCACCGTTGTGATCAACCAAGCCGTGCGGCTTGCGCCTGCCGCGATCAGTCACGGGAAATTGGTGATCCGCATCGACGAATCCCCCACCGTCGTTCAGCCCGAACCGTTTGGAAACGGGGTCACTGCGATTGAAGAAGCCAGCGAGATCAGCGTTATCGAACGCGAAAGCCGGGTGGCGCTGATGCCGGGTGCCGCCAATCTCAGCGAGATTGTCGATGCGCTTAATCTGCTCGGCGTGGGTGCGTCGGATCTTGTTGTGATTCTTGAAAGTTTGAAACAAGCGGGCGCACTGCAAGCGGAAATGGTGGTCTTATGATCCCTGCAGCCCCCTCTATTGTCCGCAGCGCCGATACCGCCTCCCCGCTGAGTGCGGAGCGGCAGGAATTGCGCGATGCCGCCGAAGGGTTTGAGGCGATTATGATCCGCCGCATGTTGGAAAGCGCCCGCGCCTCCAGCTTTGCTGAGGATACGCCGCTGACAGGCGGCGGCCTGAAACAGTTTGAAAAAATGCGTGATGAACATTTTGCTCAGCTCGCCTCGGAATCCGGCGCCTTCGGGTTTGCACGGAGTATCGAGGAACAGCTTGCGCAATATGTTGGCGGTAGTGAGGGCGGATAATGCCCACCAGTCTCATCTCTATCGGCCGCAGCGGGGCCGCAGCGGCGCGCGCCAGTCTGGAATTGACGGCGCAGAATATCGCCAATGCGGCGAACCCTGATTATGTGCGGCGCACCAACAGCCAGAGCGAGCTGGTCGGTAGCGCGACGATTGATTTCCAAACCAGCACCGCCCTAAGCGGCACCCGGATCGGCAATGTTCAGCGCGCAAATAGCGAGTTGATCCAGCGCCAAGCGCGCGATAGCGGCTCTGATCTGGCGCGGGCCGATGCGGAATTGAGCGGCCTCAGAGACGCCGAAACGGCGCTGGAAAATTCCGGGCTTTACGAAAGCCTTGTCGATTTCGAAGCATCGCTGACCTTGCTGGAAAGCGATCCGACAGACAGCGCTCTGCGCACTGGCGCGGTTGAAACGGCGCGGCAATTGACGCAGACGTTCCATTTTGCGCAAACCGCCCTGACCAATGCCCGCACGCTGGCAGAGGGGGAATTGTCGGTCGGCACCGGGGCGGCCAATGCCGCCGCAGAAGATTTGGCGCGGATCAATCTCGCCTTGGTCAATTCGCGTGAGGGTACATCTGGCCGTGCATCCTTGCTTGACGCGCGCGATGCGGCGCTTGGCGATTTGGCCGATGAATTTGGTGTGTCTGTCACCTTTGACGAATTTGGCGGAGCAGAAGTCCGCCTGTCAACGAGCCCGGCCAGCGCTGGCGTTCTGCTGGTATCCGGCACAACAGCGAACACAATTGACGCGGCGGTGCAGGCTGATGGTTCGACTGTTTTTAGCGTCGGGGCCGATCAATTCGCGCCGGCAACCGGTGCGTCAGCCGGGCGGGCCAATGCGCTTGCGGATATTGCGATACGCCAAAGCGATCTTGACGCCGCCGCCGCCGCGACAGTCACCCGCGCCAACACCGCGCAAGCCGCAGGGTCAGCGCTTGATGGATCGCCGGGGCAGCCGCTTTTCTCTGGCACAAATGCCAGCGATATCACACTGACGCTGACTGACGGGGCGGGCTTGGCGTTAGCGCCAGCAGGCGCACCAGCGGGCAGCCGCGACACCGCCAATCTGGGCAATCTGATCGCCGCATTCGGGGCGGATGACGGCCCAATTTCGAGCATCGACCGCACGCTTCTCTCGCTTTCTAGCCGGATTTCCGGCTTGGATACGACGCGTGAAGGCTTGGCGATTATCAATCAAAGCGCAGAGGCGCAGCGGCTTAGCCAAACTGGCGTCGATCTCGACACAGAGGCCGCCAATTTAATCCGCCTGCAACAGGCATTCGAAGCGAACAGCCGGGTGATCCAGGTCGCCACCAATCTGTTCGACACGATTCTGGGTCTGGGCTGAGGCGAGGAGCGATATTTATGACCGCCGTTAGCAATTCAACCGCTGCGTTCTTTGAACGCTCGCTAGGCCAGATGGGCGGCTTGCGATCCTCGATTGAGGGTCTGCAAACCGAGATCGCCACAGGCGTACGCATTCAACGCGGATCGGATGATCCGATTGGCGCGGCGCGTTTGCGGGCGCTTACCCGGCTTGAAACGCGGGGAGCGACAGAAGCCGAAAATGCCGCCCGATTGGGGCAAGATTTGTCCGAGGCCTCTAACCAGATCGAGGGCGTCACCTCTATCTTGCAGCGCGCCCACGAATTGGCCGTTGCCGCCGCGAATGATCCCGTCGGCGAAGATGGCCGCGCGGCGATTGCGGAAGAATTGGAGCAGATGGCGGATGAAATGTTCGCGCGTTCCAACACTTTGTCGATCACCGGCGCGCCTTTATTTGCTGGCACCGCTGGATCGCCCGCCTTTATCCGCGATGGCGCAGGGAACGTGGCCTATAATGGCAATGGCCAAAACGGCACCGTCCCGGTCGCGCCGGGCACCGAAATTGAGCGCGGCGTAACCGGCGAACAATTGTTTGAATTTGACGACAATGGCACGCTCAGCAGCAATTTTGCGGTCCTCACCGGCCTAGCAGCGGCGCTGCGCGGCGGAGCGGCTGACCCAGCGGCAGCGGCGCAAGATGCCTTGGCCGGCATCGATTCCGCTCTCGACAACGCCAATCGCAGCCAAACCGTGATCGGTACGCGCTTGGCGTGGGTAGAGGCGATTCAGCAAGACCAGCAAACCCGCGCCATCGATGTCGCAGAGCAACGGTCTGACATCGGTGACACCGATATTGCGGATACCATCGTCCGATTGCAGCAAACGCTGACCGCACTCGAAGCCAGCCAAGCCAGCTTTACTCGCGTCAGCTCGCTGACGTTGTTCAATGCGCTCTAGTCAGAGCCGCATTCAACGCGCTTTGATCGGCGCGAATAGGAAGGAATAAGCCTGTGTTTGCCGGTATCGGTATTGTCGTTCTGCTCGTCATGGTCTTCGGCGGCTATATGCTCGCTGGCGGCGCTATGGGGCCGATCCTGTCGGCATTGCCGCTGGAAATGATGATGATCGGAGGCGCAGCAATTGGCGCAACTCTGATCGGCAATTCCATGCATGAATTGAAATTGCTGGGCGGCGGATTGGGCAAGGTTTTTAAGGGCCCCCAATACACTGACGATGATCATATTGATGCGATCGCACTGACCAGCAAGCTGATGAAAGTGCTCAGATCAGACGGCGCGGTGGCGCTGGAAAGTCACGTGACCGAGCCGCAAAATTCGGCGATCTTCAGCGAATATCCGCGATTGCAAAATGACGAAGTGATCGTGAATTTGATCTGCGATCCGCTCACCTTGCTGGTTGTGTCATCAGGTTCACTCGATACCCATGCGGTCGAAGATGTGATCGATAATGCGATCAAAACCCAGCTGCATGAAATGGAAGAGCCCGCCCATGCGATCCAATCCTTGGCCGATGCGTTCCCCGCTTTGGGCATTGTTGCGGCAGTTTTGGGGATCATCAAAACGATGGGGGCAATTGATCAGCCGCCCGCGATTTTGGGCAAAATGATCGGCGGCGCGTTGGTTGGCACGTTCCTTGGCGTGTTGCTGGCTTACGGGTTCGCAGGTCCAATGGCAGGGCGTCTCAACCAAGTGATCGCCCATGACAAACAGATGTTTTATTCGATCAAACAGGTGATCGTCGCCAGCCTGCATGGCTATCCTCAGCCGCTTGTACTCGAAGCGGCGCGCTCTGGCTTGCCGCCTGCGCATCGCCCGAAACTGACCGACCTGCTCGATACGATGCGGGGCCGGTAAGATGGCAGACGAAGCCGCAACCGCAGAGGCTGCCCCAGCTCCAGCGGGCGCCGGTGCTGGAGCTATTCCTGCGCCGATTATCGTCAAGAAAATCACGATCGAGGGCGGCGGCGGCCATCATGGCGGCGCGTGGAAAGTCGCCTATGCCGATTTCGTAACCGCGATGATGGCGTTTTTCCTGCTCTTGTGGCTGCTCGGCGCGACGGAAGAAAATCAGCGCAAAGGCATCGCCGATTATTTTACGCCGACGCTCGTTAAAACACGCCAGCAAAGCGCGGGGTCGGATGGGATGCTTGGTGGTTCCTCGCTCACGGATGTTGACAATTATCCGCATGCTGGCGGGCAGACCGGAACGCTGGCGATAACAATTCCGCGCGATGCAGAGGGCGGCCCGGTCGAAGGCGGACAGGACAGCCAGAGCCAAGAAGACAAGATGAAAGAGCTGCGCGAAGAGATTGATGAAAAGCTCTCCTCGCGCCGAGAATTGTCGCGTTTGGCGCGCCAAGTGCGGGTGATGCGCGCGCCGGAAGGCATTCGGATCGATCTGGTCGATGATGCCGATTTTTCGATGTTTGCGCTGGGCACGACGGTGTTGACTGGGGATGCGCGCGAATTGCTGCAAGTGATCGGAGAAACGCTGGAAGATGAACGCAATCCATTGATCCTGCGCGGTCACACCGATTCCTTGCCTTGGCGTTCTGGGGTGACGGCGAACAATTGGTCGCTTTCCGCTGGGCGAGCTGAGGCAACGCGACAGCAATTGATCCGCGGCGGTATCGCGGGTGAACGGTTCGCCCGGATTGAAGGGGTCGCGGATACCGAGCCGCTTATCGCTGGTGATCCGGCGGACCCGCGCAATCGGCGGATATCGCTGTTACTGCTCGAAGAACCAGATGCGCGTGGCCGTCGTCGCCCGCAACCGGCTCAGCGGCGGACGCGTCCTGCACCGCAATCCCCCGATGCGGCGCAAACTGTTTCGGCGGATGGTGCGGCTCAGCCGGGCCAGGCTGCAACGACAGCGTTGGCCGCTAGAGCTGCGCAAACCAGCCTAGGGGAAACCGCTGAGGCGGACGCTCCGACCCCGTAAACCATGTCGGTTTAGCTCTGTTCCCCGATCACACAAACGGGGACGCATGCGATGACCGAACAAATCCTGCCACATGAATTGCCGACAGCTTTGGAGCGGGGACCGGAAACTGTCCTTGTGCTCTCGCTTGATTGTTTTGACACCTTGTTGTGGCGCGATTGCTTTGCGCCTGGCGATGTCTTCTCCGGCCTGTCGTCGCTAACAACAGGGCAGAGAATTGTTGCCGAACAACGGGCCAGAAAGGCCAAGGGCGCGCTGCGTGGTAGCAGCGAAATTGGCCTCAATTCGGTTTATGAACACGCATTGCCAAACGGGTCAGAGACGCAGCACCGCGCCGCCGTGGAAGAGGAAATCGCCCTAGAGGCGCGCGTCTGTTTCGCCTTTGAACCAACTGTGGAATTGATGCGAGCCGCAAAAGAGAGCGGCTTAAAGATCATCATCGTCTCAGACACTTATCTCACCTCTCAGCAATTGCTTGCGCTTATCACGCGGGCCGCTGGCGAAGAGGTCGCTGGCTTGATCGACCGTGTTTTTGCCTCTTGCGATGCGGAGATTTCCAAATCGCAAGGATTGCTCGCCAAAGTTCTTAAATCCATCAAATGCCGGCCCGATGAAATCCTGCATATCGGAGACAATCAAAAGGCCGATTATGACAGCGCCCGTGCGCTGGGAATTCCGGCGCTGCATCTCGCGCAATTTTCTGAGGCTGCGCGGCATCGGCTGCGCTTTGAACGCAGTTGCCAGCAGCTCATTGGCGAGGCGGCGCATGACGTGTGCGGATTGATGCCTCACCGCGCGATCCTCGCAAAAGACGAACCGCAAGTGCAGGACGCAGCGGAGGCATTGGGGTTGAGCGTCCTTGGCCCGGTATTTTATACCTTTGATCAATGGCTGCATGCAGAGGCAGAAACGCTAGCGAAAGCAGAGCGCGCCAAAAAGAGCGGCGGCGACCCCAGCGGCAAAGTTCATTGGCTGTTTATGCTGCGCGATGGGCATTTGCCTGAGCTGGTGCATCAGGCCGGATTGGCAAACGCCAGAGCCAGCTCAACTAGCACTGCGCGCGCCGAGATCAGCCGTTTCACCGCCATCGCCGCCTCGCTCACCACGCGCGGCGCCTATCAAAAACAATGGACAGGTGAATTTGGTCTCAACCCCAGCACATTGGCGCGCCAAATGTTGATGGAGGAAGAGGAGATCGCCCGCGTGGTTGGCGATCCGCAAACCGAACCAGAGATGATCGACGCCTGCAACCGCCTGCGCACCGAAGTGCGCGGCGGTGCGCGCGAAAAACTCACCCGCCGCCGCGCTCGCGGGCGGGCAGACCGTTTGATTGCGCATGTCCGATCCGCAGTAGACCCGCAGCCCGGCGATACACTGATGCTCGTCGATCTGGGCTATAATGGATCGGCGCAGGACCGGGTTGATAGCATTTTAGCGGATGCTTTCGATGTCCATGTTGCTGGGCGGTATTTGCTCCTGCGCGAAATGGCGGCCAGCGGGTTGGATAAGAAAGGCCTGATTGACGATCGCCATTTCGATCCCGAAATGTTGGAGGCGCTTTGCGGCAATGTCGCGGTGATTGAGCAGCTCGCCACCTGCGAGCTTGGATCCGTGACGGACTATACCGAGGACGGCGCGCCGATCCGCAAAAAGAGTGCGGTCAAGGGCGCGCAAAGCGACGTGCGAGACCGCGTGCAGGCTGGCGTCACCCGGTTCGCCCGCGCGGCGAGCAAACGGCCGATTATTCGATCCCACAATTGCACCGAAAGCCAAGACGAGAACACCAACGAAGCGCGCGCATGGCGTGAGGGAGCAGCGGCGGCGCTGACCCGGTTCATGTTCTTGCCGCATGAGCGGGAATTGGCGGTGCTCAAAAGCTTTGAGCATGATGTCAATTTGGGCAGCGAGCGGATGGTCGCATTGTTCGACGAAAACCATGCGCGCGCAGCCATGCGCCGGCGCGGCCTGTTCTACATGAAAGGCTCTGCGCGCATGTTCTTACCGGCTGAATTGGCGCGGGAGGATATCAATACGCGGCTGTCATTGCTGGTGCAAAAACGCTTTGGCCTCGGGCTTTCTTATTCAGACAGTGCGGCGCAGACTATTACGATCCCGGCATTTTACCTGAGCGCGGATGGCGCCACCAGCGCCGTCGTCGATGCAGCCCCAACGCATGAGGGTTTCTACACAGCGCGCTTGCCGCTCGCATCGGGTGTGCAGGGTATTGCCCTTCAAGTTGGCTCTGTTTTCGAGTGGTTTGAGATCTCCAGCATCACCTCCTGCGCCATCGACAATCTCAAGGGCGGATCGGGCAGCGACATGGCTGTGCGCGAGGTTTTGGCGCAGTTCGACGGCCTGACTGACCATGCGGGGGGCTTGCTTGAATGCACCGATCCGGCGGCATTTGTACTGGTCAATCCGCCGCGCCGCCGCGATGAATCAGGCCCACAAATGATTGAAATTACACTGCGCCCACTGCGCATCCGCAAGGGTGTGCAGGCCGGGGCCGTTACCCAAAATGCGATTCAAGAACCTGCCAAATTTCCGGCTCAAAAACCCACTCCAAAGGACGCTGCTGCATGACCGATCTGTTGATCCATTCCATGTCCGAATTTTCGAGCATTATTCTGCCGTGCCTAGACGAAGCCAAAGTCACCGACATTGCCGAGATCGGCAGTGAATTTGGCGGCATGTCGAAAGTGCTGGCCGACCGCGCGGAAAAACTGGGCGGCACGCTGAGATGTATCGACCCAGAACCGGCCCCCGGTTTTGCGGAGTGGGCAGCGGCAGAAGATCATGTGCAGCATATTGCGCAGCCCAGTCTGGACGCGCTGAAATCCTGCGAAGCGGCCGATGCTTGGTTTGTCGATGGCGACCACAATTACTACACCGTCTTCCATGAATTGGCGGTGATTGATGCTCTGCAAAAAGCGGCGGATCGCCCACTCTTGGCGTTTCTTCACGATGTGTCTTGGCCGTGCGCGCGGCGCGATTTTTATTATGCGCCGCAGCGTGTGCCGCCGGGTTGGCGCCATCCCCACAGTTATGATCACGGCGTTCGCCTTGATGAAGAAGGCGTGCAAGCCGGGCGGGGCCTGCGCGGAATGGGCGCCTTTGCGGTTGCCTTGGATGCGGGCGGCCCGCGCAACGGGGTTCTAACCGCGGTTGAGGATTTCTTGAAAGAGGCCGATTCTGAGGAAAGGCCGCTATTTTACGCGCATATTCCAGCGGTTCTGGGGCTGGGCGTGATCTTCGATGCAGAGGCGCCGTGGGCGGAGACGCTGGCGGAGTTTTTGCTGCCTTTTCACGCGAACCCCTTGATCGCCCGGCTCGAAGAAAACCGGCTGCGCAATTATCTGGAAGTGATCGATTGGCAGGACCGCAGCGCCGACGCGGCTTAGTATGCTGCGCGTGGCTGCTTCCAGCTAAGCGAGCCTAGGCCTGCGCAATACGTCCTGCCCTCAACAAACAACAGACGCAAAAAACCCGAAGCCGCTAAGCTCCGGGTTTTCTTTGCTATCCCAGCGGGAAGCGTGTCGCGGGTCAATTTACCGCAGCAGCGAGAGGACGTTCTGCTGCGACTGGTTGGCCTGAGCGAGCATGGCGGTGGACGCCTGTCCAAGGATCTGCGCCTTGGCGAGTGCGGTTGTCTCTGCCGAGTAATCCGTATCTTCGATCCGCGACCGTGCATCGGCAAGGTTGGTCGAAGTGGTCGTCAGGTTGTTGATCGCGCTTTCCAACCGGTTTTGGCCAGCACCCAGCGAAGAACGCGCGGTGTTCACAGCTTGAAGCCCGGCATCAACATTGGTGATCGCGGTCGCCGCATTGCTGGCGGAGCCGACATCGAGGCCAGCGGCGTCGAGGTTCGTATCGTCAATCCCGGTGCTGGTGATGTCGATGCTACGGCCGGCGTCGATCTGAATGTTGACCGTTACGTCTGTGCCGCTGGTTGTGCTGAACAATGACACGCCGTTAAATTCGGTGTTGGTAAGAATGTCATTGATTTGCGAGGCAAGTTCGGTGACCTCTGTATCCAAGAAGCCACGATCAGTGTCATCCAAAGTGCCGTTTTGCGATTGCACGGCAAGTTCGCGGACACGTTGCAGCATGTTGGACACTTCATCCAGCGCCCCTTCTGCGGTTTGAGCCAGCGCAATGCCGTCATTGGCGTTACGAATGCCTTGGTTCAGGGCGCGAATATCGCTGGTGAAACCGGTGGCGATTGAAAGCCCTGCGGCATCGTCTGATGCGCTGTTGATGCGGCTGCCGGTGGACAGACGCTCCATCGCATTGCCGAGCATTTCGTTGGCTTTCATGCTCGCATTTTGAGCGCGCAGGGCAGAGGTGTTGGTGTTGATTACGGACATTGGTGAAACTCCCGAAGGTCTGGTGCAAGTGGTCTAAACTGAGCGACGATTTGCGCCGCTGCTGAACCTAAGAGCGGACACCGGCTGAGATGTTTAAGCGCGCTTTTTGTACGCGCTCGATTTTTCTGCGTGTTTTTATCTAGTGTGCCGACGCTGCGGTGCTTGCTCGCCTTCTATTGGCTGCCCTTTGTGATCATTTTCCGCGTGGATAAGAGTTTGAAAGAATGCGCGCCGACATCGCGGCGGCATATAATAGCAGGGCAAAAACGCGGACCGGAGGCTGCAAAATACGCAAACCGGCAAGCGAGCGCCGCCTCAAAAGTAAATTCGCCAAGGCTTTTGGCGGAATAAATTTCTAATTTTGAGCACCTCATTTCTGACGCTCTCTTCTGCACCCGCCCTTGAAAACGCTTTATCGCGGGGGATCACTTAAGGGCTCATACGGGTGATTAAATTTGCTCTATCTTGGACGCCGGGGCGGCAAATCCTTTCCACTACGAACAGTCAGGTGGAACAATGCGGGCGCTCAATTCAGAATTTCAGGCAGCAGAAGCGATTGCGGATCAGGCGGATGACGCCGATGGCGCGAAGCACTTTGCCTATCCCGCCGGTGCGGGTCCGCATGCGGCGCTGGTTGATCCGACTTTGCCGTTGCTTGCGCAAAGCTGGCAGCGTGATCGCCTGATATTGGGCGATCACGGCGATTTCCCGCGTCAGACGGGCAATGCCCGGCGCGATATGATCGGGATTGATCTGGTCAATGCTGATATTCCCGCACTGACCCGGATTGGAGAGGCGCGGATCACTTTGGCTTATCCAGACCGCGCGCTTGGCGCGGCGCAATCGGCTTTGATCGCGGGCGCGGCACATGGCGGCTGGCCGATTGCCGGCGACAATGAAAGCCTGGCGCTGTTAACCTTGGCGCAGCGGATTGCCGCCAGCGAGATTCCGGTTCTGCTCGAAGGACCGACCGGAACCGGTAAAGAAGTCATCGCCCGTTTCGTCCACCGTATGAGCGCGCGCGCCGAGGGACCGTTTGTGGCGGTTAATTGCGCGGCGATGCCTGAGGCGATGCTGGAAGGGCTGTTGTTTGGCCACCGCAAAGGCGCCTTTACCGGTGCGGGCGAGGCACGCGAAGGTTTGTTTCGTGCGGCCGATGGCGGAACTTTGCTGCTGGATGAGATTGGCGAATTGCCGCTCCCCTTACAGGCAAAAATGCTGCGCACTTTGCAAGAAGGCGAGGTCTTGCCGCTCGGCGCAACCAAGCCGACGCGCGTGAATGTGCGGATTATCGCAGCGACCAACCGGACGCTCGCCAATGAAGTTGAGGCCGGGCGTTTTCGCGAAGATTTGCTCTATCGGATCAATGTATTCCCGATGGCTCTGCCTGCATTGCGCAATCGGCGCGGAGATATTGCGCCGCTCGCCTTTGGGATGTTGCTGCGCCACGGGTGCAAGCCGGGGATGCCATGCTGGATTTCGGGTCAGGCACTGGCCTTGTTGGAGGCGCATACTTGGCCGGGCAATGTTCGCGAGCTGGAAAATGTGATCCGCCGCGCGATTTTGCTGGCGGGTAAGGATGCACATATTGGCTCAGAACATATCGTCTTTGACCAGCCCGCCCGCGCGGTTGTCAGTTCGGCCAGCAATGCAGGTCATCCTGAAACCAATCATGCTCTGCCACACAATTTGCATGCCCCTTTGACCCGTGCTGAATTTCCAGCACAATCAAGGGCCGTATCGCCCGCAAATGCCAATGCCGATACCAATTCTCTGTCGGATGTGGCGTTTCAATCGGAGGTGCAGGCTATTCTCGAAACACTCGCCAAACATGGCGGGCACCGGGGAAAAACTGCCCGCGCGCTGGGCATTTCAGAACGGACTTTGCGCTACCGGCTCGCCTCTATGCGGGCATCGGGCCTGATTGCTGCTTCGTCTGAAACTCGGACAGGAACAGCGTCATGAGCAATCCGATTGCAGGAGGCGGCTCCATTGGCGGCGTGCAGCAAGTGATGGCTTTGCGGCAAGAAGTCATGTCGCGCAGCGAAGCGCTCAAAGACGTGCGCGCAGCGACCGGAGCAGCTGGCAACCCAGCAGAGGCGGCCAATGCTCCGCCAGTGGGCGGCGGGTTTGCCGATGCCCTGTCTGGCGCGCTGGAAAATGTTAGTGCGGTGCAAGCGCGATCAGGCGCAATGCAGGCCGCCTATGAACGCGGCGAAGTGACCGATATCGCCAAAGTTATGCTGGCCCGGCAAGAGGCCGGCGTGGCGTTTGAGGCGACCTTACAGGTGCGCAACAAATTGCTGACCGCTTACCAAGAAATCATGCGGATGGGGAGCTGATAGATGGCTGATGCCCATGTTGCCACTAATGTTCCTGTGCCCGCTAGCGGCGCTATTCCTGTCGCTCCGGCCGCTGGGCCAGAGGCGGGCGATTGGCGCGCGCAAATCGCGGCATTCACCAACCAACCGGCCTTTCGCCGCGCCTTGCCCGCGATCATGGGTGTGGGCGCGGTCGCGATCATTGCGGCGCTGTATATGACAATAGCGTCCGGGCCGCAGCGGATTTTATATTCCAGCCTGACCGACGGGGAGCGTGCGGCGGTGGTCGCCACTTTAGAAGCGGGCGGCGTCAACTATGAGATCAACAATGGCACCGGCGCGGTGAGCGTGGCGGAAAATGATGTTTACCGCGCGCGGATGCTCGTTGCCAGCGATGCCGGTCTGGCCGCGCCAGAGGGAGCGAGCGAGATGCTCGATGCAATTCCGCTGGGGTCGAGCCGCACATTGGAAGGCGAAAGATTGCGATTGGCGCGGGAGCGCGAATTGATGCTGACCATCCGCGAAATCGACGGAATTGAATCGGTTCGCGTGCACCTTGCGACGCCGGAACGATCGGTGTTTGTGCGTCAGAACAACGCGCCCAGCGCCAGTGTTATGGTCCGCCTCGTCAGCGGGCGCTCGCTCAGCCAGCCCCAGGTTGAGGCGATCGTCAATCTCGTCTCAGGCTCAGTCCCCGGCATGACGACTGATGCGGTGCGGGTGGTCGATCAAAACGGGCAATTGCTGTCCTCCGAACGCGATGGATCGATGGATGGATTGGTTTTGCAACGCGAATTTGAAGGCAAATTGCGCGAACAAGTCACCACTTTGCTGCTGCCGCTTTTGGGTGATGGCAATTTTTCTAGCCAGGTTCAGGTCTCGCTCGATCAGTCGGAAATGACTTCGGCGCGCGAATCCTATGATCAGGATGGGTCCGTACGCAGTGAAAGCGAGCGCAGTTCAACCCGCATTGCTGGCACGGGACCGGGCGGTATTCCAGGCGTGACCGCCAACACGCCGCCGCCTGATGCGACCTTGGTCAATGGCGCGCCCGATCCGGCTGCTGCTGACCCAGACGCACCGGCAGAAGCTGTGCCCACCGACAGTGAAAGCGCAATGCAGCGCAATTACGAATTGGGCCGCGAAGTTGCGGTGACCAGCACGCGTCCGGGCGGACTGGTCAAATTGTCGGTCGCCGTTGCTGTCAGCGATGCCGCCTTGGAGGCCGCCGCGCCGCTCACAGCAGAAGAACTGCAATCGCTTGTCAGTGCGGCGGTGGGCGCGGATGAAGCGCGCGGTGATCAAGTGCAAGTGGTGGTCAGCGCGTTTGAAAATACCGAAATGGTGCCGCTGGAATTTTATGAAGCGAAATGGTTTTCGGACATTTTGCGTTATGTCACGGCGCTGATCGCGGTGCTGCTGGTTTTGCTGCTGGCGGTGCGCCCCTTGATCAAGCGGATGCGCGATCCGGCGGCCAAGGCGGCGGAGAAGGGGAATGATGAGGCTTCTGGTGATGCCGACATTGATCCGGACACGGCGCAGCAATTGGGAGGCGCTGGCGGAGGTCGATCAGCCGCGCCAGCCCTAGCCGGGGCCGCAGGCGCGGGTGAGGGCGGCCAGACGGTCGATCTGTCACAACGCGTTGAACTCGCCCGCCAACTCGCCACCACGCAGCCAGACCGCGCGGTGGAAGCCCTGCAACGCATGCTTGAAAACCCATCGGGTCAACCCGCAGAGGCGTCGCCGTCATGACAAGCGCAGAAACGATTGAATTGGACGAAGGCACTGAGGGTGGCGGGGGCAGCGAGACGGATGAACCGCAACCGCTGCTCAGCCGGGTGGACCGCGCGGCGGTGTTTTTGATGTTGCTTGGCGATGACGAAGCCGCCGCTTTGCTGGCCCGTCTGGGCCCGGATGAATTGGAACAGATCAGTGGCGCGATGGTGCGGCTGGGTGAAATAGATCGCGCTTCTATGGCAGAGGCGCTGGAGGATTTTGCGCGCGAAAGTACCCGCGAAGTGCTGGCCAAACAAGATCGCGGGGCGCAAGTCCGCGGCCTGCTTGAACGATCCATCGGTCCGACAAAGACTGAAAGCATGATGCTGAAAATTGAGCCCGATGCCGCCCCGCGCAGCATCGAAATGGCGCGCTGGCTCGCGCCCTCAGTGCTGCTGAAACTGGTGGAGGATGAACATCCTCAAGTGATCGCGGCTTTGCTCTTAATGCTCGACCCGGAACCAGCGGCCGAAGTGCTCTCCGCTTTGCCGCCACTCATCCAATCTTTGGTGGTCGAACGGGTTGCGCGGATCGGTCCGGTATCCCCGCAAGCGGTCGATATGATCGACAATTTGTTGTCTCAGCGGATTGGCGCAAGTTTTGGCGCGAACGCTTTGGTCATGGGCGGCCCTCGCGAAGCGGCCAATCTTATCAATCTGGGCGCAGGCGATTTGCGCGGTACGGTTCTGCCTGCAATTGCGCAGCGCGACGGGCCGCTGGCAGAGGCTATCGAGGAAGAATTGTTCACCTTCGAAATGCTGTTCGACCTCGATCCGAAAGCGATGGAGCGCTTGCTACGCGATGTCGACAACGAAGCTTTGATCGATGCGCTGAAAGGCACGAAAGAACCCGAACAAGAGTATTTCTTCCGCGCCATGTCCAGCCGCGCCGCCGATGGTATTCGCGACGAGATCGAGATGCGCGGCAAATTGTCACGCGGAGAGGTCGATGCGGCCAAGCGCCGGATTGTCGATGTCGCCCGTTCGCTGGCCGATCAAGGCGAAATTTCGATGGGGGGCGACGATGCCGAATTCGTCTGATTGGGTGGCGGCGCTTCAGAAGGATGGCCCGAGCCGGGAGCATGAAGTTGGCGGTCAGGCCGCTCCTGCATGGATTGAGGCTTTGCTTGAGCAGGGCGAGTTTACAGAAGGCCTGCCGGTGGCGCGATCCGCCCAGACAAGAGCGCAAGCAGAGCATCAGGAACAGGCGGCCCCGCCGCCGGCAATGCCCGCGCCAAGCTCCGCTCCTTCTACGGCTGACGCTCTCGATCCTATCGCTGCTGCCTTTGCCAAAGGCGAAGCCGCTGGCCGCTCCGAAATGCAAGCGATCCGTGATGCCGAGCAGGATCGCATTCGCGCATTGCGCCTAACCTTTCGCAATTTCGACCAAGCGGCGATGGATAGCCTCGCCAGCGAGCTTGCTGATACTGTCATCGCCTTGTGCGGTCAGGCGCTCAGCGATTTTGTGCCAGAACCAGAAAAGTTGCGCGCCCGCTGCGATGCGGCGGCGAAGCGGCTTGGCACGGCGGTGCAGGATTGCGCCTTGCATTTACACCCAGACGATATTGATCGGCTTGACCCGGCGATGCACGATCAATGGCGCATCGTGGGCGATGACAGTGTCGCGCGCGGCGGTCTGCATTTTGAAGGGCCCAATGGCTCCATCAGCGACGGTCCAAAAGATTGGCACCGCGCAATCGCGGTTGCGATCCGAGGCTGACGCGCATCATGCTTGCCGAAATGCAGCTCGAATTGGCGCGGTTCCGCTCCGCTCAGGTCGCGTCCGGCCCGGTCTTATCGGGCACAGTCGCCGCGTGTGACGGCGGACTCATCGAAGTCGCCGGATTGGCCTTGCCGATCGGTTCCTTGGGCGCGATTGAAAGCGAGACCGGTGAGGAAGCCTTGGCCGAAGTTATCGGTTTTCGCGGCGGCTATTCCCTGATGATGTTGTTGGGCGACACACAATTGTTGCACCCCAGCGCCCGTGTTCGCGCGATTGGATCTCCGGGGAAAGTGCGCATCGGCAATGCTTTGCTGGGGCGTGCGGTTGATGGGCTTGGCAACCCGATCGATGGCGGCCCGCCGCTCGATCTGTCTGAAAAATGGCCGTTGTCCGGGAAACGCGAAGGGGCGCTCGAACGGAGCCCTGTGCGGGAGCGTTTTGATTGCGGCGTGCGCGCGATTAACGCGCTGGCGATGATGGGCGTTGGCCAAAGGATGGGCGTGATCGCCGGATCCGGGGTAGGCAAATCGGTGTTGATAGACACGGTTGCGGGCCATGCTGTTGCAGATATCACAGTGGTTGCTTTGATTGGTGAGCGCGCGCGCGAAGTGTCCGATTTTGTCGCCCGGCATATGACAGGGGTGCAGCGCGGGCGGATGGTGGTGGTTGCGGTGCCCGCCGATCACGCGCCCAATCTGCGGCTGCGCGCGGCGCAATATGCCACCGCAATTGCCGAACATTTCCGCAGTGAAGGTAAACGTGTCCTGCTGGTGCTCGACAGCCTGACCCGTGTGGCGCATGCGGCGCGCGAATTGGCGCTGGTTCTGGGCGAGCCTGGTGCGGCGCGCGGCTATCCGCCATCGGCCTTAGCAGCGGTGACAAAATTGGTGGAGCGTGCGGGCAATTCTGCCGCATCTGGCGGGGCAATAACAGGTCTTTATACCGTCCTGGCAGATGGCGATGACACGTCCGACCCCGTCGTCGATACGGCGCGCGCGATTTTGGATGGTCATGTTGTCCTCTCACGCGATCTGGCACAGCGAGGGCATTATCCCGCGATTGATGTCCCGGCATCTTTAAGCCGGGTTATGGATGATTTGGCGCAGCCTCCAGTCGCACAAGCGGCGCGTGATTTGCGGGCCTTAATTTCTGCGCGCGAAGACAATCGCGATTTGGTGTTGATGGGCGCATACCGGGCGGGATCGGACCCAGTATTGGACCGGGCGCTGACACATAGCGCGGCGATTGATGCATTCTTGCAACAAGCGCGCGGCGAGGCTGTGGGTTTGGATAACAGTTTGGCAGGATTGAGCGCGGTGACTGCTGGGGCGAGTTCCGACGCAAATTCCGGGATTGGTGCAGGCGGTGAATGAGGCGAAAGCCCAGCGCCGCATGAATCTAGCCCGGCGGCAATTGACGCTGGCTCAGATTGCGCGAAGAGAGGCGATGGCCGCCCTTGCCGATGCTGTCAGCGAAGAGGCGCGCAGCAACGCTTTGGCAGATCGCAGCCATGATCTGCTGCACGAATATGCTAAGCGAATAGGCGGAACTGCTGCTGGTTCAGATGGTGCATCCTTGCGCGGCAATACCAGCTTTGTCGGCCGCTTGGCTGAGGTCGCGGGGCAAGCAGATCAAGCTCTTAAAGACGCCAGCGATCAGGCCGATTGGCAGCTCCAAACACTGGCCGCAGCCGACACGCGCAAATCCCGGTTAGAAGAACGCATGGCCGCCGCCCAGCGTGAGGCAAGGGCGATCCGAGAAACGCGCGAGCAGGCTTCTGCCGCCTCCTCTCCTTCCTCTTCCAAAGGCGGCGCAACCGGGGCGGGAGGAATGGCACGCAAGTTGCAGAGCAATCCGCAAACGCAACCCAGAGACGTCGGCGAATTGTGACCGGCACTCTTTTGAGAGGACCGTTCCCTTGATCTCAACCCCGCTCGAAACCGCCGCGATTGCTCCTGGGCCAAAGGGCAATCAGGTCGCCCCTGCAACATCGGCAATCGCGCCAAACCTGCTCGCTGGGACATCTGCGTTCTCAGGCGCGCTCTCGGGCGCGCTGTCAGACCGGCCCTCGACCCCATCTCCCGCCTCGCCTCAGGCTTCGCTGCCCAATGCAATTGGCCGAGACACACAGGCCATGAATGAATCGGGCGGCGCTGAGGATCTTGCGTCAGAGGATATCATCAACCTTGGCCCGAACGCACTGCCGTTTTTGTCGCCTGCTGATCTTGCCGTGCGTGATGGAGCGCCCGGCAAGAACCCGCCGCCAATCGGAAATCTGTTGCCGGACATTGCGCCTGAAACGCCGATATTGGCGGATCCGGATTTTGTGACGGCTGCTGAACGCGGCCCTCGCGTTGCAGCAGAAGATGCAGTGAACCCGCAGAAGCCGCCAAATGCGCTTTCGGTTATGCCAACCACCGCGCCTGCCTCTGCGCCAAGTCATGTGGTGATCGACCGCGATATTACCCATTTGCCCAAGCCTAGCGTCGCACCTGCAACTACCACGAGCGACAAGCCATCTGAGACGCCCGATTTCCCAGAGGTGTCGCGGACCCTCCCTAAGACAGTCGAAGACACGCCAACAACCGGCCCGGTCTCTGTCTCTAATCCGCTACCCGGCGAAGGCACAGCGAGCGTTCCGGTTAAAGGTGGGGACAGGCCAGAGCCGCGCGAAAAAGTCCAACCAAGCGTTGTTGTAAATAGCTCTCCAGATGCCAGACCAACTGCCCCGCCGAGCTCGCAAATTGGCAGAGTGCAAAATCCAGAGGCAGAGCAGCTAGACCGTCTTATTCCAAATGAACGGGCGGCAGCGCGCATTTCTGCGATCGCACCGGATGCTGCGAGGGCATCGGCGCTCTCGGCTTTGTCGGTGCAAATTGACGGAGCTGGCAAATCCAAATTGGCGCAGCCGAACAAGACGGAGAACTTCGCAAAACCGGACCTTGCAAAGGATGCTTCGCCGTCCTCTGCGCGCTTGCCTGATCAAGGGGTGGCAGAGCGGGCGCAGAAGCCTCGGCGAGGCGGTGATGCGACCGAAACGAAGCGTTCTGTGGCTGTCGCGACTGATACATCGGCGGCGCTGCAAACGCCCTCTGCGGCCTCAAGCGCGTCGCCGCAATCTGCGCAAACACCCGCTGGGCAACTTACCGCGCCGTCTGGGGCTTCCAGTCTGGTTCCGACCGCGAATGCCTTAGAACCGCGCAGCGAAACGCGTGCCGGTCAACCCATCGAGACAATCGTCAATCAGATCACCGAAGCGCGCGAGACAGCGCGCAGCGTCAGGCCAGAATTGACCCTGCGTCACGCCGAATTTGGCGCAATCAATGTGCGTCTTGAGGCATCAGGCGGCGACCTTCGTGCAACGCTCGCCAGCCGCGATCCCGGATTTGTCCCTGCGATCCAAGCGGCCCTGAGCGAGCGTATGGTCGCCGCAGCCAGCGAAGGCGCGGCCATACGTAGCGGCGATCATAGCAGCGGGCAAAGAGGCGGTCAGGACGGTTCTTCAAACAGCAATTCAAACTCCCCCTCTCACGGGCAATTTGGCGGTTCAGGCGGCTTTGCAGAAGGACGCTACGGGTCTTCCCCAGGGTCGGGGCAAGCATCGTCGCAACCATATTCGGGGCAAAGCGAGGGCAACGAAACAGATGGCAGGTCGCCTGACGGGTCCGGCCCGGCGGTTGACGGCTTAGAAAATCCCGCAGGCACCGGTCTTTTTGCCTGACGATATGGGCCAAAAATGGGCCGCAAATAGGAGCTGAAAGAGCATGGCAAAGGCTGATGATACGGCCTCTTCGGATAAGCCCAAAGGGGGCATGATGAAGATGGCGCTGGGCGCGGTGCTGCTGCTCGGCGTGGGTGCGGGCGGCGCCTATGGCGCGTTTGCGGCGGGCTTTATTGGCGAAAGCGCCGATACCGGCCCAGACATCCCAGAATTTGTGAGAAAGGGCGAAAGCGATCCCTATGCTCTCGCCTCTGACAGCAAGGATGACGCACCCGTCGTTCACGGCGATGGTGGCAGCGAATATCGCACGGCCTATTACAGTTTTGAGGACACTTTCACATCGAATTTGGCAGACTCGCCCGCTTTGATTCAAGTCGATCTGGCTGTTTCAACGCAGCGTGATGGCCGTGTGCTGGGCTGGGTTAAAAACCATGAACTGGCGATCCGATCCGCGATTTTGGTGCAGCTGGCCGCGACGCCGGAGGTCGACCTGTATGAAGTCGAAGGCAAAGATGCGCTGTCCAAGCGTTTAACCGATGCGATCAATGGCGTGCTGGAGGAGAATGAAGGCTTTGGCGGGATCGAAGCGGTGCATTTCAAAGGGCTGTTGGTCCAATGAATATGGACCCGTCTTTTGCGCCCAATGCGGATCTGGCAAATCCTGATCCGGATCGGGCCGGGTCATTCGCCAATGCCCGCCCCTTGGCGCAGCATTGCGCGGAATTAACATGGCGCGGCCCTCGGCCAGAGGAGCGAGCGGAAAATATTTCCGCATGGTGCCGGGATTTGGGCACGGAACTGGCACAGGAATTGGCGCAGCTGTTTTCAGGCGGCAAATTCAAAGTCACGATTTCTGAACCGGAAATGCTCCCTGGCAATGACGTTTTTGAACGGATCGGCAAGGTCGCAGTGAACAGCCTGCTGCGCTGCGGTGAGGGGGATCAGACGATGCTCTTCTCGATTGATTATCCCACTGCGATTGCGCTGACGGATTGTTCTTTTGGCGGCGACGGCGCGGTGTCTGAGGATGCGTGCGAACAATTGCCGCGTTCTGCCGGGATGCTGGTTGAAAAAGTGGCCGCAATTTTCGCGCAGATCATCGCCATGAGCAATGGCAGCGCGCAATATTCAGGCGGCGATGTGCTGGTCCGCAGCGAGAGTGTAACGCGGCTCAAACCCTTTAGCGCGGCGGCGCAAGTCGCCTTTTTTCGCGTCACTATGGCGATGGGTGACAAGGCGCAGTGGAGCGCGGCCTTGGCGGTGGAAAATGACCGTCTGGCGACGCTGCTGCCTGGCAGCACGAGCAAATTAAAATCCCCAGAAAGCCAAGCGCCGAGCGACGGAACAAGCGGTGCATTCGCCGCGATGCCGCTTCCGCTGGAGGCAGTTTTGGGAGAGATCGACATGCCGCTAGGTCGGCTGGAGACGCTGGCGGCGGGCGATGAAATTCCGCTCGTGATACCGCGTGAATTGCCGCTGCGCGTGGGGGAGAAAACCTTTGCGCACGGGACGCTTGGCACACTTGAAAATAGAATGGCGCTGCGCGTGACGCGGTTGCCGGATCAGGCGGGACGCAAGCATCCGCCGCAATTTCGCCAAACCAATGGGGTCGCACCATGAACGCGTTTAATCCTGCATCGCATCGTTTTGGCGATGTGAAAGTTCGGCTGTCGGTCGAACTGGGCCGCACTGACATGCCGCTCAAAGATGTGCTGGCCTTAAACGAAGGCAGCGTCGTGCCGCTTAACCGTTTGACCGATGAATTGCTCGATGTGACCGCCAATGGCCGCGTTGTGGCGCGCGGCGAAGTTGTCGCGCAAGATGGGCGTTTTGCTTTGCGAATTGTCGATTTGGTCGATGAGGATGGTGCGGTTTCCACCTCGCCTGTTGCCCAATCTGTCGCCCAATCCTCTGACGCTCCTGAAGCGGCCGCTGCTTCCCCCTCTGATGGAGGCGCGGCGTCATGATAGCGGAATATTTCCTGCGTCTGGCTTTGCTATTGCCGCTCTTGGCGCTGCTGATTTGGGGCAGCTTGCGGCTGACGCGGTATTTGCAGACGCGGATCGTTGGCGCGCAAGGCGGCGGCAAAGCGGCCGAATTGATCGAAACCATCCTGCTCGCGCCGGGCCTGAAACTGGCGGTGGTGCGGTTTCATGATCAAGAAATATTGCTGGGCTGCTCACGCAGCGGGCTGGTGCGATTGGGAGAAGCGCCGGGGCGCGATGCACTCACCACGCCGAACATTGCGCCGACAATCGAGCAGAACCCCGCGCCCGGCACCAGCGGAAGCGCCGTATAATGACACGGTCCCCTTTCCCCGCAGCCGCTTTGGCATTTGCCGCGTTAACCATAATTGCGCTGACCATTTTCGCGCTTCCGGGACCGGCACTTGCGGCCGCCCCCTCGCTTGCTTCGGGCGCTGAACCCGGAGGCATTGGCAGCGCGATTGAACGCGCGCTAGGCAGTGAAGGTGCCGGCGGCGAAGACGCACCTTTGAGCTTCTCAATCCAGCTGCTGCTGGTGATGAGCCTGCTGACGATCCTGCCTGCGATCGTCTTGATGATGACCAGTTTCCTGCGCATTTTGATCGTTCTGTCGATCCTACGCCAAGCGCTCGGCCTGCAAGGCTCTCCGCCTACTCAGGTGCTGGTTGGGCTGTCGCTGTTCCTATCGCTGTTTGTGATGGCGCCGACATTGGACACCGTAAATGCCGTCGCGATTGAGCCCTACTCAGCAGGAACGCTCACCGCCGACGCCGCAATTGAAAGCGCCGGGGCGGCGTTTCATTCCTTCATGCTGGCTCAAACGCGAGAGGCAAACCTTATCATGTTCGCCGATATTGCCGGGGCCGGAGAGGGCAGCGGCCAGTTTGATGACCCCGCGGATATTCCGTTCTCAATCATGCTGCCCGCTTTTGTCACCAGCGAGCTGGAAACCGCGTTTCAAATTGGTTTCATGCTGTTCTTACCATTCCTTGTGATCGATCTGGTGGTCGCCAGTGTTCTCATGAGCCTGGGCATGATGATGCTCTCACCGACGATTATCTCGCTGCCGTTTAAGCTGCTTTTGTTTGTGCTTGTTGATGGCTGGGCGCTGCTGATGGGCAGCCTCGCGATGAGTTTTGCGTGAGGGGCTGAGCGATGCAAGAAGATGCCCAACTCCTCGCGCTTGCTGACCAAACCTTATGGGTCACGGCTCTGATCGTTGGCCCGGTATTGCTGGCTGCACTGACAGTGGGCTTGCTTGTGGGGATTATTCAGGCGGCGACGTCGGTTAACGAACAGACGCTGACCTTTGTGCCAAAATTGGCGATTACGGCGTTGGTATTTGTGATTTTGGGCGGCACAATGATGGCGCTGCTCGGTGATTTTCTCCGCGAAATTTTCGCGCAAATCGCCACGATTGCGATCTAGCGCGCGTGAACATTCTCGATCTTGGCTTTGGCGGGTTGGAGGAGCAATTGTGGCAAGTGCTCTTCCTTTCGATCCGCTGCGGTGCGGCTTTGCTGGCTGCTCCGATGATTGGCGGGATGGCGGTGCCGCCGCAATTGCGCGCTTTGTTGGGTTTGGTGTTTGCGGTGTTTGTTGCAACATGGGTGCCGTTGCCGCCACTGCCTGACATGATGAGTTTCGCCGCAATATTGGCGGTCATCCAAGAGGTTGTGATCGGCGCGGCTTTGGGTTTTATCCTCCAAGTCGCCTTTGCCGTACCGCTGATCGCTGCAGAGCAGATCGCGGGCACAATGGGCCTGGCGATTGCGACATCGATCGATCCATCCAGCGGCGCCCAATCCGGTGCGCTGGGGACTTATTTCAGCCTGATCATGACGCTGCTTTTTTACGCTATTGGTGGTCATTTGCTGTGGTTTGAATTGCTGCTGGAAAGTTACCGTATCCTGCCCGCTGGGTCCTTTGCCGTGGGCGATTTGCAAGTTCGCAATGTGGTGCAATTTGCCGGTTATGGCTTTGCCACAGCGGCGGCGATCGCTTTGCCAGTCGTGCTCGTTTTGTTGATGGTGCAAGTCGTCACTGGCACGATTTCGCGGTCTGCGCCGGCGCTTAATCTGTTCGCGCTTGGCCTGCCCGCCGGTGTGCTGGCAGGGATCACGGCGCTGATTATCGTTATGCCGATCATTGTTCAGCAATTCGTCGCGCTTTTGGCTGACGCTCTGGATCAATCTGCGGCCCTGATTGAGCCATTGGTAGGCGCGGGATGAGCGAAGAAAGCGGCGGCGAAAAAAGGTTTGATCCCACCCCAAAACGCAAGAGTGACGCGGCGCAAAAGGGTGATGTTCTACGTTCCAAAGAGGTCGCAACGGCGGTCGCCACCGCGACGGGCACATTCACGCTGCTGTTGGTGTCCCCGTGGCTGTTTGGCGGTATCCAAAATGTTGCGCGCGCCAATTTTCGTTTTGAAGCCAGCGATTTGCGCGAATTTGCTCCTGGAACTCGCTTTGCTGAGGCCGCCGATGCGCTGTTGCCGCCCATTCTTGTGATTGGATTGGCGGTGATGATCATCACGGTGGCCTCGCAAATGCTGCTGGGAGAGGGGCGCTGGGTCCTGCAAAACCTTCAACCAAAGGGCAAACGCATCAATCCTTTGTCGGGATTGAAGCGGATTTTTGGCATTCAAGGGGTGATCGAATTGGGCAAATCGATCCTTAAACTTGTCTTGCTCGGCGGCATTGCTTGGTATTGGATTTCAAACAATATGGGCGCCCTGCTCGGCCTTGGTCGGGGCACTTTGGATGCGCAATTGGCGTTCGCTTGGGAAGGGGCGGGTTCGCTGATCGGGCTGCTGGTGATTGGATTGCTGATCATCGCGGCGATTGATTACCCGTTGCAGCGGTTCCAGCAAAACAAACGCCTGAAAATGAGCCATGAAGACCTGAAGAACGAAGCGAAACAATCGGAAGGGTCGCCGGAAATGAAAGGCGCGCGCAAACAGCGTCAGCGTGATCTGGCCCGCGGCAGCGTCGGCAAAGCCATGCAAGAGGCGCAATTTGTGGTGGTCAACCCGATGCATTTCGCAATTGCGCTGACCTATGATCCCGCGATTGCACCGGCGCCCGTTGTGCTGGCCAAGGGGCGCGGCGAAACGGCGATGGCGATGCGCGAATTGGCGAATGAGGCGGATTTGCCGGTCCTGCATTATCCGCAATTGGCCCGCGCAATCTATTTCACCACCCGCGCCAATCAAATGGTGCGCGAAGAATTGTACATCGCCATCGCCTCTCTCGTGGCTTTCGTCTTGTCATTGAAACGCGGTGAAAAACCGATCTTGCCTAATATTGATGTGCCATCAGAATTGCGCTTTGACGCCGAAGGAAAGCTTGAAAAACCCGCTTA
The DNA here is from genome assembly GCA_947502305.1 of uncultured Erythrobacter sp. Taxonomy (GTDB): domain Bacteria; phylum Pseudomonadota; class Alphaproteobacteria; order Sphingomonadales; family Sphingomonadaceae; genus Erythrobacter. The sequence continues at coordinate 185,435 of CANMZA010000002.1, read as the reverse complement.
AACCTTCGCCCCAATTGCCGTTCTTAGGGGCATGGATAATGTCGGCTCTTCTATCATCAATGCTTTTGGCGCAGGCAGCGGCGTGGATTTCACGCAGCTTGCCGACGATTTGTCAGAGGCTACCTATTCGTTCCAACGTCAAACGCTGCAAACGCGCAATGAGACTCTGGAGGCGCGGATTTCTTCGGCCTCTCTGATCCGCAGCGCGCTGACCGATTTGGCCAGCGCCTTGGGCGACCGCGTTCGTACAGGTGATCTTTCACCAACCGCCACAATAGGCAATCCATTTGTGGCGGATGTGACCACCACGCCGGGCTTGACGCCAACGGGCACCTATTCGCTGGAGGTTAGTCAATTGGCCGACAGCCAGACGCTGGTTTCGCAAAGCTACACCGAAAGCACCGACCTTGTCGGAGAAGGCACTTTGCGGATTCGTTACGGCGAAGTGGACGGTGCTAATTTCACCGAAGATGCGGGGTCAACCCCGCTCGAAATTTCGGTTTCGGATACGGACACATTGGCCAGCCTCGCGGCGAAAATTACTTCGCAAAGCGGCGGGGCGCTGGACGCTTATGTTGCCGATGGCACCGATGGCGCGCAATTGGTGATCAAGGGGGCGGAAGGGGCTCAAAACGGCTTCACTGTGGAGGGACAAAGCAGCGCGCTCTTGCCGTTGGCGAACCCCGGTTACCTTTCTTACCTGTCTTGGCAGCCATCCAGCGATGCGGGCGAGCTGCGGCAGACTGCGCGCGACGCGGTGTTTGAACTGGATTCAGTGGAAATGCGCAGCGCCAGCAACACTGTCACCGGTCTGCCAGAAGGGATCGGGTTAAACTTGACCGGCACCAATATTGGCGACCCAACCACGATCAGCTTCGCCAATAACCCCGCTGCCATCACCAGCGTGATGACTGATTTTACCGCTGCGCTGAACAACATTGCCGATCTGCTCAACGACGAAGCCGCCGCGCTGGGGGGGACATTGGGCAATGATCCGGGGGCGCGCGAATTGAAGCGGGATCTGGGCCGCCTCACCAGCGATATAATTATGCCGGGGGCGGCAGAGGGTGAGCCTTCGACGTTGAACGATTTGGGCCTGTCGCTGAATACGGATGGGACATTTGCGTTTGATGAGGCGCGTTTAACCGCCGCGCTGACCGCCAATCCTGATGGGGTCGCGGCGATGTTTACAGTCGGGGCAACGGGCGTGTTTGCGACGATCGACAATTTTGCGCGCGATAATTCGCTAAGGAGTGATCCGGGATCACTGGGCGGCTCGCTTGAGCGATATGAGGCGTTGATTGAAAATAATGACGATCGGCTAGAGCGGATCGCCGGACAACAAGAGAGCCTGCGTACGCGCCTGACCCGCGATCTGATCGCGGCGCAAAGCCAGATTTCAACATCGCAATCGACATTGAGTTTCCTTGAGCAGCAAATCGCCGCTTGGAACGGCAGCAATTGAGCCGCGGAGCAGAGACGATGAAGGGATTACCTAAAGGCGCTTCGGGCGCTGCCGCTGCCTATCGCCGGGTCGATCTTGATGCGCGGATAGAGGCATCCTCTGGCCAAGATCTGACGCTGATCTGTCTGGAGGAAGCCGTATCGGCCTTGAGCCAAGCTCTGCTCGCTTTAGAACGCGCGCCTGACAAAATGCCGGGCGAGCCTTTGTCGCGGGCGCATGGCATCGCCTTGTGGTTGGCGCGCAGTGTGGCGCCAGATAATCCGCTGCATGGGCCGATGGTGCAATTTTATGGCGGATTGGCGGCGACGATCTCAAGCAATATGCGGCGCGCCTCTTTTGCCGAATTGGCGCAGGCGCGCGGCGATTTTTCCGATTTGCTCGGCGCGGCAGTCGCAGCAGCAGCGGCGGCTAAAACGCCAATCGCTGCTTAAGCGGCGCAAAAATCCGCGATGATCTGTGCCGCGTCATCGGGGTCTTCGAATGGATGGAAATGGGTGCGGTCAGGGCGCGGCATATCTGTGCCCTGCGGCAACAGGCTGGCCAGTTTGGGCCAAGTCGGTGAGCTCTTGAAATCCATCAAATCGGTCTGCTTTGCGCGTACCACCAAAGCGGGAACATCCACTTTTCGCGCCGCATCGTGAATGCCGGAGTTGCTGCGGCTGGAGCCATAGACACTGGCCTCCATTTCTGGCGAGCACGCAAGGGTATAACCGCCTTTGTCGCCGCCAGTATTGCCGACTTCAGTTAGGCCGTAACGGCAGTAATCCTCAAACACGCGCGGGTTAAACAGCAAATAAGGATCGCGCGGGGCAAACCGTTCCATCATCGCCTCTGGCGAATCAAAATCGCGTTTGCGCCGGATTGCGGGATGCGGCGCGTCTGAGGTGAATTGCGCGCCGCCTTCGCTGTAATATTCCGGGGCAAGGATGACTGGATCAAACAACACAAGGCGGCTGAAAGCCTCTGGTTTTTCCGAAGCGCATTGCACCAATGTGTGCGCGCCCATCGAATGACCAATCCCAACTGCGCGGCGGATCCGCAGCTGATCCAGAAAGCCGTTCACATCATCCGACATGGCGCGCCAATCGGTGATCGGTTCGCCTTCGCTGCGCCCATGTCCGCGCAGGTCGAGCGACAGAACGCGGCGATCCGGAAATTGTTCGGCAATTGCGTCAAAAGTGCGCCCGTGAAACCCGGTTGCATGCGCAAAAAGCAGCGGCGGTTCCTGATTGCCAGGTTTCCCGCGCCATTCGTAGTAGGTCAGGGAAATGCCGTTCACCCGGATGGTGCGGGTGACGGGTTGACCGGGCTCTGGCATGGAAATTTGGTCCTTAATCGGCGGTTTCTTGGTCCGTTTTGTTATCCGGATCCTCATCCGGTAACGCTGATTTGAGCATAAAGAAACCGGCCAGCGCCGCCACTAGCGATCCTGACAAGACGCCCAGTTTTACCGCATCAACCTGAGCCGGATCGTCAAAGGCAAGGTTGCCGATAAACAGGCTCATCGTGAAACCAATCGCCGCCAGCAAAGACAGGCCGTGGATTTTGCGCCAGCCGACCCCGTCCGGCAATTTTGCAAAACCGGACTTCACCGCCAGCCACGCAAAGCCGACAATGCCGATTTGTTTCCCGATTAGCAGACCCAGCGCGATGCCCAGCGGCAAAGGTTGCATCAAGTCCGCCGGCGAGATGCCGATCAAGCTGACCCCGGCATTGGCAAATCCAAAGATCGGAATGATGAGAAAGGCGACCCAAGCGTGCAGGCCGTGTTCCATATGTTCAAGCATCCGCGATCCGTCGCGCGCGACCATCGGAACCATCATCGCCGCCGTAACACCAGCGAGCGTCGCATGGACCCCGGATTTGAGCACAAAGACCCACATTACCACCGTCAACAAGACATAAGGAATGGTGGAGGAAATACGCATCCGGCCCAAGGCGAATAGCAGCGCCAGTGAAATGCCACCGCCAATCAGCATGTCGAGTTTAATCTCGCCAGTGTAAAACAGCGCGATCACCGTGATTGCGCCAATATCGTCGATGACCGCGATGGCCAGCAACAAAGCCTTCATCGCAACCGGCACACGCGGCCCGAGCAGCGACAAAATGCCCAAGGCAAAGGCAATATCGGTCGCCGCTGGAATGGCCCAGCCGCCGATGCTTTCAGGAGAATTGTAGTTGAAACCCACATAAATTAGCGCCGGAATGGCCATCCCGCCAACCGCCGCGGCCAATGGCAATGAAGCCTTGTCCCAGCTCGACAATTGTCCGTTGATTATCTCCCGCTTCACCTCCAGCCCGATGAGGAAAAAGAAGATTGCCATCAGCCCGTCATTGATCCACAAAAGCAGTGCCTTGTTGATCTCAAACGATCCGAACGACACGTTCAGTTTGGTTTCCAAAGTGCCAAAATAGGCCGGAGCCAACGGCGTGTTGGCAATGATCAGGGCCAGCGCCGCAGCGATGATCAAAACAATCCCGCCGGCGCTTTCCTGTTTGAGGAAGTCTTTGAGAGCTTCGCTAACTCGGTTGATCATTTACCCGTCACCTAAAATGGAATTGCTTTGTTGGTGTAAGGAACGCGCCGTGGGCGCTTAAGTGCCCGAGAAACGCGCACATTTGCAGGGGTTTGTTTATGCAGGCTTTGCCGAATCATGCACGGCGCTATAGGCATCATGAATAGCCGCGCTGTCTGCGCTGCTTTCTAGAGGAGATTTTGGTGAATTCTCCGGTACTTAGACGCTTCAGGGTTTTCGCGGTGTTTTGCGCCGCCTCTTTGCTTGCCTCTTGCGGGATTGTGCCGGAAGAGGATGGCCCGGCGCCGCCGCGTCCGGCAAAATTGCTGACTTTGGCGCAGGCTTCGAACCAAGCCTCCAGCAGCCTGCCAGCGGTGGTTCGCTCTGTTAGAAACACGGATCTGGCGTTTCAGGTCGGCGGCCAGATCACCGAATGGAATGTCATCGACGGCGCCCGGTTTCAGCGTGGCGATGTGATTGCCCGTTTGGATGCGCGCAGTTTTCAGGCGGCCTTGGCCCAGGCAGAGGCGCAATACACCAATGCCGAAAGCGAATATCAGCGCGCCTTACGATTGATTGAAGAAGACGCGATCTCGCGCAGCGTTGTCGAAAACCGCGAGGCGCAATTACAAGTTGCTCAGGCGTCGCTGGATACGGCACGCAAAAATCTGTCCGACACGGTGCTGCGCGCTCCGTTTAGCGGCGGCGTGGGCCGGACCAATGTTGAACAATTCCAAAATGTCGCTCCGCAACAACCGGTGCTTGTTTTGCAGAGCCGCGCTGTCGAGGCGGTGGTCAATGTGCCTGCCAGCTTCGTGCTCAATTCCAATCAAGTTCGATACTTCAATGTTGAGGTCGAGTTGGACGCCGCCCCAGGGCAACGTTTCAGCGCCGCTTTCAGGGAAGCGGTAGGCCAAGCGGATACATCTACGCAGACGTTTGAAGCGCATTTCGAATTTCAGCCGCCTGCTGAGCTGGTCGTTCTGACCGGCATGACGGCGACCTTGTTCTTTGAAACAGAAGATTTGGGCGTCGATGACAGCGCGCGCGGGGTTGCGGTGCCGCTATCGGCGGTGATGGCAGAGGGTGCATCGCGCTATGTCTGGGCGGTGACCGGGCCGGATAAAGTGTTGGAGCGGCGCGAGGTTCAACTGGAGGATGGGGTTGGCGAAATGCTGATCGTGACCGGCGGTCTGGATATTGGCGACACGATTGTCGCGGCTGGCGGCGCCTATTTGCAAGCAGGGGACCGTGTGCGCCCCTGGCAGGATTAACGGCAGCGCACGGTGGACATTGCCGCCTATTCAATCCGCAACCGGCTGATCATGTGGCTGGTGGTCGGGCTTTCTCTATTTGCAGGTTGGTACGCCTATTCGAATATGCCGCGTTTTGAAGATCCAGAATTCACGATCCGCCAGGCGCAAATTTTCACCCCCTATCCCGGCGGCAGCCCCGAAGAAGTCGCGCGCGAGGTTTCCGCCCCGCTCGAAGAGGCGTTGCAGGACATGGCGGAGGTGAAAGAAATCCGCTCTGTCTCGTCGGCGGGGTTCTCGGAAATTTCGGTTGAGATCAAATTTGAAGAATCGCCGACCCGCGAAGACCTGCAAATCATTTGGACCAAATTGCGAAACAAAGTCCGCGATGCCGCCGCCGAATTGCCGCCGGGCACGGGCACAAGCCAAGTTTTCGATGAGTTCGGCGATGTGTTTGGCATCTATTATGTGCTGACCGGTGATGGCTATTCAATGGCAGAGCTGCGCAGTTACGGCAAAGTGCTGCGCCAAGAATTGCTGGCTGTTCCCGGCATTGGCAAAATCAATATTGCGGGCGAGCAAGATGAGGTGATCTATGTTGAGATCACACGCCAAAATGCGGCCGCGCTGGGTACAACGGTAAACGCCATTTTTGACCAGCTCTCTACTCAAAATACGGTTGTCGCTGGCGGTTCGGTCGAGGTGGATGGACAAAGGCTGGTCATCTCGCCCAGCGGCGATATCGATTCGGTTGAGGCGATCTCTAACCTGCTGGTATCCTCTGGCGGCGGGCGGGTCGTGCAATTGCGCGATATTGCACAAGTGTCGCGGGGCCTGCGCGAACCTGCTGAGTTTTTGACCTATTATGACGGTGAACCCGCTCTGGTGATGGGCATTGCGGCGGTTTCTGGGTCGAACGTCGTGGCGGTGGAACAAGCGCTGGCGGCCCGGTTGACACAATTGGAAGCGCAAAAGCCGGCTGGCATTGTGCTTCATGAATTTTACAATCAGGGCAAGATCGTCGAGAAATCCGTGTCTGATTTTGTCGTCAATGTGGTGATCGCATTGGCAATTGTTATCGGCACATTGTTTGTATTTATGGGCTTTAAATCGGGGCTGGTGATCGGGGTCGGCTTGGTCCTGACTATCGCGGCAACCTTGGGCACCATGTATATGGGCAATATCCCGATGCACCGGATTTCGCTGGGTGCGTTGATCATTGCCTTGGGGATGCTGGTCGACAATGCGATCGTGGTGACGGACGGTATCCTGACAGGCTGCCAACGCGGGCGCAAAATTGTCGACATTGCCAGCGATGTGGTGCGCCGGTCGATGTGGCCTCTGCTTGGCGGAACGGTCGTTGGCATTCTGGCCTTTGCCCCGATCGGTCTGGCCCCCGGCGATACCGCGGAATTTACCGGCGATCTGTTTTGGGTGATCCTGATCTCGCTGCTCTACAGTTGGATTTTTGCGATCACGCTGACGCCGTTCCTGTGTTCAATCTTGTTCAAATCGGTTGAGGATCAATGCCACGAAGGGGCTGGTGGTACACCGTTGGAAGAAAAAGCCGAAGGGCGCGCAATGGCGGCGTTTAAACGGCTGGTCGCGCGGCTGGTGAACCTGCGATACGCCACGCTTGGCGGCGCGGTTGCTTTATTCGCAGCATCGGTGGCGGGGTTTGGTTTTGTGACGCCCGGCTTTTTCCCCGCATCCACAACACCGCAAATGGTGGTCGATTATTGGTTGCCAGAGGGCACAGATATCGCCGCCACTGACGCTGACATGCGTGAGCTTCAAGAATATATCTCCACCCTCGACGGGGTCGATCACGTCCACACGCTCGTGGGGCGGGGCACCTTGCGCTATATGCTGACCTATCAGTTTGAGAGCTCCAATCCCGCCTACGGCCAATTGTTGGTTAAGCTGGATGATTATGAGCGGCTCGATACGCTCATCCCTGAGGTGCAGTCGCATATCGATGCCAATTTTGGACAGGCACAAGGCAAGGTTTGGCGGTTCGTCCTTGGGCCGGGCGGCGGGTCTAAAGTGGAGGCGACCTTTGCTGGGCCTGATCCGGCGGTGCTTAGGGGCCTCGCGCGGCAGGCACAGGAAATCTATCACGCCGATGGCGGAGCGATTGCGATCAAAGACAATTGGCGCCAACCCGTGCCGACGATTGAGCCGATATATTCCGAGGTCAAAGGCCGTCTGTCTGGCGTCAGTCGGTCTGATGTCGGCGCGGCATTGGCGCGCAATTATGCCGGGCAACAGGTCGGCATTTACAGAGAGAATGACGACCTGATCCCGATCATGTCTCGGGCCCCCGCCAATGAACGGCAAGGGGTCGCTAATATGGGATCGATCCTTGTCATTTCTCCAAGCGGCGCAGCCGTGCCAATCGAGCAAGTGACAGACGGGATCGAAACCGTATGGCGCGATAGCCGCCTGCGCCGGACCGACAATGTCTGGTCAATCAAGGCGCAGGCCGACCCTGCGCCCGGCGTTTTGGCAGGCGATTTACAAGCGCGGGTGGAGCCTTTGGTGGAGGCGATCCCGCTGCCGCCGGGCTATTCGCTAACATGGGACGGCGAATCCGGTAGCAGCGCCGAAGCGAACGACCAATTGGCCAGCGCAATCCCATTTGGGTTTGGTGCGATGATTCTCGTGGTGATTTTGTTGTTCAATGCCTTGCGGCAACCTTTGGTAATCTGGTCGGTGGTGCCGCTGTCTTTGGTGGGCGTTGTGTTTGGCCTGATCGTGATGGGCGTGCCGTTTGAATTTATGGCGATCCTTGGCGTGCTATCGCTTGCCGGACTGCTGATTAAAAACGCGATTGTGTTAGTGGATCAGACCGACCTTGAAATTGAGGAGGGCAAGCCGCGTTTCGACGCATTGGTTGATAGCGCGGCGAGCCGGGTTCGGCCCGTGCTGTTGGGATCGGGGACAACGGTTTTGGGGGTCATCCCACTATTCTTCGATGCGTTTTTTCAATCCATGGCGGTGGTGCTGGTTTTCGGGCTTAGTTTTGCGACGGCGCTGACATTGGTGGTGATCCCTGTCGTCTATGCGGCGGTTTTTGGGATTGGCGCTGATGAAACGGCAAAGGGGGCGGCGGCATGAAACATCTTCGCGTGACAGCTTTGGTTGCCGCTTTGGCGAGCTTGCCGGCTTGCGCCACGCTCAGCAATGATGAGGATGTCGCTGCGGCGACCGCGGAAAGCTTGCCCAAATTACCTGAAACTTGGGTCGTCGACGGGGCGCAGCCGGGGGCGGTTCGGGTCGGCTGGATCGACGCGATTGGCGATCCGGTGCTGTCGCAGCTGGTGCTAGAGGCGCAAGCGAACAATCCCGACATCCGCGCCGTCGCGGCCACTGTTGATGCTGCCCGCGCAATCACGCGGCAGGCGCGCTCTGGCCTGCTGCCGCAAGTGAACGCGGTCGGCAATGTTGATCAAACCGACTCGCCCCAACCCTTTGCGGTCACCGATCCGGTTTACACAGTGACCGCGCAAGCCGCGTGGGAGGCTGATTTGTGGGGCCGTGTCCGCGCAGGCAGCAATGCCGCCTATGCAAGTGCTCAGGCGGTTGAGGCGGATTTGCGTTTTGCCAGCTACGCCCTCGCACAAGCGGTTGCCTCTGCTTATTTCGCCAGTATTGAGGCTCAGGAGCAGGTCAGCGTCGCGCGGCGCACGGTCGATGCCCTTGCCGAGATCGATCGCATTGTTCGGGTTCGTTACCGCGAAGGTTTCGCGTCACGTCAAGACACCGCAATTGCCGGTTCCGATCTGGAATCCGCGCGTGACAGCTTGGCGCAGGCGCAAGGCGGGGCTCGGACGGCGCGGCGGGCGCTGGAGGTGCTGCTGGGCCGTTATCCGTCGGATGCCATATTGTTGCGGCAAGAATTGCCCGAGACACCGCCGCCTCCGCCCGCCGGTCTGCCGTCGGAATTGTTGGAGCGCCGACCTGATGTGATCGCGGCTGAACGCCGGGTTGCGGCTGCCTTTGCTGGGCTTGATCAAGCGAAGGCGGCGCAATTGCCGCAGATCACGCTCACCGCGTCGGGAGGGGGCACATCGACCGATTTGTTTGATATTCTAAACGGGCCCAGCCTGTTGTGGTCTATCGCAGGTAACATCCTGCAACCGATATTCGATGGGGGATTGCGCGGCGCACAGGTTGATGAGGCGGACGCTAATCGTAGGGCCGCCATTGCCAATTATGCTTCTACCGCTTTGTCCGCATTGCGCGACGCAGAGGATAATCTCGATCAGGTGCAAGTCCTCGCCCAGCGCGAGCACATTCTGGAAAACGCCGCCGAACAATCAGGCACGGCCTATGCGCTTACTCAATTGCAATATTCAGAAGGGGAAGTGGACTTGATCGACGTCCTCAATATCCAACAAAGGCTGTTTGCAGCGGAGCGCAATTTGGTCACTATCCGGCGGGTTCGGATCGAACAATGGGTGGCGCTGAATTTGGCGCTGGGCGGCGCGTGGAACGGTTCTGGGGATGGTTCTGAGGATGGCTCACAGGAGCCTTCTGATACGGACTGAGCGACCAGCACGCCGCACTGATTTTCGCGGCGATGGCTGGGGCGCCAAATCCTGCGTTTCATTGACAAATGACCGCCTGTGGTTGAACGGGCGCGATTAAGCACCACTCTAGGCGCTCCGCTGTCTCTCTTTAGGCGGCACCCGTTTTCACTCCTTCGGAGCCTTTTTTGCGCGACGCTCAGTCCTTAGAGACGCCCACAACCGCTGAACACACCGCCAATCGTCAGGCGGAGTTCCGGCAATTGATGGGGCAGTTCGCGACCGGTGTTTGCGTGGTATCAACGGGGTCTTTGGCCGGCGGGTCAGAGGAAGCGCGCCTAGCTGCGATGACGGTCAATTCTTTCGTTTCTGTGTCGCTCAACCCGATGCTCGTGAGCTGGAATTTGCAAAATTCTTCGAGCCAGTTTGACCGATACCTAACTGCCGACCATTTCGCAGTCAGCATTCTAAGCGCTGAGCAAGCAGAGCTCGCGCAGCGTTACGCGGCGCGCGGCGATAGCCAATTGCGCGATGACGATTTTTTGAGCGGTGATAGTGGTTTGCCGGTCATTCGCGGGGCGCTTGCACATATTGAATGCCGGCGCTGGTCGCATTTTGCCGCCGGTGACCACACGTTGATTTTTGGTGAGATCCTGACGATGAGCCGAAGCGGCACGGCTGATGCTGAGGGCGGCACTACCGAAGCTAACTTACCGCTTGGCTTTTTCAACGGCAAATTTTGTTCTATCAGTGAATGATGGACACCCCGAACACCCAAATGACGCCGGATGACACCCGCGAAAGATTGCTGGCCGCCGCGCATAGCCAGTTCGCTGAACGCGGCGTTTACGGCGCTAGTATCGCGCAAATTGCGGGCGAAGTGGGGCTAACGAAACAAGCGCTGCTCTATCATTTTAAGCGCAAAGAAGACCTCTACGGTACGGTGATGAAGCGCATCGCCGGACGGCTTTTGGCGGGCATGCGGACAGGCTTAAACGCGTCACTCTCGCCGGAACAACAGTTTGAGAATGTCATCCTGGCCATCTATCGAACGGCTTTGGAAAACCCGCTCGACACCCGAGTGTTGATGCGCGAACTGCTCGATGATCAGCGGCAAGACACCCCGGAATCGGAATGGTTTTTGAAAGCATTCCTAGATGAAATTACCGGCCTGTTGGATGCAGTCGAAGCGTTGAAAGACCTGACATTTTCGCAGAAATTGGGGCGGGTCTATTTGCTGATGTCCGCGATCCAGTATTTTGTCGCTTCGTCTTCGGCCCTCACACGCTTTTACGGCGAAGAGGAATGGACCCGCTTGGCGCAGGAATATCCGGATCAATTGCGCGCTCAAGTGCGCCGCCTGTTGGAGCCCGGCGCGGTTTAATCCAAAACCGTTTGCGTCAATATAAAATCATCTGAGTGCACCGGAACAGCGCGAGTTTTCGTCCGCTTTCCAAATGCGTGACGGTTGATGTCCAAACCTGCGTTGTGCGGCCAAGATGCTCCGCGTCTGACCGGCCAATCAATGTCCCATCGCTCGCGGATCCCAAGAAGTTCGATTTTAGCTCAATCGTGGTGTAGCCTTTGGCCCCATCCGGCAGGACTTGCCCCGCAGCAAAGCCGCACACACTATCCGCCAATGCGATCATGCTTGCCGCGTGGAGCGCGTTGGCACCGGATCGCAAATGATGCTGTTCAATCGGCATTTTTGCCTCCAGCCAAGCGGCACCGTCCCCGTAACCTTCATCGACCAACGTGATGCCCATATGCGGAACCAAGCCGCCTGCGGGCGGGTGAAAACGCGGGTCGTTCATGGTTTCAAATCTCCACGGGTTTGAAAGCGGTTGCCGCATCGCCAGTGTTGGGCGTGCCGTCGGCATCCATCACAAGCAGTTTCACTTCGCCGCTGCGTGCGCAGGGGCGATGCTCTGTTCCGCGCGGTACGACGATCATTTCGCCGGGGGATAGCGGCACAGTACGATCCCGAAATTCCATATCGAGATGGCCCTCAATCACCAGAAACAGTTCATCCGTATCCGCATGACTATGCCAATGAAATTCGCCTTCAACCTTGGCGAGGCGCACTTCATTGCCATTGTACCGCGCCGCCAGACGCGGCGCCCAATGATCGGAAAATTGCGCAAATTTCTCCGCCAGAATGACTTTGTTTGGTGCGTCTGCGGCCATCAAAACACCACGACGCTGCGGATGCTTTCACCGGAATGCATCAGATCAAAGCCCTTGTTGATATCCTCTAGTTTCAGGACATGCGTGATCATCGGATCGATGGCGATTTTGCCATTCATGTACCAATCGACAATTTTGGGCACATCGGTGCGCCCCTTCGCTCCGCCAAAGGCGGTACCGCGCCAATTGCGACCGGTTACCAATTGAAACGGACGCGTCGCGATTTCCTTGCCCGCTTCGGCAACACCGATAATGATCGACGTACCCCAACCCTTGTGACAGCTTTCCAAGGCTTGCCGCATAACGTCGGTGTTGCCGGTGCAATCAAACGTATAATCCGCCCCGCCATCCAGCATTTCGACCAGAGTGGTGACGACATCGGAGACGTCTTTCGGGTTCACAAAATCGGTCATCCCGAATTTTTCGCCCCATTCGCGTTTTGCCGGGTTGAGATCGACGCCGACAATCCGATCAGCCCCAGCCATTTTCGCGCCTTGAATGACGTTGAGGCCGATGCCGCCAAGGCCAAAGACGACGACATTATCGCCGGGTTGAACTTTTGCTGTATTGACCACTGCGCCAACCCCGGTCGTCACCCCGCATCCAACATAGCAAGCGAATTGGAACGGTGCATCGCTGCGAATTTTAGCAACCGCAATTTCCGGCAGGACGATGAAGTTAGAGAAGGTTGAGCATCCCATATAATGGAAAATCGCCTGACCTTTATAACTCATCCGCGACGTGCCGTCTGGCATTAACCCCTGGCCCTGAGTGGCGCGGATGGCGCTGCACAAATTGGTCTTGCCTGACAGGCACATTTTGCACTGGCGGCATTCTGGGGTGTAGAGCGGGATGACGTGATCATCGGGCGCGACGCTGGTGACGCCGGGGCCGATTTCCCGCACAATTCCGGCGCCTTCGTGACCCAGAACGCTGGGAAAAATCCCTTCACTGTCGAGGCCATCCAAAGTGTACGCATCGGTGTGGCAAATTCCGGTTGCCATTATTTCGACCAGCACCTCGCCCGCCTTTGGCCCCTCAAGGTCAAGCTCAACGATCTCAAGCGGCTTTTTCGCCTCAAATGCGACGGCGGCTCTAGTTTTCATGTAGGGTTACTCTCCGATTGATCGAGCTGATTTCAGCGCCGCCAAAAACGCTAGCATAGCCTGCGCGCCATGCAAAAGCCGAGCTTCGTTACAACGGTGTTGGTCACGGATGATGAAATTGGCCGGCTGGCAACCAGTTTCAATACGATTGTCACCGCAATTGAAGAGCGCGAGCGCGAGATTGTTCATGTTGGGCTGCATGATGGCCTGTCCGGTCTGCCCAACCGCAAACTCTTTATCGAACAGCTGGCAATGGCACTGTCCCAACGCCGTGAGAACGAGCATTTGCTGGTCGCGTATGTCGATCTTGACGACTTTAAAGTGGTGAACGACACCCTTGGTCACCCGGCTGGGGATGCGTTGCTCAAAGACGTTGCCGCCCATACCAGCGACACTCTCAGCGACGCCTTGATTGCACGTCTCGGCGGTGACGAATCTGCGATCCTGATGACGGGTATCAAGGACGAGGAGAATCTCGGTAAGATGGCTCAGGATTTGGAACGCTGTTTCCAGCGTCCTGTGACGGTCGATGGGCAGCAGGCCGATTGTTCGGCTAGCATTGGTATTGCGGTGGCTCCCGGTGACGGAATCGACGGCACCACCTTGATGAAAAATGCCGATCTTGCGTTCTACTGCGCTAAGAGCGAAGGCAAATCGACCTATCAGTTTTTCGAGCCGTCTTTTCACGAACAGGCTCGCGTGCGCCGCCAGACAGAACTGGACCTTAGACTGGCTTTGAAAGAAGGCGGTTTCGAACTTGTGTTTCAGCCTCTCTATTGTGTGGCCGAGCGACGCATGACGGGTTTTGAAGCGTTACTGCGTTGGAATCATCCCAGTCGCGGAGTGGTGAGCCCGGCAGAATTCATCCCGCTGGCTGAGGAGACCGGTCTATTCCTTCCCATCGGGTGAGTGGGTTATTCACGAGGCTTGCCATCAGGCGAGTTCATGGCCCGCAGATGTTTCCGTTGCGGTCATTATTTCGCCAAAGCAATTCACCTATCCGGGCTTGATCCTCGCCGTCTTGAGTTGGAAATCACCGAGAGCATATTTATTGCGGATGTCGAGAAAACCATGGCCACGCTTCATGGGCTGCGCAATCTAGGCGTCCGGATCGCGCTCGACGATTTCGGAACGGGGTATTCTTCGCTTAGTTACTTGCGCTCCTTTCCGTTCGAAAAAGTGAAGATTGACCGCAGTTTTGTAGAAGATTTGCGAGGTGACGGGAACGGGCATGCTGTCATTCGGGCGATCACCACACTCGCAGATGCCTTGGGCATGGAAGCACTTGCCGAAGGGGGTGAGGAGGTTGCCCAATTCGAAACGCTCGAACGGGAGGGTTGCCGCTATATTCAGGGGTATCTCTTCTCACGGCCCGTGGCCGGCGGTGCCGTTTTGGATTTGCTGGCGGACGGCGCAGGATACCAAAGGCAACTTGTCGGTTAGATTTTCCCCGGCCATCGCGGGCGGCAAGATAGGCGTTTGGCTTTGATTGCACGCAGCTCGGTTTGTCCCAATTGCCGCTTCCAAACTCAGCTTCTGCACCCAGCTTCCATGCACTGAGCCAGTCGCTGTTTGGGCTTGTCAATGTGAGCGAACCGCCTGCAAACGGCTCAATTCAAGCCAATCGGGCTTGCATGCTTGTTTCTGGCTGAGAGCGGAGGCTTGCCGTCACTGCGTGAGCCGCAATCTTTCGCCAAACGCACTTTGAAGTTCGGTGAAGTACGTTTTGCGGCACACCGCTTGAGGTATAAGATGCTCCCGCAATTTCGTGTTGTGCGCAATATTATGACAAGTTGATCGAAGAATGATGTCTTTGGCTAAGCTCTATCTAAACGCCTCATTGAGTAAGAGAATTTTTTGCGGCGTCGTTGCTGCGGTTGTTCTGAATGCGATCTATTGCCTGGTCTACCGGTCTGCATCGGGTAATCCGGCAACGCTGTTTGAGGCGTTTTCTTGGGGCATCATCAATATCGCTCCCTGGATTGCCGCATTTGAAATTGGCCGCGTGTCGCGCAATTGGCTGTTCCTGATTGTGATCTTTGCGGCTTCGACGGGCCTCTCGCTGCTGCTAGAGGCGGCATTGTACCAGTCATGGCCAACGGGTTTTGATCTTGTCAGACGCATTCCCGCCGCCATTCTGATCGCGGCAGGTTTGGGGGTTTTGGCCTTCCTAGAAACGCGGCCTAGAAACGAAAAAAGCGCCACGCCCACGCCGGAATTGGTTGGCACCGAAAGCCAAAACGATTGTGACTGGGTGATGTCCGCAGGCAATTATGTCGAAATGCACCATGCTGGACGGGCAGCCGTGCTTCAGCGATCCTCATTGGCTCAGTTTCTGAAAAGCACTGGCTTCAAATTCATAAGGGTGCATCGCCGATATGCAGTCCATCCCAAAGCGGTCCTGCAATTTGAGCGAAAGCATGTCCTCCTGCGTGATGGCACCAGATTGCCGATTGGAGATCGCTACCGCGCTAAAGTCGTAAAAGGCAACTTGCTCGTCCCTTCGTCCCAAACGACTTGATTAGGCGTCATGTGCGTTCGCAGGAACGTTCCATGACTTACACAAACCTATTCCTCACAATCGCTGCGCTGATGCTCGGTTTGTCTTGCACAGCACGCGCCCAAACCACGCCTGAAAATTTGGTTCATGAGCGCGTCACGGTGACAACGTCCGAAGGGTTGGCATTGGCGGCCTATATTTCTCGGCCTGCGGATGCGAGCGACCCTTTGCCTGCGATATTCTTCACCCAAGCCGTCGCCTGCTATTCGATCGCTCCGGTTTCTGGCCGAATTGCTATGGAGGAGCGCCTTGCGATCGCCTCCAATTACGCACTGATCCGGCTGGAGAGGTCTGGCACCGGGCTTAGCGAAGGCTCCGGCTGCAACGCGCTCGATTACGATACGGAAGTCCGCCATTACCGCGAGGCATTCGATCAATTGTCCAGCCATCCCTGGGTTGATCAAGACCGAATTGTGATCATGGGATCGAGCCTCGGATCGACAGTTGCGCCGCTCGTAGCGCTAGGCAAACGTGTCGCTGGCGTGGTTGTACAAGGGGGAGGTGCGCTCACCTATTTGGAACGTATGCTTCACTTTGATCGCCTTCAGCTTGAGCGGCAGGCCGAATTTCGCCCTGAAGAGATTGACGCGGAGATGCGGCGCCGGATGGAGTTCCATCGCCAATATCTCCTTGGGAAAATGGAGCCCGCGCAGATCGAAGAGCAGTTTCCGGCTTTGGCAGGGGTGTGGGAATCTTTGGTCGGCACCAGCGAGGCACCGCATTATGGGCGCCCCTATTCTTGGCACTGGCAAGCGGCCGATAAGGACTGGCTGTCGGCATGGGCGGCGCTGAATGTGCCGGTGATGGTGGTTTACGCAGAATTTGAGCAGTTTGAGAGCCGCCACGGCCACCGCGTGATTGTCGATACGGTCAATCGGTTGCGGCCCGCAACAGCGACTTGGCTGGAAATTCCTCAAGCGGGGCATGGGCTTAGAATCTATTCCGATGCTTTGTCAGCCTATGCTTGGGAAGGAGGGGAAAGCCGCCCTGAATTGTTCGTCGGCCCTGTATCGGCATGGCTTAGTAAGATTGCCAAGCGAGACCATTAAAAGACGTCACTTTGGAGCTGAGGGATGACATACTGTGTTGGTTATGCAATACAGTGCGTCACCCATAAGGAGAGCATTGATGAAAAAATTGCGCCCACTTTTTGCCGCAAGCAGTGCTGCGGCATTGTTTGCCAGCTTTCCTGCGTTGGCCGAAGAGCCTCTTCAATCAGAGGCCAATACAGAGCAGATCGCCGCTTTACCTTTGGAGTTTTCTGAGAACGGCTTTGCCGGACTTGGGGCGGAGACCTTACGCAAAGGACTGGCGCAAACACAGTTCGTGATGATTGGTGAGGCCCACGGCCATGCTGATGCGCCCCTGCTCGTCTCCGCATTCGCGTCTGAGGCGCAGGCCTATGGCTTCCCCTATTATGCAATTGAGGTCGGCCCGCATTCCGCCGACTGGCTGCAGCAAATTCTGCAGGAGAGCGGTGAAGCCGGCCTCGCTGAAGAATTGAGCGGGCGGCCCCTGGCTATCCCGTTCTTGAACTCCGCTGAAGAAGCGCGCGCGGCGGCTCCTTTTGCTCAAAGTGGCGGTTTGTGGGGCGTGGATCAGGAATTTATTGGATCACCGCTTATCCATCTTAAAATTCTCGGGAATATGGATTCGCAAAATCCGGAGCTGGTCGATCGCCTCAAGCAGACCGAGCGTGAAGCTTTTGCTAGCGGCAACCAGGGGGCAGTCCTCTTCGCTACTATCGACGGCGATGGATGGCAGGAATTGCGTGACGCTTTCGAAGGCAATTCGGATGCGCTGGATAGGATTGCGGCGATGGAACGCAGTCAGTCGATCTATCGGTCCTTCTTCATGGGACGGGGGCTCGACAACAATCTCGATCGGGTGGAGCTAATCCGCCGCAATTTTCTTCGTTATTATCAATCTGCCCTAGAAAGCGGTGACGCTGCGCCGCGCGTGCTGATGAAGTTTGGACTGACGCATGGCGGCCGCGCGACATCTTCGATGTCAACATTCGATCTGGGGTCGCTGATCGAAGGGATGGCGGCTTCCAATGGGTTAGAGGCGTTGCATGTTGCCTATCTCCCGATTGGCGGCACAGCCACCGCGATCATGCCTTCACCTGATGGAGCCTTTAGCGAGAGACCAGTTAGTGCGGGTGAATTGCGAGCGCTGCTGGAAGGCAGCGGGATAGATCTTGAAATGATTGAATCCACCGACGGCCATTTCGTGATCGATCTTGACCCGATCAAACGCAGGCTTGGGAATGCCGGGCTTGCTGAACTGGAGCCGATGATGCGGTTCTTGGTGCTTGGCTTCGATTACCTAATCACAACCTCATCTGCCACACCGGCGACACCGTTGGCCGCGCGATAGGACCAGAACTCGGGGGTCCCATCGTCGCTATATGATCAGTCAGCTGCCACAATGGCGCTGAGAACGGTTGAGCCCACTTCAACTTCAACGCGTTCACCAATAGCGATGAGCGGGATATCCTCGCTAGAATAGCCCTTCCACTGGAATTTCAATGTTGCGCCGGACACATCAAACTCAGCAACAAGATTGCCTTCGCACAGAAGGCGCACTTTACCGCCATGGTTTTCGGGCAGGTTGTGCAGGGTCAGATTAAAACGCTCTTGCCCGTCGCTCCAACGGTCTTGGGAGAGCTTTCCATATGGTGATCGGCGATCATTGGGCACGCCGCGAAATTTGGCTTCTACATTATGGATTTTCAGCACGCCCGGTGCCGTCATGACAGTTACCCGGCTCCTATTGATCGCCTTTTCAAGCCAGCGAAACATCTGTTTCCTCTGGGTTTCTGGCTGGGGTCGAATTGCCTCCCAACACCCATATTGCGAACATTCTGCGTGGCAAACTACGCCTCGGCGCAAACGTCATTGGCCTGCTCCAAACGGTGCTATTCTAACCGGCTGCTCAGCTGAAACGCGTCCCGCGAGCCCCCATCCATTCGCGCGTTCGGCGACCAAAACGATCAGCTCATTCCTGCCTTCATTCAACCTCAGGCTTAGTGATTGCTTCGTCGCATCAAAGTCTCCGCGGAACAGCGGGCCTTTGGCACGAAAGCTGTTGTCGAAGGAAAAAAGCGCCGCTCCATTGAGCCAAACCGTCGCCATGTCGCTTGCATCGATCTGCAATTCGGCGGTTTGATCAGCGTCTGAATGCACGGTCACGCCCGCATAGACGGCGTCGAGGCGGTTTCTTTCAAAGCCGCCCGCAGATTGTTTTTGGACATAACGAGAGATCAGCAAGCGTCCATTATGCTCCGCATCGGCGGTGGTCCATTGCGGGTCTTGAGCAAGGTTGGAAGCGATGCCGGTCCAGCGTTCAAGTGGAAATGGGCTGGACAAGGACCATTGCTCAATCTGGCCGCGTGATGATGGTTCTGGCAGCGCCGAAATATCGTCTTCTTCGCCCTCGGTAGCGAATGACGGCGTCGCGGACGAATATCGAAAATTTGAAAAGCAACCTTCAAACAGGGTGCGAAGGCCGATCGCGCCGCTTTCAGCAGGAAGCGTCAAATCCGTGATCAAAGCGGGGCTAGCTTCACTTGTGCCCACGGATACTTTGGCGCGGTCACCGGCGAAATCGACGCGCAAGGTAATCCACGGATCATTCCCGAAATCTGCACGCAATTGCGCTTCTCGGAAAAGCTGCCAATTGGTCTCGCCGTTCAGATGCGGCGTATATTGCACCGCATCGAACTGCCCAGATTTGTGCATCCTCAAATACGCTGTCTCGTAAGTTTCGCGGGTGGCTGCGCGAAAGATGAGGTTGGCAAAGCGTCGGCGGGCATCATTCGCGATGTCCACGGCAATGGAACCATTTTGAAGGCTGATGCCGCGCGCAAAAGCGGCGCCATCGAGGCATAGTGCGTCGCGCCCCTGCACACTCTCGGTGCGAAAAGACGATGACGAGGAAAAATCGAAGGCGTCTTCGTCAAGCGGAAGTGTGAGCCAATCAGGCGTTGTCGCTGACGCAGGAGCGGCACCAAAGCTGACGAATGCCAGAGCGGCAAATAGGGCTAGAGATGATGTTTTGGTTTCCAATTTCGCTGGCTTTGTCATTTGCATGTATTCCTGCTTATCGATTTTGATCGCGCACCTCCGTTTTAGGTCATCATCCCGGGCGGCGTATTGGAAAAACCGGCCCAAACGTTGATCCTTGTCTGGTCCCGGCTGTGCGCGTGCTTTACACTGCGGACATGGTTGGAACGTTTCGTCATTTGCCATTGCTCAAGCGTGCGCCTGACCTTCGGGTATGGTGCCACGGAGCTCGAAATGTGACCGCAGCCCCTCACCGGATGGTACCGTTTTGGTATATCTCCGTGGTCATTTGGCGCGAATGGACTGTGAGCGGCGAAATCGCAGATGTGCGGCTTCGGTTCCACGGGCCGCAGCCAAATTCGTATTTTTACGCGCCGAAACGGCCAATCGAGCTCATCGGCATAGCTATCGCTCCAGAGCTTGCTCAAAAAGTGCTGGGCATCTCAAATGAAGATTGCGCCGGGCAGATCATAGACTGGCAAAGCAGCGATTTCGGCAAAGCACTGCGCCTAGCGAGCTGCGGGTCGCAAGTTGCCGCAATTGCGGAAGCAATGGCGCAGCCAATTTTGAACATGACGGCCGATCTGGGCAAAAGTGATGTTGACCTAACGGTGGCTATGGTCCGCCGTGTGGGTGGGACGGCGCCATTGCACGCAATCCGCGAGAGAATAGGCCTCTGTGAGCGCCAGTTTCGATTACGTTTCAAAGAGCGAGTGGGGCTGTCCGCAAAAGCGTATAGCCGCATTGTTCGAGCGAACGCCGTCATCGCTGCGGCGGATCGGACCGAGACACCAGATTGGGCTGCGTTATCCTATCAATACGGGTTTTTTGACCAAGCACACATGATCAACGATTTACGGAGTCTGACGGGACGTTCGCCTGCGCTCTTAAATATCGAGCGAAACGCTGAATAACCCATCCGGGGTTCCGGGCGGAACGGCCCGTTTTGATCTTAGCCTCGGAGCCGTGGACGATCAGAAAACGACGCAGTTGCGGACGTTCGGACTGATAAATCCTACACAAATGCGAGCATCGTCCGCTGCATATCAGAATTGACGATAAATTGACGCTCTATGGACGGTAGCGCCGTTGACCCTGTGCCGCGCCCAAGCATATCAAGGGCGCAGGGAAATTCGCACAGATTTAGACCCTTATGGACGGCTCGCGAACCCGCGTTGCCGCTGACGGGAAAGCTGTGTCTGCATACAATCTAGGGGCATTGCCATGAAGATAACCGCGGTCAGCATGTTCATGATCGTCGCTTGGATCGCCGCGTCGGCGGGCGTTTCTGCTTCTCCGTCACAAGCAAGTGGCGGTGCAATCGCGCCTCTCAATCTGACAACGCCGCAAACGGAGACAAATCTGCGATCCAGTTGCGCAACATGGCGGCAATTCACCTCAAGCTTTGGCTCTAAAACCGCACAGTCAAAATTTGAAAAGCAGCCCGGCGGCGCACAGCCGAACTGCTGATCTGTGAGAGCCCTCCTCAATTTCACGGCCCTGGTTGGAACATAGACTTTCTTTTTTATTAGGGGCTACGCAGAATGACCACGCTCGCCGCAGCATCGCGTCAACACAGCGTCCTTCCTACCTTCGCCGACAGCCGGCGGCTCCGCCTTGCTTTGGGTGCTCTGCTATATTTGGCGCAGGGCTTCCCGCAGGGTATTTTCTACGCAGCCATCCCAACCTGGCTCGCCGCCAATGGACAATCGACTGCGATCGTCGCCTCGGCGGTCGCCGCTGCCAGTCTGCCGTGGAGCTTAAAGTTCCTCGCTGGCCTGTTTATGGATCGCTACACATGGCGGCCAATGGGCAGGCGGCGCCCATGGTTGATCGGTTCGCAAACGGCCATTGTCATCACGCTGCTCATCGCTGCTGCGCTTTCTCCTTCGGCCAGCGACACAGTCGTGGTGATTGGAATTGTCTTGGCGCTGTCCATTCTGACGGCGGTGCAAGATGTCGCGGTGGATGCGTTGGTGGTCGATCTCACGCCAAAAGCCGAAATGGGCCGCATGAACGGTTTTATGTTTGGCGGGAAAGTAATCGGTATCGCTGGCGGCACGGCGATCACCAGCTACCTTTTGCAGCATTACGGGTTTTCGATCGCCATGTTCGCCATGATTGGCTTCTTCGCAATTCCTGCACTCTCGATTGTTCTCGTGCGGGAACGCAAAGGCGAAAAACTGCTCCCTTGGACCAGCGGTGCGGTTGTAGGTGATGCAGGCACAATCATTCCTGAGGATTGGGCGGCACTCCTTTTTGCTGCTTTTCGCGGCCTGTTCCGGCGTCAGACGCTTTTGGTGGCTATCCTCTTGTTTACTTATGGGGTTCATCAGAACCTCAATGATACGACCGGTAGCCTCTTTGCCATCAGGCAAATGGGATGGAGCCAGTCGGAATATTCGTCGATGCTCGCCCTCTCAAACATCGTTATGGGACTGTTCTGTCTGACTGTAGGGGGCTGGTTCGTGGACCGCTTTGGGCCGGGACCGATCGCTTTCTGGTCGGGCGCGGTGGCACTGCCGATCATGGCGGGATATTTGGTTGACGAAACGCTGTGGCAATCGGACACATTGTATATTGCTTGGTATTTTGCGAAAGGCGCGCCGCTGTTTCTGTTCTACCTCGCCAATCTGGTGCTGGCGATGAGAGTCGCGGCTCCAGAGGTCGCAGCGACATCCCTTTCAGTGCTGTTTTCAATCACGACCTTCGGATTTGTGATCGCCTCAGCCATCCTTCCCAGTCTGGAGACGCTGGGCGGTTATCAGGCGATGTTTGGCGCAAGTGCGGCTCTGATCTTTGTCGCTGGTTTGATATCCCTGTCGCTCAGCAAAGAGGTAAGACAACCGGCGGCGACCAACGCATAAATTAGCCCGGTCTTGCGACTCCAGATACGGGGCGCTTGGACGAGCTAGTTGGCTCCGTCTCCGATCAGAGTGAACGGAGCCCAAGCGTTGGGGTGGGCCCATGTGTCCTGAGGGCCGTCCGCGCGCACATCGTTGCGGACCTCGATCATCGCCTGTTGTAGTGCTTCTGCGCGTGACAGATCTGGCCGGTCCCGGGCGATCTCGATTGTGCGAACCGTTAACAGCGCGGCAACATCATCACGAACCGGCCAATGGGATGCGAGCAAATTACGCGCGCCTGCGAAAAAGAACGCTTTTGCCAGACCAGAGAGGCCCGGTGCGCCGTCGCTGCCATCGCCAGCGGCCGTGTTGCAGGCCGATAGGATCACCCAATCCGCGCCCAATTGCAGTTCTGCGACCTCTGAAGTCGAGAGGAAACCATCGTCCTCAAGACTGGCCTGCATCGGCGGAGTAAAAACAAGCCCTGGTTCAAATGCTCCGTCAACTTCGCCAGCCAGCAAACCATGCGTCGCAAGCACCAAAATATCGACATCGCCCAATTGCGACGCCTTAAACCGTTGCTCAGTCGCATCTTCGCCCAGGCTGATCGTATCATCAGACGCGTCCAATGCGTCGCGTATGGCCATCAATTCGGTACGGGTGCCGGGCAACCGAGCAAGGTCACGTAACGCTTCTACGTCCGCGACCCCGCGCATGCCGCTGCGGTCGCTGCCACTATAGACGCTGCGGGCGCTGCCGGTGTTGAGCCCCGCTGACCGCATGCGCCCTCGGCCGCCACGTGTGGCGGCTTCCCCGGTCAAAATTGGGTCGCCAAACCCGCGCATTGTCATCGCGCCGCCATCGGTATCCGCTCGCCCAAAACGGCGCAAAAATTCGAGCGATTGGAGCGACGGCATTTGAGTGATTGCGAAGCGGTCAGCAAGCCAGCTGGTCGCCCGCAAATCTGCCGGGTTCCCATCCAATCCCTCAGGTTCTTCGGTCACCAAGGCAGCCAATGGGAAGCCAGAGAGCGATCCCGCTCCGGCGATAAACAGATGCCGCTTATCTGCGATTTCATCTGCCAGCGGGGCGATCAGCTGACTGTATAGCTCAAAAGCGGTGGACCGATCGTAAGGATACGCGCCTTGCCCTTCTTGTGCCCAGCGATCCGCTTCTGCGAAACTCACTTCGACATTGCCGCCAACATCCCAAAGCAAACGCCGGGTCGCATTCCTGACGTCTTCTCTGGTCCAATCGGACCGGTGCCAGCCTAGGCCATCGCTGGTGATCGAAATGACGTGTGTGCCGTAATCAGTGGGCAGGATAAGCAAACCTGCTTCATCCTCTTCGAACAACTCAGCGGCGCGTTCACCTGCCAATGCGCTGGCATCAATCAGACTGAAATATTCAGGCGCCTCGCGCCGCAATCGCCCATCTATCGCATTCAATTCAGTGTTCAGATCGGCTTTGCGTGTTTCTAAATTGGTGCGCAATTCGGCCCCATCATTGCCGCGATTGAGCAAGGCTTGTGTCAGGGCGGCATCCGTCCGCACCAATTCCTCGCGCGCTTCTTCGCGTCGCCGTGCCAGCAAGCCGAGCTCATCGCCGGTTGCCGAAGCAAGGCGGCGGGCGGCGCTCGAAGCTAGGGCTTGGCTCGCCGGTCCGTCCATCGCATCTTGTACTGCCTTAAATGCGATAGAAGCCGCTTCGCCAGAGAGCGCGCTTTCGCTCGAAAATTCGGCCCAAGCTGCGTCGGCAATTAAGCGGCTGAGTTCGCCTCTATCGAGATATTGTGTTTCTGGTCCCGCTGCTCCGCTTGACCTTTGGGCGCGAGACTTTGCTGCGGCCCCTGCGCCATTCGCGCTATCACCGTTCAATGCCTGAGCGATGATCTGTGCTGAGGCCCATGCGGCGCTTTGCGCGCTGGGTTGATCGAGTTGAGTGCGAATGAGTTCTGCGCGCAGGCCGATCGATTTGCTATGATCTTGACCAAACCGGCGATCCAAAATTGGGGCAAGGCCAGCAAGCAGGCTCTGCGCCTCTGCCGCGCGTCCTGTTTTTCGCAGCAACAAAGCCAGCCCGCGTCTGGTGTCGATAAGATCGGCATTGGCTTCACCGCGATAGCTGCCGCCTTCTTCCTGCAACGCTGTCTCAGCTGCAAGAGTTGCGCGGTAGAGCGGCTCTGCCTCTTCATACCGCTCAGCCGTTGTCAACAATTGGGCATGAAACCGCATGCTGCGAATGGTAGACGGATGCGCCGCCCCGATCACTCGCCGCTTTCGCTCCACCAGATCCGCGACGATGCCCAAGGCCTCTTCATTTTGATCAAGCCTGACCAGTGCGCCCGCCAAAGCGTTCCTTGAGAACAGCGTCGAGGGATGGTCTTCGCCCAAAATTTCAATTCGCTGCGCGAGAGCTTGTCTGTGGATTGCCAAGCGTTCTTCTCCGCGGCCCTGGAAACCCAATGTGAAGCCGAGATTTGAAATCTGGAGGATCGTCCGGGGGTGATCATCACCATAGGCGCTGCGCATGGCGGCGATATTCTCGCGCTGAATGCTCTCCGCCTCAGAATATCTGCCAAGGTTGTTAAAGCTAACGGCATAGGCGCTCATCGCGGACACTGTATCGCGGTGGCCTCGCCCAAACCGGTCTGATTGATATTCTGAAACCAAACGCAATCTGTCGGATGACTGACGCTCCAGACCCAAGGCTCGGTATACATGTGCTTGCAGACGGACGACTTCTATCGGATCAACGCCGACCCCTTGCTCCGCCCGGACCCGGTCCATCAATTCGCTGGTCGTCGCATTCGCCTCGCGGATCCGGCCCAGTTCTAGGACAGCCCAGTTTCGGGTGAAGCGCCATCCCCAAGTGTAGGGATGATCCGGTCCAACCTCATCTGCCATTGCGGCAACACCCATGTCAAAAATGGCCATCGCTTCTTCAAAACGGCCCAAAACACGCAGGCGGATCGCCCGGTTCTTGGCGGCTGACAGCGTGTCGGGGTGCGTCGGGCCAAGAACATCGACCCGCGCTTCATAAACATCGCCTAAAAGCTCTTGGGCCAATTCCGAATTGCCTGCCTCGGCCAGAAGCGTCGCATAATTATGCAGATTGTTTAGCGTCGAGGGATCACGCTCGCCTTGGATGTCTTTGGTCAAAACCCAAGACCGGCGAGCAAATTCGGCGGCCTCAACATCGCGGCCCGCCTCGTTGAGATTTAGCCCATGCTGTTGGAGCACGAGGGCATATTCCTCGTTTTCGTCATGACCCAGTGCCTCGAGCATTGCGAGCGCCTGCGTTGACCCTGCTAAGGCTTCGCGCCACTCGCCGCGCCTCCGCTGAGCCCGCTGGCTATCGCGCACGACATTGATCGCAACATAGGGGCCGGCATTGTATGCATTGGCGGCTATGGTGCAGCTAAGCGCAGCCCATCGTTTAGTGTCGAGCGCACAGCCAGTCTCCCAACTTGCGAGCGCACCTGACGGGTCGCCGGGCAATATCTCACCCTTATGCAGGATCCATCCGGCGCGGTAACATCCAAACGCATTCTCAAGCTCGCAGGCACTCTGCGCTAAATCAAGTTTTGCCCGCGCCTGATCGCTACCAAACGCCGGTGTACCCAAAGCAATAGCACCATTGGTGCAGCCTGTGGATGCGCCGAGCTCACAAGCGCGGCGATAGGCATCTATTCCGGCCAAAAGATCAGGCGCAGGATTGGCATCCGAACGCAGCTTGATGCCGAGAAAATTGCAGGCAACAGCCAAGCCGCGCTCGCAAGTGTCTTGCAGCAAAGCGATACCGGCCGGGTAATCTGCTGTGCCGAATGTTCCATCGGTAAGGCCGGTGCCAACATTCATGCAGCCATAGCGCGAGCCGAGCTCACAGCTACGCTCAAAATAAGCGCGCGTCGCTGTCGGATCGGGTTCTGCGCCGCCTGCACCATCGCGAATAATGACGCCCAGATTGTTGCAAGCAATGCCGCTTCTTGTGTCGAGTTCGCATGCCTTGCGATAATAGGGGATCGCCGCTTGTGGGTCGACAGCCCGCCCGGTTCCAAAATGATAACTCCCGGCCAAACTGCTGCAAGCTATCGCTCCATCTCGCTCGCACAGCCGCTCCAATTCCGCATTGGCGGCGTCTTCATCTTGGTCAATTCCATCGCCATTGCGGCGCATGCTTTCGATCAAGGCGCAAGCGTCAAGCAAGCCCGCATCGCAAGCGGTAGAAAGCAGCTCGTGCGCGCGCGCAAAGTCCTTGTTTTCGCGGGCATCTTGGCCCGCATCGTAAAGTGCATCCAAATCCTGCGGGGCCGTCGCGGGTGCATCATCCGCAACCCCTAAAGCGAGAAAAAATGCAGCCAAGATTGTGTCGAACATTCGCGAACCCCCTAGATTGAGGCAGTAAGCCAATGGCGCAGAAATGAAAGACCCAGAGGGAAAGACAATTCAAGCGAGCAAGGCCCGCTCTCAAGAACCACATTTGGACATCGCTAGGTCTTGGATTGGGGCGCGAAGCCGCCGGTGCGATGGCCTGCAATCGTCATCTGCAATCAGTGCCTGAGACCTGCGAAAATTTGTGGACTAAGATCATAATATTTTACGCATCAATACATACGTCGCCAACTACGGTTGATTTCCCGCAATAGCGACCACCGCGCAGAACTACGCCCTTACAGGGCCGTTTCTATATTCTGGTAATGTAGTGATGCCCACTCAGGACTACTTGGTGCGGTCGAGAAGACTCGAACTTCCACGGCCTTTCGGCCACAACGACCTCAACGTTGCGCGTCTACCAGTTCCGCCACGACCGCACTCGGGTTCGGCAGGTCCGCGTGCGCGATCCTGCGAGGTAGGAGCGCGCCACTAGCAAGGGGGCACTATGCGCGCAAGGGCTTTGATGCGGCGACGTGCCGGCAGCGGCTAAAAGTAAGGGTACGGCGGTGATTGTCCCGCAACGGGACCGGGTTAAAGCGCGCCTTGTGAAAATGGTAAATCAGATGGAAACCATTTCACATGAGTTTCGCCGCCGCCTTTCTATTGATCGCGCAAAGTGCCGTTTCTGCTGGCGCCCCAAGCAATGCAAACGCGCCTGCGCCGCGGCAAAATTCAATTCCTGCTTCAACTCCGGCCACTGTGGCAGAGCGCGTCACGGTAAGCGCCAGAATCCTGCGCCCGGCGCGGATCGATTTTGATGAAGCCAGCGGCGCAGATGCCGACGATCAAACCCGCAGCCGCGCCGTTCAGAGGGGACGCGATGCCGCCGGGACCGTTTGGGTCGAATTCAGTTAAGACCCGCGTCTAGCACGCCCGATTTGAGCGTGGGCAAGTTAGCTGGGTGACCAGCCGATTTCAGCAGCCTTGGCAGAAACTGGAATATCGGTCACCGCCTCCGTCACGTTCAGGCTCTCGCCCGGCGCAAGTTCGCTTTTGGATGGCATAACCACCCAGCTGTAAACGTTTTTCTCACGCTCATCACGGAACACAATTAGCAGGCTGGGGACGCTCACGCTTTCTTGGCCGGTGTTGCGAATGCTGCCGCGCACGCGGAAGATTTCCTCGCCCGACTCGAGCGTTTCTTTGCGTTGTTCGCTTGAGGGAAAATCGAGTTCGAGATCGGCTTTACCAATACCAAAGGTTGGGCGGTTGACCGGGAACCAATCGGGCAGGCCGTAATAATTGACCGCCACCGCAGTGCCAGATGCAAGCAATGCAAACACGCCCGCAGCAATGGTCCACATTTTCAGCGAATTGCGCCGCCGTGAAAAGGGTGGGCTATAATCGAAGCTCGACCCCTGATCTTGGTCAAATTCGTCCTCAAATGTGTCGTCGAAATCATAATCGGCGCCGCTAGAATAGGCGTCGCCAGTTTCACCAGCAAGCGGATCACTGTCCTCAGCGAAGGCCTCTTGCACCGGCTCTTCTACCTTAGGTTCTGCGGCTTTGTTCTCAGTAGTGCCCGAGCCTTGTTTTAAGGCGCGTGCGGCGAAGCCTTCCCCAGCGGTGCTATCCAAACTGGCTGTGTCTGGGTGATCTTCTGTTCGCCAATGGCTGATCGAAGGGCTCGCGGCTGGCTCGCTATCCGAGACGGTCTCTGGAGCATCTGCCGCTTCAGATGCAGGATCAGATGCCGGGGGTGGGGCGGGCGATGCGGTGGGCGTTGGGGCTGGAACAGGCTCCGGTGGAGCATCGGCCACGTCGCCGCTCACTTGCTGGGTCAGATCAAGCGGCGCGGGGTCCTGAAACCAACTGTGTTTGCATTTGGCGCAGCGGACGGTTCGGCCATCGGTGCCAATCGCACTTTCCGGCACAACATAGCGTGTTTCGCAGGCAGGGCAGGAAATGATCATAGCCTATTGGCAATAGTGTGCGGCGGGGCAGGCACAAGGCCAGCGGCGTCCAGTGGGCGCAAATCGGCGTCTTTTTCCACATTGATGCGAAGGAATGGGATCAAAAATACGCAAATGACGCGATTAGCTGGGCGATAGCGGCAATGTTGGGCTTCCCCCGGGCGGGCCGCGCTGATAAATGCGCGGGCATGACCGACCGGCCGTCAGAAATCGTGAAATTCGACAATGTCGGCCTGCGTTACGGCACCGATCCAGAGGTTCTGAGCGATCTTAGCTTCACGCTTTTTCCCGGCAGTTTCTATTTCCTCACCGGGGCCAGCGGTGCCGGTAAAACCAGCCTTCTAAAATTGCTCTATCTGGCGCAGCGCCCATCGCGCGGCAGCATCCGGATGTTCGGCAAGGATATGATTACGGCCCCGCGAACGGGATTACCGGATTTTCGGCGACGGCTGGGCGTGGTGTTTCAGAACTTTCGGTTGGTCCCGCATTTGTCGGCCTTCGACAATGTAGCGTTGCCGCTGCGGCTGTCGGGCACGAATGAAGGTAAGGTGATCAAGGCGGTTTCCGACATGCTCGAATGGGTCGGTCTGTCGCATCGTTCGCAAGCGATCCCGGCGACAATGTCTGGCGGAGAGCAACAGCGCGTGGCAATTGCGCGCGCGGTGATTGCTCGTCCGCAAATCTTGATCGCGGATGAGCCAACGGGCAATGTCGATCCTGATATGGCGCTGAAATTGCTGCGCCTGTTTGAGGCATTGAACAACCGCGTGGGCACCACCGTTATTGTGGCAACGCACGATGTGCATCTGCTCAAAAAAGTGCCAGACTCGCTGATTATGCGGCTGCAAAAGGGACGATTGTCTGATCCGACAGGCGCGCTGCGTTATCCGCCTCGTCCGTCTGGCGGACAAGCGGCAAAGCCCCCGGCAAAGGGCGGTGAAACATGAGCGAGCCGCCTACCTCTGAGGAAACCGCGCCTGAGGAAGCGCTCAAGGAGCAAGCGCGAGAAGCTGCTCCGATCGGTGCCAGCACCACAGCGAAATTGTTGCCAGACACTCGGTTTGGCGGGCCGATCCCATGGGTGATCGCGATCCTGATTGCCTTGGTAGTGATCGCTTCGGCTGGCGGATTGGCCTTGCGCAATTTGGCCGACAATGCCCGCGCGGATCTGTCTGATGCAGTGACGGTGCAGATTATCGAGGCCGATGCAGAAGTCCGCAATGCTCAGGCAGGTGCGGCGGCAGATGCAATGGCGGCGCATCCGTTGGTGACATCGGTGCGGATCGTGCCAGAGGTGGAATTGAACGCTTTGCTAGAGCCGTGGCTTGGCAGCGCGGCGGGGACGCAGGATGTGCCGATACCGGCATTGATTGATGTGGAGCTTTCGCGCCGCGCCAATAGCGAGGAAGTCGCGCAGCTGCAGACGGCGTTGGATGGAGCGCTTGCCGAATTTGAGGGCGCGTCCGCAACTGGCGCGCGGGTCGATGCGCAATCGGAATGGCTGCGTCCGGTCTATGATGCGTTGTCGGCGATGCAATATCTTGCGCTCGCGCTGATTGGTTTGGTGGCATTTGCAACGTCGGCGGCGGTTTGGTTGGCGGCTCGTAGTGCATTTTCAAATCATGAAGACACAGTGCAGATCATCCATTTGCTCGGCGGTACGGACGCGCAAGTGACACGGATCTTTCAGCGTTCCGTCCTGCGTGATGCGATATTTGGCGCAGGTCTTGGCTTGGTCTTGGGGCTGGGTGCTGTGTGGCTGTTGGGGCGGCAATTTGCTGCGCTGGATAGCGGAATGATCGGCGGCGGCGGTCTGGGATGGAGCGATTGGTTGGTGATTGCGCTCATTCCGGTGGGCGGCGTTCTGCTTGCGCTCATCACGGGGCGCATAACCATCGGTTTTGCGCTAAGGTCGATGTTGTAAGCTGATGCGGATTGTTCGTTACATTCTTTCCACTCTCGTCCTTGTCTGGGCGCTGGGAT
Organism: uncultured Erythrobacter sp.; assembly: GCA_947502305.1. Classification (GTDB taxonomy): domain Bacteria; phylum Pseudomonadota; class Alphaproteobacteria; order Sphingomonadales; family Sphingomonadaceae; genus Erythrobacter. The sequence goes on along the minus strand of CANMZA010000002.1, from coordinate 154,571 downwards.
TTTTGTGGTTCACGATTGCATTGCCCAGACCAGCAGACGCGACCTCGGCTGACGCAGTGATTGTGCCCACCGGCGGCGCTGGGCGGATTGCACAAGGTCTGGCGGTGCTGGACGCAGGATTGGCGCCAAAGATGCTGGTCAGCGGGGTCGACCCAGAGGTTACGTCAGAGGAATTCGCCGCCGAATTTGAGGTCGAAGAGGCGCTGATGGATTGCTGCATCACTTTGGGCTTTGTCGCGGTTGATACGCGCGGCAATGCCGCCGAAACGGCCGATTGGGTGGAGCGAAACGGCGTGCAATCCTTGCGCCTCGTCACCACAGATTGGCACATGCGCCGCGCGGCGGGGGAATTGGATCGGACCTTGCCATCGTCCGTGACGGTGATCCGTGATGCGGTGCCGTCGCAGCCAAGCCTTGCCAGTCTATTTTTGGAATATCACAAATTGATCGCCAGCCGAGTGGCAGGGATGTTTGGGTTCTGATGGCCTATCTGCGCAGCCTCGGTTTCTATCCTGTCTTTTACGGATTTAGCGCGGTGTTGGTGATCGCATCGGTACTGGCGATCCCGTTTGGGCGCGAACAATTGCGCAAAGTCGTCGCGCTTTGGGGGCGGTGGCATTTGTGGTGTGTGCGCCGCATTGCAGGGATTGAGGTGATCCAAGAGGGCGTCATCCCGGATGAGCCGGTCTTGATCGCGGTGAAACATGAAAGTTTCTTTGAAGCGATCGATATGCCGCGTCTGTTTGGATTTCCCACCGTGTTTGCCAAGCGCGAGCTGTTTTGGATCCCCGGCTGGGGCATGTCGGCGCGGATTTACGGATTGATTCCGGTGGCGCGTGATGGCGGCGCACGCGCTCTGCGTGCGATGATTGCGACCGCGCGCGGCCGTATCAATGAAGGGCGTCCGTTAGTGATCTTTCCCGAAGGAACGCGCGTCGCGCATGGTGAGGAAGTGCCGCTGCAATCTGGATTTGCGGGAATTTACAAATTGTTGCGCCTGCCGGTCGTGCCAATCGCGGTGAATAGCGGGCCGCTTTACCAAGGGCTGATTAAGCGGCCCGGCACGATTACATACCGTGTGGGGGAGACGATTCCTGCCGGCCTGCCGCGCGATGAGATTGAGCGCCGGGTTCACCGCGCCATCAATGCTTTGAACACCAGCGAAAGCATCCCGGCGGACCCGCACCCCGCAAGCGCTTAGAGCGCTCTATTCATGGTCTTCGCGTCCAAAATCGGGCCGTTCGTCATCTTGGCCTTCTTTGATAACCTCGCGGCGGATGGCGCGAGTGCGGCTAAACAGGTCATGCAGGGTTTCCCCGTCACCTGATCGAATGGCGCGTTGCAGGGCCGTGAGATCTTCGGAAAAACGCCCCAACATTTCCAGCACTGCGCCTTTATTGTTGAGGAACACATCGCGCCACATCACCGGATCGGATGCAGCAATGCGGGTGAAATCGCGAAAGCCGCCGGCGGAATATTTGATGACCTCGCTGCGGGTTACTTCTTCCAAATCACTGGCTGTCCCGACAATCGTAAAGGCGATCAGGTGCGGAATATGGCTTGTCACGGCCAGGACCAGATCGTGGTGCTTTGCATCCATCAATTCGACATTCGCGCCCAGCTGGGTCCAGAATTCGCTGAGCGCCGCAGTCGCAGCCGGGTCGGCGTCTTTGTCCGGGGTCAGGATGCACCAGCGATTGGTGAAGAGCGCAGCAAAACCAGCCTCTGGCCCGCTTTGCTCTGTCCCGGCAACCGGGTGGGCGGGGATGATTGTGCGACCGGGTAAAGCGCGCGCGAGCGCTTCGGAAACGCTTTGCTTGGATGAGCCCACGTCTGAAATGATCGCATGGTCTGACAGATGATCCGCGAACTCCGCGGCCGCCACTTCCATTGCGCCTACCGGAACACATAGGATTACGAGGTCGGCCCCGCGCACTGCGTCGGCGGCGGTGTCGATAATTGTCCCTGCCAATTGGCGTTCCCGCGCTTTTTTGCGCACATCCGCGTCGCGGTCATATCCGGTGGTGATGATGCCGGGCGCTTGCGCTTGAACCGCCAAGCCGACGGACCCGCCCAACAGACCTAGCCCAATGATCGCAACGCTTTTGATGCTCCGTTCGCCGGTCATGACGCTTCTCCGCATAATGCCTGCAATGTCGCGGTCACTTTGGCCATATCCTCGGCTGTGCCTATCGTAATGCGCAGAGAATTAGGCAGGCCCTGACCGGGCAAATGCCGGACCGCATAACCCGCCTCTGCCAAAGCGTTAAGCGCCGTTTCAGCGCGCACATCGCCATCAAATTGCACCAATACAAAGTTCGCTTCACTCGGTGCGGCGGATAGGCCGTGATTGCCCAAAGCGGCGATGGCGTGCTCAAATTGCGCCCGCTGCTTGGCGTTATGTACTCGGCTGGCGGTCACAAAATCTTGATCACCAATTGCGGCAAGCGCGGCCTTTTGTCCGCTCACCGTAACATTGAAGGGGCCGCGAATGCGGTTGAGCACATCAATCAGCGCCGGCGCGCCCGTCGCCCAGCCAATACGCTCTGCAGCCAGACCGTAAATTTTGGAAAACGTCCGCGTGACCAGCACATTGTCATGCGTCGCGGCAAGTTCGAAACCCACGCGTTGCAAGGCCGGGTCGATATATTCGCCGTAAGCTTCGTCGAGCACCAACAGCACCGCACCCGGCAAGCCAGCATGCAGCCGTTTTACCTGTGAAGGGGATATCCATGTACCTGTGGGATTGTTGGGATTGGCTAGGAAAACGACCCGCGTCCGGTCTGTTACCGCGCCCAACATAGCTTCGACATCGGCAGTAAAATCGCGGTCGTCCACTTCCACTGGCGTCGCACCGCATCGCCGCGCGGCGATGTCGTAAACGGCAAAGGAATGGCGGCTGAAAAGCACTTCATCGCCAGCCCCAGCAAACCCTTGTGCGGCCAGATTGAGCAATTCATCCGAACCGGTGCCGCATACGATCCGCGCCGGTTCCAAGCCGTGCAGCTGGGCGATTGCTTCGCGTAAGGCTTTGGCATCGGGATCAGGGTAGGACGCCGCCTCGCCGCGCACTTCTTCAAGCGCGGCCAAAGCCATCGGGCTCGACCCAAGCGGGTTTTCATTTGCCGACAGTTTCGTCAGGGCGCGGCCATCCTTGCCCGAGGATTTTCCGGGAACATAGGCGTGAATGCCAAGAATATAGGGCTTTGGTGCAGGGCGCGTTGTCATGTCACAGCGCTTGAAAGAAAAACCGCCCTTCGACAAGCGTGAGGGCAGCGGTTAAGGGAGGAAACTCTCATTTTTTCGCTCGCGCTGCTTTCATGGCATCGCCGGCCAATCCGATGGTTTTGTCCCGTTTGACGCATGTTTCCGCCAGTTATGATCTGCCCAAGGCTCTGCCGCTGGATAGCGGTCAGGCGCTTGAGGCCGCGCGTATTGCCTATGAAACTTATGGTGAGCCTAACGCGGATAAATCCAACGCCGTACTGATCTGTCACGCGCTGACGGGGGATCAATATGTCGCCAGCAAGCACCCGGTGACCGGCAAGCCCGGCTGGTGGGAGCGAATGGTCGGCCCCGGCAAACCGATCGACACAGACCGGTTCTATGTGATTTGCGCCAATGTCATCGGCAGCTGCATGGGCTCAACCGGCCCGGCCAGCCCAGATCCTGCGGCTTTCGATTCTGCTAGCGACGCAAATGACGCGCCGTATGGCATGCGTTTCCCAGTGATCACGGTGCGGGATATGGTGCGCGGATTGGTCGGCTTGCTCGATGGCCTGGGGATTGATCAATTGCACGCGGTCGTCGGCGGATCGATGGGCGGGATGCAAGCGCTCAGCCTTGCCGCGAATTGGCCGGATCGTGCGGCGCGGGTGTTGGTCATTGCCTCAACGGCGCGGCATTCGGCGCAAAACATCGCCTTTCATGAGGTGGGCCGCCAAGCGATTATGGCCGATCCCGCTTGGGCCGATGGCGATTATTACGCCAGTGATGCGTCGCCGGACAATGGTCTGGCGGTGGCACGGATGGCGGCGCATATCACCTATCTGTCCGAAGAAGGCCTGACCGCGAAATTCGGGCGGCGCTTGCAAGATCGCCCGGATGGAACGCGCGGTGCTAAGAGCTTTGGTTTTGACGCTGATTTTCAGGTGGAAAGCTACCTTCGTTATCAAGGCAGCGGTTTCACCCAGCGTTTCGACGCCAATTCCTACCTCTATATCACGCGGGCGATGGATTATCTGGATATTGCAGAGGAACATGGCGGCAAACTTGCCGATGCCTTTGCCGGAACAACCGCGCGGTTCTGCCTCGTCAGTTTCGACACCGACTGGCTCTATCCGACCGCCGAAAGCCGCCATATCGTCCATGCGCTCAACGCCGCCGGGGCAAAGGTCAGCTTTGTCGAGCTTTCTGCGCCAAATGGGCACGACAGCTTCCTGTTGGAGCATGAAGGGTTGGATCAAGTGGTTCGGGGGTTCGTTGAATGACACGGCTCACCGAATTGCGCCCTGATCTGGCTGCGATTGCCGCGCATGTGACGCCGGGATCGCGCGTGCTCGATATTGGTTGCGGCGATGGCGGGTTGATGGGGGTGCTGGAGGCGGAGAAGAACTGCGATGCGCGCGGGTTAGAGATCAACGCCGAATTGGTGGGGCGATGCGTCGCGCGCGGGCTGTCCGTTGTCCAAGGGGACGCCGACACTGATCTTGCCAATTATCCTGACAAAGCGTTCGATTACGCAATCCTCAGCCAGACGCTGCAAACAGCCGCGCGGCCTGATTTGATGCTGGATGAATTGCTCAGAGTGGGCCGTCGCGCTTTCGTCAGCTTCCCCAATTTCGCCCATTGGCGCACGCGCACCGCGCTACTGCTTGGGGGGCGGATGCCTGTCACGCGGGCATTGCCTGTTAGCTGGTATGAGACGGACAATATTCACCATGTGACGACACATGATTTTCGCGATCTCGCAAAGTCCAAGAGCGCCCAAATAGAGCGCTCTTGGTTCTTCGCCGACGAGCGCGCCATTTCGCCGATTGGGGCAAATTGGCGCGCCGAATTCGCGGTGTTTGAGCTTAGCCGCTAGACGCAGCTAAACTCTTCCAATTCTTATTCCGGACGGTGGATGCCGCACATTTTGTGGCCATCAGGGTCGAGGAAGTAGCACAGATTCATCACGCCCATTGACCCTTCGCGCGGGCCAGGAGGGTCTTCGACGCTGGTGCCGCCATTGGCGACGGCCACATCGTGCAGCTTTGTCACTTGTTCCAGCGAATCGCATTTGAAACCAATGGTGAAACCGTTGGCGCAATTGGCCTCTTCGCCATTGATCGGTTCGCTGATCGAGAATGTGCTGCCATCATGCATATAGAACAGGCGCGTATGGCCAGTGTCGTTGACATTGACGAAGGGTTCGCCGGCGCCAAGAACGGCCAACACCGCAGAATAGAAAGTTTTGGATCGTTCGATATCGTTCGAGCCGATCATGACATGATTGAGCATTGGGTTGTATCCTCTCTTTAAGATTACCACTGGCGAGGTAGGCGCGGATGGCGGCCCTGACAACCGACGTTGTGATAACCGACCTTTCTGTGCTGCGCTTGGTAGCCTTGGGTTCATACGACGCGTAATAGGATGCACTATGACATCGATATTTATGGCCGCGATCTTAGCGCCGCTCGCCCTGCAAGCTGCCACCTCCGCTGCTCCTTCCGCTTCGCCAGAAACGATCACCTCTTTGGCTGATTTACCCATCGAAGAGGCGGCCACGGCGCGCTGCGGTGTCGCATTCGCGGTGGTCGGCCGTTGGCAACGTGACAATGACCCGCGCGGCGCATCCTATCCCGACATGGAAAATGGCGGCGGGCGCGAATTTTTTGTCCGCACGGTGGCCAACCTGATGGACAGCCACGATTTGACCCGTGACGCCGTCGCCCGATTGATCGTGCGCGAGGTTAGCGATCTGGATAGTGCAGCCGGGGTCCGGCAAGTGCAGTCGATGATGCCAGCCTGCCTTTTGATGAAACAGTCCGCCGGTCTGTAAGTTTTCAGAACGCCTCTGATCTTACTGGCAAACACCTCCATTCTCGGGCAAGAGGAACGTCGTTATGTGGCAGCTTTATCAATTTCCCTTGTGCCCGTTTTCGCGCAAAATTCGTTTATTAATGGGCGAGAAAAATGTCGCCTATGAATTGCTGCGTGAGGACCCTTGGGCAGCGTCAGACGCGTTCTTAAACCTCAATGCTGCGGGCCGGACGCCTGTTCTGGTAAATGAAGGCAAAGGCATAACTTTGGCCGACAGCCGCGCGATTGGCGAATATTTGGAGGAGACGGTTGACCGGTCACCGATGATCAACGGCACCGCGGCGGGCCGGGCCGAGATTCGCCGCCTGACGGCGCTGTTTGATGAGAATTTCTACAATGACGTCACCGCGCCTTTGCTGCTGGAACGGATGAAGAAGCGGCTGGTTCTGCGCCAACCTCCCGACAGCCGCGCATTGCGCGAAGCGATGAAAATGGCGCATGGTCATCTCGATTATATGGACTGGTTGATCGATAATCGTCCGTGGCTGGCCGGATCGACGATGAGCATGGCGGACCTTGCGGCGGCGGCTCAGATCAGCGTTTCCGATTATCTCGGCGGGATTGATTGGGAAGGGCATGAGCAAACGCGCGGATGGTATTCTGTGTTTAAGAGCCGCCCAAGTTTCCGCCCGCTTTTGTCGGAACGGATGGATGTGATCAAACCGCCTGCGCATTATGCGCAAGTTGATGGGTGAGACAGAAGAATGAGCGATAATTCCAAGACCACCGACCCCAAGGGTCAAACAGACGCCGAATGGCGCGCCAAGCTAACGCCGGAGCAATACCATGTGCTGCGCGAAGCGGGCACGGAACGGGCCTTCACCGGGCAATATGACAAGCATTATGATGAAGGTGAATACACCTGCGCGGGTTGCGGCACGCTGTTGTTTGCCAGCGATGCGAAATACAATAGCGGCTGCGGCTGGCCCGCTTTTACAAAGCCAGCAGATGCCGAAACTGTCGAAGAACGCCGCGACGTGTCGTTCGGTATGGTCCGTACAGAGGTGCTGTGTTCAGCATGCGGCGGGCATTTGGGCCATGTCTTTCCCGATGGACCGCCAGAGGCAGGGGGCTTGCGTTATTGCATCAACTCCGCCTCGCTCGATTTCGCGCCCGAGGACTAGAAGCGCCGAATTGCATGGCTTTGCGTGTTTTGGGGGATGTTACCCGCGCTCGTGTTCACGCCCGGTTACAAGTGCCCTATGCATAGCGCAGGCTGAACAGTTTCAGGCAATATTACACAATGAGTTTTGATGTCTAAGCGGGGTGATAACCTCCAGAACAAAGGTAAGCGCGGCTCTCGCCGGGCGGCCAGCGACCGTGCCAAATCTGGTTCTGGCGGCTCTGGAGGCAAAAGCGGCGGCGGCAAAAAGCGCCTTTCGAGGAATGGTGCGGCTTCTGGCGGCGCCTCTGGTGGGCCGAATAAGCCGTCCTTCCTATGGAAATGGACCAAGCGCCTGACGATTTGGGGGGCTGCTGCGGCGGTGTTGGGCGCCGTGTTTCTGGCCTTTGCTGTTGGGTTTGCGGCACGCGAAATCCCCAGCTTTCAGCAGTTAAAGGCCAATCAAACCGGCCAAACCATTTTGGTGCGAGCCCGCGATGGCAGCGAAATTGTCGAAATCGGCCCCAGCTATGGCGAATGGCTGAGCCATGATGAATTGCCGGAAAATATGCGCAACGCGATGGTCGCGGTCGAGGATCGCCGGTTCCATTCGCATTTCGGCATTGATTTTTGGCGCACTGGCGGCGCCATTGTCGAAGGGATCATGGGAACACGCTCGCGGGTCGGCGGCACGTCGACCATATCGCAGCAATTGGCGCGCAATCTTTTCCTTTCCTCTAACCGCACGATTGATCGCAAAGCGCGTGAGGCCGTGTTGGCGATGGCGTTGGAATGGCGTTTTTCCAAAGAGCAATTGCTCGAATTGTATCTCAACAAAGTCTATTTTGGCGGCGGTGCATATGGTGTGGACAGCGCCAGCCGCAAATTCTTCAGCCACCCCGGCACCGAATTGTCGGTCGCAGAAGCCTCCATCATCGCAGGTCTGGTGAAGGCCCCTAGCCGCTATTCCCCGACCGCCGATGTGCAGGCCGCCGTTGATCGCGCGCAAGTCGTGTTGAGATTGATGCGGGAGCAGAATTACATCACCGCGGCTGAGGCCAATGTCGATGTCGACACCGTCGAGCTAAAACAGCAATCGGGGCAAAATTCCGTTCGCTACTTTACCGATTGGGCGCTGCCTCAACTCGACTTGTTGCTGCCTGAAACCAACGCCCCGTTGGAGGTGTGGACGACGTTAGACGTCGGCATGCAACGCGCCGCGACCGCCTCGATTGATGCGAACACGCCAGATGGCACACAAGGCGCTTTGGTCAGCGTGGATCGTGACGGCGCGATCCTCGCTTTGGTTGGCGGGACCGATTATGTGGAAAGCAATTTCAATCGCGCCACCAGCGCGATGCGGCAACCGGGATCATCGTGGAAATTGTTCGTCTATCTCGCCGCGTTAGAGGCTGGATATACGCCCACCGATGAGGTGAAGGACGTGCCGGTCACAATTGACGGGTGGAGCCCGCGCAATTCCAACGGGCGCAATGTCGGCGATACAACGCTGCGCACCAGCTTCGCCTATTCGATCAACACCGTCGCGGCGCAATTGGGCAATGAAGTCGGCTTTGGCACGGTTGCCTCAATGGCGCGGCGTTTCGGGGTCAGCAGTCCAATCTCCACATTCCCGTCAATGGTATTGGGGGCGAGTGAAGTGCGCCTGATTGAAATGACCCGCGCCTTTGCCGCGGTATCCGCGGGCGGGATGGCAGTGGAGCCGTATGGCATCTTGAAAGTCACTACAGCTGATGGAGAGACGATTTACGAGCATGAGCGTGCGCGTGAGACGCAATTGGTGCCCGACTACGTTGCCGCCGGGATGACCGATCTGCTGCAAGCTGCCGTGCAGACCGGCACAGGCCGCGCCGCACAAATTGGCCGGCCTGTCGCTGGCAAAACGGGCACAACCAGTTCGAACAAAGACGGGTGGTTCGTCGGGTTCTCCAGCGGCATCACCACCGGCGTTTGGATGGGCCGTGATGACGCGCGCGCGGTGCCCGGATTGCAAGGTGGGCGCGCGCCAGCCCGCGCCTTTGCCGCCTATATGCGCTATGCCGTCAAAGACCGCGCAGTGGAAGAATTCGATACGGAATTGAGCCTGCCGGAATGGCGCTTGGAACCTGATGAAGAGGCCATGTTTGGTGATCCCGATGATTATTACTTCATCGACGAACAGGGCAATCTGATCGAACCAGGCCGCCGCGAAAATCGCGACAGTGATTTTGATGTGGATGGCGAGAGCCCGGGCGGTTTAGTTCCAGTGCCAGAGCCACCACCCGCCGCCAGCCAAGATTTCCTGGAGCAAGCGACAGGGCAGAGCATTGAACCGCGAGATGGTGATCGCGGGCCTGCGCCCAACACTCTGCCCATTAATCGGCCAAATACGAGGCCGGGTACTGGCCCGCCCGCTCCGCCAGCGACCGCACCGCCTAGGCCGGAGAGCGTTGCAGAGCCGAACAACTCTCAGGCGTCAGCGAACTAACGCAGCCATAGAAAAAGCCCCCCGGAGCCAATTGCTCCGGGGGGCTTTTTTGTGCCTCAAGGGCATTCGAAATCATGCGCCCAAAGTAGCAGCAATCATTGCCGCAGGCGGACCGGCAAGAATCGCGGCGGCGCACCGCGGCGCTGAATGCGAAGCAGCACCGCATCGCGGTCACCCGCCTCAGCCGCGGTAATCTGTTCGCGCAGCCCTTCGATCGTGCTGACGGCCTGATAATTGGCTGACAGAATAATGTCGCCCCGGCGCAGCCCCTTGCGGCCTGCATCAGAATTTGGATCGACCGCACCGACGACCAATCCAGCCGTATCGGCATCAACGCCCAAGCTGCGTGCGATTTGCGGGGTCATTTCGAGCACTTGAAGGCCGAGTTTTTCCGCAATCATCTCGTCAGATTCGTCGGGTGCCATTGGCTCTTCTGAATCAGGGTCAAATGTTTGCTGTTGCTGCGCCAATTCCGCTTCGCTTGGGCGTTTGCCCAAGGTCGCGTTCAAGGAGATACGGTTGCCATCGCGGATCGCGTCGACTGCGACATTTTCGCCCGGCGCGATATTCGCGACCAAGAAAGACACTGTCTGTTCCGAGGTGACCTCTTGGCCATTCACGCTGACGATAATATCGCCCGCGCGCAGGCCAGCACTGTCCGCGGCGCTGTCATCTTGCACGGATTGAACCATCTCACCGCGATTGCGCGGTAGGCCAAGCGAATCGGCCAGATCGTCATTCATTGGCTCAAGGCTAACGCCTAAGAAGCCGCGCTCAATTTCGTTGCCCTGCCGCAATTGCTCCACAATCGGAGCGGCAATTTCAGCTGGGATCGCAAAGCCGATGCCTACGCTGCCGCCGGATGGCGAGAAAATCGCATTGTTAATGCCGATCACATTGCCGCGCATGTCGAACAAAGGTCCGCCGGAATTGCCGCGATTGATGCTGGCATCGGTTTGGATGAAGCGGTCATAAGCGCCGCCTTGTCCGGTGTTACGATACACCGCCGAAACGATGCCCGATGTTACGGTTCCGCCAAGACCAAAGGGATTGCCGATGGCAACCACCCATTCGCCCACGCGAGTTGCAGCAGAATCGCCGAAATTCACAAACGGGAAAGTGTTTTCTGACTGGATTTTCAGGACCGCCAGATCAGATGCCGCATCTGCTCCGACCAGTTCCGCTTGATATTCCGTGCCATCCGGCATGGTGATCGTGATTTCTTCAAGCGTTGCGCGGTTATCCGGCGAAACGACGTGATTGTTGGTCACAACAAACCCATCGGCGCTGATAATAAATCCAGAGCCCAGCGATTGCGCCTCACGCGTTTGCGGGGCGTTATTGCCGCCGCGGCGGCGATTGAACAATTCGGCAAACGGCGTGCCAGCAAATGGATTGCGGTCGACCTGGATCGATTGGCGCGTCGCGATGTTCACCACTGCGGGCTGCAATTGCTCGGTTAGGTCGGCAAAGCTCGCCGGTGCACCCTCAATTGGAACCACTTGGTTCATCACTGAACCTTCGTTCTGTGCCACCTGTGCGCCCGCAGGGTATCCGGTCATCAGCGAGATCGCTGCACCCCCCACCAAAAGCGCGCTCGTCAGTCCATAAACATACCGCACGTTGCTCACGTCCTCTCGTTCCTTTTCATCTAGACCGCCGTTTCCCAGCAGTCAGTTTCATTCCAGTTACGCCCTCACAATGCGCTTAGACGCAGTGAACGGCGATTGAACACACTTGTAGTCGGTAGCTTTATATCAGCTGTTCGTCTGATCCTATGTATTCGTTACTCTACGCAAGCGGCTCTGCCCGACCGTGCTGACTAGCGCCCGCGGAACTGGCGCAAGAATTCATTGTCCTGCGACATGATAATTGAACTTTCCCCGCGCCCTTCGCCTCGAGCAAAGGTTGCCTCGTAACTCTGCATCGCCCGGTAAAAGTCATAGAATTCTCCGTCCTGACCAAAGCTTTCGGCATAGATCCGTGCGGCTTCAGCATCAGCCTCTGCGCGGATCACCCGGGCATCGCGCGTACCAGCGGCGCGAATGGTCCGGGCCTCGCGTTCACGGTCCGATTCCATCCGTTGAAATGCCGATTGCAATGGTGCGCCAGACGGCAAATCAGTGCGTTTGATCTGAACGTCGATGACCTCTGCGCCATATTGCCGCGCCTCTCGGTCAAGGTTTTCACGTACATTGGCGAGCGCAGTGCCCCGTTCAGCGGTCAGCATGGCGGCGAATGTCCGGCGGCCCAATTCTTGGCGAAGCGCAGAGTTCAGGATCGGTTCCAAAGCGATGCGAACGCCTTCGGTTGTTCCTGCACGTTCGATCATCTGTTTCGGATTGACGATGCGGAACCGGGCATAGGCATCTACCAGCAGGCGTTGTTGATCGTTGGAGAGCACTTCTTCCTGCGTCATTTCCAGATCGAGGACGCGCTTTTCAATCTTGCGTACCGTCTCGATCAGAGGGATGCGGAAATACAAACCAGCAGGATAGTCACCGCCAGGCCGATTAACGATCCGCACCGGTTCACCTGTGCGGATGACAACCGCTTGTTCTTCTTCGTTCACCACATAGGCGCTCATCATCACACCTAGGATGGCGAGACCCAAGATGACAATTGGCCAGCGATAATTGTTCCAGAGAGTTTCCATGATTACTGGCCTCCCGTTTGAGTTGCAGGCTGGGCAGGCTGTGCCGGTGCCTCGACTGTGATTTGCGGTTGAGCAGCGCCTGCTCTGCGGCGAATTTCTGGCAATGGCAGATACGGCGTAACACCGTCAGCCTCGACAATTGTTTTGTCGGTTACCGCCAAAACACGCTCCATCGTTTCATAATATAGCCGTTGGCGCGTCACGCCCGGCGCAAGGCGGTATTGCTGATACACTTTGTCAAAGGCTTCGGCTTCACCTTCTGCCTCGGTGATAGTTTGCTGCGCGTAACCTTCCGCTTGGTTTCGTGCGCGGTCGGCGTTTTGTTCGGCAACAGACACATCGCGGAACGCTTCGTTGACCTCACTAGGCGGATCGGCCTTTGCGATTTCTACACCCACGACTTGGATACCTGCGCGGTAAGTATCGAGTGTTTCCTGCATGCGTTCGCGCACCGATTGTTGAATTTCGGCGCGGCCTTGACCAGAAAACGTATCATCCAGCGTCTTTTCCGCGACCGACGCCCGCATCGCGGCTTCGGCGACTTCGTTTACGGTTTCTTCTGGTTCCGCGAGCTGGAATTTGAAATCTTCCAGATTTTTGATCCGCCAGCGGACAATATAGCTGAGATCGACGAGGTTTTGATCGCCGGTCAGGATCAGCTTTTCTGCCGAACCATCGGGGATGTTGACGGCGCGTACGCCCTCCACATCCTCAATATCGACGGTTTCGATTGGGAAAGGTGCGGTTAGGTGCAAGCCTGGCGTCAACGTACGGCTGTAATTGCCGAGAGTTTTTACGACGGCATTTTCGCGCGCCTCGATCAAATGAACGCCCGTGGACAAGACCCAGAGAATAATGCCCAAGACGACGAGGACCGGCGCCCAGCTGCCACCGCCGGGGCGTTCGGGGAAACGGAAACCACCGCCCCCGCCGCCGCCAGCGCGGCGCGGGCCTTCTGGCCCGCGATTTTTGAAGATGTCTTCAATATTGGCAGACTTACGTCCCCCTGGCTTTCCGCCACCGCCCGGCAGCCACGGATTTTTAGGACCGTCATCATTTCCAGATGAACCGCCCCCTCCATCACCGCCGTCAGAGCCGTCATCAGAGCCGCCGTTTCCGGAGCCGCCCCAGGGATTTTTCTTGCCCGCCATCGCAAGGCCAAGATTCTTTTTGAAACCATCGAAGAATTGCATGCACCTCTTATAGGAACGCAGTTTGAGGAAAAACAGGGGTTGGCGCGGTGAATTTGGGTGAATTTGGTGATAGAGGCCTGTCGCTATGAACAATAATGATACGCCTGACGGCAATTTCCCCGCTAATTCTGCCGCCAAACCCGCACGCGACCCTGCTGCGGATGAGGCTGCGATTCGGGCGAAACTGCCGGTGGAAATCGCCGGGCGGATTCGTTCTGGGCGGATTACGGAGCGCCGCGCGGTGGTTGTGGCGGAGGCCGGTGACCTTGGCGCAAAAGCGCGTGAGGAGCTGGAGAAGCTGATCGAAAGCGCCTTAGCTGATTTGCCCGATGTCGAAGAAGTGCGCGTTGCTTTGATCGCAGATCGCCGCCGCCGGATGATTATCGCGGTGGGATCGGGCAAAGGCGGCGTGGGCAAATCGACCCTGACGACCAATCTTGCGGTGGCACTGGCGAAGATGGGACGCAAAGTGGGCGTGATCGACGGCGATATTTACGGCCCGTCACAGCCGCGTTTGCTGGCGACAGAGCGCGAAAAGCCGATGAGCCAAGGCGATAAATTGGTGGCGATTGATAGCCCGCATGGTGTCAAAGTTCTATCGATGGGTCACGTCGTCCCGCCCGGTAAGGCGCTCGCATGGCGCGGGCCAATGGCGGGTAAGGCGCTTGGGCAATTGGTTGATGCCGTTTGGGAAGATACCGAAGTACTGCTCATCGATTTGCCGCCGGGTACGGGCGATGTTCAAATTTCAATGATGGCCGACAGCAAGCCTGATGGCGCCATATTGGTTTCCACGCCGCAAGATTTGGCATTGCTCGATGCGGCGCGCGCGGGGCAATTGTTTGAAGATGGCGAAGTGCCGATCATCGGCCTTGTTGAAAATATGTCCGGCTATGCCTGCCCGCATTGCGGCGAGATGAGCGATCCGTTTGGCGCAGGAGGGGTGGAGAAATTTGCCAAAGCGCTCGAAATTCCGTTTCTCGGCCGCATTCCGTTGACGATGGAAACGCGGCAGGCTGGTGATGCCGGTCAGCCCCCAGCGGCCGGTGACGGTGAAGGCGCAGCGCCGTTCTTGGCGGTTGCGCAAAAGCTGGATCGCTGGATGAAAACCGGGGCTGTGTGACGGCAATGGAGATCACACGCCGAGGTCTGGTGACAAGCGCTGCAGTGGGCGGCGGCTTGCTTGTCGCGTGGTGGTTTGTGCCGCGCAGCTATCCCGGCCCCTTAGATCCGGCGCGCGGTGAGCATGTGTTCGGCGCGTGGATTAAAATTGCGCAAGACGGCGTGGTAACTGTCGCTGTCCCGCAGTTGGAGATGGGGCAAGGGATCACCACTTTGTTGCCGCAGATTGTTGCGCAGGAATTGGGCGCGGATTGGCGGCAGATTGCGGTTGAGCCTGCGCCGGTGGCCGCCGCCTATCCGAATTTTCCGCTGGCGGCGAAATGGGCCGAATTGTGGGGGCCGATTGCGCCGGGCCTGTCCGCCGCAACCGACGATATGCAGGCGCGGCAATTTGCCCGCACGCAGCGTTTTACCGCAACCGCCGATGGCACGTCGCTCGCGGCATACGAAGCGCCTTGCCGTGAAGCCGCGGCCGCGGCGCGCGCTATGTTGGCACAGGAAGCAGCCGCGCGTTGGGACACATCATGGGAGGAATGCGAGGTTGCCGGCGGAATTGTCAGCTGGGGCGACAAGAGCGCAAGTTTTGGCGAACTGGCTGTTGGCGCGGCAGAGCGGTCTGCACCAGACCCTGCGCCAATCAGGCCTGAAGTCACGAGCGCCGCACCGCTGCCTGCCGCCACTGGTGATGCGCCCAGCACCGCGCCCGATTTCCCGCGCATTGACCTGCCGTCGAAAGTCGATGGCAGCTTCACCTTTGCCGGGGATGTGCGTTTGCCCGGCATGGTATTCGCCGCGATTCGTCATGGGCCGAACAACGGCAGTGAGCTGACTGGTTTCAACGAAAAAGGCGCCGATTGGGTCAGCGGCATTGTCGGTGCAGTGAAAACCAAGCGCTGGCTGGCGGTGGCGGCAACCACATGGTGGAGCGCAGAACGCGCTTTGGACGCGATGGAGCCGCAATTTTCCACCGCATTCCCAGTGAATAGTGACGATATTGACGCGCGGATGGACACTCTGCTGACCGCTGGGGACAGTTTCAAAGTGGCCGAAACCGGATTTGGCGAAGCGGCGATGACCCGCGTTGATCTGGCGCGCCGTTATGAGGTCGAACCTGCCCACGCCGCGCCTCTAGAAACAGCGTGTGCAGCGGCGCGTTATAGCGATGGGCAATTGGAATTATGGATCGCCAGCCAAGCGCCAGAGCAAGCCCGTATCGCGGCGGCGAAGGCGGTGGGCCTGCGCCCAGAGGATATTGCGCTCTATCCGATGCCTGCCGGCGGCAGCTTTGATGCACGGCTCGAACATGATCACGCTATAGAAATCGCACATATCGCCAAATCGCTGGGCAAGCCGGTGCAGTTGACGTGGAAACGCCGAGAGGAACTCATCCGGTCCCGCCCGCGCGCACCTGCTTTCATGTTATTGGGCGCGCAATTGTCAGCAGGGGGCGGGATTGACGCGCTCAAACTGCGGATGGCGACCCCTCCTGCTGGTCACGAATTTGGGCGGCGCTTGTTCGGCAATCTTACAGCTTGGGCCGCGATCGCAGAAACGACCGGGCGCAAAGATTCGCTGGCCTGCGAAGGGGCGGTGCCAGCCTATGAATTGCCCAGCGTCACAGTGCGGCATATCCCGGTTGAAACCGGGCAGCCGGTTGGCCGGGTGCGCGGCAATTCACATGGGACAGCGGCTTTCGCGATAGAGAGTTTTGTCGATGAAATTGCGGCGGATGCGAACAGAGAGCCTTTGTCCTATCGCATGGCGATGCTGGGCTCTGACATCCGCCTTGCTGCGTGTTTGCAGCGCGCCGCCTCGCTGGCGCAATGGAATGGCGGCGTTGCGCAAAGTGGGCAAGGCATTGCTTGTTACCGAATCGGCGATGCGGAAACCGGCGGGCGTATCGCCTGCGTCGCGACCGCACGCCAAGGCGAAGGCGGCGTACGCGTTGCGCAATTGTCGGCCGCGGTGGATATTGGCCGGATCGTCAATATCGACATTGCCCGCCAGCAAATAGAGGGCGGATTGCTGTTTGGCATTGGCATCGCGCTGGGCAATGCGATGCGGATGCGCGGCGGTTTACCGACCAGTTTCGATTACGCAGACCTAGGCCTGCCCAGTCTGGCCGATTGTCCTGAAATAGAGGTGGATTTCATCCCGAGCGAGGCCGCGCCCGCCGATCCGGGCGAATTGGGCGCCGTGATTGCGCCGCCTGCGATTGCAAATGCTCTGTTTTCTGCCACAGGGTTGCGGCTGCGGCGTTTGCCCCTACTTTCAGGTGGGATCTGACGCGCGATGCGGTGCGTGCCTCCTTATTGGGGGTGCGGGCGTATCTGAACACCAATTGCAATGAAGAGTGTTTCTACGCCCAGATGACTTGGCAAATGCCCCAATGACTTGGCTCAAACAAAGCCTACCTAGTGATCACCCGCCGGTTTCCAGCGGGGCGATTGGTGTGCTGCTCGTAAATCTGGGCACGCCGGACGGGCCCGATCCCTCCTCGGTCAAACGCTATCTCAAACAATTCTTGTCTGATCGCCGGGTGATCGAAATACCGCCAATTGCGTGGCAACCGATCCTGCGCGGCATCATCCTCAACACCCGCCCGCAAAAAAGCTCGGTCGCGTATACGAAGATCTGGACCGATCGCGGATCGCCCTTGGCCGATATCACCGCGCAACAAGCAGAGGCGATCGCCGGGACTCTGGGTGAAAATGTCATCGTCGATTACGCCATGCGATATGGATCGCCGTCGATTGAGCAGCGCATGGGGGAGCTGACCGCAAAGGGATGCGACCGCATTCTGATCGCGCCGATGTATCCTCAATATTGCGCCGCGACCACGGCGACGGTCTTTGATGAGGTTGCCCGTGTGATGGGCGAAATGCGTTGGCAACCGGCGTTGAGGTTTGTGCCGCCTTATCACGATGACGGCGTGTATTTGGACGCGCTGGCCGATGATCTGACCCGGCAAATTGGCGCGCTTTCGTTCACGCCAGAGGTGCTGCTGCTGAGTTTCCATGGCATGCCGATGCGCACCTTGGAAAAAGGTGATCCGTATCACTGCCATTGCCACAAAACTGCCCGTTTGCTGCGCGAACGGCTTTCGCAGCGTCCGGAATTTGCCGAAGTGCGGTTTGAGACGACATTCCAATCCCGGTTTGGCCCCGCGCAATGGTTGGAGCCAGCCACTGACGACACTCTGATCGCAGAAGGCGAAAAAGGGACCAAACGTTTGGTCGTCGCCGCGCCTGGATTTGCGGCGGATTGTGTCGAGACGTTGGAGGAACTGGCGCTGGATGGACGCGATGAATTCCTCGAGGCGGGCGGTGAAGATTATGCGGTGCTCGATTGCCTCAATGTGTCGGAAAGCGGCGTAAAAATGGTTGATGCTCTGATCCGGCGCGAGCTGTCTGGCTGGATTTGATTTGCTGTAAACAGGCCGGTTTGATCCTATTGGAAAATGTGATTGAGGCCTATTTACACTGTGGTAAGTTGCGGCAAGCATACGTAACCTACCAAAGTCAAAATTAACAATCCACGCCGGAGCACGCCTGACATGGCCACCCTAGCTGAGCCAAATTCTGCCGATCAAACTGATCCAACATTTGATCATTGGAGCGAAGGCGTCCCAACTGAAGCAGACATCGCGCATATTCCGGGCGAAGGAAGCTGGCCGATTGTTGGCGATACATTCAAACAGCTCGCCGATCCGCATGGCTTCACCAGCGCGCGGATTGAACGCTACGGCAAAGTTTACAAGACCCACGCTTTTGGCGGGTGGAACGTCGCGTTGATCGGGGCGGACGCGAATGAGCTGGTGCTGTTCAATAAGGACAAGATTTTTTCATCCGAGCAGGGTTGGGGCCCGGTGCTTGATCAATTGTTTCCGCGCGGGCTCATGCTGCTCGATTTCGATCATCACAAAATGGATCGTCGGGCGCTGTCGATTGCGTTTAAACCCGGACCGATGCGGCATTATTCCGGCTCGCTCAATTCCGGCATCGCTCGCGAAGTTGCGAGATGGGAAGGGCCCATGCAATTTCAGCCCGCGATCAAGCAATTGACGCTGGATCTTGCGGCAGACAGCTTTCTGGGCATTCCGTGGGGACCAGAGGCGGATAAGATCAACACCGCCTTCGTCAATATGGTACAGGCATCCGTCGCGCCGATTCGCTCACCTTTGCCGTTTACGAAGATGAAACGCGGCGTCGATGGCCGCGCTTATATGGTCGATTACCTCACCAGTGAAACGCGCCGCCGCCGCGTTGAAGGCGGCGGGCAAGATATGTTCAGCCAATTCGCCACCGCGACCAGAGAAGACGGTGAATTGCTGCCGGTGGACCAAGTGGTCGACCATATGAGTTTCCTGATGATGGCGGCGCATGACACGATCACCTCATCCGCGACCTCGATGCTCTATTACCTCGCCAAGAATCCTGAATGGCAGGAAAAATTGCGCGAAGAGATCGTGGCAGTAACCGGCGGGCCAGATGCCGACGGAAATGCGCGCCCGCTTGATTATGATGCGATGAGCAAGCTTGAGCTGACCGAAATGGCGTTCAAGGAAAGCCTGCGGATGATGCCGCCTGTGCCGTCAATGCCGCGCCGCGCGCTTAAGAGTTTCGAATATGAAGGGTATACAATACCCGCCGGACAAATGGTCGGAATCAACATTTATTGGACCCACCATTCGGAAGAATATTGGGACAATCCGCACAGCTTTGATCCGATGCGCTTCACGCCGGACAAGGTGAAGGCGCGCCACAAATATGCGTGGGTACCGTTTGGTGGCGGGGCTCATATGTGCATCGGCCTGCATTTTGCTTACATGCAGATTAAGGTGCTGATGGCGCAATTGTTGCAACGCTACCGGATCGAGGTGGCTGAAGATTATGCGCCTGAATGGCAGGCTTGGCCGATTCCTCAGCCGAAAGATGGGTTGCAGGTGGAATTCAAGCGGCTTTGAGGCTTCTGGTTACGCCGCGTTACGCCGAGAGCGAGTGGCTTGGCTGACTTAGAAATCCCCAATTAGAAATCCCACGCGATGCCGTCTTTTTCCCAATCCCCATAGCGGGTCGGAGAGAGCTCGCGCGGCTCGTCTTTCAGCGGATCGACCGCTTTCGGTTTTGGCGCGGGGTCATTGGTCCAATGCGCGGGTTTGGTGAAGCCAGTCGCTGCGGGTGATTTTTTCTGTGTCATGTCAAATACCCAATGCGCCTGCGGACAGTTTGTTTCAACGCTGGCGCGGGTTTTTAATACTGGTATGGCCAGCGGCAATATGGCTGAATCAAAAACCAAAAGCTCCGGATCAAAAATTGCCGGACTACCTGCTCGCCGCGGCGCGCTGAAATTGCTCGATGCGGTGTTGCGCCGGGGCGAGACGATTGATCAAGCGGAAAAATCCGCTTTGCAAGGTGTGAATGGCCCCGCTGATCGCGCTTTGGCAAGGGCGATCGTGGGCGAAACCTTGCGCTGGATGCCTGATCTCGATGCTCTGATCGACAGCGCGACAAAGCGCAACCTGCCTGAAGACGCAAAACCGCGCAGCGTGTTGCGCTTGATGCTCGCTCAAGCATTGCGGCTTGAAACACCGCCGCATGCGGTGGTCGCAACGGGCCTAGAATTGCTCCATGGCGGCCCGCGCAGATTGGCGCATGGGGTGTTTTCATCGCTTATGAAACGCGAAGTGGCATTGCCCGACGTGCCGACGCTCTCAGATGCTGTATTGACGCGCTGGGAGGGGCGCACTCAAGCGGTAGCTCCCGGTCTTATTCATCCGCCTGAGGTTGATCTGGCGCTGAAAGATCACGGCGAAACGCAGGAACGCGCACTGTCGATGGGCGGAGTGACGCTTGCGCCCGGTCATATCCGCTTGCCGCGCGGGACACCGATTGATCGCCTGTCCAGCTATGACGAAGGCGCTTGGTGGGTCCAAGATCTCGCCGCGCAGATCGTGCCGCGATTGCTGGGTGCAGGAGACAATCGCCGCGCACTTGATCTGTGTGCAGCGCCGGGCGGCAAGACCTTGGCGCTGGCGGCAGCAGGGTGGCGGGTTTCGGCGCTGGATGTGAGTGAAAAGCGGCTGGAATTGCTGCGTGAAAATCTCGGCCGGACGGGATTGGAGGCGGAGATTATAAAGGCCAATGCGCTGACTTATACGCCGGCTAAACAGTTCGATGCGATTTTGCTCGATGCGCCGTGCACCGCTACCGGCACCGCTCGGCGGCACCCCGATGTGTTGCACCGCGTTGGCCCGCGCCAGATTGGTGAGACGACCGAATTGCAGCAATCGCTGATTTATCAAGCCTTTGAATGGATGCAGCCGGGCACGGTGCTTGTCTATGCGGTGTGCTCGCTGGAGCAGGAAGAGGGCGAAGATCAAGCCGCTTGGGCGAGTGAGACGTTCAATCTGGAGCCAATGCCGATCACCGCAGAGGAACTGCCAGCAGGTTTGGAGCCAACGCCTGAAGGTTGGTTGCGTACGCATCCCGGGATGCTGCCGGAGCAAGGCGGTTTGGACGGGTTTTTCGCGGCGCGCTGGCGCAAAAGGTAAAGCGCCGCGTTTACGCCATTCGCAAGGTCAGCCGCGCACAGGCCCGCCCCAATTGCTCTAGCGTGAAAGACGCTTCGGCTTCTGAGCGTGCGGCCACTTTGAGCGCGAAGGGCGTTCCCAATTCGACATAGCGATTGAGCTCCATCTCTCCGCCAATGACCGTTACGGCCGGATCACCGTTCATCAGGCAGAGCGCTTGGCGCGCGGCCTCTATCATATGGACCGAATTTACATGATCGCCCGATCCGCCCAACATTGGGTTGGCGGGCGGCAAGCCATTTTCACGCGATACCAGAGCGGGGATTGTCACCCCGTCCGCGCACATCTCGCCAACCAAAGCATGCTCCAAGGGGCCGATGCCCAGCGCCTCTCGCGGGACAAAAAGGACGGATTCATTCCGCGCATCAGGGGCAGAACTGGCCTTCGCTTCCCGCTTCGCTTTGCCGCGCCATTCTTCAAAATTGCGATTGCGAAAAACCACGCCGCGTCCGCGCATGTGAACAATTTCGAGGGCCTTAGAATCGAACAAGCGGATGATGTAATTCTCTTCCTCGCCAACGGTTTCTCTTGTGTATGTGCCGTGCACGGCCATCCCGGCATCCGCATCTGAGCAGCGCCAATCGGTCCAAGTCAGCGCCGACCATTGCCCCTCTTCCATCCCGCCGAGCGCCAAGATCGCGCCCACGCTGGTCCAGAAATTCTGCGCCTGAATAGTGATCGGATGGCGCGCACCAAGCGTGAGCCAAGGCCATTGCGCGGTGTCGGCGGAACATGCAAAATGAACCGAGCCGTCCGCTTCGATTTGATGGTCGCTGGTATAGGAACGGGCAAATTGCTTGGCCATCACATCCTCTCAAATCAGGCGCGTGGCCGCCTTCAATCCTTCACATATTTCTGAAAACTCTTTCGCAGTTTCATAATTTTGGGCGGGATCACCGCGAGGCAATAAGGATTCCGCTGACCGTCGCCATCCCAATATTCCTGATGATAATCCTCCGCTGGATACCACGGCGCGGTCTGGTCATCGCCGACCAGACCTTCAACCGTAGTGACTGCGACCTTGCCGTTTGCTGCATTCCAGCGACCAATCGCCGCCTCCGCCTCGGTACTTTGCGCGGCCGATAATGGGAAAATCGCGCTGCGGTATTGCGTGCCGATATCGCCACCTTGGCGGTTCAGCTGTGTTGGATCATGGGTGCCGAGAAACACGTCATAAATTTCAGGCAATGTGATGGCTGCGGGATCAAATGTGACGCGAATTCCCTCCGCATGGCCCGTCGTGCCCGTGCACACTTCTTTATAAGTCGGGTCGGCTTTGGTCCCGCCAATATAGCCGCTTTCTACCTCGCTCACGCCGATGACGTCGCGAAACACAGCCTCTGTGCACCAAAAGCATCCGCCTGCGATAATTGCCTGTTCCATCTGTTTGGTCTCCATCGGCCAATTTCCTTTTCGATAAACGACATAGGGAGGCCGACGGGTTTTGCCAGAGCCGTTCTGATGCCTTGTCATCGGGCCGCCACTGCGTCAGGACACGCGCAGGATATTCACGAAGAGAGGAATGACCCCATGAAACTCAAGCTGATCGCTCCCATTGCCGCACTGGCGGCTGGAACTGCATTGTTCACATTTGCTGGCCCGGCTGCCGCTGACGCGCACACAGACGCCGCAGCGCCGACGCTCGAAGATGTATTGGCGCATGAACGCCGCGACGGTGACCGCGCGCGCGACGAATTTCGCCGGCCAACTGAAACACTGGCGTTTTTCGGCGTAGAGCCGACGATGACAGTCGCAGAATATGGCCCCGGTGGCGGTTGGTACACGCGCGTGCTGGCGCCGTATCTGATGCCCGCCGGTCAATATGTGGCGTTCAACCAAGATAGTGACGGCCGCGCCTATCGCAGCCGCGCACAGGAGGCGCGCTCTAAGGCTTGGACCGAAACCTTCAAGAACGGCATCGCCGAAGGAATGGGCGTCGACGCGGACAGCGTGATGGCGTTTGAAACCGACGAAATGCCGGAAGACGTCGCCGGTACGGTTGACCGGGTTTTGATCTTCCGTTCGATGCACGGCCTGAATATTGGCAACAGCGCGGATGCCGTGCTTAAAGCTGCGCGCATAATGCTTACCGATGACGGAATGGTCGGAGTGGTTCAGCACCGCGCTCCAGAAGGCGCAAGCTATGACGATTACGGCGCACGTCAGCGCGGCTATATGCGCAAAGCTGACGTGGTTGCGATTTTCGAGGCCAACGGCTTTGAACTGGCCGCAGAAAGCGAAATCAACGCCAACCCAGCCGATCCTGCCAATTGGGAAAACGGTGTTTGGACTTTGCCGCCCGTTTTGGCGACTGGCGAAGACGATGCCCGGCGCAGCGAATATCTCGCGATTGGCGAGAGCGATCGTATGACTTTGCTGTTCCGCAAAGCTGACTGAGTTTAGAGGGCGGCGGCACATGACGAAATTAACTGTCGCCGCCCTCCAGCTTGCGCTTGGCCAGGAAGAAGAGACTGCCAATATTGCTGCGGTCAGCGCTCTGGTCGAAGAAGCCGCCGAGCGCGGCGCAAAACTGGTGCTGCCGCCAGAATTATTCTCCGGCCCCTATTTTTGCCGCGAAGAAGACGAGGCGCTGTTCGCGCTGGCCCGGCCCGTGGCAGATCACCCCAGCGTTATAGCGATGCAAGAGCTCGCTGCGCGGTTGAACGTTGCGATACCGACCAGTTTCTTTGAACGCGACGGGCACCACTATTACAACACCCTCGCGATGATCGGCCCTGACGGCGATGTCATGGGCACATATCGGAAAAGCCACATTCCCGATGGGCCGGGATATGAGGAAAAATTCTATTTCCGCCCGGGCAATGATGGGTTCAAGGTCTGGGATGTCCCCACCGATAACCACGCCGAAGACGGTTCCACTGTGCGGATTGGCGTCGGGATATGCTGGGATCAATGGTATCCGGAATGCGCGCGGGTCATGGCGCTGAAGGGGGCAGAGCTCTTGCTTTATCCCACCGCAATTGGCTCTGAA
Source organism: uncultured Erythrobacter sp. (assembly GCA_947502305.1). Taxonomy (GTDB): domain Bacteria; phylum Pseudomonadota; class Alphaproteobacteria; order Sphingomonadales; family Sphingomonadaceae; genus Erythrobacter. The sequence continues at coordinate 130,342 of CANMZA010000002.1, read as the reverse complement.
CCCTATGACGCCGATCTCGACACTAGTCGGATGTGGCGGCGCGCGATGATTGGGCATGCGGTGTCCAATTGCATGCCGGTTATCGCGTCGAACCGGATCGGAGTGGAGGGTGATCAGAGCTTTTACGGGCATTCCTTCATCGCCGATGAATGGGGCGATTTGCAGGAAGATTTCGGAGCGGAAGAAAGCGGTATTTTGATCGCGACGTTAGACCTTAAGCAAGCCGCAACGCACCGGGCGGGAATGGGCTTCTTCCGTGATCGCCGTCCGCAATTGTATGGCCGTATTGCTGAGGACGTCTAGCGCCCTTGAGCAGCACCTACCTTATCGCCCTTGGCTCAAACCGGCGCCACCACCGTTTTGGCGGCCCGCGCGCAGTCGTGTTCGCCGCGATGGAAGAATGCGCGGCGCTTGGCACTGTCACTGCGCGGTCAGCAATCTTGGATTCCGCCCCAATGGGCGCGGCGCAGAGACGGTTTGCCAATGCGGCTCTGGTGATCGAAAGCGACTATGATCCGCCCGCTTTGTTGGCCGGATTAAAGCGCATGGAGCGTGAATTCGGACGGCGCGGTGGGCAGCGCTGGGGCGACCGTGTGCTCGATCTCGATATTATCTTGTGGAGCGAAGGGGCGCATCTCTCCCCCGGCCTCACCATCCCGCACCCGGAATATCGCGGGCGGCGCTTTGTGCTGGACCCTGCGGCGCAAATTGCGCCGGGTTGGCGAGACCCTCTGACGGGTCTTTCAATTCAACACCTCGCCGTCCGCGCGCGCTAATATTGCCAAACTAGACATACTCCACAAACGAAAACGCCCCGCCGATTTCTCGGCAGGGCGCTTTTTGTAGTGCCAGAGGCACTTAGTACCAGAGGACCAGTCTGAAACTTAAGCAGCAGCGGCCTTGCGGCGGCGGCGACCAAGGCCGAGCGCGACAAGCGCCAGACCGAACAGGCCGAGCATGCCAGGCGCAGGAACGTCGACAGTGCGGAAATCGTCAATGCCGCGAACATAGTCGCCAGCGATCACGGGATCACCCCACCACGACCACAGGTTGATGCGGCCATCTCTGGTCGTCTTCATCATCCAAGGGTGGAAACGGTTGCCATTTTGGCGGGTCGGCGCGTAATCGGTGCCGCGAATGTTGCGGGTGCCGGTCATGTCGCTGAGGGTGAACATGAAGCTGGGGTTTGCCCCGCCTTCAAAATTTGCAAAATCGGCGCTTTCGAAGGCCACGTCGATATTTTCGCCGGTCCAAGTGCCGGTTTGCGTATCGGTGTTGATCGTCAGAACGTCGCCGTTCGTCATGTCATATTCGAAAATCGCGGCCGATGCCGGTGCCGCGGCCATCATGCTGCCCGCAGCAAGAGCGATCGCTGCCTTTTTTGTAAACTTACTCATCATATTCCCCAAAGTGCTTTCCTGAGGCGAGCGGCCGGATGCTCGCAAAATTTCCCGACCCAAATTGGTGAACGATACTAAGCAATTGCCGTGCCATTTCGCTCTGAAGCGAGGGTTTCTGCGCCTTACAAAGGTTAACGGCGAAACGGCCGCATACGGCTTTGTCAAGAATCCCGACAATTTGTGGGAGGGGAACGGCCCGTTAAGCATCTGCGGCTAAATGCACTCCTATGAACACGCGCACTTCTCTCTGGAAATTCGGTGCCGCTGCGGCGCTCGTCCTTACCCCCGCTCTGGCTGGCTGCGACAGCGGGCCCAGCGACCCCTTCGCCGCTGCCAGCGAAGCTTTTGCCAATAGCGAGCCGCGCACCGCGCTCGACCTGATTGGTCAGGCGATTGATCAGGATCCTGACAATCCGGAAACCCGCATTTTGGCGGGCGACATCGCCATGGCTCTGGGCAATCCCGACCGGGCGATTGCAGAATTTGATCGCGTGCCTGCCTCGGCTGACAAATATTCGCTGGCGCGCGCGAAACTTGCCGAAGCGCAGGTCATGGGGAATTATTTGGAGGCAGCGCGTGAGACGATTGATAGCCTCACACTGGACAATGCGCTCGCCTATTCCGCGTCAATCGGGCTCCACTTTGCGAATGGTGAGACAGAGGCAGGCTTTGCTTTGCTCGATAAAGGTTTGGCGGTGTTTCCTGAGGACCCGCTGCTCATAACAATTGATGCAGAACGGCTGTGGGCTAAGGGGTTGGAAGGGGCCACATTTGAACGGCTTGAGCCAGTTCTGGCGATGACACCGGCGGTGCCGCAAGCCCATCTATTTGCCGGACAATTGCGATTGGGTTCGCGCGACACTGTTCAAGCGAAAAGCCACTTTGAAAAAGTGCTCAACGTGCGCCCCACCCATCAAACCGCGATGCTCGCCATGGCTGCGATTGCGCGCGACAGTGGCGATACGCAGGAAGCGGGCAATTGGATCAATAAGGCCAACGAAGCTGGCAAGCCGCATCCGATTGGCCTGCTATTCGCGGCGCAAATGGCCTATGATGCCGGCGAGATTACGCGGGCGTTTGAGTTGATTGAGCAGGCACCGCCGGTGTTTTCAAGCGAGCCGCAATTTGCCCGGCTACGCGGCTTTATCGATGCGGCCCGCGATCAACATGCAATGGCGGCGATGGCGCTGACGGATTATGTTGAGGGTACAGGCGGCGATCCGATGGCCCGGCAAGTGCTTGCACAAAGCCTGACGGAGCAAAGCCAGTTTGATGACGCATGGGCCGCGATTGAGCCGGTGGTTGAGCATCCGCAAATGGACGGCGCGGGTTTGCTGCTGGCGCTGCGCCTCGCAGAAGAAACCGGCAAAGGTGATACGGCCCGTATTCGCGCTCTAATCGCGCGGCGCGACAACGCCCCGTCCATTGGGCCGCAGATGTTGGAGGCCGGCACGGCGATCCGAGCAGGCGATTGGGCGAAAGCCGACCAAATTTACGCGCCGCTGGTTGAAGGTGACGGGAAGAACAATCCCGCGCTGCTCAACAATGCTGCGTCCGTAAAGACCAAGTTGGGCGATCATGCCGCGGCCGTACGGTATGCGCGCCGCGCGCTGGCCGAATCGCCATCAAGCCCCGAAATTATGGACACATTGGGCTGGGCGCTTTGGCAGCAAGGCGGCGCAGTCGAGGAGGCGCGCTCCTTGCTGACCAAAGCCCGTGAGGGCGCGCCTACCAATCGCGAGATCCTAGAACACTGGGCGATTGTGCATTCTGAATAAGCGCAAATTGGCCGCAGAACCGCCGTATATCGGGCGGTAAAAGCCGCACTGGCAGTGAGCTATTGCAAAAACCGCAGCATCACAGTCAAAACATCGGCTTGACCCAGCGGCCCGCCCTGACTAGGTGGGCGCTCCGATGACGCGGATCGACGATTCCGCGCACACCCCGTGGGGGCCCTTAGCTCAGTCGGTAGAGCAACTGACTTTTAATCAGTAGGTCGCTGGTTCGAACCCAGCAGGGCTCACCATATTTTCAATAACTTGGGGCAAACCGGGTTCTGTCGGTACTATGCCAGCAATCACGGGGTAAGCACGTAAGGTCGCTTCGCCAGTGTGCGGGTCCTTCTTGGGCGCCGTTCGCGTTGATGCGGTATGGGACCCCAGTTGTGTCGGCTCTCCAATCAAATCCGATTGCTATTAACAGCAACGATTTAGGTCTCAAAGAAGCGGGCCAGCCGCCAGCCCAAAAGCATCAGAAATGCTGTTGGAGAAGTCGCGTTGCCCTCCATAGCTCGGGTGCCTGACCTTTATGACTGGCACTTTATCAGCGATTTGAATGAGCGCCTTCTCGGAGTCATTGCCAACTGCGATGAGGCGTCTGGGCCGAAGCAGGGCAATCAATTGTGAGAGTATCGCGATGCCCGAATCCCTCTCCTTCGCATTGTGGGTACGGTTAGAAAAAGTATCGCCAGGTAGATGTGGATGGAATGGAAACACATTCCAAAGAAAGATTGGTCGATCAATACGTGCAAGTAGGTCCCAGACTGCCCCAGCAGTTCGTTCTGGGAGAGGGCGGCCTATCGTGGGCCGCTCCATTTCTATTTGCCATCGATTAAGGTGAGCATGAAAGTGTACGTCATCAGTTAGCGCTAGGCCTGTGCGCCGACCTCCACGATGTCCCAAGTCCCTTCCAACCCAGAGGGAGTCGACCTCAACACGCTGCGCGCGCTCAATCAGCCGCTGGAGAGTAAGGGCCCGTTGCCTTGGTGCATCATCACGATCATGACGCGAGCATTTGTCATTGTAGGGATTGAAAGAGTTTTCAAATCGTATGGAAGATAACTGCTCAACGAACTTGGCCGGTGTCATCGATCATTCCTTCTCGAGCGGTTTGTATTCAATTGTCCGCGCCTCTCTGTTGCCGACAATGATACCGCCACCATTTGCACGAACCTCTCGAAAAACACTATAACCGTCGAGGATCGCCCTTTCCCAAAGGCTGAGCGGGCATTGATCGACCTCATAGCCTCGAACGAAGTCTCGAATCGTCTTCAGCATATCAAACGAAAGTGATTTTTGGCCCTCAAAAAAGTTCAACTCTTTTGCGCGCGAAAATATCCAAGCAGTTAAACCTTCCTCGACAACGATGGCTCGCCCCCCATCTTGAGCCTCATCTACCCGTGGGTCACTTTTCCGCTTCTGCTTGATTAGGGAGCGCATGACAGGCGACCAATGTAGAATAGCCGCGTGAGCAAAGTGGAAGACATCATGGAATCGATACCCGTCAGGATCGCGAATGTTGTCAGTAAGCGGATCCCCAATGAATACGTTGTGCCACCTTAGGTAGCTACGCCCGCTCCGTTTCTGCATAATCTCGATGCTGAACTCATTCGGCAGTTGTTCGTCGGGTTCGAAAGCAGCGTCAAAGGTCGGAAGGAGTGAGACTTGGGGGTCAACAAACCGGCCTGTCGTTTTAGCTAAATTGGTGCGAGCGACATCGCCAAATGATAGCTCTGCCACCTGTAGTGTTTTCATATAACAGTCGACAAAATGGACGAGCCGAGCCTCCAGTGCCTCCGACTGGCCCGGTAACTCCAGTAAACTAGAGACCGCCTGACCCAACGTGAGTAGAGTGTCGTCTAAAGCCACCACTTCGCGCGAAACAGCTATGCGAGCGATGGTTCCACTTTGCATGTCGCTTGCAGCCAGAACAGACATGTATCGATCACCGTCGGTCGCTTGATCGAGGATTTTCTCGAGCGACAAATCTAATCGCCGACACAAAGCAGCCAAGTACCACAAGGTGTCTCCAAACTCCTCTTCAACTGCACGTCGATAGCCGTCGAAAACCTTTCCTTCACGGTGGTGCTTCTTTGCGGCGGCCATGATCCCGCCAACCTCACCAAAAAGCCCGAAGAGTACCGGCTGGACGTCTGGCTTCATCGTGTCGGTGGCTGCTATCTCCCTGACATATTGATCGATGAGCATTGTTGGTTGTCCCCGTTCTCTATCCATCCTCCAACACCCAGTCCCGCGGTCGACCAGAGTAACCCGGATCGCCTAAGGTTCGGAGCCAGGCTACAAAGTCATGCAATACTTCTGGGTCATCAATGCACTTCCAACCAGCGCCTGACTTCACGATGCTTCTCGCTCCATTTGTCCGAAATTCGTTGAGGAGTCTCGGCCCCTCTCCACCGAAGTAGAAAAAGTCACTGCTGACCAAAACTCGATCGACGCTCGTATCGCGCCTAATATGCTTTTGTCGGGTGACTTCCGTCGGATGTGCGTGAAAGGATGGCAACTGCAGCCAGTGTGTGTCGTCTTCGGACCGATAGTAGATGTTGTCGCCACAGCTTTGATGGCGGCTGCCTTGGCGCATGGGGCGCTTACGATCGAAGCGATCATCTACCCAATAGCTACGAAAGTTGACCGCCTCTGTGACTCTCATCGCATGCACGAGATGATCGCCGCGCCTTTCTCCTCGCGCCGCACTACCCGTTCCGACAATCCAATCACCAACTGACGCACCTTTCCGTACGCTAGGTTTGCAGGTGGCTAGAGTGCAATAACCGTAAAACGGGTTTGGGGCGAAGCCGCTATCGTAGCGTACGACGTAGGATAAAAGCTTGGTCACTTCACTAGGCCTTTAGCAGTTGTGGGGTTTGATAGAACGGTCAGGGTAGCTTTCACCTCCCGGCGTCTCCCAAACATCGCAATCACCATTGATGGCGTCCACAATTGACGTGCCGTGCCAGCCGACCACAGCATCCGCATAATTTTCAAGGGCCTCAGGTAGCTCGCAGTCATTGTGGCCATGCGCCCAAACGCCGACGATCCGCGTTCCGGTCTTGTGGGCGTATTCAATCTCCCAATTGACCCATTCGCTGTTCTTTGTCCCAGGCGTCACATAGACAATCAAGGCGCCGGCCCACTTTATTTTTGGAGCAAGAATTTCTGACTTGATGTAATCAGGTGACTTTGCCTCATTGGGGTTAGACGAATTAATCGAAGAATCTCGGATGTTGACACCATGATTCGACAGGAGGTCTTTCACTTTGCCAAGTCCAACGTCGTCTTCATGTATGTGACTAATGAATACCCTCTTCGTTTGCTCAACCATAACGATCTCATTTAATCAGATAGGAGCCAGCACTATTCTATACATTGTCAGGTATCTCAAGGAAAGGCAGAACCTTAATATGCACATGTTGTGCAAAGGTTGAATGAAACTTCGTGGGGGGCTTAGGTGCTAACACCGTCTGACAACAAAGGTGCCTTGATTCAAAGTGAGCGGTCGCTGTTCAAACGGCTCGTTGATCGGGTGTTTGGCTTTGACTTCTTTGTTTCCTACTCATGGGGTGATGGTTGGGAGTATGCAGAGGCGCTTACAAGAGAATTGGAGGCACTGAATTTCGATGTGTTTCTGGACCGAGACGACTTCCATGATGGCGCGAATTGGAAATCGGCTGGCGCTTGGAGCCTGAGAAGGACAAGCAAGCTTATATTGGTCGGGACCCCCGGCTCGCTTGAGTCGAAGCCGGTGCAATATGAACTTCAGGTCTTCGCGGAGACTGGTCGAACGGTTATTCCAATTTCGATTGATGGCGCGTTGGGCAACCTCCCAGCGGACCATGCATTTCGGAAACACTTGGGTGACGAAACGCTTCGCATCGAAGAGATCGACGAGCGACGCTTGAAAGCGCCGTCTGCGGGCACGATTGGTCGAATTGCTCAGTCGTTCGATATCCTTCGGCAAGATCAAAAGCGGATGCGTTGGCTGCAGGCACTTATCGTCATTTTTGCGCTCATAAGCAGTATTGCCGTTTGGCAGTCCTTTGTGGCTGAAGGCGAGAGGCAGGATGCCATCGAAGCTCGAGACGAAGCGCAGATTGATAGAGAAAGAGCCATCGCAGCTAGAGACCAAGCTGACATCGAGAGGGACAATGCGCGAGAAGCACAGAAAGACGCCGAAGAGGCGAGGGAAAATGAAGAGCAAGAGCGAGTTAAAGCGGAATTGGCAACACAACGCGCTTTGGAGCAAACTAGACTAGCGGTCGCAGCGCAGAGAGCGGAGCGCAGGGCATTGTTCGAAGAGCGCAACGCAAACTTGCTTGCCAACCAACGACTTGCAGAAGTCATTGCTGAGTTGGCTTATCAAAAGGTCGAAACAGACTTAAACAGCGCAGTCCGGTTGGCATTGCAGTCGGATTCCATAACTGAGAATTCTAGGGCCAGCCGAACGCTCTTTAGGGCTTACAACGAAAGAGGCTGGTTCCATACGGCGCAGTTCTCCGGAGTCGAGATAGCTGAACTGTCCAACGATGCTCGATTTGTCGCAACATACAACGATGAAACGAGAATGATCGCCGTTCATGATTTGGAAAGTGGCGCAGTCAGAGTTCAGCAAGTATCTGCCGATGATCTACCAATCAGTTGGCTTACGGCAAATATGAGAGGAGATGTGATTACCACTGCATTTCGAGGAATTGAAGAACGTGATGACGAGGGCGGAATCAGGCGAAACTCAAAAAGGCAGTTCACTCTTTTCCGGCTGAACGGGACTGAACCTCCCCTAAGACTGTTAACTGAACAAAGATCATACTCATTGAATTGTGGCGAGCGGAGCTTCGCGATCGAGCCAGGCTCCGGACGAATCACCGAACTCTATTCAGGCCTGGTGAGACGTTTGCCACCAGGGATGGTGGCCGATTGCACACACTATTCGGAACGCGTAAATGTTCCCGGAAATGTCTCTGAAACCGACGAATTAACGTTCATACCGGCAGGTATAGCCGCTGCAGCCTATCTTGATGATGTATACGATTTGCGCGCGGCGATCGTCTTAGGCGATAGCGATGAGTATGCTCTTGTGTTGGTCGATCAAGGCACCGGCGCGACTGAGACAATGCAGTTGGGTGAATTCCGGATTGTTAGTGATCCGTTCTTTGTAGAAGCATCGCCTCCACAACCCGGTGGAATACGTTATTTGAGAGAAGATTTAGGCTTTCAGAGACATAGCGAGGATAATTACGTTTCCTCGATGCAGTTCTCTAGCCCTACGGAGCTAAGGTTGTTACGTACCGACGGAACATTTGTACGCCTCAATACAGCAAACAAGACTGTAACATATTGGCGGTTCCGAGGAGACCTCCAAGGAGTTGTAGACCTCCCTGCACATGACGTCGCCGGGAGGACCTTTATGGCTGACAAATCTGGGCAGATCAGGATCTATGACCCTACCATGCGGCAAGTTGGCAGAGTTGACGTTCCGCCAGCCTATTCTGCTGGCTTTAGACGCGCTGAAATTCCGTTCATGTCTGTCGCTCTTGATGGCTCACGGTTACTCGCTGGAAGTAGAGATCTTGGCTACTTCGTATTTTCGCCCAGACGTGCAGAGATTGAAAGCGATTTCGCTTTCGCCGACACATTCGGTTCGACCCAGCGGGGTTCGCGAGGATCGACTTTGGAGACCACTGGCCGGTTATGCTCAGATGGCAACTCATCCACGCAAGCAGATGACCGGGAGATTCTTCTTTGCTTCTTGGTAGGTGGAGAGAGGGAGTATTTTCGGACCGGATACTATGGCCATCTATTTAAGCAACCTGAAATCACTGCAATCGAAGACCAAGTTTTTCGTGTCGATTTCTCTTCACAGGATAGCTTTGGTTCAAGCGTCACTACGAGCCTCTATTTTGACTTTAACCTGCAGCGTGTACGGCCGATCTTAGCCGGAGAAATAAGATCGATTGCGCAAAGTGGTGCACCAATTTCTGCTGTCTTGGAGGATTAGAATGCTAGCCCATCGCGCCGCGGAAGGAAAAAAGAGATTTCGCATTCTCTCGCTAGATGGTGGTGGTATAAAGGGAGCCTTCACAGCCTCCGCTCTAGCTGCTCTTGAGAACGAACTCGGTTGCACTGCGCTTGACCACTTTGATCTGATAACAGGGACCTCCACAGGAGGCATCTTAGCAATCGGCCTCGGCTTGGGTTTTAATGCAGCCGAACTTAGAGACTTTTACATCGACCGAGGAGGAGAGATCTTCGGTGCCACTTCCGTGTTCGGAAGGTTTGGTTTCTTCAGACAGTTATTTGCGCCAAAGCACTCTAGTCGACCGCTCCAGAATGCGTTGACCGATATTCTTGATGAACGGAAATTTGGTGAGTCTCAAGCTCGGTTGGTCATACCCACCTACGATGCAGTTGCAGGTAGAATATTCCTGATGAAGACCGCCCATCATCCTCGCTTTTTACATGACGTTGATGCGCTTGCACTTGATGTTGCTATGGCAACAGCGGCCGCCCCCACATACTTTGAAGCGAGGGCTTTTCCTGCCCATCAAGGGGCTAGCTATATTGATGGCGGCGTTTGGGCAAACTGTCCTGCTTTGGTCGGGTTAACCGAGGCGGTGGCATTCCTTGGAGCGAAGGCCGAGGAAGTCGATATCCTGAGCATTGGCACGACCTCTTCGCCGTTCAACATAGCCAACGAAAGACGCGCCGGTGCATTGCAGTGGAACATTGGCCTCATCAATCTTATGTTTGAGGCTCAAGTTGAAACTGCACGAGCGCAGGCTAGTTTGCTAGCGGGCGGATTTCACCGCATCGACGCTTCCGTATCAAACGGTAGATTTGGATTGGATAGAGCGGATCCGAAGACAATCTCGGAATTGGTGACGCTTGGACGTGGAGAGGCCGTCAAGAAGGAGAACTTAGACGTTGTCCGGTCCCGCTTCTTGAATGGAACTCCCGCTTCGCCATTCACACCTCAATTGTAACCTACTAGTCCAAATTGGTGATCTGGGCCACGCGGCTTTCGACATCGGAGCGGATAGAGGTTAAGTTCCTCAGATGAGGAGGGGTGCTAAATGAGCAGATCGGCTGAACTCGAAATCTACGTTCAACGTTACGAGACATTCCGGCATCTCGACAAGATGCGGTATCAGGCTCAGAATATCGCAATCTTGGTGGGCACGCTATACGCGGGCTATCTTGCTGGATCAGATGGGGATTTCATTCCAGCATTGGGCATCGTAGTCGGCGCGTTTCTCATGGCAATTGCATTTACGATGTGGCGGATCAGTCAGGGCATCGTTGCCAACTCGAAAGTGCTTGCAGAATTTGGCGGAAAGGTAGGTGACGCTAGTCTTCCTATTGCATCGACCGGCTGGCGCACGGCCACTTTCTGGACCACCGCTTTGACGTTGCTTGTCGGACTTGGGCTGGCGGCCTTTTCAATTTGGAGTCTTATCGGAGAGAAGTTGATTGGGTGACTTTTTCGAATCGCCGAACGAATAGGCCTCCATGACTTCAAAGCTGCCTCGCAGCCTGACAAGCTTTGTAATCGCGATGTATTCGCGAGTGTTGCTGTGCGCGCAATTGCCCCGCTGCAACAATTTGGGAGCGATGGGCGCAGTCTAGCCTTTTCTTGGAATTGATGACTGATTTTCGCCCTTTCGGATACGACAATTCGGAAGGTTTTTTATTGGGTTTTTGGTGACATGCTGCTGACGATTTTGACGACGCACAAACTGGCATCTGATCTGGGCTTCTGGCTGATTAAGAACCCAGACAATTTGCATGAGGTTGATCTGTCTTTTGGGGAAGGGAGCCGTGTTCTTTCCTGAAGCAAGCGACGACGCGCGTACGGCGGTCCTGTCACTCGACATTGATCCGATGCAGCTAGTCCGCGGCAACGGATGCCACGTCCAACTGATCGATCGGGTGTCGATCTTGTGCAAACAACCGAACGAGAACTACGAGACTGGAGCTTGAACTGATAGAGATTGGGGATGGTTACTCCACGCGAATATGTCGAAGCGCTGAACGAAGTCAGCGCTGCTGATGCAGAGATTAAGCGATTGGTCTGCGAGTTGAAGTCGTTCACAGACCGGCTGTCGGCATTCCCAGAAGCAACTTGCTTTGTAGAGGTCGAAGAAGACGAGCCGCCATTAGGTCAGCTTATCTCCGGCGCGCAATGGCACGCATCTGACTTTCCAACACCCGAGCGAATACAGGCTGCACTGCGTCAGCGGCTGAACACACGCTCAAGGGCGAAGAAACTATGGGACAGCATGCACCCCCAGCATGCGCGTGGTCTCTCACCCGTTCCCCTTAAGTGACCGACCGCATCAATGGAGACTCTTCCCACCAAACTAACACCGGCCCTTCTGGAATTCTGCCACTCGATTTCGCCGGAGCGCCCCCGGTTGATTCGATCGAAGCCGCTTCGCGATTCATTGCAGTCACAGTGCTTTGACAATGTCGCCAAAAAGGTTGCGCGAGCGGGTGGAACAACCGTTTATGGCTGGGCGGTGTGGCACCTAAGAGGTGCTTACTTTGAAGCTGAACATCATGGTGTTTGGGGAAAACGGGACGGTCAACTTTTGGATGTGAGTCCGCAATTCAATGACTGTCGGAAGATCCTCTTCCTTCCCGACCCAGACGCGATCTACGACCCTGGAGAGTTTAGATCGAACCGATTTGCACCAGATGGAGACGATCCACGGGCATTAGAAATCGTCAAACTTCTAAAGGAAAGAGGAGCACTACTCGACTCCTGTCGCGCTACGGGTGCCTCCGCCCCGGATTTTGCTACACAAGGCGCCGCAGATCGATTGCTAGTTTCTGTTCAATCGATCCTAAACGGCATGGGTGGAGAGGTGGGCTAGCGCACCGCAAATCGACCTGGTGAAAAACCCTTGGCAAGCGCTACTTTCGTTTTAAGTTCAGTTTTTACAAAGAATGAAGAGTAAATTCCGCATTTAAAGAAAGAATGCCGAAAGTAGAGATCCGATCATATCGCAACAACAATACATTGACATTGGATAGCTTGGATTAGATGTTCTCAGCTATCTTTGGGGGGATGCGGTGGCAGGTACACTATTTGAAGATCTTACGAAAAAGCCTCAACGGGAGACCGCTGGGGCTGACGCCGCCAGCAGGTTTGACTACCAGAAGAACTGGGCATTTTGTCAGTTGATGCGAAAACATCTCGACGGCGAGAGTTACCTCATTGCTTTCGAGTTTCATGATGATGTCTTGTTCCTATCGCCAGCCGGTGGTCCCACGCAGGCGCAGTTCACCCAGGTCAAGACTTCGAAATCTGCAAATCCGCGAAAGCTCACGACGCTAACTTCTCGCCCAGGCGGTAACGCATCAATTCTTGGCAAGATGTGCGATAATTTCGACGGCATCTGCGCCAAACACGACGTCAAGATCGTTCTAGTCTCGAACAATGCATTTGAGTTCACTGATTGTGATGTTTGCGCCGCTGACCTCGATGTGAAGCTTAGGAAGAGAATTCTCACAAAGCTAAGCGCTGAGGTTGAGGGCTTCACCGAGCAGCATTTGGATAAGCTGCATTTTCATGTCAGCGATGTATCTTTGAGTGCTATGCGGAGCTTTCTCGAGGGCGAAGCGATTGAGCTATTCAGCACGAAGTTCGGTGAGGATCATGGTTTGAATGTCCGAACCTGGATTAGGCTTCTGCAGTCAGAAATCTCTCGCAAGAACAACTATCCATCAAATCAGATTTCCGACGCAGCCGAGTTGATGGACAAGAAGTGCATCGATCACAAATTTGTCGAGAGCACGTTGATTCATGTTCACGGCAAAGCAAGGCAAGGGTTAGATGTAACAACAGTCCTTCATGCCCTTGCAAAAGCAAACTGGAACGAGATCGACATCATTCGGTTGCAAAAGCGGCTCGCTGAAGCGTCGGCAGATTTCTTCGACCCGTTAAACTTGGAAGTCCAGAACATCGCCAAAACCATGGCGTCTTCCGTCGACGATTGGTCTGATGCTCCACCTGGGCTGGCGGCCTTTGTCGATCAATCAGTAGATGTAGTGATGCAAAGCGACGAAGTCGGAAACTTCTATAAGAAGGCCGACTATCTCGGTGCGCTTAGTTGCGTTGTCTATTATGAAAAAATCTAACTTCAGCTTGCTGATACGCAACCTTCGAAAAGGCAAATATCGTGAAAAACCTCGTTCTGAAAGAGCTATGGATACTCTCGAAGGCGGAAAGATCGGCACTAAAGCAAACGTTCAGTCCGGGGATAAACCTGCTGGTCGGCGAGAATGATGTCGGCAAATCGACAGTTGTCAAAGCAATCTATCATTGCTTCGGTGCAAATACGCCTCAGATCAATAATTCAATCTGGCAAAAAGCTAACGCCATATACTGCGTTAGCTTTGAGGTAGACGGTCGACAATTCTATATATTGCGCGATGAAAAGTACTTCGGCGTTTTTGACAAAAACAAGCAGTTGGTATCCCGCCATGTCGGAATTTCGGTCGAAGGCGGAATCTCGGAATTCGTAAATCAAATTCTCGAATTTAATATTGAATTGGAGAAACAACATGGTGGGAAACTAGGCAAAGCCGGACCGGCCTTCTACTTCCTACCCTTCTACGTTGACCAGGACGCTGGCTGGAGGTCCAGTTGGTCATCATTCACAGGCCTACAGCAGTTCGGCAACTATCGGAGGCTAATGCTCGACTACCATCTCGGAGTAAGGTCGCAGGCCTACTACGATGCAAAGAATCGCGAGATTGAACTCGAGCAAGAAAAGGCCGCAATCGAGATAGACAGGCGGTCGTTGCAGGCCGCTAGGAATTCGGTTGAGAAGCGGAAGGCGCATGCGAAAGTTGACCTAGACCCAGCAGTGTTGCAGGCGGAAATGGAGGCCGTGGTTGAGGAATACAACGCAATTTACGGTCAGCAACAGGACGCGCTCCAGAAGATCAAAGATCTTCGCAATCAACGAAATCTAATTGATCGAGAAATAGAGGTCATAAAGCACTCGATCGCTGAGCTAGATGCTGATTTTCGATTCGCAGAACAGCCTGAAACTCCAGATGTCGTAGGGTGCCCCACTTGTGGAACTGAATTTGACAATTCTTTTGTCGAGCGGTTCGGAATCCTCGACGATGTCGACCAGTGCCACTACCTAGTCGACCAATGGCTAAAGAGCAGGCGCGACGTTACGGAAAAGCTGTCTGATGCGCAGCGATCTTACGACTCTATTGCATCAACTCTAAACGAAGTGAAGGCCACCCTTGAGCGCAAGAAGGAAGGCGTGACGCTGTCCGAGTTGATTGCTTCGGAAGGGATGAAAGAGATGATCCATTCTCTGAACCTCGAGATTGGGGAGTTTCTCGAAAGAGAACGGGCCTTTGCCGACAAGCTTGAACACAATGCCAAAGCTCTAAAGCTGGATAAGAACCGAAAGAAGGAAATCGTTGATTGGTACAAGGCCAGGATGAAAGAATATCTCAACCTTCTAAACGTCGGTGTCCTATCAGAGAATGACTATAAGTCTGTCGACAAAGCAATTAGGAACAACGCGTTAGGCAGTGATTTGCCGAGGGCGCTGTTAGCTCAGTACTATGCATTTTTGAGCACAATGGATGAGTTCAATAACTTCGTCGTATGCCCTCTATTGATCGACTCCCCCTTTCAGCAGGAGCAGGATGCTGCAAACAAACAGGCTATCATTGATTTCATCGAGTCGAAGAAGCTTGACGGTCAACAGTTGATTTTGGCGACGGTGACTGAACCCGATTTTTCTGACGCCCCGCAGATTGATGGTGCAAACCTAATAGGATTCGAGTCTAAGCTTCAGGTGCTAGATCCAAAGCAATTTGAGTCTGTTCTGAGTGAAATCGGTACTATGCATAGCGAGACTCTCTCTTCCGTTGATCAATGAAGCACTTCGATACTCAGTACCGGCTGGCTTTGTCCAAGACTCCACTTAGAGTTGAAGGTCAGCTTTTCTGGGCGAATGCTAACAAGAGCACTAGTCGCTAGCCAGTTGAGCACCTCAATACCCATCCAAACAAATTCAGTGCCTTGGACGTTGATCGCGTTGTTGCTGAGCGCGCTTTACTCTTGCCTTGTGTTCGGCTGCGGCTGGGTCGTAGCTTTTCGCCCACACGACAAGAGCGAACAACAATGCTCCACCTCCCACCCAGATTGTCCAGAACGCGTCTTCACCGAAGATTGAAACCGCGGTGAGCAGAATGCTTGCTAGTAGACTGATGCCTAATACAGCGCCAAACACATTTCTGAGCCAGCCTTTGACGACCCCTGCGCCAAATAAGAGGATCAAAACGATCAGGAGCAAAAGTATGATGGTCATGCTTCATCCTCTAGCCGATTGATTAGCCGACGGTCCCCGCAGCGCTCAGCCACACGCTCAATAAGTGGACGAAGCTCAGTGGTGTCATAGGTAACGTCAATCGGGCCACGCGTGCCATCAACCCGGATTACAACCCGCTCACTGTCTGCCAGCCGCTGAGCGAATGCGCGACCTTCAGCACCGTCAAGAAACGCTCTGTCGATATGGGTATATTCTGCTGATGCTCGATGTACCGAACCGCGATCCACTCGATACTGAAACGTCCGAAGTTCGCGCAGCAGCGACGACGAAAGCGGCGCCAACACGCCGCGAGTGTCGAGCGTCACGTATATCGTTCGCGATCTTGAGTGATCGCACGCAATTGACAGTTTGGCATCCGGCTGGTCCGCGACAACGCCAACTAACAGTGTGTCGTCAATTGGGTCCAAGCGTTCGTGATATGTGAAGTCACCCGCGCTTATGGTCGCGGTTTGTAGTGCCGTCAGAACGACAGCGTAGATTGCAATATTCATCTCTTACTCCGTGTTCAGCCCGGCTGGTGCCGGGCGGTTCAAAACGCGCGAACACGAGGAAGCACGCCTCCCTTATTCGCCGAGAGGCTGTTTTATTCGGGGAGCCCCCCGGCATAGGAGGCTCGTGTTCAGCACGTCATGCGCACCGCGAATGCTTTTGACGACATAACGCGGTGAACACTGTTTAACGCCTGTTTGTGAATTGGGCTAGGTGTCACGTCACACTCAAAGACAGCACTTGGAGGGAGGGGGCGTTCTTGGCGGCTAGAAACGAAACGGCTAGAAACGGCTCAAAAAAACCGACCGTGCTGCCGCCCTGTCAGAGTGGCGCATGTGACAATCAGACATAGCGAAAATGAGAAATCGAAACCCGCGACCAGTGCTACCTATCAAGCTTGTCCCTAGTCTCTTTTTTCTTGTCCTGAACCACAACCCATCTGGCTTTTGTTGGGGTTGGTTGGAGTAGGCATAGCGGTCCCCCCTTCACCAAAAAGGCGAAGGGGAGACCGCAGCCTAATGAAGATCTTACCTGGCTTCCGTCGCCGGCCGTCATCATAGGCCCACTCGTAAGGGCACGCGCCTCCGAGTGGTCGCCAGTTTTTCTATCGACACTTGCGCAATGCGTGCCGGAGGTCTCTAGGCATCTGACTTTCGCGGTGCCCTTCCGGTATATGACCTCATTCCCATGGTACCGGGATACACAGGCCGGGCCACCGTATTGAGCCGACCCCAGCCTGCGATTCAAATTAGATTTTAGTCATCTGCCCAAGGAACGACTTCCTGACTGGTGCTCCTTTTGGCCTGACGTTCGAGCCATTCGTGCAGGTCCGATAGGCGATACGCCACAACCCGACCCAGCTTTACAAACTTGGGACCTTTGCCTGTCACGCGCCATTTGTTCAGCGTGCTTGCGCTTAGGCCAAGGTAGTCAGCCGCCTCTTTCACTCGCATTACCGTCATCCGTTATCTCCGATTCGCTCAGAGTGGATTGAATGATCTCAGATTCCCCTCGGGAGTTATCTTCGCGCAGATCGGGAAGATAGATACTGGTGACGTCATCCGGGCTTAGGGTTTCAAGACCTCCATATTTCTCGCGCAAGATCTCTTTCCAACCGGGAGTTCCCTCGGTTGACCCTGTGGCGATGCCGATGATTTCCAATCTCGCGCGAGCAACGCGATCAAAATTGGGTGCTTTCTGCCCAACCTTCATCTCCTGCTCCCAGACGCACGACAGGAAACGTTCGAGCGAACTTTTACCCTCACAAATACGCGTCTCTAGTTCCTTGTCAGAACATGCCAACGCCCCAATGATGGCGATCGCAAACTTGTCTTTTGCAGATCTGAACTGAAGGCGACTAGGAGAAGCGTCTTCGGCCGTTACAGACTGAAGATCTGAGCTACGGCCTAGCGCTGACCGTGAACCTTGTTCGATCGGTTCACCTGTATCGAATGATGACTCCAGAGTATTGGCTGCGGGTTCACCGCCCTTACCCAGCAATGCCAGTGCAGTTCTAATTTCTCGACCTTGCTGGCTGTGCTTAGACATCTTGCGTTTGAGGGCCGGATCAATCTTGACGCCATCTCGCAGTGCGGCCCATCCCACCGGCGAAAGTGCGGCAAGCTCGGCGCTCAGAATTCTTGCTGTCTGGGCAATCCTTCGTAACCGGTGTGCAGTCGAAGCGGTTGAGCCATATATGGCTTCGTACTTTAAGTCGCGCTGACATTGCTCAATCGCGAGCATGATCTCGTCGGTTGTGTTGGGGGTTAGCCCGTTTTCCCATGCACGGGTTTCGCTGCTCAATGACCAACTCGTTTTCGCGATCCAAATTCAACCACAGTGTCGTGACTTGTCGGTACAAGAGAATGATCTTCGTCAGACATCAGATGATCGAGCGCATTGCTCCAAGCCTCCAGCGCCGCTTGCTTTTCAGGTGCCCAATCATACCTCTGGTAAACACCCACGATTCCAGATTTTGCGCCGCTGACGTGATTGAGCAATGCTTCTGTGACTTCGTGTCTCACCCCTAGCCTTTGCATCCCTGTCGCGAAGGTTCGGCGAATGTCGTGCAGCCGCCAATGGGAAACTGGCTCGTCAACTAGGTTTGATAAGCGATGATCTAGCCTACGCTTGGCCTTGCTCCATCCGCTCGGTGGAGTGCTGCCGGTACGAGAAAAAATCATGTCATTTATCTGGAGGCTTCTGAGTTCAAGAAGCTCCCTAATCGCCAAGTGATTTAGGGGAACAATATGGGCTACGCCGTTCTTCGCCAGATCGGCCGGTATTGTCCAATTCCCGCCCTCCAAATCTAACTGGCTCCAGCAAATGGCACTCACTTCTGACCTGCGCTGGCCGGTCGCAATCAGTAGTCTTGTCAGCGGACCAAATGGGAAAGTCAGTTCCTTCGAAGCCAACCAAAGCGCTCTCAACTCGCAGTCATCAAGGACCCTATCTCTTGAGACCGGCGGCGCCGGAGCTTCCATGTTAGACATGGGTGAGATCTCAAGATCGCCGCGACCGACCGCCCATCGGAATAACTTCCGCAACGTGGCGTGCAGGTAGCGGGCGGTGGGAGGTCTCGTTTCAGAAACAGACTCGAGGAGCGCTGAGACATCACGGCGAGTAATTTTGTTTAGCGGCTTAGATTTGAATGTGGGAATGGCATTAACGCGTAGGACGCTTTCTGCTTGCGACCACGATTTCGGCTGGTTTGATTTCGCATAACGCTCAACGAATTCTTGAGCATATCGATCAAAAGCTAGCTCGTTCGCTTTACGCCTTTCGATCTGTTCCCTTTCAGATGGGTCGATTCCTGATTTTACGGCAATCAAGAGTTCTTGAGCGCGCTTTCGTGCCAAGTCCGGAGTCCATGGGGCGCCATGCTTGCCTATGGTATAGCGCCGGACGGGCGCGCCACGACCACCCATGCGATACTGCACAACGTAGCTCTTCGAGCCGTTCTTGGTGACTTTCAATCCGAAACCAGTCAGTTCCTTGTCCCAATAGAATATGTCAGACGCACCTTGCGCAACCGCATCCACGTTCCTCTTGTTGATTTTGAACTTCGGCATATCGCCTTTCCAGTAAGCACGCAGTAAGCACATGTGATACAGTGCCAGATCACTAGAGGAAAGACAAAGATAGTCAGAAGTCTGTTTTTAAGAGGAAAAAGGGGCGGTCTGGAAACTCGATCGAATTCTAGGATATAGAGGTCTTCTAACTTTTAATCAGTAGGTCGCTGGTTCGAACCCAGCAGGGCTCACCATATTTTCAAATATTGAGAAACTTGGTGGGTCGACCTGACTTGGTCGTACCCGGCTGGCGCGTGGCAAGTTCAAGCCTGAAAACATACTGGTTCGGTGTGGTTTCACAACCAATCGGCCGAGCGGCTTAGCATTCAGCGCGCTGGGCTCGACAAGGCCGACGACTTCAATCACTCTGCTGCAGATGAGCGATCGCCTGCATGTTCAGCCACCGATATGGCCAGCTTTGGCGTGGTCATCTGCCGCGCTCATTGGGGTTGCAATCCCTGCCGTCGTGATCCTGCTGGTGAGTTATGCGCCCCCAGCTGAGCCTACTGCCACAACGTTCAACCTTTCCATCCTTGGTCTGATATTGGCGATTGGCGTGATGGGCATTGGCATGATTGCTGGGGCCATCTCTGGACGTTTCTTGCTCGGGGTTTCTATCGCTGTGATCACCGGGGTGGGGCTCATGCTATTGGGATATGCGCTCGGCCTGTCAGAATGGCCTCTTAAGCTGCCGACCTGCTTCGCCCTGACTATCGCCAGCATCAGCTTTGCCGCGCGGGGCGCTTTGTTTGCTCGCAGTGCATCCGACAAAGGGTGGTTGGTCGCCGTGGCGGTTGTTGCGGGGGAGGCTGCTATTGTGGCGACAGCGGCTGCTTCGCCTGATCTGCTGCCGGATTGGCTCTTGGCATTGTTACCGGCTCAATGGGCCAGCATCGCGATAGAGGCGGCGCTAACAGGTGGCGGTGCTGGCTTTGGCATTGGCTCTGGCCTCGTGGGTTTCACCTTGTTTGCTTTGGCTGGTACGGCGGCCGCGACATTGTTGGTGGTCCGGCTGTGGCCGCGCCGATTGCCTTACTCGGTTATGTTTACAACGTGGCTGGGATGCTCTGCGCTGGTCTGGCAGGCATTCTGATGCTGTACTGGGATATGGGTGGTTTAGGGCGGCGGTCTGCCCGCCGCCCTCTACCCCTTATTCGCTGACCAATCCGCGCGCTTCCAACATTGGCTGCACGTTTGGCTGACGACCGGCAAAGTTTTCGAACATTTGGAAATAATCCATCGTTCCCCCGCGGCTGAGGACAGTTGCGCGGTAATGATCGCCATTGGCACGTGTCAGGCCGCCATTCTCGCGGAACCATTTGCGGCTGTCGCGGTCGAGCATTTCCGTCCACAAATAGCTGTAATAGCCGGCAGAATAACCCGCAGGGGACGAGAAGATATGGCTGAAATAGGTGCTGCGGTAGCGTGGCGGGACCAAATCAATCTCTAGCCCAAGGTCCGTTAGCGAACGGCGCTCAAACGCATCAACCGCAGCCGGATCGCCGACCAAAGCGCGCGCTTCCTCTGGCGATAGTGCGTGCCATTTCATGTCCAGCAGTGCCGCCTCAACGACTTCACCAAAATCATAGCCTTGGTTGAACTTGGCTGCCGCCTCAATCCGTTCGATCATGGCCGCAGGGATCGTTTCGCCGGTCTCGTAATGCACGGCGTAATTCGACAAGATTGAAGGCCAAGTCGCCCACATTTCGTGGACTTGGCTGGGATATTCGACGAAGTCGCGGGCGGTCGCAGTGCCAGACAGGCTCTCATAGCGTTGATCCGCGAACAGTCCGTGAAGCGCATGGCCAAATTCATGGAACGTTGTGTTGACCCAATCGAAGCTAACCAGTTGCGGTTCGCCAGCGGACGCTTTGGGTATGTTGAGGACGTTGTAGATGACCGGCTTGTTGCCCGTCATATCGCTTTGATCGACAAAATTGCCCATCCACGCACCGCCGCGTTTCGACGGGCGTTGGAACGGATCAAAATAGAACAGGCCCAATTCTGACCCGTCGGCGTCAAACACAGTGTAGGTCCACACATCAGGATGATAGACGGGCAAATCAGTGCGCCGCTCGAATGTCAGACCGTAAAGGTCCTCAGCCATTTTGAAAACGCCGTCTTCCAGCACTTTATCGAGCTGGAAATATTCCATCACGGCGTCCTCATCGAGGTCAAATTGTTCGGCTTTGATGCGATTGGCATAGCGGTACCAATCCCATGGCTGGACCGAAAAATCGCCGCCATCCGCGCGTATTGCCGCGTTCAACATTTCCGCCTCGCGGCGCTGCGTTGCGGCCAGTGCGGGGACCATTTGCTCCATGAAATCCAGAGCCGTCTTGGGCTCCTTCGCCATGCGGTCATACATAGTATAGCTGGCCCAATCCGGCATCCCGAATAGCGCCGCCTTTTCCGCGCGGGCCAAGGCGATGCGGGCGATCAGATCGCGGGTATCAACGGCTTTGCGGCCATCGGCGCGGTTGTAGCTGAGTGTGAAGAGCTTCTCGCGAGTTTCGCGATTTTCCAAGGTCGGCAGCAAAGGCTGCTGCGTGGTGTTTTGCAGGGCAATGGCAAATTTGCCCGGATGGCCTTTTTCTGCGGCAAACTCGGCGGCGGCTTGAATGTCGGCATCGGACAATCCGGCCAGTTCTTCGCGCGTGTCGACGATCAGCGGCTGATCCGCCATCGCATCACGGGCAAGCTGACTGAATTCAGTGGTCAGCGTGGAAAGCTGCGTGTTGAGCGCCATCACCTCTTCGCGCTGCGCATCGGTCAACAATGCGCCCGCATGGACCATATCGCGGTATGTGTTTTCAAGCAGCCGCGCGTCTTCCACCGTCATGCTCATCGCGGCGCGATTGTCGTAAACCGCTTTCACCCGCGCGAACAAAGCCGGGTTGAGATTGATGCTGTCGCTATGTTCAGACAGTAGCGGGCTGATTTGCGTGTTGATTTCGTCCAACCGGTCGGTCGTGTTTGTGCCGGTCAATTGAAAGAAGACGGAGGCAACATTGCCCAACATGTCGCCCGATTTTTCCAGCGCGACAATCGTATTGGCGAATGACGGCGCAGCGGGATTGTCGATGATCGCTTGGACCTCAGCGGCGTGGATCTCCATACCTTGCTCAAATGCTAGCAGATAATCGTCTTCAGAGATTTTGGTAAAATCCGGCGCGTGAAACGGCAAAGTGCTTTCGCTGGCGAAATAGCCGGTGCCTGCTGGGATAGTCGGCGAATAGGTTTCCGCGGCTTCGGCAATGGGGTTCATCTCTGCGTCCTGATTATAGGTCGCACAGCCTGTGAGGAGGGCGGCTGCGGAAACGGTTGAAAGGATGGTGGCCAGTTTTTGCGGGTTCATTGTGTGACTTTCATTCATGAATTCGGACGGCGCGCCCAAGGGGCAATCACGCAGGGCGGCAGGCGAGAATTGGGCGAATTGCAAACCGCAACTCGCGCTTGATCCCCTTTAATAATGCCGCGACTTGAACAGGGGATTGGCGAAAATTTCAAGAGTGCATGGGCCGCGCCGGCCCATTGGCGCGCGCAATTCGCTTTTGCGCCGGCGATTGGCGTGTAGAATGACGCGATGCGTATCCGACATATCGAAGTGTTTTATCACGTCTATCAAGAAGGCTCGATCAGCGCGGCCGCGCGCAATCTCTTCGTTTCGCAACCGTCGGTGAGCAAAGTGCTCCGTCATGCGGAGGACCAGCTTGGGTTTGCCTTGTTTGATCGGCGCAAAGGGCGGCTTTATCCCACCAAAGCAGCCGATGAATTGTTCAAAGAGGTGAGCGAGATTTATGGCCGCGTCTCTGCCTTGAACCGGACCGCAGGAAATATTCGCGGGCGCAAAGGCGGGCATTTGCGGATCGGTGTGCTCCCATCTCTTGGCTTTGCGATTGCGCCGCCGCTGGTGGCCGCAATGCGCGTCGATGAGCCGGGCGTAAGTTTTGATTTGGCCACCTTGCACAGTGAAGAAATCACCGCTGCGTTATTGGAAAAGCGATTTGATCTGTGCGTTGGTTTTGATGATGAATTTGACGACCGGATCCGCTGCCAAACGATCAATTCGGTCAATCTGAGCGTATTGTCACAGCGCGGCACATTTGATGATGATTTGACGAGCCTGCCTTCGCACGTGTTGGATGGGCGGGAGATCATCGGGCTGCGCGGAAGTGGTCCTGTTGCGGATAGGGTGAGCGCCTATCTCGAGCAAGCCGGGGTCACGCCGCTGGTCGCGATATCGGCGCAAACCTATTATATCGCCGCTCAACTGGTGGAGCTGGGTGCAGGTGCGGCGATTGTCGATGGCTTCACCGCGCGCCGTTTCAAAAGCGATATGGTCGCCGCGCATGATCTGGATGGATCACCCGCATTGCCATTTGTTGCCATGACTTTGGCAGAACAAAGCGACGATGCGTTGATCGAAAAATGCGTGAAAACGATGCATAGATTGTTTGGCTAGCCGCCAGTCTGGCTGGGTTGTCCGCTGGTAGAGCCGCGATTGCTATAACGTAAGGCTATAACTGATATGGTATAAGATGCTGCGCCGGTGTTGCGCAAAACGCTGGTTTGACGTCTAATTGTAATCATCATTGCGTGATGCGGCGTGCTTGGGGAAGCAGGCCGGATCAAGGAACAAGATATAAAACAGGGGGCCAAAATGAAACTTGGATCAAAAATTTTCTCACTCGCAGGGGCTTCACTCGCCGCGCTGGCCAGCGCCAATGTAAGCGCCCAAGATGCCGGCGCAAATGCAAGCGGCGCAAATGCAAGCGGCGCGGATGTCACTGGCGAGGCGCAAGCGGCTGACGATACACCTGTAATTGTTGTGACCGGTACGCAAATTCGCGGCGCGCAGGTTGATGATGTCTTGCCTGTCACGGTCGTTGATGAAGATTTGATCGATTCAATCGATCCTTCATCGGGTGACGAGATTTTTCGGGCGATCCCGCAAGCGGGTTCAGTAGAATTTAACGAGCAAAGCACCGCTGGCGGCGTCAATGGCGCGCGCGGCGATATCGCCTCGATCAACTTGCGCGGTCTTGGCACGGGCAACACGCTGCTCTTGATCAATGGCCGCCGGATGTTGCTGAATCCGGGTTTCCAAACCGAATTGTTTGTGCCCGTCGTTTCCCCCGACACCAACACAATCGCACCGGGCAGTGTTCGCCGGGTCGAAGTTCTGCGCGACGGTGCCTCGGCAGTTTACGGCGCCGATGCGGTGGCGGGCGTTGTCAACACGATCCTGCGCGGCGGCCGCGATGGCGGTTTCCTGCAAGCCAATTATCGCGCCTCTGATGGGACGGGCCTTTACAATTACCGGATCAATGGCGGGCTCGGTTTCGACTTTGCCGATGGGCGCGGCAATGTGACGATTTATGGCGGTTACTTTCATGAAAACGGATTGCGCGCGACCGACCGTGAATTCTCCGCGTCGAGCGATTTGAGGCCGTTTTTGATCGGCACGGATTTCGAAGGGGATACGCAATTCGATAATCGTTCAATCAACAGCCCGTGGGGTGCGTTTGATATTCAAGGGTCGAGCGCGACCTCGTCGAACACCACTGCTCTGCGCGATGATGATTTCCACTTGCAACCCTGCGCCTTGTTTGGGGCAAATGGTGCAGCGGACAGCGATGGCCGCGTCATTGATTTGGGCAATGGAATTTGCGCGGATAATGGCGGGACGATTGATCGGGTCTTGCGCCATGACCTTGGCGCTGACCGGTTCCTCTATTCTGAAAAGGATCGCTACAACGCGCAATTGTTGTTCAACTATGAATTGAGCGACAGCGCCGAGGCTTATTTCGAAGGGTCGTATTACCGATCAGAAAATTTTCGTGAGCGCGAGCAAAGCACCATGCTGAGCGCGGTCCCCTTGGGGATTGAGGCGACCGCCTTTTACAATCCATTGGGTGCAACGACTTTGGCGGATGGTTCGCCCAACCCGAACCGAGTTGATAATGGCATTGGGTCTGGCGTTACCGATGCGGGCCGCGCTTTGCTTATCGAAGATTATCGCTGGGTCGATGCAGGGCCGCGGCTTGGTTCTGTGACCAAGGATGAATACCGTTTGGTCGCCGGAGTGCGCGGCACATTTGGCGGGTGGGATTACGATACCGGGCTGCTTTATGCGCAGGCCAACACCACCGATTTGACGCGCAACCGGATCTCCAGCACGCTGGCTCAGGACGCGATCAACCGGACCGATGCGAGCGCCTATAATCCGTTCAATGGCGGCTGTATCCAGAGCGAGGAATTCCCGTCGATCCAGCGCGATTGCACTCCCAATCCTCAGGCCGTGATCGACGCGATTACGATTGACGTTTCGCGCCGAGGGGAAACCACGCTTGCGCTGGCAGATTTCAAAGTGTCGCGCCCTGATTTGTTCCAATTGCCAGGCGGCGGTGTGGGTTTTGCCGCTGGGGTGGAATTCCGCCGCGAAACCTTCATTGATGACCGTGATGACCGTCTAGATGGCACCATCACATTCACCAATGCGGTGAATGGTGACACATTCGGCAGTGACGTTGTCGGCTCCAGCCCGTCACCAGACACAAGCGGCAATCGCGAAGTGTATTCTGCCTTTGCAGAGCTGTTGGTGCCGATCATTTCAGATGACATGGACATCCCGCTCTTCAACACGTTGGAGCTGCAACTGGCTGGGCGGTTTGAGGAATTCTCAGACAGCTCCAGTGCGCTCGTCCCGCGGGCTGCGCTTGCATGGCGTCCGGTGCGTGACATTTTGTTCCGCGGTGCTTGGTCGCAAGGTTTCCGCGCGCCAAACCTTATTCAGATCAATGATCTGGGAACGACGCGCTCTAACTCGGTTGTCCAAGCGGTCGAATGCGTCGCAGAGATTATTCAAGGTGACGAAGACGACGTGCCGGATTGCGGCACGCAGGGGACTATCGATTTTCGTTCCGGTGCGCGTGATCTTGATCCGGAAGATACCGAAAGCATCAATTTTGGCGTGGTTGTCACCCCAAGCTTCATTCCGGGCCTGACTTTGACGGCCGATTATTGGGAAGTGAAGCAAGAGGGTATCATCGGTATCTTCGGTAACCGCAACGCACTGCTGCTCGATCTTCTGCTGCGTTTGGAAGGCGGATTTAACCCCAATGTTGTGCGTGATGCACCCGATGCCGATCAGCTTGATCTGTATGCCGGGACGGGCATCAATCCAGCGGGCGATATTCAGCAGATCTTGAACCCTTACAGCAATTTGGACCGCCGCACGTCAGAAGGCATGGACTTCAGCGTGATGTATGAGTTTGACACCAGCTTTGGTGAGTTTGATTTCCAAGTGAATGCAGCGCGCCTGCGCAGCTTTGAACAATTGGCAGGGCCAGATGCCGACCGGTTGTTCTCTGAACTCACTCCGTTGCTGCAACAAATTCCCGAACTCTCGGTTGGCGATGTCGCCGCACTTCAACCATTTGGCTTTGGCGAACTGCTCGAAATTGATGGGCGTCCGAAATGGCGCTTCTCTGGTTCGGCTGCTTGGGAAAGCGGGCCAGTTCGAGTGAACTTCTTTGGCCGTTATGTTGGCGAAGTGTTCGATCCGGGCGCTCAGCAAGACGACACCGCTGCGCTGTTCCCGGTTGATGATTGGTTCACCTTGAACTTCGGTATCAGTTATACAATCGACGACAATTCGGCGATTGATGGAACGCGGCTGCGCTTTGGTGTG
The DNA here is from genome assembly GCA_947502305.1 of uncultured Erythrobacter sp. Lineage (GTDB taxonomy): Bacteria > Pseudomonadota > Alphaproteobacteria > Sphingomonadales > Sphingomonadaceae > Erythrobacter. The sequence goes on along the minus strand of CANMZA010000002.1, from coordinate 103,525 downwards.
AACAATATCTTCGACGAAGATCCGCCGCTGGCTGATGAAAGTTTTGGGTATTACGGTAGCCTGCATAGCGGGCGGGGCCGTCAGTTCTCCTTCGATATTCGTAAGAACTTCTAACCGGTGATGGGGCCGGTCTGAACAAGCGGAGCGGCCCCCTCTTCAAACTGACACTAAGGAGGCATGACCATGCGCATGCGAGCCATAATTGCCGCCTTTGCTTTGATGCTGGGAACGGCGCAATCACCTGTATTTGCAACCGGTACAGAAACGCCCGCCGGATCAGAGGCAGCCTGCGCCACCAGTAAGGCGCGCATTGATCAGGATTTTCCCACCGGCGCATTTTCCGAATGCGAAACCTCGGGCGATAACCGTTTCACTCTGACAATCGCGCCGGAGGATGAAGGCGATATCAATTGCAGCGCTTGGTACGCCTTCCGCGTGACGCCGCAGCGGCGCACACGGGTGACGGTTGATCTGGAATATGAAACATGCGGCCATCGCTATTGGCCCAAAACCAGCACTGACGGCGTCAATTGGACCTTCATGCCCGCAAACCGGGTGACAGTCGAAGGCGAGCGTGGGGAGCGTACCGCGCGGATCACGTTGCGGTTGAGGGATGAGCCGGTGTTTGTCGCCGCACAGGAGATATTGCCGCCATCGGTTTATGACGCATGGCTCGATGGCTTTGACGATAGGCCATTCGTCACCCGCAGCTTGCTGGGAAAATCAGCCGAGCAGCGCGATATTGAGATGATCCGGATCGCTGGAAGAGAGGCCGAGCCGCGCGAAACCGTGGTTTTGGTGGGCAGGCAGCATCCTCCGGAAGTGACGGGTGCTCTGGCGATGTTTGCGTTTGTTGAGACGATTTTGGAAGATAGCGATTTGGCCCGCGCTTACCGGGCGCGCTTTGAAACTTTGGCTGTGCCGCTGCTCAACCCTGACGGTGTGATGCGCGGCCACTGGCGGCACAATACAGGCGGCGTTGATCTCAACCGTGATTGGGGCCCGTTTACTCAGCCAGAAACGGCCTTGATGGGAGAATTGCTGGAGAATGTGGCGAATGACCCGGCGCGCGAATTGAGGGTCCTCATCGATTTTCATTCGACCAATCGCGACGTATTTTACACCATTCCCGACGAATTGCCGACGGACCCTGAATTGTTCACCCGTAATTGGCTGGCGCGGTATCAGGAACGGATGCCGGACTATGAAGTGAACCGCGATGCACGCCATGCCGTGGGCCGTCCGATATCAAAAGCGTATGCCTATGACACGTACGGCGCGCCGGGGATTACCTTCGAAATTGGGGATGAGACAGACCGTGCGTTGATCTGCCGGATCGGTCGCGAATCCGCTCTGGCGATGATGGCGACGATGCTTGAGGTGCCTGAGCCAGAATTGCCCCTCTCCAACCCGCAACTGCCCCCTGAACTGACCCCGCAACCAATCCAGCACCCCGTCGCAGAGCCTGAGCCGGCTTTGACCCCTGCCGCGCAGTGAAACGGCCACGCCTCGCCATTGCGTTGCTGGCGGCTGTGCTTTGCGGGTCAGCCTGTCAAAGCACACAAAACACACTGGAGGCACCGGGCGCTCCGGATACTCAGGGCACATCCGCAGCCCCGACCGAACGCGCCGACATTTTGATCATTGGCGGCCAAGTGTTCGATGGCACGGGCGCGCCCGGCGCCGTTCAAGACATCGCCATTCGCGGGGATGTAATCCACTATATTGGCCCAAACGCCAGCGCCCGGTACCGGGCAAGCCGGACTATCGATGCCAGCGGTTTGATAGTCTCGCCGGGCTTCATTGATCCCCACACGCATGCCGGATCCGATTTGGCATCGCCAGATAGTGAAAGACGCGCAAATCTTCCCTTTGCCTATCAGGGTGTGACGACCGTCATGACCGGCAATGATGGGTTTGGCAGTCACGAAATTGCCGCATTGGCACAATCCGCCCGCGATCAGCGCATCGGCACCAATACAGCGTATTTGGTCGGTTTTGGCTCCGTCCGCAGGGCGGTGCTGGGTACGGCCAATCGCGGGCCTGATGCCGCAGAAGCGGCGCAGATGGAGAGCTTAACCCGCAATGCCATGTGCGCGGGTGCATGGGGGCTTTCCGCGGGCCTCTATTATGTTCCGCAATCCTATTCAAAGACCGACGAAGTGATCGCCTTGGCCCGGATCGCCGGGGAAATGGGCGGGTATTATGACACCCATTTACGCGATGAGAGCACCTATAATGTGACCGTAACTGGCGCCCTGTCAGAGGCGTTGGAGATCGGACGAGAGGCGGATTTGCCCGTCCATATTGCGCATATCAAAGCGTTAGGCCCGGCTGTTTGGGGGCACAGCGCCCGGATGATTGCAATGATTGAGGCGGCCCGGGCGAGCGGCCAGCGCGTCACTGCAGACCAATATCCTTGGGAAGCATCGGGCACACGCATTTCAAACGCTTTGGTCCCGCGCTGGGCGCTCGAGGGAGGATTGGAGGCATTGAGAGAAAGGCTGGCGGACACTCCGGCGAACGCGGCGAACCGATTGTCGATTCGAGAGGCTATGATTGAGGCGGTCGCGCGGCGCGGCGGGGCTGATAGATTGCTGGTGACTGGGCAGTTATCCGGATCGAACGCACCCCTTGGCAAGACCTTGGCAGAAATAGCGCAAGCGAGTTCCGCAGAGCCGGTTGATGCGGCCATCGCAATTCTGGCGGAAGGCGACGCGCGGCTGGCATCGTTCAATATGAGCCGGGAGGATATTGCGGCTTTTGCTGATCAGGAATGGGTGGTGACAGGCTCTGATGGATCCACTGGCCACCCGCGCAAATATGCGAGCTTCCCCAAGGCCTATCGCGATCTGGTCATGGCCGGCAATATGGATTTGGCGCGTTTTATTCGCCGCAGCAGCGGCCTGACCGCCGACATCATAGGCTTTGATCGGCGAGGATATCTGCGAACCGGGTACTTTGCCGATATTACGGTGTTTGACCCGGCCCGTTTTGCACCCAATGCGACCTACCGCGAGCCGCGCGAATTATCGAGCGGTGTGGTGCATTTGTTCGTCAACGGCGCCGCTGTTATCCGCGATGAAACCCATACTAGAGCGCTGCCGGGACGACCGCTTCTCAAGCATGCTTCACTTAAGGATACACAATGCTGAAATTCTGGTTCTCTATCCCCTTGTGGCAACGGGTTTTGGGCGCCTTGGCGTTGGGAATCGCAGCGGGATTTGTTCTGGGCGAGGGGGCGCAGAGCATTCGCTGGATCGGCGATCTGTTCATTCGGGCGATAAAAATGTTGATCGTTCCGCTGATCTTTTTCTCGCTCGTATCCGGTATTGCGGCGCTCGGTGACCTAAAGAAACTCGGCGATGTGGGCGGTAAGGCTTTGGGGCTGTTTGTGCTTACCGCTCTGGCTTCGATTTCGCTCGGTTTGTTGATGGGCACCGTGTTTCAACCCGGCATCGGATTGGATGTGACGTTGGCAGAGGGAACCGACATAATCGCTCCGCCGGATATGAGTTGGACTGACAGATTGCTCGCGTTGATCCCTGAAAATCCGGTCATGACGATGGCGGAAGGGCAGATTTTGCCGCTCATAGTCTTCGCGGTCCTGTTTGGCATTTCGTTGTTAATGGCGGGCGAAGAGGCCGCGCCTATCGTCAAAATCGTCGATGCGGGCGCGGTGGTCATGCAAAAAATGACGATGATCGTGATGGAACTAACCCCGTTCGGTGTTTTTGCGCTGATGGCATGGGTGGCGGGCACATTCGGGTTTGAGGCTTTGGTTCCACTGGCGACGATGGTCGGGCTGAATTACGCTGGATGTTTTATCATTATTTTGGTGGTCTATCCGTTGATCCTGCGCTTCATCGCCAAATTGCCGGTGATGGATTTTTATCGCGGAATTTTCGACGCGCAGGCGGTCGCATTCTCGACCGCTTCGTCCAATGCGGCATTGCCGGTCACCTTACGCTGTGTCCAACGCAACCTTGGCGTTTCGCGCTCTGTCTCGAGCTTCGTTGTCGCATTGGGGGCGACGATAAATATGAACGGCACGGCGATGTATCTGGGGCTGGTCGCGATTTTCGGCGCGCAACTTTATGGGATCGAATTGACGTGGGCGTCCTATTTACTGATCGCTCTTACGGCGACCTTGGGTTCGGTTGGGGCGGCCGGCATTCCGGGTTCTGGCCTGATCATGATGAGCCTGGTGCTCAGCGCGATCGGTGTGCCGCTTGAGACTATCGCCTTCGTTGCGGGCATCAATCACATCATGGATATGATGCGGACCATGACCAATGTGACAGGAGATGCGACCATTGCTGTCGCAGTCGGACGGATGGCGGGCGAAATCGACGTTGAGGAATATGTCTCCGCCGACGATGTCTAGATTAATCGTCCAATAGCTGCGCGATCCGCTCACCTGAGCCCATGGCCAATGTCCACCCCAAAGCGCCGTGCCCGGTGTTTATCGCCAGTGACGATCCGGCACGCCGGATAATGGGTTGAGAATTGGGCGTCACAGGCCGCAGCCCGGCCCAAAAGCGACCAGCCTGCGAATAGTCACCGGCACTGGGCAGGCATTCTTGGGCCGATTTTACCAACCAGCTGGTCCGATCAGGATCAATACTGCGCGCTGCATTGCCCAGTTCGGCAATGCCTGCGACCCTTATCCGGTCGCCTAAATTTGTGAAAACCAACCGCCGTTTGCCATCGGTGACCGACACTTTCGGCGATGTCGCCGTAGCGGGCATTTCAAAGGAATAGCCCTTCATCGGCTGGACTGCGATGGCTTGGCCAAGCGGAGCAAGCAGGCGGTTGCTGTCAATCCCGCCCGCCGCAACGACGATATCGGCGGACATTTGCTCACCGCTTGCCAACGTAACAAATCCTGCGCCGCTGCTGCTCGGCCCTGCATTCTGCGCGCGCTGCCCGCCTTCTCCAATCGCGCGAATGTCGCACCCGAAATGCGCCGTCACGCCGTATTGCGTGATCAGCAATTCCAGCAAAGCGCGGCAAAAGAGGTAGGGATCACCGACAGTTTCCGATGGCGTCGAGATCGCGCCGATAACGCCGCTATCAAGTCCGCGAAGTGCGGGATCCAATCCGGGCAATTCGGAGCGTGTTAGGGTCTGTTGCTCACAACCCGGGCGCTGTTTGAGAATGCGCAACATTTCCGCTTTCGAACGGTCTTTCGGCGAATACAGCAATTGCACTTTGCCAGCGCGGCGATGTGCAAAATCAATTGCATGTTCTTGCAGTAGCGCCTCCATCGCCGCCTTCGATTCAAACGCCAATTCCAACACTGCCAGCGTATTCGTGCGAAACCGCGCCTGCGTGCAATTTCGGGCAAACTGCGCCAGCCAAGCGAGATAAGCGGGATTTGGCGATAGGCCGAAAGAGACGCCCTCTTTCCCGGATAGCAAGCGCGGCAATGCGGCCAAAACCGCTGGATTGCCCAATGCATCGGTAAAGCAATAGCTGAGCTGCGCGCCATTGGCGCGGCTAGCTCCCATGGCCGGTCCGTCTTCACGGTCGATCAGGGTAACGGACCACCCCCTTTTGGCGAGCGCATAGGCGCTGCACATGCCGATGACGCCTGCCCCCACGATAATTGCCGAACGCCCCACTTGCATTTCCCCGCCGGTTATAGAGGGGTCACATTGGGTGGCCCGGAGGCTTCGGGCCATGAGCGATTGACGCAGCATCCATAAATGCGGTCTATGGCAGTGCTGGCAAATGGCGCCGGGCGCAGAAGGTAGGGGGCGAGAATGAAAAACGGCTTGGCCAAGCGCGCGTTTGCGACATGTTTGTTTGCTGGGGCACTTGCCTTTCCTTCATACGCCTCTGCATGCTCGGTTAGTGCTGCGCGCGATGTGTTTGGGTATGAGGCGCAAACCCAGATTATCCTTGAGGTAGAGGCCGCAATGGCCCGCGCTCAGGCACAACACGGCGTCATCCCCGCCGCCGCCGCGGCAGAGATCACCGCCAATGCGCAGGCCGCGCTGATCCCGCAAGATGCCTTTGATGCCGAATATCAGATCGTGCGCCACCGGATGGTCGCATTGCTCAATGTTTGGCGGCGCAGTTTGGATGCGGACGGCGATCAATATGTGCATTTTGGCGCGACGACGGTCGATATTTACGGAACGACGACGATAATTCAGGCGGATCGCTCGCTGGGATCGCTGGATCGCTGCTTGGCTGAAACGATTGCGATTATGTCTGATATTGCCGCCCGGCATGCTCAAACGCCGATGATCGGGCGAACCTTGGGCCAGCATGCTCAGCCGATCACCTTTGGCAAGAAAGTCAGCGTTTGGGTCGGCGAATATACGCGCCATCGGGATCGTCTGGCCGATTTGCGCAGACGGCTTCGCCGCTCGGCCATCTTGAAGGGGGCGGTTGGCAATTATTCTGGTCTAGGCGAGCAGGCAATCGCAGTGGAGCAGAGCTTTGCCGCAGAATTGGGGCTCGATTCCCCTTATGCTTCCGATTGGAGCGGGACCCGCGATGTACTGGCGGAATATGGCCTTGTTCTCGGCCTGATTGCTCGGTCGCACCAGCGGATTGGGCAAGAATTTTTTCTCTTGCAAGGCACCGATATTGGCGAAGTGCGCGAGGCGCAGCGACCGGGCGTGGTGGGATCGAGTTCGATGCCGCACAAACGCAATCCGCGCGCGCCAGAGCGGCTTGTCCATGCTGGACGAGTAATTCCTCGGCTGGCTGAGGTTCTTAGCGATGATGTCGTCAATCTTTTCGAGCGTGACAACACATCGCGCCTGACGCCGGTGATCGAGGAGATTTCGGTGGGATCGGTGGGCGCCGTCCGAGTGCTCAACACGCTCTTGTCCGGATTGGAAATCGATAGCGAGCGGATGTTTGACAATATCGCTCTGACACGCGGTTTTGCCATGTCGCAGCGTGTGGCATTTGCTTTGGCGGAATTCATGCCGCGCGAGGAAGCGGAGGCATTGGTCAAGGAGGTGATCGCAAGAGCAATCGTCTCTGAGACTGACTTCATTGATGAATTGATGAACGAACCCAGAATTTCGCAGCATTTGGATGCGTCCGCATTGGCTCAATTGATGAGCCCATTGCGGATAGAGCAGCCCGCCATCGAGCAGGTTGACCGCGTCATTGCAGAGGCCGCCGAGCATGGAGGCGGACAATAATGTCTGCACCGCCAGCACGTTCCGCCAGCACAATCTGGACTTTTCGCCTGGCAGGGTTGGCGCTTGCCGCGATTGTTTTCACGCTGCTTGGCGCGGCGGAATTGTCAGGTGATGCGCGCTGGGTCGCTGCGATTGCGGCGTTGATGGCCGTGTGGTGGATGACGGAGGCGGTGCCGCTTGCGGCGACATCTTTGCTGCCGATCATCCTTATTCCGGCGCTGACGCAGCGCAATGTCGCAGAGACTACCGCTTCTTATGCAAGTCCGATTGTGTTCCTGTTTCTTGGCGGGTTCTTGATTGCGATTGCGATGGAGAAATGGGGGCTGCATCGGCGGATCGCATTGCTAACATTGCGGCGTGTGGGTGTTTCGCCGCAGCGGATCGTGCTGGGCATGATGATTGCGACGGGGTTTTTGTCCATGTGGGTGTCGAACACCGCCACCACATTGATGATGCTGCCGATTGGCTTTTCGGTACTTGCGCTTGTGTCTGGCCGGGGGATGTCTGGCGGAGGGGCGGCGCGAGATGCGGCAATCCATGAGGCTGCGCCCGATCCGGAGATTGAAAATTTCGGCATCTGCCTAGTGCTGGCGATTGCTTGGTCGGCTAGTATGGGCGGGCTGGGCACTTTGCTTGGTAGCCCGCCTAACGCGATCATCGCGGGCTATGCCAGCGCAGAACTGGGCATTGATATCGGGTTTGTGGATTGGATGATCCTAGGCCTGCCGCTGGCTCTCACCTTTATCGCCATCGGCTGGGTTTTGATGACGCGAGTTCTTTACCGGTTCGATCTGGCCGAGATACCGGGCGGCAAACAATTGATCGCGGATGAGATCGCGAAACTGGGCCAACTGGGACAGGGGGAGCGAATGGTCGCCCTGGTTTTTGCCGGGGCGGCTTTTTTGTGGATTGTTCCCGGATTGCTGGCTGAAATACCATCGGTCATGGCTGTGATGCCGTGGCTCGACGATCTAAATGATACGGCGATTGCGATTGGTGCGGGATTAGCGCTGTTTTTGCTGCCGGGACGCGGTCACGATGAAATGGTGCTCAATTGGAAAGACGCGGAAAGCGGCCTGCCTTGGGGTGTTTTGCTGCTGTTTGGCGGGGGTTTGAGCTTGGCCGGGGCGGTTGCGGGTACGGGCCTCGATGATTGGTTTGGTCAGCAAGTGTCTGGCCTTTCGGCATTGCCGATCGTTCTGCTGATTGCTGCTGTGGTGACGATTGTCCTGTTCTTGACCGAAGTCACTAGCAACACCGCCACCGCTGCGACTTTCATTCCCGTGCTGGGCGGAGTGGCGCTTGGGATTGGGGTTGATCCAATGGGCTTATTGGTGCCCGCTGCGCTGGCGGCGACATGCGCTTTCATGCTGCCGGTTGGAACTCCGCCCAATGCTATCGCCTTCAGCACAGGTGTCGTCACAATTCCGCAAATGGCGCGCGGCGGCTTTGTGCTAAATCTGGTCGGGATCGCGCTTGTGACTGGGTTTGTTTATTGGCTTGGCGCGGCGGCGCTGGGCCTCAATTTTGGGTAGCCCGCGCACTCGCTTTAGTCGACCAGATCAAACGCGCCCTCTGCCATGCCGCCATTGGAATGCCCGACCCCTTCGACAACGCGCAGTGACCAGCCAAATTCCCAACCATTCTGATCCGCATAGGCGCGCGCTGCCTCAAAAAAGGCCTGACCACGGGCAAATCGGTGCTCCCCTTGGCGCATGGCCCCATCGCTGCGATTGAGCGAGGAATGCGCGGTGTCGGTGTCTTGATCGCCGAGCAAAATCACCACGTCTTTTGCAAGGATTGCGGCCAATTGTTCCTGCGTCAGCGGGATTTCTCCGAGCCCGAAGGGAAATGCTATTTCGGGATCAGCAAAAGTGTACCACCCAGCGTTGGCGGCCAGAAAACGCTTGGCGCGATTGTCTGGTTTCATCATCAAGAACCGGTGAACGAATTGCGATCCGGCGGAATGGCCAAAGATGGTGTAGTCACCCTGCGATCCGTTCAACCGGGCAACGACTTCATCGAAAATCGGTTCAATCGCGGAGAAGCTCCACAATCCCTCGTCGCGCCATTCGCCAGTGCCCCGTTCAAACATGCCGCCCAGATTATAGTTGCGTGAGCCGGGGAAATCGACCCGCGAAAATTCTGGGGCGACGATGATGAAACCGCCGCGATCTGCGGAGGCGACCCATTGCTCGCGGTATCGCTGCGGATCGCGCCGCGCACCGTGCATGACAAACAAAATCGGCGCCGTGCCGCTTTCGATCCTCTGCGGAACATAGGTCCAAACCGGAAGGTCTGGGCCATTCCAATTGGAGAATACGAACCCACCGCGCCCTTGCGCGAGCGAGTGAGACGACGCAGCGCTCGTGCTTTGCTCAGGCTCGGCAGGGGAATGGGCAGAACCAGTAACGGCGAAAAATGCGAGGCTCAAAGCGGCAAAGATGGCGGATACTTTGCTAATCAAACTGGTGCTTGCCTGCATAATAACTTCCGTTCTGATGTTCTATCCCAACTCAGCGCCCGCGAGAATTACGCAAACGGCGCATAATCGTGATCAAATCCAAAATATCGCGGGCCAACAACCGCGAGCGCCTCTGGGGTTTTGAACACAGCCGGGGCACCAATCGCAAACACTGCGACCCGCTGCCCATAGCGCAGCCTCTCAGCGTTGATCGGCATCGATGTTTCGGCATCCACAATCACGATTAAATCGGGCACGCTGGCTGCAATTTTATCGCCAATTCTGGCCAGCAGATATTCGTTCTTAATCGTGATGGTCATCGCTTCTGATCCGAAAGCCTCAGCGCCAATCGGCTCAATCACAGCCTCACCAACGTCGTATCCGCCGACTACGCGCGATGATTTTGCGCTGACCTTACCGGAGAATATCATACGGCATGCGCCATAGATTGTCCCCTCAAAAATTTCCGCCAGTGGTCCGGCGATTGCGCCTGCGGGGCCGCGGCCTTGTTCGAGCAAGCGGCCCAGTTTGAGCGCGAATGACAATGTGCCCGGAATAATCGCCGCCTTGCACTCAGCGCCAGACATGGGATGTTCGACTGCGGTGATCATGCCGCCTGATTCAACGGCGCAGGCGCGGATAATCCCCTCATATTCCAGCGGGTCCGGGCAATCGAAGTGCCGGACATTGCCGCGGTAATCATAAGATACAGACGGCGTCGGCGCGATCCCTGCCATTGCATAGGTCATCATCTGCGCCTCTGGCAGAGCGCGGGCCATGCCGTCACCATCGATCATCGGGATGCCCCGGCTGGCTGCGGCGAGCAGGGGGATAAGAGAATTTCCGCCGCCGATCTCAAACGCGGCCAGCGCATCGACTTTACGCCCAAGATGCTCCTCAAACGCGGCCAATGCTCCTGCGGCCTCGTCAATTGAGGGCAGCAGTTCCAGACTGACCGTAGGTGCCCCGACGGATCCAATCGCGCATACAAAGGAATCGTCGCCAAGGTCATTTGGCGCCATGATTTGCGCTGGACCATATTCCTCCAGCGCGCGCTGCGTGATCAATTGCGGGATGTAGGGATCGCCCCCGCCGCCTGTCGCCAAAAAGACGGAACCAAGCGCGAGCGCGTCTAAATCTTCTGCGCCGATCTTCATGCGCCGTCCCCTTGCGGTTCGCGCGCCATCAACGCGCCGACTGTCTTCACCCTCAGCCGCATGGCGCCCTCTTCCATATAAGGTACCGGCGTCTCTGAGACATCTACGACTGTGAGCGACGCGGGGTCACCGCCAGCCGCCACGGCCGCGCGCTCTGCCTCCGCGGTGACCTGTGCCAAGGCTTCCTCACGCGGGATCTGTTGATAGGAAAGCATCTGTTCTGCCTCCCCGCCGATCTGTGCAATCGCCGCACCAATCGCATTGGCAGTGCCGGAATTGGGCGGGATAATCGTTTGCGTTGCGGCGTCCAACGTCTCTGTCACCAAACCCGCGCCGCCGCCGACGAGGATAACGGGCAATTTGCGTCCGCCCGGACGCATCGAGTCAATTGCATTGTTTAGCATCGAATGCATCCCGCCGCGTGCGGTGTTCACAAGGCCGGCTGGCAAGTCGCTGACCCGTGCGCGGTCGCCCAGATCAAACGCTCCGGCGGCGACGGCAATATCGGTAAGAGTGCGCTGATCACCGCCGAAGACCAATCCTTCGCTCGTCAAATGGTGGCCGACCGATTGCGGGCCGATCTGAAGGCCATCCGCGCTCACCAAACTGCCGCCGCCGACGCCGATGGCCAAAATGTCCGGCATGCGGAAATTGGTACGCACGCCGCCAATATCGATAATGTTGTAGGACTCGCGCGGAAAGCCGGATTGCAGGACCCCAATGTCTGAGGTCGTACCGCCGATATCGACGACAATCGCGTCCTCTAGCCCCGTGAGCTTCCACGCGCCGCGCAGGGAATTGGTTGGGCCGGAGGCGAAAGTGAGCGCAGGAAATTGGCGGACAAATTCCGCGCCCATCAAAGTGCCATCGTTCTGGCTGATATAAAGCGGGCAAGTCATGCCGCGCTGAACCAACGCCGCCTCAAAAGAGGTGACGACCCGGCTCGCAAACGGCAGCAACGCTGCATTGAGAATGGCGGCATTCTCGCGTTCAAGCAGCCCAAGGCCGCCAATTGTGTGCGAACACGTGATACGCGCATTGGGTATTGCGAGACGGATTTTGGCGGCGACGCTTTCTTCTGGCGCGGCATTTAGAGGGGAAAAAGCCGACGCAATCGCAACATTGCGGACAGGCGAAGCCGCGATTTGCGCCACGGCTTTGTCGATCGCTGCCTCATCCAAAGGTGCCAGCAATTCGCCGTCATAAAGGTATCCGCCTGCCACCATGAAAGACATGCCGCCGATCGCGCTCGCAATGTCATCTGGCCAAGCCGTAAATGGCGGCAAACCTTTGCCTGACGGTAGCCCAATGCGGATCGCGGCCACGGGCGCCAGTTCGCGGCGTTCGATCACGGCGTTGGTGAATTGCGTGGTGCCAATCATCACGCATTGAACGGCGCTGGCCGCGATTTTACCATCGGCCAAAACTGCGTCAAAGGCGTTTGTTATGCCGGTGACGACGTCTGCGGTGGTGGCGGCTTTGGTTGAGGCCAACAATACATCGCCATCAAGCAGCGCAGCATCCGTATGTGTCCCGCCAACATCTATTCCGATACGCAGCATCTATTCACCCATCGTCCCGCTATGTTGCGGGCCGCCTTCAGAACTTCGTTTAACCAAGCCTGCCAACACAAGATATGCTGCTGCTGTCAGCACTGCGGCCTCCAAAGCTGCAAATCCGCTGGGGGAAGGGGCCCAGCCTTGAATCTCCGCAATCGCATACCCCGCCCCGATCAGCCACGCGCCGAAAGCCACCAGATTGATCGCGGGCCCCTTGCCCAGATTTTCAAGCGTATAGTGATCCGGCCGGACTATCAGATAATCGGCCACCAATACCCCCGCGACCGGCACGAAAACGGCTGAAAGATAGATCAGGAAAATCACGAAACTGTCCAAGATATTGAGCATAGCGAACACCACGCCCAGCACGCCGAGGCCAATGGTGATTGCGGTCCGGCCGAGTGACGGGAATGTCGCCTTAACACTAAGAACCGTGCTGTAGAGATTGAGCGAATTGAGCGCCCAACTGCTGGCAATAACAATGACAATCGCGCCGAGGCCCAATCCGAGATTGATCAGAATATCCAAAAATTCAGATTCTGGCGCGAGCGAGCCCGCGAGGCCAGCGGCACCCATGACCAAGATTTGCACTGGAACATAAGCGAAAAACGCCGTCCCCACTGCGTCTCTGGGGGTTTTTGCAAAACGGGTGATATCGGGCAGGATGATCGCGCCAACAATAATCGCGCCTACAATAGCGGAGACACCGCTGCCGATGGTCAAAGTGGGCTCAATTTCAGCAGACATAATCGCGCCGAGGTTTTTCTCGCCCAATGTGCTGGTGATCAGCCACAAGGTTACAAAGGCCAGCACCGGCACCATCAAGGTAGAGAGCCAATTGATTGCCCGAAAACCGATGAGCGTCGTCACCGTCATGCACAGCCCCGCAACAGCGGCCATCGCAAATTCGGGCAATTGCACCTCAAACAAGGTGAGGGCGAGCCGCCCGGTTGCTTGCGTGAACAGATTAATATTGAGGCCGAACCAGCCCAGCAAGGATATCGCAAAAGCGATGTTTACCAGGCCCGCGCCGCCATCGCCAAAAGCTAGCCGGACGAGGAGATATGAGCTCATCCGGGTCCGCGCGCCGATCATTCCGATCACCCCGCCAATGGCAAAGATAATCAGTGACCCTAAAATTAACGCGCCAAGCGCCTGCCAAGGCGGCAATGCAATCGACACTTCCAACCCGGTCAAAAATGTCGGGAGCGAAAAACCGACCATTGCCGCCACCGCCGCAAGACGCGGCCACGGGACAAGGCTTTGTTCTCCGATGGTGACTTCTTCAAATTCATTGCTGTCGAACATATGGGCGAGTGTTCCCCGGAGAAGCGTCACTAACGAGCTAAAGCAAACGCACCGCGATGCAATGCTGGGCCGCGCGCCTGCGCAAAATGCGGCATTGCGCTGAAAATGCGAATTGGTAGGCTCACCGTACCCTATCCCAGCATATGAGGCTTACTATGATCCGCGCCCATCACCTTGTTTCCGCCGCGGCCATTGCATTCTTGCCGGTCGCCGCTTTGGCGCAGGACGATCAAGCCAGCGACGCTTCCTTCGGCGGAGCCTCTGGCGCGGATCTTTCTATCGACGCGATTGAGCCGGATGGCGGGGATGTGACGATTGGCCGCGCTGGTGAATTCCCAGCGGATATTGCCCGGTATTTGCTGGCATCTGGCCCAGGTGCCGCGAACCTATCGCCCGATGGCGAGACGATTGCTTTTTCCTGGGACGTGACCGGGGAATCTGAATTGTGGGTCATGCCTTCCACTGGCGGCCAGCCGCAGCAGATTACGTTTGAAACCGGCGTGTTCGCTCCCGTCTGGACGCCTGATGGTTCCAGCTTGTTCTACTCCGCTGACCGCGACGGCAATGAACAACCGGCCTATTTTGCGCTATCGCCCGATGGCAATTTAGAAAGCGAGATTTTGCCATCTGCACCGGGCGATTTCCGCATCTTCGGGGATTTCGCCGCTGATGGCAGCTTCGTTTACGCCTCCACAGCGCGCGGGGCCGGTGTTTTCGACATTTATCGCGGCACGCTGAGCGGTGATAGCGAACTGCTCGTCCAATCTGAATTGGGTCTCGCCGCGCGTTCCATTTCGCCAGATGGCAAATATGCGATTGTGACGCAGACGGTGGGGGAAGATGCTGACAATCTCTACCTGCTCGATCTTGCCTCTCGGCAGATGAGTGTCATTTCTGAGCCGGAGACGCAGAACCGCGCCGCGCATACTTTGGGCGGATTTGAATGGATGCCGAATTCGTCAGGCTTCTATTTCTCGACCAATCGGGATCGGGAATTTGGCACATTGTCGTTTTACAGTGTGGAAAGCGCTTCCGTAGATGGCGCAAACGCTACGTTTGAACGTGTGTTTGAAACAGACAGCGATGTTGAAAACCTGCAATTGTGCGGGCCGGGGGCGGGCGGTTCCTATCTTTATTGGACGCAAAATCAGGATGGATTCGATGTCCTGCGCGGTTGGCACACCACTCAAAAACGCCCCATCACAATGCCCGATATGCCAGAGGGGCGCTATCGCCTCGATTGTGAGGGTGACGGGCAATTGATGGTCAGTGTGAATGGTTGGCAGACCCCCGGCGAAATTTGGATGACCAATCCAATCGAAGGGACGGCCGGGAGGGTGTTCGCCGCGAATCTAGCGGGGCTTAATCCGGATCGCTTGGTGCGCCCACAGATCGTCCGCTACACAGCGCGCGATGGAGTGGAACTGCAAGGTTTGCTGTATCTGCCTGAAGGGGCCGGAACGGGGGCAGATGCGCCGCCCGTCCTGTTCGATGTCCACGGCGGTCCTTCGGGGCAAAGCACCGCGCGTTTTGAACCGGTTGCGCAATATCATGTCGCGCGCGGAGTGGCGGTGTTTCGGCCCAATGTGCGCGGCAGCACGGGGCTTGGCCGCACCTATTCAACTTTAGATGACCGCGAAAAACGGCTCGATTCAGTGCGTGATCTGGTGGATCTCAAAAACGCTCTGGCCGCTGATGGCCTTATCGATGGCGACCGGGCGGCGGTAAAGGGCGGGTCTTACGGCGGCTATGCCGTCAATGCCGTGCTGGCCGAATTTCCGGGTGAGTTCGTCGCTGGCGTCTCATTGTACGGGGTGGCTGATTGGGTCACAGCGCTAGAGGTTGCCTCTCCGGCGCTCAAAGCGGCGGACCGGATCGAATATGGCGACATCACGCAGGATCGGTGGCGCGAATATTACACGATCAATTCACCCATCCGCAAAGCTGACCAGATCACGGTGCCAGTCTTGTTTTCTCACGGCGTCATGGACCCGCGGATCGACATCTATGAAACAGAGGTGATGGTCCAAACCTTGCGCGCAAACGGGGTCGAGGCACCCTTTATCCGAATTCCAGATGAGGGGCATGGCTGGCGCAAATTATCGAACCAATTGTTCTATTACCGCGCAGAGGCTGAGTTTATTGAGCAGCAATTGGGGCTGGGAGCGGCAGAATAGTCCCCCAGCGTTCTTAATCCTGTCCGCGCCGGTCCAACCAATTCGCGGCTTTGACGCCGAAAGTGATCAGGAACGGGACCAAAATGATGCTCAAGGTCACCTTAGCTAATATCTGGCCCAGCATCAGGTCTAAAATTGGGAACAGACCGTAAAATGCGAGGAAGATAAAGATGACCGAATCGATGGCTTGGCTCAATGCAGAGGCAATGGCACCACGGACCATCAACCCGATTGTTGTTGCCTCTCCGCTACCTTTCAACCGGTCAAATATCCAAACATTCAGCAATAGCGATACAATGTAAGCTGCTGGACCCGCTGCCCAGACGCGCCAAACGCTGGAATGCACTCGTTCAAATGCGGCAAGATCATCCGCGCGTCCCGCGACCATTTCCGATGACGCTGGCAAGAATAAAACCAATTGCATCAAGAGCGATGCGATCAGCAAAGGCAAGAATCCCCACCACACTATTCGCTGCGCCTGTTTTGTACCGTATAACTGCGATAAAGTGCTGGATATGACCACAAGTAAGAGGAATGCAAAAATTCCGGATTCAACGGCGAGATCGAAGAAAATGATATCTAGCCGCACCTGCTTGTAGGCGAGGACGCCGGCAAGGACTGTCATTCCGCCATATAGCAGTGTGAAGACGAACAAGCCCAACGGCATGCTAATTCCCGATGGCGCTGATTCTGTCGAGGCGCTGTGTTCTGTATCGCTCATCCTGAGCTGGGTAAGCGAGGGGACGGCAAAAGAAAAGTCAGCGCCGCCCGCGTTTCACCGGCTGAGCCCGGCGGTGTCGCTGCATGTTGCGTTGCGCGCTGCAAAATGCCACGCATGATCTGGCGCGTCAGGGACACCTTGCGCGCCCGGGATCTAAAGACACAACAGTCAGGGGCACCGCTAGTCGGTGAGCGCAGCCATCACATCAATTCTATTCAGCCTGATCGGCATTGCCGCAATTCTTGGCATCGCTTTCCTTCTATCCTCGGGCAAGAAACGCATCAATTTGCGCGTTGTGGGCGCGGCCTTTGGCTTGCAGGCCTTTATGGCGTTACTTGTATTACGCACCGATTTTGGCGTGGGCATGATCGGATTTCTCTCCGACGGTGTCATTGCGCTGCTCGATTTTTCGAAAGTCGGGATCACGAGCGTTTTTGGCCCGATGGAAAACAATCCATTCGCCAACACCTTTGTTATCGCGGCTTTGCCCGTGATTGTGTTTTTCGCGGCGATTGTGTCGATCCTCTACCACCTTGGCATTATGCAGCGGCTGGTGCGCTGGGTCGGCGGGGCGATTGGTTGGATCACCGGGATTAGCAAAGTCGAAGCCTTAGGCAGCGCCGCCAATATCTTTGTTGGGCAATCCGAAAGCCCATTGGTCGTGCGCCCTTATTTGGCGGCCTTGCCGCCCGCACAATTGTTCACCTTGATGACGGTCGGTATGGCCGGCGTCGCGGGGACGATCTTGGCCGCTTATGCAAGTTTCATTGGGTCAGAGGCGGTGCCGTTTTTGCTGGCGGCGGCGTTTATGTCGGCGCCCGGCGGCATCTTGATGGCAAAGATTATCATGCCTGATGACGCGGAACCCAAAGGTGCCGCAGCCGCAGGATCCGATACAGGTGTGCCGGCGGAACAAAGCCGCGTGACTATGATGGGCGAACACGGCCATGAGGTTGAATTGCCCCAATCGCGGATCAGCGCAGGCGGACCAGCGGCAATGGTTGAAAGCGGCAAGCCCGATGAAGTGACGACCGCCGAAACTTTCGAAGAGGGTCAGCGCCCTGCGAATATAATCGAGGCAGCGGCTCAGGGAACGCAAACTGGCGTGAAATTGGCGGTTGCGGTCGGCGCGATGGTGATGGTGTTTGTCGCTTTGGTGGCGCTTGCAAATGGCCTGCTGGCTGGGCTCGGCTCCGGGCTCGTAAGCATCGCGGCGGCTGCCGGATTGCCGTTCGGGGCGGAGACAGCGGCATGGCTAAGTTCTGTCAGCTTTCAACAGTTGCTTGGCTATGTGTTTGCGCCGGTGATGTTCCTAATCGGGATTTCGGATTGGGATCAGGCGCAGATTGCGGGCGGTTTGTTCGGGACGAAGATCGTGCTCAACGAATTTGTCGCGTTTATCGAATTGGGGGCAATGACCGGCGGAGAGCTTACAGAGCGCAGCCGGGCAATTGTAACCTTTGCTTTGTGCGGGTTTGCCAATTTCTCCTCTATCGCGATCCAGATGGCAGTGACCGGCGGGCTCGCCCCGAACCAGCGGCCAGTCATCGCGCGCTTGGGCCTCAAGGCTTTGGCAGCAGGCAGTCTCGCCAATTTGATGAGCGCGGCTTTGGCGAGTGTGTTTTTGCCACTTTGACCTCTTGCTCTCGCTAGCGACGTTAGGGGCGGCGCTGGAAGATCGGCTACGAAAGCAAAAAGACACCCCTAGAACTGCGGGCGCGCGCGTATTAGATGAACGGGCATGACACAGATCAACATCGCTTCCGTTTCGCTCGCTCAGCCACTTGAAGAGATCGCTGACGAACTTGGCCGTTCCTTTGCTGAATACGGTTTTGCTGTCGTGCGCGATCACGGCATCCCGCAGGATTTGATCGACCGCGCAGAGGCATCATCCAAGCAGTTCTTTGCGCTGCCCGATGCAGTAAAGCGCGAATATAAGATCGATGGCGGCGGCGGCGCGCGCGGATATACGCCGTTTGGCACGGAAAAGGCGAAAGACGCCGACGTCTTTGACCTCAAAGAATTCTGGCATGTGGGCCGCGAACTTTCGCCGGGGCATAATTTGGCGGAATTTATGGCGCCCAATGTGTGGCCAGAAGAGATTGAAGGGTTTGAGCCAACCTTTAGCGAGCTCTACGCGGCCTTTGAGAAAGCCGGCGCGCGCGCTTTGGAGGCGATTGCGCTGCATCTAAATTTGGAACAGTCATTCTTTGATTCCACTATCGAAGACGGCAATTCGGTCATGCGGTTGCTGCACTATCCACCGCTGGGGCCTGATGCGCCGGAGGGCGCGATCCGTGCTGCGGCGCATGGCGATATCAACACGATCACCTTGTTACTCGGCGCAGAAGAGGCTGGGTTGGAATTGCTAACAAAGGCGGGCGAGTGGCACGCCATTGATGTCCCCGAAGGCGGCTTGGTCATCAATGTGGGCGATATGCTCGAGCGGTTGACGAATGGCGTGCTGCGTTCGACCACGCACCGGGTGGTAAACCCGCGCGGCGCGGGAGCACACAGATCGCGTTACTCCATGCCGTTCTTCCTACATTTCCGGCCGGATTATTTGATCGAGCCGCTTCAAAGCTGCGTCAGCGTAGACAGGCCGCAGCCTGCCGAACCGATCAGCGCGCATGATTTCCTGATGCAGCGCTTGCGTGAGATCAATCTGGCTTAGCGGTGTAAGACCTCGCGCGTTCAATTGCGCGGCAATGGCTAGCGACTCAGGGCTAAACCGAGTCGGACAATCACGGCAAATGCTCAAAAGTGGCTGCTGCAATCCGGTTTATTGCGGTTCGCGCCAATAGCAGCCAAAAACTCGAATCTCGTTGCAGCTGTGCAACACAGGGGGTGTGGAGAGAGGATTCTCCCGGATTTCTGCGGGTTTGAGATTGGTTCAGCCTGTGGACAGTTTTTCACGCAGCGCCATCGCAGCATCGCGTGCCCACTGTTTCACAAAAGAGTCACAAAACAGTCGCTTTTGTGCAGCGCAGCGCGCTTAGGGCCGCGCACATCACAACACCTCAACAGTGATCAAGGGCAACCTCTCATGAAAATCAAATATCTCTTGGCAGCCAGCGTCGTCAGCCTGACTGCCGCTGCAACGATCGCAGCGCCAGCTGCTGCGCAGCAGATTACTTCGGGTATCGAAGGTCAGGTCACTGATGCAGAAGGCAACGCGCTTGCCGGTGCAATGGCGACCATCACTGACACTCGCACCGGTCAAACTCGTACCACCACCGTAAGCAGCGATGGTAACTTCCGCGTTCAATCGCTTCAGCCAGGCGGCCCTTACACGGTCACCGTGACTGCTGATGGTTTCGAAGGTCAGACTGTTGAAGACATCTTCACCAGCATTTCTGGTAACACCGGCTTCACCTTCGCACTGACACCGGCATCCGCTGGCTCAGGCAGCACCATCGTTGTCACCGGCGCCCGCGCCCGTGTCACTCAGGTTGCTGTTGGACCGGGCACCGCATTCGGCACCGAAACTCTTGAAAACCTGCCATCGATCACTCGCGATATTCGCGACATCATCCGCGTTGACCCGCGCGTCAGCCTCGAATCCAACAACGATGTTGACCGTATCTCTTGCCTCGGCGGGAACGACCGGTCGAACACCTTCACAGTTGACGGCATCGTCCAAGCCGACGTTTTCGGCCTGAACGGAACGCCATTTGCGGCGCGTAACTCGCTGCCATTGCCATTCGACGTGGTTGACCAGGTTTCGGTAGAATTCGCGCCGTTTGACGTTGAATATTCCGAATTCACCGGCTGTCTTGTCAACGTTGTTACCAAATCGGGCAGCAACAAATTCGGCGGTTCGGCGTTTGTCACTTACTTCAATGAAAGCCTGTTCGCAGACAACATTGACGGCCGTGACCTCAATGCAGGCCGCGAAACACGCTGGGGCGTTACTCTGGATGGTCCGATCATCCCTGATCGCCTGTTCTTCTCGCTCGGTTACGAAGAAACCGATCTGGGCGACGGCAACAACTTTGGTCCAGCAGGTTCGGGCTTCACCAACGAAGCTGACTTTGTAAGCCAAGCGCAATTTGATCGCTTCGCGCAAATCGCAAACGACGTGTACGGCCAAGATATTGGCGGTTACCCGACACAGCTGGCTGAAAGCTCCGTGCGCTATTTTGGTCGTCTTGATGCGATCATCAACGATGATCACCGCCTTGAGGCGACGTATCAGCGTTTGGAAGAAACCAATGTCGAACCAGATTTCGGCGGCCAAGAATTGGGCGGCCTGAACTCTTTCGAAGACGAAGGCACGATCTCGGATTATTACTCCGTGCGCCTCTATTCGAACTGGAGCGATACGATCTCGACCGAGCTGCGCATCAGCCGCGCCGAAGTCGGTGACGTTCAAGGACCACTCGGTTTTGGTGAAGCGCAAGCCGACAATCCAACTCCGCGCCTGAGCGTTGGCGTTACTCCAGACGGCAGCGGCACGACCGAAAATGGCCGTCTTGCAACGGGCCCGGGCATCTTCCGCTCGGCTAACCAGCTCGACACCAAAATCGATCAAGCGCGTTTCCAAATGAATGTCGATGCAGGTGGTGATCACTTCCTGAAATTCGGCGCAGAGATCAACGACCTTGAAGTGTTCAACCTGTTCGCGATCAACGCGACCGGCACGATCTTCTTCCAAAACCTCGATGATTTCGAAAATGGTTTGGTTGCACCTGGCTTCTTCTCGACCGTGTTTGCTGACGCAGACGATCTGGTTGGCGGCGCAAATGGCGGTGCGACGATCGCATCGGCTGCTGGCGGCGACATCAACAACGCAGCGGCGACCTTCAGCCGTCAGATCTATTCGGTCTATGCACAGGACGAATGGCAGGCGACCGATCAACTTTCGATCAATGCCGGTGTTCGTGTGCAATTGTACGATGGTGATGCACCGCGCTTTAACCCGAACTTTGTTGACCGTTACGGCTTCAGCAATGCGAATTCATTTGCCCGCATCGACACGGTCGTTCTGCCGCGTCTTTCGGCGACTTATGAACTCGACAATGACGGCTTCTTCTCGAACAGCCGGGTTACCGGCGGCGTAGGCGTCTTCTCGGGCGGCGACCCGATTGTGTATTTCTCCAACGCGTTCTCGAACAACGGCTTCTCCAGCGCGAATGGCGATACATTTGATGCGCCATGCCCTGATGGATTGGCTATCGATGCGGCCAGCGGTCAAATCGACGTCACACCAAACGGTTCCTTCACCGGCTTCCCGCAATGTGCGGTTGCTGCTGGTGTTGCTGTTGCAGAACAGGGCGGTGCTGACATCCAGTCGACCGATCCTGATCTCGACGTGCCAACGGCCGTTCGTGCGAATCTCGGCTTCTCCACCACGTTCGGTGCGGAAACTGGGTTCTTCAGCAACTGGAACCTGAACCTCGATTACATCTACACCCGTTTCAACGACACGATTAACTTCGTTGATCTGTCGCAAGCGGTTAACCCAGATTTGGGCGTCAACGGTTTCACCGTGGATGGCCGTCCAATCTACCGGGCAATTGATGCAACGCAGGCGGGTTGTAACGCTACGCTTGACGGCAATGGCGGCACGGGCCTGACCTACTCCAACGTCACTTCTGATTGTTTCGGCACACGCCGTGATGACAACATTCAGCTGACCAATGGCCGTAGCTCAGATTCGCACAGCTTCTCTGTCATTCTGGCGAAGAACTTCGATGGCGGCCTGTTCACATCGGGCGGCAGCACGCGTCTTAACTTCGGTTACGCGTTCACTGACAGCAACAACGCACGTAACAACCAGTCATCGACAGCGACTTCGTCGTTTGACGTGACCGGCGCGTTCGATCGTCAGGATCCAGCAGTGTCGACGGCAACCACCGAAACCCGTCACAACTTCACCGCTTCGATCTTCCTGCAAGAACAGTTCATCGAGGGCTACGACACGGGCCTCGGTATTTTCTTCCGGGCACGCGAAGGCCGTCCGTACAGCCTGACATTTGATGGCGGCGGCGTCTTCAATGACAGCGCTTCGGGGTCGGACAACGCTCTGCTTTATGTTCCATCTAGCGTGAACGATGCGAATGTATCGCCGCTCTCTGATGCGACCGCTGTGCAGAACGTGATCGACTATGTCGCGGCATCGGGTTGTGGGTTTGAAGGCGGCGAATCAATTGCGCGCAACACATGCCGCAATGATTGGCACTTCGACATGGATCTTCGGATCAGCCAGGAAATCCCGTTCATCGGCGCCCTCACCGGCATCTCTGATGATCGGATTGAACTGTTCGCTGACTTCTCAAACTTCCTGAACCTGCTCGACAGCAGCTGGAATGTTCTGCGCTCACGCGGCGGCTTCAACGGTCTCGTTGATGTTGCTGACGGCGGCGTGGATGATGAAGGTCGCTACATCATCACAGGCTTCAACCCAGATGATGACAACGACATTGCGATCAACGCTTCGGCTTGGCGCATTCAGCTTGGTGCGCGCTACGAATTCTAATTCGCTGCAATAATCACGAAACACGAACGGCGGGGCCTTGCGGTCCCGCCGTTTGCGTTTGGGGTTGATAGTTTTGCCGAGACTGCCCGGCACACGCGCATGTTCTATGAATTGGCTGCGGCCAAAGTATCAGCCGGGTCATCCGCCACGCTTAGCAGCTCAAAAGCCAAAGCCTCGCGAACCTCTCTCGATAGATCTTGCCGCAAAGCACGTTCAAAGGCTGCGGCTTGATCGCCCAGTTCAGGCTCGCCAAAGATCGCAGCCGTCCCGGCCAATTTGTGAACAAGCCGCGCCAATTTATCGCTGGCGTCCTGCGACACACTGCGATTGCCAAGGGCACCGGTCTCTAGCGCCGTGCGGACGGCTTCTATCGCTTCTGCGCGGCGCTGATTCCAGCGTTGCATTAAGGCTGGAGAATGGCCCGTTGGCAAAGTGCCGCGATTGTAATCTGCACTCTGAGCTGGGCGTCTGTCGTCTAGAACCGGAATAGTGTGAACTTCCTCTTGAGGTGGATCGCACTCGTCACTTTGCGCCAGTGCGGGAGGTGCTGGTGACGGATCAGGGGCTGCCTCGTGTTCCGCGGTGAGGGGTGCCGAGGGTGCTTCCTGCTCGTCCTTAAACTGATTGCTCGCCTCTGCTTCGACCTCGTCAGTCTCGACGATGCGAGTCGGCAACCAACGTTGCAGGGCCTTGGCAAGCTCAGCAAAGACCAATGGTTTCGCCAGATGCGCTTGCATTCCCGCCTCACGTGCGGCGGCGATATCTTCGGGGAATGCATTGGCGGTGAGGGCGACAATCGGCATCACATCAGGGCCAATTCCCTCAGCCCGGATCGCGCGTGTTGCGGCATATCCGTCACAGCCGGGCATCTGGATATCCATAAACACCAGATCATAGGGTTTGTCGCGCATCACGCTGTCAATTACCATCGCAATCGCTTCATTGCCGTCATGAGCAATGGCGACCGATTGGCCGCACCGCTCCAACATTTCAGTGCCGAGCAGGCGGTTCACATCGTGATCTTCGACCAACAAAATGCGCGCCGCTTGCGGCAAGTCGGCAGGCTCTATCCGTTGCACTGGCAGCGGTTCGGCGATCTCAGGCTCGGCAATAACGGCGGGCAATTTCAGGCGGAATTGCGATCCAACACCGGGCTCG
Source organism: uncultured Erythrobacter sp. (assembly GCA_947502305.1). GTDB lineage: Bacteria > Pseudomonadota > Alphaproteobacteria > Sphingomonadales > Sphingomonadaceae > Erythrobacter. Next base: position 79,328 of record CANMZA010000002.1, on the reverse strand, counting down.
CTTTCAACTTCGATTACGCCGCCCAACAATTCGGCCAGCTGGCGGCTGATGGTTAGGCCCAATCCCGTTCCGCCAAAGCGGCGCGCAGTGTCATTTTCGCCTTGGGTGAAAGGCGCAAAAATAGTTTCGATCCGGGCCGCGCTGATCCCGATACCTGTGTCTTTCACGACGATGCAAAAATCTTCGCTGTCCATCTCGCAACTGATCTCAACACCGCCATGCTCGGTGAATTTTACAGCATTGGCGATCAGGTTCAGCAGCACTTGGCGCAGGCGCAAAGCGTCGGTGATGATCCAGGGATGCGCAACATCGCTTGTACAAAGACTGCAATCGCCGCCGCATCCTGTGCTCTCGCGGCAAGGAGCGTTGAAGGTGAGTTTCAGACCCTTCTTCTCAGCCACGGGGCGATGCAAAGCCGCGCATTCGGCAATGGTTGCATAGAGATCAAGCGGTGAATGATCGATGGTGATCTGCCCTGCTTCGATCTTTGACAGGTCAAGAATATCGTTGAGCAGCAACATCATAGAGCGGCCCGACTGCACGATCATTTCAGTATGACGGCGATCATCATCGCCCAGATCACCCTGCAACATCAGTTCCGCAAAGCCCAAAACGCCGTTCATAGGCGTGCGAATTTCGTGGCTCATATTGGCGAGGAATTCTGACTTGGCACGCGCAGCATGTTCGGCCTGTCGGCGCGACCGGGTGAGCAACAGCTCAAGTTCCACCCGTTCTGTTACATCGCGTGCCGAAACGACAACGCCGCTTCGCTTGCCTGTATCTGGGGAAATGGCGATGGCGCAGTCGGCTTCGATAAATACCGGCGTACCGTCCTCTGAATCAAGCAACCGGCGATAGGTCACGCGCTCTTTATCAATTTCACCGCGCAGCAATCGTTCTAGCACCGAAGCAATGCGATCAGCCGCGTCTTCATGAGTGTTATCGGCGATGACGTGGCCCACAAAGTCCGCTGGTTCGCGTCCCAAAACGTCTCTTACAGAGGGGGAGGCATAGGTGCACACGCCGCGCCCATCGATGCTGAGCACCGCATCCGTTACATTCTCCGCTAGCAAGGCAAGCTCTGATCGCCCGTTGGTAAGCTGCTGAGTCATGCGGTGTCTCCCTGCTAAGATCGCGGCGATCGGCAGGCCAGTCAGGAAATTCGCCGCTATGAAGGCCTGAATGACGTACATCTTATTGATGTCAGAGGTTGAGTTTTGAACGATTGGCCCCAGCCCAACATAGGTCATCCAACTCGCGAGCAGCGCGAGGCCGGGAACATAAAGGGCCGTCCCCAACCCGCCGAGGCGAAAGGCCACCAGCAAAGTGACAGGCGGGACAAGAAACAGCAGCGGATAGGAGCTTTGATTAAAAACCAAGAAGACCGCAAACAGGCCGCCAATCATAAGGGAAACCCGTTCACCCAGCTGCGCATTTGTTAGGGCATCATCTTTGTGCAGGGTTTCAGCAATCAGCAGCACGGCCGGAACGGTCAGGATCGTCCCCATCGAATGGGCCAGGAACCAAGAGGAACTGCCAGACAGAATGGCAGCCATCTCAGGCCCCTTGGTCAAGCCTGCGATTAAGGCCGATAGGGTCGGTCCCACCAGGCCGCCAAACAACAGAAAACTCCCCAAATGGGAAAGTTCGGTCATTTCCGGCACTTTGCCGCAGGCCCGCCGCGTCAGCCATGTGACCACTGCGATCTCAATGATGTTACCGCTGGTGAAGATGGCCGATGTACCAAAATCTTTGCCCATATACATATTCGCGGCAATGCTGGCGATGATCACCCCGCCATAGACCGGCAATTCATTGCGCAGCCGGCCGAGCAGCAGCAAAGCAATTATGCTGGCATGCGGTATCCAAACCGACGCCAAAGCTGAATCGAAGCGCGATAGGGTCACGCACAAAACGCCGAGCGAAAAGAAAGCAATCGCACCGCAAAGAGCGTAGATCACGCTTCGCTGATCTAGCGGACCGACCGCGATAATTCGGGGTTCAGAGCGCTCAATGGGGCCAACCAGAGGCCGCGCGTCGAAAGGGTCGCTCGCGGAACGAGGGGGAAAATCCCGCTGTTCCGACCGGTTTAAGACGCTTTCGATGATGCGCTCCATCGCAATTACCTTGGTTGTTTGTATAAAACTTGGCTCATTGGCCGACCGGAAACATTCCAATTGCACCGTGGCACAGGATATATGATCAAGACCAAACACCGCTATCAGGGAAAACCGAGAGGTCCGCGCTGGCCGCTCCTGACCGGGATCGTGATTTTTCACGTCTTTGCGCTCTATGGATTGTCGCGTTTTCTGGCGCCGGAATTCACCGCCTCTGTCGAACGAGAGGTGACGAATGCTTTCACCGTCACGATCACCGCACCCGAAGAACCCGAAGCGTTGCCAGAACCCGATGAAGGCGCAGCTGGTCCAGCGGGAGAGGAAGCGGTGCCGCAACCTGTGACCGCGCCAACCGCGCCAATTGAGCGTAATCCGCAGCCGCGTCCTCAGGCGTCCTCTACAGGCACCGCGCAAAGATCAGGCGCGCGTCCGGCAGGCGATGGCACAGGCGGGCAAGGCGAGGGAGCAGGCACTGGCAGCGGCAATCGCGGCGGCGGACAGGGCGGCGGTATCGCGGTGCGGCCCAGCGTCGCCTCCGGCAGCCTAGATCCGCGCCGCGATTTCCCCATTCCCGACGGCGGGCGAGAAACGCGGTTCGGGACCTCGGTCACAGTTGCCTTCACCGTCACAATTGATGGGCGCGCACGCAATTGCGGTGTCGCGCGCAGCACCGCTGACGCCCAGAGTACGGCACTGGTTTGCAGCCTCGTGGTAGAGAAAATTCGCTTCAATCCAGCTCGAAACAGCGCCGGTGATCCGGTCGAAGCACGCTATGGTTACCGCGTCGATTTTCGCGCTCGTTAGAGCCGTTTCGGAGCATTCTTTTCCTGCTGCGGCCCCCGCTTCACTGGCACTTTATGGCGGTTACCGGGCGCTCTAACGCGCACAATGGGTCGTTCACTGGCTTTAAACCCCCTGCGTGTTAGGGCGCTGCGCATGGTTAAAGAGCCTCCTATCCATCCGGTTATTTTATGCGGCGGCAGCGGCACGCGGCTTTGGCCGGTTAGCCGTGCGTATTGCCCGAAACCGTTCCTGCCTTTGATGGGCGAGACGACCTTGTTCGAACAGGCCGTTCGGCGGGTTGCGCGCGGAGCGGATGGCGAAGATGCAGCAAATTTTGCCGCACCCATCATTGTCGCAGGCGCGCATCACGGCGATTTGATTGAGGCGCAAATGCACGGTGCGCCGCACCGTATGATTGTGGAATCTGCTGCGAAAAACACTGCTCCGGCAATTGCGCTGGCCGCGGCGATTTTGCCGCCGGACGATATCATGTTGGTTTGCCCAAGTGACCATCATATTGCTGACGAGCCCGCCTTTCGCGCTGCGAGCGCGGCTGCGGCGCGGTTGGCGGCGCACGATTATCTTGTGTCGTTCGGGATTGCGCCAGACCGGCCCGAAACCGGCTATGGCTATCTGCGCAGAGGCGGCGAATTGGAAGGCGGATATGCGATTGCGCAATTCGTTGAAAAACCGGATCTGGAACGCGCGCAAGCCTATCTCGCCAGCGGCGAATATAGCTGGAATGGAGGCATCTTTGCCTTCCGCGCCGGTGCATTGCTCGAAGAATTAGTGGCGCACCGCCCGGCAATGGCCGCTGCGGTGCGCGACGCGGTGGCCAAGGGCCACGAAGAGGGCACGCGCTTTTACCCAGATGCAGAGACATTCGCCGCGATTGACGGCGATTCGATTGATTATGCCGTGATGGAAAACACCGCGCATGCGGCAATGGTGCCCGCCGATATGGGGTGGTCAGACATTGGCAATTGGGCGGCCTTGGCCGATGCCATTGCCGCGGCGCCGGGGGCGGCAGATCCGAATGGCAATGCGGTGCGCGGCAGCGGAAAGGCAGAATTGCTCGATTGCACCGGCGTGCTCGCATCATCTGATGGTCCGCGCATTTCGGCGGTGGGGCTCGATAATGTTTGCATCATCGTGTCGGATGGCGAAGTGTTAGTCACAAGCCGTGAAGGTGCGCAAAGGGTCGGCAAATTGCCCGGAGCAGCGCAGCAATGACGGCAATGAACGCAATCACGGCGGCGGGAGAGACAGCAGCGGTGCGCCAAATTCCAACCCGCATGGTGGAAAAGGTCTGGGGCAGAAGCGAGCTGCCGGAACCCTTCGTCGCGCCAGAAGGCAGCAGTGTTGGTGAAATCTGGTTCGAGCCGCCGCCTGAAATGCCGCAATTGCTGGTGAAATATCTCTTCACCAGCGAGAAACTTTCCGTCCAAGTGCATCCCTCCGACGCCGACGCCTTGCCGGGTGAGGATGGCAAAGAAGAATGCTGGCTGGTGCTCGATGCGCAGCCGGGCGCGCGATTGGCGATTGGTTTTAAAGAGCCGGTTACGCCGGAGAAGATCGAGGCAGCCGCACGCGATGGCTCGATTGAGGAACTGCTGGCTTGGCACGAGGCGAAGCCGGGCGATGTCTATTACCTGCCAGCCGGAACAGTGCACGCTATTGGGCCAGGGCTGGCTCTGGTCGAAGTTCAACAAAACAGCGACACGACATTTCGCCTGTATGATTATGGGCGTCCGCGCGAATTGCATCTGGAGCGTGCTTTGGCAGTGGCCGATGGCACGCCCTATTCTCCTGCCCATATCGGGACAATTGCACAGCGCGGGCAATCGCTAATTTCTGCGCCGCATTTCCGCCTCGACCGGATTGAAGGTGCGCCCGATGCGCAAATTGCCGCAGCCTACCGTGAACCGCTCCTCGCCCTACCACTTAGCGGGCATTTGCGCGCGACGGATGGGTCGATGCGCGCCGGTTCGATTGATGCCAGTTCGATGGCGGGCATTTCGGGGACGGCTGGACCGGGCGAATGTTTGTTTGCGCAGGATATAGATTTGATCGATTTTTCCGCTGCAGGGGTGACGTTGCTGACACGTCCGGCCTAGCAATCGTCCGATTGGACCCGAGCACTACGCCGCCAGAACATTTTGAATCTCATCGCGGCCATATGGTTTGCGGATCAAGGCGCAGGCTCCCAATTCGTGGAATTGCCCGGCTACTTCTGAATATCCCGTCGCCAAAGCAAAGCGAACCCCCCGAGCGTTCAATTCATGGGCGACCGGTGACGAAGATTCTGGACCAAGGTTATAATCAACAATCGCGAAATCGGGCTGCCTCTCTGTAATAGCTTTCAGAGCGCCCGCGACATTGCTCTCAATCTTCACCGATTTCACGCCCAACCGCTTCAGATTTTCTTCGGTGTCGAGCGCAATAATCATGCTGTCTTCGACGACAAGGACGTGGGATGGCAGGTGATCTGTGTCCGGCAAACCGGCATTGCCGCGTTCTTTGGCGGCCGCCATTAATGCTGTGCTCGCGGCCTCTGTTGTGGCTGAGTTATCGCGTGAGACGGGCTCAATATAGCGCGCAGGAATCATGAAATCCCCCTCCAACCCGGTCAATTTGAAGCGCAATTCCGCTTCACCTTTGAGTTCAAACGGGATTGATCTTTCGATGATTTTTGAACCAAATCCGCGTCTCTGCGGAGCCTTTACCGGAGGGCCGCCGCTCTCGCGCCATTTGATTTTGAGGTCGCCGCTGCGTGTTTGCATCACGCTTACTTTTAAGCAGCCATGGCCATCACATAAGCAGCCATATTTCGCCGAATTCGTGACCAATTCATGCACGACCAAGGCAAGCACGGGATAGGCTTCCGGCTTGATCAAGACCTCATCGCCGTTGAACGTGAAGCGTTCTGGCTTGGCCGCGATATAGGCGGCCAATTCTGTTTCGAACAAAGCCGATAGCGGCGCGGGTGCCCAGTTTTCGCGGGTAATATTGTCATGCGCCGATGCCAGCGCCGAAATACGGCCGCCGATTATCGCCGCAAAGCTGGCCACGCTTTGCGCATCATCTTGCGACTGGGAAACGAGGCTGCGGATGAGGTTTAGGATGTTACGGACGCGGTGGTTCAGTTCCGCGATTAGCAATTCCTGCTGCTCCTGAGCGCGCCTGCGTTCGCGTAAAATTTCGTCCGGCATACCAATTACCACTCGCTGCGTTAGCCGCGTTAGTGGAACGCAGCTGCCCACCAGAAATGACAGAGCTGCCCGCAACAGGCAAACCGAGGGACGGAAATTATACTCCGACTTGGTTCAAAATTTTTGCATTAAAAACAGATATTTGCCGAAAAAGCGATCGATTACTCAGTCATTTTCGAGCAATCGCCCGCCATGTTTGCGGACCGCCCGTTCGAGAGTGCCGCGCAAAAAGCCAAGCATCGCTGGTAGATCCAGTTCTATGACCACGCTGTCTTCGCCAACATCAATTCCGCCTTCAATTCGCTGTCCCGCGGCGGTGATGAGGAGGTTCATGCGGTCTTCGTGTGGCCAACTGGTTTCCACCTCCGCCATGCCGGGCGGGAAGTAACTGCCGATCTCGTGGCCGTGCTTGTGCATGCGGGCGCGCACTTCTTCGCGGCCCAGCGAATGAGGGAGCGAGACACGCATGATCAGCGGCCCTGTTTCTGCGGCTCGCGCGCCGCATCGAAATCGGGAAGCGGCACGCCGGAACCTTCGTTCTGCAAGTCAGCCAGCAATTCATCCCCGCCATACCGGTAATCCAGATATCGCGACTTCACCGCCAGATCATCCAGAGCCCCTTCGGCCAGTCGGCGCGTAACGCGGTCGACCTCTCCTGAGAGTTTCGTAAGGCTGGTCGTCAAGCGATCATCTGCGGTCCCGCCTGCATGCTCTTCACCGCGCAAATGTGCCGGAATCTTGCGGTAATTGTCGATTGTCTCAGGGATATATTCGCCGACCAATTCGCGCACTTCGCTCATCGCGGAATGGTTTTCATCCATCGTCTGAAGTTGCACGCCCAGCGCATCCAGCTGTGTACCGAGCCTATCCAAAATCGCCGCAGCGGGCCCGGGCAGATGAGGGCGCTGCGCCTCCAGCCATAATTCAGTGCGGGCAACCATTTGCTGCGGATTGCCGAGTTTTAGCTCGGCGCGTTTGGGCGTTTTGATCTTGGGGTAATTCGAAAAGACGAATGCTGCGGCCATCACAGCGAGTGCAACCATCATCACACCGGTAAAACCGATCCCCTCCAAAACAACCCCGGCCACGCCTGCGCTGACCAAAATTGTAAGGACTGCACCAGCGAAATATTTGGCCCGGTTTAGCCAGTTTTTGCGCTTGGCTCCGGCTGATCCTTTGCCGATGGATGTGCCGGGGCGATGCGTGCCGCCTTCTTGCTGTGTCACAAGCGATTGCCGGGCCGCGCCCAAAATTTGATCGGATTCGCCGGTGCTGTCACTCATGGCCTTTAGCTATCCAACCCAAGCAGGGATGGCTCAGAGGCAACCTTGGCCTGCGCCTGTGCTTGCCCTTCTGCGCGGGCAATGTAGCCTTTCGATTTTTCAACTTCATCGGTCAGCACGCCAACCGTTTGCTTCATGGAATCGAGCGCGCGCAGTTTGAAACTGTCGACCTCATCCATTGTGTCGTAAATATTTTGGAAGGCGCGTTGCAACGTTTCCAGCGGGATGGTGCTGGATGCGGCTTGCTCATGAATTTGCGCAGTTTGATCACGCAGCAAAGTGCTGGTCGAATCAATGATGTTGGTTGTTGTTTCGTTGAGCGATGTGATCTGTTGCAGAACCAGTTTCTGATTGGTCATAGCCTGCGCAACCGTCACCGCCGTACGCAGCGCGCCAACGGTCGTTGTGCTGGCACGGTCGACGCCCTTGACCAGCTCGACATTGTTTTTCTTGACCAGATCGAGCGCAAGGTAGCCTTGAACGCTGACCGCCATTTGCGTCAGCAGGTCTTGCGTGCGTTGACGCACATAGAACAGCGCGCTTTCACGTAGAGCTTTTGCTTTGTCCGGATCGCTTGAATCCAGCTCCAATGCCTTCGCCTCAAGCCGCTCGTCCAGCGTTTTTGCGATATGGATCATCTGCTCCAACTCGCCCATCGCCTCCCACAGTTTTTGCCGTTCTGTATCGATTGCAGCATTGTCGAGATGCAGTTCCTTTTTGCCCCCTTCAAGCCGCTCCAAGATCGCTTGAATATGGCTCTGCGCGCTGGTGTAGCTGTCGAAATAATTCTTCAGCTTGCTGCCGAATGGAATGATACCAAACAGCTTTCGCGGGCTGAGCAGCTTGTTTTTGCGTCCGGGATCGAGGTCTTCGACCGTGCGGCGCAATTCCGCCAGATTGCTGCCGACATTGCTGTCTTCGTCCATGGCGCGGACGGGGCGATCTAGAAAGCGGTTCGAATGTGCGGCGGCGGCGCGGATTTGTTCTTGGCCCATGCGGGTGATCTGATCGACTTTTTCACCAAAAGCGGGCGAATTGGCATCGACCGATACTAGGTCCGTCACAAATGCATCGACTTTCGTGTCGAGTTTGGAGCGCTGCTCGGTCGAAACCGGCACCAGACCAGCGGCTTTCTCTGGTGCGATTTCAGGCACCGGCGCTGGCGGGGTCAATTCAAAGTCCGTTGCTGTCTTTGTTGCGACTTTGGGTTCAGGTGTCATCTCAGTGCTCATGCGGCTCGTCTTGCTCCTTGGTCCGCCGGCGAATTGGGTGCGCGGGCGGCTTTCCTTGACTACTGTATTAGTGATCTAAAACACGTCTTTCAAGATTGCTTTGAAAGCTAGCGTGTTTTCCGCGTGCAATCCATGCCTGATAAGGGCCGTGAAAATTCATCAGCTGACGAAGCCGCTTTCGTTCCGCGCCCAATGGCCCTAAAATGCTTGCAGTCATTAGGAAAATACACGCTCGTGGATAAAGAAACCAAAGCTCCAGCCGCGCCTTCAAGCTCTGGCTATACGCCGATTGAGACCCAAGGGGCCGCTGTGCCGGGGGAGGGCATGTCAGCCGGGCGTATCCTGCTGAGCGTCCGGCGCTGGTGGCGCGAAGACGTGGTTGGGACAGTCGATCAGGCGCGTGTGATCGAGAAACGCCGCGCTGAATGCGATTTGTCCGAACGTTATCTGTTTATGACTGCGATGAGCGCTGGGATCGCGGTACTGGGTCTGTTGCTATCATCGCCAGCGGTTGTGATCGGCGCGATGCTTTTGTCGCCTTTGATGGATCCGATTATGGGATTGGGTTTCGCCTTGGCGATTGGCGATTACCAATGGCTCAAGAAATCCGCGCGCAGTCTTGCCTGGGGCACTTTGATGGCTGTCGCGCTAACGGCGGGCTTGGTCTATCTTTCCCCCATTCAAACGATCACGCCAGAAATCGCTGCGCGCACGCAGCCAAATCTGTTTGACCTCTTTATCGCTCTGTTTTCGGCGCTCGCGGGTGCCTATGCGATGATCCGCGGCCGCGAGGGGACGATTGTCGGCGTTGCCATCGCCACTGCATTGATGCCGCCTCTGGCGACGGTTGGGTTTGGGCTTGCGACTTGGAACTGGACAGTGTTTTCCGGCGCGCTGCTGCTGTATGTCACCAACCTCATCACCATCGCTCTGACGGCGCTTGCAATGGCGCGGCTTTATGGTTTCAAGACCTCGCTGAGTTCGCGCAACAGTCTGTTTCAGAACGTTGCGGTGGCCGCAGTATTCGTGGCTCTGGCGATCCCGCTTGCACTCTCGCTCCAGCAAATTGCTTGGCAAACCAATGCTCAGCGGATTGTGCGCGCGGAAATCGAGGAAACTTTTGATTCAAATACCATCATTGATGAGCTCGAAATTGAATTTGGCGGCAAGCCTGTCTCGATCAGTTCCAAAGTGCTCACATCGTCATTGAGGCCCGATGCAGAGGCTGAGATTGAGCGCGCCTTGGCCGGGCGACTGTCGCAGCCGGTTGAATTGTCGCTGACCCAATTGAAGGTCGATACGAGCGCAAGTGCGGCTGAACGGGCGCAGCTTTCCGCTGCACGGGCGAGTGAGGAAGCCGTGGAGCTTGAACGCGCCGATGATCTGGCCAAGCGGCTGGCTTTGGTCGCCGGTGTTGGGGAAGATGACGTTACCGTTGATCGCACTCGCCGCCGGGCAACCGTCCGTGCGGAGCGGCTGGATGGAGCTACTTTGGCTGCATACCGCGCGCTGGAGATGCGCATTGCGGCGACGGAGCCGGATTGGGCTATCGAATTGCTGCCGCCAATTGGCGAATTGCCGCAAAGCATCCCATTTGGTGAAGAAGGCCCCTCACCACAAGGTGCCCAAGCGTTGGCGGTGGTGGAATGGGCTTCCAAACGGGTGGATTTGCCCATCGTCTTGATCGGAACAGCCGATCAAACGACACAGGCCGCAGAAATCCTTGCAAGACGCGGGGTCAGCGTGAGCGTCCGCAATGGCAGCGGTATGATGCGCGCAGATTGGGGCGGGCGCTAAAACGGCGAGCAGGCAAGCCGCCAATTGGCCTGCTGACCACCCTCGTAGCTACCCTTCTAACTATGCCGCTATTTCTAGTGGTACGATCTCGCCCGACAGATACAGCTTTTTCGCTTTCGCCCGGCTCAGTTTGCCTGAACTGGTGCGCGGCAATGTGCGCGGCGGTACCAATTCCACAACGCAGCTCATCCCGGTGACAGAGCGAACCTTGTCAGAGATTTGCTCGCGCAATTTTACGCGCTCGACAGGGTCCGCGACGCGGCAATGAACCAGCACGGCGGGCGCTTCTTCGCCGCCTTCTGTTTCCACAGAGAACGCGGCAATGTCACCGTGATTGAAGCCAGGCAGCTGCTCCACCGCCCATTCAATATCTTGCGGCCAATGGTTCTTGCCGTTGATGATGATCATATCCTTGGCGCGGCCAACGATGAACAAATATCCATCCGCCATATACCCCATATCGCCGGTATCCAGCCAGCCATCGACGAGGCAATCTTCTGTCGCGTTGGGATCACGGAAATAGGAATCCATGACGCTCGGCCCTTGGCACCAAACCTTACCAATCTGATGATCGCCGCGCGCATGACCGTCTTCGCCGGTGATCAGGACATTCATATCTGGCAGCGGTTTGCCGCAATTGACGATCGCGCGGTAACGGGCCGGGCGGCTGATGTCGCGCGGAGTGCCTGACAGGCGTTCTTCTTCGACCAGCTCCACACGAATGCCTTCGCCCGGCGGCATAACGGTGACGGCCAAAACAGCCTCTGCCAGTCCGTATGAAGGGGTAAATGCCGATGCCTTGAAACCTGCATCGGCAAAGGCATTGACGAAATTCTGCATCACGTCGGGCCGGATCATATCCGCGCCATTGCCCGCAATCCGCCAGCGCGACAGATCGAAGCGTTCAGCCACATTGGTTTGGCTAGAAATGCGGCGCGCACAAATGTCGTAGCCAAAGGTCGGTGAATAAGAACAGGTGTTGCCGGGATTGCGGCTGATCATATCGAGCCATGCGAGCGGGCGGCGCGCGAAGGCGTCAGGTTTCAGGAAATCAACCGAGAATTGGTTGGCCACCAGCGATAAGAAACACCCAACCAGCCCCATATCGTGATAGAGCGGTAGCCAGCTGACGCAGCGATCATTCTCGCCCAATTCCATCGACACTGCATGACCGTAGAGATTGTGCAGCAATGCCTCATGCGTGACCGCGACCCCGGTTGGGAAACGGGTCGAGCCGGAAGAATATTGCAAATAGCAAATGTCGTCAGGGGACGCCTTGGGCAGTTCCACCTCTGGCGCGGCGTCTTTCTCAAATTCCTGCCAGCTGATCCCAGCGCATCCCTGTTTCGCCGCCGCGGTCCCTGCCATTTCGGCGATTTCTTCTGGGTAGATCAGAACGCTGGGGTCTGAGCTGCTTAATTGCACCGCAAGCTGATCGATATAGCTGTCTTTGCCGCCAAACGTCGTCGGCAGCGGCAGTGGCACCGGCCAAGCGCCCGCATAGACGCAGGCGCAGAACAAAGACGTGAATTCCGGGCCCGTTTCTGCAATCAGCGCCACGCGGTCTTTGGGTTTGATCCCTGCCGCGATCAGACGATAGGCCATCTGAATCGCGTCGTCGCGCATCTCAGAATAAGGGTAAACTCTTTCGAGCCCGCCCCGCATATCATGAAAATTCATACCCTTTTCGCTGCGAGCGGCGTAATCAATCGCATCATTGAAGGTAGGAAATTGGGCACGAATGCGCGGTAGATCGCAATCATTCGGCGTCGGCTTAAGGGCGGCGTCGGTCATATTTATTAGCGAAACCTGTAATTTGCGGCGCGCGGCTTAGCGGCCTATTATATCCCCACAGACACAGAAGCATGGCCTCTGCGCTTATTTCGGCTTTTCCCATTTGATAAGGACTATGGCACGAATAAGGCGAAATTGTCACGCGGAGGCGCAAAATGTCATATTCCGGTAGTGAATTGGGCGGAGCCGAAGGCGGTGAAAAGCGGCGGCGTAGAAAGCCGCGCGAGCCCCGCAAGCCGAAAAAGTCACGGCCTTTGGATGCGGCAATGCTGCGCGATCTGGCATTGTCCTATGCCGCGCGCTTTGCCACGACCGGCGCGAAATTGGAGGGGTATCTTGCCCGCAAAATCCGCACACGCGGCGTGGCAGAGGATGATGATGGCCGCGAAATCGCATTGGATGTGACCGGCCTTGTCACACAAATGATTGAGCTCGGTTATGTCGATGATGAAGTGTATGCGCGGGGCAGAAGCCGGGATTTGACCGCTCGCGGATATGGCGCGAGGCGAGTGGAGCAGGCGCTGTGGGCGGCCGGGGTTGAGGAAGATGTGCGCGCAGATAATGCGCCAAACGAGGCACAAAGCCGGCGAGCGGCAGTGGTTTTGGCGCAAAAGCGGCGATTTGGCCCCTTTGGCCACTCGCCCGATGAAACAGACGAAACCGATGATCCGGCAATTCGGCACAAGGCCCGCGAAAAACAGGTTGCCGCAATGCTGCGTGCAGGCCACCTATATGACCACGTGCGGTTCATCTTGGATGCAGCCGCGAGCGAAGAGATTGAGGAATGGCTGCTGGAGGCTGAAGACGATGGCAATTTTTGATTGTTGGGGAACCTCATACCGAGAACCACCCTGCTTACCGATATTGGCCCCCATCATTTTGGTGGCGGCGGCCTGCGCCCCGGCTGGGGCAGCTGGCGAACCGGCGATTGCCCCGACTGCGCAGAGCGAAATTGCCCGCGATCCGGACAGCGGCCTGGAATTGATCGAGGTTACCGTGGTCAGCGCCGAGGCGCGCCACACTTTCACCACCGAGCTCGCCGCTTCCGGCGAAGCGCAGCAGCGCGGGATGATGTTCCGCACAGAAATGGGCGATGACGAAGGGATGCTTTTCCCCTCTTATCAGGCGCAGCCTCGTAGTTTTTGGATGAAGAACACGCCTCTTCCGCTCGACATTATCTTCATCGGCCCAGACAGCCGGATCACCAATATTGAGGACGGCGTCCCGTACACAACAGACAGCGTGTCATCGATTGGCCCGGCGCTGGCGGTGTTTGAGATTCGCGGCGGTTTGTCTGAGGAATTGGGGATCACCGCAGGCGACATGGTGGAGTTTGAATTGCCAGAATAAGACACCAGAATGAGCAGGCCGCATCTTTCGCGGTCTGACGTGATCTTTGCATATTGGCGCAGCGGCGCAATTCGGCTAACAGCGCGGGCATGGGAATCTTAGGCAAAATTTTCACCTGGTGGGATGGCGCGACCATCGGCACGCATTGGTGGTCCAAGCGGGTTGGCGGCGAACATGTTGGCACCGATGCGCAGGGCAACACCTATCACCGCGCAAAGCCGAAATCCGGTCAGAAGCCCAATGGCTCCTACACTCAGCGTGAGCGCCGCTGGGTGATTTATAATGGCGGCAATGACGCCAGCCGCGTGCCGAGTGAATGGCATGGCTGGTTGCACGGATCATATGACGATGTGCCGGAAAGCCATTTGCCGCCCGCTAAGATTTGGGAGGTCGATTACACTCCCAATGCCACTGGAACCGCGTCGGCCTATCGCCCGCAAGGTGCGCTGGAACGCGGCGGCAAGCGCGCCAGCGCAGACGGCGATTACGAAGCGTGGACGCCCGAGGCGTAACCCACTCAGTGACGCGCAGACCTCACTTTCTCGTGCCTGCAATGGCCGTCTTGGTGCTTGCTGGGTGCGAGGAGGCCGAACCTGAGGTCGACAATTCGCCGGTAGAGCTTGCGCTCGAAGATGCCGAAGAAACACCTGAGCTAAGCCCGGTTGAGATCGGCGATTCGACGCCGATGGCGGAGCGAGTGGCAACCATTGGCCTGCTGAACAAGCGCAACAATGTCAGCCAAGATTTCGAAATCAGGCCCGGTGAAACAATCGAGGAAGGACAAGTCATTGTCCGTCTAGAAGCGTGTGAGCGCACCGCACCTTACGAATTTCCTCAGGAAACCGGCGCATTTGTTCAAGTCGACGTGCTGGAACGCGGCGCGGATGCGCATACTCGCGTCTTTTCAGGATGGCTGTTTAAAGAAAACCCCAGCCTGAACGTGGTCGAGCACCCGGTCTATGACGTTTGGGTCAAAGATTGCGCGATGAGTTTCCCCGGAGACGAATGAAGCGACGAGTGAAGCGCCGTCAGGTGCTGCTCTGTATGGAAATCGGCATAGGCCTCACCCAATGTCATCTGCGGCTGGCCTCGCGCGGCATCAACCAGTTTTAGATAATCCTTCTGCGGTATCTCCACCGCGCCCATAGAGGCGAGGTGATCGGTCATAAATTGGCAATCGAGCAGTTTGAAACCGGCCTGCCGCAAAAGCGCGACGAGCCAGCACAAAGCAACTTTGCTGGCATTATCCGCGAGGCTGAACATGCTTTCCCCGCAAAATACAGAATCGAACGACACACCGTACAGCCCGCCGACCAGCAATTCATCGCCATCAACCTCTACCCAGCATTCGATCGAATGCGCGTGGCCTGCGCGGTGCAGTTCTGAATAGCTTGCGACGATTCGTTCGCTGATCCAGCTTTCGGGATGGCCCGGTCGCGGGGCGGCACAGGCGCGAATGACATCATCAAAGGCCCGGTTGTGGGTCACCGAAAATCGCGGCGCGCGCACGGCTTTACGCAGGCTTTTGGACATATGCAGGCCGTCCAAGGGAATGATCGCCCGGTCACGCGGCTCAACCCAGAAAATATCCTGATCTTCACGCTTATCCGCCATTGGGAAAATCCCGCTGCGATAGGCCAGCAGCAGGGTTTCAACCGGGATTGAGGCGCGCAAAGGAGAATGCATATCCGCGCGCTCTAACAGCGCCCGCGCGCGGCGCTAGTACGTATGCGACCAGAGGTGGCCGAAAACAGGCGCAGGGCGCGGCTTTGGGCGGACATCCATCATCTGACACCTAATCCCTTGCCTAAGGGGGCGACCTTCGATATTGGCGCTGCTCGCGTAGGGGCGTAGCTCAGTTGGTAGAGCGTCGGTCTCCAAAACCGAAGGTCCAGAGTTCGAGTCTCTGTGCCCCTGCCATTAAATTTTACGGGCCTGGCTGCGCCGGCTCGTTTTCCCAATCAAAAAGTCCTCCCACTACGCTCTGTCGAAAGCGCAGGTGATGTCATGGCGCAGTTTCGCCAGTGAACTGAGCAGTGCTTGCTAGCGCAGATTTTTGGGTGGTTGACTGGCAAAAAAGGCCGCAGCGTTTCCGTAAACGCCGCGGCCCTTTTCTGATCAATATTCTTCAGGTTCTTCCGGTGTTTCCGCCATGTGCGTTTCGCCCGCATCCTTCTCACCGCGGGCCAATTTGAACACCACACCCGAAAGCAGCAACAATGCCAGCAGGTTGGGCAGCGTCATTGCGGCATTCGAAATGTCGCCCAATCGCCAGACCAATTGCGACGGCTGAGTTGCGCCGACAAAGATCGCGACACACCAGATGACCCGCCAAATGATGTGCAGCACTTTTTCGCCGCCGCGTGTGGAGCCGGGAACCCGGTCGTAGAGGAAGGTGATCGCGCGTTCCCCGTAATAGCTCCATGTCAGAAGCGTCGTGAACACAAACAGGATCAAGGCCACGCTGACGACCAATGTGCCAAACGGCACGCCCGCAATCAAAGTCGGGAAGGCCGCCGCATAAGCGGCGATGGTTGTCGCAACACCGGCCGTTTCGACCGTGCTGAGATCGGATTGCCACACATGTGCGACAGATTGACCCGCGCCTGTAAAGTCGCCCTGAACTGTCAGAATGACCAAAGCGGTCATTGTGCAAATCACGATCGTATCAATGAACGTGCCCAGCATCGCCATACGGCCTTGCTGCTCAGGATCGTCAGTTTGCGCAACAGCGTGCGCGATTGGTGTCGAACCTTGACCCGCTTCGTTTGAGAACAGACCGCGCGCCACACCGGCGCGGATTGCGATAATGATCAACGCGCCGACAAAGCCGCCCTCTGCCGCTTGATTGTTGAACGCACCGCTAAAGATCAGTCCGAAGGTTTCCGGCAGGTCACTTGCGTTCAGGGCCAGCGCGACGATGGCGAGAATGATGTATGCGGCAGCCATGAATGGCACGACGCTTTCAGCAACCCGGCCGATGGATTTGATCCCGCCGATAATCACGACGAAAACCGCAAGCGCTACGATCAGGCCGCCGACCCAGCGTTCGATGCCAAACAATTCGTTCAGCCCGGTTGCGACTTCATTTGCCTGAATCGAATTGCCGGTGACGAGCGCCGAAAACAGCGTGCCGATGCAGAAGATGACTGCCAACCAAGTGTATTTCGGCCCGAGACCCATCATAATATAGGTCATCGGCCCGCCGCGATATGTGCCGTCCGATGTTTTTTCACGGTAGCGAATGGCGAGCGAGCCTTCCGCGAAGGCGAGTGCCATGCCGACAAGCGCGGTGACCCACATCCAGAACACGGCGCCTGGGCCGCCCCACGCAATTGCAAAGGCGACACCGGCGAGATTACCCGTGCCCACTTGCCCTGATAGAGCCGTCGATAGGGCCGCAAACGGAGAGATTTCTCCTGCGCCCTCGCCTTTACGGCTTGAGAACAAACCTTTTACCGCAGACCCGAATTTCACAATCGGATAAAATCTCAGGCCAATCATAATGTAGAGACCCACGCCCAATAGGACGACGACCATCGGCGGCACGGCGACTTCGCCGATGCTAAGCCAAGACACCGGCTCTCCATTCCATTCGCCGCCCCAGATGAAGTCTGATACATTGACGATGTGATCCAGCAGCGTTTTCGACTGCTCTGCGTTTGCTGACATGTGCGATTGTTCCCCGAGAGATATCTACCCGTGCCCGTTCCGGCCCCGAATTCAAGCCGTGCACGCTAGAGCGGCAGATGCAGATTGACTAGCCCCGACACCAGTCTTCCTCTTGCTTTCCGAACCAGCGCATCATAATAGCACTGCCAATCCTGACATCGGCAAGACCCCCGGCCCATCTGAAACCTTGTTTCGGACGGCGACGAGGCCTACCTGAAAGCCGGATCAAACATTCATACGCGAAGGCGAGAGGCTCCAATGGCCACCAATTCAAAAGCTGACGACAAGAAACGCAAAACTTCGATTCCGGAATTTGTGAATCAAGTTCGCACAGAAACGAGCAAGGTCGTTTGGCCAACGCGCGAAGAGACCATTCGCACGGCGATTTTTGTGTTCATCTTCATGGTGATCTTGTCGCTGTTTTTCTTCGGGATCGACAGCGTCTTTAACGCGCTCGTCAATTTTCTCCTGACGCTTGCCTAATTCGCTGCGTCTCGCGGCACACTACAAATTCAATTTAAGGACTTCGCATGTCTCGCTGGTACATCATCCACGCTTATTCTGGCTTTGAAAACAAAGTGAAAGAGGCGATCATTTCTGAGGCTGAACGGCTCGGACTGACCGAAGGTGTTGAGGAAATCGAAGTCCCGACCGAAACAATTACCGAAGTAAAGCGCGGCAAGAAGGTTCAGGTCGAACGCAAATTTATGCCGGGCTATGTGCTTGCGAAATTGCGCATGAATGATGACATTTATCACTTGGTGAAAAACACACCGAAAGTGACCGGGTTTCTCGGCAACAACAACAAGCCGCAAGCGATCAGCGACAAAGAAGCCGCGCGCTACTTCGGCGGCGTTGAGGATGCAAAAGCCGCTCCGAAACAACAAATCAGCGTCGATTACGAAATTGGCGATTCGGTCAAAGTGCTCGACGGGCCTTTCGCTAGCTTCAATGGCGTGGTCGAGGAATTGGACTTCGACAAAGCCAAGGTCAAAGTCAGCGTGTCGATCTTTGGCCGCGCGACTCCGGTGGAGCTCGATTTCGAGCAAGTCGAACTCAGCAAATAAAATGCGGGAACGGGCGGCTTGAAAACCCGGCTCGGCATTTGCTCCAAGAAAAAGCGCTATTCTTCGCGTGAGGATGCGCAACGGGCGGCGCAGGCTGCGCCGTTTACGCTGCGCGTTTATTCGTGTGAGTTGTGCCGTCAGTTTCATCTGACCAGCCGAACCAAGGGTATGAAAATCCCGCGCCATGAATTGGATGACGGGTGTCGATGAGGGCGGGCAGATGAGTGCCCCTGCGCGATTTATCTGATCCGCGCCCTTAGCAGAACGTCAAAGCTGCGCACATCATCATAACCTTCTGGGACGCCGCCGCCGGGATTGATCCGAATTCTGCGCACCGCTGGATCATATGTACCGTTGGGGATGTAGCCAAAGTCTGGCCCGGTTTCGTCTTCTGAATAGGTGATTTGTGCTGCGCTACAGCAAGTCAGGCCGGTCGCAGCAGCCCCTGTTCCATCTTCAAAAGCGACAGGGGAACTTGTCGATCCGTCGAAATTGCCGGTCCATAATTCAATTTGGTCCGGCAAAGTGTCGATGATGATGATCGAACCTGAGTCGATGGCGGCGCCGGGATTGCTGAAATTGATGGTGTAAGTCTGATCCGACAAAGGCACACGCAGGCGATTGATGCCGCTGGTGGCGGTTGGGGCACTGATCTTAGACACCGTGGGCGGCGCATCCGGGGCGCGGCAGAACGGCGTGTCGGCTAGGCTGGGCGCGCTGGCTGATGGTTGCCCGAAAGCCCCCTGAGTGGCACCATTGGGCGGGAATTCGGTGAGCGAGCTTGAAGTGGTTGTGCCGTTTGCGCCGCCTCTTGCGAATGCGACGCTTACCCCGCCAGTGGTTGCGATCACGCCGCCGCTGCCGCCGCCGCCAGGCCCTTCATTTTCGCTGTTGGTGATCAATTGGTTGCCGCCATCACCGCCGTCAGCATTGGTCGAAGCGCCAATCGCGCCGCCTGATTGCACGATAATTGTACCGCCTGCGCCGCCGCCACCGGGGCCATCATTGTGACCCGGCGAGGTGTTTTCACCGGCATCGCCATTCGCACGGAATTGTCCGCCGCCCACGATAGCGCCTGCTGAAACGAAGATCAGCCCGCCGCCATTCCCGCCTGCGCCCGCTGCATTGTTGTTCCCGTCCCCTGCGCCGCCGCCGCCGCCGAAATACAGCCGTCCGGTTGGGTCATACGCCATCGGCCGTCCGCCCAATCCGCCCAATTCTCGGCGAAAATCAAAGCGCCAGGCCGAAGCGCCCGGGGCTGTTGTCAGGGCATCACCACCGCGCGCATAGGTGTATCCGCCGCGTCCGCCGCCAGCTTGACTGGTCGAAGCGTTAAGGCTGGGGTCGAGGTTCCACGCCTGAGCCCATGACGGGTTGGAATTGTCTGGGACGCCTTGCCCGCCCCAGCCATTATTGTTGTCACCATTCGCGCCGCCGCCGCCGCCAGCATTGTGGGCATTGCCGCCGCCGCCGCCATTGGCGGGCGCGCCCCGGCCATAAAATTGGCCGCCGGGCAATTCGCCTTGATAGCCTGCGATACCTTCGCCTTTTTCCGCGCCGTCATTGGCAGATGTGCTGCGGTAACCGAAATAGCTGTTTCCGGTGGGTTGGGTCAGATTGTCTGTCATGCCGCCGCGAAAACCATCGCCCGACACGTCGATTGATCCTGACAGCGTTAAGGTCTCTGACACTGTCATTGCGGCGACGCCTCCGGTGATGCCATTCCACGGCGACGCGGTGATTGTGGAGCCCGCACCAATGGTCAAATTGCGATATTGCGGGACGCGGATGACCTGCGCTTTGCCATTGCTCGAATAGGTGAATTCAAGGCCGGAACAGCTTCCACCAAAATCATGCAAAATAATGGTGTTGCCGCTGATGGATTTGACGGTGTGAAATTCATAGCGGCCCGAAGACCCCAAATTTGTGATGGCGCCGTAAGACGCGTTATTCACGCCCGAAATGGCCGCGCCTTGTGCCTGATAGATCAAGATCACATCACCGGCCTCCAGCGATGGCAAATTGCTGGTCAACGCATTTACCGATAATTGATTGGATCCGGCGGCTGCCGTGCCGGAGAGGGAGGCGTATTCATTGACAATTTGCGTGCCGGTAATGGTTGCATCGCCATCCTTGCCCGGTGTTTCGGCGGAGAGTGAGGCGATCGGCAATCCGCAAAGCACCGCAGCGAGCAACACGCATAAAACGTCGCTCACGCGTAAGCGCAAGGCAAGCATCGCTGGATACCTAGAATGAAGGAGCGCGGTGCGCGGCATTCTTACTCAACTGTCCTCTCGAATGATGAGGCATATAAGCACAGTTGCGTAAACTTGACGTAAGCATTGCCCTTTCGGGCGGGTGCTCTTGAGGTCGTATAAGAATCTGATTTAAATTGATAAAAGCCTACGCTTGCTACGAGGCGCAGCGCTAAATATTGCCGATCTTGTAAAAAATTGTCTCAGCCGGCGCGTTTGGGCGCAAAAATATTGGCGCAGTTCAAATCGGCCAGAACGGCTGGCCGCCCAATGCTTGGATATAAAGCACGCTCGCGATAGCGATCTGCACAAGGGCGACACCCAGAACGACGGCTACTGGATTCCAGCGATAGTGATCGGCCAGCCAACCGGCGAGCGGCACCGTTTGCATCAAATGCAGGCTGACAAAATGGGCGGGACGCAGATCGCCATATTCCCTTGACCAACCAAAGAACGGCACAGTTTCTCCGCCGCCTGTCAGCGGAGCGCCAACATATCGGCCCATGGTCGACATTGTGAAACCAAAGTAGAGCGTTGAGAGAAAGGCGAGGCTCAACCCGACAATTGCGCCCAACCAAAGCCCGCGCCGTTCGCGATCACCCTTGCGCCAGATTTGCACCGCGAGGGCCATGGCGATCGTCATCAAGAAGAACGCGCCGAGCCCCATCATCCCATACATAATCTGCTCAAAGACGGTTTCGTTGTTGAAATGTGATCGTTTGGACTGCGCCGCCTGCAGCGCGACCCAAGCAAATTCAAACACCAGACCGCCTGCTGCCAGATAGGAGAATGTCTTCAGCACCGGCCCTGTTCGCACTTCTCTCGGGACCAATTGCAGCAGGAGCCCAATGGTGAAGAAGTGCAGGCCCAGTGACACGTGAAATTTCTGCGGTTTGGTCCAAACCGCCGCACCATCAAGGATGCGCGTATCCATCAGCCATGCCGGTGTGAAAGTGATAAAACTTGCGATCATGAACATCGCCAGCGTCAGGTGGAGCCGGGTGATCGGATCGTTATCCAAAGCCGGGCCGAATTTAGGGTTGAGCGCGATCCAACCGCCATCGCGCAGCGCAGGAACGGTCATGCGGGCACCTGCGCGCTGTTTTCTGTGTCGTTTTCCGTGCCGCTTTCAGACGGCTCGGCAGTTGGAATTTTCTCTTGGCGAAAATATCCGGCCCGCATCGCCAGGAATGTCGCCAATCCAACTGGGCCAAACATAAATGTTGCGACTAAGATTGGGGCCTGAATGATGCGGTTCACGCCAATTCTATCCGCCTGCACCGCGATCCAGCCGCCGATGAACAAGTCGAATGCGAGATAATGAACCCAACCCGCCAGCAGCATTTCGCGTGTGCTTAGCAAGGCAGCGACCTCATCCAATGAGCCATATCCGCCGCCCTCGACGCCAAAGAAATGGGTCATCGCCAGCCCAGCATAGAGGAGCGACAATCCGAACGGGATCACAAAGCGCGGTATCGCCATCAAAAGCGGCCAGCGGCGCGGCAGAAAGATCAGGATGACCCAGCCAATCATTGCCGCCTGTCCGGCATAGCCGAACCATTGATCTGGTGTGGGCACTTACGATTCCCTCTTGCACTAACTTAACAACTGCCAGGGCGTATTATTGTAGCAATACACCTGCGCGGTCAAGCGGTGCGCCAATCTTGTGCTGTCACGTTGGGCTCCGTGGCGGTTATTTCTTCGCCGCTGCCTTCATGGCTTCCAATTCTGCGTCAATCGCGCTTGCTTGCGACAAAGCGGCGATTTCCGCGTCGGCTTTGGCCAATGCGGCGTCGCTGCCGGGGGGCGGGCTATTTTCAGCTCCGAACGCAATTCTGCGCTCCAACTCATCGATCCGGTCCAGGCGCCGCGTTGTCCTGCTGACTTCGGCGTCTGCAATGCTGCCACTTTTTACCGTCGCTGCGCCAGAGGTCATCTCTGCCGCGCGCGCCGTGATGTCGGCGCGTTTCGCATCAAGATCGGCAATCGCGGCCTCAAGTTCAGCGACATCACGCGCCAATTGATCCGCCTCTTCTTTAATCGCCGCCGCATCTGCCATGCCGTTCTGCCGCGCCAACAATGCCGCACGGGCCAAATCTTCGCGTCCGTGATCGACGGCAATCTGAGCCTTGCCAGTCCACGTTTCCGCTTCAGCTTCAAGTTTTTCGGAATGGCTTTGGGTGCGTTCCTGTTGGCGCCGCGTCATCGTCAGTTCGCTATGCAGGCTGATCAAGGTCTCCTCGACCTCAGAACGCAGCAGACCAAGCGCTTTGGCTGGATTTGCGGCTTTGTTCAGCATTGCATCAATATTGCTGGAAACGAGCTCTCGCACTCGAACGGCGACGTGTATCATTGCGGTCTCTCTATCAATTGCCTCGACCTTAAACGGGGCGCGATGTTTAGAAAAGTCCGCACTTCAAAAAACGGCACTGAGCCGGCGCGCAACTCTTACCTTGCCATCCACCGCAAATTCGCTATTCCGCGCGCTCTCGCCATTTCGGCGCGAATCCGTGCGGGAGGCTTGCTAATCGGCAGGCCGCTGGACCGCTTAACATGACCCCGCCGTGGAAATCTGCGGGGAACAGTGCGAAAGGAGGCCCATAGTGGCCAAGAAAATCGAAGGCTATATTAAGCTGCAAGTGCCTGCGGGCACAGCCAATCCGTCGCCGCCAATCGGCCCGGCATTGGGTCAGCGCGGCGTTAACATCATGGAATTCTGTAAGGCGTTTAACGCCGCGACGCAGGACCTTGAAAAGAACGCTCCTATCCCAACCACGATCACGGTCTATGCTGACCGTTCGTTCACCTTCACGACCAAAACACCGCCAGCCAGCTTTTTGATCAAGAAAGCCGCTAAGCTGAAGTCGGGTTCTAGCGAGCCGGGCAAGTCGGTCGCTGGGTCTGTCACACAGGCGCAAGTGAAGGAAATCGCAGAGGCCAAAATGAAAGACCTCAACGCGAACGATATTGATCAGGCCATGAAGATCATTGAGGGCTCCGTGCGCTCAATGGGCCTCGAAGTGAAGGGTTGATCCGATGAAGATGAGCAAGAAGCAAAAGGCCGCCGCTGAGCTTGATCGCGAGAAGCTGTACAGCATCGAAGAAGCGATCACGGTTCTGCGCGATCATAAAGTAAAGTTCGACGAAACCGTCGAGATTGCCATGAATCTGGGCGTTGATCCGCGCCACGCTGACCAAATGGTCCGCGGCATGGTTTCGCTGCCTTCGGGTACGGGTAAAGACGTCAAGGTCGCTGTGTTCGCACGCGGCGACAACGCTGAAAAAGCAACCGCAGCAGGGGCCGACAAAGTTGGCGCCGAAGACCTGATGGAAGCGATGCAAGGCGGCGATCTCGATTATGACCGTGTGATCGCAACCCCTGACATGATGGGTGTTGTTGGCCGTTTGGGTAAGGTGCTTGGCCCCAAAGGCCTGATGCCAAACCCTAAGCTGGGAACAGTGACGCCAAACGTGGAACAGGCCGTCAAGGACGCCAAGGGCGGACAGGTTGAATTTCGTGTTGAGAAAATGGGCATCATTCATTCCGGGATCGGCAAACTGTCATTCTCTGACGCCGATCTGAAAGCCAATTTTGAAGCCATGACGGGCGCGATCGTGAAAGCGAAGCCGTCGGGCGCCAAAGGCAAATATGTGAAGAAGATCTCTATCACGTCGACCATGGGCCCTGGTCTGAAAATCGACACGGCAGACATCGAAGGCGCGTAACGCTTTGAGTCCTCTGGACGAACAAACATTTGGGGGTCGGTAGCAGATGCTTCCGGCCCCCACTTGTTTTCTGCTGGAGGAATCCCGATGTCACCCACCATACCTCTCGATAGGCGCGTTCCCTTGCGCGCTATCTTTCCTGAAAGAGAAATGATGCTTAGCCCAAAGTGGTTTGTGATCGGCGCGGCGCTGGCGGCCTTTCTCTTGATCATCACCTATGATCTGATGTTCGGTATTGCGGCGGGCGTGTTGCTTGCGGTGATTGCGGCCATTCGGATTGGTTTTGCTGTTTGGCTGGCTCCAGAACGCGGTGCTCCTGAATCGGAGCGCGGCGCTTTGGTGGAACGCTTTCGGCGATTGTCGCGCAATCGGCGCAAGGCGCGGATTAAGGAATTGGGCGCAAAGCAAGGCCCGGACGCAAGCTAAGGCGGCTGAAGAATTGCGCCTAAACCCCGGCGCAAATTTGCGGAGTTAGATCCCGCCAGGCGTGAAGTCATATCCGCTGGTAGCAAGGCCGTCGGTCAGACTGTCGGTGCAACTGGCGAGGTCTTCTTCGCTGGTGGAACGGATCACAAAATTTGCCCCAACCTTGCCATCGCGAAAGAAGGGGTAGGAGCCGATCTGGCATCCTTCATGGGCTTCTTCGACTTCGCGTAGCATGCTGGCCACTTCGCTTTCCGCGACCCAGCAGCCAATGATTTCGGACAATAAGGGCGCGCCGCCCTCCAATTCTCCGGTCAGTGCATCTAGCATACCGGCGGTAATATGCGGCACGCCTGCCATCAAAATGACATTGCCGCGCCGAATACCGGGCGCACCGGACATGCGATTGGGGATCAGCTCTGCGCCTTCGGGCACGCGGGCCATCCGCAGGCGTCCTTCATTTAGGCCGCCTTTGTCCGCGTAATACCGTTCCAAGATCGCGCGAGCATCTTCGTTGATGACAACCGGCACGCCCAATGCCGCCGCAACCGCATCGACGGTGATGTCGTCATGGGTCGGACCAATTCCGCCCGTGGTGAAGAGGTAATCATTCGCAGCGCGCAAAGCGTTGACGGCTTCGACAATGCGCTCTTCCACATCCGGCACAACGCGCACTTCGGCGAGGCGTATGCCTTGCACCTGAAGCCAGCTTGCGACTTGGGAGATGTTTTTGTCATGCGTGCGGCCCGACAGGATTTCATCGCCAATAATGACGAGGCCAGCGGTCCAAATCTTTGCGGAATTGTTATTTTTGGGGGAATTCATTTCGCTTAGGTAAGCGAGAATTCGGTTTCGCAAAAGACCCTATTCTGCCGCTTCCAACTGTTCGCTCGGTTGCTGCGCATTTGCGCCTGCACGGGTAAAGGTCAGAAGACCGTCATCCACCGGGTCTTTCGCCATTTGTTTGCGATCGACCACATATTCCTGATTTAAGCGCCATGGATAATGCAGGCCGTTTTTGGGCTGAAGCGCTTTGGCGCGCTGAATATAGCCGCTGGAGAAGTCGTAAATGTCATCCTCTATGATCGCGGCTTCGGCCTCAGGTGTCAGGACCGGATTGACCAAATCGGCATCCTTCGCGCGCATTTCATTGAGGACGCGGCAGACATAGTCGGAATTGATATCCGCGCGCAAAGTCCAGCTGGCATTGAGATATCCAAATACCACCGCAAGGTTGGGTAGGTTGGAGAACATGCAGCCTTTGTAATAAAACCTTTGCGCAAAATCGACCATTTCGCCGTTTACGCTGACGTCGATTTTTCCGGCAACCGCCATTTTCAGACCGGTCGCGGTGATGATAATATCGGCCTCGACAAATTCGCCCGATTTAAGCCGAATGCCGTTTGTCTCAAATGCTTCGATATGGCCGGTTGTGATGCTGGCTTTGCCTGCTTTCATTGCCTCAAACATATCGCCATCGGGCACCAGGCAGAGCCGTTGGTCCCATGGATCATAGGGCGGGGTGAATGCCGCTTTATCGTAATCCGGGCCAAGCGCCTTTTCGATTGCCTTGTGAAGGTTGTCTTTGACCTTTTGCGGCTTGTTTCGGGCGATTTTAAACGTGAAATCCTGCATCCAAATGTTTTTGAAGCGGGTGATTCTATAGGCAAGTTTTTCTGGCAAAACCTTGCGGATTGCATTGGCGAGCCCGTCTTTCGCCGGGCGCATCGCCATCCATGTCGGCGTGCGTTGCAGCATGGTTACATGCTCAGCCTTGTCGGCCATGGATGGGACAATTGTAACGGCGGTTGCCCCGGAACCGATCACCACGACTTTCTTGCCAGTATAATCGAGGTCTTCTGGCCAGAATTGTGGGTGTAGAACCTGACCGGCGAATTCGCCCAATTGGAAGCCGGGATCATACGGCTCATCATAATCGTAATAGCCGGAGCCAAGATATAAAAAGTTCGCCGTCAGCCGCGTGCGCGATCCATCCGCCTGTTCCAATTCGACATGCCAGCGGGCTTCGTCTTCGCGAAAATCGGCGGAAATAACTTTTTGACCAAACCGGATTTTTTCGCGGATGCCGCGTTCGTCGACGATGCGGTTCAAATATTCGAGGATAGAAGGAGCGTCGGCGATGCTTTTCTCGTGCCGCCACGGCTCAAAATCAAATCCCAAAGTGTGCATATCACTATCGGAGCGGATGCCAGGATAGCGAAACAGATCCCACGTCCCGCCAAGATTTTCGCGCCGTTCGACAATCGCGAAAGTGTGGCCCGGTGCTTTCATC
Source organism: uncultured Erythrobacter sp. (assembly GCA_947502305.1). Taxonomy (GTDB): domain Bacteria; phylum Pseudomonadota; class Alphaproteobacteria; order Sphingomonadales; family Sphingomonadaceae; genus Erythrobacter. Next base: position 52,324 of record CANMZA010000002.1, on the reverse strand, counting down.
TTCATATGTGCGGCCATGCCGATGCCGGAGATACCAGCGCCTACAATCAGGACGTCAAAATCGGGGGCGGTCGCTAACATTTTGCTCTCTCTTCCATCTCTTGGTGGTGATGTAACCACAGGGCTGCGGCAAAAGCGAGTCTTGATAGCAAATTGCAACTGACTTGGCCGAAAGGCTGCGCTACTCGCTTGCGTTATGAAAACTCCCTCACGGCTTGCTGCCTCGATCACTTCTGTTGCCATCGCTCTGAGCGCTTGTTCGCCTGTTCTTGCGCAAAGCATAGAGGGCGCGAATGACGCGGATGATGGCGAGGAAGCCGCCGAGATCATCGTCAGCGGTGAAGGGCTGGAGCCTGCTCTTTCGAATATTGTCTATTCCGCAATCACATTGGAGCGCGAACAGATCACCTCTAGCGGATCAGGCCGGATTGAGGATGTGCTGCGCAATGTGGCTGGCTTTCAGCAGTTCCGCCGCTCCGATAGCCGTTCTGCCAACCCCAGCGCGCAGGGCGTGACGTTGCGCGCTCTCGGCGGGAATGCGACCAGCCGCGCATTGGTGCTGCTTGATGGTGTACCGATCAGCGATCCGTTCTTTGGGTATATTCCTCTTTCGTCGATTTCGCCGGATGGTTTGGAGCGTATTCGCGTGACGCGCGGCGGCGGGTCTGGGCCATTTGGCGCTGGCGCTTTAGCTGGGACAATTGAACTGGAGAGCGCTGGGCCAGATACGCTCGGGCTCAGATCGGGCGCGCCTTTTACCGGCAGTGCGCTCGTCAATGATCGCGGCGGCACCGAAGCCAGCGGGGCGATCGCGCAAAATCTAGGAAGCGGCTTTGGTGTCATCAGCGGGCGCTGGGACCGGGGGCCGGGCTTCTTTACAACGCCAGCGGGACAGCGGGTTCCCGCAAGCGCTCGCGCTGCTTTTGACAGTTGGCAAATCGGCATACGGGGTGTCGCGCCGCTATCATCCAATGTTGAATTGCAAGTTCGAGGAAGTGTTTTCGATGACCGCCGCACTTTGCGATTTGAAGGTGCGGATTCCAGCAGCGAGGGGCAGGATGCCAGCCTGCGCGTGGTCAGTCGGGGCGCTTGGGAAGTGGACGCGCTCGCCTATGTTCAGGCGCGCAATTTTTCCAACATCGTGATCAGTTCAACGCGGTTTGTGCGCGTGTTGGATCAGCGAAATACCCCATCCACCGGGCTAGGCGGCAAAATCGAAGTGCGGCCGCCTATCGCGGAGGGGCATGATTTGCGCATTGGTACCGATTACCGGCGCGCGGATGGGGAATTGCAAGAGGAGGCATATAGCGCCTTCACCGGAGCGCTGCGCGAACGTCGCCGCGCTGGCGGAACGAACAGCAATTTGGGATTTTTCTTAGAGGACGATTGGGATATCGGGCCTCTCGTCCTGACCGGGGGCTTACGCGCCGATTACACGCGGATCGACAATGGATTTTTCCGCGCGGTTGACGCTAGCAATGTGCTTGTAAGTGAAACTGTCGCGCCCGACAGATCGGATTGGGCCGTCAGCTGGCGGGCGGGGGCATCTTATTATGCGACTCGGCGGCTGGATCTGCGCGCTGCCGCTTATACCGGGCTCAGGCTGCCTACATTGAATGAGCTCTATCGGCCCTTCGTGGTGTTTCCGGTGGTGACGCAGGCCAATGCAGCGCTCGAAAATGAGCGGCTGCGCGGCTTTGAAATTGGCGTCAATTGGCAGCCGGTCAACGAAGTCGTCTTGTCAGTCACCGCTTTCGACAATGAAGTTGAGAACGCGATCGCCAATGTCACAATCGCGCCAAATCTGCGGCAACGGCAAAACCTGCCCGCAATTGAGGCGCAGGGGATCGAAGGCGCTGCGGCAGTGCAATTGGGCAATGTCAGCTTTGATGCCTCCATTGCCTATACCGATGCGGTGATCGCGGGCGAGGGTGCATCGCTTGCGCTCGATGGCAATCGCCCGCCGCAGACGCCTGAAATTTCCGGCTCCGCCACTTTGGCATGGCAGCCTGCTTCTGGTTGGCGGCTGGCGGGAACAGTGCGGCATGTGGGCGCACAATTCGAAGATGATCAAGAAACCGCCATATTACCCGCCGCAACCACGCTTGATCTGTTTGCGCAGATCCCGATAGCCGGTCGTTTTTCGGTGATTGCGAGGGCGGAAAATGTGTTTGATGAGGAGGTTGTGACGCGCAATTCTGGCGGTGCAATCGACCTTGGTGTGCCGCGCACCGTTTGGTTTGGTGTGCGCGTCGGCCTGTGACACCGCGCCGCGATTGATCCTTAGAAAAGCCGTAGAAATCCCGCATGCTCGTAATATAATTAGCCCCTAGGTTTCATTTGCGCACCTATGCTGCGCTGCGGCATAAAATGTGGCATATTTGCTACATCTACTGGACAACCGGTAAGTAACGCTTGGCAGGGCAAAAACCCCTGATAATCTCTGCAATTGGAAAATCGCACCGGCCAAAATGCCGGGCGGTCCAGTGGAGAGGACAATCTATGACACGCAAGTTTGCTGCTTATGCAGCTGGCCTGATGGCCTGCAGCTCGTTTACCGCACCGGCATTCGCTCAGGACAATGACACCGTCGCCGCACCTGAGGCGGATGAAGGTGTAATCATCGTGACGGCAACCCGCCGCGCACAAGATATTCAAGATATTCCGATCGCCGTGACCGCGGTTGGTCAGGATCAACTCGATAAGCAGGGCGTCGTTAACGTCCAAAACCTCACGCAGGTTTCACCAAGCTTCTCCACCTCGACAGCGCAGATCGCATCGGGTTCGGTGGTGCTGCGTATTCGCGGCGTCGGTACGACTTCGAACAATATCGGTTTTGAAAGCGCGGTCGGCATCTTCGTCGATGGCGCCTATCAATCGCGTCCCGGTGTGGCTTTGTCGGAATTTGTCGACATTGAACGCGTTGAAGTTCTTCGCGGCCCGCAAGGCACCCTGTTTGGCCGTAACACTTCGGCTGGCGCGTTGAACATCACCACGAACAAGCCTGACGTGACCAGCTTTGGCGGTTTCGCCAATGCGACTTATGGCAATTATGATCTGATGAACGTCCAAGGCGCGGTCAATGTGCCGATTGTCGAAGACACGCTCGCCGTTCGTTTGACCGGCGCCTATCGCCAGCGCGACGGCGATGTCGATATCGTTGATGCAAATGGCACTTTGCTCGGCGAATCGGGATCAATCGATCAATTCCTCGTTCGCGGGCAATTGGGTTACGAAAGCGAAGGCGGCGTGACCGCACGTTTGATCTTCGATTATTCGGAGAGCGAAAACCAATGCTGTGCGGCGGTTGAACTGCTGGCAGATACCGGTCTCGAAGGCACGCTCACTGCGCTTGGCGCTCCGCCACGCGGCGGGATGGCCTCGCCAAGCGTTGCAACAACACCGTTTGATCAGGCCGCTGCTGAGGAGGTCATGGGCAACCGGATCGCAACCGCAAGCCGCTTGCCGCTTGCCAATGTTGATCAATACGGCATCACTGGTGAATTCAATTTCCCTATCGGCGAAGCGGTCGATTTGGTCTTGATTGGTTCTTATCGGGAATTCTCGTCGAGCGAGAATTACGACTCCGACTTCTCTGGTCTTGATGTCTTCGACGTTGATCGGCTCGACGTCGAAATTGAAACCTTCACTGCAGAGGCGCGCCTTCAAGGCGAAGCACTCGGCGGATCGCTAAATTGGCTTATCGGCGGTTTCTATTCTGATGAATCGATCACGTCTGAGCAGGATTTCGCGCTTGGCGCGGATTACGATCTTCTGGTCGGCGGAATTTTCGGCGGCGCGGTTGGCCCTGCTCCACTTGCATTGCTCACAGGCGCAAGTCCGTCTCAGACCACTGCGACCAACCTGTATTCGCAGAACGCTGAGAGCTTCTCGGTCTTCACCCACAATTCGCTTGAATTGACCGATGGGCTGACGGCGACGATTGGTTTGCGTTATTCAGATGAGACCAAGAGTGGCGGGTTTAGCCAACTTGCGAGCAACAATCCGTCCTGTGACGGCGCGTTCGCAGCGGTTGGCGCCGGGGCCGTTCCTGCTCCGTTGATTGGCGGAACATTGGCGCTCAGCTGCTTCGCTTTTGTTGCACCGGCAAATGGCGCGGATGGGGAATTTTTCCCACTGCCACGTGAATTCAACGTACCGTTTAGCGATAGTGAGCTGATTTATACCGGTAAGCTCACCTATGAATTTGAAGCTCCGGTCACAGCTTATGCCAGCTTCACGCACGGCTACAAAGCGGGCGGTATCAACCTCGATATCACTGCAAACACTGGCGGTGCGGACCCAACCTTCCTTTCGGAAGAAGTCGATGCGTATGAGTTCGGTGTGAAAGCGCAATTCTTTGATCGTGCGGTCACCGCTAACATTGCGGTGTTCCACGAAGAATTCAGCGATTTCCAGGTTCTGGAATTCACCGGGGCTCAGTTCACGACCTTTAACGTGGCAAGTGCAAAATCAACCGGCTTTGAGTTGGAAACGGTTATCCGTCCGGATAGCAATCTGACGATCAACGCGGGGCTGACCTACACTGATGCGCGTTATCCTGGCAATTGTGATGGCGGCGTGACCAACCTTAACGTCAGTTCGCTTTGCGGTAACTCGTTGACGAATGCGCCGACGCTGGTTGCGATCATGGGCTTCAACTATGACCGTGATATCAGCAACAATTTGCGGGCGTTCTTGTCGGGTCAGGTTCGCACGGAAAGCGATCGCCGGACATCAACACAGGCGGTTGTCCTTGCAACACAAGCACCGCTGCCATTTGATGTTCAGGACGGCAACACCAAGGTTAATCTGCGCGCCGGTATCGGTACGATTGATGAAACCTTCACGTTGGAATTGTGGGGCAACAACATCACGGACGTAACGACCCGCGGTGTGACGTTTAACACAGTGCTTCGCGGCTCATCACGCTCGGCCTTCCTGCAAGAGCCAGCCACTTACGGCGTGACATTGCGTACGAAATTCTGAGGGCGCACAAAGTTCTAAGGCGCAAAGCCTAGACGCAAAAAAGGGCGGCTCGGGAAACCGAGCCGCCCTTTTTGTTTCGGCGACAAAGGAGCGCAGCCTTGGCCGCGCATCCTAGACCAAGTCTTACATGCCCCGCGCGATCAGCATTTTCATCACTTCATTCGAACCACCGAAAATCCGTGTGATGCGGCTATCGCGGTAGAGTTTCGCAATCGGGTAATCGTTGATGTAACCCGCGCCGCCATGCAGCTGGAGGCATTTGTCGACGACTTCGCCTTGCAATTCGGTCAACCAATATTTCGCCATCGAAGCAGTGCCAACGTCGAGCTCACCCTTGAGCAATTTGGCGATGCAGTCATTCACGAATACGCGGCCCGCCGTTCCCTTAGCCTTTAGGTCGGCGAGGACGAATTGCGTGTTTTGGAAATCCCAGATCGTTTGGCCAAACGCCTTGCGGTCTTTGACATATTGGACGGTCGTATCGAGCGCTTTCTCAATGCTCGTTGCTGCACCCATGGCAATCACCAGTCGTTCTTGCGGCAATTCGCCCATCAGCTGGTAAAAGCCCTTACCCTCAACACCGCCGAGTACATTGTCACCGGGGATGAAAACGTCGTCGAAGAACAATTCTGAGGTATCAGCCGCGTCCATCCCGATCTTGTCGAGCTTCTTGCCGCGTTGGAAACCTTCTGCGCCCTCCGTTTCGAGTAGCATCAAGGAAATACCCTTGGCCCGCTCTTTTGGATCAGTCTTCGCAACAACCACGATGAAATCGGCGGTCTGGCCATTGGAGATATAGGTTTTCGACCCGTTCAACCGGTACCCATTGCCGTCTTTCAGAGCCGTCGTTGTGATGGATTGCAAGTCGGAACCAACGCCCGGCTCCGTCATCGCAATTGCGCTGACCAATTCGCCGGTCACCAGCTTGGGAAGATACTTCTTCTTTTGCTCTTCGGTGCCGTGGCGGACGAGATAGGGGAGGATGATTGTGTTGTGCAGGCTGGCTGCGAACCCGTCGACTTCGTGTTTCGACTGTTGATCGAGCACCACCATATCGTGCCGGAAATCGCCGCCATGGCCGCCATATTCTTCGGGAACAGACACGCCGAGCAAACCGGCTGCACCGGCTTCGTTCCAAAATTCGCGCTCTACCTGGCCGTCTTCGCGCCATTTTTCGACACGCTTTTCACCGGCATGTTGTTGATAGAATTTACCAACAGCATCAGCGAAAATCGAGATCTCTTCGTCTTCCATAAAGGCGGGTTGGGGCACGTCGATGACGGGCATAATGTATTCCTCTCTTGATTGATCTGGATAGTTACGAACGGGCGCCTCGGTCAGAGGCACCCACCGCTACAATTCTATTTGCCGGTCCAATTCGGCGCGCGCTTTTCAGCAAAGGCGGCAGCGCCTTCGCGGGCGTCATGCGACACGAATACGGGCGCGATCAATTTGCCTTGGTTGTTGTAACGGTCTTCCATCGCCCAAGCGCGCGATTCCTTCATCACCTGCTTCGAAACGCGCACCGCCAGCGGCCCATTGGCTGCAATCTTCGCCGCCAAGGCCATCGCCCCGTCGAGCGCGGGTTTGTCAGTCACAGTGTTGATGAGGCCCAATTCGTAAGCGCGGGCCGCATCAATGAAATCACCGGTCAGCGCAAGTTCCATCGCAATCCGCTCTGGGATTTGGTCGGGCAACATCATGACCCCGCCCGCCGCCGCGACAAGGCCGCGCTTCGCTTCTGGAATGCCGAATTTTGCACCGGAATGCGCAACCACCAGATCACAAGCAATCATCAACTCAAGACCGCCCGCCAAGGCATATCCTTCAACCGCCGCGATCAGCGGTTTCGCCGGAGGCGCTTGCACCACGCCGCCAAAGCCGCGACCCTCGACGCTAGGCGTTTCCCCGCGCAAAAACCCTTTAAGATCCATGCCCGAACAAAAAGTGCCGCCCGCGCCGGTTAGAATACCAACCCGCAAATCATCCTCAGCATCGAGCCGGTCCATCGCCGCGGCAATCGCCTCAGCGGCGGCCTTGGTCATGGCGTTTTTCGCTTCGGGACGGTTGATCGTAACGATCAAAACACCGTCCTGCACTTGGGTAAGGACTTCCTCAGTCATCAGGCTCTCTCCGATATTCGATTAGCATTTTAAATAGAAACTCAAATCTTGTGTAAGAGGTGCAGGGGGTTTACGAATACGTCAACCGCATTTTCGATAATTTGAGAGGACTTACCCATGGGCGAAGCTTACATCATTGACGCAGTGCGCACTCCGCGCGGGATCGGCAAACAAGGCAAGGGCGCTCTGGCAGAGCAACACCCGCAACATTTGGCCGCGACGGTGATGAAGGCAATTGCAGAACGCAACAGCCTCGACACCAGTACGGTTGATGATGTGATCTGGTCGGTTTCCACTCAAGACGGCATGCAAGCTGGCGATCTCGGCCGGATGGCGGCGCTTGATGCGGGCTATGACATCACCTCCAGCGGCACCACGCTTGACCGGTTTTGTGGTGGCGGGATCACGTCGGTGAACTTGGCCGCGGCGCAAGTGATGAGCGGCATGGAAGATTGCATTGTTGCAGGCGGCACAGAGATGATGAGCCTGACGGCGGCGATGTCGAAAGAGAAAATGGCCGCTGGCCTGCGCCCGCCAATGATGGGTAGCTACAATGATCGGCTGCAAAAAGTGCACCCACAATCGCATCAGGGCATTTGCGGCGATGCGATTGCGACTATTGAATGCTTCACACGCGAAGAATTGGATGAGGTTGGTTATCGGTCTCAACAACGCGCCGCAGAGGCCATTGGTGCGGGGCGGTTTGAAAAATCGGTTGTGCCTGTGACTTTGGACGATGGCACTTTGGTTTTGGACAAAGATGAATATCCGCGCCCTGAAACCACGCGCGAAGGCTTGGCGCAATTGGAGCCTGCCTTCACCAAGATCGCCGATGTCCCGCTCGACAAAAATGGCACGACGTTTCGCGGCCTGATCAATCAGAAATATCCTGATGTTGATATTCAAAACTTCCACCATGCTGGCAATAGCAGCGGCGTGGTTGATGGTGCGGCGGCGGTGCTGGTGTGCAGCAAGGCCTATGCTGAAAAGCATGGCCTGAAACCGCGCGCCCGGATTGTAGCAACCGCCAATATGGGCGATGATCCGACCTTGATGCTCAACGCGCCTGTCCCCGCGGCAAAGAAGGTGCTGGCAAAAGCGGGCATGAGCTTGGACGATATTGATCTGTTCGAAATCAACGAAGCCTTTGCCGTGGTCGCCGCAAAATTTGTGCGCGATCTGGAACTCGATTGGGACAAGGTCAATGTCAATGGCGGCTCAATCGCTTTGGGCCATCCTATCGGCGCGACTGGCTCAATCCTGATCGGCACGATCATTGATGAGTTGGAACGCCGCGAGCTCAAAACAGGTCTTGTCACCATGTGTGCCGCTGGCGGTATGGCTCCGGCGATCATTGTCGAGCGGGTGGACGGCTTCGTTGACTGATATCGCTGACAACACGCCCGTCATTGTCGGGGTGGGGCAATATTCGGAACGGGTTGGTGAAACCGGTTACGAAGCCTTGTCTTACATGGATCTTGGCGGGCGTGCTTTGGCCGCCGCAATTGAGGATAGCGGCGCGGGTGGATCGGTCGCAGATGCGCTCGATACGCTAGCGGCGATCCGCGCGTTTGAAATGTCGCGCCCGGACCGTGCGCCGCCATTTGGCGGTTCGGACAATATCCCGCGCAGTTTTGCCAAGCGCGTCGGTGCGGACCCGGCGCGGGCGATCCTGTCGACCACGGGCGGGCAATATAACCAAAAACTGGTCGGCGAATTTGCCGCAGACATCGCCGCCGGGCGCAGCGAATGCGCCGCGATTGTTGGGTCAGAAGCGATCTCCACAGTGCTCGCTTTGTCGGCCAAGGGAGAGAAACCCGATTGGTCTGAGACCGTCGGCGGTGAATGCGAGGATCGCGGATACGGCCTTGATGGGATGTTGGAGCCCGCTTTGTTCGCGCATGGCGCAACCGGTGCGATCCCGCTCTATGCCATCGCAGAAAATGCGCGGCGCGCGAAATCAGGCAAAAGCCTTGATGAATATCGCGATGACATTGGCGATCTGTTCGCGCCGTTTACAGTCATCGCGGCGAAAAACCCGCATGCCGCCGCGCCCAAAGAGCGCGGCGCCAAGGAATTGGCGACGATCACGGATCGCAATCGGATTGTGGCCGAACCCTATGCCCGCATGACGGTAGCCCGCGATCAAGTGAACCAAGCCGCTGCCATCATCATCGCCAGCGCGGGCAAAGCGCGTGAATTGGGCATTCCTCCAGAGCGCTGGGTGCATATCCATGCCGTAACATCGGCGACTGAGTTGGAATTGTCTGAGCGGTCCGATTTGTCGGCCAACCCAGCCTCGATTGCGTCGGTTGAAAATGCCTTGAAGATCGCGGGTAAGAGCATGGACGACATGGCGTATCTCGATTTTTACAGCTGTTTTGCGATCCCGGTGTTCAATCAGTGCGACCATTTTGGCATTTCGCATGATGATCCGCGCGGTTTGACGCTGACGGGCGGTCTGCCGTTCTTTGGCGGGGCGGGGAATAACTATTCCGCCCATGCCATTTGCGAAGCGGTGCAGTCTGTTCGCGGAGATGTTGGCGCCTACGCACTTGTAGGAGCAAATGGCGGTTGGATGAGCAAATATGCGACCGGGATTTACTCAACCGAAGCAGCCGATTGGTCAGAGGCAAATCGCGTGGCTGAGGTGCCAAAGGCTAAAGATGCGGCGGCGCGCAGCAGCGATGACTTCGATAGTGCGATGGTCGAAAGCTACACAATCAATCACAGCAAAACCGGCAGCGACGCGGTTTTTATAGGCCGCAATGAGGCAGGCGAACGGGTGGTGGGTAATGCCGATCTGACCGACGAAGCCACGCGCAAAGTGTTCGAAGGCGGACAGCCCTTTGGTGCAAAATTATCTGTGATCCGCGATGATCGCGGGCGCAATATGGGCAAAGTGGTTTAACCCTTAGACGCTCAATCGTCCTTCCGTTCCCCGCCCAAAAAGTCCATCGCATCGAAACCTTCCGGCGCTGGCACTTCGGTGATCGGATCGTCGCGGTCGTCAAATTCGGTGCGTAAGGCGCGGCTCATCACCGCGTGCATTTGATACATGGCCGTTGTGTAAGTCAGCTCGACTATTTCCTCATCGGAAAATTCGGCCTTGAGCGCCTCGAACAGAGCGTCTGGCACTCGGCCCGCATGGGTCACAAGCCGGTCGGCATAGGCCAGCACCAATCGCTCTTTCGCATTGAAGCATGTTGCGGTTTGCCATGTCGGGATCGCTTCGATCTTCTCTTCTGAAACCGCCAATCCTCGTAAGCTCTTGCAGTGCTGTGAGAATACAAACTGGCTGCCTGTTGCCCATCCCGCCCATGTCTGCCCCAGCTCGCGCAGGATGGGATCAAGTTTGCGCTTGGGGCTGCGGTAATAGGCGAACCCTTGGGCTGCGTGTTTGAGTGTTTCGGGCGAATTGGCAAAGACACTCCACCAATCGCCCGAAGTGCCGGTCGCGGTGCCCGGTTCTTCAGTCGGATCGCGTTCGCCGAACAGCATTTGGTAGAGTGGCAAGACCGTCTTTTCATCGGCTTCATCGCGTGGAACTTCGCGCAAACGTGGCATGATCAGGCGTCCTGTTTTGTGGCGGCTGTGGCGGGCTCGTGGGTGATGTCGCCGGGGCCGAAATTTTTGGTCGTCGCCGCAAATTCCAGCATGATGCCATTGGGGTCCGTGAAATAGACCGAACGGACAAACACCCCGTCATGCATGTCCCGCGAATAGCCTTGCTTGCTGTCATCGTGGTTCAGGATGGCATGAGTGTGATCGACGCCTGCTTCCTCCAACCGGTCGAGCGCTCCCTCCAATTCCTCCTCTGCCATATCGAAGGCGAGGTGGTTCATTGAACCCACCGCTGTCTTTGCATCGAAAGGGAATTTTTTAACCGAAGCAATGCCGGGCGCGGCCTCTGGCCCGTCCTCCCACCAGAAAAACGCCACCGCATTGCCATTGCCGCAATCGAAGAAGAAATGCTGTCCGCCACCAGGCAGCTCGACCGTCTTGAACAGCGGCATATGCAGCACTTCGGTGTAGAAGTGCATCGTCTCTTTCATATCGCGGCAAACCAGCGCGACATGATTGATCCCGGTCGTTTTTATCATCAGCCTATCTCCTACTTGTCAGCCTGCACAAAGCCACTGGGTCTTGCAACGGAACTGTGGCGCTTCGTCCTTTGACAATCACTGGCGAATGGCCTATTTAGTTTCAAAAGTAACTAAATTGACATATTGGTGGACCCCAGATTATGACCGTGCATGAAACCCTGCATCCCGGCGACCTGTTTGAAAATCCGGCTGGCCTTGATGGCTTTGAATTCGTCGAATTCTGTGCCCCAGAAAAAGGCGTGTTGGAGCCGGTCTTTGAAGCCATGGGTTTCACCAAAGTCGCAAAGCACCGTAGCAAGGACGTCCATCTCTGGCGTCAAGGCGGCATCAATCTGATCGCGAATTACGAACCGCACAGCGCCGCATGGTACTTTGCCCGTGAACACGGCCCGTCTGCTTGCGGCATGGCGTTTCGCGTTCGTGATGCGGCGAAAGCCTATGATCACCTGATCGCGCAAGGCGCAGAACCTGTCGCCAATGAACCCGGGGCGATGGAATTGCGCATCCCGGCGATCCGCGGAATTGGCGGCGCGATCCTCTATCTGGTCGACCGTTATGCGGGCGCAGAGGACAAGAGCCTCACAATCTATGACATTGATTTCGATTATCTGCCCGGCGTCGATCCCTATCCAGAAGGTGCCGGTTTCCACACGATCGATCACTTGACGCATAATGTTTACACGGGCCGGATGAAATATTGGGCCGAATATTATGAGAGCCTGTTCAACTTCCAAGAGATCCGGTTCTTCGACATCAAAGGCGAATATACTGGCCTGACTTCGCAAGCGCTGACCGCGCCCGACGGCAAAATCCGCATCCCCCTCAACGAAGAAGGCGAAGGCGGCAAAGGTCAGATCGAAGAATTTCTGCGCGATTTCAACGGCGAAGGCATTCAGCACATTGCGCTGATTTGCGATGATCTTGTCGCGTGTTGGGACCGGCTCAAAACATACGGCGTCCCGTTCATGACCGCGCCGCCAGAAACCTATTACGAAATGTTGGCAGAACGGCTGCCCGGCCACGGTGAAGACGCCGATGCGCTCAAAGCGCGCGGCATTCTGCTGGACGGCACCACAGAAGGCGGCGAACCGCGTCTGTTGCTGCAAATTTTTGCTGAGGCACAAGTTGGCCCCGTATTCTTCGAATTCATTCAGCGCAAAGGCGATGACGGATTTGGCGAAGGCAATTTCAAAGCCCTGTTCGAAAGCATCGAGCGCGATCAAGTCGCGCGCGGCGTGCTGAACACGGCTGATGCAGAGCCTGCACAATGAGCGAAACGCATCCTGTGAAGCTCGGCGGTGTCCACCACGTCGCCTATCGTTGCAAGGACGCCAAGGAAACGGTCGAATGGTATGGCCGCGTCATGGGCATGGATTACACCACCGCCTTTGCCGAGGATCATGTGCCGTCGACCGGCGAATATGATCCCTACATGCATGTCTTCCTTGACGCGGGGAATGGCAACATTCTGGCGTTTTTCGAATTGCCCAACCAACCCGAAATGGGCCGCGATGAAAACACGCCCGCTTGGGTACAACATCTTGCGTTTCGTGCGGCGGATGAGGCTGCCTTGCTGGCTGCCAAAGCGCATATTGAGGCGCAAGGGATCGATGTGTTGGGGCCAACCCATCACGGTATTTTTAAATCGATCTATTTCTTCGACCCCAACGGCCACCGTGTCGAGTTGGCGGCGGATATCGGCACCGATGAACAATATGCAGAATTGAAGCGCGTTGCGCCGATGATGCTCGATGAATGGAGCGAAACGAAGGTCGCCCCGCGTCATGCCGATTGGCTGCATGAATTGGCCCGTAAAGAGCACGGCAACGCGTAACCGCGCAGAGCCTCACTGGCAGCCGTAGCCAAGAAAAAGGGGCGCGAAAGACTGATCTTTCGCACCCCTTTTTGTGTCTGGCTGAAAGCCGTTCTTACATCGTGAGCGTAGCGCCCAAGAAGAACAAGGTGCCAACCGGGCTGACCGGGAAGGCTTGCTCTGTCACGAACGGATCGCGGCCAAAGACGTTGTTCACACCGCCATAGATGTCGATATTGTCGGTCGCATCGAAGCTGAACGAGATGTTGTGAATGAACACTTCATTCGCAAGGCCATTGGCGGTCGAGAACGTATCCGTTCCAGTGTTGCCGACGGTTTCAATCTCCACCGAACGCAGACCCTGACTGTCGAGATAGGTGGTCGACCATGTCAGGCTGAACGCATTGTAAGCAGCAGTGAGCGAGGCGTTGCCTGCCCATTCCGGACGCTGCAATTCGCCCAATTCAGGATCGACCAAAGTCTGATCGCTTGGGTCGAAGAAGTTGTTGAGCTTATCAACCCAAGTACCAGCGGCGTTGAAGGTCAGGTCAACCGGACCGAGGCCAAATTGATATTGCAATGTGGCTTCGATCCCTGCTGTTTCTTGACGGGCAAAGTTCAATGAGCTTTGACGCAGGAAGCTGAAGCCGCCTGTCGCGCCGCTGCGTTCAAACAGACCGCAGAAGTCATTGGCGATGCTTGCACTGTCAACGCAGTTATCGACGATGTCCTGCGCGCTAACCGCGTTGATCGCATCTTCGATTTCGATGTTGTAATAATCAACGCTGAGCAGAAGGCCGGGCAGGAAGCTCGGCGTCAACTGAGCGCCGATTGTCCATGTGGTGGCGCTTTCTTCTTCCAGATCAGGGTTGCCGCTAATCGAGCCAGAGAAACGTGCCGTCAACGGATCGACATAGGCATAAGCGCCCGTGCCAAGCGTCGGATCAAACCCGATATTGTTGAAGAAGGCGGTGCAGTTTGCTTCGCGCAGGCTGGGATCATCGGCTGTTACCAAGTTACCTGCATCGCAAGGATCGACCGGACGGAAGAACGCGCCCTGTGCCGGGTTGAACAATTCGTTGATGTTCGGTGCGCGAACAGCTTCTGAATAGGTCCCGCGAAACAGGATGTCTTCGGTTGGCGCCCAGAGCCCGCTCACATTCCACGTGAATGTATCGCCAACTGTGGAATAGCTGGAAAGCCGTGCCGCGCCGCTCAATTCCAATGTCTCTGCGAAAGGCACCGCAGAGAGCAATGGCAGACGGACCTCTGCGAAGAGATCATAGACGTTGAATGTCCCGCCCGCATTGTTGATCGTCGAAGCCGGGTCAAACACCAGCGAGTTTTGTACGCCGCCGGTTGCATTGCCGATAAATTGGCCAGCAGTGGCATCGGGCGTTGTCACCGGAACGATGCCGCGCACGAGCGGGTCAAACACCGATTCGGAGCGTTCTTCGCGGTATTCCATACCAAAGGCGAAGCCGACTGCGCCGCCGGGAAGTTCAAGGAACGCACCGGTGTCACCGGTGAAAATCGCGCTAAACACCAACTGTTCCAGCTGGAATTCATTGACGATCGTCGTGGTGATGAAATCGATCGCTTCCTGACTGATCGCGCCTGGTCCGCCAAGGATATTGGCCGGGGCGCAAGAGCCATCACCCGGATTGAAGGAGAAGAAGCCCGGATTGCCAGCCGGAATGCCGAATGGCGTGGTGGCCGGGGCAGTTGGATCAATGTCGCTGCGGCAGATCGGATTGCCCGATGCGTCGCTGGTCACGTCGATCGCTGCAAAGAACCGGTCAGTGATAACGCGGTTGGTGTCATTGGTTTCCTGCGTGAACCGGCCGTAATTGGCGGACACTTCATAGGCGAAGTGCTCAGATGTTTCGCCTCGGACACCGCCGACAAAGCGGTAGGTTTCAAATTCATTGCGATCGCGGTTCGGCCCCAAATCGGTAGGGTCGCGGGTGATGTAGAACCCTTCATCGGTGCCGTTGCCGAAGAATAGCGGCTCAACAAATTGCGCTTGCTGGGCGCTGATGAACGGGTTGTCGGCACGGATCGTCAGCAGATCGTAGAATGTGTTTGGCTGGGCCTGAAACTCAGCCGAGTTCGACACATATTTACCCTCTGCAAAGAAAGTCGCTGACGATGAAATATCGTAGGTCAACATTGCATTGACCGACCAACGCTCTGTTTCCGGTATCAGTGAATTGCTGTCGAAATTGTTGGCAATGCCGTCACCGCCAAACTGGTTAAAGAGGCCAGTGATTTGGCCATCTTGATAGACGCTCAACGTGCCATCGGCGTTCACAACGGCGCAGCCGCCAGCAAGACCGAAGGCTCCGGCGTTAAACGTGCTGTTGAAACCAACCGCGGATTCAAGACAGTCCGCGGTGCCGTTGCCATTGATGTCGGGCCCGTTGCTTGGCCCGATATTGCCCGGTGCGATAATGCCGCCCGGCGATGATAGGGAAAAGCGCGGATCGCCTGCGATAAGGCGGCGAGGCGCGTTGATCGACCGATTGATCAAAGCTTGCTCTGCCGCTGTCGGAGTAAAGCCGGTTGCGTCGGTCGGGATCAGACCGCCCAACACTGCGCCATTGGCGATGAAGTTCGGCGTATCTGTGGCGTTCAATTCGCCTGTTTGCAGACGCAAGGCCGGGTTCGCTTGGTCATCAAAGATGCCGTTGTTGCGAGAGAACGACCGGTCGCCAAACTGCAATTCATTGCCTTGGGCGTATTCGCCCGAAACGACGAAATTACCGCGCCCGTCGGCGAAGTTTACGCCCCATGTAAGGTCGGCATTGATGCGGAAGCTGTCGCCTTGCGATGACAGGCCGGATTGAACATTGGCTTGGATGCCTTCGAAATCATCCTTCAGCACGAAGTTCACAACACCGGTCACAGCGTCGGCACCATACAAAGACGATGCGCCGCCGGTCAGTGTTTCAACACGCTCAATCAGAGCCGTTGGAATGGAATTGATATCGACCGCTTGTTCACCGGCAACGCCAGAGACGTGGCGGCGACCGTTGACCAGAACCAGTGTTCGGTTCGCGCCGAGCCCGCGCAAGTTCAGGATCGATTGCCCAACGGCCTCACCAAAGATGCCGTCAATTGACCCTTCTGATGTGGTCGAGGTCGAAAGCGCGGGAATATCGCGCAGCACTTCCACAACGTCCGGCGTACCGGCCTGCGTCAACGCCTCTGCGTCGAGTGAGAGGATTGGAGCTGGTGAACCGATGTTAGGATCACGCGCAATCCGCGAACCGGTTACAACAATGCGGTTCTCATCTGCAGTCTCTGCCGTTTCAGCGTCGGGCGCGGTTTGCGCATGCGCGGCAAAAGGCATCGTGCTGACGGCGGCGAGTAGAAGAGCTTGGCCGGAAATTTTGAGAGGCTTCATGCGAATTTCCCTGTTTTGTTGGGTTATGGTGCGATGCAACAAGGTTCACTTAGATGTATCCTGTGTCAAGGCTGCGGAAGTTCAGAATGAAGAGAATATACCTCGCCGTGATAATTTTGTTACGGATAGTGCGGGGTTCTTGGTCTATTAGGGCGGTATATGATCGGGATAGGCGAGTGCGGTGTTTGGTCCAATCGGATGTTCTGACGGCAGATTTGCACGCGAACCGGCTTGACCGATCTTCTGCTTTGCTTGAACAATTGTATCATCCGCCACTTCTGCGGCGCGCAAACAATTGAACAATCAGGAATTCTGCGATGAAGCATACAGTGTTCGGTCAATCGGCGATGAATTTCACTGATGCGATGCTCTTAAAATTGCTGACGAGGTGTGTGGCGATCCTTTGTGGAGGCGCAGTTTTCGCCGCCAGCCCGGCCAGTGCGCAATCGTTTATGGCGGGGGAGTTTGACGCAGACATTCCGACTTTGACCGAGACTGTCGGCCATGCCCCGGGTGACCGGATCACTTCCACCGATGAGACTGATAGATATGCGCGCGCATTGGTCGCGGCGGCGCCCGACCGCGTGCGGATGGTGAAATATGCGACAAGTTGGGAGGGGCGCGATCTGCATTATCTTATTCTGACCTCGCCGCAGAATATGGCTCGGCTCGATATGATTCAGGCCGACCTTGCCGCAATCGCCGCCGGGCGCGCTGGCAATGGCAGTGCTTTGCCGGTGACATGGCTGGCCTATGGTGTGCACGGCAATGAAATCGCTTCGACGGATGCGGCGTTGATGATGGCTTATCACCTACTCGCTGCGCAAGGTGATGCGCGGGTGCAGCAGATTTTGGACGAGACAATTGTGGTCCTCGACCCGATGCAAAACCCCGATGGCCGCGCCCGGTTTGTGAACCATTTCCGCACCGCGACTGGTATTGTCCCGGCGGGTGATCGTCAGGCGGCGGAGCATGACGAAACTTGGCCCAGCGGCCGGGTCAATCACTATATGTTTGACCTTAATCGCGATTGGTTCACGCTTTCCCAACCCGAAACGCGCGGCAAAGTCGCTGCCATTCGCCAATGGAACCCTGTCGTCGTCGTCGATGTCCATGAAATGGGCGGCGATGAAACCTATTTCTTCTCCCCCGCGGCCCAACCGATCAACCCCAACATCACCGCCGCCCAGCGCCAGGCCTATGCCGTCATCGGACGCAACAATGCGGCTTATTTCGACCAAATGGGCGAGCCTTATTTTACCCGCGAAGTCTATGACCTGTTCTATCCCGGTTACGGCGATACGTGGAACACGCATCAAGGGGCAATCGGCAGCACTTATGAGCAAGGCTCCGCGCGCGGTTTGGTGTTTGATCGGCGCGACGGGACGCAGCTGACTTATGCTGACGGGGTGCGCAATCACTTCATCGCCAGTTTCGGCACAGCAGAGGCTGTGGCCCAAAATGCTGACCGGTTCTTGAGCGATTACGCGGCATATCGCGCTGCGAATGCGGGCGGCGCTGCTGGGCGCGGCACTTATCTTATCGACCTCTCCAACCGCCGCTGGAACGCCGAAAGCCTTGGCCGCCGCTTGGCCGCGCAGGGCATTGTGGCAACTCGCCGCGACGGCCCGGTTAGCGCTTGCGGACGCACTTATCCCGCTGGCTATATCGCGGTGCCTCAGGCTCAACCTGCCGCGCGTCTGGTGCGAAGCCTGCTCGACCGAGACACCGAATTGCCCGCCGAATTTGTCCGTGAACAAGAACGCCGCCGGTCTGAAGATTTGCCGCACGAACTGTATGATGTGACGGCATGGTCCGTCGGATTGATGTCCGGCGTCGATGTAGAGCTGTGCGCAAACGCGCCTGCCGGCACGGCTTTAACCGGCGCAGAGCCCATCGCGCCGGTGCAAGGCGGATCGGGTGATTTTGCCATTGCGGTTCCTTGGAATGACAGCGGTCAAGCGCGGCTTGTTACTCTGGCGCTGCGCGCGGGGCTTGCGGGGCGCGTTACTGACGAATCCTTCACCAAAGATGGCCGTGTCTATCCGCGCGGTACGGTCCTTTTCCCAGCCGGAGCCAATTCCTCAGAAGCGATGGCTCAGTTGTTGCAATTATCCCGCGAGATCGGCGCAGAAACGGTGGCACTCAATTCCAGCTGGGTCGAAGAGGGGCCGAATTTGGGCAGCGAAGCCTTCGTCCGGTTGACTTTGCCCAAGGTCGCGATGGCCTGGGATGAGGGTATTTCGCAACTATCGGCGGGCGGGATGCGTTACGTGCTGGAGCGGCGCTTGGGCCTGCCAGTGGTGCCGATCCGTACAAACCGTTTTGGCGGCGCGGATTTGAGCGATTACAACGTGCTTGTCGTACCCGAAGGATCGCCGGGTGGTGAGCTTGGCGAGAGCGGGCTGGCGACCATTCGCAGCTTTGTTGAGCGCGGCGGCGTGCTGGTCACAGTCGGTCGCAGTTTGACGACATTTGCAGGCGGTGACGATCCCTTGATCGCGGTGCGGCGCGAGGCTGCGCTTGGACGTGAGCCCGGCAGTGATGGCGAAGAAGAAGCATCACTCAGCGAAGCTGCTGAATTTGCCAGTGAAGCTGAATATCAGGCCGCAATCACCGATCAGAACGCGATGCCGGACACTTTGCCGGGTGCGCTGGTAAACACAGTAGCGGACCGTGAGCATTTCCTGTCTGCTGGCTATGATGGCGGCGCGGTTGTGCTGGCGACGGGCTCGCAAATCTTCACTCCGCTCGACCGATCACAGGGCAGCAATGTGCTGAGGTTTGAAAACGCCGATGCATTGGTGGCCAGCGGCTATGTTTGGGCGGAAAACCGGCGGCAATTGGCCTTCAAACCCTATCTTATGGCCCAGCGCAGCGGGCAAGGGATGACGATTGCGTTTGCGCATGACCCTGCAACCCGCGCTTATCTTGATGGGCTGGACCTTCTCATTGCCAATGCGGTGCTGGTTGCGCCGTCGCGGGTGCGGTAGGCGAAAACTACGCCAATTGCCGTTTGTCGGGAGCCGTCAGCCGTTCGTCGGTCCCCATTGCATCAGGCGCTTTACACAGATAACACACCTCCGTAGGATTTCAGGCCTTCAGGAGGGACCAAAAAGATGCTCGAACTGCACAATGTCAGCCATGTCTATTCCAACGGCGTGCGCGCATTGGATGATGTGAGTTTGCAGATCCCCAAGGGGATGTTTGGTCTGCTTGGCCCCAATGGCGCGGGCAAATCGACATTGATGCGCACGGTTGCCACTTTGCAAACTCCGACCAGCGGCCGGATCAGTTTTGATGGGATAGACATCCTCTCAGACCCAGAGGCGCTGCGCAAACGGCTGGGTTATTTGCCGCAAGATTTCGGCGTTTATCCGCGCGTTTCGGCCTATGATATGCTCGACCATATGGCGGTGTTGAAAGGCATCGCATCGCGGCCTGCGCGCAAGGAAACGGTCGAAACGCTGCTGGCACAGGTTAATCTATGGGATGTGCGGAAAAAGGCGATTGCCGGTTTTTCTGGCGGGATGCGGCAACGTTTTGGCATTGCCCAAGCGCTGATCGGCAACCCTGATCTGATCATTGTTGATGAACCCACCGCCGGATTGGACCCGGAAGAACGCAACCGTTTCCTCAACCTGCTCGCAGAGATTGGCGAAAATGTTGTGGTTATCCTGTCCACGCATATTGTGGAGGATGTCGCCGATTTGTGTCCGTCAATGGCTGTGCTGGTCAATGGCTCGGTCCAATTGCAGGGCGCGCCGAAAGATTTGATGGAACGCGCCGCCGGAACGATTTGGGCCAAGACGATCGAGCGCGGCGAGATCGAAGCCTATCGCAAGATGTATGAGGTGATCTCAACCCGGTTGTTTGCGGGTCAGACGATCATTCATATCCTGTCGCCGACCGATCCGGGTGATGGCTTTGCAAGCGCGCCGGGCGGGTTGGAAGATGTCTATCTCTCCACCCTCACTGCCGCGCGGCGTGATGATGCAGGCTCTGATCACTGTGGCATTGCAGCGTAAGCGGGAGAAGCGGCATGTTCGGACAGATCGCGCTTTTTGAGCTGCGTTATCAATTGCGCAACCCGGTGTTCTGGGTGGCGCTGGTTATATTCTTTTTGCTGACATTCGGCGCCACTACCTCTGATGATATTCAGATCGGAAGCGGCGGCAATGTCAATGTGAACAGCCCAATGGCGATCCTGCAAACGCAGCTGGTATTGTCCTTATTCTACATGTTCGTTTCCACCGCCTTTGTCGCCAATGTAGTGGTGCGCGATGATGATAGCGGGTTCGGGCCGATGGTCCGATCAACGCAGGTGTCTAAATTCGCCTATCTGATTGGCCGGTTCACCGGCGCGGCTATGGCGGCTTTGATTGCATTTTTGGTGATCCCGCTGGCGATATTCATCGGGTCAATGATGCCGTGGATCGACCCTGAAACGCTCGGTCCAACAATGCCGGGCGTCTATTTGAAAAGCTATCTGTTCTTCGCCGCGCCAACGGTGCTGCTGCTGAGCGCGATCTTCTTTGCGGTGGCTACGGCGACGCGTTCGATGATGTATTCCTACGTCGCATTGGTTGGCTTTCTGGTGCTCTATGTGTCGTTTAACGTGGTTGTTGGATCAGAGCCGGAATGGCGCGACTTTGCCGCTTATGCCGACCCGCTAGGCTTTAGCGCGATTGGCAATGAAGTGCGGTATTGGACCGCCGCTGAAATGAATGCGCGGCTGCCTGCGGTGGAAGGGCAAATTTTGGTCAACCGGTTAATGGCATTGGGCCTGTCCGTGCTGGCTTTGGCGATTGCCTATTGGCGGTTTAGTTTTGCGGAACGCGGCGTTTCGGAACGTAAAGCGCGCAAACTTGCCCAAAAAGCGAGAAAACTCTCGCTCACAAAACCAGCAATAGCGGCGGTTTTGCCTGCTGCTCAGCCAGAAAAGGCTGGTTTAGTCCGGCTCATCAAAACCACTCAGTTTGAAATGGGTCAGGTTCTACGCAGCCCGGCCTTTATTGTGTTGTTGCTGATGGGATTGTTCAACAGCGGCACGGCGCTGCTGTTCGGCACAGAGATTTACGGCACACCGCGCATCCCGGCGACCTATTCGCTGGTGCCGCTGCTTGCGGGAACATTTGGGATCATCCCAATGATCATTGCAATTTATTACGGCGGTGAATTGGTGTGGCGTGACCGCGACCGCAAATTTCATGAGGTCGTGGACAGCACTTCCCTGCCGGGGTGGGCATATATGGTGCCCAAAACCATCGCAGTGACGATGGTGCTGCTCTCAACCTTGGTGATCTCCGTGATTGCGGCGATCCTTGTTCAGGCGGTGAGGGGCTATTTCAATTTTGAGATTGAAAAATACCTGATGTGGTACATTCTGCCAGCGACCATCGACATGGTGCTGATCGCAGTCTTGTCGGTGTTTGTGCAGGCTCTCAGCC
Organism: uncultured Erythrobacter sp.; assembly: GCA_947502305.1. Lineage (GTDB taxonomy): Bacteria > Pseudomonadota > Alphaproteobacteria > Sphingomonadales > Sphingomonadaceae > Erythrobacter. The sequence continues at coordinate 30,435 of CANMZA010000002.1, read as the reverse complement.
CGAATAAATTCGTCGGCTGGGGGATTATGGCGCTTTATCTGGTGGCCGCGATTACGCTTGATAATCTGGGCTATGGCCACCCGCTTCTGCTGTATGGAACGACTGGTTTTAGCCCCGTTTCGGACATGAATGGCGATGCAGTGGCAGGCGCTGTTGGTTGGTGGCTGCGGCTTTATTGGGGCGGCGCGGCGCTGCTTTTGGCGGTGCTTGCGCATATGCTGTGGCGGCGCGGGACGGAGACGCGGTTGAAGCCCCGGCTCAAACAATTGCCTCGCAAATTTGCCTCTGGCGCAGGCGCGCTGGGCTTTGCGGGCATCGCGGTGACCGTGGGAACGGGCGTCTTCCTTTATGACCAGATGAATGTTCAAAACACCTACCGCAACCAAGACGCGGTGGAGGCTCTGCTGGCTGAGTATGAGAAGGAATATCTGCAATATGAAAGCCTGCGCCAGCCGTCAGTGACCGATGTGACTTTGGCCGTTGATATCTATCCGAGCGAGCGCCGGATGGAGGCAAGCGGGACCTACACTCTGACTAATGACACAGGCGCCCCGGTTGAGGTGCTGCATGTGCGGCTAACCGATCCAGAAACCGAATTGCTGGAGGTCGGCATTCCCGGCGCTGTGCTGGAAGAGAATGACGAGGCCTATCAGCACCGCATTTACCGGTTTGAAACGCCGCTGGCTGTGGGCGCTCAGGCGCAGCTGACCTTTACCAGCCGCCGCTGGCACAAAGCGATGACCACCACCGGTTATGGCACCCGGCTCGTGGAAAACGGCACCTTCCTCAATAATGGCGAATTTACGCCGCAAATCGGCATGGATCGCGGCGGCCTCTTGACCGATCGCGCCACACGGCGGCGTTACGGGTTGGAGCCGGAATTGCGGTTGCCTAAGCTTGAGGATGAGAGCGCGCGGGAGAAAAACTATGTCGGCAATGTCGATTGGGTAAACGCCGACATCACCGTGTCGACTTCTGCGGATCAGGTGCCGATCGCACCGGGATCGAAAATCTCTGACGAAGTGCAGGACGACAGGCGGATCGCACGGTTCCGTTCGACATCCCCGATCCTTGCGTTTTTCTCCGTTCAATCGGCGGATTATGAGGTGAGCACGCGGCAATTGGACGGGCTGGAATTGCAAGTCTTTTACGATGCCGCGCACCCTTACAATGCGGACCGAATGCTGGACGCTATGGCTGCCTCGCTTGGCTATTACCGGGCGAATTTTGGCCCCTATCAATTCGACTATGCGCGGATCATCGAATTTCCCGGTTACGCCGATTTCGCTCAGGCCTTCGCCGGGACAATGCCGTGGTCGGAGAATATGGGGTTTCTCGCCAATCTGGCCGATGACGGAGAGATTGATTACGTCACCTATATCGCCGCGCATGAAATGGCGCACCAATATTGGGCGCATCAATTGATCAGTGCCGATCAGCAAGGCGGGACGATTCTGGTCGAAACAATGGCGCAATATTCGGCGCTGATGGTGATGAAGGAAATGTATGGCGAGGATCAGATGCGCCGTTTCCTCAAATTCGAGCTCGACAATTACCTATCCGCGCGCGGCAGCGAAGCGATCGAGGAATTGCCGTTGGAGAGGGTCGAGAACCAAGGGTACATCCATTATCGCAAAGGCGCGGTGGTGATGTATCTGTTGCAGGAACGTTTGGGCGAGGACCGCGTGAATGCGATGCTGGCGGGTTTGCTTGACCAGTACCGCTTCCAAGGACAGCCTTATGCCAGTTCCAGCGATTTGGTCGCAGGATTTGCCGGGCTTGCCCGTGATGACCAAGAAAGCGGCCTGGTGCGCGATTTGCTGCAACGGATCACGGTCTATGATCTGAAAGCGGATGAGGCGGTGGTGCGCGAATTGGATGATGGGCGGTTTGAAACCACGCTGACCATTGCAGCGGCGAAATTCTACGCCGATGGCGAGGGCGCAGAGACCGAGAGCGATCTGGATGATAGCATTGAAATTGGCTTGTTTTCGGAACGTCCGGGGGCTGGCGAATTTGCGGCTGAAAATGTGATCATGATGGAACGCCGGGCCATTCGATCTGGTGAACAGGTGATCACGGTTGTGACGGACCGCAGACCAAGCTGGGCTGGGATCGATCCTTATAACAAATATATCGACCGCAATTCAGACGACAATTTGGTGCAGCCGGACTGATTGATTGGGGCTCGGTTAGCGCGTCAATCTATGGTGCGAATACGTTGAGCGGCGAGCAATCCGATCACCGCCAACGTGCCTGCAAATTGCATCAGCGGGATCAATTCTGATCGCGTCAGGCTGACGGAATTGAGCGCCAGCGCGATGGCCGGGGTGAGGATTGCGGGCAATGTGTTGGTGAGGTTCATCACACCCAAGGTCCGCGCGCGCGCCTCGGACCGGGCCAGCAATTGTGTGACAATCGCATTGTCCATTGTGAGATAGGTCGTCAGTGCGGCGGAAAACACCACATAAGCGGCGAAGATTGTCCACGATGACGGCCAGATCACCATCGCCCACAAGGACGCCGCGACGAGGCCTGCGGCACCCAGCAATATCGTTTTGCGGGCGCGCAATTTGTCCGACACATAGCCAGCCGATAGGCCGGCCAATATTGCAGCAGGCGTTGCGGCGAGGCTCATTTGCCCCAGCGCCGCATCCGCCGGCAGCGCTGAACTCGTTTCTGAACGCGCCAACACATCTTGGAGGAAATACAAGATGTAGCCAAAAATCACCGCGCCAGAAATTTGGACGCAAAAACGGCCCGTCCATGCCCAGATCAGATCACGCTTGGCTGCCTTAGCGAGATCGGGTGAGGAGGCAGTTGAGGAAGCGGGTGAAGCGGCGGGAATGTCAGCCGGGCTCTGTTCTGCGGCCAAGTTGGGTTGCTGGCGCGCGGTCACTAGGATCGGGCAAACCAGCATGATGATGACAATTCCCACCGCAATCAAACGCTCAGCCTCTGTGGTGAAAAACGGCAAGGTGAGCGCCGCAATCATGAGCGTGCCCATTGGCATGCCTAGGCCCAAAAAAGCCGCCATGCGGCCTTTCGCTTCATGTGGAACTTTGTCGGCAAGCAGCGCGCCAATCGGCGAATAGAGCATGTTGAGCGTTACCTGAAACAGCACAATCGCAGCGATCAGAGTTGCTGGCGTGTTAGCCTGAGCGAATAGTGAGAGGGACGCCAAGACCGCCCCCAGAGCCGCAGCGATTTGCCCAGTTCGCTGCCCGCTGCGCGCAAATATCCGGTCGCTGACCCAACCGGCGGCAATCCCGGTGAGGCTGGCTGTAATGGCCCCGAACAGCAATACGAGGCTGAGCAATTGGAGCTTATTGTCCGGGCTGATCTGCTGAACCTTGAGCGGCAAGATCAGCATCAGCAGCGGGACAAAGGCAATCGTAGCGCCAGCATTGGCGGCCGCATAGGACGCGGCAAAAATGACAAAGCCGCCCGGCGTCCTGCGGGATTCACCGCCGCTAAGTTTAGCGCTCATTCAGGCGCCGGTCCGGTGCTGCCGCGTGCGGTCAATTCAAATGGGAGTACGATTTGAGAGCCAGCGGGCAAAATGCCTTGCTGCTTGATCAATTCCTCTGCCGCGCGCGTTGCCATTGCAGAAATCGGCTGGCGGATTGCCGTGAGCGGCGGGACGCTGAAACGCACGCCGGGCGTGTCGTCAAAACTGATGACGGACAAGTCTTTGGGCACGGCAATGTCGTGCCTTGCCGCTTCATGCAGAACCGCGAAGGCCATTTCATCATTGCTGGCAACAATCGCGCTTGGCCGGTCCTCAGACGCGAACAATCGCGCCGCTGCCGCAGCGCCAGATTCGAAGGTGAAATCGCCCGGTTGTTCCCAATGCGGCGCAATGGGTGCATCCGCCTGCGCCATTCCTGCTCGGTACCCTTCGAGCCGGGCGGTGGACGCCAGATATTCCGCGCTGCCTGCGATAAAGGCGATTTTTCTATGCCCAAGATCGTGCAGGAAATCGGTCGCAGCCTTCGCCGCAGCGTGGTCGTCCATTGCGATGTTGATGCCGTCTTCTTTGCCGGACGAACCGATCCGCGCGAATGCCGTCCCATTGGCGACCAGCAGATCGGCCAAATCTTGATTCTCGCTATGCGGCGGCGTCAGGATTACGCCATCTGGTCGCAAAGACGCGATTGCACCCGCCAGGTGTTTGGACGCAGCGGGGTTTTCCGCATTCACCAATTCGAAGATCATGCGAAACCCATTTTCCTCGCACGCCATCATGCCGCCGAACAACATTTGATCGACCCAGTCATTGCCCCGGCCAACCCGCCAATTGTCCAGCGTGCGTGCGCGGTCATTCAGCGCCAGGATCAGATAAGAACGATTGCCGCCCATCCGCCGCGCCGCGACATTGGGAACATAGCCTAGCTCATCAATCGCGGCCTGGACCTTTTCGCGGACTTTCAATTTCACATTCGGTGAATTGTTGATCACGCGCGAAACGGTCTGGTGCGAGACGCCAGCAACCGAGGCCACGTCGCGCATCGTTGCCAGTTTTTTTCTAGATTCGCTCGTCACCATAACCCCCAAACCAGTCTGAAACGCCGTCGTCCCAGACTGGGTGCGCGCACAGCCTAGCAAAGAAGGCACGGAAAACCAGAGAAATTGTGATCGGTCACTTTTAGGTTGTGACCGATCACAATTTAGGCCATGTACCAACTGGTAAGAGATTCGTGAAACGCGGACTCAGGGGAGAGTAGCATGATTTCTACGCGCACAATTTTGTTGGCGGGCGTCGCCGGTTTCGGTCTGACACAGCCGCTCATGGCTCAAGAACAAGGCGATGACGCATCGCCAGCAACGGTCGAAACAGAAGCACAAGAAACGGATGGCAATTCGATTATTGTGACCGCGGATCGCCGCGAACAATCGCTTCAAGATTTCGCGGGCACCGCCTTCGCCATTACCGGTGAAGACCTTCGCGCACTGGGCGTTCAGAACGTTGCCGATCTGCAAAACCAGATCCCGGGTCTTTCGATTGCCAATAATCAGGGCAATCTCGAAGTTTACATCCGCGGCATCGGGTCAAGCAACAACACAGAGCTTGGCGATCCGGCGGCGGCCTTCCACCTTGATGGCGTAAACATTCCGCGCCCATCGGGCATTGGTTCAGCTTTCCACGATATTCAGCGGGTTGAGGTCAATGTCGGCCCGCAAGGAACTCTGCGCGGGCGCAATGCGACTGCGGGTTCGGTTAATGCGATCACTTTCCGGCCGGGGCTTGGCGGCTTCGATGGTGTGATCGAGGCTGAATATGGCAATTTCGATCATCGCTCGCTTCGCGGTGTGCTCAATATTCCATTGTCCGACACGGTCGCGGTGCGTTTCTCTGGTCTCTACCAAGAGAACGATTCCTATTATAACAATGTTGGCCCGGTTGAGGGGATTGATGTTGCTGAGGCGCAGGACAATTTGTCTGGTCGCGCTCAAATTCTCTGGGAAGCGAGTGATCGCCTGACGATTCTGGTGGCGGGCGATTACATTGCTGAAAATGGCACTGGCTACACCGGTACCAACTACGCCTTGCCGCTAGGCGCGCTCGAAAACGGCGATATTACACAGGCGGAATTTGACAATATCGACCCGCGCGATGTGATTGCACGGGGCATCACGCCTGAACTGAATACGGACCATTGGGGCATCCGCACCACGATTGAATATGAAGGTGACGGATTTAACGTCGAATATACCGGCAGCTACCGTGATGCGGTCTATAATTATCAAGCTACGACGCCGCTGACCCCCGAATTCCCCGGCGTTATTGACCGGCTGTCGGAGCGCGACAATCCGTTCACACCCGATCCCGATGATGTGATCAACGATCCGATCATTCTTGCGGAAAATCTTGATAATTTCTCGCGTTTCCAGATCATTTCAGATTCGCGTTCGCAATTCCACGAACTGCGCGTGTTCAATTCCGACGGCCCGTTCATCTGGAGCTTGGGCGGGTTGTACATCCACGAAGACCAGCGTTCGTTCCTCGGCAGCACCGGTGACCGCGGTCCGTTCTTCCAAGGCATCGAATTCAACACGCAGACCGACACCGATTCCATCGGCATCTTTGCTGACGGTACATTCGAAGTGTCCGATCAGTTCCGCGTTACCGCGGGCATTCGCTACACCGACGACAAGAAAGAGCGCACCGGCGTTGCTGCGCGTTACGGTCTTGCCCTTGGCGGTGGCAGCTTCGAATGCTGCTTGGGTGTTCGTGTTGGTACCGAAGGGTTTGAATTTGCGGGCTTTGATCGCACGATCATCAATCCAGACACCGATGGCAATGGCATGATTTCAGAGGCGGAAATCTTTGCATTCCATGACAATGGCATCGCCCAATATGGTGTGCGCGACAATCTCGACGAAATCTTGAACTTTGGCCCCTTGCCGGGCGACGTTTTCCCCCGTGATGGTGCGGCAGAATGTCTGGACACTGTCAGCTTTGACACATTGTTCTGCGAAGGTTTCACCAATGGTGATCCGTTCTTCAACAACCAGTTCACCTTTGCTGTTCCGTTCGGCGGTCAGATTTTCCAGCAAGATGGCGAGTTTCAAGACGACTTCATCGATTGGCGTTTGCGCGCCGAATTGGATGTGACGCCTGACAATTTGCTCTATGGTTTGATTGCCAATGGCCACAAATCGGGCGGTTTCAACGACAATCTCGGCAACAATGGCGTTGCACCAACTTACGGTACAGAACAGGTCGTATTGTACGAAATCGGCAGCAAGAATGAGTTCACGATTGGTGGGCGCAAAGCCTATCTCAACGGCTCGTTTTTCTACAATGACTATTCCGATCAGGTTTTCACCGGCCTGTTGAGTGTTGCAACCGCGATTGAAACAACGATTGGCATTCTGGGGCAAGACATTCAGATCCCTGATGGCACGAACACCGATCTGGTGGTTTCCTTCAGCTTTAACGCTGCGGATTCGGAAATTTACGGCGCTCAGATTGAAGGTGGTTTCCAGCTTCCAGGAAACATCAACTTCGACTTCACGGCATTGTGGCTTGAGGCCCAGATTCAGGATTCGGAAGAAATTCCAGATTTCCGTTTCCAACCTGATGTCGATTCCGGCAACGCTGTGTTCCGCCCGATCAATGGCAGCCGCCTGCCGCGCACACCGCGTTGGCAGCTCAACGCAAAGATGAGCCAAGTGATTGAACTGCCTACGGGTCAGCTCGATTGGGTTGCCTCGCTCGGCTATCGCTCTTCGCAATTCCATACGATTTTCAACAGCTTGGAATTTGATGCGGACGGCAATGCCACGCAAGTCGATAGCGGCCGTTTGCTTGACCGGATCGACGGCTACTTCACTTTGGACATCGGTGCAGGTTGGAGCCTTGATGATGAGGGCAAATACCGCTTCGAAGTGTACGGCAACAATATCACGAACCAGCAAGAAGAAGCTGCGATTGTGATCACTCAATTCGACAATACGCGGTTCTTTACCCGTCCGCGGACCTTTGGTGCCCGTCTCCGCGCCAAATTCTAGGCGTTGATGCGGGACTGGATATCGGCGCCCAGCTGAGGGGCGGGCGCCGATATTCAAATATCGGGTTCACAAACGGGATGGTGAGTTATGATTAAGGCAATGACGATCCGCGTCCTTGCGGTGAGTGCGCTTTGCGGAACGATGGTCGCGGCAAGCGCTCAAGAACCGGCGGCGCAAATTGATCCTGCACAAAACGGCCCAGCACAAGATGTCCTGTTGCAAACGGAAGCTGAGCCTGCTCAAGCTCCGGCCCAAGACCTGGTCCAACCCACTGTCCAAACCAACATCCCGACAGGGTATGAATTGGTCTGGTCCGATGAATTCAGCGAAGACGGCCTGCCAGACCCGCAAAAATGGGTCTATGATACGTTCCGCAATCAGCAAGGCTGGTTCAACAACGAAAAACAATATTACGCCGCCAACCGAGAGCGTAATGCGCGGGTTGTCGATGGCAATTTGATCATCGAAGCGCATGAAGAAGAGCTCGATGCAGTGCAGTTTCCCGATTGGGGGGAGCAGCCTTACACCTCGGCTCGTCTGCTCACCAAAGGGCTGGGCGATTGGACCTACGGCTTCTTTGAAATCCGCGCGAAACTGCCCTGCGGTGTTGGCACATGGCCGGCGATCTGGATGCTCCCGTCTGATCCGGATGTCGAATGGCCCGCCGGGGGAGAGATCGACATTATGGAACATGTCGGGTTTGAACCGGGCGTGATCCACCACTCGATCCACACCACCGCTTTCAATTTTTCGCGCGGGTCGCAGGTGACAACGCAGCATGAATTGCCCGATGCCTGCGACGTGATGCACAAATATCAACTGCTTTGGACATCCGAATTCATGGTCTTCGGCGTCGATGACCGTCCAAAATTCTTGTTCAACAAGGAAAGCAATAAGCGTTCCCGTTGGCCTTTCGACGCGCCGCAACATCTGCTGCTGAACATCGCCGTCGGCGGCACTTGGGGCGGACAGCGCGGGATCGAGGCTTCTGCCTTCCCTGCTCGAATGGAAGTGGATTACGTGCGCGTTTATCAGCCGATCTCCGCACAAAACGCTCAGACAGATACAGAGAGTCAGCAATGATCAGAATTTTCGCCGCCCTCGCATTGGCCGCACCCTTGGCGTCTTGCGCCTTGATGGTGGATCCTGTGGAAAGCCGCGCGCTCGAAATCTTGGATCAAATGACTTTGGAAGAGAAAGTCGGCCAGATTATTCAAGCTGACATCGCTGCGGTCACGCCGGACGAAGTGCGCGAATACAATCTCGGTTCGGTCCTGAACGGCGGCAATTCCGCGCCCGGTGGCGGCAAGACGGCCACGCCAGAGGCATGGATCGCGCTGGCGGATGAATATTGGGACGCGTCAAGCGATACTTCGGATGGCGGCGTTGGCATTCCAATCCTTTGGGGAACGGATGCGGTTCATGGTCACAACAACCTCCAATCTGCGACGATCTTTCCGCACAATATCGGTCTGGGCGCGGCCAACGATCCCGATCTGATCGGCCGCATTGCGCAGGTTACTGCGCGGGAAATTCGCGCGACCGGGCTGGATTGGACATTCGCGCCGACTTTGGCGGTGGCTCAGGATGATCGCTGGGGCCGGACCTATGAAAGCTATTCCGAAAATCCGGACATCGTTGCGCGCTATTCCGCCGCAATGGTCGAAGGGTTGCAGGGCGAGCCGGGGGCCGAGGCGTTCTTGATGGGTGACAGCGTGATCGCCACGGCGAAGCACTTTGTCGGCGATGGCGGCACAACTTTAGGCATCGACAAAGGCGATACTGAGGGCGAATTGGACGACGTATTGGAATTGCACGGTGCCGGTTATGGCCCTGCGATTGACGCGGATGTTCAGACCGTCATGGCCAGTTTCTCCAGCGTGAACGGCACAAAAATGCACGGTTTCCGCGAATTGCTGCATGACGAATTGCGCGGCGATCTGGGCTTTGATGGCTTCGTTATTGGCGATTGGAACGGTCATGCCGAAATCCCCGGTTGCACCGCCACCGATTGTCCTGAGGCGCTCTATGCCGGGATGGACATGTATATGGCCCCCGATAGTTGGCGCGGCCTCTATGACAATTTGCTCGCCGATGCGAAGTCGGGTGAGCTTGATCTGGACCGGCTAGACGAGGCGGTGTTGCGGATCCTCGAAGTAAAAATTCGCGCCGGTCTGCTCGACAGCGTTAAACCGTCTGAGCGCTCTACTAGCGATCCGGCAATGCTGGGCACCCAAGAACACCGCGATGTTGCGCGTGAAGCGGTGCGCAAATCGCTTGTTTTGCTCAAGAATAATGGCGGCGTTCTGCCGCTGAAGCCGTCACAGAACGTGCTTGTTACGGGTAGCGGCGCGGATAGCATTCAGCAGCAAACTGGCGGTTGGACGCTCAATTGGCAGGGCACCGGCAATGCCAATGAAGAATTTGCGACAGCGCAAACCATTTTTGGCGGACTTTCCGAGGCAATGGAAGCCATTGGCGGCTCCGCAACACTTTCGAACGATGGGGCATTTGCACAAAAACCGGACGTTGCCGTCATTGTCTTCGGTGAAGAGCCTTATGCCGAATATCGCGGTGACCGCAGCGATTTGGTCTACGAGACCGAAGGCGGCGCTGATCTTGCCTTGCTGAAATCGTTTCAGGAACAGGATATTCCGGTTGTGGCGGTGTTCATCACCGGGCGCCCGCTATGGGTGAACCCGCATTTGAATGCGTCCGATGCTTTTGTGGCCGCTTGGCTACCGGGGACAGAGGGCGGTGGCATCGCCGATGTCCTGGTCGCCGATGGCGATGGCGCGGCGCGGTTTGATTTCACCGGGCGCTTGTCCTTCACATGGCCCGCACTGGGCGATGGTGAGCCGGTTAATGGTGAGGGCGCTGAGGGCGCGCTGTTCGCGCTGGGTCACGGTCTGAGTTATGCTGAACCACAAGAATTGGGCACTTTGTCCGAAGAACCGGGCATTGCGCTTGGCGGGTCATTTGACGGCAAGGTGATGGAACGCGGCGATGCGGCGCAAGGATTCGCAATGTATTTGGGCGATAGCTCAAACGCGAATATCCCGCTCACCGCCTTGGTCGGCAGCAGCATTTCCGGCGCAGTCAGCACCAAGGGTGTTGATTACAAAGCACAAGAAGACGCCCGCATAATCAGCTGGGACGGCACCGGGCAGGGTATTTACAGTGTCCGTGCCAATCGCCCGATCAGTCTGGATGAGGCCGGGATGGGCGGTGCGCTCGATCTGGTGATTGAATGGAACGTGATGGATGCACCAGGCGGCACAGTCGAAATGGTACTGGGCTGCGGAGAAGGGTGCGCTGGCACGCTCAGCGTGAGCAATCTGCTCAGCGAAACGGAGGGCGATGGCTGGGTGCAGTCGCGCATTCCGCTGGTCTGTTTTGAACGAGCGGGGCTTGACCGCGCATTGCTCAAAACACCATTCGCCCTGCGCAGCAGCGGTGTGGGCGAAGTGGCAATCCATGAGATTGCGATTGAGGCCAGTGCCAATGCCGGTTCAGGCTCGCAGGCAATCTGCGCCGCGCTTTAAGTCATAAGAACGAGCCGTGATAGAACGGGCCGGATTAAGGGGATGATGCAATGAATTTGGCCACCGTGGATGTAATTGTCGTCCTACTTTATGCGTTTAGCCTATTTGCGATCGCCTTGTGGGTGTCGCGCGAACCGGCGGGACATAAAAAGGACACGGCGGATTACTTCCTTGCGGGCCGTTCACTGCCATGGTGGGCGATTGGCGCTTCGCTAATTGCCTCCAACATCTCGGCCGAACAGATCATCGGCCAATCGGGTCAAGGCTTTGCCGTTGGTATGGCAATTGCTGCTTATGAATGGCAGGCCGCGATTGTTCTTATTATCGTCGCCAAATGGTTCTTGCCGATCTTTTTGAAGCGCAAGATTTACACCATGCCGCAATATCTCGACCAGCGTTACGGCGGCGGGGTGAAGACGATGATGTCGATCTATTGGATCATCCTCTACACTGCGGTGAACCTGACAACGGTGTTGTGGCTTGGCGGTTTGGCGGTGATGTCGCTTACGGGGCTGTCGATCCTGCCATCAATGGCGGCTCTGGCGGTCTTTGCACTGCTCTATTCGCTGTATGGCGGTTTGAAAGCGGTGGCGCTGACTGATATTATTCAGGTTGTGATTTTGGTGATTGGCGGCTTTGCGATCACGTGGATTGCGCTGGACATGGTCGCAGGTGACACAGGCGGTGCGATCGCCGGTCTGGGCATGTTGTATAACGAGATCCCCGGGCATTTTGAGATGATCCTTGATGCGGAGCACCCGGCATACGGGGACTTGCCCGGTATCTGGACATTGCTGGGCGGCTTGTGGGTGCTCCATTTCTCTTATTGGGGGTTCAACCAATACATCATCCAACGCGCGCTGGGGGCTGAGAGCTTGGCTGAGGCGCAAAAGGGTTTGGCCTTCGCGGCATTCCTCAAACTGCTCATCCCGGTGATTGTGGTGATCCCCGGCATCGCGGCGGTCATGCTGGCGCAGCAAGGGGCACTCGACGGTGCAGCATTGGAAGCGAAATCGGACGGCACTTATGGTCAGTTGATGGGGCTCGCTCCGGCGGGACTGCGCGGATTGGTGTTTGCGGCGCTTATCGCGGCGATTGTGTCGTCGCTGGCGTCGATGATGAACTCAATCTCGACCATCTTCACAATGGACATCTATAAACCGCGCTTCGCTGATAAGACCGAAGGGCATTATGTCACCGTTGGCCGTGTTTCAGCGGCGGCGGCAATGGTGCTGGCCCTGATTTTGGCGCGGCCTTTCCTTGGCGGCGTCGCCAGCGCGTTTCAGGCAGTGCAGGAATATTCAGGCTTCATTGCGCCGGGTATTGTGGCCGTGTTCTTGCTCGGCTTTTTCTGGGCGCGGGCGACGGCATTGGGCGCGTTCGGTGCGCTGATCGGCTCGATTGTTTTCAACATTACGCTCAAATTTGCGCCGCTGATTGGCTTCCCCGATATCCCGTTCATCATCCGAGTGTGGATCGTATTTATGGGCTGCTTGGCGGTCGCGGCGGCGCTGTCGATCTGGGACAAATCCGAGGATGGAAAGGGCGCGCTAGAGCTGGGCGATATTTCCTTCGCGACGCAGCCGCTGTTCAACCGCCTCTCATTCGCAGTCGCTGCTATGCTGATCGGGCTCTATGCGTTTCTTTGGTAATTGGTTTGCCCCGCAGGCCTAAGCGGCAGGCGGGGCAAACACCAAGATTTCTCTAGCGAACGATATCCATCTCTTCGATCAGCGCATCCGCGCCGTCGACCTTGTCCATCACCCACAGCATGTAGCGTGTATCAACATGGATCGTGCGGGTTGTGCGTGGGTCGAAATCCCAGTCGGAATTGACGCTTTCAAAAGTCCCGTCAAACAGCAATCCAACCAGTTCAGCGCGCGCATTTAGCGTCGCCGATCCGCTATTGCCGCCAGTGCTGTCGAGGTCGGTGAGGAAGTTAACCGGTACCGAACCGATACTATCCAGCGCATAATCGCCGTAATCGCGCGCGGCGACGGCTTCCAGCAAACCTTGCGGCGCGTTAAACGGATCTTCGCCGGTGTCTTTGTCGGTGATCCCTTCCAAAGTGGTGAATGGCAAATAGGCCATCCCGTCGCGCGGTGATCCGCCCAGAACACTGCCGAATGTGACGCGCAAAGTGCTGTTGGCATCGGGATAAGTCAGCCGGCCTTCTTGCGTCTGCCATGCGGTGATCGCTTCCATATAAGCAGGGCGCAAAGCGAGCGAGCGGCCAGAGCGTTCCTCGCTCGCCTCTTCCAATTCGCGGCCATATTCATACATGGCGACGGCCAGTTGCATGAACGGGTCTTCGCTCGCCTCGAGGTCAGCAGGGCTCGCCTCCATCAGAGCCAATCGCGTTTCTGCATTGCCCAATGTTGTATCGGCATAAAACCGCTCCAACAAAGCAGGCAGATCAGCAGTGCTCGTCGCTTCGCTAAGGCCTAGCGCGGCATCAAAGGCGGGCACTCGTTCTGCCATTGGCTGCGCGATATAGCCGGTGAGGAACAGTGTCCATTCAGCCTTGTCGACCGCCGGGTCATAGCGACGGTCAAGCGCCTCAAGCCCTTGGCGGAAGAATGTCATGTCGCGTTCTTGATAGCGCGGCTCGCGCTCCGCGTCCGGCAATTGGCGTTCTTGTGACAGGCGATAAAGGCGGCGCGCAGCAGAAAACAATGCCGGGCGCGTCGCATTGCCGTACCAGAAATTGGTGCGGGCGGCGCTCGCGCTTTCTTCGGACAATTGCGTCAGTTCAGCAATCGCTTCACCATAAGGCGCGCGCGATCCGTCTGCGGCGATCCATGCGGCCAGCTCTGCCTCCCGTGCGGCGCGGCGTTCAACCAATCCAACCCGGCGGGCGCCTTCGATCTGTCCGCGCAGGTTTTTCTCAAAATTGTTGAGGCCAGCAAGGCGCGATTCGTATTTTACCCGCGCATCTGAACCCTCAGGCGCGGCTGTTTCAATCGCCGCAATCCAATCGTTCAGCAGGACTTCGAAAGTCGGGTATGTCCAATTGAACGTATTTTCGACCTCGGCCATCAAAGTGTACCGGCTGGTTGAGCCGGGATAGCCAGCGGCCATCACAAAATCGCCATCATCCAGGCCCGCTGCGCTGACTTTCAAATGATGCTCAGGCGCATAGGGGACATTGTCCTCGCTAAAATCGGCAGCCGACCCATCGGGCGCAACATAAGCGCGATAAAACGCGAAATCGCCGGTGTGGCGGGGCCACTGCCAATTATCGATATCGCCGCCATATTTACCGATTGAGTCCGCAGGCGCGTAAACGAGCCGCACATCGCGGACTTCCAATCGCTTCACCAATTTGTACTGCGCGCCGCCATAAAAACTTGCCACTTGGCAACGGAAACCGGCCTCCTCTTCGCATTCGGCGGTGATGTCTTTGCTGCGCTGTTCAATCGCGGCGTAGCGATCAATCGGGGCAAGGCTTTCAGTGCCCGCGCGCATCCGCTGCGTTACGTCGGTGACTTGTGTGGTGACATAGATCCGCGAACCGGGGGCGGCGGGCAATTCGCCCGTCAGGCCGTCCGCTAGAAAGCCGTCCTCCAGATAATTGTTATCGGCGGTAGAATTGTATTGGACCGATCCGCGCGCGCAGTGGTGGTTGGTCACCACCAAGCCTTGACCGGACACAAAGCTGGCCGAACATCCGCCCAGCGACACCACTGCGCCCATGGGAAAACCCGTGAGATCCGCAAGCGCTTCGGGATCGATTTCGATCCCTGCCTCTTCCAGTTCGCCGCTAATGTCTTGCAATTGATCGGGCGTAAACATGCCTTCTTTTGCGGCAAGCGGAACGGCGAATGCGGATGTGCCCAGCAACAATCCTGCGGAGAGAAGCGCAATTCTTTTCATGAATGATCTCTTTCAAATGAAGCGCGGCGCCTGTGTGTAACAGCGCGCGCCGATGTAACATTGTATCTTGTGTGGGCGGCCTAAACACTTTGCCCCCAGACTGCAATCCGCCGTGCTCACGCGGCGACTATGCGGGAATTATGCCGCCCAGGGCCCGGTGATCGCCAAAGTCCGGGTTGGGGCATAGGCATTGACGAAAAACGTCTTTCCATCAGGAGAGAAGCACCCGCCTGCCAATTCTGTCTGCATATTCAAACGCCCGAAATCATAGGCGCGGCCATCGGGTGTGATCCCGCGCAAATGGTTGTCGACGACATCGGTATATTGGTCTTCGCAAATGATGAGATGGCCGTTTGGTGCGACGCAGAGATTGTCGCCATAGTTGAACTGCTCAGTGCTTTCGCTTTCAAAGAACAGTTCAAATCGGTCCGGCGTATCACCGCGTCCCGGGACAAGCCGGAAGATTTGACCCAATTTTTGTTCACCGCCGCTGGTGGAGCAAATATACAGATCATCGCTGCCCATATGCAGCCCTTCTCCGCGCGCGATTAAGGCCGCCCCGGCGGCAGCGGCGCGGGTGCGCAAATCATCGCGTGGTGCTTCTACATCGTCCAAATCGACCCAGCTCACCGTGATGCCTTCACCACCCTGTAATTTAGCGCCATCCCAATTGCGGGTGTCTGTCACGCCGTCCAAGACCATCGCTTGCAGCCGTCCACCCTCGATCAATTTGCCGGGCGTGTTGGGGATGAAGCGGTAAAATACGCCGTCATCCCGGTCCTCTGTTTGATAAACATAACCGGTGACGCGATCGACGCAGGCGGCCTCATGATTGAAACGGCCCATTGCGCGCAAGGGGACGGGATCGACCAGACCGCTGGCATTGCCGGGCACTTCAAATGCCCAGCCATGGTTGACCGCCAGCCCATCGCCATAACGCTGGCCCGGTCCGGTTGGCGCTTCTTCGCAAGAAATCCAGCTGCCCCACGGGGTCACGCCGCCTGAGCAATTGCGGATTGTGCCGCCCAGTGTGCGCAACTGGCGTTTCACCTCCAGCGTATCCGCGTCCAGCACAATATTGGTAGTGCCGCCCGGCACGATTTCACCATTGCGGGTGCCGAAACCCTTGGCAATCGGCCCGCCTGCATCATCGCTAGGGACGAGTTCGTGATTGCGGACCAAAGCGATTTCGCCGCCGCCAAGATCAAGGCAGCCCATCCCGTCAGCTTTGTCAGGGACGGTTCCGCCATCATTCATTGCATCGCCGAGGCTGGAGAGGACGCGGTAAGAAAACCCTCCCGGCAAATCGAGCATTCCTGCTGGGTCAGGAACAAGCGGGCCATAATCAGTGAAACTGGCGGCTTTGGGCGCCAAGGCTGCGCCCCTTGTCATGCAACCGCTGGCCATCAATGCGGCGAAAGCAGAGGTGGTGCCTGCGAGAAATTGGCGGCGGTTGGCGGTGAGGTTTGGCATCGAATGGTTCGGCATCGAATGGTTCGGCATTGTAAAATCCCTCTTGGGCGCGCGGCGCGCTAAATTTTCTGGGCGACTTATCACCGCCCATGCACCTGAGCGCAAGGTGCCAAAATCACCGCATGCAGGGCATGGCGCGGGAAAACCGGCCAAAGCCCATCCTAGCCCGATCAGCGGCGAATTTCGGGCTTGCTTAGCGGCCCCGTGCTGTCATCCTAGGCGGGGATTTGAAAGCGGGGCTGAATGACGGGGCAAGCAGACTTGATACAGAATGCGGGCGCGGTGGCTCCGGTGAGCCAGCGCTATGGTTCCCGTTTCGCACTCCCGGTTTTGGGCCTGCTCTTTGCCTTACAGGCGTGCACTTTGCCGCGCGGCGAACAGCCCAGATTGGAACAGGCGATTACGCTGCCAGAACGCTGGTCCCTAGCAGAAAGCTCGGTTTCTGAAGGACCGGGCGCACAGCGCACTGAAATTGCTTTGGGCTCCTATTGGCTGCTGCTTGATGATCCGCTGCTCAATGAATTCGTGGCCCGCGCGCAAACTGATAACCTTGATCTGGCGCAAGCATTAGTGCGGGTCCGTGTCGCACAGGCCGGTGTGCGAGAGGCGCGCGGTGCAAGATTGCCGTCGGCGAATATTAGCGGCGGAACGGGCCGTGATTTTGGTGATTTTGCCAATGATAGTCAGCAATTCGTCCTGAACGGCGATCTGGCATGGGAAACTGACCTATTTGGGCGTGTCAGCGGCTCCATAGCGGCGTCGCGTGCGGATTTACAGGCGGCGGGATATTCTGCCGCCGATGTGGAGCGTACGATTGTCGCCTCAGTCGCGTCGCAAGTGATCACCGCGCGCTCGCTCAGTGCTCAGCTCAAGATTGCGCGCGCTTCTTTGGCCAATCAGGATGACAATCTGCTGATCGCGCAGTGGCGCGCGCAAGCTGGGCTTGTCTCCAGCCTGGACGTTGAACAAGCCCGCACACAGCGGGCGCAAACCGCATCTTCTATCCCCTTGCTAGAAGGGGACCTTGCCGCCTCGGCCAACGCCATTTCGACCTTGATAGGGGAGCCGCCGGGCGCGGTGTACCGGATGTTGAGCGAACAGCCGTCAGATGTCCCTGCGGTGCCAGTGGATGTCGCCATGTCTGTGCCGGCGGACACATTGCGCATGCGGCCCGATGTCGGCGCGGCAGAGGCGCAATTGGCGGCCGATCTGGAACGATTAGGGATCGCCAAAGCGCAACTTTATCCGCTCATCCGCCTAACCGGCTCCGTCGGCAGCAGCGCGTTTGGGATCGACAATCTGTTCGACGTGATCACCGGCAATGTCTTTGCCTCGATCAGCCAATTGCTGTTCGATGGGGGACGCACGCGGGCGCAGATTGAACGCTCAGAAGCGATTGCGGATGGATCGCTAGCGGCGTGGCGGCAATCAATCTTGAACGCATTAGAAGATGTCGAGACCGCTGCGGCGCAATTGCGAACCAGCAATGACCGCGTCACCGCCTTGATCGAGGCCAGTGACGGCGCACGAAATGCCGCAATTTTGGCGCGCAGCCAGTATCAGGCGGGGCTCATTGATTTTCAGGTTTTGCTGAGCGCGGAAGGTCAATTGTTGAGCGCGCAGACCAGCGAAGTGTCCGCCGAAGCGGCGCGTGCTGCGGCTTTTGTGCGGTTGGCGCGGGCGCTTGGCGGAGGATGGCGCGCGCCGCAAGATACGCAAATTGAAACAGGGAATACCGGGCAATGAGCGATACAATAGAAGGTTCAGCGCAACCCGATAGTGTGGAGGAATTCCTCGGCGAAAAGCCGCGTCCGCGCTGGCGGCGGTGGATGAAATTCTGGCTGCCTGCCTTGATCCTTGTGCTGTTGGTCCTCGCGATCTCCACGTGTTCCAGCGGGTCTGGCGAAGTTACCTATATCACAGAGGAAGCCAGCGAAGGATCGCTTGATCTCACTGTCACCGCGACGGGCAATTTGCGGCCCACCAATCAAGTGACAGTGGGCTCTGAAGTGAACGGCCCGGTTGAACAAGTGCTGGTCGACGTCAACGACCAAGTGACGCGCGGGCAGGTTATTGCGGTAATCAACACAGAGATTATCGACCAACAAATCGCGCAGGCCCGCGCCAATTTGAACGCCGCGCGCGCCGGTCTGTTGCAAGCGCAAGCGACTTTGGATGTCGACACAGCGCAGCTGGAACGATTGCGGCAGGTGCGCGAATTATCAGGCGGGCGGGTGCCATCGCAAATTGAGCTAGAACAGGCCGAGGCCTCCGTCGCCCGCGACCGTGCTGCGGTGGCCTCTGCGCGCGCCAATATAGAAGCGGCACAGGCGACTTTACGCGCCAATTCTACCACGCGCAGCCGGGCGGTCATCCGCGCGCCGGTCACCGGCGTCGTCTTGGCCCGCCAGATTGAACCTGGTCAGACGGTTGTGGCCAGTTTCAACACGGTCACGTTGTTTGTGATCGCCGAAGATTTGGCCGCGATGCAATTGCGTGTGTCGATTGATGAGGCTGATGTGGGCCAAGTCGAAGCGGGGCAAGAAGCGAGCTTTAGCGTCGATGCCTATCCGGGCCGGCGCTTCCCTGCGACGGTTCAGAGGGTTGACCTTGCATCGGGCAATACGGTTGAAAGCCAAGGCGGCGCGGCGGCTGCGGCGGCGGGCGGATCGGTGGTCAGTTATGAAGCACGCTTGATTGTGCAAAACACCGAAGGGCTGCTGCGCCCCGGTATGACCGCGACCGCGACCATTGCCACTGCATCGACGGGTACGGTTGTGCTAGTCCCCAATGCCGCGCTGCGTTTCCGCGCGGATCAGGCGGAGGAAAGCGAAGGCGGCATGCTGAACGTCAGCGTCGGTCTCGAAGAACAAGCCCAAGAAGCCACCATTGGCGTCGGGTCGCGCCAACAGGTTCAGGTGCTGCAGGCGGATGGCACTTTGCGCGCTGTGAATGTGGTAACCGGGCAAAGCGATGGGCGATTGACGGCGGTGCAATCGGACGAATTGGAAGCCGGTATGGATGTCGTCACCGGTATTCAGGCGCAGCAAGAATGAGCCTGCAAGGATGAACGGCCCGCTGATCGAGCTAGAAGGGATCACCAAGGTTTTTGGGACCGGCCCGGCTGCGTTCAAGGCGCTAAAAGGCGTCGACCTGACCATTGATCGCGGGCAATTTGTGGCGATCATGGGGCCTTCTGGGTCGGGCAAATCGACGACGATGAACATTCTGGGCTGTCTCGATGTGCCGACTGACGGCATTTTTCGGTTTCGCGGTGTCGAAGTTCAGCGACTTAACCGCGATCAACGCAGCTTGCTGCGCCGTCGTTATTTGGGTTTCGTTTTTCAGGGCTTTAACCTGCTCTCGCGGACAACTGCGCTTGAGAATGTGGAGCTGCCGCTGCTTTATCGCGGGGAGAAAAAGTCCCAGCGCCGGGATGCGGCGATGCACGCGCTTGATCAGGTCGGCCTTGCGCCATGGGCGTCGCACACTCCGGCAGAATTGTCCGGCGGACAGCAACAGCGTGTGGCAATCGCGCGGGCGCTTGTCTCTGACCCCAATGTGTTGCTCGCGGATGAGCCGACCGGCAATCTCGACAGCGAGCGGTCGGTTGAGATCATGGAATTGTTGGGGCGGCTTAATTCCGAAGGGATCACCGTGATCATGGTGACGCATGAGGAGGAAATGGCCGCTTTTGCCAAAACGGTGATCCATTTCCGCGATGGTCTGGTCGATCGCGTCGAACAAGGCGCTCGCAGCAACGCAGCCTTGCAAGAAAGCGCCCTTTAATGTTTGGCGCAACGCTCCTTTTGTCCTTGCGGGAAATACGCCGGCATTTGCTGCGCTCTATCCTGACGACATTGGGCATTATCATCGGCGTTGCGGCGGTTGTTACGATGGTAACTTTGGGCAATGGTGTGACGGCATCTGTGCAAGAGGAAATTTCATCGCTGGGCGCGAGCAATTTCATCGTCTTTCCCGTCCGCACGGATCGCGGCACAGTGCGGCCCTTTGATCAGGACGACGTGGACGCTGCGCAGCAACAGATCGCCGGGGTTGAAGTCGCGGCGGGCACTGTCCGTGCCAATGCCACGGCATTTTACAACGGTCAGGATTGGGACACGCAGGTCAGCGGCGCGGATGGTGATTTTCTAGAGGCGCAATCTATCGAAGTGGCAGAAGGGCGCGTCTTTACTAGTGACGAAGAAGTGTCGGGCAAGAATGTCTGCCTGCTTGGCCCGAAAGTACGCGAAGCTATTTTCTTGGCCGATGTCAGTCCAGTGGGCGAGAATATGCGGCTGGGCGGGGTGTCATGCACGGTCATCGGCGTGTTGGAAGAACGCGGCCAAGGCGGCGGCGGCGCGGATGATGACGACACTGTGATCATGCCGATGAAAACCGTCCAGCGCCGGTTCCGCGGCAGCGACAATATCGATTATTTCGTCCTGAAATATGACAGCGCCTATTCGTCGGCCGTCATCCAGGATGCGCTCGTCGGATTGCTGCGCGAACGCCGATTGCTGCAAGAGGCAGAGGCGAATGATTTCAATGTGATCGACACCGCTCAAGTCAATGATGCGCTGGGCGCGGTGACGGGCGCGTTGACGGCGATGGTGGCAGTGATTGCCTCGATCAGCCTGCTCGTCGGCGGTATTGGGATCATGAACATCATGTTGGTGTCCGTCACAGAACGAACGCGCGAGATTGGCATCAGGCTGGCGATTGGCGCCCTTGCAAGAGAGGTGCGTTTGCAATTCTTGACCGAAGCGGTGGTGCTCTGCGCGCTGGGCGGGCTTGCAGGATTGCTGCTGGCGTTTGTGGCCTCTGTGCTGCTGGCGGGCGCGATTGATGTGCCATTCATCTTCGATCCGGCGATTAATATCCTCAGCTTCGTTTTCGCCTCGGCCATGGGGATTGTCTTTGGATATTACCCCGCACGCCGCGCGTCACAGCTCGACCCTATCGACGCGCTTAGGCATGAATAGCAAGGCGATATTCCGCCTATTCTTGCACGCTCAAGGTTGCCACCACACGGTCATTTTCATTCTGATTTGACCGGTCAAAGCCGACCTCGGCATCGATCAATTGCTGGGTTTGGCCACCGCGTGCAAAATTGCGAATCAGCCGCACCATCGCCCGCCCGGGGCCATTGGGATTGATCCGGTCACCGCTAAATCCTTGCACGCGAACCTGATAATCACCCTGATATGCGTTTCTGAGGACATATTCTTCTGGTCCGTAACCGTCGGTCATATCGTCGGACATTTTTCCGCCCAATGCGGTGCGGCGATTGCCATAATAGGCCTCTTCACCAGAGGGTTCCTTCACCCACAAATCCAGATCAGCATCGGCGCTGGTCCATTCGACCACCACCCTCAAATCGGTTGCAAACGATCCGATCAGCCGCTCGTCGAGCGACCATGATCCGCCCGCTGCTTCGATGAGCGGGATCAGCGAATTGAGCTCCATCAAGGCGACTGTTTCGATGCCATCGTAACGGCCGTCGGTCGGCGCCAGCACCACTTCGCTAAGCAATTCAAAGGCGCGCTGCCGATCAGCGAGGCTGGCTGAACCCGAAGTGCTATCCGCCCGTGCCATCAAAGCGAGAGCCAAGATCCGCGAAGGCTGAGAGCGATATTCGATCCTGGCATTCATTTCTTCAAGCAATTCGATAGCCGTTTCGTAGTCGCCATCACGCTCCAAACGGAAAGCGGCGATGAGCAAGGTTTCATCATCACTTGCCTTCAGATCCAGCGCGGACAACAACAATTGCCGCGCCAATTCCGTTTCGCCTTTCAACCGGAACCATTCCGCAACGTCGAAATAGAAGCCCGGCACGCTGCCATAGGCCTCCTCTTGTTCGGCCAAGACAGAGAGGCGCTCGCCCGGCGCAGCTTGATCCAGCGCTTCGAGATAAGGACGGTCGCTGAGCACTTCTGCGAGCGCAACTTGGACCACCGCGCCGGATGGGCCATTGCTGGAGGTTAGCGATAAATCTTCTGCGCTGATCGCGCTCACCGCAATGGGGGTTTCTTGCAAGTTTGAAGCCCGGCGCGTTGCGGTTACGACGATTGTGTCTTCGCTCCCTCCGCCAACATAGCCGCCATCCGAGACGGCGGGGAGATCCGCCGATTCCTGCGGGGAAGGAGCGACAGCTAATGCCGGCGGTGCTGGTGGTGGGGGCGGAGGTGGCGGCGAGAGCCGTTCAATGCTTTCGCCCGCGGCATCCGCAGCGGCATCAACCTCTGCTTCGGCTCTAACTGCGCCGGTGCGTTGACCATTCTGAGCCTGTCCTTGCCCCTGACCCTGGCCCTGGCCGTTTTTCCGCCGCATCACAGCTTCCGGGTCAAACTGACTGTTCCACCACTGCCGCGTCTCTTCCCATTGCGTGATCACGAATTCCAAGCGGTCCTCACGCTCGGTTTTGCGCGCATTCTCGCGCTGCGCTTTGGCGGCGCTGTAGGTGGTCATCCATTGCTGATCAAAGCCGCGCGGGGGATCAATATCGGCGGCGATATATTGGTCCGGGCTTTCCAGTACCAGAAACGCCATTGTCGGACTGGCGACTTGAAATTCGCGGGCCATTTGCTGCATCCGATCACGGTCTTTTGGATCGTTAGACAGCCGCGCGACATTTTGCGCCGCCCATAGCGCGCCCGCAGCATCATTTTCCCCGATCTGCTGTGTATCGATTGTGTATGTCCTGCGGCGCTCGCTTAGCTTGGTGCCGGACAAGCGCAGGGTCACTTCGTCCCAATCGCCCAATTCGCCGACCACACTGAATTGCCCATTCGCGGCCGGCAGGCCGGCATATTGCAAGCGATTGCCGCCGGCATCGCGGATCGACACTACGCCCGCCGGCATGCGCTGCATTTGCGCCAAAATTTCTGCTGAGTTTTGGGCGGTCAGGAACAGCGCCATGCCGCCATTGTCATCGGCAATGCGAGAAATGCTTTGCGTATCGACATTCGGCCCGCTGGCGATCACGACCAAGGGGCAATCCGCCTCAAAATTGACCGACCGATTGAGCGAAGTACCGCCATCGCTGAAGAGCAGGCAGAGGTCTGCCTCCTCATTCGAGTTCCCTCCTATCACATCGCTCAAACCCGCAAAGCTGGTCGCCCCGCGATAGGTAAGCCCGGCGAGATAGGCGTCCAATGCCGCCGCGTCACCTGATCCTAACCGGGTAAGCTGCGGCTGAGCGCTGGCGAAACTGACCACATCAATCGCGGCGGGATTAACGCGTTCCAAAAACCCGCCAAGCAAGCTGCGCTCTGCCACGGTCAAGGCATCGGCGCGCGAGCGTGAAACATCCCAGTAAACGCGAACGCGCTCTGGCGGGCTCTGCGTCAAATCTGTACCGGTTAGGCGATCGGTGATGGCGAAAAATGTTCGGCCATTGGAATGGCGTGTCGCCATAGCGGCGCTACGCGCGACGGTGCTGGAAATTTGCAATTCGCCAGACAATTGCACTTCGCTCAGCACGTATTCGCCCGCGCTCCACGCACGGCCGCTGCGCTCCATTTCTATGTCGGGATTGCCCGTCAGCGAAATCACTGGCGCTTCGCGGACGCCAGAAACCGAGGCATTGAGCCGGAACACACCCACCGGACCGGCGGTTTGCAGCGGGATCGTCAAACCGGCAGCGGCATCCACGGGCGTGACGAAAGTGAGCGCAATGCGGCGGCTGCCTTCTGGCGCGATGGGATAGACCCGCGTGGAAAATTCATTGGTGCTGGTGATTTCCGCCAATCCCGGGTCGATAGTGCCGCGCACTTCATCCTCATAGACCTGCTGCGCCTTGGGTTGATCGATCAAACTGCCGGGGATCATCGTGCCGCCAATATCCAGCGAATAACCCGTCAGAACCGCAGCGCGGGGCAATTGCAGGGTGAAGCGGGCCTCGATCTCATCATCAGAAGGATTGGTTAAGCGCGCCTCCATCTGCACTTCGGCCATTGTCCCGTGCTGGTCGATGGAGACCTCCATTTCGGAAAGGACAATGGTGGGTTGCTGCTTTGGATCACCGCCGCGCTCAATCCCGTCGACCAGAGCGCGTAGCGAAGGGTTGTTCGCAGGCGCATTTGCGGCGGGCGCTGCCTCAGCAGAGGCGGAGCCGGTTAGAAGTCCCGAGGCGAACAGCGCGGCTGGAAGCAATCCTGCCGCCACAATGACAAAGAACCGAACCGAAGCCTGCATCTGATTGTTCCCCTTTGAATCGCCCACCTGCGACCGCATGACGCACTAAAGCTAACCAGCCTTTTCTGAACCTCAGATTGTCAATCAGTGGCCTACAGCGCCCACCTTACATTCAAACCGGCCCGTCATGATCGGTTGCTAAACTTCGCTGCCCTGCCTTAGGGGTAAAGGAGAAGGCCGCCGCGCGCGGCTGGGTTCAATTTAAGGATGCCATTTTACGTGACGTTTCGTGTAGGGGCCATTTCTATGAATGCGCTGGCATTGGTCTTGCTGGTGGTTTTGCCTGTGCCTGTGTTTGCGCCTGCTATGGCGCAGCAATATGGGCCTGAAATGGACCCGGAGACGGACGCCGGACTTGCCGCGTCCACGCAAACGGCCCCCGATGCGATCCCTGCACCCTTGGCCTTGGCAGTGCAAAGAGCGTTGGAGCAGAGCCCAATTGTGCTGGCCGGGCTCGCAGAAGTCGCGGCTTTGGAATCGGATTTGCGCACCGCACGGTGGCAGCGATACCCCAGTTTGAGCGCCGAAATCCTCGCCGCAACCGGCGGTTCTAATGTCGCCGATACAGACGGGCTGGCGGTCAACCTCGCGCTGGAGCAGCCGATTTGGGCAGGCGGCGCGATCAATTCACAGGTCGATGCCGCAAGGTTTAATGTCGATGTCGGCCGCAACGCCTTGCGAGAGGCGCGGTTCAATATTCTGTTCGCGGTCATCGGGTCGTATTATGACGCATTGCTCGCTTTTGAGCGGGTGCGTGTGATTGAGGCAGGGCTGGAAGATCACCGCCGATTGGTGGAGCGGATTGAGCGCCGAGTGCGCCAAGAAGTGTCGCCTTTGGCTGATTTGACCTTGGCACGGTCCCGCCTCACGCAGT
Source organism: uncultured Erythrobacter sp. (assembly GCA_947502305.1). Taxonomy (GTDB): domain Bacteria; phylum Pseudomonadota; class Alphaproteobacteria; order Sphingomonadales; family Sphingomonadaceae; genus Erythrobacter. Next base: position 4,950 of record CANMZA010000002.1, on the reverse strand, counting down.
TGGAGGTCGAGCTGACGACGGCGCGCGAAATCGGCCAGAACGCGATGCTACGGCTCAGCGAATTTGTTGGCGAAGAGGTCGCGCGGCCTAGTTTCTCCGGGACAGTTTCAGACCAAGCGGGAGGCCTGCCGGTGCAGCCTGTTGCAATGACTGAAATGATGGCGTGTTCGCCGATAATGGACCGGTTGCGCAGTGAAATTGACGTGGCCGAGGCGCAAGCGAGCGGCGCGCGGCGCAGTTTGTTTCCGCAACTTCTCCTGCAACTTTCGCAGAATGAAATCACCGGCGCGCGCGCCGCGATTGTTTTGCGGGCGCAAACCGGCAATGGCCTCGCGCGCCTTTCCGCCGCCGATAGTGCAGAGGCGCGCGTCGATCAGGCAATCGCGCAATTGGGTCAAGCGGATCGGGAGGCGCGAACGCGATTGGGCGCAGAATATATCACGTTGCGATCCAGCCAGCAGCGCGCCGAAGCAGGGGCAATGGCCAGCGGCGCGGCGAGTGACCTTTTGGCCAGTTATCAGCGGCAATTCGTCGCTGGACGGCGGTCATGGCTCGATGTGCTCAATGCCGCTAGAGAAGTGACAAGCGCGCGCGCCGCCGAAAGCGATGCGCGCGTTAATGAGGCGGCGAGCGCGGCAAGGATACTGGCCTTGTCCTGCCGCTGGCGGCCTTTGGGCGTATAGGGCGGGCGGCGTAGTGTTTTCAGATATCTTTGGGGCGCTGGAACGGTTTGCGCGGGCGCGGCGGTTAAGCCTTGCGCCGCAATGGGATGCGGATGTGCGCGGTGATGTGCCCAGTGATCTGTCCAGTGATTTGCCCGGCGATGCCGCCACGCTGGAAATCGTGCGAACCGGCTTGGGATGGGATCGGCCGATACAGGTCACGGATCGTCCGCGCGCCGATGAATTTCCTTTGCTTGTGCATGATCCTCAGCATGGCTGGGCGACGGCGCTGCAATGGATTGGCGAAGAGGAAATGGCTCTTGCTGGCGTCGCAGGCGGTCGTGCTGGCGATAGCTCAACTCTTACCTGGTCTGCGGGTCAAAGCTATTTCACGGTCGATCTGCCGAACCCGCTGGGCACGCAGGACGTCAGCGCATTTGGCATTTTCTCCAGCGCGATTAAGCGCCGGGGCCGGGTGTTGATAATTGCCGGAATTGCGACGATTTTTGCCAATATTCTAACGCTGGCGACATCGCTCTATGCAATGCAATTGTATGACCGCGTCATCCCGCTTGCGAGTTTTGAGACGCTCTTTGTGCTCACCGCGGGCGTTCTGTTTGCGCTGATCCTGGATCTGATTTTGCGCAGCCTGCGGGCGATCCTGATCGAAGCAGAGGCGCAGAATATTGATAAAGAGGTTTCCGAATTTTTCTTTGCCCGCGCACAGGCCATCCGGCTGGATGCGCGGCCGCAAGGGATCGGTACGATGGCCGCTCAAATTCAAGGGCAGGAACAAATCCGTCAGGTTATGTCGGCAAGCTCGCTGTTTGTTTTTGCCGATCTGCCATTCGCGGTGTTCTTCATCTTGGTGATCGCATCCATCGGCGGCAGCATCGCTCTGGTCCCGATCATTAGCTTGCCTGTCGCGATCCTGTTCGCCATTGTGCTCGCCATGATCATCCGCAAAGGGGCGGAACGCGCGCAGGTCACCGGCAATCAGAAAAACGGCATGCTGGTCGAGATGCTCGATGCGTCCGAAACCGTGAAGGCAAATCTGGGCGGGTGGCAGATGATCGGGCGTTGGAACCGCCTGATCCGCGATGTCCACCATTTCGAAGACCCGGTGAAGCGCGCCTCTGCGGTATCGGGCACGCTGTTTTCCGGGTTGCAACAGGCGACCTATGTGGCGGTTATGGGCTTCGGCGCGTTTCTCGCCGCGACGGGTGAGATTACGACGGGCGGTCTGCTGGCTTGTTCGATTATTGTGGGGCGGATTAACGGGCCGCTGATCGCGCAATTGCCCAATCTGATTGTGCAATGGGGCTATGCCCGGTCTTCGCTCAAGGCGCTCGATATGCTCCTGCAATTCCCAGTGGAACGCACGAGCAGCAGCGGCGGATTACGCCCTGATAGCAGCGGCGGATCGCTGAGCGTGAAAGATGCCAGTTTCGCCTATGATGACGGTCCGCCTGCGCTCCAGATTGAGGGGCTTGAGATTAAGCCGGGCGAGCGCGTTGCCCTTATTGGCGGCGTAGGGGCAGGTAAATCGACCTTGCTTAAAATGCTTGCTGGGCTTTACTCGCCGCAATCGGGATCGGTTGCTTTGGGCGGGATTGAACTGGGCCAGATCGCGGAGGACGCCTTGCGGCGACATGTCGGCTATCATTCGCAAAATGCGCGATTGGTGCGGGGCAGTTTGCGTGAGAGCCTGACGATGGGGCTGGGCCATATTGATGATGAGGCGTTGATCGCGACGGCCAAGGCCACCGGGCTAGAGACTTTGTTCGCAGACCAAAAACGCGGGCTAGATATTCAAATGGCGGAGGGCGGCGCGGGGCTTTCGGGCGGACAGCGCGCTTTGGTGGGGATCAACCGTTTGATCCACGCTGGCCCGCGGATCTGGCTGCTTGATGAACCAACGGCGGCATTGGATGTGGCCAGTGAAAAGGCCGCGTTGGATGCAATTGATGCGGCGCTGGGGGAGAATGATATTCTGGTGCTGGCCACGCATAAAGTGTCGCTGATTGAAAGGTTTACATGCGTGGTTGTCATGGCAAATGGGCGGGTTGTCGGAAGTGAAAGTTCCGCCGACTTTCTGCGCAAAGTGCGCGAGCGGACAGGCGGCGCAAAAGCCACTGGCAATGCACCTCATACCGGCGGAGCAGGGTTGATCACAACGCAAATTGGCAAGGGTCAAGGCGGGGGCAAGAAGCCATGAACCGCCTCCTTAAGCCTGCCTCGCTCATCATCCTGTCGATCTGCGTCCTGCTGGTTGGATTTATCGGCTGGGCGCAGTGGGCTGAGCTTGATCAGGTTACCCGCGCTCCGGGCCGGGTCGTGCCCTTCGCCCGCGTTCAGATCGTGCAAAGCGAAGCCGACGGCGCAATTACACGGATTGCCGTGCGCGAAGGCGAAGCGGTCACCGCAGGACAATTGCTGGTCGAGCTTGACCAAGTGCAATTGGAAGCAGCCGTGCGCGAAACGCGCGTCAAAGTGGCCGCATTGGAAAGCCGGATGGCGCGGATCAATGCGGAACTGTTCGATCGCCCGCTCTCTTTCCCCGCCTCGCTCGATGATTTTGGTGATTTCACCGCGAACCAGCGCCAATTGTTCCGCCGCCGCCGCGCCGCGCTGCAATCGGAAATCGCGACCTTGTCCAGTCTGGCGAATTTGCAGCAGCAGGAATTGGACCTCAACATGCCGCTGCTTGAGACCGGCGATGTTGCCCGGTCTGAGATCATTCGGATGCAGCGCGAAGTGGTTCAGACACGCGGCCGCATTTCTAATGTGCGCTCTGAATATATCCGCGACCTTCAGGCGGAATTTACGCAAACCGAAGAAGAACTCGCCGCATCGCGCCAACAATTGGCCCGCGCAGAAGACAGTTTGCGCGCCGCGGTGTTGGCTGCGCCGACCGATGGCATCGTCAAAAACATCCGCTTCACCACCATTGGCGGGATTGTGCGGGCGGGCGAAGAAGTGCTGCAGATTGTGCCGATTGGTGAGAAACTGATCGTGGAATCGCGGGTGCCGCCGCGCGACATTGCCTTTGTGAATGTCGGGCAAGAGGCACGGGTCAATTTTGACGCCTATGACAGCGCAATTTATGGCTCAGCCACCGGCAATGTCGTCTTCGTCAGTCCTGATACTCTGACTGAACAGGCAGAAAACGGCGCGAGCGAGACCTATTACCGCGTCAATCTGGAGGTCGACACCGCCAGCATGCGCGAAGTTCCGGGCCGAGAGCTAATCAATCTGCAACCGGGTATGACGGCGACCGCAGAGATATTGACCGGCAAATCGACCGTTTGGGCATACCTCACCAAACCGATCCTAAAAACCGCATCAGACAGCATGCAGGAACGTTAAATGGCTATCACTCCGACCTATTCGATCATCAATTCTGCCAATATTTCGCAGAACATCATCGATCTGCTGCTCGGCGTGGCGAATGAAGCGTTTCGGTTATGGGGTGAGGCGTTGGCAGGGGATGCGGATCTGTCGGTGAGATTGGAATTGTTGGACAACACCAGCAGCGGCCGCGCGCAAGGCGGATGGGGCAACGGCACCGGGGTCGGGCAAACCGATGGGCTAAATTTGGTGATCGGCGCGCCAAGCTATGAATTGCAAACTGGGCAGAACGTTGTGGACACCGATTACGACATGATACTGCAATTCAGCATGGATTATCTGCTGAATGAACTGTTCCTCGATCCAACGCCGACGACGCGCGACGATATTCCGTCGGACCGGACTGACGGGTTGAGCGTGTTGTTGCATGAAATCGGCCACGCATTGGGAATTATCGGATATTACAACACCGACACCAATCAGCAGGGCAATTTTGCAACCCCGTTCGATTTGCGCCGGGTCGAAATTGATGGGGAAGATTTCTTTCGCGGGCCCAATGTGGAGCGGGTTTTGGGCCGCGACCTCGATCTGACGCAGGGAAATTACGCGCATTATGGCAATAATGGTGACAATCCCGCGACTAGCGATGACCCGACAACGGGCCTGATGAACGGCGTCGTTTTCTATCGCGGCTTTGCTTACACGATTGGCGAATTGGACTTGGCCGTGCTGGCGGATACAGGGCTCGGCACGATCCTCGATGATGTGCTGGACAATCCGCTGCATGAATATCTGCGCGGCGGTGACGGGAATGATCAGATCATCGGCGGTGACATCACCAACCGCTTTTTCGGTGATGACGGCACCGACGTTTTATTCGGCAATGGCGGTGTAGATTTCCTGACCGGCGGGGCTGGCGATGATGCATTGGACGGCG
>CANMZA010000001.1 GCA_947502305.1 uncultured Erythrobacter sp. | reverse complement strand
AGCGAGCAAGAGGTGATCGATTACCTCACGGCCAATGGCTATGACGAAAGCACGTTCGGCGATTGGTTCAGCACCGCACAAAACATGCAAAACACGCAAAGCGCCGCAGCGCCCGATACACGCGAGGCCAGTGAAGAGAGCGAAGGCGGCGCCAACAGAAACCCGCCGCCGCGCATTCACGAAGACTTCGACCCCCAGCTCGCCTGGCAACCGGGCGAATTTGAGCAAGTCTTGCAGCAAGCCCAAGCCGAGTTCTTTGGATAGGGTAGGGCCTGAGGGTTTTTTCGCTCTGTATCGCGCAACATTCTAATCTTGCATATAATTCGCTTTTCGTTCGTTCAAACGGAGGCTAGCGGGATGGTATGCGCGAAACACTGATCCCCACCGCGATCTGTTCAGGTGTCCGGCTGCCCGCTCAATTTCGTGCCGCGCTCCTGCTCTTCGCGGCCGCTGCCACCTTGCCTGCTTGTGTGTCGCTTGCGCCGGATCAAGAGACACCTGCTCGCGTAGCAGCCATGCCCGATACGTTCGATTTTGGGCCGGAAGGCGCGCCAATTGACGGCGCGCAAGATTATGAGCCGGAGGCGTGGTGGACCGCGTATGAAGACCCGGTGCTGGACGGTTTGGTTGAGGCGGCATTGGCCGAAAATCTCGATATTGCGCAATCGGTCGCCCGCCTTGATCAGGTCCGCGCGCAGGCCCGCATCTCCCGGTCCGCACTGTTTCCCAGTCTCAGCGCGTCTTTCGCTGCCAGCGAATCCAGCAGCCCGCTTGCCGGAAGCGCGTTTGGCGATTTGGGCGGCGGGGCGATCACGCGGATCGAGAATGAGACATATTCCCCCAGTCTTTCTGCCGCGTATGAACTCGATTTGTTTGCGCGCAATCGCAACAATGCTGGGGCTGCGCGGCAGGATGCCATTGCATCCGCCTATGATTTGCAAACCGTTCGTTTGGTCGCCGCAGGGGACACGATTTCCACCTATTTTGAGGTCGTGAATGCACGGCGTCAAATCGATCTGACTCGGCAAATTTCGGACGTGCTGAGCGAAAGAGCGGAGCGGACCGAGGCTGAGTTCCGGCGCGGGCTGACCGGCAGTTTTGAATTGTATCAAATCCGCCAACAATTGCGCTCCACTCAGGCGAGCTTGCCGCAATTGGAAAGCGCCTTGGTCGATGCGGAAAACCGGCTAGGCGTGCTGGTCGGAGCCTATCCCGGTGCGCTGGATGACATGCTGGCACAGCCATTGACCCCGCGTCTGGTGTTTGAACCTGTGCCCGCCGGATTGCCTGCTCAATTGCTTCGGCGGCGGCCCGATGTGGCGGCGGCATGGGCGCGGTTAGATGCTGCCCGGCTGCGGATTGGGGCAAGGCGTGCGGAACGCTTCCCTCAGATCAGTCTGAGCGCGTCTTTTGGGGCGCAGGGCGATACGCTTTCAAGCGGGTTTAACTTTGCCGACAATTGGACCCGGTCGCTCGCGGCCAGCATTGTTGCGCCGATATTCAATGCCAGCCAGATCACTGCGAATATCCGCGCCGCGCGGGCGCAATATGATGAAAATGCCGCAGCCTATAGCTCGGCGGTTTTGGGCGCGTTTAGAGAGGTCGATAGCGCCTTTGCCGATTATGAAAAGCAGCGGCAGCGTTATTTGCTGATCACTGCGCAGCTGCGCGAGGCGGAGGCTTCGCTGGACCTGCAGCGGCGGCGATATTCCGCTGGTGTGGGCGAATATGTCACCTTCCTCGATGCGCTGACGACGGTTATTCAAGTGCGCGCCGATCTTGCCACTGCGGCGCAGTCAACCGCGCTTGCCCGCCTCACCATTCACCGCGCGCTTGCTGGCGATTGGGCACCAGATAATTCCTCAATTGAAAATGCAGAGACACCCGATGAGTAAGCAAATCACATGGGCATTGGGCATTCTGATCGGGGCGGTCGCGATTGCGGCGCTAATGATCTATCTGCGGCCGGAACCTCAAAAAGAAGCAGCGCAGCAGCAATCGCCATTGGTCGAGACCACTGCGTTTGAGGCGGCGAGCGGCGCGATCCCGGTCGAAGTATCCGGCACCGTACAACCGCGCGACGAAGTGGTGATCGGAGCCGAAGTCTCGGGCCGTCTAACCTATGTCAGCCCCGCGTTTCGAGAGGGGCAATTTGTCTCTGCTGGCGCGGTTTTGGTGCGGATTGATCCGGCGGATTACCTCAACCAAGTGCGCATCGCTCAAGCCGATGTCGCGGCGCAAGATGTCGCCGTTTTGGAGGCGCGCGAAGAAGTTGCGATTGCGCGGGCGGATTTGGAGCAATTTGCCCAGCGTGAACGCGCCCGGCGCAGCGCAGACGCGGATAGCAGCGCTGCGCAATTCTTGCCGCCAGAAAGCTTGAATGGCGAGGGGGCAAGCGCCAGCGCAGACGGCGCACCGGATGCAAATGAAGCGGCCGAAGCAGGCCTTGCCACGCGCGAGCCGCAATTGCGCTCCGCAGAGGCGGCAAGGGCGCGGGCCTCTGCCACGCTTGCCGATGCGCGGACGACGTTGGGCCGTACTCGTATTTCTGTGCCGTTTTCCGGCTTGGTCCGCGAAGAAAGCGCCGCTGTCGGTACTTTGGTGCAGGTCGGGCAATCGCTTGGCTCGGTTGCATCGACTGACGCTTATGAAGTGCGCCTGTTCCTCACCGAAGACGAAGCGGCGCTGATCCCCGGTCTGTTGCGGGGCACGGGCGGGACCATCAATGCCGAAGTCTTTTATGATTATGGCGGCCTTACCTATCGCTGGCCCGCAGTGGTCGACCGGGCGGATGCCAGCCTCGATGCAACGACCCGCAATGTGGAAGTGTTCTTGCGCGTGCCGAACCCGCTGCGCGGTGGGTTGCTTCTGGAAGGGGAGCCGGGCAGCTCTGCAAACGCCGCGCCGCCTTTGCTGCTGGGCGCTTTTGTGACAGCGCAGATCGACGGAGCCAGCCTTGAAGATTACGCCGTGATCCCGTCATCGGCCTTGCGCCCTGGCAACACGATCTGGGTCGTGCGCGAGGGGAAATTGCGGGTCTTGCAAGTCCGCGTGATTCAACGGACCGATACCAGTGCCTATGTCACCACCGCCAGCATTGGCGAAGGGGGGCAATTGGTCACAAGCAGCCTAGCCTCACCCACAGACGGCATGCCTGTTCGTCTTTCTAACAGCGCCGAAAGCGCCGGAGTCGGGACGCAGTGAGCGACCCCGCCGACATCCTCAATCCGCAAGAGCAGCAGCCGACGGACCGTTTCGGCCATACGGCAGAGGACCGTGCGCGCGACCGCACCGGGGTGATCGCCTTTATGGCGCGCAACGGCGTTGCGGCGAATATCATCATGATCTTTATGATCATTGCGGGCCTCTTTTCTTTCTCCAGCATTGGCCAAGAGGTCTTTCCGGAAACCAGCCTCGACACGGTCAGCGTCACTGTCGCCTATCCCGGTGCGACGCCGAAAGAGGTCGAAGAATCGATCATCCAGCGCATCGAAGAAGCGGTCGAAGCGATCGAAGGCGTCAAGAAAATCACCAGCACCGCCTCAGAAGGGTCGGGGACAGTCAATGTCGAGCTGGAACTGGGCGTCGATATTGCGGTGGCGCTGGATGAAGTAAAATCCGAAGTTGACCAGATCGACACGTTCCCTGCCGATGCCGAAGAACCCAATGTCCGCGAATTGACCACGCGGCAGGTGGTGATGAAAATCGCTCTGTTTGGCGATGTTCCTGAGCGGACACTGAAAGAAACCGCTTATTCGCTAGAAGAAGCGATCTCAGGCCTTGATGATGTCAGCTATGTCCAAACCAGCGCGGTGCGGGACTATCAGATTTACGCCGATATCTCGCAAGATGAGCTGCGCGCGCTGAACCTGTCGCTGACGGATGTGTCCGCGATTATTGCGCAAAGCAGCCTGGATAGCCCAGCCGGATCGGTCGACACCGCCACCGAAGAAGTGCGCGTGCGCACGGTTGGCCAGAATTACAACGCCGCAGATTTTGAAGACATTGTGCTTCTGAGCAGCTCCGAAGGCGCGATTTTGAGATTGGGCGATGTGGCCACAATCGAAGACGGGTTTGAAGACAAAGACCTGATCGCGCGCTTTGAGGATAAGCCGGTTGCGTTTGTTGACGTGTACCGCACCAGCGATGAGCGTGTTTTGGACGTCGCCGCCGCTGCGCGCGAGGCGACCAGCACCTTCGTTCTGCCGCCGGGGATTGAATATGCGATCTGGGATGATGACAGTGAGATTTTGGAAGACCGGCTCAGTCTGCTTCTGAAGAATGCGGCGATTGGATTGGTCTTGGTGCTGGTCGCGCTGACGCTGTTTCTTGATTTGCGGTTGGCGTTTTGGACGGCGATTGGGATTGGAGCGACCTTTACAGGCGCGATTTTCCTGCTGGAATTGGCCGGGTCCAGCATCAATATGTTCTCGCTATTTGGATTTATTCTCGCGCTGGGATTGGTGGTCGATGACGCGGTCGTTGTGGGCGAGAATATCTATGCCGAACGCGAACGCGGGCGCAGCGGGACCGGTGCGGCGATTGCCGGTACTCAGCGGGTCACGGTTGCGGTCATCTTTGCCGTACTGACAACGATCACGGCGTTTTCGCCGCTGCTCGCCGTCGGCGGGGTGATTGGTAAAATCTTGGCTGATGTGCCGCTGGTGGTTCTGGCGGTGCTGTCCTTGTCACTGGTCGAAGCGATGTTGGTCTTGCCCTATCACCTGTCGCATTTGCCGCCCGCCGGGACGAAAGCGGGCAATATGGTCACGCGCTTCTTTGAACGGGTGCAAATGGCGGTGGACATGCGGTTTCAGGCCTTTGTTGAGGGGCCGCTTGATCGCGCTTTGCAATTCACAGTGCGCGCGCCTGCGATCATTTTGGCGGGCGCGCTTGCCTGTCTGATCCTGTTTATCGCGATGTTGCCTGCGGGCATTATCAAATTTGCGTTTTTCCCGGATATCGAGGCGGATCAGGTCAGCGCTAGCCTCGAAATGCCGGCGGGTACGACGATTGATCGGACCACAGTCCTGACCAACCGGATCGAAGCCGCTGGGGAACGCGCCGTTCTGCGATTGGTGGGCGAGGGCGGCGAGCGGGATGATTTGGTCGAATCGACCTACACCACGATCGGATTGCAACAGGTTGGCGGCGGCCCGGATGGCACCAGAGACAATTTCAGCCCCAGCCTCGCCAGTGTTCAGATCGCTTTGTCAAAATCGGATGATCGCACAATCTCTGCGGTAGAATTGGAAGATGCGTGGCGCGAAGAATTGGGCCCGGTGCCAGAGGCGCGCTCCTTCGTCATTTCATCCTCGCTCCTATCGCTGGGTGATGCCGTAAATCTGCGGGTGTCGCACCCAGATGAGGCAACGCTGGACGCGGTTAAATCGCGCATCATGGATGAGTTGAGCCAGGTTGGCGGCGTGTTTGATGTGGAAAGCGATGCCGATGCGGGCATGCGCGAGGTGGAATTGCGCCTCAAACCCTCCGCGCGAACGTTGGGCGTGACTTTGCAGGATGTTGCAGGCCAAGTCCGCGCAGCTTTCTTCGGCAGCGAGGCGGTGCGGGTTCAACGCGGCAGCGAAGACATTCGTGTCTATGTCCGATTGCCCGAGGATGAGCGCAATTCGATCGCCGATATTCAGCGGTTCCGCGTCAGGGTCGCGGATGGTTTTACGTCGCTGGGGGCGATTGCGGATGCGTCCTTCACCGCGTCCCCATCCCAAATTCGGAGAGAGGCGGGGCGGCGCGTCGTCACGATTATCGCCGATGTCGATGAAGAAATCGTGACCGGGCAAGAGGTTAGCACCTTGCTGACGGACGAGATCATGCCTGCGGTGACGGCGGATTATCCCAACCTGACCTATGATTTTGGCGGCCAGCAAGAAGAACAGCGCGATAGTTTTGGATCGCTCGGATCAGCTTTTGGACTGGCGCTGGTGGTGATTTATGCGCTGCTGGCGATCCCATTTAAATCCTATACGCAGCCATTGATTATCATGGCGGCCATACCGTTCGGGCTGGTTGGTGCGCTGCTCGGGCATTTATTGTTGGGCATACCGCTGGGCATTTTGTCTGTGTTTGGGATTGTGGCCCTGTCCGGGGTGATCATCAACGGGTCGCTGGTTTTGATCGATTTCTTCAATGAAAATCTGGCCGCGGGCATGTCCGTGGATGAAGCAATTATTGATGCGGCGAAATCGCGGTTCCGCCCGATCATGCTCACCGCTGTGACCACATTTTTGGGCGTTGCGCCGATTACTTTTGAATCGAGCATTCAGGCGCAATTCCTGATTCCGATGTCGGCCAGCCTTGGGTTTGGCGTGTTGATCGGGACGATTTTGTTGATCCTAGTGATCCCGGCTTTGGCGGTGGTCCATATGCGCACGAAGCAGATGATTGCCCGGCAGTTTCGGCAATCTGACGATCTGTCGGAAGATGTGTCTGGTGATGCGGCGGGGAAAGCCTTTAGCTAGCCGCGCGCCGTGACACAGATTGACCCGGTCACGCCGAGTGTTCAAACACGGCGCTACACTTCAGGGGAAAATCATGTCCGGTAAATTGAGCCTCGCAGGGATTGCGCTGTCTTCCATCATTCTTGCTGCAAGCGGTCCGGTGGCTGCACAAGCGCAAGCGGAGACGAACGGGGCAACTGCTCAAGGGCCGGCCCAAGGGTCAGCGCAAGGATCGCCCCAAGGATCTGCCCAAGGATCAGGGCGTACCGGCCCGAACCAAACTTTCTCCGGCGAAGACCTGTTTAATCTGGCGGCTGCATCCGATCCCCAGATCAGCCCAGACGGCAGCCGCATCGCCTATGTCCGCCGCCAGAACGATATTATGGCAGACCGCGCGATCAGCTCGATCTGGATGGTGGATGTCGCCAGCGGCGAAGAAACACCGTTCGTAACGCCCACAGGCGGCGCCTTCGCCCCGCGCTGGTCGCCGGATGGCACACGGGTCGCCTATATCTCCACGGACAGTGGTTCGCCGCAATTATGGGTGAAATGGATTAGCAGCGGCGAAACGGTGCGTTTGACCGGATTGGCCAACAGCCCCTCTGCCATCGCATGGGCGCCAGACGGGCGCACGCTTGCTTACACAATGATGGTGAATGACGCCGCGCCATCCTTCGGCTCCGCGCCAACAGGCCGCCCAGAAGGCGCGCAATGGGCCGCGCCATTGGAAGTCACTGATCTGGTCAATTTCCGTGCCGATGGGGCAGGGGAAATCACGCCGGGCTTTTCAAAAATCTTCGTTATTTCCGCAACTGGCGGCGCGCCCCGGCAAATGACCTTCGGCCCCAATCACGATGGCGGGCCGCTTAGCTGGTCGCCGGATGGCGGCAGGCTTATTTTCACCGCCAATCGCAACGCCAATTGGCAAATTGACCCGGTTGAGGCTGATATCTGGTCGCTCGACACCGCGACTTTGGCGTTGACGCAATTGACCGACCGCGATGGCCCGGATGCAGGCGGGCTCATCTCACCCGATGGCAGCATGATCGCCTATACCGGGTTTGACGATGTCGGCCGCGCTTATGAAAACGCCGAATTGTCGGTGATGGACGCCGATGGCGGCAACAAACGGGTGCTGACCACGGATTGGGATTACAGCGTTGACGGTATGGTCTGGGATGCGGATTCGCGCGGTGTCTATGTGCAATATGACGACCGGGGCGAAACCAATGTCGCGCGGATCGGGTTGAATGGATCGGTGCGCGTGGTCGCCACCGGGGTCGGCGGAGGCGGGTTTGATCGCCCCTATACTGGCGGCAGTTTTTCGGTGGCGGGCAATGATGCCATCGCCTTTACCGGCGGCACCTCGGCCGCGCCTGCCGATCTGAGGATCACGCGCGGAGGGGATGCGCGGGTGCTGACCGATCTCAACCCGGCTTTGCGTGTGACAAAGGTGATGGGCGAAGTGCGCGAGATCAGCGCGTCGTCTTCTTTCGATCAGCAAGAGGTCCAAGGGTGGCTCACGCTCCCGCCCGGTTATGAGGAGGGGACACAGGTGCCTCTCATTTTGGAAATTCACGGCGGACCATTCGCGGCCTATGGCCCGCACTTTTCGACCGATAACCAACTTTACGCGGCGGCGGGATACGCTGTCTTGTCAGCCAATCCGCGCGGATCGACGAGTTATGGAGAGAGTTTCGCACAGGAGATCGACAAGGATTATCCGGGCCGTGACTATGACGATTTGATCAGCATCGTTGATCACGCCATCGCATTGGGCATTGCCGATCCCGATCGTTTGTTTGTGACCGGCGGATCAGGCGGCGGCGTGCTGACGTCCTGGATTGTGGGACGAACCAATCGTTTCCGCGCGGCGGCAACACAAAAGCCCGTGATCAATTGGATAACGCAGGCACTGACCGCAGATGGCACCGGGTATTTCGGGCTATATTGGCTGGGTTCGCGCCCTTGGGAGAATCCTGAGAATTTCTGGGAGCATTCGCCCCTGTCGCTGATCGGGCAGGTCGAAACGCCGACATTGGTTGTGGTCGGCGCGCAAGATTACCGCACGCCTGTTAGCGAGGCGGTGCAATATTATTCGGCGCTGCAACTGGCGGGTGTTCCGACGGCTCTCATCCGGGTGCCCGGCGCCAGCCACAGCATCGCGGCGCGCCCATCGCAAAGCGCGGCGAAAGCATCGGCGATCCTCGCTTGGTTTGAACGATATTCGCAAGGGTGGGAGCCGGAACGCGGCGAGAGCGCCGAGTAGAGCGCCGGGTAGAACATATGTCGCGCCTGATCCTGTTCAACAAACCGTATGGCGTCTTGTCGCAATTCACCGACAAAGGCAGCCCGACCGAGCGGCAGACCTTGTCTGATTTTATCGACGTGCCCGGCGTCTATCCAGCGGGGCGGTTGGATCGGGATAGCGAAGGTTTGTTGATCCTGACCGATGATGGAAAATTGCAGGCCCGCATTGCCGATCCGCGATTTAAATTGCCCAAGACGTATTTTGCCCAAGTCGAGGGAGAACCCGACGCAGCGGCGATTGCCGCGCTTGGCGAAGGCGTCCGGTTAAAAGACGGGATGACCCGCCCGGCGCAGGCACAGCGGATTGATGCGCCAGATATCTGGCCGCGCGATCCGCCGATCCGCGTTCGTCAGACAGTGGCGGATTGCTGGATCAAGCTGACCATACGCGAGGGCAAAAACCGCCAAGTTCGCCGTATGACCGCAGCAGTGGGGCATCCGACGCTAAGGCTGGTGCGGTGGTCGATTGGCGATTGGAGCGCGGAAGGCTTGGCGCTCGGCCAGCACAAAGACGGCTAGGATTCGCCGGGGCCCATCAATGTTCAACCGCGATGCTGCCGCGCGCGTGCAATTCCTCCATCAGCGACACTATGCCGGGCTCATCGGCAAAACCTGCGGCATCCTCAATACGCGGCGCGGCGCAGAGCGCTTCGGCAAAGGCGCTGCATTCTGCGTCAACGTCAAAGCAATCGCCATCCACTGATAGGACCACGGCATCATTTGCCGCGCGGATAAAGGCAAAGCGGCTGGCAGGATTGCGCAGAATTGCCCGGCCACTGCGCAAATCCTGCGCCAATTGCTGGGCAGTCTTGGGCGTTTCTGGTTGCCAATCGATCGCCGCATTTTTGGGCTGCGTCGCAAATCCCGCAAACCAGCGCGCAAAATCATCGCGGTTGCTGAGCTCACCGGCAACCATTTCGTGCAGGTGCGACAGCGCCGCTTCGCTGATCTCGCCGGGGTTCAAAGCGGCTTTCCCATCAGCTCGCAAATTGGAATCGGTGTAACGATCATCCTCTTTCAACCGATCCAGCACATGAGCAGCGTAGCCTTCCAACAATTCCTCACGCGATGGCGCGCGAAAGCCGATGGAATAGGTCATGCAATCATCGCTTTGCGCGGTGCCATTATGCGAAAAACCGGGCGGCACATAGAGCATATCGCCCGGCTCCAGCACCCATTCCTCGCTCGGCTGAAAATCTGCGAGCAAGTGCAAATCCTCATTTGCCACCCTTGGGCTGCTCGCATCGCACATCCCGCCAATCTGCCAGCGCCGCGTGCCTAACCCTTGCACCAGAAACACGTCATATTGATCGAAATGGGCGCCCACGCCGCCGCCTCTAACGGCATAGCTGACCATGACATCATCGACGCGCCAATTGGGGATGAAGCGAAACGCATCCAGCAAATCCGCAACCTCTGGCACATGGTGATCCACCGCCTGCACCAGCAACGTCCATGATGCCGCATCGCTTCCAGGGGCGAGACTATCAAACCGGTCGGCAGGTAGGGGGCCATGCTCAAGAGCAAAATGACCCGCTTGATCCGTGATCAATCGCGATTCTACGTGATCTTCGCAGGCCAACCCCGCCAGTTCATCCGGCTCCAGAGGGTTGCCCCATTCCGCCCAAGGATTGCGGATCAGCAGCGGTTTCTTCTGCCAATAATCGCGCAGAAATGCATCCACATCGAAATCGGCAAGGCGCATATTTGCAAACGGCCGAGACGTGCTCACTCGCCTTGCCCAGCGTCAGCGCCAGAAACAGCCCCGGCCATCAGATCCATGAAATTGCGCGCGGCCTCGCGGTCATCTTCATCTTTGAAAGCGACATCCAAATCCGGCGCATCGCCGAGCATATGCAACAGGCTCCACAGCGCGAACCGTTTGCCGCGGTCCTTCTCCAACCCCAAATCGACGCGCATCCGTTCCCGCGCTGCGGGGATCGCATCGACCTTGACCTCAGCCAGATCGCGGGTGCCAAAATAACGCTGAAGCAATGTGTCCATATCCATGCGCGATCGCTTAGACCTGCGCGGCTCATAAGCAAAGGCGTTGGTATCGGCGCTGAGTGTTGCTAGGGGCGCGCGCATGCTCTCCATCAACAACATCACCGTGCGGCTTGGCGGCCGGCCGATCCTCGAAGGCGCGAGCGCGGCGATCCCGCATGGCGCGAGGGTCGGCCTGATTGGCCGCAATGGCGCGGGCAAATCGACCCTGATGAAGGCATTGATCGGGGAAATTGACCCGGATGACGGCGAAATCACCAAACCATCGCGGGTCCGCATTGGCTATATCGCGCAGGATGCACCCAGCGGGCAAACGACGCCAGAAGAAGCGGTCTTGGCCGCTGATACGGAACGTGCCGCTTTGCTCGAAGAGGCGGAAACGTGCACCGACCCGGATCGGCTGGGCGAGGTTCATGAACGGCTGCTGGCGATTGACGCGTATAGCGCTCCTTCGCGTGCGGCGCGTATTCTAACCGGCCTAGGCTTTGATGAGGCGATGCAGGCGCAGCCGCTCGACAGTTTTTCTGGCGGGTGGAAAATGCGTGTGGCCTTGGGCGCTTTGCTGTTTTCTGCGCCCGATGTCCTGCTGCTGGATGAGCCGTCAAACCACTTGGATTTAGAGGCGACCTTGTGGCTGGAAAATTTCCTCAAAAGCTACCCGGCGACCTTGCTCGTCATCAGTCACGAACGTGATTTGCTCAACAAAGTCGTGGATCACATCCTTCACCTGCAAGGCGGGCGGCTGACGCTTTATCCCGGCGGCTATGATGATTTTGAGAAACAGCGCGCCGAACGCGCGGCCCAGCTAGCCTCGGCCAAAGCATCGCAAGATGCGCAGCGCGCCCGGCTGCAAGATTACGTTGCGCGCAATTCTGCCCGCGCATCCACCGCGAAACAGGCGCAATCGCGGGCCAAGATGCTGGCCCGGATGCAGCCGATCGCGGCCTTGATGGAAGATCCGAGCCTCAGTTTTGAATTTCCCAATCCCAGCGAAATGAAACCGCCCATGATTACGATGGATATGGCAGCGGTGGGTTACGCGCAGGATGATCCCGTGCTGCGCCGGGTTAGCCTGCGGATTGATCCCGATGATCGGATCGCGCTGCTTGGGCGCAACGGCAATGGTAAGACGACGCTGGCGCGGCTGCTCGCGGCCCAGCTGCCCCTGATGGAAGGGGAGGTCAATTCGCCGGGCAAAATGACGGTCGGTTACTTTACGCAATATCAGGTCGAAGAATTAGAAGGCGACGCCACGCCGCTGGAGCATATGACCCGCGCGATGGAGGGCCAGACGCCCGGCGCAGTGCGCGCGCAGCTCGGGCGGTTTGGATTTTCGGGTAACCGGGCAACGCAAAAGATCGGCAAATTATCGGGCGGTGAACGCGCGCGTCTGGCGCTCGCTCTGATCACGCGCGATGCGCCGCATCTGCTGATTTTGGATGAGCCAACCAACCACCTCGATGTTGATGCACGAGAAGCCTTGGTGCAGGCGCTGAATGATTATTCCGGTGCGGTGATCCTGATCAGCCACGACCGGCACATGGTCGAATTGGCAGCAGACCGCTTGGTTCTGGTCGATAGCGGCACGGCCAAGGAATATAGCGGAAGCATGGACGATTACATCGATTTTGTGCTGGGTGTGAACCAGCCGAAGAAAGAGAATGCGGCGAAGGGTTCGGCGAAAAACGCTCAGAACACTAAGGGCCAATCCGCGAAGGAAAAGGCCCGCGCAAAATATGTAAGCGCCGAGATTCGCCGGGTGGAAAAGACAATGGCGAAATTTCAGGCGATCTGCAGCGAAATCGACCAAGCCATGTTCGAGCCGGGCAAGCCGGGATCGAAATACGCCAATAAATCCATGAGTGAATTGCTGTCAGAGCGCGCGACATTTTCCGATCAATTGGACGAGGCAGAGGCTGAATGGCTGAGCCTGAGCGAACAATTGGAAGCGGTCGGCGGCTGAACGCCGCGAATTGCAATCGGGTAGAAAGGTGGCGGAGACGGAGTCCGCCTAACAAGCCTTCATCATCATTCGCTGGCTTGCATTTTTACATTTAATTATCAACGCTTAAGGCTAGACACTTTTCGTCCGCCTTCGCCCGCTTTCACTTGCGGTTGTCCTAAACCACGCTACTATCGGCACACCTTTTAGGACAACTGGAGCCGATCATGCCGCGCAAGCTACACAATGCCCTAACCGCAGTAACGGTGCGCAGCGCAAAGCCCGGCATCGGCAAAGACGGCAAAGAATACGCCAAGCGTTACGCCGATGGCGGCGGACTTTATCTGCAAGTGAAGCCGGGCGGTGCGCGCAGTTGGGTTTGGCGTGGCACGGTTGCAGGCACAGTCCGGCTGGTTGGTCTTGGCAGCGCATATGGGCCAGATGCAGTGACATTGGCCGATGCACGAGAGCTTGCTCGGATTAAGGCGGCTCAGGCGGCGGCTGGCGTTGTGCCAATGTCCGATCGCAAGAAGGTGCAGCGCGATGCAAAGGCGGCGGCTCAAGCGGGCCGGATTGCTGGAACGACTTTCAGCGATGCAGCCGAGAGCTTTCTGGCCATGAATGAGGATGGTTGGAAAAACGATAAGCACCGCAACCAATGGCGCTCCACTCTCAAGACATACGCCTACCCGCATTTTGGCGACTTGCCAGTTGGCGAAGTTGCGACCGAACACGTGCTTGCCGCGCTCAAGCCAATCTGGCGAGACAAGCCGGAAACCGCCAGCCGTGTGAGAGGCCGGATTGAGCGTGTATTGGACGCCGCCAAGGTAGAAGGGCTGCGAGAGGGCGAAAACCCGGCGCGATGGCGCGGCCACCTAGAGAACGTCCTATCAGCGCCCTCAAAGGCCAAGAAGCGGCGAAATGAGCGCCTAGGCAGGCAAGGTCACCACAAAGCCTTGGCCTATGCTCAGGTGCCTGCATTCGTGGTCAAATTGCGCGCCGTGGACGGCATCGCGGCAATGGCGCTTGAATTTACCATTCTGACTGCGGCACGAACCGGGGAGGCGATCGGCGCAAAGTGGCGAGAGATAGACCTAGAGGCAGCCGTTTGGACTATCCCGGCTGAGAGAATGAAAGCAGAGGCGGAGCATTCGGTGCCCCTTTCAGATCGCGTGCTGGAGATACTGAAAACCGTCAAGCCACTAGCGCAGGCCAAAGGCGACATTGCAGAGCGTCCGCTGTTTCCTTCGCATCACGGCGGGGCGCTTTCAAACATGGCAATGCTGATGCAGTTGCGCCGCCTTTCGCCCGCACCCAAGGGCCAGCCGAACCTTACCGTTCACGGCTTCCGGTCCAGCTTTCGGGATTGGGCGGCAGAGTCCACCGGCTTCTCACATGAAGTTTGCGAAATGGCGCTTGCCCACACGATCGGAAACAAAGCGGAGGCCGCCTATAGGCGGGGCGCACTTTTGCCGAAACGCCGCAAGCTCATGGATGCGTGGGCAGAATACTGCGCGGGGAAAGGCGCAGCAACTGATGAGGTTGAGAACGTGACGCCTATTCGGGTCGCTAGCTGATTTTCCGAACAAAAGCGGAAGGTCTGCAAACGACCCATTTTCTGACGATCTGTCGAGACTTCCTCGCAGCGTATTGAATGAACCGCTGCATTCTTGGAATTTAGACGTTATGGCAATCCGAAGCTGGGGAATGGGGAAACAGTATGGCGAAGAAGCTTTTTCTGGCTGTGGCGATTATCGTAGCGGTTATCGCTGCGAGGGTCGTCTATATGGTCACCCAAGCCTCCGGTCTTTTTGTCGACACTGAGACCGTGCTGGCTGATCAATGTGAAACCATTGTAACGATGCCCGGGCCTGAAGATCTTGCCATCGATCACCAGACCGGCTTCGCCTATTTTGCAACCGTTGATCGCAGGCAAACAGATCCTCGACCGCGCGGCTCGATCTACATGCTCGATCTTAATGACACCGCTTCGCAACCGGTCGAGGTGCTTGGGAATGAGATTGCAGATTTCTATGCTCACGGCATCAGCCTGTGGCGCGATTCAAACGGCGCCTTGCGCCTGTTCGCAGTAAACCATTCCAAATCTGGCGAAGCGGTCGAGATTTTTGAGGTCGCACAGGACGGGCAGCTTCAGCACCTTGAGACCATTACTTCTGAGGCTATGCGTTCTTTGAATGACGTAGTCGCGGTTGGTCCGCGCCAATTCTACGCTACCAATGACCAACGCTATGATGGTGGAATAGGCGGAGCGGCTGAGGTGTTCCTGGGCTTACCTTTGGGTGAGCTCATCTATTTCAACGGGAGGCGGGTGCAAACAGCAGCAAGCGGATTTGCATATGCCAACGGCGTGAATGTCTCGCTCGATGGCAGAAATATCTACGTAGCGGAAACGATTGGCGCGAAACTGACCGTATTTGATCGCAACCAGGCTTCGGGAAAGCTGAGCGCAAGAGTGGAATACGATATGGGCACCGGCGCGGACAATATCGATGTGGCGCCCAATGGCTCTGTCTATATCGGCGCACATCCAGACCTTTTGGCGTTCAGCGCGCATTCTGGCGATCCTGAGGTGATCTCTCCTTCGCAGGTGGTGAAGTTTGATCCCTCGAGTGACGAATTTGAGACGGTTTATATGTCCGAAAAGGGCGAGCTCAATGGCTCTGCAACCGGCGCCTATTGGAACGGCACATTGCTTGTTGGCGGCGTGTTTGATGCGAAACTGGCGCGTTGCCCGCTTTGATATTTGCAAAAACCGGTGATCGCGCTGGACAAAGTCAGATTTCGAGGGGTTTCGGCCTGTGAATCAGGATCGCAAAGCTGACATTCCGCTAACGACCCAATTGCAGACAGACAGAGTAGCATGCCCCATCGCGGTAGTCTCAATTTATGTGTCACAAAGGGTAAGCGCGGGTATGAACAACGTTCTTGCTGGACTGGTTTCTTAGGTCTAGAGTTCGAAGGTGCAATACCTTCGCGCCATTTTCCTCATGACACTTTGTGCAGGGCTGATCTTCCAGGTTTCAGCGCAAGCGTCGGCCGTACCGCAGGCTGAGCCTATGCAAATGGCGGATTGCGCAAAGAAGTTGCACCACTCCGAAGAGCAATCTGCAAAGCACAATCACACAGATGATAGCGACGGGGCATGCAAAGACATGTCGCTCGCTTGCATGCAGGCAATGAATGCGGTTGCACCTGTTTGGCTGGGGAGCGACCCGGCACCCCGCCTTGCAAAACAATTTATCGAGCCTGCTCTTTATATGACGGGATACGAACAGCAGCTCTCCAGCCAGATTTCTGCCCCGGATTATCCGCCCCCCCGAATCTAACTCGAATGTGAGTAACTCGGACGCGCAGCGTCTGTCTCCAAGAGGCCACAACACGATGTACGCCCTGTTTTCGAGCAGTCTGGCGGAGTGTCGGTGGCCCAGAAATCGAGTGAGAATTGCACATGAAATGGTTGATAGGCGGAGCCCTAATTGCGGCTTTTGTGCCAGCGCAAAGCGTCGTGGCGGAGCCGGTTGGCTATGCAGAAGCCCTGCGTGCAGCACGCGGTGATCAGCCGCTACTGCGAGCGGGCGAAATGCGTATCAGCGGAGCGCGCGAAGCTTCGGAAGCAGCGGATGAACTCCCCGACCCAATCCTGCGAGGTGGAGTTGCGAACCTACCGGTAACAGGGCCAGTCGCGTTTGAACTGGATCGGCAACTCCCCACACAGATCAGTATCGGGATCGAACAACAGATACCCAATCTGGCCAGACGCAGAGCGCGGCAAGGCGTGGCGCTTTCCGATGTTCGTCTTGCAGAGACCCGTCTTGGCATGGCGCAGCGCAGTGTTGATGTTTCGACCAGCATGGCATGGATGCAGCTGTATTTTGCGCAGGAACGGATAGCGGTTGCAGAAACTGCACTGATCGAACTTCGCGCGCTTGTGCCCGTTGCCACCAGTGCCGTTGCCTCGGGATCGGCCCGCCCCGCTGAAAGTCTTGCGATCCGCCGCGAATTGCTTGGAATTGAAGATGCGATAACGCGGATAGAAGCAGAGCGCGACACGGCCAAGGCGATGCTCGCTAGCTATACAAATATTGTAGACCCCGTCGCACAGGGCAGCCCGCCGATGTCAGAGATTGACGCTGCGGATTTGCGCAGCGTTCTCGAACAGAACCCTGAAATCTTGTTCGCCGATGCAGCAAGCGAGATGGCTGAGGCAGGTGCCAATCTGGCCCGTTCCAGTCTTCGACCAGATTTCGGTGTGAGTGTTAATTACGGTCGCCGCGACACAGGGTTTGGCGACGCTGTTTCGGTGATGGGATCAATGACTTTGCCAATCTTCGCAGGCCGCCGCCAGGAACCGCGTATTCGAGCTGCGGAAGCCGAAGCGGGAGCAGCTTTTGCTGAGCGTGACGAACGCTTGCGCGCTCTGCGAGTCCAGCTTGAAACGGACCTTGCCGCATGGCGCAGCGCCTTTCGACAATGGGAAAGGGCCCGCGATGAATTGCTGCCGCTAGCGCGTGACCGCGCAGAATTGGAAACCGCCAGCTTTGCGGCAGGACGGGCGGACCTCGTCGATGTGATTGCGGCCAAGTCAGCTCTTGTACTGCTCGAACTCGAAATTCTGGAACGCGAAGCGGTTGCAGCCGAGCAGGCTGTGACACTTCGACTTACCTATGCAGAGGCGCGGCCATGACCAAGATATCCGAACGTTTCACACTGGCACAGCGCACTTATGGTGCGATGGCAGCAATCGCACTCGTAAGCCTTGCTGCAGGATTCGGGCTATCGATGCTCATCAGTAATGGTAGCGATGAAGGGGGCATGTCTGGCGCGGCTGAAGGCGACTGCGAAGAGGTCCTCTACTGGTACGACCCCATGGTACCAGCGCAGCGCTTCGACCAGCCGGGAAAGTCTCCATTTATGGATATGCAGCTGGTGGCCAAATGCGCAGGAGAGGCTGCTACAGCCGGGGTGCAAATCGATCCGAGTTTGATCCAGAATTTCGGTATTCGCACCGCACCAGCCGAATTCGGCATCCTGGAACCGGAGATCACTGTTACCGGCGTGCTGGCCTATAATGGACGAGACGTGGCGATCGTCCAGCCGCGAGCTGGCGGTTATGTTCAGCGCACTTATGGCCGGGCACAAGACGATGTGGTGAGCCCGGGGGCGCCACTTGTTGATATTCTGGTACCCGAATGGGGCGGAGCACAGCGCGAGTACCTGGCAGTGCTGGGCACCGGAGACGAGGCGCTGGCAAGTGCCATGCGTCAACGTATGCTCTTGCTTGGAATGTCTGACGGCATGATCGACGCAGTTAGCCGCACAGGCCGCGCTCAGACCACGATCACCGTCGCAGCCCCCATTGGCGGAGCCATCACGATGCTCGGCGTGCGTCCTGGCATGACCGTGATGGAAGGCCAAACCTTGGCGGAAATCACAGGATTCTCTCCGATATGGCTAGAGGCATCAGTACCTGAAACGCAGGCCGCCAACATCCGCATAGGTCAGACGGTCAATGCGGCCCTCGCTGCATTTCCAGAGGAGCGCTTCGCAGGCCGTATCACAGCGATACTCCCCAGCGCCGACGCTCAGAGCGGCACGATCACTGTGCGCGCAGAACTTGGTAATTCGAGTGGCAGACTGAAACCGGGCATGTTCGCTCAGGTTTCGCTTTCGCCCGATACTCGGCGTGCTTTGCTGGTTCCGTCGGAGGCGATTATTCGGACCGGGCGGCGGGCAATCGTTATGCTCGATCAGGACGAAGGTGGTTTCATTCCAGCCGAGGTCGAGATTGGACGGGAAGCGAACGGACAGACTGAAGTTCTGGCTGGTCTCGCACAAGGCGAAAAAGTCGTGATTTCAGGTCAATTCCTGCTCGATTCCGAAGCGAGCTTGTCTGGCCTCAACGTAAGGCCTGTAGGCGGAGCCGTGCACGGCGAAACCGATGATTCGGCAGCGCAGGCACAAACCTATCGGGCCACAGGGCGCGTAACCAAGATCACTGCAAATTCGATCACACTGGACCATGCGCCTGTTCCAGAGCTGAGCTGGCCTACGATGGTCATGCCGTTCGCGCTTGCACGACCATCTTTGGCGCAAGGTTTGGCGCCCGGCGACAATGTGGTGTTTACATTCACCCAACACGGTACTGGGCCGAGGCTTGAATCCATCAGGAAAACTGGCCGATGATCGCGCGCATCATCGACCTGTCGATAGCCAATCGGTTCTTGGTTGTTTTGGCAGCTATTGCGGTGACGATCGCAGGCTTTTGGGCCGTACGCGCAACACCAGTCGATGCCATTCCTGATCTGTCAGACGTTCAAGTGGTGGTTCGCGCGAACTATGCGGGGCAGGCGCCGCAAATTGTTGAAGATCAGGTGACTTACCCGCTCGCCACCACAATGTTGTCAGTACCCGGAGCGGAGACGGTGCGCGGCTATTCAATGTTCGGCGACAGCTATGTCTACATCATATTCGAGGACGGGACCGATCTTTATTGGGCCCGGTCAAGGGTGCTCGAATACCTTAATCAGGTGCAGAACGAGCTGCCCGAAGGGGTCACAAGTTCGCTCGGACCTGATGCAACTGGCGTGGGCTGGATTTACGAATACGCGCTGGTCGACCGAACTGGTAGTAATGATCTGGCGGGTCTCCGAAGCCTGCAGGACTGGTTCCTGCGCTACGAGCTACAGACCATCCCGGGCATCGCCGAAGTGGCGAGCGTTGGCGGGATGGTGAAGCAGTACCAAGTTGTTTTAGACCCCTACCGAATGGCTTCGTTCGGTGTAACACATGCCGAAATCGTCAGCGCGATACAGGGTGCCAATCAGGAAGCAGGCGGTTCCATCCTTGAATTGGGTGAGGCTGAATACATGCTCCGCGCCTCTGGCTATCTGAGCACTCTCGACGATTTTCGTCAGATCCCGCTCAAGACAGTTGGCAGCGGCATTCCTGTCACTCTTTCGGATGTAGCCAACATTCAGATTGGCCCTGAAATGCGGCGCGGGATCGCAGAACTGAACGGCGAAGGCGAAGTCGCAGGTGGCATCATCGTGCTGCGTCAGGGCGAAGATGCACGCGCCACAATTGCGGCCGTCGAA
Organism: uncultured Erythrobacter sp.; assembly: GCA_947502305.1. Classification (GTDB taxonomy): domain Bacteria; phylum Pseudomonadota; class Alphaproteobacteria; order Sphingomonadales; family Sphingomonadaceae; genus Erythrobacter. Next base: position 2,136,341 of record CANMZA010000001.1, on the reverse strand, counting down.
CAGAAGCTTGAAACGCTGAAAGCTAGTCTGCCCGAAGGTGTCGAGATCGTCACAACCTACGACCGGTCGCAGCTCATTGATGCGTCGATCGACAATCTAACCGGGAAACTGATCGCAGAATTTATTATCGTCGCGCTCGTTTGCGGGCTGTTCCTCTGGCATGTCCGTTCTGCGTTTGTGGCCATTGTCACCTTGCCTTTGGGCGTGCTCGCTGCCTTTATTGTTATGCGGTTTCAAGGGGTTGATGCGAACATAATGTCGCTTGGCGGGATAGCGATTGCCATCGGAGCAATGGTTGATGCCGCAATCGTAATGGTTGAAAACGCGCACAAGCATCTTGAACGCTGGCAAGATGAAAATCCCGATGCGGACCTGCCAAACGAGGAACGTTGGCATTTGATCGCGGATGCCTCGAAAGAGGTCGGGCCAGCGCTCTTTTACAGCTTGCTGATTATCACGCTTTCGTTCTTGCCGGTGTTTACGTTGCAGGCGCAGGAAGGGCGTCTGTTTGCGCCGCTGGCGTTCACGAAGACATATGCGATGGCAGCGGCGGCGATTTTGTCTGTCACTCTGGTACCAGTGCTAATGGGCTGGCTCATCAGGGGCAAAATCCCGTCTGAGGATTCCAATGTTCTGAACCGCTGGCTGACAAGGGCTTATCGCCCCGGCCTCGATTGGGTCATGCACCGTCCCAAGACGACCCTATTGCTCGCTGGGCTGATCTTTCTCACTGCAGCGATCCCGCTCACCCGGTTGGGCGGCGAGTTTCTGCCACCGCTTGATGAAGGTGATCTGCTTTATATGCCCAGCGCGCTGCCTGGCTTGTCGCCCGGTGAAGCATCCGCACTGTTGCAGCGGACTGACAGGCTGATCAAATCGGTGCCAGAGGTTGACACTGTGTTCGGTAAAGCAGGCCGCGCAGACACAGCGACCGATCCAGCACCGCTGACCATGTTCGAAACAACAATCCGGTTCAAACCACGCGAGGAATGGCGAGCTGGAATGACGCCTGAGAAGTTGGTCGAAGAGCTTGACCGGGTGGTACAGGTGCCCGGCCTTGCAAATGTCTGGGTACCTCCGATCCGCAACAGGATCGATATGCTGGCAACTGGGATCAAAAGCCCGATCGGCGTGAAAGTCTCAGGCGAAAATCTCGCTGAAATCGAACGTGTCGCCCTGCAAGTCGAAAGTATTGCTAAACAAGTGCCTGGCGTAAGCTCGGCGCTCGCAGAAAGGCTTTCTGGCGGCCGATATGTCGATGTGGACATCAACCGAACTGCTGCGGCGCGTTATGGGATGAACATCGCCGACGTGCAGCAGATCATTTCAGGTGCAGTCGGAGGTGCGAACGTTGGCCGCACGATCGAAGGGCCAGCCCGCTATCCAATCAATGTGCGCTATCCGCGTGAAATTCGCGACAGTATTGGCGAGCTGAGAGCGCTTCCATTACTGACGCCATCAGGTCAACAAATCACGCTAGGCACCGTTGCAGACGTGAGCATCAGCGACGGACCGCCCATGCTCAAAAATGAACAGGGACGTCTGGTGAGCGCAGTCTATGTGGATGTCCGCGACCGCGACCTTGCGTCTGTTGTAGGTGACCTCCAGCGCGCCGTGGCTGATGGTGTTGATCTGCCGCCGGGAGTCAGCCTCTCCTATGCAGGACAGTTCGAATATCTAACGCGGGCCTATGAGCGGTTGCAGATAGTCGTACCAGCCACGCTGGGCATCATTTTCCTGCTTCTGTACCTGATTTTCCGGAGGTTTGACGAAGCGCTTCTGGTGATGGGCACGTTGCCCTTCGCTCTGACGGGAGGCTTCTGGCTGCTCTACTTGATGGGCTACAACCAATCAGTCGCGACCGCAGTGGGCTTTATTGCTCTGGCAGGTGTGTCTGCGGAGTTTGGCGTTATTATGCTGATCTATCTGAAGTCCGCATTAGAAAAGCGTTCCGGCGACTTCACTCCGGAGGCAGTTACCGAAGCAATCAGAGAAGGCGCATTACTGCGCGTGCGACCTAAAGCGATGACGGTCGCTGTCATTCTGGCGGGGCTGTTCCCAATCTTGATCGGCACGGGTGCGGGTTCGGAGGTTATGAGCCGGATCGCCGCTCCGATGATTGGCGGTATGATCACTGCACCGCTTTTGTCCATGTTCGTACTTCCCGCCGCATATCTGTTGATGCGGCGTCCAAAGCCAATTCCGCCACTACAATCCGAAGGAGAAGAAAATTGCGTACCCCAAACCTCTTAACTGTGTTGTCAGCCCCCTTGCTGCTCGCCGCCTGCGACAGCGGCGCGGACAGCGAATCTATGGAGGGCATGTCAGCTGACGACCATGATATGTCGATGATGGAAACTGATGCTCCTGGAACAAACGCCAGCGCGCAAGGGACGGTGACCGCGATTGACGCGGAAGCGGGCACCATCACTATTGATCATGGGCCTGTTCCTGCTTTGGAATGGCCGGAGATGGTCATGGCGTTCGACGCAAATGAGCAGATTCTTGGAGAAGTCGCAGTCGGAGACGAGATTTCGTTCGAATTTGCCAGCGGCAGCGAAGGAAACGTCGTTACATCGGTCGCGAGCCAGTGATCCAAACATGCCTTCGCCTAGTGACGCAGCTAAGCGAAGGCATACGGATCAAATGATGGGAGATTGAGATTTGGCGAAACCTCTAATGTTGCGCTTTGCCAAGTGGCACATATGGCTTGGCTGGTTGATCGGCATTCCGATTTTGATGTGGATGGTCACTGGCTTGTTTATGTCCGCCCGCCCTATCGATGAGGTGCGGGGAAATCACTTGCGCTTGCCCGCCGGCGAACAGTCGCATTCCTTGCCGAGGCAAATATCTACTGATGTGGATTACCCTGTGAAGGAAATACAAGCGTTCGTACAAGACGGGCGACCAGTCGCTACCCTCACCGCCATGGATGGGAGCGTCAGGCGGATCGATCTGGAAAGCGGAAATCCCATCGCGCCACTCGACGAAGCAGCAGCAAGGTCAATTGTGGCGAAGCAAATCTTAGGCGGCAATGAAATCACTTCCGTTCGCTTGTTTGAAGCGGACTCTGTGCCATTTGATTTTCGCCGACCGATTCCCGTTTGGCAAATCATTCTTGACGAGGGAACCTATGTCTATGTCGGCCGGGAAACAGGCCAAATCGAAGCCATCCGCACCCAATGGTGGCGCACATTTGATTTCATGTGGGGGCTCCACATCATGGATCTGCAGACCCGCGAGAAGACGAGTCATCCGATATTGATAGCGTTCGCAGCGTTAGGTGTTGTCGGAAGCATTCTTGGGTGTATTCTCATGTTCCGCAGACGCAAGGCGCGTGCAAAGGTTTGATGTATAGCTAGGTCTAGGGTTTCAGCGCGCGAAGCCTCAACAAATTGAATGCCGGCGAAATGAATGATGTCGTCAGCACAAAGGTTGCAATTTTACGAGCTCGCTGGGACATATGTCCCAGCCAATCACATCATGCCCATCTGGTTGGGGTCACGAGCCATCTCACGACCAAAATAGCCATGATCTATGATGCTATACGCGAGAATGGCAAGCAACAGGCGAAAGCGGACCCGCCCCGTCTCACGCGCTGCAAGCCAACAAGTAGCTCGGCTTAGCAAAGCGATAGTCGTGCCGTTCCGTCGTTGGATAGCGAGCGTATCGGCTCCGCCCAGTCTCAGCACGCTGATCGTCGATCAGGGCTAACGCCCGTTTTGCCGTTGAACTAACCTCGGCTTCTACTTAAAAAATTTGGTTCAGAGCCTCCAAAATTAGGATAGAAGACATGGCTACAACCATTGCTTGGATAGCCACCTGATCACGCAAGTTCCACTAGTCAGTGCATCTACTGCGGCGGTGCCTTGTTCCGCTACCACAACCCGGTATCTTGATTTTCCGTTTCGTGGTCCGTCCCGGCTTCCGGTTCCCTTCTCGAAAGAAAAAACCATTCTGCGGCGAACACAAATGCAATTCCGGTCGCTGCGTAAAGAACGATTATTGGGTCAGTGCGTAGCTTGGCCAAAGTAAATGCTGTCAGAATTACGCCGTCCGCCGCCAAGGCGGTGAGCAAAACGGAAGCCTTGGCGCCAACCTCGTGGCGCAGGCTTCGATACACGCCCCAATGCACCAACATGTCCATAACGAGATAGAAAAACGCGCCTAGCGCAGCGATCCTTGAAAGGTCGAACAATACGGCAAGAGCGCCAGCCACTACCACGGTATAGATCAGCATGTGGCTTCGGATGCTGCCGCTCATCCCAAAGTGGCTGTGCGGTATCATCTTCATCTTAGTCAGCATCGCCAACATGCGAGAAACGGCGAAGACGCTAGCAATCACGCCCGAAGTGGTCGCCGCCAATGCAATGACGATCGTGAAATAGAAGCCAATTTCGCCAAGCGCAGGCCGTGCCGCTGCTGCCAGCGAATAGTCTTTCGCCGCAGCAATCTCACCGATGCTCAGGCTCGATCCAACAGCGAGTGCGACCAGCAGATATGTGACAACGCATATTCCGATCGAAATTATGATCGTGCGTCCGACATTGCGGTGCGGATCGACTATGTCGCCGCCGCTATTGGTAATGGTTGTGAAGCCCTTGAAGGCCAATATCGAGAAGGCAACTGATGCAAGGAAAGCCTCGCCGCTGGTGAGCGAGGTCCCTTCAGAAAATGCCCCGGAGAAAAAGCCGCTAGCCCAAATGGCGGCCACCGCGAACACAGCAATCCCGCCAACCTTGATAACCGACATGACCAACGAAAATCCGCTGACAGACCGGTTGCCCGACGCATTCACGAAATAGGCAAACACAATCAATGCGAGCGCAAGGATCGACAGCAGGAGGGCATTCTCCTCCAACCCGAACGGACGGAGCGCATAGGTGGCAAAGGTTCTTGCGACGAGACTTTCGTTGATGACCATCGATAACGCCATGAGCAGCGATGCAGATGCCGCCACCACACCCGGCCCGTATGCTTTTTGCAGGATCATCGCGATCCCGCCGGATGACGGCCAGGCATTTGATACCTTGATGTAGCTATAGGCAGCCAACGCCGTGACCATCGCGCCAACGACGAAAGATAGCGGAAACAGCGGACCAGCCAACTCGGCGATCTGGCCGGTGAGCGCGAATATGCCTGCACCGATCATAACCCCGGTGCCCATCGCAACGGCCCCGGCGAGGCTTATCCTCTCTTTGTCGCTGCCTTCATCATCTCCATGCGAGCTATGGCTCTCGTGCCCTAAATCGCTCATAGCTTGGCTGTCCGCAGGCGCAGTGAATTGAGCACTACGGAGATGGAGGATGCACTCATCGCGAACGCAGCAAACATGGGGCTGATCAGGATACCGAAGAAGGGATAGAGCAACCCTGCTGCGACCGGCACTCCTGCTGAATTGTAGATCAAGGCGAAGAACAGGTTTTGACGGATATTGCTCATGGTCGCTCGTGCGAGACGGCGTGCCCGGACGATGCCGTCCAAGTTGCCGCCAACTAGGGTAATACCTGCGCTTTCGATCGCGACATCTGCGCCGGTGCCCATAGCGATGCCGACATCGGCCTGTGCGAGCGCTGGCGCATCGTTGACCCCGTCGCCGGCCATGGCGACTTTTGCTCCGCTTGCCTGCAGCTCTCGGACAATGCGCGCCTTGTCTTCGGGCAAGACGTCGGCACGGATCTCATCGATGCCAAGCCGTGCCGCAACGGCCTTGGCAGTCCGCTCATTGTCGCCGGTGGCCATGATGATACGCAGGCCGAGCGCGTGCAGTTCCTTCAGCGCCGCTGGGGTGGTTTCCTTTACCGGGTCGGCCACGCTGACCAGACCGGCAATTGCGCCATCCAATACGACGAACATCACCGTCTCGCCCCCATCGCGCCGAGCATTCGCCTTTGCCGCAAAAGATGATGCGTCGAGGCCCATATCGGTAATGAGCGCCCGGTTGCCGAGAGCGACCGGCTTGCCATCGACCGTGCCTCGCACGCCTTTGCCGGTAATCGCCTCGAAGTCGTCTGCGCGGGCCATTGCAATTCCGCGTTCTTCTGCCCCCCGCACGATGGCATCTGCCAATGGGTGTTCGGAACCGCGTTCGAGCGATGCCGCGAGGCGCAGCACTTCGGCCTCGTCATGACCATCCTCGGGCATGACAGCGACGAGGCGGGGTTTGCCCTCTGTCAGCGTGCCGGTCTTATCGACGATCAGCGTATCAATCGTCTCGAAGCGTTCGAGTGCCTCGGCATTTTTGATCAGCACGCCCGCCTGCGCGCCGCGACCCGTGGCCGTCATGATCGACATCGGCGTGGCAAGACCCAGCGAGCAAGGGCAGGCGATGATCAGCACCGAAACCGCAGCGATCAGCGCATAGGCGAGCGCCGGGGCCGGGCCCCATATCGCCCACGCAATGAAGGCAAGCACCGCGATCCCGATGACGGCTGGAACGAAATAGCCTGCGACCTTGTCGGCGTATTTTTGTATCGGTGCCCGCGACCGTTGAGCAGCCGCCACCATTTCCACTATTTGTGCCAGCATCGTGTCCGAACCGACGCGGGTTGCTTCGATTACCAAGCTGCCGGTGCCGTTAATTGTCGCGCCTGTTACATGATCGCCCGGTACCTTCTCAACCGGAACAGGCTCACCGCTGATCATGCTTTCATCGATGGATGACCGTCCATCCATCACGATGCCATCAACCGGAACTTTCTCGCCGGGGCGAACGCGCAGTTTGTCACCAACCTCGACGTTCTCCAGCTCAATTTCCTCTTCGCTGCCATCCGGGCGGATGACACGTGCCGTCTTCGCAGCAAGGTCAAGCAAGGCGCGGATGGCTTTGCCTGTGCCTTCGCGCGCGCGCAGCTCCATGACTTGGCCGAGCAGTACTAAAGTCACGATGACCGCTGCAGCCTCAAAATAGACCGCAACATGGCCTTCTGGATCGCGGAATCCGGACGGGAAAATACCCGGCGCAAGGACCGCAACTATACTGAATAGCCAAGCCGCCATCACACCCATCGCGATCAGCGAGAACATATTGAGGTTTCTGGTGCGAAACGAGTTCCAGCCCCGCACGAGGAATGGCCAGCCGCACCACAACACCACCGGCGTGCCGAGTGCAAACTCGATCCATAGCGTAGTGCGTTCGCCAATCGCTTCTCGAATACCGCCAAGGCCCACAAATGGTCCCATGGTCAGGACCAGCAGTGGAATGGTCAGAATTGCCCCGATCCAGAACCGCCGGGTAAAATCGACCAATTCTGGGTTCGGTCCTTCCTCCACCATAGTCGCGGATTCAAGCTCTAGACCCATGCCGCAAATCGGGCATGATGCCATGCTTGTCTCGCGCACCTGAGGGTGCATAGGGCAGGTATAGACCGTGCCATCGTAGCCCGCGGGCACATTGTCATAACGCCCATCGTCAGAGGCTGGTTCTCCGCCATGGTCGGAATGGCTGTGACACGAATGCGCCGAGTCTGTCGCATTATCATTGGCATCGGTTTGGAGAACGAGGTGCATTCCGCACTTCGGGCAATCGCCCGGATTATCTTGCTGGATTTCCGGGTGCATCGGACATGCGTAAATGCTCAACTGCGCGCCCCTCGGCCAAAAAATCGATGGATCGGCACCACCAACACGGCGATGTACCAGCCATAGGCGAAGCTCCACGCCGCGCCGGCCACGAATCCGGTCACCGTCAGCCATTCGAAACCGGGCATCAGCGGGGCCCATGCTTCATGCATATGGAACCGCCCCGGTGCCAGCAGGCCAAAACCGATGCAGATTAGATAGCTCACGAAGAAAAAGACACTGAGTGTCCATCCCCAGTGGGTGATATTCTTGCCTATCGATTGCGTCGTCATTTTGGCCTCCTTGTCACGTGGTTTGTTTCACTGATTCAATGCGTCTCATGCTCGCTATGTTCCGCGCTGGAAGGTGCGCCAGCTTGGTAGTCTCTGGCTCTGTCTTCCATTTCCATATCTTCGGCAGGCGGCTCGGCCGCCATTGCTGTGATCGGCATGAACACAATGATGCCTCCAGAGTTCATGTCGGCGCACCGGATTTGAACCCGCGCCAGAGCGAAATAGCCCCGGTCGCTGCTTCAAAAATTGCGAGGCGTTCGCTGCGCTCGAAACGCTCTGAAATGAGCCGTTCCATCAAGCCATCCGCATTGGGTTGGGTATCAGGGACCCCATCAAGTGTCTGCACTGTCGCGCGGAATAAGCGACGCATGAGCGGCTTTTCTTGCCGCATGTAATCCGCGATCAGAACCATCCCGCCCGGTTCGAGAAGGGACCAAATCTGGTCGATCATGGCCTTCTTCTGCTCGACCGGGACTTGATGGAACACCAAGCTGCTAACAATTTTGTTCGGTCGCCGATCCGCGTCGACCTTTAGACTGTCTAGGAACCCGTTGTGCCAAGTGATCGGTTTTGCCACGCTGTCCGCTTTGCGGCGAGCAATCTCAAGCACCTGTGCGTCGGGATCGACGCCAAGAAGCTCTGCGTCGCTGCAAGCATCCCTCAGCCCCAGTAAAAGGCTTCCGGTGCCGCTTCCAACATCGATCAAGCGGTCTCCAGGTTGCACGTCCGCGTGGTCGATCAACGCATTGCGCCAAGCCCTTTCCGACGTAAGCAAACGGATCGCGATGTCGTAAAGCGGCGTGAGCCATGCCTTGCCAAGCGCCGGGGTGAAGCTGGACGTGCCATCGAGGTTAGAAGCTTGGCCCATCAGCGAATGCCCATATGGTTCGGGCCAAACACCATCTCGCCGCCGAGATAACCCTGCAAAAGCAATGCAGCCGCGAGCAGGGCAAGCGTGACACGCAGCCCTCGGCGGCTATCCCCACGAATGGCAAACCACCATGCGATCAGGCTGATCACAGCGATCGCTGTGCCGTTCCAGCGGTGCAGGCCGAGTGTTTCAGAACGGTCGGTCAGGCGCCAACCAGCAGCAAACCAGCCGAGTAAGGCTGCGGCGACTGCGCCGATTGCGCCACTCGCGACAAGAAAGCGGATCGTCGTGGGCAACCCGAGGGTGGGGCGTATCATCAACGCCAGTTCAGCCAAAGCTGCCACCAGCAAAAGCGCAATCGGAAAGTGCGCTGCCACAGGGTGAAGGCGGCCAAGTAAATCATTGGAAGAAGTCAGCCGGTTTTTAACAACTTGCGCTGCGAGCGTTTGTTCAGCGGATAGAGTGGCCGCTGCCTCAAGCGCGGAGCCGCCAGCGTGACCATTGCCCCCGTGCGGCATTGTCACCACTGTCTTGGCATCTGATTGCGCTGTTTCGGCAGGCAATTGAGATTGGTCGATCGCTTCGTGAGTGCCCATTTGAGCCATCTCGGCTTCCATCTGGACCATTTCTGCGTCGGTCATGTCCTGTTTGTGCCCTTCGTGCGCCAACGATGGCGATGCTAGAACAAGGGCGGCGAGTAGGCCTGCAAGGACGGGTCTTAAAATGTGGTTCATGGTGTCATTACGCACAGGAAACCGTCCCCCCTCAAAAAAATTGAGGGCTTAGCTGCTGGGTTGCGTATAAGCAGTCAGAAATGAAGAAGACCTATTATGCATAATGAACCCTCGCTCGATAAATCACTCGCCTCTCTTGGTGGGCAAGCGGGTGCGGCTGTGTCCGACGGTTTCTTCGATGAGGTCTGGCAACGGGCAGGGCAGCTCCAAGAACGAGCCGATCAAAAGAATCGGTTGATGCTGTTTTTCGGGTTGTTTGTCGTCGGCTTGGGTGCCGGTTTCAGCACCGTTTTGCCGGGCGACGCGGCACAAGCCAGCACCTATCAACTGGGAATGACCGATCAGCTTTCACCTGCTACATTGCTGCACGTCGAGCCATGAAGTTGACCCGTTTTCAAATCGTATTGGCATTACTTCTGGCCGCCCTCGCAGGCTGTCTTGGTGCGCTCGTTGCCGACCATTGGAATACCGCTCCGCAAGAGAGCGGACTACATAGCTTTGTCCATAATGAGCTCACCCTGACCGCTGATCAAGAGGCGCAACTAGAGGCGATAGAGAATAGGTTTTCAGCGGAACAGCAACAGCTAGAACTGGCGTCACGATCGGCTAATGCCCGGTTGGCGCGGGCAATGGAGCAAGAGCAGCAATACGGCCCCGAGGTCGCCGCAGCCATTGACGCGGTGCATGCAGCGATGGGAGACTTACAGAAGGCGACAATTCGGCATGTTTTCGCAATGCGCAGCATCCTTAGCCCGGCGCAGCAGGTAAAGTTCGATCAACAGGTGTCTGGCGCACTCACACGCGACCCGCGCGAATGAGCATACGTGCTAGGGGCTGATCCACATTTAGAACGTCAACTGATCGAGCGGGTGGTCGCTGGCGACAAAACTGCTTTCGGGCATCTTGCCAAACAGCACACCGGTCGTTTGCTGATGCTGGCGCGCCGAATGCTGAGCTCCACTTCGCAGGCGGAGGACGCCGTTCAAGATGCGCTGGCATCGGTCTGGGTGGCGCGGCACAGGATTGATCCCGAACGTCCGGTCGGCCCGTTTCTCACCACCAGCGTGCTCAACAAATGCCGGGATAATCTGCGGCGACGCAAGGCTGCGGGCCTGATCGGGATTGCTCCTTCGCTCGACGAAATAGTGATCGCTGACGATCGCCCAGACCCCGAGGCGAGCGCTGTCACCCGCAATACGCTTGCGGCGCTGCAAAAAGAGATCGAACGACTTCCGGTCAGATTGCGAGAGGCGCTGGTGCTGGTTGCCATTGATGGGCGCAGCCAAGTCGAGGCTGCCGATCTGCTCGGTGTGACGGAGAAGGCTATCGAAACCCGCGTCTACCGCGCCCGCAAGCGGTTACGAGAAAAAATCCCAGATTTTTGAGGGGACGGCCAGCCACCTGCGTAATTGAGGGTATAGCCCAATTGCGAAAGACCCCCATGCCCGTTTTCGACCGACGAAATTTTCTTGCAGCAGGTGCCTGCACAGCCGGAATCTTCAGTTTCGCCGCAGCAATGCCCGCGTGGGCCCGAGGTGCGAGCATGGATGGCGAAATGATACGCCAAGGGTTCGACGAGGTCTCCGGTGCCAATATCGACCTGACTATCGGTCAGGGTATGCGAGTGGTTCAGGGCAGGAGCGGTCACACCGTGGTAGTCAATGGCAGCGTGCCAGGTCCGCTAGTGCGCCTAAAAGAGGGGCAGGCGGTCAAACTCAACGTGACCAACACCCTTGACGAAGACAGCTCGATTCACTGGCACGGCCTGCTGGTGCCGTTCCAGTATGACGGCGTTCCGGGCGTCAGCTTTCCCGGCATCAAACCGGGCCAGACCTTCACCTACGATATGCCTGCGCTGCGTCAGTCCGGAACGTACTGGTGGCACAGCCACTCAGGACTTCAGGAACAAGCCGGGCATTACGGTCCGATTGTGGTCGAACCGGCAGGCCCCAATCCCGTTCAGGCTGATCGCGACTACGTCCTGCTATTGTCTGAATTTACGCCAATGCATCCGCATACGATCATGGAGAAGCTGAAGAACGGCGAAGGCTACTTCAATTATCAGCAGCGCACGTTGACCGATGACTATCCTTTGACAGGAGAGCAGCGACGGATGTGGGCCAATATGCGGATGATGCCGACCGATATTTTGGACGTTACCGGCTCGACCTACACCTACCTTGCCAATGGTCGCGGCCCATTGGAGGGCCTCGAATATCTGTTTAATCGCGGCGAGCGCGTTCGCATTCGTGTTATAAACGGAAGTGCGATGACGTTTTTCAATGTCCGCATTCCGGGCGTAAAGTTCTGGGTGGTTGGTGCCGATGGCCAGAATGTCCGACCGGTTGAAGTTGAAGAGTTCCAGATCGGCACCGCAGAAACCTACGACATAATCGTCGAGCCAACGGGCGAGGCGCACACGATTGTGGCCGAATCTATGGACCGGTCCGGAATGGCCGTGGCAACATTGGCAAGCCGGCCCGGCGCACGCGCAGCAGTTCCGGCTCTGCGCGATCCGCCGCTGTTGGCGATGGCTGATATGGGCATGGATCATGGGGGCGGCAGCGACACCAGCAGCATGGACCACAGCGCAATGGGGCACGGCAATCCGCCACAGCCCGGCGCGACTGACCATTCAAATATGGATGCCGGTAGCGATGACGCCATAACTGGAATGGCCATGGGCGGCATGAATATGCGCGACACATCGTTATTGCCGCCGGACGTACAAGTTGGCCCCGGTGTTGATATGGTATCGATGAATCCAGTTGACCGGATGGGTGACCCTGGAATCGGCCTCGATACAGTGCCGCACAAGGTTCTAAATTACAGAGATTTGGCCTCACTCACACCGAACAACGACGAGCGCATGCCTTCGCGTCAGATGGAAATCCATCTCACAGGTAACATGGAGCGCTATATGTGGTCGTTTGACGGCAAAAAATTTGCCGCAGTCAGCGACGAGCCTATCCGCTTTGCGTATAATGAGCGCGTCCGGGTGAAGCTAGTTAACGACACGATGATGGCGCACCCGATCCACCTGCACGGCCATTTCTTTGAACTGGTCAATGGCCATGATGGCAATCAGCCTTTGAAGCACACTGTCATCGTTCAGCCCGGCGGCAGTGCCTCCTTCGATTTGACGGCAGATGAAGTCGGCGATTGGGCGTTCCACTGCCACCTCTTGTATCACATGCATTCGGGCATGTTCCAGATCGTCACCGTTGCCGGTCCGGAGGAAGGAGCATGAGGGCGTTGATCGTCTGTTTGATGCTTGGAGCCGCTAGCCCTGCAATTGCGCAGCATGCCGACCATACGATGCCAATGTCGGAACCAACGACAACGGCAGCCTCTGACACGGATGAAGAGCCGGTTGCTCCCGTCGAGGAGGGACATACCGCGAGCCACGCGGCGACAAACCGCTCTCCAGATGAGGACGGTCCTGAAGCGGCAAGCGAAATGGACCATTCCCAAATGGACCATGGGTCGATGACCGCGACGGACGCTGGCACAGTAGATCATTCGCAAATGGATCATGCTGCAATGCCGCAGCAGCCGGTCGACCATTCCGCGATGGGGCATGGCGAGATGGCGATGCCGATACCAAACGCCCCTCCGCCAGCATCTGCGGGATCGGGGCCAGCGCGCGCTGCTGAGACGATCTGGGGCGTGGAAGAAATGCGTGTCTCCCGTGAGGCTTTGATCAACGAAACAGGCAGCCAGAAAACTTTCTGGTTCCAAGGTGACCGGATGGAATACCGCGTCCGGCGAGGTAGCGACGGTTACCTGTGGGACATCCAAGGCAGTTACGGCGGAGACCTAAACAAATTCTGGTTTAAATCCGAGGGCGAGGGCAGCTTCGGCGAGCCTATTGAATCTGCCGAAGTTCAGGCCCTATGGAGCCGCGCCATCGCGCCATTTTTCGACTTTCAGGCGGGTGTCCGCCAAGATTTGGCAGGCCCCAATCGAACCCATGCCGTGGTCGGTGTCCAGGGACTAATGCCCTATCTCTTCGAAGTGGACGCAGCGGCGTTTCTTTCGAACAAGGGTGATTTGACCGCACGCATCGAAGGTGAGCTTGATCAACGGATCACGCAGCGTCTGATCGTGCAGCCTCGCGCTGAGATAGCGCTATCGGCGCAGGATATTCCCGAACTCGGCATTGGCGCCGGGATTGATGCGGTCGAGGCGGGCGTGCGTCTGCGATATGAAATCACCCGCGAATTTGCACCCTATATCGGGATCGATCAGGAATGGAAAATAGGCAACAGCGCCGACTACGCGCGAGCAGCAGGCGAAGACGCCAGTGTGACGAATTACGTCATCGGCATCCGGTTCTGGTTTTAATTTAAATCCAAGGAGACTTATTGATGCTTCGTCTAACACCCACATTATTCTCGTCCGCTCTGGCGTTGGCCATCATGCCGGCCGCTGCGATTGCACAGTCCGAAGCTGCACAAGCCGAAGCGCACGCTGGGCACACTGGACAGGCGGCAAATCATTCAGAACACGCAGAACATGCGGCCTCTATGGCGGATGATGTGGCCGGTGCCGAAGCTGTGCTGGTCGACTATCGCGAATCCCTGACTGCGCGCGATGCCGACGCGATGATCGCATTGTTTGCCGAAGATTCAGCTGTCTTCGAGAATGGGAAAGATGAGGGCAGCTTTAGTCATTACATGGAGCACCACCTCGCTCCCGAACTAGACGCGATCACCAGCTTCACATTCAGCGAGCCAACAGTGAGCGTGAAGCGGATGGGGCACATGGCCTTTGGCCACGAGACCTATAATTACCGCATTGAACTTACCGATGGCAGAGTGATTGAACGCGAAGGTGTCGCCACGTCGGTATTGAGGCACGATGCTGGCGGCTGGAAGATTGTGCAATATCACTCCTCCTCACGAGCTCCGCGCAACCCATAGCGTGACAGCGATCATCATCGGCACTGATCGAACGATGACAGTAGATTTAGGGTTGGTTGGTCGTTGTCAGCCTGTCTGCGTTCGGCCACATTCCTCGAACGTCCGCTTCCCACCCCAAGACCTGCCGCTTTGAGGCAAAGCGGCCTGCACCAGTAGCCGACTGGCAGCTAGTTTGGTTTTGGCGCTGAGAGCGGTTGTTCGGCCAACGACCCAATTGCGGACATTGGCTGAGAGCGAGACTGGATGGCAGCTATCGCTCCTTTTCAGGTGCGAGAACAGCTTTACTTCAGAGCGGTTTCAAACGCTCATGCTTGTCGGACTCGCATTCAGAGTGGTCGTTGATCGCCGCCATGACTTGGCACCCGCCAACTTTACCACCCCGGCAATTTTCGATCATGCGTTTCAGCTCGCGTTCCAGAGCCTCTAGCTGTGCCAGCCGCTTTTGAACTTCGGCAAGTTGCTTCTGAGCGATTGTGTCAACTGCCGAGCAGTCTTGGTCTGGTTCAGTCTGCAATCCAATCAAGTCTTTGATTGCGTCCATTGAAAAGCCGAGTTCGCGGGCATGCCTCACAAATGAGAGGCGTTCCACATCGACGCTGCTATAGAGCCTTTGCCCACTTGCGCTACGGTCTGGCGTGCCCATCAAGCCGATACTTTCGTAATATCGAATGGTGGTCACTTTGACCTTTGCCGCACTTGAAAGACGGCCAATTGTCATCGGTTTCATAAGAATGTGCTTTTCCCGCTTGCCTCTACAGTCGCTGTAGACTGTATCACTTGATTCGAATCATAATCAAGCGAGTCGAAAAATGCCTCAAACCCAGATTTCAGAGCGATCCAAGAAACAGAAAAAGCTGTATTTCCCGCCCCTGATGCAGTTCGCGTTCTATGGCTTTGCCGGCTACATTCTAGCGGCAAACCTGCCCGCGCTTGCTTACGAATCAGTGCCTCTTGTTTGGGTATCAGTTCCGGTCATTGCGGCTGGAGCGCTAGTGCTTTTCTTCGCAGTTCGATCGTTCGGGAAGGCGAACACAACGGTAAATCCGATTACGCCTGAGCAAACCGAGCAACTGGTCACAACAGGCCTCTATCGCTTTACCAGAAACCCGATGTATCTAGGTATGCTGCTCGTGCTTGTGGGTGGAGCCTTGGCCCTCCAAAACCTCGCAGCATTCAGCGGACCAATTCTCTACGCCCTCTCTATCACGCTCCTCCAGATCATCCCTGAAGAGCGAGTTCTGGAGCAGAATTTCGGAAGCGCATTTACAGCCTATCGCAAACAGACGCGGCGCTGGTTGTAGGAGTGCTGCACATGATTGACCTGCCTTCATGGGTGTCTTGGAGTTTGTTCGGATTAGCGGCCAGCTCGATTTGCACGATAATCGGGCTTTCCATTTTTGCAGTCTTGAGCGGAAAGTTTCAGTTCTTCCCGCCCCCTTCAGGGGACAGTTGGCAGCACCGCACCTTCATGGCGCTGTTTCGCCTTTTCCTTTACCCATTGCTGGCGCTTTCCCTTCTCGACTTTGCATCTGTGGCTCCCGCTTATGCTGTGCTCCAATATACTGTGGGCCTAGTGCTGTTGGTTGTCGGCTTTGCACTCGCATTCTGGATCACGTTCCAGATGGGCTGGCGCAATGCCTTTGGCGAAAAGCACGGCCTGAAAACAGAAGGTTGGTTCAGGATAAGCAGGAACCCTGTTTACGTCGCAACATGGGTCGGCATGATTGGTTGGGGCCTGCTCGCCAACACGTTGCTTGTCTTGATATTGTTGGCGCTCTGGGCGGCCATGTATTTGCTTGCCCCTGTATTCGAGGAACCATGGTTGGAGCAGCAATACGGTCAGGACTATCTGGACTACAAACGCCAAACCAGGCGGTTTCTGTGATGAGCCATCTTCATCGAATCCTGGGCCGTGTTTACCCTTCTTTTGCGGGCTGCATTTTTCTCGCGCTCGGAATAGCAACGCTCATTCAGCCGGAAATTATGAGCTATTATGCGATTGGGCTCGACCAGCCATCTGCGCGCGTGGCCATGCGCGCCATGATCGGAGGCGGTGAGATAGGAATAGGCTGCGTTTTAATTCTCGGAGGTCGCATCAACCTCTCTCCGAGCCAACGAAGCCTGATCGCTGCAGCAATCTTTATCTGCGTGGGATTTAGCAGAGTTGCCGCTGTTTCAATTGAAGGCGCAGAGCTACTCGCCTTCCAACCGCTGCGTGAAGCTCTCATCGAGATATTGCTTGGCGGCATAGGGCTATGGGCGGCGCGTGGATTGGAAAACGATCAGCTATGAGCATTTTCAACCATCCAAGTTCCATCATTGATATAAACTTGTATAAATCTTCACGTGTTTCTAAGATGCTCGCTGAAGTGACACGTAAGATTTTGCCTTTTCTCGCGGTATTAGCGATCTTGTTCAGCAGCGTTCTGTCTCTCCCGGACGTGCATGCCGGGGAAGGTGAAGGCTTCGCTCATGCAGCAGATCATATCTACGCGCATGGCGCGGACCATTTTGATGCAAATGATACGACGCCAGACCATGATGGACAGGCTCATTCGGCAACGCACCACCACAATTGCAGTTTCAGCTTGGCCGATAGCGGTCTGCTTCTGCAACCAGCCGTCAGTTATTCGGATAGGCTGAAAGGGCCGCTTGCGACCACGTCGCTGGCATCCCGTGCTCCCCCGGTGCTGATACAGCCCCCCAAAGCCTGACCGCAGATCAGTTGCGAGCGCCGCTTCGCGCGCGCTCGATTGGTTTCAGTCAGGAGATGAAAAATGCGGTGCATTGCACTGGCTGCGGCGCTGATTGCTGCGTCCACAGCCACGCCCATATCGGCACAGGATATAGTTACCCTCGACGAGGCGCTCGCAAGAGCGGGTGTCGGCGGTGTGGAAAATACAGATTCAGCCGAAAACCCACGGGTTTATGGCCCTCAGGCAGAAGCGGAGGCCGCACGCGCGGCAGTCGATCAAGCACGTCTGCGGCCCAACCCGGAGTTATCATTTGAGGCCGAGAATATTGCGGGCTCCGGGGCTTTCTCCGGCTTGCGGGCGACTGAATACACTTTGGCAATCGGGCAACAGCTCGAACTCGGTGGCAAACGCAGCGCACGGATCGAGAGCGCGCGTAGATCGGCTGATTTCGCCGGTTTGCAGAGCGAGTTTGCCCTCTCTCAGCTCGCCCTCAATGTCCGGGAACGGTATGTCGCAGCTGTCGCAGCTGGTCAGCGCCTTGCCCTTGCGCAAGAAATTGTCGAGCGTAACCGTGAACTCGCCCGCATTGCTAATGTTCTCGTCGAAGTGGGGCGAGAGCCGCCGCTTCGCGCGATGCGCGCTGAAGCTACGCTTGCCGAAGCGGAGGCCGAATTGCAGGCCGCCGCAGCCGATGATCGGGCGGCTCGTCAGGCGCTCGCGGCACTATGGGTTTCTGGTGAAAACACCCCATCTGTCGCTGGCGCATTTCCCAACCTGTCACCACCCCTTGCACCGCCCGTTTCGGATGATGCTTTGCCGCTGCGAATTGCAGGTGCGAGGACTGCCTTTGCGCAGGCAGAAATCGCCCGGGAGCGTTCTCTCGGCGTACCCGACCCTACGCTGTCAGCGGGCGTGCGTCGCTTTGAAGAAAGCAACGACCAGGCCTTTGTCGTCGGGATCTCGATTCCGCTTCCCTTCCGCAATCGCAACCAAGGCAATATTGCCGCCGCAGAAGCGCAATACCGTGCAACGAGTGCGAACGAGGCGATTGCCGAGGCGGATTACCGCCTAGAGTTCGAGCGCGCCCGGACATTGTATCTGGCTGCCGAAACGCGGGTGGAAACCCTTTCGAGCGCATCCTTGCCACAGGCAGAAGAAGCACTCCGACTTGTCGAGATCGGATACCGCAATGGCCGGTTTCCGCTGATCGAAGTCCTGGCAGTTGCCGAAGCGCGCGACGCCATTCGTGAAAACCTAATTCAGGCAGAAGAGTCCCGCGGCCTGCTCGCGGCACGGCTCATCTGGCTCACCGCACAGTGAGGCGTATTCCCATGAAACGTAACCAGCTTATCGCAATTATCGGCATTCTTGTTCTTTTAGCAGTGGCCGCCTGGGCTTTCTGGCCGGGAGGGGCGGACGGTCATTCGAATGAAGAACATGGCGAAGAAGGGCATAGCGAAGAGGAAGGCGGTAAAGAAACCGAAGCTTCCGAAGGCGCTTTGCAGATTAGCGAAGAGCAGATCGAGGCTTCCTCCATCGAAATCGAAGCTGTTCAATTTGGCGCTGCTACAGAGCTCGTATTCCCCGCTACGGTCGCAGCGGCACCGAATGCCAGCGCGCGGATCGATGCGCGTGCCTCGGGGGTCGTGCGGAGCGTGAATAGGACGCTTGGCGACTATGTCCGGCGGGGTGAGGCGATTGCTCGGATCGAAAGCGCCGATGCCGCCGGTCTGGCGTCACAGGTCGCAACTGCGCGAGCGCGGGTAAATGAACTGTCCGCGCTCTACGACCGCGAAAGGCGGTTGTTCGAAGCCAATGTAACGGCTCGGCAGGACCTGGAAGCTGCGCAGGCCAATTTGCAAGTTGCAAGGTCAGAATTGTCGCGTGCACAAGCGGCAGCTTCTGCTGCCGGAGTCAGTGGTGATGGTCGGTCGCTTGCCGTAACCAGCCCGATTTCCGGGCAGATCACGGCCGCTCCCATCGTATTGGGTTCGTATGTCTCCGCTGGCGAGGAAATGTTTCAGATCGTCAATGCCAGCGGCTTGCAGGTGCAAGTCGCCCTGCCAGCAAGCGATGCGGCAAGGATAAAACCCGGAGACGAGGCAACGCTGGAGCTTGGCGAAGACCGCGAAATCGGTGGGCGGGTGCGTTCGGTTACTCCGGCGCTCGACCCAGAGAGCCGAACCGCAACCGCCATCATCACCCTAGCCGGAGCGGTCCAAGGATTGCAGCCGGGAGCGTTTCTTCAGGCGCGTATTCGGCCTTCCGGAGAGACCGATGCGACTGCCATCTCGGTGCCTGAGGCAGCCGTTCAGATGGTCGAAGGGCGCGAAGTCGTGTTCGTCCGCACCCAGACTGGTTTTCAGGCAACGCCTGTTGTGACGGGTTCACGCTCGGGCGGACGCATCACGATCGTGTCCGGCCTGCAAGAAGGCCAGCGGATCGCGACGGAGAATGCGTTTCTCCTAAAAGCCGAACTCGGGAAGGAGGAGGCCGAACATGGACATTGATCGTATGGAAGACAGCTTCGAAACCGAAGCGAATGGCAATGGCGGGTTGATTGGCGGCGTCCTTGACTGGTCGGTGCGCAATCGCTGGGCGGTCGTGGCCCTTGCCCTAGGTGTAGCCATCTGGGGCGCCTTCAATCTTGCGAAACTGCCGATTGATGCGGTGCCGGACATCACCAATGTTCAGGTGCAGATCAACACCGAAGCCCCGGCGCTTTCCCCTTCACAAATTGAAACGCAGGTCACATTCCCGGTTGAGACAGGCCTTGCCGGTATCGACGGGCTTGAAATGACCCGCTCGATCTCGCGCAACGGCTTCAGTCAGGTCTCCGCGATTTTCGAGGAAGGCACCGACATCTACTTTGCGCGCTCGCAGGTTGAAGAACGGCTTGCCAATCTGGCCTCTTCGCTTCCCGCAGGTGCGGAACCGTCCATGGGCCCGATTGCGACCGGCCTTGGCGAAGTTTTGATGTATACAATCGAGTTCGAGCATCCGGACGGGACAGATGCGCCAACAGGCGGCTCGGTTGGCTGGCAGAACGACGGCAGCTTCGTCACCGACCGAGGCGAAAAGCTCGACACCGAGCTTGCCAGAGCTGCCTATCTGCGCACGGTGCAGGATTGGGTGGTTGCGCCATTGATGCGGTCTGCCGACGGCGTCGCAGGCGTGGACTCCATCGGCGGCTTTGCAAAGCAATATCTAGTACAACCAGACCCCGATCGTCTCACGGGCTACGGCCTCTCGCTCGATCAACTGATTGTTGCGCTTGAAGCGGCAAACCAGGCGGAAGGCGCCAATTTTGTCGAACGTGCTGGCGAAGCGCTTCTGGCACGTGTCGATTCCCGGCTGACTTCCGTTCAGGACATCGAACAGGCAGTGGTGACGACACGCGAAGGCGTGCCGATCCGCGTTGGCGATATTGCCACGGTCGAAATTGGCGGTGACCTTCGCACAGGGGCTGCCTCGCTGAACGGCGATGAAGCGGTCGTCGGAACGGTTCTGATGCGGGCGGGCGAGAACAGCCGGACGGTTGCCGCTGGCGCTGCAGAAAGACTTGAGGAAGTTCGCGCATCGCTGCCTGCCGGAGTGGTGGCTGAGATTGTCTACAACCGATCCACTTTGGTCGATGCGACCATCGCGACGGTCCGCAACAACCTGGTCGAAGGCGCCTTGCTCG
Source organism: uncultured Erythrobacter sp. (assembly GCA_947502305.1). Taxonomy (GTDB): domain Bacteria; phylum Pseudomonadota; class Alphaproteobacteria; order Sphingomonadales; family Sphingomonadaceae; genus Erythrobacter. The sequence continues at coordinate 2,115,577 of CANMZA010000001.1, read as the reverse complement.
TTATCGTCGTGCTGTTCCTGCTACTTGGAAACATACGCGCCGCAATCATTGCCGCATTGGTCATTCCTCTCTCGATGCTGATGGCAGCCATCGGAATGAACCGGCTCGGCGTATCGGGCAATCTGATGAGCCTTGGTGCGCTCGATTTCGGCCTGATCGTCGATGGTGCTGTTATCATTGTCGAGAACAGTATCGCACGCCTTGCCCATAGGCAGGAGCACGAAGGACGCTTGCTAACGCTGCGTGAACGCCTCGCAGAAACCCGCGCAGCGGCGCATGAGATGATCAAGCCGACCGTCTACGGTCAGGCGATCATCTTTCTGGTCTTTGCGCCTCTTCTCACCTTCACCGGTGTTGAGGGCAAAACCTTCACGCCCATGGCCATCACCGTCATGCTTGCCCTGGCTTCGGCTTTCATCCTGTCACTGACTTTTGTCCCTGCGATGATCGCTCTCTTGCTGAACAAAAAAATCAACGAGAAAGAAGTGAAGCCAATTCGCGTGGCAAAAGAACGCTATGGTCCACTGCTGCGTAAGGCCCTGGCCCGTCCATGGCCGGTCATCGGCACCGGTGTCGGCGTATTTGCACTTGCAGCGCTGGTCTTCAGCTTCATTGGCAGCGAATTCACGCCGCAACTGGATGAGCGTGATCTAGCAGTGCAGTCATTGCGCATCCCCTCTACCCCGCTGGAGCAGTCGCTCACAATGCAGCGACAGGTCGAGACGCGCCTCACACAATTCCCACAGGTCGAGCTGGTGTTTTCGCGCACCGGGACGGCAGAGGTCGCAACCGATCCGATGCCGCCAAACATCTCGGATGCCTATGTGATCCTCAAACCGCGAGCAGAATGGCCCGATCCCTCGCTTTCCAAGGACGAACTCGTAAGCGAGATGGAAGAGGCGCTGGGCGGCCTTGTCGGCAATCTGTATGAGTTCAGCCAGCCCATCGAGTTGCGCTTCAACGAGCTCATCGCAGGCGTTCGCGGCGATGTGGCGGTCAAGCTGTACGGAGATGATCTGACCGCCATGACTTCCGCTGCAAACGAAGTCGCCGCCGTGCTGCGCGGCGTCGAAGGCGCGGCCGACGTAAAGGTGCAGCAGGTTTCTGGCTTCCCGACACTCGATATCGCCTTCGATCGGCCAACGATCGCGCGCTACGGGCTAAGCGTCGAGGATGTGACCCAGTCCGTTGCCATCGCGCTTGGCGGTCGCAACGCCGGCCTGGTGTTCGAAGGCGACCGCCGGTTCGATGTCGTCGTCAGATTGTCAGATGCCAATCGCAACGATTTCGACCAGCTCGGTACCTTGCCGATTGTCCTCCCGAATGGCGGGAGTATTCCGCTGCGCGCGGTGGCCGAGTTTCAGGTCATCGATGGGCTGGCCGAGGTCCGCCGCGAACAGGGACGACGACTGGTCATCGTATCCGCCAATGTGCGGGAGCGTGATCTTGGTTCATTTGTCGAGCAGGCCCAGTCCGAAGTGGCCGCAAACGTCGATCTGCCTTCCGCGTCGTTTATCGAATGGGGCGGGCAGTATCAGAACCTGCAGCAAGCGCAGCAACGTCTGCTGATCGTGGTTCCGCTCGCCTTCGCGGTCATCCTGCTACTGCTCTACATGGCCGTTGGCGGATGGGTATCTGCACTCGCGGTGTTCAGCGCGATTCCGATGGCACTGGCTGGCGGTGTCTTCTTCCTGGCCCTGAGAGGCATGCCATTCTCGATCTCGGCAGCCGTGGGCTTCATTGCTCTATCTGGCGTGGCCACTTTGAATGGTCTCGTCATGATAACCGCGATCAAGCAGCGGCTCGAAAAGGGTTTGGAGCTTGGTGAAGCGATAGTCGAAGGCGCAATTGCACGCCTGCGCCCGGTTTTGATGACGGCGCTCGTCGCCTCGCTCGGCTTCGTTCCGATGGCGCTTGCGACAGGAACCGGGGCCGAGGTGCAGCGCCCGCTCGCCACGGTTGTGATCGGCGGACTGATAACGGCAACAGCGCTCACACTGTTCGTGCTGCCTGCCATTGTGAGCCTGATTTTCGCGGAGAAATCCGAGCAGGCAAAGGGTCACGGAGAAATGCCATGAGCGGCGATCATAAATTCGAGCTTGATAGTGCTGAAAAGCGGCGAACTCTGTGGATTGTCCTGTGGCTCAACATCGCGTTGGCTGTCGGTTTCTTGTTCGTCGGATATCTTGCCGATTCTAACGCGCTTCTCGCCAACGGTCTCGACAATGCATCTGATGCTCTTGTTTATATCCTGAGCCTTTTCGCACTTAGCCGTTCTCGAGTGTGGAAGCGCAACGCGGCTCGCCTTTCAGGTGGCTTGCTCCTGCTGTTTGCCGCTGGCGTTATTGCCGATGCAATACGTCGCGTTCTGGAGGGCTCCGACCCTGGCGGCATCGAAATGATGGCCATGGCTGCGATCGCAGCCGTAGTGAACCTCATTTGCCTCCGCCTGCTTCAAAACCTCCAGCAGAAAGACGTCAGTCTGCGTGCCGCAACGACTTTTAGCTTCAACGATTTTGTAGCAAATGGCGGGATTATTGTCGCAGGGCTGGTCGTCATGCTTACTGGCGCGAATTGGCCAGATCTATTGGTCGGCATCGCTGTTGCCGGGATCGCGATCTATGGCGGGATCGATATCCTGCGCGATGCGCACAAGGATAAGCATGACGAAGCCGGCACGACCCACAGTTAGAACTAGAGCCAATTACCCGTGAGCTTTATGCTGGCTCTCACCTCGAGGTTTCTGGCGAACTGCAGCTTTACCAGCATCCATATTGCCTTACTGGACATGAATAGGTTCTCGGTCAGCGATACAACAAGCAATGATCTTTTTCTTTTGCGCTTGAAGTTGGCATGAATGCCCGTAGCCTCCAAGACTATATCCAGCGAAAGGAAGGTCCGCTTTCACCCCCACATTCAGGCGTTGGGCCATGGCTAAAAGTGGGCTGGGAGCGGAATGTCTGGTTGATGTATCTGCCCTTCGGAAAGCCGACGGTCAGCATCCGGCCCAGTTCCGGACATTCGCACAGAATTTGAAACGATACTTAGCAGACATTGTTGCCGCGTTGTGCGTAATTTGGATACTCCCTATGGATTCAGCAAAGTGGCACGTTCCATTTTATCAAGCCGGGGATAGGGTGACGGCCCGAACGCGCAAACTACCCGCTTGCGTTTCCCCGGTCCCTTTAGCGGGCCGCATGGGTGCGGATTATGGCAGGCGATCCTTACGAGCAAGAAACCCCGTTAAACCGGGCTGCGTTCTTTGCACTCAAAAACTACAGTGCAGATGCCCGGAAAACCATTGCCGCTTTGCTGCGCTCGGATGATCCAATTCACCCAGTGGTCCGAGAGGTTATGGCCGAAGCATTTGAGCAAGGCACAGTTGACGGCACTAGATTGGTGCTTGAAGGCGGCGGCGCAAATCTGGATAGGTTTAAGGGTCTGGAAAAGCGCCGGCGCGATATGGAAATTGCCGCAGAGATTGAGGCTTTGGTTGCGGCTGGTGCGGCAAAGGGTGGCCAGCCCAAAACAATGACCGTGGTGAAGGCCACCACAATCGTAAGCGGCGAAATTGGCAAGTCATATGAAACCTGTCGGGACGCAAGAACCTACAGCCGTAAGTGCAGTAAGTGGGTTCAAGAAGCGCAAAAAACAGAGCTACTAAAGTCTCTGTCCGTTGAGGGCCTTGAGAACATGTTTCATTCCCACGAGATGGAAAAAGCGCGCAAAAAGGCAGGCCGTCAAAAGAGGGGTAAAGCTACCCGATAGGTTTAGAATGCGGCAGCTTAAAGCCCGCACTAATTCCGTAGCTGTTCACAGACTAACGGAGCAAAACTATTGTCACACTTTGACCCCGCAACACCGCTAAACGAAGCCATCGCATATTCGCCCAAAGACGCCGCGCGCGTCTCTGGATTGGGCTTAACGTCCATATATCGCCTAGTAAATGAAGGGCGTCTTGAGCGGCGGAAGGTCTATTCGCGCTCGCTCATCACCGCAGCTTCATTGCGCCGGCTGATCGAAGAGGCACCAGCACAATGAGGCCCCAAAAAATGCGAAACCCCGGCTGGCAGGCCGGGGCTAGGAAAAACGCAATTACGACGCCGCATAAATCCTGCTTCGCAGATACACCTATAAAGGCTCAATTGCAAGCCCTTACGTCGCCAACCGCAATCGGGGAGGCACGGCTATGAGATACCCCGAACACCCCGGCAGCAAAGGCACTGAGGGCACCTCACAGGCAGCAGCCGCATCAATCGCAGGGCACACAAGCCATCTACGGCGCCGAGTGCTGAAAGCGTTTGCAAAGCATGGCGAATTAACCGCACTCGAATTGATTGACCGGATGGAGGAATCCCGATGGTCAATCCAGCCGCGAATTAGCGAACTTCGGGCCCTGGGCCTTGTCGAAAGCACAGGCGAACGCCGCCGCAAACCATCTGGCAAAAGCGGGGCGGTGCAACGCATTACCGCGCTTGGCTGGGAGGTGCTGAAATGAGATCACTCAACCTAGTTGTCTTGGCCCACACTGACGGCCTGAAAGTCACAACCAGCTTGCTCGATGCTGGCACCGGCTGGCCTGAAATGGGAGAAGAGATTGATCAAGACGATCTCTTGCGGTGTGCGAGATTGGCAAGCGCGCAAGGCGCGGTGCTCACTCTGACCGTTATCGGTGATGGGATGAGCGCCTATAATTATGCGCAGTCCGAGCCGATCGGGGGCGCAGCATGAGCGAGAACATAATTGACCTACAGGCATGGAAAGGCACGCTTGAGACAAGCCACAATGGCGGCCCCAAGAAAAACCTAACCAACCTGATGATCCACCTCAAGAACGTCGCCACCCTTGGCAATAAGATCCGTTGGAATGAGCTTACCCAAGAAGCTGAGTGGAATGGAGAGGCAATCGCAGACCATCACCTGCTCGACATTCGCTTAGCGATCGAATCGAGTGGTTTTGAGCCGGCCGTGAGGGATGTTTACGGGGCCGTTCTGCGTCACGCCCGCAGCAACGCGTATCACCCAATCCGAAGTTATTTGGATGCGCTTGAGTGGGATGGTGTGCCAAGGTTGGATACATGGCTCCATGATCACCTTGGGGCGCCTGACAGCAAGTATGTCAGCCTAGTAGGGGCCAAGACCCTCATTGCCGCGGTTGCGCGAGTGCGCGAGCCCGGCTGCAAGGTGGACACCATGCTGATCCTTGAGGGCGCGCAGGGAATCAAAAAGTCCAGCGCCATCGCTGCTTTGTTCTCTGAGGGTTGGAGCACGGAATCGGTCAACCTGTTTGACGCGCACAACAAAATGGTCCTGTCCATGACGGGGAGTTGGGTGGTCGAGCTTGCGGAGTTTACGGCGGTTGCGAAACGAGACGCTAACACCGTGAAAGGCCTGCTATCAGCCAGCGAGGACAGGGTGGTCTTACCATATGCAAGGAGCGCATCAGAACACCCAAGGCAATGTGTGTTCATCGGCACAATCAATCCCGGCGATGCGGGTTATCTGACCGATGTAACGGGCAACCGGCGCTTTTGGCCAGTGGCGGTCCGTGAGGCCAACATAGATCAAATACGCGAACAACGGGATCAGTTATGGGCGGAGGCTTCGCAAAGATACGAGGCGAGCGAGGCGTGGTGGCTTGAAGGCGAAGAGCAGGCCTTGCTGGCACGCAGTGAGGCCGCACAGCGTGAGGAAGCCGACCCTTGGGATGAAGTATTGGCCGTAGCGATAGATCGTGATGGCACCAAATCTCTAACGGGAACGGATGCATTGCACCTGATCGGCGTTCTTGCAGATCGGATGGACACCAAGGCTCAGAAACGCGTCACGGCTTGCCTACGCCGCCTTGGTTGGAAGAGCCAACCTCGTAAGCGAACGACGGAGGATGGCGGGCGTGAATCATACAGAGTTTACGTGCGGGCGGAATGACCACAACCAATGCAACACTGACTACAAAAACCGAGGCACCCATGAGATTGTAGTCAAATTCTGACTACAGAGCCAGCACTTAAAGGTTTTTGTAGTCAGTCTGTAGTCAGTAAATAATATCAATAAACCAATATCTTACGGTCCATTGACTACTGACTACACCTCTTATCCAAGAAAAGTAAAATAGAGAAAAGGGGCTATAATGCTGGGGTTTTACAAAAGTTTCAAAGCCGCTGTAGTCAGTAGTCAGGCCGCACAGTCCGCACAAATCGCGCGCGCGAGGAGTTCATCCTAAATGACTGATGCAGACAAGCTAAAGCTATGGCAGCGGTTTTGCGATACAGGCGCGCCCTTGCCGCCAGAATGTAGCGATATGCGATGCGGGGCAAAGACCCGCGCCGGGACGCCATGCAAGCGCAAAGACATTTACCGCAGCGGACGGTGCAAGCTGCATGGTGGATTGAGCACAGGCCCGCGCACAGCATCTGGCAAGGCGATCAGCGCCCTTAACGGCAGAAGTAGTTTCAAAGAGCCGTAAGGCCCAGCCGCACCGAATGCGGACCCCATGAAAGCGGGGTGGTTGCGGCAAGGTCGAACCCTAAGGAAACCCTAACCAAACCCTATGTGAGCCTCACAAAACCTGACATTTGAAAGCCAAGACGGGCGGGCGGGATAAACACTCCAACCGCCCGCTTAGTGCCGTCACATGGCAGGCAGAGGCAAAGGCAACCGGGTTAAGGAGCGCACTTTCTATGAGGGGCTCAAGCGGCCCCATGCGTGCCGCCCTTTGCCGCGAGACTTCCGAGAGGTCTATTTAGACATCGGCTGGGATGGTATTGAGGACCACTTTAGAACGAATTGGCGCGTTATCTGCCGATGGATTGACGAAAGCGGAGCAGGGCAATTGATTGCCGATCGCGCCGCCGTTGTGAAGGCAAGGGGCAATCGAATGCTGCATTCGGCTGGTTGACTGAGAAGCCACCGCCGGAAGATTGATCAGAATACGGAGACCTTTTTTGCATCAACTTCACGCCCTAGTTTGCTAGTGGTTATGGCTACATGTTGAGTCTGGGATTGATGCTGAAATGAATATTGGCGAAGCAAAAGTTGTGTTGCTGCTGGTCGCGGCTCTTATGATAACTGGGTGTTCGGACAGCGAGGGCGGAGATGCCATCTATGAGCCAGCACCGATCGAACCAATGCTTGCCGATGGGGAAACTGAAGACGATTGGCTGGAAAGTGCTGATGGCGAATTTCTGTACAATGAAACGGCCAACCGGTTGAAACAGCGAACGAAGTTCACGCAAGAAAATTTGGATGCGATACGAGAATGCTATCGTTCAGGGGAGTTCACATCTTGCCAGTCGGTCATCAACGCAGCAGACGAAGCGCCCCTTAATGAGGAGCGCCACAACTATCTTTGCGTAAATTTGGTCGAATCCGTTGCCGACAGGCTGGCGGCTGATGGGAGCCCGGGCGCCTTCCACCTAAGGCCAGCCAATGTTGGCCGGCCTCGCGATGAAATTTTTGGGATAACAGATCGCTGGATTGCAAACGTCGCTTACGGGTGCGCGAAAGAACTCGAGAAGAGCAGGCTACCGCCTCTAGTTGAATGATCTTCGCCTGATTGAAACTCAAAGCACCACCTAGGTTAAATGGTTTGCAAACCCCGTGAGCGACCTAGGAATGCCCCAAGTGGCAAGGTTCGTATGTGATCCCCACGAGCGGTTGAGAAAACCTGAGATTGGCCTGGCCATCCAGCTCCAACCGCCCGCGAAACATTCCGCAGAAGTGGGAGGCCATCGCTATGAGTGACCATGATTACAAGCAATCACCCGAATACGCCGAGTTTCTAGCGCAGTTAGTCGCTGTAACGGCCAGCCGCGAGGGAAGGCCAATTGAGCAGGCGGACTATTTGCAAGGTGCGTTCGGCCTAGTTGCCGCAAGCCTGCGTGTTGCCAACATTGGCGGTGAAAGCGTTGTGCGCGAGCATGCTCGGATTATGCGGGATATGGCCACCACCCTTGAGCAAGGCGGTTAAACGTCACTACCAGCAACCTATCGGCACACCCTTTAGGACAACCGCACTCTAATCTATCAGAAAACCTCGCATTTAAGGCAGTGTGTGGCGGAGACGGAGGGATTCGAACCCTCGATACCCGTAGTAGGTATGGTTCCTTAGCAGGGAACTGGTTTCAGCCACTCACCCACGTCTCCGCATGATCGCACGTGAAGACACGCCGTCTGCGAGCCGCGCGCTATAGGCGGGGTTCTGCGGACCGGCAAGAGGGGATTGGCCCTCAAATTGCGGTTTTCTCGCCCAAAGTGTCTAACCACTGCCCTATTCATCGCGCTGTGCAGTCCTGCTTAAGGTCCGCCCAGCTAGCGCTTCGACCACTAGGGCGCGCGCGGCAACGCCTCACCGCGTTTTCGATTCGCTTCGCCGCCGATGCGTTGCCCGGGTGCGGATGAAGGACTCTGCTGATTGCCGCAGGGGCACGGCTGATACGAATTGAAAGGTGTGTAGAATGCGCAAGGATAAAGCTCATGATGATGCGAATGCATGGCGGCGGCTGATCGCGCGCTTGCCGCGCGCCTTGGGTGCCAACACACGGCTGGCTTTCGCGGCAATGGCGGCGGCGATGCTGGCAATGGCCCCGGCGGTGACGCCTGCGGGCGCTCAGGATGTGCAGAGCTTTGATCCCGATGAGGCATTTGAGAACGCATCCCAAGCTGCGCAGGATGGCGCGAGCGGTGCGATTGATGCTGATCTGGTTGATCCGAGTTTGCGTGATGCACGCGATGCCCTTCCAACCGCGCCTCCTTCGCTTCCCGACGCGCCGGTCCCAGTCAATCCCCAAGGTTCCGTCCCGGCGGCGCCCGGTTTTGATGATGAGTTTTCTGAGTATGCGCAGACGCAAACGGGTGATCCTGTACCAGAATGGTCGGACCCTGTTCCCGCTGATCAAGCGGGGCAAACTGCCGCCGCCGACCCTGGCACTTACGGCGAAGATGACCTCATTGGCGCAGCCGAAGGTGTGTTTGGCAAAGGCGCGCAAGGACTTGCGGGGATGATCGAGAACCTGCTGCGCGAGCAGGGCGAACCCAATGGCTATATTGTTGGGCGCGAAGCGGGCGGCGCCTTCATCTTTGGCGCGCGATATGGATCGGGCACTTTGCATCACAAGATCGAAGGCGAACGCAAGGTCTATTGGACCGGGCCGTCGCTGGGCATTGATGCGGGCGCGAATGCGGGCAACACCTTTGTGCTCGTCTACAATTTGTATGACAGCGAGGACATCTTTCGCCGTTATCCGGCGGGCGAGGGACAGGCCTATTTCGTGGGCGGATTGCACGCTAGCTATATGCGGCGCGGCGATGTTGTGCTGATCCCGATCCGGGTCGGCGCTGGTCTGCGGCTGGGCATCAATGCTGGTTATATGAGATTTTCTAAGAAGCATCGCTGGTTGCCCTTCTGAGCCCAGGCCTCCTAGGCGCAGCTCGGCTGAACCCCGCCCTTTGGGCGTCGCACAACCCGCCAGAATGACTGCGCAAAGACGCGGCATCCGGCAAACAGGATCGAAAGGCGGTTGCGGCGCGCGCGCTCTCGCGGCAGAGGTTGCGGCATGCTTAACCGACTCGAACCCCAATCGCCCGATGCCCTGCTTGCTTTGATCAAGCTTCACGCTGCCGATGATCGCCCTGATAAGGTCGATCTGGGCGTTGGCGTTTACCGCACGGGGCAGGGCGCAACGCCGGTCTTTGGCGCGATCAAGGCGGCGGAACAGCGGCTGGTCGATACGCAAGACTCCAAGAGCTACCTTGGGCCGGAAGGCGACATGGGCTTCGTCAATGCATTGATGCCGTATATCTTCGGCAGCGATGCGACGATGGGCGGACGCATTGCGGGCATGCAGACACCGGGCGGCACCGGCGCGGTGCGGCTGGCGGTGGCGCTGGCGCAGAAGGCCGGGATGACGCGCCTGCATATGGGCACGCCCAGCTGGCCCAACCATGCGCAGATCCTTGGCGATATCGATTTGGATTGGACGCCGTTCGATCACGCCAATGCCGATGGTACGGCGAACCTCGATGCGGTCTTGTCCGCGATCCGCGGCGCTGGCCCGGATGAGGGCGTGTTGCTGCACGGTTGTTGCCATAACCCGACCGGCATCGACTACAGCGCCGATGATTGGGCGGCGATCGGCGATGCGTTGGCCGAAACCGGCGTGTTCCCGATTATCGACGTCGCGTATCAGGGGCTGGGCGCAGGTCTGGAAGAAGACGCCGCCGGTTTCCGCAGCGTTCTGGCCAAAGTGCCAGAGGCGTTCATCGCCTATAGCTGTGACAAGAACTTCGGCATGTACCGCGACCGTGTGGGCGCGTTCTACATCATGGCTGATAAGGGCGCTCAGGGGGCCGAGACGCTCGACAAGGCCTTCACCAACGCCAACGCCCTGGCCCGTGCCAGCTGGTCCATGCCGCCCGATCACGGCGCGGCGGCGGTGCGGTTGATCCTGCGCGATAGCGATATGACCGCGCAGTGGCTCGACGAGCTTGACCAAATGCGCACCCGCATGCGGCAGGTCCGCGAGCGTTTGGCAGAGGCGGGCATGACCGGCGGGGTCGATCTGACGCCGCTTGGCACACAGAACGGTCTGTTTTCGACCTTGCCGGTGAGCAAGGAGCAGGTCGTGCAGCTGCGCGAGGATCATGGCATCTACATGGCGGGATCGGGCCGGATCAACATTGCTGGGCTGACGATGGACAATATCGACAAGTTCATCGCGGCGATTGCCGACGTCACTGGCTGATCGGCGCGCCTTGCGTTCCAGACGCGCCGCTATCTGACGCGCGTCCGTCCGAAGCACCTCTGCCTGAAACACCTCTGTCCGAAACTGGGCAACCTGACACACAGAAGCGGGCGCTTTCGCAAAATTGGCGCGCGCTATCATGGCGCGCTCCCCTCGGCTCGGTCATGGACCACGTCCAGCCGCCTCAGCAGCCGCAAAACTCGTATTTCCAAAACGTTTCGCCCCGCCGCGCGCTCTCAGCGCATAGGCCGACGCTCGGCTCTTGCCTGCCGCCTTGGCCGCCCCCGCGACCGAGCCGGTCAGATACAGCCCGGCCAAAAACACGCATTGCGCCTCCGAGCTCCACCCATCCTTGCGCATGCGCAGATTGACCGGCGTGAAGGCGGGCGGAGGAGAGCGGCGGGGATGCAAGTTTCTGGGCTGGCGCGGGCGCGTTTCGGACATGCCGATCAGCTAGGCACATTTTGGCCAGTGTAGGAAAATGCTAAATGCTGGCGACACGGCCTGCGCAGCGAACCTCGATCCCTACTCATTTTACTGACAGTCGTATTAGTACAATTGCGTAGTTCAGCTAACCTGTTAGTCAGATGGCAGAATCTGAAGGCCCGCGCGATTCGTGCAAAATCGAGGGGCACTTCGGCACCGGGTCAGAATTGAAATTTTATTGCGGCATGCCGCACCCGGGGGGAAATCTACGTGAAAAATTTGATTTATGCTGGCGCGTCCGTTTTGGCGCTTGCCGTTTCTGCACCTGCTGTGGCGCAAAGCAACAGCACCGTGACCCAAAATGGCAGCGGCAATGGTGCAGCCGTGGTTCAAACCGGGGCCGATAACGCTTCGACCGTTACACAGGACGGCGATGACGGCGCCGTCAATGTCGATCAGCTGGACGGCGGGAACACGTCCACCGTTACCCAAAATGCTTTCAGCACCACCAATTTTGCCGACATCAATCAACTGGGCGATTTCGACGAATCAACGGTTGTTCAATCAAACGCCAACAACATAACGAACGTCACGCAAGAAGGCTTCGACCTCGACGGTAGCGAAACGGCCAACACCAGCACCATTTTGCAAACAGGCTCCAACAATATCGCCGATGTCACGCAGGTTGGTGATGAAAACTCGTCATTTGTCGCGCAAAACGCGGGGTCGGGCACTGCCACTGTCGTGTCAGGCGGTATCGGAAATTCTTCCGGGGTCACGCAATCGGGCACGGAAAATATCGCCGACGTCTTGCAAGATGGCGATGACAATTCCTCGACCACCACGCAGCTCGGATCCGACGGCTTCATCACTGCCAATCAAACCGGTGACCAAGGCTCTTCGATCGTGGCGCAAAACGGGGCCGATCAAGACGCATTCCTCGATCAAAGCGGCACGAACAACCGTTCTGAGATCACGCAAAACAACGACCTCAACGTGGCCAATGTTTTGCAATCCAGCAGCGACAATGTCTCTTTTGTCACGCAAAACGGCCAGACCGGCATGGCCGATGTTGATCAAACCGGATCGACCAACTTCTCCAACGTGATCCAGACCGCTATCGGCTCTGAGGCTACGATTTTGCAATCGGGCGACGGCAATTCGTCAATCGCCGCGCAATTTGGCAGCAACGATATCGCCAATGTCAATCAATCGGGCAGCGATAACCGTTCGGAGGCCACCCAGATCGGCTCTGGTAACGAGGCGCAGATCGTTCAAAGCGCCGACGACAACACATCCTTCGTAACCCAAAGCGGCAACGATGCACTGGCCACTGTCACGCAAGACGGCGATTTTAGCGCATCGACGGTCAATCAGGGCGGCGCGCTGAATGAGGCGACTGTCACGCAGACCGGCTTCGATCTGAACGGCAATCTGGTGACGAACACCAGCACCGTCTCTCAAAACGGTAGCGACAACACTGCCACCTCAACACAGGTTGGCGATGATAACGGTTCGACCATTGTGCAGAACGGCACGAACGGCGATGCCACTCTGGTATCGGGCGGTGCAGGCAACTCATCTGCGATCACGCAATCGAACGCTGATAACACTGCTGATGTGTTCCAAGACGGCGATGGCAACACGTCGATTGCGGTGCAGAGCGGCACTGAAGGGTTCATCGACGTTGATCAAAACAGCGATGACAGTACGTCGATTGTAACGCAGACGGGCGGTATTGGCGTTGCGTTTGTATCCCAGTCAGGCGTGAATCAATCATCAACCATTGTCACGACTTCCCCGCGCGCTACCTTCGCTCTTCCTGCAGGTGCGCAGGTTACGCAAAGCGGTGCGGACAACGTGTCCGATATTTTCCAATCGGGCGACATCACTGCGCCGGGCTTCAGCAGTGGCAGAGGGACGATTATCCAAGGAGTCCTAACCATTCCAGGAGCGGTCGTTACTCAAGACGGGACCGGCAACACCATCGATATTGATCAAACGGGCTTTTCTAACTTTGGTATCTTTACCCAAAATGGCACGACCAACACGGCGACCGTTTTGCAAACAGGGTTCCGCACAAGTTCGAACCTGGATCAGACGGGCACGTCCAACCTCGCCGAGATCGTCCAATCGTCCAGCGTCGCTAATGGGCCAAACGAAGAAGGCGCGATCAACATTACGCAGAACGGTGTGAGCAACCGCTCGACCGTCTTGCAAAACGGCTTTGATAATGGACAAACCCTGGATGTAGCCACGGTTCAGATCGGTGATGACAACCAATCAGATGTGATCCAATCTGGAACCGGTGACATGGCCTTCATCGACCAGATTGGTAACAGAAACACATCCACGGTTACTCAGAATGTCGGTGGAGTGAGCAACAATGGCGACATCAACCAAAACGGCGATGATGGTATTTCGGAACTGACACAATCCGGCACCAGCAACGCAGCGACGCTCACTCAGGATGGCATGATGAACGAAAGTTTCATCACCCAAGACGGCACCTCCAACATGGCGACCGTCAATCAGGGCGGCGTGATGGATGTCTCGACCGCCAATCAAGTCGGGACAGGCAACACGATCACGGTCAATCAAAACCCATAAGCGAATGCGGTATGGGGCTGGGGAACAATACTCGGTCCCGCCGCGTCCATCGCGGCAGTGACTAAGGGCGCACTGCAAAAATCAATCGAGACAGGGCTGGGGAGTGATTCTCAGCCCTGTTTTTTGCCGAAAACATAAAACGCTTCGCGGTGCTGAGCCGCCGAATCTAAGGAAATTATCTTGAAAAATCTATTTGTTGCCAGCGCGTCTATCGTGACGCTGTCTTTTGCCATGGTCGCAGCTGTGCCGGCCTATGCGCAGTCGAATGAGAACACGATCGATGTGACCGGCGACAGGGGCCAGATCAACGTTACGCAAGACGGATCAGACAGCAGTTCAACCATCGTGCAAGGCGGCGAGTTTAACCGCACAGATGTGGAACAATCGGGCGTCAATCAGACATCGACGATCATTCAGGCAACGCCGGGAGTGGTCGATGAGTTCGGCGGTGAAAAAGGCGGCATTGTGCTTGTGGATCAGCGCGGGTCAAACAACACGTCCGCAGTCGATCAATCCGGCCCATTCGTCTTGACCACTTTTCCATCGAGTGTCGGATCCGGATCTCAGGTTGCTTTGGTGGATCAAGACGGCGATCTAAACACCTCTGATTTGACAATGACCAGGGCATCGACGGCCACGATTGAGCAGATCGGTGATCGCAATATGGCGTTTGGTCTGGTGACCGGTGACGAGGCGCGGGCGCTAATCACACAATTGGGCGGGGACAACCTCGCCAATATTTCCCAGTCGGCTCAGAACGGCAGCAGTAGAGCAAGCCCGCTAGTGCTCGTGAGGCAAAGCGGGAACTTCAACACAGCGGCCGTAAACCAAGGCGGCGAAAACAACCTTAGAGCCGCTGTCGCGACTGTTAAACAGTTCGCTGACGATAACACCGCGACAGTTTCACAATCAGGTGTCGCCGCAAGAGCGTTTCTCACTCAATTGGTGGGTTCAAATCGCGCCATCGTCACTCAGATTGCTGATTCTTCGTTTCAAGAAACAAGTATCCGTCAAAGTGGCTTCAATGGATATGCTGAGGTCACACAGGAAGGAGCTGGCAACTCGTCCGCTCTAAACCAAAGCGGGTCTGATAATTCGAGCACAAACGAGCAAAATGGATCGAGCCACAACACCATAGTAACCCAGACAGGCACAGGCGCGGTGTCGACTGTTTTGCAAGAGGGTGACACCAATGTCGTGAGAGTCATTCAACGCGGCACCGATAACTTGTCTGATATCCTCGCCATGGGCGGCCCAAATTCAATCAATGTCACGCAAGACAGCGCGAGCAACAATTCGAGTATTCAAGTGGGCGGAGAATTTAATTCTGTGAATGTGAACCAAAACGCCCCGATGTAACGATCCGGTGGAGCGCAGGTATGGGCGGGCGAAGTTTGGACTTCGTCCGTCCTTTTTGCGCCTATTGATGTTGGCCTTTGCCACATTTGCCTCAATTCACCGCATCCCTCGCGCAAACCAGCCGCACAAATCCATTTGCGCTCTTGATTGTTCATTTGGACGCAAGGAAAGGGCGAACAGTTCGGTCGTTCAAGACCCAATGAACGCAAAAGACTAGGCGATTAACCTAAGTTCAAAGCCTAATTTCAAAGGGGGTTATGCAAGTCGTAAGTGCAAATACGGGAAAAGGGGCAGCGGGAGCAGCGCTGCTGAATTGCACAGACGATGGATAACTGTCGAAGGAGTACCACAATGACAATCGCACCACTCACGCAGTCCGCGCCAAAGGCTCTGATGTCCGCCGCCATTTTGGCAGCCACCTTGGCCGCGCCGGCTGCTTTATTCGCGCAACCTGTGCCGGTCCCGGCGCAAGTCGGCGAACAAGCAGAAGTTTTGACCACCGTTTACGCGCCCACTCCGCCCGCCTTGGATGGCCTGTCAGAAGGGCCAGAGCTTGATGGCTTTATCTCCGCGCGCAATGGCAACCGGGTGCAAGTGACCACCGCTGACGGCACCAACACAATTGTCACCATCACCGACGAAACCAGCATCCGCGCACGCGGCGGTTTCCTTGGGCTTGGCCGCGACACTTTGGGCGCAGACGCGTTGCTCAATGGTTTGCCAGTGCAGGTCCGCACCCGCCAATGGGATGGCGGATTGGTGGCCAGCCGGGTTCGGTTCTCAGATGACAACCTCGCCACGGCAAACATGATCCGCAGCGGCACATCGCAGCGTTTTGCCGAAAACGAAATGGCGATTGGCGAAAATGCGGCGGCCACAGAGGCTCTGCGCGGACGCTTTGGCGATATTGATCAATACAATATTCGCGGCACGACCAATGTCTATTTCGACACAGGCCGCGCGAACCTTTCGCCCAGCGCGCGCAACCAATTGTGCAGCGCCGCCGCCCAAGCAGAGGCAACCGATAATGCGTTGCTGTTGGTGGTTGGATACACCGATTCCACCGGCAGTCAGGAAGTGAACCAACGCCTGAGCGAGCAGCGCGCGTCGAGCGTTGTGAACTATCTGCAACAGCAATGTGGCTGGGCACCGTACCGGATGCTGACGCCGACGGGCATGGCAGAGGCCGATCCAGCGGCGGACAATTCGACCGAATATGGAAAATCACAAAACCGCCGCGTTGCGGTGAATGTGCTGGTCAGCAAAAGCGTCGATGGCTTGTGAGCCGCTAGTAAGCTGCCAGTAAGCCGCCGGTAAACCGAACATCAGTTTGGGTTGATTTGGGCGGGCCCGTGGGGATCACCACGGGCCCGCCCTTTTCTTTGTGCACAAAGTAAGGCCGCGTTAGGGCCTGTAATCTTTTGTAAGAACAGATTGATAACAAACAGCTTTGTCGCATTTGGCCAAGAGAAATTAAGGATTGTCCCCTATGTGCGTCTGATTGGAGGTGCACATTGTCCGATAAAGAAAACACAGGTCCTGAGAAAAGGCCCGATAAACAGCTTGAGCAGAAACCCGCCGATAGCCAGCCCCAAGGTGATCGCCGTAAAGGGGACCGCCGCAAATCGCAGCAGCCCTATGAAGGGCCGGATCGCCGCAAGGGGGAGCGCCGTTCAGGGGAAGATCGCCGCCAGACGGAACGCCGCTCTGATACAAATCGCAGAAGCGATTAAGCGCTTACATCAAGCGCTTACATCAAGCGCTTACATCAAGCCCTGCATCCGCTTCAGGTAACGCGCAAGCACGTCGATCTCTAGATTGACATGGCTGCCGGTTTTGAGGCCGCCCAACGTCGTCACTTCGCCCGTATGCGGGATGATATTGAGCATGAAATCGCAGGTCTTGTCCGGACGATCGCGCACATCATTCACCGTCAGCGATACGCCATCGACGGTGATCGAGCCTTTTTCCGCGATGAAGGGCGCCATCTCAGCCCGCGCGCGGATCACCACGCGCCAGCTATCGCCGGATGTTTCAGCCAGCACGACCTCGCCAATGGAATCGACATGGCCGGTGACGATGTGCCCGCCCAATTCATCGCCCATCCTCAAGGAAGGCTCGATGTTTAAACGCTCACCTTTGGCCCACATATTGGGGCGCGTGCGGCTGACGCTTTCGGCGGAGACATCAACGTCAAACCACGCATCCCCTTCCTCTACGGCGTTATCTGTCCCCTTGGCGACCACCGTCAGGCACACGCCCGAACAGGCGATGGAGGCACCAATATCAATCCGCGCCGGATCAAGCGGCGCGGCAATGCGCAGGCGCAAATCCCCGCGCTGCTCTGCCGAGGTGATGGTTCCGATTGCGGTAACAATGCCGGTGAACATGGCGCTTCCTGTGGTTAGGCCTACTTATCTGAGGCGCAAATAGGCGGTGAATTCATCGCTGCCAAGCTGCCTTCGCTGTGACAGAGCCCAGCGGCCATGCGCGTCGGCAAGATCCGTCAGCCCCAGATCGCCAAGGCTGCGCAGACCGTCCCCGATGACAATTGGCGCGCGGTAGAGGTGTATTTCATCGACCAGATCGTCGCGCAGGAAACTGGCCGCCGCCGCAGCGCCGCCTTCGAGATAAAGGGTCAATGCCCCTTCGATTTCGGCGATTTGCGATGGGCGGTTGATGACCCGCACACCATCGGGCACGACCCCTCTGGTCAATAAGAAACGGGCCGGGCTGCGATCTTCCAATCCGGGCAATCGCACATCAAGGCGCGGGCGATCGGCGCGCCATGTCGCGCCGCCGACCAAAATTGCATCGTGGCAGGCGCGCTGCGCATGAACATGGGCGCGGGCGGTTTCCCCGGTGATCCATTGGCTGGAACCATCGGCCAGCGCGATACAGCCGTCCAAACTGGCCGCGAGCTTTAAGGTGACGCGCGGACGTTTGTATTCGGCGCGGGCGAAATATCCCGCAAGGCTGGCGCGCGCATTGGCATCGTCCAAAACTGTGACATTAACGCCCGCGCGCTTTATGCGGCGCACGCCGTTTCCGGCGGTGCGCGGATCGGGGTCCAATTGGCCGATAACAAGGCGCGCAGGGCGCGCGGCGATCACGAGGTCGGTGCAGGCCGGACCGCGGGCCGATACATGCGCACAGGGTTCTAGGGTCACGTAAAGCGTTGCGCCTGCCGCTCCGCCGTCTGAGAGGCCAGCCAAGGCCAGCGCCTCTGCATGGGGCCGTCCGCCCGCCTGCGTCCATCCGCGCGCCGTGACGCGGCCGTCTTTTACCAGCATTGCGGCAACACCGGGATTGGGGCGCGATAAGGGGCGAGCGCGTGCCGAGAGCCGCGCGCAAGCGGCCATCCAATCTGCGTCTGATGGGGGTGTTTCCAAGAGTGCCGCTGTTTCTACTGCGCCGAGCTTTCGGCGGGCAAATTGGCGGCGGGCAAATTCGTAGCGGGCGGGGCAGCGCTGGCCGTACCCTCCGTTTCGCCAAGCCGTTCTTCGCGCGATGCCTGCGCTGCGGCTTCTTCGGCGGCGCGCTCTTCTTCGGCGCGGCGTTCGATCCCTTCGACATCCATCCCGGCGGCCGCCCCCAGCGCCTTGTAAAGGTCACGTTTGCGCTGAGCCAATTCGGCATCCCGCGCCTCTCGCAGGTCCTTCACCTCTTGATTTTCGATGTTGGAATCGATGATTTCTTCATCGGTGCGATCAGGATCGAGGGTGGTGATATAGGTGATCTGAGGCCGTTCCGGTGCGACATAAAATGTCTCCGACCCCAAGGCGTAAAAGATCAAAGCAAAGGGCGTCGCCGATGCGATCAGCAACGGAATGCGGTAGGGGTTCGGCTTTCTGAACTCATTCCAGAAATCGACCACACCCGGCGCGGGATTAAAACGCGAATTCGCAAATCTTGCCATCGGGGCAATATAGGGCGGCAAGGGTCGCTATGCCAGAGCGGTTTTTGCAAGCGCACTGTGGCGCGATGCTGATGAGGATCGCGCCGGTTTAGGGGTATTCAACGCTGATCGGGACGCGGCCCCGCAAATTTCCGCTGGCATTGGTTTCCGCATCGATCACCAAAGTGCCGGAGAAATTGAAGGTCAATTGCCCATTCGCATCCAAAGTGGGGAAACCGGCAAGGTCGCTGACAAAATCGCGGATCCGCGCATTGCCGCCGGTTGGGTCTCGCATGGCGACCTCGCTGGGCAGGTCGATGACGATTTGTTCAAACGGCGCGCCGGTGATCATCGCGCGGCCCGTAATCGGCATGCCGCCCAAATCATCGACATCGCCGATCAGTGTTTTTTGACCCGTTTCCAGATCAAGCAGAACCCGCGCCTCGCCATTGCCGAGCAAGACGACGCGGCCAAAATCAATGTCGCTTTCGATGCTGATTTCTAAACGCTGGCAATTGCGATTGCGGTTGCCATTGCCATTACCATTGCCGTTTTGATTGCCATTGCCTCTGCATCCGGGCGGCAAATCGCAATTGGGGCAATTGCCCTGCGCACGCAGTTCCATCCCCGATCCAATGAGCGCGGGGAAGGAGAGGCTTATGACGGCCATGATCAGCGAGAACGCCCGAAACATGACTGCAATTTAACCGGACAGGGTTAACGAAAGCCTACGCGGTTTTACTGGCCGCTTTACTGGGCCTGCTTTACTGGGGCACGCCTTCACCCAAGGGCGGCATAGAGCGAGCGCCCTTGTTCCTTCAGCCAGCGATCGGCAGACGGCAGATCCCCTTCGTAAATGTCTTTAAGCAGCGCGTAAAAAGCCGGGCTGTGGTCGAAGTGAACCAGATGCGCCACTTCGTGCGCGACGACCGACCTGCGGACGAAATCAGGAGCCTGGATCAGCCGCCAATTGACCCGGATACGCGCCATTTCAGAACAACTGCCCCAGCGCCGCTGCGCCCTAGAGAGCCCAACTGGGACCGGATCAAGCGCGGCGGCGGCGGTGTAATCGGCCATATCGGCTTCAAACAGGCTCAACGCCTCCCGCTCCAGCCAGCGTTGCAGGCGTTTCTCCAAGCCCTCTTTGGGACCGCCAATCCGCAACATGGTGCCGAATAGCTCGGGGCGGCGTGGGGCACTTTCATCCCATTCAATCCGCAAGGCTTCGCCCCGGTAGAGCACTTCGCCGCCAGGCGCGGGCACGGTTTTCTCTGGGATTTTGGCGCGCTGCTTGGTCAGCCATTCTCTGCGGGAATGGGCAAAGGCAACCGCATCTGCGCTGCGGGCCCATTGCGGCATTGTGATGCGAACTTCGCTGCCATCCGGGGCTAGCCTCAGCGTGAGACGTTTTGCGGTGCGGTGGCGGCGCAGCATGATGGGCAGGATAGTTCCGCCCAGATCAATGGTGGGCACCGGGTCCGGCACGCGGGGTTTGAGCCAATCAATCATGCGCCAAGATTTTGAGTGTCGTCATCATCGCCGACATCAAATCCCATGCGCGGGTTTTTGCCCCACTCAACGATATGATGTTCCAACGGCCCGGCATCGACTTCGCTAACCACGCGGCCCGCCACGCTGATCCCGGCATGTTTTACCGCGTCGCGGTCGCCGCTGATCAAATAATGCCAGCCCGGCAAATCGCGCCCCTCAGCCCGCCGGCGATAGGCGCAGGTGGAGGGCAGCCACGGCACATCCTCAACAATCGCCAATGTCAGCCGCAGGCAATCGGGCACAAAGGCCTTGCGATTGCGATAGTCGGAACATTGCGCTGTGCCGCAATCGAGCAATTTGCAGGCCACATTGGTATCCGCAATCGCGCCCGTATCGGCGTCCTCAATCTTATGCAGACAGCAGCGCCCGCACCCATCGCACAAAGCCTCCCACTCGGCGCGGGTCAGCTCGCTCAGCGGGAGGGTCCAGAAATCTTTCCTTAGCGCACCCATTTGGCGAGTTCTGCGGTGACAGCATCCGCCCCTTCATCGGTGGGCAGAGTGGCAAGCGGCTCGCCAGCGGGGCCGAACAAATAGACGATGCCTGAATGGTTCATCAAATATCCGCCGCCCGGTGCGTCTTCGCCGCGCGAATAAAACACTTTGAAAGTGTCAGCGACCGCGGCGGTCTGTTCTGGCGTCCCGCGCAGGCCGATCAAATCTTCGGAAAAAGCGCCGGTAAATTCCTCCAGCACTTCGCCCGTGTCACGTTCGGGGTCGATGGTGATGAAGATGGGCTGCACCTGCTCCGCCATTTCCGGGTCATTATCGGCGAATTGATTGAGCCCTTGGGTGATCCGCTGCATATCGGTGGGGCAGATGTCGGGGCAATAGGCATAGCCGAAATAGACCACCCGGTATTTCCCATCAAAGTCGGCCCAGCGCACGGTTTCATCCGCGCTGTTCGACAATTCAAAATCTCCGCCAATGGTCGCACCGGTAAGAGGCGGCTCACCCGGATCGATCTCGTTTGGGCCACAAGAGGCGAGCAAAAACACGGCGGAAGCTGCGAAAAAGCCGAGCAATGTGTGGGGATTGGCGGATATGTTCATGGTCTGCTAATTGCGTCCTCGCAAAGGAAGCCTATCTGAGGATAGAAATCCGAAATATCTGTGGCAGGAAAAGCGAAAGGTTCAAAGCGTGGCGTTTAGTGTTTTGCGCAAGTTAGGGTCAACAATGCATGTAACTAGCGCGGCTTTTGCGGCGGTTTTTGCATTTGCCGCGCTTAGCCCGGCTGCGGCGCAATTGTATTCGCAAGGATACGAATTTCTAGAAGCTGTGAAAGATCGCGAAGGCGATGTGGCCACCGAAATGTTGAATGAGCCGGGAACCACCGTCGTCAACACGCGCGATATCACCACCGGCGATACCGGTTTGCATGTGGTAACCGCGCGCCGCGATGTGCTGTGGGTGCGGTTCTTGCTGCAACGCGGGGCCAATCCGAACATTCGCAACAATGAAGGGATCACCCCCTTGCAACTCGCCACCCGGATGGGTTTCATCGAAGGGGCGGAAGAATTGCTTGATAAGGGCGCTTTGGTGAATGTTGCCGATCAACAGGGCGAAACGCCTTTGATTGCGGCGGTGCATCAACGCAATATCAGCCTGATCCGCCAGTTTTTGAGCGAAGGTGCGGACCCTGATCGCAACGACAATTCGGGCCGATCGGCGCGCGATTACATGAATTTGATGAGCGGCAACACATTGATGGTGCGCGAATTTGCAGAGGCCGACGCGGCGCGCGAAGGTCAAACGCAGGCCCGGCAATATGGGCCGTCTTTCTAGAATTGGCTTTTTAATATGACGAATGCATCTGACGCTACCTCTGAAGCTGGCCCCAATTCTGGCCCTGATTGGGCTGACATGACTTTGGACGAGCTGCGCATTGCGCTCGCCCCAGACATTGCCGCCTCTGCGATTTTTGATGGCTGGAATGAAACGGCCTTGATCGCCGCCGCTGAAATGGCGGGCGCGGATGTGGATATTGCCAAATTGGCTTTCCCGGAAAGCGGGCGCGCGATGAACATGATCGAGGCGTGGGTCACATCGGTGGATCAGGCGATGGAGGCGGAATGGCCGCAAGAACGCCTTGCTGAGCTGAAAATCCGGGAGCGTATTCGCGTGCTGGTCGCGTTCCGCCTTGATGCGGTGGAGCATATTGACGAGGCCGTTCGCCGCGCAATGTCGATCATGGCAATGCCGCAAAATGCCGCGCGCAGCATGCAATTGGGTTGGCGTTCTGCTGATATCATGTGGCGGCTCGCCGGGGACACGGCGACCGATTACAACCATTATACAAAACGGGCGATTTTGGCCGGCATCTATTCCGCAACCCTCGCGTTCTTCGTCAATGATGACAGCGAAGGAAAGGCGAAGAGCCACGAATTCCTTGGCCGCCGAATTGATGGCGTGATGCGGTTTGAAAAGTTCAAACACAAATTGACCAGCGGCGAGCGTGAAATGCCGAGCCTGACCCGGTTCTTGGGCCGGCTGCGTTACCCCTCGCGTTGATTTTTAGCGCGGGGCGGCAAGGGCTGCGACGCGCTCCAAACAAACAAATTCTCACTCAAAGGTGTAAAAAGGCACAGGGCGTATCGCTCTGCGCTTCGTGCTGCCCTATCACTCCTCTCATACAGATTCGCGCGCGGCGATATGCTGCGCCTTTAAAGATAAAGAGAAGGACAGTTTCATGGCGGGCTCGCTTAATAAGGTCATGTTGATCGGCAATCTTGGGGCGGACCCTGAAATCCGCTCTTTCCAAAATGGTGGGCGCGTTGCCAATTTGCGCATCGCCACATCCGAAAATTGGAAAGACAAGAATACCGGCGAACGCCGCGAGAAGACCGAGTGGCACACGGTTGCGATCTTTTCCGAAGGTCTGGTCGGCGTCGTTGAACGCTATGTCAAAAAAGGCAGCAAAGTCTTCATCGAAGGCAAATTGCAGACCCGCAAATGGCAGGATCAAAACGGCCAAGACCGCTATAGCACGGAAGTCGTGATCCAAGGCCTCGGCGGCACGCTCACTATGCTCGACGGCGCATCAGGCGGCGGCGGTGGCCAAGGTGGTGGCGGCGGTTACGGCGGCGGCAATCAGGGCGGCGGCGGCCAAGGTGGCGGCGGCTGGAACCAAGGCGGCGGCGGCGGCGCTGGGGGCGGCGGCAACCAAGGCGGTGGATCTGGTGGCGGTTCAGGCGGCGGGTTCGGCGGCGGCGGCCACGATGATCTGGATGATGATATCCCATTTTGATGGGGTCGTTTTGATGGGGCCGTTCTGATGGAGCTGGCCTGATCACGCGATTTTGCCGCGAACAATCTAACCCTTAGTCAGCCCTTTGAGCATTTCCGCCATCGGGCCGTCTTGTTCTCCTTCGCCGACAATTCCGGCCTTCTTACGGGCGGCGTCGGCGCCGGGCCCTTCTGCGAATGGGTCGATTGCCAAGCCTAAGGTTTGCGCAACCGCTTCGCCGAGGTCGAAGGCGTCGCCGGAAAATTCGATTTCGTCGCAATCCTGCGCGTCGAGCTCAATTTCAATTTCGACATTTTCATCCTGAGCGGCATTGACTGCGCCTTCTTCGACGAAGCGCAAATCGAGCCGTTCAGAGATGGTCGTCGGGAAATCCTGACCAGATATTGCGCAGGTTTGCTGGATGGCGGCTTTCAACGTGCCGGTCGCGCGGATCGCTTTGCCGCGTCCCTCCAGCGCAATTTCCGCCCGCAAAGAACCGATGCTCGGCAGGCCAAACCGCGCCGCCAGTGCGGAGCGCTCGTCTGCATCCGCTTCAATGATCACGCTGTCGCCGGGCAGGCCTTTGACCTTTATTGGGCGCAGCAATTCAGGGGCGTTGTTCTCGGACATATTCACCATATCCCGCTCGCTTTAAGGACGGCGTCATCGTCGAAACCCGCCAGCCTTTCCGACAAAGCCAGCAATTTGTCCGCCACCAATTCTGCTGCGGCGGTTTCGTCTGCATCCTCGCTAAAGGTCACATTGCGCGAAACGGCGCCCACCAATTTCTCACGGTCTTTATCCACCAAGGCGCTGCGATAAGCGCCGAGGCGTCCGCCAAGCACGCTCATCAATTTGCCCATGCGTTTGCCCACGACCACATCATTGACGCCAAATTCGCGCAATTGGCCGTCCATATCCTCAACAAACAATTCCGCGAGCAAGGCGCTTTGTGCGCGCATTTCGCTGGCCTCAACCCGCACCATCACCGTGCACAAGACCGCGGTCATCAAATCGAACCGCCCGCCAACCGAATCCGCGACATGGCAATCGGTGTAGAATGACGGCTCCCTCGCCAATTCCACGACGCGGTGCCACAAGGGGCGGACCTCTTCGCGGGGGTCAGGGCCGGTGCCCAGCAGGCGGGAGATAAACGACATGAGAACCTTTCTAGCGCGTTCGATTGTGCCTATTCATCCGCAATTCACGGCCCCGGCGCCAGCGCATTCACAAGAGCGCGTCGCAGCGGCGTTGCATGGATATGCGACACAAAGTATGACGCCTCGAATATAGGCCGCGCACCGCGCGCGGCAAGTGACAGATAAACAGGAATTCTCGAACACATGCGCGATCACGGATTGGCAAAAACTGGCCTCTTTCATAGCAGATACGCAAAGGCAGCGGTGCTTGGATGCGCTGTGCTGGCATTGGGCGCGTGTTCCTCAATTCGCGAATCTCGCGGGTTTGTGAATGATCCGGTGTTGACCCGTTCGATTGAGCCGGGGATCGACAATCAGCGTTCGGTAGAAGGCACATTGGGCCGCCCGACATTTGAAAGCCAATATGGTGAGCCGGTCTGGTATTATATCGCCAGCACCACGGGCCGCCGTCCATTTGTGCGCCCGCGCATCGACAATCACGCGGTTCTGGCGGTGCGCTTTGATGCGGCTGGCAATGTCTCCTCGGTTGATCGCAGCGGGATTGATCAGGTCGTGTTCTTGCAACCAGATGGCGATATGACGCCGACTTTGGGCCGCGAGCGCAGCTTCCTAGAAGATCTGTTTGGCAATATTGGCCAAGTGGGCGCGGGCGGTCCGGGCGCTGGTCCCGGCGGGCCGTAACTTAGCGTCGGCTTGATCCCTCTGCCAAAACGCCCATATCGCAGGGCATGACAGACACACATTCTTCTCATGGCCTCGTGCAGTGGCACGGCACCACCATTATCGGCGTAAAGCGCGGCAAGCAGACCGTGATTGCGGGCGATGGTCAGGTGTCGATGGGCAACACCGTGATGAAGCCGAATGCGCGCAAAGTGCGCCGCATTGGCGAGGGCGATAAAGTCATTGCAGGCTTTGCCGGTGCGACCGCAGATGCGTTCACTTTGTTTGAGCGGTTGGAGCGCAAGCTGGAGCAATATTCCGGGCAATTGATGCGCGCCTCGGTCGAATTGGCCAAAGATTGGCGGACCGACAAATATTTGCGCAATTTGGAAGCCTTGATGATTGTCGCGGACGAGGAATGTTTGCTGGTCCTCACCGGCAATGGCGATGTGCTTGAGCCTGAGGGCGGCATTGCGGCGATTGGATCGGGCGGAAATTACGCGCTCGCTGCGGCGCGGGCCTTGTCCGATTATGAAAAGGATGCCGAGCAGATCGCGCGCAAGGCGATGGCCGTTGCCGCTGATATCTGCGTGTTCACCAATGGCAATTTGACTGTCGAAACAGTTTAAGAATTTCGGAAAAATCCATGACAGATAATTTGACACCTAAGGCCATTGTGGCCGCTCTTGACGCACATATTATCGGGCAGAAAGACGCGAAACGCGCGGTCGCGGTCGCTCTGCGTAATCGCTGGCGGCGGCAACGGCTTGGCGCGGATTTGCGCGACGAGGTGACGCCGAAAAATATCCTGATGATCGGGCCGACAGGTTGCGGCAAGACCGAAATCAGCAGGCGTCTGGCAAAGCTGGCCGAGGCGCCGTTTGTGAAGATCGAAGCGACCAAATTCACCGAAGTCGGCTATGTCGGCAGAGACGTTGAGCAAATTGCGCGCGATTTGGTCGAAGAGGCCATCCGCCTAGAAAAAGAGCGCCGCCGCGAAGCCGTGCGCGAAACCGCGTCAGAGGCGGCGATGGAACGATTGCTCAACGCATTGTGCGGAGAGAATGCCTCCGAAGCAACGCGCGCCAGTTTCCGCGAACGGATCGTTCAAAACGCGATGAACGAGGTCGAGGTTGAAATCGATGTGATGGACGCGCCCAATATGCCGTTTGATATGGGCAATGCGGGCGCGAATATGCAGATGATCGACCTGTCGGATATGATGGGCAAGGCGTTCGGCAAAGCGAAGAGTAAGAAGCAGAAATTGCGCGTGCCCGATGCATGGGACAAATTGGTTGAGGAAGAGGCGGATAAACGCCTCGACGATGAAGATGTCGCGCGCACGGCCTTGGCCAATGCTGAAACGAACGGCATCGTGTTCCTCGATGAAATCGACAAAATCGCCGTTTCCGACGTGCGCGGCGGCAGCGTCAGCCGCGAAGGGGTGCAGCGCGATCTGTTGCCGCTTATCGAAGGCACAACCGTCAGCACAAAATATGGCCCGATGAAAACGGACCATGTGCTGTTCATCGCCTCAGGCGCGTTTCATTTGGCGAAACCGTCCGACATGCTGCCCGAATTGCAAGGACGCTTGCCGATCCGCGTGGAATTGCGCGCGCTGACACAAGAAGATTTTGTTCGCATCCTGTCAGAAACGCGCGCCAATTTGGTGGAGCAATATCGCGCCTTGATCGCGACGGAAGACGTCACACTCGACATCACCGAAGACGCGGTCATCGAGGTCGCCAGCATTGCGGCGCGGGTGAATGAAAGCGTTGAGAATATCGGGGCGCGGCGTTTGCAGACGGTGATGGAAAAATTGCTGGAGGAAATCAGCTTTGAGGCCGAAGATCATGGCGGTGAAACCATCACGATCGACGCTGAATATGTGCGCGGGCGGCTGGGTGATTTGGCCGGAAACACTGATCTGTCGAAATATATTCTCTAGATGAAACCCCTTCTATGAAACGCTTTCTATGAAACCCCCTCTATGAAACCGGGCACCGTCACCGATTTAAAGGCCATGCTGATCGGCATGGACCCCAAACTGTGCGAGCGTTCGTGGTGTTTTCACGCGGTTTCAGATGCGACCTTCCTTCCGGAGACGGCTTTTGCGATCATCCGTGAGGAGGAGGGTATGTGCGCGATTATCCCGGCTCCGGCCGCGCCAGCAGACGCGCCGCAATTCGCGCGTATAACTTTGCAAGTGCATTCTGATCTTCAAGGGGTCGGGCTGACGGCGGCGGTGGCGACCACGCTCGCCACCTCAGGCATTGCTTGCAATGTCATTGCGGGGCTGCACCATGATCACCTGTTTGTGCAGTGGGATGCGCGCGGAGAGGCAATGACGCTGCTCACAAAGCTCAGCCAGGACGCTCAGCGGTAAAATTCACCCTTTTGTCTAATCTTGGGCGCTTTGACGGTTGAAGTCAGGCCGCGTGCAGGCTCTAATCGCGCTCAGGAAATTTCAAAAACGGGGCCATTCTATGATCCGCACCTTCTTGCTCGCGAGCGCCGCGGCAACCAGTCTTGCTGTCGCCGCGCCGGTTCTGGCTGAAGCGCACAGTGACGCGTCCAGTGAAGCGGCGGCGACACTGAGCGTTCCAGAAATCGAATATACGATGTGGACGCTGGAAAATGGCCTGCGCGTTATCGCTATCCCTGACGATACGACCAGCACTGTCACCACATCCTTGTGGTATGATATCGGCTCCAAACTCGACCCAGAAGGGCGCAGCGGATTTGCGCATCTGTTCGAACATATTCTCAGCCGCAAGACGGAGAATATGCCGTATAATATGATTTATGGTCTGACGGCGGATATTGGCGGCACCCGCAATGCGTCCAATTGGATCGACCGCACGAATTATTTTGAACAGGTTCCCGCCGCTTATCTGGAAACGATGCTGTGGACCCACCGCGAACGTATGGCCAATGTCGTGGTTGATGACGAAGTGTTCGAAACAGAACGCAATGTCGTGAAAGAGGAATTGCGCCAGCGTGTGCTCGCGCCTCCTTATGGCCGGCTTCAGCGGTTTGTCCTGCCGGAAAATGCCTATGATGTGATGCCGCATCGCCGCCCCGGGATTGGCTCGATTGACGATCTCGACAATGCGACGCTGGATGATGCGCGGGCGTTTTATGAGGCTTATTATGGCCCAGACACCGCGACTTTGATCGTGGCGGGCAATTTTGAAATGGCGCAGCTGCGCGGCTTAGTCGATGAATATTTCGCCGATATTCCGGCCCGCGCAAACCCGGTGGATCTGACGATTGAGACGCGGGAGCCAGCCGTGACCGGCCCGCGCACCGTCAATGCAACCGCACCCAATGTGCCGTTGCCCGTGGTGGGCGGCGTTTGGAAAGGCGTGCCCGCGACCCACGGCGATGCGGCGGCGTTGCAAGTGCTCGATTCGATCCTCGACCGGGGTGATAACAGCCGGCTGAACAACGCGTTGGTCCGCACGGGGCAGGCTGTTCAGGTCGCATCGGGTTCATCAATGTTCCGCGAAGCAGGGGCCATCCAAGTCTATGCGATTGTGCGCGGGCCGGATCAGATGGAAACAGCCGGCGCGACTTTGGACGCAGAGCTTGAACGGATCCGCACCGAATTGGTCACGCCAGAAGAGCTGAGCGAGGCCAAGAATGAGATTGTCGCCAGCACTTTGCGCCGCCGCGAAACCGCGCGGGGCCGCGCGTTTGAATTGGGTGAGGCGCTTGTTTCGACCGGCAACCCAGACGCCGCCGATATGCGTCTGGCCGCGATTGCGGATGTTACCGCGCAAGACGTGCTGCGCGTGGCGGCCTATTATCTTGATCCGCAAAAGCGCGTGACCATTACATATACTGCGGGCGAGGATGATCCGGCGTCTTACGCCAATCCGGTGGCCATGCCGGAATTTCGCACTCTGCCCCCGGCGGTCGGCGTGATCCGCGAGGTCCGCCCAGAGGGGGAACGTATGGCTCCGCCGCCTCCGGGTGAAACGCCTGAGGTTGCGCCGCTGGAAATCGTTGAAGCGACATTGAGCAATGGGATCGAAGTTGTTGCCGTGCAAACCGGCAGTGTGCCGATTGCGACGATTTCAATGCTGGTACCCGGCGGCAGCAAGACCGACCAACGCGAGCGCGCGGGCGTTGCGCAATTGGCGGCGGGTTTAGCGGATCGCGGCATCAATGGGATGAATGCCGAACAAATCGCGGCCAGTTTTGAAAGCCTCGGCGCGAGTTTCGGCGGCGGCGCGGGCAGCGATGGCAGCAGTTTCAATCTGACCGCACCCACTGCAAATTTGGGTGAAGCGGGCGCTTTGGCGGCGGCAATCGTCAAAGGCGCGATCTATCCGACCGAGGAATTTGAATTGGAACGCGCGCGCGCCCTTGATGGTTTGCGGGTGCAAATGCAGGAACCGGGCGGATTGTCGCGTTATATTGCCCGCGTCGCGATGTATGGCGATGCGCCCTATGGCTCTCAGCCGGGCGGGACGGATGAAAGTCTCGCGATGATCACGCGCAGTGATTTGCTGGAGCACCGGCAGCGTTATTTCCATCCCGACCGGATGAAAATTGTGATCAGCGGCGGGATCGCGCCCTCCGATGCCATTGCCACGGCGGAGGCAATGTTTGGCGATTGGCGCACCGATCTGCGCCCGGGGCCCGTCCCAGAAGTCGCCGCAGGCGCAGTGCAACCAGTGCGCACCATCGTGGTCGATATGCCCGATGCGGGCCAAGCAGCCGTGATCGCCGCTGTGCGCGCGCCATCGCGGACCAGTCCGGATTTCTACCCGCTTGAACTTGCCAATAGTGTGCTGGGCGGCGGGTCGAGCGGGCGTTTGTTTGAAGAAATCCGCACCAAGCGTTCGCTTTCTTATGGCGCCTATTCTGGTTTTGCCGACCGGCGCGACACGTCGATCCTGACGGCGAGTTCGCAGACGAAGAACGACACCGCAGATGAAGTGGCGCAAATCTTCCTCAGCGAATTTGAGCGGCTGGGAACAGAGGAATTGACCGAGGATCTGCTTCAGCGGCGGCGGCTTTACCTTAGCGGGGCGCATGCCCGTGCACTGGAAACCAGCGGCGGGTTCAACCGGATCGTCGCGACTTTACTGCAACAAGGCCTTTCCGCAGAAGAAGCGGCGCGCTTTGCTGAGAGGCTATCGGCGGTCGATGCCAGCGCCGCCAATGCAGCGGCGCAGCAATATGTCGATCCCGATGCCGCAACATTGGTGATTGTCGGCGATGCGTCGCAATTCTTGGACGATCTGTCTGCGGTGCGCGAGAATATTGAGGTGATCCCAGCTGATGAGCTGGATCTCTCCTCCGCCACTCTGCGCCGGGCTGCTGAACCCACCGAAGAATGATGGCGATAGGCGGCGGATTTACTCCGCCGCCTCTTCCGCCTCTTCCGCCTCTTCCGCCTCTTCCACATTCTCATTCGCCTGCTGCGCCCACATGTCGGCATACAGCCCGCCGCTCGCGAGCAGCCCGGCATGCGTGCCGCTTTCCGCCATTTCGCCGCCATCCAGCACAATAATCCGGTCCGCATCGGCAATCGTTGAAAGCCGGTGCGCAATCGCAATCGTGGTGCGGCCCTGCGCGAGCCGCCGCAGTGTGCCGAGAATTTCCTGCTCTGTGCGTGTGTCCAAAGCGCTCGTCGCCTCGTCCAGCAACAAGATCGGCGGGTTCTTCACCAGCGTGCGCGCAATTGCGACCCGCTGTTTCTCTCCGCCGGACAGTTTCAACCCGCGTTCGCCCACCGTCGTTTCAAACCGATCCGGCAAGCGATCAATGAGCGGCATCAGCGCCGCATCTCTGGCGGCTTGATCGACAATATTCTGATCCGCCCCTTCTGCACCGTAAGCGATATTGTAGGCGAGCGTGTCGTTGAACAGCACGCTGTCTTGCGGGACGATCCCGATGGCGGCGCGCACGCTTTCTTGCTGCGTTTTCGCAATATCCTGACCATCGATCAGAATGCGCCCCTCTTGCGGGTCGTAAAACCGGAAGAGCAAGCGGCCAATCGTGCTCTTACCCGCACCCGAAGGCCCAACAATCGCCAGCGTCGATCCGGCGGGCACTTCAAAACTCAGCCCCTTTAAGATCGTGCGCTCTTTCTCATAGCCAAAGGTGACATTGTCAAAAGTCAGCGATGGTTCGCGCACCGCCAAAGCAGGCGCACCCGGCGGGTCTTCGACCTCCACCTCAGTGTCCATCAACCGGAACATTTCCGCCATATCGACGAGCCCTTGGCGGATCGTGCGGTACACCCAGCCGAGCAAATCGAGCGGGCGGAAAAGCTGCATCAGATAGGTGTTCACAAACACCAGATCACCGACGGTCAATTCGCCCTTGCTCCAGCCCCAAACGGTGTAGGCCATCGCGCCCGCCATCAGCGAATTGGTGATCGCGGCCTGCACCACATTGAGCAGCGCCAGCGAGTTTTCCGATTTCACCGCCGCCGCCGCATAGGCCCGCGCGGCCCCGGCATAGCGTTCTTCTTCGCGGGATTCGGCGCCGAAATATTTGACCGTTTCAAAATTCAGCAGCGAATCGACCGCGCGGTGCAAAGCCTGACCATCCAGATCATTCATCTCGCGCCGCAATTTGGTGCGCCATTCGGTGATCCAGCGCGTGACCGATATATAGCAGACAACCGTAAGCGCGGTGGCGGCAACCAATTCCCACCCGAAATTGAGATAGAAGATTATGCCGACCGCGATCAGTTCAATCGCAGTGGGGGCGATGTTGAAAAGCAGGAAATAGAGCATGGAATCGATGCTCTTTGTCCCGCGTTCGATAATCTTCGTTACCTCACCCGTGCGGCGGTTGAGGTGAAATCGCAAAGACAAGCGGTGCAACCGGTGGAACACATCCTGTGCCAAGGACAGCGTCGCCATTTGGCCGACCCGTTCAAACGCAACATTGCGCAAATTGTCGAACATGAGCGATGTAAACCGGCCCAAGACAAAGGCGGCAACCAGCGCCATCGCCACTTGCGCGCCCGCTGCAATCGCTTGCGCGGAACCTGAATTTTCCATCGCATTGACCGCGCCTTTATAAGCAAAGGGCAACGCCAGCGTGACCCCCTTTGCGCACAGCACCAAGGTAAGCGCGACGGCAATCCGCACGCGCAATTCGGTGTTGCCGGCTGGCCATAGGTAAGGGAGGAAGCGCCGCAGCGTTTTCCAACCCTCGGCGTCGGCAGGGGCGGTGGGTCTATCGGATGTGGCTGTATCGGGCGGCATGGTGCCGCATCATGTGGGCGCACGGCGCCCTAACAACAAGGCATCGTTTGTTAGCGGAGTGGTTGGGTGCAGGGGTTATAGGCGGGACGAACCGCCAACGCTGCTACCGGGTGAGCGCGTTAAAGCTGCGGTTGCGTTGCCGCCGCAGAGCGCGGGCAACATCGCGCGGCACATCGAACAAAATCCGCCGATTGGCAAAATCAATCGCCACCCGGTCAAACATCCGCAAATGTTGCATGCCCAGCGAAATCACTGGAGTGTCCTGTAGACCCAGCGCCTCAAACGCTGGCGCATCGCCAAAGGCCAACGCCACATCGCGCATCGCCAATCCGCCCAAATTCAGCGATCGGACGTAAGACATCTTCCCCACCATCTCCACGCCGTTCACGTCTGTGGTGGTCACATCCTGTGATCGCTGGGTGCGAATCTGATCGCGCAAGGCAAAATTGCCAAGGCTGGCTTCTGCGCCTGTGTCGATAATTACGGTTGCGCGGACCCCTTCGACCAAAGCGTCGGTGATCAGCAGCTGCCCCAATTCTTGCCGGGCGCGCACGATAATCTCAAACCCTTGGCGCTGGCGGCGCAGGGTGGAAACGTCTTGGACAGCAATAGTGTCTTCGCGAAAATCAATAAGGACTCGGAAATCCTGCAGGCTATCGAGGCCCAAAATACCGTCCGCGCCGACATTTTGCCGTTCAAGCACTGGGGAGATCAGGTCTTGGACAGTGTGGCTGCCAAAGGTCATTTGCTCCACTTCGACAACATCGACCGGGCGGCGGCTGGCCATGCCCACCAATATTGCTGTGCCAAATGGGGTAAGCTGCAACCCTTCATTGATCTCATGGGTCACGGCGGTCGCCTGACTGCCTGTATCGATCATAAAGTCGAACGGGCCCATCCCCTCGATCATCACCGGAACCGTGAACCGATTGTTGCGGTCTTCTTCTAGATCGAGAATTTCGGTCGCGGGATCAGACAGGCTGGGCGCGATGGACTCTATCTCTGCATCAGGCGCGGTGACGGGCGCGGGCGCGGGTGGTTCGACCGCGACGGTGCTGGCGCTGGAGCCAAATAGGCTCGCGGTGATGGCGGGTATTGCCCAAAAATATGTCATGCGTTCGTCCGATCCCGGCTGCGCAAAGGGTCATACCCGTGCGTCTGGCAGGCATAGTATCAGACAAGTGGGGGTTCCCAAAATCAAGCGGGCGCGGCCTTCGTTTGGCGGTTGCGCAGCAGAGCCCAGGTTTCCTCGACAATTCCTCTGAACCCAAGCCAGAAGGTTGCGCCGTAAACGCCCGCGCCCAATGCACCGTTAAACGCCAGCGCCAGCAAGGGGCTTTCTACCGGCACGAAATGCTGCGCCGCCAAAACCGCCACCGCCATCGCCGCGCAGGCCAGGCCGATTGGGGCGATAGTGGTAAGAAGCGCGGCCAAAGACACGCCGATCCGCGGCAAAGTGACAGTCAAGGTGACCGCGCAAAGCAAAGGCGCGGCAATCCACCACGCATAGACCAGCCCCATCGGCCCCGCATCGACGCCCCACATAAAGGCGCAAGGGAATATGATGGCACCGGCAATAGAGGTGAACAGATAGACCCGCGGCCGCCCCATCGCATTGGTCACCGGTGAACAGACCAGATGCAGGGCAAAGGCCGGCATAGTAATCGCCAGACCGGCAAGGATCGGGATGAGCCCGGTCCATTTGTCACCCATCAAGACCTTAATCGCATTCTCACTGGTCAAGGCCAGCCCGATATAGACCGGCGCGCTGACCATCATCACCATCCGCACGGTCTTTAAGAAGTAAGGCGCCAGCGGCTTTTTCGCGCGGTGCAATTCTGAATAGGCTGCCAGCGCGACTTCATTGATCGGCGGAATAAAACGCCCTGTGACGATCAAGGCGAGAAACAGCGCCTGAGTATAAAGGCCCAGATCATAGGTGGAGAGCAAACGCCCCGCGATGACCACATCGCTCTGGCTCTGAATGATCCAGAACAATTGGCATAAGGTCAGCATCCCGCCGAATGTGAACATGTCCCACGCGCCAGAGGGATTGAAAATGGGCCGGACCCACAGGCGCGCCGCGAACATCAGGCCAATCGCGCGGGTGACGAATATCGAAAGCCCGGAATAGATAAGCGCCCACACTTCCCAGCCCATCCATGCCAGAATGAGAGCAGTCGCCGCGCCGACAAGGGCGCTGGCCATATTGACCTGGCCTTGCTTGCGGAACTGCAGTTGCCGGGCCAGCCATTCCGACGGGAGAGCGATAAAAGGTATGGTGAGGAAGATCACCGCTTGTACGCGCAGCAGATCAGCGACGACGGGTTCGTCGAAATAGGCGGCGGCATAAGGGGCGAAGATGAATTGCGTGGCCGCCAATATGCCATTGGCCAGCAGCAACATGCCAAACACCTGACCCACCCGCCGCATATCGAGCCGGTCTGTCTGAACAATAGAAGTGGCGAAGCTCTGGCCATTAAGAAAGGCGAGGGCGGTGACGATCACTTGGCTCATCGCAAACAGACCGTAATCCGTTGGATCGAGCAATCGCACGACAAGGAAGGTCGAGGTCCACGTTATAATCTGCGCGGCAACCTGTGCGCCCCAACGCCATGCAACAGCGGAGCGCACACGGGCAGCAAAGCGCTCACCATCATGCGTATCGCCGCCCAAAAGCGTATCAGGAGAAGGGGACTTGGAATCCATAGGCCCGCGCATAAGCGCAAAAAGTGAAGAAATGGCCCAACCCAAAGCCCCGGTTTCGAACCGACGAAACAGATGAGCCTTTAGGTCACATCGATGCTCACTGTGATTCTCGCTGCGATTCCCCTGTGAATCGAAAATATGACCGATGAATCGCACGATTATCCCATTTGAATCGCCGAATCTGGGCCCGATTCACCGTTCAATCCGGCGAAGGCACTTGAAAACCCCCGCCAAAACCCCATTTCAAGCTGGCAGGCACATCTAAAAAACGGCGGAGTTCTGCGAAAAATACGCTTTTTTGAAATAATATTGCAAAAAGGCGTTGACCGAATCTCAGACCCCGCCTAGATGAGCTCCACCGACGCGGCGCAGACGGTTTCTACCGCCTCCATCGCAACGGTCGCCAACATAAAACGGATAGCCGGTCCCCCGGTGTAAATCGGGGATCCAATAGCTGTCCGCCATTTGTGTCTGGTAGGCTCTTTGACATTGTTAGTTTTTGATGAAGGGACATGTGGGCGACGGCGCCCGGTCTGGGGATATTAAGGCTCCAGTAACCGGTTAATTTAAGCCGATGCCACATCCTGATCACCTCCACAGGTGGTCTTGATGATACATGTTCATTCGTATCCATTACGTTTGACAGTGCAGGTATCGGCTCCTTGATATTCTGGCTTGTTAAGATGGCAGGGTTCGCCCTGTGCTTAGTAAGTTAGTATCACAAACTTGAGAGTTTGATCCTGGCTCAGAACGAACGCTGGCGGCATGCCTAACACATGCAAGTCGAACGAACCCTTCGGGGTGAGTGGCGCACGGGTGCGTAACGCGTGGGAACCTGCCTTTAGGTTCGGAATAACTCAGAGAAATTTGAGCTAATACCGGATAATGTCTTCGGACCAAAGATTTATCGCCTTTAGATGGGCCCGCGTTAGATTAGATAGTTGGTGGGGTAATGGCCTACCAAGTCGACGATCTATAGCTGGTCTGAGAGGATGATCAGCCACACTGGGACTGAGACACGGCCCAGACTCCTACGGGAGGCAGCAGTGGGGAATATTGGACAATGGGCGAAAGCCTGATCCAGCAATGCCGCGTGAGTGATGAAGGCCTTAGGGTTGTAAAGCTCTTTTACTAGGGATGATAATGACAGTACCTAGAGAATAAGCTCCGGCTAACTCCGTGCCAGCAGCCGCGGTAATACGGAGGGAGCTAGCGTTGTTCGGAATTACTGGGCGTAAAGAGAACGTAGGCGGCTATCCAAGTCAGGGGTGAAATCCCGGGGCTCAACCCCGGAACTGCCCTTGAAACTAGGTAGCTAGAATTCTGGAGAGGTTAGTGGAATTCCGAGTGTAGAGGTGAAATTCGTAGATATTCGGAAGAACACCAGTGGCGAAGGCGACTGACTGGACAGATATTGACGCTGAGGTTCGAAAGCGTGGGGAGCAAACAGGATTAGATACCCTGGTAGTCCACGCCGTAAACGATGATAACTAGCTGTTCGGGCTCATAGAGCTTGAGTGGCGCAGCTAACGCATTAAGTTATCCGCCTGGGGAGTACGGTCGCAAGATTAAAACTCAAAGGAATTGACGGGGGCCTGCACAAGCGGTGGAGCATGTGGTTTAATTCGAAGCAACGCGCAGAACCTTACCAGCCTTTGACATCCTAGGACGATTTCTGGAGACAGATCTCTTCCCTTCGGGGACCTAGTGACAGGTGCTGCATGGCTGTCGTCAGCTCGTGTCGTGAGATGTTGGGTTAAGTCCCGCAACGAGCGCAACCCTCATCCTTAGTTGCCATCATTTAGTTGGGCACTTTAAGGAAACTGCCGGTGATAAGCCGGAGGAAGGTGGGGATGACGTCAAGTCCTCATGGCCCTTACAGGCTGGGCTACACACGTGCTACAATGGTATCTACAGTGAGCAGCGATCCCGCAAGGGTTAGCTAATCTCCAAAAGATATCTCAGTTCGGATTGTTCTCTGCAACTCGAGAGCATGAAGGCGGAATCGCTAGTAATCGCGGATCAGCATGCCGCGGTGAATACGTTCCCAGGCCTTGTACACACCGCCCGTCACACCATGGGAGTTGGTTTCACCCGAAGATAGTGCGCTAACCTTTTAGGAGGCAGCTAGCCACGGTGGGATCAGCGACTGGGGTGAAGTCGTAACAAGGTAGCCGTAGGGGAACCTGCGGCTGGATCACCTCCTTTCTAAGGATATTCATGAAAGCGCCTGAGCTAGCCTCGGGAAGTGCTTCATGGCTTCCAAAGAACATTGCCGTCGTCCTCATGTCCTTTCATCAATCAGATACAGCTTACGCTGACCGCAAGGTCGGTCGTCTGCTGTTTGCCTGAGCCGGCTCACGCCCGTTGCGGCAGCCTCTTTCATTAGGGGCGGCCGGAAATGGTAGATGTGGGCCTGTAGCTCAGTTGGTTAGAGCGCACCCCTGATAAGGGTGAGGTCAGAAGTTCAAATCTTCTCAGGCCCACCACCTCTTATTGGTACGTTACCAAAACCTAAGGGGCCTTAGCTCAGCTGGGAGAGCACCTGCTTTGCAAGCAGGGGGTCATCGGTTCGATCCCGATAGGCTCCACCAGGTAACCAAATCTGATTGTATGAAAAGAAAGAGATCCGGCCTGTGGTTTTCCATAGGGTCCGGTTAGGCGACATTGGTCGCCGAACGTTTGACATTGTGAATGGGTTTTTAAATCGATGCCGTGGCGGTATCGTCGTAAAGGGTTAGACCTTCGGGTCTAAGTTCCGGAAGCGGCGCATACCATCACAAATCAATCAAAATGATTATCTGGCTGAGATAATTTCTCCTCATCATCGTTAAGACGCGCAGTCCTTATGCAAGGCTGTCGTTGATGGTGTGGATTCTCAAGCGTGAGGTAAGAGCATTTGGTGGATGCCTTGGCATGTACAGGCGAAGAAGGACGTGGCACGCTGCGATAAGCGTCGGGGAGTTGTGAGCAAACTTTGATCCGGCGATTTCCGAATGGGGAAACCCACCTTCACCATTTCTTTCTGTTTACCTTCGGGTGATCAGAGCGAGGTGGATAAGGTATTACCGAACTGAATATATAGGTTTGGTGAAGCAAACCCGGGGAACTGAAACATCTCAGTACCCGGAGGAAAAGACATCAACAGAGATTCCCGTAGTAGTGGCGAGCGAACCGGGACCAGGCCAGTGCCTTTTCTTAAACTAACAGAACACTTTGGAAAGAGTGGCCATAGTGGGTGACAGCCCCGTATGTTAAAGTGATAGAAAAGGACTTGAGTAGGGCGGGACACGTGAAATCCTGTCTGAACATGGGGGGACCACCCTCCAAGCCTAAATACTCGTACATGACCGATAGCGAACACAGTACCGTGAGGGAAAGGTGAAAAGCACCCCGATTAGGGGAGTGAAACAGTACCTGAAACCGGATGCTTACAAGCAGTTGGAGCCCCTTTAGGGGGTGACAGCGTACCTCTTGCATAATGGGTCAGTGACTTAATCTAGCATGCAAGCTTAAGCCGTTAGGTGTAGGCGAAGCGAAAGCGAGTCTGAATAGGGCGACTGAGTATGTTGGATTAGACCCGAACCCCGGCGATCTAGGCATGACCAGGTTGAAGGTGCAGTAACATGCACTGGAGGACCGAACCGTTTAATGTTGAAAAATTATCGGATGAGTTGTGTTTAGGGGTGAAAGGCCAATCAAGCCGGGAAATAGCTGGTTCTCCGCGAAATCTATTGAGGTAGAGCGTCAGATGTATGCCGATGGGGGTAGAGCACTGGATGGGCTAGGGCTGCGCGAGCGGTACCAAACCTAACCAAACTCCGAATACCATCGAGTCTTGTCTGGCAGACAGACGGCGGGTGCTAAGGTCCGTCGTCAAAAGGGAAACAGCCCTAACCTACAGCTAAGGTCCCCAAGTCATATCTAAGTGGGAAAGCATGTGGGAATCCCAAAACAACCAGGAGGTTGGCTTAGAAGCAGCCATCCTTTAAAGAAAGCGTAACAGCTCACTGGTCTAAATAAGGGTTCCTGCGGCGAAGATGTAACGGGGCTAAAGATATGCACCGAAGCTTAGGGTTCATAGTTTACTATGAGCGGTAGCGGAGCGTTCCGTAAGTGGTTGAAGCCGAAGGGTAACCGACGGTGGACATATCGGAAGTGCGAATGCTGACATGAGTAGCGATAAAGAGGGTGAGATGCCCTCTCGCCGAAAGACCAAGGGTTCCTGCTCAACGCTAATCGGAGCAGGGTAAGTCGGCCCCTAAGACGAGCCCGAAGGGGGTAGTCGATGGGAAACAGGTTAATATTCCTGTACTTGGAGATGTGTGACGGATGGTGGAAGTTGTGTGGCCTTATTGGATTGGTCATGCAGCCAAGCTGTTCCAGGAAATAGCCTCTCCGTATAAACCGTACCCGAAACCGACACAGGTGGTCAGGTAGAGTATACCAAGGCGCTTGAGAGAAGTATCCTGAAGGAACTCGGCAAATTGCCTCCGTACCTTCGGAAGAAGGAGGCCCTCTCACTGGGCAACCAGTGTGGAGGGGGCACAGGCCAGGGGGTAGCGACTGTTTATCAAAAACACAGGACTCTGCTAAGTCGGCTTCAAGACGACGTATAGGGTCTGACGCCTGCCCGGTGCTTGAAGGTTAAGAGGAGGAGTGCAAGCTCCGAATTGAAGCCCAAGTAAACGGCGGCCGTAACTATAACGGTCCTAAGGTAGCGAAATTCCTTGTCGGGTAAGTTCCGACCTGCACGAATGGCGTAACGACTTCCCCACTGTCTCCAGGATATGCTCAGCGAAATTGAATTCTCCGTGAAGATGCGGAGTACCCGCGGTTAGACGGAAAGACCCCGTGCACCTTTACTGCAACTTCAGAGTGGCATTAGGAAAGAGTTGTGTAGCATAGGTGGGAGGCTTTGAAACTTGGGCGCCAGTCCAAGTGGAGCCATAGGTGAAATACCACCCTGCTGTTTTCTGATGTCTAACTAACTACCGTTATCCGGTAGTAGGACCCTCTGTGGTGGGTAGTTTGACTGGGGCGGTCGCCTCCTAAAGAGTAACGGAGGCGCGCGATGGTAGGCTCAGGCCGGTTGGAAACCGGCTGCGAGAGTGCAATGGCATAAGCCTGCCTGACTGCGAGACCGACAGGTCGAGCAGAGACGAAAGTCGGTCATAGTGATCCGGTGGTCCCTCGTGGAAGGGCCATCGCTCAACGGATAAAAGGTACGCCGGGGATAACAGGCTGATGATTCCCAAGAGCTCATATCGACGGAATCGTTTGGCACCTCGATGTCGGCTCATCACATCCTGGGGCTGGAGCAGGTCCCAAGGGTTTGGCTGTTCGCCAATTAAAGTGGTACGTGAGCTGGGTTCAGAACGTCGCGAGACAGTTTGGTCCCTATCTGCCGTGGGCGTCGATACTTGAAAGGAGTTGCCCCTAGTACGAGAGGACCGGGGTGAACATACCTCTGGTGTACCAGTCATGCCGCCAGGCGTGCCGCTGGGTAGCTATGTATGGACGGGATAACCGCTGAAAGCATCTAAGCGGGAAGCCTCCCTTGAGATTAGGTATCTTCGAACCGTCGTAGACCACGACGTTGATAGGCCAGGTGTGGAAGCGCAGTAATGCGTGTAGCTAACTGGTCCTAATAGTTCTGATCATGCTTGAGAGTTCGCACTGTCAACGACAGCTTTGCCTTAATTGGTGAGTGCTGGTGTTGCGGTGGAGAAATTCTCCAGCCAGATACGCCCAAGTAACACTGTACGGATACCCTTCCGTACTGCATCGATTTAAACCCAAACTTTCGCTGGCCCCATTGCTTGGTGGTCATGGCGTCTGTGACCCACCCGATCCCATCTCGAACTCGGCCGTGAAACCAGATTGCGCCGATGGTACTATGTCTTAAGGCATGGAAGAGTAGGTCGCCGCCAGGCATTGAAGCCAGCGATAGCGCGGGAAAAACCCATTCACTAGTCAAAGGGCTGACCTTCACGGGCAGCCCTTTTGGCGTCTTTAAAATCCGTCGGTATTTCCTGCGGGTTTCGGGCGCCAAAGCTCGGTAGCGCGGGATGGAGCAGTCCGGTAGCTCGTCAGGCTCATAACCTGAAGGTCGTTGGTTCAAATCCAACTCCCGCAACCAGCGTCATATTGAAAACCCAACACAAAAAAGGCCTCGCTGTTACCAGCGGGGCCTTTTTGCGTTTGAACTGGAAGTAAATAGGAAGCAAGAATCTCATCGGCACGGTGCGCTGTTCAATGTCAACGCCCACTCGGATCAATCAACGTTCGGATCCACGACAGTGGACCCGGTTTTCGCGCATGCAAATGCATGCACGCACGCTCAGCTCTCATCTTTTCGAAAGGGGAGGGGGGGAGTCAAAACTCTGCCACCTTTTCGCTGGACACCGGCGGGGGGCAAAAAATGTGCGTCGTTGATATTTCTAGAGGGTAAGTGCACAGATTACTGGGCGAGGGTTTACGCAAACTCGCAACGCTACTGAGATTTGGTAGTCAGAAGGCATTCTTTGTTTTGACGACTTCTGGACCGAATGCGGACTAACTGCTCTTGAGACGAGCAACTTCGAAAGGCGTCGGTTTGCTTCTTACGCAGAATGAAAAGGCTCCGCGTCCGGTAAACACCATAGCGCACCCACCTCTATTCAATAACCTCAATCTGTCTCATGGACGTTGACGGTAAATACTAGGCGCGGTGTTGCAGCCCAATCGACTGGGCTAGTCACAAGCTGTTTATATCTGTGTTATATCTGCTCATTCCGTAAAGTTATAGCGTGATTGTTTGAGGATCAATTGGAGAGCATCTTCGAATTAAAACAGCAAATGCTGTTTCTTGAACGGGCGCATGCTTCGGCCCGCATGGGGCATTTTGTCCTCGATCCTAAGAGACGAACGATAGAATTTTCGTCCTGGGTTAGAGACAATATTGGCCTTAACGACATGCCAATTCCGATCGACCGGCTGCCAGAAATT
Organism: uncultured Erythrobacter sp.; assembly: GCA_947502305.1. Classification (GTDB taxonomy): domain Bacteria; phylum Pseudomonadota; class Alphaproteobacteria; order Sphingomonadales; family Sphingomonadaceae; genus Erythrobacter. The sequence goes on along the minus strand of CANMZA010000001.1, from coordinate 2,073,010 downwards.
GTCCCGGAAGACGAACGCGCCCAACTTGCGAAAACTGTCACCAACGTCATCAAAAGTGAAGAGGACTTCGGTTTTGAGATCAACGTCATTACAGCCAAGGGTGCAGTGCGAACGCAGCGGGTCAAAGGCATCCCAGCGTTCGAAGACCAGTTCAAGAAACAAGGCTTGATTGGCTATTACGGAATTCTTCAAGAAATTACGCGGGAGAGACAGGCTGAACGTGATCTTATCGAAGCGCGCGACAAGGCCGAAGCCGAATTAGAGGCACGCTCAAACATTTTAGCGACTGTCTCACATGAGATCCGGACACCGTTAGGCGGAATTCTGGGCATTATTGATCAGTTAAAGCGCGAACGGTCCGCAACCGAACGAGACCGTGCCATTGGACTTATGGAAGACTCTTGTGAGGCCTTGCTGGAAACGCTTGATTCAATTTTACAGCAAGCAAAGCTGTCAAAAAACGCGGCAGAGCGTGAGTTCAAGACATTGCGCCCAAATGCCGTCGCGCAGCGGGTGGCAGAACTTTTCCGACCCGTCGCCCGGCGTAAAGCCCTCCGGATTGACGTAAGTACAAGCTCTGAGGCTCAAGTCTTCGGCGATGCCGGCCGGATCCAGCAAGTTCTTGCCAATTTCGTTTCTAATGCCATCAAATTCACCCAATCAGGGCAAGTGACAATCTATGTTCAAGAGCCCTTGCAACCCGAAGATGATTGGGTTTTCGTGGTTTCGGATACAGGTTCGGGAATGGACCAGAAGCGCATGGATACAATCTTTGAAGCCTATGACACAGACGGTCAGGACTCGCTGGGTAAGTCAGTCGGGCTAGGCCTTGGACTATCGATCACCCGTGAGATTGTTGATTCTATGAATGGACGCATTGAGGTTGAAAGTGAGATCGGTGTCGGAAGCTCCTTTACCGTCTTCTTGCCTCTCAAAACGGTCAAACAAGAGCTTTCCAAGGCGGATAGTAAGGTCCACGGGACTGTGTATCTGGCGGTCCAAAAAGCAACCGAACAAATACAAATTGAGGCAATCGGGAGCCAGCTTGGATGGAATTTCATAGGTCCCGGTGAAAAGATAGCAGACGCGGAAGACCAATTGCTGATCATAACAGATGCCAGAAGCCTCTCCTCAGTTTCCGAGGAAACAATGGCTGCAAGTCAGCGCATCTTACTGTTTTGCGAGGATGGCGACGATCAAAATCTGCCCACAGACATGAGGGCGAAGACAACAACAGCTCCTTCAGTTGAGATGGCGCGTATCCTTCCCAAGTGGTTAGCCGGAGAGCAAGATGACCGCGCTTGACGACCTGCCTCTCGAAGAACAAGCGAGGATACTCAAAATCCGGCTGGATCGCGCTGAGCGAGCTTTGTTGGACGCAGAAACCGCTCTTGAAGGACGGATGCGCGAGTTGGATAGTGCCAATAAGGCGCTGAGCCAGCGCGAAAGCGAATTGGTTCAAAAGCTTAATATCGAAAGCCGCCAACTCCTTGCCGCCCAAACCACAGCGCAAATGGCGACGATCTATGGTGAAAAGGGCAAACCCTTCACCGCATCGCAAGGGACAGGACACCTCTTAGGCCTACCAACTGGCGAAGAAGGATCGTTGGAAAAGCTTATTGGCGCGCTGCATCCACTCGACAGAGACCGGATTATGCGTGACGCGATTGCATTCTTCACCACGCTAAAACCAGGCTTAGAACACCGTTTTGAGCATAGGATTGTGCGTTATGACAATGGTGCAACACATTGGTTAAGCTGGGTGATCCGCCGCGAACCGGGAGCCGATGGCCAAACCTCATCGGTCTATGGGACGGTGCGCGACATCACTCTTAGCCGAGCCAATGAAAGAGCGGTTCGCGCGCTCCAACTTCGTGCTGAGCGACGCGTGAAGGAATTGAACCGGTTGAGCGACCAATTGGCGAGTGAGCAGCAAAAAACCTCTCTGGCCTTGGATGCGCGAACTCAATTCTTGAGTGAAATGGCGCACGCTATCCGTACGCCGCTGAACTCGCTTAATGGTGGGCTTGAACTGCTATCGGACCAGGTGGAAGCCGGCTCCAAAGACTTTGAAGTCGTCAAAAGTGCCGCTGACCAGTTGGTCGAAATTGCGTCGCGGATGATTGAACAATCCGGCGATGTGGCCCAACTTCCAGAAGTTACACCTCCCAAGACGGCAGCCTCTCAAGACGCCGGTGTCGAGAAATTGGATACGCCGCCCCGAGTATTGCTTGCCGAAGATACGGAGAGCAACCGTTATGTCCTTGAAAGAATGCTGCAAGCCATAGGGTGTAAAGCGACCATTGTGACCAATGGTGTTGAAGCGATTGAGGCAATCAAGAATGCTTCTTTCGATCTTGTGCTCATGGATGTGATGATGCCGATCATGGACGGTGAGCAAGCGACGCAGGCAATCAGGAGTATGACAGGTCCAGCATCACGGACCCCAATCATTGGCGTAACCGCACACAGCCTCCAAGCCGAGCGCGAAAGGCTTTTGTCCGCTGGCATGACAGCATGTTTGGCAAAACCTGTGCGCCGCGAGGAGCTTGAGACTGCGATAAGGACAGCAATGATTGGTCGCGAAGCGGTGCAGCCTCTCAATGCTCGGTTTGATCATGAACTGTTTCAGCGTGCGTTCTTTGACCTGCCGGAAAACTACCGTGATCGGATGCGTGAAGCGGCCAAAAAGGACATCAGCGAATACGGCGAAGAGGTTTTGAAAGCTGCCAAAACGGGCGATGCAGAAGCGCTCTCGCGTGCCGCACACAGCTTGAAAGGCGTGTCCCTCAATGTTGGGGCGATCGGCATTGTTGAGGAAATGAGCCGGTATCGCGAAACCCTTGCCGATGATCCCAGCTTTTCCAGTTCTTCCTTACGCAAAGAGATCGCCGCCAGCCTGCTAGCTTTCGACGATCTCTTCGGCGCATTGGTGGGCGGGAGTTAATAGGCCCCACGCCCTCCCAAAACCGCGCCAGGAGTGCAAAGCAGCAGTTTGAGATCAACCCAAAGGTTGGTTTTCTTCAAGTAAGCGCGGTCCATGATCGCTTGGCGCTCGAACGAGATTTCTGCCCGGCCGCGAACTTGCCACGTGCAAGTAATGCCGGGCTTTCCTTGGAGCCTGCCCCAATGAGTGCCGCGATAAGTTGCAACTTCGCTGGGGAGCGCTGGACGAGGGCCGACAAGCGACATGCTGCCACCCAGAACGTTGAAAAGCTGTGGCAGTTCGTCAATCGAGAACCGGCGAATAAAGCGGCCGGTGCGGGTAATCCGCGGATCATTGCGCATTTTGAAGCATGTGCCGTCACGCTCTGATTGCGAAAGCAAAGTCTTCTTTCGATCCTCGGCATCAGTGTACATCGAGCGGAACTTGATCATGCTAAATGGGTTGCCATCGGCCCCAATTCGGGTTTGCCGAAACAAGACTGGTCCATTGTCTTCCAACCGAATGGCAAGAATTGTCGCAAGAAAAATGGGTAGCAATGCAAGGATAGCGAACCCTGTGCCTACAATGTCGATTGCGCGTTTGCCGGCGGTATTGATCTGGTCGATCAGCCCGCGGTCCTTGGCACTTTGATGGGCAGCATGAGCGAGGAATTGCGCGTTCCCCAGAAGGTACCGCTTAGCCATCCGGCGCGGCTCCATTGCAAGACGCCAGATCCACTCAGCTTTACATGCGCGCACGATTGCGGGCGCTCTTGGGATACGGCCTGAATAGTAGTCGAATAGGCCGCCCACTCCCATAACGACCGACGCGTTGATTCGATGACGATTGCGCGCAATCCACTTTTCTTGAAGCGGTACGCCCAAGCCAACCAGCAAAATGCCAGTGCGAGAGGCGTTGATGTGGTCAATCAGCGAGTCCTCGGCCTGAGGCGAAAAAAATCCAGAATGCGTTCCCGCAATACGCAGGGCAGGGAACTGACTTTTCGCCCAGTCCGCTGTGCTGTCTGCGACACCAGGCAAGCCGCCAAGCAAGAATATGCTAACGCCTTCACTTTCTGCCTCGCCGCAAAGCCGAGGGAAGAGGTCTGTACCATTGAGGTTTTCGCCAAGCTTGGCCCCCGAAAGAGCGGCCGCGATTTCCATTCCGACACCGTCGGGCAGAAGCAGATCGCTCGCCTTTAGTGCCGCGCGGTAATCTGCGTCCTTACGCTGCTCATTCACACAATGCGCATTGACGAAGTTGATGGTTGAGCTTGTGCGGTCACCAACTCGGGCGACGATGTGCCGAGCCATCCTGCGCGCCTCAGCACAGACCAAAGGCAAGTCAAAAAGATTGACCGTGGGCCACTGACGGGCCGTCTCGAGACGCTCGAGGACTTGAGCGCCAGACATAGGGTTTAGCTCTTGGAGTGGAATATGTTTCATCGGGCAAAATCCTCAAATTGGAATTGCCCGACAACTTGCAACGGTCGTGCCAAACGGCTAAGCTTCTAAAAAAATTGACTTTTCCAAATACAATTTTCCATTCCAGCAGTTTGAAACAGCAATTTTCGCAAAATGCGGTGACAAATTTTCGCAAAATGAGAAAATTCGCAAGATCTACGCGGAAAATCATTGCGTGAAATCATTATCACCCTGAAAAATAGACATTTTTTGAATTGGCACAGTTGTTGAATTGTTCTTTCCCGAACCCAATGCGAGGAACGAATGTCCAACGCCCTGCGATCATTATTACGCCCACAAGACTGGCCTGCGTTTGCACGTGGGATGGTTGCGTATGGTTCGGCTGAAGCGGTAACGCGGGTTGTCCGCATTGGGGCCCTGCTGGTCATTGCGCGGCAGATTTCACCAGAAATGCTGGGCGGGGCCGCTGTCGCCCTGAGCCTATTTGAATTGATCCGAGTCCTAACAAGCGTCGGGATCGGACAACGCATCATCGCCGCGCGCGCCGACGAACTTAGCGCGATCTGCAACGCAGCGCACCGCTTGTTCTGGATTGTTTGTTTGTGCGTATTCGCGATCCAGATAATCTTCGCCATTATCGCCGGTTTGATTTTTGGCCTCGTGGAAGTCTCAGCGATGCTGACGCTGCTCGCCGGTGTATATCTGTGCATGCCTGCCGGACTGGTTCAAATTTTCCTGGCAATGCGTGATCAGCGTATGAGCGCAACGGCGCGTGTTGCTGCAATGCAAAACGTTGCCGACTGCCTTTTAACAGCCGTTCTTGCCATCGCGTGGCCAAGTGCATGGGCCATCGTCCTGCCCAAACTCCTTACTGCGCCAATTTGGTTGATACTTGCGCGCCGGACCTTTGCATGGTCTCCAGATCGAAGCGTTACGCCGGCTTCCATCGCCGAATTCGCACACTTCGGACCCGCAATCCTAGGCACTGAGCTCCTGGGCGCCATCCGGATCCACGGTGATAAGCTCTTGATCGGCGCATTGCTGGGAACAGAAGCTCTTGGTCTCTACTATTTCGCTTTCAATGCAGGCCTTGGCATAACCTTGTCATTGGTCAGTGCCTGCAATCTTGTGCTCTTCCCTCAACTGGCGAAAGTTGAAGCCGCTGAGCGGCGCAGAGAATATCTGCGCGCCATGCTCATGAGCTGCTGCATCATCGTTCCCCTTGTTGCCGGGCAAGCGTTGCTTGCGCCGTATTATGTGCCGGTTGTTTTCGGCGAAAAATGGATCGCTTCGGCCCCTTACCTTGCTCTTCTCGCCTGCGCTGCAATTCCGCTGTTCTCTGGAGCCTTAGTAGGCGCATGCTTGCGAGCGGAAGGGCGACCTTTTGAAGAAACGTTCCTCAATGCACTGGCCACTTTGACCGCCATGACAGGTCTGATCACTGGCGCACAATTCAGCCTAGCGTTCGCCTGCATCGGGTTTGGACTTGGCCTTGCGCTCATCTTGCTACCCGCCGCTGCGCTCCCATTGCTGCCCCCTCGACACCAATCACCAATTCAATCTGAAGGAGCCTAATCATGTCTGGTCCCAAATTCTCTGTTGTTATTCCTGCTTACAACGCAGCCCAAACACTCCGCTCAACAGTTGCAAGCGTGATGGCGCAAAGCGATCAAGACTTCGACATCGTGATTGTGGACGACGGCTCAACGGACGAAACACTTCGTGCAGCGCTTAATGTGGCCACTCTGGAGCGGCGAATTCGCGTGGTCTCCCAACCGAATTGCGGCGTCTCAGCGACCCGCAATTACGGTGCACAACTGGTCAAGGGGCAGTTTCTCGCATTTCTCGACGCTGACGACCAATGGGATAGCGAAAAACTCGCCCGGCACCGCGCCATGCATGACTTGGACCCACTGCTCACAGCAAGCTTCGCCCGCGTTGAATTCGCGCCTGCGGTGAACGGAAATCTCGCCTCCGGGCGCACCCTTTCGCAAATGCCTGATGGGTATCTCTATACGTCCGACGTTGTCGTGGAGAACGCTGTTTGCACCACTTCGAACCTAGTCGTTGAGCGCAAGGCTTTCCTTGATCTCAAAGGTTTTGATGAAACCATGCGCTATGCTGAGGACCAGGAATTCCTCGCTCGTTTGATTGCCGATGGCGGCCTTATCCGCGGGGTTGCGCAGACCTTGGTACGCTACCGGATGAGCGAAGATGGGCTGTCGTGCGACTTCGAAGCGATGCTTGAAAATTGGCAGCGCTTTGCATCGTTCTGGCTCGATGAGCATGAATTCGCGGCAGCGAAAGCGACCTATTGCCGATATCTCTCACGCCGCGCGCTGCGAGCAGGTGCCCCAATGCACGTTGCCCGCACATTCGCTCGCCGCGGGCTCAATGCGGACCGCGCAAAGTTTCTGGATGGCGGCCTGCCCGGCATCATGACTTTTTGCGGTGCTTTCGCCGGGTCAGCCATGCCTGCTCCACTTCGCCGTGCCGTCTTCGCCTAATCACACTTCTAAGGGAGAAATACCGTGAAAAGCCCAGCTATTTCAGTCGTAATGCCGATCTACAACGTCGAAGAATATGTCGGACAAGCCATCCAATCTGTGCTGGATCAAACGTTCTCTGACTTCGAGCTCATCTGCGTTGATGACGGCGGCACGGATCGTTCAATGGACATCGTTCGAGAATTTGACGATCCGCGCATTCATGTTGTCTGGCAAGCGAACCACGGCTTAGCTGGCGCCCGAAACAGCGGCATTGCGCATGCCCGGGGCGAGTTCATTGGCCTTCTTGATTCCGATGACATTTGGCATCCGGAAAAACTCTCACTCCACTACATTCACCTGATGGCGAACCCAGATGTGGGGGTAAGCTACGCGGGCTCTCGTATGATTGACCGCGATGGAAATGCTCTCACTGTTGCGATGCGCCCTTCGATTGGCCGTGTGAACCCGCGTGAGATCATCTGCCGTAATCCGGTTGGCAATGGCAGTGCGGCTGTACTTCGCAAATCAGAACTGGAGCGAGCCAGCTTTATGCATCCTGATAAAGTGGGACGTAAATGCTGGTTTGATGAGGAATTCCGGCAGTCGGAAGACATCGAGCTTTGGATCAGGCTCGCCGTGAAGCACGGTGTGGTGTTCGCAGGAATTGACGGTTTACTGACCGATTATCGGATTATTCCAGGCGCGCTGTCAGCCAATGTGGTGAAGCAGTATCTGAGCTGGACAAAGATGCTTCGAAAGCTGCGTAGCTATGCCCCTGACTTTGTTGAAGAGTATGGTGACACCGCAAAGGCCTACCAATTGCGTTATCTTGCGCGCCGTTCGGTTCAGCTTGGCAATTATGAACTGGCACAAGATTTCATGAGCAAAGCCGTCGCGCTAACGCCGAAAATGGTGTTTCAAGAACCCCGCAAAACAGCAGTAACTGCGGCGGCCATTGCTGCTGGCAAACTGCTCGGCGAAAAGCGCTTCAGCGCATTGATGCGCCCTCACCTGCGGGCTGCAATATGATCCAGATTACGCATTTGCTCGATGACTTCGGCATGGGCGGGGTAACGCAGGCGTTGACTTTGTTCGAAAAACAAGCGCTCACGCGAATTGCAACTTCCAAGGTTCTGGCGATAGGCCAAGACGCATTGGTAGCGCCTAGTTGCGACGCTGATCTGATTGTCGATCACATGGCTTTGTCTTGGAAGCGGCTGATGTTCCAAGCCAGTTTGCGCGCGCGCAATCCCAAGGCCCGCATCATTCATGTCGAGCACAGCTACACGCGAAGTTTCGAAGAAACCCAAGTCAGAGCGCGGCCGCGCTTTCGCATGATGCTCAAGATAGCATCGATTCTGTATGATGAGATTGTTTGCGTGTCGCACGCGCAAAGGAAGTGGTTGAGCGATTGCGTCGGTATCAATTCTGAAAAACTTCGAACTATCTATCCCTGGACTGATCGCTTCGAGCTGTTTGATGTACCTAAAGCCAAGCGAGCCGAGAGCAAACCCGTTAGCCTGTTGGCATACGGCCGGTATTCGTCCGTCAAAAACTTCGACCAATTGATCGAAGCCATGCGCACGGTCTCAACCGATATCGCTCACCTTACAATATTTGGCGATGGACCTGATCGCACCTGCTTGGAGGCAGCCGCAGCCGACATGCAGCATGTCGAGGTCTTTGGCCCCACTCATTCTCCCGCTGACTATCTGGAGCGCTGCGACGCGGTCATTGTCCCGTCACGCTCTGAAGCGTTTGGCTTAGTCGCCACGGAAGCGCGAATGGCTGGCCGTGCGATCCTAGTATCCAATATCGACGGGTTGCCAGAACAAGTGGGCAATGGCGGGTTCGTTGCTCCGATGGAGAACCAGGTCGAGATAGCGCGCGCTATCCGCAAAGCCGCTGCACTTGATCTCAATGCGCTTGGTTCAAATGGTAGAGCCGAGGTGGCAAGCCAATCGGCAAAAATCATTTCTGACTGGAGCGACCTGATCAGCAAAGTCTGATGCCAATCAGCAAAGCCTGCCTATTCAATCAGAACTCCGGCGCCGATCCACGAACCTCCGTGAGATCGGCGTTTTCTTTGGAAGTGTTTAAGCGCTTGCCCTTTCACCGGGCAGCAGGGGTTTCAGCGCAATTCCAATCAAGACGAGCGCTGGCCAATATAGATAGGCTAAGATCTCTAAATTCTCGCCAAAGGAGTAGAGTATAAGCGCCAAGGTCAGACCAAGTCCGACACGCGCCAATTGCTGAGTTTGCGCTTTTACAGCCAAGAAAGCGAAGCTTGCGCTCAAGGGAACAGCCAAAGCGAAAGCTCCCAAGAGACCTTTCACAAACAGCAAGCCGTACCATGAATGGTGGCTCCCAATCGGCATGTACTCGACAAGGTGAGGACCGTTCTCGACGATGCCATGGCCGAACCAATAAGCTTCTGTTTCCCAACGATCGATCGCAATCCGTCCTAGCGCTGCCCGAACCCGGCTCGAATCTGCACGCGCGGCCGAAAACTCGGACGCTGCACTATCGATCAGCTCGATCAGCATCGGCCCAAATACGCCCAGCCCAAGGATCACAGGCGCTGCGAGGAGCCAGAGAGACCCTTTTCCAAGGCGGCTCACGCCCCAAACAAAGGGGATGATGACGATGAGCGCAACAAGCGCCAGCCGCGATTGGGAGAAAAGCGCAAGCGCAAGGCCCCCTGCAATGCCAGCAGCCTTCCAGCCGATATGCTTTTCTTGAGCCGCGAGCAGCACATAGATCACGCCCATCATGCCAGCCGCCGGAGACCAAGGTGCAAAGAACTGCCACCTTGGCGTACCAACACCCGGTTCAATCGTGTAAAGCTGCGCGGCAAAATAGTCCGGGCCAGCGCCGCCGAGAACATTGAGCGGGGAGACCCACAAAAGCTCAGGCAAACCGACAAAAGGGCCCGCCAAGAATACCGGCAAAAGGACCAGTGTTTGAAGGCCTGCCTTGCAAATCGCGCGGTAGATTACCTCAGCCCGGATCTGCAAAAGCGCGCCTGCAAATGGGAACAGAGCGATCAGCGCCCAACCTTTGGCCCAGCCCACGCTCGACTTTATTGTCTTTGCAATACCAAGCTCGAAGTTTGCATGCCCTACCCAAAGAATGATGAGCATCGCCAGCATACCGCTAAGCCAAATCCAAACCGTTGTAGGAATGGCGCTTGCTTTGGCCTGATCGAGGTACAGCGCCAGCACGGCGAGCCCCGCCAACATCCACCCGAGCGCTGGCCCAGCGATGTAGAGACCACCGATAAGCCATAGCACCCAAGTCCATTCGATTGTTTTTGCAATCAGGCGTTCGGCAGAAGTTTGCGGATGATTGGCTGTCTCAGCCATAGCAATAGAAACCCGATAAGAATGAAAAGAGATGCCCCCATCGCCCCAGCGATCACAATGAGCGAAGATGGCGCCGATTTTGCTCGAGGCAGCGAGGGCGCTTCTAGCGTTTGAACAAGAGGGTAAGACGCGAACGGGTCAGACTTATTCGTGTCGAGCCGCGCCAAAGCTGAACTGAACACAGCCTCTGCCACTCTAAGATCGCGCAGCAGTGCTGCGAGCTCGGCGGCCTGTGACACTTGGTCTTCGGTTTCAGTCGATTGCGCAGCGATTTGTCGGCGAAGCTCTGTCAAAGCAGCGCTGTTGCCAGTGGAATCGCTGTCGCGCTCCGAAAGGCTGGCGAACAGGCTCTCACGCGTGTTCGACACAGAAAGGTCTGCAATTTCAATGACCTTAGTGCCATCGAGGCCGGTTATCTCCGCTCCCCGCTCGGCTAGACTTGAGCGCAACGACGTTTTTTCTGCGCTCAGCTCCTCAATGGCAGAGTGAGCATCGCCCAATGTGCCAGAGCGTTCGCTGTGCTCAGCGCGCGATTGAGCATATCGGTTCAGCAAAGCCTGAAATTCAGGATCTGCTTTCAATTGCATCGCGCGGCGTGCTTCAGGCAGGGAGATGTTGAGCGTTGCAGAAAGCCGCGATGTGGCTGCACTGGTTTCGGCAACCCGGACGCGGCGATCACGCTCATTTGTTTTCAATTGATCAAGAGCCGTAATCCGCCCTGCAAATTGATCGAGCGACACCAAGCCGGTCTTCCCTTGAAAATCGAGCAATGCTTGCTGCGCATCATCGACTTTACTTTCAAGCTCGCCAATGCGTCTGGCATCGGCCTCTTCTCTTGCGCGCGCTTCGTCTTGGCGAAGGTTTTCGATCGCAGTGTTGAACGCTTGTTGTAAGGCAGCCATGCGCACTTGCGCCTGCTGCGGAGAGCGTGCGGGCATGCGCAATTCTATCAAGTTGGTTTGATCAATCAGCTTGATGCTTGGTTCAGGAAAGGCCCCTTCCTCTTCGTCTGCAATCGTGGCTGCATCGCGCAAAACGAGATCAGAGGTGAGGAGACGTTTGTAATTCTCCGTTGGGCTCAGCGTTGGTGAGGCGAAGGCAGACGAAGTGTTCGTGGTTGCCTGTCCGATGGACTCCAGGTTCATACTCGCGCCCACACCTGTGCCTGGTAAGATCAACGTCATCCGGCTGTCGAAGCGGTCAGGTGCAAGTACAATATAGCCGATGGCCAAGACCCAAACGATAGCAAGCGGGCCAGCAAGGGCTGCGAAGTAACGCTTGTACCTGCCAACAGACGGCAAGCCATCGCGAACAACCACCCAAGAGCGCAATAGAAAGCGCGGGGGCTTGGCTTCGCTCAAATTGGGAGTGAAGGTCTTCACAGCGCGCTGTCCAAAAGGATGGCAGGGGTCGCCGTATTCACAGCTTCACTGACAAGCCCAACGGCTTCACGAAAATTGGTCCAGCGACTATCATAGCAAGCGATTGCATCGCCTGGCATCAGGTATGGGTTAAGCCCATCACGATTAGCATTGCGGACCAATTGTTCGATGTCGCGCTCGATGACTATGCTTTGGCCATTGATTGGGTTGCGTGAAATCAGAACGGCTCTGCGATCCGATTCCATGAATGTCCCGCCAACACAATTGGCGGTGACCAGCCCTTGAAGGAAGCGTGTGCCGTAGGGAAGCGAAGTGGTCTGGTGCCCGATGGCAGCGCCTGCATTGTTCATCGCGCTGCGAGTGAGGTTTGACATGAACACTCGGATGCCGGGCGCAGTTAAAGGCGTGGGCCGTACAAGCTCAGGGTCGAAGCACGTGCGGCTGGGCACGATGATACGGTCACCGCTTGAAAGGGACACATCGCGGCTGGTCCAACCGTGAAGAAACCCGGTGAGATCAAACTCGGCATAGGTGCCGCCGCGCAAAAGATAGATGCGCCCAACATCGGCGTCGGGCCTTACGCCGCCTGCTGCACGGATCGCACCAGCGATTGTGCGGGTCACATTATCATCCCCGCTTACCGCGCCTTCGCTAAGACCGATCCGGCTTTCGGGGTTGCGTTCACCAGCTCGGACTGCGCCGGGTTGAAAAACCGCTCCGCCAACAGAAACCGACACGCCTGCGTTCTCGATAAGAGCAACGCGAACCGCATTTTGCAAAGGCCGTACGACATTTTGGCGAACAAGCTGAGCGCGCAATGTTTGGGTAAGAGCGGAAATTGAAAGACCAGCGGCTTGAACAGGGGCCTGACCGCGGACGGCCATGCTGCCATCGCTTTCAATAACATAGGTCCCGCTCAAGCGATCATCATCGCCCAAGATCGCCACGTCTAGCCGGTCGCCCGCTCCAAGAGGCGGCGTGCGATCTAGGAAGCTTGCAGGCGCTACTCGGCGGTGCGTGTTGAGTTCACGCGGGACAGACCTGCTGCATGTCGGCGCACCGCGAGCAACAGGAGCCTGACTAATCCAATCGCCTTGCGGTTGATGGCTACCATTCCATGCGACTTGACCCGGCGCATAGACGGAAGTGTCAAGATTGGCCGGAGCTGGCCCTGCAACACAAGCAGACAATAGAGAAACCGCAGCTGCGCAGGTTAGAGCGACCGAAACTTTCGAACGAGGCATGATGAACTCCCAGAGAAGTGGTTGCCCTTCCCTTCTCAAGGATCGTGCCAACTATGCAGAACCGCAGAATTGCGCGGTTTGCGAATAATGCGAATTCTCTGTTTTGCACTTTGCGGCACTAAAATTTGCATTTTGCAAAGGTATTTGCATTATGCGAGAGCTTCATGCGCTATTTCCCTTAGCGAAGTACGAAATTCTTGGCACGGCGTTTGCATTATGAGACGTCAGCACGATCACTGGAGATGACGTAAATGAAGGGAATTATCTATTCGGAGCTTGTGAACTTCCTTGATTTCAAGGGTGGCCCAAGCTTCACTGAAGAAGTCCTCGCCGGGGCCGATTTGCCTCATGGCGGGGCCTTTTCGCGCGTTTCGCGTTACCCTTGGGAACAGGCGGTTCAGGTTGTCACCTCGGCATCCCGGATCAGCGGCGCTGACGCAAATGACCTATGCGAAGAATTTGGCAAATTCCTGTTTGGTCGTTTCACCGTTCTCTACACTGAAATCGTAGAGCGTTACCCAACAGCCGAGGGCATGCTTGCGCATGTCGAAGACCACATCCACGAAGAAGTCCGCATTCTTTACCCAGATGCTGAGCCACCCAAGGTCGCATCTTGGAAGGACGATAAAGGGTTTGTCGTGGAATATTCTTCGCACCGACCATTCGCTCATATCGCCTTTGGGCTGGTCCAAGGGTGCATGTCGCACTTTAGCGATCCTCGGTCGATCGAATGGATGAAACGTGATCCATCCGGCATGACCGCGTATTTTAGGATACAATAATGGCGCAATCCAAAGTCCTCATTGTCGAAGATAGCGCCTCACTGGCTTTGGGATATGCGGCCCAATTGGAGGATGCCGGTCACGAAGTCAGTCTGTGCGAGACTTTGGCCGAAGCGCGCCGCTCACTTCTTGGTGAGACGTTCGAAGTTGTCTTGCTCGATTTACAGCTTCCCGATGGTGATGGACTGACGCTCTTTGATGCGCTGCCGGGCAGCAAGGGCAACCCAGCTGTCATCGTGGTCACCGCGGATGGCTCTTTGAACCGCGCTATCACAGCAATGCGTCTTGGAGCATATGACTTCTTGGTCAAACCGGTAGCAGGCACGAGGCTTGTGAGCACGGTTGGCGCTGCCGCAGAGCAAACCGAGAGGCTGGGCGCGGCAAGCGAACCTAAAGCAAGCGCGCACGAAGAAGCTGACACCTTCCACGGTTTCATCGGCAAATCGCCAGCGATGCGGGCAGTGTTTCGTACAATCGAAAGCGTGGCAGATTCCAAGGCGACTGTTTTTGTGACAGGTGAAAGCGGGACCGGTAAAGAGGTCACAGCCGAGGCTATTCACTCGGCAAGCAACCGCAAAAACGGCCCCTTCGTTGCCATCAACTGCGGCGCAATTCCTGAAAACCTTCTCGAATCCGAACTGTTCGGCCATGTGAAGGGGGCCTTCACAGGCGCAATTGAAAACCGCATCGGCGCAGCAAAAGCAGCGGATGGTGGGACGCTGTTCCTAGATGAAATCTGCGAGATGGATCTGAAATTGCAGGTCAAACTGCTGCGCTTCCTACAAACAGGAATGATCCAGAGAGTGGGCACCTCTGCGGCAGAACCAGTTAATGTGCGCATCGTATGTGCAACGAACCGTGATCCCGAAATGGAGGTCGTCGAGGGGCGCTTTCGCGAGGACTTGTACTACCGCTTGAATGTTATTCCCATCACGCTTCCCGCTTTGCGAGAGCGTGGGGAAGACATAGCCCTGATCGCAACCAATCTGGCGAGCAGAATTGCCACCGAGGAAGGCCGCTCTTTCTCCGGTTTTTCAAAGGCAAGTTCGGCATTTCTTGAGCAGCACAATTGGCCAGGAAACGTTCGCGAGCTGCAAAACGCGCTTCGCCGTGCCATCATCACTGGCGCTAGAGGCAAAATTGAGTTGGTTGGCATTGCCCGGCCAAGTGCGCTCGGACAGGCACCTGTTTCAGGAATGCTTCAACCCGTCCCTACATTGCCCAGTAGACTAGAGCCGCTTAGTCCGGCACCTTCAACGAGTGACTTTGCTGGAATGACACTCGAGCAGATTGAACGCACAGCGATCGAGCAAGCGATCGCCCGCAAGTCAGGCAATATCGTCCAAGCAGCCCGGGCGCTCGGAGTGAGCCCTTCGACGATCTATAGAAAAATCGAAAAATGGAGCGATTAGTGAGCGCTTAATTTGGGTGCGTGAGGCAAAGAGTATCAACTCGCAAAAACAAATGATGAATGTCCGCTTTCAGGAGCCAAGATCTGGGATGGCTATGTCTTGGTTTAGGGCGCAAAGCTGACTGCCCAATGGTCTCAAGAAACCATGGGGACCCCTGGGTTTTATGGCTGCTGCTGGAGCTGTTCATTGATCAAAGTAGACACGTCGTTTGCGGCTTGCAGTACCGGCTGGTTCGCTAGTTGAGCGTAGCGTGCAGTGGTCTGAACCTGGGTATGGCCCAAGAAGCTTGCCGATCATTGGCAGGCTTTGACCGTTACTCACCGTGACCGATGCGAATGTGTGGCGAAGGTCTTGGATACGGGCATTCTTGAGCCCCGCACGACCCCGTAGTCGCTGCCAGAACGGCTGGAGATCCGTAAGATGGGCACCAGGGTTGCGACCAGCGATGACGAACTCGTTGTTCTCAAGTCTCTCAATGGACTGCACGACGTCGAGTGCCGTTGATCCAAGATGAACGACTTTCGCCCCAGTCTTAGAGTCCGGTAAGCGTAAGGCATGCTCTGCCATATCCACGTGCTCCCACCGAAGCGTCAAGATTTCGCCTAGCCGACAGCCTGTGAAAAGCAAAAGGCGGACGGCGGCAATCGTTGACGGCAGCTCGATCCGCTCCTCTTCCATCTCTCCAAGCACCCGACCAATGGCTTGCAGCTCTGCTGCTGAGAAGTAGCGCTCGCGTTTCTTTTTTGGATACTTCTTGATGTGTTTGCGCGGATTGGTTCCATCAGGCCGAAGGCCCCAAAGCTCAGCGAGGTTGAACATTTTAGAGATGATCTCGATGTTCCGGTTTGCTTGATAGGGGCGGTGACGCCAGTCGTGATGATACTTGGCTATGTCTGCACGCGTCACGTCGATCACTCTGAGGTGCCCAATCACTGGCAGGATGAACAAGTCTAAGTTGCGCCGGTATTCCTTCGCTGTGCTTGCTTTCAGGCGAACTGCAATATGCTCTTCGTCGAAACGCTGGGCGAGCTCGCGGACGGTCACAGCTTCCCGGCGTTCCTGCTTTTCACGCTGCGGGTCTACTTCTTGTCGGATCTTCACCAAGGCTTCCAACGCCAATCCGCGCGCCTGGTCAGGTGTTACTGCGCCGAACCGACCAAGGCTCATTCTTCGTGAGATCTTTCCGTATCGATACTGCAAGACGAATTGCTTGCGTCCAGTTGGAAAGACACGGATACCTAGCCCAGAGAGCTCAGTGTCCCAGACGAAGTAGTCCTTCTCGGTTGGTTCAAGCGCCTCGATGTGACGTTTTGTAAGTTTTGCCATTTTGACCCCCTGTTACCAGTGCCGATTTCGAGGTCCGATCCGGAAGCATATAGGAAGCAGGTGGGAGCGAACCTCGGTTGCGTCGTAGAATCCGGCCAAGACGTTCCAACTCTTCTCTGCCCCTCCGTTAGATGCCCCTTGTGCCGTCTATCCGCGGGGCGATGCGCTGCGAAAGAGTGAAGTCTTGCACGCATTCCTCTCGCCGCTCTGGCAATTGGTTTGAAACTGCGGCACGGACGTGATGTGATTTCGCCGAGCCTTACTTTGCCCAAGCGCACGCTCTTTTCAGAGAGCCTCTTATGACTTTGCGCCTGCATGATGTTTCAAAGTCAGTGGACGGGCAGGTTCATATCCACCCGGTCAATCTGGAAATGCAAAAGGGTTCGATGAATGTGCTGCTGGGGCCAACATCGGCCGGCAAGACATCTTTGATGCGGTTAATGGCGGGACTGGACCGGCCGGATACGGGCAAGATTTACTGGAACGGGGAAGATGTCACCGGTGCGCGGGTGCAAAAACGTGACGTCGCCATGGTCTATCAGCAATTCGTCAACTACCCTTCGATGAGCGTCTATGACAACATTGCCTCGCCGCTGCGAATTCAAAAGCGATCCTCCGAAGAAATAGAGGCCAGAGTGCGCGAGATGGCGGAGTTGTTGCAGCTCACCTCCCTATTAGAGCGCAAGCCCGATGAAATTTCCGGCGGCCAGCAGCAACGCTGCGCCATCGCGCGGGCTTTGGCCAAGGATGTTGGCTTGGTGCTAATGGATGAGCCGCTTGCCAATCTGGATTACAAATTGCGTGAGGAACTGCGCAGCGAAATCCCTCGTTTGTTTGCGAATTCTGGCAGCATCTTCGTTTATGCGACGACCGATCCCGAAGAGGCGCTGCTGCTCGGCGGCCAAACGGCCACCCTATGGGAAGGGCGCGTGACACAGTTCGGGCCATCAATGGAGGTCTATCGCTCCCCCATCGATGAGATCACCGCGCGCGTCTTTTCCGACCCGCCAATGAATTTTATGAGCGTGCGAAAAGACGGAAGGGTATTGCACTTTCCAAATGGGCAAACGCTCGGTGTTGGCGAGGCCTTGGGGCATGTGCCGGATGGCGAATTGCAGGCCGGTTTTCGGGCGCATCATCTGGAGCTCGGCGCCGCATCCGATGCCAACCTGTCCTTTGATGCAAAACTCGCCGTGACGGAGATCACGGGTTCTGAGACTTTCATCCATGTGGATTGCTTGGGTCAGAAATGGACGGGATTGGTGCCGGGGGTTCATCCTTTCACCGTGGACCAAACCCTCCCAATCGCGCTCCCGCCGCAGCATATTCTTTATTTCGATGCAGACGGAAATTTGGCAGCCCCCGCTGGTCCCGAAACTTTTAAGCTGAGGGGCTAGATTTGGTCGCCATCACTCTGGAAAATCTGGCGCATAGCTACCACCCTGACCCTCAGTCGGAGGGTGATTTTGCGCTCAAAGAGGTGAACCATACGTGGGAAGATGGCCGCGCCTATGCGCTGCTCGGGCCAAGTGGGTGCGGCAAGACAACCTTGCTCAACATCATGTCCGGCCTGCTGCAACCCACGCGCGGGCGGATCTTGTTTGGTGACACTGACGCCACCGCTCTTTCCACTGCGCAGCGCAATATTGCGCAGGTTTTCCAATTTCCGGTTGTCTATGACACGATGAGCGTGGGTCAAAACCTCGCTTTTCCTTTGCGCAATCGCGGACTGGATCCGCAATATATTGCTGGCCGTGTGGAGCGCATCGCGCAAATGATTGGGTTGGACGGGCATCTTCAACAAAAGGCACGCGGGTTGACCGCTGATCTGAAGCAGAAAATTTCTCTGGGTCGCGGCCTCGTGCGGGAGGATGTGAACGCCATTTTGTTCGATGAGCCGCTGACCGTCATTGATCCGCATATGAAATGGGAATTGCGCACACAGCTTAAATCACTGCACCGCGAATTTGGTCTGACGATGGTCTATGTGACGCATGATCAGACAGAGGCGCTGACTTTTGCGGAAAAGGTTGTTGTGATGCACGATGGGATGATCGTGCAAATTGGTACGCCGCAAGAATTGTTTGAGACACCGGCGCATGTGTTTGTCGGATATTTCATCGGCTCGCCGGGGATGAATTTTGTGCCTGTGACGGTTGAGGGAGCCAAAGCGCACACACACGGCCATATTGCCGAATTGGCCCATGATTATGGCAAGCCTAGCGGCGAGGTCGTTCTGGGGGTCAGGCCAGAATTTCTGCGGCTTACGAAGGGGGACGGCCTGCCTGTGCGGATTGAGCGCGTACAGGATGCGGGCAGGCAAAAAGTGATCCGCGCGACCTTGTTCGATACTGAGATAAATATCGTCGCCGATGCGGGGGTAGTGATCGAAGCGGACATGACCAATGTGACGTTTGATCCGGCCAAGGCCAGCATTTTTTGTGACGATTGGCGGATCGAGGGTCGGGCGACGTCCAGTATCAAGGCCAATATCAAAGCCAATATCACCGGCACTGGCGC
Source organism: uncultured Erythrobacter sp. (assembly GCA_947502305.1). Lineage (GTDB taxonomy): Bacteria > Pseudomonadota > Alphaproteobacteria > Sphingomonadales > Sphingomonadaceae > Erythrobacter. The sequence goes on along the minus strand of CANMZA010000001.1, from coordinate 2,054,140 downwards.
AGGGCAGACAAGCTAATGCAAAAACCGGTCAATCAACGCGCATGGATTTTGGTGTTGCCGGTTGTCGCGCTGGTCGCATTTTCATCGCTCATCCCGATGATGACGGTGGTGAATTACTCTTTTCAGGACAGTTTTGGCGGGAACGATTTCTTCTGGGTGGGGCTGGAATGGTACCGCGAATTGCTTCGGTCTGAGCGATTATGGGATGCGCTGGGGCGTCAGCTGCTCTTTTCATTTATTATCCTAATGATCGAGATCCCGCTGGGAATATTGGTGGCGCTTGCCATGCCAAAGAAAGGCTGGCTGGCGTCCTTGTGCCTTGTCCTTATGGCTCTGCCGCTGCTCATCCCCTACAATGTCGTGGGGACGATCTGGCAAGTCTTTGGACGCGCAGATATTGGCCTGTTGGGACGCGTGCTGACCGATCTGGGCATATCCTATAATTACGCGCAAAATGCCTTTGACGCTTGGGTGACGGTTATCGCGATGGATGTTTGGCATTGGACCTCGCTGGTCGCGCTTTTGTCCTATGCCGGGCTGCGATCCATTCCCAGCGCCTATTATCAAGCGGCCAAGATTGATCAGGCCAGCCGCTGGAGCGTGTTTCGCTATATTGAGCTGCCCAAAATGCGCGGCGTCTTGGTCATCGCGGTGCTGCTGCGCTTCATGGATAGTTTTATGATTTATACCGAGCCATTCGTGCTGACGGGTGGCGGCCCCGGCAATGCCACAACGTTCCTATCGATTGATTTGGTGAAAATGGCGCTCGGGCAATTTGATTTGGGGCCAGCGGCGGCATTTTCGCTTATGTATTTTCTGGTGATCTTGCTCATTTCCTATGTGTTTTACACGGTGATGGTCACCATCGACAAAGATGAGGCGGCACAATGAGCACTCCCGTCTCGACCCACGAGGCCCCGCCCCGTAAATCCCCGCCCCGCAAAACCCCGAAGCGATTGCGGCTCTCAGCCATCGTGATGACGGTCTATTTACTGTTCCTGCTGGTGCCGATCTACTGGCTGACGATCATGAGTTTTAAGTCCAATTCGGAAATTTTGAACGCATTCACTCTGTTCCCGGCCGATTTCACATTTGAAAATTATGAAACGATCCTCACGGACCCTTCCTGGTATATGGGCTATGTAAACAGCTTCACTTATGTGGCGCTGAACACTGTGATTTCGCTCGGCGTGGCCTTGCCCGCTGCCTATGCCTTCAGCCGCTACCGGTTTTACGGCGACAACCATTTGTTCTTCTGGCTGCTAACGAACCGGATGGCCCCGCCAGCGGTTTTCGCGCTGCCGTTCTTTCAGCTTTATTCCAGCGTTTCCTTGTTCGACACGCATATCGCCGTCGCGCTGGCGCATTGCTTGTTCAATGTCCCGCTGGCGGTGTGGATTTTGGAAGGGTTTATGCGCGGTATCCCGCGTGAGATTGATGAGACTGCTTTCATTGACGGCTATAGCTTCACGCGTTTCTTCACCCGAATTTTCATCCCCATGATCGCGCCGGGCATCGGGGTGACGGCGTTCTTTTGTTTCATGTTTAGCTGGGTCGAATTGTTGCTCAGCCGCACTTTAACCAGTGTGGATGCGAAACCGATCACGGCGATTATGACGCGCACCGTATCGGCGTCGGGTCTGGATTGGGGCGTTCTCGCCGCCGCCGGGGTGCTGACCATTATTCCCGGTGCGATTGTGATCTATTTCGTGCGCAGCTACATTGCCAAAGGCTTTGCACTAGGCCGGGTTTAGATGCGCCGGGTTTGAGCGGGCCGGGTTTAAGATGAGGGGGCGAGCATAATGGAATGGATGGCTTGGACATTGCCAACGGCGCTGTTTTTCGCCTGTATTGCCGCTGGATTGGCGGTCATGGCGGTGTTGCATGTCCGATATCCCAATAGCCCCAGAATTGGCGTGCTGGGCATTGAAACGATGCGCGGTGACCGGTTCTTTATCTCGCTTTTGGGCAGCGCCTTTATCAATCTTGCATGGATTGGCCTGTTGGATGCGCCGCAATATGGGGCGCTGATTGTGTGCGCAGTGTTTGCGATTTGCGTTTTTCGCTGGGTATGACGACAAAAATGATCGGATGGACGTTATGAAAATTATCAAAGCCGCGGCAACTTTGAGCGCCAGCCTTGCGCTCCTGTCTTGTTCGGACGGCGCCGATACGAATTTTGTCGTGCTGACCGAAGCGGAACGGTCGGAGCGGGCCACCGCCTTCCTTGATGAAGAGATCGGCGATTTGTCGTCCCTGACCCGCGCCGAACAAGAGGCGGAACTCGCGTGGTTTATGGCGGCGGCGGAGCCCTTTAGGGGGATGGAAATTTCGGTCGTGTCCGAGACCATCGCCACCCATGAATACGAATCCAAAGTGCTCGCGCCGGCCTTTTCCGCAATCACCGGGATCAGAGTGACCCATGACCTGATTGGTGAGGGCGACGTGGTCGAAAAGCTGCAGACGCAGATGCAGTCTGATGAGAATATCTACGACGCCTATGTTAACGATTCCGATTTGATCGGGACGCATTGGCGTTATCAACAGGTGCGCAATCTGACCGATTGGATGGCGGGGGAGGGCACGTCTGTGACCAATCCCGATCTGGATTTGAGCGATTTTATCGGGATCGATTTCACCACTGGCCCCGATGACAAATTGTACCAATTGCCAGACCAGCAATTCGCGAACCTTTATTGGTTCCGCTATGATTGGTTCACCGATCCCGCGATCAAGGCCGATTTTAAGGCGCAATATGGATATGATCTCGGCGTGCCGGTCAATTGGTCTGCTTATGAGGACATTGCGGAGTTCTTCACGGGCCGCGAAATTGACGGCAGGACGGTCTATGGCAGCATGGATTACGGCAAGAAGGACCCATCTTTGGGCTGGCGTTTCACCGATGCGTGGATGTCGATGGCCGGAATGGGATCGGTTGGTGAGCCCAATGGATTGCCGGTCGACGAATGGGGCATCCGCGTTAACGAAGCATCGCAGCCGGTCGGTTCCTGCATGGCGCGCGGCGGCGCGACCAATGCGCCTGCTGCGGTATATGCGCTGGCTAAATACTCCAAATGGCTCAATGAATATTCGCCGCCATCTGCCGCTGGCATGACTTTCTCTGAGGCCGGACCCGTTCCCGCTCAGGGCGCCATTGCGCAGCAGATTTTTTGGTACACGACCTTCACCGCCAATATGGTTGGCGAAGAAGCCTCGGCCGTTCTTTATGATGACGGGACACCGCGCTGGCGCATGGCGCCCAGCCCGCACGGTGCCTATTGGGAAGATGGCATGAAGGTCGGCTATCAGGATGCCGGATCATGGACGCTGATGAAATCGACACCGGTGGATAGAGCGCAGGCAGCATGGCTTTATGCGCAGTTCGTGACATCAAAAACGGTGGATGTGAAAAAGGCGCATGTTGGGCTGACATTTATTCGCGAGTCCACGATTCAGCACGCATCTTTCACGGAGCGGGCACCGCGATTGGGCGGGTTGGTTGAATTCTACCGTTCCCCTGCTCGCACGCAGTGGTCGCCGACCGGTACGAATGTTCCCGATTACCCGCGTTTGGCGCAGCTATGGTGGCAGAATATCGGCGATGCCTCTTCGGGCACAAAGACGCCGCAGGCCGCGCTGGATGCGCTGTGCCAACAGCAAGAGCGTGTGTTTGAAAGGCTGGAACGCGCAGGGCTTCAGGGCGAGCTGGGGCCAAAGCTCAATGAGGAGCGCGGCGCTGACTATTGGCTCAACCAGCCGGGATCACCAAAGGCCAAGCTGGTGAATGAAGACCCCGCGCCGATTACGATCGAATATGATGAATTGCTGGAGACGTGGAAGTAAGCCGGGGAAGTAACCGGCGTTCACCCAACCCACACATCGAGCAGATAGCGTTCTTCTTCCACCAGAGCGTCGATCCATTGTTCGGCCTGCACATCGTCGCATCCGCGCTTTTCTTGGCGAATGGTCATGAGCGCGCGTCTGACATCGGGTTCCATCTGCGCGCCATCGCCGCATATATAGAGGCGGGCTCCGGCTTCGATCATGTTCCAGACTGTGTCTGATTGCTCCGCAATGAGGTGCTGAACGTAGGTTTTTTGCTCCCCGTGCCGCGAGAATGCCGCATGGACAGTAGCGATGCCGCGCGCGCCGAAATCGGCCAATTCTTCGCGGTAGAGATAATCGTGGTCAGGATGGCGGCAGCCGAAAAAGAGCAAGGCTTCGCCTAATTTCGCGCCATGCTGTTTGATGAGGTCACGTTGCTGCAAAAACCCGCGGAATGGTGCAATGCCGGTGCCCGGGCCGACCATGATAATCGGCACCGAAGGGTCTTCGGGCAAACGGAAATTGGCCGTCGGTTTGCGCACGGTCGCCTGAAACCGGTCGCCTGCGGCCAGCTCTGCGAGATAGTTGGAGCAGGTGCCTTTAAATTCGCCCTTGCCGGACAAGGCTGCCCCTTTGACCACGCCGACGGTTATCGAGCAGTGAGATCCTGCTTCTTCTGGCCCATCATCAAGCCCATCAGCAGGAGCCGATGAGATCGAATAATAGCGCGGGCTGAGGAAGGGGATCAATTCGAGGAACACCGCCAGCGGCAAATCGCAAGCAGGGTAATCTTCGAGGATATCGAGCACGGATTTGCGCTTCTCAAGCACCTCACTGGTGTATCGATCCACGCCGTCATCGGCTGGCGGCGCGGCCAATGCCTCCAAGTCTCCCTTTGAATTGGGGCATTCTACGAAACGCGCCAGCGTCGCAATGTCCTTGCGGGTTGCGACCGCTTGCAATTCGCCTGCGGTTTTCGCGAGATTGAGAACGGAAAATGTGCTGCCGCTGGGGAATGGCCCGCGCATATCGCTGCGCGATTCAATTCTGACATAGGTGTCGCGGTCTAGGCCAAACCGGCGCAGCAACCGGTCCACCACTTCGGGATTGTTGACCGGAACGACGCAGAGATGATCGCCGGGTTCATAGTCCACGCCCGGCGGCAGAGCGACCTCGATATGGCGCGTGGAGCGGCCATCATCTTGGCCGACATCTTTCAATTCGCGGCTGCTGATCAACGTCACTTCGCGGGCTCCGACCCGGTCGGCCACGGCATTGGCGGTAATGCTCTGCGTGATCTCAACTGAATAGAGCGGCTCTGCAACCGCATTTTTATCCGTCTCCAAATCGAGCCCGAAATGCTTGCCCAATTGCGGCATGAGCGCATCCAGCCAAGTGTGGAATTGGGTGTCGATATCGCTTCGCGCGTCCAATTCTTCGCTTGCTACGATCCGCGCCGCGCCGAGCGCTTCAAGCTGAGCATCGATCTTGCGCGGCACCTCCTGAAAGGTGGAGGCCCAATCGCTATTGCCGCAGCCGAGCATGAAATAGGATACGCCGTCCAGCGCCGCCGACCCGGCCTCAGCCTCGTCCAGCCAAGCCGCAAATTTCGCGGCATTGTCTGGCGGCATGCCATTATACGATGCGCAGGCAATCGCGACCGCGCCTTCGCTTGGCAATTTGCCTGCAAATGTATCGAGCGGGGCGAGAGTGACGTCAAAGCCGCTAAACTCACCTTTCCGCGCCAGTTCATGCGCGAAACTCTCGCTTGATCCCAAATTGGACCCGAACAGCACGGTCAAAGGCGTGCCATGTTTCGCCACACGCGCGGCGTCCGGCTCTTTGACATCGTCGGCGCGTGCCCCTGCTGATGCGCCCGCTTTTGGGCCCAGCCGCTCCACATCATCGCGCATCCGGGCCTTGATCGTAAAATCGTTCGGCTTGATCGATAGCGTCTCTTTGATGTCGAGTTTGTAATCTGCGTAGTCGTAAAGCTCGAACCGTTGCAGGATCATGCTCAGCACAAGGATCGATTCTTGAATGGCAAATTGCCGCCCGATGCAGGCGCGCTGGCCATTGCCAAAGGGTTTGTAGGCGGCAGGATCACGCGCTGCTTCGGCATTACCGAGGAAATTATCCGGGTTGAATGCCTCTGGGTCGTCGCCCCAGACATTGGTGTCCCGGTGCAGGGACGGGATCAGCACGGTAGTAAAAGTCCCCTTGGGGATGGCGTATTTCCCGGCGATCACTTCGTCTTTGAACGGTGCCAAACCAAATGCCGGTGCGGTTGGCCAAAGCCGCAGCGCCTCCAGCAAAATTGCGCGAATATAAGGCATTTGCCCGATCTGTTGCAGGCTAGGCGGTTCATCAATATTGCGCCCCAGCACAGCGTCCACCTCGCCATAGGCGCGGCGCAGCACATCGCGATTTTTCAGCAAATAATAGATCGTGAAGGATAATAATCCCGACGTCGTTTCGTGGCCCGCAATCAGGAATGTATTGATTTGAAAGCGGATATTTTCATCCGACAGTCTTTCCCCGGTCTGTGCATCACGCCCTGAAAGCATGAAATCCAGCAAATCCTCCGGCCCGTCACCGCCTTGATTGCGGCGCTCGCGGATGATCTCATCCACCAGATTGTTCATATAGGCGGCGTCGCGCTGCAACTGATTGATCTGGCCGCCCTTCACCAGTTTTTCCCCGGGCAGGCCGCGCATGGTTTGCGTGGTGCTTAGCGTCCGGTTGAGCGCTTCGATAAAGGGGTGAAAATCCTGGCGGTAAAACGAATTGAAACGGTATCCAAACCCGCACACGCCGACCGTGTCGAGCGTTAGACGGATCATATCGTTCGGCACGTCGATCACATCGTCCGAATTCATCCGTTCCCATTTCAGCATTAGCTGGCTGGCGATATCTTGCATCATCGGCAGGTAACTGCCCATCGCCTTTTGGCTGAAGGATGGCAGCAAGATATGGTGCGCTTTCGACCAATTGGGATCGTCCGTATCGCCTGTGAACAGGCCGTCTCCGGCAATCAATCGCAGACGTTTAAGCGGGCCACGGACCGTTTTGTCGAAACGCTTTTCATCGCAAACCTCCGCGACCATATCCGCGCCAGAGACGAAGACGAGCGTATTGCCCATGACTTCCAGTTTGAAGATCGGGCCATATTCGTCGGCCAATCGCATCAATTCCTGGATCAGGCGCGTTGCATCGACAGTGAAAGCATTCCCAACCAGCGGCGCTCCTGGTGGCTGCGGGATGGGTGTTGGGTCGTTGAGAATTGCCATGACTGGCATTCATGCCAGAGGTGAAGGGGACTGGAAAGGGCGCGTCTTACCCAAAGAACTCCGCGACCAGAGCGCCGTATTCGTGATGATGAGATGCACCTGGTCTGACGGCGAAGGAATATTCGATATCGCCCTCATCCGGGGTAAAACCACCGGGCAAGCCAAGATCCCCTACTGGCAATAAATCTGCGTTCCGGGTGCCCTCTTGCTTATGTGGCGCGTCCTCACGCGCAACGAGTGCCACCGTGTCTGCTCCTCGCATCGGTCTTCTCGCACATTGAAATCCGCAAAATTACCGCCGATCACAGCGGTGTCGGTCCTGCTGCCGCCCGTCGTTCTTCGATGAGATCGGCAGGGAGCTTATGCTGTGAGACTGTCGTTTTCTAACAAGGTTTTCTGCCCTTATCGCGCGACTATCGGCGCAGGATGCAGCGCCGCTCACGGCGTATTTGGCGCTAGGGGGCCGTTCGATGAAGAATTCACGTGGCAGGCTCTGCGCGGCTTGGCTTTCTCTCTTGCTAGTCGCTGTGTCCGCCGGGGCGCAATCGCATGGCGGAAAACGGCCGAGCGCCCCTCCTCAAACAACTTCCAAAACCCAAGCCCATTCTCAATCGGCTTCGCCATCAACCAGCTCGGCCCGCCGCGCGGCAATGATGACCCAGCAAGCCCGCACGCTGGAAGAACAGGGGCGCTATCAGGATGCAGATGCGATCTATGCTGAGGTCTATCTTCTGCTGAATGAAGAGCTTGGCGAATTGCATCCTGATACGGTGCTCGCGCTGAATGATTATGCCTTTACCCGGTTCGTCTTGGGCGATGCCGAAACGGCGGCGGAACTGTTTGGCATTTCGGCAGCCTTGGGCCGTGAGGTTTTTGGCGACCGCGACGTTAACACGCTCACATCTCTGTCCAATCAAGCGCGCGCGCTATTGACGCTGGGCCGATTGGACGAAGCAGAAGTGGCCGTATCTGAATCGCTGCAATCCTTCCGGAGTATTCTAGGCGAAAGCGCGCCGGAGACTTTGGCGGCGCAAAACAATTATGCGTCAATTTTGGAGGCGCAGGGCCGCATTGATGAGGCTGTGCCGATTTATGTGCGGGTTCTGGCGGCACGCCGCGAGGCCTTGGGCTATGCGCATCCCGATACGATTGAAAGCCTGACCAATTACGGGGCGGCGCTGTTTAGGTTGGGGCGGTTTGAACAGGCGAGGCCGCTGATGGAAGAGGCGGTTGAAGCGGGCCGCAGCGTTCTGGGGGAGCGCAACCTCTACACTATCGGCGCGCTGATGTCGTATGGCGCATTGCTGGAGGCGATGGGCGATCTAGAGGGTGCGGAGGCAATCCACCGCGAGGCCGTACCGCTGCAATTGGAGGTGCTTGGGCAAACGCACCCTTGGACTTTGGTGGGGCTCAACAATCTCGCCAACACGCTCAAAAACCAATCGCGTTATGAAGAGGCAGAACCGCTGCTGCGTGAGGCGGTGGATTTGCACCGCCAAGTTTTAGGGCCGCGCCACCCGAACACTTTGCGATTGATGCTGAATCACGCAAAAGTGCTAACCGCGGGCCGCTCCTATGAGGCGGCGCTTGCGCGCGCGCGCGAATTGACCGGCATCATGCGTTCCCGCTCCGCCGGTCTGACCCAGCAAGGCGTGCGCGGCACAGCGCAGCGAGACCGCGAATTGGATGACCGGCAGAATTACGAACGCTTCTATGCCAGCGTGCTGTGGGGCAGTCGGGGCCGAACCAGCAGCTCAGACGTGAGCTTAGCCGTTGCAGCCTTCACCGCCCTGCAAATGGCGAGCGCGGATATGACGTCCAATGCCGTCCGAGAGGCCGCCGCTGCGCGATATGCGTCGGATGCCGGGATGCGGCAGGATGTCCAGGACCGCCGCGCAGCTCTGCGCGAATGGGAGGCGTTGGAGGCGCAATTGGTGGCCAGCGAGACTTCGGGACAGGCCAATGCCGCCACCAGAGCAGCGGGACGGCAGAGTTTGAGCGCAACCGAGGCGCGGATCGCGGCGATAGACGAGCGGCTGGCGGACGGTGCGCCGCAATATTTTGCGATCCTCCGCAATGATGCGGTCACTCCGGCTCAGCTTCAAGAAACGCTCGCTCCGGATGAGGCGGTGCTGATGCTCGTCCCCACCGATTACGGGACGCATTCGATGGTGGTCACGGATCAAGGGGTCAGTTGGAACTTAGCCGAGGCTGACAGCGCGGCGATTGCCGCCACTGTGCGCAGTTTCCGCGAAGGGTTGGAGATCGAAGCTGGATCGCCTTATTTGCCCGGCTTCGACGCGCAATTGGCCTATCAAATCTATAGCGATCTGGTCGCGCCGGTGGCTGCGAAATTTGCTGAGGCGAGGCGGGTTTATGTGGTTGCGGATGGCGCATTGTCGCGGATACCGATGGGCGCGTTGATCACCAGCGCCGCTCCCGAAGGGGCGGATTTGGATGATCCCAATGTGCTGCGCGCGCTTGATTGGTTTGCGGACAGCCATGCTCTGGTGCAACTGCCGTCGCTGCAATCTTTGGCCTATATCCGGTCCTACCCGCGCGAAGAGCAAAACGGCCCGGCCGGGCAATTTGCGGGATTCGGCGCGCCCGTGCTGGAAGGGGAGGGCGCAACGCGCGGTGCCCGGTCGGCGACTTTGCCGCCAAGGGATGCGGCCGGATTGCTCAGCGACCTGCGGGGCAGTTCTGGTACATTTTTGATGAAACCGGAATCGCTCAAAGCGCTCGCGGCATTGCCCGGCACGCGGACGGAATTGGAGCAAGTGCGCGATGCCCTTGGTGCGCCCGCAAATGCGCTATTTTTAGAAGAACGCATGACGGAGCGCCTGATCCGCAGCACTGATCTGTCCGCAACGCATGTCATCCATTTTGCCACGCATGGTTTCACGAGCGAGGAAAGCGGAGACACTGCCGAGCCCGGTCTGGTATTCACACCCCCGGATGAGGCGCGCGCAGAAGATGATGGTTATCTCGCCGCGTCTGAGGTGATCGGCCTCAATCTGGGATCGGCTCGCTGGGTCATCTTGTCGGCTTGCAACACCGCTTCGCCATCAGGGCAACCGGGCGAAACCGGCCTGTCGGGGCTGGCTCAGGCATTTTTCTACGCCGGGGCGGAAAGTCTCCTCGTCAGCCATTGGCCGGTCTTTGATGATATCGCCCCGGTGCTGACGGTGAGGGCGCTGACTCTGTCGCAATCGGGAATGAACCGTGCGGAGGCGCTGCAACAAGCGATGCGCGAAGTGCGCAATGATCCCGCATTGGACGCGGCGCACCCTGCCGTTTGGGCACCGTTCACTCTGGTGGGAGAAGGGCGTTGATCGTCAACCGCCGGTGACGAATACCTGACGTGAGCGGCAAATCGTCCTAGCATTGTAACCAAATGCGCGAATTGGCGGAACTCCCCCTCGGGAGGATTTTTTCGATGAATTTGCGTGACCTTGAATATGTGGCGGCGATTGATCGCTATCGTAATTTCGGCAGAGCCGCTGAGGCCTGCAATGTCAGCCAGCCCTCGCTTTCTTCGCAGGTTAAGAAACTTGAGGAGCGTTTGGGTGTGGAACTCTTCGCGCGCACGAATGCCGGTGTTCAAACCACCGATGCGGGTACGCGGATCGTTACGACGGCCAAGGAAGTGCTTCGTTCAGCGCAGCGGATTACCGACACTGCGGCGGAATATCATGATCCCTTGGCGGCCCCGCTGAGGATCGGAGTTATCCCAACGCTCGCCCCTTTCACCCTGCCGTATCTATCCGGATCGATCACGCAAATCGCACAGGATTTGAAAGTCATCTATCGCGAACAGCCAACCAATGTTTTGTGGTCTGAATTGGAAGGGCGCGTGATTGATGTCGCTTTAATGAGCGGCCCAGTGACGGCCACTGGCTTCCGCTTTACCCCAATTTTTAGAGAGCCGCTGGTGTTGATGGTGTCCCAAAAACACCGCCTCGCTAATGCAACCAGCATCGATGCAACCGATATTCCGATTGAGGAATTGCTGCTCTTGAGTGAGGAGCATTGCTTGCGGGAAGACACGCTTGCTCTGTGTCAGGACAAGAATCTCGGGATTGATTTGTCCGATCAGATTTTGGCCACCAATTTCCTGACCATGTCGCATTATCTGGCCGAAGGGATTGGCTGTTCTTTGGTGCCCAACCTTTCGCGAGCCATTTTGAAATGCGCGAATCCTGACATGCGCTTCATCGAAATTGACGGCGACACCTATGGCCGAGATATCGGATTTGTGTCGCGCCAAGGGTGTCCGCGAGAACATATTTTGATGGCGCTTTGCGATCAAATTCGCGCGCATCCACCGCAAGGTGTAACCGTCCTGGCTTAGCCAACGAAGAGCCAGTTATGGACAATGATTGAACCGCTCCGCCGGCTTGCAGAAGCAAGTCGGTTAGAGGTGTTTGGTGTTCCATTTTATTCATATAAATCAGATATTTATGTGATAGTCTGTGCCTATCAGACCCATTGGAACCATGTATTATACAGTGCAAAAAAAGCTGCATATTTGCTGTTTTCGGATGGCGGGCACCCCTAACTTTTCTTACCCCCAAAAGCCTGCCTCCACCAATTTTTGAAAAGATTGAAAGGCAGCACAATGAACAACACAATTCCCCGCAAGGCGCTTCTTACTACAGGGCGTTTGCTTCTCACCTCATCATCCATTGCTTTGTTAACTGCAGGCGCGGCGAGCGCGCAGCAAAGCATCAATGACGGCGATAATGTCACGGTAACTTCCATCGCGGATGGCGAAGTGATTTCCGCCGCCGCTGGTGTGACCAGCACCGTTGATGGCGCACCTGTCGTGGTCGTCGCCGATAATGACGTGACTGTAGACAATGCCGGAACTTTGGCGACCACAGGCGTCACCCAAACGGTTCAGGTCAATCAAGGCACAACCGGCGCGGCCATTAACAACGCGGCAACTGGCCGGATCGAGGCGGCTTCGCGCGGCGTCAATTTTGACGGAACGGACGCCTCGCTAACCAATGATGGTGTGATTATTGGTACCGGCTCTCAGCGTAACGGCGCCGTCTATGCCAATCGCACTTCGAACAACATTGCGATCACCAATTCTGCCACCGGCACAATTGACGCCGGCGTAGAAGGCGCAGGGATCACGATAGAAGTCGGCGGCGGCGGCGCCCCGCGCGGTGGTTCAATCACCAATGCAGGCACAGTCCAAGGGCGCGGGCAAGCCTCGCCAATGGGCGGCACTGCTGGCGACGGCATTCGCTTTTTCGGGCCAGGTCTTGCGCCTGAATATGTCTATTCCGGGGACATCACAAATTCGGGTCTGATCAATTCAGAAAGCACGCAAGGAACCGTCGCTGGCATTCGCTTTGCCAACCGCATCGGTTTCCAAGGGACGCTGACCAACGAAGCGGACGGCGTCATTTCGGGTGCGCAAAATGGTCTGTATTTCGGCAATGACGCCGATCACACAGGCGGCATTGTAAACAATCTCGGCACGATTTCATCGGGCAGCCGGGCGCTGAATATTGATGGAACCGGCCTGACGGTGAACAATTCTGGTTCGATCCTCGGCACTGGCAACCAACGCAACGGCACCGTTTATGCTGATAGCACTGCGCAAGATTTCACGCTGAACAATGACGGCGTGATCGACGCGGGCATGGGCAATGAAGGCGCAGGTTTTGCGGTCGAACTCGCTTCTGCTGCGGCGGGCGGCAATGCGTTTTCCATCACCAATGCAGGCACAATCCAAGGGCGCGGCAATGCGTCTGCTGGGGCGACCATAGCGGGTGACGGATTGCGTTTTGAACGGACCCGTAATGCGGGCGTGCTGGACGGAACAACCGACGGCCTGTTTGTTGGTGACATCACAAATAGCGGCACCATCGACAGCGAAGCCGCCAATGGCACCGCAGCGGGCATCCGTTTCGTCAATGGCGTGAGCTTCCAAGGCACTCTCGATAATTCCGGCACGATTTCTGGCATTCAGAACGGCCTCTATTTCGGTAACCCAACCCCAGCGGGCGGCGGTGATTTCTCCGCTGCAATCGTCAACAATTCCGGAACGATCTCATCCGGCAGCCGCGCGCTGAACATTGATGGCAATGGTCTGACGGTGAACAATTTGGCCGGCGGTCAGATCATCGGCACAGGCAACCAACGCAATGGGACCGTCTATGCCGACATCACGGCACAAGATTTCACGCTGAACAATGACGGCGTGATCGACGCTGGCATGGATAATGAAGGCGCAGGTTTCTCCGCGCAGCTGAGTGCAGACGGCAATGATTTCGGCATTACCAATACAGGCACGATCCAAGGCCGCGGCCAAGCATCCGCTGGCGCAGCAACAGCCGGTGACGGTTTGCGGTTTGAGCGTACCCGCGTGGGCGGCATGCTCGATGGGTCAACAACTGGCCTGTTTACCGGAACAATCGACAATTCGGGCCTGATTGCGTCAGAAGCTATCGCTGGCACAACTGGCGGCATTCGATTTGTGAACGGTGTTTCATTCCAAGGTGTCTTGAACAATTCCGGGACAATTTCGGGCGTCAACAATGGCCTGTATTTCGGAAACCCTGTGCCTGCTGGCGGCGCTGATCACACTGGCGGCATCGTCAACAACCTTGCCGGGGGCGTAATCTCCTCGGATAGCCGCGCGCTCAACATCGATGGGATCGGGCTGACCGTAAACAATGCGGGCACCATTTTGGGGACCGCGAATCAGCGCAACGGCACCGTATATTCCGATGTTACGGCGCAAAATTTCACGCTGAACAATACCGGCTCCATTGATGCTGGTATGGGCAATGAAGGCGCAGGTTTCTCCGCGCAGCTTGCCTCTGCTGCGGCGGGCGGCAATGCGTTTTCCATCACCAATGCAGGCACGATCCAAGGGCGAGGCAATGCGTCTGCTGGGGCGACCACAGCGGGTGACGGATTGCGTTTTGAACGGACCCGTAATGCGGGCGTGCTGGACGGTACGACCGATGGTCTGTTTGTTGGTGACATCACCAATAGCGGCACCATCGACAGCGAAGCCGCGAATGGCACCGCAGCGGGTATCCGCTTCGTCAATGGCGTGAGCTTCCAAGGCACGCTCGATAATTCCGGCACGATTTCTGGCATTCAGAACGGCCTGTATTTCGGCAACCCAACCCCAGCGGGCGGCGGTGATTTCTCCGCTGCAATCGTTAATAATTCTGGAACGATCTCATCCGGCAGCCGCGCCCTGAACATTGATGGCAATGGTTTGACGGTGAACAATTCCGGTACGATTGTGGGCACCGGGGCACAGCGCAATGGCACCGTCTATGCGGACGGCACCGCCAATGGCTTCACGCTCAACAATACGGGCGTCGTGGATGCTGGTGTGGCTGGTTCTGCTGTCTCCCTTCAACTGGGGACAATGGACGGCGACACGCGCAGCTTCACCATCGTGAATGACGGCACATTTGCTGGTCGCGGAGAGGCGCAAGCCTCCGGCGCATCGGCAGGTCTGCGATTGTTCAACGGTGCAGGTGCCGGGACCACGGTCACAGCCACGCAAGACATCGTCAATAACGGCACGATTTCGGCGGAAACGGGCGCGGCTGTTGTGATTCAGAATGTCGCTTTGACAGGCACATTCATCAACACCGGGACAATCACTGGCCCGATCGCGGTGGATGCTTCGGCTGCTCTGACGGCGTTGAACTTCGTGCAGAATGGCGGCGCATTGCAGGGCGACTTTATCGGCTCTGCCTTTGCCGACACGCTGACATTTGGCGCAGGCTCTACCACTCTGAGTGCCGATGTGCTGGGCGATGTCGATGTGACCACGGATGCGGCCAGCGTGGTTGCGATTACCGGCGCTCGCTCGATTGCGGGTAATCTGACGGCCAATGGGACTTTGTCCTTCGACCTCGGCGCCGATACGCTCGCGGTTGACGGAGACACCGATTTGGGCGCGGGCAGCGTCGTGAATGTTGCGACCACACAGATCGGCCAATCCGATATTGGAAGCACAATTGGCGTTTTGTCCGAAACCGGCAGCTTTACAGATAATGGCACGGCGGTGAATGTTATCGAGGATGATTTCTTGATCGATTATACGGTCATCCTCGGATCGGTTGATGTCGCTGTTTCTGCCGCCGATCTCGGCGCGGTTTCCGGCGATGCCAATATCAGCAATTTCGGTTCTGCGATCACCTCAGCTGCGGCGAATAACCGTTTGTCTGGCGATGTGTTCACAGCGCTGAACGGGCTGGGCTCGGCGACTGAATTTGAAGCTGCTGCGCTGACTTTGCTGCCTGCGATCAACACCGGTGTTGAGCGCGAGATTTACGAGACTCAGCGTCTGGTCAGCTCGCAAGTTCAAGACAGGTTGCGCGGGGAAGCCATCGGTCTGTGGGGCGAAGCCTTCTACCGCGATGCGAATGCAGATCAGGCCAGCCTCAGCTCGTTGGGCTATGACGCACAAGCAACCGGCTTCACACTCGGTCTCGATGGGAAAGTTGGGGAGCAGACCACAATCGGCGTGCTGTTCAATTACTCCGATATTGAGATTGATGCCTACACCACCGCCAATGGAACGAGCGAAATCGACGCCTTGCAAATCGGCGGCTATGTCGGCTTCGACCTCGGGCAGAGCTTTGTGAATGCAGAACTTGGCTATTCCACCAGCTCCGTCGATGACAGCCGCACTGGGTTCACCGGTCCGGTATCCAGCGATAGCGACGTGGACGGTGTCTATGCCAGCTTGAATGCGGGTTATGACATTGATGCAGGCGGCGTCGTGATCACACCGAACGGCGGATTGCGCTACGCAGAATTGTCGCGCGATACATTCACGGAAAGCGGCGGTTTGGGCCTGACGCTTGATGGCGATAGCGCTGAGTTTTTGGAAGCGCGCTTTGGTGTGAAAGTCGCCGGAAGCGGCACTAGCGGCATCATTCCGTATGCAAGTGTCGATTATGCATACGACCTCAGCGGCGATGCGCTTGCGACAGCCGGATCGTTCAATGGCGGTGCGGACACGTTCACCGTGACCGCGGAGGAAGCAGGTTCTTCACGCTTCGACATCGCGGCTGGTGTGGATTTTGTGAAAGAAGGCGGATTGTCGATCGGCGCAGAATATCGCGGCCGGTTCGCTTCTGACTACCAATCCCATTCCGGCGGCGTTCGTATCCGCTTCGCGTTCTAACGGATCGTTTCGCCTATAGATTATTGGACTTGCGCAGAATTTTGAACTTGGGCTGCCAAGACCAAGGAAGCCAGCCGGTGCTCTTTTGCATCGGCTGGCTTTTTCGTGCGTGCATCAGGGTAAAAATATGTGAGAAAACACACATTTACCCGGTGTGTTCGCACACAGAGTGGCGGGTGTTTTCGCGGGCATACCATCCAAACAGCCGGAGCCATTATTGAAGGGCAATCCGGCGATGCAAACCCGAAGCAAGCGGAAAATGTCCCAATGTCAAAACCCACAATTCTTGCCGCAGACCTCTCGCGCTCCCCATCGCTTTGCGCAGGCAAAGCCCGCGATCCCATCGCTCTTCCGATTGGCCTCCCTAAGGCCCGGTCGCGCGCGATTTTGGCGCATAAAACCAAATGGGCCAACGGTACGGTGCTGCATTATTTCTTCCACGATGATGCCAGCGGGCAATGGAGCGATGATCAAAAAGACATCGTGAGGTGGGCGTTTGAAGCTTGGAAAAATGTCGGGATCGGCCTGTCTTTTGTAGAGGTGGGCGAGGTGAGCGAAGCAGAGGTCCGGATCGGCTTTGACTGGTCCGACGGCAGCTGGTCATGGATGGGTACGGATGTCCTGCGAAACGATGATCGCGGCAGGAACATGAATTTTGGCTGGGACCTGACGGATGATTGGGGAAGGTCGACGGCGCTACACGAGATTGGTCATTTGCTGGGTCTGGATCATGGCCATTTGAACCCCAAGGCCGGGATTGTCTGGAACGAAGACAATGTCATTGCGCATTATGGCGCGCCGCCCAATTCATGGGACGCGAACAAAACTCGTTGGAATGTCTTGCGCAAGCTCACGCCGAGCGAAGTCGAAGGGTCGGATTGGGATCCCTATTCCATCATGCATTATCCAATCGCCCCCGATTTGATCAATTTGCCCGCAGAATGGAAAGGTGGGACGCCGGAAAATCTGGAGCTTTCCAATCAGGATATCGCGTGGACGCGGCGGTTTTACCCGCCCCTTGATGGTGAAATCCCGATCGGAACATTACAAATCCAACCGATCATCTCAGAGGTCGGCGCGCAATCCGATTTCCTATTCGAACCCGATGCGAGCCGCGATTACACGGTGCGGCTCTTGGGGAGGTCCGATTCAAAGATCGTTGTCTTTGTGGAGCGAGAGGGCCGCTGGCGCTTCTTTGATGCCAATGACAGTTCGGGCGAGCGATCAAATGCGAAGGTCACGGCGAAATTCGTCCGGGGGGAGCGCTATATGATCCGTGTCCGCGTTCATTACGCAGCGCCGGGCACTGGGATTGGATTGGTGATCGAGTGAAGCTTGTTTGCTGTGGTGCCGTGCGCCGTGCGCAAACCGGCACTGTTAATCCTGCGCGAGACCGCGCAGTTTAGCCATATCGAGCAGGGTTAAAGTGCGCCCCTCAGTCGTGAGGATTCCTGCTTTTCTCAGCCAGCCAATCTCTCTGCTAATCGCTTCGCGGTGGGTGCCAATCCGGGCTGCCAATTCGGCATGGGTCGGAAACGGATCGATCCGAACTGTGCCGCCAGAACCTTCGCCGCGCTGTGCCAGTCTCAAAATTTCCAGCTGAATGCGCCGGGTTACGTGCATCGTTGCCAATTCAAAGGTGCGCTCCGTCATCTCTCGGATACGGCCCACGAGCAGGCGCGACAGCCACAGGCCAGCACCGCTTGTTTCTGCCAGCCAGCTTTCAAATTGACCGGCGCTCAATTTGTACAATGTCATATCGGTATGCGCCACGACGCTGGCTGAGCGCGGATTGCCGTCGAGTGCGGCCAATTCGCCGAACAATTCGCCCGGCCCGATAGAGCGCAAATTCGCCTCTTTGCCGTCTTGGGAAAGAAGCGAGACCTGAGCCATGCCGCTGGCAACGTAATAGACATCGTGCGCGTCATCGGAATGTCCGATGATAATCTGCCCTTTGCGCGCGGTGGCCGAATGCGCTTTTTCAATCAGCGTGCGGGCCAATGGCTCTGGCAGCACATATTGGCTCGCCGTGCCGCCGGGCTGGCCGGGTTCTTCGTCCGGATTTTCAGACATGATCAACCGCCCGCAAAACAACCGCCCCCCACTTGCCGCAAAATGCCGCATACTCCTTCATAGGAAGCGCATGTGGGACCGAAGTCAAATGTAACACAGGAATTCAATCGAGCGCCGCGAAGGGAGGAAGAAATACCCACCGCCGCGCAATTCGACAAAGGCACTCAAACCCTTGATTTGCGCGGTGACGCGGGGTGTGGGGACGCTGTAATCGAATGTTTTGCCAGGCCTATCATTCACCGCCCCGCCGGAGCTGGCTGCAATCGGGTCGCGTTCCTGAACCAGACCATGAAACGTCTCACCATTCAGCCAGGTTTGCTGAACAAATTCAAATTGCCGTTCAATGTCAGCGTTTAAACACATGAACATCGTTCCGACCTCTTTCGTCCCATCCGCATGCGTAACCTCATAAGTCCGGCCCCGCCGCAGCAGACGGTGGCGGTTTGTCACGACAATTTCATCGCGGCTTTGCGGGTTTAAACCATCGCGCGGATTGGCCCGCCGTACATGCGCGCCCAGCGGGCAAGACAGACCTTGCGGATCATCCTTACCGAACAGGAATTCATTGTCGGCTTTCGCCGTCTCAACCGTTTGGTGCGTGGCCGGGCGATCAGGATTGAGCACGACAGAAGAGCCGTTGGACCAGCGCCCCATCAGCCGCGATCGCACCCATTCATGATCGACCGAGGGAACATTGCTGCCTGCGGTTGTCAGCGAATTAACATAGCCGCCGATGGATTGGTTGTTGACCACATCATCAACGAAATCATCGAATTTTTGCACATCCTGCATCAACTGCCGAATGACCAGAAACGTGCCGTTGCGGCCAAAGTCACGTGCGGCCTCTTTTTGATCCACCGGCCCGCCAAAATTGGGCCAGCGATGCGGCAATTCCGCCGGCGTCGATGGCAATATGTCCTGCGCATCATCACAGCCTGATATTGTGGGGGTCGAGGGGAAATATCCCAGATTGTCGCGGTAACCCAGCACAAATTCGCCCGCCTCGACATCATGAATAGAAGGGGCCGGGCGGCCTTTCTTGGTCAACCCATTGACGCGCGGTTGCGACACACCATCGGCAAAGCCAAAGGGCTCCGTTGCTTGAGGGGGGGGGGCTGCGGACGGGCTTGCTGATGTGCCGGTGGCAGAATTGGGCGCAGCGTAGAAATCGATGCGTGTGTCGATTCGCTCGACGACCGTAATCCCGTATTCTTGGAACTGCGCCATATGCTCCGCGTGCAATTTCTTGCCATCGGCGGCGGTGTCCCAATAAGTCAGCAATACCGCATCAACGGGGGCCGCATGGCTGCCCCAGACCCAGCCATTTTCTGCCGGATCCTGAAGCAACCTCTGACGCCCGGCATGGTGCATCCCTTGGACAAAGGCCGTCGGCAGTCCGTGGACCGGAATTGCGCAATCTGGCGGCGTACCAGCCGGTCTTTTGGGGGCATCTTTCAGGCCCAAACGCTCTAAACCGGACATCGAAAGCGCAAGATAATGCGCTCTTTTATTCGGGCGGCGGCGGCCAAAGGTCAGGTTCTTATCAAGCAGTTTCGTCAGCCACAATTGCGCCGCTGTTTGCGCGGTGTTGGCGCCGGAACCAGCGTTATCCGGAAGGCGCAGGGCGTAAACCTTGCTGCTTGCAAGGTTGGCGCAATTGCCAAATGTCAGCGATTGAATCTCTTCGCGCTCAACATCGTATTGTGGGCGCGGGCGTGAACCGTGCATCGCCACCCACGTCTCGGCGTGCGACATCGATTCAATATTCGCCAATCCGTGCACAAACAGGCCATTCTTACGGACCTGCTCGGCGCTGATTTCGGGATAGGCGGCGTACCAAAACGGCGTGGGCACCATGGACCGCCGTGCAAATCGCTTAAACCGATCGGCGTCGGTCGCCCCTTCGCCAAGGAGCATTCTTACGCGCGGGAACCCCTTCGCATTGCCCCAAATCGCCGTCACCCCATCGGCGGCTTTGACGATGAAATCTTCAAAATAACTTTCCCAGCTGCCGTCGTAATTGCTGAAGAATACAAGCTTGTTCGTATCCGGCGGCACCAGCCAGCGTGCGAAATGCACAGTGCCCATATCGTTCAAGAAACCTTTGCGGAAATTGGACGATAGGATCGTCCTCTTTATAAAGCGGAAGGCGAAGGGCAGCACGATGTAGCGCCGGAAAAAGCCGCCCTGAATCTCCGTCACGCTGAACATGTGGTTCTGGACCCATTGGTCTTTGCCGGGGCGGTTGGGCGGATTTTCTGTGGCGAGCAATTGTGCGACGATAGCCGGATCCGGATCTGAATCGTCCGGGGTGTTTCGCGCCTCTGTTTTCGCCAGAACTCGGCGGAACAACCAGAATAAAAATGCGGCCGTAACGGTGGAAGGGATCAGTGCGAGGAAGGCGCTGATCACAAAAGACGCGGCACCGCTCACGCCCGCAAGGAGTGGTTCTGGAACGAAACTAATATTTTTTGCCAAGCTGAGTTGGAGGACGTAAAAAACCGTCAAGAAGGATAACAGGTACAACATCGCGAACCCGATCCAGATGATCAAAGGCATGATCCGAATGATGTTTGCAATGATGCCCAAGGGAGAGCCTTTACCCTGCCTTTGCAACCGTTTTGCCGCGGCCTTTATCCAAGGGGAATCGAACCGGTCCACATAACCCGGGCCCTGCCTGCCTACCCGCTCATCAATCAATGCCTTAAGCTCAGGATCTGTGATCGCAGCCCTCGCGCTGTGCAGGATGGCGAGCGGGCGATGTGTGCCGGAAGCGGGCTGGCTCAAGACTGTTTTGCGAGCCTGATTGGCGATTTCGTTATATCCCCAAATTTGGGGGACGGTGAAATCTTCAATGCCAGTGAAGGACCGGCCTGAGATACGGCTGCCGATCGGAGTCTTGCCGCTCAGGGTCTTAGTATTTTTGCGCATCCACGCAGACAAATCGCGCCGGTCTGAGAGGCCGCAGGCGCGCGCGATTATGGGGAAAAGCTGGTCGCCAATCGCGGTGTCGATTGCGCGGATCACATCGGCTCTTTCGCCGTCTCCGGTTGCTTCGATGATCAATGTGGCATGCTCATCCGGCTGCGTCGGAGACACTGCGCACACGCTCATAAAGTGGATGCGGCACGTCTTGTCTAGCGCCGCTCTAACGGTGTCGCTCGCTGGGTTTCCCAGTCCTTTTAGGTCGCTGGAAATCTGTTCGGCCAGCAACCGTCCTTGACGCCCGGTTGCATTCATCGGAGCGGTCACTGTGAGCAATGTTTGCGCCTGCGTCATCTGCGCATCTCCTATTTTTTGAAATGGACCATCATGCGATCTGGCACCGCGCGGAGGAGCTTTGAAAGTTTGCCATCATCGCCTTCAACGGGCCGGACATTGTATTGGGCCAGCGTGCACATCATCTGGCGCAGCAGGCCAAGCGACCAATCGCGCCCAAAGCATCGGCGCGGTGCGATCTGAGGGCGAAATTCAAGATATAGCCGGCTGGGGTCGGGGGCGAAGGTCGCCGGATCAACCGGTTTGCCCGTCGGCAATTTGTTAAAGATCAACGGGTCGCGAGCGGCGGTTTCGATCAGCAAAGTGACCCTGTCACCATCCGCAATTGGTACGCCGCCAATTTCCGCGGATTTGCCGTCAACACTCTGCGCCACGCGGTCGATTTGCGTGGTGAGCGGGCTCAATCGAAACAGCTCATCAAAGTCAGTTTGCCAGGCCGCCGAGCCTGTCTGAGGGTCGATCTTCGCAGCGAAAAGATCAAAATTGATGTCGGTTTCTTTTTCGAAGCAGCAATCATGCAATTTGGATTGGAAATTACAAAAGGCAAAGCCGGGCAGCAGCAGAGCGGTGCCGACCAATTCGACGAAAATCGCGCAAATGTCGCTGGCGTTCAACTTGTGCTGGGACGGCTGCGCATCGTTGGCTTTTAACACTGCGCGCAAAAAACCATGCGGCGCTAAAGCCTCGGGATGCTTCATCCAAAAGTGGATATAGGCCTCCAATTTCTTGAGGCCGTATTTGGCAAGCGTCCTGACCCCTGCGCCATTGTCGAAGTTCACAAATAGCTGCGCGAAGAACAGCTGGCTCCACAGCACCAATGCCCATGTCTCCCCGTGAACGCCCTGCAACCGCACGGGCGGGTCTGATCCGAGGATGTTGCGGGCGAAGGCCGCGCCGCGCGCGCCGGCGTCGATGCGCACAGGGAAACGGGTGCCCAGAAATTCGGCAAAAACCAAATAAGGGACGAGCAATCCATATTCCCAAACGAGGTTGAAGGGCTCTTCTCTGCAAGGACCATCCGCCAATATTGCCAGAACTTCGCGCGATTTTGCTTTGGCAATTTGGTTTAGCCAATCGGCGTTGGAGACAGGCTTTCCGCTGATATGCGGCGTGTGGGATTGCATGGCCACGCTGAGAACATGCCGCATCTTTCGGCGGCGATCGTCATCGGGCCCGGCGATGACTTGCAGATCGGTGCCCAAGGCACGCATTAATCTGTCATAATGACCGGTGTGGAAATGGTTCGGCTGCGCCAGAACATCGGAAACCAGTGCATGCCGGGCGACAAAACACTGACCCCATTCCTGCTTTGTCCCTTGCGCGCCGCTTGGTATGCGTAAGGCCTGCAGGCCGGGCGTCTTAAACAGATCGCCATTATTGATCCGCGTCTTGATCTGTTCTGGAGTGCCGGTTTCTATGCGGGGGGTCTGATTGGCACTCACAACTCACCTCGTGATTGGTCTTTATCGCCCCGCAGGCGCTGGCACCGCGCCGCAATTGGCGAGAAGCCAAAGCCGGATGCGGCCTGCTCGATTTCGTTCAATTCATGCGCAAAAGCACCGGCGTCGATATCGGATCGGATGCCGGTGCTTTGCATGATTTCGCAGGCCAATATGCGGCCATGCAGGGCGTGCAGCGGATCATTCTGCCGTTCCGATTCTGCGCGAGCATGGTCCAAAACACTCAAAGCCTTGCGGTAATCGCCGCGCGCGGCATGCAATCGCGCCTCCCCCTCCCACAGGTAATAGGCGCAGGAATGTTGAACCGGCGCCAAATGCCCCTCGGTTTGGTGGCGCGCCAGAATACGCGCCGCCTTGTCCAATTCGCCTTCTTGCACCAGCGAACAAACATACCGCGCGCTGGCAATGGTTTCCAAACCATAGATCGCTTTATCAGCGCACAGCGTCAGCACCCCTTCCAAGAGCTTTGACGCGGCGGCGAAATCGTCATCACGGTAAAGCAAATAGGCTTCGGCCAAGCCTGCCAGCACATTGGAATAATTCTGATTGATGACCCGCGCGAGCGCGCTGCCTTGCTCGCAATATTCGCGTGCAAGATCTGTTTCGCCGACATCATACAAATACCAGCTCGAAAAGGTCCGCGCCATGATCCCCGGCACGCTGATCATATCACCGAACCGCGCGGTCTTTTTGACCCCGCCAAGCCGCTCAACAAGCGATTTCAGCCGGGCAATGCCGGATTGCGGTTCGCCGCAAAGATATTCGATATTGCCGAGGGTGAATTGGCTGTAGATGATCAGGGGTTCGTGACCGAGCCTTTGCGCCAATCGTTCGCCTTCACGCGCAGCGATCAAGGATTTTCGATTACGCGCCCCGGTCCAGTCCGTGATCGCGACATGGCAAATCGCCAGCGTGTGGCGGAAATTGTCGCCTTGCTCGGCAAAATAGGCGGCGGCGTCTTCGACGTCGGCGCGGTACCATTCTTGTTTGCCCAATTGCTGCATCGCATCGAAGGCATGCAGCAGGAACAGCGCCCTGCGCCCGCGCCCTTCTGCCCCCAATTGTTCGCAAAGCCGCCGGGCTTGTGCGTATAATTCATCGACGGTCAGGATCGCGCCGCGCGCAATCGCTTCCTTCATCCCCGACGCATAATGATCGAGCGCTTGCTCCGGCAATCCGGCCCGCGCGGCGTGCCAGCCGAGAATTTGAGGGCTGACGCGCTGCTCTTCTTGCTTCGCGCTCAGCAAGTCATAGGCTTGTTTGTGGAGCTTGCTCAGCTGGCCGCGCAGAATGCCGAAATAGCCCGCTTCTTGGAGCAATTGGTGCACAAATCGGTAGCGATCTTCTTCTAGCCGGATCAGCAATTCGCGCCCGCAAAGATCATCGAGGCCAGCGCGGATTTCGGTTTCTGGTAGGCCGGTCAGGCCGCTGAGCGTGGCGAAATCAAATTCATAACCTAGCACGCAGCCAATCTGAAAAATCGTCCTAAGCCGGTCGTTCAGCCCGTCGATCTGACTGCGAAAAATCGTATCAAGCTGATGCGGCAGAGCCAGCAGCGGATCTTTGCCTTCTTTGATCAGATCGAAACAGTGGGCGGAAAAATGCCGCAATGCCAAAGGCATGCCCTGCGCCCGGTGCTGGATCGTCTGACCAATCGTGTTGGGCAGCACTTCCCGTTCCATCCCGGATGCGGTCCAAAGCTGGCGGACAAACAAATTGGCTGCGCCTTCCGATAGGGGCGCGAGCACATGGTTGGTCTGCACAAATTCGGCGACCTCTTCCTGACATTCGGGCCGGGTGCCGACGATCAAAACGCCGTTTTCACTGCGCAATTGCTTGCTCAGCCGGATCAGCAGGCGCTTGCTCTCACTATCAAGAAAATGGAAATCATCAGCGATGACGACCAAACCACCGGGCGAGGTTAGCGCTGCAATTTTGGCAAGGAAATGCTGATCAGTGTATTCGCTTCGCGCGTCGGGTGACAGCTCATCCCAACCCTCTACTGTGCCGGGGAAACGGTCCATTTCGCGGCGCAAATCAACCGTTTGGATTGCGTCAGGGCCAATGTCAGGCCCCATGTCAGTGCCACTGTCAGTTCTGGCGCCGCCGCTTAGCGGGGAAGGACGCTTAAGCTGCGTATTGGCCAGTGCGCCATAAGGGATCGAGCGATCCAAGGACCGGCCAACAATACGCAGCACATCGCGCCCATTTGCCTGCGCCAAATTCTCTGCTTCATCGAGCAGCCGCGTTTTGCCAATTCCTGGCGCCCCGGTGAAGCCCACTTGCGACACGTCCGCTGTGCCATTCGCCGCTTGCCCGCTTACAATTTGCTCGATCAATTGGATCACTGGCTCGCGGCCAAAAATCGCCTCTTTTGCGTGGTTGTTGGCGGCTGTACCTGGTGACAGCGCAATCAGGTGATGGACAGTGAGCGGCTTATTGTCTTCGCCCTGCAACCGGTGCGCTGTCGGCGCTGTATCGAACTGAACGCCGAGTTGATCGCGGTGTGTGCCAGAGACCATGACACTGTTGATCGGCGCGCATTCTTGCAGTTTGGCGGCCACGTGAACGGCCGTCCCAATGACATCCAGCGACTTGCCAAAATCATGATTTTGCCAGCGCAGTCCCAATTCGCCGCAATGAATGCCAATTCGCGCAGAAACGCCAGCAGGCTTATCCGCTTTCTCCAAACACAGATCACGAATGGCGAGCCCAGCCATCGCAGCACGTTGAGCGTGATCCTCGCTCGCCACGGGCGCGCCGAACAGCGCCAGAATGCCGTCGCCTTGGACGCGCGCAACTGTTCCGCCAAATTGATGGATCGCGGCGGTCGCCTCGTGCAGGAAGGAGTCGAGTAAGTCTCTGGTGTCTTCAATATCCAAACCGGAAATCAGCCGCGTCGAATCCGCAATATCTGCGAACATGACGGTCGCATAGCGGCGCTCCCCCGCGCCCGAGGGGGTCTCCCGCTGAAAAATCAGATTTTGCGACTTCGGCCCCATTCCACCCCGCCTGATGCGCGTTATCGGGCGTGGAGCCTCGGTAATGCGCAGCATGGCTGTCTTGCAGAATTTTGTTTCGTGTATCAAGGGCATGGCGACGCTCAAATTACGCCGCCGCTGCCATTGGCCGCGTTGTGGCCGGATCGCAATTGTCTGCTCGCTTCAACACAGACACCCCCTGCATTCGCGCAAATATATGCGCGTGGATACGCCCTCGCATGGGACTTTAGGCAGGTGGGCATCGGAGAGATGTGAGAATTATCACAAAGTGGCTGTGATAAATTTCAATCGCAGATGGTGTGATCTGCGTTAACATGCCGGCTAACGAAAATGTGGCTGCGGCACCGCTCGGTCGGGGCCGCGCATTCAGGGCTGCGCTTTTGCACCCGCACTGGCGGGCCCTTTATTGGAAATGGAACGAAAAGATGCGGAAACTTGGCCTCTCATTCCTTTTGGCGTTTGTTCTGACCGGATGCGCGCAAACGCCGCCGTTGGCTTTGGAAAACGTCATAGACCCCGTAACCGACGAGATAACGCAGCAGAACAAATGCGAATTCGTTTCAGAGACGATTCCCGTGAGGCGGGTGGAGCAAGGAAAATTCAGGAGCGCTGTGGAGGGTGTGCCTGGTGATATGCTGTTTCTTTCTGGCGGCAGTCAGAACGGTGCATTTGGAGCAGGGTATTTGAGCGGTTGGAGCGACCCTGACGAAAATGTCGCTTCTATGCCTACATTTTCGCTTGTGACCGGGATCAGCACGGGGGCACTTCAGGCAACGGGCGCGTTTATCAATGACCCTGACCTCGGGATCGAAGGGTATTCGATTGACGATGAGAGTGAGATTCTCACCAGCTATGTTCCGGGCCGCCGGGACGATGGTAAGCTCGGGGTTCAGTCAATCTTGATCGCTTTGAAAAACGGCGCGATTGCCGATTTGGATCAATTGAGAGTCCACCTCAGTGGGATTCTCGATCATGATGTCTTTGAGGCCGTGGCGGCGCGATATGCAGAGGTCGCTCCAAACGGCAATCGCCCGCTACTGCTCGTCGGGGCGACAGATGTCGATCTGGGACAAGCGGTCGCGTTTGATATGACTGAGATGGCTACGCGGATTGTCGGAGCGGCAGATGCTGCGACACGGCTGCATTTTAAAAATTGTTACATAGAAGCCTTAGTTGCGTCTTCGATCGTGCCGCCGGGGGCACAGCCAGTTTTTATCGACAATCGCATGTATATCGATGGCGGTGTGCGCTTCGCAGTTTTCAATGACCGGATACGAGCAGATTTGGACAGCGCAACCAATGCTACGCAGTCTGCCCCGCCTGATGCGCCGGTGGAAAACGCGGAATATAAATTGGCGAATGATAAAGACCGCCGCGATCTCTTCCCATTCCTTGGGCCCCCTGCATCGGTGCCACCAGAAGCAGATGAGAGAGAACGGAAAACCCGGACGCACTCGCCTGAGACTGAACTGACTAAGCCAACTCTGTACATTATTTTGAATGGTGACGGCGAGATCGATGTGCGGTGCTGGAGGGTCAATGTTCCAGAGAACGAGGATTGCAATGCAGAGACCTCTACCGAGGGGCAGCATAAGAATTGGAGTTTGATGTCTCTGGCGTTTCGCACCCTCGATATTTTTACCAATCAGGTCGAGCAACTATCGATCGAACGGATTGCGGCAAGTGGGGCCGCCAATGGCAACCAAGTGAGACATATCCGAATCGATTCTGGTGATTTGAACACTCGCACTTTCACTCTTTCAGACTTCCCCGAGGCCGGCAGTAATACGTGCGAACAGTGGAGAGCGCTCGATGATGAGATAGAAAATCCGTTCCAGTTCCACCGGCGTTTCATGCGTTGCTTGATCGAGTATGGCAGTGATTTGGGCCGCAGGGGTGAGTGGCTATCGCCGCCAAAGACACAAACGTCGGGTGCTGCGGCGGATTAATGCATGTGCAGCCCGTTAAGCGATCATGAGCACCGCGACCTGAAATTCCGGCCGGGTGATTGGAGAAGGAGCCAGGTGCAACTGGCATTTTCATGAGAGGCCGCGCGCCCGGTTTCGTCCATGGCTTGCCTTAGCGCGCAACCTCAATAATCTGCGTTTTGCCTTCGCCGTCCGAAACGCGGAAGCCTGTGCCCGTAAACCGCTCGATCAAATCCATCGCGGTCTTGGTGTGCTGGCTTAGTTTGACGGTCGAAAACACACCGCCGCCCGCCATGGCGAATGGTAACAGCAATTGATCCTGCAAATACGGCCCGGCAAAGGCATTGCTGGCGAGATAACCTGCCATCCGTTTCGCCGCCGTTTTGCCGACCCGCTCCGCCGGGACGCCGATTTTGCCGATGCCGGACATGATTTCGGTCACATGTTCAAACTCCGCCTCGATCAGCAAGGCATTGCCCGGCCCTTGATCTGCGGAAAGCGCGCGCGGGGCGAAGGCCTCTTCGCTCCATTCGCTCAACACTTTACGGGCGGCCGAAATTTCGCGCGTGGCAATTTCAAACGGCACGCCGGTTACCAAGGCTTCGACTTTGCTGTTTTTCAGCGCGCCGCGATCCAGACATTCGATGGCTTTCAACGGCTGTGGCGAAATTTCGACCACGATCCGCCCGCCGCCGCGCGGATAAAAACCGTGCCGCTCTAATGTGGCGGAAACCTGCGGGCCCATCCGCTCGATCAGCGGCAAAAGTGTTTTTGCCACAAATTCAAACGGAGGAGCCTGCGCGGCATGCGTGCCCCCTTCAATCACCAATTTCGAAGGTGCATCCGCCGTCAACAATGGGCACAGGATCGCTTGCAGAACCATCGCGGTACTGCCCGCAGTTCCGACGGCGAAATGGTAAGAGCCGGGCTGAATTGGGCCAGGCCGGAAAGTAAGCTCATCCGAACCCACCGCCAAGCCAGACACTTGCGCGCCGCCAATCATGCACGCTGCCTCAATCGAGGTGACGTGTTGGCGCATCATTCCGGGTTTCTTGCGACCGCCACGAATATTGGTGATGCAGAATGGTTCACCCGTGATGAGCGACAGCGCGGCCGCATAGCGCAGCACTTGGCCGCCGCCTTCGCCTTCTGAACCGTCAATTGTGATCATTTTTCGTCTTCTAACTTGAAAGTATTGGCAAGGGCGGTGGTGCGCGCCGGGTCACCCCTTAACGCACACCACCTGTTTGAGCGTATGGACGATTTCGACAAGGTCAGCCTGCGCGGCCATCACTGCCTCAATCGGCTTATACGCCTTTGGCGTTTCATCAATCACGCCGGCATCCTTACGGCATTCTACCCCGGCTGTGTCGGCGATATGTTCATCCAGCGTCACCAGCTTTTTCGCCTCAGTGCGCGACATAACCCGTCCCGCCCCGTGGCTACAGCTGTCAAAGCTTTCGGCATTGCCAAGCCCGCGAACGATGAAGCTTTTCGCGCCCATCGATCCCGGAATAATGCCGAGCGTCCCTTTGGCGGCCCGCACCGCACCCTTGCGAGTGACCAGTACATTTTCGCCAAAGTGGTGTTCGCGCGTCACATAATTGTGGTGGCAGTTTACCGCTTCACATTCGGCATCAAACGGCTTTGTGATTTCGCTGCGCAGGGCATCCAGCGCATGCGTCATCATCACTCGCCGGTTTAATGCGGCAAAATCCTGCGCCCATTCAACCGCTTCGACATAGTCGTCAAAATGGTCCGTCCCCTCAGGGAAATAGGCGAGATCTTGGTCAGGCAGATTGATATGCCATTTGCGCATATCTTTCTTTGCCAGTTCAATGAAAAACCGCCCGATCGCATTGCCGACACCGCGCGATCCGGAATGGAGCATCACCCATACGCGCTGCTCTGTATCCAGACACAGTTCGATAAAGTGGTTGCCCGTACCCAAAGTGCCCAGATGGACCATGGTGTTGGCGTTTTTGAGCCGCGGATATTTGGCGACAATATTGCCAAACCGGACCGCGAGCGATGCCCAGGCATCAACGACAACTTTCGGCGGTTCGCCCCACGATCCTCTATCGCGCCGCCCGCGTCCGGCGGACCGGCCATGCGGCACGGCGGCTTCGAATGCAGAACGAATACCGGCAAGGTTGTCGGGCAGATCGCTGGCCATCAAAGATGTCCGCGCGGCCATCATGCCGCAGCCAATATCGACACCCACCGCCGCCGGGATCACCGCGCCTTTGGTCGGGATGACAGAGCCAACGGTGGCCCCAATCCCGACGTGAACGTCTGGCATCGCTGCGACATGTTTGAAGATGAACGGCATTTGCGCCGCCTTTGTCAGCTGCACTTTCGCCTTTTCATCAACGGGCACGCCGCGCGTCCACGATTTGATCGGCGCGCCGCCTGCAACGGGGGTGTATTCGTAAGTGTGTTCCATCGTAAATTCCTCTTGCGCGTTTCCTTAAGGAAGGACTTTGCCTGTGGGATTTGGGGGTAGCTGGCCGATTCCAGCCACCCCAGTCCGCGCTGTCTCCGAGCGTTCGACCTGCTCGGTGCCAATACCAATGCAGAGGGCGTGCCAAAACTGATTACGGGGATGTTGAATATAACTAAGATACTGATTCAGAATGCTATTGTTGATTTGCTCCGGGGATATGTATTGGTGGGTTAGGGTCAATAACGAGCCTATTGTATCGTAATTTATTCAATTATATAAAGACAATATGAAACCTCTCACTGTCATCGGCTTTCTTGGCTCCACCTTAGATGCCGCCAAATCCGGGCCAGATCGTTGGGGCAGATGGCGGCCCAGCGTCAGCATTTGCATGCAAGATGATCTGCGGATCGACCGGTTTGTGTTGATCCACGCCGATCAGCATCGGCGGCTCGCAGAGACGATCACGCAGGACATTGGCGATGTCTCGCCAGAGACTGAGGTCGCGCCGCAAGTGCTGAATTTCGATGACCCATGGGACTTTGAGGAGGTTTACACAAAGCTGCTCGATTTCGCTTTGTCCTTCCCCTTTGATCCGGACAACAACGACTATTTGATCCACATCACCACCGGCACCCATGTCGCGCAGATTTGCCTGTTCCTGCTGACGGAGGCGCGGTTTCTTCCGGGAAAATTGCTTCAAACACAGCCGCGAGGGGGGAGGCGAGGGAGCGGGCCGCAGCCGATCGGCCGGTGGAGCGCCATTGATCTCGATCTGTCCCGTTACGATTCCATCGCCACGCGGTTTGCCGAAACCAGTGCGCAGAGCACGCATTTCCTCAAAAACGGTATTGAAACGCTCAATTCCGATTTCAACCGAATGATTGATGAGATTGAGCAGGTCGCCATGCGCAGCCGCGCGCCGATTTTGCTGATGGGGCCAACGGGGGCGGGCAAGAGCCAGTTGGCGCGCAAAATCTATGATCTGAAAAAACTGCGGCATCAGGTGGAGGGGCCCTTTGTCGAGGTCAATTGCGCCACTTTGCGCGGTGACGGTGCGATGTCGGCCTTGTTTGGGCATAAAAAGGGTGCGTTTACAGGTGCGGCCCAGGATCGCGCGGGCCTGCTCAAAAGCGCAGATAGCGGCGTTTTGTTTCTGGACGAGATTGGCGAGCTGGGTCTGGATGAACAAGCAATGGTGCTGCGCGCGATAGAGGAGGGGCGGTTCTTGCCCGTCGGCGCCGACCGCGAGGCCGTGAGCGAATTTCAATTGATCGCGGGCACCAATCGCAACCTTGTCGAAGAAGTGGCCAGCGGAGCCTTCCGCGAAGATTTGTTTGCGCGGCTCAATCTGTGGACCTTTGCCTTGCCGGGATTGGCGCAGCGGCGCGAAGATATTGCCCCCAATCTGGATTACGAATTGGAACGCTTCGCCGAACGCGAAGGCGCGGCGGTGACATTCAACAAAGAGGCGCGCGACAATTATCTCGGCTTTGCAAAGGGGGCAGGGGCCGCATGGCGCGGGAATTTCCGCGATCTTGCCGCCAGTGTTACGCGCATGGCGACGCTCAGTCCGGCAGGGCGGATCGACCGGGGCGCAGTGGAGCAGGAAATCGCCAGATTGACCGCGCTGTGGTCAGGCGGGACGCAAACCGGCGGCGCAGCGGACACGCTCACCGGATTGCTTGACGAAGCAAAACTCGCTCAGCTTGATCCTTTTGACCGGGTTCAGCTGGCATTTGTCGTCCAAACATGCGGCCAATGCCGCAGCCTGTCAGAAGCCGGGCGGATGCTGTTCCAACATTCGCGCACTCAGCGAAAATCGACGAATGATGCGGATCGGCTGCGCAAATATCTCGCGCGCTTTGATTTGGCGTGGAGCGATGTTGGCGGTTGATCCCGGTCGTAAACGCGCCAGCTCATCCGTGCCGCCAAGCGCAGTCGCTAATTGGGGCCGCTTAGGTCTCGCGCACTTGGCGCAGGAATGTTTTTACCTGTTCGCTCAGGGTTGAGGCCTGCATCTCCAACTCATTCGCGCTGCTGAGCACTTGATTGGCCGCCGCGCCGGTGGAAAGCGATAGGGCGCGCACATCTTTGACGCGGCTGGCAACTTGATCGGTGCCGCGCGCCGCCAAATCGATATTGCGCGCCAAATCTTGGCCCGCGACGGATTGTTCATTCACCGCGCTGGCTATGGCGACAGAGGTCGCGTCCAGATCCCTCACTTGAACGGCGATTGCGCGCAAAGCGGCGACACTGGCGCCGGTCGTGTCCTGCATCGTCAGGATTTGCGCGGCGACTTCCTCAGTGGCCCGGCTGGTTTGCATCGCCAATTCTTTGACTTCGCTGGCCACCACGGCAAATCCGCGTCCTGCCGCTCCGCCCCGCGCTGCTTCAATCGACGCATTGAGCGCCAGCAAATTGGTCCGCTGCGCAATGGTTTGGATAAGTTCGACAATCTTGCCCACTTGCTGGGCCGAATCCGAAAGCGCGGAAATTGTCGCATCGGCTTCTTCGGTGGCGTCATTGGCGATCCGCGCCATTTCGCTTGAGGATGTCGCCTGCCTGCTGATTTCACCAATCGACAGGGCGAATTGATCGCTGGCCGCCGCCGCCGCAGTTGCGCCAATATTGGCCTCTTCCATATGCTGCGACAATTCGCCGGTCCGCCCGGCTGCTTGTTCTGCCGTGATGGCCATGCTGGATGCGGTGTTTCCCAATTCGCTGGACGCTTGGGCGACTTTGCTGGCGACTTCGCCAACGGTGGTCTCAAATTGCTGCGCGACTTGGTGAAGCAAGGCGGCCCTGCGGCTCTCTGCCTCTTTTCGGTCGCGCTCTCTGTCATGTTGGGATCGGATCGATTCGTCCGCTCGCTCGCTGCGTTCGCGTGCCCAGATCTCCAATTGCTGGTTCGCTCTTTTGAACATTACCAGCGCGCGCAGCATCTCTCCGATTTCGTCTTTGCGATCTTGTTCTTCGATCTCGAAATCGCGCTCGCCCCGTGCCAGCCGCGTCATATTGTCGGTGATCTCGCTGATCTTGTTCGAAAAATCATAGGACAGATAACGCAGGCCCATGAACAAGACCGCCGAGGCCAGCGCCGCCAAGACGGCCAATATGGCAATCATTGAGGTGAAGTAGGAAAGCCCGGATTGCTGCGTCAATTCACGCTGAACCACCAGATCATCGACCAAATCGCGTGTGTCGCTGACCAGCACTTCGCCATGCCCAGCAAGGCGTGTGCCTAGCAGGGACACACGTTCGGGATCGTCGCCTTGCGCTTGCGCGGTGGTGGCGGCGAGGAAGGCGCTGTCATAGGCTTCAAAATCGGATCGAAGACGCTCGATTGCGGGCATGAAGCTGGGAAGGGCCTCTGCCGCAACTGTTTCCAGAATGTCGATCCGTGCGCTGGCATTTTCATACCCTTCGCGCTGGCGGGCCAGGATCGCTTCTTCGCCGGCGAACAGGAATCTGGCGGAACTGTAACGCAGATCGCCTGCGGCCGCGCGCAATTCAACCGCTTCATAAAGCGCTTCATTGGCATCGACTGTCGCCGCATAACGCAGCCACAATTCGCCAAGGCCCAACCCCACGACCAAAGCCATGGCGAAACCAATGCCAAAGAATGTCGCAAATATGGCGTGAACTTTGCCGCGCAAGCTGAGGTTGCGGAACCATGCGCTGCGGCCAATCACGCTGCCATTGAGCGGCCCGGAAAATGCGGTGCGCGCAGCCTGTGATGGTTCATTGGCACTGGGTTCAAATTCGGAAAATTCGGCCCCGTCGGCATCAAAACCATAATCGAAGGCCTGATCAGAAAAGACACCGGGAACGGCGTTTTCCTCGAGCGCGTCCTGCGCTTCCCGCTCACTTTTTAGCGCCATCATGTTCATAAACGTACTTTCGAGCGTTCGGCCGCGATGGGCCTGGTGCACGAACAGTTCGGCACCAATCCCGCAGGCGGGTGTGCCGCGGGGCTGCGCCTTTGGTGAAGGAAAACCGTTTATGATCCTCTCGCCTGTCCCCCACGTAATTCCCCTGCTTCAGCGTGTGCCGAAAGGGGGTGAGAGGCGGGCTTGCGGGTATGACGAGAGTAAATTTAACCGCGAAAGTGCGCGCTGATCGCCCGCTGATCAGGCCTCTCGAACCTTGGCAAGGAACGTATCGACTTGGCTGCGCAAGGTTGAGGCTTGCTGTTCAAGCGCGGTGGAGCTGGAGAGCACTTGGCTGGCCGCTGATCCGGTTGAAATCGACAATTCGTGCACTTCTTTGATGTGGCCCGATACCTGTTCAGTCCCGCGCGCGGCCAGGTCGATGCTGCGCGCCAAATCTTGCCCGGCGACCGATTGTTGATCGACGGCGCTGGCGATGGAAACGGCGGTTGTCTCCAATTGCTCGACTTCGCTTGCAATTGACCGCAGCGCTTTAACGCTCGCGCCAGTTGTGTCCTGCATGGCGAGGATTTGTTCACCGACTTGTTCGGTTGCGCGGCTGGTTTGCATCGCCAATTCTTTGACTTCGCTGGCCACGACGGCAAATCCGCGACCGGCTTCGCCGCCGCGTGCGGCTTCGATTGAGGCGTTGAGGGCGAGCAGGTTGGTCCGCTGAGCAATGGTTTGAATAAGCTCAACAATCTGGCCCACTTGCTGCGCGGAATCGGCCAAAGCGGCGATGGTGGCATCGGCTTGATTGGCGGACAATGTTGCTTTGCGCGCGAGTTCTGCCGACGATGCCGCCTGACGGCTGATTTCACCAATCGACATCGCAAATTCGTCCGACGCCGCTGCCGCTGCGGTGGCGCCCGAATTGGCCTCATCCATCGACAAGGCAACCTCTGACGTACGCGTTGACGATTGCTCTGCCGTCGCGGCCATCATGGTGGAGGTGGATTGCAGCTGGGTCGAGGCACTTGCGACGCCGCTGACGACTTCGCCAACGGTGCGTTCAAATTGATCGGCGATCCCGCGCAATGTGCGCTCGCGTTCCTTGCGCGCTTCTTCTTCTTTTTGCTGCGTTTCGGCTTGCCGCTGCAATTCGCGGCTCGCGCGCTCGGCGCTGTCTTCATGCAATTTGCTGACATGGACGCTGGCGATGCGGATGTTTTCCGTGACAGCGGCCAGATCGCCATATTCGTCGACGCGGTTCAGATGCGGCACGACCAAATCGTTTTGACCTTTTGAAATCCGCTGCAAACTGTCGACCAACTGGCGCGAAGTGCCGATCACATCGGTTTGGATCGCTTTATACAGCGCCAAAGTGAGCGCAAAGCTCAGGATCAAGATCCCGGCCATAATATAACGTAGCACTTCAACCGCGGCGCCGACCTGCGCAATCTGGGCTGCGTCGCTGCTCATCGCGGCATCGGCAACCATACCAAGTCCGAAGAAGGCGAAGCCTGCGCTAAGGCAAGCTAGCACCATTGGCGCGCCGACCGTGACAATCACTTTTTGCGGTGTACTGCGCCGGCGGTACCACCCCGTCAAAGCATCGACGCTGTCATCATAACGCATGGCATCGGCGCTCGGCGCGGTATCGACCCCGCTGGTGTCGATGCCCAATGTGCCTGCAATATCGAATTTCTCTGGCGCGCTCATGCCGCTTTTCCCCCTTCATTGGTGCGAATGTCGGCGGCACTTTCAGATGCCTGCCCTTCGTCCAAAATTGTTGTTTGCCCCTGCGCGGCCAAGGCCGCATCAATCTGTGCCGCGGGCATGGCTTTGAAATACAGCCACCCTTGAATTTGATCGCACCCGGCAAGGCGCACCATGTCCGCTTGTTCGGTAGTTTCGACGCCCTCTGCCGTCACATCCATGTTCAATGCCCGCGCGACTGCGATACTGGACAGCATCATTGCGCGGCTGCCGTCATCTTCGCCTGCTTGTACGACCAAGCTGCGGTCGAGCTTCAATTTCTCAAACCGGAATTGCCGCAGGAACCCAATCGACGCGTAACCCGTGCCAAAATCATCGAGCGAAATGCGCACGCCAAATTTGCGGATCACGTCCAAGCTGCGCTCAGCGACCACAGGGTCCAGGACAAGGCAGGTTTCTGTCACTTCCAATTCGAGCATGTGCGCAGGGAAGCCGGTTTCCTCCAGAATTTCGCCCAGTTTGATCGGAAATTCAGGATTGCGCAGCTGCGCCGCGGAGATGTTTACCGATAGCGCAATGCCCGGCCAGCGCAGCGCGTTTTGAAGCGCCTCACGCAGGACCCACAGCCCGATAGGATTGATAATGCCCGATTCTTCGGCGACCGGGATAAAGACATTCGGCCCAATCTTGCGGTCATCCTTGCGGTTCCAACGCAGCAGTGCTTCGACCGCAACGATTCTGCCTTTTTCGGCATCGACCAGCGGCTGATACGCCAATTCAAATTCGCCAGCGGTCAAACCGGCGCGCAGATCGTCTTCCAACTCGCGCACCGCCTCGCGGCGTTGATCAAAGCTTTCATTGAACCAGGTGCAGCGCATTTTGCCGCCGCGTTTCGACATATACATCGCCACATCAGAACGACGCAGCATTTCAGTGGAGGGCAAGCGGTCGGCAGCGGTGCTGCGCGCAAGGCCGATACTGGCGCCGACTGTGATCTGGCGATCACCAACGGATACAGGCGTGTGCAATTGTTCCAGCAATGTCCGGCACATCCCTTCCAAGATGGTGCCGGCAACGCGGCCATGCATGACGGCGGCAAATTCGTCGCCGCCGAGCCGGTAACACGTGGCTTCCTCGCCGCATGCTTCTTGCAATAACTGCGCGCATTGTTGGATCAATTGGTCGCCAACGGCATGACCGTAATGGTCATTGACCTGTTTGAAACTGTCGAGATCAATGAGCGCGATTGCGATTTCATTGTCGCTTTGCGAAAGACGTCCAATATCGGCGTGCAGAGCGCGGCGATTGGGCAATTGGCTCAGCGTGTCTGTGACGCTGAGCGTTTCGAGCTCTCTTACATTTGCGATGCCATTACGGCTGAGCAGAAAAATCGTCGCCGCATATGTCAACGCCCCGGCAATGAGCAGGGCGGCAGGGGATGCAAAAGCGAGCACATCGCTGGCGATGACAACAAGCGCGACAAGCGCAAACACCAAGGAAATGATGGCAAGCGGAACCAGCACGAGCCCGATCGGCGTTAAACGTAAAGGTTTGTTCTGGTTTGGCACCATCTATCCCTAGGTTCGCGCGAATTCGGCGCGTTTGCGACCGACCGGTTCCTAAAGAGCAATGGCTAATTATAAGTAAATTACGATGAACCACCTACGGGTTTGCCCGCAGTTTTTCGGCGCGGAATTAACCAGCTTTCCCAGCCTTATCCGATTGCCGGGGCCGGTGCGCAGAGCGGGCTGTCTTGCAATTCATACAGGCTGGTGCGTTTTGCCGATGGTTTAAAGGCGCGCGTCTGACCGACCACCGTTTCGCCAGCGCCCAGCATCAGAAACCCATCACGGGCCACGGCATCGGACAGCCTGCGGAAGGCAATGTCACGCGTTTCGCGGTCAAAATACAGCAAGACATTGCGGCAAAGAACGAGATCGAAACGCTGCCTTGCGGGCGGGTCGGTCAGGACATTATGCTGCTGAAACCGGGTGATGGCACGGACGTGATCACGGATTTGCCATCCATCTGGCGTCTCATCAAAATGCCTCAGCATTTGCGCGATGCCTAAGCCGCGTTGCACTTCAAACTGGCTGTAAAGCCCGGTGCGCGCCGTACGAATGGCGTAGTGCGAAACATCGGTGCCGAGAATATCAATCGTCCACCCGGCCCAGCGGTCTTTTTGATCCTCGAACAGCATGGCGAGAGAATGGACCTCTTGCCCTGTGGAACATCCCGCGCACCAAATCGAGAGCCGCTTTGTATGCGCGCGGCGGCTGGCGATATCGGGCAGGATGTCTTCTGGAATTTGGTCAAAGGTCGGCTTGTCACGAAAGAAATAGGTTTCGTTGTTCAGCAGCGCCTCAACCACTTGCGCGGCCAGATCATGATCGGTTGTGCGGCGGCGCGGCACGTCGAGCATGCAGACAAGTTGATCGACATTGCTGATGCCATGTTCGCGAAACACCCCGGCCAATGCGGTGGCCACGCGCCAACGGCGGCTTTCAGTGAGATGCTGTCCCGTGCGCGCGGCCAGCAGATCGGCAATGATTTGGTAAGAGGCCTGGCTGACTTCCACCGGGGTCAGGCCGCCCCATTGGCATGCGCGCCCGCTGGCGCGAAGGCGAATTGTTCCATGATCGCTTCACCCAATGCCTCGGGTGATCCGCTGAGGCTGGTCAATCCAGCCTTTGTCACGGCGCCCGGCATGCCCCAAACGGCGCTGGTTTCGGCGTCTTGTGCCCAAACGGTTCCGCCTGCTGCGCTCAGAACTTCTGCCCCTTCTAAACCATCGCGGCCCATGCCCGACAGGATCACAGCCAAGGCGCGCCCTTCGCAGGCACCGGCAAGACTGGTGAGCATTGGGTCAACAGAAGGCATACAGCCGCTGCTCGCGGCTTCGGGCCGGATGCGGGTGACCAGACGTTCTCCCATCCGGCGCACAACCATATGGCCATGCCCGGTCGCAATAGCGATTTCGCCTTTGCGGATTTCGGTGCCGTCTTCGGCGATATGGGTGGGCCGCCCGCTGGCGACTTCGATTTGTCGCGCAAAGACGGGGATGAAGGAGCTGGGCAAATGCTGCGTGATCAAGATCGGCAGGTTAAATTCCGGCGTCAGCACGCGCAGCATGACATTGAGGGCATGGATGCCGCCGGTTGAGGCGCCAATGGCCAGCACTTCGGGGCGTTTCGTGCGCCGTTGCTGGCGTTCGATTGGGACGGCGTGACGTGTCTGCGCGCCGGGTGTCTGTGCGCCGCCGGTCGTGCCAGCGGCGTTCTCACCACCGTCTTGATTGGCATCTTCTGGCGCGGCAGAACCAAGCGCGCGGATTTTGCTCAGCAGCAAGCTGCGATATTCTTCGTTAAAGCCGCCGGGGCGCGGTTTCAGCATTGTGTCCGCTGCGCCTTGCGACAAGGCTTGCACGGTCGCCTCTGCGCCGTCTTCCGTAAGGGAAGAGACAACCATGACCTGTGCCTGCGGGGCGGTTTTCAGGATCGAAGGCAGCGCCTCCAGCCCTCCCATGCCCGGCATTTCCAGATCGAGCAGGATCACATCAACATCCGCATCCTGCAATTGCGCAATGCCGCGTTCCGCACTGCTCGCAGTGTCGGCGACGATCATTGCGCCGTCGCTTTCCACCATCCGTTTGAAAACGGTGCGGACAGTCAGCGAATCGTCAATCAGCATCACCCGGATCGCATCCGCGGGGCGCACAGTCACGCGCGCGCCAGAACCGCCGAGGGGTTTTGAATCGCGCAGCAATCCAGAAGGGGAGGAAGTCGGGGCGTTCATGCAAAACCAACCAGCTGCAATTTGATCTGAAGGGTTTCGTGATCAAAGGGTTTCATCACATATTCGTCTGCCCCCGCACTGATCGCTTGGCGGATATGGGCGACATCATTTTCCGTGGTGCAAAACACGACCTTTGGCTTGTCACCGCCGGGCCGTTGGCGCAGATGAACGATAAACTCGATCCCCGTCATCACCGGCATGTTCCAATCGAGCAAGATGACATCCGGCATTTCTTGGTCGCAAGCATCCAGACCCAATTGTCCGTTCTCAGCTTCGTCCACGGTAAAGCCTAAAGTCTCAAGGATATGCCTCGACACTTTGCGGATCACTCTGGAATCATCGACGATTAAGCAGGTCTTCATTGCGGATCCTTCGATCTGGCGCGTCTCTCAAGTCCGGCAAATTGACCGGCGGCCAAGCGGGCTTGTTGATCAGTGAACAGGCAAGCTAGGCGTAGAAGGTAAGTTTTGGATTAAGCTGCGGCTCCGAACCCTTCGCGTTCTTCAATCAAAGCGGGAAGGTTGATGAGCAAAGCGGGCCCGGCGCGCGTTTCAATCAATCCGGCGGCGACCCGCGACCATTCGGGACCAAATCCGCCTGGCACTTGGCCCGGCTCGCCCATGGCTGTGGTGATGTCTTCGATCGCGTCCACGCGCAAAGCATAGGAATAATCGGCAACCCCAACGACAATCGCGCGGTGATCCAGCGACCATTGCGAGGGATCAAAACCAATCGCGCGGCGGCATTCGATGACTGTTAAAGCCTGGCTGCGCATGGCGGTAATGCCGGAAATGTGATCGGGCGCGCGCGGCACTGGCGTGATGGTGCCGACTTCTATGACGGAGCTAACATCATGCGCAGGAAAGGCGCAGCGCCGCCCAGCGATCTGGGCCATAACTAGCAGATCGTTCATGTGCGTCTCCCGCCGTTCATTCGGGCTTCTTTTAGGGCATGGACCAGCGCATCGCGGTCATAACGATAGATCGTTTCCTTGCTCGCCGCCTCTGGCACTTCGCGTAGGCGGATCACGGGCGTGTCAAAATTCATCTCTAAAGCCAGCGCGGCTTCATAATCTTCCTCAAACCAGATCGCGATATCGGCGCGCTTTGTGTCTGTTTGGCTTGCCGCTGTGCTGCTCGCCGGATCGGCGGTTTTCTGCGGCCCGGCGGCTATGTCATATCCCGCAGATTTGACCAGCGGGCCAAGGATCGTGCGTGCCCAATCTGTTTCGGGCAAACGGCAAATAGGCTTCGAAATGTCGGTTGGCGCCTCGCCATAGCGGGCGAAAAATTCGTGGCCGTCGATCAAGGCGATTGTTTTGCCTTCGACCAAAGTGACCGCTTCGACCATCGGGTCATCATCGACCGGTTTCAGCGGATTGGTCAGTTCGGCGGCATCATCAATATCGCGGACCGCATGCAGCAATTCGCATGTGCCATCCGTCAACCGCAACAGGCGGATCTTTTCCTCTGGCAATTGCCCCTCGGATATGC
The DNA here is from genome assembly GCA_947502305.1 of uncultured Erythrobacter sp. Classification (GTDB taxonomy): domain Bacteria; phylum Pseudomonadota; class Alphaproteobacteria; order Sphingomonadales; family Sphingomonadaceae; genus Erythrobacter. Next base: position 2,012,777 of record CANMZA010000001.1, on the reverse strand, counting down.
CGATGAGCGGCAGAATCGCCCCGTCAATAATGGCGCGCGGCGCTGTGCCAGACCGGTCGATTGCAGAAACTGGCGCGGTTTCGATGCGCTGCACCAGTTCAAGCCGCACGGCGGACCGGCGGCCATTGAAATCGGTGAACAACATGGCGCGGCACGTATCGGTATCGGTGGCCGTTTCGCCTTCTTCAGACGATTTCAGAACCCGGCCGCGTGCATCTGACACCAGACCGTAGCGCGCGGCCACATTGGTCACATCGAGCAGCAAGACCGGCTGACCATCATCAAGCAATGTTGAGCCGGCATACAGCCCGCTTTTCATCACTGCCGGTGCGAGCGGTTTGACCACTACGTCGCCGTGCGAATGGATATTATCGACCGCCAAAGCGAACAAATCACCGCTGGCGAGGCGTAGCATCACCATTGTGGATTCGCTTTCGGCAATGCGCCCCTCTGGCCCAGCCGCAAGATCGAGCACGTCGGAAAGCAGCAAGCACGGCACACGATTGCCGCGGAAAGTGACCAATGCGGTCTCGCCCACATGCGTGAAATCGAGCGCTTTGGAAGAGGAGTGGATGATCTCTTCGACATAGCTTTGCGGGATCGCAAAACGCTGGCCATCCGATTCCACCGTCAGCCCCGCAATAATGCTGAGGGTCAAGGGGATTCGCATGGTGAACAAAGTGCCGATGCCCGGCGTGCTGGTCACTTTGATGCTGCCGCCGACCTTCTCAAGGTTCTCGCGCACAACATCTAGGCCGACGCCCCGGCCAGAGACATTGCTGACGGCCTCTGCGGTTGAGAAACCGGGTTCAAAGATCAATTGCAGGATTTTTTCGCGCGACATTTCGGCGCGTTTGGATTCTGGGACCAGACCGGTGGCGATGGCCTTTTCGAGAATACGGGTTTCATCAAGGCCGCGTCCGTCATCGCTGAGCACGATAGAAATCGTATTGCCGGATTGCCGCGCAGAAATAGACAAAAGCGCGATTTCGCGTTTGCCATTCGCAAGCCGCTCTGACGGTGTTTCCATCCCGTGATCAATCGCATTGCGAATGATGTGAGTGATCGGATCGCGAATGGTTTCGATCATCTCGCGGTCAAGTTCAACATCGCCGCCTTCCAGATCGACCATGACTTGCTTGCCCAAATCGGCGGACAGATCGCGGACCAAGCGGGGCAGGGCGCTGAAGAGAGTTTCGATCCGCTGCATCCGCATCCGCGTGATGGCATCGCGGACGTCGGCTAGGATCGTGGTTAGCCGTTCAAAGGGCCCATCAATCGTTGGCTGAGTGCCTGCTTGGCGAAGCCGGTGGGCCAGATCATTGCGGGCCAAAACCATGTCGGAGACGCCGCTCATCACCCGGTCGAGCAGATCGACCGGCAGGCGGATGGAACGCTGCGCCACTATGGTGTTATCGGGGCGTTTCACAGCCGGGGCGGCGGCTGTGCTGGCGCTGTCTGGCGCTGCCTCGGTTTTGCTTGCGCTGTTTTCGGGCGCGCTTTCATGCGCGGTTTCAGAAAGGTCATCCGCGACGATATCCGGCGCGGTGATCGCCGGTTCAGAGCCGGGTGCCAGCGCCGCGATCAATTCTTCATCGCCGCCTTCTAGGAATTCTTCGCCAGCCTCAATCGCGTCGGCCATATGCGCGATCCGGTCGATAATGGCGAGCACTGCGGATACCAGCGCGCTGTCTGCTTCGCGGCGTTCTGACCGGCAATCGGCCAGCGCGTCTTCGGCGGCATGGCTGAGCGCGGCGAGCCGAGGAAAATCGAAAAAGCCGCAATTGCCCTTTACGGTGTGAACGAACCGAAAAATCGTATCAATGCGCGCGCGGTCGGCTGGGTCGGCTTCCCAGGCGATAATCTCGCCCTCGCTTGCCTCCAACATTTCCCGCGTTTCTGCGACGAAATCCGCCAGCAGGTCATCCATGACACTTGTGCCCCTTTTGCAGTCAGTAAGGGCTTATGAAGCGTGATGGTTAACGAAGACCTACCGTTCGGATCAGAGTGAACGGCCAGATATGCGCCGGTAACCAGATACGCGCCGATCAGGCGGGCGTTTTATCCGGTGCTTTGCGCACCAGCACCCAATAGATCAACGCCGCGCCGGTCACAGCGCCAAACAGATTGGCGGCCAATTCTGCGGTGTAGATCGCCGCGCTGCCCCAGCCGCCGACCAGCAGCCAAGCGGCAGGCAACATCACGAGGAACACCCGCACCGCCGATTGGGCGAGGGCGAAGGAGGCTTTATCGACCGCGTTCAAAATGCCGTTTGCAACAATCAGCAAACCGAACCCGGCATAGCCCCAGGCCGCAATGCTGAGATAGAGCGCAAATTCATCCACCACGTCGGGATCGTCTGTGAACAGATAGGCGAGGAATTCCCCGCCAGAGACCATGGCGATAGCAATGCCGAGGCCCCAAATGATGCAAAATCCAAACGCATAAAGCGCAGCCGAGCGGGATCGTCCATATTCGCGCGCGCCCCAATTTTGGCCGACAATCGCGCCGATAGAGCCCGATAGAGCGAGCAGCGGCACCGTCGCAAAACTTTGCAAACGTCCCGCCGCGCCAAATCCAGCGACCGCCGCCTCACCCTCCAAAGCAATCAGCGCCGTTAGGATGGACAGGCCAATCGGATTGATCGAATTGGAAAAGGCCGCTGGTCCCGCGACGCGCATGATCGCCTTGGCTGGGTCAAGCAGATTGCTATCTTTGAGCAAAGACAGATCGAGCGGAATGGCCGCTTTGCGCATCAACACAGCCGCCGTGACGACGCCAAAGGCCCAGCCAATGATCGTGGCATAGGCCGCGCCCAAAATGCCCAAACCTTCAATGCCGAATGCGCCCGTGATCAGGATCGGATCGAGCACCCAATTCACCGCTGCATAGGTGATGGAAACAAGGCTCGTCTTGCGGGCCTCTCCTTGGCCGCGCAGCACGCCGTTAAAGCCCATAATCGCCAAGATCAGCGGAAAGCCGAGGGCAAAGGGCTGCATATATGTTCGGATCAGCGGCAAGAGGTGATCGGGCGCGTTCATCAGCATGAACAGCGGATCAAGCAGCGCGAACAGCGCCAAACCAAGCGCAATGCCAGTGCCAACCGCAAAGACGATGCCGAAATTCGCTCGCCGCGCGGCGCGGTCTGTGTCCTCTTCGCCGAGGGCGCGCGCGACCACTGAATTGATCCCGACCATCACGCCCACACCAAGCGAGGACAGCGCGACTGTGATTGGGAAAATAAACGAAATCGCCGCCAGAGCCTCGCTGCCCAATTGACCGATGAAATAGGCATCAACCAGCCCAATCGACATGATCGCGGCAACACCAATGATTGCGGGCAGGGTCTGACCGACCAGATGCCCTGTAATGCTTCCCTGCGTCAGCTTTGCGCTAGTTGGCGCAGAGCTTGACTCGGGTTTTTCTGATCCGGTGTCAGGCGCCGCAGGGCTGGATGCATTGTCATTCATGGAAAGGCGCGCCTACCCGCACCGTTGCCATGTGGCAAAGGCAAAAGCGGTATTGCCGCACCAATGTAGCTGAGGCCTCTGCGAAATACTTGTGCAGGTGGGCGGTGCCATGCGATAAGGTGGCTGAATCAAGAATAAGCGAAAGAGATCATTCCATGGCAACTCAGCTAAAAGCGGGCGACACCAATCTTGAAGGCAAAGTCAGCAAAGAAGAATGGCAGGCGCGCCTCGATCTGGCGGCTTGTTACCGCATCTTTGATCATCTTGGCTGGTCGGAATCGATCTATAACCACATCTCTTTAAAGGTGCCGGGGGAAGAGGATACGTTCCTGATCAACCCGTTCGGCTTGCTCTATGACGAAGTGACCGCGTCGAACCTCGTTAAAATTGACGTGGAAGGCAACAATGTCGGCGGCTCGCCTTACATGGTGAACAAGGCTGGATTTACGCAGCACGCTTATTTCCACAAACATCTCGGCAGCCGGGCGGACGCGATCTGCCACGTCCACACCACCGCAACCATGGCGGTGTGCAGCCACAAAGACGGCCTTGTCCCGACCAATTTTTACGCCTGCAATTTCCAAAACCAAATCGGTTATCACGATTTTGAAGGCGTCACCGTCCGCAGCGAAGAAGGCGAGCGGTTGGTGCAAAATCTCGGCAATCATACGATCTTGATGCTGCGCAATCACGGCCCGGTCGTGATGGATAAAGGCATTCAAGGGATGTTTGTGAAAATGTGGGCGCTGCAACGCGCGTGCGAAATTCAGGTTGCCACCCTGTCACAGGGCGAAGCCAACATTGTTCCGCAAGAGGTTGTCGATGTGCATCAACGTGATCTGCATGTGATGGCCAGCCAAGGCGGCGCGGGCGTGTTCGATTTCGAAGCGTGGAAACGCCGCGTAGATAAGATCGACGACAGCTGGCGCTCTTAAGCCTGCGACGTTGTTTGTATAAGGTGCGCTGATGCCGCGCATGACCATCAATAATCGCCCGGTCGAGTTTGATCTCGATCCTGATATGCCGCTGCTTTACGCGTTGCGGGAGGCTGCGAACCTGACCGGCACGAAAAGCTGCGGCGGGGGTGACTGCGTGGGCGCGTGTATGGTGCTGGTTGATGGCACGGCATTGCGCTCTTGCCGGATAACCTTGGCAGAGGCCGAGGGGCGTTTGATCACCACGATTGAAGGGTTATCGCGCGATCGTTCGCACCCGATGCAACAAGCCATGGTCGCCGAACAAGCAATCCAGTGCGGATATTGCACGCCGGGTATTGTCATGGCGGGCGCGGCTTTGTTGCAGCGAAATTCCGCGCCGACACAGGCAGATATAGAGGCAGCGATCCCCAATTTGTGCCGATGCGGGGTCTATCCCCGTTTGGTCAATGCGGTCCAGCGGGCAGGGCGCGTGGTCCAGCGGCGCGAAAGCATCAGCGCCGCGCCAGCGCCCGGAATTGACGCCGCCGATGCGGCGCAAAGTGTCCCGGCGTTGAGGGTGCCCCCAAGCTCCGAAGAGCCCGAGGGCTAGTTCCCACAACTAGTCTCCACAACCAGCGTTTAGAACCGGCCAGTGATCGCAAACCGCGCATTTAGTGGGGCGGCAACGCTTGCCTGATGGGTCGAATGGCTGTTCGGGAAATACAGCGTGTCCGTCAGGTTTTCGACATTCACTTGCACGCGGAAATTGTCCGACACATCGTAATAAGCGGACGCATCAATCCGTGTGTAGGCGGGCAGCACGGCTGAATTGCCATTGTTGATGAAGCTTTCATCCTGATGCGTCAGGCCAAGCCCGATGCCAAAACGGTCGGTGACTTCCACTTGGTTCCAGATGGAGAACATGTTTTCTGGCAATTCGCGCGGGCGCAAACCGGTGGGGCCGGCTTGATCAACCTGTTCCCCATCAAGGAAACTGTAACCCGCAGAAACCGACCAACCCGGCATCACTTGGCCCTGCAATTGCAGCTCAAAACCCTGCACATTGGAATCGACCACGACGAAAGAACCTGCGTCATTCTCATCGACTTGCGGAGAGCTCTGCTCGATCTCAAAGATCGCAGCCGTCAGGCTAAGCCCAGTGGTGAAATCCCATTTTACGCCCGCTTCGAGATTGGTGAAAGTGTTGGGCGCGAGCGCATCATTGCTGCCATTGATGTTCGCAAATTGCTCGCCCGAACGCGGCAAGAAGCTCTCAGAATAGCTGGCATAGATCGAGATGTTTCCCATCGGCTTGATGATCAGGCCGCCGCGCGGGGAAAATTCTTCATCCTTGCGGGTGCGCAAATCTGCGGCTGGCACGTTGAGCACTTCGATATCAAAACTGTCGAAACGCCCGCCAATCACAACATTGAGCCAATCGGTCAGGGCAATCTCATCTTGAATATAGAGTGAGAGGACATCGACTTCGACCTGAGTGAAATCGTTGAGATCGCTGAAGCTGTTTGTGGTCGTGCGGCCATCGGCCAAGGTGCCGACATTGCCGAACAGATCAAGGGGGCGTGTCGCATCGAACACAGCCCGATCTGTGCGCGGATCGCCAAAGAACGGGAACGGGTTGCTGGTAGGATCGACGCCGAATGCAGCAACATCATCGACCGACGTGTCAAACCGCGTGTTGAACCGGCTTTGATCGGAAGAGGTGCTGATAAATTCGCCGCCGACCAGCAAAGTGTGGCCCAAACTGCCGGTTTCAAATTCGCCGATCAAATTGCCCGACAGGATGAAGTTTTGACGCTCCGTCGTGTCGATATAGCCGTCTAGCTCAACCTGATTTGTCGCCGGGTCAAAATCATTGGCGAAGAAGTTGGAATAGACCTTGTCATAATCGCCGTAAAACGCGGTGACGACGCCTTTCCAATTCTCGCTGAAATTGTGTTGCAGATTGGCGCGCAGCAAATGCGCCTCCAGATCGAGGAAATTGTTTTCCGGATCGCCGAAGACGACGTCCTGCAAGGCCTGAACCGGACGGCCATCGTCGCCGGTGACAATCCCGCGATCAATGAAACGGTCGTGGTTCGCATATTCATAGGAAAGATCAAGGATCGTATCCTCGCCCAAGGCCAGACGCGCGGTGGGGTTGATGCCGATGCGTTCACCGTCGTAAAAATCGCGGTGATTGTTCAGGTTCTCGTAGGACGCATTGAGGCGGAAGGCGGCGTTTTCGCTGTTGGAGAGGTTGAAGTCGCCTTGGATGCTGAATTCACCAAATGTGTCGATCGCGATCTGACCGCCGCCAAAGGTTTCGCCCAAGGCGCCTTTCTTGGTCACGCGGTTCAGAACGCCGCCCGTACCGCCGCGCCCGAAGAGCAGGGCATTGGGGCCGCGCAGGATTTCGACCTGTTCCAGATTATAGAGGCCGCGGTAATATTGCACGTCGTCGCGCACGCCATCGATGAAGAAATCAGCGGTGGAGCGAACCCCGCGAAACACGATGGCATCGCGGTGCCCTTCGCCTTGCGAGGTGTTTACGCCCGGCGTGTAATCGACGATTTGGCCAAGGCTGGTGATCCCGCGTTCGAGGATTTCTTCATCCGTCGTGATCGTCAGACTTTGCGGGATGTCGATGATCGGCGTGGGGGTTTTGACCGAGTTGATTTGACTTGATTGCAGGACATCGCCGGTGACGAGAATGTCTTCGCCCTGAGTATCCATGATTGGGCCTGGGGGGGACAGGATCTCACCGCTTTGCGGCGCGCTGTTTTCGGCGGCCGCTGGGAAAGCAATTGCAGCGCAGGAAATAAGAAGCGCGGCGCGTGAGAATTTGTGAATCATGTGGTCCCTTCCGTTCGATATAGCAGTCGCTATTGCAACCTAGTCGCAAGTGCAAGGGCTCTTTTGAGAGTAATTCTCAAAAACAAACATTGTGGCAATTGCGCCGCTATGTGCGTATTGGCGAGGCGAAAAAAGCGGCTGATGCAAAAAGGAGCGGCAGGCATGAAAGCGACAATCTGGCACAACCCCAAATGCGGGACATCGCGCAAGACTTTGACGATCCTTCAGGAACGGGCCGACATTGATCTGACTGTGGTGGAATATCTGAAAAATCCGCCGACGGCTGAGAAATTGGCGCAGCTCTATGCCGATGCTGGGATCACCCCGGCGCAAGGTCTGCGCCTGCGCGGGACCGATGCGGAGGAACGCGGATTGCCGGATGCGGATGCTCCGACGGTCTTGGCGGCGATGGCGGCGGATCCGATCCTGATTAACCGCCCCTTGGTAGAGACCGAAAAAGGCGTGGCCATTTGCCGCCCGCAGGATGAGGTTCTCAAATTATTGTAGGGGCCGCGCGCGCCTCTGTTGCCACTTCATATTAGGGCGCTGCCCTATCGAACAGCCTCACGCTCGGTCGTCAGCGACGCATCGCTGGCAAGCCCGCGCCAACCCAGCGCAAAGACCGCCAAACACAGCGCGATAATCAGGCCAAAGCCGATCCAATCGCTCAGATTGTAAAGCAACACGCCCAGCGCCGGGGCATAGATAAAGCTGGCCCCTGCAACGCTGGCGACAACGCCGGATGCTTGGCCTTGCTCTGCGCGGGTCACGGCCAGCGATGTGCCCGCCGTTGTGCCGGGACGAAACAGGCCAAAACCCAAGGACGCAATCGCGTAACCCAGCGCAATTGTGTGCAGATCACCGGCAAAGCCCAGCAAGGCGACACCAGCAGCGGCCACCAAGATACCTGACAAGGTCGCGGCTCTTGGCCCCAGATTAAAACGCGGGATCAGCCCCCATTGCGCCAGCAAAGTCGCAATCGCGCCCGCCATCAAAACCAACCCAACCGGACCGGCCCCTTCGGCGGGTGTTCCGCGCAGGCCTAATCGGTCAAGCACCAAGAAGCCCGAAATGCCCAAAACCATCGCCTGAGCATGACCGCCAACCAGACCGGCAATCACCCAAGGGCGCAGACGCGGTTCGAACCATTTCAAACGGCGCGGCTCCTCCGGTTCGGAGAGCGCAGCACCGCCATATTCTTCTGCGCCGTCTTCTGCGTCATCATCGGTCGGCGCTTCTGGGCCGCTGGAATAGGCCGCCGCCTGTCCGCGCGCGGCGAATTGCGGTTCATCATTCGGCAAACGCCAACGCAGCAGCACCAGCGCCGCCAGCCCAATGGCCGCGAAACATATGAAAGGCCCGGTCAAACCCAATCCCATAAATGGCAGGACCATGAGCGGCGCGAGCGCAGGGCCAATCACTGTACCCAACCCAAAACTCGACGCGATCAGCGACAGCGCTTTGGTACGCTGAGCACGCGGAGTGCGAGACGCGACATAAGCCTGCACCGCCGGAGGGGCGGCGCTGCCAAAACCGCCATAAAGGCTGCGCGCGGCAGCAAAAGCGATCAGCGCCCAAAACGCCGAAAGCCAGCCCGACAATCCAACCCACAGCACCAATCCGCACAGGGCCATCGACGTCACAAAACCAACCAGCCCCAGCGCCATCATCGCCTTACGCCCGCGCCGATCCGACCGCCGCGCCCAAATTGGTGCGCACACAACCCACAGCAATGCCGACCAAGAATAGGCAAGGCTGATCCAGACATCGTTCACCTGCAACGCAGTGCCAATCGACGGCATCACCGATTGCATCGCCGTATTGCCAGCGGCGGTGACGAGCATGACGATGAACAGCAGCGCCATCCGCTCGCTAGAAATCGGATTTGTTTGAGCCGCCACAGGTTCTGCCATTGTTATGGCCGTCTATCCGGCGCGCCGGCCGCGTTTGCGCGGGGCATCAATCAAACGCCTCAATATCTTGGCGATCCGCGGGCGCCGACAATTGCCGGTGGATCGCCGCAAGCACAACCAAGAACAGCCCGCCCAGCGCGGCGCTGGTCAGGCTTGAGATGAGCGCAGTGCCGATCGTGGCAATCTGCCCGCCAAACGCCGCCAAAACCGTGGTCAAAACCAGCGACACCAAAAGCGAAATGAGGCCGATGACAATGAACAGCACCAGCAAGAAGATAAAAATCAAGAGCGAATTGCCCTTCGACAAAGCCCAAGACCGCTTCATCGCGGCAATCGGATTAAGCTGCCTCTCCATACCGATAACCGCCGGGACAAGGATCAATTTGATCGACACATAAATCAGGCCGATAAACAGGATAAACCCAACAATAACGCCCAGCGCAGGCGACAACGCAAAGGTCAAACCGACAAGCGCCCCAAACACAATCCCCGCGCCCAGAATGAATAGGATTTGCGTGACGAAATACGTTCCAGCCCCGCGCAAACCCGCCGCCATCGCCTCGCCCACGGTCGCACCGCCGCGTTCTGGGAACAGCGAGAGCACCGACACCGCGCCAATATACTGCGCAATCGTCATCACCAGAAAATACGGCCAGCCGCGAAGATAGGCTTCTTGCATGGAGGCAACCATCGCCTCCATCGCAACCTGCGGATCGGTCCCCGGCGGCGCGGCAGGCGGCGTAGGATTGGCGATCTCTGGCACAAACAAGGCGATGGCGAAGGATGGCAGGAAATAATACAGGCCAACCATCGTCGCGACCAAACCAGCATTGCCTTTCAGCAGTGCGGTCGCTTGGTTCCATGTCTTGCCCATATCGAGTTTCATGGAAAATTCCCCTATTTGCTGAACGTGGCTTTTGGCAGGATTGGCGAAAATCGCCGCTTGATCTGCGGCGTCAATGCCGCCACCTCAGCGTCATGGCAAGCATTGCTCCTGATTTGGCCCCATTGACGCATGCCGCCGCGCTTGAATGGCGGCATAGCGATGACGCCGTGCCCTACACTCATGCGCTGGCGGAGATGGATGAACGCGCCCGCGGGGTTGCCGCTGGCGAGAGGGGGGAACTGGCATGGATGCTCGAACATCCGCCGGTTTACACCGCCGGGACCAGCGCGGACCCGAGCGAATTGGTCGATCCGCGTTTTGAAGTGATCGAGGCCGGGCGCGGCGGGCGATACACCTATCATGGGCCGGGCCAGCGGGTCGGCTATCTGATGATCGATCTGGGAAAACGCGGCAAGGATGTGCGCTGTTTCGTCCATTCCATCGAAGGGTGGGTGATTGATACGCTGTCGGATTTTGGGGTTGAGGCATGGCGCGCACCGGGGCGCGTGGGTATCTGGTGCCAGGATATTGACGGGCGAGAGGCGAAGATCGGCGCGATTGGCGTGCGCGTGCGGCGATGGGTCACGATGCACGGATTTTCCGTCAATCTTGATCCGGACCTGTCGCATTTTGGCGGGATTGTGCCCTGCGGGATCGAAGAATTTGGCGTCACCAGTCTGGCGCGGCTGGGTAAGCAGGTCAGCAATGCCGAATGGGACGCGGCGCTGTATGCGCGGGCCGATGGCTTTCTTGGCGCATTGGAGGCGGCCCGATTGGCGGCCCGAGACAAACGCGCAAAATCACATGAGGAATAATATGAAAACGAAATTCGCAGCCATTCTTGCCGCGCCGCTGATCCTGCTCAGCGCGTGCGAAGACGCCGCCGAGCCAGAGGCCGAGGCGGCGAACGAAACCGGCGGCGAAGCGGCTGGCGAAGTGCTTGGCGGCACGATCAGCGACGATATGCTGCCGCTGGAGGAGTTAACCTCGACCTCTCCGCCAGCGGAGCGCACCTCTGAGGGCACGACGGTCACAACCCGGACGCAAAGGTCCGATGGCGGTCAAACCACGGTGACGACTGAAACCGTGACAGACCCCGACGGTCCCGCCCAACCGGAGCCGCCAGAAACACCAGCGGCCCCGGAATAGAGGCGAATATCAGGCGGCAGAAGCAGCCTGTTCTTCTTCGAGCGTTGGATAATCGATATATCCCTGCGGTATCGGGAAATACCAGCTTTTGGGCACATCCTTATTCGGGTTAAACGGCGCGCCTGCCGCGATCCGTTTTTCCAGATCGGGGTTGGAGATATAGGGCCGGCCAAAGCTGACCGCATCGCATTTGCCGCCGGTTACATCATCATCGGCCTCTTGCGCCGTGTAGTCGGAATTGAGGATCAGCGGGCCGGAATAAATGCCGCGGATCATTGGGCTTTGTTTCGGCACATCGGTTTGACCAAAAGTGCCGTCGGGGCCGGGCTCGCGCAGCTCTAGGAAAGCGAGGCCCAATTCTTCGATGACGCGGGTTGCCGCGCCGAATGTAGCCTCTGGATTGCTGTCATCGGTCCCTTGGCTGTCGCCATTGGGTGATAAGCGAATGCCAACCCGGTCCGCGCCCCACACATCAATGATGGCTTCCAAAACTTCGCGCATGAAACGGGTGCGGTTTTCGGGTGAACCGCCATATTCGTCGGTGCGCAAATTGGTTTTGTCGCGCAGGAATTGATCGACCAGATAGCCGTTCGCGCCGTGCAATTGCACACCGTCAAAACCGGCTTTCTTCGCATTTTCTGCGGCGCGGCGATAATCGGCGATGGTGCGGTCAATGTCTTCCTTGGTCATCTCGCGCGCGGTTGCATATTCGCTCTTGCCCTCGGGCGTGTGCGCTTCGCCCGGCGCTTTCGTGGCGCTGGCGGAGACGGGCGGTTTTCCGCCGAGGAAATAGGGGTGAACGATCCGGCCCATATGCCACAATTGCATCACGATCATGCCGCCAGCATCATGCACGCCTTTGACAATCGGTTTCCATGCTTCGGTTTGTTCATCGCTCCAGATACCCGGCGCGGATGGCCAGCCAAGCCCTTCGACGCTGATGCCGGTCGCTTCGGTCAGGATCATCCCAGCGCCTGCGCGTTGCTGGTAATAGGTGCCCATCAATTCGTTTGGCGTGAACATCGGATCGGCCGCGCGTCCGCGCGTCAGCGGAGCCATGAAGATGCGGTTCTTCGCCTCTAACGCGCCCATCTTTAGCGGCTTTAAAAGAGCGTCATGCATGTCTGAAATCCTCCATCAGTTTCGTTTCGCTATTCACTTGGAGGTGATGGCGCTAGGGCGCAAGTATGGAAAAGGCGCTGCCTGTTAAAGAGAATGTTTCGCCGCGCCGGGCATTGGTGCTTTTGGTGGCGCTTTTGCTTGGCAATTTTGCGCTGGCGCTGGGCCCGTGGTTGGTGCGGTTGACGGATACAGGGCCGGTCAGCGCGGCGTTCTGGCGGTTGTTTCTGGCGCTGCCGTTTCTGGTGATTTTTGCGCGCTTTGCGGGCCAGCGATTAAGCGGAATGCCGAGGCGCACTTTGGTGCTGGTGGCGATTGGCGCGCTGGCCTTTGCGGGTGATTTGGCGAGCTGGCATATCGGGATCGGCATGACGCGGCTGGGCAATGCGACTTTGTTTGGCAATGCCGGGTCAATCATCCTGCTGTTTTGGGGCTTTGTCATCGCCCGCATGTTGCCGCGCGGGCTGGAATGGCTGGCGATTATTTTTGCGCTGTCCGGGGCGGCAATATTGCTGGGCCGCAGCCTAGAAATTTCGACCGAGACATTTGTGGGCGATCTTTTCTGTGTGATCGCCGGGCTGCTCTACGCGGTCTATTTGCTCACCCTGCAAGGGGAAAGAGCCAAAAAAGAAGGTGGCGGTTTTGGAGCGTGGAGCCTGCTGGTGTGGGTGAGCGTATTTGCGTGCCCGGCCTTGCTGGCGCTGGCGCTGTTCTTAGGGGAGCCGATCTGGCCGAGTAATTGGACGCCGGTCGTTGCGCTGTTCATCACGAGCCAGCTGATCGGGCAGGGGCTGCTGGTCTATTCGCTGGGGCACTTTCCGCCGCTGATTATCGGCCTAGCGCTGCTGACTCAGCCCGCGATTGCGGCGGTTATTGGATATGCGGCTTTTGGCGAAGTGCTCACCGGGCCGGATGTGGTTGGGATGGTGCTGCTGGGGAGCGCGCTGGTGGCGGCGAAGGCGGTGCAGAAAAAGGCCGTAGCGTAGTAGAGCACAAAGGGATTCTAGGGGCTGGGAACAATCCCCAACAAAACTGTGCGCGTATCTCGCAAGAAGGACGGAATTGTGCTACGCGTGCTTCCTCGACAAGGGGCTCTGCCCCTTGTCGAGGAAGCAGCGAAGGCGAATCGTTAGACGGTCGAAAAAGGCGCTGAAACGGTTCATAATCCCTCGCATGTTCAATATCGGTGAAGCTCTATTTGTTGCTTGGATCGTAGCGCAATTTCTCTCTTAAGTCAATGAAAACAAGAGGTTTATCCCGCACTGAACGGCACCTTACCCAAATCGCCCAGCCCAACGGTTCCGCTGGCCATGCCCAGCATCCGGTCGAGGCTCTCTTTCGCCTTCAATCGCATGCCTTCTTCGATCTCAATTTTCGGTTCCAGATCGCGCAAAGCGGTGTACATCTTCTCCATCGTATTGAGCGCCATGTAGGGGCAGATATTGCACGAACAATTCCCGTCCGCGCCCGGTGCGCCGATGAAGGTTTTTTCCGGCAGCGCCTTTTCCATCTGGTGCATGATGTGCGGTTCGGTCGCGACGATCAGAGTGTCGCCTTCGAACGCTTTTGCGAATTTCAAAATGCCGCTGGTGGAGCCGACATAATCGGCGTGGTCGATAATGGTCGGCGGGCATTCCGGATGCGCGGCAATCGGCGCGTCGGGGTGCTGCTCTTTCAGTTTCAGCAGCTCAGTTTCGCTGAACGCTTCGTGCACGATGCACACGCCCGGCCACAGCAACATTTCGCGGTCAAATTTCCGGCTCAGCCATCCGCCAAGATGCCGGTCAGGGCCGAAAATGATCTTTTGATCAGCAGGGATCTGCTCAAGGATCGTCTCCGCGCTGGAGCTGGTGACGATGATGTCGCTGAGCGCCTTCACCTCGGTCGAGCAATTGATATAGGTCAGCGCGATGTGATCGGGATGCGCCTCACGGAAGGCTTTGAATTTTTCCGGAGGGCAGCTGTCTTCAAGCGAGCAACCGGCATCCATATCGGGCAGGATCACGGTCTTGTCAGGCGAGAGGATTTTGGCCGTATCCGCCATGAATTTCACCCCGCAAAACAGGATAACATCCGCATCGGTCTCTGCCGCTTTGCGTGACAATTCCAGGCTATCCCCGACGAAATCGGCAATATCCTGAATATCGGGCGTTTGGTAATAATGCGCGAGGATCACGGCATTGCGCTCTTTGCGCAGGCGGTCGATTTCGGTGTGCAATTCGGTGCCGCTCGGAATTTTGGTTTCGATGCTCATCGTGTGGTCCCCAATAATATTCTTTCGCCGGATATAGGGATTGATGCGCCGTTTTGCGAGCGTTTTACGCGCCCGTTTCTTAGGCGGTATTCTGGACGCTTTGTGCTATCCTGCGTGCGGGGAGAGTGACGAATGTATCAACTGAATTTGGCCGAAGCCTATTGCCCGGCGCAGGCCGACACCGATTACCGCGAACAGACGATTGATGCGATGTTGCGCGAACAGGTCGCGGCGCGGCCAGATGCGATGGCTCTGCGCGAATTGGTGGCCGATGGCACGGTGGGGCGGTCATGGACTTATGCGCAATTGCTCAAGGATGCGGAACGCTGCGGCCGGGCATTGGCGGCGCGCCATGTGGCCGGCACGCGGATCGCGATTATGGGCGGCAATTGTCCGGAATGGGTGATGGTGCAATTGGGCGCGGCGATGGCGGCGCTGGTGATTGTGACGGTCAATCCATCCTTCATCGCGCGAGAGGTGCGCTATGTCCTCGAACAGTCCGGCGCGGGCGCGGTCTATTATCAACCGCATGTTCGCAGCAGCGCCCTGCGCCCGGTCATTGACGAAGCGGCGGCGGGCACCGCGGCATCGGATTTTATCATCGACATTGAAGATCACGCCGAATTGTTTGCAGGCGAGGGGGATGGCGAGCTGCGCGAAACCCAGCCGCGCGATATTTGCATGATCCAATACACGTCCGGCACGACCGGTTTTCCCAAAGGCGTTTTGCTGCATCAACATGGGTTGGTGCAGAGCAATCGTGATGTGTTTGAGCGCTGGGAACTCTCCGCCGGAGAAACCGTGATGTGCCCATTCCCGCTATTCCATACAGCGGGCAGTGCGGTGTGCGTCTTGGGCGTGTTGGGACGCGGGGCGACGATCATGTTGGTATCCTTGTTCGACCCGGTCGCGGTCGCCAAAGCGATAGAGCGCGAGCGGCCCGAAATCCTCGGCGGTGTGTCGACCATGATCTTTGCCGTGATAGAGGCCGCCAAGGCGACCGGCACGGATGTGTCGGCGGTGAAGAAAGTGATCAGTGGCGGGGCCATGGTGCAACCCGAATTGAACCGCGCGGCGCAGGAGGTTTTCGGCGT
The DNA here is from genome assembly GCA_947502305.1 of uncultured Erythrobacter sp. Classification (GTDB taxonomy): domain Bacteria; phylum Pseudomonadota; class Alphaproteobacteria; order Sphingomonadales; family Sphingomonadaceae; genus Erythrobacter. The sequence goes on along the minus strand of CANMZA010000001.1, from coordinate 1,997,122 downwards.
CCCGATCCTGATCGTTTACGGCCAGACAGAAACATCGCCCACCATCACCGCCGCTTGGCCAACCGATACGGGCAGTGATCTGACCGAAACTATCGGTCAGGCAGGGTCGCATATGGAAGTCGCCATCCGTTCGCCTAGCGACAACAGCATTTGCGCGGTGGATGAGCAGGGCGAGATCTGCATGCGCGGGTTCAACATGATGGTTGGGTATAATGACAACCCGGCGGCCACGGCAGAGACTATCGACAAAGATGGCTGGCTGCACACCGGCGATTTGGGCACGATGTGCGCGCGCGGATATGTGCGGATTACGGGCCGGGTGAAGGAGATGATCATTCGCGGCGGGGAAAACCTGTTTCCGGCTGAGATTGAGGCGGCGTTGTTAGAGCATCCCGCCATCGCCGAAGTCGCCTGCGCCGGTGTTCCAGATGAGAAATGGGGCGAAATTGTCGCCTGTTTCATGCGGCTGGCGGAAGGGGCGGAGCGGCCTGCGGATGATGAGCTCAAAGCGTTTATCCGTGAACGATTGTCTCCGCAGAAGACCCCGGCGCATTGGGTGTGGCTGGAGGAATTTCCGCTGACGGGGTCCGGTAAAATCCAAAAATTCGCGCTGGCGGAGCAGTTTGCGAAGGGGAGCGTTTAGTTAGGAAGACGAAGAACCCTTGACGATGATAGGAGGTTCATTAATTTCTTCTCGCCGTTCACACTCGGTTCCTATGTCTTCTATTGAAGTTTCCCAGTCCTCGACAACAGCGCGCACGGTTTGGGCAATTTCTACAAGACGATTGGCATCCAATTGGTACGCGACGTGAATACGGTGTCGTCCGAGGGTGTAGGGGAAGTCGGGTTGGTTGGACTCGCCAATCGCGACCCGTGTCTCGTAAACCGTTAAAGTTTCGACGCCGCTGGTCCAAGCGGCAAGATCTGCGAGCGAAGTTAGGAAGCGTGGAGAGTAAGCCGGTTTTAGGGGTGACATGAACATGAAATTGCCTCGGTGATCCACGAAATGCTCACCGTCCATTTCATAAATTCTGAGCCGATCACCGCGATCAATGAATATTTGCTGCCAAGGCTCGTCTAACTCTAGTAATCTGGCAGGGCTTCGATAACCGGCATTAACTAGGATTCCAACATCAGGGTTCGCCCAGTCAAATTGCGATCTGGTCCTAGGAAATCTACTAGGCCAATCGAAGGTTACGAAACCACGTTTCTCGGCTCCGAATAGGGGGACGAGGCCAATGTCTGTCTCTATCATAGGATTGTTGGAGACGTGCGATGACCACCGGACGTTCATGCGAAGAACTGAACCGTCCTCTGCAACGTCTTTCGACACGTTTAAACTACCACGCGCCGCTGTTCCGCTCCCAAAGTGCTTGCGGCAATGATAGAATATTCTCCCTGGTTCATTTTCTAAGCCACGCAGCTCAACCTGGGCACTGGCTGTCGCGTGAGGCGATGAGAATGCAAGCAAAGAGACAAGGCAGAGCATGCCTTTGCACGAACTCAATTCACTCGCCATACATTGTCCTCTTTGACCGCCAATCCGCGCCTTTCCAGATCAATCAAATGTGCGGTCACGCTCATCTCCGCCGCGCCGATCAGCCGTTCGTCCAGCCCTTTATACATGTCGGGAATGAACTCAGCCGCTGTCCTTGCGCGTTCGCCCATTAGCCGCACGATTTGGTTTTCACGCTGACGGCGGTGGCCGATCATGCCGCGCACCAATTGGCGCGGTTTTTCAATCACTGCGCCGTGGGCAGCGTGATAGCGTTTGTCCTCGCGGGCCTGCAATTTCTCCAGGCTCGCCATGTAATCGCCCATATCGCCGTCGGGCGGGACGACGACGCTGGTGGACCAACCCATGACGTGATCGCCGGTGAACAATGCGCCGGATTCTTCGAGCGCAAAGCAAAGATGGTTCGACGTATGCCCCGGCGTCGCCACCGCCGTTAACGTCCACCCGGTGCCGCGCATTTGTTCGCCGTCTTCCATCACGCGGTCGGGTTCATAGGTCGTATCAAACGCCTCATCAGAGCGCGGCCCATCAACTTTTAGGTTGAGCGGCGCACACCCCACAATCGGTGCGCCGGTTTGCTGGGTCAAAGGCGCAGCAGCCGGAGAATGGTCGCGGTGGGTGTGGGTGCACATGATCGCGCTCACATTGCGCGTCCCAATTGCGGCGATGATGGCAGAGATATGCTCTGCGTCATCGGGGCCCGGATCAATCACCGCGCAATCGGGGCCATCTTGCGGCCCGACCACATAAGTTTGCGTTCCGGTATAGGTGTAAGGCGATGCGTTGGGCGCGAGCACGCGCAGCACCAAAGGTTCGACTTGATCCGCCAGCCCGGTGGGCCACGGCTTTGGGGGAATGCCTGCCATGGGCTTGCATATGAAGAATTGGGTGGCAGAAGTCGAATGAGTGTTTTGTTTAACGCGCCGAGCCACCTGCTCCCCCGCCCTTTCAGCCCCTAGGATAAAATTCCGGGTGGAAGGGCGGGGGAGCGGGTGGCTCGGCAGCTCCCCTGGAGAAAACAATGTCCGACTACATCCTTGTCCTTGATGAAGGGACCACCTCCACCCGCGCGATGTTGTTTGCGAGTGACGGGGTGCTGGTGGCCAGCGCGCAGCAAGAATTGACGCAGCATTATCCGCAAAGCGGCTGGGTCGAACATGATGCGAGCGAGATTTGGGACAAGACGCTGGCCTGCGCGCATGAAGTCATCCCGAAAGCGGGCGGCGCGGCGATGATCGCCGGGATCGGCATCACCAATCAGCGTGAGACCGTCGTCGCGTGGGATAGAGTGACGGGAGAGCCGCTGACCCGCGCGATTGTATGGCAGGACAGGCGGACAGAGGGCTTTTGCGCCGAATTGCGCGCCGCGGGGCATGAGGTGGAAGTGCAAAAGCGCACCGGCCTGCTGCTCGATCCCTATTTCTCTGGCACCAAAATGCGCTGGATGCTGGACCATGTGCCCGAAGTGAAGGGCGCGGCGGATGCGGGGACATTGGCGTTTGGGACGGTGGAAAGCTGGCTGGTTTACAGGCTGACGGGCGGCGCATTGGGTGACGGGGTGCATATCACCGATGCCAGCAATGCCAGCCGCACATTGTTGATGGAATTGGATGGCGCGGATTTTGATCCGGGCCTTTGCGATTTGCTGGGTGTGCCGCTGGGCGCGCTGCCCCGTGTGACTGATATGTCGGGGCAACTTGCAGAAACAGACGCCGCTTTGTTTGGAAGCGCGATCCCGATCACCGGGCTGGCTGGGGATCAGCAAGCGGCCACGATTGGCCAGGCCTGTCTGTCTCCGGGCGAGACCAAGGCGACGTATGGCACCGGCGCGTTTGTCCTGACCAATCAAGGCGAGGCCATCCCGCAATCGGAGAACCGTTTGCTTAGCACGGTGTTGACGCAGATCGGCGGCAAGCGGACCTATGCCATCGAAGGGTCCGTCTTTGTCGCGGGCAGCTTGGTGCAATGGTTGCGCGATTCCTTGGGGATCGTTCAGGATGCGCGTGAGACCGAGGCCTTGGCGCGTTCCATCACAGATAGCGGCGGCGTGACGATTGTGCCTGCTTTGTCGGGCTTAGGCGCGCCGCATTGGCTGGCGGATGCACGCGGCGTTATAACCGGGCTGAGTTTTGCCAGTGGCAAGGCAGAAATCGCCCGCGCCGCGCTGGAGGCGATGTCGCATCAAACGCATGATCTGGCGCAGGCGTTTGCCGGTGATGGGACGGCGTGGGGCACTTTGCGGATTGATGGCGGGATGTCCGCCAATGATTGGATGGCGCAGGATCTGGCCAATATGCTTGGCATAAAGGTGGAGCGGCCCGCCTTTGTCGAAACCACCGCCTTGGGCGCAGCGATGCTGGCGGCGGCAGGGGCGGGGCTTTATCCCGATCTAAACAGCGCGGCAGAAAAGATGCGCGGCACGTTGACGGTGTTTGAACCGCAAATGGCGGGCGCTGTGCGCGAAGAACGGTTGGGCCGGTGGCGTAAAGCGTTGAGTGCAGTTTAGGATTGCGGCGGGTGAGGGCGCGTATGAGGCACGCATAAATCAGCCGCGCCTAGAAAAACTCAGGCCAAATCGCCCAAGCGCCGCTCTAGTCGAGAATGGATCGCGCGGGCGGGGGATGCCATTTCAAAACCGCTGCGCCATGCTTCATCAAGGCGCGCAATGCGGCCATGCAAACGAATTGTCTCATGGATCAATTCGCAGGTTTCCGGCTCCAGCGCGCTCAGCGCTTTTGGATCAGCGTCGCGGTCCGCAGGCAATGTGCCATTGCGTAAAACCTGCCCCTCGCTCAGTTCGCCTGAGAAAAACGCGCGTTGGTTGAGCAGCCATGCCAGCACATGCATCATGCGCGTGGTGGTTTTGAGCCCCTCGGTCGAAAGCGCCAGCCGCACGGTGGTGTTGTCGCCAATCTCAGGACCACCATCTTTACTGTCATTTGGATCAAAGTCTGATCCGCGAATGCCCAAGGCGAAAACCGCGCGCACGTCATCCGCAAGGATCAATGCCTCGGTATAAAGCGCCTCAATGATTGGGCGAGAAAGATTGGTTGTCCGTGCCATAGGGCGCAAACGCTATGCTCCATTCGGCCGCGTGACCAGCGGTCTATGGTTACTATCCGGTGATGTTTTTTTAGCGTCCCGTATCGGAACAATACGGGCCGTTTCTTAACGCAAAGTTTCAACACGCAACCCGGCGGCGAAGCGGTCTAGGCAAGCGATGAAGCCCCAAGACCAGTCGCAATTCTTAGAGACGGAGCTCGGTCGGAAAGAGATGGGCTGCGCAAACGAAAACGCGCGCAAAAAAACCCTCGGTCGCGCAGCGACCGCAAGGGCGACCGCCCGCCCGCAGCGCCGCAGGCGCGAGGAAATCGCGCCCCGGATGGGGCGCGCAAACAAAAACGCGCAACACATTACGCGATAATATCCGGCAACAACGCATCCTCGATCATCGAAATCTGATCTTTAAGCCGCAGCTTGCGCTTCTTCAGCCGCGCGATTTGCAGCTGGTCGGTCGAACCCGCTTCGGTCAAAGCGACAATCGCCGCATCAAGATCGCGGTGTTCTGAGCGCAGCAATTCGCCGCGTTTCTGAAGCTCTTGCTCATTCATTTTTGCAAATTCTCGCCTCAAACCCGATTCTGATCCGCTATCCCCGCACCCATGCGGCAAAATCTGCCGCGCCGCCATGCCATTTTGCGCAGATTGTGCAGGATGGCGGGTCGATCACTCGCCGCTTTCGCTCCAGCCCTCACTCCTGCCCCCATTTCATCCTTTCCGCGTTGCTAGGCACTGTAACGAGGTGCGCTCCGTCTCACAGGGCGGCCCGCCGCAAAAATGCACGGCAGCACCGCGCGCGGGTGCAATCGGCCCTTTGCAAATCGTCTTTGATGTGATCAATTCAATTCCAGCGGCCCGGCCGCCCTAATGGCCGAGTCGCCCACGCCGCATAATCCGCGGGGGCCGATTTCGATGATTTGGACATTGTCGATATTGCGCGCTCCCCGCTTCTTTAAAGGAGAACGCATATGGCCCAAACCTCACTTTCAGGCTCAGCAACAACAGCATCACCCCACGTGGATGCTCTCCAATCGAAACATGCCGGGCTAGAGGCGCAATTGCGCGATGAACAAGCCCGCCCGATCCCCAATGCGGCGATGGTCCAAGAAATCAAAAAGCAAAAATTGCGATTAAAAGAAGAGATCGCGCGCTCTTAGACGCCGCTTCCAACCACCTTCCCATTCCAGCACCATTGCAGAACGGCGCGCTGGACCCTAGGCCATAGCAATAATGACCGCCGCCGCTTCCGACTCTGCTCGTCAGATCTTAACCCGTTTGCACGAGGTTATGGCGTCGCGCCTGCATGCGCAGGGCAAGCTGGATCAGGTCGTCGAGATTATCGGCGAAAGCCTGACCTCAGAAGTGTGCTCAATCTACCTTCTCAGGGAAGGGATGCTGGAACTGTACGCGACGCGCGGCCTTAATCAGAGCGCGGTTCACGTCACCCGCATGGCGATTGGCGAAGGTTTGACCGGCGTGATCGCGGATCAGGCGGCGATGCTCAACCTCGCCGAAGCAAAAGCGCATCCCGATTTTCAATACCGGCCGGAAACGGGCGAGGAACAATATCACTCCTTTGCCGGCGTCCCGATTGTTTACCGCGAACGTGCGGTAGGCGTTTTGTGCGTTCAACATGTTGACCCGCGCCGGTATGAAGAGATTGAGATCGAGGCGTTGCAAACGACCGCGATGGTCCTGTCTGAATTGATCACCAATGCCGAATTGGTCGATGAAGAAGAGGCTCTGGGCCTGACCCCAGCAATGTCGGGTTCGCAAACGATCAATGGCCTGACTTTGGTAAAAGGATTGGGCGCTGGCATCGCCGCTTATCACCAACCGCGCGTGCAAATCACTCAGGTTGTGGCCGACGATATCGAGGCCGAGCGGGAACGGGTTTACCGCGCCTTCGATAAAATGCGCGAACAGATCGACACGCTGGCGGGGCAAGCCGAATTTGGCGCGGGCGGAGAGCATGAAGAGGTGCTCGAAACCTATAAAATGTTCGCCTATGATGAAGGGTGGTCGCGCCGCATCAACGAAGCGATTGATAGCGGCCTGACGGCAGAGGCCGCGATTGAGCGGGTCCAGCAACACACCCGGATGCGGATGCGCGAGATTGACGATCCGCTGCTGGCGGACCGGATGCATGATTTGGAAGATCTGGCCAACCGTTTGCTGCGGATTGTTTCCGGCCAGCTTGGCACAGCGGCGCAGCAAGGTTTGCGCAAAGACACGATCTTGATTGCGCGCAATCTCGGCCCGGCAGAACTGCTTGAATATGACAAAAGGCGGCTAAAAGGCGTGATCCTCGAAGAAGGATCGCTGACTGCGCATGTCGTGATTGTGGCGCGCGCGATGGGGGTCCCGGTGATCGGCCGCGCGAAAAGCCTGCGCGGGATTATCCGCGAAGGGGATGAAATCCTGCTCGATGCAGGAGAGGCCAGCGCCACCGTACGGCCATCGGCGCAAGTCGCAGATGCCTTTGCGCAACGTTTCGCCAAATCGCGTGAGAAACAGGCGGCCTATGCGCGGCTACGCGATGTCGAACCGTTCACGCGCTGCGGCACCCGCATTCAGGTGATGATGAATGCAGGCCTGCGCGATGATATGAGCTCGTTGGCGCTAAGCGGAGCGGATGGCGTCGGCCTGTTTCGGACCGAATTTCAATTCCTCGTTTCCGCCACGCTCCCGCAAAGAGAGCGGCAATTGCGGCTTTACCGCGATGTGCTGGATGCGGCTGGCGATAAGCCGGTGATCTTTCGCACCGTCGATATTGGCGGTGACAAGGCGGTCCCTTATTTGACCTCCGACATTGCCGCGAATGATGAAAACCCGGCAATGGGTTGGCGCGCCTTGCGGCTGGCGCTGCACCGCGAAGGTTTGATGAAAGTGCAGGCGCGCGCTTTGTTAGAGGCAGCAGCGGGCAGGGCGCTTTATGTGATGTTCCCGATGGTGTCCGAACCGTGGGAATTTGACGCAGCGAAAGCGGTGTTCGAGGATCAGCTGGCGCTGCTGCGCTCAAAGAAGAAAATGGTGCCCGAACATGTTCGATATGGCGCGATGCTTGAGGTCCCAGCGCTCGCGGAAGTTCTGGATGTGTTGATCCCGAAATTGTCGTTTTTGTCGGTTGGCACCAATGATTTGACGCAATTTCTCTTCGCCGCCGATCGCGGCAATCCGGCTCTAGCGGAACGCTATGATTGGCTCAGCGTCGCAATCCTGCGGTTCCTGAGCCGCGTGGTCCGCTCGACCGTCGGCAGCAATGTGGAATTGGGCGTTTGCGGCGAAATGGGCGGACGCCGATTGGAGGCGCTGGCGCTGCTGGCGATTGGGTTCCGGCGGCTGTCGATCACCCCGGCTGCGGTAGGCCCGATCAAGGAATTGGTGCGCAAAGTTGACCTTGATGAACTCAGCAAAGCGATGACCGAATGGCTCGCTGAGCCGGAGGTTGATCTGCGGGCTAGACTGAGTTCGTGGGCGGATGAACGGGGTATCGAAACCGATTAACCCCAATTGCGGCTCGTTTCGGCTGCGATTACACGATTTTACGCGAATTTGGGCGGCGTTCCCTTGACAGCTGGTAAGCCGGGGGGCTTCAAAGGTCATAGTGAAGAAATTACAAAAACCACGAAAAAGTGGATGGGGTCATGGATAGCGAAGTGGACAGCACTGCCGAAGAGCTGACCGAGCCTGTTGAAGCAGCGCCGGAAACCGCTGGCGCTCGCCTCAGCGCCGCACGCGAGGTTAAGCGGTTGGAGCTGGCGCATATTGCGGCGGAAACCCGCATTCCTGTCCGCCACCTACAGGCGATCGAAACCGGCGAATATGACACGTTGCCCTCGCGCACTTACGCGATTGGTTTCGCCAAAACTTACGCCCGCAGCGTCGATCTTGATCCAGAGGAAATCGCGGTGTTGGTGCGCGAAGAATTGGCCGATGGACAGGCGCGCGCATCGGCGATGGCTGGCGGGATGGAGCCGGGCGATCCGGCCAAATTGCCGTCGGCTGGCCTTGCTTGGTTTGGCGGCTTTGCGGCTCTCATCTTGATCGCGGGCGTCATCGCCTTTGCCAGCACCTATTTTGGCGCGGGCGCGGATCCGGCCTCTTTGATTGCAGGCAGTGATGAGGCGTCAGAGGATGCCGCTGACGTCGCAGCAGCAGGCGGTGCGGGAAGCGTAAGCGATGGCGCTAGTGAGAATGCGGCAAATGTAACTGGCGGCCAAGTTGTCTTCACTGCATTGGAAGACGGCGTGTGGGTGCGGTTCTACGAAGATGGCGGCGAACGTCTGTTTGAGGCGCAAATGGCAAGCGGTGACCGTTTTGAATTGCCGACCGGCACGGTTGACCCGCGGATCAACACCGGGCGGCCCGATGCGTTTTCGATCACAATTGGCGGGCAGGCTGTGCCCAAACTCGCCGATGAACCGATTACGATGGGCGATACCCCTGTTTCCGCCGATGCCTTGCTGGCGCGTGTGGCAGTTTCGACGGGTAATCCAGCATCTAGTCCGCCAACTGCCAACAATTAAGCGGGCCGCCTGACAGGCGCTCACCCTAAATTCGGGCGCATTCCCCCGATAAGTCACTTTGCGGGGTCGACTTGATGCGGGGGCTTCGGCACAGATTCTAGCCATATTCATGTGTGGTGCGGCAAGTTTGTTCCGCAACACGCTTTCAATGTCCGAAACGGGAGCCCGACCTGACATGAGCCCTGAAAAATCACCCGCGAAACCTTTGGTCAAACTGGCCGGTAAACTGCGCGTTTTCACCCCGGCACTGGGCGCATTTGTGTGCGCCGCAGTGGTGGCGACCACGCCAGTGCCTGCGATGGCGCAAGATGACACAGAGGCGCGATTGCGCCGGGCAGAGGCCGAAATCCGCGCCTTGCAACGCACCGTTTTTCCGGGCGGCGATGGGCGCTTTTTTGAACCGCAAATTTCATCCAATGGGGCGGGCAATGCTGGCACCAACCGCGCATCGGGCACGGCGGCTCCTTCGACCACGGCGGTCACGGATATTCTGGCGCGGCTTGATGCTTTGGAAACTCAGCTTCAGCGCCTCACCGCTTTGACAGAAGAAAACACCAATTCGCTGAGCGGGCTGGATGTGCGGGTGTCGGCTTTGGAAAGCCGTGGCTCTGCCCCGGCGACGGGGGCTGGCGCTGGCACAGGCGCAGCTACGGGCGCAACGGACACCAATTTGTCGGCAATGACGGGCAGCGATACGGGCGGCACGGCAAGCGGCACTTCGCAAGACACGGCATCCGCTACTGGCGCTGGGACCGGCACTGCTACGGGGCCAACGCCTGAGCGTCTGGCCGCCGTACAAGAGATCACCAAACCGCAAACGGACGATGCGGGCGATGATGAATATTCCTATGGTTTCCGCCTGTGGAATGCCGGTTTCTTCCCAGAGGCACGCCAACAGCTGGCTTCTTATGTCGAAGATTATCCCGAACATTTCCGCCTGACCTATGGCCGCAATCTGCTTGGCCGTGCGTTTCTGGATGATGGCATGCCGCAAGAGGCCGCGCGTTGGTTCTTGCGCAATTATCAGGCCGACCGCACGGCGCGCCGCGCACCTGACAGCTTGCTGTATCTGGCAGAGAGCATGATCGCGATGGAAGACACACGCCGCGCCTGCATCGCCTTGGCTGAATTTGGCGATACCTATCCGGCGGTCGCATCGGGCCGTTTGGCCGATCAATATGAAAGCAATTTGCGCAGCATCACTTGCGAGTAAGACCAAAGCGGGGAATCGCTGATTGATACGCCAATCGACACGCCAATTGACACTGACGGGATTGATCCTGACCTGATCGCGCGTTTCTGCGAAGAGGTGGATGCGCTGTGGCCGCCGCAAGATCGGGGCGGGGATGGTGCATCCTCACATGGATTGGCCCCCCTCGGCTTAGCAGTTTCGGGCGGGCCGGATAGTTTGGCGCTGCTGCTCTTGGCTCACGCAGCTTTTGCGGGCGACATTGCCGTCATCAGCATCGATCACGGCCTGCGCCCGGAAGCGGCGAGCGAAGTCGCTATGGTCCGCAATATCTGCGCGGAACTCAGCGTGGCTTTCACGGCGCAGACGGTGAAAGTGCCGCCCGGCAATGTTCAGGCAAAGGCGCGCGAGGCACGCTATACAGCGATTGGTTCCTGGGCGCAGAAAGAGGGGATCGGCGCGGTCGCGACGGCGCATCATGCCGATGATCAGGCCGAAACATTGTTGATGCGATTGGCGCGCGGCAGCGGGCTCGCCGGGCTGGCTGGGGTGCGGGCTTGGGGGAATATTCCAGAGACAGAAATTCCCCTCATCCGGCCCCTGCTGTGGGCGCGCAAAGCGCAATTGGAGGCGCTTGTCATTGACGCAGGGGTCACGCCAATCCGTGATCCTTCCAACACCAATCCAGCATTTGACCGGGTGCGGGTTCGGGATCATTTGGCGGAGCATGATTGGCTGGATGCTCAGGCGCTTTCTGCCAGTGCAGGGCATTTGGCCGAGGGTTGGCGGGCGCTGGAATGGTATGCGCAGATTGACTGGGAAGAGATGGTGTCGCGCGAAGAGGGGGCGGAGGCGCCGACTTACCGATATTACGCCAATGTTCCGCGGGTCATTCAAATCGAAACTGTGTGCCGGATCATCGATGAGCTAGGCGGGCGCGCGACCCGCAGCGAAGCGGGACGCGCCGCGGATCGGCTGTGGCGCGGGCAGAATGCGTCGTTGAGCGGCGTGCTGATCACGGCCAGCACCGAAAAAATCGCAAAAGTGGGCGTGGAAATGCGGGTCTGGCGGTTCTCTCCAGAACCGGCCAGAAAAACCCATTAACACCCCGTATTAGGACATGATTTTGTCGCCAATGGTCATCATCTGACCGCGGGTGATCACAACTTTGTCACCGCGCTTGGCGATTTCGAACAGTTTTTCAGCAAACGGATCAGGCACCCCGATGCAGCCATGCGAGGCATAGCCGTTTTGCACAGGCGAACCGTGGATCGCGATCCCATCCCATGTCAGACGCAGCGTCCAAGGCATCGGCGCATTGTTGTATTTCTCCGAAACATTATCGCGTTCCTTGGTGAGGATCGGGAAGGTTCCGAGCGGCGTTGGGTGCGAAGTGGTGCCCAGCAGAGCGACCGCTGTGCCGATTTCATGGCCATCGCGGAAAACGCTGATGACGCGCGCATCCAGATCGACGGTCATAACCAGTTCGCCCGTCGCAGGCGCCCGCGATTCGTCCCAGAACCATTCGCCGTAACGGATCGTCCCTTCGATCGGCAGGATGCTTTTGACCACAAACGGATCATCGCTGACCGGCGTTACTGCTGGCGCTGAAGAAGGCTCAGGCACGGCCTGAACCAGCGGGTTGGAAATCATCCGTGCCGCCGGGCCGCGCGGCGGGGCGATTGACGGCTCTGGCAAAGCGGACACTGCGTCCGGGACGCTGATAAATCCGGGTGTGACAAATCCAGGCGTGACCGCAGGCGCGGAAACGGGCGGCAATTCCGGCAAATCTTCCACCGCAGTGGCAGGCACATCATAGGGTTGAGGCAGGCTAGGATCGACAACCAGCGACGCGCCGCCCGTGGTCGGATCAATCGCGCGGATCGCGGCGGCTTCTGCTTCTGCGGCGACCTCTGCTGCGGCGTCGGCGGCATCATCCGCCGTTTGCGCCATTACCAAAGTTGCCCCGCCGGAAAGCGCGACCAGCCCAGCAAATGCAGCGATCCTGAGAGTGTTAAAAGCCATCTTACGAGAATCCCAAACCTGTCAAATCAGTCTATCAATGCTGGCATTATGCCACTTTTTCGGTGAACTGCCAGTGACTAACGCGCCGGCGTCCCTGCTGGGGACGGGGGGCGGGCAAAGGTTAATTTGTAAAAGTTTGTAGGTTGGGGCGCCGATCCGCTTTGGGCCAAGCCGCCCGCTCCCCCGCGCGTTCTTTGCTACGGGTGCCAAGCCACCCTCTCCCCCTCCCTTCCACCCGGAATTGTATCCTAAAGGGTGGAAGGGAGGGGGAGAGGGCGGCTTGGCATGTGAGCGCAAGCGAACACGAAACGTGCGGGAGTGGGTGGCTTGGCACCCGCAGCAAAAGGCACAGCGGAGCCACCGGCTCTAAACCTCCCGCACAAAAACCCTATCCGTGCGCGCCAAATTGGTTCGCGATGGCCACCGACAGGCGCAGCATCAGTGAATAGGCCCGGTCGATCGGGTCGATATAATCGCTGGCGATCTGTGCATAGCCGCTGGCCGAGGCATCGGGATATTCGGCCGGGGCATCCATCGCAAAATCGCTGGGCGAGGGGAATTGCACCGGGAATGCCCTGCGCAATTGCGCCAAGGCGTCTTCGATCCGCAGGCTGAACACCATTTCCAGCACATCTTCGCGGCTGACATCATTGGCGCGGCTAAAGACAGGAATGGACACCGCTTTGAGGAAAATATGCTGCATCAAGGCGAGGCGCAAAGCCTGAGCCGCGCCGATCATCCGGCGGGTGTTCTCAGTCGTGGGTTCTGGTTCCTCAGCAGGCAGATGATCCAGCAGACGGTGGAATTTGAGCGCGTCCACCCGCAGCCGAGACGCCAGTCGGCGGAACACGCCGGTCCGGTCATCCTTGGTCAAATATTCGGCCAAAACTTCGCAAGCGGCGGACAAATGCGGCTCTGTTCCGCGATAGGGCCGCGTTGCCCAATAGGCGGAATTGAACAATTCGCCATGCGCCGCGACGGTTTTGACGCTGGCCAAGGCGTTGGATGTCCGCGCGAGGCGCAGCAATTGTTGGCCGCGGTCGCTCTCGCTCAGCAAGGCGGCGACTTCTTCGTAATTGCCATCCGCCGCGCTGCCGATCCCGGCGATGACATTCACCGGATAGCCCAATTGTTGGAGGATCGAATTGTGCGGGATCGCGCGGATTTGCCGCAAATTCATATCCCGGTCCGCCGACAGATCGGATTGGCGGCGCGATACGCGGCTGCCGGTGGAATTGAGCAGACCCAGGCCAAAGGCAGTGACCGCGCGGGAATAGGTGGCGCTGCGCAAATGCGCGCGTTGATGGGCGCGGATCGCGCGGTAGAAATCAAGGCTGATGTCGGTGCGGGTGTAAAGCGGATCGGCGCACACTTCGGATGCTTGCGGGCTCTCGCTGACGATCCGGGTTAGGGTCGCGCGCGCCAATTCTGGACCTGCAAATAACAAATATCCATCGCCGCCTTGGAAACTAACCTCAGGCTCTAGCGCGATACCATTGCGAACGAAGCGGCTGCGCGCCCACGGGCTCATCGGCCATGTCAGACGATCGGCAAAGCTGGAAGGGTGCGCGCCCCGGCCCATGCTTTCGCCATGCGTGTTGAAGATCAGAGCGCGCGTTTCCGTCAGCCCATTGCGCGCCATCGCCTGCGCCAATCGTCCCTGCAGCCGCTCAATCGCGAGGCTGGCGGGGATTTGCCCCACAAACCGGCCAGCATCGGAAAAGCCCGTTTGGATGCAAACCCGGCCGCGTTTCTTGGCGTATTCCTGATATTGCTCCTCTGCGCACAGCGCCTCCAAGAACCGCCCGCCATGTTCCAGCGCGCTTTCGGTTTCAAACAAAGGCGAGACATCGACCTTGTCCTCAATCCCGAACAATTTGGCGAAATAAAGCGCGGCGAGAATGGTGGAGGGTTGCTCACATTCCGCGATCAGCATGCGGATCGGCGTGTCCGCGTCGATATGGCCGAGGATTTGCGCCATGCCGAGGAATTGCCGCGTCGCGGTGGAGCTTTCAATCGCGAGGCTGGCGAAGTTTGTCTGCTTCGGCGTCACCTCTGACAGCATCCGCCGCAAGGTTGCCATTGCGCCCTTGCTGGCCAGATCAAGCTGAGAGGTCTCATGCAAATGGACGCGGATCGCATTGTGCAACTGTTTCGCGTTCACTCGGAAATGCACATGCGCCATGCCCAATCCATCGGCATGCATCGTGGCGGCGAGTGTCTTCAGCGCAACGGCATGGGCCAGATCATCGGCGGCGCGCGCTTCTTCTTCTAGCTGAGCGGTCAGCGGGGCGAGCGAGGTCAGCTTGGCATCGTCATCGGCGGTTAATTGGTTCGCCGCGCGGGATAGATCCGCCGGATCGCTGAGATCGCCAGCAAAAGCCTGCGCGCATTTTTCGGTATGCGCCTGCGCGTTTTTCAATATCGCGATCAGCGGGTGCGCGGCGTCAATATTCGTAAGCGCGGCGGCATACCGTTCCAACCGCATCGCTTTTTCTGACAGGCGGAACAGGATCGATGTATACCATTTGATATCGGTGCGCCCGTCCATGTCATACCCGACCCAAGTCGCAAATCGGAACGGTAATGGGGTGACATCCTGCCATTGATCCGGCCATGTCGCGGCGGCATGGGTCAAGGCTTCTGAAACGATATCGGCGCGCGCATCTTGCGCATCGGCAATCGCGGACATGGCGCGTGCGTGTTCATATTGCAGAGTGACTTGCGGACGATCCTTACCCTTCGCGCCGATATCGGCGGGGATCGGGGTGCCTTTGCTGGCGGCCTGCGCGGCGGCATCGGTTTGGGCCGGGGTTAATAAGAATGTCGGGTGCGCGGTAAAGACAGCATGCAGGCGCGCGGTTTCCCAGTTGGATTTGAACGCGCCGAAATCGTCATCCCGCTTCAACGCGGCGCTCAGATCGGCGCGATTTGCCTCTGGTGAGAGCGGTGCGGTGAGCCGTTCCAGCCGCTTGGCGCGCACTTTCAGGCTGCTGCATTCCAGTTCCTCAATCAGGTCCTCGACCGCATCGAGATCCATTGCGCCTGCGCTGCCCGGCGCTTCTAAATTGCGCGACAGGTCCAGCCCCAATTGAAACACCGGGTTGAACAGCGGCGTTTCCCGCGTGCGCGCGTGCAATTCTTTCAGGCGCTCACCAAGGTCGGCAATGGTTGTCAGGGGCAACGTCATGGGATGCTCTTTCTCAGGTTCTTTAATCAGAATGCGCCGCGAAGTAAGCGGCCGCTGCGCCCAACATTCCGGGCTGAGGGTGGGTGATAAGTTTGATCGGCATCGCTTCCATCATGGCGCGGTACCGGCCTTTACCGGCAAAGGCTTCGTGGAAGGCAGGCGCTTTTAAATGTCCATGCAGGCGTAGGCCCAAACCGCCTGCCATCACAACGCCGCTGGCCCCGTGGGCAAGCGCATAATCGCCCGCGATCCGGCCCAAAGTCTTCACAAAATGCGCCACCGCCCGCGCGGCGAGCGGGTCGGCGGACTGCGCATTCGGTTGCTGGCCCGATTGCCAAATGTCCAGCGGATCGCGGCGCGCAGTGTTCGCGCCCTCGCTTTCGGCAATCGCGGCATAAATATGCGCGATCCCTTCGCCAGAGATCACCCGTTCCAGCGACACCCGGTCATAGGTCTTGCGCAGGGCGCCAAGCACCGCATCATCAATCGCGTCCACCGGGGCAAAGCCGATATGCGACCCTTCTGTCGCTTGGATCAAAGCCTCGCCTCTATGGCGGCGGAAATGGGCAATACCCAACCCCGTGCCCGGGCCAACAATGGTGATGGTTTCATCGCGGGGCAGGGGATCATTGGGCCCAGCAATATGGGCCAAATGCGCCGCCGATGCTGGATCCGCAACCGCGTGGCCAATAGCCTCAAAATCATTCAACAAAGTGACCCGGTCAAGGCCCATTTCATCGAGCAAACTGCCCGCGTCAAATTCCCAATTGGCGTTGGTGAGTTTGAATTTACCGCGGCTGGCCGGGCCTGCTAGCGCCAGCGATGCGCCGGCCGGCTTAAAACCGCCCTCAACCCGCAGAAATTCGCGCCATGCATCGGCAAAGGCCGGGTAATCGCCCGTGCCCAGCACCACCGGATCGCCCAATTCAATGCCGCCCCCTTTGCGCAAAGTCGCGCGGGCGAAGCGGGCATTGGTGCCGCCAATATCGGCCACCGCGATGTCTGCGCTTTGCTCCGTCACAGGCCAGCGCTCGCCAGCATCGCCGATGCGCCTTGCTCTGCGCCGTCGGCCCCGGATTGGAACATGCGGAACAGCTCGCGCCCGACGCCCATTTCGATGCGCGGTTCCGGCGCGGCGGTGCGGGCAGACAGATCGGCGCTTGTCGAAAGCTCTCCTGTCGCCGCGCAAACCCGCACAATATCGCCGTCTCTCAGCAGGCTGAGCGGGCCGTGCACGCCGTCTTTGGCTTTTGCCTCTGGGGTGATGTGGATCGCGGCGGGGACTTTGCCCGATGCGCCGGACATGCGGCCATCAGTGACCAGCGCAACCTTGTGCCCGCGATCTTGCAACACCGCGAGTGACGGGGTGAGCGCGTGCAATTCCGGCATGCCATTGGCGCGCGGACCTTGGAAACGGACGACAACAATCACGTCCTTGTCCAATTCTCCGGCTTTAAAGGCGTCGGTGACGGCGGCCTGCGTCTCAAACACCCGGCACGGCGCCTCTATCGTCCAGCGATCCTGCGCCACGGCGGAGGATTTGAAACAGGCGCGGCCCAGATTGCCGGTCAGCAATTTCATGCCGCCATCGCTCTGAAACGCGGATGCCGCCGGACGCAGCATGGCATCATCGCGCGATGTTTCAACGCGCCGCCATGACAGGGTTTCGTCTTTCCAAACGGGCTCTTCGCAATAGGCTTCCAATCCGCTTTCCCAAACGGTCAGAATATCGCCATGCGCCAACCCTTCGCTCAGCAATTCGCCGATCACAAAGCCCATACCGCCCGCGCGGTGGAACTGGTTCACATCGCCCGCGCCATTGGGGTACACCCGCGCCAGCAACGGTACGACGCTCGACAATTCGGCCATATCGCTCCAGTCGATCTGGATCCCGGCCGCCCGCGCCATTGCGGGAATGTGGATCGCGTGATTGGTTGATCCCCCGGTTGCAAGCAGGCCGATGGCCGCGTTGATAATCGCCTTTTCATCGACGACCTGCGCCAATGTCCGCTCCGTTGTGCCTGCCAATTCGGCCAGCCGGTGAACCGCCGCCCGGTCGAGCGCTTGGCGCAATTTTGTGCCCGGTTGGACAAAGGCGCTGCCGGGTATGTGAAGCCCCATCATCTCCATCATCATCTGATTGGAATTGGCGGTGCCGTAAAATGTGCAAGTGCCCGGTGAATGGTAAGAACCCAGCTCGCTTTCCAGCAAAGCATCGCGGCCAATATCACCGGCGGCGTATTTCTGGCGCGTCTCTTGTTTCTGCTTGTTGGAAATGCCGCTGGGCATGGGGCCGGATGGCAGGAAAATTGCGGGCAAATGGCCAAACCGCAAAGCGCCGATCATCAGGCCGGGCACGATCTTGTCACAAATACCCAGCGCCGCGACGCCGTCATACATTTGATGCGACAAAGCCACGCCGGTCGCCATCGCAATCGCGTCGCGGCTGAACAGCGACAATTCCATGCCGTCCTCACCCTGCGTTACGCCGTCGCACATGGCCGGAGTGCCGCCTGCGACTTGCGCCGTTGCGCCGACTTCGCGGGCGAAAACCTTCATCCTGTCGGGATAACGGCCATAAGGCTGATGCGCTGACAGCATATCGTTAAAGGCGCTGACAATGCCGATATTTGGCCCGCGCCCCGCTTTCATCGCGGCTTGATCCTCCAGTGCCCCGGCAAAGGCATGGGCGAGGTTGGAACAGGCCACATCCTTATGCTCTGGTCGGCGGTCTGCCTCGCGCTGCATCAATTCAAGATAGGCAGAGCGGCCCGCGCGTGAGTTTTCGATCACGCGCTGCGTCACGCGGTCGATGACTGGGTGCAATTTACTCATGCCAGCTGACCCCGTCTCGTTCTGCCAAGGCAATGGCGGCGCTGGGCCCCCAATTGCCCGAAGCGTAGGGTTTGGGCGTGATGCCATGCGCCTCCCATTCGGCGCGGATCGCATCGACCCATTCCCACTGCGCCTCGACCTCATCGCGGCGCACAAACAATGTCTGATCCCCTTTGATCAGATCCAGCAGCAACCGTTCATAGGCAATCCGCCGGTGTTGTCCGACAAAGGCATCAGGCATTTTGATTTGCAAAGGCACTTCGCGCAGGCGCACGCCGTCTTCGTCAAGGCCGGGAACTTTGGCCATCAATGACAAGGTGATGTCTTCATCGGGCTGAATCCCAATCAGCAAACTGTTGGGTTGCAACCCAGCGCCCGCATTCCCCGCATCTGAACCGCCGAAAATTGAATGCGGGACGCTGCGGAATTGGATCAGAATTTCGGTCACGCGTTCGGGCAATCTTTTGCCGGTGCGCAGGTAAAACGGCACCCCTTTCCAACGCCAATTGTCGACATGCGCCTTGATCGCGGTGAATGTTTCGGTGGCGCTATCCTTGCCCAATTCCTCGTCATAACCGGGGACGGCCTGCCCCTCGACCGCGCCCGCGCGATATTGCCCGGTGACGGTTTCATTGGCGAGCGCCGGGCGCAATGCGCGCAGCACTTTGACCTTTTCATCGCGCACGGCGGTGGCGTCAAAACTGGTCGGCGGCTCCATCGCCACCAGCGCCAGCAATTGCAGCATGTGGTTTTGCACCATATCCCGCAATGCGCCCGCATCGTCATAGAATGTCACGCGCCCTTCCAGGCCGACGGTTTCCGCCACCGTGATCTGAACATGGTCGATCACATTGGCATTCCAGATCGGTTCAAACAGAATATTGGCAAACCGCAACGCCAACAGGTTCTGCACCGTCTCTTTGCCGAGATAATGGTCGATGCGGAAAATGCGGTCTTCGCTAAATGCCGCCGCAACCGCATCATTGATCTGCGCCGACGTTTCCAAATTCGTGCCGAGCGGTTTTTCAAGGCACATCCGCACCCGTTCACCGGTCAATCCGGCATGTTCAAGACCGGCAATGGTGGGGCCAAATAGGCTGGGCGCGGTGGACAGGAAAATTGCAAGGCCGCCGCTTTCGGCATCTGATCCGGTTTCCGATCCAGCTGCGGCGACTTTGGCGGCGAGCGTATCGAACCCGTCGAGGGTTGAGGCGTCGAGCTGCTGATAGCTTAAGCGGTTAAGGAAGGTCGCCATGCCGCCGCGGCGCTCTGCGGGAAGGAATTCTTCTAAAGCCGCGCGCGCCATGTCGCGAAAGGCGGCGTCATCAATATCGCTGCGCGCGGTGCCGATGATCGCCAAATTTTCTGGCAGCAAGCCGTCCGCATCAAGCGCGCACAGGCTGGGCAGCAATTTGCGGCGCGACAAATCGCCGGTGGCCCCAAATAGCAACAATCGATCAGCGGCGAATTCGGTCATAAAATTTCCCTTTCACCCCGCTAATAAAGCAATTGTGACCGTTAACAATGGCTCGTTTCCGCACTATTCTGATAAATTGAAATCGGTCTAGGTGATTGGTATGCTTATCAGGTATAGTCAAATCCGCCTTTGATCAAGTCGCATTTGAACGGCTCAGGGCATTTGCATCACGGCTTCAGCGCAGCATCGACCTTGCTATAGTGAAATTCCATCGGCGCAAAGGTGGTAAGAAACGAGACATCCGCGGCATCGCGGCCCACCCCGATAATCGCCGCATTCGCAAGGTCGGCCATCCCGGTCGCATCGACCAAGTGCCAATCGCCGCCTGTTTCCTCAGCATTGGTTAGAAACACTTGGGCGACGGCGTGGAAATCCTGCGGCGTGACGCCGGGCGCATAGCATGCGACATAGCGGGCCGGGATCGAAGAGGCGCGGGCCAAAGTCACCAAGACATGCGCATAATCGCGGCAAATACCCTGCCGCTTGATAAAGCTTTGCGCGGCATCGGTGGTGGCATCAGAGGCGCCGGGCACATATTCGAAATGCTCCGCAATCCAATCGCGGATCGCCGCAATCCGCGCGCCGCCGCTGGTGCCAGTGAATTCTGACGCGGCGAGGCTCTGAAACTCGTCCGCCCGGCAATATCGCGAATCAAGCAGATACGGCACCGCCTCGCCCGGCAATTGGTGCAGCGCTGCTTCGCCAAGGTCGTAGAGTGCAGGCGCGCGGCGCGGGGTGCTGATTTGCGCTTCATATTGAACCTCGATCCGCCCTGCCGCGCCGATCCAGATGCGCTCCCCAATCCCGTCTTGCGCGGGCACACGGGTGAATTGATCGGTTTGGGTGATCTGCGCGGCGCTGGTGATCACTGTCTGATCTGGCATCGCCGCCACCTCAAATTGCAGCAATGCGGATCCCGGCTCAGTCAAAGTGAAGGCGAAATGCGATTGGATATGCAGGGTCATGGTTGTTCCATCATGCAGCAATGTCTCGCTGAGCTGAGCGCAATTTTCACAAAATGCGATGCTTTGGCCCAAATGGGATATTCAGACCCCTTGGCCTCGCGCTTAGTGACACGGTTCTCATCAACGGCAAGCGGTTTTCTTGGTGAAAGCCGATGCCACAATCGAGGATCGTATCACATGAAAAATCTTATCATTGCCCTGACCGGCACATCGCTTGCCGCTGGTCTGTTTGTTTCCGCTGCGCCCGCGGAGGCTGGCCCGTTTGACCGTCTGCGCGCCGCCGCAGAGGACGTTGAAGAAGCCGCCGAAGACGTGGAAGACGCCGCTGAAGCCGCCGAGACTGTGCGCGATGTCGCCACAGGCAACCGCTCTAGCCGTTCGAGCCGTTCAAACCGCCGCAGCCGCTCCAGCCGCTCCGCATCACCGCGCACCGCCCGCGCACCGGGCCATGCGGGCCAGGCTGGCCCCGCCCCTGCCAATCTGACGGGTCAAATCCAATGCGCCAATTTCAACCAAGGCGACGCCTTTGTTGGCCGCGCGGGTGATTATACGTTCAGCCAAGGGATCAGCACGCAAACCCGATCCGGCATTATTGAACGCAATCCTGTCTCGCCAACCAATGGCTGCTTCTTTGGCGGATTGGGTGTTGGCGACGTGCTTTATCTTGAGGTTGATCGTTCGCGCTACAATCGCGGATCGCACAAAATCCAATGCGTTTCTTACGATGGCTCAGAACAGCTCGATAATGTGAACGGCCCGAATGAGGGCGGCTATGGCGGCAAAGATATCATGCTGCACACCGGCAATTCGCTGGGCTTCACGCCGACCGCCACCGGCAGCAATTCGTCGCGGTCGGGCGCTTATGACGATTATCTCGAAGGGCGCGGGCGCGAAATGCTGACGTTCAACTTTGGCGCGCTGCACACCGACCGGGGCGGCACCGATTTCTTCTGCCAATGGTTCGACGACAACACCGGCAAAAGCGCGGTTGCCTTCACTTTCCGCCGCGGCCCAGCGGGCTGATCCGGATCACCCCATGACCAGTTGTCAGGTTATTCGACGCGACTCGAACTGACAGCCTGTCTCGTATTCGCGGCAAATAGGTTTGGCATTCATGCTGAGCGTATTTGCCCGCGATGCGAACTGCGGCGGCCGACTGTTTCCTTCTGCGATCTCAGGGCGCGGGTCGGTCGCCGCTTTTTTCTTCACCACCCCTGATCGCCCCTCATCACGTTCAAAGGAATATCCTCATGCGTAAATCTCTAACCGCCTTTGCCGCCGCGCTCGCTTTGGGTGCGGCCCCCACTTTCACCGCGCCAGCCTTCGCGCAATCATCATCGGGTGAAGTGCCCAAAAACGGGTCCTGCCCCACCGGCTTTAATCAAAGCGGATCAAACTGTGTCTCCGACGATAAAGTCGCCCTGCCTAAGCTGGGATCATGCCCTACCGGTTTCCGAGCATCGGGCCGGTATTGCGTCGGGGATAGCGATGATTACGCCGAAGTGCGCGATGGTTCCTGCCCCAGCGGCCTGAAAACTTCTGGGCGGTATTGCGTTCGGTAAAACCCGCCCGGCCCCACACGGGGCGGGAAAATCGACCGCAAAAAGGGGAAGGCCGGGCAGTTACGCCCGGCCTTTTTCATTCTCTTGAAAACATTAGGATAAACACAGGCTATGGAGGCAAAAAACACAGCCTAGCGATTCGTCAAAAGCGGACCGTGGCGGCGGGGTCGCAAAAGGAAGGTTATGACTGCAAATTCTGGCCCCGTGCCGAGCGCCGCCGACCTGCAAGGTGTGGTTGCCAAAGCCTATGCCGCCATTGCGGAGCCGCAGAGTTTTGTCCCGCTGCTGAATGAAATGATCGCCGCCGATGAGAAATTGGGCGGGATTGGTGATGTGGCCGATATGCATTTCGAAAATGCAGAGGCGATTTTTGATAAGGTCTATCCGCTGGCGGATGCGGATTATTCTACGATGCTGACGCATTTGGAACAAGATCTGGAATGCGATTTGGCGCTGGATCAGGATTTCCGCGTCCTCACCGCCAATTTGCGCATTTTTGAAGGGAATGCAGGCGCGATCAGCGACGGTTCCGGCGATGGTTCCGGCGATTATCCCGGCGATGATCCAGGCGAAAGCGCGGCGATAGAACGCGAGAAATATGTCCCGGAATGGCTGTTCGATCCGATTAGCAAGTCTGAGGATCAAGCGCGCCTGCGCCAGATGATTGGCCAGAACGCCAAGGGGCAATCAGATGCAGCCTCCAAAGATGATGGCGTTGATGGCGGCGTCGATGAGGGCGGGCGTATGTTCCTACGCCTGTTTACCAGCCCGCGGGATGAAACCGGGCGCTGGTTTTCTGCGCAAGGCGTAACGGTTGGCGATGGGCATGCGATTGCGTTGCAGGCGGTGCGTCTGCGCTGGGATGAGCGCCGCGCGGACGCCTTTGGACAAGCGTTCAAACTCACCGATACCGAATTGGCTTTGACCCAGCATTTGGTGACCGGCGGCACCACCCGCGAATTTGCCGAGACACGCGGGCGCAGCGTCGGCACCGCGCGCAACCAATTGAAAGCGTTGCAGCGCAAATTGACGATCAATTCCAAGGAGCAATTGTTGCTGCTTTATGCCGGTTTCATCCATTCGCTGGATCAGCCTGAAGAAGACAGCACATCAATCGAATATGAATGCGCAAACCTGTTTGCCGAACCGGGCGGGGGGACGATTGCGTGGGAAGAATATGGCGATCCGTCGGGGCTGCCGGTCCTGTATATTCACGCGCTGGAGGGGCCGTTATTGACGGCGCGTGTCGATGCCGCCGCGCGGCAGGCAGGATTGCGGATCATTGGCCCGTGGCGGCCGCATCACGGCGACACGACCGGCGGGGAGCCGGGGCCGCAATCGCCGCCAGAATTCGCCGCGCGATTGTCGGGTTTGCTCGATCATTTGGGGATTGACCGCTGCACCGCCTTGGGCACGCAAGCGGGTACGCCGTTTTTGGCGGCCTTTGCTCAGGCGCAGCCGCACCGCATCCATAAAGCGATAGCGGCGGGGCCGTTCCTGCCGATTGTGAGCGGGGATGATTATCGGTTCTTGCAAACCCGCCAACGGATTCATTTCCGCATTGCCAGGATCGCGCCGAAATTCGCCCGGGTCTATCTGCGCGCGATGCTGGCCAGCATGGGCACCGGCGAGTTTCATAAATTTGTCGATGATTATTACGATTCCTGCTCGCGCGAATTGCAAACGGTGCAGCGGCCCGAAATGGTCCGCAATTTTCGCCGGGCGGCCAATTATGTCCTGCCGCGTGGGCGGTTGGGGCCGCGCGATACGATGCTGAATTGGTCGGAAAAGTGGGGCGATCTGCTCATGGGTCTGGGCGACCGATTGACGATGTTGGTCGGGGATCAGGATTCCAACACGCCGCCAGAATTTGCGCGCTTGTCAGCGGATCGTTTCGGTCTGGAACAGCCGCAAATCATCGAGGATGCCGGCAGTTTCCTAATCGAGGATCAACCACGCGCAGTGTTTGAGATTGTCCGCTCGACCTTCGATTGAGGCGGTTTCGTGGGCAGGGCGGAATTGGCTGAGGCCTTGCGGTTGGGGTCTTGGGGCTGGAGTCTTGGGACTGGGGTCTTGGAGCTGGGGTCTGTGTAAATAATGGCTGGCCTTTGAACGGCAAAACCTTGATTATGGACCTGCTTTTGGGGGTTCGCGCATGCCAGTATTTTCGCCTTTCTCACGTTTTCTTGCCGCAATCGCGGCACCGGCTGTTTTGGTGGGCGGTGGTATTGCCGCGCCTGCTGCCGCTCAGGATGCCGCCGCGCAGGATGCGGGGGAGGACGGGCAGGCTGAGACCCGCGAAGCGATCCCAGACTTCTCACAGATGGATGCGAATGAGGTCATAGCGGCTTTGCGCGATGAAAGGCGCTGGGCGGCTGAACCGTGCGAATTCGGTGTGCCGCTTGTTGCCCGAATGGAAGAATTGCGCCCGGCCGCATCTTTCATCCAGCGTCTCTCGCTCAGGACGCAGGCATTCTGCGCCGACGAAGAAGAACGATACGGCGACGGCGCGCAATTGATGCGCCAAGTCAATGCGCTCGACCCGGAAAACCCTGAGGTTTGGACGACGCTGTATTTTGCGAACCGGGTTGAAGACGCAGAGATCGCGCTTGAACTCTTCGCCAATTTGCAAGGGGAGGCGCTTGAAAAGCTCGACAAGGCGATTTTTTGGCCCGCCGTCCGCATGATCACTCAGCAAGAGCGCGGCGATGATTTTGAGGCGCAGGCGCTTGCGTGGTTTGAAGGCAATCAAATCGCCTTTATTGATGGCGACCTGCATGCGGGATTGGCGCGCCGCGCGCTTTCTTCTGCGGTGAAACAGGACCGGCCAGAGATCGTCAATCAATTGCTTGGCTATATCACTGACCCTTCCTCCTACACCGACCTTCTGACGTTCCGCGAATTTGAGGCGTTCTGGCCGCAGATTGAGGAGCGCGCTGGGCCGAATCTTGCGGCGGTGGGCGCTGACAATATCGCGAAGACGCGTAACCGTTTAACGAACGCGCCGCGCGACCGGGATCGGTTTTCTGCGGCGGCTTATGCCCTGCAGTTCCATGGTGATTTCGAAGCGGCGATCACGCTCGCGCAAAGCTGGCGCGAACGCGAAGAACGCGGGCTTGCGCTGGAGGAGGGCGATGCGTGGGCGTTGAATATTCAGGCCTATGCTTACGATTCCTTGGGCAGGCCCGACCGCGCCGACGCGGTGTTCGATGAATTGGCGGCGATCGATCCAGAGGAAAACTATTGGGTGGTCAATTTCGTGATCAACCGTGCCTCTCGTTTGGTCGGGCAGGGCCGCTGGGCCGAAGGGTTGGAGGCGGCGCAATTGGCGCGCAGCGTGCCGGGATCACCCTATGCCGAAATGATCGTGGCGAAAGATCACGCCTGCGCGCTGCGCCAATTGGGCCGCGCCGATGAAGCGGTGAGCGAATTGGACTTCTTGCGCGAAAACAGCGAGCAATCGGTGCATCTCACCGCAGTGGGTCTGCTGTGCCTTGGTTTGCGCGAAGAGGCGGCGCAATTGTTGTTGGTTGCCCTGCGCGACGAGGTAACGCGAGACAGTGCGATTGCGGCTTTGGAGGCGGCGGAGCTAGATTTGTTCTACACCCAATCCATGCTGCCCAAACCGCGCGATTTGATGGCGGAATATCCCGAATTGGCGGCGGAATTTGCGGTGCATGCGCGCGATTTGCCGGAGCGATTGATCCCCCGCGCGGCGGGTTTGCGGGTGCGGCTCGATCTGCCTGAATGGGTTGATCCTGCAGAATAGGGGCCGGGGTAGGGATACTCAAGGAAGCGCACATTTTCCTACAGGGTGATGGCCGTGTAAACCTGCGCGCATGGGAACGCTGCCGCCTCGCCTGATGTGATGCGCCTGATATGATGATTTCATCCGGTTTTGGGGCCCGCGCGGTTTTGACCCCTGGACTGTGTGTCAGGTGTGTCAGGCGTGCGGGCTGCGCTCAGTCGGCAATCACGCCGAACAGGTCGTGGGCATCGGCGTCCTCAACGGTGACGTTGACGATATCGCCTTGGTTCAGCGTTTCGGGCACATCGCGCAGATACACCGCGCCGTCGATCTCTGGCGCGTCGGCCTGTGACCGGCCCGTTGCGCCGATATCGCCGTCCTCATCCGGTTCGCCCACAGCGTCAATGATGACAGGCAATGTCCGGCCAACTTTGGCGGTCAGTTTGGCGGCGCTGATGCGTTCGGTGACTTCCATCAGGCGCGCATATCGCTCCTCCTTCACATCCTCCGGCACTGGATCAGGCAGGTCGTTGGCCTTGGCCCCTTCGACGGGCTCAAACCGGAAGGCTCCGACGCGGTCGAGCTGCGCTTCCTCCAGCCAGTCGATCAGATATGCGAAATCATCCTCTGTTTCGCCGGGGAAGCCGACGACGAAGGACGAACGGATCGCGATATCGGGGCAGATGTCACGCCATTTGGAGAGCCGCGCGAGCACCTTCGCCTCATTCGCAGGGCGGCGCATGCGCTTGAGGACGGATGGCGCGGCGTGTTGAAACGGAATGTCGAGATAGGGTGTGATGAGCCCTTCCGCCATCAACGGGATGACGTGATCGACATGCGGGTAGGGATAGACGTAGTGCAGCCGCGTCCAAGGCGCGGTGCCTTCTGCGGTGCCGTTAGGTATTCGCAATCCGCCCAGCTCGCGGGCGAGGTCGGTCATATGCGCGCGGACGGGATTGCCTTTCCACATGCGCTCTTCATGCTTGGTATCGACCCCGTAGGCAGAGGTGTCTTGGGAGATGACCAGCAGCTCCCTCGTGCCAGCGGCGACCAGTTTCTCAGCCTCACGCAAGACGGCGTCGATCCGGCGGCTGGCCAGTTTGCCGCGCAGGTCGGGGATGATGCAGAAGGAGCAGGAGTGGTTGCAGCCTTCGGAGATCTTCAGATAGCTGTAATGGCGCGGGGTCAGCTTGATGTCGGGCTGCGGGATCAGGTCAACAAACGGCCCTTGCGACGGCGGGGCGTGGGTGTGAACCGCCTCGACAACCTGCTCATATTGATGCGCGCCCGTGACGGCGAGGACTTGCGGATGCGCGGCGCGGATGGCGTCGGCCTCTTCGCCCATGCAACCGGTGACGATGACGCGGCCATTCTCACTGATCGCTTCGCCAATCGCGGCGAGGCTTTCCTCTTTCGCGCTGTCGAGGAAGCCGCACGTATTGACCAGCACGACGTCTGCCCCGGCATAATCGGGCGACATTGCGTAGCCATCGGCGCGCAATCGGGTGAGGATGCGCTCGCTATCGACCAAAGCCTTGGGGCAGCCGAGGGAGACCATGCCGACGCGTTTGGCGTCCGCCAAGGTGCGGGGAGGGGGAGAGGTTGTCGTGTCCATAAACGCTGCGCCCCTACACAAGGCGCGGCCCGAACGCCAGCTTTCCTACATCCGCGCCCTGCGCTAGCAAGGATGCATAGGGGCGCATGAGGGAGGAATGATCATGGGTGATTTTGCATTATGGCCGGTGCTAGCCGGAGCGGCGGCGTTCTTCGCCGTTGGCGCGATCTGGTATGGCGTGTTGTTTGGCAAAGCGTGGCAAGCGGCGGCGGGCATGTCGGATGACGACGTACAAAGCGGCAATATGGCGCTGATCTTTGGGCTGACATTCCTGTTTGAAATGCTGATCGCGATGGTGCTGTGGCACCTGATCGCGCGCACGGGTGCGGCGCCGCATGTGGTGATGATGATGTCGGTGGGTTTCGCCGTGGGCGTGATGATCCCGGCGGTGGGGATCAATTACCTGTATCAGCGTAAATCGGGCAAATTGTTCGCGATTGATGCCGGGCACTTCATCCTTGGCATGGCCGCAATGGGGGGTGTGTTTTTGCTGTTCCTGTGACGGCGCGTGGGCTTACTTGCCGAAATCGGCCAAAAGGGCCGCAAGCGCGACCGCGCGCCCGAGCTTATGCGAGGATAGCCAAATGAGCGGATGCGAATGCCGGCGCCTGAGGCGCTAACCAGGATGCCCGTCACCGCTTGTGGTGCCATTTTCGGTCGGTACGATTTCGACAATGACATCGCCTGCCTGCAGGTTTTCGCATTCATCCTCCCAATAGCCGATCGCGCGGCCATTGCGGTAAATGCGAAGGCCGCGGCCGCCGCTGGTGAGGTCAGAGATGGAGCATCCGCATTCCTCCTCTCGCACGACCCGTTCGACCAATTGGACGCGGCCAGAGACGGAGGCGAGGTCGGCGAGATAGTCGGCAATATGCGCGCCCTTTGCGCTGCCTGCTAGCAACAGACCGGTAAAGCGCACCGGATTGATGACGTTGTTCGCGCCAGCTTGCCGGGCGAGCAATTCGTTATCGTCGGCGCGCACGACGACGCTAATGGGAACTTTAGGGGCAAGGTGGCGAACGGTGAGAACGATCAGGATCGACGTGTCATCGCGGCCTGCGGATACCAGCACGGTTTGCGCTTCTTCGATGCGGACAGCCTTCAGCGTCTCATCGCGCGTGGCATCGGCGGCCATCACGTTCACGCCCAGCTTCTCCGCCTCAGCCAGCCGGTCCTCGCTTGGGTCGACAACCACGATATCGTTCGCGTCTGTGCCGCGCTCGATCAGTTCCTCAACGCTTTGCGAGCCAGAAATGCCATAGCCGAGCACGACGACATGACCCGAAAGTTGCTCTTGAATACGCGCCATGCGCCACTTCTCCCAGCTGCGCTTGATGATGAAATTGTAGGCGGTTCCTACGAAGATGAAAAACACCGCAAATCGGATCGGGGTGACGATAACGGCCTCCACCAATCGTGCGCGGTCGGTCACCGGGGCGATGTCGCCAAAGCCGGTCGTGGTGATCGAAATCATGGTGAAATAGACGATGTCGAGGAAGCTGACTTCGCCATCGACGCTGTCGACCAGGCCGCCGCGGTCGAACCAATGGATCATCACGACGATCATGATGAGAATTAAGGCCGCGCCGAGGCGAATGGACAGGTCGCCCCAGATTGGAATTTTGACGGCGCGGCGCAGAGGTTTGAACTTGCGCGCGGCGGCGCGCTTTTCAGGTTTGGCCGAGAATATCTGGTCGGTTTCGCGTTTTGCCATGATCCTGCCTATCCGTGCCCGATCAATCCGCGAACCGGTCCGTCAGCACCGCGATGCTGGCGTCATGGGTGAAATCAAGCTGCAACGGGGTCACCGCGATATAGCCGTCATCGATTGCTTCTAAGTCGGTGTCATGGCGGGGCGTGTGTTCAATCGCGTGCAGGCCGAACCAGAAATAACGTTGTCCGCGCGGGTCCTTCCCTTCGACGATGGAACCGCGGGAATAATCGTGGAACCCTTGGCGCACCACTCTGATGCCTTTGACGTCATCTGGTGCAAGCGGCGGGAAATTGACATTGATCAGCGTGCGTTCGGCAAAACTGGCATCAAGCAGCGGCTTGATTACTTTCGCCCCCCATGCGCGCGCCGCGGCAAATTCGCTGTCTGTGCCGGCGGTTTTGGCGCTGTAAACTTGCGAAAACGCGATTGCCCGAATGCCCGCCAGCGCGCCTTCTATGGCGGCGGAAACGGTGCCGGAATAGGTGACGTCATCGCCCAGATTGGCTCCGCGATTGACGCCGGAAAGGATCAGATCGGGCGGCCCATCCATCACCTCACGCAGAGCCATCATCACGCTGTCGGTCGGCGTGCCTGTGACGGCATATCGGCGCTCACCAAACTTCTGCAAACGCACCGGACGGTTGAGCGTCAGTGAATGGCCCGCACCCGATTGTTCTTCCGACGGAGCGCAAACCCAAATATCATCGGAAAATTCCCGCGCGAGTTCTTCCAACACCGCAAGGCCCGGCGCGTGAATGCCGTCGTCATTGGTGATGAGTATGCGCATTAAGCGGCTGGCTCCAGCTTCGTGATCCCGCCCATATAGGGGGACAGCGCCTCGGGTACGAGGACACTGCCATCGGCTTGCTGATAATTTTCGATCACCGCCACCAATGTCCGGCCAACCGCCAGACCAGAACCGTTCAATGTATGAACCGGCGCGGTCTTCTTCTTCTCGCCAGCAACACGGTAACGGGTCTTCATCCGGAGCGCCTGAAAATCGCCGGTGTTGGAACAAGAGCTGATCTCGCGATAGGCGTCTTGGCCGGGCAGCCAGACCTCCAAATCGTAAGTTTTGCGCGCGCCAAAGCCCATATCGCCGGTGCACAGCAACATCTTGCGATAGGGCAGGCTTAGCGCTTCGAGAACACTTTCAGCGGCTTTGACCATCCGCTCATGCTCTGCCTCGCTGTCTTCAGGTTTGACGATGCTGACCAATTCGCATTTCTCAAATTGATGTTGCCGAATGAACCCGCGCGTGTCGCGGCCTGCGGAGCCTGCTTCGCTGCGGAAACATTGGGTGAGCGCAGTGAGCCGGATGGGCAAAGCGGCTTCGTCCAAGATCTGCCCCATCACGCTCGCGGTGAGGGAAACTTCTGAGGTTGGGATCAGCCAGCGGTCGTCTGTTGTGCGAAAACTATCCTCGGCAAATTTCGGCAATTTGTCCGTGCCATACATCGCCTCATCACGCACCAAAACGGGTGGCGCGCATTCGGTGTAGCCATATTCGCTGACCTGCCGATCAATCATAAATTGACCCAGCGCTCGGTGAAGCCGCGCCATATCGCCGCGCAGGAAGGTAAAGCGCGCGCCAGATAGCAGCGCGCCGGTTTCAAAATCCATGCCCAGATCAGGCGCAAAATCGGCGTGTTCCTTTGGGGTGAAATCAAAGCTCGGCTTCTCACCCCAACTCGAAATCTCGACATTGCCGGCTTCGTCTTCGCCTGCAGGCACATCGTCAAAGGGCACATTGGGGATCACGGCCAGCGCGTTTTGCAGTTCCTCGCCAAGCGCGCGCTCGCGCTCTTCCAGACCCGGCATTGACTGCTTAATCGCAGCCACTTCCGCCTTCAGCGCCTCAGCCGTGTCTTTGTCGCCTTTGCCCATTGCCGCGCCGATCGCCTTGGAGGCTTCGTTGCGGCGGCTTTGCGCCTCTTGCAGCTGTGTGGAAAGCGCGCGGCGTTCCTCGTCCAGCGCCAAAATCGCCGAAGAAGCAGGGGCCGCCCCGCGCCGCGCCAGACCTTTATCAAACCCTTCAGGGTCATCTCGGATCAACCGGATATCATGCATGTCTGCGCCTATGCCCGCTTCGCAGAATGATTGGAAGAACGCATCACCACTAATTCACCGCCGATATCCACACAGGCGCACGGGCGCACAGGCGCGCTTATTCCGGCAGATTGAGCAAGACTCGCGATGCCAGCGCCGCAACCTGTCCAGCGGGTGCGGGCGCATCCGGCGCAATCGGCGCATCATCCGGCCACAGGGCCAGCATTTCATCCAATGCGGCGCGAATGGCATCGGCTTTCGGCGTGTCCATCCCCTCTGCAATGCCCCGGGCGACGGTCACAAAACCCCATGCATCGTGATATTCGCCGGGGTCTGACACGGTGTCTTCGGGAACGGCGATGGCGTATTCTTCCACGGCGGTGTCCATCAAAAACTGGATTTGCGCGGCCGGATCGCTGTCCGCCGCTGCGCGCATTGCGGCAATATTGGCCTCAGCTGCGGCGAGCTGCGGCTCAATCTCCTCTGCGCTTTGGCCTGCTTCGAGAGCGGCTGAGACCGCCTCGAAGGGCGCCGGGTCAAAGCCTAGCTCGTCCAGACCGGCCCGCTCTGCGGCATGGGTTTCGGACACTGGGTGCATCAAATGCGGCGCGGCCATTTCGCTTTCGCCAGCGCGGTAAAGCGCGATCCCCGCCTCGACATGCCCGGCCATGAAGACGAGCCGCTGCTCAGTAGGTAAAGATCCAATACCGCCGCTCTCACCGCTTTCGCCAGCTTCTCCAGCTTCGCCGCTTTCGCCCGCTTCTCCGGCCTCACCACTTTCGCCAGCCTCGCCCGCTTGCGCGCTTTGAGCCGCTTCGCCACCTTCACCCGCTTCTCCGGCCTCACCACTTTCGCCAGCCTCGCCCGCTTGCGCGCTTTGAGCCGCTTCGCCGCCCTCTCCCGCTTCGCCAGAACACCCGGCCAAACCCGCCCCCAGCAGCGCCGCTGTAAGGCCAAGGCCGGTCCATGTTTTAAGCTCAGCTTTCATTGCGATCACTCCGCGGTTAGTGTGTTTTCGGTCCGTTTGTTCGGCCTAAACATTACCGCGCGCCGCCGCTAACGCAATCAATCCGTGGCCATTTTGGGCCGAGTTTGAGGAAACCGCCATGATCTTGAGCATTGCTGCGATCCAAGACGCGCAAATGATCGCCGATCTGCGCGCGGGGCTTGGCGAATTAACGTGGCGCGATGGGCGCGAAACCGCTGGCACCGCCGCGCGCGAAGTGAAGGTCAATGAGCAAGCAGTGATGAGCGATGCGGCGGGCCGCAAAATGCGCGATGCGCTGGTGCCCATCATCGCAGAAAACGCCGTGGTCAAAGCCGCGGCGCGCCCGCGCCGAATTTCCGCGCCGATGATCAGCCGAACGGCAGATGGCGGGCATTACGGCACGCATGTCGATAATGCCCTGATGGGTACAGGAGAGGGGCGGATACGCACCGATATTTCCTTCACGCTGTTCCTCAATGATCCAGACGAATATGAAGGCGGCGAATTGGTCGTCCACGCCGCCGGAATGACGCAGCGTATCAAGGGCAAAGCGGGGGAATTGGTCCTCTATCCCTCCACCAGTATCCACGAAGTGCGACCTGTCACCAGCGGACAGCGGATAGTCTGTATCGGTTGGATTGAAAGCCTGATCCGTGACCCGGCCCAGCGCGAAATGCTGTTCGATCTGGAAAATTTACGGGTCACTTTGCGCCAAAACCTGACCAGCGGCGCTTCTGAGTTGCTGACCTTGGATAAGAGCATCGCCAACCTCCTGCGCATGTGGGGCGGGGCTTAGATACTCGGATTAGAGTGGGGCGCGATTTTTGAACGCTGCTTGCGTTTGATTTGCAGTGTGAAGCCGATGATGAGGCTGACCCCGACAATGCTCGGCCCGGCCCAAATGAGCGGGTTGAAAACCTCCTCCGGCACCCACCGGATCAGGCCAACCGACATAAAGGCGGTGTAGGCCGAAATACCCATCCCAATCAGCGCGCGAAAATGTTCGTCGACATAATCTTTGGGGCCCGGATCGGCGCGCTGCCAGATGAATTTCTGTTGCAGCGCCATGGCCGTCACCCCCAGAAACGCGACCGCAATCATCAAAGCATTGCCGATCTGCACGCCAAAATATCCGCACCATAGTGCCGATAGGATCACACTGATCATCACCGCCTGATAACGCGCGCCGCGCAAAGCGAGCCGATCCCGCGCATGTCTGACCACGCTCAGCCCGTAATCGGCAAAGCCAATCGTGAGCAGCCCCAGAAACAGCATCATCCAGACGAACAGCCCTTCAAAAACTGTGCGGTCAGTGATGGTCGGGTGCCGGCCTTCTGGCGCATAAAGCGACAGCATCGCCATCGCCGCCGCCAGCGCGCCTGCGCCCATAAAGGCATAGCAAGCAATGCGGCCCCATTTGCGGTGGCTTTGGGCACCTTTGCGCGTCGCAATCGGCACCCAAAATGCAATCAACCCGGTCGCGCCGGTTATGACGTGCAGCACGATGAGAGCTTCGAACAAGTGCATGGGCGGGTTGTTACAGTTTTTGCCGCCAGCTGCAATCCGCGCTGGAGGCTCCCGCGCTAGGTCACAGCATTGCTTCGGCCGCAGGATCGCTGCCCGGCTCCAGCCTTTGACCCTGCCACAATTGATGCAGCCGCCCGCCTAGAATATCGCCGGGGCCGCTGGTGAATTTGGGGTGACCAAAATGCTCCATCACGCCGTATTGACGTTCCAGAGCGCGGCGGTCTTGCGCGACCACTGGGGCCAGAAACAGGCGGATGGCGGCCTGTTTCAACCAGCCCGGCGCCATGCCCTTTGCCATGTCTTTGGGCGTCGAAAACCGCGCAAATGGGGTAAATGTGCCATCGGTGGCCGGAGTGAAAATCGCCGTTACGCACAGGGTCAATTTCGTTTCGCCCTCCCACCGTGCCTGCACTGTGCTTGGCGCGTAATAGCGGGAGATGCTGCGGCTGCGGTCTCGTTCCAGAAACCGCGACATCAGGCCCAGATCGGGCTGCGTCTGTTCAATCGCCATCTCGATCCCATCGGCATAGCTGGTGACGAGCAATTTGACGGGCAAGCGTATGTCGCGGCGGCGGATAAACCCGTGATGCAAATGGTTGGTGTGGAACGGGTCCATAACGTTCTCAATCGCATCAAAGGCGCGGCCTTTCCATGTGCCTTGTTGCCACCAGAAATGATCGAGCTGGGGGTTTCCAAAGTCGGGCGGCAAGTCGGGTTGATCCGGGGCGCTATCTGATAGAGTCACAAAGATTGCCCCATGTGCCTCATACACGCGAAGCGCCCGCGCGTTCAGGCGTGTGTCGTCAGCGGTTTGCGCGGCGCAACCGGGGACCTGTTTGCAAGCGCCATCCGCGCCAAATCGCCAACCGTGATATGGGCATTCGAGGGCGCCTTTATACACGCGCCCTTCCGATAAGGGGTAATTGCGGTGCGGGCAGCGGTCGATCAGCGCGCCAATTCCAGTTTCGCGTCCTAATTCGCCCCCTGATTCGCTGCGGAACAGCGCAATCGGCGTGTTGCAAAGCGTGACCTTGCGCACACCGCCACGCTTTAGGTCGCGTGAGAGGGCAACCATGTGCCAAGCGTTTGAAACTGCATCGGGAAAGCTCATGGTTCAAATTCCTCGCCGTTCCATTCAATATCGTACGTCGTCGCCGCGCTGGTGGAAATCCCGCGCCGTAATCCGGTGACGGCAAAATGCGCGGTATCGAGCGCGGCGCCGAGAGCGGGCAGGCGGTCGCCGGGCCGTGTGATGGCGTCCGTGCCGTTTGTGAAAATGCGCACCCATTCGCGCGGCCGCCCGGACATGATCGCCCGCCTGGTGCCGAAAAACAGCATGGCCGGGGCGAGATAAGAGGTTCTTGGCTCACCAGAAAGCGCGGGCATAGGCGCAGGCGTTCCGTCCGCCACCGCGCGGGCCAATTGTCCGCCGCCTGTCATCAAATGAACGCCGCTGGTCGCGCGCGGATTGCATTCCAGAAAATGCGGTTCACCGCCCGGCGGAATGATCGCGTCAAACCCAAATTGGCCGTGCAGCGATCCTGCCTCAACAAGCCGCGCAGCAAGACCGCGCAGCATTGCGGTGCGGTTCGGATCAAGCGGTTCAAACGCATAGCAAGCCCCGCCAGACAATCGCCAATTGGAAGTGTAGGCGGCAAAATGCACCAGTTCCCCGCGATGCGCCGCTGCATGCAAACAGACCTCATCGCCGCGGATGAGCCTTTGTGCCATCCAGTTTTGATCTGCCCCAAAATCAATCTGCTTCAATTCGGCTTGGCTGGGCGCGATGATTGTGGCTTCGCCAAACCGCCCAAAGCGCGATTTGAATACCCATTTGCGGCTTTCTGCCTGAAAATCCTCAAGACTGTTCTGCGTTTCAATCGGGCGACTCTCCGGCACGCACAGCCCCCAGTCTTCGCAAGCACGGGCAAATGCGAGCTTGTCATGGAGCATCGCCAATTGGGCGAATTTGGGCGCAAATAATCGCCCCGCCATCGCCGCGTGCAAGCCGGGTTGGGCAAGGTGAAACACTTCCTCACAGGTAGGGATAACCAGATCGATGGCTTGAAGCTCGATCAAGTCTGCGATGGCCGCACGAAAGGCACCGCCCGCTTGCCTAGGCGGCGGATAGGAATGGTGCCGAGCCGGGAGAGCGGACCAGCGCGCCAAGCGGGAATGGACGCTATCAGCGAGGTGAACTTGCCAGCCCTCTGCCGCAAAATCGCGGGCGATATCGAGCGCGGCGGCGGATCGCGCGCCGGTTATGAGAACGTTTTTAGGCATTGGTCGAGCCAACACCTGACACCACTTTTCGGCGCTTTGGCGCGGGCCAGTCGGAAAGGTTGAGGACGAGTTCGACAGGTCGTTCCGTAAGGGTCGCCAAGGCTTGCCGAGCAGCCTCACCCACATGGCCCGGAATGTTCGGGCGTAGGCGCAGTTGAACCGCGTCTGGCCCGGCGATTGCCTGCCAATCAACCGCGCCGCCAATTGCGTTTTCGACCGCGCTGACCACTTGCGGAGGAGTGATGACCCGGTCTGGTAAATGCCAAATATCCGCGACTCGCCCTTGTGGAGGATCAATCACGCGTCCGCCATATCCGCATGGGCACATGTTCGGCATCTTTGCGCTGGCAAGTTCAAGATAATCATCGCCGCGCAGGCGGACAATCGGCTGACTGTTGCGGCGCAAGTCGGTGATGATGGGACGAAATCCATCGGTGCCGCGCACAGGCTCCAACTCAATCTCGATCGCGTGATCGTTGAGATGCAATTGCCCGGCACTGCACTCTGCGCCCAAGAACCCTTCGCTTGCCTGATAAATCGCACGCGGGCGCAGGCCGAATTGCTCTTCGAGGAACGCGCTCTCGGCGGCGCTGACCGGTTCGCTGCCGCAAAACAAATGCCGCATATCGGGGAGGGTGAGACCCAGTTTCGCATATTGCAGCAGCCGGTGCGGGGGCGCGATTAGGATGGTCGGCTGCCATTCTTTGAGCGCGGCGACGGTTGCCTCTGGCGGCGGCGACAGGGGGAAATGCGCGAAACTGATCCGGGAATTGCGGGCATCTTCATACAGCGCATTGCTTGCCCGCAAATGCAGCGCAATGCGTTGCCGCCGAAGCAGAGCGCGGACCGGCAAAAGCCGCGCGAGGCTTTGCCCGAGATAATCGGCGCGTTCTGCCATATTTGCCGCAAACAGACCGCGATTTCCGCCGCCGCTACCGCTTGACCAACCCGCCGATATCGCTCCGCTATTTGGGTGTTTCGGCCCGCCTGTCTTAGCGCCTAGCCCAGAATTGGTTTGCGCGCTCAATTCTGCTTCATCGGCCAAGCTGCGCAGGGCGGCGTCGCTCAGGCCGAGGCTGTTCCACATTCCATAATCGGCGCGCAATTCATGCGTATCGGTGATCGGATAATCCGCCAGTTTCAGCCCATGATACGCCGCCAGCGCCGGCGTCTTGGCAAGAGCCGGTTGAAGCGCGCGCCATTGCCGTGCCCGCCGCCGGGCCAATGCGGGGGCATCCATCGACATTGCGCGCCGCGTGCGCAGCCAAGAGGCAAGAATCAAGTCAGGACGCATCATCAGCGTCGTCGCAATTCGCGGCAAATGCCTTGGCGCTGATACGGCAATGCGAGGGTAGGATCGCCAATTCGCGGTTGTTTGCCGCAGCTGCGCTCAGCACGTTCAAGGTTGCGCGGTAATTCCTGGTGTTGCCCAATAGGGCCGTCGTAAGGCGCGGGGGCGGGCGGTTTTCCTTGATGGATCGCCCCGACCACACCGCGTCCGCAGCCAGCAAAACCGGCTGACCATGCTGCGTAGTGAAGGCCAATCCCCAATGCCCGGCGCAGTGGCCTGGAAGTTCGACGGCCATCAAACTGCCATCGCCCAATATGTCGCGCCCCTCGGCAAAGGGCGCGAATGCCGGTGATAGGGGGCGTGCCTTCGCATCCTCAAAGAAACGCGCCTGCGCATCGGCATGTTGCGGCACCAAAGCCGGGAGCAAACCTTGCCGAACACGCCCAAACCGCCCCGGTTTTCGCAATTCATTAAGCCCAGCGCGCGCGCAATAAATCGGCTTGTCTGCAAGGCGGCGCAGTCCCGCCACATGGTCACCGTGGAAATGCGAGATCACTGTGCCAGCGATTGCGCTTTCCTCAATATCATGCGCGTTCAGCCAAGCGCGCCATTCTTGATCGGCGGTAATTTTGACCGGAGTCGCCCAGCGATAAAACCGTTCAGGAAATGGCTGTGTCGCCTCATCAAAGGCCGGATCATAGCCGGTGTCGAAGAGGAAAATGCCGCGCGCCGGATGGGTGATCACGCCGACCAAAGCGGGAAATTCAGCCGCGCACAGACTGCCCCCTGATATCGTCATCAATTCAGGGTGACTGCACGAACCGCGCTCCAGCCAGCGAAATCCAACGCGGGTCATGGCGCGCTCTCCTGCGCGGCTATTTGCCGGGCTTGGTCTAGCAAGGTCGCCAGTGCATCATGCTGAGGCGTAAAGCCGAGCAATTGGCGTGCAGGCTCCAGATCGAATGTCTGAGAATAGGCCAAGGTCGCAAGCGTGTAGCGGGTCAAAACCGGTTCCTTTTGCGACTGGAGCAGCCGTGCTGCGCTCTCTAGCATGGCGGCCAATCCATGCGCAGCGAAGAGCGGTATGGATACCAAACGCGGCGCGGTGCCGAGAGCGCCTGCGAGTTGCTGCGCGACATCGCGGACTTTGTGCGCGCGGCCTCCGGAAATGTTGATGGCGCGGCCCTGTAAATCAGGCGCGCGCTCCTCCGCCTCGTAAATCGCACGGGCGGCATCGCGAAGGTCGGTCAGCTCAATAAGAGCCTCTCCGCCGCCGGGTAATGGCATGCGGGCGCGGCTGGCGAGCTGCGCAAGTTTGGGCAGGATCACATGGTCCCCTTCGCCGACCAAAGCGCGCGGGCGGATCGCGCAGCAGGCGAGCGTTTCGCTATTCGCGGCCAGCACCAAACGTTCTGCCGCCAGTTTGGTCGCGGCATAGTGGTTGAGCGGATGCGGATTTGGCGCGGCATCTTCGCCAATATTGAGGCGGTCTTCGAAGGTCGCAAATATCGAAGGCGAAGAGACGAATACGAACCGGCTGACGCGATGGAGACTGGCGGCATGGAGCAGACGCTGCGTCATGCCAATATTGGCGGCTTCAAATGCAGACCTTGGCCCCCAACTGGCGGATAGAGCGGCGGCGTGAATGATGCTGTCGCAGCCAGCCAGAATATTGCCGAGATCGGCATCGGGCGCGGCGAGGTTGAGCGCAGTGAACTGCGCGCCAGCGGCCTTCACCTGTTCCCCTGCAATCAGATCACGGCCCACGCCGCGCACTTCATGCCCGCGCGCTGCCGCTTCGCGGACCAAAGCGAGGCCCAATCCGCCGGTCGCGCCGGTGATGATAATGCGGCGCGCGCTCATAATTGCAGCACCGCAGCCGTCGCGCTGATCCCGGCGGCGGTGCCGAGGATCAGGATCGTGTCACCCGCTTTCGCCGCGCCTGTATCCAAAGCATGGGCGAGCGTGGTTGGAATGGACGCCGCGATTTGGTTGCCGGTATTCGCAAAAATATCGACAACCCGCTCGTCACGCGGTTCAAACAGCCGTTTCACATGTTCGACGCCGGGCGCGCTGGCCTGATGGCAGATGATGCAATCCAGATCGTCACGCTCCACGCCGGCCTGACCCAGAGCCTGATCAATCACGCCGGGCAAGGCTTTTGCGGCCGCTTTGAAGATGCCAAATGCGTCCATCTCAAAATATGACCCTGCAACCAGCGCCTCATACCCTTCCTCGATCCTCAGACGTGTCCCGCCAGATCGCAATTGCGCAAGTGCGCCATGCGCGCCGTGTGTAACACTGGCGATGGAACGCAAACCGCGCCGCTGGTCAGAGCATGCCTCAATCGCGACCGCCGCGGCCCCATCGCCGAAGATTGAGCGGGTTTTGGGATTATCCGGGTTGAGGCCCGCAGAGGCAATGTCGCTGGCAAATACCAAAGCGCGCCGCCACCGGCCAAGGGCAATCCCCATCGCTGCCATGTCGAGCGCAGCGACAAAGGAGAGGCAGGTCTGATTGACGTCAAAACACGGTATCCCGGACCGGCCCAATCCCAATTTATCTTGAACCAATGTCGCCGTTGACGGGATCGGTTGTTCCATCACGCCGCATCCGCCGATGATCACATCGGGCAGATCATCGCCCCATCCGGCCCGGTCCAAAGCGCGGCGTGCGGCCTGCGCCGCCATCGCCGATGTGGTCTCTTGCGCATTGGCAATCGGGCGCGCTGCAATGCCGAATTCAGACGCAGTCCATCCCGCCTCGCAGCCGTGCCGGGCATCCAATTCGGCTGATGTCAGGATCGCCGTGGGGCGATACGCGCCCCATCCTGAAAGGGTGAAATTGCTAATCACAAACTCTCTCCGCTTCGATTCGTCTAT
The DNA here is from genome assembly GCA_947502305.1 of uncultured Erythrobacter sp. Taxonomy (GTDB): domain Bacteria; phylum Pseudomonadota; class Alphaproteobacteria; order Sphingomonadales; family Sphingomonadaceae; genus Erythrobacter. The sequence continues at coordinate 1,956,678 of CANMZA010000001.1, read as the reverse complement.
ACACTCCCACACAATTAAACAGTGTTCAATTAAAAAATAGACAATGTTCAATTGATGCTTTATCCACCATATTCATGGGAAGACGGTCAGATCACTCACCAAAAGAGCTGCGCGAGCTGCTTGTGTCCTGCGGGCATGATCTCATCGCAGAACGCGGTTTCGCCAAATTTTCTGCGAGAGAAGCGGCGCGCCGGGCGGATTACACAGTCGGCACGATCTACAATGTCTTTGGCGGGCTCGATCAATATTTGATCGCCATCAACAGCCGAACGTTCGAGCGGTGGAGCGATTGGTTGGAGGCGGCCTTGGTCAATGCGCCAACCGATCAGGCGGGGCGGATAGAGGCATTGGTGCGCGCCTATTTTGGCTTTGCACAAACGCATCAAAATGCGTGGATGGCGATTTATGACCACCGGATTGATCGAAGTATCGCCATCGACCGCGAGGATGAAAAAGCGCGCGAATTGCTAACCGGGATTGTCGACCGCGAAGTCGCCAATGCCCTCAATCTAGGCGATGATGAGGCGGTGCGGCGTTTGGTCCGATCGCTTATCGCGACCGTTCACGGCCACTGCGCCCTTTGGCTATCGGGCAGTTTCGCATTGCTGCAAGAGGATGATCCAGCGGGGCAAGCGATTGACCGCGTGCTGGAAATTCTGACGCATCATATCACCCTTGCGCCGCAGGCTGCGGACTGACGGGCGAGGTTTAAGCCGCCAGCGCGGCTGGTTTTGCTGCGATCATTTCCGTCAATTTGTCCGCTGTCATTGGACGGGCGATAAAATACCCTTGCGCGTAATCGCAATCGATGGAGCGTAAGAATTCAAGGCATTCTGCATCTTCGATCCCTTCGGCGACGACCTTCAATCCTAGCTCATGCGCCAATTGCACAGTGGACCGGACCAGCATGGCATCGCCGCGATCGACATGCGCGTGTTGGACGAAACTGCGGTCGATCTTCAATTCTGACAGAGGCAGCGCTTTGAGATAGCTGAGCGAGGATTGCCCCGTGCCGTAATCATCCATCGAGATGGAGATACCGCGTTTCTGCAAGCTGTTGAGAGCATCAATTGAGGCATCCCAATCGTCCAGCTCTGCCGATTCCGTAACTTCAAAGGACAGGCGGCTTGCTGGCAATTTCATTGCGTCAATCGCGCTTTCTGCCCGGTCAAGGAAAGCGCGGGAGCTGAGCAGGCTGGCCGAAACATTGACCGCAACCGACAATTCAATGCCGCGCGCTGCCCATGCGTCCATATCGGCGATGGCTTGATTGATGACAAAGACAGTCAGATCTTCGATGCGTCCGCTGTCTTCGGCAAGCGGAATAAAGCTATCAGGTGGCAGCATCCCTTTTTCCGGATGTTCCCAGCGGACAAGCGCCTCTGCGCTGGCGATTTTGTCTGCGCGTAAGTCCAATTTTGGCTGATAGAAGACTTTGACATCGCCGCTGCGCAAGCCTTCATCAAGCTCGCCCATCAGCGAGATTTGCTGCTCAAGATGCTCGCTGCGGTCCTCTGCGTATAAGCGCCAACGTTCGCCGGCGCGCTGCGCGATATTGGCGGCATGGGCGGCGTTCGCCAAAGCGCGGTCTGCGCTCGCATCGGCCACGCCGAATGTAAGCGATACGTCAACGCGCCGACCGCCGACCTCGATGGGGCTGAGCATGATCGCTCTGAGGCTGGCGAGTTGTTCTTCGATTTCGAACAATTGTTGCGCGCTGGTCCAAGACATAATTCGGTCATCGGTTCGGCACACCAAACCGGCCTCTGAGGCGAGTTTCAGCCGATCTACCACGCGGCGCAGCAAGACGGCCATCTCTTCGGCCCCAAGAACCGCTTTTACCGCGTCAAAATCCCCAATCATCGCGGCGATTACATAGGCTGGCTCGCGGGATTTCACATGGTCCCTGAGCGCGATTTCGTTTGGCAGGCCGGTTTCCCGGTCGGTCCGCTGAAGCCGGGCGAAATTATGCCGCGCGATCCACAACAGGCGCAGGCCGCACGCCGACAACACCAAGATCAAAGCGGGCGCGACGTCGAACCAGACGCCAAACGCGCCGTAGCAGTAAAAGGATGCCGCCAAAATCAGCACTGAGACGCTGAGCATCCGCAGCGAGCTGGACATATATGTGCGCGCGGACAGGACAATTACAGCGAATCCGGCGGCGAGCAACAAGGGCAATTCCCATGAGCCAAAGACCGGTTTGCCAGCATAAAGCGTCTCCGCCGCGAGCGCCTGGACGATCACGCCGGGGATGACGCCAAAGCGCGGAACGGCATAACGGTCGCCCATTTCAATGGCGGTGGCACCGATCAAAACATCCTTGCCGCGCAAGGCTTCTGCATCAAATTCACCGCGTTCTACATTGATGAAACTGTGGCGCGGGATGCTTTGGGCGTTGATTGCAAAATCGATCGGAAATTGTTCGCCCGCCATCCCGGCTTTTTGTGCGAAAAATGCAGAGAGCGAAGGGCGCGGCGTGTCCGCGGTGACTGTACCAAGCGGCATGCGGCGAATGAAGCCATCGGCATCTGGAGCGATGGAGACCGAGGCGAGCTGCACATGTTGGCGCAAAGCCGGGATTGGCAAAGCATCCAGTTTACGTTCGCTTTGGAAACTGGCCGACTGTGCGAAAGTGGGCAGGATGACCGGGGCGCTGGCGCGGGACAGGGCGTCCGCGAATTCGGCGTCCCCGGCGGCGGTTGAAGAACTGGAAAAATCGACATCAAAGCCAATTGACCGGACCCCTGCGGCATCGAGTTGTTCGACGACGCGGGCATAATGTTCGCGCGACCACGGCCATTGCTGGATGGCCTCAACGCTGGCTGCGTCCATTTCTACAACATGGATTTGGCCGCTCGCCTGTTTTTGCGACAGGTCAAAACCGACGAGGCGCAGACTGTTTTCTGGCGTTTGGAAATGCCCCATCGCCGCGATTCCCGCCACGGCAAGCGCAAGCCCGCAGGCCACGAGAAGCCGGAGCCAAATCCCCTTAAAAAGGAACGAGGAGAGCTTTGAGGCCATAGACCGAGGTGCCGATTAAGGCTGAATATCCGGCCCGGCGCCAGGATCGAACCGGTCATGAACGCGGTCTAGCGGACCTGCGCGGCCATTGTCGTTGCCATCAAAAAAGCCGCCATTGCCGACATTGCCGCCATCATTGGCATCCGCGCCGTTTCCAAGCAGACCGGCATTTCCGCCTGCGTCGCCATTGCCGACAAGAACGATATCGTCGCCACTGTCACCGGCTTTAAATCCGCGATTGTCATCATCGTCATCGCGGTCGCCATCTCGGTCATCGTCGTCTCGATCATCGTCGTCATCCCGATCACGGCCGCGGCCACCCCGGCGATCATCGTCATCATCGCCATTGCCGCCGCCACGACTTTCATCGACGCTGTCGCGGTAGTCCTGAACGGCACTGATGAACCCGCCGATTAAGGTGCGAAGAAACCCGCCGCCGCTTCCGCCGCTGCCATTTCCGCCATTGCTGTTTACGCCGACATCAACAGCGCCGTCGATCAATGCATTGCCGCCACCATTTCCGTTACCACCATTGCCGCCGCCATTGCCATTGCTGTTCGCAGGATCGGCAGGATCGGCAGGATCGGCAGGATCGGCAGGATCGGCAGGATCGGCGGGATCGGCAGGATCGGCAGGATCGGCTGGGTTTGCGCCGTTCCCATTGCCGTTCCCATTGCCAGCGCCATTGCCGTTTCCGTTTCCGGGATTGCTTGGGTCGGCACCATCATCATTGCCGTTACCATTATTGCCGTCATCTGCACCGTCATTGCCGGCCCCAACGTCATCGTTTCCGGTGTCGCCGTTTCCATCGCTGGCTCCGATGCCAACGCCAATATCTACACCGATTGTGCCGATGTCGCCGCCATTGCCGCTATTGCCGCCTATTCCCACATCAACGCCACCATCGACCAAAGCGTTGCCGCCGCCATTGCCGTTGCCGCCATTCCCGTTGCCGCCATTCCCGTTGCCATTGCCGTTGCCGCCAGCATTGCCATTGGTGGCGCCGTTACCAGCTCCATTGCCGTTACCGTTATTGCCGGTCACGCCCGTATCAACGCCAGTGTCGACACCAACATCCACATCTGGAGTTGAACCGCCATTGCCAGCGTTGCCATTCCCGTTTCCGCCAGCATTGCCATTGGCGGCACCGTTACCAGCTCCATTGCCATTACCGTTATTGCCGCTGCCGGTGTCGCCGATATCCACGCCGACCACGCCGCCAATGTCTACGCCAATGGTGCCAAGGCCGCCGCCGCTATTGCCATTTGCCAAGCCCGCCGCGACACCAATCACAGGTGCCGCGCCGCTATTGCCGCCTGCATTGCCGCCCGCATTATTGCCGCCATTTCCATTAGCGCCATTGCCACCAGCATTACCGCTTACGGGGCCAGTCGCAGGGTTAGTTGCGGGGTCAAGACCGAGACCGATTCCGGGCACAACTGGACCATCGCCGCCGGTCACAGAACCCGCGATCCCGCAACTGCCCGCGACACAAACGCTGGTATCTAGACCTGCGCCAGATCCTCCCATGGAAGGAGACACGGCTCCACCTGCGGAGCCTACATTTCCTGAAACATTCCCCGAAACAGTGCCTGACACATTGGTACCAGTGTTGTTCACCGCCGAAGCGATGGGATTGCGGGTCTCTTGAATAACGGCCTGAACGCTCGGTTCTCGCACCGCTGTATCTGCGACGACGCCGGTGGACACAACATCTGCCGAGCCCGACACAAGTCCGCCCGAAAGGTTATCAAGATCGACCGGATTGCTAACAATCGCCGCGCTGATCCGCTGAACTGCTGGCGCGGAGTTGACCTGACCGGTGGCCGGAATGATCGCCGTGCCAGTGGTCACAGACGCCGCCGGAGTTGACGTTACAGGCGTCGCAGGTGTCGCGGTCGTCGTTGTTACTGCTGTCGTTGTTTTGGCTGCACTGGACGAGGTTGCCGCTGGCGTTGCAGTAGGTGCCGCCGCCGCAGGCATTGCTGGTCGAGCGGGCGAATCGATCACTCGGCGCGTGTCGCCATCCACAACCATACGTAAGCTGTCATCGGCCGCGATCATCGCAACACTGCCGGGCGTGATCAATTCTCGCGCGCCGCCATCCAGGGTCGCGGCTTCAACCGCGCCTTCGGTAACCTGCAAGGTTGCGCCTTCTTCTGACACTGTGATGGAAAAGGTCGTGCCCTTAACAACAGCCGCCAAATAAGGCGTGTCCACCGCGAAATGCGGATCAGGCTGGCGGCCAATGTTGAATAAGGCGCTGCCGTAATCTTGGATGATTTGGACAAGCGAACGTTCGGCGCGTGCCTCTGGGATTTGAATGCGCGAACTTTGCCGGACGGTTACAAATTCCCGGCCCCGCACCAAAACCGCGCTGGATCGCGCATTGGTTTGAACCGAATCGCCGCCTGACAATGTTGCCCCGGCACGCGCGGTTCGGCGTCCATCGTCATTGATGATGATCGCCGTCCCATTAAGTTCACTAATCCTCCACGGGCCATCCTGCGCATGAGCAGCGCTGCTGAAAAACAGCATCATAAAGGGGGCAAGCAAGGCAATCATCAAACGCATTCATTTTCTCCGTGGGTGCGCTCTACGCGCGATGCTTGCCAAGAAGCGTTTCCAAGCAAGGTGAAGCCTTTGTTAATTTGACCGAAGCTTAACTTTCGGCGGTGCATAGGGGCGTCCATGTTCAAAGGACGACACCGTGCACACCGACATTAAGGGGGAGGCGATCAAATCTGCGCTAGGCGCGATTTGTGTGATTGGCGCCGCCACCAGTTCAGCCGCCAGCGCGCAGGATGCGCTGGATATCACTGCCCCTGCGCAAGAGGAGGAGCGGAGCGAATCGCTTGCGCCGGTTGAGCAGGCCGTGCGCATCGAATTTCAACCCGTTTTGGAAATGCCGATAAGGCCGCGCGGGGAAACCGCGCTTAATGTCAGCGCCATTGTCGTTGATGGTTTGACCGCAATGAAGCGGGCGGATTTTGGCGCATTAATGGCAGAATATGCCGGACGATCGCTTTCACCACAGCAGCTGGGCGAGTTAACCGGGCGGTTCGCTGACCGGGCGCGCGAAGAAGGATATTTGTTCGCCAGCGCCTCAATCCCCGCGCAATCGCTGGTCGGCGGCATCTTGCGGGTGCAGCTTGATGAAGGGGTGATCGACGATATTCGCGTGGAAGGATCCAATGACCCCGCGATCCGACAAATGCTCGCGCCGCTTATGGATGGTCAGCCAGTGTCGATCGGCGCTTTGGAACGCCAAGTGCTGCTCGCCGATGATTTGCCCGGCGTTTACATTCGAGACACGCGGTTTGAACGCGAGGGGGCACGCGGCATTCTTGTGGTGGAGGCTTACCGCCAAGACTGGTTTGCCCGCGCATCCCTTTCCAACGACAGCACCAGCCCAATCGGACCAGTGCGGGCGCGGATTTCGGTCGATGCCAATGGATTATTGTCAGACCGTGACGGAGTGGATCTCAGCGTCTCAGTCACGCCGTTTGACCCCAGCGAACAGGTGTTTTTCAGCAGCCGTTACAACATCGTCGTGAACGATAGCGGCACCGCGCTGTCGGCCTATGGTTCCTATTCCAAATCGGAGCCCGGGGCGTATCTCAGGAACCTCGACATCGTCGGCGAATCGTGGCGCGGCGGAGTGCGTGTGCGTCATCCACTGATCCGATCACGCACGCGCGGATTGTGGCTAGAGGGCAGTTTTGAAGTCGAAGATTTGCGCCAAGATCGATTGGGCGCTTTGGCACGGCAAGACAGGCTCGCAATGGCGCGGCTGGGTGCATATGCGTTTTTCCAAGGGCTGGGGGGCCGTTTCCGCTCACGCGTGACGGTCACTCGCGGGCTCGATATCCTAGGCGCGACGCCTGCGGGCGATCAATTGGCCTCGCGGCTTGATGCTCAGCCTGAATTTACGACGCTTGATTGGTGGCTTAATTATGACCGGTCTTTGGGCGGCGCATTCAGCCTGTCTTTGAATGCCAGCGGTCAATTCGCCTCGGCGCCATTGCTGATTGGTGAAAGCATCGGGCTGGGCGGCAATTTCTATGTTCGCGGATATGATTTCAGCACGCGGGTCGGTGATCAGGGGGCAATGGGCGTCGGCGAATTGCGTTATGACTGGCCGCGCGCCTTTGGCGTGTTTGAATCCATGCAGCTCTACGCTTTTGCTGATGGCGGTGTGGTGACGAACCTCGATGATGGGTTTGGCGGCGGATCGCTAGCGTCCAGCGGGGCGGGCTTCCGCGCGGATGTGACGCGCACGCTCGATCTGGATTTTGAGGTCGCCGTGCCCCTAACCGGGCCGCGTTATGACACCGAAGACGAAACCCCGCGCGTGAATGTCCGGGTTAGCAAGTCCTTCTAAGCGGGCATAAATCGGCAGGCGCGCGGAAGACTGCGCCTCACGAAAGCTCGAATGGCAAAAGAAAAAGCGCCCCGCTTTCGCAGGGCGCTTTCTCGTATGGGTTCATTGGCTAAGCCTCTGGCCGAGGCCGCGCAAGGCGGCCCGGCCTTTCAGCCATCAGCGTTTAGAAGCGAACAGTCGCACCAAACGAAATCCGGCGATCAGGAATGCCTTGGAAGCAGAGCTGAGCGCCCTCATTCACGCAGCGCTGAACAATCTCAGACTTGGTCAGGTTCACACCTTCCACGCCGATATTGATGTTTTCCGTCAGATCATAGGTGATGCTGGCGTTAAGCTGTCCGCGCGATTCGGTAACCGTTGGGAAGCCCAAGGTTGAGTTGAGGCTCGCGCCGCCAGCTGTATCCAAGGTGCGGAATGCATCACGCCATGTATAGCGCGCCCGTGCCGACAGACCGTATTTCTCATAGAACAACGTCACGTTGTACGCATTTTCTGAGAAGTCGAGCAGTCCCTGAACCGCAGTGAACGGTCCGGTGAGGCCGCTGCTCGATTCCAAGATGGACGTACCCCGGCCCGAAGACGTGTTCGACGCTTCGCCGCCGCTGAAGTCTTGGTAGGTGTAGTTTGCCAACAGACCGAAGCCCGATGCAAAACCAAGAGTGTCTTCAAACGAGGACAGATCGTATTGGAATGCGACTTCGATACCGGTTTGCTTGGTGTTCGCCGAATCGTTGATCACTGTCAGGATCGGAACACACAGACCATTGCCCGGAACATCCGAAAGGACGTTGCGATCGGGAAGCGGGTTGAAGATACCGCCGCCTTCACAGGGATCCGTGATGTCACGGAAGCCATTCGCATCTTCGAAAGCATCTTCGAGCTGAGTGACGAACAGATTGGTGCGGTTCTTGTGGAACACACCAACGCTGACGACAGCAGCAGGAGCAAAGTACCATGCGAGCGATGCGTCAAACGAACGCACCGTTTCTGGAGCCAAGTTCGGATTGCCGATGTTCACAGCGTTGTTCGGACCGGTTGGGAAATTCACCGACAATGACAGGTCGTTGAAATCCGGACGGTTGATGTCTTCACCGAAGCTCGCCCGCAGAACCAGATCGTCTGCGAGGTCTGCGATCAAGTTTACTCGCGGCATAAACTGCGAATAGCTGCCCGAAGACGTGATCGGTGTGACAATTCCGGCCGCAACCGAGTTACCCAGCGAGTCAATCGACGTGTCGATATAACGCGCACCGATATTGCCGCGCACGGGGCCGAACTCGAAATTGACTTGGCCATAAAGGGCGTGGGTCTTTTCCTCGATTTCGAAGAATGCCGCTGGATCAGAGCTTGGGTCAGAGATCGAACCGTTTGTGGTCGCGAGCGCTGCCTGCAATGCATCGAGCGTCCCTTCTGGATCGTTGAACGCAGCATCCGGATCGACGACGAGGAAGTTGCGGAATGCCAGAGTGCGGCCGTCGGCTTCACCGAAATTGTCTGGCCCTGGGACCAGCAAGTCAGCGAACAAAGTGCCGCGCGGGCTGTTGGCGATTGCACCCGTGCCGAAGGTTGAGCGGATCTGGTCAAAGCGCGTCGATGCTTCGTTGTAACGATAGCCGACATCCACCGACGTGATGAAGCCGAGCGAATCGAATGTGTCGTAAGACAGGTCGATCCGGAAGGCGTCTTCTGAATTGTCGGTTTCGTTGCGGCTCGCAGTGATCGCATCAAGCACGGTGTTGGCCGGGTTGAGCAGATCAGCAACGGTTGGTGCAAATGGCGAATCGAAATCAACACCAAATGTCAGCGCGCCGCCGGTCAAATCATAGATGAACGGAACGCTGTTATCGTTGCTGGTGCCATCCAGCGGCGTCAGCGGGTTCGGGTTGATGAAGTTCAGCGTGGTGCTGAGGTTCGGATTGGTGGTGTTTGAACTCGTCGTCGATGCTTCGATCCGGACGTTCAGATTGCCGCTGTCCCATTCGCCGCCAACGCGGTAAACTTGGGTTTCGGTCAAACGTGCGCCCGTATCGCTGGAAAAGCGAAGGTTTGGATCGTCATCATCGCGCGCAAGGTTTGGCGTGATGCGGCCTGTAAGAGCGGCTTGGATTGAACCCAAAGCGACCCCATCAAGCGTACCATAATTGACCGTTTCGAACGAGTCCGGGACGTTGTTGAAACGCAGGGAGCTGACGCCTGAACCTTGTACGCGAGAACTGTCCTGACGGCGTTCTTGATCGTTGTAGATTACATCGGCGAAGAATTTCAGATTGGCGCTAGGAGCCCATTCCAAAGTACCCGAGAAGTTGATCGTTTCGAATTCAAAGTTCTCGAGTTCCTGATTGAGGAACTGAATACCGATATAATCAAAATCTGGTCCTGGGCTGCCATCTGCGGCAACGCCGCTGCCTTGCGCGATCAATGTATCACGATCGACGCGCGGACGGAACGATGTGGCTTCTTGCTTGGTGTAGCTACCGGCGAGAACAATGCCGATTTCGCCGTCACCAGCGGCCCAGCGATTGCCGTAGCTGGCCGCGATACGCGGTGATGTGCTTTCGGAAAGGTCGCTATATTCCCCTTGCACACGCAAGGTCAGCAATTGGTCGGTCAGATCAAGCGGGCGGATGGTCCGCAGATTGATCGTGCCGCCAACCGAACCCTCGGTCGTGGCGGCGGTTGGCGCTTTGGTGACTTCGACCGAGGCAATGATCGCCGCGTTGATGTCTTCAAAGTTGATGCCGCCGCGGCCTGTGCCAGAACCGACAGTGCCGACGCCGTTGATTTCCGTGCGGTTATCATTGGTACCGCGGATCTGAACGCCGGTGCCGACACCGGCGGTCCGTGTGATCTGGACACCGGGAAGGTTCTCAAGAACTTCTGCGAGGTTTTGGTCGGGCAGTTTACCAATATCTTCTGCCTGAATGACCTCGACCAAGCTGTCTGCTTGGCGCTGTTCGTTCAGCGCGCTTTGCAGCGAGCTGCGAATGCCAGAGACGATAATTTCATTGCCATCGACTTCTGCTGTTTCTGCATCCTGTGCAAAAGCAGCCGACGGCACCAATGCGATTGCGGAACCGGTTAGCAGACCAGCGACAATACGCGAGCGCGTTGCGGATAGGCGCAACCCTCCGTTCAAATAATTCATTTCTCTCTCCCATCACCGTTATTCGGTTGACCTTGCCAGATGGTAAGTGGAGATATTTATCAGTCAACCAAAGAAGGCATCCAATGCGACTCAAAGTATAATACCAATTCTGCCGTCCAGATAATTTTCGGCGGAATTGCGGGGTTTTCCGCTTTGGGTGGTTGTTGTGTCTCTGTGAATGCCGGTCACTTTTCTTCTATCTTTGTAACAAAAGTGCATCACTTTGCGGTATTGGACTAACAATATCACAAAAGAGGTCTAGCCTTCCGGTTGACAAAGAGTGCCTGCCCGATAACTAAGGTCGACAATAAGATATACCCAAGGGAGGGGACAATGGTACTTCGCGCAGCCCGTAACGGCGCCAATTCGCGTGTTTCACTTTCAGCTATTTTGCTGGCAGGGACGGCTTTCGTATCCGCGCCAGCAATGGCTCAGGATGCTGGTGAGGCTCCTGTTGAGGTCGCCGGGGAAGAGGCGGTTCAACCAGAGGGCGAGATTGTCGTTTCTGGCATTCGCGCCACCATTCAAAATTCGATCCAAGAAAAGCGCAATTCGACCGAAGTGTTCGATGCGCTCTCTTCTAGCGAGATTGATGACCTTCCGGCGCTTTCGATTGGTGAGGCGCTCGAAACGTTGACCGGTGCAGGTTCGCACCGGGAGCAGGGCGGCGCGACAGAAATCTCAATTCGCGGCCTCGGCCCGTTTCTTGGCTCGACCGTCATCAATGGCCGCGTCGCCAGTAACGGCAGCGGCGATCGTTCGGTCAATTTCAGCCAGTTCCCGTCTGAACTCTTCAGCAAGGTCGGTATCTATAAAACGCAAGCCGCGAGCTATATCGAAGGCGGCGTTGCCGGTCAGATCGTTCTCGAAACTGTGCGCCCACTCGATTACGGGCGTCAGCGTATTCAGGGCGGGTTGAAGCTCAACATCAACCCAGACAATCTCGACATCGATTCGGATCAACGGTTTCAACAATTCGGTTTCCGCGGCACCTTAAGCTACGTTGATCAATTCAATGTGGGTGATGGTGAGCTTGGTATTTCGCTGGGTTTTCAGCGCAATGAAAGCACCAACCCAGAGCAAGAGGCCAATGTCTCCAACACGATCCGCGCCTGTGTCGTTGACCCTTCACTGCCAGTGGGTGGCAGTTCCGATGGTCTGAACGATGATGCAAATTGCGACACTAACGGCGACACGATCGACGGGCTGCGTGATGGCAGTATCGCCCTCCCGTTTGTGATTGCCCGCAACAGCTACGGCGTGCGCTCCAACATCACTGACGATACGCGCGATGCCTTTTTCGCAGCGGTTCAGTATCAGCCAAGCCCCGACGTCGATATCAATGCCGACTTCCAATATTCAAAGCGCCTTTTCGCTGAGCAGCGTAGCGATTTGGCCTTTGTTGAGGGTCGCCGTATTGATGAGCAGGGTGCGCCTAACTCAATCGATGGCTTCGATCTGATTTTCACAGAAACTGGCGCATTGCGTCAGTTCACGAGTGAGCAACGCATCGAGGCAATCAGTGAATATCTTGAGCGTGACGAAGAATATTACGGCGGCGGATTGTCGATTGATTTCCGTCCTGTAGATCGCCTGACAATTTCGCTCGATGCGTCCTATTCGCAAACACAGCGCATTGAAGAGGCGGTCCAAATCCGTTTCCGGACGGAAGATGATGAAGATATCTTCGGCAATACCGGGGCTTTCACACCGTCGATTGAAAACGATGGGGGCACGCAAGATGACCGTGTCGAAAACGTCATCCAAATTTTGCAGAACGGCTCGCAAGGGCTCACCTTCATCACGGAAAACTTTGACGTTAACAATTATGACCTGTTCGCCAATGATCCGCGCCTTCGCGCCGATCTAGAGCAGGATCGTTTCAACAGCATTTGGGCCGTTCGCGGCGATGCTGCTTATGAAATGGATGGCTTCTTTACGCTGATCCAGGCCGGTACGCGTTACCAGCAATTGGTCTATCGCGACGTACCCGGGGCATCGAACGGCACGAGCCGGTTTGAAAACACCTATAACGATACGTCTGGCACCGGCGCCTTGGCGCTTGCCAACCAAGAATGCCGCACCAGCTTCCCTGAAACGGGCTTCTTGTCTTCAATTTCTGGCGGGAATGACCTGTTCACGAATATTGACGCGGACGGCAATGTCATCGGCACATCAAATACATTTGCAACCTTCGATGCGCGTTGCATTGCGCAAGTGCTGGAGCGTGAAGATCCATCGGGTCTGTCGTTTGATGCCGATGGCAATGTGATTTTCCCAACCGGCGATTTTGACTCGATCCAAAACACCGATGTGACAGAGCGCTCTTGGGCGGGTTATGTTCAGGCCGATTTTGATAGCGAGATTGGCAGCACGCCGATCCGCGGCAATCTTGGTGTGCGCGTGGTCAACACCACTGTTCGTTCACAAGCGTTCCGCACGTCGCTGAGCATCGTCCTGGACGATGCCGATAATGACGGTGAGGTTGGGTTTGTGCTTGAGGAAAACCCCGGTGAGCTGACGATCCGTAACACCGATGCGTCTTACACTGAATTCCTGCCGAGCTTTAACCTTGTCGCTGAATTTCAACCCGACCTGCTTGGACGGTTTGCGGTGTATCGTTCGCTGTCGCGTCCTGATCCATCAAGCCTCGGCGATGGCCGCATCATCAATGTGAACGATGATGATGAGTTTGGTTCGCCGCAAGAAGCGTTGATCGGCGGTGTGAACAATGTGTCGGCCACAGGCAATCCGGCGACCAGCCCCTTGCTCTCGTGGAATATCGATGCCGGTCTGGAATGGTATCCGAATGAAGATACGATCCTGGCTTTCAACGCCTATTATAAGAGCTTCAATGGCGGTTTCGAAACCGTTGGTGTGTTTGAAGAATTCACCGTTGGCGGAGAGAGTGCCGACCTTTTGGTAACGTCGATCAACACCAATGACGACACCAACACAATTTACGGTGTCGAGATCACCGCGGCTCACCGGTTCAGCTATCTGCCAGCGCCGCTCGATGGTCTTGGCTTTAAATTGAGCTACAATTACGCCGATTCAGATTTCGAATTTGAAGACGACACATTGGGCGCGATTACGACGGTCAATGCCGATGGCTCGACCAGCGTCAGCAACGGTCTGATCGCTCCGACAAACCTGTTTGGTTTTTCTGAGCACGTATTGTCAGCGCAAGCCTATTACGAAATCGGCGATTTCGATTTCCAGGGCGTGTACAAATATCGCAGCGAATATTTCCAGCAATTCGTCTCAACGCCGGGCCGTATCCGGAATGTGGACAATGTTGGCGTGTTTGAGGCGCGTATGTCTTACTCGCTCAATCGCAATGTGCGTTTCACCGTCGAAGGCATCAATTTGTTCAACGAACCACGGACAAACTTCCGGGGTGCGGCGGACGATTTCGGCGCGATCCAGGTCTTCGGGCCCCGCTATTTTGCGGGTGTCCGGGTGCGCTTCTAATCAGTTAGGGCTGCCGCTGTTGAGGGGCTGCGGCAGCCCGTCCTTTGACTGGCCACCCACTCGCATCTAGGGGTGGCCTTATGACGGAGATTGTTGCTCAATTCAGCACCAGAGGTAATGCATGACCGGTAAGCGATTATTCCAATCGGTTGCGGAACAGATTTCGCAATTGATCGATGAAGGGGCATTTCCCCCGGGGACGCGGCTTCCCGGTGAAAGGGAACTTGCTGAGCGATTAAGCGTCAGCCGGGTCACTATTCGTGAGGCGGAAATTGCTCTGCAGGCGGTCGGCCGGCTTGAGATAAAAACCGGGTCCGGTGTCTATGTGAGCGAGCAGCAGCCTGAAGAGCAGGCAGCCTTGCCCGATGTCAGCGCCTTTGAAGTGACCGAAGCGCGATTGTTGATCGAATCCGAAACGGCTGCGCTGGCGGCGCACAACATCACCGATGAAGCGATTGACCATTTGGCGCAGCTGGTTGAGCAAATGCGGACCGGTGATGAAAATGCCGCGAATGAAGCGGATGAGCAGTTTCACCGGACGATCGCAGAAGCATCGAACAATGCGGCCATGGTCCACACGGTCAAATCACTTTGGCGCATGCGTCAGGATATTCCGGCGGTGAAATCCACCTATGCGGCCGTTTGTGTTCATGATGCGGATTCGCGGACGGCGGAGCATGAGGCTATTTTCTTTGCCTTGCGCGACCGTGACCCGTCCGCCGCGCGCAATGCGATGCGCGAACATTTCCACCGGCTGATAGAAGCAATGCTGGATGCGACTGAGCGAATGGCTCTCGAAGAGGTGCAGCAGCGCGCGTCTGAGAGCCGCGAGCGCTTTGCGGCCTCAGCTAATATTGGCTAGCCAAATTGGTAATACATTACGCCCCTCATTTATATGCCACATTGATTGACAGTTCTCGAACGTAGATTATAGTTCGAGACATAAGGTTTGGATGAGAGGATTGATGGGATGCTTGCGAGGCTGTGCCTTGTGGTGCTGGCTGCGTGGCTTTCTGCCGCGCCTGCCTTGGCGGAAAACCACTTTGTCCGAGATCAAGACGAATATGCCGCAGCCCTGCGTGTCGTAGAGGCTGGCGATGTCATCATCCTTGCCAATGGCGAATGGCGCGATTTCGATCTTGTCATAACCGGTCAAGGCCGCGCCGACGCGCCGATCACAGTCATTTCGCAAGAGGCCGGCAAAGTGTTCCTGACCGGGCAATCCAGCTTGCGAATTGGCGGTGAATATATCCTCGTAACTGGTCTGGTGTTCCGCGACGGTTACAGCCCGCGCGGCGAGGTTATCTCATTTCGGCGCAACAAGGATGATGTGACCAGCAATTCGCGCGTAACCGAAGTGGTCATCGACAATTTCAGCAAACCTGATCGTTACGAATCCGATTATTGGGTCGGCATTTATGGTCAGAATAACCGGTTTGATCACAACAATTTGGTCGGCAAGACCAACAAGGGTGTGACGCTTGCTGTGCGGCTCGACAGCGAAGAAAGCCGCAATAATGGCCATTTAATCGATCATAATTATTTCGGGCCTCGTCCGGTGCTCGGTTCAAATGGCGGCGAAACCTTGCGGATCGGCACCAGCCGGTATTCTATGTTCCGGTCCGAGACGACAGTGGCGAACAACATCTTTGACCGCACCGATGGCGAGGTTGAGATTATCTCTTCCAAATCGGGCGGCAATACCTTTCGCGGCAATGTGTTTTTGCAATCGCGCGGCACGCTCACCCTGCGGCACGGCGATGATGCAGTGGTGGAGCGCAATGTCTTTCTAGGCGGCGGCAAGGATTACACGGGCGGCGTGCGTGTCATCAATCGCGGTCAGACCGTGCGGGACAATTACATGGAGGGGCTGCGCGGGGAGGCATTCTCCAGCGCGCTTGCGATTATGAACGGCGTGCCGAATTCGCCCGTTAATCGCTATGTTGAGGTCGCCGGCGCCACTATCGACGGCAACACGATCATCGATAGCCGGCGCATTGGCTTCAATGTCGGCGCAGATGAAGAACGCTCTGCCTCCCCTTCTGATAGCAGTTTTGCGAACAATTTGCTGGGCGGGATTGAAGGGGAATCCTTCCTCGAAGTGTATGACGATGTTTCCGGCATCGCCTTTGCTGGCAATGTTGTGACGCAAGGCGGCGTTGCGGATGAATTGGGCGATTTTACGCGCCAGGGTGTTGCGATGGAGCGGGCGGAAAATGGTCTGCTTTATCCTGTCGATCCAGCGCTTTCGCATTTGGGGGCGCCGCGCGATCTTGATCCTGTGACGCTCGATCAAGTGGGGGCCTTTTGGTATCCGAAACCGGGCAATGACGCGGTCTTTGGCGGGTCGGGCACCGTCACGCAGGTTGCGCCAGGTAATGACACATTGGTTGCCGCCGCGATGGCGGCATCTGATGGCGATGTGCTTGAGCTGAGCAGCGGCGAATATATCGTAAGCCGCACCCTGCCGCTGGGCATTGCCGTGACCATTCGTGGGGCTAGGGTGGAGGCTGGGGCTGAGGGCGCTGTGCCAGCCACAATCCTATTCACGCGGCCTTACCTGTTTGAGCTGCGCGAGGGCGGCAATCTGCGGCTCGCTAACCTTACAATCGATGGCGCGCTTGCGCCCGATTCTGTTGGCAATTCGATGATCCGGACGACAACCTATCCCATCAAATCGAACCTGACAGTCGAGATGGATGGGGTCACCGTTCAAAATTTGGAAGTGAACAAATCCTTCAACGTTTTGACCTTGGGCAAAAGTGCGCTCGCGGACCGTGTGGCGATCAGCAATAGCAATTTCGTCAATGTCACTGGCACGGTTGTCTCCGCCGCCGCGGAAACGGAAGATTTCGGCCAATATAACGTCGAATATCTCGAAATAACCGGCAGCAATTTCGCCAGCATTGGCGGCCCTGTCGCCGATATTTATCGCGGTGGGCGTGATGAGAGCACTTTTGGGCCGTTCGTCAATTTTTCCGGCAACGCTTTGGCGGATGTTGGGCTTGCCGCGACCAATTCTTCTGGGGCGTCGGTAAACCTGCACGGGGTTCAGATCGCTTCTTTGGCTGACAATCAAGTCGCTGCCTCCGCGCCGTTCCGCATTGTGCACACGGTCGGGACCCCGGCCACCACTCTGACCGGCAATCAATTCGCCGCGACGCCGGAATTCGTGCTGCAAGAATTGAACTATGACGGCGATCACCGCGCGGCGCGGTCGGGCAATGTCTTTGCTGAGGAGGGGGCAGAATGAGACGCTCCGCTCTTCTGATCGCGGCTTGCGCACTGGCTTGCCTTCCACAGCCGGCTTTGGCCGACGGGCATGTCGAAACGGCCAATGAGCCAGCAGCGACAGACGCCCAGCAATTGCCGCCGCTTTACGCCGAAGAATTGGCGCGCGGGCGTGAATTTGTCGATATGATGATGACCGATGGTGTCGTGGTCCCTGTGCCAAAGGACCCGGGCGGCGGTTACACTCACGAACAGCATAAACGCAATTTTCGCGCGATCTATTTGGGCGGGCAAATCTACCGGATCACTGGGGACGAACGCTACCGCAGCTATGTCCGCGATATGCTCCTCGAATATGCGCGGCTCTACCCGACTTTGGGCGATCACCCCGAACGGCACGATCAATATTCAGGCCGGATTTTCTGGCAAGTTTTGAACGATGCCATGTGGCTGGTCCATGCGGTGCAGGGTTACGGCGATATTCGCGGCACGTTGAGCGCCGAAGAGCGGGACAATATCGATAACAACGTGTTCCGCCCGGCGGCACATTTCCTCTCAGTGGAATCGGTCGATACATTTGACCGTATTCACAATCACGCGACTTGGGCGACGGCAGGCGTCGGGATGACCGGCTATCTCCTCGGCGATCAGGATATGGTTGATCGCGCCTTGATGGGCTCTGACAAAAGCGGCGAGGCCGGCTTTATACGGCAGACCGAAATCCTGTTTTCTCCTGACGGATATTACACCGAGGGGCCGTATTATCAGCGTTTCGCTTTGCTGCCGTTTCTGGTGTTTGCCGATGCGATTGAACGCAATGAGCCAGAGCGCGGCATTTTCCAGCATCGTGACGGTATCTTGCTGAAGGCGCTGCGCACCACGGTGCAGCTGAGTTATCGGGGCGTATTCTTCCCCTTTAATGACGCAATCCGCGACAAGAGCCTGCGCACGGCGGAATTGTATGACGGTATCGCCATCGCCTATGCGCAAACGGGTGATCCCTCGCTGCTATCGGTTGCCGATTTTCAAGGCAGAACGGTACTGACCCCCAATGGTATGCGGGTCGCTTGTGACCTGGCGGCGGGAATGGCTGCGCCTTTCCCATTCCGGTCGCTGTTGCTCTCTGATGGGCCAGACGGCGATCAAGGCGCGGTGGCCGTCATGCGTCAGGGCAGCGCGAATGCAGAGGGCGAACCGGCCACGGTCGTCATCGCCAAAAACTCTTCGCAAGGCATGGGCCACGGCCATTTCGATAAACTTGCTTGGCAACTTTACGACAATGGCAATGAAATCATCCGCGATTACGGCGCGGCAAGGTTTCTGAATATCGAGGCAAAACGCGGCGGGCGATATTTGCCGGAAAACACCACTTGGGCGAAATCCTCGGTCGCGCACAACACGCTGGTGGTTGACGAAACAAGCCACTTTGACGGTGATGTTCGCATCGCCAATGCCAATTGGCCCCGGCAATTGTATTTCTCAGATACGCCCGGCCTCCAAGTCTCCAGCGCGCAGATCGATAATGCCTATTCCGGTGTTACGATGCGGCGCACTTTGATCATGCCCGCCATTCCTGGGCTAGAGGAACCGCTGGTCATCGACCTTGTCCATGCCGCCAGTGAAGAGGCGCATCAATATGATCTGCCGCTGCATTATTCCGGTCATATCATGGAATATGATTTCGCCGCTGATGTGAATGTCGCATCGCGCCCCGTTCTGGGCGAGGATAATGGGTATCAGCATATCTGGGTTGATGCGCGCGGCTCGATTGAGGGCGGTGCGGGGGCGCTCACTTGGATTCTTGATGGGCGCTTCTACACCTATCGCTTCGCTGTGAGCGGCCCGGTTGAGGCGATCTTGGGCGAAAGCGGCGCGAATGATCCTGAATTTAACCTGCGCCGCGAACCGCTTCTTATGCTGCGTGCGCAGCGCGATGGTGAGGCGCACTTTGCCAGCCTGATCGAAGCGCATGGCAGTTATGACGGCGCGGCTGAGCAGACATTGGACAGTCGCAGCTTGGTGGAAAGCCTTACCCATGACCGTGTCGGCGGGCTCGATATTCTTCGGCTGACCTTGAAATCAGGGCAGCGTTACGCGGTGGCTGTTTCGCATATTTCCGACCCGCAACAGGCCCATGAGACTGTTTTGGATGGTGAGACAATCGCTTGGACGGGCTTTGCCGCAATGGTGCCGCTTGCGGCAGGGGATGACTAAAATCATGGCAGTAAAAACGCACAATTCTAGCCCGCCATTCGTTTCTCATCAGGATGTTGAGAAAGAGGATCTGGGCGGCGGGATAAGCCGGCAAATCCTCGGCTACGGGCCTGATCTAATGGCCGTCAAAGTGTGGTTCGAAAGCGGTTCGGTCGGGGATGTGCATTCGCATCCGCACAGCCAAGTGACCTACGTCGAAAGCGGCCGGTTTGAGATCGAAATAGACGGTGAAAAACGCATTATGGAGGGCGGCGATAGCACGTATATCGCCTCCGGCCTGCTGCACGGTGCCAAGTGTTTGGATGCGGGCGTGGTGCTCGACATGTTCAATCCGGTTCGCGAAGATTTCTTGAGTGAGGGGAACTGATCAATGCCTAAGGGTAATCTCAGATTTTGGATCGTCGGGCTTGTCGCTCTCGCCACGATTATCAATTATATTGACCGCGGCGCGCTGGGTGTTTTGTGGCCAGACATCAAAGAAGAATTTGGCTTCACCAATCAGGATTACGCCAATATCGGCACGGTCTTTGTGCTCGCTTACGCCTTTGGTCAGAGCATTTTTGGCAAGATTTTCGATTGGCTTGGAACGCGTATCGGTTTCGTCCTCTCAATCGGCGTCTGGTCGATTGCGACGGCGCTGCATGCGCTGGCTGCGGGGGTAGGTTCCTTCGCCTTGTTCCGCGGCATTTTGGGCGTGGCAGAGGCGGGCAACTGGCCCGGCGCGGCGAAAGCCAATGCCGAATGGTTCCCGATTAATGAGCGCGCTTTGGCGCAAGGTATCTTCAATTCGGGCGCGGCCATTGGCGGCATCGTATCTCCGCCCTTGCTCGCTCTTCTGGCGGTGTTCCTTGGGTGGAAAGCGATCTTTGTCGTTATCGGTCTGGTCGGTCTGTTGTGGCTCGTGCCGTGGCTGATCGTTTACAAATCTGACCCGGAAAATCACCCTTGGCTGTCGGAGGAAGAGCGTAGCTTTATCCTGAACGGACAGCGCGCCGATCCTTCTGAAGAAGTGGATCACGGCTATCACCCGACGACCGGCGAAATGCTGACCCGCAAACAAAGCTGGGGCGCTATCCTTGCTGCGATGTTCATTGATCCGATCTGGTGGCTGTTTGTGTTCTGGATCCCGATCTATCTGATCGATACGTTCGGTTTTAACGTCAAAGATATCGGCCTGTATGGCTGGGTGCCATATGTCGGCGCGATGCTGGGCGCTTGGTTCGGCGGATTGCTGGCGCAAAACCGGCTCAATTCTGGATGGTCGGTTGATAAGACCCGCAAAATGGTGATCACGCTTGGCGGGCTCATCATGCTGCCTGCGCTGTTCTCTATGTCGGTCGCATCTACGCCCACTTTGGCGGTGTTGATCATGGCGGTGATCCTGTTTGGTTTCCAAACGGCGATTGGCAATATCCAAACCTTGCCGAGTGATCTGTACAGCAAGAAATCGGTCGGCTCACTGGCCGGATATGCCGGGACGGCGGCGAAACTTGCTGCCGCTGGGCTGGTCTGGATCGTGCCGCGCCTGACTGAGGCTGATAAATTCAACGCGATGATCGAAAGCCTTGGGCTGACCTTCGTCTCTCCGATGACGCAAAACAGCTACATGCCGGCCTTTATGATTGGCGCTGCCTTGGCCGTCTTGGCCGTCGCCAGCGTGTGGCTGCTCATTCCAACTATCAAACCACTCAAACCAAAATCGGCCTAAGGCCGCACCAATTCCTTAAAGGGGAACACGACATGAAATTTGCTGGTAAAGTTGCCGTTGTAACCGGCGGCAGCCGTGACATTGGCCGCGCGATCTGCGTCAAATTCGGATCAGAAGGCGCAAGTGTCGCCGTCAATTATAACACCAATGAAGCAGACGCCGATGCAACCGTCGCCGCTGTCGAAGCCGCCGGCGGCAAAGCCATCAAGGTCAAAGGTGATGTCACGAAAGCTGCGGATGTGGATGCTTTGATGGCGGCCGCCCGCGACGCATTTGGCGGAAAAATCGACATTCTCGTCAACAATGCGGGCGGATTGGTCGCGCGCAAGACCTTGCCGGAAATGGACGAAGAATTTTTTAATTGGGTCATGCAACTGAACGTCACATCGACCTTCCTCGCTTGTAAGGCTGCTGTGCCGCATATGTCCGAAGGGTCTGCGATTGTGAACCTCGCCAGCCTTGCGGGCCGGGACGGCGGCGGCGGCGGGGCGATTGCCTATGCCACGTCCAAAGGCGCGGTGATGACAATGACGCGCGGTCTGGCGAAAGAGCTCGGGCCGCAAGGCATCCGCGTCAACGCGCTGTGCCCCGGCATGATTGCGACCACATTCCATGACAAATTCACGCCCGATGCGGCGCGTGAAAACGTCGCCAATTCCACCCCGCTGCGCCGTCAGGGCCGCGCCGAAGAAACGGCGGATGCGGCGGCGTATCTCGCTTCTGACGAAGCGTCCTTTATCACGGGTGCAAACCTCGATATCAACGGCGGTCTGGCTTACTCCTAAGCCAAACCCAATCCGGAGAATTTGATGAAAGTTGATCTTTCCGCCCGTCTTGCCAATCGTTTAGCCGCCGCCCCTGTGGTGCCGTTAATCGGTGAGAATGATGCGCCGCGTGCTGTGAAAACGGCGCGCGCGCTGGGCGAGGGCGGCTTGAGCGTTATCGAAGTCGTTATGCGGTCCGACGACGCGCAAAAGGGCATGGAGGCGATCCTTGCGGAAACCGAAGGCTTGATCGTAGGTGCGGGCACTGTCCTGACGCTCGATCAAGCCAAATCGGTGGTCGCCAGCGGGGCGGAATTTATTGTCTCGCCGGGCCTTGTCGATGAAATTGCGCTTTATTGCTTGGATGAGAATATCCCATTCTATCCCGGCACAATGACCGCAGGCGAAGTTCAGCGCGCCTATGCGCTGGGCCTTCGCGAAGTCAAATTCTTCCCGGCCAGTCTGGCGGGCGGAGTGCCAATGCTCAAAGCCTTCAGCTCCGTCTTCCGCGAAATGCGTTTCATGCCAACCGGCGGCGTTTCGGCGGCCAATCTTGCAGATTTCCTTGCGCTACCCAGCGTGCTTGCTTGCGGCGGCAGCTGGCTCACACCGGGCGAAGCGGTTGCCAATGGCGACTATGCCCAAATCACCAACCATGCGCGCGAAGCTGTGGCGATTGCCCAGTCCGCGCGCTGAATTCGAAAGCTCCTCCCCAATGACATCATCGGCTGAATTCCTTTCCTTTGGTGAAATCATGCTGCGGCTCAAAACGCCGGGCAATGAACGCTTTTTCCAATCGCCCAATTTTGAGGCAACCTTTGGCGGGGGCGAGGCGAATGTCGCGGTTGCGCTTGCCAACTACGGCCTGAACTCAGGCTTTGTCAGCGCTTTGCCAGACAATGATGTTGGCGATGCCGCAATTCGCGAATTGCGCGGCTTTGGCGTCGATACTGCGCAAGTCCGCCGTAGCGGCGACCGGGTCGGCATCTATTTCCTGGAAACCGGCGCAAATCAGCGTCCCTCCAAGGTCATTTATGATCGCGATCGTTCCTCGATTTGCGCGGCGGCGCCGGGCGATTTTGATTGGCCGACAATCTTCGATGGTGCGAAATGGTTGCACATCACCGGTATCACCCCCGCGCTCAGCCAATCGGCGGCTGATCTGAGCCTCGAATGCGTCAAGGCAGCCAAGGCGGCCGGTGTGACCGTGTCGTGCGATTTCAATTATCGCGGCAAACTGTGGAAATACGGCAAGACCGCGCCAGAAGTGATGCGCGAATTGGTGAAATATGTCGATGTCGGCATTGCCAATGAAGAAGACTGCCAAAAATCGCTCGATATCTCGGTCGATGTCAATGTGGAAAGCGCCGAGCTCGACACCGCGAAATACGAAGCCCTGTCTGCCAAGGTTCTGGAAATCTATCCTGAGATGAGCACCATCGCGATCACTTTGCGTGAGAGTTTCAGTGCAGATCGCAATGGTTGGTCGGCATGCTTGCGCACGCGTGAGGGCGGTTTCAAATTGTCACGCCGGTTTGAAATGACCGACATCGTCGACCGCGTCGGCGGCGGCGATAGTTTTGCCTCGGCCTTGATTTACGGCCTCAACGCTTATGAAGACCGTCAACAAAGCCTCGAATTTGCGGTTGCGGCGAGCTGTCTCAAACATTCGATCCTTGGTGATTTCAACCGAGTGACCGTGCCAGAGGTTGAAAAACTGATGAGCGGCGACGGATCGGGACGCGTTCAACGCTAAGCGTTTCGCTCCGCTAGTCTTTCAAAAATATTGCGCCAAACACGCGTCTATTCTTAGGCGCGTGTTTGGCGTGCGTGCCGTGGTGGAGCGTTGCGTGATCAATGCCTGATCAATGCCGGGCGCGCGGATCAAATGTGCCTGATAACCGCCGATTACTGAATTTTAACACCCAAATTTGAATTGAAGAACTACCGTAAGCCACGGAAAAAACCACCGTGAATTCAGTATAATAACGTAGGTCTGCTGGTGGTTCTAAGTAATTTGCCCATGTAAGATACAACTCACATGGGATCATTTTATTCAAGGTCCCGTTATTTGCGATTAACCATGCTATGAAGCATATTGGGCGGCTTACGTTGTAATACTGATTTTGCTTTATTTCGTATCGGGGTCGGAAAACTGGGCAATTTTGCGAAATTTGATTGTACAGACGCTCTTTCTAGAATGAGTGTTTTGGGGACGCAGGGCGAGACACAGCTCCATGCGGTGACTATGCTTGCCAAATCCATTTTTGGCGTGCGGTTTGCTGGCTTTTCTTTGACGCCGCAACTCCGCGAAGACTTGCAGTCTCTGCCGCACGGTTCGGCATTCGAAAGCTTGACCCAGAATGCTTTTGCCGCGCGCGTCTTTAAGAACGGGGCCGCTCTTGTGGTGCCCGATGCGCAGCTAGACGATGATTTCAAGGCCGATGCTCTGGTCACTGGATCGTCTGTCATCCGCTTTTATGCAGGCGCGCCGATCCGGGCGGCAAATGTGGTGATTGGCGCAATCGAATTGGCCGATACGTCCCCGCGCGATTTCGACGGGCGCGCAAGGGAGCAATTGGACGCGCTGGCAGATTTGGCCGGAAGCATATTGGCGCCTTTGGCACAGGAAGCGGGGGCCGAGCCAATGGCCACGCATTCAGGCCCAAACACTGGCGGTGCAGAAGGAAGCGGCGCGGGCAAACCTGCGGTGGTTGATCATCCTTTCCTTGAACTGATCATGGCCAATATTCCGGATATGATTTTCGTTAAGGATGACCAGTTTCGCATTGTTCAGGCCAACACGAATTTCCTGAATGTGTATCCCGAAGAGGTTCGCAGCAGCGTGATCGGCACCACCACGCTGGAACAATATAATGAGGCGGAACGGACCGAATTCCTCAAGCATGACCAAAAGGCGCTTGATGTCGGTTTTTCAGAGACTGAGGAGACCATCGACTTTCCGGACGGCGCGCGGCGGACTTTGCTGACGCGAAAGGTCCGGTTTGAAGATGAGAGCGGCGATAAATTCCTGCTCGGTGTCGGCAAAGACATTACCGAACTTGTCCGCGCAAGGCGCGAGAATGAAGCGGCGATCGAATTGCTCAACACAGTCTTCGACACCGTCACAGGCGCGGTGATTGGTTTGAACGCCGATAAGCAGATTTTGATGATCAACAATGCCGGCCGTCACATGCTGGCGGGCGCAATGGAAGAAACGCCATTTGCTTGGCCGGACGAGGTTATTTTTCTCGACCGGGAAGACCTGCACCCGCTTGAATCCTCGCATGATCCCATTGCGCGGGCGCTGATCGGCCAAAAAATCGTTGGCGAAGTGCATTTGATGACGCGGCGCTCGGCGCCCGATAACCGCTATGTTCGCGTCACATCGGCATTGGTCAAAAGCAAAAGCTCAGCCTTGCACACGGTGATTGTCCTAGATGACGTCTCGGAATCCGAACGCAATCGGCAACAGATTGAGCGGCAATCCCGGCTCGATGCGCTGGGTCAATTGACGGGCGGGATCGCGCATGATTTCAACAATCTGCTTAACACCACGCAATATGCGATTGAACTGATTTGCCGGGACAATTTGAACGAGCGAAGCAAGCGATCCGCCGCCGCCGTTATGAAATCAATCGCCCGCGGATCGGAATTGACCAATCGCTTGCTGGCTTTTGCGAAAAAGCAGCCATCGCGCGCCGCCGCGCGTCCGCTTACCGAGGCGTTCGCTGAGCTTAAAGAATTGGTCGGCCCCGCGATTGAGGCTGCGATTACGGTTGAATTCCTTGCCGCTGAAGAGTGCCTGATGGTCTATTGCGACCAGGGGCAATTGCAAAATGCAGTGCTCAATCTGATCCTCAACAGCCGCGATGCGATCATGCAATCCAGTGTTGGTCACACGATCACCGTTGGCGCGCGCGCGGTTGACGCTTTGCCGCCGGAAAATGATGAGCAATCCTATCAAGAGGCGATTGCGGCGAGCGAGCTGACTGGCAGCGAAGCGGCCAAATCTGCGGCGGTTTCGGGGGCCGGGGCGAGGGCGGGTAGGGGCGCGGGTGCGCCTGCGCATCGTTACATTGAAATTTACGTGTCGGATGACGGCCCGGGCATGTCAAAAGAAGTCGCCGCACGTGCCTTGGACCCGTTCTTCACGACCAAGGACGTCAATTCGGGCACCGGGCTTGGCCTGTCGATGGTCTATGGCTTTATCCAGCAATCCGATGGCGATCTGAGGATCTATTCCGAAGAGGGTGTCGGCACGACCGTGAAATTCTATCTGCCGCGCGGCGATAAAGCCTCCGGTATAGAATCGCCTGTGGCGCTTGCTTCGCCGTTATTGGGCGATGGCGAAACGATCCTGGTTGTCGAAGATGAGGAGTTTTTGCGCCAGCAATTGGTCGAATTCCTCAAAGAGCTGAATTACAAAACCCTCGAGGCGTCCTCTGGCCGCGCAGCAATTGAGATGATCGAGGCCGGGGCGCGGGCCGATCTGTTGCTGACCGATGTGGTCATGCCGGGCGGCGTTGGCGGGTTTGAGCTGGCGCGTTTGGCCCGGGCAATCATACCGGACCTGCCGATTATTTATATGTCCGGCTACACCGGCTTTACCGACGAAGAGATGGGCGAAGTGGTTGCGCCGCTGCTGCCTAAACCGTCATCGCCGGGGGCCACTTCGGTGCAGATCAGAGCCGTTCTTGACGGCGTAAAAGGCTGAGCCGCGCCGCGTTATGTCTACCATTTTGCTCATGGAAGATTGCGTTGTTCAAGCATTGATGCTCGCCGAATGGCTGGAGCTGGATGAGCATGAAATTTGCGTCACCCACAACGCCGTCGATGCGATTGACTATTTGGGCGAGCGTGCGGGCATCGATTTGGTGATCACCGATATTTTTGGTCCAGACGGATCGTGCGATGAAGACGGCCTGACCTTGATCGAAACGATGCGAACCCACGCTGATCCAAATGTCCGAGAAATTCCGATCATCTCAATTTCAGGCGTGAGTTTTGAATCGGCCGCAGCGGGGCGATTGTTCCCGGCGGCCAAAACCGGCAGCGATGCGCATTTTGTGAAGCCGATCAGGTTGGGGCAATTGTCCGACACGGTGGCGGAATTGATCGCCGCGCGGCGGGCACCGGCTTAGCGGGAAAATGCGGCCTGCGCGGGCGTGTTGCGGGCGGGAGTGTATTCCAGATTACGATTTATTTTCAACGGCTAGGGAATCGAGCACTCCCATCCCGCTATGGACTCCGCCTTCGGTGCTCGCCGCCGATTTACTGCGGACAAGGTATCCGCAATAGCCAAATTCTTGGCCGACAGGCTGGCCGTCCAAGTGGACCGTAAACATCCCAATTTCACTGATGAGATCATCGACCTGCTCTAATTCCCCGTTCCGGATGAGCAATGCAGGCTGCCCCCTCGGGCTGGGATGCAATCGCTGCATCAAGGACCAGGCGTCATGCTCTACTTCACTCAGCGAGAGAATTTTACCCGCAATATCATCACCAAAATAGCAATGGCCGCCGCCTTCTCCTTGGTTTTTGAGCACCCAGTGATCGTTTGGCCGTTGCTGGAGCAGGGCGGCGCTGTCTTTTGAAACCGGGATCATTTCGACCAAGAGATCGGTGACCGTCTTTGCCTCATCCAGTGTGAGTTTAAATCGCACCAATTCTTCGGCCTTTGATGATGCCAACAACATCTGTACCCGCTTGCTGGTGGCGATTTGCTGGCTGACGGTCGCATTCATGGCGACGCGGTGTTTTTCCATAAATGTCCGCGCATGGATCAACGCATCGCAGCAAAATTTTCTATCAAGGTCATGCGCGGCATAATCCGCATATTGGTATCCTGCCCTCAAATAGACCGCGTCGATTGGGCCTACATCTTCCAATATCAACCGGTGACCCGGCCCCGATGACAGGTTGTTATGCAATTCCCGAAAGGTTCGCCGTACGGTTTTGATGCCTTTGTTTTGGAGCGCATATTCTAGCAATCGCTGATCAAAGACATTGTCTTCATTCTCTTGAACAACCGTCAAAAACGCAGGCGGCCCATCGTCACCAAACTCGGCCTTTACCTTCCGTGAGGCGGCAGCAAATCCATGAGCAAGCCTTTCAATTGCAGGATTGCCGACAAGCTGGCTGTCCGCTGCTGAAGCCCACTTTTTGAATGTGGATGGAGAGTTCTGCGAGAGGTGCCGGTGCAGTTCAGAAATGCGTTGGCCAAAAGGCCCCATGCCGGCGGCGATACCGTTAAACTCTATTAGCTTTGGCCCCAATTCAGCATCATCCATAAAATCGCTACGCATGACCAGAAGCGGCAATCTGCGCGGACCATCAGGGGAATTATGGATCTCGTCATGCATCTTCAGCAATGCTTTGAAAAACGGATCGCCGGATACGATTGGGGCAATGGCTTGGCGTAAGAATTCATGATCTTCTGAGACCGAGTGGATCAATTTTCCCAGAATCGGAACGGATGATTTTAGGTGATCAAAACGATCAGAAGCAATCACAGATGGCGTAAAGCTAAAGGCCGTATGCTCCGCCGAACGAGCGGTTTTTTTGAACGCAACCCCGTGCGCCAATGCCCAATCCACTGCATCCGCTGCACTCTCTATCGTTGGCCGGTCAAAGGTCATTCTTTGCGTCTTTTCTGTTTCATCCTGAGCATTCCGGTTCCAAAACACAGCGCTGCATTCAGACTTGATACGGGTTCCTCGGGAGCATATATCTATGACAATTCAACATTTCAATAGAGGTTGAAATATGAAAGAAGACATGGTCATTCGCGCCCTAGGAGCGCTGGCTCAGGAGATGCGATTACACATCGTACGCCACTTGATTAGCAAAGGGAGCGAAGGTGCGTCCGCCGGTGAGATTGCGAAGGTTCTGAACGCCATCTCGTCGAAGACATCGTTCCATCTTTCTACGCTGGAAAATGCCGGATTGATCTCTTCGCAGCGCCAATCGCGCAACATCATCTACCGCGCAAATCTCGATACGCTAGGCGGGGTAATATCCTTCGTACTAAATGATTGTTGCGCCGCGCATCCCGACATTCGTGCCTGTTGTGAGCTGCCGTGAGGCTCTGGAAGTTCATGAAATTGGAGGGGCGCTGCTCTCGCTTGCTGCGAGCGTGAAGCTGCCACCCTCGATTGCCGAGGCTAGCCGTCCGTGACAGCTTGGCCGGAAGCGAAAACCCAATGCATGTGAGAATGAATCATGGTGGGCGCGGCAAGGATTGAACTTGCGACCCCACCCGTGTGAAGGGTGTGCTCTACCACTGAGCTACGCGCCCGCCCGGTGCGGGGCTTTCCCGCGGGCAGGGGCGAGCCTCTAATCCGGCGATGCTTGCAATGCAAGCGTTAGCGGGCGAACCATGCTCCGATGATTTGCGTCACATTGCGGGTTTCCGCCGCGCTCATGGGG
Source organism: uncultured Erythrobacter sp. (assembly GCA_947502305.1). Taxonomy (GTDB): domain Bacteria; phylum Pseudomonadota; class Alphaproteobacteria; order Sphingomonadales; family Sphingomonadaceae; genus Erythrobacter. The sequence goes on along the minus strand of CANMZA010000001.1, from coordinate 1,927,303 downwards.
CGCGCCTCAATGGGGCATTCTAGGCAATAGGCTTGGATCCCCTGAGTGCCCGCCAAACGCTGAGCATCGCGGGACAATTGGCCGAGCAGAGCCGAGCGCCGCTGCGCCGCCACCGCGAACAGATCGCCGCCGCGCATTTGCGCCGCAGGTGCCGCCGCGCTGTCCACCAATTGCCGGATCAGCGAATTGTAATTCGCCTCTGCCGCGCCAAGATAGCGCGCGCGCCAATCGCCTTCTTCCAATTCCGCTTTGCTGGCGACCCATGCCAAGGCCTCCTCCATTCCGCCAAATTGATCGACCAGGCTTTTCTGCATGGCCGTGCCGCCATCCCAAACGCGCCCTTGTGCGACCGCGTCGACTTGATCTGTGGTCATGCCGCGTGCTTCGCCAACGATGCTGAGAAAATCGGAATAGGTATCAGTGACGCCCGCTTGCAAAATTGCATCGACCTCTGGCGATAGGCCCGCGATCAGATCCGGTTGTCCCGACAAAGGCGTGGTCCGGTATCCTTCGGCGCTTACCCCGATTTCGGCGGCGGCGTCTTCGAATGTGGGAAGCACCGCGAACACGCCGATTGATCCGGTAATCGTCTCAGGCTGAGCGAAAATACGGTCCCCAGCGGTCGCGACCCAATATCCGCCGCTGGCCGCGACATTGGCGAATGAAATGGCAACCGGAATGTCTTTGGCGCGGTACCGGTCAACCGCGCGGCGGATTTCTTCCGACGCAAGCACAGAGCCGCCGGGCGAATTGACCCGCACAACCAACCCCTTGATCCCGTCATCGCCAATCGCCGCGTCCAGCAAATCTGCGATCCGCGTGCCGCCTGCCGTGCCTGGGCCGGCATCGCCATCCACGATGACGCCCGCCACCGTTACGACTGCGATTTCATTGCTGCTGCTACTGCCTCCGGGGCCCATATCTGGGCCAATATCAGCCAAAAACGTCGTTAGCTCGCTCATGGCATAGGCGCCGGGCAGCGTGCTCCACGTATCCTCGCCTGCGATCTCCGCAATGCGGGTACCAAATTCTATGCGGTCGCCCAGTTGATCGACCAATCCTGCTTCTAACGCTGCCTTGGCAAGATCACCCGAAGACGCTTCCACCCAAGCAACCGGATCGCTTGTCACGCGCGCCAGTTCGAGCGCGGGGCGCGCTTTTTGGACATTTGCCTGCCATTCTTCCCACAAGGCCCCGTAAAGCCCGGCGAGGTTTTCGCGCGCGGCCTCTGATGGGCCGTTGAGGATATAAGGTTCGACCGCCGATTTAAATTCACCGACCCGGTAAACGCGGGTGTTGATATTCAGCCGGTCTAGCAATTCGGCGTAATACAGATTGCTGCCGCCGGGCCCGGCGATCAGCGCGCCGCCCAATGGATCGGCCCAAACTTCGCTGGCATGGGCGGCCAAATGCATGTGATCATCGCCGTATCCAATGGCATAGGTCAGCACGGGCTTTTCTGTCCGACGCACGCGGTCCATCGCTTCGCCAATGGCTTGCAAGTGGACCTGCCCGCCGCCGACAAAGGCGCTCATATCAATCACAACCGCTTTGATCCGGTCATCACTGGCGGCGGCATCCAAAGCGCGAACCAGATCGCGCGCCTGATGTTCAATTGGCGGTGCCTGACCGCTCAACAAAGTCGCAAACGGATCGACGGCCGCGCGTTCTTCCACAATATATCCCGAAAGGTCGATATACAGCGCGCCCTCGCGCACTTGACCCGGATTTGGCGTGGCCGACAGGATGCTGAAAAGCGCGATGAAAAAGAGCAGCATAAAGAGGAGGACAAGCGCGTCCTTGATCCCGACGACGACTTTCCATGCCTTGCCGATAAAGCTCATGCGAAATTGTGTCCCTGTTCTTTCAAATCACTTCGCGGCCTAGATAGGCGCGCAATCCGCAAACTTCCATGCCGAACCGGCGATCCAATGGGTTGAGCGTTGGACACGGCTCGACTAGGGGATTGGTTTTGATGGACCAGACACCAACAAAGCCCGAGAATGACCACGCCGCTGCTGGTCGATTCCCAGAAGGGCGGCTCGCATTTCCGCACCGTGATCTAACCGGCATTGGCCAGCTTGAACGGCACGAAATCCTGTATCTGTTGGCACAGGCACAACAATGGGTGACGCTTAACCGGCAAAGCGCCAAACATGCCGGGCTGCTCGGCGGCCTGACGATCATCAATGCCTTTTTCGAAAATTCAACGCGCACGCTGCTCAGTTTTGAAATAGCGGGCAAGCGGCTGGGCGCAGATGTGGTCAATATGCATGCGGCGCAAAGCTCGGTGAAAAAGGGCGAGACGCTGATCGACACCGCGATCACATTGAACGCGATGCGCGCCGATGCGATTGTGATCCGTCACGGTTCAAGCGGCGCAACGCAGCTGATCGCGGATAAAGTCGATTGTCCGGTGCTCAATGCAGGCGATGGTCAGCATGAACATCCCACGCAGGCTTTGCTGGATGCGCTGGCTTTGCGAGAGGCGTTTGCACGGCGCGGGGAAGTGTCGGAAGATTTCACCGGGCGCACGATTACGATCTGCGGCGATATTCTGCACAGCCGGGTCGCACGGTCGAATATTTTGTGCCTGCAAGCCTTGGGCGCGAGTGTGCGCCTATGTTCGCCCCCTGCTTTGATGCCCGCTGGGGTGGAGGCGATGGGCGCTGAGCCGTTTTACGACTTTGATGCCGCACTGGACGGGGCCGATGTGGTCATGATGCTGCGCCTGCAACAAGAGCGCATGTCGGGGCAATTTATCCCCTCGGCGCGCGAATATCACCATCTTTATGGCCTCACACAGGCACGCCTTAGCCGCGCTGCGCCAAATGCGCTGGTGATGCATCCGGGACCGATGAACCGGGGCGTGGAGATCGACAGCGAGGTCGCCGATATGATCGACCGTTCGATCATCACCCAGCAGGTGGAGATGGGGGTTGCGATCCGAATGGCGTGCTTGGATGTGCTGACCCGGTCGGTGCGCGGTTTGGAGGGGTGGGCATGAAACAGGCACGGCCTCTCACCATAACTGGCGGACAAATCGTTTCGGGCGGCGGCGTTGAGCCGGGCGCGGTGCGGTTGGCGGACGGATTGATCAGCAGCGTCGGCGCAGATGTCACCCCGCAAGATGGCGACACCGTTCTGGATGCTCGCGGCAAATTGATCGCCCCCGGCATTGTTGATTTTGGTGTTTTCGCCATCGACAAACCGGCTTTTCATTTTGGCGGCATTACCCGTGCGGCTTTGATGCCGGATCAATCCCCGCCGCTCGATTACCCAAGCCGCGTTGCCTATGTTGCGAAAAGCGGCAAGCCGGACCTTTGGGTCCATCCGCTCGCCGCCGCAACGCGCGGCCTAGCAGGCAGCGAACTGGCCGAAATCGCGTTGATGCGCGAGGCGGGCGCGCGCGGTGTCGCAACCGGGCGCGGTTGGATCGCGGATAGCGGCGTGATGCTGCGCCTGTGCCAATATGCCGCGATGCTGGATCTAACGGTGGTCACCCACCCTGAAGACGGCGCGCTGGTCGGTGATGCCGCTGCAAGTGCCGGCGAAATTGCCACACGTTCCGGTCTGCCCAGCGCCCCAGCAGAGGCAGAGGCGCTGGCGATTGCGCGCGATGTTATTCTGGCGGAAATGAGCGGGGCGAAAGTGCATTTTCGCCAAGTGACGACCAAGGCCGGTTTTGACTTGATCAGGGCGGCAAAAGCGCGCGGCGTCGCCGTCACTTGCGGCATTACGCCTGCGCATTTCATGCTGTCGGACCTCGCCACTGCAGATTTTCGTACCTTTGCGCGGCTGTCACCGCCGCTGCGCAGCGAAGCGGAGCGGCATGCCGCGCGCGATGCCATCGCCGACGGAACGGTCGATGTTATCTCCAGCGGTCACGATCCGCGCGGGCCGGAAGATAAACGGCTGCCCTTTGCAGATGCAGAACCGGGGATGGCGGGGGCTGAGACTGTGCTCGCCATGACGCTCAATCTGGTGCGCGACGATGTGATTGATGTGGCGCGCGCGTTTGATCTGCTCGCTGCAAAACCTGCGCAATTGCTCGGCGTGTCAGCGGGCGTGATTGCGCCTGGCTATGAGGCAGATATTGCGATTGTCGATGCCGATGCGCCGTGGATCATTGACCGAACCAAGATGGAGGCGACCGGCGACAACACGCCCTTTGACCGCCAAGGCGCACAAGGCCGCGTCAGAGCCTTGATCAAAGGCGGCGTAGAAATCGCGCTGTAAGCAGAAAAATGCCCCCGGAGCAGAGCTCCGAGGGCAGTTTCACTGAATAATTAAAATTAACGTGCTGCGATCCGGACGCCGCGATCAACCGCGCCTGCTGGCGGGCTGTTTGCGGCATAGGCGAAGCAGCCGCCGCCAGCGGATTTCACCGAATTGCACATGCTGCGCGCGGAACGCTGGCCGAAACCGGCGGCGGCGACGCGGAAATAAGTCGTGCCATTCACCGATGCTTCGGTGATCACAACATCGTGACCAGCAAGCTGCGGCCAGCGGCTTTTCATTTCGCGCCATTTGCTTTCTGCAACGGCCCGGCTGCTAAAGCTGCCGAGTTGTACCAGATGCGTCGCGGCAGAACCGGTTGCGACCGCCATCCGGCGCTGCGGCGCGGCGCGTGCGACACGTGTTGGTGCGGCGCGGGCAGGCGTTGCAGCCGCCCGTGCAGGCACATTCTGAACCACAGCGTTGGAGACGTAGCGCGGCGCACTGCGCGATGGCGCTGCGGCAACCGCAGGCATCGAGATAGGCGCGGCGGTTTCTGCTGCGGCCGGGGCTGGAGCAGGTGCTGGAGCGCTTACCGGAGCTGGAACAGGAGCGGCGGCTACACGAACTGGGCTGCGCGCTGGTGTCGTACGGGCGGGCGTATTGGTCGGCGTTGGATCAACGGTTTCGACCGTGCCGGCCCCGTCAATGCCAAATGCCATTGCTTCGCTAGCTGATGGAGCAGCGGGCGAATCCACAATTGCGATTTGCGGTGCCACATCGGCGTTTACTTCGCCGACACGTGCGCCTTCTGCTTCGGCAACCATCATTGGCTGGCTAGGGAAATTGGCCAGCGCCAGATATTGCGGCTGACCGCCGTCGCTAACGGGCGAAACGCCCAAGAGACCGGCAACGCGGACCTGATAATCCTCTGGACGCGCGGTTGCGGCCCAATCGGACAGACGCGCATCGAGTTGATCGGCAGGCACATCTTCTGCCGCCATAACGCGGGCCGCGCGCCAATTGCCAGCCAAGGCATAGGCATAGGCGAGGTTTTGCCGCGCTTTCGCGCTGTTTTCGCCGTTACGCACGGTGTTGATAAGGTGATGCACGCCGCGCTCTGGTTCACCAGCAAGCGCCAGTGCCAGACCAAGATCGGCGGCAGGAATCGCGCTTTCAAAATCGGACAGCATCGTAAGCGCAGAAGCGTTATCGCCCAAGGCAACCTTGGTCAGAGCGAAGCTCAAAATGGTGCGTGTGTCGCTGTCGCCCAAATCAATCGCTTCGCCAAAGGCGGTGGATGCAGATTGGAAACGCCCGGATTCGAGGTAAGCAGCGCCGAGCAATGCGCGGTAACCACTGTTGCGCGGCTCTGCCAGAACGGCGGCCTCCGCATGGGTGATGGCGCGGTCGGTCTTGCCATCTTCAAGCGCGGCTTGCGCCTTGGCAAAAGACGTTTGCGCAGGCGGCGCAGAAGCAGCGCAGCCAGCCAAAGCGAGGCTGACGAGCGCGGAGCCCATCAAGAGGCCGATTTTCGGTCCGCTATTGCGGTTGCTAGGCAGGCTTTTATGAGTGCGGGCCATGTGCGTTTCCTCTAAATTAACCATGATAATCTGTGTCTTTACAATTGGTTGGTTATTGGTTGTATTACTGAATTCGGGTCTAAATTAATGCCGCTTCATGCGGGTCGACATGCTCGCCACCAATGTGTCGAGATCATCGATTTCGCTCAGCATGCCGTCTAACGCCTCGGTCACGAGCGCTTGCGCGCTGACCCCTTGCAAGGTGGCGGCGAGGCGCAATTTCAAGTGACGATCCGCGTCGAGCCGCAGAGTGAAAGCAGCGCGGCGGCTGGCTTTCCCAGCATTCTGTTTCGCAGTCGCTTGCTTAGATGCGGCCTGTTTTGCGCTTTTCTTGCCTGGCTTTTGCACTTTTGCGGCTGATTTCTTGCGCGCGGGCTTGGTCTTGATCAGCGGTTCGCTGCCTGGATCGGCAACTAATTCTGCTGGGGCATCTGCACTTGTCGCCGGGGCCGCATCTTCATTTGCGGCTGTGTGTTTTTTGGATGCGTTGATCGAGACTATGTCGGCGCTTTTGTTGGCCGATTTCGATTTCTTTGTGCGTTTGGCGGGTACGAGTGTCTGCGGCGCGGCTTCAATTTCCTCTGCGCCCATGTCGTTCCAGCCCAAATCTTCGAGCTGTTCGTCAGTGACGCTGGCGGGCGTGGCCGTTTCGGGCAACGGGCCCAATTGCGGACGCATAGCGGGTTTTGCGCCGCCTTTTCGGGCGAGCAAAGTCGGTCCTAGCGAGGCAAAGCTGGCTTCGGACATCGCGCCGCTACTCCTTTACTGTGCCACTCGGCGGCCAAAGCCGCCGCCGGGGCGGTTCACCCCGTTGGACCCTGCATGCGCTGCGCCTGGGCCGGTGCCCGGTGCGGCGAAGACAGTGCGGCGGAAGTTTTTCTCCAACCGATCCGAAATATATTTCCACAAAGCGGTCATTTCCGCAGCGGAGCGCCCTTCCGGGTCAACCTCCATCACAGTGCGGCCATCAATCATAGATGCGGCAAAGTCTGTGCGGTGATGCAATGTGATCGGCGCAACCGTGCCGTGCTGCGACAGCGCGACGGCGGCTTCTGATGTGATTTTCGCCTTTGGCGTCGCGGCGTTCACAACGAACACCAACGGCTTGCCAGCGCGTTCACACAGATCGACCGTGGCGCCGACGGCGCGCAGATCATGCGGGCTGGGGCGGGTTGGGACGACGATGAGTTCTGAAACACCGATCACCGATTGGATCGCCATGGTAATGGCGGGCGGTGTATCGAGTACAGCGAGTTTGAAACCCTGCTGACGCAAGACCGCAAGATCATTCGCGAGCCGTGATACAGTGGTTTGGGCAAAGGCGGGATATTCCGCCTCACGCTCATTCCACCAATCGGCCAGCGACCCTTGCGGATCGATATCGATGAGGACGACTGGACCAGCACCTGCGCGCTGGGCCTGAACGGCCAGATGTCCGGATAGGGTCGTTTTCCCCGATCCGCCTTTCTGCGATGCCAAAGCGAGTACACGCAATGCTCGGTCCCCCTGATAAATAGACCTGTTTTGCCGCTCAATTGCGACTGGATGAGAGACGGGATCGCAGACTACCCCTAATTTTGGGTTAACAGCGGCGGCTGGAATCGATCGGTGATTTTGGGATGGGGGCGCGTTTGAGGGCTGGGCCTGGTCCCATTTAGGTTTGGCCCTGAGCATAAGCACGCGGCCTAACTACACGGCCTAAGCAGGGGCGCTTAAGCAGGTGCGCCATACGCCGCGCAACGAAATGCTAACCATTCCTTCACTATGATGCACACCAGACAAAAAATTAATTCGCATCTCAGGAGCGCCCTTCTCATGGCTAACCGCATCAATCGCCCGGTAAATTCTGCCCGCACAACTGCCCGTCTCGCCGCCCGTCTCTCTGGCCGTTTCGCTGGCGGGATCAGCGCCGCCGCATTGGCGTTTATGGCTGTTCCGGCCGCCGCCGATGTAAAGGCCGGAGTGGATGCGTGGAGCGCAGGCGATTACACGGCCGCTGTGTTGCAATGGCAAGGTCCGGCGCAAAATGGCGATGCGGATGCTTTATTCAATTTGGCCCAAGCCTACCGGTTGGGCCGCGGGGTTGATGCCGATATCAGCCGCGCGCGTGAACTTTATGCAGAGGCCGCGAATAAGGGCCACATTAAAGCCGCTGACAATTACGGTTTGCTGCTGTTTCAACAAGGCGAACAATCAAGCGCGATGCCGCTGATCCGCGCCGCTGCTGATCGCGGTGATCCGCGCGCGCAATATGTTTTGGGTCTGGCGCATTTTAACGCCGATTACGCGCAAAAAGATTGGGTGCGCGCCTATGCTCTGCTGACTTTGGCCAATGGCGCCGGCCTGCCCCAAGCAAGCGCGGCGCTGGCGCAAATGGACGGCTATGTTCCGATGGAGCAGCGTCAGCTGGCGCAATCGCTTGCCCGCGAATTGGAAGAAGGCGCAGCCCAACGCCGGTCGGCTGAATTGGCCGCGATTGATCTTGGCACACCGCAGGCCGCGATTCCGCAGCCAGCTCCGGCGTCGCGTGTCGCCCGCGCAGCACCCGCCCGCTCCGCCGCGATTACGCAGCCGGAATCCCGGCCCGCCCGCATCGCTCAGCCATCGCGCCCCGTTCCTCTCCCTGTTCCAGTCCCAGCCGCTCAGCGTGCGTCATCGGCGCAGATGGGCGGCACATGGCGGGTGCAGCTTGGTGCGTTTGGCGTGCCCGGCAATGCCGACCGGCTCTGGACGCAATTGCAATCGAACCCGGCTCTGTCGGGCGCGCGCAAATCGCTTGTGCCCGGACGCAATGTCACCCGGCTTCAGGCGGTTGGTTTTGCCAGCCGCGCAGATGCTCAGCGGGCCTGCGATACGCTGTCGCGCCAAGGGCAGGCATGCATGGTCGCCGGTTCTTAAAGCCGGTCCTGCACGACATAGCTCTTTCCCTGACCTTTCCGCCTGCTAATATGGCGGCTTAGGGATCAGGGGATAACAGAATGAGTGATGCACACGAGGCGAGCGAATCCGGCGCAGCCACTGATGCAACAGACGCGGCTTCAAACGCGGCACCCGACGCTGCTCCGGTGCGCGCTGGGGACCGCATTGGCAGCCTCGATTTCATTCGCGGCCTTGCTGTCATGGGTATTTTGGCGGCAAATATTGTCGCTTTTGGCCAACCCTTTGACGCCTATATGTACCCGGCGGCCTTTATGGTCGATGCGGGCGATCCCGGCGGGTGGCAGTGGATCACGCAATTCATCCTGATTGACGGCAAGATGCGCGGCCTGTTCACTTTGCTGTTCGGGGCGGGGCTCTATTTGTTTATGGAGCGCACTTGGGCACGCGGCGGAACGCGCTGGCGGCAAATGTGGCGCTTGTTCATCCTGATGCTGTTTGGGATGGTGCATTTTTACCTGATCTGGCCCGGCGATATCCTGTTTTATTATGCGATTGTCGGCTTTGCGGTTGTGCCGTGCCTGCGGTGGAAGCCGCAGACGCAGATGACGGCGGGGATCGTCGGATATGTTTCCGGCGCGCTGCTTTATGCTTTGATGATGGTGCCGCTCTATCTCGCTGCGGACACCGCGCTTGGCGCAGAGGGTGCACCTTTGGCGGATTTTGGCGCGGAATTGGCACAGGGCAAAGCGGATGCCTTGGCGCGAGGGGCCATTCCGGCGGCGATGGTCGCCAATGGCGATTACGCGGGACTGGTGACGTACCGTGTCACCGAACAATGGTATGAACCGCTGTCCAATGTCTTTTTCTTCAGCCTCGAAACCTTCCCTCTGATGTTGATCGGTATCGCGCTTTACCGCACCGGATTTTTCAGCGGCGGCGTCGATGCCGCGCGGCTTAAAAAGTGGGGCTGGGCCGGGCTTATTGGCGGGGCGCTTTGCCATCTCGCTATCGGATTGCTGGTCCGCGCCGAAGGGTTCACGTATTACACCACATTGGCCGGCTTTGTTGGCTTCGCGCCGTTGCCGCGATTGCCAATGGTTCTCGGCATGGCGGCCTTGCTGGCGGTTTATTCACCGGGTTGGACAGGGTGGCTCGGCAGCCGCATTTCTGCCGCTGGGCGCGCTGCCTTTACCAATTATCTCGGCACGTCGATTGTGATGCTGTTCGTGTTCCACGGATGGGCGCTTGGCCTGTTTGGTGAATTGAACCGTCCGCAATTATACGGGGTGACGGCGCTGACCTGTGTGTTGATGCTCGTATGGTCAAAACCGTGGCTGGAACGGTTCCGCTATGGCCCGCTGGAATGGCTGTGGCGGTGCATGACCTATGGCAAGTTGTTCGCGCTCAAACGGTAGCGTCCAAACTATTGCGTTCAGGCGTTAGCGATAAGGCGATAGAATGCGCGGCTATTCCGGTGACAACATATAGGCGGCGATCACAGGTTCGACATCGTCGGGCAAGTTGGTGATCCCCTGATAAAAGGCGACGCCCAATTCGCATTGATCGCTGGCGGGCAAGGCCTGCATTTCGGGCACCTGACCGAACAAGGCTTGCAGCTCAGGATCAATGCCAGTCGCCGCAATCGAATCGCCCAAACGGTTTAGCTCGTCTTGGTTCGGCTCGGCATAATCCTGAGGATCGTCACGCCCACTGGCGGCGGAGCGGACCATCGCGGCATTGCGCCGTTCAATGGCGGCGCGGGCCGCATTGTTGCTGTCATCGAGCATGACTAGGCCGCCCATTGTCATCTTCGCGCAATCCTCCGGCGCGCTGCGCTGCAAGGCTTCATAAAGTTCCGCCTCAGTCGCGCTCCAAACCAGCAAAGTGTCCGCTGGCGCTTTCACCGCATCGGGGCCGATCTGCTCCATGAAGGCGAGGAGCCACTGCGCGCCGATCTCTTGGCCGCGTTCCTCGCTGCGCTCTGCGGCTGGGACGGCCTGAATCTGGCTGATAAGCTCGTCAATTTGATCGGGATATTCTTGTTTGATCACCGCGAACAATTCGCCGCTCTCGGCAGAATTTAGAAATTCACGCTCAATCGCGGCGCGTTCATCGTCCGGTGGCACGCCGCATGCGGCCAAAGAGAGAGCGGCGGCGGTCCATGCGAAGCCGCGCGCGGCAAAAGCCCAATTCCTGTGTCTCTTCACGAATGCCGTATCCTTCGATGGTTCAACGCTGAGTTTCCGTTTCAGTTTAGAGCGCGCCCGCATGCCCGCAATACAAATCGCATCTGAGGCTGCGCGAGAAATTGCGCGAATTTCGGCACGTCAATGAGTGTTGGGCGGGCGTTATGGGGGCGTTAGGGGGCGGCAATTTGAAAACGCGGTTAACAATTGCGGGGAAAGCGGCCCGTTAGAACCACGCGATCTTGCGAATAGCCCTTGCTATTGCGATTAATTCGCATAGATTGGTTTTGCAAACGACTCGCAGGAGTAATTACCAAGCATGTATATCTGCATATGCAACGCAATTCGCGAAACTGACCTGCGCAAAGCTGCGCTGACGTCGGGCGGCGATGCAGAGGCGACTTACGCGATGTTGGGTAAACGCCCCAATTGCGGCCAATGCCTTGTGAAAGCTGGCAAAATTCTGGAGCAGGAACGCGCGCTCGTTTCTTGCGAAGAAGTCGCAGTATAAGCGCCAATCACGCTATTGCGAGCGGATCGCAAGCAACTGATTTTAAACGAAAAATATTTGAACGCCCCTTGCAATTGGGGGTGGTGTACCGCTATTTAGGGATCAGACGAGCCGCCGCATTGATCTGGCTCAAATGATCACAAAATAAGGAAACACCGCCATGAAGGGCGACGCAAAAGTCATCGAATTTCTCAACAAGGCTCTCACCAACGAGCTGACCGCGATCAACCAATATTGGCTGCATTACCGCGTCTTGGACGATTGGGGTGTGACCAAACTTGCCGAATATGAGCGCAAGGAATCGATCGAAGAAATGGAGCATGCGGATAAGCTTGCTGAGCGTATTTTGTACCTCAACGGCTTGCCGAATTTCCAAGCGATCCATAATTTGCGCGTGGGTGAGAATGTCGAGGAAATCCTGAAGGCCGATTTGGCGCTAGAAGGCGATGCGATCCCGTTGCTGCGTGATGCGGTCGAATATTGCGAAAGCGTGCGCGATTATGTCAGCCGCGATCTGTTTGCGGGTATTTTGAGCAATGAGGAAGAGCATGAAGACTTCCTCGAGACGCAATTCGACATGATCAAAAATATGGGCCTACAAAACTACGTTCAGCTGCAAAGCAAGGCTGCTGGCGAATAATCTGGCGCTAAGAAAAGCGAACCAGCCCTTCGGGTCGCACCGAAGGTTTCGCGAATGGGGCGGGGGCAGCGATGCCTACCGCCCCTTTTTGCGCCAGGGCGATCCTGCATTGTGACGCCTGCTTTGTGACGCGATTCAGACCGATCTCTTGTTTTTCGAGATTGTGGGGATCGATCCTATTGTTTCTTTGCCCGCGGTCCATCTGCCGCCAGCAGGGTTTCGCGCAGGAAATAAATCAATCCGGTAATCAACAAACCGATGGTCGCCACCCACAGCACCGCCACCAGCGTCCCGATCCGCGCATCAACGTAAGCGGACACAAACAGCACCGCGATCACGATGCTGATCACCACCGCCGCGCCAGTGGAAAATTTAATCGCCAGCCGCGCAAAACGGCGCCGGATCCGCAGCCATTCCAGCTCTTCGTGATGCGCGATATTGCAGGTGCCGTCCGATGGTTCTGCCAGCCGTTCAATCCGGCCCGCAAGCCAGATCAACCGCGCCATCATCACGTTCATAATACTGCCGATACCCACGAGTAGAAATGCCGGGGCAAGGCTGAGCTCAACCGCTTGCTGAACGCGCGGCATTGATGCTGTGCGTTCCAGCAATTCGGTCGCAATCCCGGAGCTTAATAGGTCGAGCATCACGTCTTGCCCGCCCCACCAGAATAATTGCCGCCTCCGCCTTTATTGGCGTTATAGGGGTTCTTTGGCGATTTCAGTGTCACCCGCACCGGCACCGCGTCAAAGCCCAATTTTGCGCGGATACCGTTGACCAAATACCGCTCATACGATTTCGGCAAATCATCCAGCCGCGATCCAAACACAACAAAGCGCGGCGGACGGGTGCCAACCTGCGTGATATAGCGCAGCTTGATCCGCCGGCCACCGGGGGCAGGGGGCGGATTGGCATCCAGCGCATCGTCGAACCAGCGGTTAAGCGCCGCGGTTGGCACCCGTTTCGACCAATTGTCGCGCAGTTCAAACGCCGCGTGCAGCATCGTGTCGAGCCCTTTGCCGGTCTTTGCAGAGACAGCGAATAGCGGCACGCCGCGCACCTGTGCCAACCCATCATGCAGCGCGCCCTTAATGCCGTTAAACAGGCCGCTCGGCGTGTCATGGCCGCCTTGCCCAGCAATATCCCATTTGTTGATGGCAATCATCAAGGCGCGCCCTTCTTCCAGAGCATGCGCCGCAATTTTCAGATCCTGATGCTCCAACCCCTGCGTCGCATCGAGCAGCAAGACGACCACTTCGGCAAAATCCACCGCGCGGCGTGCATCGGCAACCGACAGCTTCTCCAGCTTCTCGGTCACATTGCGCTTTTTACGCATGCCAGCCGTGTCGATCAGGCGGATTTCCCGCTCGTGATTGATATTGCCGTCCTCATCAGGCTCAGCCTTGGGATCGTGCCAGACCCAATCAATTGCAATCGAGTCGCGCGTAATCCCGGCCTCTGGCCCGGTCAGCAATCGGTCTTCGCCCAGCAATCGGTTGATCAGCGTCGATTTACCCGCATTCGGGCGGCCCACAATCGCCAGTTTCAGCGGGCCGAGCGGGGCGTCTTCGCCTTCTTCTAACGGACGGTTCGCCTCTTCCTCGGCGGCGTCGGCTTTTTCTCCGATAACCGGCCATAGGCCTGAAAACAGATCGGCAATGCCCTCGCCATGTTCGGCAGAGACGGCCGCTGGTTCGCCAAAGCCCAGCGAATAGGCTTCCAAAACGCCGCTTTCACCGGCTGATCCCTCAGCCTTATTGGCGACCAAGACGATCGGCACGTCATGTTCGCGCAGATACCGCGCAATTTCATTGTCGAGCGGCGTCAGCCCGGCGCGCGCATCGATGACAAACATCGCCGCATCTGCGCCTTCCAAACTGGCTTCTGTCTGCTTACGCATCCGTCCGGGCAGCGTCAGCTCATGCTCGTCCTCCCACCCGGCGGTGTCGACCACAGTGAATTGCAATCCGGCAATCTCTGCATCGCCCATACGGCGATCGCGCGTGACGCCCGGCTGATCATCGACCAGCGCGAGTTTCTTGCCCACCAGCCGGTTGAACAGGGTGGATTTGCCCACATTGGGGCGACCGATAATAATGACCTGAGGTTTCATCGCAGGCCGCAAGTGGCGCTTAGGAGCGCGATTGGCAAGCTCAGCATGCATTTGCCGCCGCTAATCTCGATCACCTAACCTAGTATTAACCCTCATCGGTTGGGGCATCTCAACGTTACTTTGCGATTAAGCATCGAATGAGAACTTCGCCCTTCTTCTTCGCCAGCGCGGCCATCGCGCTTATCTCCACCGCTGCGCCCGGCGCGCTCGGCGTGGCTGCTCCGGCGGCGGCGTCAGCGCGTCAATCGGCGTCCGAATATCTCCAATGCGTCCCCTATGCGCGGCAATTGTCGGGCATTGAGATTTACGGCGATGCGCGGACATGGTGGTCGCGTGCCGACGGCCGGTATCCGCGCGGATCGGCCCCGCGAAAAGGGGCGGTGATGGTGTTCAAACCGCACCGCAATATGCGGCTGGGCCATGTTGCTTATGTCAGTGAGATTATCGATTCGCGCACTGTGCGGCTGACGCATTCCAATTGGTCGCGCATCAATGGCAGGCGCGGCCAGATCGAACGCGACGTGCCCGCGATTGATGTGTCACCCAATAATGATTGGAGCGAAGTGCGCGTTTGGTATCATTCGATCCAAGCGCCGGGCGGCACACATTGGCCGCTTCACGGCTTCATCTACGCCAGCGGCTCAGCGCCAAGCACGGCTCCCGGCCTGCCAAGAACTGCGCCGGCCATTGCGCGCAGCAGCCGGCAACCGGCCCGCACGCGGTCTTCGCAGGAATTTCGCGAGGCATTTGCCCCGGACGCCTTTCGTGATGCGTTCGGCTCTGGGTTCTAAACGCGGCTTTTTGACGCGGCTCTAGAGGCGCCTTCTAAAAAGGAGCGCGCCCAAGACGGCCGTTTAGTCTTTCTTGGCAATCGGCGGGTTTTCGCCGAGATCTTCGAACCAAGCCTCTACCGGGCCGGTCAATTTGATCGTCAAAGGTTGCCCTTTGCGGTCAACCGTCTTGCCTGCTTGCACC
Source organism: uncultured Erythrobacter sp. (assembly GCA_947502305.1). Lineage (GTDB taxonomy): Bacteria > Pseudomonadota > Alphaproteobacteria > Sphingomonadales > Sphingomonadaceae > Erythrobacter. The sequence continues at coordinate 1,912,197 of CANMZA010000001.1, read as the reverse complement.
CGGACCCAGCCTTCGGAAATCGAATATTCTTCGATATCGGTGCGCACCCGGTCCTTAAACCGAATGCCGATGCCGCGTTGCAACGTCTCCGCATCGAATTTCGGGCTGCGCGGATTGACCGAAAGGTGATCGGGCGGGGTGTCGTTTTTGGTTTCTTCAGTCATAATGTTCTCTCATGGTCGGCTCTGGGGCGCTCTCCCATCTGCCTGCCCAGATTGTATTTTCTTGGGTGGCCGAATGGGGGGACGGGCCGGTGCCGTTCAAATCAAAAGGCGCTTTAGGGCGGGCGTTCCTTTGAAACAAGCGTGTTGCGCTTGCCCTTTTGCGAGAGGCTCTATAGAGGCGGCGTCGTATTACGCGCGGGAGGCTTCTAGGTCTGCCCGCGCGGCTTCGTTCTGGCTTTGCGGGCGTGGCGGAATTGGTAGACGCGCTGGTTTTAGGTACCAGTATCGTAAGATGTGGGGGTTCGAGTCCCTTCGCCCGCACCAATCCCGCCCTGCGCAGTGGTAACAGAACGGGGTTTTAGACATCTGACAATTTGTTCAAGAAGGCTTCAGTTCAAATCTCATGCAAACCAAGCAGACCATCAATGAGGGCCTCAAGCGCGCCTATCTGATCACCATTACGGCTGGCGAGATCGCTTCGAAAATCGAAGCTGAGATCAAGAAGGTCGCACCGCAGGTTAAAATGCCGGGCTTTCGTCCGGGCAAAGTGCCTGCGAATCTTGTGAAAAAGATGCACGGCGAACAGCTGCACGCGCAAACGCTGAACGATACGATTCGCGAATCGGTCGACGGCTTGTTGAAAGACGAAGAATTGCGTCCAGCAATGCAGCCCGCAATTTCGCTGGGTGAAGATTACGAAGAAGGCAAAGACGCCGAAGTCACAGTTGAACTGGAAGTTCTGCCTGTGGTCGAAGCGCCTTCGACGGATGGTTTGAAGCTGGAGAAGCTGATCGTTCCTGTGACGGATGAGCAGATCGAAGAAGCGATCACCGGCATCGCTGGCCAGAATAAGAGCTACAAAGACGCCGCCAAAACCAAGAAAGCCGCAGACGGCAACCAGCTGATCATCGATTTCCTGGGTAAGCTTGATGGTGAACCATTCGAAGGCGGCGCAGCGGAAGACGCGGCGCTGGTTATCGGATCGGGCACATTCATTCCGGGCTTTGAAGAGCAATTGGTCGGCGCGAAAACGGGTGATGAGAAAACCATCAACGTCACATTCCCCGCCGATTACCAGGCCGAGCATCTCGCCGGTAAAGAAGCGACTTTTGATATCACAGTGAAGGCTGTGAAGGTCGAAACCGATACCAAAATCGACGATGAGTTCGCTAAGAATCTCGGCCTCGACAGCATCGAAAAGCTGCAAGAGATCATGAAAGCGCAATTGGAGCAGCAAACCGCTGGCCTGACGCGCACTCAGATGAAGCGTTCGCTGCTCGATCAATTGGCTGCTGGCCATGATTTCGACGTTCCATCGACCATGGTCGACGCGGAATTTGAACAGATCTGGGCTCAGCTTCAGCAAGAAGCGACCAAGGAAGAAGATCCTGAAGCCGCTTTGAAGCAGATCGAAGACGAAAAAGACGATTATCGCGGGATCGCCGAACGCCGCGTGCGTTTGGGCTTGCTCCTGTCGGAAATCGGCCAAGCGAATAGCGTGGAAGTGTCTCAGCAAGAGATGTCGATGTTGGTTCAGCAAGCATCGCAGCAATATCGCGAAGAAGATCGCGAACGCTTCATGCAGTATATTCAGCAAGATCCGATGGCCGCTGCTCAACTGCGCGCGCCGCTTTACGAAGACAAGGTCGTCGATTTTCTGTTCGACAAAGCAGATGTGACGGAACGTGAAGTGACCGTTGAAGAGTTGCAGGCGGCGATCGAAGCAGACGAAGAAGCCGAAGCCGAGAAAGTCAAAGCGGCTCCGAAGAAGAAGGCAGCTGCGAAGAAGGCTCCGGCTAAGAAACCAGCGCCTAAAAAAGCAACTGCGAAAACGGATGCTAAGCCCGCTGCAAAGAAACCAGCGGCCAAGAAACCAGCGGCCAAAAAGCCAGCAGAGAAAAAAGCAGCGGCCAAACCTGCTGCTGCGAAGAAAGCTCCGGCGAAGAAGCCAGCAGCCAAGAAGCCAGCGGCTAAGAAACCAGCGGCTAAAAAGGCTGATTAATTTGCGAAGCCGGGATTATTCCCCCGGCCTCCAACGACGAAATGAGGGCGCGGGCAGCGAGGCTGTTCGCGCCCTTTCATATGCGGCGCCCGCTTTCAGCACATCGTGATCGGCCCATTTCGCGCCGAAGAAGCTGATGCCCACCGGCAAATCTTCCACCGCGCCCATCGGCACCGTCAAATGCGGATAGCCTGCAATCGCCGCCGGTGAACCAAACCCGATTGAACCGTTAAATTGATCGCCCAGCACAAGGTCGCTCATCCAAGCAGGGCCGCGCGTTGGCGCGACAAGGAATTGCACATTGTTTTGAGCCAGCAGCACGTCCAGCGTTTCTTCACCCGCAATCCGCACGGCGTTTTCTCGCGCGGTTTCGTAAGCTTCGCGGTCGGTGGTTTGCTCTGCCACTTGGAAGATGCCTTGGTCGAACCAGCGCATTTCTGCGGCATTCCCCTCGTTAAAGGCGATGATATCGGCCAAGCTGCGCGGGGTTTCGCCCGCTTCAAACTCTGGAATGGAATGCAGATATTTGCCCATTTCCTCGCGCAATTCGTACAAAAGCACAGTGAAGCTGTCGCCGTACATCTGCTCATTGGGTTCAAAACTGATATCCACCAAAACCGCGCCCGCACGCTCCAAATCGGCCAGAGCGGCCTCAAACACATCCTCCACCGCATCATTGCTGCCGATCTGTTCGCGCATCACCCCGATGCGGACGCCGGTCAGAGAATAATCGCCAAGCCCGGCGGTGTAATCGGTGCTGCGCTGCGCGCCAATCGTGGCGCTGTCGGCGGAGTCTTCGCCCGCCATCGCGGTCAAGAGCAAAGCCGCGTCTGCCACCGATTTCGCCATCGGCCCTGCGGTGTCCTGAGTGGAGGAGATCGGCACAATATGCGTGCGGCTGACCAACCCGACGCTGGGTTTGAACCCAACCACGCCGTTGATCGATGCGGGGCAGGATATCGACCCGTTGGTCTCGGTCCCGATCGCCGCCCAGGCAAACCCGGCCGCGATTGCCGCGCCGCTGCCGGAGGATGATCCGCAAGTGTTGCGATCAATCGCATGCGGATTGCGGGTTAAGCCTTCGACCGCGCTCCACCCGCTGGTGGAATCGTTGCTGCGAATATTGGCCCATTCAGACAGATTGGTTTTGCCCAGAATCACGCCGCCTGCCTCGCGAATATTGGCGATTAGCGGCGCGTCGCGGCCCGTCCGGTTCTGCGCCAAGGCTAAGCTGCCGGCCGTGGTCGGAAATTCGCGCGTTTCGATATTGTCTTTCACCAAAATGCTGCGCCCGCGCAAAATCCCGGTGGAGGCCAATCGCCGCGCTTCGACGGGGGCTTCGACATTGTAATCGATCACTGCGTTGAGCATCGGGCCATTATCGTCGAGCGCCTGGATGCGCAGGATATATTCCGTCACCGCCATCGTTTCACCAAAACTGGTGTGCATGTGCGGCGCTTCGGCAGGCTGGCTTGCTTCTGGCGCATCTTGCTGTGCGGATTGCGCGTAAGCGAGCGTGCCAGCCAGAGCAGTCGCCGAAAGCCAGGCAATGGCGAGCGCGGAGCGGGTGATCGGTGCTGTTTTCATGGGCCGCATAGTGCGCCGAATTTTGAGCCAATAGCAAGAGCGGCGCAAAACTGCGCGGCACCCGCCATCAAACCAGCCTTCATCAATCCGGCCGCCATCAAAAGGGCGTTAACACTTTCAAACTAGCGCGTTTCATATTCGAACGCAGGTTTGCGCGCGCATTGTGATGGCGGCCCAAACTGGCATGGCCGACGCTGAGCTAAACCTTAAAAGGCTTGAGACCCGAACCCATGACCGCCCCCGATACATCTGCATCGCCGCGTAAACATTATCACGATATTGATGGTGCGCGCTCGGTCTTGATGTTCCTGTCGGTCGCGCTGCATGCGGGCACGGTCTATGCGCCCGCCCGGCCTTGGATCACCGCGAATACAGCGCGGGCGGAATTTTTCGACTGGCTGATTTTTGGGCTGCACCTGTTCATCACGCCGACCTTCTTTTTTGTCGGCGGGTTCTTTGCCGTGCTGCTCCTCACCCGGCGAACGGCGGGCGATTTCCTTTGGAACCGGTTCCTGCGCACCGCCATCCCGCTGATCGCCATCGCGCTGACATTCAACATGGTGGAACATTATCTGCGCTGGCTGGATTTGGGTGCTTCCATTGCTGGCGCTGGTTCTGGTACCGTGATGGCGTGGATTGAGAGCGGCGCTTTTGCCGAGGTTTGGATCAGCGGCACGTGGCAATTGCATCTGTGGTTCCTCGTCAGTTTGATCCCGATGTTCATCCTCGCCGCCGCGGTCCATATGGCTGTGCCGAAACAGGCGCGGGCGCGGGCTTTTGCGGTGAAACTTTCCGGCAAATTCGGCGCTTTGATCGCGGGCAGCATCCCTTTCGCCTTCGCGCTGTTGTTTCTCGCGGCGGCAAACACCGCCAATTACGCCTCAGCCAGCCTCGTTCCCGGCAGCTATGATCTGATCGCGCCCGGTTTTCAGAGCTGGTACAAATTGACCGGCGAATTTCCTTTCTTCGTGATCGGGGTGATGGCGGCGCTGTCTCCCCGTCTCTTGGCGGCATTGACGCAGTGGCGGCCATGGATGCCTTTTGCGGCGGCGCTGGCAATCATTGCGCAACCTTACGCCAATCCTGACCAAGGGATGATTGAGAGCATCGTGATGCTGCTGCTTAACCAATTGGCGATCTGGACGCTGGTCCTGTTCATCCTGCAATTCTTCCACCGCTTCTTTAACAAAGGCGGCCCGCGCACCACTTGGCTCGCGGATTGCGCGCTGTCGATGTATCTGTTCCACCATTGCTTCGTCTATATTTACGGGCGCATGTTGACGGGCACGGATTGGCCGATTGCGCTGGAATTTGCGGTGCTGACGCTGGCATCGGCGGGCACTGTTATTGTCATTCATGAATTGCTGGTGCGCCGATTTGCGCTGCTGCGTTTGCTGTTTAATGGCAAAACCGATGTGGAGCAGGTGAAGACGCAGCCGGGATTTTTTGCCGCTTTTGCGGGATCCGGGTCCAAAGCGGTGTTAAAAACTGCGCGAACGGGCGACCTTTCCCCAAAGGCGTGATACTTCCCCCTTGAAACCTGTGCGGGTGCGTCCGACATGTTGCATTCGGATTTAAAAGGACTGTTTTGATGATCAACCTGCTCGGCGATAACGGCGAAACTCACGGAACACAGGGGCAGTTCACGACTGATCCTCTAACCGGTGCATTGGTGCCGATGGTGGTTGAACAAACCAGCCGGGGCGAACGCAGCTTCGATATTTTCAGCCGCCTGCTGCGCGAACGCATCGTGTTTGTGACCGGCCAAGTAGAAGACGGCATGGCGTCGCTGATCACGGCTCAGCTGTTGTTCCTCGAAAGCGAAAACCCGTCAAAGCCGATTTCGATGTATATCAATTCGCCCGGCGGCGTGGTGACGGCTGGCATGGCGATCCACGACACGATGCAATATATCAAACCGCGCGTCAGCACGGTGTGCATGGGCCAAGCGGCATCAATGGGCAGTTTCCTGCTTGCTGCGGGTGAGCCGGGCATGCGCGTAGCGTTGCCAAATGCGCGGATCATGATCCACCAGCCCAGCGGCGGTGCGCGCGGCATGGCATCGGATATTGAAATTCAGGCGCGCGAGATTCTGCGGATCAAATCGCGGATGAATGACCTGTATGTGAAATATACCGGCAAGACCTTGAAAGTGATCGAGAACGCGATGGACCGCGACACTTTCCTCGAAGCGGAAGAGGCCAAGGAATTTGGTCTGGTCGATAAAGTCTTTGAAACCCGCCCAGAAGGCGAAGAATCAGACGGCGGCGACGATGATAAAGGCTCAGGCGGCGCGCCCGAATAAGGCGTAATTTGGCGCTGGCTTGTGCATCAAGCTGGGACGCGCTTACGAAATCTTCGTAAGTGACCTGCCAAAGTGGTGCATGAAAAGCACTTAACTGGACCCAAAAGCGTGAGCCTTATGTTGATTCATTTGGCAGCGAAGATAGACTTGTCGAATCCGGTGGCCTGGCCGCGCCGCGCCCGGACCCGGATTCGAGGATATAGGAATGACCAAATTGAGCGGATCTGACAGCAAAAGCACCCTGTATTGCAGCTTCTGCGGTAAGTCTCAGCATGAAGTGCGCAAGCTAATCGCAGGACCAACGGTCTTCATTTGCGATGAGTGTGTGGAACTGTGCAACGACATCATCCGCGAAGAAACCAAAGCAGGCATCACCGGCAAGAAAGAGGGCGAAGTCCCGACGCCGTCGGAGATTTTTGCGACGCTCAATGATTATGTGATTGGCCAGAATTCGGCGAAACGTAACCTCGCCGTTGCGGTTCACAACCACTACAAACGCTTGAAGCACAGCGGTAAATCGGGCGAAGTGGAACTGGCGAAATCGAACATTCTGCTGGTGGGACCAACCGGTACGGGTAAGACTTTGCTGGCCCAAACATTGGCGCGCACATTCGATGTGCCGTTCACAATGGCCGATGCGACGACTTTGACAGAGGCCGGCTATGTCGGTGAAGATGTTGAGAACATCATTCTGAAATTGCTGCAATCATCCGATTATAACGTTGAAAAAGCGCAGCACGGCATCGTCTATATCGACGAAATTGACAAAATTACGCGCAAGGCTGAAAACCCATCGATCACCCGCGACGTTTCGGGTGAGGGTGTGCAGCAAGCTCTGTTGAAATTGATGGAAGGCACCACCGCCTCCGTGCCTCCGCAAGGCGGGCGCAAGCATCCTCAGCAAGAATTCCTGCAAGTCGACACGACCAACATCCTGTTCATTTGCGGCGGCGCGTTTGCTGGTCTGGATAAGATTATCGCGGATCGTCTGCAAAAACGCTCAATCGGTTTCGGCGCGCATGTGGCCGACCCTGACAAGCGCAATATTGGCGAATTGCTTGAGAAGAGCGAGCCGGAAGATCTGCTGAAATTCGGCCTGATCCCGGAATTTGTTGGCCGTTTGCCTGTGATCGCCACTTTGCATGACCTTGATGTCGATGCGCTGGTCACGATCCTGCAAGAGCCGAAAAACGCTCTGGTGAAGCAATATGGCAAGCTGTTTGATCTCGAGGATGTGGCGCTGACCTTCACGGACGAGGCGCTGAAAGCGATTGCAGAAAAAGCGATCCTGCGCAAAACCGGTGCACGCGGTCTGCGTTCTATTGTTGAGGCGATTTTGCTCGATACGATGTTCGACCTGCCCGATATGGAAGGCGTGACCGAGATTGTGATCGACGAAGACGTGGTCTTCGGGAAGAAAGACCCGATCCGCGTTCACGGCGGGGATGCGAAAGAAGAGGCGGCGTAAGCGTTGAATATTTGTTCTGCCCTTCGGGGTATACAAATAGCTGGATTCGCGCTCACGGCTTTTGCCGCCACGTCTGGTCTGGCACCCGCTTTGGCTGGGTCGCAGACGCCGACGACTTTCATCGCGAGTTTTGAATCCGAAAATCCGGGTGAGGAGCAAATCGCCAGAGGCCGCGATTCTTTGGCGATCGTGACGCTCCGCCCGCAAATCGTCGCCGTGCTCGAAGACGCTGTGGATGCTGAGCTGCTTGATGATTTGAGCATTCCAGATGACGCTTTGGCGCAGCCGGGCGCCTATGTTTTCGGATCATCGAACCGTGCGACATTGCTCTGCTCAACGCTCAGCGTTTCCATCTCTAGCAAAGCCAATGCGTGTTTCCGCGACTTTAACCGCAATGGGGATTTTGAGCAGATCGTCCGCTCCAGCGTCGATCAATTGGAAAGCGATATCCTCGTCCCTGATGATGAAGGCACGATCAGCGGCGTGGCCTTTGACCGGCGCAGAACATTGGCCGCGCCGGTGCGCTACCGTGTTCTGGACGCGGCAGAGGCGGCAGAGGCGGCAGAGAGCCCTAGTTTTAACGCAAGGCTGGGATGGATCGTATCATCGCGGCGCGATGCGCGGCGCGGCGAACCGGTCTTTGTCGGGATCAAAGTCTTCCATGATGACACTGCCAGCTCCAATTGGGAGGTCGTCTCCGAATGTTACGCCACCGTCCGTTTCGCAGGCGAGCCGGTGGCTGTTCGGTATGAGGGCAACGTCATCCACATTCTTGGCTTCACCGAAAGCGGCGATCTACGCTACCGAATTGAGCCAGCGACGCAGCCGCAGGAAGTCGGCTTTGTTTATGAGCGCAGGCAAGACGGAGCATATGGCGCGATCATCTTTCGCGGACAGACCGCAGGCTCCGGCGTATGCGGCGCGTCATAAGCTGACGGGCAGCAACGCGCCTGTCAGCTTCGCTAGAGCGAGAATGACCTAGCAATGACACCACTATGACCCACCGCAATTTTCTGTTCGTGTGCAGCCAAAACAAATTGCGTAGCCCGACCGCAGAACAGGTTTTTGCCGACTCACCGGGGATCAATACACTGTCCGCTGGCACCAATAACGATGCTGACGAACCCCTGTCCGATGAATTGGTGGAATGGGCTGACTTCATCTTTGTCATGGAGCGGCAGCATCGCAACAAGCTCCAGAGGAAGCATCGCGCGGCGCTTAAGGATAAGCGGGTCGTGGTCCTCAATATTCCTGATGACTATGCCTTTATGGACCCTGATCTAATCCGATTGCTTGAGACGAAGATGCAGCGTTGGCTGCCGACGAATTAGGCGCAGGACCCGCGCGCAAAAACCAAAAACCCCGCCCGGTGCTTGGAGGAGCGCCGGACGGGGTCGGTAGGTAGCGAAGCCCCGAATGGGAGGGGAACGGTGGAGCCGCGCTATCTGGAAAGAGTTACGGATCAACCGGGCAGAAAGACGCCGTCGGTCACGTGAATAATTCCATTTGATGTTTGCACGTCGGCTGTCGTCACGGCGGTTGCGCGGCCTGCACCGTCGGTCACGATAATTGTGCTACCGGACAGACGCGCCTCCAACACGCCGCCAGCGAGCGTCTCGATGCGGGCAACCCCGCCGCCATTTTTGATATAACCCAGGATCATCTCGCTGGTGATGTTCCCGCCGACCACGTGATAGGTCAGAATATCCGTGAGAGCCTGCTTGTTCTCTGGCTTTACCAGATTTGCCACAGTGCCATCGGGCAATTTGGCAAAGGCGGTGTCGGTCGGAGCAAACACGGTCAGCGCGCCATCGGCGGACAAAGTGCCCGCCAAATCAGCAGCGGTCACGGCGGCAACCAAAGTGCCGTGTACTCCGGTGCTTTGCGCGGTTTCCACGATATTGGGCGTTTGCTGCGCGCTGGCGGCGTGATGATGATGCGCTGTTGCCGGTGCGGCGGCGATAGCGGCGATGCCGGTTGTCGCAGCAATCGCGGCGATGAGAGCGGGTTTGAATTTCGTAGTTAGGGTAGGCATTGGGATCTCCTTTGTGAAAGGCAAGCCCTCCCGATCTTGCGTAGAATTTACGCTAAGTTTCTCAATGCGGATGCAGAGATGCCAAATTTTATTTGAAAATTGCCAAAAAGCGCTTTGAGCCGAGGTTTAGGCGGGATGAGCCGAAGCTCACATTCCGGCAGAATTAGACCTGCGAGAAAGCGCCTTCGGCAACCACTGGGCCAGCGTCTTCGCCATCAGGTTTGCCGCCAATTGGTTCACGGGTCAGGACCAAGGATACGCCATTGCCGAGATTGCTGGCGATGTTATCTGGCAATTCCACCGAGCGCACTTCACCCGGCACCACCACGCCCAAGGATTGCAAATCGCTGCCATCGGCGGGCACCAACCACAATTCGTGATCATGCACACCATCGGCCGTCAGACCGATAGCGCCGACGAGCATTTTTTCGCTTTCGGGGATATAAGTTACGTCCAGCCGCAGCCCAGTATCGCCAATCGGCACTTGTGCGACAAGCGGATCGGCGGCGGCCAATTGCGGGGCCTGCGTGCCGGGGGCTGCGACAGGTTCGCTGCCCGGGGCGAAGACCAACACTGCGAGCATAAGCGCAGCAGCGGCAGAGGTAATCCCAGCTGTCCATTGCCAGCGGCGCATGCGCCCTTCGGCTTGTTTGACGCGCAGGTCGATGATTTCGGCGCCGCCAATTGCAGTACCGCCAATTGCAGTACCGCCAGTTGCAGTACCGCCAGTTGCAGTACCGCTATTCTGGCCGCCATGCACCTCTTGGGCGATCCGCGTCCAGACATCGCCGCCGGGTTCCATACCCGCCATATCGTCGGTCAGCGGGGCAAACCAATTGTCCCACCATTCTTTGCGCCACGCAAAATCGGCATCGCTGCTGACTTTGCCGCGCGCTTGCAGCAATTCTTCGCCTTCGAGCAGGCCGAGCGCATATTCCGCCGCGATCATGGGATCGTCGCGTGTCGGCTCAGGCCCGGTGTTGTTTTTCGGGTCGCTCATGATGCCTCACTCGCTTCCAGACAAACACGCAGTTTTTGCAGGCCGCGACGGATCCAGCTTTTCATCGTACCCAGCGGCACATCCGCCGCCTCGGCCAATTGCGCGTAAGTGTAGCCTTCGAAAAACGCGCCGCGGATATGACCGCGCGTGTTTTCATCCAAACCGGCAAGGCAGGTGTGAATTTGCGCCGCATTTTCGGCATCCACCAGCAAGCTATCGGCCAAAGGAGCAGAATCAGGCAGCGGGTTCGCTTCTTCCACAGGAACAGCGCCGCCGCGCACTTTGCCAGTGCGTAGACGGTCAATCGCCCGGTTGCGCGCAAACGTCGCCAGCCACGAAATCGGGCTTGCCCGATCGGGGTCATAACGGTCGGCGCGTTGCCATAGATTTACATAGACGTCCTGCAATGCGTCCTCGGCTTCCTTTCTGTCCCCCAAGATACGGAAGCAGATGCCGAAGAGTTTCACGCGGGTTGCGTCATAAATTTCCTCAAGCGCGGCGCTGTCGCCGTCGGCCAGCCGCACCATGGCGGCGCGCAGCCGTTCGCGCGCGGCATTTGCCGCCGGGCTGGAGGAGGAGGCGGGACCGTCAGCCATTAGCAATCCGCCCCGCAATGCAGGCTATCGCGTTCAATCTGAAGCGTCGCATGGCCGATGCCAAATCGCGCCTCTAGGCTCTCTGCCGCCTGATGCAGGAACGTGTCTGCGCATGGCGCACCCGGCATCACCAAATGCGCGGTCAGCGCCGTTTCAGTCGTCGACATTGGCCAGATATGCAGATCATGCACGGTTTGAACGCCCTCCAGACTTGCCAAATGCGCCCGGACTTCGCTGACGTCAATACTTGCAGGAACCGCAAGCAAGCTCATCTTTATGCTGTCCTTTGCCAGCCCCCATGTCGCAAATGCGATCAACCCGGCAATCGCGAAGCTGACCAGCGGGTCAATCCACGCCAGCCCAGTGAAGACAATCGCAAGCCCCGCCAGCACAACGCCCGCCGAGACTAACGCGTCGGCGGCCATATGCAGATAGGCGCCGCGAATATTGAGGTCATCTTGCCCCCGCATAAACAGCATCGCCGTGCCCGCATTGATCGCAATCCCGATACCGGCGACGATGACCATCACCATTCCTTGCGGCTCGGCCGGTTCGAACAATCGGTGCACCGTTTCAAACAAGATCGCCCCAATCGCCACCGCCAGCAGCAGCGCATTGGCCAAAGCGGCGAGGATGGTTGAGCTTTTAAAACCGTAGGTGAAGCGTTCGGTCGGTGCGCGTTTTGCCGCAATATTTGCGCCCCAAGCGAGCATTAGAGCGAGCACATCGGAAAGATTATGCCCAGCATCGGCAACCAGCGCCATTGAGCCATAGAGGAAGCCAAAGCTCGCCTCCACCACGACAAATGCCGAATTTAGCGCGATTCCAATGGCAAAGGCGCGTCCGAAATCGGCGGGCGCATGGCTGTGGCCGTGCCCATGATGATGCCCGTGATCATGATCATGATCCTTATCATGCCCGCCGTGATGTGAATGCCCGTGACCCATTGCGATCAATCGTAAACGCAGGAATCCAAACCGTCACGTTTTACCACACCAATGCGGCTTTCAATTGAGTTGCCATGCCGCGCCAGCCATCCGCTGGGGCCAATGACCGCGCGCTTTTTCGGCTGCGGCAGGGCGGCGGCCATGCGGCTGGCTTCATCGGCGGTCATGCGCGCGGCGGAATGGCCGAAATAACGCTGCGCCCCGGCCTCTGCGCCATAGGTGCCGATGCCGGTTTCCGCGACATTTAAGTACACTTCCATGATCCGCTCTTTGCCCCAAACCGCTTCGATCCAGAAAGTAAACCACGCCTCCAGCGCTTTGCGGAAATAGCCGCCGCCTTGCCATAAAAACACATTCTTCGCGGTTTGCTGGGAAATGGTGGAGCCGCCTCTGATACGGCCACCTTCGGCATTGCGGCGCGCGGCTGCTTCGATTGCTTCGGTATCAAACCCCCAATGCGTGCAAAATTTGGAATCCTCCGCCGCGATCACGGCGGCGACCAGATTGGGGTCGATATTCTCCAGGCTTTCCCAGTCTTTCGTAATGCTGTTTTCATCCATCACCATCGTCGCGGTAACGGGGACGGGGACGAATTTGAACAGAACTACCAAAATCAGGCTCAGCCCGACAAACCACAGGATAATCTTGGCAATGATACGAGCGATTGTGATGGCCATGCGCTGAGAAATAGGCGTGGATCCAGGGCTGCGCAATCACGACCTTAATCGCCCCGTCAATCTGGCACCATTTCCGCCCAGACAACATAACGCAGTGGGCCGGGTTCATGCGTGTCGAAGGGGTAACATGTGGTCAGCGCCATCAATCCCGTGCCGCCATCGGTAGGATAGGTGAACGCATCCCATTGCGTAACTTCGGTGCGGACCACGCGGTAATTGGCTGCGGTGCCATCAATCCGCTCCATCCAGATATCGTCCCCGATCAGCAAACGTTGCACAAATTCAAAATGCGTATCGCGATGCGCGGCCAGCACGGTTACGCGGCTGGCCCGGTCATCGACCATAGCCGTCGGCCCAAACGCCATCGCTTCGCCTGATCCGCCTGACAGGACAATCTCGCTGACCTCCAACCGGGGCGCGCTGACGCGGGCGAGGGGGGCGGTGTCGGCCCAGCTCCACGGCTTTACCGGGCTGCCGCTGGCGAGGCTTTCGTCAAACGCTTTGGCCAGCAAGACCTGCGCCACTTGCGCTTTCACCGGGATATACAGCGTCTTCGCCGTCAGAGCGGCCCCGGCCACCATCACGGCGAGGAATAGCAACCGGGGAAGGGCGCGCCAGTTCACTCCTTTCGTATCGGCGCGCCCATTTTGCTCTGGGCAGGGCAGAGCGATATCCATCATGCCGCCGCCTGCTGGCGCGTAAACTGCGCCTGCGGCGATAGCCGTTCCCGCCTCATCCACACCGCACCGGCCCCGCCTGCACCGATCAGCAACAGGCCCAGCATCAGCGACAGCATATATCCGGTCGAAGTGTTGGGCAGTTCGAGTCGTTGCCGCTGTTTCTCGCTTTCCAGCGGCAATCCGCGCGTCTGGTTCGTCATTTGCGATCCAAACAGATGGTCGAAATCCCAACCCTCCGGCAGCAGCAGCGGCAGCTCTTCGCGGGTCAAACGTGCACCATCAGGGCGGCTGGGCGTGTCATCGACCGCGATCAGGCTGGTCCGGCTGGTGACGAGGTGAAAGTGCATTCCCAAATCCTCAATCGACTTGTCGGCAAGCTCATAGGACATTTGCCCAGACCAACGCTCCGCCTCCACTTCGGCAATCCGGCGCGATGCCCAGAGCTTGGCCACCACATCGCTTTGGCGCGCTTCGCTCAATTCGATGCTTTGCGACCAACGCCGTCCGTTCAGCGTGCCAGTCACGGTCAAAGTGCCCGCCAAATGCCGCGTCCGGCCAAGCAGAACCAGCGGTTCACCGGCATACAGATCGGGCAGATCGCGTGGGGCGAAATCGAGGGTGCCGCCATCCACGCGCGCCGTCAGATTGGTGGCCACGGGCCGGGCAAGGCGGCCCAGCAGGGCGCGCATTTGCGTTTCTGCCTCGTCACCAATCCCGACATGGGTGAATGTCCCGCGTCCTGCCTCCGCCATGCGGCGCATTAGGAATGTGTTCGGCGCAGAGCCAATGCCGACCATAAACACCCGGCTGCGGCCGCGGTTCTCGTTGATCTCCTCCATCATCTCCGCCTCATTCGACAGCGAACCATCGGTGAGGAAGATGACTTGGCGCACCGGGCCTTCGCGCTGCGTCGTCCCTTCTTCAAGCGCAGCGCGCAATGCGGGCAGCATCTCAGTGCCGCCCTCTGCATTGAGGGTGTGGGTATAGCTTTTCGCCTGTGCAATATTGCGGTCATTTGCGGCCACGGCGCTGGGGAACAATTCGCTCATCGTGTCGTCGAAACGGATGATGTTGAAGCTATCCTGCGGGCGCAACGTTTCCAGCGCATAGATCAGGCTCCGGCGGGCGGCGGGCATGCTTTCGCCCGCCATTGATCCGGAATTGTCGATGACAAAGATCATCTCGCGCGGCGGAAAGGATGAGGCCGCCTCGCCGGTGAGATCAACCGATGGCGGCGTGATCGTCGCCATGACATAATCCAGCTCAGAATGGCTTTGACGGAACAGGCCAAGCGCGGGGGCATTTTCGGCCGCGCTCCACCGCAATTCAAAATCGCGGTTTGCCGGGACAGCGCCATCGGAAAGAGTGACCGTGCGGCTGTCACCGGCGCCCGCAATATTCACCGCGTGATAGGGGCTGGAGATTGCCTCCGCTGTAAAACCGGGGTCCAGATTGACGGTGATCGCGACGGGGTTGAGTCCCCCGCCAGCGCGCGCCACCATCGCCGGATCGGCGGTCGGCGCGAGCACATCGGAAGCGCCAGCAAGCATCGCGGCATTGGCGAGCGAGCCGACATTATCCGCGCTGCCAGCGATATAGCGCGGGCCAACCACCAGCGGCAGACGCAGCGAATAATCGCCCGCAACCTGCGCGATGGGCGCCTGAAATTCGATCTGCACCAGCACCGTTTCGCCGGGGCCGACATTGGCGATGGAATTGCGGAACATGTTGGGGCGCGATTGTTCGACCAATCCCGCTTTCTGGCCATTCGCCTTGGCCTCTTCATAGATTTGCTGTGCTTCTTCTTTGGGCTTGATCTCCCCTTCGAAAATCCGGTCGCCCACCACCATTTTCAGCGTATCGACCGCGCCATTGTCGGGCAGGGGGTAAAGATATGTCGCCTCCATCCATTCTGATGAGGTGTTGCGAAACGCCTGCGTCACGGTGACGCGGGCGGTTTGCCCATCGACATTTGCGACAATATCCGTGCCCAGCCGCATCGCCGGTACATTCACGGCAACGTCGCCTGCGGCTGCCGATGCGCGGCGCAGGATCAAACCGCCCTCGGTCTGGATCGGGGCATGGCTGGCGGGCAATGGCTCCGCCGCCGCGCGGCTGACGGGATTGGCGGTCGCGCGCGAAGACAGCGAGGAAACCGCAACAACGCACAGCGCGACGACCCCCAATATGAGTATCACCACCAAGCTGTCTTTATCCGGGAAAATCGCAATTCGTCGCATGTAAGCCTCCATTCATCGCCGTCATCTATCGCTCTATCCGCGATCAAGGACGGCGCGCCACGGCCAAGAAAGGCCGATTTCCGCCATTTATGCGGACGGGGCGGATTGGAATTGAGGGTTTGTGCGCAATTGTGCGGTTTCGTACGGGACAAGGGATGCGAAGATGGGGTATCAAGGATCGATGAGCGGTTTTGACAATTCAGACGTGGCGTTTCGCCTGCGCGAAGAAATCGCCCGGCGGCGGCTGTCGCGGGCCGGGCTGGCGGAAACGGCGCGGCTGAGTATTTCGACGCTGGAAAAGGCGCTGTCAGGGCGGCGGCCCTTCACTTTGGCGACAATCGTTCGGTTAGAAGAGGCGCTGGGCGTGTCTTTGCGCGCAGAGCTGGAGGCCCAGCAGGCAGGCCCAGAACTCGCCCCGCCGGAAATGGGATCTTACGTCCGGCAGGCGGTGGAATGGATTGAGGGGGATTACCTGACCCTGCGCGCCAGTTTTGGTGAGGATAATGCGGTCTATGCCTACCGTACCGAAATCCGGTGGAGCGCCGACAAAGGCCATTTGGTGTTTGCCGAAAGCGACAGAATTGACGCGACGTTCCAGCAGGCAGGCTTTGTTTCCATGCCGCATCTGTCCGGCCACACCTATTTGATGACGAGCGAGGCGGGGCAATACCGCATGATCATGCTGGGCCGCGCCACGCGGGAGCGGCGGATGTTCGGCCTGCTATCGACGCTGCAAGTGGGGCAGGGATCGCAATTGGTCCCGGTTTCGTGCCCGGTGGCGCTGATCCCGATGCGCCAGATGGAGGACGCGGCGTTCGGATTGGTGCGCGATGGCGATGCTAGATCGGCGGAATATCGCGGTGTGCTGGATACGGCGCTGACGGATGATTTTTGCCGATTGCGGCGATAGTTAGCGCGCATCATGATCATTGTGGCAGAGGGCATTAGCGCGGCGGGCAAGACCACTTTCGCGCGCCAATTCGGCGAGGGACGATGGCTCCCAGAGATCGAAGCGAAGGGCCGCCGCCCTGATGAAAACGCGCCGCTGATCGAGCATGCGCGGTTTTGGGCCGATCACAACGCTTTTCGTTTTCAACTCGCTCAGGAAATTGAGGCCAAGCACGGCTTTGCCATTTGCGATACCGACCCGATGAAGGTGCATTATTCATGGTGCATGGAACGCGCAGGGTTTCATTGGCCTGATAAATTTGCGGTCGCTGTGCCCGCCGTGCGTGAGGCGATTGCGCAGCGCAGGCTTGGTTTCGCCGATCTCTATCTGGTTAAGCAGATCCAGCCCGAAATCGCTCGCGCGCAAAAGGAAGGCGACAAAACCCGGCGTCGCGGAAATTTTGAACAGCATCTCGCGCTTCAACCCTATGTCATCCAATGGTTCACGGCCATTTCCGGCATTCTGCACGGCGCCGTGCGTTGGGGATTCCCGCAGGCGGATGCTCTGATCGCTGAAATCAAAGAAAAAGCGCCGGAGGTTTCCCCCCGGCGCTTCGATGTTTCTGTGTTCGACGCTTTGGTAGAGCAGCTGCCGGACTAGATTGCGGTTCGCATCGCAATCCCCAAGGCAGCCGCCCTCAACACATTACGCCATTCCGGGAAGCAGTTTCTCACCCGCGATCCGCTGCATTGCTTTTTGCAGTTTCTCAAACGCGCGCACTTCGATCTGGCGGATACGCTCGCGCGACACTTCGTAAACCTGTGACAGTTCTTCCAATGTCTGCGGTTTTTCTGTCAAACGGCGTTCGGTCAGGATGTGCTGCTCACGCTCGTTCAGCGAATCCATCGCTTCTACCAGCATGCCGTGACGCACTTCGGCTTCTTCGGCATCGGCCACCGTTTCATCCTGCAAAGGACGATCATCGGTCAGCCAATCTTGCCATTCGCCGGCACCTTCTTCGCCGCCGCGCATCGGTGTGTTAAGCGAGCCATCGCCGCCCATCATCATCCGGCGGTTCATATTGACCACTTCTTGTTCCGGCACGCCCAGATCAGTCGCGATTTTGGTCACGTCTTCTGGGTGCAGATCGGAATCTTCGTAGGCCTCAAGCTGCTTCTTCATCCGGCGAAGGTTGAAGAACAATTTCTTCTGAGCCGCCGTGGTGCCCATTTTAACCAGGCTCCACGAACGCAGGATATATTCCTGGATCGACGCTTTGATCCACCACATCGCGTAAGTCGCGAGGCGGAAACCGCGATCGGGCTCAAATTTCTTGACGCCCTGCATCAGGCCAACATTGCCCTCTGAGATGAGATCGGACACGGGCAGACCATAGCCGCGGTAACCCATTGCGATTTTCGCAACGAGTCTAAGGTGGCTCGACACAAGCTGCGAGGCAGCCTGCGGGTCTTCGTGTTCGGCATAGGCGACGGCGAGCATATATTCTTGCTCAGCGGTCAGCACCGGGTATTTTTTGATCTCCGACAGATAGCGATTGAGGCTTTGCTCGCCGCTGAGTGCCGGGACTTTCGTTGTAGATTTGCTCACGTTATTCAAACCTTTCTCTTGTCGACCGCTGCTGCCGGACCCCT
Source organism: uncultured Erythrobacter sp. (assembly GCA_947502305.1). Taxonomy (GTDB): domain Bacteria; phylum Pseudomonadota; class Alphaproteobacteria; order Sphingomonadales; family Sphingomonadaceae; genus Erythrobacter. The sequence goes on along the minus strand of CANMZA010000001.1, from coordinate 1,893,955 downwards.
AATGGGCATCCGGTCTTTTGGGCCACGTGGTTACATATAGATTGCGATTACTTATATTACGAGATGTTCGCGTAAAAAGCCGCACCGTTCATCGATTAAAACGCGCCAGTTCGTCGATTAGTTCCCGCATATCGCCGGGTAAATCCGCGTGAAACCTTAGATTTTCCCGCAGAATCGGATGCAAAAAGCCAATTTCCGCCGCGTGAAGCGCCTGCCGGGCGAAGCCTAGCCGGGCGATCAAGGGTTTGAGCGGTTTCGGCGTTTTTCCGTATAATTGATCCCCGATTAAAGGATGGCCGATTGATGCGCAGTGAACACGCACTTGGTGTGTCCTGCCGGTCTCTAAGCGGCATTCAATCAGCGCGCTTTGTTCCAGCCGTTGAACCAGCTTGTAATGGGTCACTGCGTGTTTGCCGCGTGAGGATTCCTTTTGCAGGACAGCCATTTTCTTTCTGTTGTGATCTGACCGGCCCAATTTTTCGTCAATCGTCCCCTCAGCCGGGCGCGGGCATCCGGCGCACACCGCCAAATACCGGCGGTGGACCGAATGATCGGCAAATTGCGCGGCGAGCCCTTCATGCGCGGCGTCGGATTTTGCGACGACCAACAACCCTGACGTGTCTTTGTCGATCCGGTGGACAATGCCGGGGCGCGCGACGCCGCCAATGCCAGATAGGCTGGTGCCGCAATGGTGCAGCAATGCGTTGACCAGCGTGCCGTCGGCATTGCCGGGTGCGGGGTGAACCACCATTCCGGCGGGTTTGTTCACGACGATCAGGTGTTCGTCTTCATAAGCGATGGTCAGCGGGATGTCTTGGGGCTGGGCTTCGGCTTCGATCGCGGCGGGGATTGTGATGCGGAAGCTTGCGCCGTTGGCAACTTTGGCGCTGGGCGAGGGGGCGGGCTTGCCATCGACCTCGACCCGCTCATCCGCGATCAGGGCCTGCACTCGCGCGCGCGACAGATCGGTGGCCTCGGCAAGGGCCTTATCGAGCCGGCTGGCTTTAACGATAGTGCCGGTAACGGTTTGATCGTTAGAAATTGCTATTCGGCTTTGTCAGCAAGATCGCCCGTCAGTTGGATGCGAAAGGCCTCGCCACCGGAAACGCGGGTCGCGGAATTCGTGATCACCGATGACCCGATCTCAACCGCCCAGTCTTCCATGAGCGCATGTATCTGTGCGATGGGGATATCGGTTTGCTTTGAAAGGACCTGCGCGATCCGGCCAGGGCCATCTACATATCCGGTGAGGTATCGAGTTTCCGACATGATCAAAAGTATGCATCATGTGCATTGAAGTGACAAGCTTTGCCCTTGCCGCCATGCGGGCTGCGGCGGTTGAGGCTTACCCCAATGAGGCTTGCGGTATCTTGCTGGGCGAGGGGAAAAGAGTGAAGGCGCTGCGATTGGTCGCCAACGTCCATCCCACCCCGCAAACACATTTTGAGATCGATCCTCAGGCCTTAATTGATGCACACCGCGATGAACGGGCGGGCGGAGCTAAGCTAATTGGTTATTTCCATTCGCACCCCACCGGCGATCCGCGCCCTTCTGAAACAGACCGCGCCAGCAGCGCGGGCGACGGGCGAATTTGGGCGATTTGCGGTGCGCGCGCAGACGGGGTTTCAGATGGGGGCGACACGCTGCGATTTTGGGAAGATGGGGCCAAAGAAGCGGGATCGGGCTTTAACGCACTTTCCTACTGCGTGATCGATTAGTAGGGTGCCGCCATGATTGTCCTTCACCCCAGAATTTGCCCCGATTATCGGGCCACAAATGGGCGGTGCTGGATGGATGGAATTTTTGCGCCTAGACAGTGTGTCAGGTGTGTCAGACATTGACAGATACATGGGATGGAAACCGCTAAATAATGACCTCTCAAACCGATCTTGCCGCGCTCATGTGTTCGCGGCTTTGCCACGATATGCTCTCCCCCGTGGGGGCGCTGTCGAACGGGCTGGAACTGCTCGCGGATGAACAAGACCCTGAAATGCGCGCGCGCTGTGTTGAGCTGCTGGAGCAAAGCGCCAAGATCAGCACGGATAAGCTCAAGTTCTTCCGTCTAGCATTCGGCGCGGCGGGCGGATTTGGCGAAGCGGTGCCGGTGGAAGAAGCGCAAGAGGTCATCGCGGCCCTCGCCTCCGATGCCAAACGGGTGGAGCTGAAATGGGCGATTGCCTCTTCCAGCCTGCCGAAACCGTCGGTCAAAGTGCTGCTCAACCTGTCGCAGATCGCGCTGGATGCACTGGTGCGCGGCGGGACGCTGGATATTGGCGCAGAACGCCGCGACGGCAATATTGAGATCGTGACGCGCGCCGCTGGTGATCGAATTGCCTTTGATGAGACAATCGGCCGCGCTTTGCAGGGTGATCTGGATGCCTCTGAGATATCGAGCCGGACGGCTGCTGCGCATATGATTGCTTTGCTGGCTGAGGAAATGGGCGGCGGATTGCAATATCAGGTGTCGGACAATGCGCTGGTTCTGGGCGCGGTCTTGCCCGAGCCGGAAGGCATGATTGGGTGAGCGCCCAAGACGGGGCCAATACAGGTGGTGCCGGTGAGAATGGCGCCCCTGAGAGCGGTGCCTCCAAGAGTGGTGGCGCTGAAAGTGCCGGGCGCGAGTTCCGCGATATGGAAACCAGCGAGCTGGTTCACGCCGTCGTCCCGTCGCCAAATTTCAGCGACCGCAAATTGCCGATCACTATGCTGGTGGTCCACTATACCGAGATGAAGCCGATTGAGGCGGCGCTGGACCGGTTAACCGACGCAGAAGCCGGCGTCTCCGCGCATTACCTGATCAGCGAAGAAGGCGTGGTCACGCAATTGGTGTCCGAAGCAAAACGCGCATGGCATGCAGGCGCGTCCTATTGGCGCGGGATCAAGGATGTGAATTCTGCGAGCATTGGTATCGAGCTCGACCATCCCGGCCATGCGGGCGGATACCGGGCGTTTACCGACGCGCAATTTGAAGCTCTGGTCCCGCTAATCGCGCGGATTGTGAAGCAATATGACATTCCGCGCGCCAATGTGGTGGGGCATTCCGATGTCGCGCCCTTGCGCAAAGTGGACCCGGGCGAGCTATTCCCGTGGGATCGGTTGGCGCAATACGGCCTGTGCCTGCCGCGACCCGCGAAACTGGATCAGGTCGATCCGTTCCACAATGAAGGGGCGTTCATCCTCGCCTTGGAACGTTATGGATATGACATAACCGAAGGACGCAAAGCGATTGAGGCGTTCGAGCGGCGCTGGCGGCCCGGCAAGATCGAAGGCAAGCCCGACGCGCAATTGGGCGCGATATTGTGGCACTTGCTGCTGGAACGCGATCGCGGCGCGGCGCGCTGAGGGGCGAGCCGGCCGGATGGCATGTGGGTGGTTACAAGTGGATACACCGCGCCGCGCAAAAATGTGCTTTAACAGGTTCAGAAATCGCCATGGGAGGGATTTGCGATGATGAGAAAACTAGCAGCCGAGTTTGTCGGCACATTTTGGCTTGTATTTGGGGGCTGCGGATCAGCAGTGCTCGCCGCGGCATTCCCGGAATTGGGAATTGGGTTCGTCGGGGTCAGCCTCGCCTTTGGTTTGACGGTTTTGACGATGGCCTATGCGGTCGGCGGCATTTCTGGTGGGCATTTCAACCCAGCGGTTTCCCTGGGTCTGGCGATTGGCAACCGGTTTAGCTGGGGTGAACTGATCCCCTATTGGATCGCACAATTGCTGGGATCGTTCGTGGCGGCTGGGATGCTGTTCGTGGTCGCTAGCGGGGTTGCCGATTTCCAAGCAGGCGGGTTTGCGTCCAACGGTTATGGCGAATTGTCACCGGGCGGTTTTTCGATGACGTCGGCTTTGGTGATTGAAATCGTGCTGACCGCAGGGTTCTTGATCGTGATCCTTGGTGCGACCTCGGCGAAGGCGCCTGCGGGCTTTGCTCCGATTGCGATTGGTCTGGCGCTGACATTGATCCACCTGATCTCGATCCCGGTGACCAACACATCGGTCAATCCGGCGCGCTCAACCAGTGTGGCATTCTACGCTGACACTGCCGCTGTGCCGCAATTGTGGCTGTTCTGGGTGGCTCCGTTGATCGGTGCCGCAATCGGGGCGATCATCTGGCGGTTCGTGCTTACTCCGGATGACACGCTCGACAATATTGGCGGTCAGGATTGAAGCTGAAAAGCGTTGCATGAAAATCGAAAGGGCCGGCTTTCCTACAGCCGGCCCTTTCTCTATAGGTCATCGTGTCAGGGGGCTGAGGCAGCCGCGTGTCATTACATCTTCGGGATGTAGTGGGCGAGGAAAGTCCGGGCTCCACGAAACAAGGGTGGCGGGTAACGCCCGCCGAGCATCGGTGCTTGCACCAGTGTTTAGGGAAAGTGCCACAGAGAGAACACCGCCGATGGCTTCGGATTTATCCGGCGCACAGGTAAGGGTGAAAGGGTGCGGTAAGAGCGCACCGGGGCGTCTGGTAACAGTGTCCGCATGGTAAACCCCACCCGGAGCAAGGCCAAATAGGGGTCTCGCGCCTTTTAAGAGGCAGGAGTGGTTCGCTCCGAGAGATCCGGGTTGGCTGCTTGAGCCGCTTAGCAATAGGCGGCCCAGATGAATGGTTGCCGCCGCGCGGCCGGTCCAGGAATGGATACCGCGCGCGGAGACAGAACCCGGCTTATGATGCCCCCTGACGTTCTTGTTTGCCCTACCGCTTCGCTACTTGAGGGCGGTTTTTGCTGTCCTATCGCTCCGCTACTTGAGGACGCTTTTGCTGTCCTATCGCTTCACTACTTGAGGACGTTCTTGTCGTCTCACTGGTCCGGCCAAATCAGTCGGGCATCGCATTGGACAGGCATTGAGCGGGGCTAACGAAAACGCCGGGCCTTACCGTATTGGCAAGACCCGGCGTCTTAGATCGCATCGAGCTATCAAAGCAGCTTAGAACCGCCAGCTAACCGAAACGCGGCCCTGATCGTTCGACAATGCGCCGCGGCCCATATCGGACGTGACAGAAACAGACGCGCTTAGATTCTGGCCCACGGCCATCTCTGCGCCTGCATTGACCGACACCCATTGACCGTCGAGCTGATTGGCGATGGTGAACGGTGTGTCCGCCGCGCCAAAGAAGTTCGCTGTGACCACATCCGCCGTGTCCGCCAATTCGCGGGCATAGGCGACCGAACCAAAGGCGCGGATCGATGTGCGTTCACCGGCGGTGATGTCGAATGACGCCATCGCCCCAGCCTTTGCGCCCATCGACGTAAAGGTCCGATCTGCGACCGACAGGCCGAAGGCATTCGCGCCGATCTCGTCATAGCCGCCGATTGAGTTGCGAACATAATCCATGCTCACAACCGGGCCGACTTCAAAGCCCTTGGCCAAATCGAAGGCATAGCCCAAGCGCATCCCGCCAAAGGTTTGCGCACCGTCAGATTGTCCGATGGCATTGTCATACGAAGCGCGGAAATCGCCTTGCGCGGCGCGTTCCACCCCGAATTGCTGATCGGAAGTGCCGGCATATCCATCTGCGAACATGCCGCCATCTGACCATGTGGCGTAGATTGCGACCGATTGGCTGGTGTCTTCCTGCGCTTGCAGTGACCCGGTCGATTGCTGGCTGTTGCGGATGTTGGACACGGCCACACCGAAGCTGAACCCTTCTGCAACTTGCAGGTCAGCACCGATGGTCATTTCGCCTGCTTGAGTAAGCGAGGCTTGCTCAAACGCATTGGCACCGACCACGCCGCTGGTGACGCCATTGGTTCCAAATGTGTTGAAACCGGTCACGCCGTTGCCCAACACGCCGGATTGCTGTCCGCCATTGAGGAAGACGCCAGAGGCGCTGCCATAGATACCCAATGCGCCGGTTTGACCCGGAGTGGTCCCCGTCAGCGCGTAGCTGGCATTGCCCGCCGCTGTAAATCCGCCCGCCGCGCGCGATCCGCCGCGCAGCGCAAGAGTGCGCTGTGCGATTTGACCGGTGAAACGCTGAGAGAAGGTGTTGGCGGTAAAGGTTTGACCAAACGCGTTCACCGGAGTGAGCGAGGACAGGGTCGATCCGAGAGTGTCGAATGTTGCGCTGTCCACGATTGCGAACATTTCGGCAAAGCTATCAAAGCGCGACGCCCGCAATGTATCAAGCGCGGTTCCGAGCGAGCTCAGCGAACTGCGGCGACCCAAAAGATCACGGATGCTGCGCGCTGTGATTTCGACGATGATTTCTCCATCTTCGATCCGGTGTTCCGCCGCCAGAATTGGTGAACGGCTGAGGAAGGTCACGCTGGCAAAATCGCCATCGATCGCCCCTGCTGATAGCAAGGTGTATTCCGCACCAAAGCGAACCCGGCGATCACGGCTGGAGATAACCAGATCACCATCCAGCACCGCGACGCCCGAAATGTCATAGCTGTCGGCGGTGACGATACTACGCCGTCCGACCGAAAAATCGCTCCACAAAGTGCCGCCGCTGGTTTGGACATAATCGCCATCAATGCTCAGCGTACCAAAACCATTGGCTCCCCCTGCGCTCAACAACCCTTCTAGGTTGAACAGCACATTGGTGTTGATCGTGCCGCCATCGCCGACCAATTCGCCGCCTGCCAGCGTATAGATACCGGTGTTCAGCGTGCCATTGATCTCTGCCACACCATTGAATTGCTCGACACCGATCAGGCTGGTGAAGCTCCATTCATCCGGCAGGATGAAACCGGCGCGGCGGTGGTCGATGACCAGACGGTCGATCTCTACATCAAGGTCAACCGTGGTGGTGCCCCGGCGGGTGAGGTGAACCTCAAAATATTGTGCCGGGTTTTCGAACGCGGTGCCCGGTGTGCCATCAGTGTTCTGCGGAACGAAACCGCGCGAACCTGGCCCAAGCAAGACCGAGCTTTCTGGAATATTGCCGCCGAAATTCGGGGTGCCTTCTGGTGGAAGGGAGCTCGAAAGGTCGCTTGGATATTCTGACACGTCATTGCCGAGGATCAAGCCGATACCCGGACCGGTTTCAAACACGCCCGGTTCATCACCCACCGGGATGCCATTGACCAAGGTGCCGGTGCCATCATCGACCAAGAAGCCGGGATCGAGATCTTGCGTCCAGTGGGTTGGGTCCGACCAATTTCCGTCCCCGCGCCGCGCCGACACATATTTGTAAGCGGTGTTTTCCGTTAGAAATTCAAAGAATGGATAAAGCGGGTTGTAGAAACTGATATCGCCAAACGTGTTGCCGATGCCAAAGAAATCATAGCCGCCCGACAGAACCGCCGTGATAACCGGCGGCCCGCCAAGCTGATCGGCAATTAGCGGCGAACCGCTATCGCCGCCAGCGGTTGCGACTTCGTTTGGCAGGGCGTCTCCGTCGAACCAATCAATCGATATGACCGCATCCAGGCTCTCGCAACTGATCCTGCCATCAGGGAAGAATGTGCAGCGATCTTCTCCCGGACCAACACGGTTAGGATTGTCAAAGTCGGTGAAGTAAAATGGCTGCGAGACTTCGCCAAAATTGATCGCGGTTGGCGCAAATTGCGGCGCAATTGTATCGATCAAATCCGCCGGCGATGCGATGGCACCCAGCATATTTTCGCCCACGCGGCGCAGGAAACCAATCGGCAGTTGGTTGTTAAACAGCGCGCTGTCCGCTGTGCCGAAACCGCCATATCCGACCTGAACAACATGCGTCAGCTCTGTGAGAGGGGTCAGCAGGATCGGCAATGCAGGCACGTCAGTAATCGGCGTATCAACCGCGATCAAAGCGACATCCGCCCAAGGGAACGGCAAGCCGCCATTGTCGAGATTGGAGGAAGGGTGGATGATGACGTCGGTGCTGCTTGCAAGGCCACCTTCGGCATAGTTCGCGCCAGTGCCCAAATATTCAAAGAAGCGCACCGAACTGTCGACGCCGGTTGAGATAAGCTGCGTGCGCTCCGCCCCGGATTCTGCGGTGCCGTAAGCCTCTGAAGAGCGCGCATTGAGACAATGCGCGGCGGTCAAAATGGTGCGCGGATTGATCACACTGCCGGTGCAGTTGAAGAACACCTGACCCGTGCCGTTCACTTGGCTGAAAATTTGGACAACCGATGGCTGCGTGTTGTCAATGTCCACCGCGCCATCAAGGCCCACATCATCGCGGGAGATGATCCGCGGCGTTGCGGTCACTGTGGTGGCTGAAATGTCGCCGGTAAAACGCGGCAAGGTCAAAACAACCGACGGATCAATTGTCGCAGTATAGGCGTCTGATTGGATGCCCGCAAAAGTATCGATCGAAACCGTTGGTGCGGCAATCGACGGCGCTGCGACTGGCGTTAAAGTGGAGGGGGCGGCCTGCGCCGCAGGTCCATCTTGCGAAACGCTGTCGCTGCGGGTGTCCGCTTGGTCCAAGCGCCACTGCGTCTGCTCGCTCGGCGCATCTGCGACCGGCGCACCGGATCTGCTTCCGGATGCATAAGCAGGCGTTGCCGCCAGCGCCCCAGAAAGTGCGACGATGCCTACACCGGTCAAAAGTTTACTGTGTTTCATATTAGCCCCCATGGTTCGAATACCCCTACCCGATTCGGAGGCTACTCCATTAGCGGCATGAATCCCAATCCCCTGCGTCACTTTTTTGTGGCAAGACAGGCACTTGTAGCAAATGTATCTTGCTGTATCTGGAATCAAAAGCGGCGCTTCACGAATCTATCGCAAAGCGCCGCAATGAGTTTCCAAATCGTGCGAAAGGTTAATTTCGAGCCCTAAGCCCTGCCGATGCTCGTATAGGTAAAACCGCTCGCGCGCATATCGTCCGGATTGTAGATATTGCGCAGATCAACCATCACCGGCGCGTTCACCAATTCCTTTACGCGGCCCAGATCAAGCGCCCGGAAGGCATCCCATTCGGTCACAATCGCGGTCACATCTGCGCCCTCTAAGGCGGCGTAAGGGTCATCGCACATGATGACATCCGGCATTAGGGGGTGGGCAATCTCCATCCCCTCTGGGTCATAGGCCGACACGATCACACCCGCATCGGTCAATGTTTGCGCAACCGCGATGGCCGGCGAATCGCGCATGTCATCGGTGTTGGGTTTGAAGGTCAGGCCCAGCAAAGCGGCTTTCTTACCGCGCGCATTCTCCGCGCCGCCCAATGCGTCGAGCACTTTGCGGCCCATCGCGCGTTTGCGGCTCTCATTGGTTTTTACCACGGCCTCCACAATGCGGGTCGGGCTGTCATAATCCTCAGCTGTTTTTAGCAAAGCGAGCGTGTCTTTAGGAAAGCATGATCCGCCATAGCCGGGGCCAGCATGGAGGAATTTGGAACCAATGCGGTTGTCCATCCCAATCCCGCGGCTGACATCCTGCACATTCGCGCCGACTTTCTCGCACAGATCGGCCATTTCGTTAATGAAGGTGATCTTCGTCGCGAGGAAGGCGTTGGCGGCGTATTTGATCAGTTCGCTCGTGCGGCGTTCGGTAAACAGAATGGGCGATTCATTGAGGAAAAGCGGGCGGTAAACCTCGCGCATGACATCGCGGCCAAAATCATCCTCTGCGCCGATAACAATCCGGTCTGGGCGTTTGAAATCGCCAATCGCGGCCCCTTCGCGCAGAAATTCCGGATTGGATACGACGGAAAATTGGTGCGCCGTGCCGCTGTCTTTTAAAATACGTTCAACCTCATCACCGGTCCCCACGGGCACGGTTGATTTGGTGACGACCACTGCCGGGCCAGAGAGGCTTTCTCCGACTTCTTTGGCGACGGCATAAACAAAGGACAGATCAGCATGGCCATCACCGCGCCGGCTGGGCGTGCCGACCGCGATAAAGATGGCGGCGGCGTCTTTGATCCCTTCGGCCAGCGACGTGGTGAAAGACAGCCGGCCCGCTTTCACATTGCTTTCGACCAAGGCGTCCAGACCCGGCTCGTAAATCGGCATGACACCTTCGTGCAGCCGGTCAATCTTGCTCTGATCTTTGTCGATGCAAACAACGTCATGACCAAAATCGGCGAAACATGCGCCCGATACCAGGCCAACGTAACCCGAACCCACCATTGCAATTTTCATGGCATATTGCCCCTAAACTGTGTGCGCGCCGGTTAGAGGTGGTGCGCAAAGATATCGTAAAGATGCGCGGGATAAGCCCGGCTCTCACCCGTGTCTTATGCCCGCTCGCCCTGAAAGACTTCGATCGGCCCGCTGTCTATTTGGCTGGCCTGAAGGATGCGTCTTTGGTCGTCTTCGAGCACGAGGGCCGTAAGCACACCTGAGCGAAAAGCGCCAGTATCAATGCCGATCCGATTGCCGCAATCCATGACTTTGTTAAAGATTGTGTGTCCGTGAACGACGACCTTATCCAGCGGCCCTTCGTGATCGAGAAAACGGTCACGGATCCATAGCATGTCGCTGCGTTTTTGTTGATCGAGCGGCAAGGCGGGATCAATGCCAGCATGCACGAACAGATAATCGCCCGCGATGATCATCTCCTCAAAACTGCGCATGTAATCCAGATCAGCCTGCGGGATCAGTTGCGGCATCAAAGCGAACAATTCATCAAGGTTCATCGCGTTGAATTGTTTGCGTGACAAACCGTAAGACAACACCGTTTCGCGTCCGCCATGTTTCAGAAAATGGCGCAGAATCTCAGGTTTCTTAAAGGAATTGAGGAACATTTCCTCGTGATTGCCCGCCAAAACGCGGACCGATCGTTTGGCCTGCCAAGCGCGCGTGGCGGCAATGACACCGGCGCTGTCCGGCCCGCGATCAACCAGATCGCCCAGCAGAATAATATGTGTGTCCTGATCAGGGCGGGTCGCATCATCCTCTTCAATCGCGCCGATCAAGGCGTTGTAGAGGTCAAGCCGTCCATGAATATCGCCAATCACATAATAGCGCGTGCCGGCCGGAACCGCAGGAAGCGGTGCTTGCGGGCTGGGGCTGAAGATTTTGCGAAGGGCTTTGAACATGGTGTGGCTTTGGCAAGTGTTCTTTTAAGATGCGTTCGGAAATGCAGGTTTAAACCGCGAGGGGCGGGCGGAGCGCTGCCTTTAGTCTGATCAAGCCTGAACGGCAACTGAGCCGCGATTGGCCGCGCCAAAGTGGGGCGGAAATTGCCGATTATTGCGGCGCGATTGAGTGATGCAATTTTCCAACACTTTTGACCGGCTTTGCACGTTTTGATGGCTTGGTTTTGAAACGTTGAGCAATTTCTCTTGTGCTATGCAGCATTAATGTGCACGATTGTTTCGCATCTGGATGAGATTGCTCATAAAAATACGCAGCCGCCGGATGTGCAGGTGGGACGAAGCAAAACAAACAACAAGGAAGTTGTCATGCTCACGTCCATCCGCGGCCTTTCGGCCGCAACCCTCTCTGCCCGCAGCATTTCCGCTGCTAGCTTAACCGCAGGTCTGCTCTTCTCCGCAGCTCCCGCATTCGCTTCGGAAACATCTTCTGAGGCTGTCACTGATTCTTCGATCAGTGCAGAATTGATCGCGGCATCCGCTGCGCTCGATAACAACGCCGCTGAAACCGGCGATCTTGTGCTTACCACCAAAGTAGAACGCGCAAACGAACCCGTTGATGAAGCGGTGGCCAGTGATTTTGGCGGCGAAAGCGGCCTTTCCTTCTCTGCCAATGTTGCCTTCACCACGGAATATCGTTTCCGCGGTGTCGATCTGTCAGGCGGCGAATTCGCTGTTCAGGGCGGATTTGATGTCGGGCACGATTCGGGTCTGTATGTCGGCACTTGGGCGTCGAATCTCGACGAACAAACGGTCGGCTATGGCTCGACTGAGCTTGATGTTTACGGCGGCTGGAGCGGCGATTTGACGGACGGCCTGACGGCTGATGTCGGCGTTATCGCTTATCTCTATCCTGATGCCGGTCCGGGTGATTTTGATTACATTGAATTTTACGGCTCGCTCAGCGCCTCAATCGGTCCGGCCTCGCTGACCGGCGGGTTGGCTTATGCGCCGGATCAAGATTCGCTCGGCAGCACAGACAATCTGTATCTTTATACCGATCTTGGCATCGGCATTCCGGATACGCCGATCACGATCAACGGCCACCTTGGCTATACCGATGGTTTCCTGACCTTTACCGGCGATAGCAAGGCATTTGACTGGTCAGTTGGCGCCGATGTTGCGGCAGGGCCGGTGACGTTCACGGTCGCCTATGTCGGCGTGGAAGGGGACGCGATCAACGATCCCGGCAAAATCTTCACCGATGACGCATTTGTGGTGACGGTCGCGGCCAGCTTTTAAGCGGCGGATTGCATCATAGAGTAACCTGCAGATAAGCAGGAGGAACGGGACGCGGGGCTGTAATGGCTCCGCGTCTTTTGCTTTGCGTGGCCTTTGCCACCCGCTCTTCTTGCCGCCCGCTCCACTTGCAGATGAAGGCCTTGCACCGTAGCTAAGCTAGCCAATTAGGCAATTGAGCCCCCCCGCCTAAATTGCCGGGCACAAGGAGCGTTCTTATGACCAAATTTCTCCATTCCATGATCCGCATCACCGATCCACAAGCGACGGTCGATTTCTTTAAGTTGATTGGGCTGGAGGAGATGCGCCGCTTCGATATTGAAGCCGGGCGTTTCACGCTGATCTTCCTTGCCGCGCCGGGTGAAGAGGGCATTGCCGAGGTGGAGCTGACCTATAATTGGCCACCCGAAGACGGCAGTGCGCCAGAAACCTATGATGGTGGGCGCAATTTTGGCCACCTCGCTTACCGGGTTGAGAATATTTACGAGACTTGCCAGCGGATCGCCGATGCCGGTCACATTATTCACCGCCCGCCGCGTGACGGGCACATGGCGTTCGTCAAATCACCCGACGGGATTTCGGTCGAACTGCTTCAGGAAGGCAGTCTGGAGCCGCAAGAGCCGTGGGCCAGCATGGAAAACACCGGAAGCTGGTAAGCCCGCAGCCGGGAAAACCCAGCTGTCACGCCCAAAATTGATTGCTTGATGACCAATTAAGCGGCGCTTGGCGCGCTGCCTTGGTCATCGCAATCGGCATCGGAATGGTTCGTCGTCAGGCGCAGAACCACAAAGCCCATAATCGCTGAGATCGCCGACCCGGTCAGGATCCCAATCTTCGCGCTGTTGATCATTTCTGGATCGGTGAAGGCCAGCAAGCCGATAAAAAGGCTCATGGTAAAGCCGATGCCGCACAGGATCGAAATACCCCAAATCTCTGCCCAGCTCGCATTTTCTGGTCGCGGTGCAAATCCGGTTTTGTCACAGATGAACACTGTGGTGAAAATGCCCAATTGCTTACCCAGAACCAGACCCGCGGCAACGGCGAGCGGCAAGGGTTCAAGCAAATCACCCACGCCCATTCCGGCGAGCGACACCCCGGCATTGGCAAAACCAAACACGGGCACCACCAGATAAGCGCTCCACGGGGCAAGCCCATGCTCCAATTTTTCAAGCATGGAATTGCCATCCTTGCGGTGCAGCGGGATCGTCAGAGCCGCCAGTACACCGGCAATCGTCGCATGAATGCCGGTGTTCAGCACGCAGAACCACAGCACAATCGCAAGGAGAATATAGGGCCAGAATACGCTGATCCGTGCCCGGTTCATGGCAATCATTACGCCCAAAACCGCCGCCGATGCGCCCATCCACATCAGGAATGATGTCATGGATTCGATCTCTGTATAAAACAGCGCGATCACCAGCACCGCGCCGATGTCATCGACAATCGCAACGGTCAAAAGGAACAAACGCAAAGATGCAGGCACTCGGTTGCCGAGCAAGCCCAACACGCCCATCGCAAAGGCAATATCGGTCGCCGCCGGGATCGCCCAGCCGCGCGTAAATTCGCCGCCGCCCGACACCAGCATATACACGATAGCCGGCACAGCCATGCCCGCCGCCGCCGCCACCATCGGCAATCGCCGCGCGGCAGCATCGGCCAATTGCCCCTGCACCATTTCGCGTTTCACTTCGAGGCCGACGACAAAGAAGAACACCGCCATCAGGCCGTCATTCACGACATAATGCAGCGAGCTCAGCTTAGGATGCGGATACCATCCGAATTTGCCATTGATCAGCGTGTCATATTCGCCCGCAAATGCGGAATTGGCCGCCAACATCGCCGCCGCCGCGACAAGGATGAGCAACACGCCCGCCGACGCATCCCCCACAAACAAAGCGCGCACCGGCGAAAAAATTCGGCGAAGCGGTGCGGGGCGAGTATTTTGTGTGTCAGACATGGCGCGTGTCTTTTCAGAAAACTCGCAGTGGTTGCAAGGTTTATCACCCCGCGTTAGTCTGATTTTCTATCAGGGGATGGGTCGCCTTGTCTTTTATTGATTGGGATGTGTGGCAATGGCTGGCGGTGTTCCAGCATGAATTGCTGCTGTTTGCAGGGGTTTTCTTCTTAATCGGGGCGCTGGATGATCTGGCGGTCGATGCCGCATGGCTGTGGTTAAAGATCACGGGCCGGGCGAAGACCCCGCATGTCCAGAGGCGTGAATTGCAAAATCGCAAATTGCATGGCCGGGCGGCGATTTTCGTTCCGGCTTGGCAAGAAGAGGACGTGATCAAGCAAACGATCGCGCATCTGCTGAGCGCATGGCCGCAAGAGGACCTGCGGTTATATGTTGGCATTTACCGCAATGATCCCGCTACGCTGGAGGCCGCGATGAGCGGCGCGCGCGGTGATCCGCGATTGCGTCTTGTGATCCATGATCGGCAGGGGCCAAGCACCAAAGCCGATTGCCTCAACCGCCTGCATGATGCGATGTGCGCGGATGAGCGCCGCTCTGGCAAACAATTTGCGTGCGTTATTTTTCACGATGCAGAAGACATGGTTGATCCTGCCGGTTTGGGCTTGCTCGATCATGCGATTGCGGGCGGCGCGGATTTTGCGCAATTGCCGGTTGAGCCGCTACCGCAAACGGGGCGTGATTGGCTCAGCAGCCATTATTGCGAGGAATTCGCCGAGGCCCACGGCAAAGGGATGGTCGTGCGCAGTGCTATTGGTGCGGCCCTGCCTGCGGCTGGGGTGGGATGCGCGATTGGCCGAGCGGCGCTGGATAAATTATGCGCAAATCACGCCGATGGCAGCCCGTTTGAGCGGGAATCTCTGACCGAAGATTACGAATTGGGCCTGTCGATTGCTGAAAGCGGCGGCACATGCGAATTCGTGCGCGCCCGGGGCGAGGATGATCTGCTGATCGCGACGCGGGCCTATTTCCCATCGAGGCTTGATCATATTGTTCGCCAAAAAACACGCTGGGTGCATGGGATCGCTTTGCAGGGGTGGGACCGGACAGGGTGGACCGGGGGCATTGTCGAAAGCTGGATGCGGGCGCGCGACCGGCGCGGGCCGCTTACCGCTTTGGTCTTGGTGCTGGGCTATACGCTTTTGGTGCTGACGCTGATTATCTCTGCGGCCGTGTCGCTTGGCGTGGCGCAGCCGACCCCGCTGAGCCCGGGGTTAATCGCTTTGCTCACCGTCAATTTGGGGTTCTTTATCTGGCGGGTGGTTTGGCGATTTGCCTTTACCGCGCGCAATTACGGAATTGCGGAAGGGGTCTTTGCCGTCTTGCGTATCCCGGTCACCAATGTGGTGGCGATCATGGCCGGACGGCGCGCGGTTGCCGCTTATATGCGGACAATTTTCGGCAGCGCGATCGAGTGGGACAAAACCCCGCATAGCCGCCATCCTGCGCATTTGCCCGGCGACAGCGTGCCCGCGAGGAACGGCATATGACGCAGGCAATAGGCAGCCGCAGGGGCGGGCCAATAATTGTGCTGGCGGCGCTGCTTTGTGTTTGGGGCGCGGCGCGAGCGATGCTTTGGGAAAGCCCGTTTCCTTTATCCCTGCCGATCACAGATATGATCCTTGCTGAAGGGGCAATTGCGGACCCGGCAATTCCTGAAACGGAACGGCCTGAAAAGGTGGCGGACGCGCGCGATCCCTTCTCTCAAGCAGAGGCGATTTTGGCGAGAGCATCCGCATCGCCGTTTGGCCAGCGCGTGAATGCTGCGCTTTTTGAACCGGCGGGCCCATTTGCGCAGCGGCAGACGAGTGGCTCTGCCACATCGCCGATGGTCGCCGCCGGGCACAGTTTCCTGATGGCGGCGGCGTTTAAGGTGGATTGGCCGATTGACAGTGGCAACGTATCGCAGCCTAGCGCCTCGGCCGCGCAAACGCCCTCGCTTCAGGTCGCTCCGCCCTTCGCGGCGATGCCTGCACAGCGGACAGAAAGCTCAGCTGCGGCGGATCGCTGGTCGCTTGATGCTTTCGCTTTTTACCGCGCAGGTTCCGGATCGACCTCGATCTCTCAGGGGCGCGTGCCGGTTTATGGGGCCAGCCAAGTGGCGGTTAATTTGCAATATCGCGCCGCGCCCAGTTCCGACCACGATCCGCGCGCCTATGTTCGCGCCTATCGTGCCTTCGTGCCCGATGCAGAAAATGAAGGCGCCCTTGGCGTCTCAGCGCGGCCCTATGGCCCGGTACCTGTCAGGCTGGCGGCGGAATTGCGCGTGACCCACAACATCTTTGGCACCGAAATACGCCCGGCTGCTTACGCGGTCACAGAATTGCCGGTCCAGCGCCTGCCATTTGATTTGCGGATGGAGGCGTATGGCGGGGCCGGTTATGTCGGAGGCAGCGCCGATACGCCCTTTGTCGACGGGCAGGCCGCGATCACCCGCGAAATCGTCAGTTTTAACAGCCCAACCAGCGATGAGCGCATGCGCCTCAGTCTAGGCGGCGGCGCATGGGGCGGGGCGCAAAGGGATGCCAGCCGCCTTGATGTTGGCCCCAGTGTGCGGTTGGATTTGACGATTGGTAATGTGCCCGCGCGCTTATCTGTCGATTGGCGCGAACGCGTGGCGGGTGATGCTGCGCCAGAATCCGGGGTCGCGGCGACCTTATCAACCCGGTTTTAGGGTCATAAACACCGATCTGGCGGGGATCAGTGGGCCGCGCTCACTTCCCAGCACAGCGTGCCTGCGGTAGTCGCTATATTATGGATGTTTATCTGCCCATTGCGAATCTGTCGGTGAACGGTCTGTTCATTGTGCTCTTGGGCGGGTTGACGGGTATTTTGTCTGGGCTGTTTGGCGTGGGCGGCGGGTTTCTGACCACGCCGCTTTTGATCTTTTATGGCATCCCGCCAACCGTTGCCGCGGCATCGGCTGCGACGCAGGTGACCGGGGCCAGCGTATCCGGCGTGATCGCACATGGACGGCGCGGCGGTGTGGATTACCGGATGGGCATGGTCATGGTCGGCGGCGGAGTGATTGGCGCGCTGATCGGGGCGGCTTTGTTCCGCTTGCTTCAGGCATTGGGCCAAATCGACGTTGTGATCAGTATTCTTTACGTTGTCCTGCTGGGCACAATCGGATCTTTGATGATGCGAGAGGCTTGGGAGGCTTTGGTCCCCAGTAAGAAAAAGGGCGATGCCGCGCCGCGCAAACGGCGGCATCACCCGCTCGTCGCTGGCTTGCCTTACCGTGTGCGTTTTTATGGATCGGGACTGTATATTTCCCCGCTCGCCCCGGCGATTTTGGGCGTGTTGGTTGGTATTTTGACGATGCTAATGGGGGTTGGCGGCGGCTTTATTCTGGTCCCGGCGATGCTGTATATTCTGGGGATGAGCGGCAATGTCGTGGTCGGCACTTCGCTGTTTCAAATCCTGTTTGTGACGATGGTGACGACCATGACGCATGCGCTCACAACCAAAGCGGTCGATATTGTGCTGGCTGGCCTGTTGTTGCTCGGGTCGGTGCTGGGCGCGCAATTTGGCACTCAGATTGCCATGAAGGCGCGGCCAGAAGTGTTGCGCATGGTGCTCGCCGGGATTGTCATTCTGGTGGCGCTGCGAATGCTGTATGGTTTAGGCGTGCAACCGGATGAGATTTACACGGTCAGTCCGCTATGACCTCTGCGGGGCGCTTGGCAGGAAAACGGGTGCTTGCGCCGCTTTCTGTGCTGCTGCTCGCACCGTTTTTGATGGGGCAGCGCGAACCGATCCTGGTCCCCGAAGTCAGCCAATCGCGGATCGAAGTACGACAAGGTTTTACCGGTGCAAATCTGCTGCTTTACGGCGCAGTGATCGACCCAGATGGGGCCTCCAGCCGGACTGAATATGACATCGTGGTTGTGTTGAAAGGGCCAGCGGAGCGTATTCGTTTGCGCGAAAAAGAACGCCTCGCCGGGATTTGGATGAATTCTGGCGCGAGCGATTTTCAATCTGCCCCGTCGTTTTTTGCGGTGGCCGCATCGCGCCCGATCGATGAAATCGTCGACCCGCGCACTGCTGCGATTTATGAGCTGGGGACGCAGTTTATCCAGCTAAGCCCAACCGGCCAGATCGAGCCTGAGCAACAAGCGCGCTTCGCCCGCGGGTTGGTTGAAATGCGCGAGCGTTTGGGGCTTTATAACGAGGATTCAGAGGGCGTCCGCATCAGCGAAGGCGTGTTGTATCAAGCGCGCATCGCGCTGCCGTCGAATGTGACCACAGGCGAATACACTGCCGAAACATTTGCAATCGCCAATGGCCGGGTGCTGTCCAGTGCGACCGCCGATATCGAAGTGGTCAAGGTCGGCCTAGAAGGCAGCGTGGTGTGGGCGGCTCAGCGGCTTTCGCTACTATACGGCCTTGGCGCCATCATACTGTCCGTCACGATGGGTTGGCTGGCCGGGCGGTTCTTCTCCAGATCCTAAAATCGGTTTTGACCGGCACGTTCTTTGCCCAGCAATGGGGCAATCTTGACCCGATCTTAACCTCAATCCTGCAAATGTCCCGGCTGAGGAAACGAGCGGACCATGCGTCCGTCTTGGCAACAATTGGCCAACAATACGGCTAAGGGACATTTTCATGACCGATATGGGCAGCCACAATTTCGACCCCGCAAGCAGCGCTCCTGCGCCAGCAGAGGCAGCGCAAGCACCAAACGATAACAGCAAGCAGCCGATTGGCGTCGTGTTGGAAATCTCTGGTGCGGGTTCACAAATTGCGCTTGATCTTCAACGCCTTAATGAATGTATGGAAGACGAGGATCGCTCCATCGCCTTGGCCGGACAGGTCGGCAGCCAGATCAAAATCCGGGTTGGCAATTCTTGGCTGCTCGCCAATGTCCGTGACCAACGCAAGGATCGCCGCAATGAAAGCGGCATTATCGCGCATATCGACTTCCTTGGGGAAGGTGCTGAGGAAAAGCTGACCGGGCGCATCCATTCCTTCAAACGCGGTGTGACCCGTTACCCGGTTCCGGGTGCTTTGATTTATCCCGCGACAACCAAAGACCTTGAACAAATCTACGCCAGCGATGGCCGCGCCAATATCACCATCGGCACTGTTTTCCCGACAAAGGATATTCGCGCGGGCCTCTATATTGACGCGATGCTGGGCAAGCACTTTGCGCTGCTCGGATCGACCGGTACCGGTAAATCAACCAGCGCCGCACTGATCCTGCACCGCATCTGCGAGGCCGCGCCCGAGGGGCACATTGTGATGGTCGATCCGCACGGCGAATATTCCGCCGCGTTCCGACAGACCGGCCAAATCCTCGACGTCAGCAATCTGCAAATGCCCTATTGGCTCATGAATTTTGAGGAACATTGCGAGGTGTTGCTGACCAGTGACGGCAATGAACGTCAGGTCGATATGGATATTCTGGCCAAATGTTTGTTGCATGCGCGCGGCAAAAACCGGCTGGCCGAAACGATGGGCAAAATCACGGTCGACAGTCCCATTCCTTATCTCTTGTCTGACCTTTCGACCAAGATTCAAGACGAGATGGGCAAACTTGATAAGGCCACGTCTTCTGCGCCGTTTATGCGGATCAAGGGCAAGCTCGACGAGATCAAGAATGATCCGCGCTACCAATTCATGTTCTCTGGCATGTTGGTTGGTGACACGATGGCCAACTTTATCGGCAAAGTGTTTCGCATGCCCGGTGATGGCAAACCAATCTCGATCATCGACGTTTCGGGTGTGCCGTCCGACATCACCTCTACGGTGGTCGCCGTGCTCAGCCGATTGGTGTTCGATTTTGCGATCTGGGGCCGGGAAGAAACCACCCGCCCGATCTTGCTCGTTTGCGAAGAGGCGCACCGCTATGTGCCGAATGAGAAAAATTCAGATGGTTCGTCCGTCGCAAAAATCCTTAGCCGGATTGCGAAAGAGGGCCGCAAATACGGTATTTCTTTGGGCCTAATCACTCAGCGCCCCTCTGACCTTGCCGAAGGGGTGCTGTCGCAATGCGGCACGATCCTTTCCATGCGCCTCAACAATGACCGCGATCAGGCCTTCGTGAAGGCAGCCATGCCCGAAGGCGCGCGCGGCTTTCTCGATTCCATCCCCGCTTTGCGCAACCGAGAGGTTATCATTTGCGGCGAGGGCGTCGCCATTCCGATCCGCGTGAATTTCGATAACCTCGAAGAGCACAAACGCCCCGCATCGGAAGATCCGAGCTTTGCAGAATTGTGGAACAATGGCGGCGGCGAAGAAGAATTGGTTGAGCGCGTCGTTCAGCGCTGGCGCTCGCAAGGCTAAAGCAAAGGCACGCAAAGCGGATGGGCTAAAAAGCTCTATTCAACCCCGCTGGCATAGGCACCAATAAGCAGCGCCCGGCGCTCCTCTGGCTGCGCCCGAATTGCGCTGACCATTTCCAATGCCATCTCGCACGCCAAGGGCGCGCCGATGGAGGCGGGGTCTGCCTCACCATAGACGACCGCAATCTGTTCATCGTTCAGGCCATTCCCGCGCAAAGTTGCCTCCAACGCTTCGTAATCGGTCGGCGTCAGGCCAAGCCGCAATTGTTGGTCATTGCGACCGGCCGAAATGGCGGAAAAACGAGCCGCAACAATTTCTCCGGCGGCTTCATCATAGCTCTCCGGCAGTACCTTGTCTTGCGCCTGGCCCTTGGCATAATTGGCGCAGGCATATTCGTCATGGTCGCGCAGACTGTTTAAAAAGCTCTGCTCCAGTTCCATCACACGGTCCAAACTGGCAATCGGCGCGGCGGCGAAATCGCGATCATGACTGGCGAAGAAATTTCCGAACCATGCATTTGCGGCGATCAAGACGCGGTCCTCTCCACCGGGCCCGCGCGCAGCATCACCCATTGCCCCGCTAAAATCATCAAAAGCACGCGGAAAATCGGATTCGAGCCGGGCCAGTAAGACACGATTGCCGGGATAGGCCTCCAATTGCTCAACAATTTCATTCTCTAGCGCGGCACCCGGAATAACGACATTCTCAAAACCGCCTGCCAGCACAGATCGCACCACAAGCATCACGACCATTCCGATGACCAAAAAACCGATCATACCGCTGGCGGTTTTCTGATTTGCGAAACTCATATGATGACTACCTTTCGGCTACCGGCTGAGAAGCGCGTCAAAGCTCTCAATCTCGTTCCAATTGGTCGCGGAAGGGTTGTAGCGCAGATTGTAGAGCGGACGCATGCCGCCCGCTTGGCCGCTATTCTGCCCCCAGCTTTCGCCTGATTCGGCAAAGGCAATTTCGCCAGTGATCCCGTTAAACCGCTGCCCGCGCAGCATTTCCACCAATTTTTCGGCGGTCACTTCGCCTTCCATCTGAGTCACCGCTTGTTTGATCACAAGGCCGGAATCATAGGCCACGGCCTCTTGGCGCAGGGCGGGGGTTAGCGTCCCGAACGTTTCCTGAAAACGCACAGAATCTGGCAATCCGCGCGTGTCCGCCGGGCTGCGATAGACATCCGTCATATCGAACAAGCGGGTGTCCTGAATGCTCATTTCGTTGCTGATCTGCTGCACCGCTTTGCTGGTGTTCCATCCGCCAAGCAGGGCTGCCCGCGGCGCCTCATCTGTGCCGTAGAGGTTCTCCACCAATTCGCGGTAATCGCTGGATAGGCCGACGACGATGATCATTTTGCGTTGATCAAAAATCGGACGAACGCGCGGCAAGGAGACTTTCTCCATAATCTCACCGCGCGTGTAGGACAGCGAGCGTACCTTCTTTTGGTCGGACCATTCCTGCCATTGCGGCAGACGCTGCGTGATCCGTTGGAAGAACAATTGCCCATAGGTGAGGTCGCTGGAATTGGGCACGGATTCGTAGAGCAAGATCAGCTCAACCCCGCTGGCCACAGTGTTCTGCGCCAGCCGCGAAAATTGCTCTGCGCGTTCGTCCATGCCGGAACCGACGCGGAAAATTGGCAAATCGCTATCGTCCCAACCAATATTGGCGCGCGATGATGCCGTGGTGAGAACAATTGCCGGGCGGCGCCCGCTTTCCTCTACCACGCGCAGTACTTCTGGCGTGAATTCCGTGATCGACGGACCAACGATGGCGATTACGTTGCGCGAGGCAAGATTGCTTTTCAGCCCTTCGATCAAATCCGGTGCATTGCGCCCCTTCATCGCATCAAGCGAAGCGGCGAGGTCGCGAATAATGACCGACGGCGTATCGGCAAAGGCGGCTCGCAAACCGTCTGCTTGGTCGATGCCGAAACTCTCATTGGGATAGATGCCCAAAACCACTGGCGTCATATCATCGGGCGGCGGCGGCGCGCTGCTCATCCCTCCGCCAAAGAATTGCATGGCCAGCAATCCGGCAACCAAAACGCCCAGAACGCCCGCACCAATGGGCACAAATTTCTTCCAAGCAGGCGCACCGGATGCGCTTTGAGCAGCACCAGCGGCACCGCTGCCCACGCCAGCACTTGCACCGGGGGTAGGGCCAGCTTTCAAGGCGGCATTGGCCGTCATACTGCGCAGCAACTCAGATTGCGATTTTGGCGTCGCTCCGTCGGGGACAGCAACCGGAGCGCCCGCAATTTTTCGAACGCTGTCGAGAAATTCGGGCCAATTCACGCTCTGCGTGGGGTCATCGCCGCCATCCTGCAATTCGGCGGCTTGAATGCGCCTAAACCCGCGCGGGATGACGATGGGGTCAATGGTGACCGGGACCAGCGTGTCGGCTTCGACGCCGTCCTCGGCTTCTTCTTTCACCCAGCGGCTGCCGATGGAGTTTTCAGACCAGACGACAACAATCGCGCTCGATTTCTTGATCGCTTTGTCGATGACGTGGTCGAATTCTTCGCCCGCGCGAATATCGCGGTCCCACCACACTTCATACCCTTCGGCCTGAAGCGCCTTTGCGATGTAATCCACGCGTTCCCGGTCATTGCGGGAATAACTTATAAAAATATCCATGTACCTTGCCCCTACATGAATATTAGGTCGCGCGCGTGTCTCCGTAAAGGTGAATGTGCAGCCTATCGGACATTCTAAAACCGTGGGTCAGACATAGCGGGCTGAGCCATTTTTGCCGGTTTCTCAATGTGTTGCTGTCCGTTCCCTCAGCCATCAGGAATATGCGCGCATTTGGCAGGCGATATTTGCTTTGCAGTTCCAACACTTCTGCAACGTCCTGCGAATCGGCGATGACGAATTTGAAGAAGGCGCGCGGGTCATCAGCGAAGGCCTCGATTCGTGCCGGTATCAAAGCTAGCTCAGAAGAATTGCCTGAATGTGCGAGCTTTGGACTGACATTGAATTGATCGGTCCGAATATCCAGCCGCGCGGGCGGTTTGACTGTGCCGTTGGTCTCAATCTCGACGCTGATATCGGGCAAATGATCGAGCATATCGGCCAAAGCGCCGCCCTGCAGCAGTGGCTCGCCCCCCGTAATGATCAACCGGTTTTGACCCAGCGCTGCAATCTGCGCAGCAGCGTCTTGCGGTGACAGCGTGATTTGGTTGGCTTTGCGATCATAGGTTGCGCCGCCGCGATGGTGCCGGTCATCGCCATCAAAGTGCCACGTATAAGGCGTGTCGCACCATGTGCAGGCGAGGTTGCACCGTGACAGCCGAATGAAGGCGACCGGCATCCCAGCGCTTGGCCCTTCGCCTTGCAGGCTGGCGAAGATTTCCGGCCCGCCTTCATCATTGGTGGCGAGAGTGAGCGCCACTTATCCCAGCCGCGCCAAGGCCTGCTCAAGCCGCGTGACCTCGGCGGCGTGATGGGCGTGATCGGCTTTGGCTTTCTCTACCGCTTCTGGTTTTGCGCGTTCGACAAAATTGGCATTGGAAAGCCGACCCTCCAAGGATTTCGCTTCCTTTGCGCTCACAGTCAGAGCTTTTTCCAGCCGCGCTTTTTCCTCAGCAATGTCGATGATCCCCTCGAGCGGGACGATAAACACGTCCTCTCCCGCGATGATCTGCATTGCGGGGCCATCGGGCGCTTCGCCGATTGTTACCGGCGTTAGGCGCGCGATGCGTTCGATTGCGGCGGATGACCGTTCAATTGTGCTCGCCGCCAGTGCGGAGGCTTTCGGCAAGAATGCCGCCAATTTTGCGCCGGGCGGAATGCCCAGCTCATTCTTCGCGCTGCGGACATTGGTGGTGAGCTCAATCACCCAGTCGATTGCATCGGTGGCTTCTTTGGAAACTTCCGCGCGCGGATTGGGCCAGCTGGCGGTGATGAGGTCGTATTTGCGAGCGCCGCCCTGATGCTGGGCTTGGCTGTGCCACAATTCTTCGGTGATGAAGGGCATGAATGGGTGCAACATCACCAAAATCTGATCGAGCGCCCAACTGGCAACGGCGCGGGTTTCGACTGCTGGCGGGCTGTCCGGATCGCCTGCAAAGACGGGCTTGATCAGTTCAAGATACCAATCGCAGAACTTGCTCCAGGTGAATTGATAGATCGCGTTCGAAGCCGCATCGAACCGCAGATCGGCCATCGCCTGCTCGATATCTGCGCAGACCTGCTGCACTTCGCCGATGATCCATTGATTGGCGGCGAGGCGCGCGGGCGGCGCTTTGATCGTCGCGCTCGCTCCAATCCCATTCGATTGGCAAAACCGCGTCGCGTTCCAAAGCTTCGTGCCGAAATTGCGGTATCCTTCGACGCGTTTCTCATCCATTTTGATGTCGCGCCCTTGGCTTTCCATCGCCGCCATAAAGAACCGCAGCGCGTCCGCGCCATATTGGTCAATCAGGCCAAGCGGATCGACGACATTGCCTTTGGATTTTGACATTTTGGAGCCGTCAGCAGCGCGGACCAGACCGTGCAGATACAGCTTGGGCCAAGGGGCGCGGCCCATATTATATTGGCCCATCATCATCATCCGGGCATCCCAGAAAAACAGGATGTCGAAGCCGGAAATCAGCAAAGAATTAGGGAAGTGTTTGTCCAGCAGCGGCTGATCATCCTCGGGCCATCCCAGCGTGGCGAAGGGCCACAAAGCGGAGGAGAACCATGTATCGAGGACATCGCTATCACGGGTGAGAACGGTGCCAGCGCCTGCCTTCGCCTGCGCTTCTTCTTCGTTGGCGGCGACGAAGACATTGCCATCGGCGTCAAACCAAGCCGGGATGCGGTGCCCCCACCACAGTTGGCGCGAAATGCACCAAGGCTGGATGTTTTCCATCCAGTTAAAGAAGGTTTTCTCCCAAGTCGCCGGGACAATCTCAATCTCGCCGCTGCGCACTTGTTCAATAGGTTTTGCGGCCAGTTTTTCCGCATCGACATACCATTGATCGGTCAACCACGGTTCAATCACCACGCCGCCGCGGTCGCCAAACGGCGTTGCGATTTGCCGCGGTTCTGCGTCGTGCTCGACTTCCTCGCCCTTTTTCGTCTTGGCGATGTGCGGGATGAGGTATCCTTCCGCCTTCAGCCGCTCGATCACAGCTTCGCGCGCGCCGTCTTTTCCGTCTCGCTTAAACCGGTGCAGGCCGATAAATTCTTCCGGCACCAAGCCATCGGCGACTTGGCAAACATCGGCGTTACCATCGAGCATGTTGAGCATATCGCCCGGCGCAAAACCGGCGCGTTTGCCCACGTCGAAATCGTTGAAATCATGCCCCGGCGTGATCTTCACCGCACCTGACCCCAATTCTGGATCGGCATGTTCATCGGCCACAATCGGAATGCGGCGGCCCGTGATCGGCAAGACAACTTCTTTGCCCACTACGCTGGCGTAGCGTTCATCGCTGGGGTGTACGGCGACGGCCATATCGGCGAGCATCGTTTCAGGGCGCGTGGTGGCGACTTCGATATAATCGCGGCCATCTGCCAGCGTCACGCCATCGGCCAGCGGATAGCGGAAATGCCAAAAACTGCCGGCAATCGTCTGCGTTTCGACCTCTAGATCGGAAATCGCGGTTTTCAGTTTTGGGTCCCAATTCACCAAGCGTTTGTCGCGGTAAATCAAACCGTCATTGTAAAGATCGACAAAGGTTTTCAGCACCGCTTTGTCGAAATGCGGGTCCATCGTGAATTGTTCGCGGCTCCAATCCATCGAACAACCCAGCCGGCGCAGCTGGTTCGTAATCGTCCCGCCGCTTTCGTGCTTCCACTCCCACACTTTGTCGACGAATTCTTCGCGGCTGTAATTGGTGCGCTTATCCTGGCGCTCTTCCATCTGGCGTTCGACCACCATTTGCGTCGCGATCCCGGCGTGATCGGTGCCGACCACCCACAGGGCATCTTTCCCGCGCAGACGTTCATAGCGGATAACGATATCCTGCAATGTGTTGTCGAGCGCATGACCGATATGCAGGCTGCCGGTTACGTTTGGCGGCGGATTGACGATGGTGAAGGGTTCCGCATCGGGGCGCTCAGGGCGGAATCCGCCGGTCTCTTCCCAATGGGAATACCACCGCGTTTCGATATCTGCGGGGTTGAAGGTCGTGGAAAGTTGGGAATCGTTCATTAAGTCGGCTCGCTAACGCTCGCTGCTGGAAACGCTTGGCTCCAGCCTTAGAAATACAAACACACCCCATGCCAAGCCATTGGGTGCGGTGCAACAACAGACACGCATGGGCGGTGGTAAAACGGTGCGTGTTGAAGTGACTTGTGGCGCAGCGTTTTTGGCCGCATATCACTGAGCAATGGACGGGGCCGCACACTTTACGCTTGAGACCGAAGGGGTTGGCGACGCAAATGGCGGCGCGACTTTGGCGCTTTCTGGGCCATTATTGGTGTCGACGATTGGTTCGATTGAACCGCATTTGACCGCCATTGCCGAACCAATTGCCGTCATTGATCTTAGCGGGGTTGAGGAAATCGACACGGTCGGCGCATGGGTGACTTGCCGCCTCGCCGGGCAACATAGCGCGCAAATCATCGGCGCAAATCGCCGGGCGCAACGTTTGCTGGGCGCGGTGGAAGGCACGCATAGCGATGCCGATATGCTGCCGCCGCGCGTACCGGTGTGGAAACGCGTTCCAGCCGGTGTCGGCGAACAAGTCTATGCCGCGAAATCGGGCATTTTCGGGGTGGTCGGGTTTTTCGGCCAAATCCTGATCGGTTTCGGCAGCCTCATTCGCCATCCGTCACAATTTCCGATGCGCGCTTTGGTGCGTCAGATGGAATTGGTTGGCGTCGCGGCCTTGCCGATCATCGGCTTGATGAGTTTTCTGATTGGGATTGTCATCGCCCAGCAAGGCGCGGTGCAATTGTCACAATTTGGCGCCGAGACGCTGACGGTCAATCTGGTTGGGCGGATCACTTTGCGCGAATTGGGCGTTTTGATGACTGCGATCATGGTCGCCGGGCGTTCCGGCAGCGCCTTTGCCGCGCAAATCGGGACGATGAAATTGACCGAAGAGGTCGATGCTATGCGCACGATTGGCATTTCTCCGATTGAAAAATTGGTCATCCCGCGCATTCTCGCCTGCACCTTTATGATGGTGCTGCTGGGCTTCTATGCTTCGGTGGTTGGGATCATCGGCGGGGCGGTGATTGGGCAAGTGTCGCTTGGCATCCCGTTCTTCACCTTTTTGGAGCGGATCCAAGAGGTTGTGCCGCTTCATGATTTGTGGGTCGGCCTTGTGAAAGCACCGATTTTTGGCCTGATTGTGGCGCTCGCAGGTTGTTATCACGGCATGCAAGTTCAGGGGAATTCTGAGGAAGTTGGCAAACGGACGACTATGGCCGTCGTCTCTGCGATCTTTGCGGTTATCGTTCTGGATGCGTTTTTCGCGGTTTTCTTCACCGAAATCGGGTGGGGATGAGCGCATGAGCGAAGCGAATGAGCACCCCATCGTGATCGAGGGATTGGTCAATAAATTTGGCGATTTTGCCGTGCATGACGGCCTTAACCTAACGGTCAATCGCGGAGAGATCATCGGCGTTGTCGGCGGCTCTGGCACAGGCAAATCGGTGCTGATGCGATCAATCATCGGGCTGCAATATCCCGATGCAGGGCGGATCGAGGTTTTGGGCAAGGCGATCACCGATATCGACCCGGATGAAAATATCGGTGTGCGGTGCCGTTGGGGTGTTTTGTTTCAAGGCGGCGCGCTGTTTTCGACATTGACGGTGGGCGAGAATGTCGAAGTCCCGCTGAAACAGTTCTATCCTGAAATCAGCGACACATTGCGCAAGGAAATTGCGCGCTACAAAGTGCTTTTATCGGGCCTTCCGGAAGAAGCGATTGCGAAATATCCGTCCGAATTGTCGGGCGGAATGAAGAAACGCGCCGGGCTAGCGCGGGCGCTGGCGCTTGATCCAGAATTGCTATTTCTAGATGAGCCGACGGCGGGGCTAGACCCAATTGGCGCAGCGAAATTTGATCGGCAAACGCGGGAGCTCAAAGAGACATTGGGGCTGACGGTGTTTTTGATCACCCATGACCTTGATAGCCTGTATGAGATCTGTGACCGGGTTGCGGTGCTGGCGGATAAACAGGTCATCGCGGTTGGGACGATCCCGGAATTGATGGAAATCGGACATCCGTGGATTGATGAATATTTCGGCGGGCCGCGCGGGCGCGGTGCCTTGTCGGCGCATAACCGAGGTGAGCAGGCCCAAACAGGGCAGGCCTAAACCGTGATGAAGCACAAGAACATAGACACAGCGCGCGCTAGGCGTTCATAGGGAAAGACGATGGAGACGAGAGCCAATCACCTTTGGGTCGGCGGGGTCACGCTGCTTTTGCTGGCGGCTTTGGCGGCGTCTATCGTGTGGATCGCGCGGCTAGGCCAAGGCGCGGTCAATGAATATGACATCTTCTATGCGCAATCTGTGTCGGGCCTCGCGAATGGCAGTCAGGTGGCCTATGCGGGGGTGCCGGTCGGCCAAGTGATTGATATCGCTTTGTCTGATGACAATCCGGAATTTGTGCGCGTGCGGATCCGGGTGAAGGATGAAGTGCCAATTCTGGTTGGAACGACCGCAACGATCCAATCGAGTTTTACAGGTGTGTCGACGATCCTGCTGGACGGTGCGCGTGGCGGTGCCCCCGCGATCACATGCGAGACAACCGCTTGCCCAGAAGAGCGCCCGGTGATCCCCCCGAAGGATGGCGGGATCAACGCGCTGCTTAACAATGCGCCTTTGCTGCTTGAGCGGCTGGCGACCTTGACCGAAAATCTCAACATCTTGCTGGGGCCGGACAATCAAGAGCAGCTTTCGGGGATTTTGGAAAATTCCAACCGCTTGACGCGCGAACTGGCTGAGGCCGCACCGCGGCTAGAGGGGACATTCGCGGAATTGGAAGTGGCTTTGCGGGAGGCGGGAGAGGCGCTTAACGCGTTTGAACAGGTCACCAATTCGACCGATCAACTGATCAATCAAGAAGGTCCGCTGCTGGCTGAAGAACTGCGCGGAACTTTGGCCTCTGCCAATGAAGCCGCAGCGGCGCTGGCCGCGACCCTCGAGGACACACGCCCCG
Organism: uncultured Erythrobacter sp.; assembly: GCA_947502305.1. Taxonomy (GTDB): domain Bacteria; phylum Pseudomonadota; class Alphaproteobacteria; order Sphingomonadales; family Sphingomonadaceae; genus Erythrobacter. Next base: position 1,864,355 of record CANMZA010000001.1, on the reverse strand, counting down.
CTGCGCGGCAATTACGAGAGGCAACTTTGCCAGCTGCAGAGGCGACATTGCAGGATTTGCGCACCACCAGCCGCAGCCTACGCGCGATTACAGAGCGGCTTGAGAACCAAGGCGCTGGCGCTTTGCTTGGCGGGCAAACATTACCGGATTACGAACCGTGAAGAGGGATCGGGACATGAATTTGATCAAGCACATGACCTCTTCTGCGCGGGCTATGTTGGCGGCGGGCGCGATCCTCGCACTGCCGGGATGTATCAGCGTGGGTGCTGGCGGAGAACCGCCTGAGAGCCTGCTGACGCTGACCAGCACCGCCAGTGCTCCAGCGGGATTAGTCGCGGTTACCGGGGCTGAGGGCACCGCCGGCGCGATTGCAGTTTTGACACCGGAAACGCCTGCAAAGCTGGACGTACTGCGCATTCCGGTCAATGTGACGGATACTGAGGTTGCGTATTTGCAAGAGGCCGTGTGGATTGAAAAACCCGCGCGTTTGTTCCGGCGTATGTTGGGCGAAACGCTAAGAGTGAGGGGAGAGGAATATGGCGGCGTTCTCATCCTTGACAATGACGACACGCCGACACTGGCCACACAATTTGTGCGCGGGACATTGCTGGACATGACCTATGATGTGCGATCATCCTCGGTCATTGTGCGTTACGAGGCGGTCCGCAGTGACCGAGATGGAACCGTAACCTCTCGCCGGTTTGAAGCACGCGAAAGCGACGTTTTGCCAGAGGCAGAATTTGTCGGCCCCGCCATGAACCGCACGGCCAATGTAGTCGCAGCCGAAGTGGCTGATTGGGTCCTAGGCCAGCCCTAGGCTCTGAGTCTAGAACCTAGCCAAGCGCCAACCGCGTCACAGACTGAGCGAGCAGGAAGTCAGCTTTGCGTTTGGCACGGCGGTCATCTTCCTCAGCATCGCGGCCCCAAAGCTCTGATTGCCATTCTTCCTCCAGACAGGCCGCCGACCAAAGGGCGACCACTTCGTCGTGATCGGCCGTTTGACTGGCAGACAGACCAATCACCAAAGATGCGGCAAGATTGGTCATCACCTCCACCCCGGCAAGCACGAAGGGATCGAGGCCTGTGAGCCGCGCGCGCAGATGCGTCATCGCGGCCTCGCTTTGCGGGCGGTGCATAATGCCGCTGACGCGCGCCAATTTGATGCCTTCCGCTGCCTCAAAATTTGTGAGGATTGGTTCCCACACCTCTTGCTGCCGGGCATAAAGCGCGTCCTCTGGATCGGCGCGGTATAGCAGCGTGTCGGTGTCGCCATATTCGGCCAATTTATGCGCCACACCGGCAGGATGCGGCGTGACAATGTCGATGGCGTAGTCGGCCGTATCGCGCATCGGGAACGTTGCGGGGGCGAGCTCTTCCCCTTGACCGATCCACTCACCTGCCAATTCCCGGACCAGCGCCAAAGTTGGAACAATTTGCGGGGTTCCTTTGACGGTCTTTACTCCGCGCCCGTCCAGCGTCACCTGCCATCCATCGCCATCGCGGCCCGATGTCTCTTGATAGTGAACTTTGTCGTAGAACCGCTTCATTGCTTACGGTTCCTCTGTTCGTTCCGATGGCGTGCTATCACTGCCCTTAAACTTACGCGCCAGCAGCGGCGGACCGAAGAAAAATCCGCCCATGCCAATCACCACCATCACAATGCCTAAGGCGTAGGGGCCTGCAATAGCGCCTTGCGTAATCGCGATCCCCGCAAGCAGCAGGCCAAGCGAGGCTATCCGCAGCAATTGGAGTAGGAAAAATTGCTTTTGCGCCCGTTCGCGATCTTTGTCGGCGTCGGTGTTCATATCAGTGCTCAAACCTGTCCTCCCGCCAAATACTCGTTCAAACTCGCAACATTGCGGGCGACAAATTCCGCGCCGGTGGCCAGCAATTCATTGGGTTCATGATAGCCCCACGCAACACCAATCGCGCGCACATTTGCCGCGCGCGACATCTGCATATCGAAACTGGTATCGCCGATCATCACTGTGTCTGCGGCTTGCGCTCCGGCTTCGAATATAGCGGCCTCCAGCATGGCTGGGTGCGGTTTGGAGGGGTGGCGGTCTGCGGTTTGGAGCGAGACGAACAGATCGGTCAGGCCATGCGCCGCCAAAACAGCGTTCAAACCGCGATCCGATTTGCCCGTCGCTACGGCTAGGCTCCATCCCGCATCGCGCAAATCTTTCAGCAATTCAGCGATCCCATCATAGAGTGGCTCGTTCAGCAAACCCTTCTGACGGCGTTCGAAATAGGCGCTCTTATAGGCTGCGGTCACGCCTGCAACTTGATCCTCGCTCAGCCTCGGCGACAATTCGCGGATCGCCACAGGCAGGCTCAGCCCGACAATCCGGCGCACATCATCGCGGCTGGGCGCGGTGATTTTGAGCGCGGCATAGGCCGCATCCATTGTGTCGCAAATGTCCGCTTGGCCATCGACCAGCGTGCCGTCGCAATCAAAGACCGCGAGTTTGGTGGTCATTTACGCGGCCCTTTGGCGGGCTTCTTCGCTGCCTTTTTCTTGGCCTTTTCTTTCGCTTTGGCCACTTGGTTGGCCGTCCCAGCGGACACAGTCCGGCCGCGCCGTTCACCGCGGCGATCCTTGCGATATTGTTTTGCATGCCGGCGCGCGGCCTGTTTCTTTTCCGCTGGCGTGCGTTCTGGCGCGTCATCGCGGACGGGGGAGGCGTCGCTTTGCCCCTCTTCAAAGCCCAAGGCCGCCATGCTCGCGGCGAAGTGTTCTGGCAGGTCGGCGGTGACATCCAATTTACCGCCGCCGGTTTTGTGACCATCTTCTTTGCCATCAGGCGTACCGATGATCAGACGGCGCGCATGCAAGTGCATCTTGCGCGAAATGCTGCCGGTTAAGAATGCGTCTTGGCCGCCATATTTGCCATCGCCAACAATCGGATGGCCAATTGCCGCCATGTGCACGCGCAATTGGTGGGTGCGACCGGTCAGCGGTTCCAATTCCACCCAAGCCGCCTTTTGCCCAGCGCGCTCCACCACCCGGTAACGGGTTTTGGCCATCGCGCCTTCTTCTTCATCGACATGCATTTTTTCGCCGCCAGTGCCGGGCTGCTTGGCGAGCGGGGCGTCAATCATGCCCTCGCGCACTTGCGGCACACCGACGACCAGTGCCCAATAGACTTTACGCGCGCTGCGGCCGGAAAACCGCCGGGAATAATTTGCCGCACTGCCGGGTGTGCGGGCGATGAGCAGCACGCCGCTTGTGTCTTTGTCGAGCCGGTGAACCAGCCGCGGGCGGATGCCAGGGCGGACCTCACCATCAGCACCAGTTTCATTTTCGACGAAAGCATCCAGCATCCCGTCGACATGTTTGGTGGTTTTACTGCCGCCTTGGGTTGCGAGGCCGGGAGGTTTGTTCAGCACAATCGCGCTGGGTGTTTCGCGGATGACCATATTGCGGGCCTCGGCAATGTCTTCGGCACTGAGCTCGCGAGCCTTCCGCGGCGCTTTGCGGGCATTTTCGCCGCCCGGCGGCACGCGCAATACTTGGCCTGACGCAATGCGATCCTCTGGCTTGGCGCGTTTGCCATCCACCCGAATCTGTCCGGTCCGCGCCCAGCGCGAGATCGTGGCAAAGCCGATTTGCGGCAAATTGCGTTTGAACCACCTATCAAGGCGCACGCCGTCATCATCATCGCCGACCGTGAATTGGCGGACCTCTTTTGACGGCGAAGATGCGGATGTATGGGTTGGGGGCGTAGTATCAGTCATGGTGCACTCTGTATCATAACCAGACCAATAAGCAGCGCGGCCATTCCTGCGATCATGGAAACGGATCCATAAGCAAAGCCGAGCAGCATATGGCCGCGATGGAAAAGTGTGACCAATTCCGCGCTAAAGGTGCTGAATGTGGTAAATCCGCCCAGCAGACCGACACCGATCAGCAGCCGGATCATTTCGTTGTTACCGTCTGAATGTTTGGCCATCCACCCCATCAGCACGCCCATCAAAAGGCTGCCGAGGATATTGATCGTCATCGTTGCCCACGGGAAACCCGCAGACGGCCCGGCCACATGATCAATCGCGCGGCCCGCATGATAGCGTAGAACAGCGCCAACCGCGCCGCCAATGGCGACGTAGAGCGATGCAGCCATAGGGGCAGCGGCGGTGGAATTTGTCATTCTGGTTGGTATCCTTGGGCGCGCTCTTAGCGGCGGCGTTATGTTCTGCATAGCGTTGCGTGCATGTCACAGTGCAGCGGGTTCCTGTATGGCCCATTCGCATTTCAACCGATGGTCATGCGCATGGTGCAGGGACGAGGCGGCGTTTTGGCCCGTAAACGTGTTGCCAAATCTCAGGCGCGGCGCTATGTGCGGCTCAGATTTAGCGTGAATTCGGCCCCTTTTGTGGCGGAATCGCGCATTTTCAGCGTTAATTTTGCGCGCATTTTCCGCGATTCGTCTCAGCGGGCCCATATCTTTGGGAAGGATGCGTGATTGGATAAGGTAGAGTTCGTTTATGCAAATCATGGTTCGCGATAACAATGTCGATCAGGCCCTCCGCGCGCTTAAGAAAAAGCTGCAGCGCGAAGGTGTTTATCGTGAAATGAAATTGCGCCGGCACTATGAAAAGCCAAGCGAAAAGCGCGCCCGCGAAAAGGCTGCTGCTGTTCGCCGCGCTCGTAAGCTTGAGCGCAAGCGCATGGAACGCGACGGCATCAAGTAAAGCCAGCGGCGATTTTTGCGCCTTTGCACATGTGCAAAGCGCTTGAATCAAACCACCGGATAAGCCATCAGGGCGCGGACCGTTTCCGCGCCCTTTTGTCATGCGGAAAAGGGGGTTTTCGCATGACAGTGTTTCTTGAAAAGCCAATGGGCGCCCAACCAAACGAGATAGAGCAATGACCGAAGTCACTCGCGTACCAATTCAGCCCATCGCAAAGGGTTCTCTAACCAAGCTGTGGCTTGGCGTGCTTGTCGCCATTTTGCTTGGCGGCGGCCTAGCCTGGGCGGCGGTGCCGAAAGGGTTGGACATCGAAACCCTCGTTGAGGGCACAGGCGATTATCCGCAAGAAGGCGACATGGTGTTTGTGAAGTACAAAGGCATGTTGGCGTCAAACCGTGAAGTGTTTGACGAATCGCAGGATATTCCATTGCCGATTGAGGGGGTTTTCCCGGAAGGCAGCCCATTCCCCGTTGAAAAAGACGCGACCATCGATGGATTCTATCTGGGTCTGCAAAAAATGCAGAAAGGCGGGAAATACGAACTCTTTATCCCGTCTGATCAGGCTTACGGTGCAGAGCCGCCTCCTGGTGCGCCAATCCCGCCTAATGCCGATCTGTTGTTTGAGATCGAAGTGGTTGATTTTATGAGCCGCGAAATGTTCGATCGTAACCTGTCGATTTTGCAGCAAGCGATGCAAGCGGGGCCGGGCGGGCTCGGCGGCGGACCGGGCGGTCCGGCGGGCGCACCTGAAGGCGGACCGGCTGGTCCTCCAGCGGGTCAGTAATTCCAACCTCTCTGGCGGGGCGGTGATCTAAGCAGGGATCAAACCGCCCCCCTCAAGGAAGAAACACATGTCGGTTGACAAACAAACCGTCGCCAAGATTGCAGGGCTTGCCCGGATCAAGATGGGCGATGATCAGCTTGAGGCGCTTGTGCCGGAGCTGAACAATATTCTCGATTGGGTCGAGCAGCTGGGCGAGGTCGATGTGACCGGCGTTGAACCTATGGCCGCCGTAATTCCGGGCGCGATGCGTTTGCGCGCGGATGAAGTGGATGCGGACCCTAAAACCGGCGGCGGCAGGCAGGGCGACGTGCTCGCCAATGCCCCGGCGGCAGAGCACGGCTTTTTCGGCGTGCCCAAAGTTATCGAATGATGGTGACCAAAACACATGACTGACTTTACCGAATTGGGCGTCAAGGCCATCCGCGACGGCGTGGCCAGCGGAGATTTCACTGCACGCGAAGTGGCAGAGAGCTTTAACGCTGCCGTTGCTGGTGCGGCGCAATTGAACGCCTTTATCGTCACCACGCCAGATCACGCACTGGCGGCGGCCGATGCCGCAGATGCCGCGCGCGCGTCTGGCAAAGCGCTGGGCGCGATGGCCGGTGTGCCGATTGGCATGAAAGATCTGTTCGCTACGCACGGCGTACAAACCACGGCGGCATCGCACATCCTTGAAGGGTTCACGCCCCAATATGAAAGCACCGTTTCCGCCAATTTGTGGAATGCGGGCGCGGGGATGCTGGGCAAGCTGAACCTTGATCAGTTTGCGATGGGTTCCTCAAACGAGACAAGTTATTTCGGCAATGTCGCCTCGCCTTGGCGAAAAGAGGGTGCCAATGCATCCATGTCGCCGGGCGGTTCTTCTGGCGGTTCGTCCAGCGCAGTGGCCGCGCGGATTGCTCCGGCTGCGACGGGCACCGACACTGGCGGCTCCATCCGGCAACCGGCGGCGTTTACCGGAATTTGCGGGATTAAGCCGACCTATGGCCGGTGCTCTCGCTGGGGCGTTGTGGCCTTTGCCTCCTCGCTTGATCAGGCTGGCCCGATGGCCCGCAGCGTCGAGGATTGCGCGATCATGCTCGGCGCGATGGCTAGTTTTGATGCGAAAGACGCGACCTCGCTTGATGCGCCAGTTCCCGATTGGGAGGCGGCCTTGTCCAGCGACCTTAAAGGCAAAAAGGTCGGCATCCCGCGCGAATACCGCATGGATGGCACTGATGAGGCTATCATGGCCTCTTGGGAGCAAGGCAAAGAATGGCTGAAGGATGCAGGCGCTGAGATCGTCGATATCTCATTGCCGCACACCAAATATGCTCTGCCGGCTTATTACATCATCGCCCCGGCAGAGGCTTCGTCAAACCTGGCACGCTATGACGGCGTGCGTTACGGTTTGCGCGATTTGCCTGATGGTGCTGGCCTCCAAGACATGTACGCCGAGACTCGCGCTGCTGGCTTTGGTGATGAAGTGAAACGCCGCATTCTGATCGGCACTTATGTGCTGAGCGCCGGTTTTTACGACGCCTATTACACGCAGGCGCAAAAGGTTCGCGCCCTAGTGGCCCGCGATTTTGACAATGCCTGGGCCGAATGTGATTTGATTCTTGCACCAACCACGCCGACGGCATCGTTTCCGCTCGGCTCGCTCAATGACGATCCGCTGACGATGTATTTGAACGATGTGTTTGCTGTGCCCGCAAGCCTCGCTGGATTGCCCGCTATGTCTGTTCCCGCTGGGCTTAACCCAGATGGTCTGCCGCTGGGTCTGCAATTGGTTGGCAAGGCGTTTGACGAACAGACGGTTTTGAATGCAGGCCTTGCGATCCAAGAACGCGCCGGATTTTCCGCCAAGCCGGAGCGTTGGTGGTGACCCCGTTTGAATGGGGTATCCTTGCGATTGTGGCGATTGGTTTCGTCGCGCCCGCATGGTTGCTGGCGATTGGATATTTGATCGCCGCGCGCAAGACCAAGCCGGAGGAGCCGAACAAACGCTATTTCGCCTATGCCGAATTGTTGAAGAGCCTGCACGCGCAGATGGACATCAAGACCCGTACAGTCCGTAATGGTCCGCTTTTCGCGGCGACGGTGCGTGAATTGGCGAATTACCCGGAATACCGAACGCTCAGCGTGCTGTTCCTCGAAGAGATCACTGTCACCGGTACGAAGAAATTCGACAATGTCGTGCGCGCCGAATTGAAAGCGGTTGAGGCGGGGCTGTTGGATGCAGCGGATGCGTGATTGGGTGCGCGCCTCGTCAATGACAATTGGTCGCGAACGAAACTCTGAAAGTCTCGGAGCCCTCACGGCATGAGTATTTCGCAGTCTGCTGCGGCCCAGCAACCCTCGGCGGCCCTAAAACCCTCAAATGTCATGCGTTTCGACGTCTTAGATGCGTTGCGAGGTTTGTGTGCCTTGCTCGTCGCCTTGTATCATTTTCAAGCGGGCGGCTATTTATCCGAATTGGCGCTCGTCAAAAATGGCTGGTTGTTTGTTGATTATTTCTTTGTCCTCTCCGGATTTGTCATCGCGCATTCCTATGGTGAGCGATTAGCGACTGGAAAGGTTTCAATTGGCCGGTTTATGGGCCTGCGGATGGGGCGGATTTTCCCACTTCATATCGCGGTGCTTTTGGGATTGATCGCAATGGAGGTGGTTTTGATCATCTTCAGCGACAGCCTTTCCCAATATGTGTCGCGCGACGTTTTCAGCGGGTCGCGCGACCCTATGGCGCTTCTCCAAAGCGTATTTCTACTCCAAGCGTTTGGATTTCCTGGTGGTGAAGGTTGGAATATCCCGGCGTGGAGCATCGCGGCGGAGATGTGGACCTACCTTTTATTCTCTGTGATTTTCCTTGCGCCGCGCCGCGCGATGCTGCTGATTTCTGCGGTGTTGATCACCTTGTCCCTTGTCTGGATGTTGGTGGTTCATGATGATTTACACATAACTTTTCAGGGTGGTTTCATCCGTTGTGTCTTTGGCTTCGCCTTGGGCGTGGTGACCTATCACGCCTTTACCCGCTTTGGCGGCATTGGCGGAAGCATGTGGGAATTGATCGTCGTGGCGGTGGTGCTCGCATATGTTTCTGTAGCAGAAGAGTGGGTGACATTTGCGGCCCCATTTTTGTTTTCAGGCATGATTTTTGTCCTCGCTAGTCAACGCGGAATAGTCAGCCGCATTCTTTCTATGAGCGGATTTCAAAAACTCGGGCTTGTCAGTTATTCGATCTATATGATTCATTTCGTGGTTCAGGGCCGCCTAGGCGAAGTGCTGCAAGTCGCGAAGATCGTTGACGTTTCGGTCAATGAGCGCGGGGGGACAGAAATCGACGCGTCACCGTTGGTCGGCGATGCGATAACGCTGGCGATGTTGGCGATTTTGATCGCTGCGTCTCTCATCTCCTATTACGTGATTGAGAAACCCGGTCGCGATCTGTCGCGCAAATTCTTGTCTTCGCCTAAGGTAGTCGATCCTGCCCCTGACGGATGGAAAGAGGCAGCGGGTAAATGATCGCTGTGACCATCTTCCTTGTCTGCTTCGTCGTTCTGGTCGGGGTCGTCCTGTATCTGTCTAAGACGATCGAGCATGGCGAGGCGCGCTTTGATGCGGATGGCAAGGTTATCAAAGATACGGCTAGGCACGGGCCGGGACAAACGACGACAAAACAGACCGGCCCCGCGCGCCCCGCGCAGCGGCTAGATAAAGACGAAACCCCCAAAATCAGTGGGAATAAAGACGATGAGTGATTACCGCGTTCAGGGACAAACAGGTGAATGGGAAGTCGTGATCGGCTTGGAAGTTCACGCCCAGATCACCACCAATTCCAAATTGTTCTCCGGTGCCTCCACCACTTTCGGGGCGGAGCCGAATTCGCAAGTGTCGCTCGTCGATGCTGCGATGCCGGGGATGTTGCCGGTGCCCAACCGCGAATGCATCCGGCAAGCGGTGCGCACAGGTATGGCGATTGAGGCTCAGATCAATGCGTGGTCGCGGTTTGATCGCAAGAATTACTTCTATGCCGATTTGCCGCAGGGCTATCAGATCAGCCAGCTCTACCACCCGATTGTGGGGGAGGGATCGCTGCTGATCGAAGAGGATGAAAAGACCGGCATTCCTGAGGATAAAGTGATCGGGATTGAGCGGATCCACGTCGAACAGGATGCGGGCAAGTTGATGCATGATCAGCATCCCACCATGTCTTACGTCGACCTAAACCGCAGCGGCGTTGCGCTGATGGAAATTGTCAGCCGCCCGGATATGTGCTCCCCCGCAGAGGCGGGCGCGTATGTGCGCAAATTACGCAGCATCCTGCGTTATGTCGGGTCTTGTGATGGCAATATGGAAGAAGGCTCCATGCGGGCCGACGTCAATGTGTCTGTGCGCAAGGTTGGCGATGAATTGGGTACGCGGACCGAGACGAAGAATGTAAACTCTGTGCGGTTCGTGATGCAGGTCATCGAATATGAGGCCGCGCGTCAAGTTGATGTGCTCGAAAGCGGCGGGACGATTGATCAGGAAACACGCCTGTTCGATGTCGCCACCGGCACCACGCGGACGATGCGGTCGAAAGAAGACGCGCATGACTACCGCTATTTCCCTGACCCTGATTTGCTGCCTTTGGTGTTGGAGGATGATTTCCTTGCCGAATGCCGCGCCAGCCTGCCTGAATTGCCCGACGCCAAACGGGTGCGTTACACAAATGAACTGGGCCTCTCGGCCTATAATGCGCGCGAACTCACCGCCGAGGTTGAGACATTTGCACGGTTTGAAACCTTGCTTGGCGCGGCTGCGGCAGCATTGGGGAAACCCGAAACTGAAGTGGCAACGCAGGTTGCAAACTGGGCGCTGTCTGTTGCCCCCGGCGTGATCAAATCGGCGCGGGAAAACTTTGGCGAAGAAACCGACCCCGCGCGCGCCACGGCAGAGCGTCAGGCCGCGATTTTGGCGATGCAAGACAAGGGCGAGATCAGCGGCAAACAGGCCAAGGAAATCTTCGAATTGGTCCTGCGCACAGGCCGCGAACCTGCTGAGATTGCCGACACCGAAGGGCTCAAGCAGGTCAGTGATACCGGCGCAATTGAGGCCGCCATCGACGACATTCTCGCCAATAATCAGGACAAGGTTGAACAATATAAGGGCGGCAAGGACAAGCTGTTCGGGTTCTTTGTTGGGCAAACCATGAAAGCGATGCAGGGCAAGGCAAATCCGGGTGTGGTGAACCAGATCCTCAAAGACCGCCTAGGCTGATCATGCGGCTGCGCGGTTGGATCGGGCTTGGCGCAGTCTTGGTGATTGCTGGGCTGATCGCGGCCTATATCTATATCCACAAATCCTTCGCCGCCGATCCGGAGGAGGTGAGGGTAGTCGCGCTATTGCCGGATGATCCGGCTGTCAGCAGCGCCGGGCGGCTCAAATTCATGGGCGGTCTGGATATTCCGCGCATGGGGCAGAATATTGGCGGGCTTTCGGGCCTGCGCTTTCTGCCCGAAGAGGGGCGTCTATTGGCGATCACCGATGATGCGCGCTGGGTCTGGGTGACTCCAATTGAGAATGACGGACGGCTTACCGGGATAAGAGGCGTTCAAACCGCGCCGATGCTGGACGCTGATGGCGAGCCTCTTACTGGCAAACAAAATGGCGATTCTGAGAGCCTCACAAGGAGCGCGCAAGGCGGCTGGCTGGTCGGGTTTGAACGCAGCCACCGCATAGCGCGTTTTGCCGATACCGATGCGCTTGCGCAGGAGGTCGGGATTGACCCGTTGGCGATCTTTGGCTCGCTGGAAGACAATGGCGGGTTGGAGACGCTTGCCGGGGATGAAGAGGCGCTGTTTCTGTGCGCGGAACGAGCCATTTTGGCCGCCGCATCACACAATTGCGCGCAGCGATCGGGGGCGGGTGATGTCTCCCTAGCCGCGATGACGCCCCCTGCTGAGATTGCTGAACTTGGCGCTGTGCCCACCGACGCCGATCAGACGAGCACCGGCGTCACCTATGTTTTGCTGCGCAGTTATGATCCCGTGATCGGCAATACAGCTGGTATCGTGCGCCTCGGCCCGGATGGTCGGCGCAGCGATATTGCCAGTCTGCGCGCACCGTTTTCGGTCGATAATTTTGAAGGGCTCGCCGTGCGCGAAGAAGGGGATCGTACCTTTCTCTACATCGTCAGCGACGACAATTTCTCAGGCGGTCAGCGCACCTTGCTGATGAAGTTTGAAGTGATGGCGGCGGAACCCCCGGCCTAAAGGTGGCCGCACATTTTGCGGTACATCACCTTACAACATGGGGCTTTACACCGCGCCGCATGCCTGCGAGCCTTACCGATAGGGAAGGGGATTACCTATGCACGGTTTGACCAAAGGTTTGATTGGCGCGGGCGCGGCATCGCTGCTGGCTTGGGGAAGCCACGCGGCGGACGGCGCGGAGTATATTGGCAGTCTAGAAGGCGAAGCGCAGGCTACACTTGCCGCGAGCGGGGCCGACGGTGCAACGCTGACAATGCAGCGCGATCCGCTTGCTCGAATTGCCGTGATCAGCGGCGTAACCGATCCAGCCGAACGCGCGCGGATTGAGGCGCAATTGCTTGCCAATGGCCGCTTGCGCGAAGTGCGCTGGGCGACGTCTGCCATCGCGGCGGAGACAGGCTATTCCGCGCAATTGGCGGATGGCGAGGTTGCGGCAGAGCTTTCCACAGGGATCGAAGACGCCGAAGCCGTGACCGGTGCGAGCGCGGAGCAAGTTGCCGATTGTCAGGGTGAAGTGGACGCGTTCATGGCCGGCAAATCGATTGTGTTTGAGACCGGCAGCGCGGCGCTCGCGGAGGAATCGCTCGCGATCGTCGATGGCCTGTCACAGCGTTTGACGGTCTGCACCGGGATGAGCGTTGCAGTGGGCGGCCATACTGATGCGACCGGCACAGATGCGATCAATCAGCAAGTGAGCAGCGCGCGCGCCAATGCGGTGAGCGCTGCTCTGGCAGAGCGCGGGGTTGCGCCAGCGCGGATTACAGCGACCGGATATGGCTCTAGCCAACCAGTGGTGGAAAGCGACGGGGCCAATGCCGCGAACCGCAGGATTGAATTTACGCTTGATGCTGGCGGTGATGCCGGATCGGGCGCGGAAGAGGGGGAATAAGATGCCGCTACTTTTGGAAAGCTGGCTCGCGATTATCGCATTGTTCCTGATCGGCCTGATCATTGGCTGGTTTATTTGGGCGCGGAATTGATCGAGAGGGTGTAAGACCAATGTTTCAAATCATAATGGATAATCCGATGCGCTTCATTCTCGCTCTGATTTTAGGGATAGCGACCGCGTGGTGGATCTGGGGCCGTATGGCTGCTCAGAAAGCGAGCGCAGAGCGGACGGCTGAGCCCGCACCTTCGCCCGAGCCAGCACCGGCACCAGCTCCGGCACCGGCACCTGTCGCTTCCGTGGCTGCGTCTGCTGCTACCAATACCAGCAGCGGTGAAGATACGGAGCCGAAACCCAAAATCGCCGCCGCTATTGGTGACAGTGATGATTTGACCCGGATCAAAGGCGTCGGACCGAAACTCAATGATCTGTGCCTTTCTTTGGGCGTGCGCCGTTTTGACCAGATCGCCGCATGGAGCGACGCGGATGTTGCTGAGGTTGATCAATATCTAAAGATCAAAGGCCGCATCACACGCGACCGCTGGGTTGATCAGGCAAAGTTCTTGGCTGCCGGCGACGATGCGGGACACAAGGCGGAGTTTGGCTAAAGCGAGCAGGCGAGCCGGGCAAACGTCCGCCGCTATTCCTCGCCGGGCGACCACCCTTCGCGGGTCATGCCAACGAACCGGCCTGCCAAACCGCTCGAATTGCGCTCCAATATATCGCGCAAGCTGCTTGTCGCGGAAATCGCGGCCAGCCCTTGATGCGTGAAAGTCGCCGCCGCGACCCGCTGATCCCCCCAGACATGCTCTGACAAGAGCGGATTGGTGAGCGCTTGAGAGAAAGCATCGACTGCGACCATCGTTTGCAATAGCGGCGGCAGCGGCCCGTCCTTTGTGCGCGGCTGCGCAAACAGGCCAGTGTAAAATTCCAAGCGGCTTGGATCGCCATAGATCGCGCGCAATTCATCTTGCAGCGCCGCGTCCGGCGTAATGTCTGACCATGCACGCGCGGGCTGGTGGCCAAAGGCTGCTTGATAATCGGCGAAAGGCGCAATGCGGTTGAGCCGCGCCTGATTCACCGCAGCAGTCTCCACCTCCAGCAGAAATGTCGCCGTGTTGTGCAAGCCCAGCTCGCTGGCGCGGTTTCCGCTAATATCGGCAAAGGCGCTGGCCAAACCGTTCTTGATCAGCACATCATTGTGAAGCCGCAATGCCCCTCCCGGCTGTTCCTCGCCCGCCCACACCATCATTTGCGGGATCAGCGAATGCCACCGATAAAGCAGGCTAAATTCCGCCGTTATCCAATTGGGACGGTTCCATTTCGCCCGCCACGCACCGGATGGATCGGCGGTCAGCCGCAGCGGAGTGGAATTGATGTGGTTGATATATTCTTCGACCACGATCTTGATGAACATCACCGTTGTACAGGCGCGCGCCGCGTCAAAAACGCGTGTGTCATCCCAATCGTAATTGGCGTCGCTGATACTATCCGCCAGCCGGTTGTGTTCGCGCAGGAACAAGGTGTTGATCATGCTCACTTGCGGCGCGGCATTGGCGCGGTCTCCGCCCACGGCAAATAGGGATTCGCGCATCTCAGGGGTCGTGTGATCTATGCCCAGCGGCGTATCGAGCAGCGGCTGACCTGCATCATCGGTAAATTCAGGGTTGAACTCCATCCCCCCGGGCAGAAACAGCCGCAAGGGGAATTCCTCAGACCCAATCATTTCGGATTTCAACCGGCCCTTTTTCCCCGGTTCCTCAGATAGCGTGCGCAAGGCGTACACATGTTCCTGAGTTCGCCCATATAATGTGCAAAGATCAATCTCATGATTAGATGTGTTGCGCCGCCGATCCTCTATCGTCTCGCCCGTGGCGAAATCGTTGGAGATCATCGTGCGGATAAATCCGTCAGTCAGATATTGCGCAAAGGCAGGGAAGAGGCAGGTCGATTTCGGGCAAAGCCGCTGCTTGCTGCCGTCAGGGACGCGGAACAGATCGCCGACCCGCGCGCTGTCTGGCAGGTCGGAAATGTCCGCCGGTGGCAGATGGCGGGCGCTGTAACTGCGATCGGTCAAACCGCGCCAACTCACGTGATCGCTCAGTGTGCTCCACGGATGCGGCCGGGCGCGCGTGACATTCGCCAAACGGTCAATGGCAATCCGATTGATCACTTTGCCCAAAGCAGGCGAAAGCCCCGACAAAGCCGAAGCGGCCATGTAAGCGAATTTGAGCAATATTTTCATCTCGACATCTCCTTCGGTGCGACCCGGATGTCCTTATGAGATGTTTTAGCAGGCGCCGGGTTTTGTTCCAAGTCTGGCGTGGTGTAATGTTAAGTAAAGGCGGATGCAGAGCGCCAATTGGGCGAGTATCATGATGAAAACAGGCATCAAAAAACCCGCCAGAAGCGTTAACTGCTGGCGGGTTTTTATGATTTAAAACCGGATGGTCTTTATGCGCGTGTGCCCGAAAGCGGCATCGCACCAAAAGCGCCAGCATTTACATTGCCGGTCAAGTTGTCGCCGTCGATTGTGCATTCGCAATCGAGTGTCATTGGCATTGGAACAGTCATGTTCATTTTCCAAGTAAGCGTGTTGCCGTCGACTTTACCTTCTTCGGTATCCATCGCGCCCATGCCGCCTTCCAGCTTGCCGTCGAAAGTTCCGTCGCCATTGTCGGTCACGGTGAAAGTGCCAGCTTGATCGCCCATCGGGCTTTTGACGGTGGTGTTGTAAGTTCCTGCTACGGACATTGTGTGTCTCCCAATAATATCGTTCGCCTCCGCTTCTCGCGATGACTTGGCGCTATTTCTTACACGGGATGCGAGGGGGTTCAACCTCTATTGGTGCACCCGGTCACACGCATAAAGAAAGGGCGAGAGCCGCTCATTTGCTGCTCCCGCCCCATTCTTTAGCAAGCCGTAGCGTCACGGCGCTCCGGTCAGTTCCTGGCCAGCGCGTGACTGGCCTTTTACAATTACGCGACCTTTATTCGCTGCCTTCCAGCTCGCGAAGTTCGATCGGCATGCCCAAGGCTTCCAATTGCGGCATGACCTGTTCTGCATCGCCAACCACGACCCAGACAAAGTCCTCCACATCCAGAGCCGCACGCGCAGATGCGTCTAGGCTTTCGGCGGTTTGAGCGGAATATTGCGCGACCAAACCTTCGTAATAATCATCGGGGCGCTCATACAAGGCGATCGCTTGCATCGCGCCAAGGACGCTGCCTGAAGTTTCAAAACGCCCCGGCAATTCGCCGATTTCGCTGGCTACATTGCGCGCCAATTCTTCTTCAGTGACGCCGCTTGTGGTCAGGAATTCGGTCACTTCGCGGATCATTTCGCCAACCGAATCGCCGGTGCGATCCGCTTGGACCCCGCCAGAAATCGCATAGACGACGCTGTTTTCGCGCGCCTGCGAACCGCCGCGCACACCGTATGACCAACCCTTTGTCTCGCGCAGGTTCATATTGAGCCGTGCGAGGAAGTTTCCGCCGAGCGAATTGTTCGCATTGGTGAAGTCAACATAGGCCGGATCGCTAGCATCGAGCGGGGTGACTTGTGCGCCCAGAATGAAGCTTTGCGGCGAGTTTGGACGGTTGATCAGCACGATCCGGCTGCCGTCGGTGGTCTCGCTGGCGAGAGTGGAGAAATCCTTCGCGCCCATTGGCGTTTCAGGGGCGCTCCAATCGCCGAATGCGGCGTTCAACTGCATGACCACTTCACCCATCGGCAGGCTAGAGATCACGAAGACCTGGCCATTATCCGGGCGGATCCATGTGTCTTTGAACCCGATCAGATCATCACGGGTGATGGCGCTGATGCTTTCTACCGTGCTGGACCCGCCATACGGGGCCATAGTGCCAAACAATTCCGCACCAATGGCGCGCCGCGCGATCCCGCTGGGGGAACGCATTTGCGAACGGATGCCGGTGATGGTTTGCGCCTTCACCCGCTCAAGATCCGCTTCGTTGAAGGCAGGTTCGCGGATGATCTGGCGGTACAGGTCAAGCGACGGGGCCAAATTGGCCGACAGCGCCGATAGCGTGAAGGTTGAACGGTCATCGCCGCCGCCAACCGAAATGCTGACGCCCAGACGCTCACGTTCCTCAGCGATCTGCTGCGATGTTAGATTGGCCGTGCCTTCGTCATAGAGGCCCAATGTCAGCCCTTCGAGCCCGCGCATATCGACCGGATCGGCCGCGCTGCCGGCGTCAAATGACATGGTGATATAGGTTGCCGGAACCGCGTCACGTTGCGCGTAAGTGAGCTGCATCCCATTGGCGAGCGTGGTGCGTTGAAATTCTGGGAAGTCGAGCTGAGCGACCGTGTCGATCGCCGGAGCGGGACGCACCACCGAAACGGTGATCTCATCGGCTGCGCTTTCAGTCTCATCCGCCGCTGCTTCATCCGCAGCAACACTGGCGGCTTCTTCGTAAGTGTCCTCACGCTCACCCGGCTGCAGCACCAGAGTGAAGGCGGGGCGCGTCATCCAATTTTGCATGGCCGCCTTGACCGTTTCCGGCGTGATCGCGGCAAGCACTTCTAACTGTGCCACAGCAAAGCCGGGATCGCCTGCGAGGACCTCGCCGCGCGCCAGCGCAACCGCTTTACCGCCAAATCCGCCGACCTGTTCAAGGCCGCGGATCGTACCAGCCAGATCGCTAGTGGCCGAACGGCGCACTTCATCAGCGGTTGGCCCCTCGGCGATATATTCTGCGATGATTTCGTTGAAGCGCGTCTCTAGCGTCTCCAGTTCAACCCCGTCGCGCAAAGTCGCGCTGACATTGAGAATGCCGACGCGCTGGAAATCGAAATTGCCCGCCGAAACACCAACGGCAAGCTGTTCTTCGCGCACCAAAATTTGATCAAGACGGCTCGACAACAATCCGCCCAAGACATCTGCGCCCACTGTCAAAGCGGTCAGCTCTTCGCTGGTGATGCCGGGGACAGGCCAATAGAGGTTGATCGATGTCGCTGCGACTTGATCGACCATGACGGAGCGAACAGGCTCTGCCAAAGTCGGAACATCAGCGGCGGCCTGTGTGTTGACCGGGCCGCGCGCGATGGGGCCGAAATATTGCTCAACCATTGGGCGCGCTTCTTCGGCGGAAATGTCCCCAGCCAGCACCAATGTCGCATTGTTCGGGCCGTAACGGTCGCGGAACCAGTTTTGCACTGTGTCCATCGACGCTGCGTCCAGATCAGCCATCGAGCCGATCACCGAATGCGCGTAAGGGTGCCCTTCTGGGAAGAGCGTTTCGAGAATCTCGTAGAATACGAGCCCGCCAGGTTGATTGTCGCCCTGACGTTTTTCGTTTTGAACAACGCCGCGCTGATTATCGAGCTTCGCTTGCGTCACAGCGCCGAGCAAATAGCCCATCCGATCGCTTTCAAGCCACAAGGCGCGCTCTAGCGCGGGGCGAGGGACGGTTTGGAAGTAATTTGTGCGGTCGAAATTGGTCGTGCCGTTATAATCGGTGGCGCCCATCTCTTGCAGATATTGGAAATAATCCGCCGGGGCGTTTTCGCTGCCATTGAACATCAAATGTTCAAACAAATGCGCGAATCCGGTTTGGCCCACGGGCTCGTCTTTTGAACCGACATTGTACCATACAGCCACGCCAACAATCGGCGCTTTGCGGTCTTCATGCACGATGACCGTCAGGCCATTTTCCAATTCAAATTCTTGATAGGGGATTTGAACCTGAGCGACCAATTCCGCCAGATCAGTGGCATTGGCAGCAGGCGCGGCCTCTGTATGGGCGTCAGCCATAGCGGGCGCGTGCGGCGCGGCGAGCGCGATGCTGAGCGCGGCCAGACTGGTTGCGGCAAGACGTAGTTTCATGGATGTGTCCCCTTTAAACAATTCAAATTTCTATGGCGATAGCCTGCTCGCTCTATGCTGAACGATCAAGCGCACCCCTGTAGCTCATCGACAAAACGCGCCGCCTGTCCGACTGGTTCCGTTCAACGTGCATTGGTGACGGTTTGGGTGGAGGCCGCATGGGCGCGCACATCGTCATCCCAAAACCGCACCGGTTTCAATCCATGATCCACATAGATTTGCATCTGATCGGTGTAATGCGGGCTGTCGGGACGGGTGGTGGCCGCGCCGAAAGGTTGGATGGAGCGTGAGGTCACGCGGCTGCCATCGGCTGGCCATTCGGTCCATTGGATAAAACTGTCACCGTGGACCAGGCTCAGGCGCCCATCTTCATGCACTTCCCACGTTGTGGAGGCGCGCAGCGTATCCGATCCGCCATCCAGCGGCAGATCGACATCCCCCTGACGCAGCCTGAGAAGATCCGACATTGGCGGGTCAATTGAGCCAAAATGCTCGTTAAGATGCGCGATGGCCTCGCCGAGTTTTTCCTGCAAATCGGGCCACGGTTTGTTGTTATATTCCGCCCCCATAAAATCGCGAATAATCAGCAGCGCGAGCGCATCGCCCGGCCCCTTATTATCGGCGCTAAAATCCCAATCCAGCAGCAATTGCCGCGCTTCGATCATCTCCGGATCAGGCCACGCATCGCCCATTTGGGACGCTTCAAGCTCGCTCCAGACCCGGTCGACATAGCCCTCCCGCACATAGGCGGTGTCATATTTGATCCGTTCCAATGCGGCGCGGTCCAATTGCCCGGCTTCTGAAAGCAACATATAAGCGCGCCGTGATCGGTTGGTTTGCTTGCGCTCCACACCTAACACTGGCGAGAATGCCGCCGGATCGAGATCGCTGCCTTCGCCAGCCGCAGTGAAGGGTTCGTTATTGGCATTGTAAAGCCAACCTGAGGCGGGGTTAATCAGCTTGGGGATCTCAGCATATTCAACCGGACCCTCCCAGATCAAATCGCTGCGATTGCCCGGCAGGATGCCACGCCAATTGGCTTGCACTTCGTCCAGATCGGGCCGGTCCGGGATCGCAGCGTTATAGAGATATGCGATGTTTCCTTCGCGGTCCGCATAGATGAAATTGGTGCTGGGGATCGCCATGCGCGCCATTTGCGCCTGCCATTCTTCGAGGTTTTCGGCTTTGTTGATCCGGTAATAGGCGTCCAGCTGATCAATCGTGTCCATCGCGGCATAGCGGATTGCGAAATAGCCGCGATCATTCTTGATCACGGGGCCGTGGACGCTGCGATAGATGGTGCTGCGGATCGGCAAGGTTAGGGGGCCGAATTTGACCGGCAAAGTGACGGTCTTCTCCTCCAGATCACGCCATTCCCCGTCGAGCTCATATTGCGTGCCCGCTTCGTTCATTTCCAATTGATACACATCTGCCATGTCCGGGCGGTTGACTGTGTTGGTCCAGCCGAGATTTTCATTGTGCCCGAGAAACGGGAAGGGTGATCCGGGGAAATTCGCGCCGGTAAAGTGCCAGCCTTCGCCGCTTTGTACGCCGAGTTCATACCATGCGACACCGCCGCGCAGGGGTTGGTGCGCATTGGAAATCAAAGTGGTTGGTCCGCCGCTGCGCTCCGGCGTTACCGCCCACGCGTTGGAGCCCAAATGCTCTGCCTCTTCACCCCACGGCAGAACAAGCCCGCCGCGCTGCGCCACCTCTTCTGTCCCGTCCTCAGCCGGGCCACCCGCTTCTGCAGGAGCCGCCGGATCGCGCGGGAAGCCGGGAATGTCTTCGCCAAATTCGCGGCGCAGATCATCGCCCGCAACCAGCGGCGCAATTACATTGCCGAGGCCGTAGAAAAACGGTTGCCGCAGAATGAAGCCCGCCGCCATATCTTCACCATTGACCGGGAACAGGCCGGACAATTTAATCTCATCCGGGTTTTCGCTCGCAAATTGATTGAGACCGGCGGCATAGGCTTCAAACAAAGCGCGTGTGTCGGCTGGCAGGGTCTTATATTTTCGCTCCGCCGTGCCGCGCGCATCGAGCAGGTGATAGACATAATCAAAGGTCGCGCCATCTTGACCGGCAATCGCGCCGTAACGCCCTTTGGACATTGCAGCGACGTCTTGCAGAGTGAAGAAATCATCCTGCGCATGGGCAATCGCCACGCCATAGGCGACGTCGGCATCAGTCTCGCCATAGATCATTGGTACGCCAAATTCATCGCGGACAATTTCGGCGGAATATTCGCGATATTCGGGCGCTTCGCTGGTGGGGGCGAAAAACGGTTCCCATGTTGCAAGGCCGATGAACACCGCAATCACCAAGACCGGCAGCGCAATCGCGATGCCTTTAAGCCATTTCATTATAGTATTCTCCAAACTCTCTTGCCCCGGTAATCGCCGCGCGGCCCGGGCGCGTCAAGCTACACGTCAGGTGGCACGCCAAGCAGAGTGTCAACCAGAGGCTGCAGTTAAGGTCTTGCCAAATTGCGTTCCGCGACCCACCTACTCATGTAACACACCTAGAGAAATTGCGTCCGCTCAAATTCGGGCGGCATAAGGGCACAGTATGAATCTCGAAAAGTTTACTGACCGGGCAAAAGGCTTCCTGCAAAGCGCGCAAACCGTTGCGATCCGCATGAACCATCAGCGGATCACGCCGCTGCATTTGTTAAAAGCACTGCTCGAAGACGAAGAAGGCATGGCCTCTGGCTTGATTCAGCGCAGCGGTGGCGAGGCGGCGTTGGCAGTCAGCGCGGTGGATGCGGGCCTGTCCAAAATTCCTGCCGTGACCGGCGGCGGCGCGCAGGATACTCCGGGTCTGGATAATGACACGGTGCGGGTGCTCGATACCGCTGAACAGCTCGCAGATAAAGCAGGCGACAGCTATGTGACGGTCGAACGGCTGCTGACAGCTTTGGCGCTGGCGACCGGCAAAGCGGGCGAGGCGATGAAAGCAGCCAGCGTGACACCGCAGACGCTCAACGCGGCCATCGAAGACCTGCGCGGCGGTAAGAAAGCCGACAGCGCGAATGCCGAGAGCACCTATGATGCGATGGAAAAATTCGCGCGCGATCTGACGCAGGCGGCGCGCGATGGGAAACTCGACCCGGTCATTGGACGTGATGAAGAAATCCGCCGCACTGTCCAAATCCTCGCCCGCCGGACGAAGAACAATCCGGCGCTGATCGGGGAACCGGGCACGGGTAAGACTGCGATTGCAGAAGGGCTGGCGCTGCGTATTGCCAATGGTGATGTGCCCGATAGCTTGAAAGGGCGCACATTGATGAGCCTTGATATGGGCTCTCTGATCGCGGGCGCGAAATATCGCGGCGAATTTGAAGAGCGGCTGAAAAGCGTACTTGATGAGGTGAAGAACGCCGATGGTCAGATCATCCTGTTCATTGATGAAATGCACACGTTGATCGGCGCGGGCGCGAGCGAGGGCAGCATGGATGCCTCCAACCTGCTAAAACCGGCTTTGTCACGCGGAGAGCTGCATTGCATCGGGGCCACGACCCTCGATGAATATCAGAAATATGTCGAGAAAGACCCGGCGCTGCAGAGGCGGTTCCAGATGGTCTATATTGATGAGCCGAGCGTGGAGGACACAATCTCCATCCTGCGCGGCATCAAAGACAAATATGAACTGCATCACGGTGTGCGGATCACGGACAGTTCGATTGTGGCGGCGGCGAAACTGTCGGATCGCTATATCCAAAACCGTTTCCTGCCGGACAAAGCCATCGATTTGATGGATGAGGCGGCCTCTCGCATTCGCATGGAAGTGGAGAGCAAGCCGGAAGAAATCGACGAATTGGATCGCCGGATCATTCAGCTGAAAATCGAAGAATCGGCGCTCGAAAAAGAGGATGACCGCGCCAGCCGGGACCGGCTGGTTATTTTGCGCGAAGAGCTGGCTAACCTTGAGCAGGAAAGCGCTGAACTAACCACGCGCTGGCAGAATGAGCGTGATAAGATCGAGGCCGAGGGCAAGATCAAAGAGGAGCTGGATCACGCGCGCCTAGAGCTGGAACAGGCCCAGCGCACCGGCGATCTGGCGAAAGCGGGTGAGCTTTCTTACGGCACGATCCCCGATTTGGAAAAACGCTTGGCCGCCGCCGAAGACCTCACAGAGAACGCGTTGTTGAGGGAGGAAGTGACCGAAGAGGACATTGCCGGCGTTGTGTCGCGTTGGACTGGCATCCCCGTCGATAAAATGATGGAAGGGGAGCGCGAGAAGTTGATGGAGATGGAAAGCATCATCGGCAAACGCGTCATTGGCCAGACGCAAGCCATCGAGGCTGTCTCCAAAGCCGTCCGCCGTGCGCGAGCCGGTTTGCAAGATCCGAACCGGCCGCTTGGCTCCTTCCTATTCCTCGGCCCCACTGGCGTTGGCAAAACCGAATTGACCAAAGCGCTTGCTGAATTTCTGTTCGATGATGATCAGGCATTGGTCCGCATTGATATGTCGGAATTTATGGAGAAGCATTCGATCGCCCGCCTGATCGGTGCGCCTCCGGGCTATGTCGGTTATGACGAAGGCGGCGTTCTAACAGAAGCCGTGCGCCGCCGCCCGTATCAGGTCGTGTTGTTCGATGAGGTGGAAAAAGCGCATACCGATGTCTTTAATGTGCTGCTCCAAGTGCTCGATGACGGGCATCTCACCGATGGGCAGGGGCGTAAGGTTGATTTCTCCAACACGCTGATCATCCTGACCTCCAATCTGGGCAGTCAACATTTGGCAAATCTCGGCGATGATCAAAAGGTCGCTGAGGTTGAGGATAAGGTGATGGATGTGGTGCGCGGGCATTTCCGTCCAGAATTCCTCAACCGGCTGGATGAGATCATCCTGTTCCACCGCCTCGCGATGGAGCACATGGCGCCGATTGTCGCGATTCAGGTGAAACGGGTTCAGAAACTGCTCGATGACCGCAAGATCAGGCTCGATCTAACAGAGGCTGCTTTGCGCTGGCTGGGCCGGGTTGGCTATGATCCGGTCTATGGCGCGCGTCCGTTGAAACGTGCGGTGCAGCGTTTTTTGCAAGACCCGCTGGCGGAGATGCTGATCGAAGGGACGGTCAATGACGGCGCGAATGTCAAAGTCGATGAAGGCGACGGCCAATTGCAGATCAATGTGGAGTAAACTGAGGGCGGATCGTGAGGTTGGCGAGCGGCTCGGGATAGACCATGAGATTCGCGGCCAATCGTGCGGAATTTGATGCGGAACAAGTTCGGCATGGCTGCGTAATTATGTGCTGCCGAAAAGACAGAAATTGTCACTCTGGTGATTTATTGCGTGCAAGCCGGGGTTTGTTATACTTTTCGCAAAGCGCCGCGCATGGCTTGTTGCAAGTGTAAAAAGCGCTCTGTGGGATTCCCGCAACACCCCTCCGAAAAGTGGCCGTAACCTGAACGTCTCATTTACATAATTACGCCCCTATTGCACACATCCGACACCGCAGGGGCTTTGTAGCGGGACCGGCAAGGGGATTCTCCGATGCGCAAACGGGTAATTTGCGCAATTGGAGAATAAGCAGGTTCACGGCCAAGGCTCCGGTTGTCGCAACTGGAGTGATCATGAAGAAGTTTCATAGCAATTCGATTAAGGCGCTCGCCTTTTCCGCATCAGCCATCGCATTTGTGATGGCTGGTCCTGTCAGCGCGCAAGACGCCGCTGATGAAGGTCAGGAAGAAGAGGAAGAAGAGCAGGTCGACGTAACGACCGATGCAACCGGCCAAACGCAAGGGCAGGGCGGTATCACCGTTACCGGTTCGCGCATTGTCCGCGACACATACAGCTCAATTTCCCCGCTGCAGGTGCTCAGCACCGAAAACCAGCAAGCCGTTGGTGCGTTCGATCCCGCGCAAATTTTGCAGCGTTCGGAAGCGGCTGCGGGTCAGCAAATTGACGCGACCTTCCAGGGCTTCGTGCTTGATAACGGTCCGGGTTCGCAGACGATCAACCTTCGCGGTCTCGGCGCTGGCCGGACGCTGGTTCTGGTCAATGGCCGCCGCCTCGCCCCATCGGGTGTTGAGGGTGCGCCAGTTAACCCATCGATCAACCTTATTCCTGCATCGCTCGTCGATCGCTATGACCTCCTGACTGACGGTGCTTCGTCGGTTTACGGTTCTGACGCGGTTGCTGGTGTTGTGAACGTCATCTTGCGCAAAGACTTTGATGGTCTTGAGCTTCAGGTGAACGGCGACGTCAACCCGATGGGCGCTGGCGAAGATTACACAATCAGCGCGGCATGGGGCTTCAGCACCGACCGGGCCGTATTCGGCATCGGCGCTGAGTATCAGTTCCGCGACGAAGTGACGGCACGAGACCGCGACTTCCTCTCGGGTTGTAATACCCATTACGAAGTGGATCAGGATGGCAACATCTTCACCACTGGCGTGCGTGACAACGCAGTTGTCCAAAACCGCACACCGGGTGTCAGCGTTTCTGAAAGCGAATGTAAGATTTCTGGCATTTCTGGCCGTATCTTCCAGCCATTTGCGCGCTTTGGTTCGGTTTACTTCCCGGGCAACGGCAACATCGCCAACTTCCCGAATGACCCCAATACGGGCAACCCATTCAACTTTGGCGAATCGACCGATGCTTTCGGTACTGATCTTGACACCAATGGCGACGGCATCCGCGATGTCGATTTCCAAAACGTCAACACCAACGCTTCCGAAGCGGAATTGAACCGGACGTTCATTTCGCAGCAAGAGCTGTACAACGTGTTCGCTTATGGTGAGTACACATTGCCGGGTGAAGCGAACCTCACGCCGTTCTTCGAAGCGCAATTCACGCGCGCCGAAATCTCGGCACCGGGTGCTGGTCTGCCGCAGATTTTCCCATCTGTTCCGGCTCCGAACCAGTTCAACCCTTGTAACCTGAACCAGCCAAACGGCGTTGATTGCCGTGCAGTTGATAACGAGCTTCTCGGGATCAATGGCACTGGTGCCGCTTTGTCGACTGGCTTCTCGCTCCCGACCACGCCGATCACGTCGATCGTGGGTGACCGGAACAACTTTGCAGTTGAGCAAGAGCAATATCGCGGCGTTCTCGGTTTGCGCGGCGATTTGCCATTCATCGGTTCGAGCTGGACCTTTGAAGCGGCTGTTTCGTACTCGCGTTCCGACGGTACTTCGTCACGTGACGGTATTCGCGAAGATCGCCTAGCGCTTGCTCTGGGTCTCGATCCAACAGCGGACTACGACGGTGACGGCATTGTCGATAATGACGGTGACGGCATTGCAGACGATTACGACAACAATGTTGATGTATTCGGCGGCAACCCGCTCTTCATCGGTGAGTGCAACGGCGCTGGCCTTGCAAACCCTGATCTGGCGGCACCTGACTTGCTCGCTGGCTGTGTGCCAGTGAACCTTTTCGCCGCAAGCGTGCTGACCGGTGCGCAAGGTGATTTCGAAACTGCTGCTGAGCGTGACTATGTCTTCGACCAGCGTACTTTCGACACCACTTATGAGCAGACACTTATCTCTGCTTACGTCACAGGCGATCTGTTCGATCTGCCAGCAGGCCCAGTCGGTGTTGTGATTGGCGGCGAATGGCGCGAAGATTCGATCAATTCAGAGCCTGCATTTACGGCTTCGAACGGTCTGTTCTTCGGCTTCTTCTCCGATGGCGGTGCCAGCGGTTCGAAGACAATTCGCGAAGCATTTGCCGAAGTCGACATTCCGTTGATGGCTGGTGAAACTTTGGTCGAAGAATTGACCTTGAACGTTTCAGGCCGGTTCACTGACGAAGAGTTTTACGGTTCTAACGGTACATTCGCCATCAAAGGCGGCTGGCGTCCGGTTCCACCGCTTCTCTTCAAGTTTAGCTACGGCACGTCGTTCCGTGCGCCGAACCTGCGTGAGAACTTCCTGCGCAGCCAATCGGGCTTCTTGAACTTGTTCGATCCATGCGCCGTTCCTGACGATGCATTCGTCAACGGTGCATATGATGCGACCCTTGATCAGCGTGATCAATTCGTTCTGAACAACTGTTCACGCGAAGGCCGCGATCCAACCACAACCGGTATCGACGCAGAGGGCCTGAACACGCTTCAGATCACCAGCGGCGAAGTGGTTTCAGGCGGTACTTTCGACCTTGAGCCGGAAACATCGCGTTCGATCACGACCGGCTTCTCGTTTGAAGAAAGCTTCGCAAGCGGCTTCGATTTCGCGTTCAACTTCAACTATTACGACATCAAGTTGAAGGACTCGATCATCGAGCCAAACGCGCAGTTCATTATTAATGACTGCTACAACCGCGAAGACGAAAGCGTCAGCCAGTTCTGCGACCGGATCAACGTCTCGTCGATCGACCGTCAGCTGATCAACGGCGTGTTCCAAGGCTTCTTGAACCTCGACCAAGAATCGGT
Source organism: uncultured Erythrobacter sp. (assembly GCA_947502305.1). GTDB lineage: Bacteria > Pseudomonadota > Alphaproteobacteria > Sphingomonadales > Sphingomonadaceae > Erythrobacter. The sequence continues at coordinate 1,837,523 of CANMZA010000001.1, read as the reverse complement.
CCGTGGTTTGGATATCAACACAACCTTTGGTTACCCTGTAACCATCGGCAACGAAGTGTTTGATCTTCAACTGAACGTCGTTGCCAACAAGCTGATTGAACGTTCGAACCTCTTCACAAATGATGATGGTTCGATCGAACAGGCTGACTTCGCTGGTGAATTCGGCTTCCCAGACTGGACCGGCCGTGTGACCTTCAACGTTGATTGGAAGGACTTCCGCTTCACGTGGCAGACCCGTTACATCGACGCTGTTGCTCAGGATCCAATCGGGGTTGATGAATTTGACGATGCCTTCGGTAACCTTGGCACTGGCTTCCTGTCGGATACCTGCCTCGGTGATGGCACCGCGAACGTAGCTGGCGATGGCCGCTTCTGCCGCGATGTTGGCTTCGCAGACGAGTACTTCGAAAGTTCTGCTTCGGTTCGCTGGGACAATGGTGATTTCCGGATCATCGCTGGTGTTCGCAACCTCTTCGACGAAGCTCCGCCACTGGTGGACAGCGACGAAGTGCTCGCGATTTCCAACACGCCAATCGGTAACGGCTATGACCTCAACGGACGTGAGTTCTTCGGTCAGCTGCTGTATCGCTTCTAAGGCGAGAACAGCTGTATTGAGCTAGAAAGAGCGGCCTCTCGGGACTTGCCGAGGGGCCGCTTTTTTGTATAAATATGCCCATCCCAAAAACGGGTGCATTTTCGCCGAGTGGAGGTGACGCGAAAATGCGGGGTTTACTGGACACAAAACTGAAAAGAGTTTGACCATGAATGTTTTGAAAAAGCCGCTTATGGCCGCAATGCTGGGCGTTTCCGCGCTTGGTTTGAGCGTTGCTGCTCCCTCCGCCACGCAAGCAACATCGTCGGTGCCAATCGACGTTTGGGCTCTGCGTGATGTTGTGAATGCCGTGCAAATTTCGCCCGATGGCGAACACTTGCTGGTCCACATCAATCCAAGCCGTGAAGGCGATTACCTGCTCCAGATCTACAAAACGTCAGATCTGTCGACGCCGTTTCGCACACTGGCCGCGGATCCGATGGAGATCATCAATGCGCGCTGGGTTAGCGACAATGTGATTGTCGGCAATGCGTGGGAAATCAAACGCGAAACCGTGCGCCGTCAGGAAGACGATACGCGCAATTACGCGACCTACTTCTACAACCTTGAACAGAATAAGTTCAGCCAGGTCACGGGCAACCTCGCGATCATCAACACTCTGCCAGATGATCCAGATCGCGTCCTTGTGGCGGCGGCTGATTCGGTTGCTGACCTTGGTGTTGATCCCTTCGCCGCCTTCCGCCCGCGCAGCTATTACAAGCTGAACCTGCGCACTGGTTCGCAAAGTCTGGTGATGCGCGGCACGCGCAAATACAGCAACATCCAGTTCGACAACCAAGGCAATCCGCGTTTCGCCATCGGCCAAGACAGCGATTTCACGGTTAAGACCTATTACCGCAAACCGGGGGATGGTTCTTGGACCCAATTTGGCGAAGTCTATGACCAGGATGATCACGACAATCTCTGGCGCTTCCTGACCGGTTTCCAAGGGCTTGCGCATATCAACCCGGACAACCCAAATCTCGGTTACATGATCGAGGCCCGCAATGGCGCCGACAAGGCTTCCTTGTGGGAGTTTAACTTCGACACTGGCGAATTTGGCCGGGAACTGTTTGCAGCAGAAGACGCCGATGTGATGGCGGTTGGCACGCACTCAATCCCGGGCAATGACAATATTGCCTTTGCCCAATATCCCGGTGCAAAATGGGAGCGTCACTGGTTCGATGAGGAAGAAAAGGCGCTTTACGAAGCCCTTGAACAGCAAATTCCTTACGCCCACCAAGTCAGCATTTCGAGCCGTTCTTATGACGGTCGCACGATGGTTGTAACAAACCGCGGCCCTCGTGATCCCGGCTCATTCTGGTTGGTAAAGGACGGTCAGCTTGCCAAACTTGGAAGCCGCAATCCGCTGCTCAACCAAGAGACCCTCGCAGACGTAGAATACATTCGGTATCCGGCACGCGATGGCATGACCATTCCGGGTTACGTGACCAAGCCGCAGGGCGAAGGTCCATTCCCACTGGTAGTGCTTCCGCATGGCGGCCCTCACGTTCCAGAAGTCGTAAGTTACGACGAATGGGGCCAATTGCTCGCTTCAGCAGGCTACATGGTGCTGCAACCGGGCTACCGCATGACGGTTGGCTGGGGCAAAGCGCACTTTGACGGCGGCTACGGCGAACATGGCGGCGCGATGCAGGACGATAAGGATGACGGCGCGCTCTATTTGGTAGAGCAAGGCTTGGTCGATCCTGACCGTATCGCAATGTTTGGTTGGTCTTACGGCGGTTACGCGGCGCTCGTCGCGCTGAGCCGTGAAGAGCAAATCTACCAATGCGCTATCGCTGGTGCGGCTGTGGGTAACCCTGCCAAATCCTACCGCCTTGGTGCGGGCCGTGCGGGCCGAATTCCGCGCGCTCTCAACGATTGGGCGGAACGTCGCGGTACGATCGGTACGAACCCATTGGAAGAAGTTGGCAAGGTCAACATTCCGCTACTGATGGTACACCCCGAAGATGACAGCCGCGTGCTGTATTACCACTTCGAGGATTATAAGAAGGCGTTTGAGGATGCAGGCAAAACGGGCGAATTCGTTACGCTCGAAGACGCTGATCACTTCTACCGCACTCTGATGTACACCCACCAACAGCAATTCTACACCAAGATGCTGGATTACCTCGCGAACGATTGCGGGCCGGGCGGCCTGTAAGAAGAGGCAAAATACGGCGCTTTTCGCTTTCGAGCAGGCGCCACAAAAAAGGGGCTGGGCCGATATGGCCGGGCCCCTTTTGTTTGGTGTTAGCGTTTCGGGCGTACGCGCAATTTTCGCGCCGTAACCTATCTACGCCACTGGATTACTCGACGCGGCGGCCCTTCACGCCCAATTGGCCGTTGATCCGCAAGAAGAAATAGCCAAGCGCCGCCGGTTTAAACTCCACGGTGTCCCCGGGCTCAATTCTGCGAAGTCGGCGGGGAATGTTCTTCATTTCCCAAACGGCGCCTTCGGCTGTGGTGACGCGCGCCTTTCGCCCGGACAGGTAACGCACGCGCTCGACCGTGGTGGTGAAGAGTTCGTCCTCTTCCTCTTCCCCATCGCTCCCGAAAATATTCAGATCCGGTAGGTTGAAGCCAAAGAGGCTTCGCCGGGTTTGCCGGACATCCTCGCGGTCGACGACTTGGACTTCACCCTCGTCGCTGGCGGTGACGATCGTTCCGACTGCCGCGTCGAAACAGGCCAAACGCTCTGCATCATCGGTGATCACTTGGCAGGCTTTGAGCCCTTCGAAATAATCAGTATCGGCTTCCGCTGGTCCGTCCTGCGCGCTGAGCGGCACGGCGCTGCTGGCGATCAATGCCGCGCACACGGCGGCCCCCATGCGCGCGAACATTGCCGGGCGGGAAAACGCACCTATTGGGGCGCTACTGGGATCGGCAAGCTGATGTTTGGACGCCATGTTTCTCTCCAAAAATTTGAATTCAAAGCGCCGCCGGCAAATTTTGAACCGCTAGTGACGCTAATCTCTTAAACCGCATAACCTATAGAAGGCCTACCCCCGCATAAGAAAGCCCTGTCTTGATTGGATGTCTTCGCCTGAAGCCCGGAACTCTGCAAAAGAACGCGCCGAGGGCGCACCACGAAAATGGGCCACATGGACTGGTGCGTGAATGCCACAGGTCACAGCGAACCTGTCAAATGGCCCGCCACTGAGATTGCGAAGGGGTAATCTAATGTCATAAGCCCGTCACATGCGAGCATATGCTCGTCATAAGTGAATTGTGCGCCATGTTGGCGTGCATATCCAAGGGGACTGAAATGAACCGCTTTAGCAAGGGCTCGCTCCTGGCTGGCACCATCATGGCTGGTGCCATGATCGCCACTCCAGCGATGGCTCAAGATTCTGAAAACAGTGATGGTGCATCGGAAGAAAACCGCATCGTCGTCACTGGCTCGCGCATTCAGCGTCGCAACGTCGAAACTGCCGCTCCGGTAGCCGTCGTTGAAGCCGAAGAATTCCAACTTTCTGGTACAGTCAACGTTGAGAACGTGATTAACACGCTCCCACAAGTTGTTCCTGGCACCACATCTTTCTCGAACAACCCAGGTAACGGTACAGCATCGCTGAACCTTCGTGGTCTTGGCGCTACTCGCACCATGCTGCTGGTTAACGGCCGTCGCTGGATGTTCTTTGATACCAACCAAGTCACCGACTTGAACACCATCCCGAACTTCCTTCTGGAATCGGTTGATGTTGTGACCGGTGGTGCTTCGGCCGTTTACGGTTCGGACGCTCTTGCTGGTGTTGTTAACTTCCGCCTGAAAGAAGTCGAAGGCGTTGAAGTTGGTGGTCAATATTCGATCACTGAAGAAGGCGACGGCGCTCGCTATCAGGTCCACGGTGCAATCGGTTCCGATTTCGCTGATGGCCGCGGTAACGTCACTGTCTTCGGTGAGTACTTCAATCGTGAAGAAATCTTCCAGGGCGATCGCACGTTCTCGAACTTCGCGCTTGGTGGTAACCCACTTCAGCAGCTCGGCTCTTCGCTCCCACCCGAAACGCGTCTGCGTTATGATGGTGATGGCGACGTAACCGGCACTTCGTTTGAAGCTAACAATAACCTCGCGATCTTCGGTTCGCCTGGTTCGCTTCGTGCATACGAAACACCGCGCGATCTTTATAACTACGCGCCGGTCAACTACCTGCAGCTCCCACAAGAGCGTTATCTGCTTGGTGGTATCGCAAGCTACGAAGTATCAAATGCTCTCGAAGTTTACGGTGAACTGACTTACGTCAACAACCGCGTTGATGCAGAATTGGCTCCTACGCCGATCCTCGTGAACACCTTCCTCGATATCGACTCGCTGGTTGCCAATGGCTTCATCGATGCCGGTACTGAGACTGAGCTTCGCGCTCTTGACGCTTCTGAAACGGGCGCTGATCAAGGCAACGGCCTTGTTGACGTTCAAATCCGTCGCCGTCTGCAAGAAGCTGGTGGTCGCCGTAACTTGGACGAGCGTAACGCATTCCGCGTTGTCGCTGGTGCTCGCGGTGAGATCAACGAATACCTGAACTACGATGCGTATTACCTGTTCTCACGGACACGTAACTCGAACATCCAACAGGGTAACGCTTCGGTTTCACGCTTCACGGCTGCTGTTAACGGCACCGGTGATGATCAGATCAACATCTTTGGTCTGAACACATTGTCACAAGACGATGTCGACGTGTTCCGCATTCAAGCGCAAAACGGCGATATCTCCACTCTGGAAGTTGTCTCGGCAGTGCTCTCGGGTACGTTCGGTGACTTCGCTCTGGGTGCAGCTGAGCCAGTTGGCTTCGCGTTCGGTGTTGAGCACCGTTCGGTTAGCTCGCGCTTCATCCCTGATGAGTTCTTGGCTTCGGGCGACGTTGCTGGCTTCAACGCCGGTCAGCCTACCGAAGGCGGCTACAGCGTTGACGAACTCTTCGCTGAGGTGAACATTCCATACGAAACCGAAAGCGGCATGCGCTTCGAAGTTAACGGCGCTGCTCGTTACTCCGATTACACGCTTGATACCGTTGGCGGTGTGTGGACCTATGCTGGCGGCGTCCAGTTCTCACCAATCTCTGACGTAACTTTGCGTGGTCAGTACCAACGTGCTGTTCGTGCACCGAACGTCGGTGAATTGTTCCAGGGTACAGCCATCGGCTTCCCAGGTGCGAACGATCCATGCGCAGGCATTGGCGCGAACGAGCCAACCGGCGGCGTTCTGGCTACATGTCTCGCAAACGGCGTTCCTGCTGGGAACATCGGCATCGTGACCAACCCAACCGTGAACCGCAACGAAATCATCCAACCGGATGGCCAAATTGCTGCTCTGTTTGGTGGTAACCCGAACCTGACCGAAGAAACGTCGGACAGCTATACCTTCGGTATCGTGCTACAACCTTCGTTCGTTCCTGGTCTGACGATCACGGCTGATTACTTCGACATCACAATTGACGATGCAATCACCACGATCAGCCTTGAGCAAGCTTTGGGCCTCTGCTTCGACGAAGCGCAGGACTTGGGTAACCCGAACTGCCTCAACTTTGTTGGCACTCGTGACGCACAAGGTGCATTCGGCCGTGACAACCCACCGGTTCTCGGCGGGGCGAACATCGCTGAATTCAGCACATCGGGTATCGATCTTCAGATCAATTACGGCACGGACTTGCCATTCTCGCTCATGAGCGATGGCGATGCCCGTTTCGATGTCCAGTTCCTGGGCACTTGGACTGAATCGAACCTGACACGTCCTGATCAAAACGACCCAACAGTCGTTGATGAGTGTGCTGGCTTCTTCGGCGTCACCTGTGACGATCCACAATCTTCGTTCAAGTGGACTTCGCGCTTCAGCTACATCGATGGTCCGGTAACGGTCACGACTCGCTGGCGTCACCTGTCTGCTACGAACGATGATGATGCCGATACGGACTACATCGTTGAGCGTATCAGCGCCTACGACCTGATCGATCTCACCGTGTCTGTTGACGCGACTGAGAACTTCACGGTTACCGCTGGTATCAACAACCTGTTCAACACGTTGCCATCAACACCGCAGTTCAACGCTGCTGGTGAAGTGATCAACGACACGAACTCACTGCTTCTCGGTGACTTCAACAACGCTGAACAGTCAAACACATACCCGAGCACATTTGACGTGCTGGGCCGTGACTTCTTCGTCTCGGCACAGTTCCGCTTCTAAACTGCGGCTCGACATCTGATTGTGGCCCCCTCGGCTTCGGCTGAGGGGGCACCCACAAATCAGAACATGAAAAAGGGGCGTCAGGCTTAGTGCCTGACGCCCCTTTTTCTTTGCGTATTTGCTGAAGCTATTGCACGCGCGGAAGCGCTCTCTTTCCTCAACCGAAAGTGATGAAATCCGCCAGTTCGCGGCCCGTCGGCTCACGGATCGCCTGCGTGTCCCTCAACGCCAAACCATGCGCATCAAATGCAGACACAATCTTGTTCCGTGCATCGGCAGTCTTGCAGGCACCGCTGAGGGATTTTATCCGGCCCAGCTCGTTTTTCGCATGGCCTTCGATAATCCCAATGGTTTCCGTGATCGAACCCACACCGGCTTGCCTCCCCATGAGGCAAGAACGGCGGATCGCCTCGGGTATCTCCCATGCTGGAGAGGATTGGCCGAATTTCTGCGCCCCTTGTTCCGCAACTTTCCCGGCAATTTTCGCCGCGCGGTCGATCCCGGTACTGCCGGCCTTCAAAGCAGATTTAACTTTACGCGCCACGGCCTTCTCTTTGAGCGCCCAGAGCAATTGGTTTCGCCGCGTGCGGTTATGTTCAAGGATTGGCCCATCACCCCGGTGAACCATCAATCCGACTTTGCCGCCGGGCGCCAAGACCCGCGCGATCTCCGCCGAAACTTTGGTCACATCGCCATATTCAAAGCCAAACTGACTACTCACGGCGTGAAAACGGTCATCTTCGAACGGCAATTCTTCCATCGGAACACCGCCGCGTGTCTCCGTCCCCTTGGGCGGCATCGGCAGTTTCGGGGCAAGGTCGATTCCGATCAATTGCAAGTCAGTTCGTTTGCCCAACATCCACCGCAAAACGCGCCCATCTCCTGTAGCGAGGTCAAGCAGCCGTGCGCCGCTGTCCAGATCGCTGACAAATCCGTGCCATGCCATCTGCTGGGCCTGTTCAATCGCGGCCCAGCGCTGCGGCAAGCAGCCGCCGCTATCACCGCCAGCGCTTCCCCCTTGCGTCTGGCCTTTCGAATTGAGCGCCCAAAAATCGCCCCAAGCGTCTTGAGATTCAGGTGTAGCCATAATTGCTGCGTCGTTCCTCAGGTAACCACGTCGAAGGCGACGCTCATGCGTTCTGCCGATTTGAAAGGTGTTGTGCCATGATAGGCCGTGCTGGGAAACAGCGCGAGATGGCCGGGCACGGGGCGGATAGACCGGATCGGTGGCAGGTCCAAGCCAAGGTCCGCTTTGGGCCGGCCAATTTCCAGCCAGCCTTGCGGGGCCTCGCCACTCGCGCTGCTTGAAGCCTCTTGCGGGACGACCAGATAAAGCGCCGAAGAAATAGCCCCCTGCGGATGAATATGCGCCGTGTGGTGATCGCCGCCGCCGGTCAGGCGCACTGACCAAGATCCGGCCAAATTCCACGGCGCGTCACGGTGGCGCAGCAACGGATGGGTGTCATCAAGCGCAGGCAGTTCCTCGCGATAGTCACGCAAGGTTGCCAGGATCGCCTCGTGCAGTTCCGCTAGCAAGGCTTCTGTCCGGTGGAAAAGAATGCCGCGCGTTTGTGTCCCCCCGCGCAGACTCTGGCCAAGCGGCATTGCCGAATTCTCATGCAGAACGCGCAATTCTGCGGCCGCATCCTCCACCAATCCGGCGCGTCCGGCCAGCGCGCGCATCTGGATCAATCCGTCTTGCTCATGCAGCCAATGCGCGCGGTCGCGCGCCTGCTGATCATCACTCAGCCGCCATACAATCCCGCGCAGTGACCATGCGGTTATGTCCCAAGGTTGAGCCGACAAAGCTTGCGCGAGCAGCGTCTCTGCGCGCCCAAATTCGCCGGTGCGAATGCGGTGCCGCGCCTCATGCACGGCCAATTGCGGCCCCGCCCGGTCCAGCTGCGCAAACAGCCTCTCGGCCCGGTCTAACTGACCAGCCGATCCGGCATGCACGGCCTCTAACAGAGTGAAATGCGGCTCGCTAGGAAACCGATCGCGAGCGGCGGCTGCAATATCGGCGGCCTGCGCAGCGTGATCGAGCCCAGCCAGCGTCTCCACATGGGTTGCGGCTATATTGGGGTCTTGCGGTGCCCGAATGGCGGCATCGCGGAACGGCGCGGTAAAATCCGCTTCCCCCGCCGCCAGCTTTAGGCCGGCAAGGAAGGACAGCGCCGCGATAAAGCCGGGAGCCTGCGTGCAGAGCTGCTCTGCAATCGTGCGCGCACCGGCAATATCGCCAGCGACTTCCAGCGCCTGCGCCTTGCCCAGCCACAAATCGCCATCGCCTTGAACGACTGCCATTGCGGCATCGAACCGCTGCACTGCGCTGGCTTCTCCGCGTTCAATTGCGGTCCGCGCGCGGCCATGCAAGGCGCGCGGATGGCGCGGGGCAAGCGCCAGTACCGTGTCATACCACTGCGCGGCCTGTGCCATTTGCCCCAAAGCTCTGTGCGAAGTTGCGCGCACACTGCCATAACGCGGCACTGCGCGCCCCGTCTTTTCATGCGCTGACAAGGCGGCGATGACCTCTGTGTGCCTGCCCAAATTCTGCAAGGCGATGGCATGGTTGATCTGAAAATCGAGGAAGGTCGGGGCGAGGGTGCAGGCAGCGGAAAAATGCGCCAGCGCCGTTTCGGCATCGCCTGTTTTCAGAGCCAGATCACCCGCCGCATCAGCGAGCGCAGCATCATCTGGGTGAGCAAGACGCGCCGTTTCGGCAATCTGGCGCGCGCCGTTCCGATCACCTGTTTGCATCGCCATGCGGATGCGGACCATCGCTTCTGGCGCGGAAAGCGGACTGCTTTCGCTGTTCATTGGCTGCGCAGCCAACCCGTCACCGCCATCCGGCCAAGCGGGGCGAATGGCGGAACATAGCTGACCATGTGCGATTGCGGCACTTTGAACAGATTGAGCGCGTTGTAGCGTGGGCGAAACCCCTGAACGACATCGCCATCATCGTCGAGAAACAGCAAATAGCCGCCCCAATCGGGATGCCAATTGGGCGGCGCGAAATTCAGCACATAGGCGACCTCCCACCCTTCGGCGACGTGGCTGTCAATATGGCGGCCAAGGTAATGGTTCGGGGCAAACAGGCTCGCTTGCCCATCGGCCTTCATCAAACCGTCAATGCCGGTTACTTCGCGCGCAAGACCGAGGAAATCGTCGGCGTTTAGGTGTTCGAGCAAGATTTCATGCGCGCCGCCCGGATCCCACCCTTCTTTGATCGCGGTTAGGATCGGGTAATGCGCAAAGCGAAAGCCATATTCGCCGCGCGCTGAATTGTTCTGCGCCTCTATCGCGGCGGCATTCAGGCGTTCTGCGCCATCTTTGGTGCGCACTTCTTCCATGCGGAAACTCTGGCGGTTTTCATCACCCGCGCCGGTCGCCATGCCCCACGGCGTGCCCTTGGCCAACACGGTTAGCACCTCTTGCGCAGCCTCTTGGGTCAACACATCGCGGATCTGAACGCGGCCCGTCTCAGCAAATTTGGCAGCATGGGCGGCGCGGTCGATTTCCGGGTTCAATTCAAACAATGTCTTCATCGTCAGCTTCGATAGCGGCCAAAACACCCAATTGGCCAGTTGATTTGCGGGATGCGGTCCCATAGGTCCATTGCAAAGAGCAACGTTTACGTAAACGAGAGGATACCCCAACATGACCACAGCCTATATCGTCGATGCCGTTCGCACCGCTGGCGGCCGCCGGGGAGGGCGCCTTGCCGGCGTGCATCCCGTCGATTTGCTCGCGCAATCGCTAGACGCTGTGGTTGGCCGCAGCGGCATTGATCCTGCGGCGATTGATGATGTCGTGACCGGCTGCGTCAGCCAAGCGGGCGAGCAAGGCGGGCAAGTGGGCCGGATGGGCGTGTTGGCGTCAAAATTGCTGCCGCAATCCACCCCGGCTGTGTCAATTGATCGGCAATGCGGATCGAGCCAGCAAGCGATCCAATTCGCGGCGCAGGCGGTGATGAGCGGTACGCAGGACGCCGTAATCGCCAGCGGTGTGGAAAGCATGACGCGCGTGCCGATGGGGTCGAACATGACGCTGCACATGAAAGAAGGGCTCGGCCATTACATGTCGCCGGGCGTTCAGGAGAAATATCCAAACGTGCAATTCAGCCAATTTATGGGCGCGGAAATGATCGCGAACAAACACGGCTTTTCCAAAGATGAACTCGACGCTTTCGCATTCGAAAGCCACCAGCGCGCCATCGCTGCGACTAAAGCGGGTGCATTTGATAGCGAAGTTGTGCCAATTGAAATTGAAACGCCAGAAGGCACAGAAATGCACACGATTGATGAAGGCATTCGCTTCGACGCGACGCTGGAAGGGATCGCGGGCGTTAAACTCATCTCTCCAGAGGGGAAAATTACCGCCGCATCGGCCAGCCAGATTTGCGACGGGTCAAGCGCGGTCTTGGTTGTTTCTGAGGAAGCGCTCAAGCGTCATAACCTCACACCAATGGCGCGAATTCACAATCTGACGGTGACGGCAGGCGATCCTGTTATCATGCTCGAAGAACCATTGTTCGCAACCGATCGCGCGTTGGAACGGGCCGGCCTGAAGATTGGTGATATTGATCTTTATGAAGTCAACGAAGCCTTCGCCCCGGTGCCAATGGCGTGGCTTAAGCACACGGGCGCGGACCCAGAGAAATTGAATGTTCATGGCGGCGCGATTGCGCTGGGCCACCCATTGGGCGCGTCTGGCACGAAATTGATGGCGACCATGGTTCACGCGCTGCACCGGCATGGCAAGAAATACGGCCTTCAGACGATGTGCGAAGGCGGTGGTGTCGCCAACGTGACGATAATCGAACGTGTCTAAGGGCGCGGATCAAAGCGTCTCAAAAGTTTAAATCCCTCAATCGAAGTAAGGACAATCATAATGGAAGTTTCTGCAAATACCCCAGCCGTCGTAACCGGCGGCGCCTCTGGCCTTGGTGCGGCAACCGCGCGCGCATTGGCGGCAAAGGGCGCGAAAGTCGCAATCTTCGACATGAACGAAGAAAAAGGTGAAGCTATGGCCGCAGAAATCGGCGGTGTGTTTTGCAAGGTCAATGTGACCAGTGACGAAGACGTTGATGCAGGCTTTGCAAAAGCGCGCGAGGCACACGGCCAAGAGCGTATTTTGGTGAATTGCGCCGGGATCGGCAACGCGATCAAGACCGCATCGCGTGACAAGCAATCGGGTGAGATTAAGCATTTCCCCATCAGCGCATTTGATTTCGTCATTCAGGTAAACCTGATCGGCACATTCCGCTGCATCGCAAAATCTGCCGCAGGTATGATGAGCCTTGATCCCATCAATGAAGACGGCGCACGCGGCGCGATGGTCAACACCGCCAGCGTCGCCGCAGAAGACGGCCAAATGGGCCAAGCGGCGTATTCCGCATCCAAAGGCGGCGTTGTTGGCATGACCTTGCCAATCGCCCGCGATTTGATGCGCGAAGGTATCCGCGTGAACACCATCCTGCCGGGTATTTTTGAAACGCCATTGATGAATGCCGCCCCGCCGCAAGTGAAAGAAGCGCTGGCCGCATCGGTGCCGTTCCCGAAACGTCTGGGTCTGCCGGAAGAATATGCGAAGCTGGCGATGACCATGATCGAAACCGGTTATTTCAATGGCGAAGACGTACGGCTCGATGGCGCGATCCGCATGGCACCGCGTTAATTCTTCCGCGCCCCATCCCTGGGGCAATCTCCTCGCACACACGACCTGAAGGCCGGGTCGGGCCGAGCTGGGAACTGGTTAAAAGTTTGGAGGCGGTCGCTCAGGCGGCCGTCTCCAACTGTTTTTCTAGCTCGCCCAACCCATCCTCCTCGTAAACAGAGTAAAGCGCGCGGGCGATGCGGTAATCTTCGATGTAATCAATATCGACCCCGGCCAGCCGCGCCAGGTCAAACAAGACCGGGTCAGGACCGAGGAAATATTCGCGCCGCAATATCTCGGCGCGCGGGGCCATATACAGGCTGTTGGTCACTTTGAACCATTCGGGCAGGTCTTGTGACACCGTATGGTTGCGGTCGGCGGTGTAGTTGAGCGCGGCCTGCGATGACCAGAAATAGTCCTGCGTCCGGTTCACACCCAACAGCGAGTCTTTATCCCCCTCAACGACCCGCGCCTGATAGGCGGCAAAGGCATCGGCATATTCGCGCGGCGTCATGAGCGGGCAGACCACCGTGGCCCAGGCGATATGCTCATGCTCAATCTCGCTGACGATACCGGTGATGACATCGCGAAATGGTGCCTCATGCCCGATGGAAATTCGCTTTGCGCGCTTGTGCTGCGATGCGCCGAAACGCTCTGCTATCGCCAAAAATTCATCATCCTCGCTTGATACATAGATTTGCGCCGGGTCGATGACTTTGACCAATTGCGACAATTTCCAATCGATCAGACTCGGCTGATCGCCAAAGGGGAGCAGGCATTTTTCCGAAATGCGCGAACTGCCGCGGCGGGCGGGGACAATCACGGCTAAATCCTTGGGCAATTTGCGATTAGGCACTGGCTTTCTCCTGAGGGGTCGGAAATGGGGCGTGTGTTGGCGGACAAGGGAGCGATCGGTACCGCGCCAAAGCCCGATCCCAGCGCGCCGGATCAACCGGTTGAAACGCGCGGTCTGTCATGTCGGAGGCGTAAAAATCGGCCTGATCAGGATCCATCACGAGGTTGAGGATATGATGCGCAAACCACCGCCGCGTCAGCGAGGGATCAGCGCCCCGCGCGCAGCCATTCTGTATGTCTTCGATCAGCGGCCCGGTCGCCGAATAGGCGTTCATCCAATCGGCCCCCGGCGCGCTGGAAATCCGCGTCATCGGCGTGCCAAAGGCGGCGGCAATCGACCAGCTTTTGGAATTGCCAAACACTGCGCCGTCACAATGGCGGATCATTGCCATCGAGGCATCGCCGCCAAATGCGCCGGGCGCTCTTGCGCGGCTGAGCAGCTTTACCCGCCCGCCTTGCCGCAGGATCGCGGCATTGGCGGCGCTGGTGTCACCATGCAGTTCCGTGAGCGGATGATGGGTGACAAGCAAGGTTGCCGCGCCGTCAATTTCCTCCGCGATGGCGGTGATCATGTCGGCATTGCTGGCAAAGGCGTGATGGCTGCCAAAGAAATTTTCAGGATGTTCATATTCCAGCGGCAGAGCGATGAATAACTGCCCCGGTTCGGGCGATATGCGCGCATCGGCCATAAATTCGGCGCGTGTGGGCACATGCAATCGCGCCAGCATTTCAGGCCACATATCAGCCGCAATTTCATCGAGGCGATTGGCGACCCGCATGTCCATTGGCGGCAAGGAACCGTGATCGAACACGCCGTGTTTTAGCGTGAAATCCGCCCCGCCAAGCACAAAGGGCGGCGCGCCGCCTTCCATGATGAAGCGGACCTCTCCGGGGAACAAAGCAGGCGTTCTGACGTCGGCGCTGCGGCACAAAGTGAGATCGGGCGCAAGCGCGCAAACAAAGTCAATGAGATCACCCTGATCGCTCGCATCGGAGCGTAGCAAGGGATGATCTGGACCGTCGAGCAAGTGCCAATGGACATGCGGCATGGTCTCTATATCTGGTGCTTGCTCTTTACCGATGCCTGTCCCTTGCCAAGATGGGGGGACCATCACGTGGACCTCATGCGAGGCGGCCGCTGCGCGGATGGCAGGGGCGATCACCCGGGCAAACCACCAAGGGGTAACAACGGGCAGATAGAACAAAATTCGCATAAGCGGGTAGGGCACCTGAGGCGGGGGAAGGTGCAGGAAGAGCAGCAAGCTCTATGCCAAGCAGCAAGTTGCCGGGTTTTCCGTAGGCGCGGGGCAAGCGGCCCCGCATTCATGCCAGAAAGCGGCAAGATTTTTCCGGGCCGCCCGATTCGTCCAGCGTCGGGGCAAAATTGCGGTGGCTTTTCTAGCGATTGCAAATTGGATTATGCGCGGCGTGATGCTGGACGCGGCGTCCCTTTGTCAAAATAAGGGATTGCGGGCAAAGCATAGGTTAATCCAAGCGGACGCAGCCTGCCTTAAATTCAAATCCCGAGTTCAAAGAAAGAGGATCACCATGACGCAGCCCACACAGATCACCGTAGAAAAAGCGGACGGCATCGCCACGATCACCATGAGCCGGCCGGACAAGATGAACGCCTATACCCGCACAATGGGCGCCGAGATCATGGCGGCGATGGATGACATTGATGCCGATGATGCAGTGCGCGCGGTGATCTTCACTGGCGCCGGAGAGCGGGCCTTTTGTGCGGGAGCGGATCTGACGCCAGAGGGCGGAGGGCAAATTTTCTCGGATGGTGCAGAGGTTGAAAGCCTGTCTGATGAGCGTGTCCGCGATGGCGGCGGGCGGCTGACGCTGCGGCTGTTTGAAAGCAAGAAGCCGCTGATCAGCGCTTGCAACGGTGTCGCGGTCGGTGTGGGCGCGACCATGCAATTGGCGATGGATATCAGGCTTGCGGCGAGCCATGCGCGCTATGGATTCGTCTTTGCCCGGCGCGGGATCGTACCAGAGGCCGCGTCGAGCTGGTTCCTGCCGCGCATTGTCGGGATCAGTCAGGCGCTCGAATGGTGCTATTCGGGGCGGGTGTTTGACGCGGAGGAGGCCAAGGCTGGCGGATTGGTCCGATCGATCCACGAACCGGCTGACCTGCTGCATGCCGCCAATACATTGGCGCGCGAGATTGCGGACAATACGTCTGCGGTATCGGTGGCGATGACGCGGGCGATGATGTGGCGGATGATGAATGCGGACCACCCGATGGAGGCGCATAAGATCGACAGCCGCGCAATCTACCGCCTGTCGCGCGGCAAGGATGCGCAAGAGGGCATCGCGAGTTTCCTAGAGAAGCGCAACCCGGTCTATCCGGGCAAAGTCAGCGAAGATTTGCCGGACTTTTACCCGTGGTGGGATGAGCGGCCCTACGACTAAGCGAGCCTTCGCAAAGGGCTTGCGGTGGCAGGGTCACTTGCGCTGATACTGGTTTCATGAGAAACCAATTGCATGAATAACATGACCCCCACCGCCAATCCTGCGCAGGATGCAGATGCAGAATACCAGTTGAGCGGGTTTTTGCCGTATCAGCTATCCATCGCGTCCAATGCGGTCAGCAGCCTGATCGCGGAACGTTATCGCAAACGCTTTGGCCTGAAGGTCATGGAATGGCGTGTGATGGCGGTTCTCGGTGATGCCGGCCCCAGTGGCGGCCCGCGCACACAGCGTGACCTGACCGAGGCTACTTTGATGGATAAGGTCGCGGTCAATCGTGCGTGCAAAGTCTTGGAGGAGCGCGGTTTGATCGCGCGCGCCCAGAACGAGAAAGATGGGCGCTCTCATTTGCTAGAACTAACCGCAGAAGGGCAAGCGATCCACAAGGAGGTCATGCCTCTGGCGAAAGCCACGGAGCGTGAATTGTTCGATGGGTTTAACCGCGAAGAGGAAGCCGCCCTGCGCGCGATGTTAGAGCGCATGCGCACACGCGCGGCGGCATTGGGTCAGCACGGCAGCTAGAACGCCAAACCATCCTGATCAGCCAAACGAAAGAAGGGGCCGCTCCTTTTGGAACGGCCCCTTCTTTGTGTGCGTGTTGCGTGTGACTAATCGGTGTTGATTAGAGCGTCGGAGATCGAGCAGGCCGCTGGGCCGAGAATGACAATGAACAACACCGGCAGAATGAAAAGGATCAGCGGGATGGTCATAATCGCTGGCAAACGCGCAGCTTTCTCTTCGGCGCGCATCATCCGTTCGTTGCGGAATTCTGCGGAGAGAACGCGCAAGGCTGATGCGAGCGGCGTACCATAACGTTCGGTTTGCACCATGGTGGTCACAACGCCCTTAACTGCCTCAAGATTCACACGGTAAGCCAGGTTGTCGAAGGCGTTCTTGCGTTCGTTCAGGAACGACAGCTCAATCGCGGTGAGGGCAAATTCATCACCCAATTCCGGATAGGCGCGGCCCAATTCCTTTGCGACCCGGTTAAACGCGGCATCGACCGTCAAGCCAGCCTCTGCGCAAATAACCAAAAGATCGAGCGCGTCGGGAAGACCCTTTTGAATTTCTAACGTGCGTTTTGACGCCTTGTTCGAAAGATACAGCTCTGGCCCTTTATAGCCAAGGAACAGCAGCACAGCCACCGCGCCAAGCCGCGTCATTGGTCCCCAATCTGGGAAATATTCAACGACATAAATCATCAAGAACCCGATCAGGCCCAAGACAATCGGCATAATCGCACGCAGACCGATGATGATCACGGCAAGTTCTTTGTTGCGGTAACCGGCATGGGCAAGTTTTTGCTGAACGGCCTGGATTTGGCTCTGCTCCAGCACGTTCATCTTGCCAAGGCTGTCTTTAACCTTGTCAGTCGTGTCCGATTTGCGGACCAAGCTGGCGCGTTTTTTGGTGCCGCCGGTGACGATGCCTGCCTTCAATTCGTCGCGCCGCTCATTGAGCGATTTGACGCGTTTGGCCATCGGATCCTTGATCGTGATCGCGGCATAGATCGCCATGATCACGGCAAATGCGGCAAGCCCTGCGAGAATCGTCCCAACAAGGACGACATCAAAGCCGAGAAGCGAAAGTCCGGGTGTCTGGTTCATGGTTCTTGTCTTTCCCGGATCAGATTTCGAAGCTGACCATCTTGGCCATGATAAAGACCCCGATGCTCATCCAGCAGAGGCCGCCAAGCCCGGCAACGATCAGGCGTTCTTCGTAAAAGAAGCCGCCGATATAGTCGGGGTTGATCCAATAGATCAGGCCAAAGACGATGAAGGGCAAAGAGCCCACGATATAGGCAGAAGCCTTCGATTCAGAGCTCATCGCTTTGATCTTCAGTTTCATTTGCGTCCGCTTGCGCAAGACGTCGGCGAGGTTCGACAGGGTCTCTGCCAAGTTACCGCCAGTTTCGCGCTGAATTGCCAAGGTGATGCAGAAGAAGTTGAACTCTGCAATGCCCAGACGATCGGCGGTTTCCTGAAGCGAATCTTCCATCGTTTTACCGATTTTGATCCGTTCTGTGATGCCTTTAAATTCGACGCCAACCGGCCCATCGACCTCTTGCGCGACAACGCCCAAAGTCTCCGTCACCGGCAAGCCAGAGCGCAAACCGCGAACGAGCAATTCAATCGCGTCGGGAAATTTGGCGTTAAAGCCATTTGTGCGCTTATTGATAAAGAAACCAACGACAAAGTGCGGCACGCCAAGCCCGACAACCGCGCCGACGCCCAGCGCCAACAGGATCGCGCCGCTTTGCAAGAACAGCAAAACCGCAACGGCGAGCATAATGCCCAAAGATGCATAGATATATTGCGAGACGGTCCAGCCCTTGCCGGTCCGGTCGAGCCGCATTTCCAACGCCTCTACGCGTGAGCCGGAGCCTGCGATGCGATGCGATTTTGGTTTGCGAGCAGCGATCGCCTTTTTGAATTGCGATTCAACTTTCGCGTCGGTGCTTTCCGAATGGCGATAGCGCAGCGATTCAAGGCGCCGTTTCTGCGCCTTGCCAGCGCCCGATCCGGTGACCAGAAAATAGCCGGCAACCAGCACGGAAAAGATCACCACCGTGATTAGCAGGGTATCGTAAAAATCCATCTCGGTCTCGTCCTGGCTCTTTCCAACGCTGCGTCTAATCGGCGCAGCTCAAATCGGCGTTTGCTAGCGGCGCGGGGTTTTAACCTTGCGCCGGTCGGGTTGTGTGGTGGCGGACGCATAACGCGCCCGCGCACATCTCACGGTATCCGGCCCGTTTATTCGGCGGGTTCGGCTACGCTTTTGTCTTTCTTGGCGAGCAGCCCCTTCAGATCAAAACCGCCAAGCAGCGATTTCTTCTCTTCGGTAATTGCGGCCAAATCTTCTTCGCTGGCACCCATTACGCGCTCTGCAATCTGCTTGATCGCGGCGGTTGCCTTTGATGATTTGTTGGCTTCGACAAACACCTGACCCAGCTTCGCAGCGTTGGATGCGGCTTTGATGTCGTAAGGCACCATGAAGTCGATTTTGCGCTCAATAGAAGCTTCAAAATCGGCTTTGCTGATTTCGGCCATATTGGGCTGAGCCTTGTTCGCAACGATCATCGGATGCGCATGCGCGGCATTGGTTTTGAGCCATGACAAGATGCGGATCGTGTCGCGGGCAGAGGCCAACGTTAATTCGCATGTCAGCAGCACCAGATTTACATCAGCCAGCAAATGCGGGAAGTTGATCAGCATGTTGCGCGGCAAATCGATGACGGTCATTTCGAACGCTTGGCGGAATTCTTCCTCCAGCTGAACGAAGGCGGCGCCATCGGTCATCAGCGGTTGGCTAATCGGTGCTTCTGCCGACAGGATCGACAGATTATCATTGGCGCGGATCATGGCGCGTTCGATAAACAGGCCGTCAATCCGGCTGGGATTGTCAATCGCATCGGTCAGGCCGCGGCCCGGTTCCAGATCAAGCGCCAATGCGCCAGTGCCGAAATGCACGTCGAGATCGAGCAGTGCGGTTGGGGATTGGTGATGTTCGCTGAACAGCCAAGCAAGCGATGTTGCCAGTGTCGATGCACCAACACCGCCGCGAGTGCCCACAATCGCAGTGGAGATGTGGCGTTTAACTGCTTCGCCGTCACCAGATTTTGGCGCGGTGAAAACTGCGAGCGCACCATTCAGCGCATCATGCACAGCCTGAGCGTTCAATGGCTTCAGCAGATAATCATGGATGCCGCTGGCGAGCAGGTCGCGGTAGAGGCGCACATCATTAACTTGGCCGATGGCGATCACGACGGTGCCCGGCTCGCAGACTTCGGCGAGGGCGTTGATGTCGTTTAGCGGATCGCCGCTTTCCGAAAGGTCGACCAGCAGGATCGCTGGGCTGGCGCTGACGGAAAGGGATTGGACTGCATTGCGCAGACCGCCTTTGTTACATTTTTCCGGCTGCCAGCCCATTTCGATGACGATTGGGCGCAGCACGTCGAGCGCTGCATCGTCGCAGATATAGGCGGCAAAGGGATCGCGATTGCCGGGGAGACCGGATTTCCAAGGAGCATTCATGGATCAGTTTCCTCCGCCAGCGGTTGCGTTTTGAAGACCTTGCGCGCCGGTTGGCTCAGCATCGCGATAGGTTTGGATGGCACGAGTGCCTGTGGCGACGACGGTTTCACCCGATCCGCTTTGCCCCTCAAGGAGGTCTTCGGGATTGGCGACCATCGCGGCCAGATTGCTGTTGTTCGCGCAGCCATATCCGGGGCTGGTTGCGTTCAAATAATTGCTGTCAGATTTCGCCGACCAATCGGGGCAGCCTGGCACCGAAGCGGTGGAGCGCGTAATAACGACGCGCGCCTGACCCGGCTGCAGCATGCCCGCAGTGGTGGGAGCGACTTCGCTGACGATCAGACCATATCGGCCTGCCAATTCATTGACTGCGCCTGCAACCGCAGGGTTGCTGGCAGGGTCTTCGATTGTAACCCGGTCTCCATAGCGAAGGTCCATCGTCTCAAACCAGCCATTCAGCCGCTGTTGTTCGTTGATCGACAGTCCCGAACGGGTCGTATCGACATCCAGTGTGAAATTGGTGCGTTCAACCACTGGCTGTTTGGTGCTGTAGAGCGACGTGTTGGTCGGCATCCCTGCACAACCACCCAGTGTCAGACCGAGCGAGACGAGGGCAGCGCCCATCAATTTGCTTTTACGTGCCATGTTCATGTCTTGAACCTTTCGCTTGGTAATTAGAGGCTGAAGCCAGGAGCAGCGGCGTCTGCTTGACGCTCGCGGCCGCGGTTGCTGCGGTCATCGGCGCGGCGCTGCTGTTGCTGCGGCCCGCCGGGGACGATGGCTTCTGGGCTTGCGCTACTAACGTCAGGCAAAGGAGCCTCATCGTCGGCGGCGGTTGGTCCGGGGCGTTGTTCGCCGCTTTCACCTGAATTGTCTTGATAAGTGATCAGCTGCTCGAACTCATTGGCCGAGTGATAGCCGTCGGTTGGCAAGGTAATCTCGCTCGCGCTGACGGGTTGCACCAGATACGGCGTAACGATGATGACCAATTCGGTTTCGCCGCGGTTAAACTGGCGCGAACGGAACAGATTGCCAAGGATCGGAACATCGCCAAGGCCAGGAGCCTTATCGAGCGTGTTTTGCGCATTGTTGCTCATCAAGCCAGCGATCATGAAGCTTTGGCCAGAGCCAAGTTCCACAGTCGTTTCGGTACGGCGAATGGTCAGTGCCGGAACTTGGAAGCCGTTAAGCGTCACGGCCCCTTGGCTCGACAATTCGGAGACTTCCGGACGCACGCGCAGCGAAATACGGCCATTGGCCAGCACCGTTGGCGTGTAAGACAGGCTCACCCCGAAATCGCGATATTCAATCGCAACATTGCCCAGACCTTGAGAGATCGGGATCGGGAATTCACCGCCAGCAAGGAATGTGGCGGTTTCGCCTGACAGCGCGGTCAGGTTCGGACGCGAAAGCGTGGTAACCAGACCAAGCCGTTCGGAAAGATCAAGTGCGCCAAGCACGTTGAGCCCAAACAGGCGGCCAAGACCAGCGAGCGAAGTGCCGCCTTGCGAATCGATACCGGGGCCGGTGATGGCCTCTGTTATGATCCGGCCATCATCACCGATAAGCGGAAGCCCGTTGGCCCCGAGAACCGGGACACTTCGGCTAACACCGGCGACACCCTGACCAGCCGATAACGGCCCGCCAAAGTTAAAGCCATCGGCCTGACCCAAAACACGGCCAGAGCCGACTGCACCGCGAAGGCCGCTAAGACCGCCATCCGCAGTGGTAAGGTTGCCGTTGATTGTCCGAACGAGGCTGCGGCTGACTTCGGCGAATTGCACTTGCAAGTTTACCTGAAGCGGGGTCGCGGTGCGCATCCGGCTAATGACATTGGCGTCTTCGCCCAAGAAGGCTTGAACAAGGCGTTCAGCCTCGGCGGCATCTTCTGGTGCGGAAACTGTACCGGTGAGCAGCACTGTGTTGGTGCCCATTGTGGCCACGTTCACTTGTGCATCCGGCATTGCGAGCGCCATCATCTGTTCGATGCTGCCAATGTTGGAGCCGACACGGATATTGGCAGAGAAAATCACATCGCCGCGGGCATTGCTCGCATAGATCGTGGTTTCGCCGCCGGCCTTGCCAAAGACATACAATTGACGTTGAGATTTAATCTGAACATCGGCCACGTTTTCATTGGCGACGAACACGTCGCTCATGGAACCGGGGATGGTGACCAGCTCGCCGCGGCCAATCGAAAGAACGATCTCTTGGCTAGGGCTGACGGTTTGTTGCGCTGTGGCGGTGCCCACTGGTGCGGCAACCATCGGCAATGCGATGACGCCAGCAAGCAGAGCTTTGGCCATAGTTTTGGTTTTCAATCGAGCTGTCATTTTAGAGCCCCCCGTGGATTTCCCTGTTTCATGTCGGACCGGCAGGCCCGCCATATTCATGTCTTTTGAAGCCGCTCGCGAAGAGCTTGACGCATTTGACATTGTCATTCCCCTCAGCGGACAATCATTCCGGGTGCGGCGACAGTGTCGCTAACCTGGCCTGCGCCGCGCGCAGTTGCTGTGCTGAAAGATCCGCCCACTGGCACTTCTGTGGTGGCCTTGCCGCGGGTCACGCGGACCGTTGGACCGGTGTTAACCGGCGACCCTGCAGCGCGTGCTGGCACGCCCGGTGATGGCGGTGTGGCGCGGGCTGCGCGGCGATTGCCGTCATCCTGCGCTGGTGGGTTGCGGCGTTGGAAACGTGATACGTCGCCGCCGGTTGAGAAGGTAGAACCGCTATCGACCGGTTGGCCCATGGCGTTGCGCAAGATGCGCTCTTCTTCTTCGGCGCTGGCACCTTCTGGGATGCGGACGTCACCTGCGGCGATGGCGCGTTCCAATTCGGCCTGATTGTCGGCGATCGAACGCAGAACCAAGGTCAACTGACCGATGGTTTGTGCCACGGCGACTTTTTCCGCGATTTCCGGTGTCACTTCGAGAGTAACCGTGCGGAAGGCGCGAACGATTGTCTTACCTTCTTCGTCGGATACCTGCTCGGTGGTTTGGTCGGTGGCGAGCACGCGCAGATTGCGCAGCACAGTTTCAGCAGCCTTAAGCGGGCGGCCTTCGCCTTCGACGGTTTGCGTCAGCACCATGTCAACGCGGTCACCCGGGAAGACAAAGCCAGCAACGCCGGTTTTGGCAGACACAGGCACCGTGACGGCGCGCATGCCAGGGCCAAGCGCCGCGGCGAGAAACCCTCGGTCGCCCGGGCTAACCAGTGAACCCTGTGTAACAGGCTCACCCGCGGTAACCGGGAAACGAACAACGGTGCCCAGCAAGCCGCTCATGTCGGCTTCGCCTTCGATGAAATAGGCGTCCTGCACCAGCTCTTCGGGCCATTCTTGATAACCCATCGCGTCTGCGGTGATGATTGTGCCCACTGGCAAGGCGCGGTTCGCGACCAGCACTTTGGGGCCTTGCGGCTCTGGTGCGGCGGCCTGTGCGGCCGGTGCGCCGTCGCCGGCAAACATACTACGAGCAAGGAACGCACTGCCAATCGCTACGACAAGCGCACCAAGCAGCAGAACCAGTTTCTTCCTATCCATGGCTAATCAGCCCCCTAATGTCGGACCCGAGAGATTTCGGGCTTGTATGGTTGCAGTGGTTAAGTCCGAATTGGTTAAGATCGGGTTCACGCCGGACCTCAAGCAAATGCCGGAACGGCAATAAGTTTGGGAAAAAGCACCCACAGCGCCCCGAAGGCGATCGCAACGCCGTAAGGAATTGCGAGGCGCTCTTTTTCTTGTTGAAGGAAATGATAGGCGCCCATCACGATGGTCAGCGCGCCGCCGGCCAGAGCCATGATCAAAAGCAATTGCAAAAAGGCATTGGGTTCAATCCACAAGGCCAGCGCCGTCAGCAATTTAACGTCGCCGCCGCCCATCAAGCGCAACGCAAACAATCCGGCGAAAAACGCGAAGGCAAGGGCGGCAATGCCAAGTTGAATGGCCACATCGGGCCACAAAGAAAGGCCGCTGGACCACCAGAAAACGGGCGCCGCGATAACGATTGCGCCATTGAGCCAATTGTCGATCTGGCGCCGCTGTATATCGGTCACGGCGGCAAAGATCAGCGCAATTGCCAAGGCAATCAGCAGTCCGTATTGGATGGAAGTCATCAGCATTTGGGCCCCGCGCAGTGTTTGGTGAAAACGGTGCAAGCGGAATTTTCCGCCGCGTCTTTTCATGTGCCGGGGTGCTACAGGCGAGTGCTTACCAAATAGTAACCAAGTTCGGAGGCTCCTCATTAGCAACCTCAATCAAACCACTGCCCCGTCGGGGACAGAGCGCGAGCCAATCGACCGCCGCGCGATTCCCACCGATGCAAGGGAAAGCACGTGGGTGGCCGCCGATGGCCATGTCTTGCGCAGGATTGATTGGCCCAGTTCAAATTGCAGTGGGGCGGGCAATGCTGAAAAAGGCGCGCGCGGCTCGATCCTGTTTATGCCGGGGCGCGGCGACAATTATGAAAAATATCTCGAAAGCCTAGAAGAATGGCACCGCGATGGTTGGCGGGTGACGGCGGCGGATTGGCGCGGTCAGGCTGGCTCAGGGAGGCTGGCTGGCGATGCGGTCACGGGGCATATTGATGATTTTTCGACCTGGACCGATGATTTGGCCGGTCTCTGGCGCGATTGGGTCGCTGAAACACCGGGGCCCCATATATTGTCGGGCCATTCGATGGGCGGGCATTTGATTATGCGCGCGCTGGTCGACGGAAAGTTGAGTGGAGAATTTGCGCCTGATGCTGTTTTCTTAAGCGCGCCGATGCTGGGAATGAATGGCCCGCCATTGCCTCTTGCATTGCTGCATGGCGTGGCAAAATTGATGACGGCGATCGGTGATCCTTTGCGTCAAGCGTGGAAATGGAGCGAGAAGCCGGGCGAATTGCCTGCTGGCCGTGCGGAATTGTTGACGCATGATTTGGATCGCTATGCCGATGAAGGGTGGTGGCGCGATGCCCGTCCGGAATTGGTGATGGGCCCGGCGAGCTGGCACTGGGTTGAGCGAGCCTATGCATCATGGAAGGTGCTGGAGGCGCCGGGCGCGCTGGAGGCGGTGGTGGTCCCGGTGCTGATCGTATCAACCTCATCGGATAAACTCGTCAGCCACGCCGCGAATGTGCGCGGGGCGCAGCGTTTGCCAAAGGGAAGATTGATGGAGTTTGGCGAAGAGGCTCACCACGAAATTCTGCGCGAGGTTGATGAGGTTCGCGGTGCAGTGATGGACGGAATCGCGGCATTTCTGGATGAGGTCGCACCAAGCGCGGCAAATAAGGCGCAATGACCACGGCGCTTTACGACTTTGCGATTATCGGCGGCGGGATGGCAGGCGCCAGTCTGGCGGCTGAACTCGCACCCTTTGCGCGCGTGCTTGTGCTGGAGGGCGAGGATAGGCCCGGCTATCACGCGACCGGCCGTTCGGCGGCGTTTTGGGAGGAATGTTACGGCGGGCCGGGCGTCGTTCCGCTGACTTTAGCCTCGGGCGATTATTTGCGAGAGGGCGGTTTCCTGAAGGAGCGCGGCGCGCTTTATATCGGACGACGCGAAGACAAAGCGGCGATGGACGAATTTTTGGAGCGCTTTAGCGGCACAGGCGTGTCGATTGAGCGCTTGGGGCAAGAGGGACTTGCCGCGCGCATCCCGCAGATCCGTGAAGAATGGAGCGATGCGATTTGGGAGGCCGCGTGCGCAGATATCGACGTTGCGGGGCTTCACCAACATTATCTCAGATCGCTTAAGCAAAGCGGCGCGGATCTTATCTGCCGCGCATCGGTGACCGCGTTGGAACGTGAGCCGGACGGCTGGTCTATTACAACTAAAGCGGGGGACACCTACCGGGCGACGCAAATTGTCAATGCTGCGGGCGCGTGGGCGGATATGATTGGCGGCTTGGCCGGGGCGGCGCCTTTGGGCATTGCGCCGATGCGCCGGACGGTTGCGCAATTGCGCGTTAGCCCGGCGGCACCTCATGATTTGCCGCTTGTGCTCGACATTTCCGGCGGTTTCTATTTTAAATCGGACAATGGCCGATTGTGGCTCAGCCCGCATGATGAAATCCCCAGCCCGCCATGCGATGCTGCACCCGAAGAAATTGATGTGGCGCGCGCGATTGATCGTTTTGAAAGCGTAACCAATTGGCGAATCGAAGCGGTGGAGCGGCGCTGGGCGGGGCTAAGAAGTTTCGCGCCTGATCGTTTGCCGGTTTATGGACCCGATCCGCAGGTGCCGGGGTTTATTTGGTTTGCTGGGCAAGGCGGATTTGGAATTCAAACCGCGCCAGCCGCCGCGCGATTGGGCGCGCAAATCATGCTGGGGCAGGGGCAAGACGCGCTGACGAACGGAATAGATACATCAAATTACGCCCCAGCCCGGTTTTTCAAAGAGAAAGCGCGGCAGGCGGGCTAGTCATTGGCGACTTAGTCTGTAAGATACATCTCAGATTTAACACCACGTAAGAGGGAGGCCGACATGGCTCACAAGTTCGAAATTTATAAAGACAAAGCCGGCGAATATCGCGTCCGCTTCAGCTACAATTCTGAAGTGATGTTCTCGACCCAAGGCTATTCCAGCAAGGATAGCGCGAAAAATGCGATCGCATCGATCCAGAAAAACGGCCCAGGCGCGCCGACAGAAGACAACAGCTAAACACGTAGTTTAGCCAAGTTTTGAAACGGGCGTGCTGGATAGTCAGCGCGCCCGTTTTGTATTTTGGATTACGCTTCGGCTGCGATCCGGTCGGCCTCGTCGCTGGCCAATTTGTCCACCCGGTCATTGTCAGGGTGGCCCGAATGCCCCTTGACCCAATGCCATGACACGTCATGCTTTGCAGAAACATCGATCAAGTCATGCCAAAGGTCCGAATTGCGCACGGGCTTCTTGCTGGCATTGACCCAGCCCCGGCGTTTCCAGCCCTCAACCCATTTTGTCATCCCATCGAGCACATATTTGCTATCGGAATACAGATCGACTTTGCACGGCTCGATCAAGGCGTTCAGCCCTTGAATCGCGGCGGTTAATTCCATTCGGTTGTTGGTGGTGTCCGCCTCTGCCCCGGCCAGCTCTTTCTCATGGCCGCCCATCCGCAACAAAGCGCCCCAGCCGCCGGGTCCGGGATTGCCCTTGCACGCGCCGTCAGTGTAAATTTCAACCTGTTTCATAGCCTATGTCCATGCCCAATTGAGCGCCTCAGGCAAAGAGACTTGCGCCAAATTCATCGTAAAAGTGCCACCGTGAGACGAATTGCATTGGGTCCTTGCGTGTGACCAGCGCGTCGTCTGGCGTGTCGAGCCAGTCCTCCGCACGGCTGGCGACGAAGCGCAAAGCGGCCCCTTTGGCGATGCCGGGCAAAGCAGCGCGCTCTGCTTCAGTCAGCCTGCGGATGCTTTCATATCCGCGCAAAACCGCCGCACCGCATTCTGCGTCATACTGATTGGTAGCCGGGTCAAACCCCCATGCGGCATGGGTGACCGCCAGATCGAGCGCCATTGCTCCGGTGCAAGCAAAATAGAAATCGATCAGCCCGGTGACTTTATGATCAAGCATCAGGACATTGTCGGGAAACAAATCGGCATGGATTTGCGCCTGCGGCAGGGTGCTCAAATCCATCGCCGCCGCCGCACGCGCCGCATCCAATATGCCGGGCAGATTAGGATGGATCGAGGCCAGTCCAGCGGTGCCGCATTTCTCCAGCAGAGCCAGATTGTCTGCAAATCCCATCGTGTTGGCGCGGCTTAGCGGGTAATCTCTGCTTGCGGCATGCAATCGCGCCAGAACCTCGCCAACCGCGAAGGCTTGCGTTGGGTCCGGTTTTGTTGGGGATACGCCCGGCAAAAATTCGATGAGCGCGACCGCCTTTCCGCCGACCATCCGAAACGCCGCGCCGTCCCGGTCATGAATTGTGCGCGGAACGGGGCAGTCTTTGGCCGACAAATGATCAAGCAGGCCGAGGAAATAGGGCAGATCGGCCAATTCGATGCGCCGTTCATACATGGTGAGAATGTAGCGGGCGCTATCGCCATTCGCTTCGCGATCTGAGTCGCTGGCGGCTCCTGTCGTATCGATCAACCAGTTGGAATTGGAGACGCCTTCCGCAATTCCTTTTGCCGACACCAACGTGCCGACATCATATTGCGCGATCAAATCGGCCAATTCTTCGGCACCAAGATGCGTGTAAACCGCCATATTTTGGGCGCCCTTGGCCTTATTCGGTCAGCTGACGCGGCAATTTGAAGACCATTTTCTCTTCCGCTGCCGTGATGGTTTTTTCATGGATCGGGCGCAGTTTCGCCAGCGCATCGACCACTTCGCGAACCAGAATTTCTGGCGCAGACGCTCCAGCAGTGAGGCCAATCGTGCCGACGCCATTGAGCCATTCGGGATCGATTTCTTCGGCCCGCTGGATCAATTTACCCGGCGTGCCCAGCCGCTCTGCAACCTCGACCAATCGCAGGGAATTGGAACTGTTGGGCGCGCCCACGACAATGACGAGATCACAATCGCGCGCCAATTCCTTCACCGCCGCCTGTCGGTTGGATGTGGCGTAACAAATATCCTCCGCCTTCGGTCCGCGAATATTGGGGTAACGCCATTCGAGGGCATTGATCACTTCGCGCGTGTCATCGACCGACAATGTTGTCTGAGTGAGGTAAGCGAGCGGTTCATCGGCATCGAAGGGGAGTTTGTCGACATCCTCGATATTCTCCACCAAAGTCATCTGACCCGGTTCCACTTGGCCCATTGTGCCGATCACTTCGGGATGGCCCTCGTGGCCGATAAAGATGATGTGCCGCCCTTTTTCCAATTGCCGTTCCGCTTGACGGTGAACTTTTGAAACCAGTGGGCAGGTCGCATCGAGATAGATCATATTGCGCCGCTCTGCTTCGGCAGGGACCGCTTTGGGCACGCCATGCGCGCTGAACACCACCGGGGCATCGCCGGGCACTTCGTCGAGTTCCTTGACGAAAATCGCGCCTTTCGCCTTCAACCCTTCGACGACATATTTGTTGTGGACGATTTCATGCCGAACATAGACCGGTGCGCCATACCGCTCGAGCGATTTTTCAACGATTTCAATCGCACGGTCCACACCGGCGCAAAAGCCGCGTGGGGCCGCGATTAGCAGATTGAGCGGCTGTGCCTCCGCATCATTTGCGGTCTTTTCGGATGGGGCGGATTCTTGAAAGGGCGCGTTCATACGGCTTGCTCTAGCGCTTTGCTGCGCGTCTCGCTAGGGCGGGATCGACTGGATACACAAATCGAGAGTTTTCTTTAAATGACGCTTCGCACTTCTGCCTCGACCCGAAACGCGGGCCTCAGAGCTTTCTCGGCGCTGGCCATGGTCGCGGCCCTTGGCGCTTGTAGCCAAGAAGGCGCATTGGTTGTTGATCAGGGCGTCGGCATTACGTCGGTTCTGACATCGTGCCCGGCGGTTGGCATTCCCAATTACACCGGCGATGTGACGACATTCCGCAGTGCTGGCGATACCAGCACCGCCAGCCTCGACGTATCGGCCTCCATGACCAACTTGCGCTCCACCTGCGATGATGGAGAAGAGCGCGTCTATTCCGAAGCGACTTTCGACATTCGCGCCCGGCGCAGCGATGTTCGCGGTGCGCGCACCGTGACGCTGCCTTATTTCGTAACCGTCCTGCAAGGCGGCAGCGCGGTGGTGACCAAACGTGTGGGGGAGGTCACACTGACTTTCGCGGACGGTCAGGAACGCGCGGAAACTACCGCCAAGGCGGGTTCTTTCGTGGACCGCGCTGCGGCGTCTTTGCCGGAAGATATTCGAGAGCGTATCACGCGCCGACGCCGCGCTGGCGATCCCGAAGCAGCGCTCGACCCGCTGGCCAACCCAGAAGTGCGCGCCGCAATCGCGCGCACCCGTTTCGAAATGCTGGTGGGCTTCCAACTGAGCGAAGAGCAATTGGCGTATAACGCCACGAGATAATGATGATGGGTCAGGCTGAACGCCAGACGGCTGCATAGCAGCCGCAAGAGCGACCGCCCGCCCGCAGCGACGCGGCCATTGGGCCGCATGAGCGAGGAGGTCGCGCGCCCGGGGGCGTGCGCAAACAAAAATGACCGATATGAAAACTATTTATGCCGCTTATGCGGACACCGTCGACGCCGTTCTAGCCGAATTGGTGGCGGAGGGCGTTTTGCCCGCCGATGCCTCGTTCAAAAATGTGACGTTGGAACCGCCGCGCGATGCCGCCCATGGGGATATGGCGACAAATGCCGCGATGGTGCTGGCCAAGCCTGCGAAAACCAATCCGCGCGCTTTGGCGGAACAGATTGCTGCGAAACTTGAGGCACAAGACGGAATTGCCAGCGCAGAAATCGCCGGGCCGGGCTTTATCAATCTGCGCCTCGATCCAGCGGCGTGGATTGATGAATTGCAGACGATTGCGCGTCTCTCGAACGATTATGGCCGTTCGGTGATGGGGTCAGGCACATGCGTGAATGTCGAATATGTCTCTGCCAACCCGACCGGGCCAATGCATATGGGCCATTGCCGGGGCGCGGTTGTGGGCGATGCGCTGGCGAGTTTGCTCGAATTTGCCGGGCATGATGTGACCCGCGAATATTATATCAATGATGCTGGCGGGCAGGTCGATGTTCTCGCTCGGTCTGCGCATTTGCGCTATCGAGAGGCGCTCGGTGATGACATCGGCGATATTCCAGAGGGGCTGTATCCCGGCGATTATTTGATCCCGGTTGGCGGATCACTGGCTGGTTCGCTCGGCGACACATTCAAGACCGCGCCAGAGCAAGAATGGCTGCCGGTTTTCCGGACGGAAGCGGTTGCCCGGATGATGGATCTCATCAAATCCGACCTGGCAATGCTTGGCATTCATCACGATGTCTTTTCCTCCGAGGCCGCGCTGCACGAGGCAGGTAAACCTGACGAGGCGGAACAGTGGCTGCGCGCCAATGACTTTGTCTATGACGGTGTGCTCGAAGCGCCAAAGGGCAAGGCTCCGCCAGAGGATTGGGAACCGGTGGAATTGCCGCTGTTTCGCTCCACCCGGTTTGGCGATGACCAAGATCGGCCGATTAAGAAATCAAATGGTGCATGGACTTATTTCGGCGCGGATCTCGCCTATCACATGCAAAAGGCACAAAATGCCGATGAGCTGATTGATATCTGGGGGGCGGATCATGCGGGTACCGTGAAACGGATCAAAGCGGCGGTCGCGGCTCTGTCCGAAGGCAGCGGCAATGCCGTGCCATTTGACGTGAAACTCGTCCAAATGGTTCAATTGATGCGCGGCGGGGAGCCGGTGAAAATGTCCAAACGTTCGGGCAATTTCATCACTATCGCGGATATGATCAAGGAAGTGGGCCGGGATGTGGTGCGCTTCACTATGCTGACCCGCAAGCCTGAGGCGCAGATGGAATTTGACTTCGCCAAAGTGGTCGAAGCATCCAAAGACAACCCGGTTTGGTATGTTCAATATGCCCATGCGCGGATCCAATCGACCCTCCGCAAGGCGGCAGATGAGGAGGGCATCGCGCCCTCATCTGATGCGTTGGCGCAGCTAGGGGCAGAGGAAATCGCCCTGATTCGGCGCGCGGCACAATTCCCGCGCGAGGTGGAATCTGCGGCCAAAGCGCGCGAACCGCACCGGATCGCGTTCTACCTCTATGACCTCGCGACGGACCTTAACGCCTTCTATAGCCTTGGTAACACTGACTTGGAAAAGCGGTTCATCATGAAACAGGATAAGGGTTTATCCGCAGGACGGCTTTTCCTTGGCGATGCAATCGGGCAAGTTCTTCGCAATGGGCTTCGCGTATTGGGCGTCGAGGCGGCTCAGCGTATGTAAACGCTGAAGATGAGCCAATTGAAGAGGGTGCAGGATCGGTGATTATTGAAGCCGAATATGAGGAAGTCGAAACGTCGGAAGGCGAATTGGACCTCACAGAAGACGACAGTCTGCCTTGGCTAGAGGCGGATGAAGAAGATGACGGCATTAGCGGCGTGGATATCGCGCAGGTCATCGGCTTTGCGCTCATCCTGCTGACGATTTTGGCCTGCGTGGTTGGCGCCGTTTGGCATTTTAGCAACAAAAGCGGCGACGCGGCGATGGTCGCCGATGGCAGCACTATCGAAGCGCCAGAAGGCCCGGTCAAAACCCGCCCGGACGACCCGGGAGGCCGCGAATTTGACGGCACGGGCAATGTCGCTCCGGTTGTTGGCGAAGGCGGCACGCGCGAAGGTGTGATGAACACAGATGGTGCTGGCGGTTCCGGCGGCGCGGATGGTTCATCTGGCGCCGATGGAAATGCTGCGAACGGTTCTGGCAATGCGTCTGGCGCATCTGGAAACGGTTCGAGCAGCGGCGCTTCTGGCGTTGGCGTTCAACTTGCTGCCTACAGTTCACGCGCTCGCGCTGAGCAAGGTTGGAATGATCTCAGCCGCCGCACCGATGCATTGTCTGGTGCGCGTTACCGGATTGAAGAAGGTACAGTGGATATCGGCACGGTCTACCGGCTTCAGGCAGTGGCCAGCGATCGGGCAGCAGCGGATCAGATGTGCGCGGCTTTGAAGGCTGACGGGCTGGATTGTCAGGTCAAACCGTAAGGGTGAGGCGCGCTGGATTACGGGGGCTTTGCGTCCGTATTCTTCCGGCTGGCCCCTATTCCTAGGGAAAACTCGGATGTGGATGGTTAGCGCGCTTGCCTGATTGCCCGCCCGCTGCAAAGCTCAGTTCCATGACACCGGCAATTTTCGGATGCTCTGGCCCCAAGCTGACGGCTGATGAGCGCGCTTTCTTCCGCGAGGCGGACCCGGCTGGCTATATTCTGTTCGGGCGCAATTGCGAGGATCCGGAGCAGCTGCGCGCTTTGACCGATGAATTGCGGGCTCTGCATGGCCGTGAGCGCTTGCTCATTTCTATCGACCAAGAAGGCGGACGGGTCGCGCGACTGCGCCCGCCGCATTGGGCCGCCTATCCGGCGGGCGAGGCGTTTGACCGTCTGTATAATATCGCCCCTGCCAGCGCGATTGAAGCGGCCCGCGCTGGGGCGAAAGCGATGGCGCTCGAACTCGCCGCGATGGGCATTACGGTCGATTATCATCCCCCGCTCGACGTGCGGCAGATGGGCGCGCATGATGTAATTGGTGATCGGTCTTTGGGCCGTGATCCGGTGCAAGTGGCGGCGATTGGCCGGGCGATTTTGGATGGATTGGCGGCGGGCGGCGTCACCGGGTGCATAAAACACATGCCCGGCCACGGTCGCAGCATGGTCGATACGCATAAAGAAATGCCGACAGTCCATGCGAGCGCAGAGGAATTGGAGCACGACATTGCGCCCTTCCGTGCGCTGAATTCGGCGCTGA
The DNA here is from genome assembly GCA_947502305.1 of uncultured Erythrobacter sp. Lineage (GTDB taxonomy): Bacteria > Pseudomonadota > Alphaproteobacteria > Sphingomonadales > Sphingomonadaceae > Erythrobacter. The sequence continues at coordinate 1,804,380 of CANMZA010000001.1, read as the reverse complement.
TTGGCATGACCGGCCACCTCAAATTCCCCGTCTGGGATGCAGAGCAGCCCGCGACCCTGTCCCCTACAATCATCGGCGATATTATTCGCGGCGCAATCGGCTTTGATGGCCTGCTATTGACCGACGATATTGATATGGAGGCGCTTAAGGGAACGATCCCTGAGCGTTCTGTAAAGGCCCATGCGGCAGGCTGCGACATCATCCTCAATTGCTGGGCTAAGATGGACCACATGACGGGCATTTGCGAGGCTCTTCCGACAATGAGCGAGGAGACCGCCACGCGTTTGGACCGTGCGCTCGACGCTACTCGGGTTGCTGATGATATTGGCGCGGAACAGGCGGAATTGCTGGCCAAACGAGATGCTTTGCTGGTGCTGAGCGGAGCGGCGGCATGAGCGAGAGCGAAGACGGCTTCATGCTAACCGGCGGCGCCATGAATGCGCCCGAACCGACGGCTGAGATGCACGCGGGGTGGGGCGATGAAGCCGGCGTTCCGGGCGCAAAATCTGGTGATGAGGCGCTGTACCTTGAGCTTGACGGGTGGGAAGGGCCGCTGGATTTGCTGCTCGACCTGTCGCGCCGGCAAAAGGTTGATTTGCGGGCAATTTCGATCCTCGCTCTGGTCGATCAATATCTTGATTATATTGAGCGTGCGCAGGATTTGCGATTGGAATTGGCGGCCGATTATCTGGTGATGGCGGCGTGGCTTGCTTATCTCAAATCCGCTCTTTTGCTGCCAAAGGAAGAACAGGAGGACCCCAGCCCCGAAGAACTCGCCTTGCGGCTCCAACTGCGTCTGCAACGGCTCGGCGCGATGCGCGAAGCGGCGGCGCGGTTGATGGCACGCGACCGGATTGGGCGCGATATTTTCACACGCGGCGCACCGGAAGGGCTGCGCACGGACCGTAAGACTTTGTGGCGGAGCGACGCCTTCTCTCTCATCCAAGCCTATGGCCAAGTGAAAGCGCGCACCGCGCCGCGCATCTATCATGTGTCAGATCGGCCAGTGATGACTTTGGACAGCGCGCTTGACCGTGTTTCGGCAATGTTGGGGGTGACGCTGGAATGGATGGAAATCCGCGATTTCCTGCCGCGCCATGCGGAGCCGGAACTGCGCAAATCGGCGCTCGCCTCAAGTTTCGTCGCGGCGCTTGAACTGGCACGGCTTGGCCGGGCGGAGATTGCGCAAGAAGGAGCGTTTGAGCCGCTGCGCATTCGCCGCCTGAAAGAGAGCGAGCGGGTATGAGCGAGGAAACAGGCAGCGCCGCATCAGCAGGCAATCCCGATGATATCGAACGCGGGTTGGAGGCGACTTTGTTTGCCGCAGAGGAACCGCTGAGCATTGATGCAATGGCGGCGCATTTGGGCGGGCTGGATAAGGCTCTGATCCGTGACGCATTGGCGGCATTATCGGTGCATTACGAGAAACGCGGCGTGCATTTGGTGGAGCGCGGCAAACGCTGGCATTTCGAGACCGCACCCGATTTGGCGCATTTGTTGCGCCGCGAAAAAGAGCAAGTCCGCCGCCTAAGCCGCGCCGCCACCGAAGTCTTGGCGATTATAGCCTATCATGAACCCGTCAGCCGGGCAGAAATTGAATCAATTCGCGGTGTGCAAACCAGCGGGGGCACTTTGGATGTTTTGATGGAGGCGGGCTGGATCAAACTGGCCGGTCGCCGCGAAGTGCCAGGACGCCCGGTGATCTATGCGACCACTCCCGATTTCCTCGACCATTTCGGCCTCACCTCGCGGCGGGATTTGCCGGGGATGGAGGAATTGCGGGCGTCAGGCTTGCTTGACCCGGTCGACGATGCGTTTGACGATCTGATGGGCGGCGGTGATGCAGAAGCAGCAGAAGCTGAAGACGCCGAGACTGGTGCCGAGGCCGAGGGCCAAGCCAGTGAAGAGGCCGAGAACACCGCGGATTAAGAGCCAAGCGCGCTATCAGGCTGGCGCCGGGCGCTCTTCATCCCTATATTGAACGCTGCACCGCCCCGATTGGGCAAATGAGAGAGAATTCGCATGGGCATTGGTTGGCCGCAGCTTTTGATTATTGCACTCGTCGTTCTCGTCCTGTTTGGGCGTGGGCGGATCGCAGAGATGATGGGCGATTTCGGCAAAGGCATTTCAAGCTTCAAAAAGGGCATGAATGAAGAAGAGGCCGAAACGCCCGCTTCGAAAGCTCAGATAGAAGCTCCTGCAAAGGATGCTGCCCCGGATGTCGCGCCCGCTGCTGAGCGAGACGCGAAGGCCGCCGAAACCACTGATTCTTCAAACTGATTCAAACGCATCGCAAGCTCCCGATCTGGGGGTTACGGAATTTTGGCGGACATAAAGGCACGAAATGTTCGATATTGGCGCCGCTGAACTGTTGGTGATCATCATCGTTGCGGTCCTTGTGATCGGCCCAAAAGACATGCCGCGCGCCATGCGCACGGCAGGGCGGTGGATTGGAAAAGTGCGCAAGGTTTCCTCCCATTTCCGCACCGGCGTCGACGCGATGGTTCGTGAGGCTGAGCTGGAGGATATGGAAGCCAAGTGGAAAGCCCAGAACGAAGCAATCATGAAGAGCTCCGCCGCGCAAAGTGAAGCCGCCGCTGGCGAGCCGGTGATGACCGGACCACCGCCAAAGGTCGCGGAGCCGGATTCTGTGCCTGCGCAAACTTCGGCCGAAACGGCGAAGTCGGTGAAGGATGTCGCGGTTAGCGCCCCTGCGCTGCCGAAATCGGCAGGAAGCGCGCCGCCCGCTTCTCCGCCAGTTTCTGGGCCTGCTCCTCAATCACCCAAGTCCAGCGAATAGTCGGCGGCGATGGCATTTGAGATCGACGATATTGACGAATCGCGCGCGCCGCTGCTCGATCATTTGATCGAATTGCGCACGCGGCTTGTGCGCTCTGTCATTGCCCTGGTGATTGGCTTTGCGATCTGCCTCTATTTTGCCGACCCGATCCTCGGCTTCTTGGTCCAACCGCTCAAAGACGCCTTTCCCGAAGGGGAGGGCCAGTTGATCTTCACAAAACTGCCAGAGATTTTCTTCGTCGAATTACGGGTCGCCTTGTTTGCTGGCTTCATGTGCAGTTTCCCGATTATTGCGAACCAATTGTGGGCCTTCGTCGCCCCCGGCCTGTATGCGAAGGAAAAGAAGGCGTTCCTGCCTTTCCTGATTGCGACCCCCGTGCTGTTTATTGGCGGCGCATCGCTCGCTTATTACATTGTGATGCCGACCGCGTTTAAGTGGTTCCTTGGTTTCGGCGGCGAAGCAGGCGGGCTGGAGGTGCAGGCACTGCCGTCGGCAGGCGAGTATCTCAGCCTGGTGATGCAGTTTATTTTGGCATTTGGCATAACGTTTTTGCTGCCAGTTTTGCTGATGTTGCTGCACCGCGCAGGGATCGTGACGCGCGAACAACTGGCAGGCGCGCGCCGCTATGTCATTGTTGGGATTGTCGCCTTGGGCGCGATCGTGACGCCGCCCGATCCGGGCAGTCAGGTGATTTTGGCGATCCCCCTCTTGCTGCTGTTCGAAGGGTCCTTGTTACTGATGCGAATACAAGAACGCACGATGAAACGAGCGGATGATGCAGTCATCGGAAGCGATGATGACGCCGCCAATGAGACTGAGAGCAACGAAGAAACCGCCTGAGTTTTAGGTGCGGCCTTTTCGGAGCCCAGTTTCAAGAGCCCGGTTTCAAAAGCTGAGTTTCAAACGGGAATAGCGCATAAAAAAGAGGCCCCGGAAAACCGGAGCCTCTTTAAAACTGTCTGCAAAACCTTCTGAAGAAGGCGTCAGAATTAGCCAGCGCTAACCGAATCGTCGTCATCAGCGATGACAACAACGCCAGCAACAACTGCAGCCGCGGCAAGCAATGCGATCAACAGAGTGGAACCACCCTGCAATTCGCTTTCGCTTTCAACGGGTGCAACCGAACGCTCAAACGCGGCTTCTGCGATGGCCGGCGATGCTGCAAGCGAAAGCGCTGCAGTAGCCAGAGCGAGATTACGGAATTTCATTAATCGTCTCCTTTGAGTTTCTGCGACTAAACTCGACCTTTTAAATATGCGAGCACGTCATTTGTGACAACCCCAAACACGTAAAAAACTGCATCTGGGGGCGCCAGCAGAACAGCCTAAAATCAATAAGTTACGCCCTATGTGACCCAATTGCCTCACTTACCAGATGGTCAATGAGAGGGGCGATACTTCGCACCCGCACAATGATTCTGCTCAAATGGACCGTCTTGATCACTAAGAAAACCAAACCAAACGCGGAAAGTTCCCCTCGTTCTTGGCGCTCTCTATGATTCCAATCTGTGACCAAATTATGAAAGTCGCGGCGCGAATCAAGCACCTAGGGCGCACTACCTAGGGGTTTGTCTGGAATGCGCTAAGAAATTGAGCCGTGTTTATTAGCAGTCGTTGGCGCGATTACTGCGCGAAGACGCGCGCCCCGTTCAGCCAAACCTCACGCACCTGCGTGTTGCGAATGTCGCTGGGGGAAGCGAGCAGGGGGTCGCGGTCCACGAATAGGAAATCGGCTCTCTCTCCGGGGATCAGGCGGCCAAACCGGCCATCGGCAAACCCCGCATAGGCTGCGCCTGATGTGAACGCGGCGAGCGCTTGTTCGCGGCTCACTGCCTCCTGCGCGCGCCAGCCGCCAAAAGGCTGCCCTGCTGCGTCCGTGCGGCTGATCGCGACCGAAAGCCCGGCGAAGGCGTCGGCGGGTTCAACCGGGGCGTCTGACCCAAAGGCCAGCCGTCCGCCAACCTCGATGACGCTGCGCCACGCATAAGCGCCGCCCAGGCGATCTTCGCCCAATCGTGCCTCCGCCATTGTCCGGTCAGAGGTCTGGTGCAGCGGTTGCATCGAGGCAATCACGCCGTGTTCGCCAAAGCGCGCCAGATCAGCCACATCCACGATCTGTGCATGTTCGATCCGCCAGCGGCGATCCCCCGTATAGGTTTCGGACAGCTCCGCGATTGCCATCAACACATCGGCATTGGCCGCATCGCCGATTGCATGGACGGCGGTTTGGAAATTGTTGAGTGCGGCGCGGCTCATCCGGTTGCGCAATTCTGCGGGCGTGGTCAGAGCGAGGCCGCTCGTGCCGGGCTCGTCTTCATACGGTTCTTTCAACACAGCGCCGCGCGAACCCAGCGCGCCATCGAGATACAGCTTAATCCCGTTCAGCCGCAGGCGGTCTTCATAGAGCCACGGGGTCGGGCCGGGGCCGCCGATCAGATCCATCGTTTCCGGACTGTCGGCATAGGACATGATGCGGATGCGCATTTGGCCAAGATCAGCTGCACGGCGGAATGTCTGCCAATCTTCTATCGTGGTGCCCATATCGGCAACGGCGGTGATGCCATTGGCCAGCAACCCTTGTTGAGCCAAAGCAAAGGCAGCATCCAGATCTTTCGGACGCGGGGCAGGGACACTGCTCCCGACCAGAACGTTGGCATTGTCGATGAAAATGCCGGTGGGATTGCCCGCCGAATCACGGATCACGCGGCCACCTTCTGGATCGCGCGTCTCGGCGGTTACTCCGGCGATTTCCATCGCCATCGTGTTCGCCCAATTAGCGTGATTGTCCGCGCGTTCCAACCAGACCGGGCGATCCGGTACAATTGCATCCAATTCAGCGGCGGTGGGAAAGCGGCCCAAGCCCCACTTTTCCTGATTCCACCCGCGCCCCAATATCCATGGACGCCCCGGATTCTCCTCAGCAAACGCCGCGATTTTCGCCAGCGCCCCTTCGAGACTGTCTGTGTCAGACAGATCGAGCGTGAGCGCGGCGAATCCGATATCCATCACATGGACATGCGCGTCGATCATTCCCGGCAGCATCACCTGCCCCTCGCCATCCAGCGCAAATTCGATATCCTCTGGACGTTCCTCGCCGCGTTCCAGCGTGTGCGTGATCCGCCCGTCTTTATCGAAAACCAAGGCGGTGAAACGTTTCACATCGCCGTTTTCGTCAATCGTCACCCCGTCGACATTATAGAGCATCGTGTCCGCAGCCGCGGGCTGGGCAAACAAAGCGGCGGAGGCAAACAAAGCGGCGGTCAGGGTTTTGCGGATCATGCGAAGTCTCATTTTGAATTTGAAGATTTAGGAAGCCGCGTCACCAGCGCGCTGGTGTCGAGCCGGTTGCCGCCTTGCGCTTGCACATCGGCATAGAATTGATCGACCATGGCGGTGATCGGGGATGACAGGCCAAGGCGTTTTGCCTCATCCAGCGCATAGCCCAAATCCTTGCGCATCCAATCCACGGCAAAGCCAAAATCAAAACTGTCCGCTGTCATCGTCGCCCAGCGATTGTCCATCTGCCAGCTTTGCGCTGCGCCGCCGGAAATGGCCTGATAAGTCTTTTCCAGATCAAGCCCCGCGCCCTGCGCCAGCCGAATGGCTTCAGATAGGCCAGCGAGCACGCCCGCAATGCACATTTGGTTCGCCATTTTGGCCGTTTGCCCCGCACCCACGGCGCCGACATGGACGATGGATTTGGCATAAGGCTGCATCGCAATTTCGGCGCGCGCCATCGCGGCATCATCGCCGCCGCACATAATCGCAAGCTGACCATTTTGCGCACCCGCTTGGCCGCCGCTAACCGGGGCGTCGACAAAGCCTATGCCTTGCTGAGCGCAGGCCGCACCCAATTGGCGCGCCATATTGGCCGATGTGGTGGTGTGATCGATCAACAATGTCCCTTCGCGCATCGCGGCCAGCACGCCGGTTTCTGCGGTGGTCACACTGGCGAGATCATCGTCATTCCCGACGCAGATCATCACAATATCCGCCTGCGCAGCGGCATCGCGCGGGGTTTGGTCAAAACTGACGCTTAGCCCTTCTTTGTCCCAAAGGCCGCGCCATGCCTCTGACCGCGCCGGTGAACGGTTATAGGCGGTCACATCATGCCCCGCACGGGCCAAATGCCCGGCCATCGGCCCGCCCATCACGCCCAGCCCGATAAAGGCGATCTTGAAATTCTCACTCATGATATTGTCTTTCTCATTATCGCGGGTGACTAATGGGTAATGCCCCGATTGCCAATTGTTCTGAGTTGCCCTTACGGCGACGGAGGCTTAGAGGCGCGGACATTATGAACGCGCCTGATAACAGCCTCAAAGCGGCTCCAACGCCCGCCGACCTCACAATTGACAATGTCCGTGCCGCTGCCGCGCGGATTGACGGCGCCGTGGTGAAGACGCCGATGATGCATTCGATCACTTTGTCGGAAATTACCGGCGCAGACATCTGGCTGAAGTTTGAGAATCTGCAATTCACCGCTGCGTATAAGGAGCGCGGCGCGCTGAACGCTTTGTTGCACCTGACAGACCAACAAATGCAGCGCGGCGTGATCGCGGCCTCTGCTGGCAATCACAGCCAAGGTCTATCCTATCACGGCACACGGTTGGGCGTGCCGGTCACGATCGTTATGCCCAAGACCACGCCGACGGTGAAGGTTATGCAAACCGAAAGCGTTGGCGGCAATGTTGTGCTGGAGGGGGAAACCTTTGACGAGGCCTATGCCCATGCATTGGAGCTGAAAGAGCAGCGCGGCCTGACTTTCGTGCATCCGTTTGATGATCCGCATGTGGCGGCCGGGGCGGGCACGGTTGCCTTGGAAATGCTCGATCTGAAGCAGGATTTTGATTGCCTCGTTACGCCAATTGGCGGCGGCGGCTTGATCTCTGGCATGTCGACCGTGGCGCGGGCGATGAACCCCGATATTGAAATCGTCGGCGTCCAAGCTGGCCTATTCCCCAGCATGTTCGCCCATATTAAGGGTGAAAAACGCGATTGCGGCGGTGACACTTTGGCAGAGGGGATCGCGGTCAAAAAACCGGGCGCCTTTACCAGCCAAGTTATCGCAGAGCGTGTCGATGATATCTTATTGGTCGGCGAACCGGTGCTAGAAAAAGCGGTGGCGTTGCTCCTTCAGATTGAGAAAACCGTTGTCGAAGGGGCAGGCGCAGCTGGACTTGCCGCGGTGCTCGACAATCCTGAGCGGTTTAAGGGCAAATCTATCGGCTTGGTTCTGTGCGGCGGTAATATTGATACCCGCTTGCTCGCCAATGTGCTGCTGCGCGATCTGGCGCGTCAGGGACGTTTGGCGCGGTTGCGCGTGACATTGCAGGATCGCCCCGGCGCTTTGTTCAAAGTGATGCGGCTGTTTGATGCGCATAATGTCAACATCATCGAAATCTATCACCAGCGGATTTTCACGACTTTGCCCGCCAAAGGTTTGATCACCGATATTGAATGCGAAGCACGCGATGCCGAGCAAGTCGAGCGGTTGGTCGAAGCCCTGCGCGGGGCGAATTACAAGGTTCAGGTTGTCGAACTGAACTGAGTGAGCGCCTCAGCACGCGTTTTTGCGCAATTTGTGCACGTATTTCTACGGGTCTGCCGACGCGCGAATCGCGGCCGTGTATTCCGCCGTTTTCCGCCCGCTAGACCCATGCCTTAAACCCTTGCGCGCGCCCGTCCCACTATAGGTCGGCGGCAGGCGAGGGCGCTAATCATTGATCCGATCCGGATCAATTACGCGCCGGATTTTGTGCAAAGTAACCCATTATTCACCCTGTTTTGTGGTTAAGGGTCTTTTACCGACGCAGGGGAATGGGCATAAGAATGTCTTAACAAATGCCCAATTGATTCCCCGCACCCGTTCCTGCCGCTTTTCGCAGGCACGCTTTAAGGACACAGCCAGACCCGTGACGGCCCCGATCCGCTTCCCCCGTTTTTTCGTGACCAGCCCCGCGCCGTGTCCGTACCTTCCGGGGCGGAGCGAGCGAAAGGTGTTCACAGAATTGAAGGGCGCGCATTCGGATCAGCTCAATGAAGCCTTGGGCCGGATTGGTTTTCGCCGCAGTCAAACAGTGGCCTATCGGCCCAGCTGTCTTGATTGTCAGGCCTGCGTTTCGGTTCGCGTGGTCGCGAATGAGTTCAAGCCGTCCTCAACGCAAAAACGCGAAATTAAGCGCAACCGCGATCTGATCGCGACCGAGTGCCGCCCGTGGGCGACCGATGAACAATTTGAATTGCTGACGAAATATCTCAGCGTGCGGCATCCCGATGGCGGGATGTCGACCATGGATGAGATGGATTATGCCGACATGGTCGAGCATACGCCGGTCACAAGCACTCTGGTCGAATATCGTGAGCCAACCGAGACGGGTGAGCCGGGGCGGTTGGTTGGCGCATGTCTTACGGACCGTCAGGGTGACGGCCTGTCGATGATCTATTCGTTCTATGATCCCGATCACACGGACCGTGTTGGTCTGGGCAACTATATCATCCTCGACCATATTCAGCGCGCGGCAGAGGGCGGATTGCCCTATGTCTATCTGGGATATTGGGTCGATGGCAGCCCGCGCATGCAATATAAAGTGCGCTATCGCCCGCTGGAACGGCTGACCCGCGAAGGGTGGCAACGGATGGGCGATGAAGAGCAAACCAAACTGATCGCCGCAGCCACAGCTCCGCGTGACAAATCGGTTGGTGCAATTGGCGGCGCAAGGGGTAAAGACGGACAACCCGTTAAATTCCCAGCCAGCTGAGGGTTTTTTGCAATTTTTCAGGCTCAATCTGGCCTTCGCGGCCGGGCTGATCGCATCCGGTGCCGCGGCCGCTGGGCAAGAACCTGTGCCTGGCGCGCAGGATGCCTCGCCGGCGCAGGAGGAAACACCTGAGCAGAGCCTACCGGCTAATCCTGAGCCGAGCGTCACGCAGCGATCTGATCTGCCGTCGCTCGATGATTTGATCCCGCAAAGCGCCGCGGGCGATGCAGAAAACTGGGCGGCGGGCGGTGCGGCGTCGGTGGAGGAGCTTCAGCTTTCTGAGGAAGTGCCGCCAGAAGAGGCGGCAAACGAGGAGGTAAGCGCAGAGCTAAATGAAGGGCCAAACGCGGATCTGGCCGAAAACACCTCAGATAACGCGCCAGAATTCTCCGCGCCTTTCGACATAGACGCTGCTCTCCAGAGCCTCGCAATCCCTGATCCAGAGCCGTTAGAGCCAGATGCAGAGCGCCCCGTTTTTGCCGATCTCAACACGCCTGATCTGGTTGAGATTGAGGAATTGCAGGAATTTGAGATCAGCGACGAACTCGTCCTCGCTTTCCCAGCGGCACCCGGACGCTTTCCCGAAGAGGCGGAATTCATCACCCGCTTCCGCGCTCTATCCTCGATAGAGGCGCTTGAATCCGAAGACGACACCGTCCCGCAACTGGCCGCGCGCGCGCGGTCGGATGAGGAATTGCTGACTCAGATCCTACGCACTTACGGATATTACAACGGCGAGGTGGTGCGGCAATTATCGGGCGGACGGCGCGGCTTTGCCGATCAAGAACCAGGCGATGCGCGGCGCACATCCGACATCGATCCCAAAGTGCAATTCGATATCTTGCCGGGCGCGCGTTACCAATTTGGCGCGGTCGATTTGGGGGCCTTAAACCAGCTCGATGGCTCTGCCGGGGAAGAATTGCGCGCGGCATTCGGCATCCGCCCCGGCGATCCGCTCTATGCTGATCGGATTGTCGCCAGCGAAGTGTCGCTGCGTTTGGCGCTGGGTGAAAACGGTTTTCCCTTTGCCGATATTGGCGAACCCGATTTGCTCATCGATCATGCGCGCGGCGAGGGCGATTTGACGTTGCCGGTTGAGCCGGGCGGGCAATATGTCTTCAGCTCAGCAAATAGCCCCACCATCAGCAGCGATCCCGATTTCCTCTCAGATCGCCACTTGGCCCGGATCGCCCGTTTTGCCCCCGGCGACACGTACCAAACCAGCTTGCAATCCGATTTGCGCCGCGCGGTGCTGGCCACCGGGCTTGTTTCAAGCGTCGTCATAACCCCGCGCGAAATCACGCCACCTTCTGCTGACCAGCCGGGCGAAGTCGCGCTTGATATCGAGATGGAGCGCGCGCCGCTGCGCACAATTTCCGGCGCGATTGGTTACGGCACAGAGGACGGCATCAAGGTTGAGGCCGCGTGGGAACATCGCAATCTCTTCCCGCCAGAAGGGGCGCTGAGGCTGCGCGGGATTATCGGCACGCGCGAACAATTGGCCAGCGTCACCTATCGCCGCAGCAATTTCCGCGCCCGCGATCAGGTTTTTACTGTCGATGCCTATGCCAGCGATATTGAGACAGAGGCGGTGGATGCGCGCACAGTCGCGCTGCGCGGTTCGTTTGAACGGATTTCGAACCTGCTATTCCAAAAACCCTTAAGCTGGCAGGCCGGTGCAGAAGTGCTCTACACCGACGAACGCAACCGCGTGACCAATGGCGTGCAGCGGCCCCGGCAAACCTATTTGATAGCCGGATTATTTGGCAGCGCGACACTCGATTCCAGCGATGATTTGCTCGATCCAAAAAAAGGCTATCGGTTGACGGGATTTTTGGCGCCAGAAGTTTCACGCTCGCTCGGTACGCAAAGTTTCTATCTGCGGGCGCAGGCGGATGCGGCCTATTATTACGACCTCGGCCGGGCTGTTATTGCGGGGCGCGCGCGCGCCGCGACCATTCAAGGGGCGGATTCGAGCGTCATTGCCCCCTCGCGCAGGCTCTATGCTGGCGGCGGCGGATCGGTGCGCGGTTATGGTTTTCAAGCGATCGGCCCGCGCGATCAATTTGATGAGCCCACCGGCGGCGGATCGCTGGTCGAATTCGCGCTAGAGGCGCGCATTCAAACAGGCTTGCTAGACGGGGCGGTAGAAGTTGTGCCCTTTATCGATGCCGGTTCGGTGGCGAGCGGATCTGCGCCGGATTTCAGCACAATCCAATATGGCGCCGGGGTCGGGGTGCGCTACAAAACCAGCTTTGGCCCGATCCGTGTGGATGTTGGCGTGCCGCTGAACCCGACCGAATTTGATGCGCCCGTGGTGGTTTATGTCTCACTGGGGCAGGCGTTTTAATGGATCAAACGGCGGTTCCTGAACAGGCGGAGCGCAAGCGCAAACGCCGGTGGGCTAAGCGGCTTGGCTGGGCGCTGGCGATTTTGGTGTTACCGATTGTGCTGGCGGCGGCGTTTCTTAGCTCTCCGATTGGCAAACGGTTCGTCACCGATCAAATTGCGCAAGTGTCCCCGGCATCGGGCCTAAGGTTTGAAGTGGGCCGGATAGAGGGCGATATTTACGGCGCAGCGACCTTGCATGATGTGACCGTGAAAGACCCGCAGGGCACGTTTCTGACGATCCCCGAAGTGGAGCTAGATTGGCGGCCGCTGGCATGGCTGTGGAGCGGGATTGATATCCGCGAATTGACAGCGCGGCGCGGCACGTTGCGGCGTTTGCCAGAATTGTTGCCGGGTGATCCTGATGCGCCGTTCTTGCCGGATTTTGATATTCGCATTGACCGGTTTGAGATCGATAATCTGACGCTTGCAGAAGGATTGGCGGGGGAGGCCGAGCAACGCGCAGATTTCACCGCAAAGGTCGATATCCGGCAGGGCCGCGCGATGATTGATGCGCGCGGGGCGTTTGGGCCGGAGGATAAAATTGCCCTGCTGCTCGATGCGGAGCCGGATGGCGATGTCTTTGATCTTGCGCTCGATTACAGCGCCGCAGCGGACGGCCCGATCGCGGTTTTGGCAGGCCTCAACGCCGCCTATAAAGCGCAAATTGACGGTGAAGGGACGTGGAGCAATTGGCTCGGCAATGCCTTGATTACGCGTCAGGTCGCGGGCGCTCGCGATGCGGAGAGCGGCGCAGAGGATGACGCAGGAGCAGAGCGTGTCGCAGCCTTCCGCATCACCAACAATTCCGGCACTTACGGCGTGCTGGGTCAGGCTTATCCCGGACTGTCTGAAGGGTCGATCACGGGCCGCGCGCTGGGCCGGGCCGTTTCGCTCGCTTTGACAGGGACGCTCGAAGAAAGCGTCTTTCGCGGCGATATTGCAGCGGTTACGTCTGCCTTGGACCTGCGGATGACGGGCGGTTTGGATTTGGCCGGCAATACCGCCGACGGCTTTGAAATTGCGGGGACTTTGCGCGACCCTGACCTGTTGGGAGAGACCGCCCGGCTTGAAAATACGCGGCTATCTGCGGTTTTGAATGGGCCGTTTCGTGATCTTTCCATTGAGCATGATCTGAGCGTCGGCACCCTTGTGGCGGCGGGGAGCGTGACGGCGCAGGGGCTTTCGCAATCGGGTCAGGCGACATTTGATGGCGAAACCTTCCGGCTGCCGCTCAATGTCACTGCGCAGCGTATTGTTACCGGCAATGGCTATGCCGATCCGCAGCTGACCGGCGGGAGCCTTAGCGGGTTGCTGACCTATTCTGGTACCAGATTGATGGCGGATAATGCTCGCATTGTGTTCCCCGGTTTGACGGCGCAGCTGAGTTTGCGCGGCGATACCAGCGCGGGCACCTATGCCTTGGCAGGGCCAGTGGACGCGCGCGGGATTGAACTTGAAGATATTGGCCGGGTCAGCGCCAATTCGAAAATCTTGCTGAAGTTCGGACCAGCCGTTCCGTGGAGCCTGCGCGCCAATCTGTCGGGCGTGCTGAACGGCGTCACCAATGCCAGCGTCGCCAATGTCGCAGGCGAGCAAGTCCGCTTTGACGGCAGCTTGGGAATGGGCAGCGGCAGCGCGATTGTCTTGCGCGATGTGGCGATTGACAGTGAGCGGCTTACCGCGCGCCTCGACAGCCGCATCATTGGCGACCGCACGGCGCTTTCCGGGGCGGGCGAGCATAGCGATTATGGTGCGTTCACCTTCGATGCGGAACTGGATGGCGAGGGGCCGCGCGCGACCTTGGTGCTGGCCGATCCTCTGCCTTCGGCGGGGCTTACCGATGTGCGGCTTGGCATTGCGCCGAGCGAGGATGGGTTTGCGATTGACGTTGCGGGCGGGTCGCTGCTTGGCCCGTTTGAAGGGGCACTGGGTTTGGTTTTGCCAGCCGGCGAAGCGGCCCGAATTGATATCAACGCCCTTGAGGTTTACCGAACCAATGTGACCGGCGCGCTGAGCTTGCTGGAAGGCGGGATCGGCGGCGATCTCCTACTGAGCGGCGGCGGATTGGACGGGACCATATCGCTCATACCGGGATCCGTTGGCGGCACTGGCGGCGGCACTGGAAGCGGAACGCAGGGTTTCGATCTCAACCTCGCCGCGCGCGGAGCCCGCTTTGGCGGCGATCCGGCCATAGCATTGGCTTTCGCTGACATCACAGCCAGCGGCAGTTTCGGCGACGGAACCAGCCAGATTGACGCCGACATCAGCGGCAGTGGCCTCGAATATGGCGCGCTCTCGCTTGCCAGTTTCGCCGCGCAGGCCGCGATTGTTGATGGCCGAGGCGATGTGCAAGCCTCCATCGCCGGACGGCGCGCGGATCGCTTCGCGCTGCAGCTTGATGGCGACTTCACACCCGAACGGATCGCGGTCATCGCGCAAGGGGAGTATGGCGGCCGCCCGATCACCATGCCGCGCCGCGCGGTTCTCACATCTTTGGACGACGGCGGATACCGGCTTGCCCCGACGCAGATCGGATTTGCGCGCGGCTACACCATCATCGAAGGGCGGCTTACCCCTCAAGAGACAGCGATCGAGGTGCAATTGGCGCGCATGCCCCTGCGGCTCGCCGACCTCGTAGGCGCGGACCTGGGCTTAGGCGGGCGGCTGTCTGGTTTGGCCAGTTGGAACCAGCGCGGCAATGCACCGCCAACGGGCAATGCACGGGTGCGGATCGACGATTTCACACGCAGCGGTCTGGTCCTTTCTTCCCGTCCCATTGACGTCTTCGCGGTTGCTGACCTCAGCCCCAGTCAGCTTTCTATCGGCGCGCGCCTGCTTGAGGGTGACGATCCGCTCGGCCAGATCGACGCGCGTGTCACAGCCATGCCGCGCACGGGCGATTTGACCCGCCGGATCATGCGCGGGCGGCTTGCCGGTGACCTCAGCTACCAAGGCCCGGCGCAATCGCTCTGGCGGCTCGCCGCGATAGAGACGTTCGACCTCACCGGTCCGCTCACGGTCACAGCGCGGGCCAGCGGGACGCTTGCTGATCCGCGCATCACCGGCGATTTGGCCAGCGACGATTTGCGCCTGCAAAGCGCGATTTCCGGCACAGACATTGACGATGTCAGTGCGCGCGGCCACTTCACCGGATCGCGGCTCGAACTCACCCGTTTCGCCGGGACCACCAATGGCGGCGGCACCGTCAGCGGCAGCGGCTTTGTCGACCTTGCCGGTATCTCCGCCACTCGCGGCCCGCGCATCGACATTCGGGCGGCGGTCGACAATGCCCGGTTGCTCAATGCCAATGGCCTTGATGCGACCATCACCGGCCCGCTGCGCATTGTGTCCGACGGATCAGGCGGAGCCATCGCCGGACGCGTCATGATCAACCGCGCCAGTTGGAGCCTAGGCATTGCGGCGGAGGATTTGCGCCTGCCGACGATCCGAACCAGGGAGATCAACCGGCCCGATCAGTCAGGCACAGATCGCACCACCGCAACGGGCGCTTGGCGTTACCTCGTCGATGCCCGCACGCGCAGCCGTATTGCCGTCGATGGTCTGGGCCTCGACAGCGAATGGGGCGCGGACATCGCGTTGCGCGGGACCGTCGATGACCCGCGTATCGGCGGCGAGGCCAATCTGGTGCGCGGCGATTACACCTTCGCCGGCACCCGGTTTGACCTGACCGACGGGCGCATTGAGTTTGACGCAAATCAGCCCATTGACCCGCGTTTGGACATCGAAGCGCAGGCCAGCGCCAATGGCACCAATGTCACCATCGACATCACCGGCAATGCGCAAACGCCGCAAATCGCCTTCTCGTCCGTCCCCGCTTTGCCGGAGGAGGAGATCCTCGCGCAATTGCTCTTTGGCGGCTCCGTCACCTCGCTCTCTGCGACCGATGCCGTTCAATTGGGCGCGGCTCTCGCGGCGCTGCAGGGCGGCGGCGGCGGGCTTGATCCGATTGGCCAATTGCGCCGCTCCATCGGCCTTGACCAATTGCGCATCGTCAGCGCCGATCCCGCTCTGGGCCGCGGTACGGGCGTGGCTTTGGGCAAGAATTTGGGCCGCCGTGTCTATGTCGAATTGGTGACCGACGGACAGGGGTACAGCGCAACGCAGGTCGAATACCGGATCACCTCTTGGCTCGCGCTGCTCGGCAGCATTACGACGGTTGGGCGCGACAGCGTGCTGGCCGAGATCAGCCGGGATTACTGACCCGCATATTTGGGTCCGCAAACCTGCACGTGCGCACTTGCTCTTGAACCGGCACACGGGCCGACCCGCGCGCTAACTCACATACAGCTTCGCTTCCTCCGCCCGGCGTCTGACCAGCCCTTTTAGCACCCGCCCACTGGCCTTGTTCCAGCGTGCGAATTCGGTTGCTGCTGCGGCGTAATCCCCGGCCTTGTGGCGTTTGGTCAAGGTTGCGCGGGTGATCGCGCCGGTGTTGTAGTGGAAGCTGACCAAAGCATCGAACTGCTCCTGCGTGGTGGGGGTGTCTTCAATCGCGCGGGCGACATCTCTGGCATAGCGGACCAGATCGCTCGCCAACCGCGCATCGCATTGGTCCTGCGTCCACACGGTTCCGGGGCCGATGCGCGCGCCCAGCCGGTCGGTTGTCTGATCATCGCCGCCGGTTGCGCCCCAGCCAATCGTCCACGGCTCTGCGCCAGTGCCGGGATCGGGATAGGCCTCGATCAGGCCATCGCGCCGCAATCGCGCGCATCCCTCAAAGCGTTTGATGAGGGCTGTGCCCGCCTCTCCGATCCGTGTCGGAGCCGCATTCTGCGAGGCATCGCCGCCGCGCGCCCGCCGGATCAGCGGCACACCTGACACACCTGACACACTGTCCAGGGTCGAAAAATTCTCCGGCCCATCGGCGCGCGTTTCAAGGCCCGTATCCGCGCTTTGTTCAAACGCATCGTCAATCCGCTCCACCTCAGAACGGCGAAATCCGCGCCCCAGAATGCGCCGCACTGCGTCAAAAATCGGCTTGCGATTCGGCGCATTTGGCTTTTGCGAGTATGCCCGGGTTGGCGAACCGGAAGGCGTGGGCGTGGGCGTGGGCGCAGGAGTGGGGGAGGGGTGTGACATCAGCTTGGGCCTCAAAATCAAAGGATCGGGAAATGCGAGGCCAAATGATTAGGCAGAAAATATGCGAGTAGGAAAATGCTAATTTGTGAAATCCTGCGCGTGCCCGGCTGATCCCAGACTGAACCGCGCGCAGGAAAACAGCGATGTTACAAAAACTATTCGCCTGAACTTACGTGTTTTTAACGAGAGGCCTCTAACCGGTTTGCCATGCGGTAAGGGACCCCAATGGATACTCATTCACAGCGTTTGAAAGGCCGGTCTGACGCCGCCGTTCGGGAGATTTTCCGGCCGGTGCTGCGCGGCTATTTCACTGTTTTTGCGCTGTATTATGTCGTTATGCTGCCGCTTAACGCCGCTTATTTGGGCGAAGAAGGCGGCCTTATGCTGGTCATTGCGACGATTGTTGCGGCGGTGTTGAGCATTTACGGCAATATCTTCATGCGCAAATTGGCCCCGGCGCATCATGTCGAAATTTTGCTGATCCTGGTGAATGCATCGGTTGTCGCCAATGTGTTCATCGCACTCAACATGAATTTCATGCCGGAAAAGCTGACCTATTTTATCATCATGGCGATGCTGTTCGCGCTCGCCAGCCTCAGTTTTCGTCAATCGGCATTTTCCATCGGCATGGCGGGAATTGCGCTTCTGGCGTTCTTGGCAAAACTCGATAGCGCGGCGTTGATTGCCTACGCCTACCTCACATTCGGGGCGGCGATGGCGTCTTTGGCGATTGCCTTTTTCCTGCGCAAAGCGGTGGCGACGATTGCGGACGCAAAAATTCAGGCCGAGGATGAATTGTTCAAGGCCCGCGAAGTCAGCGAGGAACTGCACCAAAAATCAATCTCCGACAGCCTCACCGCTCTGCCCAATCGCCGCGCCTTTTTCTCAGAATTGAAAGCGATGACGGACCGGGTCCGCCGCAGCCAAAATGAGGGCAGCGGCGAAGAGAATGTCTGGCTCGCTCTGGTCGATCTTGACGGGTTTAAGGCGGTCAATGACATTCACGGTCACATTACGGGCGATTTGCTGCTGAAAGAAGTGGCAAACCGCCTGCGCCAATTTGCAGGCGGCACCACCCATATCAGCCGCATGGGCGGCGATGAGTTTAACATCATCTTTCCCAGCAAAGCGAGCGCCCAGCATATTGAGGAACGCAGCCGCGTCCTCCTGGAATCCATATCGCGCCCCTATATTATCGACGGGCGGCACATTGCGATTTCGTGTTCAATTGGCTGCACAATGATGGATGTGACGCAAAGCAATCGGTCGCAAATCAGCCATGCGGATTACGCTTTGATGGTGGCGAAACGGCTGGGCAAAAATCGGTTCGTCCTGTTTGATGAAGTGCACGCCAAAGAAGCGGGCGCGCGGTTTGAGATTGAGGATGCGCTGAGGAAGGCGGACCTCGAAGAAGAAATCAGCGTGCTGTTTCAACCGCAATTTGAATTGGGGATCAGCCGCCCCGTGCGCGCCGAGGTGTTGGCCCG
Organism: uncultured Erythrobacter sp.; assembly: GCA_947502305.1. Taxonomy (GTDB): domain Bacteria; phylum Pseudomonadota; class Alphaproteobacteria; order Sphingomonadales; family Sphingomonadaceae; genus Erythrobacter. The sequence continues at coordinate 1,785,842 of CANMZA010000001.1, read as the reverse complement.
CTGGCGCAATCCGACGATTGGCAAGATCAGCCCGCAACGCTTTATCTCCATCGCCGAAGATAGCGGCTTGATCACGGGGATCACGTTGATCGTTGTGAAAAAAGCGCTGGAGGAATTTGCGCAGTGGGATCAGCCGGTGCCGCTATCGATCAATCTTTCGAGTTTTGATCTGATTTCTGACCCAACCATTGATCAGATTGTGGATCAGGTCGCGCGGAGCCGGCTGGACCCGGCGATGATTGAATTTGAAGTCACCGAAACGGCGATGATGGTCGATTTGGACAAGGCAACGGCCAATCTGGAACGGCTGACGCGGCTTGGTTTTTCCATTGCGCTTGATGATTTTGGCACTGGCTATTCCAACTTCAATTATCTGCGCAAATTGCCGATCAACAAATTGAAGGTCGATAAATCCTTCATCGAAAACCCCGCCGATCCGATGACGGAGAAGGTGCTTGCCTCCTTGGTGGGCTTGGCGCGTGTGCTGGGCGTGCATTGTCTGCTCGAAGGGGTCGAGGACGAGGTCGGCTTGCTGATCGCGAAACGGGCGGGTGCTGGCTCCGTTCAAGGGTATTTGTTCGGCAAGCCGATGGGCTCTCAGCAATTGATGGAGCTGATGGCGCGGCCCGATTTGGATGAGGGCGGTACGGCGGCGAAAGCGGTCAATCAATAGACAGCCAGCCGCGCGATGAGAGCATGAAAAAGGGCCGCCGAGATTGCTCTCGGCGGCCCTTTTTATTCGGAATACAGTCGCGGTTACGCGCTGTAATACATGTCAAATTCAACCGGTGACGGCGTGGTTTCGAGGCGCAGAACCTCTTCCCATTTCAATTCCATATAGGCTTCGATCTGGTCGAGCGAGAACACATCGCCTTTGAGCAGGAATTCATGATCCGCCTCAAGCGCTTCGAGAGCTTCGCGCAAAGACCCGCAAACAGTCGGCACATCAGCAAGCTCGGCTGGTGGCAGATCATAGAGGTTCTTGTCCATCGCCTCACCCGGATGGATCTTGTTTTCAATCCCGTCGAGGCCCGCCATCAGCAAGGCTGAGAAAGCGAGATAAGGGTTGGCAATCGCATCAGGGAAACGGAATTCAACCCGTTTCGCTTTCTCGCCAGCGCCGTATGGAATGCGGCACGATGCCGACCGGTTGCGCGCGGAATAGGCGAGCAGAACGGGCGCTTCGAAACCGGGGACCAGACGTTTGTAGCTGTTGGTGGTGGCGTTGGTGAAGGCGTTGACGGCCTTCGCATGTTTGATCACGCCGCCGATATAATAGAGGCAGTTTTCCGACAGACCGGCATATTCATTGCCCGCAAAGGTCGGCTTGCCATCTTTCCAGATCGACATGTGGCTGTGCATGCCGCTGCCATTATCGTCCTTGATCGGCTTCGGCATAAAGGTCGCGGTTTTGCCGTAGGCATGGGCGACTTGCTGCACGACATATTTGTAAACCTGCACCTGATCCGCCGCCGTAGTCAACGAAGAATAGGTGATGCCAAGTTCATGCTGAGCCGCGGCCACTTCGTGGTGATGCTTGTCCATATTGAGGCCCATATCGAGCATGGTCGAAACCATTTCGGCACGGATATCAACGGCGCTATCGACCGGTGCAACGGGGAAATACCCGCCCTTTGCGCGCGGACGGTGGCCCATATTGCCCATTTCCATTTCGGTGCCGGTATTGGTCGGCAATTCAACGTCATCAATGCTGAACCCGCTGCCGGCATAGCCGTCTTCGAAACGGACATCGTCGAACATGAAGAATTCAGGCTCTGGCCCGACATAGATCGTGTCACCAATCCCGGTTGAGGCGAGGTAGGCTTCGGCGCGTTTTGCGGTCGAACGCGGGTCACGGGCGTAAAGCTGGCCGTCGGATGGTTCGACGATGTTGCAGAACAGGACCAGCATCGGCGTCGCGCTGAATGGGTCGATATAGGCGGCGTCCATATCCGGTTTCAGGATCATGTCGCTTTCATTGATCGTCTTCCACCCTTCGATAGAAGAACCGTCAAACATCAAGCCGTCTTCAAGCGCGTCCTCGTCCATAGCAACCGCAGCCATCGTCAGATGCTGCCACTTACCTTTGGGATCGGTAAAACGTAGATCGACCCACTCAATTTCCTCGTCCTTGATTTGCTTCAGGACGTCTTTTGCGGTTGCCATTGTGTATTCTCCAGCTGTGGTGTTCGAGAGGGGCCCGCATGACGCATACAGGCCGGTAAATTCTTCAATTGCGCGAGGGTTAGATCGCGTCTTCGTCGGTTTCGCCGGTGCGGATGCGCAGCGCGCGCTCCACAGGATAGACGAAGATTTTGCCGTCCCCGATGCGCCCCGTTTGCGCGGCGGCCGCAACGGCCTCCACAACGCGGTCGGTCTGATCATCGGCGACGATCACTTCGAGTTTTACCTTGGGCAGGAAATCGACGACATATTCCGCGCCGCGATACAGTTCGGTGTGCCCTTTTTGACGGCCAAATCCGCGCGCCTCTGTGACGGTGATGCCGGACACGCCAATTTCATGCAGCGCCTCCTTCACTTCGTCGAGCTTGAACGGTTTGATGATCGCTTCGATCTTCTTCACGGATACTCTCTTCCTGAAGGCGGTGAGTTTGCGCACTATCCCAACAAGAATCGTGCCAATGCGCCCCGCATCGTGCTGACCAATCCCCGCAGAGGCGCAAGAATCGGTGTGTGTGCCCAAGGAAGTAGCAATATTGTGCAGAGCAGCGCAACCGTGCCCAAAGGGGCGGCGAGAGGTGCTTAAAATTTAGGCAGTAAGTGTGACTGCTTAGAGCCGCAATCCGGCGATTTGCGGCAAGCCGCACATGATATTGAGGTTCTGGATCGCCGCACCGGACGCCCCTTTGCCAAGATTGTCGAGCCGCGCGATCAGGCGGGCCTGAGTGCCATCGCCATTCACGGCGACGAACAATTCAATGCCGTCCCAGGCCTTTGCATTTTCATGCAATAAAATTTCGCCTGGCACGTCCGAATGCACTTTGATCAGCGGCGCATCGGAATAGAACGCCGCCAAAGCATGGGTGAATTTTTCCGGCTCATGTTCGCCGTCCAAAGCCGCCAAATTGATCGGCACATCGACAACCATTCCCCGGTGCGCGGCAATGACGCTGGGCGAGAAAACTGGCGGGTGGGTGATCCCGCAATAGGCCTGCATTTCGGGCAAATGTTTGTGACCATGGGCAAGACCGTAAGCGCGAAAGGCGAGGTCTGGCTCGCCGCGAAAACGATCAATCAGGGCATTGCCGCCGCCCGAATACCCGCTCACGGCGTTCACTGTGTAAGGAAAATCAGCGGGCAGCAGTCCCGCCCGCACCAGCGGCGCGACCAGCGCCAAGAAGCCAGTGGGATAGCACCCCGGATTGGAGACAAACCGCGCGCCTGCGACCGCTTCATGCCCGATCAATTCCGCAAAACCATAAGTCCAACCATCCGCCACGCGGTGCGCAGAGGATGCGTCGATGATGCGCGTATCGGACCCCTCGGCCAGTTTCACCGCTTCGACAGCCGCGCTATCGGGCAGGCACAGGATCGCCACATCCGCGCTGTGCAAGGCGTCTTTGCGCGCGGCCACATCTTTGCGCTGAACATCGTCCAGGACGATCAATTCAAACTCATCGCGTCCCGCAAGCCGGTCGCGGATTTCTAGGCCGGTTGTCCCGGCGGCTCCATCGATGAAAATGCGTGTGGTCATGGCCCGCGCTTAACCCGGTTTAATCCGCGAGGCTATCCGCTTTCATATAGCCGCTGGGGCCATCCGGGCCGAGGCAACCCCAAACCCAGTCGCCTGATACATCGAGAACTTCGATTGGCGTACCGGCCGCAAAATGGTTCAAAACCGGGCTGTCATCGCGGGTGTTTTCCATAACATCCGCGCCATTTGCGCCGACAATGCGGTTTTGCGGGATGACATAATGCGCGGCCAAATGAACCCCGGCGAGCGCGATATGCGCCAAATCCCCACGCAGCGGCAAGGTGCCGGGCGCAGGTTTAGCCACTGGACCCGTCAGGCCCAGCACGCCGGCTGGCACGACATATGTTTCGCATTGGCTATCCGCCGCGCTCATACTGGTTGGTCTTCTCCGGCTTCGCCCACTCATGCGCCCTTTCGGACGCGCATTGGCGTGTCCAATGACACAAACTGCGCCAGCGCTTAGCCGTAAGGGCGCTTATGAGCAAGATGGCTGCTGTTTGTGGCCCGTTTCGCGCCTGTTTCAGGCCCCTTTTCAGGCAGAATACCGCGCGCTCAGCATGTGGAAAGCCGCGCGCAATCCGTATGACGCGCCGCCTTTAGACCGGCCCGGCTTGGGGAAGGGGCACCATCCGAATGTGTCGAAATGCACCCAATCCAAACCTTCGCCGACAAACCGGTCAAGGAACAATCCCGCGACGCTGGCCCCGGCATAGGGGTTGCTTTGCGCGTTCACCATATCGGCAATGTCGGATTTGAGATAATCGCGGTAAGCCTCTGGCAGTGGCAGCCGCCACGGTTCGTCATCATTGGCTTTGCCTGCCTCGATCATCTCTTGCGCCGTGCCATCGCGGCGGGTCATCATCGCGGCATAATCCGGCCCCAAGGCAATCCGCGCCGCCCCGGTCAGTGTGGCAAAATCAATCACCAGATCGGGGTTTTCTTCAGATGCGCGGGTCAAAGCATCGCCCAAAACCAAGCGCCCCTCTGCATCTGTGTTGTGGATCTCAACCGACAATCCCTTGCGGCTATCCAGCACATCACCGGGGCGGAACGCCGAACCGGCAATCGCATTTTCCACCGCCGGGACGAGCGCATGCAGGCGCACTTTCAGCCCCGCATTCATCACCAGCCCAGCCAGCGCGATGACATGCGCCGCGCCGCCCATATCTTTCTTCATCAGCCGCATGCCCGCCGCCGGTTTAATATCCAGACCGCCGGAATCGAAACACACCCCTTTGCCGATCAGCGCCAGAACCGGCGCGTCTTTGTCATTGGCGTCATGGCACCATGCAAGATGCATGATCCGCGGCGCATGATGGCGCGCCGCCGCACGGCCCACGGCGTGAACCATCGGATAACCTTGCTCCAACGCGTCGCCCTTGGTGGTGGTCAAAGTGCCGCCATACGTCTTGGCGAGTTTTTCAAACTCAGCCTCCAACGCGGCGGGCCCCATGTCTTCTGCCGGGGTGTTGATCAGGTCGCGCACCAGCATCTCTGCCTCGGCCTCTGCGACAATCCCGGGCAAGCGGCCCACTTGCTGCGTCAGCAAAATGCGCGGGCCAGCGGCATTTTCATCCTCGCGGTAACGGGTGAAACGGTAATGCGCTGTCATCCACCCAAACATGGCGGTGCCGGGTTGATGCTCGGCCAGCCGGTACGTGCCCTCTGGCAGCCGGTCGGCCAAAGCCGCGAGGCAATAGCTTGAAAGATTGTCCGGATCGCTGACCCCGCCAATCGCGAAGAACCCATCGCCATCAGGCACGATGCCGACGCTGCCCGGCGCGCCTTCAAACTTTTGCGCAGCCAAGCTCGCGCGCTGCCCAGCGCTGAGCGTTTTGGAATGCTCGTCATAGGCGGCTTTGGTGGTGAGTTGGATGGCGATAGCGTCCTGCCCGCGATCGGGCTGGATCAGGTCTTTGATTGTGCTCATCCTGTTTCCATAATCGCGGGGGCACACTTGTCACGCGGGAATTGCGTGGTGGCGGGCAAAACCGGGGTGGGCGAAACCGGGCCGCGGAGCATTTGTACGCTCGCAATTCGCGCCAAGCTTCGCTATATGTGCGCCCATGACAGAATACCAACTCGTAGAGAGCGACCAGACCGTTTACCGTGACGGCACAATCAAATTGCACACCGAAGAAGGCTTTGCAGGGATGCGCGCCGCCGGGGCATTGTCCGCGCGTATCTTGGATGAAGTCGCCAATTTGGTGCAGCCCGGCGTCACCACCGCCAGCATTGATAATGCGGTGCGCGAAATGATGTTGGATGCCGGCGCGGTGCCTGCGACGATGGGGTACCGGGGCTATGCGCATTCCAGCTGTATCTCGATCAACCATGTGATTTGCCACGGTATTCCGGGGCCAAAGGTCTTGAAAGACGGCGATATTCTGAACGTCGATGTCACCAGCCTGCTTGATGGATGGCATGGCGACACATCGCGGATGTTCTACGCGGGCGAACCGTCGATTAAGGCGCGGCGTCTGGTTGATGTGACCTATGATTGTCTGATGTTGGGGATTGAGGCGGCGGGTAAACCCGGCGCGCGGCTGGGCGATATTGGCGCCGCGATTGAGGCGCATGCGCGGCAATTCCGATACGGCGTGGTCCGCGAATTTTGCGGGCATGGTCTGGGCCGTCTGTTCCATGACGCGCCAGAGGTTGTGCATGCGGCGAAAGCGGGCACGGGGCCGGAATTGAAGCCCGGCATGTTCTTCACCATCGAACCGATGATCAATCTGGGCAAGCCGTGGGCGAAAGTGTTGGGCGATGGCTGGACCGCGGTGACCCGCGACAAATCGCTAAGCGCACAATTTGAACATTCGCTGGCGATCACGGATGACGGCGTGGAAATTTTCACAAAAAGCCCAACGGGTAAGGATAAGCCGCCTTATTGATGCGGGGATATTTGGTCCTTTGAACAGTTTATCGGCCGCATCTTTGTTCGTCCGTATCGTTCTTGCGATCGTGTTTACGGGCGTGATTTCGGCGGTGGTCTATGCGGCGCTCATGGCTGGGGCGTTGACGCTTGCAAGCCCTGAACTTCAGAACAACGCCATGAGCGGCCTTTTGCTTGCGGGATTGGCTGCGCTTTACGGGGCCTTTATCTCCATTCCCATGGCGGTAATTGGCGGGATTATGGTCGAATGGCCAAAGGCATTCTGGCTATCGCAGCGCGAAGGCGGCGGCTGGCTCCATTGTTTGATCAGTGTCGTCAGCGCGGTGATTTTGTTTGCTTTGGTTTTTAAAATGCTAACCGCGTCCATCCCTGGTTTCTGGGGGGATGGCCCCGATAGTCGCGAACAATGGGCCTTCATCGCAGGGCTATTTTCCGCGCCGGTTTCGGGCGGTTTGATTTCTGCTGGACTGTGGTGGTGGATGGTGGTTGTGCCTTGGCGGAGAAGCCGAGCGGCCTAAACCTCGCGCGCCGCCCGTATCGCCGCGCCGGCCGCAAATGGCGCTATCGCCACCAGCAGCAAGCTGATCGCGGCGACAAAACCCAAGCTCGCCGCATCTTGCCGCGCCAATGCACCGGCGCCAAAAATCAAGATCGGCAAAGCCAGCGGCACCAGCAGCAATCCCGACAAAGCCGCGCCCGCGCGCAGGCTGGCGGTTAAAGCTGCAATCATCAGGCCGATTGCCGCCAGACCCGGCGTGCCGACCAACAACCCGACTAGCAGCAAATGCAATGTCGGCCCGTCCAGATTGAGCAGCGCGGCGGCAGGAAAGGCGGCCAGAACCAGCGGCGGGCCAAAGCTGAGCCAATGGGCGACAAGGCGCACCGCCATCATCGCTTCTTCTGTAATGCCGCGCAGGCGCAATTGGTCGAATGTGCCCAGTTCAATATCCTGCGCCACCAGTTTTTCCAGCGGCAATATCGCCGCCAGCAAAGCGGCAATCCACACAACCCCGCCGCCAGTGCGTGACAGCAGATTCGCATCCGGCCCGACGGCAAAGGGATAGAGCATCGCGACCGCGATAAAGAACACCACAGGCAGCGCCGCGCCCCCTCCTGCGAAGGGGAAAAATTTGCCTAAATCGCGTTTCAGCAGCGCCGCAATCATGCCGCATCCCCCGCCATTTGGCGCGGCGCATAATCGCCCAATTCTAAGGTACGCAGCCCCTCAATCGCCAACACTTGATGCGACGCGATCAACGCGATCCCGCCGCGCGCCACATGATCCGCAATCAATCCCGTCACCTGATCAATCGCCGCCACGTCGAGCCCGCTGAGCGGTTCATCAAGCAGCCAAATCTTTGCATCGCGCCCCATCAATGCCGCCAGCCCAGCACGTTTGCGCTGACCCGTCGAGAGATAGCGCACGGGCACTTCGAGCAAAGGCTCCAGACCCAGAACCCGCCGCGCATCAGAAACATCGCCGCCCGGTGCCGCGCTGTCGATCTTAGTCCAGAACGCCAAAGCCTTACCCAGCGGCAAATCCGGGTCGAGGGCAGGGCGCTCATCCAGCAAGCCCAGCATCCCTTCGCGCGTGACATCCCCGGCATAGGGCGTCGTCAATCCGCCCAAAACGCGGATCAATGTCGTCTTGCCCGTCCCATTCGCGCCGGTGATGTGCAAAGCGTCCCCGCCCGACAATTCAAACGACAATCCGCGAAACAGCAACCGGTCACCGCGCCGGCAGGCAACAGCGTTGGCGGTGAGTTTAGGAGAAGCGGAGCCTTGCATCGCGGCAAGCGTTAGGCAAAAGCGGAGCGCATCACAACACTGCGCTCAAAGGAGCCTGCGCCAATGTCCTCTGTACCCGAACTTGATGATGCCGACCGAGAGCGGCTGATATCAGACAATCCAGAATGGGAATTGGCGCGCGAAGGCAAAGCGATCACGCGAACATTCCAATTTGGCGATTTTTCAGAGGCCTGGGGCTTTATGAACCGCGTCGCTTTGATCGCCGAATCCCATGACCATCACCCGGAATGGTTCAATGTCTATGCCAAGGTTGAGATCACCTTGACCACGCATGATGCCGGGGTCAGCGGCGGGCTGTCCTTGCGCGATGCGAAAATGGCGCGGGCGATTGGCGCGCTGGTTTAGACGCACTGGTTTAAGTGGGGCGGTTTAGGCGCGCCGTTTTTGAACTAAGCCTAAATCTCGACGCCGATCCCTTGTTTGCGCATTTCCTTGCGCACGACGCCCGGCAACCAACGCTGCATAAACCGCAGACGCTTGGCCATTTTGCCGACGGTGTAATGCAAATCATCGCCGTGAACCGCGCGCCAGACGACCTCTGGCACGATGTCGACGGACGACACTTCTACGCCGCTTTCAATCAGCGTTTCTTTCGCGGTTTGGTTGGAATCTTCGTTCACTTTGCCAATGATCGGCGTGTCAATAAATCCGGGGCATAATGCGCTGACTTTGATGCCATCCGCGGCCCATTCCGCATCCAAACTCTCCGTCAAACCGCGCACCGCCCATTTGGTCGCGCAATAGGCGGCAAGGCCCGGCGCGCCAATAATCCCGGCAAGGCTGGCGGTGTTGAGCAACACTGAACCCGGCGCAGCAGCGGCGAGGTATTTGTGCGAAGCCTGAGCGCCGAAAATCACGCCTTTCAAATTGATGTCGAGCATGCGGGTCAATTCGCCCTCATCCTGATCCACCAATGCTCCGCCATCGCCGATCCCGGCATTGTTAAACACCACATCAATGCGCCCGCCGGTTTGTCCCGCAAACTCCGCCAGCGCAGTGTCCCACGCGGCCCTGTCGCGCACATCCAGCATATGCGCGGATGCGCCGCCATCGCGGATCATGCTGAGCGTTTGCGCCATTCCATCCGGGTCAATATCGGCAATCCCGACATGCCATCCGCGCTCTGCGAAAAACACCGCAACCGCGCGGCCAATCCCTGATGCGCCGCCAGTGATAAAAATCGAACGTTGTGCCTCAGATGTGCTCATCAATTGCCCCCACCCAGCAAACTGCCGGCATTGCGTTGTTGTTTGCGCACACGGCCCGGCATCCAGCGTTTGGCGAAATTGATGCTGCGCGCGGTTTTGCCGACCAGATAGTGCAAATCATCGCCGTGAACCGCATTCCAAACGGTTTCGGCCACTTCCTCGACCGGCGTGATCTCAAGTCCAGCCGCGACGACGCGGTCGCGCACAGCTTCATTGGATTTTCGATTGCCGGTGCCGTTTAGCAGTGGGGTTTCAATGAAACTGGGGCAGATGGAGGAGACTTTGATGCCGTCTTCTGCCCATTCCGCATCCAAACTTTCTGCGATCCCGCGCACGGCGAATTTGGTCGCGCTGTATACGCTCATCCCGCTGCCGCCGGTTAAACCAGCGGCGCTGGCCGTGTTGACGAGCGCCGATCCGGGCGCGGTTTTCTGCAAATACGGATAGGCAGCCTGAGCGCCGTAAAGGACGCCGCGTAGATTGATGTCGAGGCAGCGGTCGATCTCTTCGACTTCCAATTCCGCCAAGGCGCCGCCAGTGCCGATCCCGGCATTGTTGAACATCACATCGATGCGTCCGCCCGCAGCGGTGGCGGCGGATTCGAGTGCAACGTCCCATGCCGCCCGGTCGCGCACATCCAATTTGTGCGAATATTTGAACCCACCAGGGATCAGGCCGAGCGTATCTTCCATCCCCACCGCATCGACATCGGCGATGGACACGAACCAATCGCGTTCCCCGAAATACCGCGCGACGGCGCGGCCAATGCCGGACGCGCCGCCTGTGATGAATATATTGCGGCGTTGCTGTGCCATCTGTGATCCCTCTAACCCGATTTTGATTTGAAACCGGTCTAGGGCGCAGAGTTCTAGGCAGCAAGACCCTTCACATGCTCAGCCCCCTCGACGATCTCAGCCGTCGACGGTTTTAGCACATCGCCCAATTCCTCAGCCCGCACGTCGCCTTTCGCGCCAAGCGTTTCTGCGAGGAAGTTTTCAGCAATCGCGAAGAAAGAGATGGAATTGTCAGGCTTCGCAAAGCCGTGCCCTTCATCCGGGTATAGGACGTAGGTCACCGGAATGTTCGCGCTTTTCATTGCGCCGACAATCTGGTCGCTTTCGTCCTGTTTGACGCGCGGATCATTGGCCCCTTGCGCAATCAACAAAGGCCGCGTGATCGCATCGGCTTTGTTCAGCGGGCTGGCGGCTTTCAGCAAAGCGAGCCCTTCTTCTGTGCCGGGGTCGCCCATCCGTTCGTGGAAAATTTTGACCATCGGCGCCCAATATGGCGGGATCGTCCCCAGCAATGTTTCAAGGTTTGACGGCCCAACAATATCAACGCCGCAGGCAAATACGTCCGGCGTAAAGGCCAATCCAGCCAGCGTCGCATATCCGCCATAGGAGCCGCCCATAATCGCGACCCCATCACGCGGTGCGATCCCTTCGCCAATTGCCCATTCCACGGCGTCGATCAGATCGTCATGCATCGCCAGGCCCCATTCCTTGTTGCCTGCATTGATGAAGTCTTTGCCAAATCCGGTGGAGCCGCGAAAATTCACCGACAGAACCGCATAGCCGCGATTGGCGAGCATTTGGTGGATTGAGCTGAACCCGTAAGTGTCCCGCGCCCAAGGTCCGCCGTGAACAAGCAATACCATCGGTGTCGGCGCGGCTGGACGGCCCGTATCCCCGGCTTCGCTGCCCGCGGCTAGCGTCAGATAAGACGGCAGAGTGAGCCCATCGCGCGCGGTGATCTCAACCGGCCGCATGGCGGCCAGCGGCGCGCCCTCCAGATCCGGGCGCGTGGTGTAAAACGGCGTCAGCGTGCTGGCGTCGCGGTCGTAAATATAGGTGCTGATCGGGGCGTTTAGTGGGTCATTCCACACGATCCATGTGCGGTCATCATCGCTACGCGATTTGACGCCCGATTGCCCCTCCAATTGACCGTCCAGCCAATCGAAGGACGCGCCAATATCCGCGTCAATCGCATGCCAGCGTGTGGTGAGGTAATTGACCGAATAGGCCTGCACGACGCCGGTTTTCTGGTCGCGGAATGTGCCGCCCAAATCGGCCTTGTCATCCTCCGCCACCAACGTCCGTTCCCCGGTCGCGGTGTCCTGCGCATAGAGCGCGGCGGTGTTGCGGCCCCGGCTGTCGAGCCAGTACAGGACCTGCCCATCATGCGTGTAACCGGCGGGCGATGTGGTCATGGAATCTTCCATGGCTGTGCTCTCAAACGGCTCGTCCTCGACCACATTATCGGTAACCCGAAAGTAATCCGCGCCCCCTTCTGCATTCTGGCGCATGGCCAGCCGCACGGTCAGCGTCTCGTCGGTTTCAAACCCGGCATAGGAATTATTCTCCAGCACCAGCGTCAATTCGCCGGTGGTAAGGTCTAGCATATGGACATCATGGAATTGCGGATCGCGGTTGTTCAGGCCGACGAGAAGGCGGGTTTTTATGGTGTGTGATGCGCCGACCAATTGCACCCGCGTGTTTTCAAACGGGGTGAGGCAAGTTTCCTCGCCGCTCGCAATGTCGATCTTGTAAAGCAGGTAATTTTCATCCCCGCCTTTGTCCTGGACATACAAAATACAGGAGCCATCGGGGGCCCAGAAATAATCCGGGATCGGGCGGTCTGTGGAATTGGAAATTGCCTTCGCTGCCGAGAGATCAGAGCGCGGCGCGATCCAGATATTCATCACATCATCCAGCGGCGCGAGCCAGCTGAGCCACTGCCCATCAGGACTGATCCGCCCTTGCGACTTGCTGGGGTTACCGAACAAAGCGTCGCGCGGGATAAGGGGGATAGCGGTCAGATCAGTGGTGGCGGTCATAATGTCTCTCTCTTGTGAAAGTGACAGCTAGGGAGCGCCAAGCGGAATGCAAACTTTAGCGGGGTTTTGAGGATTTCCGCTAGCGACCCATTTGCGGACGTTGTGTGAACTCGTTTCCACCGTCCGAATCTTGATAGCACTTAGCTATGGTGTTTGCTTTGCGAAAAAATTCTGATCTAGAACTTCCGACCTAAGTATAAAATGGAGTGACGTTCATGCCAGCGCTTTCGGAAACACGCTTGGTCGCCCTATCGACTATGATTGCACTCTCAGTCCTATGCATTGGTGTAGGGGTCCTATTTTCAGGATCCTATTTTTTCCAAAAAATCTTCAGTTTTTCAAATCCGGTAATTTCCATTTTTTCTTTGGTAATTATACTTCAGCCTTTGGGGTACATTATTTGGCTGTTCAGGCCGCGCGCATGATCTCGCAGAGAAGCGTGACACCGAGGCCGAAGAGGTCGGAAGGCTAGTTTTGCTATCATGACTCGGCACGAAGCTCCTTCAGCTTCCACCCCCAAAATCCGCCAAATCTAAAGCGCCGGATTGGCATAAAAATGCCACGTAAAAATCGCCATCGCCCCGCGATGCGGCGACCATTGTTCGCCCAGCTCCCGGCACTCTTTCTCTTTCGGGCGCTCGTCGATCTGCAAGAGCCGTTTCACCCCCTCTTGCACCGCCAAATCACCGGCGGGCCAAACATCTGTGCGCCCTTCGGCAAACAACAGGTAAATTTCCGCTGACCACCGCCCGATACCCTTGATCCGGGTCAGTTCGGCAATGGCTTCCTCGTCATCCTTGGGCATGGCCCCGAAATCCAATTCGCCTGCCTCCACCAATTCGCACAGCGACCGGGCATAGCCTTGTTTCTGGCGCGACAATCCGCAGGCGCGCAAAGTGTCAAAATCCCGCTCCAAAATACATGCCGGTTTAAAATCCTCACCGACCTCCGCGATCAGCTTGTTCCACATCGACGCCGCCGCCGCGACGGACACTTGCTGTCCCACGATTGTGCGCAACAGGGTTTTGTATCCCCGATCCCGCAAGCGTGGCTCTGGATAGCCGATGCGCGCCAATTCATCGCCGATGCGCGCATCTTTTGCGCCCAAAGCGTCCAATTCACTGCGCAGAATGTCCGCCGTCAGTCCCATTTTCGTTCCTGCTCGCAATAGCGCCCCCTAGCTTTCGGTGGCTTGCCAATATTCTCGGAACGTCCTAGCGCGCTCTCGATTTAATCCAAGAGCCGCATCTTGCGCTCAATGTATCAAAGAGGACACGAAGCCCCATGCCAAAGCTGGTCGTTACCAATCGCGAAGGCGAAACAAGCGAAATCGATGTTGAAGATGGTCTGACCGTAATGGAAGCCATCCGCGACAATGGCTTTGATGAATTGCTGGCGCTGTGCGGCGGTTGCTGTTCGTGTGCCACATGCCACATCGTCATCGACGATACGGGCGTCACTGGCCTTCCGGCGATGAGCGAAGACGAAGACGATCTGCTCGAATCCTCCGATCACCGCAAAGAAGGATCGCGCCTGTCGTGCCAGATTCCGCTGACGGCTGAGCTGGACGGACTTAAGGTAACTATCGCCCCTGAAGATTGATGTTGTTTGCGAGCGGGCGTGCAAGCGCCTAAATCGCATTCCATGAACATCACTCAACCTATCGGCGACACGCTCGCCTTGATCGGCAACACGCCGCTTGTCCGCTTGTCTGGGGCCAGCGCGGCGGCGGGTTGTGACATTTGGGGCAAATGCGAATTTGCCAATCCCGGCTCCAGCGTGAAAGACCGTGCCGCGCTGTATATGATCCGCGATGCGGAAGAACGCGGCGAATTAAAGCCGGGCGGCACCGTGATTGAGGGGACAGCGGGCAATACCGGTATTGGTGTTGCGCTGGTCGCCAATGCGCTGGGTTATAAGACGATTATCGTCATGCCCGACAATCAATCCAAAGAGAAAATGGATACATTGCGGGCGCTGGGCGCGCGGCTGGAATTGGTGCCGCCGACCAAATATGCCGATCCGTGCCACTTCCAGCATGTCTCGCGCCGCATGGCCGAAGAGACCGAAGGCGCGGTGTGGGCCGGGCAATTTGACAACACCGCCAATCGCCGCGCGCATATTGAAACCACCGCGAACGAATTGTGGGAACAAACCGGCGGCAGGATCAGCGGCTTTACCTGCGCGGCGGGGACGGGCGGCACGATCGCTGGCGTGGGCATGGGATTGAAGGAAAAGAACCCCGATATCCGCATTGCCCTCACCGATCCGCATGGCGCGGCGCTCTATAATTATTACGCCAATGGCGAATTGAAGGGCGAGGGATCATCTGTTGCCGAAGGGATCGGGCAAGGGCGGATCACCGCCAATCTCGAAGGGGCCGTGATCGATACGCAATTTCGCATTTCCGACGAAGAAGGGCTGAAATGGGTCGCCCAATTGCTGCGCGAAGAGGGGCTGTGTTTGGGCCTTTCCAGCGGCATCAACGTGGCGGGCGCGATTGAACTGGGCAAGCAATTGGTGGCGGAAGGGCATGAAAACCCTCAGGTCGCGACGATATTGTGCGACACCGGCTTTCGCTATCTCTCCACCTTGTACAATGCGCAGTGGCTTAAGGAAAAAGGTCTGCCCGTGTTCGATTGGCTCGATCAAGGCGGCGCGAATTAACAGGGCAGCCATCAAAATTCACACGGTTATTCGGCCGTGTTAATCGACAGTTTGGTCAAGCGCCGCTAATCCTGCCGATATGACAGGCGGCAAATTCACCCGGCGCGTTTCACAGGCGCGATCTCAAGTATCAGGCACACGCGATGGAGAGGCAGCCCCGAGCGGCGCGCCGCTTGGCGGAACCAAGTCTGAGGCGGCGCAGCGTTTGCAAGTTGGCCTGTTTGGGATTGGCGCGATGGTGCTGTTGGTGGGCCTTGCCAACGTATTGGGCAATCAAGCGGACCGAACAGAGGAAGGGGCCGTGCCAGAGGCCGCGCCCACCACTGAACCCACTGCGGCCGCGCCGCAACGTGATCCCTTGGCGGATGCCGGGATTGTGCCAGATATCCCCGCCGAACCCAGCCCCGTGCCGACCACAGATCCGCTCGATTTAGAGCCGGCATCGCCTGAGGGCAGCGAGCTCACCGCCGATGTTGCGCCGCAGGATTAACGCCGCGATCACAATCCTTGCCGCATCTGTATTCGGCTTGGCTGTGGCGGGGTGCGATGCAGCGGGGAATGAAGGCAGCGTAGCACCTGACGCGGGCGCCAAGCCTGCGGCGCATTGCGACCTTGATCTGCCTGCCGGGGGTGAGCCTTCCGCTGGTGCTGAGCCGCCGCCCGGATTGGGCTTAATGACAAGTTTGCCGCTAACCTATCCGCTAGGCGCCGATTTTGCGGCGTTTGCGCGGGGAGAGGTTCAGCGCACGTGGCAGGCCGCAGTGCTCGCCCAATGTTTCTCGCCTTTTCCGCTTGATACGCTGGCTCCGCTAGGAGGGCTCGGCCCTGATTTGCCTGCCACCAATCCGCTCTCTGGTATTGAATATCTGGCGGTGATCCAGCCGCGCGGTCTGTCCCCGCGCGACAATGTGGCTTTGGATGATTGGGTGCGGGCGGGCGGCAAATTGCTGTTGGTGCTCGATCCGATGTTGACGGGGGAATATGATCTGCCGCTCGGCGATCCGCGCCGTCCCGGGGCGGTCGCGTTTATGCCGCCGGTTGTCGAACGCTGGGGCATGGCGGTGACTTTCGATGAGGCGCAGGCGTTCGAGCCGCGCCGGGTGGATTTTGGTGAGCGAGGAGGTGCCGTGACATTGCCGGTCCTGCTGGCAGGAGAGATCACGGTCAGCAGCGGCGATTGTTTGATCGAAGAGCCATCGCCGGTTCAGCAATGCTCGATCGGCAAAGGCACCGTCACATTGGTGGCCGATGCGGCCGTTTTTGAAGATCAATCCTTGGCGGCCGGGGCAGTTGGCCAAGAGGGCGCCGCGATCCATGGCTTGCTGCGCTTTGCCTTTGGCGGCTGATTGAGGCTGATTGAGGCTGATTGAGGTTGGGCCAGCCTAACCAAAACTCTCATTTGGGAATATTGCGGGAATTCGAAAGAGATTGATCTTCGGATCGGGACTCGGACGGGATTCTTGCGGGAATCTGCCTTGATTTCAGGCGAATATTACGGGAATTTGCGGGATTATCAGGGTCCAACGGGGTTTTGATGATGAAAATCGAAAGATTGAAATTGTTATTAATCAGTTATTTACCGTTTAATCCCGTGATTTTCCTAGAATAACCCTAGTCACCACACTGCTTCCTAGATATTACCGGATTCCATCAAACATGCCGGTTTGCCCCGTACTGCCCATTTTGGGCGGCGCGCTGATCCCGTTCGCGCGGGTTTTAGCGAGGGGGAAGTCATGGGTTTTGAGCCGGTTAGAGAGAGGTCTGGGGAAAGCGCGTGTCAACGCAGGGAGCATATAATGGACAAGCCTATTCGCCGATTGGCGATAAGGGCCGCTTTGTCCTGCCCCCAGCATTCCGCAAAGCTGTAAAAGAGGCCTCTGGCGGCTCCAAAACCCTGTGCCTGCTCGCGCATGAGCGATTTGATTGCCTTGTTGGATTTGGCCTGTCGCGCATCGACAAATTGCATGAACAGCTCGACCGCGAAGAAGAGCGCGCGATCCGACTGAAGCTCAATGATTTTGATCGCGACGTGCGCGCTGGCCAGCTGTTTCAATTTGAACAATTGCCCTTTGACGACAGTGGCCGTTTCGTGATGCCGGAGCATCTTAAAGAGCTCGGCAAAGTAGAAGACGGTCTGTATTTTCAGGGCGCGGGCGAATTTTTCTTTGTCTGGAACCCGGCGGAACTCGCGCGGATGGATATTTCGTGGAAGGGCGCACAAGCGACCTGCAAGCGAATGATGGCTGAGGCGCAGGCTAAGGCTGCCCAAAAAACGAAAACAAATAAGGGGGCGGGCAAATGATCGCGCCTCACATCCCCGTTTTGCTCAATGAAGTGGTTGCGGCGTTGCAGCCAAAGCCTGACATGTCGATCATCGATGCCACGTTCGGCGCGGGCGGTTATTCGCGTGCGCTGTTGATGTCGGGCGCGCGGGTTTACGGGTTTGACCGTGATCCCAATGCGATCCGCGATGGCGCAGGCATGGTCGAAGAATTTGCAGGGCGGCTGTCGCTCCACGCCGAACGCTTTGCCGAAATGCGCAGCGAAATGACGCGGATCGGTGTGCCGCAAGTGGACGCCGTTGTCATGGATATCGGCGTGTCTTCGATGCAGCTCGATCAGGGCGAGCGCGGCTTTGCCTTCTCGCTTGGCGGGCCGCTGGATATGCGGATGAGCCAAGAGGGCGAAAGCGCGGCGGATTTCCTCAACACCGCCGATGAAGGCGCGATTGCTGACGTGCTCTATCAATATGGCGAGGAGCGCCAATCGCGCCGCGTCGCCCGCGCAATCGTGGCCGCGCGCCCGCTGGAGACAACCGGCGATTTGGCCCGCGTGGTGCGCCGCGCTTTGGGTCACAAGCCGCATGATAAGAAAGACCCCGCAACCCGCAGTTTTCAGGCGGTCCGCATCCATGTGAATGACGAACTTGGTGAGCTTCGCGCTGGCCTCAACGCGGCGGAAACTCTGCTGCGCGAAGGCGGCATTTTGGCCGTTGTCAGTTTTCACAGTCTCGAAGACAGAATTGTGAAGCGTTTCTTGCGAGAGGCATCGGGCGGCGGCCGCGCCGTGTCGCGGCATTTGCCCGGCGAAATCCCCGGCCCTCCGCCAACCTTTACGCAAGTCTCCAAGGCGATCCGCCCAAGTGAGGCCGAAGTCGAAGCCAATCCGCGCAGCCGTTCCTCAATCCTGCGCCACGCCGTCCGCACCTCTGCCCCAGCTCGGGGCGCTCCAGCACAAGAAAGGAACATCGCATGATCGCAAATGGCTCTCGTATTCGCCAAATTGGTTGGGTTGCTGTGCTGGCGACATGCGTCGCGCTGTTCGCTGTGCTGAGCTTTAATGTGCATGCGGTGAAGAGCGAAGTGTTGTTGGCGGAGCGTCAGATTATCGCGCTGGAACGCGAAACCTTGATGCTGGAAACCGAATTTCAAACGCGCGCCAGTCAGCGGCAATTGTCGGAATGGAACGCGGTTGAGCTGGGTTATGAAGCGCCGCGCGCCGATCAATATTTGGACAATGATCGCCAATTGGCGAGCCTCGGCCAGCCGGTTGGCCCCGATGCCCCTGCGCCTATTCGTGTGGCGCGCGCGGATTTGGACGCCGATGATGCAGAGCCGCGCGAAATGGTTTCGCCGCTTACGGGGGCTCCGATTACCTTGGCGTCTGTGGACGCAAGCGAGGATGCTGGCGCGGTCTTCACTGAGGCATTTGGCGAATTTTTAATTGAGGCGTCTCCGATCCGCGCAGCCAATGCGCAAACGGCGCAGTCGCAGCGATCCCGCGCTCAGGCGTCGCTTTCCCAAGCCGCCAGCGACGCCGCTATGTCCGGCGCGAATGCGATGAGCGAGGCGAGCGAATGACGGCATTTGCCCTCGGATCGGGGCTAGGCCAAACCGGCACGCCAGCCCCAGAAGCAACCGCATCCGCCGCCTCTAATGTTTCGCGCGAACCGCGCCCCGCCATCCCTGCGGGGCGCGTTAAGTTTGTGCATATGCGTTACAGCTTGCTGGTGACGGCGCGGCTGCGTTTGTTGGTAATCGCTGCCGGGTTCGTCCTGATTGCGGCGATTGCTTTGATGCGCATCGGCTATCTCGGCTTTGTCGGCGCACCGCCCAGCACCACGAGCCTCGCCGAAGCGCTCTTACCCCCACGCGGCGAAATCACCGACCGCAATGGCACGCCGCTGGCGCGAACATTTCCGGCCTATGCGCTGTGGTTCAACCCGCGCGCGATGGAAGATGACGGCGCGCCTTTGGTGGCGGAGCCGCAGCAGGTCGCGGCGCGGTTGAAGGGCATTTTCCCCGATATTGATCTGGAGCGGACGGTGCGCGTTCTGTCTTCGGACCGGGGCGGATATATCATGCGCCGCGTTCTGCCAGAGGACGCCAACCGCGTGTTTGAGCTGGGCGAAGTCGCCCTGGAAATCCCGCGTGAGCAAGACCGGCATTATCCGCAAGGGTCGCTCGGCGCGCATATTCTTGGCTATGTCATGGAAACCGACAGCCGCGAGCTCGCCGGTCAGCTGGGCATGGAGCAGGTGCTGGACGAGCATCTGTCCGACCCTGCATTGCGCGGTGATCCGGTGGCCCTGTCGATTGATCTCAGGGTGCAAGGCGCGCTCGAAGATGAGCTGGGCAAAGGCATGCTCGCCACCGATGCCAAGGGTGCAGCGGGCATCGTGCTCGACGTGGATACGGGCGAGATCATGGCGATGGCGTCCTTGCCCGCCTTCGATCCCAATCGCGCCAATGTGCAACATTCTCCCAATATCTATAACCGCGCAACCAACGCGACCTATGAATTGGGCTCGACGTTCAAACCGCTGAGCATTGCGGCGGCGATTGATGCGGGCGTGGTGCGCGATTTTGGCGCGGAATGGAACGCGACCAATGTGGAAATTGCGGGCCGCGAAATCCGCGATTTGCACCCGAAAGGCGCGCGGCTGAATGTGCCGGAGGCTTTGGTCTATTCCTCCAACACTGTGACGGCGCGGGTCGCCGATGAATTGGGCGAGGCGCGGCTGCGTCAGGTGATGATTGATCTGGGCATGAATGTGCCGCCGCAAATCGAATTGCAGGCGCGCGGTACCCCGCAATGGCCGCAAGTGCGCCCGAATGGAACATGGTCGCGGTTGACCAATATGACGGTGAGTTACGGCCACGGTATCGCGGTGACGCCGCTGCATTTGGCCAGCGCCTATGCCGCGATGGTGAATGGCGGAATTTGGCGGCCAGCGACTTTGCACCGGATCGAGGCGGGCGCAGCGCCGCGCGGGCGGCGTGTGTTTAAGGCGTCAACTTCGTCGCGGATGCGCCAATTGCTGCGGATGATTTCGATGTATGGCACCGGGCGCAGCGCCGATGCGCCGGGATACCGGGTGGGCGGAAAAACAGGCTCTGCTGAGAAAGCCGGGCGCGGTGGATACCGCGAAACCGCGCTGATTTCATCTTTTGCAGCGGCTTTCCCGATGGACCGTCCGCGCTATGTTGTGGTGACCGTTCTGGATGAACCGCGCGGCACCGCTGCGGCGCAGGGACAGCGAACGGCAGCGTTTAACGCGGCGCCGATTGTGAAGGAACTGGTGCCCCGGATCGGCCCCATGCTCGGCGTGTTGCCCGATGCAAACCGTGATGTTGATATCTCCGATCTGCGTTTTCTGGTTGAGGGACGGCGGTGAAGCTGGCGGCTCTTCTGGAACGGGCCGGATTGGACGCGCCTGCGCGTGATGGCGCGGCTGTTACCGGATTTGCCATCGACCACCGCAAAGTCGCACCCGGCACTGTTTTTGGCGCATTTAAGGGCGCGCGCTTTAACGCCGAAGATTTCATCCCTGCCGCGATTGAAGCGGGCGCAATCGCGATTGTCGCATCGCCCAACGCAAAGGTGGAGGGCGCTTTGCATATTGCCAGCGACGAACCCCGCCGCGCTTTCGCTCAGCTTGCCGCCGGGTTCTTCACACCCGCGCCAGAAACAATCGTCGCGGTTACGGGCACGAATGGTAAGACGTCCTGCGTTGAGATGACCCGCCAAATCTGGCGCATGTGCGGTACAAGCGCGGCGAGCATCGGCACGTTGGGCGTCACCACGCCTGACGAAAGCGTATCCACGGGCCTAACCACGCCTGACATCGTGACATTCCTGGGCAATATGAGCGGGCTGGCCCGCGAAGGCGTCACCCATGTCGCCTATGAAGCATCCAGCCACGGCCTTTCGCAATTCCGCAATGAAGGGTTGAGCGTGAAGGCCGGAGCTTTCACGAATTTCAGCCGCGATCACCTCGATTATCACAGTTCAATGGATGATTATTTCGCCTGCAAAATGCGCCTGTTTGACGAAGTGGTCGAACCGGGCGGCACGGCGATCATCTGGGACGGCGGGAATGAATGCGAGTGGACCCGCCGCGCCATCGAACATGCCTCTGACCAAAATTTGCATGTTCGCACAGTTGGGTCGCCAGCGGGCGAGGTGGACGCATATTTGCGCCTGACCGCGCGCGAGGCAACTCAGCTTGGCCAGATGTTGACGATTGAATACCGTGGCGAGGCGCGCAGTGTGAAATTGCCGCTTATCGGGGAATATCAGGCGGCCAATGCACTGGTCTCTGCCGCGCTGGCGCTCGCGACCGGATCTGATGCTGGTCAAGTCTTTGATGCGGTCTCGCGCTTGCAACCGGTGCGCGGCCGGTTGGAACGCGCAGTGATCACGCCCAGCGGCGCACCTGCCTATGTCGATTATGCGCATACGCCCGATGCTTTGCAGGCTGCGATTGCCGCCTTGCGCCCGCATGTCGATGCGGCGCGCGGCGGCAAATTGATCGTGGTGTTTGGTGCAGGCGGGGACCGTGACACGGGCAAACGCGCACCAATGGGCGCGGTCGCCGCCAAATCGGCAGACATCGCCATCATCACCGATGACAATCCGCGCGGCGAAGATGCCGGTGCCATCCGCGAGGCGGTGCTGAGCGGGGCGGAGGGTGCATCCAATATCACCATGGTCGCCGGACGCCGCGAAGCGATCGCCGCCGCGATTCAGCAAGCGGGCGCTCATGATATCATCCTCATCGCCGGAAAAGGGCATGAGCAAGGACAAATAATCGGTTCGGGAGAACACATGCGAATTTTGCCATTCGACGATGTGCAAGTGGCGCGCGAATGCGCCGCAGCGGGAGGTAAGGCATGAACGGCACGCACGCATTATTGCACAAATGGCCCGCCGATCTGCGCGATGCTTTGCCAATGGCGCTATGGGATGCGGCCAGCATCGAAGCGGCCACGGGCGGCACGGCCAGCCATGATTTCCAAGCATCCGGCGTCGAAATGGACAGCCGCGATGTGCGTCCCGGTGATTTGTTCATTGCCCTCAAAGGGGAGGCGATGGACGGCCACAAATTCATCGCCGCCGCTTTTAAAAAGGGCGCGGTCGCCGCGATTACCGACCGGCCGGTTGATTTTCCGCATGTTCAGGTCGCCGATACTGGCGTGGCTTTGCATGCATTGGCCCATGCCGCGCGTGATCGCGGGCATGCGACACGGATCGCGGTGACGGGTTCGGTTGGCAAAACCGGCGTGAAAGAAGCGATTTTCGCCAGCCTCGACCGTTGCAGCAGAGGCGCAGCGCATCGGAGCGTGCGCAGTTACAACAATCATGTCGGCGTCCCGCTCAGCCTGGCGCGGATGCCAGCCCGCGCGAAATTCGGCGTGTTCGAAATGGGCATGAACCATGCGGGCGAAATTGCTCCGCTGGCGGATCATGTCCGCCCAAATGTCGCTTTGATCACAACAATCGCCCCGGCGCATATCGAAAATCTGGGATCGATGGAGGCGATTGCCGATGAGAAAGCGCAGATCTTCACTGGGCTTGCCCCCGGCGGCACCGCGATTATCCCTGCCGATGGCGACCACACCGAACGGATGGTTGCGCAAGCGCGCGATCTTGGCGTGAACATCGTCACCTTTGGACGCAGTCCGGACGCTGATGTGCGATTGCTCGATGCGATCCCTAACGCCAATGGCGGGTCGGTCGTAACGGCAGAATTGCGATCCTCACAAGGCAGCCAGCGCCTGTGTTATTGCGTCGCGGAGCCGGGCGATCACTGGATCACAAATTCGCTTGGCGTCATGGCGGCGGTTCGTGCGGCGGGCGGCGATTTGGCTAGCGCCGGTCTGGCGCTTGCAGAGATGGGCGGACTGAAAGGGCGCGGCGCGCGGTTTGATATTGCGGCGGTGGGTGGCAAGGCCTTGCTGGTCGATGAAAGTTACAACGCCAATCCTGCATCCATGCGCGCCACTTTGCGCGCGCTGGGCCAAACACCGGCGCATCGCCGGGTCGCGGTTTTGGGCAGTATGAAAGAATTGGGCGATTTTGGCCCGCGCTTTCACGAACAATTGGCAGACCCGGTAATTGGGGCAGAAATCGACCATGCGATCCTTGTCGGCGACGAGATGCGCGTCCTCGCGGCAGAGCTGGGGAGAAGGAGCGGCGCGTCGCTTGGCTTTACCCCCAGCTTCGCGCATTGCGATGGCCCTGCTGAGGCGATTTTAGAGCTTGAACAATACGGCCTGACGCATGGTGATGCGGTGCTGGTAAAGGGTTCCAATTCGGTTGGTCTCGGCAATTTGGTGACACATTTTACGAAGCCGCCGGAATGAGCGGCGATCGAGGGATCTGAATGCTCTATCTGCTCGCAGAATGGCTTGAATTTGAAGGCCTTTTCAATCTGGTGCGGTACCAGACGTTCCGTTCTGGCGCGACGTTGATGACGGCGCTGGCGTTTGGCCTGATTATTGGCCCGAAATTCATCAATATGCTGCGCGTGCGTCAGGGCAAAGGGCAACCGATCCGCGCCGACGGCCCCGAAAGCCATCAGGCGAAAGTGGGCACACCGACAATGGGCGGGTTGATGATCCTCGTCGCTTTGGCGTTTTCGTTACTCTTGTGGATGGATTTGCGCAGCCCGCTGGTCTGGGCATGCCTCGCCGTAACGATTGGTTTTGGCCTGATCGGGTTTTTGGATGATTACGACAAAGTCACGAAGAACAGCCATGCGGGCGTGTCGGCGAAAGTGCGTTTGCTGGCCGAGTTTGCCGTTGCCGGTATCGCGTCTTATTTGATCGTCAGCCAGATCAACACCAATCTCTACATCCCGTTTTTCTCCGATGTCAGCATCCCGCTGGGGCCGTTCTACTATGTCTTTGCGGCGGTGTTTATCGTTGGGTTTGGCAATGCGGTGAACCTGACCGATGGGTTGGACGGGTTGGCGATTATGCCAGTGATTATCGCGGCGGGGACATTTGCGATTATCGCTTATCTGGTGGGCCGCGCGGATTTCAGCGAATATTTGGGCATTCCGCATGTGCCGGGCGCGGGTGAGCTGGCCATTTTCTGCGCCGCGATCATGGGCGGCGGATTGGCCTTTTTGTGGTTTAACGCGCCGCCAGCGGCGGTGTTTATGGGCGACACGGGATCGCTCGCGCTGGGCGGCGCATTGGGCGCGATTGCGGTTGCGGCGCATCACGAAGTTGTCTTGCTGATCGTGGGCGGATTGTTCGTTGCCGAAACCGCCAGCGTCATCATCCAGGTTTTCTGGTTCAAACGGACGGGCAAGCGGGTGTTTCGCATGGCCCCGATCCACCACCATTTCGAACAGCTCGGTTGGAGCGAGAGTAAGGTTGTCATCCGTTTTTGGATCATCGCCATCATCCTCGCGATGATCGGCCTTGCGACATTGAAATTGAGGTAAGCGCTCCGCTGTGATCACCTCCTCCGCCTTTGCTGGGAAACGTTACGCGGTGCTGGGCCTCGCGCGGTCCGGCGCGGCAGCGGCGCGCGCTTTGCTCGCCAGCGGTGCGCAGGTGACCGTTTGGGATCGTCAGCCAGAGCCGCGCGAAGCGTTTGCGGAAAGTTGCGAGATTGCCGATCCGTTGGAGATTGATCTGACTGGTTTTGACGGCTTGATCGTCTCGCCCGGCGTCCCGCTCAACACCCATCCGATTGCCGCACATGCGGCGAAATATGATGTGCCTGTGATTGGCGATATTGAATTGTTCGCGATGGCGCGCGCCGATCTGCCGCGGCACAAAGTTGTTGGCGTCACGGGCACTAATGGCAAATCGACTTGCGTCGCGCTGATCCATCATATCCTGACGATGGCCGGGATACCTGCCGTTTTGGGCGGCAATATTGGTGATCCGATTTTGGCGCAGGAACCATTGGTGCCGACTGAGAATGGGGCCCAAACGCATTGCGGCGTCTATGTGCTCGAATTGTCGAGCTATCAGATTGATCTGACCTATGGGCTTGATTGCGATGCCGCTGCACTGACCAATATTACTCCGGATCATTTGGATCGCTATGCCGGATTTGATGCCTATGCCGCATCAAAATCACGGTTGTTTGCGATGCAGTCTGATCAAAATTTCGCTGTCTTTGGGTCTCTGGTCGAACCGGCGGGCGCGATCTTTCGCGCGCATAATGCCACCCGCGCTGAGGGCCGCGCAATTGCCGCTGATCTTGACGCGCTGGCCGCGATGCAACCG
This sequence comes from uncultured Erythrobacter sp., assembly GCA_947502305.1. GTDB lineage: Bacteria > Pseudomonadota > Alphaproteobacteria > Sphingomonadales > Sphingomonadaceae > Erythrobacter. The sequence goes on along the minus strand of CANMZA010000001.1, from coordinate 1,760,176 downwards.
CAATGGCCCAGCCTGCAGGGGCCGCATAATCTGGAAAATGTCGCCGTTGCTGTTGCTGTGGCAGCAGAATTGGGCGTCACCCCTGCGCAATGGAGCGATGCTTTGCCGCGTTTTCGCGGGCTTCCGCACCGGATGGAGCGGGTTTGCGAGGAAGACGGCGTGCTTTTCGTCAATGACAGCAAGGCCACTAACACCGCCTCCACCGCGCCTGCACTTTCCGCATTTCATCCCGATCCAGAAATCCACGGCGGCACGCCCCGCGTTCATTGGATCGTGGGCGGTTTGGCGAAAGAAGATGGGCTGGGCGAATGCGCCGATCACCTTGGCGGCATTGCGGCGGCTTATACGGTCGGAGAGGCTGGTCCGCGCTTTGCAGAATTGCTGGATGGCGCGGTGCCCAATGTCGAACGCTGCGAATTGATTAGCGAAGCGGTTCGCCGCGCGCGCGAGGCCTCTCGGCCCGGCGATGTGGTGCTGTTTTCACCGGCCTGCGCCAGTTTCGATCAATTCCGCGACTATGAAAAACGCGGCGAACATTTCCGCCAATTGGTTGGCGTCATTGCAGAGGATGGGGTTGATTGTTCCCCCTCTGCCCTCGGCGGGGACGGATCATTATGAGCAGCGCCATTCCCACCCCGCGCCGTTCCGCGCCAAGAGCCGATGCGACATTTCATGCGCCAGTGCCCGCGCGCCGGGGGGTGAGCGAGAAAGTGCGCGTGTGGTGGCGCGAAATTGACAAATGGCTGCTCGGCCTTGTCCTATTGTTGATGGCGCTGGGCACAATTGCGGTTGCGGCGGCTTCGCCAGCGGCGGGCAATCAATACAACGTTGCTGAACTGGTATTCTTCAAACGGCACATTTTCTTCCAAATGGCGGGTGTTGCGGTGATGGTCGCGGTATCTTTTGCCAGCCGAGAGGATGCGCGGCGGATTGGGATTTTGATGGCGGTGGCGATGCTGTTCCTGCTGCTCCTTGTCCCGGTAATTGGGGTCGAGAAGAACGGCGCGCGGCGGTGGCTCGATCTGGGTTTGTCGCTGCAACCTAGCGAGTTTTTGAAGCCCGGATTTGCAATATTGCTCGCCTGGATGCTGTCTTGGAGGTTGCGCGATCCGGGTTTGCCGGTGCTTGCCTATTCGACATTGACGATGGCGCTGGTCGGGGCGCTGCTGATGCTGCAACCCAATCTTGGCGCGGCGATCTTGTTTGGCGGGGTTTGGTTTGTGCTGGTGCTGCTATCGGGTGTTTCGATCCAGCGGGTCGGCGCGCTGATTGTGGCGGGGCTGGCGGGCCTGACGGCGGCCTATTTCCTTTATGACAATGCGCGTTACCGGATCGACAGTTTCTTTGGCGGGGGCACCGCCTTTGATCAGGTCGATCTGGCGCAGCGGACTTTGCTGGCAGGTGGTTGGACCGGCAGCGGGTTGTGGCTGGGCACGCGCAAGATGAACCTGCCGGAGGCGCATACCGATTACATTTTCTCAGTGATTGGCGAGGAGTTTGGTTTGCTCGCTTGCGCGTTGTTTATGATGTTGTTCGTCGCAATTATCGCGCGCGCTTTGGTCCGTTTGGTTGATGAAGAAAACCTGTTCGTCCTGCTCGCCGGAGCGGGTTTGGCCACACAGATCGGCGGTCAGGCGTTCATTAATATGCTCGTAAACCTGCAATTGTTTCCGTCAAAGGGGATGACATTGCCGCTGGTCAGCTATGGCGGATCATCGACGGTGGCGGTGTGTTTCACAATTGGGCTATTGCTGGCGATCACCCGGCGTAATCCGTTTCTTGAGCGGGAGAAACCGGGCATCAAAAACCTGTTTGAACGTAAGGAAATGGGCGCATGAGCAGCGAGAAGCAGCATGTCGCATCGGGCGCGAGCCGCCACTTTGTCCTCGCCGCTGGCGGAACGGGCGGTCATCTGATCCCGGCATTTGCGCTGGCGGAGGAATTGCATGCGCGGGGCCATCACTGCGCGCTGATCACCGATGAACGCGGCGCGAATATTCCGGGTAAGCCTGATTTCCTGACCGCGCATGTTTTGCCGGCGGGCCGGTTTGGGAAAAACCCTTTGCGCTGGATCGGCGGGATGCGCGCCGTGCTCGAAGGGCGCAATATGGCGCTGCGCCTGTTTGAAAGTTTTGAGCCAAGCGCTGTTATCGGCTTTGGCGGCTATCCGGCGCTTCCGGCTTTGCTGGCATCGACATCGGCCAAAATCCCCAGTGCGGTGCACGAACAAAACGCAGTGCTAGGCCGGGTGAACCGATTGCTGGCGGGCCGGGTTCAGGCAATCGCCACCTCTTATCCAGAGGTCGCCCGGTTAAAACCCAAATATGCCGAGAAAGCGCATTTGGTCGGCAATCCGGTGCGCGAGGATGTTCTGGCGCTGCGCGATGAGGATTTCCCTGCGCTTAGCGAAGAAGGCTTGCTGCGCGTGTTGATCACCGGCGGCAGCCAAGGGGCAAGCGTCCTGTCCGAAGTTGTGCCCGATGGTCTGGCAATGTTGCCGCCGGCCTTGTGCCAACGTTTGCAAGTCACCCAGCAATGCAGATCCGAAGATGTCGATGCGGTGCGCGCCCGCTATGCCAATCACGACATTCCCGCCGAATTGGGCACCTATTTTGAAGATATGCATGAACGGTTGGCGGATACGCATTTGTTTATTGGGCGCGCGGGTGCGTCGACCATTGCGGAATTGACTGCGGTTGGCCGTCCGGCGATCCTCGTGCCTCTGCCGATTGCGACCGACGATCATCAGGCGGCCAATACGCGCGAAATCACCAAAGCGGGCGGTGCGCGGATGATCCGCCAAACCAGCTTCACGCCCAAAGAGCTCGCCAAACAAATCCAAGCCCTGGCGCAAAATCCGGCCAGTCTTTCCAACGCGGCCCACGGCGCGTGGAATTGCGGGCGGCCAAAGGCGGCCAAGGATTTGGCGGATTTAATGGAGAGCATGGGCGGCGTTGATCTGATGGATGTGATCCGCGTCGGCGATGCGGCACCAAAGAAGGCCGTAAACGCCTCTGCGCCGCAGGCCGCGACCCGTGATACGCATGAGGATGCCGCGCAATGAAGGGTGTTGGCACAGATATTGGCACGATCCATTTCGTCGGCATTGGCGGGATCGGCATGTCCGGCATTGCAGAAGTGATGCACAATCTGGGCTACGCAGTCCAAGGCAGCGACCTTGCCGAAGGGCCCAGTGTTGAACGCCTGCGTGCGCGCGGCATTGCGGTGCATATCGGCCATGCCAAAGAGAATGTGGAAGGCGCCGCCGTCGTGGTTACCTCCACCGCCGTGCGGCGCACCAATCCAGAGGTTGCCGCTGCGTTAGAAGGGCGCATCCCCGTGGTACGCCGCGCCGAAATGCTGGCCGAATTGATGCGCTTGAAATCGACCGTCGCGGTTGCCGGTACGCATGGCAAAACGACAACGACCAGCATGATCGCCAGCCTGCTCGATAAAGGCGACATTGACCCGACCGTCATCAATGGCGGGATCATCGAACAATATGGGTCCAACGCGCGACTAGGCGACAGCGATTGGATGGTGGTCGAAGCGGATGAGAGCGACGGCAGTTTCCTGCGGCTCGATGGGACGATCGCCGTGGTCACCAATATCGATCCCGAACATCTTGATCACTATGGTGATTTTGACGGTGTGAAACGCGCCTTTGTGGAATTTATACACAACGTGCCGTTTTACGGCGCGGCGGTTTTGTGTGTCGACCATCCAGAGGTTCAGGCCGTCATCGGATTGGTGCGGGACCGCAAGGTTGTGACCTATGGTTTCTCTTTGCAGGCCGACATTTGCGGGGTGAATATCCGCCCGAATGAAGGCGGCAACACTTTCGATGTGATCGTGCGCCAGCGCGGTGAAGAGGACCGGCGTATCGAAGGCGTGCATTTGCCGATGCCGGGCCGTCACAATGTTCAAAACGCCCTCGCCGCGATTGCGGTGGCGGTGGAAATGGGATGCGCCGACAGCGTCATCCGCGAAGGGTTCGGCAGTTTTGGCGGAGTGCGCCGCCGGTTCACGAAAGCAGGCGCGGTCGAGATTGATGGCGGTAGCGTCAGCGTGATTGACGATTACGCGCATCACCCGGTTGAAATCCGCGCCGTCTTGGGCGCCGCCCGCGAAGCCGTGCCAGAAGGGCGCGTCATCGCGGTCGCTCAACCGCATCGATACAGCCGCCTGAATGATCTGATGGAAGATTTCCAAACCTGTTTTAACGATGCCGATATGGTGTTCGTCACCCCGGTCTATGAGGCGGGCGAAGACCCGATTGAGGGCGTCAGTTCCGAAAGCCTCGTCGCGGGCCTAAAATCGCGCGGCCATCGCAGCGCGCGCACCACCGCCAGCCACAGCGATCTGGCCGCGACATTGGCCGAAGAAATTGCGCCGGGCGACATCATCGTGTGCCTCGGCGCGGGGGATGTCACCAAATGGGCCTCTACCCTTGCTGGTGCGATTGAATCAAAGCGGGACGCATGATGGATAGGATGCAACCTGATGGTCAGCCGGATGACCAAGATAACCTTGATGATGGCATGGCCCCGACTTGCGCGGTGGAAGGTGACACGAGCGCACCAGTGCCATTGGGCAATATTCGCGGTCGCCTGACACACGGCGCATCGTTGGCGAAACACGTGTGGTTTAAGGCGGGCGGGGCAGCCGATTGGCTGTTTGAACCGGCTGATCTGGAGGATCTTAAAAGCTTTTGCGAAAGCCTCGATGGCCAAATTCCGGTTATGGCTTTGGGCGTGGGGTCCAATATGATCATCCGCGATGGCGGAGTGCCGGGCGTTGTGATCAAATTGGGCGCACCCTTCGCCAATGTCGAGGTCACGGGAGCGACGACGCTGAAGGCGGGCTCTGCTGCGCCTGCTAATATGGCGGCGCGGCGCGCGGCGAAGGCCGGGATTGATGGCCTTGCATTTTTGACCGGCATCCCCGGATCGGTTGGCGGCGTGACCCGGATGAATGGCGGATGTTATGGCCGCGAAACTTGCGATGTGCTGACCGATTGCGATGTGATTTTGCCGGGCGGTGAATTCGTCACGCTGACCAATGCTGACTTGCAATATTCCTACCGCCATTCCGCTTTGCCCGACGGCGCAGTGGTGGTGGAGGTTCGGTTCGAAGGCGTGCCGGGCGATCCCGACACGATCAAGGCCGAAATGGCGCGCATTTCTGACCAACGCAAAGGCGCGCAGCCAATCGGCAGCATGACCGGCGGTTCAACCTTCAAAAACCCGCCGGGCCACAGCAGTTGGAAATTGATTGATGAGGCCGGTTGCCGCGGTTTGATGAACGGCAAGGCGCAAGTGAGCGAGAAGCACTGCAATTTCCTGATCAATACTGGCGGCGCGACAGCGGCGGATATTGAAGGGCTGGGCGAGATCGTGCGCGAGAAGGTTTACGCGCATTCCGGCGTTCAGTTGGAGTGGGAAATCAAGCGGGTGGGCCGGCCATGAGCAAACCACCCCTTCATATCGCTGTCCTGATGGGCGGCTGGGCGAATGAGCGTGAGGTTTCGTTGATGAGCGGGGCCGGGATTGCCGATGCGTTGGAGATGAACGGCCACCGCGTCACGCAAATCGATATGGGCCGCGATGTGGCGCAGCGTTTGGCGGCGGCGAAGCCTGATGTGGTTTTCAACGCGCTGCACGGCGTGCCGGGTGAAGATGGCAGCGTCCAAGGGATGCTCGATCTGATGGGCATTGCCTACACCCATTCCGGGCTCGCGACCTCTGTAATTGCGATTGATAAACAGCTGACGAAACAGGCGCTGACCCCGCATGGCATCCCCATGCCGGGCGGACGAATTGTGCCGTGTGCTGAGCTGTTTGAAAGAGACCCTCTGCCGCGTCCTTACGTGCTGAAACCGGTCAATGAAGGGTCATCCGTCGGCGTCGCGATTGTCACCGAAGGCAGCAATATCGGCAATCCGATTGCCCGCGATGCGGCAGGGCCGTGGCAGGAATTTGACGAATTGCTTGCAGAGCCGTTCATCAAGGGCCGCGAATTGACCACTGCGGTGATCGACGGCGCAGGCGGCCCGCGCGCTTTGGGTGTGACCGAACTGATTATCGAAACCGGTTTCTACGATTACGAGCACAAATATACAGAAGGGCGAACGCAGCATGTTTGCCCCGCGAAAATCCCGCCAGAGATTGCTGCTTTGTGCGAACATTATGCGATCAAGGCGCATGAAGTGCTGGGCTGCCACGGGACAAGCCGCACCGATTTCCGCTGGGATGATGAGCTGGGCGAAGAAGGCTTGTTCGTCCTTGAAACCAACACGCAGCCGGGGATGACACCGCTCAGCCTGGTGCCGGAACAGGCGCGCCAAGCTGATATTGGATATGCCGAATTGGTGGAATTGATCGTGATGGAGGCGATCCGAGTTCATGGTTTAAAAACCGATGGCCAAGAAACAGCGGAAGGGCAGGAGGCCGCGAATGGCCAAGATTAAACGCAGCGGAACCGGAGTACGCCGCGCCGCCAAATCGCAAAGCCGCGCCGCGGGCGCGCGCCGGGCAAAGGCCAAGACGACCGGCATTATCGACCGGCTGATGGGGCTGCTCCCGTTTACTGAGGAGCAGTGGAGCACAATCTGGCTGACGCTGATTATCGGCGGAGCGGTTGGGATCGCATTCGTGATTGCAAACCTTGCCGGTGTCCCGGCAATGGCGCAGGCGCAAGTTTCCGCGATGGCATCGGATGCCGGTTTTGAAGTGAAACATGTGCGCGTCACCGGCACCAACCGGATGGATGAGCGGCAAGTTTACGCCCGCGCTTTGGCGCAGCAAGACCGGCCAATGCCGCAAGTTGAAATTGAGGCTTTGCGCGCAGAATTGCTCGAATTGCCGTGGGTTAAAGATGCGCGGGTTTCAATCCAACTGCCGTCAACGCTCGCGATCGACATTGTTGAAAGAGAGCCGCATGCGGTGCTGCAAAAACCGGACCGGATGGTCTTGATCGATGCAGAGGGCGAAGAGTTAGAGCCGGTCGGCGAAGAGGCGGCGGCAGAGATGCTGCGCATATCGGGTCCGGGTGCGGCGAAACAAGTCGCGCCGCTCGATCGTTTGCTGGCCGCTGCGCCCGCGCTTGGCCCGCAGGTCGAAGGGGCGGAATGGGTCGGCAATCGCCGTTGGAACCTGTCGTTCAAAAGCGGGCAAGTGCTTGCCTTGCCAGAAGGCGCGGAGGAATCGGCCAGCGCTTTGGTGAAATTCGCGCGGATGGATGGGCAAAACCGGTTGCTGGGCGGCCAAGTGGCGACATTCGACATGCGTTCGCCGCCGCGCATTTATATGCGAGTGCCAGGCCGCGCCGATGCGGTTGAATTGGGCGCAGGGTCTTAAAGGCAGGAACGCAGCAAATGGCAATCACGAAAACCGCCCCAAAAGCAGGTCTTAAAACCGCCCCTGCAAAGGCCGCGCCGCCGCGTGCGCGCCTCGCCAAGATTTTCGGCGCGGTGAATGTCGGATCGTTCCGCATTTCTGCGATGATTATGGGAGAGACAGAGACAGGCGATTTGATCGTCCTTGGGTCCGGCCACCGCGCCAGCCAAGGGATCAAGCGCGGCTATGTCACCGATATGAAAGCTGCGACCTATGCCATTCGCGATGCGGTGGAGCGTGCGGAAAAGAACGCCGGGACCAGCGTGCAAAGCGTGTGGATCGCCTGTGCGGGAGCGGGGCTGAAAAGCAATGTTTCCAATGTCGAGATTGAAATTGGCGGGCGCCGGATCGAAGAAGAAGATGTCGAACATCTGCTGATTGAGGCTCGCGATACGATCCAGCCCGATGGCCGCACTGTCCTACATGCGCAGCCTGCTCATTACACGCTGGATGGCGCGCATGGGGTCGCCAATCCGCGCGGGCTACATGCGGAACGTTTGGGCGTTGATGTGCATGTCATGCTCGCCGATGGCGCGCCGGTTCGCAATTTGATGGAGGCGGTTCAGAACGCGCATTTGGAAGTAGAAGCCGTCGTCGCCGCGCCGCTCGCCTCTGGCTATGCGTGCCTATCCGAAGAAGAGCGCGAGCTTGGCGTCGCCTTGGTCGAAATCGGCAGCGATGTGACCAATGTTTCGGTGTTTGCGGCGGGCATGTTGCTTGGTCTGCGCGCCATTCCCATGGGATCGGGCGATATTACAGATGCTGTGGCCAGTGCCTTTGGCATCCGCCGGTTTCAGGCAGAACGGCTCAAATGTGTCTCCGGCTCGGCCATCGCCAGCCCCAGCGATCACCGCGAAATGATCCCGGTTTACGGACCCAATGAAGGGGCAAGCGGCGAACCTTCTGGCCCGCAGGCGCGCGGGGCGGATGATAAAAACCGGATCGCGCGGGCCGAATTGATATCGGTGATTACGCAAAGCCAATCGCAGATTATCGGAGAGATCGGCAAAGCTCTTAAAGAAATGGGCTTCACTGGAACGCGCGCGGGCCAAGTCGTGTTGACAGGCGGCGGCGCGGAATTGGCGGGGCTTGCCGAATTTACGCAAAGCGCGCTTGCTATGCCGGTGCGGATCGGACGGGCACCGACGCTAACGGGTCTGCCGGAGGCGCATGCGACCCCCGGATTTGCGGGGCTGGCGGGCTTGTGTCTGTATGCGGCGGAAGACCCCGTCGATATTCGCGCAATCGGCGCGCGGTTTGCAGGAGGCGCTGATTTTGGCGGCTCCATCGGCGCAACATTTGCCCTGTCGCGGTGGTTCAGAGCGGTGCGGGAATATTTCTAAGAAGTACCAACTTGTTACATGCCGGGGGATTCAATCATGGCCCGCGATAGTGTATGAGGGCCATATCAGGGTTAATAGCCGCCTGTGGATAAGGATTTCTGCGGGATAACAGGCGCATTACGAATGTGTCACAGACATTAAGACGTAGGAAAGCCGCGTAAAATTTGAGCGCCCTAAGGCTCAAAACATGCGTCTGGAGGATTAAAGCGATGAGCATCAATATCGGACCAGCAGGCACAGACGATCTGCGCCCCAAAATCACCGTAATCGGGATTGGCGGCGCGGGTGGCAATGCCATTGGCAATATGATCGCCTCAGAAATTGAGGGCGTCGAATTTATCGTCGCCAACACGGATGCGCAGGCATTGAGCACCAGCTCTGCTGAAACGCGCATCCAGCTTGGCCCGGATATCACCGGCGGCCTGGGTGCAGGCGCGCGGCCAGAGGTCGGCAAAGCGGCAGCGGAAGAAACCGTCTCTGACATCGAAGAAGCGCTTGAGGGCGTGAATATGGTCTTTATCGCCGCCGGTATGGGCGGCGGCACTGGCACCGGCGCGGCCCCTGTGATCGCAGAAGCGGCGCGGCGTATGGGCGTTTTGACCGTTGGTGTTGTGACCAAACCGTTCCTGTTTGAAGGGACGCGCCGGATGCGCGCCGCCGAGGCAGGCATTGCTGAATTGCAGGATCACGTCGACACGTTGATCGTGATCCCGAACCAGAACCTGTTTCTGGTCGCAAAGCCTGAGACGACGTTTAAAGAAGCGTTCGAGTTGGCCGATGAAGTTTTGCAGCAAGGCGTGCGCTCCATCACCGATTTGATGGTGATGCCGGGCCTGATCAATCTCGATTTTGCGGATGTTCGCTCTGTCATGAGTGAAATGGGCAAGGCGATGATGGGCACGGGCGAGGGCGAAGGCCAGAACCGCGCTCTTGACGCAGCCGAGCAAGCGATTGCGAACCCACTGCTTGATGGGGTCAGCATGCAGGGCGCGAAAGGCGTCATCATCTCGATCATCGGCGGCGAAGACATGAAGCTGATGGAGGTGGATGAAGCCGCAAACCACATCCGCGATCTGGTTGACGAAGATGCCAACATTATTTGGGGCAGCGCGTTTAACCCTGACCTATCGGGCAAGATCCGCGTTTCTGTGGTGGCAACCGGGATTGAACAGACAGCGGGCGGGGAAACACCGCGCTCTGTGCCAACATCCTTGTCGAGTTCGCGCGCGCCGAAACGGCCTGTGCTGGAATTGTCGGGCGAAAATGAGAGCAGTTCAGATGCTGCCCTCGAGACTGGACTCGATACTGGCACCGCAGCTGAGATCGCGCCGGAGCCTGCCGAAGAGCCCGTGATTGAATTGACCCCGCCAAGCCCCGCGCCTGTCATTCCAGACCCGGTGGCAGAGGCGATGGCGGCTGAGGATGAGGACGACGAAAGCGTTGATGATCACGCTGACGATCACTCCGATGATGGCAGTTTTGAGGAAGAAGAGCCCGAAGCCGCAGAAACCGCCAGTGGCGGGAATGAGCCTTTCGACCTGAGCGGTATGCAAGCAGGCGATGAAATGGGCGATGTCGGCGATGATGTTGACGGCATTGTCGATCCGCTCGCTGGGCTTCGCGGTGCAGAAGACGATGATGGCTTTATGGGCGGATCGGATGACGCGTCGGATCAGGCATCGGATCAGGGTGAGGGCGATACGCTCGACCTAGGCGGCGATTACGCTGAATATCAGGAGCTTGGCGAAGGCGGATCTGGTGCGGATGGGCAAGATGATTTGCTCGCTGACGCAGATCGTTTGGCAGAAGAAAACAAGCCTGTCGAAGCGCGCCTTGGCGGCGGACGCCGGGCTGGCATTCTGGGAGCTGGCGCTGATGCGGATGGTGATGACACCGGTGATGCCGCAGCGAAAAGCTCCGGCTCGGGCGGGGGATCAGGTGGGGCCGCAGGCGGCAGCACTTTGTTTGAACGCATGGCCAATTTGTCGCGTTCTTCCGGTTCGGATGACGATGATGATGAGGATGGCGATGATGCGCCTGCACTCAGCATTCCGCGTTTCCTGGGCCGTCAGAACAACCAGTAAACGGCGCTCACAATCGCTTTACCGGGTGCGCCGCGCAGTTCGCCCCGCGTTCATGGCGTGGCGACTAGCCTTGCTGCAAAAATAGGTTAGCGGACAAGTCTGTGAGACATTATTTCATTCTGGCCGCTTTGGCCGCCACCGCGCCGTTCTATAGCGCCGCTGCTCAGACTTCGACTGGGCGCGAAGTCGTGCAGCCGCTCCCTTCGCCCGAAGTCCAGCGGCTCAACCGTGCTTTGCTCGAATTGGCGCGCCGACCGCGCAGCATCACCGCTTTGTTGGAAGCCGGCGATGCCTCGCTCGCGGTGAATGATCACGATGCGGCTATCGGGTTTTATGGGCGCGCATCGGAAATGGCGCCGGAGGATTCGCGCGTAAAGCTCGGCCTTGCGCGGGTTTATTTGCGCTCTGGCAGGCCGGTGGAGGCAATCCCGCTCTTCAACGCTGCGCGCAGTGCCGGGGCGCAGCCGCGCGAAGTCCTGAGCGATCAAGCATTGGCGTTCGATCTGGTCGGCGATCAAGATGCCGCGCAGGCCGCCTATAAACGCGCCATAGAATTGAGCCCCAGCGATGATGAAGCCCGCCGCAGATTGGCGTTGAGCTATGCGATTTCGGGCAATGAAAGCGGCTTTCAATCCTCGCTCGCCCCGCTGCTTGAGGCGCGCGATGTTGCCGCATTCCGCGCCCGCGCGTTTGGTTTGGCGATTATGGGAGAGCAAGAACGCGCCGAGGGTATTGTCGATGCGGTGATGCCGCCGGACCTCGCGACGCGCATCAATCCCTATCTCGCTTACATGCCGCGCTTAACGGCGGCGCAGCAAGCCGCGGCGGCGAATTTGGGCATATTCCCGCGCGCCGCCGATATTGGCCGCGAAGATCCGCGAATTGCGCGTTTCGCACGCGAAGGCGCGGCAGGTTCGCTGCTTGAACCTTCTGGTGCGCCGCTGGGATCGTCCCCTGAAACCACCAGGGCAGACGCGGCCCCAACAGTTTTGGCAGCAGCCAGTGTGCCGAGCAGTGTTCCGGCCAGCGCTTCTGAAAGTGCGTCCGCTACTCCTTCTGCTACTCCCGCACCCAGTGTGCAGCCGGCCCAGCCAAGCGCGATTGCACAACCCGGTTTCGATCTGGCGCGCAGCGGCGATGCGGCGGCGGCCAGCGGAGCCTTGCTGGATATTGCGACAACGCAGGTCAACGAGGCGGCTCAAACCGCCCAAGAAACTGTGATCGCTCCCGCGCCAACTCCAGTACAAGTCGCGGCAGCGCCCATTGTCCAATCCGTTCCCCAAGCAGCTCAAACAAATCCAGTTCAGCCGCAACAAACGCAACCGGCATCCAGCGTAGCCGACGCTTTCGCGGACCTTGACGGCGGCGAAATGCCTGTGGCGGGCGCGACCGGCCAAGCTGTTGATATCGCCTCGATCGAGGTCCCGCGTGAGGCTCAGCCGGAACCAGAACCAGCCGAGCCGGAGCACCCGCGCCGCATCTGGGTGCAATTGGCCACTGGCCGCGATGTCAGCGCCTTACGCTTTGATTGGCGGCGTTTCACACGGCGCGCGCCGGAATTGCTTGGCGATTTTGAACCCCATGTGACGCCGTGGGGGCAAGCAAACCGCTTGTTAGCCGGCCCGGTTGAAACCCGTGCCGATGCGCGCGCTTTGATCAACGCCTTGGCACAGCAGGGCATCGAGACCTTCGCCTATACCAGTCCAGAAGGCACTGAAATTCAGGAACTTAGGTGATAAATACCGGTCATCCCCGGCTTCTTTTGCACAAGGTTTGAACAGGCGAAATGGGTTCTCCCCAGCGCGAGGTGATGCGCGCATTGCCAAGGCGCGGGGTTAACGGGCATTCCTCGCCTCGATGAAAAACACAGCTCCCCCTCGCTCCCCCTTCCTACCAACTGGCAATCTGACGTGAGACCGCGTGAGGCCGAATATGCGTCCGACGAAGACGCCGCCCCGATCGAAATGCTCGCCGCTTTGTTCGAGGCGCGCGGCTGGGATTGCGAAATCGCGGCCGAGGATGAAATGGTCGGCGAAGTGCAAGGCAGCTGGACCAAATATCAGCTGCGCGCGATTTGGCGGGCGACGGACAATGTTCTGCAATTCCTTTGCCTGCCCGACATTCGCGTCACCGATGACAAACGCACCAATGCTTATGAATTGCTTAGTCTGATTAATGAGCAAATGTGGCTGGGCCACTTTGATATTTGGTCGAATGGTGACGTGCTGCTTTATCGGCACGGCGTATTGCTCGGCGATGATGGGACATTATCGCTGCAACAGGCGCAGGCCTTGGTTGAATGCGCGATTGATGAATGCGACCGGTTTTATCCCGCGTTTCAATTTGTGCTGTGGGGCGACAAAAGCCCGCGAGATGCCTTGGATGCGGCGATGGTTGACGCGGCCGGGGAAGCATAGCCATCTAAGCGGTAGGAAAGATGGTGATGCACATGACCCAAGCTGCGCAAATAGGCCGCCTGCTGATTATCGGATATGGTAATATGTCTGGCGCGATGCTGGCCGGATGGCTGGCGGCGGGCGTTGATCCTGCGCGATTTGCGGTTCTGAACCGGTCGCCAAAGCCGGTGCCTGCGGGTGTGACCTCTTATCGCGATGCGGCACAGGCCGCGGATGCGGGCACGCATGATGCGATCATACTGGGTTTTAAGCCGCATCAATTGGGCGAAGTTGCCCCTGATTTCCAAACCTTGGCGGAGGGCAGGGCGGTTTATTCACTGCTCGCGGGATTGACGGTGGCTCAATTGCAAGACGCCTTTCCCGCCGCCAGCGCGCATGTGCGGGTGATGCCCAATTTGGCCTCCCGAATAGGCAAATCGCCCATCATTCTGTTTGAAAGCGGCTTGGCCGAAACAAAGCGGGCGGGCGTGTCGGAGTTTTTCGATCTGCTCGGCAATGCGGTGTGGCTGCCTGAAGAAGATAAATATGATCTCGCCACGGCATTGGCCGGGTCGGGGCCGGGATTTGTGTACAGGTTCATTGATGCCTTGGCGCAGGCCGGGGCGGATTTGGGGCTTCAAGCGGATCAATCACGCAGCCTCGCGCTTGCCATGGTGGACGGCGCGGCATCTTTGGCGGCGGGCGCGGATGTTTCGCCGGGCGCATTGGCCGACCGTGTGGCCAGTCCGGGCGGTATGACGCGCGAGGGGCTCAATGTGCTCGACGCGGATGATGCTTTGAAAGAGCTGCTGACGCGCACCTTAAAAGCGACCAGTGATCGCGGCGCGGAGCTGTCAGCGGGCGGGAACTAAACGCCGCGTTAAGCATATAGCTATTGAAGCTGAACAAATTTCGACAAGCAGCGTCCGGTTTTGCTTGAAAAAGCGCCGCAAAACACCGATATTAGAGGCAATATGACGCGTAACCCCGCGTCTGGATTGTAAGATAAGGGATCCACAATGGCTGATTGGAATGAATCGCAGCGCTCTGACCAAGGATTTGGTTCAGTTCCGCGCGCGGGCGGCGATATGCAAAGCCGCGCACAATATGACGAGGGCCTGCGTTCGTACATGCTTTCGATCTACAACTACATGGCGTCTGGCGTTTTGCTGACCGGTATCGTGGCGATGCTGACGGCGACGACGGGTCTGACGATGGCATTCATCGGTACGCCGCTGCAATGGGTCATCGCTTTGGCTCCTTTGGCGTTTATTTTGGTGCTGAACTTTGGCCTTCATAAAATGAGCCAGACGACGCTTCAGATCGTATTCTGGGCCTTTGCGGCGGTGATGGGCGTGTCCATTTCCACGATCTTCCTCGTCTTTACGATGGATTCGATCGCGGTGACGTTCTTTGCAACGGCGGGCGCTTTTGCGGGTCTTTCGCTGTGGGGTTACACCACTAAGAAAGACATTTCCGGTTGGGGCAGCTTCTTGTTCATGGGCGTGATCGGTCTGATCATTGCCAGCGTGATCAACATTTTCCTCGGCTCTGAAACGATGGCTTTCGTGATCAGCGGCCTTGGCGTCCTGATTTTCGCAGGCCTCACCGCCTATGATACGCAGCGTTTGAAGAACCAGTATCAATATGTCGCAGGCACACAAATGATGGGCAAAGCCGTGATCATGGGGGCGGTCAGCCTCTATCTCGATTTCGTCAACATGTTCATGTTCCTGCTGCAATTCCTCGGCAGCCGCGAGTAAATCGCGAGAGGGATACGGCTCGTTTGGGGATCATCCCCAAGCAAACTGTTGAAATAGTAATGCCCGGGGCCTTTTCGAAGGTGCCCGGGCATTTGCTTTGTTAGGCTTAGCCCCTAACGCAGCTACGCGGCGCGCCAAGGCCACGTGGTTTGGCGTATGGCTGGATGCTTCACATTGGAGCAAGGCAGAAGCCAGCATAAGGCCGATACCGTGATCGCGGCGATAAAGCGCCGCCGTGACGGTTTTGGGGGGTGAGTGAGTGAGAGGTAGAAATGCAATGAGTGATGCGGCAAAAACGGCGCGTGTTCCGGTGAAGATAATCACGGTCGCAGGTGCGCTATCCTTGCTGGGCGCGTGTATGACGCCCGCTGCTGCACCGCCGCCTCCTCCGCCGCCGCCACCCCCACCGCCGCCTGTGCAATCCACGCCTTACCGGCCTCTACCGCCGGGCGGGGCGGCCTATGTGATGACGATCCCGGGCAAGAACCTGTTTGGCAAACGCCAAACGATCAATCGCGGCCTGTCGGGTGATGAGCGTGTGTGGCATTTCCGCTCCGCATGGAATGTCGCGGCGTTGAACTGTGTCGCCGCGCAATATGAGCCGATTGTGACAGCCTATAGCGGCTATATCAGCGATCATGCTGGTGCTTTGGGTGCGGTGAATGACCGGATCGACAGAGAATATCGCAGCGAAGCAGGCGCCCGGCGCGCCGGCATGTTGGCGCGCGAAGAGCAAATGACGTCGGTCTATAATTTCTTCGCTCTGCCGCCCGCGCGCGGGCGTTTCTGCAGAGCCGCGCTCGATATCTCGAACCGTTATTTGCAAGCTCCGGTCGATCCATTGGAATTTGCGCGTGCCAATTTCGACCAGATTGAGGCTCCGTTTGAGATATTCTTTGAAGAATATGAACAATATCAGCGCGCCTCTGCGGCGTGGGATGCGCGTTATGGTGCCCGCTTTGGCCCGTCCCAACCGGGCTGGGTCGCGGTGCAAGAGGCGCGCGCCAATGGTATCGCGGTGCCTACCGTCACCAGCGCGCCTGCCTCCACCTTGGCCGCGCCCACTGGGCCCGCTGGCGCAGTGACCGATCCTGTAACGGGCGTCGCCGTACCGGTTGTGCCAGTGCAAGAAGGCTTCATTTCGCAGCCTGTCGTGGAACCAGTGGCAACCGATGAAGGCGCCGATCAGGCCAATTCGCCGCAATAGGCATCTTGCCGCGCGCCGCCCCCGCGCCTAAGCTGCGCGTACACTTCGGTAACGGGAATGCGGTGCGCTCCTAGCCTTCGGGCGAAAGAGCAATTCCGCGGCTGTCCCTGCAACTGTAAGCGGTGAGTTTCTGCCTCATGCGTGCCGGATGGTGCGCTGCCACTGGAGGGTAATCCTCTGGGAAGGTGAGGCAGCAGCAGTGAACCGTGAGCCAGGAGACCGACCGAAGCGTGTCGCTTGTGGCTTGGTTCAGGGATTGATCCGGCGCGCAATGGCCCTTCGATGGGGTCCTTTTCGTTTCGAGCGACGACTTTGGTGGCCCTGCGAGCTTTTCGCAGCGGTCGGTTGTTGTTTGTTCGAAAGGGATTTTCGAGACATGAGAAATACTAGAATTTTGGCCAGTGCGGCCCCAATTGCCGTTGGCGCCGCTTTATTGTGCGGCGCGCCCGCCTTGGCGCAGGACATTGATGCGAACAGCGAAGAGTGTGTGGATTGCATTTCTTTGGCAAATAGCATCAACTCGGACGTCATATTGGTCAGCGCCGACCGCGCCGACGAGGTCCGGCTGAGAGAACACACTGGTTCCGCCACGATCATCACTCGCGAACAAATAGAGCAGCGCCAAGTGCGCGATATCGCCGATGTCTTGCGCGATGTGCCCGGCGTGGCTGTCGCCAGTGTAGCGGGCCAAACGCAAATCCGTCTGCGCGGGGCAGAGGCGAACCATGTGCTGGTGCTGGTCGATGGGATTGAGGTTTCCGACCCGTTTGGCGGGGAGTTTGACATTGGCACTTTGCAGGCGGAACCCGGCAGCAGTGTCGAAGTGCTGCGCGGACCACAATCGGCGCTTTATGGCTCAGACGCGATCGGCGGCGTGGTCGCCTATCGTAGCGGCGATTTCGATGGTTTCGGCGCGCGGATCGAAGGCGGATCGAACAACACCGTCAATGGCGCGGCGCGCTACGGCTATGTGGGAGAGAGCGTCAGCGCCTCTCTTTCCGCCACCGTAGTCAGCACGGATGGCGAACCCAACGCCAGAGGCGGGACGCGCGACATTGGCCGCGACAGTTATACAATATCGGGTAGGGCTTCGGCTGAAATCACCGACGGCCTGCAATTGCGCGGGGCCGCGCGGTTTATTCGGACAGAGGGGGAGTTTAACAATTCCGATTTCAACTCCGCCAATCCGACATTCGGCCTGATCATCGACAGCCCGGAAACGAGCTTTGAAAATGAAGCGATCTATGCCCTGATCGGTGCGCGTTTCACGACGCCAGACGGCAGCTGGTCGCATGATCTCTCCGCCCAAATCGCCGACATTACTCGCGATACGCTCGGCCCGTTCGGCCCCAGCAATTCGAGCGAAGGCAGCCGTCTCAAAGCCTCCTACGTCACCGCCTATGATTTCGGCGGCAGTGACCATTCGATCACCTTTGCCGCCGATTGGGAGCGCGAGCGGTTCCGCAACACCACCCCCGGCGGCTTTGCCTTTACCGGGCGGCGTCAGATTGAAAACACCGGATTGGTCGGCGAATATCGCTATGATGGGGACAGATTCGACGTCTCAGCGGCGATCCGGCACGATATTAATGACCGGTTTGCGGATGAAACCACGTTCAATATCGGCGCAGGTTACCGCATCACAGACAGCACCCGGCTGCGCGCAAATGCAGGCTCGGGCATCAAAAATCCCGGCTTTTTTGAGCTGTTTGGGTTCGTTGATGGCACGTTTATCGGCAATGAAGACCTCTCACCCGAAAAATCCATGAGCTGGGAAATGGGCGTGGATCAAGAATTTGCTGACGGCGATCTCGTGATTTCTGCGACCTATTTCGATGCGCAATTGGAAGATGAAATCTTCACCACCTTCCCGCCGCCGACCTTCACCGCGACCCCGGCGAACCGCACGAGCGACAGCGACCAAAGCGGCGTAGAAGTGGCTGTGTCCGCACAAATTGGCCCGCAATTCAGCCTGAATGCCGCCTATGCCTATCTCGATGCGCAAGAGGACGGCGTGGAGGAAGTGCGCCGCCCCGAAAGCATCGCGAGCGCGGCGCTGACATGGACGGCCCCGGGCGATGCGGCGTCGGTGACATTGGTGGTGCGGCATAATGGCGCCACACCGGACGTCGCCTTTACCGATCCCAGCTTCGTGCCAGTGCGGGTCACATTGGATGATTACACGCTGGTAAATTTCAACGCGCGGGTCGAATTGGCGGATGGGTTGGAGCTGTTTGCGCGGGCGGAGAACCTGTTTGATGAGCGTTATGAACAGGTGTTTAGCTTCGTTTCGCCGGGCCGCACCGTGGTCGCTGGATTTGGGGCGACCTTCTAAATCCTCGCATTCTGATCGGGAAATGCATAGGGGGAACCCATGCATTTCCTCGATCAGGCAAAAATCTATCTCAAATCAGGCGGCGGCGGACCCGGAGCGGTCAGCTTTCGCCGTGAGAAATACATCGAATATGGCGGCCCCGATGGCGGGCGCGGCGGCAAAGGCGGCGACATAATTTTCGAAGCGGTGCAGGGGCTCAACACCCTCATCGACTTTCGTTATTCGCAGCATTTCAAAGCCAAGCGCGGCAATCACGGGCAAGGCAAGGACAAGACGGGCGCGGGCGCGCCTGATCTAATCGTCCAAGTTCCGGTCGGCACACAAGTGATGTCGGAGGACAAAGAAGAGATCCTCGCAGACTTCACCGAGGTCGGGCAGCGTATTGTATTTCTCGAAGGCGGGCAGGGCGGACGCGGCAATGCGTCCTATAAAAGCTCAACCAACCGCGCCCCGCGCCAACATCAACCGGGCGAACCGGGTGAAGAAATGTGGGTGTGGCTACGGCTGAAATTGCTCGCGGATGTGGGGCTGGTTGGCTTGCCCAATGCGGGCAAATCGACCTTTATCAACGTCGTCTCCAACGCTCAGGCAAAGGTCGGGCATTATGCCTTCACGACTTTGGTGCCAAAATTGGGCGTGGTGCGTCACCGGGAACGTGAATTTGTGCTGGCGGATATCCCCGGCCTGATCGAAGGGGCCGCAGATGGTGCCGGGATTGGTGACCGGTTCTTGGGTCATATCGAACGGTGCCGAGTGCTCATCCATCTGATTGATATTGCCGGGGATGACCCGGTGGAGGCCTTGCGCGTCGTGCAAGATGAATTGGTCGCATATGGCGCGGGGCTTGAGGATAAGAAACAGCTGGTTGCGCTCAACAAACTGGACCTGGCCGATGAAGAATTGGGCAAAGCCTTCGCCGATGAATTGATCGCGGCGGGCGCGGATCAGGTGTTTAATGTATCCGGCGCAACCGGGGCCGGTGTGGACGCTTTGATGGACGCGGTGCTTGGCTATTTGCCAGATCGCACATCCACCGAAACCAACGCCGCCGAAGTCGAAGAGCATGACGATGACACCGCAGAATGGTCGCCCATCTGAAGCGATGGCGGTCGAAACGCTTCTGGACATGGCATCATGCGGGCGGCTGGTCATCAAGATCGGCAGCGCGCTGCTGGTGGATAATGGCAAGCCAGCGCTGACCCGTTTGAATTCCTTGGCAGTAGAAATTGCAGCTTTGCGCGCCAAAGGCACCCAGATTATCGTTGTATCCTCCGGCGCTATTGCCTTGGGTGCGGCGCGGCTTGAATTGCCGAAAGGCGGGCGGGCTAGCTTGGCTGATGCGCAGGCGGCGGCCTCTGTCGGACAGGTCGCTCTGGCGCAATTGTGGGGCCGCGCTTTGGAGGCGCATGGTTTTGTATCCGCGCAAATGCTTGTGACACTTGATGATCTTGAGGAGCGCAAGCGTTATCTCAACGCCGCCGCGACATTGGAGCGTTTGCTGGAGGCCGGTGTGATCCCGGTTGTGAATGAGAATGACAGCGTGGCCACCGAAGAAATCCGGTTTGGCGATAATGACCGGCTTGCCGCGCGGGTTGCGCAGGCGGCGAATGCGGATGCGGTGATGCTGCTCTCTGATGTTGATGGATTGTATGATGGCGATCCGGCCAGCGATGACGCCAAATTGATTGATCGGGTCGAAGGGGTCACGCCCGAAGTGATCGCGATGGCGGGGACGGGGTCTTCATCGGGCATGGGGTCCGGCGGGATGCTGGCGAAATTGCAGGCGGCGCGGATTGCAGAGCGGGCCGGGATCACGCTGGCGATTATCAATGGCACCCCTGATAACCCGATTTCGGCCGCGATTGCCGCAAACCGGGGGACAGTGTTCCTACCGGTGCGCAGCGACAATGCCCGCAAAGCGTGGCTGGGCGGACGGCTTGCGCCCGAAGGTGTGCTGAGCGTGGATGCAGGCTGCGTCAGCGCCCTGTCTGACGGCGCGAGCTTGTTGGCGGCGGGTTTGACGGAAGTGGAAGGGGACTTTGCGCGCGGCGCATTGGTCAGCCTGCACGGCCCCAAAGGGGAGCGATTGGGGCAAGGGCTGGTGGAATATAGCGCCGCGGAATGCCGCGCGATTGCGGGCCTGAAACAAGCGGAACAAGAAGCGAGGTTGGGCTATGCCCCGCGCGCCGCAGTGGTGCACCGCGATCACATGGTGCGCGGATGAAGCGTGTTATGCGGATCGCGCTAACAGGGGCCACTGGCTTTGTCGGTTCGGCTGTCTTGGATGAGGCGTTGAGGCAAGGTCACACTGTAGCTGCCTTAACCCGGCGTCCCCAGCCCGCGCGTGAAGGGGTGAGGTGGATTGAGGGCACTCTTGAGGATCCCGAAGCGATAGATGATTTGCTGGATGCGGCCGACGTTACCATTCACGTCGCAGGCCTAACCAATGCACCCGATCCGGCTGCATTTGAAAAAGCGAATGTCGAAGGCACCCGGACCATTGTTGATATCGCCAATGCGCGTGAAGTGAGCCGCTTGGTGCTCGTTTCCTCCCTTTCTGCGCGCGAACCGAAATTGTCTGCCTATGGCGCTTCGAAAGCGAAGGCTGAGGCAATTGTGAACGATGATCGCACTTTGAACTCGATCATTGTCCGCCCTCCGGCTGTCTATGGCCCGCGCGATGTCGACATGTTCGAATTGTTTCGTTCGGCGCGGTACGGACTGGTTCCGCTGCCACCGAGAGGAGCTACGTCGATCATCCATGTCCATGATCTCGCGCGTCTTTTGGTAAATCTGGCAGAGCCCAACCAACTCAATGGCAGGGTATTTGAACCCGATGACGGCCGGGTCGGCGGCTATTCGCATAAAGAACTAGGCCAAGCGATTGGCCGCGCGGTCGGCAGGCGCTCGGTATTGGCGGTAAATCTGCCCAAAGACGTGCTCAAACTGGCCGCCAAAGCCGACAAATTGCTGCGCGGAGACAAGGCCAAACTGACGGCCGACCGGGTCGGCTATATGCTCCATCCCAATTGGATCGCGCGGTCGGATCGCGCCGTGCCTGCGGACGTTTGGACGCCAGAAATTGATGGCGAGGCAGGTTTGAAATCCACTGCCGAATGGTATGAGCAAGAGGGCTGGCTTTAGATACTGTTATCGACCAGCGCGTTTGGTTTTACATGATCAGTGCGCGCAAAATTAAAGGGAAAGACCATGCGTAAATCCGCAGATGTCTGGATTGTATGCGCCGCATTGATCGGGCTTGGAGCGTGCGGCGCCGCGCCCAGTGACAAAAACGCAGAACGCAGCGCTAGCGAAAGTGCCGCGCAGGCTATTGCGGTCGACGGCGCGCCAGCAGTCGGTCGCTATCGTGCGGTCAGCGAAGTTTCGGGCTTGGTCCTGATCGAAGATTTGCGGGCAGACGGCACTTACACTTTTTCTGACGAAGACGGGAATGTCCTAGAAGAAGGGGTGTATGAGCAAAGCACACCGGAACTCCCATGCTTCACGGCAAATATGCCGGGCGCTGTCCAGAAATGCTACGAGGATACCCTCGGCGAAGACGGCGTCTGGCGCACCATAGATCCTGACACCGGCGAAGTTTCAGTAATCGAACGGATCGGCGACGAATAGAACCCTTTACAGGAACGGCTCTTCGCCCGGCTTGTGGATGCCGCATTCGGTCTTGTCCCAGCCTTTCCAACGGCCTGAGCGGGGGTCTTCGCCCGGCGCGACCTTGTGGGTGCACGGCTCGCAACCGATGGAGGGGAAACCCTTCGCCACCAAAGGATGACGCGGCAAATCGTGCTCAGCGATGTAAGCGGCAATATCCTCGGCGCTCCAATCGATCAACGGATTGATCTTCAACCGACCTTGCGCATCGGATGTGTCGATCTCAAACCGGGGCAAATTGGCGCGGGTGGAGGATTGAAACGCCTTGCGCCCGGTAAAGCTCGCATCGATTTTCTCAAGCGCTTTGGCCAGCGGGATGACTTTGCGAATTTCGCAGCAACCATCCGGGTCATAGGACCATCGCAGCCCGGTCTCATCCTTCTTTGCGACATCCGCTGTATCAGGAGTGAGCACTTGCAGATTGGTCAGGCCAAGCCGCTCCACCAGATCATCGCGATATTGCAGCGTTTCGGCAAAATGCTTGCCCGTGTCGAGGAAAATGACCGGCACCGTTGGATCAACCGAAGCGATCAGATGCAGCAGCACCGCGCTTTCCGCGCCAAAGCTTGAGACGGTGGCGACATCCCCGGCAAGATCGCCTTTGATCACACCTTCCAACATTTCGGCGGTCGATGACCCGCGAAACATGCGGTTGAGGCGCACGGCGTCATGTTCACTAAAACGTGGGCCCGCGTCGAGCCGGTCAATCTTTCTCACTTCATTCATGGCGCGTCTCTTGGATGGTTTTGCGGCCATCGACTGTGCGTTGATAGACATTGTCCCATGTCGCAAAGGCGCGGGCGGCGTCGTCTTCGTCGAGCCGCTGATCCGGCGCAAAGGCATCAAAGCCGCACCGGCGCATATGGCTGAGTTGATCGATGAGCACATCGCCCACCGCGCGCAATTCGCCCGCATACCCAGCCTCTCGCAGGATCCGCGCAGAGGAATAGCCACGCCCATCGCCGTAAGCTGGAAAATTCACTTCGATCAGCGCAAGCCGATCAAGGAAAGGCAACAAAGTGCGGGCATCGTCGCCGGGTTCGATCCGAACGGCGGTGGCGTTTGTCTGATCGCAGCACGCATCGACCGTGACTGTACCGTGATCGGCGGGTTCGTCATCGCGAAACCGAAATTGCACTTCGTCGGGGGACGTGCCCAAATCTGGATTAGTCATCCAAGCCTCCCTGCGTGAGATGGCCGCAAAGACTGCGGCTGTGTGTATGAACGGCGGCACTCAAAAGCGCGGCGGTCCTGAGGCGTCGATCAATCATAAAGCGCCTCCTTAAACGGGGCCATGCCGATGCGGCGGTAGGTGTCGAGGAAACGCTCCCCATCCTCGCGCGCATCGAGGTAAACATCGGTGACTTTCTCAACTGCTTCGATCACGCCGTCTTCGGTGAAACCGGGGCCGGTGATCTTGGCGAGGCTGGTGTCTTCGGCCTCGCTCCCGCCGAGCGAAAGTTGATAATTCTCAACCCCCTTACGGTCGACACCAAGGATGCCGATATGGCCCGCATGGTGGTGCCCGCAAGCGTTGATGCAGCCGGAGATTTTGAGCTTCAATTCGCCCAATTTCTCGGTCTTGCCACTGGCGTCGAATTTCTCTGAAATCCGCTGAGCCAGCGGGATCGAACGGGCATTGGCGAGCGCGCAATAATCGAGGCCCGGGCACGCGATCATGTCTTCAATCGAGTCCATATTGGGCGCGCCCAGATCGGCCGCGTCAAGCGCGGTCCAAAGCGCGTGCAGGTCTTCGATTTTCACATGCGGCAAAACGACATTTTGCGTGTGCATGATGCGCAATTCATCAAAGCTGTATTGCTTCGCCAGCCTCGCCATGATCCGAATCTGTTCGCCGGTGGCATCGCCGGGGATGCCGCCCACGGGTTTCAAGGAAATTACCGCGCTGACATAGCTGTCATGTTTGTGGCGGTGCGTGTTGCGATCCACCCACAAGGCGAAATCGGGATCAGAACGATCAACATGTTTCGCGCCGTCTTCGAATGCAGGATCGTCAAAGAACGGTTTGATACGCTCCAATTCCTCGCGCGGGGGTTCCACGCCTTGATCCAACATATGCGCAAATTCTTGCTCGACTTGGCGCGTATATTCTTCCGCGCCCAATTCATGGACGAGGATCTTGATGCGCGCTTTGTATTTGTTGTCGCGCCGGCCATAGCGATTATAGACCCGCAGGCA
Organism: uncultured Erythrobacter sp.; assembly: GCA_947502305.1. Classification (GTDB taxonomy): domain Bacteria; phylum Pseudomonadota; class Alphaproteobacteria; order Sphingomonadales; family Sphingomonadaceae; genus Erythrobacter. The sequence continues at coordinate 1,735,783 of CANMZA010000001.1, read as the reverse complement.
CGCCTCAGAATAGGTAATCAGTTGATCGAGCGGCACAAAATCGCGGATCATTGGTGCAATCATCGGGGTGCGGCCCATGCCGCCGCCCACATAGAAACGCGCGCCAATTTCCCCGCCCTGTTCGCCGTCTTTCTCGATAATTTGGATGCCAATATCATGCAGGCGCATCGCCGCGCGGTCCTTTTCCGCCGCGATTACAGCGATTTTGAACTTGCGCGGCAGATAGGTGAATTCCGGATGGAAGCTCGACCATTGGCGCAGCAATTCGGCATAGGGGCGCGGATCGACCAATTCATCCGCCGCAGCGCCCGCAAAGTGATCCGATGAAATGTTGCGGATGCAATTCCCGCTGGTCTGGATCGCGTGCATTTCAACCTTGGCCAAATCGGCCAAAATATCGGCAGCATCTTCCAACTTGATCCAATTATATTGCAGGTTTTGCCGGGTGGTGAAGTGACCGTAACCCCGGTCATATTTGTCAGCAATATCACCCAAAGCGGTCATCTGACGGCTGTTGAGAGTGCCATACGGGATGGCGACGCGCAGCATGTAAGCGTGCAGTTGCAGATAAAGCCCATTCATCAAACGCAGCGGTTTGAATTGATCTTCGGTCAGCTTCCCTTCCAACCGGCGGTGGGCCTGATCGCGGAATTCTGCAACGCGGGCATCGACCATTTGTTGGTCATATTGATCGTAACTGTACATCAGATAATCCAGTCGAGAGCTTGCGCGTTAAGCGGTTTGATTGTGAGATCAGGGCGAACCGTGGGGCCGAGCGCGCGCACGCGGTCTTTAATATGAGCCGGGCGCACGCCATCCGCGGTTGCTTCGCCGTCGATAATATACGGGACATTGACGCGGCGCAGAGCCTCTTCGCGGGCCAAAATTTCTTCGCCATGTATGCCGACATCGGCGGCGGCGTCCACGTGCAGCGACCAATTCTCGCCGTCCCACCAGATGACGGCGCCGCTTTTCAAATCATTTCCCGTTAGAATTTTCATAGCGCTATCTCCTGCGCGGTCCGAGCGATTGTGGCGGTATCACGCGCGGTCACTTCGCCGATCATAATCAGTGCAGGGCTCTTGATGCTTTCACGTTCCACCAATTCCGGCAGGCTTGCGAGTAATCCGCGCACAACGCGCATATCCGCGCGCGCCGCGTTTTCGATCACGGCAATCGGCATGTCCGGCGTAAGGCCATCGGCCATCAGTTTTTCGGCAATCTGCGGCGCGGTTTTTACGCCCATATAGATCACGAGAGTACGCCCTTTGCCCGCAAGGCCGGACCAATCCTGATCCGACAGCCCCTTACATTGGCCCGCGACGAAGCTGACAATGCTGGCCGCGTCGCGGTGCGTAAGGGCGATGCCTGTGGCCGCCGCTGCGCCGTTTGCGGCGCTGATTCCGGGCACGATTTCAACCGCGATCCCGGCTGCGCGCGCATCCTCAGCCTCTTCACCGCCGCGTCCAAAGATTAGCGGATCGCCGCCTTTTAAACGCACGACATCATAGCCAGCGCGCGCTTCTTTGATCAGCAGCTGGTTGATATCATCCTGCGGCAAAGTGTGCCGAGCACGCTGTTTTGCAACGCTGATGAGCCGGGCGCTCGGCGCGGCCATATTGAGGATTTCGCGGCTGACGAGACCGTCATGAACGATCACCCTGGCGCCCGCGATCAACCGCGCGGCGCGCAATGTCAAAAGATCAGGATCGCCGGGCCCTGCGCCGACAAGAAAGATTGTGCCTGTTTTCATGGGGCCGAAATGGCGCGGAGTGGCCCGGCGTGCCAGCGAGAATGGATTGGGGCGCCGCAAGCAAAGCTATTGTCGCCCTCATATCACCGTCCAATCATCGTCCCGCTTCAATCCTTGGAGAGTTTGCCTGAGGACATAAGCTCCACGATTTTGTCGAGCTGTTCTGAGGAACGCAAATGCATATCGCGCTGAGGGAATGGGATTTCGACATCGTTCTCTTTGAACAATTGCCACACGCGCATGTAAACGTTGGACCGGATATTCGCGAGGCCTTCCTCTGGGTCCAAAATCCAAAAGCGCAGTTCAAAATCGACCGAATTGTCGCCAAACCCCATGAGGTTAACGCGCGGCTTTGGCTGTTTCAAAACGCGCGGCGTGTCATCAACCGCCTTATAAAGCAGCTCCGTCACCAGTTCCAAATCGCTGTCATAGGACACGCCGACGGGCGCACGGACGCGCACCTCGCGGGAGCTGTAGGACCAGTTCACGACTTGGTTGATCATCAAATTTTCATTCGGGATCAGATGCTCGGTTTGATCGCGGGTGATCACCGAAATGGCGCGGATGCCGATCTTGCGGATTTGTCCGATCGCCTCGTTGCCCGCTTGATCGGTCACAGAGATAACGTCGCCTGGCTTGATGGATTTATCGAGCAGTAACAGGATGCCCGAGATCAAGTTGCCGAAGGTTTTTTGCAGGCCGAAACCAATCGCCAAACCAAACGCGCCGCCAAAGAATGCCAGCGCCGTCAGATCGATGCCCAACATGTCGATCCCGATCAAGAAGGCCAGCGCCCAAATCAAAATCGTGCTGAGTTTTTCCGCGAGCAATTTCTGCGTGCTGTCGAATCTGGAGATTTTCTGGATGAGGCTGCGGCTGACCCGTGTCGCCATCCATGCGGCGGTGATGACCAGCAAGATCACGCCAATGACCAACAGCACATCCAGCAAAGAAATGCGCATGTCGCCAAGTTCGAAAGCGACCGATTGCAGCGATTCTAAGAATGCGCCTGCGGTTTCGTTTTGCGCGCCGACCCCTTCGACCAGACCGTCTGAGACTTCAACGACATCAACGGCTTCGTTCTCACCCAAAATTTCCCCGTCACCGCCTGCCTCGCTGCCTGTCTCGCCATCTGCTTCGTTTGCTGTGGAGCCTTCGCCGTCAGCAGTACCGTCACCGTCACCAGAATTTTCAGCAGACGTCCCGCTGCCCTCTGCTCCAGTCTCTGCCGAAGGGTCGGTCGTTTCGGTCGCGTCGGCAGGCAAAGAAGCGGCAGCGGTCATCAATTATCCAATTTTCTCAAGGCCTGCGCGAGGTCCGCGATCAGGTCTTCGGTGTCTTCTATCCCAATCGATAGGCGAATGGCGGCGCGTGTGCCAGTGTCATCGGAAATATCCGGCGCAGTCGGGCTGGTCATTACGGCGCGGTAATCATGCGGAAAAATCGGCAGAGAGAGGCTCTCAAATCCGCCCCAGCTATAGCCGATGCCAAACAATTCGAGCGCATCGACAAAGCGTCCCGCAAGATGACTCGCGCCATCATAGCCAGATTGATCACCGGAATGCGCGCTGCTCAGCACAAAGCTGAACAAGCCGCAGCCGCCGGTAAAATCGCGGCTCCAGATCGCATGGCCGGGATCAGAAAGCAGCATGGGGCACATCACTTGGCTGACTTGCGGCTGCTGCGCCAACCATTCGGCGATGGCGGCGGCGCTGCTTGTGGTGTGTTGCAAGCGCATCGGCATGGTGCGCAGACCGCGCATGGCAAGCGCGGCGTCATCGGGGGAGACGACTTGCCCCAATTGCTGCGATGTACGCCGCAAGGCGCGATACCAGCGCTCTCCTGCGCTGGCGGCCCCCATCATCAAGTCAGAATGCCCGCCCACATGTTTTGACAGGCTCTGCATCACAATGTCGCAGCCATGGCTTAACCCGGCAAAACCAAGCGCGCTGGCCCAGGTGTTGTCCAAAATACTCACCGTGCCCGCTGCCCGCGCGGCGGCGGTCAGGGCGGGGATATCGCAGACATCCATCGTCAGGCTACCGGGGCTTTCCAGCCAAACAGCGCGCGGATTATGCTGATCCAGCAGCGCCGCAAAAGCGGGCAGATCGAGCGGGTCAAAGAAGCTGTGCGTGATGCCCATGCGTGCCAGCAAACCGCGGGCCATGCTGCGCGTGGGGTCATAGGCATTGTCGGTGACAAGCAGATGATCGCCGGGTTTCAGGACGCTGAGCATGCAGCCCGCAATCGCCGCGACGCCGCTTGGGTAAAGCATGGTACCATGCGCGCCGGGCTCAATATCGTTCAGAGCCTGCGCCAGCGCCCATTGCGTCGGCCCGCCGCGCCTGCCGTAGAAGAACCCGCCATCGGCGTTGGATTTGTTGGCGGCTTTGAGGTCCGCATATTTGGCATAAAGGTGGGTGGAGGCGCGCCAGACAGGCGGATTGACGACCGCGCCGGTCCATTCCGCACGGCGTCCTGCATGCGCCGCTTTGGTTGCGGGGCCTTTTGCGCCGGTTTCCTGCTTCTTATCCGTCATTTGGGATTATCAGTCATTTGGGGCCATGTTCCTTTGGCGTGTCCGGGTCTGCTTCCCATTCCTGCCAGCTGCCATCGTACAAACGCACATCATCCTTGCCCGCCAAGTGTAGCGCGAAAAGCAGCACGCTTGCGGTCACGCCGCTGCCGCAAGTGGTGATGATCGGCGCCGCCATGTCGATGCCCGCCGCTTCGAATGCGTCGCGCAATTCTGCGGGCGATTTGAATGTGCCGTCTTCTGCAAAGACCCCGCAAAACGGCAAATTATGCGCGCCCGGAATACGTCCATTTTGGCCGCCATACACCGGGTCAATGCCGCTGCCGAAGACACGGTCGGCGCCGCGCGCATCCAAGACTTGCTCTGCGCGGGTGGTGATGTTGGTGAGCATTTCCGCCTTGGTCGCCACCCCTGATGCAGGCGGCAGGGTTGCAGGATCAGCAGTGGCGGGGGCAGCCTCGCCGCTGTGCAAGGGCCGGCCTTCGCTGCGCCATTTCGCCAGCCCGCCATCGAGCACGGACAGGTTTTTCAATCCATGCGCCTTTAAAATAAGCCACGCGCGCGCCGCAGTTTTCACCGCGCTGTCATCATAGAGAACAATGCGCATATCCGGCGTCACACCAAGCGCCGCCAACCTTTGCGCCAATTGCGGCGCGCTGGGCAAAGCGGCGGGCACGCTGGATTGGGAATCGGTGAGGCTGGCCAAATCCAAGAAACGGGCGCCGGGTATGTGGGCCGCCGCAAATTCTGCCTGCGGATCGCGGCCTGCGGCTGGCAAATGGCGGGATGCGTCGAGGATTACGAGGTCTGGGCTATCAAGCTGATCTGCAAGTGATTGAGCCGAAATGAGACTGTTCAACTGCGCTCTCCCTATCGCAAAACTTGGCGATCAACTCACCGGGCAACTCACCGGGCAAACATACCCATCGCCAATCATAAGATGCGTAGCGCGGCGGCTTGATAGAGCCAAGCCTAAGCGGGAGCGGAGTGCTTAATCAATTGCGCGCGCAGCGAGGGCAGCCCGCCCGGTGGGCCGTCAAGCGGCAAGGGATGGACGCGGGTCTGGCTTGTCGCGCTGGGCGTGCCGATCACAAAGCTGCGCGTTAAAATGTCCATATTGCTGCCTTGGACGATCAAATGCAGCATCGGGATGAACAAGGGTTTCTTGCCCTGCTGGATCGCTTTGACCTCGCGCAGCGGCAATTGCATTTGTCCCGATATACGCTGCGATTGTTGCGGGCCGATCCGTTCAATTTTGGTGATAGGTTCACCGGGTGAGCGCGGTGCGGAACGCGCTTCGCCGGATTGCGCGCAAACAAGCCGGGCCGAGACATCAAGATCGCGCACGGCAAAGTCAGCACGGTTGGCAATGTCGACGCGGAAATCGATCGTGAACATCATCAAGCTGCGTGTGCCGCCGACGATTTCCAGACCCAAATCGACCCGAGCAGGATCGCGCGGCGTGTCCCGTTGCGTGTTGACTGGCGCAGGAGCGGGGGCTGGAGTTTTTGCAACGGGCGGCGGCGCGGGTGGTGAAGGGCGCGCAGGGGGCGGAGCCGGTACAGGGGCGGGCTGAGCCGCCGGTGGCTCCACCGTTGCAGGTTTTGTCGCCAGAGGAGGTGCTACTGGCGGTTTCGGGGCAGGCGCACTTGATGGCTCGGCCTTGTCCTTCGCCGCCTCGCGTAAGGCCGCCGCGTCTTTTTCTGCTGCCTTCTCAGATACAGATGGCACCGTCTCTGCAATCACTTTGTGCACGCCGAATGCCAGTGATGGTCCATCCGCTGCTGGTGCCGCCTGTTCTTGTTTGCGCCTGCGCCAAAACAGCCATGCCAGGGCTGCGCTGATCAATGCCATCAGGCCCAGCCCGATATAGATATCGGTGCGGATAGGCTCAGACGCCTCTGCCCCGCGATTGACTGCCCCGGGATCGCTTGCGGCAACGCCGGAGGAAGGCGCGGCTGCTCCGCTCTCTCCGTCTGGACTGACGTCGTACCAACCATCCGGGCCAATCGGCGCATCATCGCCCGGTATCAAATCCGTGTCGAAACCGGGACCTGCCACGGGTTCGCTCGTGCTGGGCTGGCGGGTGGTCGGCGCATTGGCCGTTGGAGAGCGTGTTGGAGATGACCGTGCTGGCTCACTCGGCGCAGATGTTCTCGCGCTAGGCGCCGTCGTTGCTCGTGGGCTGGGTGCCCGCGTTGCTGTCGGAGTGGGGGTGGGCGCCGGTGTAGCGGCAGGCGCAGAAGTGGGCGCTTGTGTCGGTGTTGGCGTAGGCGCTGGCGTCGGTTGGGCAGTCGGAATGGTGCGGGGCGCGATGCGCACGCCGGAGCGTTCATCTTCTGGACCTTGAGGCGCAGGTGTTGGCGTTGGCGACGGCACAGGCAGAGAGAAGCCGCCTGGTGAATTTTGAGCCGCAAGCGGCTCCGCGCCAAATCCGCCCGCATAGGCAGAAAGCGCAAGTGCCATCGCGCCGCTCGCCGACATCAGGCGCGCGGTCAAAGAAGGGCCAGTAAGAACACGGCCAGCTGGAGTTTCCAAAGGAGAAAATTGCGCGCGCATCATGCGTTATATTCAGTCAGGCATTTAGGGGTGCCGAAGGGGCGGGTTCGCCACTGAAATAGATCGCAATTCGCCTGCGTCCAGTTCCTCGCTTGCAAGGCAGCATCTTTCGCGGCAACAGCGCGGCATGGAAACCACACCTAAAAACACCGCAGACCGCGCCCCAAAATCCGGCGGCCCGGCATTCCTCGGCAAAGACACACCGCTTCCGGCTTCTCCCGAAGAGGCAGTTCTGGATTATGTCCCGAACCCGCGATCCGGCTCGCTTTATTTGGTGCGATTTGCTGCGCCCGAATTTACGTCGCTTTGCCCGGTCACGGATCAACCGGACTTTGCGCATTTGGTCATCGATTATGCGCCGGATGAGACCATTGTCGAATCGAAAAGTCTGAAGCTGTTCCTAGGTAGTTTCCGCAATCACAACGGTTTTCACGAGGATGTGACTGTGGGAATTGGGCAACGTTTGTTCGATGAGATGCGGCCCAAATGGTTAAGGATCGGCGGATATTGGTATCCGCGCGGCGGCATTCCGATTGATGTGTTCTGGCAAAGCGCCGCGCCGCCAGCCGATCTGTGGCTGCCGGATCAGGGCGTTGCGCCCTATAGAGGCCGCGGCTGAGGCGGGATTTGCCAATTTTTACGCGAAGGCGGATCGTTAACGCCCTAGCAAACAGCATGGTTAATATGCCTGTTTTGCCGGTTTTCATGCCCGCAAACCGGGGTCAATACGGCCTTAATTTTACCGAAAGATTCCGCGCATACGCCCTCTTGGCAAGCACCGGGTCGCACCGTCTTTGAAGCAATTCTTTGACGCAATGCTTGGGTGCAAACATTTAAAACCAGCCATCCAAGAGGCTTCAAAAAATGACAATTTCCGCTTCGACGAAAATCCGCGTGATCACTGGCGCATCGGCGCTCGCTCTTTCGGTTAGCCTCACTGGCACCGCCTTGGCGCAAATGGCCCCTGCGCCTTTGATCGCTGCGCCAACGCCAACCGCGCCAGTTGCGCCTGCAAATGCGCAGGAATGCGCCGTAGTCGCAGGCACGATCACATGCGCACCCGGCACGGATGCGGATGGATTTACCGATCTTAGCGATGATCCCTTTGGTCTAGACGTGCAAAGCGGATCGGTGGTTCAGGGGCCGATCATCGTTACCGGCACTGTTTTGGGCACAGTTGATGGGTCGATCCAAACCAGCAATGATTTCGATGGCGGCTTAGCCATTGGCGCCGATTCAGAGGTGACCATTGGCGGTTTTGTTCAAACCACCGGGCAATTCTCTGTCGGCGTAGAGGTTGGCGATAACGCGTCGCTGACCAATGACGGCACGATTTACACCAGCGGCGACAATTTCTCTGACGCGATCTCGCTAGCGACTGGCGCGACATTCACCAACAATGGCCTTGTCCAATCAGATGGGTCGGAATCCTTTGGTATTTTCGGCGCGGGCGACGGCATCACAGTCGTCAACGCCCAAGCGGGTACGATTGTCACGAGCGGCGAAGGCAGCTTCGGCGTCGCGGTCCTCAACGACGCGGATATTCAAAATGACGGTCTGATCCAAACCTTTGGCGATTTTGCCATTGGGGTGGACACGCAAGAAAACGGTACGGTCACCAATTCCGGCAATATCGTCACCTCCGGCGCGAGCGCGTTTGGCGTTGGCATGCGCAATGATGCGGTTTTCACGAACACCGCCACCGGCGTCATTTCGACATCCGGTGATGAGGCGCGCGGCGTCTCTGTCCTGCTGCGCGGGACTTTGGTGAATGACGGCACGATCATGACCAGCGGCGAAGAAGCAGTGGGCGTTTTTGGCTTTGCCGATACGAACATCACCAATAATGGCAGCATCCTGACCACGGGCGACAATGTGTCCGATGCGGTCACAGTGCGCGCGAACGGTGTGGTAACCAATACCGGCCTTATCCAAACCGATGGCGCGGAATCCAGCGGCGTGTTTGGGATCGGCGCCAATGTGACGGTCAACAATTCCGCCACTGGCGAGATTATCGCGAATGGCATTGCCAGTTTCGGCGTCTTGGCGGTCGACGATGCGAGCGTTCAGAATGATGGATTGATCCAGACGGCTGGCGATTTTGGCATTGCCGTTGATCTTCAGGAAAACGGCACTGTTGTGAATAACGGCACGATCCAAACCGGCGGAGATTTCGCCTATGGTGTGGGTTTACGCGATAACAGCAACATCACCAATGGCGCAGACGGGTTCATTTCGACTGCGGGCGTAGAAGCGCGCGGCATCTCTGTCTTGGTCGCCGGGACTATCGTCAATGACGGCATGATCACCACCAGTGGCGACACCGCAAACGGCGTGCGCGCCGGGGCGGATTCGGTGGTCACCAACAATGGCACGATCCTGACCACAGGCAATGATGCCGCTGATGCGGTGGAGCTGCGTTTGAATGCAATCGTCAACAATGCGGGCCTGATCCAAACCGAAGGGGAAAGCTCGATTGGCGTTTTGGGCCGCGCCGATGGTGTCACCATCAACAATTCCGCCGATGGTGAGATTGTTACGACAGGCGATGGCGGCTTTGCGATCTCTTTGCGGGATGGCGGCATTGTTCAAAATGACGGCGCTATCGAAACATCCGGCCTTTCTGCAATTGCAATTGATGCAGAAGACGGCGCGAGCGTTACCAACACCGGATCAATCACGACGGCGGGCGATCTTTCGATTGGCGTGAATTTGCTGAACGATGCCAGCTTCACCAATGCCGCAGGCGCAAGCGTTTCGGCGAGCGGCGAAGGTTTGGCCGGTGTGATCATCGGCGATAACAGCACCGCCAACAGCGATGGCACAATCGCCACGACAGGCGACAATGCAATCGGCATTATCGGCGGAGAAGCCGCTGCGGTGACTTTGGGCGCAAACAGCGTTTTGAGCACACAAGGCGAGTTTTCCGGCGGCGTCGTTGTGCTTGGCGCGGGCAATGTTTCAAACGCAGGCAGCATCACGACGCAGGGCGACGGCGCGCAAGCGGTGACAATCACCGGCGCATCCACGGTCGACAATTCAGGCAGCGTCGATGCCGCTTTGGCACGCGGATTTGATCTGGCTGGGCTGAGCGTGTTCACCAACACCGGCACCGTCAATTCAGGCGGCGATGATGCGGTTCGCTTTGGCGCGGATGGTTCCTCGCTCAACAATTCCGGCGCAATCAGCACGGCGGGCGCGGCGGCGTTTGGGGTGAATGCAGACAGTCTGGGCGATCTCACAATCACCAATACCGGCACAATCTCCTCTGCCTTTACTGGCATTGCCGCGGATGGCGGTACGATCACCAATGCCGCTGGCGGCGTGATCAGCGGTGATCAAACCGCGATCATCAGCAGCGCGGCGGGCGCTTTGAACGTGGTCAATTCTGGCGCGATCAACAGCGCCGGTGCGGATGCGGTTTCGCTGGGTGAAGGCGCGGATAGTTTTGCGCAGAATATGGGCGCAACGGTAACCGGTAATATCAATCTAGATGGCGGCGATGATACGTTCATCCTCGCTTGGAATGCATCCTCTATCGCTGGCACGGTTGATGGCGGCGCGGGCACAGACACGGCGGTTCTGGGCGGGACATTGGATGCCGACAATCTGGTTGGTTTTGAAAGCAGTACGCTGGGCACGCAAAGCGATTTGCGCGTATCGGGCGCGCGGACATTGCAGGGCGATGTCACGATTGAAGGCAATGTCACCCTCGGCCTTGGCGTGGATTCGCTGACATCAACTGGTGCAATGGTGCTGGAGGAAACCGGGACGATTACCATCGAAACGCCGCTGGATGTGGCGCTTGTTGGGCAAACGGTTCTGGTGCTGCAAGACGGCGCAGGCTTCACCGATAATGGCGGCACCATCAACATTATCGATGACGATTTGCTGGTCGATTATGTGCCAATTGTCGGTTCGCTGTCGGTTCAAGTGAATGCGGTCAACCAATTGATCACATCGCAAGACACCAATCTGATCACATTTGGCGCGGCGGTTACGCAGGCGTTGAATGCAGGCACGCTGAGCCAGGCGAATTTCGACCTGATCAATGGTTTGCCCGATACAGGTGCATTCGAAACCTTGGCACTTGATGCCTTGCCGTCTTTGTCAGATGGCGCGGCGCGCGAGATTTTTGAAACCTCCAGCGCCGCCAGCGATGCGCTCAACCGTCATTTGCTTGGCGATGCATCGGGCATTTGGGGCGAATTCATTTTGCGCGGGGCAGAGCAAGACGGCGTCACTTCTACATCAGGCGGCTATGAAAGCGATCAGACGATCTTCACCGTTGGCGGCGATTTCGTATTCGGTGAAATGGGCCGGATCGGCTTGCTCGCCAGCTATGCCGAGATTGAGAATGACGATTTCAGCGGTGCTGCATTGCGCGGCCAAACCGATGTCGAAAACATCAAAGTCGGCGGATATATCGCGACCAGCTTTGCAGAGCGCGGCTTCCTGAACGGCGAAGTCGCCTATCTCACCGGCGAAGTGGATGATGCTCGCAGCGGATTGCTCGGCGCGGTCAATTCTTCCTATGATTTCGATGGTTTCGCTTACAGCGCGGCGGCGGGATATGATCTGTTGCCGGATGCGAATGTGTCTTTGACGCCGTCTGTCGGCATCAATGGCGCAAATCTCAGCTTTGACGACACCGTCGAAGCCGGCGGCTTTGGCCTCGCCGTGGCGCGCAGTGATGCAGATTTCTTGGAACTGCGCGGCGGCGTCGAATTGGCGGGGCAAGTTTCGCCGCGCGTCAATGGCTTCGTACGCGGCACAGTGATCCACGATCTTGAGGATGATGCGCGCAGCTTCAATTTGAGCTCGGCTGAGCTGGGCGCGTTCACTGTTGCCTTGCCAGAGCGGGAGCAAAACCGTTTTGAATTGGCCGCCGGGGCATCGGTTGATGTGTCAGAGAATTTCTCAGTCGAACTGGGATATCTCGGCGATTACTCAGATGGCTATGACGCGCATTCCGCCAAAGTCACGGCGCGGCTGGCGTTCTGATTGGCCAAAAATTTAGGGTTTGAAAGGGGGCTGGCCGCGCAAGTGGTCGGCCCCCTTTTTTTGCACCTATACCGCGCCAATAAACCGTGCGCCGGAATGCCGGTCAAGCAATTGGCTGAGCCATGCGTCCTGACGCGTTTTATCAACCACCGCGACAATGCATCCGCCAAACCCGCCGCCGGTCAATCGCGCGCCCTTTGCGCCCAATTCGCACGCATCTGCGACTAGCGTATCAATCGCGGGCAATGACATCTCAAAATCATCGCGCATTGAAATGTGGCTATCATTCATGGCGCGGCCCAAGGCGGGAATATCCTGCGCCTGCAATGCAGCAATTGCGCTGAGCACTCGGCGATGTTCGGTGGCGCAATGATAGGCGCGCCTCCGGTAAGGCTCCGCCAGATTGGAACGGGCGATTTCTGCCGGATCGAGCAGACACAGATCATCCGTGCCGAAATGCGCCTTTGCCGTATCGCATTCCTCTTTCAGCGCGGCATAGCGCCCATCGGTCAGCCGCCGGGTTCGGCCCGAATGCACCACCACTACGCCGTGTGAGCGCGGCAGATCGACGATGCTGTGCGTCAGGGTCTTGGTATTCAGCGCCATTGCGGTGCCGGGCGCCGCCAGCGCGACGGCCATTTGATCCATGATCCCGCAAGGCACCCCCATAAAATCATTCTCCACCGCGCGCGCGGCGACGGCGATTTCGGTGTCGCTAGGGTCGGGCCGGTTTCCATCGGCACCTGCGGCGCGGGCCGCTTTCAAGATCGCAACAATCAAAGCGGCGGAGGAAGACAGCCCGGATCCTTCTGGAATAGTCGACCGGATCGCCAGATCAGCGCCGCCGCTGAGCAAGCCCATGCTGCGTGCTTGTAAAACCGCACCCAAGGCCGGATCGGACCAATGGCCGTTGGCGCTTTCATCCATCTGGCGTTTTGCCGCTTCTTCGTAATGATCGGCGCGGATAGTGACGACGTCGCCGGCGCGCGGCTCTAAATCCACTTCCAAGCCAATCGCCAAGGCCGCTGGCAGAACCATTCCGCCATTGTAATCAATATGTTCGCCGATCAAATTGACGCGGCCCGGTGCGCTTGCTGTGAACATGTTAAACCTCGCGCAATGCTTGGACGGCGCTTTCCGGCATCACATCAACCGTGAAAACACCGGTATGTTGCTCAACAGAGGCGAGATATTTCACCCGGCCCGGCGCGCGCAGCAGCGGATAGAATTGCACGGTAAAATGAAAATTTTCACCGTCCCCGCGCGGCGCAGCGTGAAACGCCATCATTGTGGCGGCGGGTTGCTGGAACAGGGCATCGTAACGCCGCGTAACTTCGCCCAGCATCTCGGCCAAGCCTTCCAATTCCTCGTCATTGCAATCCCACGGCCCCGCGCGCCGGATTTTTGGGGCAATCCAAACCTCATAAGGGAACCGCGCAAATCGCGGCACAAACGCTGCCACATTGCCCGCTTCTGCAATCCCGTATTCGGGCAAAGTACAGGCCATTTCGGCCGCCAAATCATACCCGCTTGCAAAGGCTTGCGCTGCGCGCTGCTGCACCAGCGGCACCTCTTCAAAACCATAAATTTGACCGTGCGGATGATGCAGCGTTACGCCGACCTCATCCCCGCGATTTTCAAACGGTAAAACGTAATTGCAACCCGCGGCGAACAAAGCATCATATCGGTCAATCAGAGCCGCGATCAAAACCTTGCGCCGATCCGCGCCAATGCTTGCCAAATTGCCCGTTCCTGCCGGATCATACACGACCACATCACAGGCACCGCGTGCCGGCTTTGTCGCAATTTCGCCCAAAGTCGCCGGATTGGCGGCAGAAGGGTGGAAGGCGGCAAATTTGTTCTCAAATATCGCCAGTTCAAAATCGCTAAAAGGTATCTCTGTCTCTGGCCCGCCCGCTACACTCGGCGCAAGCGGATCATCGGCGGCGGAGGGTTTGAACGTGCGATTTTGCCGGTGCGCGGCATAGACATTCCATTCCCCGCGAAGAGGGTGACGGCGCAATTCCCCGCCTTGCGCCAGATCATCGGCGCTTTGCGGCAACGGATCGGCGCTATGGACGCTGCGTCCATACAATCGCAGCATCCGGCCATCGGCCTTGCGAAAATCGCGCCGATAAATGCGCGCGCCGCCGATCGTTTTGGGTAGGATGATAGTGTCGCTCACAGGTGCTCGCTTAACCGGCGGATTGAAGGTGGTAAAACAGGCAAGTGTCAGGGAAAGTCAATGGCGGCTGTATCCCGTGCCCCATCAAAGCCGCGCCGGAAAACACCGCTCCGCCCTCTGCTCCATCCCCTTGCAAATTAGCGGCATCGACAATCGACGGCGTGCTGATTGACGGATTATGAGCAGGCCAGACCATCTTTATCCGGTAATGCGCGGCCGGGTCCAACCCGGCGAAATGGATGCGCCGGGGCAAAGTCGCCAATTCGGTATCCAGCTTCGCATAGGAAAACAGCGCCTCTGACCTGTCATCCGCAACGCAGCCGATAATATTGGTATGCGCCTCGCTATCCAGCCGCCAGAACCGCCCCTCATGGATCAGAGTGCGATGCTTTTTATGCAGCGCAATGCCCGCCTTTAGCGTTTCCAGATCCTGCGGTTTTTCCGCACGTAAATCCAATTCCATGCCCATATGGCCCAGCACCGCGCTGGCAACGCGGAACGCCATCGAAAATTTGCGGCCCGTAATATGGCACGTCTTTGGCCCGACATGATTGCCCAGAACCCGCAAAGGGAAGAAATGCGATGCCCCGCGCATGATCGCCTGACGCTGGCGTGCGTCATTATTGTCTGATGTCCAAATCCTGTCCGTGTGCCGCAAAATCCCAAAATCGGCGCGCCCCCCGCCTGAGGAGCAGCTTTCGATCTCCAATTCCGGATGCGCTTTGCGCAATCGGTCAAGCAATCGGTACACCGCCTGAGTTTGGAAATGCATCACCGCTTGGCCCGGCTTTCGGCGCGGAACATTGACCGGAGTGCAGCCATCACCACCGCCGCGACCATCGCTATTGCTGGCGGGATGGTGGGTGTCGCGGTTCATGTCCCATTTGATATAGGCGATGCCATATTCCGCGACGAGGGCGCTGATCTTTTCAAACAGGTAATCAGACACTTCACGCTTTGTCAGGTCGAGCGTGAGTTGCCCGCGAAACGGCACCGCCTCAACGCCCTTCGCCTCCAGCACCCAATCGGGATGCGCACGGTAAAGATCGCTGTCGGGATTGACCATTTCAGGTTCAAACCACAGGCCAAATTCCATTCCCAAATCTTTGATACGCCGTGCCAATTTGTGCAGGCCGCTGGGATAAATATCCTCAGATACCCACCAATCGCCCAGGCCAGCGCCGTCATGCCGCCGCCCGCCAAACCATCCATCATCAAGCACATATCGTTCTGCGCCAACCGCGGCCGCCGCCTCTGCCAATTCGATCAACGTGCCTTCGTCATGGAAGAAATAGACCGCCTCCCACGTGTTGTAATGAACGGGGCGGGGTTTGGAGAGGCTGCGCGGTTCCATCACATTGCCGCGCAGGTAATCGTGAAAAGCGTGGGCCGCGCCGTTAAAGCCGTCTTGCGACCACGCCACCAGAAAATCGGGCGTTTGATATGTCTCGCCTTTGCCCAAGCGAATTTCGCCGGGGAAACCCATTTCGCCCATTTGCACAAAGCCCCGGCCATCTTGATGCCGGTCAATGCGCAATCGGTGATTGCCGCTCCATGCAAGATGGAATGCCGCCGCTGGCCCGCTTGTCTCGTTGGTTTCAGAACTGGCGAGAATGCCGCCGGGGAAGACATTGTGGCTGGTGCGCCCGGATTTGTTTTCGCGCACGATGCTGCCTTGGAATGCGGGCACTTCTTCGATGTGAAATTCACCGGACCAGCGGCCAGTAAAGCTCAAAAACCGGGACAGGCGCGGATCAAACGGCAGGCACAATGCCGCGCACCAATCCAAATCAAAATCCGCATCGTGGGTGTTTTCGATCACTGTGTTGGCGGCGAGCAAGCCGGTGACCGCATGGATCGTAAAATTGTGGACCGCGCGAATGCCGGTATTGGTGTCTTCGCAGTGTATTGCGACGGCGAATTCGCTGAGCGCGGTGACGGCGGTGATCCGCAGGTCAATGGCCCAATCTTGCCCGCCGCGATGCCCTGCAAGCCCAGACGGGCCCGAAATGCCAGTGCCGATTTCATTGAGCAGTGATCCGCGCAGCGGGACCGCCGCGCTGCCCGGTGCGTGTTGGCGCGTGGCGAGCAGAGCCAATTCCGCCGCACTTGCCCCCGGTAAATCAGGGCCAGCATAAAGGATAATGGGGCGCATGCCGGGCGTGGCTTCAATCGCCAGATAGCTGCCACCGCCGCGCAATTCGTAATATTGCGTTACGCCGTCGCCGTCGCCGTCGCCGCCTCCGCTGCTGCCTGACGCGCGATTGTCATGGATTGCGGGCGCTGCATTTGCGTCATCATCTGCCATCCAAACAATCCATCCCTTTGCTCAAACCTTTCACCACCACGCATTCGCTTGTCTGATGAGACATTGCATTGCGGCGAGCCATGAAATTTTCCGTATCCGCCCTTGTTCGATCTGGCCAGTTTCGATCTGGCCAGTTTCAATCTTAGGCGCAGTTCAATGAGCGAGATCGCGGGTATGTCCGCCATTTCCTTTTCTGCGCACTTGCCGCAAGGGCGCGATGTTGAAAGAGTGCCGGAAAGCGAAAAGCGTTTAAAGCGCGGCGATCAGAATACGGGCGAGGGATATCAAAATGAGCACAATTCAGGTCACGGTTTTCCTGACCATCACCGCCTTGATCGCCTTTGCGACCTATATGCATTGCCGGGGTAAACGCGGCGCGGCGAATGGCGGAAGCGGTGATGAGAAAGACTACTTCCTCGCCAATGGCGGGCTCGCTTGGTATTTTGTCGCCGGTTCGATAACGCTGACCAACCTGTCCACCGATCAATTGGTGAGCATGAACGGCAATCAGATGCTGCTGGTGGCGTGGTGGGAATTTGCCGCCGTGGTCGGCCTGTTCATCCTCGCCTTCGTTTTTCTGCCGGTCTATTATAAAAACAACTGCACCACCACGACGGAGCTGTTGCAGAAAAAATACGGCGATAAGCACATTCGCGCGCTGATCAGCTTGCTGTTTTTGGCTGGAAATCTGTTCATTTTCCTACCCGCGATCCTGTATGGCGGATCGAAGTTTTTCCTGTCGATGCTCGGCTATGATGGGGGCGATGCGCGGTTCCTTTTGTCCTCTGTTTCACCAGAAGCGCTTGAGATGATGGGCCTGAATGTCAAAATCGCAAACCTGATGATCTTCTCTGTCATTCTGGCGACAATTGGTGCGGCTTACGCTATTTTCGGCGGGCTGCGCGCGGTGGCGGTGTCGGACACATATTCGGGCGTCCTCATTCTCAGCCTCGCTCTGGTGGTGGTGTTCCTTGCGCTAAAGGCGATTGATTTTGACCTCAGCGGCATTCCGGCAGAGCGGCTTACGCTGATCGGTGACAGCAATTCGGACATTCCGTGGCACACATTGCTGACGGGAATGATCTTCATCCAGACATTTTATTGGTCGACCAATCAAACGATCACTCAGCGCGCAATGGCATCCCCCACCGTAGCGGAGGCGCAAAAGGGTGTGATGGCAGCGGCGGGCATTCGGTTGCTGATTGTGCCGCTGATCGTGGTTGTGCCGGGGATCGTGTCGTACAAATTGTTCGGCGATGTCCCGCAAGATGGCGCTTACGGGATGATTGTTGCAGAGGTTCTGCCGCTATGGCTCTCCGGCGCGTTTGCCGCGGCTTTGTTTGCGGCGGTGCTGACGACGTTTAACTCAATCCTCAATGCCAGCGCGGCTCTGTATGTTTGCGATATGCACGAAGCCTATGTTGGGAAAGCCAAGAGCGTTGGCCGTTTGGGCGCGATTGTGTCGATTTTGATGAGCCTGTTTGCTCTGGCGCTGGTGCCGTTTTTCGCCAGTCAGGAAAGCCTGATTAACACCGTTCAACAGCTTTACGGATTGCTCTCTATGCCGATCCTCTCGGCCTTTATCGTCGGCCTTGCGTTCCGCAATGTGAAAGCGGCGGCGGCGATGATCGGCGTGGTGACGGGCGTGGCATTCTATGCGTTTTGGAGCATGTGGTGGGAACCGGCGCATTATATTCACGGCATGGCGGTGACGTTGATCTTGTCGGTGGCGACATCGCTGATCATCAACCGTTTGGTTTTCGGCCAAAGCGCTGAATTTGCCTTTGGAGATGATCCCGCCCCGCAACCGGCGTAATTCTCGCAGAGTTATAGGTGCATCTATGCGCGTTGTTTCTGGATTGCTTTGCTGCGTGCATCGACCCGTTTGAAAGCGGCGAAGGGCGCGACCGATTCGTCCACGCGTCCGTCGCGGCCAAGCGTCCAGAGCTGTTCGTAGAACCAGTAAACGCCGGCAAACCCGTTGATCGCTTTGATGGTCTGAAACCGCTTTAGGAAACTCAGCCAGCCGGGGATCAAATCCAATCGGTCCTCATATTTGGGCAGGTCGCTGCGTCCTTCGATCAATTGTTTGGGCGCATCGGTGATCAGGCACATGGGCCGTCCCAATCCGATCACATCGGCCGCGCCGCTGCTCAGCGCCTGTTCCATCGCCAAGCGGCTGCGAAATCCGCCAGTGACCATCAAAGGCACGCTCACTTGCGCCTGCATCGCCTGCGCAAAATCGACGAAATAGGCCTCTCGCGCGGCTGTCGACGGGGCGACATTTTGCTCTTCGACTTCCTCCATCCCCTCTGCGCCCATCAATTTGGGTTGTTCATAGGTTCCGCCAGAAATCTCGATCAGGTCGACGCTGTCTGCTTCAAGCCATTTGACGACTTGCAAACTGTCTTCAAAATCAAAGCCGCCCTTTTGGAAATCGGCCGAATTGAGTTTGACCGAGATCGGGAATTCCGGTCCCACCGCTTCGCGCACCGCCGTGACAATGTCCCGCAGAAAGCGCGCGCGGTTTTCAAGGCTGCCGCCATATTCATCGGTCCGCAGGTTCACGCGCGGGGATAGAAATTGCGATATCAAATAGCCGTGCGCGCCGTGGATTTGCACACCGGTAAACCCGGCCTGTTGCAATGCCCGCGCCGCGATCGCCCAGCGCCGCACCAGATCGGCAATCTCTTCAAGCGTCAGGGGAGAGGGTTTTGCAAATTGCCCGCCCGGCAAGGCCAATGTGACATCTGATGACGATTTGGGCGCGGGGTTCACCAGCTTTTGCGTCTGGCGCCCGCCATGGCTGATTTGCGCCCACAAGTGATTGCCCGCGCGCGTGCCCGCTTGCGCCCAGCTTTTGAGCCGTGCGGCCATATCGGCATCCGGCTCGCGGTCGATAATGACATTGCCGGGGCGCTCTAGATGGTCTTTGTCGATGATCACATTGCCCGTGAGCAGCATTCCCGCGCCGCCATCGGACCAAATACCGTAGAGACGCTCTAACTCCGGGGTTGGGCGGCCATCAGGTGTGGCGAGGCCTTCCGTCATCGCTGCTTTCGCAAGGCGGTTCGGCAAGGACGCGCCGCAAGGCAGAGTGATCGGGGCGGCGAGCGTATTCGGCATGACGAAGTCCAGTTCAGTTGTGATTTGAAACTGGGATAGGGCAATGGCGCAAATTGCTCAAGTTTGCGCGGCGATTGAAGCGCGATGCACTGAACGGTTCAATGAACAATGCACTGAACTGGGTTAAATGATTGAGATCTTGCCCCTTCGCTTGCGCTCGGGGTTTTCGACGGAAAACCATCCCCGGGATGGTTTTCTCTAGTCGAAAATGGTGCCGGCTACACGATTCGAACGCGTGGCCTGATGATTACAAATCAACTGCTCTACCAACTGAGCTAAGCCGGCCCATATCCATCCACTTTTATGGCGGAAAGGCCCGCTAGCCGCAAAGGGGGCGCCTTGTCTAGACCCTTGATGCAAACCCGGCATTTTTGCAGCCATAAATCGCCAGAATTTTGATTTCGCCGAGCGCGGATTGCATTTGGTCGATTGCAACGGATACAGGCTTGCCATTACGCGGCGCTAAGATACATCTTAGGCAGAGTGGACGAGCGCGCATCAATGCGCGCAAAAAGGGATGGGTGATGGACGACAATCTGCACAAACAGATGATGTTTGAGGCAAAACACAAATCGATAGGGATTGCCTATCTGTGCTGGCTTTTGCTCGGCGGGTTTGGCGCGCATCGGTTTTATGCAGGCAAGACAGGATCGGCCATCGCTCAGATGGTTCTGCTGTTTTCTTTCATCGGCTGGGTGGTTCTGATCCCGTGGTTGCTGATTGATTTGGCGCTGATCCCCGGCATGATCAATGAGAAGAATGTCGAGATCATCAATGCCCTGAATGAGGATGATCCGCGCGGCGCTGAGAGTAAGCAGCGGCTAGAGCGAATTGAAGAAGAGACGATCGAACCCGCGCGTCTCATGGAACCTAAGCTCGATCCCAAACGCGAAAAGATGCTCGAAGAATTGCGCAAAACCGGATATAAACGCGATCGCCGCGACAATTCGCACATCTATCGCTGATTAAAGCGCTCCGAAGGTCCACCCTTCTGTCCAGGCAATTTCTGCCGTCAAAAATCTCGGCTCCCACCGCTTTGCTTCGCCCGCCGCTTTGCGCAGCCATGCCGCGGTTAGCAGCGCGTCAGAGGAATGGTCATCGACCTCGCCATATTTGCGCACCGGATCGCTGCCCAGCGCTTCGAGCGCGGCGTTTAGGTCGCCATAGGTCAGCATTTTGGTGCGCGACCCATTTTGCCCGCCCCTCAGCGATGCGGCCTCTTTTGAGGCAAGGCCGGTATAGATTTCGACGAGCAAGGAGCCGCCTTTGGCCTGCGCCTTTTCAGGGACGGGGTCCATCGGCCAAACCGGCAAGTCGCCGCGCAATTGATGCAGCATCCGCATCCCCGTCAGCGAGCTTTTGCCGACCTGCGCCGCGCCGACGAGGTTGAAATTGCTCACCGGCCGGCATTTTTGGCGGCGCTGCGCGATTTCGGCCTCTCTAAACCGCCCTTCTTTCGTGATGGCACCGGGGAGATGAAAGAGATCGCCTTCTTTCCCCTTACCATTGCGGAAATACCGGGCCGCGTCGGGGTGATCGACAAAACTTTGCGCACCCAAATGCGGGTCATCTGCGCAGATGTCGTCGATCATTGCCCAGAGTTTCTTGGCATGGCTGGGGGAATGGTCCCATTCGGGGAAAAACGCGCCGCAATCACCGAAAGGTAGGCTGATCCCGAGATCGATGCCGACCAAAGTGTTGGCGGGCAAGGCATCGCGCAGCAATTCCATAACTTCGGTGCGTGACCATCCATCCGGGCCGGGATCGACCAGAACCGGCGGCCCGCCAGCGGCCTCCGCAATGGCGAGCGCGATGCCTTTGTGCCGCTCTCCGCGTGCGCCGGACCAATCAATGGCGAGGAAGTGGTCGAAATCCCTCATGCGCGCTCAGTCCGCAATTTATCCCAATAGGCAATGCGTTCGCGCACTTTGCGTTCAAACCCGCGTTCAACCGGCTCGTAAAACGTCATCGCCGCCATCCCTTCCGGCCAATAATTGTCGCCGGAAAAACCTTCTTCTGAATTGTGATCATAGGCGTAACCCTCGCCGTAACCGATGTCTTTCATCAGTTTCGTCGGGGCGTTGAGGATATTGGCGGGCGGCATCAGGCTGCCCGTTTCGCGTGCGGCTTTGAAGGCGGATTTTTGCGCCGCATAGGCGGCGTTCGATTTGGGCGCTGTGGCGAGATAGAGGCAGGCTTGGACAATCGCCAATTCGCCTTCTGGGCTACCCAAGAAATCATAGGCATCTTTCGCCGCCAAACATTGCACCAGCGCCTGCGGATCAGCCAGGCCAATATCTTCGGATGCAAACCGCACCAATCGGCGCAGGACATAAAGCGGCTCTTCTCCTGCGGTCAGCATGCGCGCCATGTAATAGAGCGCCGCCTGCGGATCTGATCCGCGCAGGCTTTTGTGCAGCGCGCTGATCAAATTGTAATGACCATCGCGGTCTTTGTCATAGACGGCCACGCGCCGCTGTAAAAACGCGCCAAGTTCCGCCGGGCTGAGCGGTGCTGGCAGATTGGCATTGTACAAAGTTTCCGCCTGACCCAGCAGAAATCGGCCATCGCCATCGGCGCTCGCAACCAAAGCGGCGCGGGCGTCAGCGGTGAGGGGGAGGGGACCCTCGAGCGTTTCTGCGCGGGTGAGCAATGCGCCCAGTGCGTCGCCGGTCAATCTTTCGAGGATCAGAACTTGTGCCCGGCTGAGCAAAGCGGCGTTGAGGGCGAAGCTGGGATTTTCGGTTGTCGCGCCCACCAGTGTGACCGTACCGCGTTCAACAAAGGGCAAAAATCCATCCTGCTGCGCGCGGTTAAAGCGGTGAATTTCGTCCACAAAAAGCAATGTTTTCTGGCCCGCAGAGGCCATTTTGTCCGCTTCTGCAAAGGCTTTTTTGAGTTCCGCAACGCCGGAAAACACCGCGCTGATCGAAACGAACCGCATACCGACCGCATCGGCGAGCAAGCGCGCGATGCTGGTTTTTCCGGTTCCCGGCGGGCCCCACAGGATCATGCTGGCAAGTTTCCCCGCTGCGACCATCCGCCCGATCACGCCCTCGGGGCCGGTCAGGTGCTCTTGCCCGATCACGTCAGAAAGCGCGCGCGGGCGCAGCCGATCGGGCAGCGGCGCGTCTGCGCGCGGCTCTTGCTGCGATGCCGATGCTGATGCCGGTATGGGCGGAATATCGTCTGCGAAAAGGTCAGCCATTGGTCGGATGCCATAATACGCCTGTCAGAAATTACCATTCGCCTCTTGCGGTGCGAGTTTAAAGATATATCTTTGACCTATCGAAGATGCACTTAAAGAGTGTCGTAAGAAGGATGACGAATATGAGCTGGCAGAAATATAGAAAATACGCGCGGCGCTCTGGAATGAGGCGCGGTATGGGCGGCGATTGGAGCGGTGGTTGGGACAAGATGGGCCCGATGATCGCGATGATGGCGGCATCTGGCAATTGGTCCGGCGATTGGGATGATTGGGACGGTGAAGAGGGTCCGAAATCACGCGGAGCACGCGGGCCGGGCGGGCGTGGTTCAGGCGGAATGGGCGGGCCGGGCGGCCGGCGCAAACGCCGCGGCCGGATGTTCGGCTCGGGCGAATTGCGGCTGGCATTGCTGGCGCTGATCGCGGAAGAAGAACGCCACGGATATGAATTGATCAAAGCCGTTGAAGACATGACCGGTGGCGACTACGCGCCCAGCCCCGGCGCGGTCTATCCGACGCTGCAAATGCTTGCAGATGAAGGGAAGATCGAAGAGGCGGCCTCAAAAGACGCCAAGAAACCTTTTAAGGTCACAGCCGATGGCAGCGCAGAATTGGAAGAGCGCAGCGAAGAGGTTGAGGCTTTGATGGGCCGGTTGGGCAAGCATGGCGAGCGCGCCGAAAAGGTCAAATCGCCGGACCTGTTCCGGGCGATGGGCAATCTCGCCAATGTCCTCAAGAACCGCGCCCGCAGCGGTAAGCTCGACAAGGATGTGATGGATGAAATCGTCGATATTATTGACGAGGTCGCCAAGCGTATCGAGCGAATTTAATCCGCATAATGGTGGGGTGCGGCGATCGCCTGCGCCCCATCAATTAAGCCGCCAGTCTTGGCACCAAATCCGCGCCGCAATTATCAGTTGCCGTAGCGTAACCTTGCTAAGCGCAGCGTGATCTGACAATTCTCTTTCATGGACGGGTCGCGTCGTCCTTGGGAAGGGATTGATATGAACGGCACACTAGGCGAACAAGTCGGCGGACGGCCAAAAACACCGTGGCATTTGTGGGCCATTGGCATCATCACCTTGCTGTGGAATTCTGGCGGCGTGATCAGCTATATGATGACAGAGCTGAACAAGCTCGACCCATCGAAATTCACGCCGGAACAAATCACCTTTTTCACCAGCTTCCCGGCATGGGCCGTGGCGGCGTGGGCGCTCGGCGTGTGGGGCTGTTTCCTCGGATCGGCGGCGCTGTTGTTGCGCAGCAAATTTGCCGTTTTGCTGTTCGGTGTTTCAATCCTCGGATTGATTGGTGTGACGGTGTATCAGCGGTTGATTATTGAACTGCCTGCTTCGATGCAGACGACCGGGCAAAACCTGTTTGCCGCCGCGATTTGGGTGATCACGATTGGATTGTTCATTTATTCCAGCCGGATGAAACGGGCCGGGGTGCTGCGCTAGGATTTGGCGGAGGGGTCCCGGGGGAAGTCTGGGGGCGCAATTCAGGCCGCCTCGGCCTCCTGCAACGCCCGGCGATCCGCGATTAGGCGCAGATATGTGTCGGCGACAACCTGATTGATCGCCTCCCAACTGTATTCCAGACTGCGCTGCTCCCCCGCGCGGCCATGCGCCATGCGCAAGGCGGGATCGGTGCAATAAGGCGCAATCGCTTCGGCTAGGCCAGCACTGTCGGGGGCCGCATTGGCCCCTTTACCCACAAGCGGCACCAATTGCCCGGTGACGCCGTGATTGACGAGGCTGGACGCCCCGGTTGCACCGGCGGCGACGACGGGCAATCCGCATGCCATCGCCTCCAATGTGACATTGCCGAATGTCTCTGTGACCGATGGGTTGAAAAAGATATCGCCGCTGGCGAGCGCTTGCCCCAGATCTGCGCCGGTTTTGAAGCCTGCAAATATGCCGCCGGGCAAGGCGTCCTCAAACCATTCACGCGCCGGACCGTCACCGATCACCAGCACTTTGTGGGGCACCTGACGTTTGCGCAATTGGACGATGGTCTCGGCAAAGATGTCGAGGCCTTTTTCCATGACCAAGCGCCCGAGAAACACAATCGCGACATCGTCATCCGCCAGCCCAAGTTCGCGCCGCCAGCTCATATCGCGCCGCTCGCTAGAGAAAACGGTGCGGTCGACCCCGCGTGACCACAGGCCAATATCGTCATGCATTTTGGTCGCCAGCAATTCGTCGATCATGCTTTGTGACGGTGCCACCAACGCATCGCAGCGATTGTAAAACCGCCTCAAAATACCGGTGATCACCGGCTCAAGGAAGGCGAGATTGTAATAGCGCGGATAGGTCTCAAACCGTGTGTGAACAGAGGACAGCACCGGAATGTCATGATCCTGCGCCCATCGCAAAGCGGCATGACCAGAGGGGTCGGGCGAGGACAGATGCACGATATTGGGCGCAAATTTTTCCAAATCGCGGCGCACTTTGCTGCCGAGATGGGTCGGCATACGATATTCCCCGCGTCCTTTTACCGGCATGCGCACATTGGGCACGCTGACCAGATCGCCGGTCGGCGGGAAATCGGGTTCGTCGGTGGTGGGGGAATAGACGCGCACTTGCGCACCCTTCGCCAGCAAAGAGCCCACCAAGCGATTTAGCGCCTGATTCGCCCCGTCGCGGGTGTAGTTATAATTGCCGCTAAACAGCGCAATGCGAAGATCGGACATTTCCATTACTTCGCGCTTTTAGAAGAGGTCAGCGGACTTGGCGAGAGGGAGAAGCGAGAGTTTTTCGTTTTGCGGATCCCGTCCGGGAAATGCGCAAAACGAAATACTCCGCGTGGCCGCGCCAGTCTCCACAATTGCGAGCAGTCGTTCATTGACAAGTAATGCGATCCCTCTAAACGCGGCGGCGGGCCACGCGGTCCCAACGCCGCGCGAGCTCTCTGTAAGGAGAGAATACAATGACTGACTACGCACGTGGGCTCTTGCACGAGCCGCCGCTCAAACCTGAGCGTCCTCAATTTTCATCCGGCCCGACTGTAAAGTTCCCCGGATGGTCCCTCGACAAATTGAAAACCGAATCGCTCGGTCGTTCGCATCGTTCGGCGCTGGCTAAGGGCCGCCTGAAATACGCGATTGATCTGACCCGCGAATTGCTCGGTATCCCTGACGATTATCTGGTTGGCATTATGCCTGCTTCTGACACTGGCGCGCTTGAGGCCGCTATGTGGACAATGCTTGATCCCGCCCGCCCGGCAACGGTCGCAGCGTGGGAAAGTTTCGGCAATGTCTGGATTCAAGATGCGGTGAAGCAGTTGAAACTGCCGAACCTGCAAACGCTCTCCGCTGACTATGGTGAGATCCCCGATCTCACGACTATCCCTCAGCGTAATGACGTGGTCTTCACCTGGAACGGCACGACATCCGGCGCGAAAATCCCGAATACTGATTGGTTGGAACCGGGCCGCGAGGGTATCACGATCAACGACGCGACCAGCGCCATTTTCGCAATGGAAATGGATTGGGCGAAGCTCGATGCGACGACATTCAGCTGGCAAAAAGTGATGGGCTCAGAAGCGCAGCACGGCATGCTGATCCTGTCACCCAAAGCGGTTGAGCGGATCGAAAGCTACAATCCGTCTTGGCCGCTGCCGAAGCTGTTTCGCATCAAAAAAGGCGACAAGATCAACAAAGGCATTTTCGAAGGCGCGACAATCAACACGCCTTCGCTGCTGGCGACCGAAGATTACATTGCGGCGCTGGAATGGGCCAAATCAATCGGCGGACGTCAGGCGATGTTTGCCCGCGCCGATGCCAATGCGAAAATCGTCAAAGATTGGATCGAAGCAAAACCGTGGCTGCGCAATATGGTCGCTGACCCGGCTCAGCGCACCAATACCGGCGTCTGCATGATGTTCCAAGGCGACTGGTATGACGGCCTCTCCGCCGACGACCAAGCCGCCGTGCCGAAGAAAATCGTCAAATTGCTCGAAGACCGGCATGTTGGCTATGACTTCAACGGCTACCGCGATGCGCCGCCATCCTTGCGCATCTGGTGCGGCGGCACTCTGGAGGAGGAGGACATTCAGCGCCTTCTGCCTTGGATTGAGTGGGCCTACGAGACCGTCAAGAACGGCTAATCGCCGTTTGATGAATATTTGAGCGGGCGGCCCGCCTGTCCGGGCCGCCGCTTTCCTCCCCAATATTATGCAGCATGCGCAGGGACCGCCCGCGCGCGGCTGAACTGTAAGGAATTTCCTATGACCAAGCCTAAAGTCCTCATTTCCGACAAAATGGACCCCAATGCCGCGCGTATTTTTGAAGAGCGCGGCTGCGACGTCGATGTGATCACTGGCGAGAATGCCGAAGAACTCGCCGCGCGCATCGGCGAATATCACGGCCTCGCGATCCGCAGTTCGACAACAGTGACGCCCGCCATTCTCGACGCGGCCACCAATCTGAGGGTCATTGGCCGTGCGGGCATCGGCGTCGACAATGTCGATATCCCCTATGCCTCGGGCAAAGGTGTCGTTGTGATGAACACGCCGTTCGGCAATTCGATCACCACCGCAGAGCACGCGATTGCGATGACAATGGCGGTTGCGCGGATGATCCCGGCGGCGAATGCGCGGACGCAAAACGGCGAATGGCCCAAGAAAGATTTCATGGGCGTCGAGGTTACCGGCAAGACGGTCGGCCTGATCGGGGCGGGCAATATCGGTTCAATCTTCGCCAGCCGCGCGCAGGGGCTTAAGATGAAAGTGATCGCCTATGATCCTTTCCTGACCGAAGACCGCGCCGTGGAAATGGGCGTTGAAAAGGTCGATCTCGACACGTTGTTGT
Source organism: uncultured Erythrobacter sp. (assembly GCA_947502305.1). GTDB lineage: Bacteria > Pseudomonadota > Alphaproteobacteria > Sphingomonadales > Sphingomonadaceae > Erythrobacter. Next base: position 1,708,294 of record CANMZA010000001.1, on the reverse strand, counting down.
CGCGCGCCGATTTTGTGTCCTTGCACACGCCTTTGACCGATCAGACCCGCAATATCCTCAGCCGTGAACGGCTGGAAAATGCAAAACCCGGCATTCGCATCGTCAATTGCGCGCGTGGCGGGTTGATTGACGAGGCGGCGCTGAAAGATTGCCTCGAAAGCGGTCAGGTTGCCGGTGCGGCTTTGGATGTGTTCGCGCAGGAACCGGCCAAGGAAAACGCTTTGTTTGGTGCGCCGAATTTCATCTGCACGCCGCATTTGGGCGCGTCGACGACTGAGGCTCAAGTCAATGTCGCCTTGCAAGTTGCAGAGCAAATGGCCGATTATCTGGTCAATGGCGGCGTTACCAACGCGCTGAACATGCCATCACTGAGCGCCGAAGAAGCGCCTAAGCTCAAGCCTTACATGGCGCTGGCGGAAAAGCTTGGCAGCCTTGTTGGGCAATTGGCGCATGGCAACCTCACCAAAATCAGCATCGAACGCGAAGGCGCGGCATCGGAACTCAATGGTAAGCCGATCACTGGCGCGGTTCTGGCGGGCTTTATGCGCCGGTATTCCGACACGGTGAATATGGTCAACGCGCCGTATTTGGCGAAAGAACGCGGCCTCGAGGTGAGCGAAATCCGCCAAGTTCGTGACGGTGCCTACAACACTTTGATCCGCGTATCGGTGGAAACCGATCAGGGCACGCGTTCGGTCGCGGGCACTTTGTTCGGCAAAGAAGCGCCGCGTCTGGTCGAGATTTTTGGCATCGGTATCGAGGCCGATTTGGACGGCCACATGCTGTATGTGGTGAACGATGATAAGCCGGGCTTTATTGGCCGGATCGGTACGTTGTTGGGCGATCACGGGATCAATATCGGCACATTCAACCTTGGCCGCCGCGATGCGGGCGGGGAGGCGGTGTTGCTGCTTTCGCTTGATGACGCGCCGAGTGCAGATTTGGTGGCAGAGGCTGAGAAGGTTGACGGCGTGAAGATGGTGACTGCGCTGGGGTTTTAGTAAGGGTTTTTTCTCTCACGGCCAAAGGCCTCCGAGGGGGCGGCCTAACGGCCGACGGGCGCCCCCTGCCTTTTGGCGCCCTTGCGGTTTGCTTATGCAAACCGTTTGGTGATCGCCTGTGCTTACTTGGATTGTCGCCCTTGCGGTTCACTGCGTGAACCGTTTGGTGGCTGCTTGGGCTGTTTAGGTTGTCGGCGGGGTTATCTTATTCTAGCGCGCACCTGACATGACCAAAACCATTGATCTGCTTCCCGAAGGTCTTGAAGACCGCCTACCTGCTTCTGCCGCGCGCATCACTTCTGCGATGCGGGCGTGTCTCGATGTGTTGGATCGGCACGGCTATGACCGGGTGCGTCCGCCGGTGCTGGAATTTGAACGCTCGCTTGCCAGCCGCATGGCGCATGAAACCGGCGGGGTGCAGACGCAAAAGATGTTTCGCTTTGTCGATCCGGCCAGTCTTCGCACTTTGGCGCTGCGCTCTGACATTACGCCGCAAATTGGGCGGATCGCCGCGACCAGCATGAAAGACGCGCCGCGCCCGTTGCGGCTCGCTTATTGCGGGGACACGGTGCTGATTAAGGCCAGCCAATTGGACCCCGCGCGGGAGCGTTTGCAGCTTGGCGGGGAATTGATTGGCGCCGATAGCGTCGCGGCGGCGAGTGAAATTGTCACGCTGGCAATCGAAGCGCTCAAATCCGCAGGGCTGACCGGTATCTCGGTCGATTTCACCATGCCCGACCTGCTCGACACGCTCGTGTCTCAGGGTTCTCAAGGCACTCAAGGGGGCGGGCAAGAATCGCCGATGGGGCCCGACACGCTTGAGGCAATCCGGCGCGAATTGGATACCAAAGATGCCGGCGGCTTGAAGGATGCAGGCGGAGAAGCCTATTTGCCGCTGCTCTATGCGGCGGGGCCGTTTGCCGATGCGGTGGCGAAATTGCGCGAATTTGATGCTGGTGGCTCGCTCTCAACCCGGCTTGACGGGCTGGAGGAAATTGCGGCGCGGGTGGACGCTATGGATGCTGGATCGGCGCGGATCACGCTTGATCCCACCGAACGATACGGCTTTGAATATCAAAGCTGGTTCGGCTTTACGCTCTATGCAGAAGGGCTGCGCGGGGCGGCTGGGCGCGGCGGTACATACCGGATTGACGGCAGTGATGAGGCCGCGACGGGCTTTACCCTGTATGTTGACCGGGTGGCGGAGGTGTCGAACCTCAAACCGTTTCCGCGTTGGACGATTTTCTGCGCGACTGGCCACGATCCCAAAGAAGCCGCTGGCGCGCGCCAGCAAGGGCACCGGACCATCGCGCAATTGTCGCCAGACGATGATCCAGCGACATTTGGCTGCACGCATATTATGCGCGGGTCAGACGTGACCAAGCTTTAAAAAACACTCTCTAAAAACGCATCAATCGCCTGCGTCTGCGCGGCGCCGGGCGGTGTGCCGATCTCGCGGTTCATGCGGCCATGATCGGTGCCAGAAATCGGCAGGGCGCTGGCCTCGGCCCCGGTTTCGATCAGAGCATTGGCAAGAGTTTGCGCCTGAAGCCGCGCCGTCTCGCGTTCTTCCACATACAGCGCCAGCCAGCGCGGGGCGTCGCGGCCGCCAATATGGGTGATCGGCGACAGTGCCGTGTGGCGCGCAGGATCGCTGCCAAAGACATTGTTGTAAAGCTGCCAGCTGCGCGGGTTTGCGCCCGCAATATTGGCGGCAATATCATAGCCCGCCCCGTCGAGCAGCACCACGCCCCGGATCGCGCCAAATGCATCGCCCGCATAGGATGGATCGCTGGCCACCAATGCCGCCAAGTGCGCGCCCGCGCTGTGGCCCATTAAGAGGATTTGGTCCGGGTCAAAGCCAATCGCGCCCGCTTGCCCGCGCAAGGCCGAAATCGCGGCGCCGATATCGGCGGCCTGCTGTTCGACTGGTGCATCGGGCAAGACGCGGTATCCGGCAGAGGCAAAGTAATAGCCAGCCGCGCCAAAATGCGCAGGTTTGGCTTGCACTGATTTGCGGTCACCCATTGACCAGCCGCCGCCATGGACAAACACGATGAGCGGCAAGGGCTCCACCGCATCAGCAGGTTCGTAAACGTCGATCTGTTGGCGGGCATGGTCGCCGTAAATCACGGTGCGTGTGACCCGCGCGGCGGCTTGATAGGGGCGCGTGCGCTGTCCCCCGCGTTCTGATCCGCGCCTTTGTGCGCGCTGTTGCACTTCGGCGGCGCAGTCTGATGACAATTCGCCCGCATTTTCTTGGACACAGGCCCGCAATTGCGCGCGATCCGGCCTGCCGCCGTCTGAACATAAATCCCGTATTTCGCGCATGCATTGGCGCGAGAGACGCTCGCTTTGCTGCGCCAAGATCGGGCCAGCGGCCAAAACGCCTGCCATCACGGCGCCAAGGCTCAGCACAAACATGCCCCCATTTAATCGGGAATTGCGAGATTGATCGGCACTCATTGTTTCGGTTTCCTTATTTGCGCCGCCCAACCTGCGTCCCGCGGTGCCGCTGCGCAAGCCAGCAAAGCGTCGCGGATTGTATCTGGCGGCCATATTGGGCGGCCGCACCGCCCGAAAATATCGGCGGGCGATCATTCGCCAGAAATCAAGCTGTCATTCACACACAAAACATTATAGCTTTTCGGCAATTATCGATGACAAACATGACGACGAACATCTTGCAGGGGCGCACATGAATATTATCCGAGCATCACTTTTGGCCTGTTCGGGCACACTGGCAGTCACTCTGGCGCTGGCCGCAACTAGCGCGAATGCCAGCGTCGATGATTATTCGGTGGGCGGTAATTCGTCGGTCAATATCAATCTAGAGGTCTGCTCTGCGACGAGCCAACTGGCGGTGCAGGGCAATGGCGGGACGGATTTGGATTTTACCGTCTCCGACCCGTCCGGCATGTCCGTGCACAGCGATGTGGGCATCGACGATTACCTCAGTGTTGTGCTGGAAAAGAACGGCGATGATTGTGAGACATTCAGTCTGTCGGTTTCCAATTTGGGTGATGAGGCAAACCCTTTTCAGGTCGTGCTGGAACCTCTGAACGAAGCCTCCACCAGAGTTGAGAAATACGTCATTGCGCCCGGCGCCAATCAAACACTTGAATTCAAAGCCTGCGGCACGTCGGCACAATTGATCGCGCGCGGCGGCGGGAACACCGATCTTGATTACATCGTGCGCAATTCCGATGGCGGGGTGGTGCATGAGGATGACGCATTGGAAGATGAGACCACCGCGACATTGGCGGGATTGCTGTCGGATTGCGAAACGTTTGAAATGGATGTCCGCAATTTGGGGCAAGAACCCAATGTTCTGTTGGTGATGGTCGCGCCAGAGGGGGCCGAGGATGTCGCCTTTACCGGCACCGCCCCGTCCACCAGCCTCGCGTCCGGCCTGACCGGGATTGCGACTGTTGCTGAGAGCGAGGGCGCGGGCGAATACCGCGCGGATGCCAATGCCGCTTTGATCGTCAATCTGCCGGTATGTGGGGTCAACCGCCTAGAAATTCGCGGGGATGGCGACACGGATCTGGATTTCACTGTGAATGACAGCACTGGCGAAACGGTCCATACCGATTTCGACCTTTCCGATGTGACCTTCACCACTCTGACGCCGTCGCTGGAGGAATGCGAAACCTTCACCGTCGAAGTCAGCAATTTGGGCGATGTTTACAATGTCTTCTCCGTCACCTTGACGGATGAGGAGGAATTGGGCGGCACGTCGGGGCCGGGTGAATACCGGATCAATGCGACCTCTTCCTCGAAAGTGATGTTGCGGGTGTGCGATTCCACGGTCGTCTATGCGCGCGGCGACGGGGACACCGATCTGGATTTTGATGTCACAGATGGATCGGGCGGTGCTGTTCATTCTGACTATGATTTGACCGATCAAACCGAATTTACGTTGGATCCAGACGGGGCCTGTTCCGATTTTCAGATGAGCATCAGCAATCTGGGCGATGTTTACAACGTCCTGACGATCGCCTTTGATGAAGAACCGGATATTGCCCGCGCGGTCGAGAGTGATGCGCCCCCGATTATCACGCGCGATTTTCCCGGATCGCCAGGCCGCGGCGGCGGTGATGAGCTTGCGATGAGCAGCGGACCGGGCGATTATCGCGCCCCCGCCAATGCGACATTAACGGTCAATTTGCCCGTATGTGGCCGCACATTCCTGTCAATCGAAGGGGATGGCGACACCGATCTGGATTATCAGATTATGGATGCCGCTGGCGATGTCGTGCATTCCGATTACGCTTTGTCTGACAAAACTTACACCGTTCTAACCCCGGGCAACCGTGCCGACGATGAAGGGTGCGAAACATTCATGATGACGGTCGAAAATCTCGGCGACGTCTATAATGTCTTCACCGTCGGTTATGAAGGATCAACCGAGGCAGCTGGGGCAGCTGGGTCAGGCAGTTCCGCCATTTCCGCCCGCTCCGCCACAGAAACAAACATTGTGGTGCCCGAAGACACAGCCAGCACCGATGGCAATAATCGCAATATCGCGATCCTGAACCGGACGGGGGAGACGCTGAGCTCGCTCTATTGGTCCAATTCAGGGACGCTGGATTGGGGCGCGGATAAGTTGGGCGATGCGTCGGTGCTTGCGGCCGGACAGCAGTGGAATGTCAATGCGAGCGATGGGTCAAATGCCTGCCTGTTCGATTTCCGCGCGCTTACGGCTGGCGGGCGGGAGATTGAATTCACCCGCATCAATGTCTGCGAAGTGACCAGCGTGGCGTTTGAATAAGTCTGCTTGATCGAGGGGCGGCGGACGCTCTTGGCGGCGAAACCGCTTTCCTACACCCAGTGGGGTGCGGCATAGCGGTTGGGTGATCGCTTATGCCGTTTTGCAGTTTTGCTGTGTGTTGCCATGATTTTGGGCGCGCGCGGTGTGATGGCGGATGGGCGAATGTGGGTGCGAAGCAAAGGTCACATTCATTTGCTTAAAATCGCGGATAAATCGTTTTTTAAGAGAGGTTTGCGGAATTTTCGCCGTTTCCAAAACTCGGCAAAGGGTCGCATGGTGAAGGTTGCCCGGCGACAGAGTCGGGGACAGCGCGCGGCGGGCGGTGTTTATCCCGCTTGCTCTGCCTCTCGCATCGTCCTAGGCCGCGTCGGTTTGTGGATGCCGTTTGTGCAATCCTTCTGCAAAATTGTGAGAGATTAGACCATGGCAAATGTCACCGTAATCGGCGCCCAATGGGGCGATGAGGGTAAAGGCAAGATCGTCGATTGGCTCGCCAGCCGCGCCGATGTCGTGGTCCGTTTTCAGGGCGGGCACAATGCCGGTCACACTTTGGTGATTGACGGCAATGTCTACAAACTCAGCCTGCTGCCATCGGGCATCGTGTCGGGCACGATGAGCATGATTGGCAATGGCGTTGTCCTCGATCCATGGGCGCTGAAAAGCGAAGTGGAAAAGCTGGAGGGGCAGGGGGTCACGATCAATGATGACAATCTGGCGGTTGCGGATAACTGCCCGCTGATCCTGCCTTTGCACCGCGATCTTGACGGTCTGCGCGAAACGGCGGCGGGCAAGGGTAAGATTGGCACGACCGGGCGCGGCATTGGTCCGGCTTACGAAGACAAAGTGGGCAGGCGCGCGATCCGCGTGTGCGATCTGGCACATCTGGACGCGCTGGAGCCGCAATTGGACCGGCTGTGCGCGCATCATGACGCCTTGCGCGCTGGGTTTGACCAACCGCCCGTGGACCGCGAGGCATTGCTGGCGGAACTGCGCGAGATTGCACCGTTTGTGCTGCGGTTTGCGCAGCCCGTGTGGAAACGTCTGAAGAAAGTCCGCAAAGCTGGGGCGAAGATCCTGTTTGAGGGCGCGCAGGGCGTGCTGCTCGATGTTGATCACGGCACCTATCCATTCGTCACCAGCTCTAACGTAGTCAGCGGCACTGCCTCATCCGGCTCCGGCCTTGGTCCGAACGCCACCGGCTATGTGCTGGGTATCGTAAAGGCTTACACCACCCGCGTCGGCAGCGGCCCGTTCCCGACCGAACTGGATGATGAAATCGGCCAGACCTTGGGCGAAAAGGGCCACGAATTTGGCGTCGTCACCGGGCGCAAGCGCCGCGTGGGTTGGTTCGATGCAGTGATTGTGCGCCAGACATGCTCAATCTCTGGCGTGACCGGGATTGCATTGACCAAAATCGACGTGCTCGACGGGTTCGACACGGTGAAGATTTGCACAGGCTACCGGTTGAACGGCAATGTCTATGACTATCTGCCCAGCCATGCGGCTGATCAGGCATCGGTTGAGCCGATCTATGAGGAAATGGAAGGGTGGAGCGAAAGCACCGCCGGGGCGCGGTCCTATGCCGATCTGCCCGCCAATGCGATCAAATATATTCAGCGTATTCAGGAGCTGATCGAATGCCCGGTTGCGCTCGTATCGACCAGCCCGGAACGTGATGACACGATCCTGATGAAAGACCCGTTCGAAGATTGATGCGCTGGGTTTGCGCCCGCGGGGATTAAACGAGTCCTTGCATGGGACATGGGGTGACAGACGGAATTGCGAGAGCGCTCTGGGCCGGTTAAAAGCGCCTATATGAGAGCAATTGCTGTCTTGATGCTGGCCCTAACACTGACCTCCTGCGCCGGACCTCAGCGGACCGCCCGCGCCGATCCGGCGGCAAATGCGCCTTTTCCTAGCGCGCAGGTCCCCGGCTCTAGCCAGCGTTACGCCGCCCGCTCAATCCCGCGCGATCCGCTTTCGGGTCAGCCGATCGTTGCGGATTATCTGGTGATCGACAAATCGGAACGGTTGCTCATCGCCTATCAAAGTGGCCGTCCGGTGCGCGCCTATCGCGGCTTGCAATTTGGCGATGCCCCGATGGGGCACAAACGATTTCAAGGGGACGAACGCACGCCAGAAGGCTTGTACACCATCGACACGCGCAACCCGCGCAGCTCGTTTCACCTATCCTTGCGCATTTCCTATCCCAACCGCCAAGACCGCGCCTTTGCTGGCCAATATGGGCGATCCCCCGGCGGCGATATCTTCATCCATGGCCAGCCAACCGGGCGTCCGGGCCGGATGCGCGGCGATTGGACCGATGGCTGCGTGGCCCTAACCAATGCGCAGATTGAGGAATTGTGGCAGATTGTCCCCGACGGCACTCCGATTGAGATCCGCCCTTAGCGTTCCTGCTCCGACAACAGCGCGACCTGCACTTGCAACCGCTTCACTTCGCTCAGCACCGTCAGCATATTCATCCGGGCAAGCATCCACTCTTTGACGAAACCCTGCATGATCAGCAGCGCAAGGCAGGTGAAACCCCAGCCCATTAGTGCATCCCCGCCCGGAGCGGTCATGACGCGGTAGAAACTGTACGCCAGCGCCAATCCGATCCCGACTGAGAAGGCAAAGCTGAACTTGGCCCACATACCCAGAGGGCCCTTCCAACTGTCGCCGATCTGTTCGAACAGGCCGCGATCACTATCGAGGCTGGCAAGAAAAGCGTGATCATCTTGGCCAAGTGCCTGTTGGATACGTTCGTCTTCATTGGTCATTGTTATTCTCCAATCGTATTGTCTGTTTCATCGGGGGCGAGCGCGGCTTTCAATTTGCGCCGAGCATGGAAAAGGCGGCTTTTCGCGGTGCCTTCGGGGATGGATTGGACCTGCGCAATTTCGCGCAGGGTCAACCCTTCTGCAAAATGCAAATGCGCCGCGAGCCGTTGATCGGGCGGCAAGGCGGCAAAGGCTTGGGCAATGGCCGCGGCGTCAGATTGGCGGGCGTGAACAGCGCTTGCGGGCTCTGCTGCGCGGTTGCCGGCATCGTCCCGTTCGCGCAAGGACCGGCGCAAATGATCCGCGCCTTTGCGGTGCAAAATGGCAAAGGCATAGCTGCGAAATTGTGCCGGATTGCGCAAGTCCGCGATCCCCTTGCAAATCGCCAGCCAGCATTCCTGCGCCAGATCTAGCGCAACCTCATCGCCGCCAGCTTGGCCCCCGCAATATCGCCGGGCGGCACGGATCAATCGCATGTTCCATCGTTCAAAAAGCCGCGCCATTGCACGCCGATCCCCGCGTTGAGCGGCCACAACGAGGAACTCATTATAGAGCTCTCCAGAAGTGGATGGCGCGCCCGTTAAGGCGTTGAGGCGGGGCGATTTGTTCATTCAGTAAGGTAGTCGCCTGAAAGGCCCAATAAGTTCAATTCGCGAAGTGGAAAAGTCGATCTAACCTTAGAAATCTTGACTTGATCCTTGTTTGTTCTACTATCGTTCTACTTTCAGAGGGAGTGATTCGATGACGCAGCTCGATTATCAGACTTCAGATTTTGCTTATGACAGCGCCGATGGCGAAGACTTTGATCCGGCTGGCGCCGGTGCGATTACAGGCAGCGCGATTACAGGTAGCGCGATTACAGACAGCGCGGGCCTGCCTGCGCGGATCTCGATCTTTGGGGACCGCGCCAGTATGCGCAGCGAGATCAACGAGGATTTGGGCGGGGCTGGTTTTGCCGCAATTGACGGCGGCCCCATCACAAACCTTCTGGATGGACCGACCACTGCCTTGGGTGATGCGGTGATGATTGATTGCCCGATTGTCGATGCGGCCACTTTGGCGGCGCTGTCGCGGCTGGATATGCGGGCGGCGCGCTCTGGCGCCAAATTGATTGTTTTGACCTCGCTTGACGCTCTGGATGATGTGTTTGGCGCGGTGGATCAGTCCGATCCGCAATTGCTGGTTCAACCAAGCAGGGCGGAACGCGTGCTGGCCGTGGGCCGGGTAATGGCCGATATCTCAAATTCTCGCGTGCGCGAGATGACAGAGGAGGACCGTCTCGGCCTGCTCCATCTGTCGCGTCAGGTCGAAGCGATTGCGCATAAGCTGGAGGGGCTTTCTGGTTCGCCTAGCAGCGCGGCCAATACGCAATTAGCTTTGCGGGCACATTCTGCAAATTCTCAGCCGGTGGGTTTCGCCAGCAGTCAGGTGGATGAAACGAATGTGGGTGATGTGAGCGCAGCGCCGCGCTTTAATTCGGCGCGGCCCGCTTTGCCTGATCCGCGTCATGTTCGGCAGTTAATCGCCCGGCGCCAGGCGCGGGCAAAGTTCTTCGAAGGAGAACTGTTTGCCGATCCCGCTTGGGACATGCTCCTCGATCTGACGGCTGCGCATGCAGAACATGCCCGCGTGTCAGTGACCTCGCTTTGCATCGCTGCGGCGGTTCCGGCGACGACGGCGCTGCGTTGGATCAAGCAATTGGTCGATAGCGGTGTGTTTGTACGGGTTGCCGATTCCAGTGATCGCCGCCGTGCCTTTATTGCGCTGAGCGATCAGTCAACCGATGCAATGGCGCGGTATTTTGGCGAAGTAGAAGCGGCGATGCCGCATGCGGCTTAAAGGGCGGAAGGCGCGCGCAGGATTACAGTGAGATCACCCGAGCGTTCATCAGCGTGCCCGATTTGGCCGCAACTTACCGCCGTCGCCGGTGACAAAGCGCGCGGGCATTTGGCCGGATCGCAAGTGAGGCGCTGAGCATCGGCGCGGGCTCTTGTGAGGATAGGCGTGAAAAATCCATCGGGGGCATCGCCCTCAATGCAAACCACATCGGCCTCGCCCAACATGCGGGCTTGCCTCACTGTAAGATCTTCGGGATCGCCACTGTTCAAGGTGAACAGGACGGTTTCACCCTGAGCGGCTTGTCCTGCGCCATCCAGCCATGGCGTGACTTGTTCATGGGAATTCGGGTCCATCGCATCCAGCGCTCCGCCCTCGCGCAGCGCCTCATCCACGGCCCGCCGCCGATCCGCGCCATCCGGAAAATTTGCGCGCAGATTGGGCCGGGCGGCAAACAAAGCCCGCGCCAATTTGCCCAAAGAGGCGGGCAAAATCCGCTCCAACCTCAACCGAATATGTTTCGCCAACCCTGCCGACGCACCGCCTGTACCCACCGCGATTAAGACGGGGTTGCGGTCAAGGATGCTGGGCGTGGTAAAATCGCACAGGTCTGGCCGGTCCACCACATTCACAAGCATTCCCGCGCAGCGCAAATTGATCGCCGCCACTTCGCATGCGCGCGCATCTTCGAAAGCGACAAATGCGATCCGCACCCCTTCATCAATCGCCCGCTGCGTGTCATCGACGACCCGGCCGCCAGCGCGTTCAACCAAGCGCCGCTTAGGCTCCGCCACCGCGCCATCGCCCAAAACCAGCACCGCAGTGCCGGCAATCTTGTGAAACAGCGGCAGGCTCTCAATCTCGCTCATGACGCACTTTCATAGGCAATTTTCGCAAATGCGTCATTCAAGCCAATCAGGCACACGCTCTGCATCCATAATCTCGCCCGCATCGATCCGGTCCGCGACCACTGCAAATTTGTCGCCATCAACCAACACTTCGGCGACAAAACCGCGCGAATTGTAAGAGGAAGCCATCGTCGCGCCGTAAGCGCCAGCGGTGCGAAAGACCGCAAGATCGCCCGTGACCAACCGGTCGCAATCCCGGCCCATCGCGAATGTGTCGCCTGTCTCGCAAATCGGGCCAACAATATTGGCCGTCATCCGATCACCGCCCGGCTCCACCGCTGCAAAATCATGATAGGCACCGTAAAGCGCCGGACGCGCCAGATCATTCATCGCCGCATCCACGATCACAAAGGGATCGTTGATACCGCGTTTAACCCGCACCACTCGCGTCAGCAGCACCCCGGCATTGCCTGCAATCACGCGGCCCGGTTCAAAGATCAGCGATACGTCCCAATCCTTTGTCACGCGCGCAACCATCGCCCCATATTCGGCCGGGCTGGGCAATGTTTCGCCTTGTTTATAGGGCACACCCAATCCGCCGCCCAGATCGACATGAGTAATCGTGTGACCGGCCCCGCGCAGCGCCGTGACCAAATTGCCCAATTTTTCAAAGGCACGTTCGAGCGGTGCGAGATCGCCGAGCTGGCTGCCGATATGCACGGCCACGCCGCGTAAATTCACACTCGGCTGACCTGCCAATTTGCCAAAGATCTGCCCGGCTTCGTCAATCGGGACGCCAAATTTGTTATCCGCTTTTCCGGTCGAAATTTTGTCATGCGTGCCCGCATCGACATCGGGATTGATCCGCAAAGCGCACTGCGCCAAGCATCCCATTCTCGCGGCGATTTCGGCCAGCTCGATGCCTTCTTCTTCGCTTTCAATATTAAACTGGCCGATGCCCGCCTTCAGCGCCGCCTCTAGCTCAGCGGCGGTCTTGCCTACGCCAGAAAAGACGATCTTTGCCGGTTCAATGCCCGCCGCCAAAGCGCGCCGCATTTCGCCCACTGACACAACATCGGCGCCGTATCCCTGCCGCTGCAACACTTTGAGCACAGCGAGGTTCGGGTTCGCTTTCACAGCAAAGGCGATCAATTTGTTGGGCACGCCGTCCAATGCTTCGCGAAACACGCGCGCATGGCGTTCCAAAGTGGCGCGCGAATAGACGTAAACCGGGGTGCCAACATCCTCAGCAATGCGCGGCAAGGCGACGTCTTCGGCGTGCATGACGCCGGATTGGAGAGCGAAATGGTCCATGAAATCCTAATGCGGTGATTGTCTAGAGGGGATTATTCAGGCGGCAGGTCGAACGGATCGTCTTCGCGTTCTTCGGACCGGCGGCGCAATTCGACGCTGCGTTCCGGGGCGGCGAGCGCTTCCAATTCGAGCAATTGTTCCGGCTGTGCGCTTTCTTGTTCGCCGTAAGCGGTCGGCGGCAGGCTGCTGCCTTCGACCGGTTTCAAACCGGTGCGCGCCCCGCAGGCGGAAATGGCCAATCCGGCAATCAAGATCAGAGCGATGCGCATCATTCCTCCGCCTGTGTGTCTCGGCCCATTTGCAACCGGGCCTCTGCTACGCGCTGCCTTACCTGATCCGGCGCGGTCCCGCCATAGGATGCGCGCGAGGCGACAGATGCGTCGATCGACAATGCGGAAAATACCCGGTCATCAATCCGCATGTCGATGGCTTGCAAGTCGCTGAGCGGCAATTCCTCAAGCGAGCAGGCTTTCCGATCTGCCAGCTTTACGGCTTCTCCGGTGATATGATGCGCCTCTCGGAATGGAATATCCGCTTCCCTCACCAACCAATCGGCCAGATCGGTCGCGGTCGCATGCCCCGCCTGCGCCGCGGCGCGCATACGATCCGGTTTGAACGTTGTCTCCGCAATCATCCCGGTCATCGCGGCGAGCGAAAGGTCGAACAATCCTGCGGCTTCAAAAACGGGCGGTTTGTCGTCCTGCATATCTTTCGAATAGGCGAGCGGCAGGCCTTTCATCGTGATCATCAACGCATTGCAGGCGCCGATAATGCGCCCCGAATGTCCGCGCACCAATTCGGCGGCGTCGGGGTTGCGTTTTTGCGGCATGATCGATGAACCAGTGGACAGGCTGTCGGGCAAGGATGCGAAGCCAAAAGGCTGACTGGCCCAGAGGATCAATTCTTCGGCAAGGCGCGACAGATGGATGGCGCATTGGCTGGTCGCCATCAGGTAATCGAGCGCGAAATCGCGGTCAGAAACGGCATCCAAGGAATTGCGCGTCGGCCCAGCAAATTCAAGCGCGGCGGCGGTGGCGTCGCGGTCAATGGGAAAGCCGGTTCCGGCCAAGGCGGCCGAGCCAAGCGGGCATTCCAGCAAGCGCGTTTGCGCGGCGGCAAAACGCGCATGATCGCGGCCCAGCATTTCGAAATACGCCATCAAATGGTGGCCCAAGGTTACAGGCTGCGCCGTTTGCAAATGCGTGAAACCGGGCATGATTGTCGCCGCATGTTCATCGGCCCGTTCCACCAAGGCTGCGCGCAACGCCTCGATACCTGCCATCGCGCGCGCATTGGCGGCGCGGACCCATAGGCGAAAATCGGTGGCGACTTGATCGTTGCGGCTGCGCGCGGTGTGCAAACGCCCGGCGACCGGCCCGATCAGCTCCGTCAGGCGCGCCTCCACCGTCATGTGGATGTCTTCGAGATCCCAGTCTTCTGGCACGCCGTCACGCGCATATTCCGCCGCGATTTGGTCCAGCCCATCCGTGATCGTCGCGGCGTCATCAGCGGCAACAATCCCTTGCGCGCTGAGCATCGCCACATGCGCTTTGGATGCGCGGATATCTTCGCGCCACAATGCCTTGTCGAACGGGATAGAGGCATTGATTTCGCGCATGATCGCGCTAGGCCCTTCAGCGAAGCGGCCGCCCCACATGCTGTTGGAGGCCGTGTTCGGCGATAGGCCGCCTGTTGATTTGTTGGAGTCGCTCATGATCCGTTCGATATGTTTCGCTTGTTTGGCAATGGTTGCGCTTTCCGGGTGCGATAGTGGCGCGGGGGACGCGGCGCAAGAAACCGCTGCTTCGGATAGGCAAAGCGCCGCTCCGCCGCCACCGCCGCAATTGCCAGGGCAAATGGTGCGCAGTTTCGCCGGGACTGATCTGCCGGCTTTGGTTTTTGAGGACCCGCAAGGAAACACGCTCGATTTGGGCGCGCTTGATGGGCCGGTGCTGATCAATCTGTGGGCGACGTGGTGTGCGCCTTGCGTGGTGGAAATGCCGTTGCTCGACACGTTGGCTGGCGAAATGGAGGGCGAGCTGAGGGTGCTGACGATCAGTCAGGATGTGCGCGGGGCCGATGTGGTTGTGCCATTTTTTGAACAGCGTGATTTCCAACATCTGGAACAATGGCTCGATCCTGACACTGATTTGGGCGTGTCGTTTGCAGAGGGCGGCCTGTTGCCGATGACAATCCTGTTCGGCGCAGATGGCAAGGAAATCCTGCGTGTGGCAGGCGATTATGAATGGGATAGCGAAGAGGCGATTGCTCAGCTGCGCGAAGCCTTGGCGGCGGCGGAAAGCGCCTCATAATCTGGCATAGCCAGCCCCAAAGGCGCGAGCGGGAAGCCAAACAGCCCGCTCATCAATTGGGCCTGAATTTTGGATGCTGGCCAGACCTTTGACGCCGGTGCCAGAAAATGGTCGCGCAAGGCAGGGTGCCACAGCGTTTGCGATTGATAGAGCGGGGTGAATAGCCGCGTGACCCATTGATACAGCCAAACGTGATCGCGCCGCCAACTGATGGCTAAGCGCAGTTTTTCCTCCAAAGTTCGCCCCTCTGACAGGCCGCGCGACAGCGACCACGCATCGAGCAACGCCATATTCGCCCCTTGGCCCAGTTGCGGACTGGCGGAATGCCATGCGTCCCCGATGGCGATCATGCGGGCCGCCACCGGGCGTTTCAATGTGCGATGAGCATAGCGGGCAAAGGTCAATTGATCGCGGCTCTTGATCCGGTCCAGCAAGATGCGCGTTTCGGGCCACAGCGCCAGCACATCCTCTTTCCACGCATCCAGCGGCGCATCCGCCCAAGCCGCATAATCTGCACGGCGCAGCGACCAGAAAAAGGCGACCTCGGGCGAGCCCTGTCCTTTGCGCGTGCCGATGGGCAAAACGCCCACCATTTGCGCGGCGCGGCGATATCGCTGCTCAAGGATATTCCCGGCAAATGGGTCGCTAGGCTGGGCCGGCAAGCTCGCCCAGAGCGCGCCGAATTCCAGAACGCCTTTTGGCGTATCATCGAACAAGGTCTGCCACCCGCTGGCATCCACCACCAAATCAAATTCGGGGGAGGGCTGGCGCGCATCGAATGTCAGGCGGCGGCCGCTGCTGGTCAAATCGCTGCCGGTGACGCGGTGTCCGGTTTCAACCGTGATGCCGCGAGCGCAGGCTGCCTCATACAAGACGCCAAAAAGGCTGGCGCGGTGAATACCAATCCCGAATGCGCCCGGCACGCCCAATGCCCGATAAGGCGCATCGAGCACGACCTTACCGCTCTCTTCGATCCCCTCCAGCGAATCGACCCGCGCACCGCGCGCCAATGTCTGCTCCGCCAGACCAAGCGCATTCAGCACCGCAAGGCCGCTGGGTTGGATCATCAATCCCGAACCAACCGGCCCGGGATCATCAAACTGATCGTAAATGACAACAGAGTGGCCCTGGCCATCCAGCAGCAGCGCCGCCGTCAAACCCGCCGGGCCGCAGCCCGCAATCGCAATGGAAAGCCCCGTCATAACGCGCAGCTTTGCCGCATCGGCGCATCGACGCCAAGCCACTTTGCAGAAGAATTTCAAGAAATTGCCGTGGGCGATGACGGGTTCGAACCGCCGACCCTCTCGGTGTAAACGAGATGCTCTACCAGCTGAGCTAATCGCCCCACGGCCATGGGCGCGTCTCAGATGAAAAGCGCCTTGGTGAGAGGCTATCTAGCGGCAAAAGGTTCA
This sequence comes from uncultured Erythrobacter sp., assembly GCA_947502305.1. Lineage (GTDB taxonomy): Bacteria > Pseudomonadota > Alphaproteobacteria > Sphingomonadales > Sphingomonadaceae > Erythrobacter. Next base: position 1,692,017 of record CANMZA010000001.1, on the reverse strand, counting down.
AAATCAATTGCTGTCTTGCGAGTTTCTCTGCAAATCGCGGTTTATGACCAAAAAATCCTCCGAAACGCCGCGCATTTGCGTCCTTGCGACAGGCGGCACGATTGCCGGAATGGCGGGATCTGCGACGCGGCATGAATATTTGCCGGGTCAGATCGGGATCGATGATTGGTTGGCGCGTGTGGCGAAGTTTGGCTTGCCCGCGCAGCTGATCGGTACACAGATTGCCAATATCGGATCGGAAGATATCGGTCCGCAGATTTGGACCGCTTTGCACCAAGCCATCAGCGCGGCGATGGCGGATGACGCCGTCGATGGAATTGTCATCACCCACGGCACCGACACGGCGGAGGAAACCGCATTCCTGCTCGATCTCACATTACCTGCGACAAAGCCGGTGGTGATTGTCGGCGCGATGCGGCCAGCGGATGCGGTGGGCAGCGACGGGATGCGCAATTTCGTCAATGCGGTGCGCGTGGCCAGCGATCCGGGTGCGCGCGGGCGCGGCGTGGTGCTGGTGATGGGAGACCGGGTTTTGGCCGCCCGCGATGCCCGTAAGGTCCGCACGCGCGGCACAGACGATGCCTTTCGCGGCTTTCCGCGCGGGTCGATTGGGCTGGTCACGCCGGCGGCCTTGGAATGGTTCGGAAATCCGTGGCGGGCGGGCGAACCGCCGCGCTATGCCTATTCTGGCGCGCTGCCAGAGGTGCCGATCCTGTATATTGGTGCGGGCATGAACGCAGATGTAGTCGATCGGATTTTGCCGGTCGCGCCAACCGGCATCGTGATCGCCGGGGTGGGCGAGGGCAATATGCCAGAAGCCGTGCGCGCGCGTTTGGTGGAGCTTGCAAAAGCCGGTTTGATCGTTGTGCGCGCCAGCCGCGTAGATGAGGGGTTGGTTGATCGCGAACCAGAAGACGATCCCAATGGCTTTATCGCCGCAAGGGCGCTGAACCCGCAAAAATCACGAATATTGCTACAATTGCTGATCGCAAACGAAGAAGGCGACCTGAACAAAATTCAGGCCGCCTTCGATAGTCCGTAAGTTGCGCGGAGCGCTTAGCTCCAAGGCGTAACCAGATATTTCTCGCCCGTTTTCATTTGGCGGTAATCGGTGATCGCGTCCTTGGTCAGCATCTCTTCCAGATTGACCTTCGCTTTATAATGGGACGCAAATGTCGTCGTCAGATTTTGCTGAACGCGGGTGCGCATTTTGATCACAGTTTCCATGCCAGCCTTGGCCAGGAACGGCGTTAGCAACCAACCCGATACAGTCCATTGCAACCCGTAAGACGGCGTCAAGATCGTTGGGTTTTGCAGGTCCAGACGGCCATATTGGTACATCTTCTTGTCTTGGTTCGACCCGTAACGCGAATATTCGTCCATCTGCGACGCGGCGACTTGTTCCATCGCTTTCAGCACGCCGTCCGTGTTTTGACCGCCGCCAATCGGATCAAAGCCGAGGAACGCGCCGGTTTCGGTGATCGCTGCGCGCAATTGCGCCATGTAATCGTCATCCGAAGAATTCACGACATGCGTCGCGCCTTGGCTTTTCAGCAGGTCCACATGTTCCTGGCGGCGAACGATATTGACGAGTTTCATACCGTCTTCATGGCAAATCTTGTTGAGCATTTGGCCAAGGTTTGACGCCGCGGCGAGGTGGATGATCGCATCGTGCCCTTCCATCTTTGCCGTTTCGACAAAGCCCAATGCCGTCATCGGGTTCACAAAGCTCGACGCGCCAACTTCACTGGAATGATCACCCAGCGGCAGGCACATCATCGCATCGGCAATCGCATATTGGCTGAACGCATTGCCGGGGACGCAGGCGACGCGTTGACCCATCAGCGCCTTCGCCATTTCGCCGTCACCGGTGGCGACAACTTCGCCCGCGCCTTCGTTACCAGCGGGCAGGCGTTGTCCATGACGGTTCTTTTGGCCGGACAGGAATGGCTCCGGCATGTTGGCGACGACTTTGCCGTTTGAATATTCGGCCGTGTCAAAATCCGCTGCACTGGTCAGGATCGCCAGATCGGATGGGTTGATCGGTGCGCCTTCCATTTTGACCAGAACTTGGTTGCCGGTGGGGGCCGGGAATGTCTCTTCGCTGATTTCCAGCGTGAGTTTGCCGTCGGCGGAAAGGGTCGTGAAAAGCTGTTTGCCGGTTGTCATTAGATAATCCTCTCAAGAATCTGTATCAGCACCATCGGGGTACGTTGCCGACACGAAGTAGAGACCTTGGGGCGGCGCGTTAAGTCCTAATTTGCTACGGTCTTTTGCAGCAAGCGCCTCGGCGAGCCTTTCTGCGCTCCAAGTCCCTGTGCCGACGAACTTTAAACAGCCCACCATGCTGCGCACTTGATGATGCAGAAAGCTGCGGGCGGCGGCGTGGACATGGATTTCGGGGCCGAACGGCGTTTGCGCGCGAACGACGTCCAATTGGTCGAGCGTTTTGACCGGGTCTTTCGCTTGGCAATGTGCGGATCGGAACGTGGTGAAATCGTGCAGTCCCGTCAGCGACTGCGCGGCGCGGTGCATCGCCTCCACATCGAGATCCGGTGCAACGTGCCAAACGCGCTCGCGCAGCAAAACCGCCGGCGCGCGGCGATTGACGATCCGGTAAAGATAGCGCCGCCCAGTGCATGAAAAACGCGCATGCCAGTCCTCGGACACTTCTTCGCAAGCGGTGATTGCGATGGGATGCGGGCGCAAATGGGCGTTGATCCCGCCCGTCAGGCGGAACGTAGAAAGGTCAGTCTCAAGATCAACATGGCTGCGCATGGCGAGCGCGTGGACGCCGCTATCGGTGCGCCCGGCGCTGTGGAGCACGGCGTCTTCACCGGTGACGCGGGTGATCGCTTCTTCGATACATTGCTGAACGCTGGGGCCGTGTTTTTGGCGTTGCAGCCCCTGAAACGGGGTACCGTCAAATTCGATGGTGAGGGCGAAACGGGTCAATTGAGGCGCATCCCCGGTTCGGCAGGGCGGCCCCGAAGAAAATCCTCGCAGCTCATGGCCGGTTTGCCCGCACGTTGCAGTCGAATGGGCCGGATCGCGCCGTCGCCGCAGGCAATGGTCATACCGGCGTCTAAGACCGTGCCAGGCGCGCCAGAGCCCTCGGAAAGTTCAGCGAGCAACACTTTCACCCGCTCTCCCGAAATCTCAAACCATGCGCCGGGGAAGGGGGCCAGCCCGCGGATTTTCGCCTCAATCGCCGAGGCGCTGTCGGTCCAATCAATGCGCGCCTCTGCTTTGTCGATCTTTGGCGCATAGATTGCGGCTGCGTCCTCTTGCGCGGCGGAGGGATAGGCGGCCAGATCGTCCAGAACCCGCACCATTGCCGCTGCGCCAAGCTCGGCCAGCTCTGCGGTCAATTCGCCGGTTGTTTTGCGATCAATCGGCGTGCGAACAATGTCCAGCATTGGTCCGGTATCCAGCCCCGCTTCCATCTGCATAATCGTCACCCCGGTTTCTGCATCCCCCGCCATCACTGCCCGGTGGATCGGGGCCGCGCCGCGCCAACGCGGCAAGATGGAGGCGTGAATGTTGAGGCACCCATGGGCCGGTGCGTCCAAAACGGCTTGCGGCAGGATCAAGCCGTAAGCAGCCACCACCGCCACATCTGCGCGCAAGGCCGCAAATTCCGCCTTCGCCTCATCCGGCTTCAGCGATTTGGGAGAGCGGACCGCAATCCCCAATTCTTCTGCCTTCGCCTGAACGGGGGAAGGGCGCAGTTTCTTGCCCCGACCAGCGGGGCGCGGCGGCTGCGTGTAAACGCAGGCGATATCGTGGCCCGCCGCGTGGCCCGTCTCGTGGAGCGCCACCAGCGCAGGCACCGCGAAATCGGGCGTTCCCATAAATGTGATGCGCATAAAAATTCGCCCGTGCTTTATGATCGTCCCGCCAGCCCCTATCTCTCAGACTATGGCATCGCAAGAGATCGAAGCGCTATCGGGCGCACTGGCCCGGTTGCCGGGTCTGGGGCCGCGTTCGGCGCGGCGAGCGGTGTTGTGGCTGGTGAAAAACCGCGATCAGGCTTTGCCCGCATTGCTAGAAGCATTGGATGCGGTGTCGGAAACGCTGATCGAATGCCAAACTTGCGGCAATGTCGACACCGCCGATCCTTGCGCGATCTGCTCCGATCCGCGCCGCGACCCGCGCAGCCTTTGCGTGGTGGAGGATGTGGCGGATGTTTGGGCGCTGGACCGGGCGCGGCTGTTTCGCGGGCGATACCATGTGCTGGGCGGGAAATTGTCGGCGCTGGACGGGGTCGGGCCAGAGGATCTGAACATTGCGACGCTGATGGAGCGTGTTGCGGCGAAGACGGACGGCGTCGGCGTGGACGAGGTCGTTTTGGCTATGAACGCAACGCTGGAGGGGCAAACGACCGCGCATTACCTTGCCGAGCGTCTGGAGGAGCACCAAGTGCGCATCACGCAATTGGCGCACGGCCTGCCGGTTGGCGGGGAGCTCGATTATTTGGATGAGGGCACATTGGCGCAAGCATTGCGGGCACGCAGACCCGTAGAATAACCGATCTGTGTAATTGCAAAGCTCAGCTTGCAGCGCGAGGGCCGCCGCACTATTTGAGCGAAATGGCTATCCTAGAAATCCTCGAAGTTCCGGACCCCCGGCTCAAAACCATCTCCGTCCCCGTCGAAGCGGACGAGTTCAATGACGATCTGAAACAGCTCGCCGATGATATGTTGGAAACGATGTATGACGCGCCCGGCATCGGCCTTGCCGCGATCCAAGTTGGTGTTCCCAAACGGCTGCTCGTGATCGATTTGCAACCCGAAGACCCGGATGCAGAGCCGGTTGAATGCGAGCATGATGGCCACAAACACACGCATCCCGCGACAAAGTTTGAGCCGCGCGTTTTCGTAAACCCGGTGATTGTCGACCCCGCCGAAGAATTCGCGACGCTGAATGAAGGGTGCCTGTCCGTTCCGGAAATCTACGCCGATGTGGATCGCCCCGCGACCTGCACGGTGAAGTATCAGGATTTGGACGGCAATCATCATGAAGAAGCGCTCGAAGGGATGATGGCGACCTGTCTCCAGCATGAGATGGATCATCTGGAGGGGATTTTGTTTATCGATCACCTCTCCAATCTGAAGCGCAAGATGGCATTGAAAAAGCTCAAGAAGATCCGCGCGGCGGCGTGATTTTCTCTCACGGCTGATCGGCCTTTGGCCGGCCTGCGACTATCCGGATTGGCGCGCGCGGCATAGGCCGCGACGTGCGGTTGCACTTGCGGCTCGCGGGCGGCGAACCGTTTGGCGGTTTGATCGCGTATTTTCTTCGGGGGATATCCCCTTCAAGTCTAGTGTTCTTAATTTGTTCCATGTATAATGGGGCGATGGAACAACCGATTCTTTTGATTGTCGCTCTTGTCATTGGCCTTGCTGTGGGTGGGGGCGCGGCGTGGTTCTTTGCTTCGCGTCCGGTCGCCGCGATGCAAGAACGGTTTGAGGCGCGCGATGCTGACGCGAAGGATCTGGACGAAAAATTTCGCGCTGCGATCACGGAGTTGGCGACTATGTCAGAGCGCGCTGCGCGCGCCGAAAGCTTGGCTGGAGATCTTGGCAAAGCGCAGGCCGAAAACGCGCAGTTCCGGGCAGAGCGCGCCGGGTTTGCTGAGCAGAAACGCTTGCTCGAAGAATCGCGCGACAAATTGCTGACGGAATTTGAGAATACCGGCGCCAAGGTGCTTCAGCGCAATCAAGAAGAGTTTTTGAAACGGGCAGAGGCGCGCTTCAAACAGTCGGAAGAAACCGGCGAGGCTAAGATCAAAACCTTGCTTGCCCCGGTGGGGGAACGGCTCGAAAAATATGAAAAACAGGTCGAAACGCTGGAGAAACAGCGGGTCGATGCATTCGGGCAGCTAAGCGGCCTGATCCAATCGATGCGCGACGGGCAAGAAGAGGTGCGGCGCGAGGCGCAGCGGCTTGGAAATTCGCTGACCAACGCCCCCAAAGCCCGCGGGCGCTGGGGGGAGCGGGCGTTGCAAAACCTGCTCGAACAATGCGGGCTGGCGCAGCATACTGATTTTATGATGGAGCATTCGGTCGAAACCGAAGAAGGGCGTCTGCGCCCGGACGCGATCATCAATGTGCCGGGGCAAAAGAAGCTGGTGATCGATTCCAAGGTTTCGCTGAACGCCTATCAGGCCGCGTTTGAGGCTGATGATGACGATACTCGCAAACGTGAATTGGAAGCGCATGCAAAATCTATGCGCAATCATGTCCAAACTTTGAGCGCCAAAAGCTATCAATCGCAATTCGAAGAAGCGCCCGATTACGTCATCATGTTCATTCCGGGTGAGCATTTTGTGACCGCGGCGTTGGACGCTGATCCGACCTTGTGGGATTTTGCATTCGAACGCCGCGTGCTGCTTGCCACCCCGACCAATCTGGTTGCGATCGCGCGCACGGTTGCGCAGGTTTGGCGACAAGACGGTTTGGCCAATGAGGCTGCTGAAATTGGCCGGATGGGCGCGGAACTTTACGGGCGGCTGGAAACGGCGGCTCAGCACTTGAAACGCGTCGGAGGGGGCCTCGAAAGCGCGGTCAACAATTACAACAAATTCGTCGGCAGCTTTGAACGCAACGTCCTGTCGTCCGGAAAACGTTTGGCCGAAAAAGGTGTTGAGATCGGCAAACGCGAGATTGAAGACGTGCCGTTGGTGGAAAGTTCGCCGCGTTACAATGCCGCCGATGCAGAGGAAATCGGTGAAATCGAAGACGGCAGAGCCGCTGCGGAATGAAATTATTGAAAGTTAGAACGGCCCTGTTCTTCCAATTGATCGCCAAGCTCTTTGCTAAGCGCCCTTTGGATGCGCCATCCTTCGGCTATTCGCACTACACCCATCTGGCCCTTGATAAGCAGCTTTGCCTTTAACCAGCGGCCGCCTGGATGCGCTCGGTCAGCGGCCCGTTCGACCATCGGGAATACCTGACGCGCCATCTTTCGGCTTGATTCGTGTTTGTACAACAACCAAGCCAGCCAGAAAAAAGCGGCGGTGTAGTCGGCATCCACCCCATCTTCCAGCGTGGCAAAGGCCATTTCTTGATCGCCAATTCGGTCCAAAAAACGCGCATAATAGATGGTGGCGGGCCATGATCCCGCTTCGACCGCGCCTTCGTAAAACTTCCGGGCTTTTTCGCGATCCTTGCTAGTTCCGTCACCATATTCGCAGCACAGGGCTGCTGCGATCATTGCTGTCGGATTACCGTTGGAAGCAGACAATTCGGCCAAGGTGAACGACTTCTCAGGATCGGAATCCTTCAGGGCATGACTTTCATTATATTGGTCTTGAACGTCTACCGGAAGTTTCTCCCAAAGCTTCCAACTATTCCCGCAATCTTGATCGAAACGCTTTACATTCGCCCACAGCAGTTCACGCCGATCAGCAACTTCTTGCCGAAGATTCGCAAGGTCACTGAACGGTAAACGAGGCAGAGCCAATCTCCTGGCTTCGCGTGCCGGTTTTCCGGAGTGCCAATCTGAGCATCATTTGGCGTCCAACCCCGCCAACACCTCATACGCCAACACAGCGCCAGCCACCGCCGCATTCAGCGAATCGGCACGCCCGCGCATCGGCATGGTGACGCGCAGGTCGCATTCGGCCTCATAGGCTTCCGGAAGACCTTGCGATTCGTTGCCGACCAGAATGAAACATGGCGAAGCATAGGCCGCTCCGCGATAAAGCACGGCATCGCGCAGGCTGGCCGCGACCAATTGCCCTGCATCTGCGCGCAGCCACGGCAAAAACTCTTCCCACCGCGCCCGCGCCACATTCTGCGTAAAGACCGCGCCCATACTCGCGCGGACGGCTTCGGCGCTGAACGGGTCGGCGCAATCATCGATCAGGATCACGCCGCCTGCGCCCACCGCATCACTCGTGCGCAGCATCGTTCCAAGGTTGCCCGGATCGCGCAATTCCTGCGCCACTAACCAGATCGGCGCTGTGCTGCGGTCGATTTGAGAAAGGCCCGTATCCCACTCATCGAACAATCCAATCACGCTTTGCGAATTGGATTTGCCGGTGATTTTGGTCAGAATATCTGGCGTGGTGGTGATGATCTCGCCGCCCGCTGCGGCCACTTCGTGTTCAAGCCGGGTCAGCAATTCATGCTCGTCGCGCCCCTCAGCCATCACCAATTCGCGCGGCAAGCGCCCGCTTTCCCGCGCGTCTTCGAGTAGTCTCAACCCTTCGACCAAGAATTGCCCTGTGCGCCGACGGTGTTTTTTATCGCGCAAAGATCGCAGATATTTGACGGTCGGATTGGAAAATCCGCTGATGTGGGTGCGTGTCATGCCATTCGCTCAAACGCGGGCCGGTCTGCGACCTGGCCCGCCGTTATTCTTCGCCAAAACCGTCTTCGATCAGCGCGGCCAGTTCGTCCATCACGCCCTGCGCATTCGCGCCGTCCACGATCAAATCGACATGATCGCCCTTCGCCGCGCCGAGCATCATGAGGCCCAAGATCGACCCGCCGCCCGCTTCATTGCCGTCTTTTGCAACTTTAACCGATGCGCCTTCGGGCAATGCGGCAACTGCGCCGACAAATTTCGCGCTGGCCCGCGCATGCAGGCCGCGTTTGTTGACGATGAGGATCGTTTTGCGCAATTCGCTCATGTGCTGCCCGCCACCTTATTTCCCGCCGCTTGCGGTTTTAGGGGCCGGTTCGGTGCCCAGCAATTCGCTTGCCACGGTGATGTAATTGCGGCCCGCTGTCTGCGCCGCCTCAACCGCTTCGACCACTTCCATGCTTTTGCGCGCGCCTGCCAAACGGATCAGCATCGGCAAATTGATACCGGCGATCACTTCGATCCGGCCTGTTTCTAGCAGTGAAATTGCGAGGTTTGACGGCGTGCCGCCAAACAAATCGGTTAGGATGATAACGCCCTTGCCAGCATCGACCGTTTGGATTGCGTCCGCAATTTCTGCGCGCCGGTGTTCCATATCGTCATTCGGGCCAATGCAGACCGTTACGACCCCCGTTTGCGGGCCGACGACGTGTTCCATCGCTTCTACAAATTGGTCGGCAAGGCCGCCATGGGTTACCAGAATCAAACCGATCATACGTGAATTCAATCCGTTAATTCTGCGGCGAAAACGCCCGCGACATTCAAACCCACCACACTCAAGACCTTGACAGTCAACGCAAATTCAACGCCCATCTTTCGCCCTTTTGCCTTCTATTTCATCAGCAGCGCGGGAGGCCAAATTGCGGTGCCGAACAGTGGGCGAAAATCCTGCCCCGCGCAAGTCCCCGGCCATACGTTCCGCGGTGAAGACAGAGCGGTGTCTCCCTCCGGTACAGCCAAAGGCGATGTGGACATAGGCTTTGCCTTGCGCGGCGTAGCGCGGCAACACGGTTAAAAGCAGATCGCGGATCTGGCCAAAGGCGGTGTGAAATGCCGGGTCGGTTTCGATGTGATCACCAACGGCGGCATCGCGTCCGGTCAATTCGCGCAGCCCTGCGATCCAGTGCGGATTATCCAGAAAACGCATATCAAACACCAGATCGGCCAGCGGCGGCATCCCGCGCGCAAAACCAAAGCTGGAGACGGTGAGCGTCATTTCCGCGCTCGTCTGATCGCCAAACACTTCGCGGACATGCGCCTGCAATTCATTGCTGGCCATTGCGGATGTGTCGATCACGATTTCGGCCCAGCGGCGCAGGGGTTCGAGCAATTCGCGCTCTGCTGCGATGCCGTCTTGCACGGTGCGGCCTTGGGCCATGGGATGGCGGCGGCGGGTTTCGTTATAGCGCCGCTCCAATTCTCCGCCGGCGCAATCAATGAACATAAAAGTCAGCGCCAAATCGTCGCGCGCGGCGAGGTCTTTGACTAAAGCAATCATTTCGCTTGGTACGAAGCCTCTGGTGCGCGAATCAAAGCCAATCGCGAGCGGCGCGCGCGTGCCAGTGGAGCCATCTTCCGGTTCCGCCACGAGGCGGTCGAGCAAGCGCACCGGGAAATTGTCGATGGTTTCCCAGCCCAAATCCTCCAGCACATCGAGCGCAGTCGATTTGCCCGCACCAGACAGGCCTGTGACCAGTAACAGGCGCTGCTTTTCGGCCTGCTTTTCTTGGCCGGACGTATCACTGGCGGATTGGTTGCCGGAGGGCGGTGTTGCGGGCGAGTCTTCCATAGCGCGGCGGTTGTTGCGCTTTGGAGCCGGGAAGGGAAGGTGAATTCGTCAAACAGCTGTGGTTAGCTGCTGTGAGCTGTGACAGCACCGGGACGCCCTTAGCCATCCAATCCATGCAGTGACAGTGCCCATTCCGCGCGCAATGCGGGCGCGATTGTTCCGGGGGCAAAGGGCAGGCAAGGAATATCGACCCCGAGAAAATCGCGCATAGGCACTTGTTCGGGCAAACGCTCAATTCGTCCCGCGACCTCGCTGCCTAGCGCGCTGCCTAGCGTCAAAACCAAAGCCAGCGGCGCGGGCGGGGCGATCGGAACGGTAAGGATGCCAACGCCGTGTACTTCGACAAGGCCCGCAATATTGGGTGGCTGACTGGCGATGATCGCATTGCCGCCACCGGCGGGTTTCCGGGTTAAGGTCACGCCATCATCACCGATCAGCTGCGCGCCGCGATCAATCAATGCCAAAGCCAGCGTGGATTTGCCGCTGCCGGGCGGCCCTTCAATCGCCAAGGCGCGGCCTGCGATCACAACGGTGCTGGCCTGAAACACGATTGAGGGCGCCTGCGCCATACTTGCCCCGGCTCTCGCTTAAGCCGCCGCTGGCAGGCGTATTTGCAAACACGCCCCCGGCAAGCCATCGGGCCGCGCCTCAGCATGGAGCGAGCCGTCATGCGCCTCCACAATCGAGCGCGCAATTGCCAAGCCAAGGCCGGAATGGTTGCCAAAATCCTCGGCCAAGGGGCGGTCAGAGTGAAAGCGCTGGAACACTTTTTCACGCGCGCCTTCTGGGATGCCGGGGCCAGAATCGCGCACCGTTACCGTCACCCATTCGCCGTCATTGTCGATCATCACTTCGATCGGCGCCTCTGGCGGAGAAAACGAGACAGCATTATCGAACAGGTTTTCCACCACCCGTTCCAGCCGCGCGCCGACGCCTTGGACCTGCGCGGCAAAGCCGCGCGTTTCCAATGCAATGCGGTGATCGTGGTTTTCTGCGCGGTTTTCGCGGCTGCCAATGATGGCGCGCACCAGATCAGCCATATCGATCCGTTCCAATGTGGCGCGCGACATTTCAGAATCGATCCGGCTGGCATCGGAAATCTCACTGACGAGGCGGTCAATCCGGCGCACATCATGGGTGGCGATTTGCTCCAGCTCGCGGCGCAAATCGGGGTCTTCGACTTTGGGTAGGGACTCCACCGCGCTGCGCAGGCTGGCCAGCGGGTTCTTAATCTCATGCGCCACATCGGCGGCGAAACTGTCGACCGCATCAATCCGCTGACGCAGGGCCGACGTCATATCAGAGACAGAGCGGGCGAGCTGCCCGATCTCATCGCTGCGTTCTGGCAGGCGGGGCACTTCGACATCGCGTTCGCGGCCTTGACGCACCTTTTGCGCGGCACGGGCGAGCAGTTGCAGCGGGCTGACGATGGTGCGCGCCAAATATAGGGATAGCAAAGCGGATGCGAAGAGCACGACCAGCACCGCGATAACCAAGGCCGACCGTGCGGAGCGGACGCTTTCGGTTATGTCGACGGCATTGCGCACAGTGTGCAACGTCGCGCCCCGCAAGCCGACCGGCGCGGCGGCGGTGATCACTGGGGTGCCATCGAGCCATTCGTAAAGCCGGATCTGGCTCACGCCTTCTTCGCGTGCATCGACCAATTCTGGGAAACCATCGGCGGTCTGGGCCTCTGGTTCGATATAGGCAGGGGCGTCCTGCGCGCTGACGATGGCGTCAATCGTGTGATCGAGCCACCGGGCCCAGCGTTCTTCCCATCCATCATCGCTGATATCGTCAAATTCAAAGGCGGGCTCTGCCAGCGCGAAACTGTCCGCCCATAACAGCCCCTCGGCATCGAACATCCGCATCCGCATGCCTTGCTCGCTGCCGATTTGTACGAGCAATGCCTCTTGTCGCTCGCGCGTCGCTCCGGCCAAGGCCTCTGCTGTGATCTGCGCCTCAATCCGGGCGAGTTTGAAGCGTTCATCCAGCAATTGCGTGCGGTACGTGTCGAGGTAAAACAGTCCGCCAGACAGCAGCGCGAGCGGCAGGATATTCACAATCAAAATGCGCGCAGTGAGCGAGAACCGCCCGGTAAAACTGAGGCGTTCCTCGCCAGTGGCGGCCAGTTCCAGAATGTTATCGGTATCAGGCATGAGCGCCCGTCAGGGTATCAGCCATCGGTGAAACTGTATCCCGCCCCATAAAGCGTTTCGATAGCGCCAAATTCGCCATCCACCACCCGAAATTTGCGGCGCATACGTTTGATGTGGCTATCGACGGTGCGATCATCGACGAAGATATCGTCGGGATAAGCGGCATCCATCAATTGATTGCGGCTTTTAATAACACCAGGCCGCGCGGCCAGCGCCTCTAGGATCAGAAATTCTGTGACCGTCAGGCTAACCGGTAAATCGTTCCACGTCACATGGTGGCGGGCGGGGTCCATATACAAACGCCCGCGGTCAATCTTGGGATGCGCGGGTTCCGGCGCGCTTGTTTCGATCCCAAGCGCACGGTCCGGTTCTGCCCGGCGCAAAATTGCGCGGATACGCGCGGTCAGCAGGCGCAGGCTAAACGGTTTGGCGATGTAATCATCCGCGCCCAGTTCCAACCCAACCTCTTCATCCGCTTCGTCGTCTTTACTGGTCAGAAAAATCACCGGCAAAGGGCCATGTGCGCGCACCCGGCGCAGCAATTCCAGCCCGTCCATTTTTGGCATTTTGATATCAAACACAGCCAAATCGGGCGGGTTCTCAACCAACGCTTTCAAGGCCGTTTCGCCGTCTGAATAGAGCCGCGTAACAAATCCTTCTGCCTGCAGGGCAATCGAAACCGTGGTCAGAATATTGCGATCATCATCGACCAGAGCGATCTCGATGGAATCGGATTTTGCTGGCGCGCTCGGCCTTTGGTCGGGGGCGGGGCTGCCCTCTGGCACGTCGCTGATCTGAGCGCTCATTGGTTTTCCTGATCCCAAAAATTGTTGCACCGGGTCTAGCGAGTTTGCCGCGCCGAAACAATGTGTCTGATGGTGGCCAGATAACCGCTGAGATAACCGCTGAGATAACCCCAGAGTTAACCCCAGAGATGACCTTTGAGACAGCCTTTGACGAAAGTGCGATTTTGCCGCCGCGCGGTCGCCGTAATTTTGCAGTCTGCCAAAGTATAAGACCAATTAAACTGGCACATTGGTATGGCAAAAACCGCAGACTTCTGCGGGTTACAGCCCGCAGGGCGGTTTGACGGGGTGGGGTCCAGCATCTATGTCCCGCGCGGGATTGGGACAGTGTGACCGCGACCGAATCGCGGCGCTTCCTGCTTTTTGAGGGCGCTTTTTAAAGCCCTTTTGCGCGGGCCCTTTGCCAGAAATTTATGCTCTTGAAATTCTAGGTATTAGGAGAAGCCACGTTGATCCCCCTCGCTCACTCGCTCGCTGCCCAAGGTATTGAAACCAAGGCCGACATCCATTCCAACCTTGGTACCTCAGCATTGGTAGAGGCGTCGATCGCGGCGGAGGAAGGTGCCTTGTCAAAACACGGCGCTTTGGTCGTGCAAACCGGCGCAAAAACCGGGCGCAGTGCGAAGGACAAATTTATCGTCCGCGATGCGACGACTGAGGACACTGTGTGGTGGGGCAAGGTCAATGCGTCGATGACGCCGGATCATTTTGCCGCGCTAAAGGCCGATTTTTTGACGGCGCTTGGGGATAAAGAGACATTGTATGTCGCCGATCTTTTCGGCGGATCGCAGCCCGATCACCGCGTGAATGTGCGGGTGATTAATGAATTGGCGTGGCACAATCTGTTTATCCGCACGATGTTGGTGCGCCCGACTGCGGATGAGCTGGCGGATATTGCGCCTGAATACACCATCATCGACCTGCCGAGCTTTAAGGCCGATCCGGCGCGTCACGGCACCAATTCCGAAACCGTGATTGCGGTCAATTTGACCGAAAAATTGATCCTGATCGGCGGCACCAAATATGCAGGCGAGATGAAGAAGAGCGTCTTCGGCATTCTCAATTACCTGCTGCCTGCAAAAGGCGTGATGCCGATGCATTGTTCCAGCAATATCAGCGCGGATGGCAAAACGGCGGTGTTCTTTGGCCTTTCGGGGACAGGCAAGACCACCTTGTCCGCCGATGCCTCGCGCACTTTGATCGGCGATGACGAACATGGCTGGTCCGATACTGCGGTGTTTAACTTTGAAGGCGGCTGTTATGCTAAGATGATCCGCCTTTCCGAAGAAGCAGAGCCAGAGATTTACGCCACCACCCGCCGGTTTGGCACGGTGCTGGAAAATGTCGTGATGGACCCGGAAACGCGGGAATTGGATTTCGACGACAACACCCTCGCGGAGAACACGCGCGGTGCGTATCCAATTGATTTTATTCCCAATACCAGCGCCGATAATCTTGGCCCGGTGCCGTCGAATATTGTGATGCTGACGGCGGATGCGTTCGGTGTTCTGCCTCCGATCGCGAAATTGACGCCGGAACAGGCGATGTACCACTTCCTATCGGGGTACACCGCCAAGGTTGCGGGCACAGAGATTGGCGTGACGGAGCCTGAGGCGACGTTTTCCACCTGCTTCGGCGCGCCTTTCATGCCGCGCCATCCCAGCGTTTACGGCAATCTGCTCAAAGAACGCATCGCCAAGGGGCAAGTGCAATGCTGGCTGCTCAACACCGGTTGGACCGGCGGCAAATATGGCACCGGCAACCGTATGCCGATCAAGGCAACGCGCGCGCTGCTCAACGCCGCGCTTGATGGCGATTTGGAATGCGTGGAATTCCGCGAAGACGCCAATTTCGGCTTTGAAGTTCCGGTGAATGTGCCGGTGCTCAGCAATGCCGAGATCGACCAAACGATCCTCGATCCGCGCAGCACATGGGCCGATAAAGGCGAATATGATGCGACGGCGGCCAAATTGGTGCAGTTATTCATCGACAATTTCGCCGAATTTGAGGCGCATGTTGACGAAGGCGTCCGCCAAGCCGCGCCGGTTGCTGCATAAGGCGGCTCCGTCCGCTCTCGCGCCGTAATGGTGCCGTAATGGCGGCGTCCGCCTACGCGGCGTTACAACTTGTTTCAAAGGCCTCGCATGGTTTCCCGTGCGGGGCCTTTTTTATAACGCGGCAACCCGCTAGGCTGCGGCCAAGCATTTTTGGAAGGGACAATATTATGAGCATTCTCGACAGCATCATGACACAAGTCGCCGGTTCGCCTGACACGGTCGCCAGCCTCGCGGAAAAGGTCGGCATTGATCCGGCCATGGCGGAAAAGGCCGTGACGGCGTTGGGCGCATCGCACGTCAAAGAAGGCGACACGGTCGAAATGGCAGCAGAGCAAACCGGTATCGATGCAGGCGCGTTGAGCGGTATTGTCGCGCAATTGGGCGGCGAAGAGGCGCTTGGCGGGATCGCTGCGAAGATGCAGGAAAACCCGGCGCTTTCGGGCGTTATGAGCATGCTCGACCGCGATGGCGACGGCAATCCGCTGAACGATCTGGCTGGCATGGCCTCGGGCCTGTTTGGCAAGAAATAAGCCGCGCAAGAGGAGGGCGACAGCATGAGCTTAGCAGCAATGCTCCAGCAAACTGGGGCGATCACATCTATGGCGCGCGAATTGGGCGTCGATGAAAACACCGCAAAGACGGCGGCGGGCGCATTGTTGCCTGCGATCGTCGCGGGCATGGGCCGCAGCGCAACCGGCGGAACGAGCACACCTGACCCGATGGGCGGGTTGGGCAGTTTGGCCGGGGCGATTTTGGGCGGCGGTTCAGGTGGCGGCGGTTCAGGCGGGGGCGGTTTGGCCGGCGCGCTGGCGGGCGGTCTAGGCGGCGGATTGCTCGATGCGGTTTTGGGCAGCAGCCCAACGCCAACCGCGCCCGGCAATGACATTCTCGGCAACATTTTCGGCAGCAAGGATGTGAGCCGTTCTGTCGCAGGCGAAGTTGCGTCTTTGACTGGCCTAGATGAAGGCATGATCAAGAAAATGTTGCCGATCCTGGCAATGGCAGTGGCTGGTTATATGGCCAAAGAAGCCACTGGCGGTTCGGCCCAAGGCGGCGCGCAAGGTGGAGGACCGCTTGGCGGCATCCTTGGCTCAATCGTCGGCGGGATGATGTCGCGCTGAGACGCTTCGCTGCTTTGCCAGCCGCTTAATTCTGCCGCGTTAGCCTATCTCGTCAGGCTCTAACGGTTCAAGGTTAGAGGGTTCGGAATCCGGGTCGGTGTCAGCATCCTCGCTGTCATCGGCCCCTTTTTCGCCGCCTTCCTTCTCGCCCTCTTCCTCATCATCGCCAGCCATCTCCGCAATGCTCGCGATCAATGCCGATTGCAGATCGCCAAGCGCAAATTGCTCTCCTTCCGCCACATCCTCTAGCGCTTCCACCATCGCGCTGGCGATAATTGCGGTTCGCCCGCCATGCGGGTTCGCGGTGAGCGGTTCCAGACTGGCGCGGGCAATGTCGATCTTGCCTTCCCCCGCTTGCATGATCGCCACTTGTAACCACAAATTTTGGTCAAACGGCGCGAGCACCGCTGCCCGCTCCAGCGCCGCGCGGGCATTGTCGCTGGGCTCCTCGCCGCGCTCAATATAGCTGCGATAGAAATAGATTAGCGGGATCGGATGGTCATTTTCCCGCGCGTTCAAATCCTGCATTGGGCCCATCGCGGCGGCATAGGCAGCATCTGGATCGTCCGCCTCTGCTGCCATGCGAAACAGGGCGAAGCCTTTTTGCACATAGGGGTTGGTGCGCGCCGGATCGATCGCCATTGCGGCATCTGCGGCGGCTATCGCTTCTGCATCATTGCCTGCATCATATTCGGATTCGGCCAAGGCGGCGAGGACACCGGCATCGCTCGGATATTCGCGTGCCACGTCGCGCGCATCTTCTAGTAATTCGAGCGCCCTTTCGCGCGTGACGCCGCGCTGCGATGCCATGCGGATCGGCATCATTTCCGCCTCTCCGCGAGACAGGCGGCGCAATGTCACCTCACCAATGGGCAGGTTTTCCGCGGAAATTCCAAAGTTTTGCAGACCGCGGCTGCGCATGTAATTTTCCACCTCCAGCTGCAACACATCGAGATCGCCAAAAACCTCTTCGGCAGCCTCCAGCCCGTTTTCTCCGGCGCGCACCTTGTTCCAATATTCATTCATTTGACCGGTGCGTGACGGGGTGAATTGCAAAAAGTGATAGAGCAGCCAGCTGCGTCCATAAAACGCATCATAGCCGCGCCCGCGTCTCGCTTCGTAAAGTTCTGGATCGAACAATTCGTGCACGCTGACCGGGTCGGCAAAATACAATTCATTCGCGCGGTGCTGCGCGGGCAAGCCGATGGAGATGCTGCCGTCGCGGTTGAATATTGCCGAAGCAAAAAACTCCGCCGCCCCTTCGCTCATCCAACGCGGCATCGCAAAGCGGGAGGTCGAGATCAGGAAATGGTGCGCATATTCGTGTAGGAGAATGACTGTAGAGAAATGCGGATAGCCGCCGCTGCGATTGCGGATGTCTTGGACATAAGCGCGGCTGGCCCCGGCGCGCGGAATATACATGCCGCCGATGGACCGGCTTCTTGTGTCCAGAACACGGCGCAATTGGCGCTGATTGCCGACGACAAAGATGACGACCCGGTTTGACGGGCTGGGCGGGGCAACGGTGCGCCCGGTGATGATCTCCATCGCTCGGTGATACCGTTCAAGGTTTTCGGAAAATCGCCGAATATCACGCTCGCTATCATCGGCGTAGATGACGAAATTGTCGCTTTGCGCTTCGTACCACGCGGCATTTGCAGCCGGCGCGGCAAGTACGGCAATAAAAGCGGCGATCACCCCCATACAATATCGAGCAATAGTCATTCCGCGCCCCCGTTTGTTGTCAGCCGCCCGGCAATATTGGGGCCGCTGACAATTAAGTCACGAAAAACTATACTAAAGATTGCCGTCTTTACCAGCCGGAATTCTAGCCCTCAGTGGTGCGCAATTGATCGAGATATTCCCAAATGCGGCTGACCACGACGGACCCTTCGCCAACGGCGCTGGCGACCCGTTTGACGGAGCCGGAGCGGACATCGCCGACCGCAAAAATACCGTCAGTGCCGGTTTCAAACGGGGTTTCGCGCCCAACCGATGCGCCGGTGCAGACAAAGCCTTTGTCATCCGTTTCCACCAATCCCGATAGCCATGCGGTGTTAGGCGCGGCACCGATCATGATGAACAGCGCGCGCGTGTCCAAGCGTTTCTCTTTGCCGCCTGTATTGAGAGTTACTGCGTCCAACCAATCATCGCCGTGCAACCGGGTGACTGTCGTGTCGTAGTGAATGGTGATGCGCGGATCGGCTTCCAAACGCTGGGAGAGATAGCTCGACATGGACGCCGCCAAGCTGCCGGAACGGACGATCAAATGGACATGTGCCGCGCTGCGGGAAAGGTACATCGCCGCTTGGCCCGCCGAATTGCCGCCGCCGATGATGACGGCCTCGGTCTTGGAGCAAAAGCGTGCTTCCATTTCGGTGGCGGAGTAGAATATCCCGGCCCCTTCCAATTCGCGCAGATTGTCCAGCGGCAGGCGGCTATATTGTACGCCGGTGCTGACCAACACGGTCTTGGCGCAAATTTCATCGCCCTCTTCGCCGTCTCCATCCAATATCGCGCAATAGGTTCCGTCTTCGCGGCGGGTGAGAGCCTCCACCCGGCGCGGCATGACGAACCGAGTGCCGAATTTGAGTGCCTGAATTTGGCCGCGATAGGTTAAGTCCGTCCCGCTGATCCCGGTTGGGAAACCCATGTAATTTTCAATGCGGCTCGACGTGCCCGCTTGCCCGCCAATCGCCATATCTTCCACGACCAGCGCATCCAGCCCTTCTGATCCAGCATAGACCGCCGCCGCGACGCCCGCTGGCCCGCCGCCCACAATCAACAGATCAAAATCGCGGCGCGAACAAATGCCCAAATCAAGGTTTAGGAACCGGGCCACTTTGCGCGGGGTCGGATCCTCCAGCTTCGTATCGGTGCCAAGAATGACAGAGGGTTCATGGCCGCTCAGGTCGCACACGGCGCTGGTTTCGGGATCGCGCGCATCCATATCAAAACTTTGAAACGGAATGCGGTTGCGCGATAGAAATCGCTCGACCGCTTGAACCTGAGGATCGCGGTCTGCGCCGATGACTTTGACCGATCCGTTGGACATTTCAAATTGTTTACGCCGGCGCGCGGCAAACACGGTGATGAGGTGATCGCTGAGTTCCGGAATGCGGTTCATCAGATCAAGGATGCCCTCACGCGGGGCTTCGATCACTTTGGTGTCCACTACGGCGCGCATTTTCAGGTAATGCGTGCCCTGGTTGAGGAAGCCGATTTCGCCCATAAATTGCGCAGGGCCAAGGCTCGCCTCCAGCATCCGCTCGCCAGTATAGGGGTTCACAACCTCAATTTCGCCGTCGAGAACATAGACGAATGTGTCCATCACATCGCCAATTTCAGTGACGATTTCGCCAGCTCCATAGCTCCGCTCCGCACCGATTTCGCAGATTGCATCGATATGCGCCTGCGCCAAAGGCACGCGCTTCATCGTATCAAGATCGGGGCCAAGCTGTTCCACGTAAGTGTCTCCTGCGAGTGACGTTGCCGCCACTAGATAGGGCGCGCGCGGGGCAATTCCACAGGCGGCGGGTTATGCGCGGTTCAATTGGTGCGGCGCACTGCCTCTATGCAGTCGCCCCGGCGATATACCGGCCAACCGTTTTGCCCACCACATCCAGCGGCGCGTTTCCGCCGAGGATGACGGCGGTGTTGAACGCTTTGAAATCATAGGCATCGCCCATTTCTGCCTGCGCCCGCGCGCGTTGGCGGACGATTTCGCTATGGCCGATTTTGTAAGAGCATGCCTGACCCGGCCAGCTGCAATACCGGTCAACTTCGCCCGCGACTTCTTGCGGTTTGGAACCGTTGCGGTCGACGAAGAATGCGTTGGCCTGCTGCCGTGTCCAGCGTTTGGAATGCAGCCCGGTGTCCACCACAAGCCGGCACGCGCGAAAGGCGAGACTTTGCAAATAGCCCAGCCGTCCGACCGCAAAATCATCATAGGCGCCCAGCTCATCGGCGAGCTGTTCTCCATAGAGCGCCCAGCCTTCACTGAAGGCACCAAAGGCGAGGATGGAGCGGATCAGCGGCAGGCGGTTGGAATATTCCCCCTCCCACACATGGCCCGGAATGCTTTCGTGGAATGTCAGATCCGGCAGGTCATATTTGCGGTGCAGATCGGTGCTGCGCAGATTAATCCAGAACCGGCCCGGAATGCTGCCATCCTTGCTGCCCGCGCCGCCGTAAGCACCCGGTGCGCCTGCTTCTTCGTTGATCGGGATGCGGCGGACTTCCATATTGGGATTGACCAATTGGTTGAACGCGCGCGGCATTTGCCCTTTGATCCATTCAATCCGTTCATCGATAAAGGCGAAGATTTCCTCGCGCCCCGGATCGCCTTCCGCAAATTTATAACGCGGATCATCGCCCAGCGCCTGCATCCGTTCGCCGACGGTGCCTTGGGTGTAGCCAATATCGCGCAGGATCGGATCCATCCGCCCGTGTAAAGTCGCGAGTTCATCAAGGCCCTGTTCGTGGATTTCATCGGGGCTGAGCGATGTGGTGGTCGATGCGCTGGTGGACCAGGAATACCACGCTTCGCCATCGGGCTGCGCCCAGATACCGGCGTCGGATTTGGCGATCGCGCGCTGAGTTTTGAGTTCGGCGAGTTGGCGTTGGAGGGCCGGCAAAAGCCGCCCGCCGACAATCGCCATGGCTGGACCCGAAGCCATATTCGCCGCGCCCAATTCGGAACCTGCCAGCGGCGCCGCATAGGCCCCGCCATTGTTCGCTGCATCGGCAATATTCGCTTCCATCTGCGCGATGGTTTTGTCGAGCAAGAAATCGGGCGGTACAACGCCCATGCCGCGCGCTTCTGCAATTCGGTCGGTTTCGCCATCCAGAACGGTGCTCACTTCGCCAAGGCGGCCCATGTAATATTCAACATCTTGAGCACTACGCAAAGGCTGCGTCGCGCCGAAATGCCGGGGGAAATCAATGTAACCGCCGACATTCTGGATCACCAGATATGGCGCATTGCGCCACGATCCGACGGCCACATCACCATAAGGCAACTCCATCCCCTCGACCGCTTTGGAAAAGGCGCTTTCGACCACTTCAAATCCGGTCAATTGATCCGGGGTCAGGCCTTCCTTGGGATAGGTGCGCGCGTCTTCGAGCAATTCGGTCAGCGTCGCCTTATAAGCATCGCGCCCTTCGCGTCCCGCTGCGCCGAATGTGCCGCGCCAATCGGCGTAATCGCCAGTATCCACGCCCAGACCCGTCGCCCGGCCCGGCTCATGCCTCAGCATCGTATAGGCGATTTCATCAAGTTTCGCGTCCGGCCCCATCACCGGCATTGGCGATCCAGCAGAAGCGCCCGCTTGCCCCGGTGCGCCATCCGCGCCGCGCGTCGAAACGCAACCAGCCGTGAGCGTGCCAGTAAGTGCCAATGCAGAAACGCCGCCAAGCCCGTTGAGAGCTTGGCGGCGTGTGAAGCTGTTGTTTGTGTCTGTCATATCCCCGATTGTTAGACCGAGGATAGGCCCTGTCAATCGGTGGCTGCGATCAGTCCTTCAGATCAGCCGGAACGATACCGCCTGCTGCTGCGATTTTGTTCATCACCGCCTTGTGCAGGGCAATGTTGTCTTCTGCCGTGCCGGAATAATCGGCATTGCCCAATTCCTGCGCCAATTCCTTGCGGTTGGCATAGCTTGGGTCGATTTGAACCAGTTTCATCAGATCGACGATCGATGTTTTCCAATTCAATTTGTCAGAACCGGGGATGCTGCCAATGCGCTGTTCCACGTCGACGCCTTGAATGGCTTTACGCTTTGGCGCCTCGGCTGGCGCGGCGGCTGCGGCTGGCGCTGCTTCTTCTTCGTCATCGCCAAAGATCGCGTTTGAGATTGAGCTAAAAATTCCCATGATATTCTCCCTTATCAAATGTTGGGGGCACCCTAGACGCCCCGATCAGGATGTTCCAGAGCTATGACAGCATTGAACGGGGCTGAATTGTAAACTCATGAATACTATGTGGGCAGCAGTGACGGAATTTTTCACCACGCAAGTGAGCGGGGTGATGGCATTGGTTATGCTGGCGGCGCTGGCTTTGGTGATCGGGGCCGCCGTTTTGTACCGCCGGACGGGCGAGTTGAAGCAGCCGATTCTGATGGTTGTGTTGGCGATTATCGCGGTCGGAAATGTGCTGATCCTTACCATTCCGACTGAGGGCGGGTCTGCGCCGATTGACGGTATTGAGGCAGATGGCAGCGAAACGGCCGAGACGCGCTAACGTCCCGGCCGCTTGATTGCTGGCTTAGTCTGTACGGATGTTACCAGATTTTACTCCGGGATTTTCCAGTTAACCGAGCTGCTGAACGTGCCCGCCACTGTGTTGCCGCTGCTATCAGTGGCCGGTTCAAACCGGGCCCTGCGCGCAAGCAATCGGCATGTTGCCTCATCCAAGGCCGCATGCCCGGTGGACTGAGTGATCGAACAATTCGTCACCCGTCCGCGCGCATCAACCGACAGCGAAAATCCAGCCACGCCGGAATAATCGCGGTTGATCCAGCTGGTGCGGTAATCGCTATCCGTAATCCATCCGCCAACATTGCCGCGCGGGGTCGCGCCGACCGGGCTAAAAGCTGGGCCGGGCGGCGTGACAGGGGGCAAAGTGATGGGCGTGATCGGCCCATCCACACCGGGGCCCAGCGGCGGCAGGCCAGTGATCGGCGCGGTCGGGCCGAGGCCCACTTTGATCTCGCTATCGGGGCGCGTGGGCACAATTTCGGGGGTTTTTGTATCCGGGGTTTGCGTTGGTACCACCTTGTCGTCAGTCGGCGGGAGCGGCTCAACAATAGGCTCAATTATGGGAACTTCGACCTGCACGGCGATGGGGTTGTCCGGCTCCGGATCGATTACGACGGTGATGGCAAGGCCTGTCACGAGCAGGGCGGCCATGCCGCCGGGCACGCCCAAAGCGCCAAGAATTGCGGCGGGGTTTATCCGGTTGTTGGTGGTTGCATATGTCACGTTCACATCTCCTCTCACAGTTGATGTGCTATGAATGTTACAACATAACATTAAGCAATCAAGAACTATCGAGTTGCGCTTTGGGACGGGTTGCACTGTGAAACTGATGTTGATTTTGTAATTTTGTTGCGTTTTTGTTTTTCGCGCCCCCATCCGGGGCCGCGTCCTCGCTAGACGCCCTTCGCTACGCTACGGGCCCGCTGCGGGCGGGCGGTCGCCCTTGCGGTCGCTGTGCGACCGAGCTCCGCCATCAAGCCACAGAGTGCGGTGAAGGCAGAAGGTTACTGGGCCCGCGCAGCATCGACGCCAACGGCGTCGCAAGCGCGACCGCGCGCCCGCAGGTGCCGCGTAACGAAGTGAAGCGAATCGCACCGAGGACGCCGCCCCGGATGGGGCGGCGAAACACAAAGACTCAGATCAAATAGCCCGAAGGGATTATTTGATCGGACAATCTGGCGACAGGCGGAAATCTAGGTAATTGTCGACCGATGCCATCATTTCTTCGGTTTCGTTTTCGAAGAAGTGGTTGGCGCGCGGGATTTCGTCGTGGTGGATGGTGATGTGTTTTTGCGTACGCAGCTTATCGACTAATTTCTGCACCGCGCCCGGCTGGACCACGGTATCGGCGGCGCCTTGCACGAAAATACCGCTGGCGGGGCAGGGCGCGAGGAAGCTGAAATCATACATATTGGCAGGCGGCGCGATGGAGATAAATCCGCGCACTTCTGGACGGCGCATCAACAATTGCATGCCGATCAGCGCGCCAAAGGAATATCCCGCAACCCATGTCGTTTGCGCCTCTGGGTGGATGCTTTGCACCCAATCAAGCGCGCTGGCCGCGTCTGACAATTCGCCAATGCCGCTATCAAAGCTGCCTTGGCTGCGGCCCACGCCGCGAAAGTTGAACCGCAAAACCGCAAAACCGCGATCAGCAAATGTCTTATACATCCGTTGCACGATCCGGTCATTCATCGTGCCGCCGCCCTCTGGGTGCGGGTGCAGGATCATGGCAACCGGCGCGCGCGGGCGGGGTGGAGGTGAAAAACGACCTTCGAGACGGCCCTCTGGACCGGGAAAGATGACTGATGGCATCGTGGAAACCTTGCTGAGATAAGAGCGGTGCAAGCCGGGTGGCAAGCAAGAATGCGCGCTCTATATAGGGACTATGTCAGTTACGCAATTTATTGTGAGTCGTTCGCATTAAGCCAAGAATTTATCTCGATCACGCGGCGACCTCGCCGCTGCGCCCAGAGGCGCGCGCCGCGATGGAGCAGGGGTTTGAGCTGTGGGCGAATCCGTCAAGCCCGCATGGCGAAGGGCGCAAGGCGAAATCCGCTCTTGAGGATGCGCGCGACCGGGTGAAGGCGGCGCTTTCATGGGACGGCGAGGTGATTTTCACCAGCGGCGCGAGTGAGGCTCTGGCGATTGGATTGCAGCGCGCGAAGGTTGACCACCGGATCGTCAGCGCCGTTGAACATGACGCGGTGTTTCGCGCCGCGCCAGATGCGGCGATATTCTCCGATGACGCCGTTTTGGACGCCCGCACCATTTTTGCGGTGCAACATGTGAATTCCGAAACCGGCGTCATCAATCCCGTCGCGCAAATGGCGCAAACCGTTAAGCCAACCGGAGCGGTCTTGCTGTCTGATTGTTCGCAAAGCGCGGGCAAGATCGCTCTGCCGGATGCCGATATGGCGGTGGTGTCGGCGCATAAATTTGGCGGGCCGATTGGGATGGGCGCTTTGTTGGTGCGCGATTTCAATTTGCTCAATCCGATTGGCGGGCATGAGCGCGGATACCGGCAAGGCACAGAGAATTTGCCTGGCGCGATGGGCATGGCCGCCGCGCTGGAGGCAGGCGATTGGCAGACCACGCCGCAAGATCGCGCTTGGTTTGCTGACGCGGTGAAGGGGGACGCGCTAAGCATTGGGGATCAGGTCGATTATATCGCCGCACTCACCCACCCCACTCTTTCTGCCCAAGCTCTTCTAATCCGCCTCGACGCGGTGGGTTTCGCCGTCTCCGCAGGCAGCGCATGCTCCTCCGGCACACTCAAAAAAAGCCGCGTTCTCGACGCGTTTGGCGTGTCGGACGACGTCGCCGCACGCACCATCCGCGTCAGCATCGGTTGGAGCACCACGCGCGAAGAATTGGAACGATTTGCGGACCGCTGGGCTTCTCTCACATGATCTATCTCGATAATCAGGCGACAACGCCCCTCGCGCCGGAGGCCCGCGATGCGATGCTGCGCTGGCTGGACGGGGCGGATGGCACCGGGTTTGGCAATCCCCATTCCCCGCACCGGATGGGCCGTCAGGCCGCAGCAGCGGTGGAATTGGCGCGCGACCGGGTGGCGGCTTTGTTTCCGCCGGGCGGACAGGTGATCTTTACCGGCGGCGCAACCGAAGCGTTGAATTTGGCAATCCGGGGCAGCGCGAGCGGCGGGAAAACTGGCACAGCCGCGTTCTCTGCTACCGAACATTCCGCTGTTGGTGACACGGCCAAAGATGCTGGTGATCACCATATCCTCAGCGTCGATAAAGACGGCATTTGCGACCCCGCGCAAGACTTGCCCGCAAACACGCGGCTGGTCGCGGTCATGCAGGTGAATAACGAAATCGGCACCATCCAACTCAGCACTGATTGGCACCGCCGCGCGAAAGAGGCCAATGCCCTGTTCTTGATCGACGCGGTGCAGGCTTACGGGAAAATGCCCGTCGCCCCGGCTGATATGATCGCTGTCAGCGCGCACAAACTTCACGGGCCGAAAGGCATCGGCGCCTTGTGGGTGCGAGACGGCGTAGAATTGAAACAGCAGCAAACCGGCGGCGGGCAAGAGGCGGGCTTGCGCTCCGGCACTTTGTCGCCTGCTCTGATTGCGGGTTTCGGCGCGGCTGCGCAAATCGCGGCAGAACGCATGGTGCAAGACGCAGAGCATGCCGAAAAGCTGTGGACCCGCGCGCGCGAATTGTTCGCCGATTGGGACTTAAACGGTGGCGCCTCCGCACGGTGGCATGGAAATCTCAACATCCGGCGCGATGGATTGGATGTCGCGCGTTTGATGAGCGATTGCCGCAATGTCATGTTTTCCGCCGGCAGCGCCTGCGCCAGCGGATCAGGCCGGCCCAGCCATGTCTTGAAATCCATCGGCCTCACCGACAAACAGGCCAAAAACTCGGTCCGTCTGGGGTGGAGCCGATATACGACCATGGATGATATCGAACAGGCCGCCAGCGCAATAAATGCGGCGGTTAAGGAGCAAGAAAAGTGGGGCTAAAAGTCACATTTATCGACCCGCGCGGCAACCGGATTGATGCCGAAGGGGAGGCGGGCGACAATTTGCTAAAACTCGGCCAAGCGGCCGGATTGCCGCTCGAAGGGACGTGCGAGGGGCAAATGGCGTGCTCAACCTGCCACGTGATCGTCGCGGCGGAATGGTTTGCGCGGCTGACCGAGGCCAGCGAAGAAGAAGAAGATATGCTCGATTTCGCCGCAGGTGCGCGCCGGACGAGCCGCCTTTCGTGCCAGATCGACCTTTCCCCAGAGCTGGACGGTTTGACCGTCAGCGTGCCGGGCGAAAGCACAGATGCGCGCGGGCTTTAGGGACAGATTATGACGTTGCGAGAACGCGCAGCAGCGCTCGTCGAATCCGCTGGATTTGAACGGTTTATCATTGCGGTGATTGTCATCAACGCCATCGGGTTGGGGGTCGAAACTTCGCCCGCGGCGATGGATGCGGTGGGCGGGGCGGTGTCACTGCTTGATACTATTGCTTTGGCGATTTTTGTGGTCGAGTTGGCAATCAAATTGTTCGCCTATCGCCTCGCATTTTTCAAAAGCGGTTGGAACATTTTCGACCTCGCCATCGTCAGCGCGGCTCTGCTGCCTGCGGGCGCGCAATTCTCTGTGCTGCGCGCTCTGCGTATTTTGCGGGCATTGCGGTTGGTGTCGGTGGTGCCCAGCATGCGCAAAGTCATTGTCGGCCTGTTCAGCGCCATACCCAGCATTGCGACCGTGATCGTCATGCTGCTGCTGCTCTTTTACATCAGCGCAGTAATGGCGACGAAATTGTTCGGCGATGCATTCCCCGAATGGTTCGGCAATCTGGGCGCGTCGCTTTATTCTTTGTTCCAGATTATGACGCTGGAATCGTGGTCGATGGGGATTGTCCGCCCGGTGATGGAGGAGTTTCCCTATGCTTGGGCGTTCTTCGTCCCGTTCATCCTGATCACCAGTTTCATCGTGCTCAACCTGTTTATCGGTGTGATCGTGAACGCCATGGCCGAGGCGACCGAGGACGACGCGCATAGCGAGCGTGAGATGATTATTGAGCAGCTAAAGGCGCTAAGGGAAGAGGTCGCCGCGCTCCGGCGGGAACGCGGCGACTGACGGCCCAAGTTTATGCTGGCGTTTCTGCGGACAGATCAGAGCCTTGAGCCATCCTGCGCCCGGCTTTGCCAATGCCCCAAACGATCAGGCCGATTGGCAGAACCACGGATCCGATTAAGATCAGACCGGCGAACATGAACCCAAGGATCGAACCCAGAGCGCCAACCGCGCTTTGAACCGGGGTCAGGAAATCATTGGTAATCGGGACGCCCGTTTCATAGCGAACTGTGATCCTGCTATAGGCGACGCGCCCCTCCATTTCGGTGAGCCAGCTGCGCGCTTGGTCGATTTCTTCATTGACCCGCGCCACACTGCGTTCCGCTTCAACCATTTCTTCGACTGTGCCGCGCTGCGCCGCTAACGCTGTCATCAACCTATCCCTCAATTCTGTACGCGCGCGCAGCCGGGCTTCTGTGTCGACAATGCGCTTGGACAATTCTTCTGACGCGATCTCTGCGGCAATTTGCTCTGCGCCTGCATCTTGCGCTTCGTCCTCTAGCAATGCGCCAAAGGCGCGCGCTTGGCGGCTGGCAACGGCCATTTCGAGCACGCCTTGGACCTCATCCGCCTCTTCGCCAGTCTTGGTCATGCCCAAAATCTGGCAGGCGCCCATGCCTTGCTGTTCGCACAGGCTGGCATGGCGACGTTGCAAAGATCCGATTTCCTCCGCCGCCATGCGCCAACGATATTCGTAAGTGTAGGAGAGTTTGGGTACGTTGACGCCAATATCGGCAAGCTGGGGGATAGCGGAGCCGCCTGCGTCTGCCGTTTGCGCGTCTGCCATTTCGGCGGCGGCCATTTCCGCTTCATAGCCAATATCAGCAGAAGCGTCGGTGTAGCTCGCGGCAGGATCGCTCGCATCGCTCGCATCGCTGCACGCGGCAAGCGTCAAGGTGCTGACGGCGAACACAATTGCGGCTGATAACTTCCATTTTTTCATCAATTCTCTCCTCAAATACGGGGTGAGAATGAGGCGGGTTATAGGGATTCGCCTTATTCTCGCCATATTTCTGCCACATTTGCGCCACAATTCAACCCCCTTCATTTTAGCGGGCCAAATCCGCCTTCTATTCCTGTGGAAACGCCTCTCCCTCAGCGCGCGCCACATTGCTAAGCACACCGCATGGCTAATCCGACCGACACTTCCGATTCCAATCCTGATGAATTCGACGCCATCGTTGACGCGCCGTTCGATGCCGCTTTGTCGGAACGGTATTTGGTCTATGCGCTGTCCACGATCACCGCCCGGTCGCTGCCGGATTTGCGCGATGGTTTGAAACCGGTTCATCGCCGGCTGCTGTGGACCATGCGTCAGTTAAAGCTGGATCCGTCGAACACATTTAAGAAATCCGCGCGTGTTGTCGGCGAGGTGATCGGTAAATATCACCCGCATGGCGACACCGCCGCTTATGATGCGATGGTGCGGCTCGCTCAGGATTTCTCGCTGCGCTATCCTTTGGTGGAGGGGCAGGGGAATTTCGGCAATGTCGATGGCGATAATGCGGCGGCGTATCGTTATACAGAGGCGCGCCTGACCAAAACCGCGATGCACCTGATGGAAGGGCTGGATGCGGGCACGGTTGATTTCATTCCGACCTATAATGGTGAGGAAGAAGAGCCGGAATTGATGCCGGGCCTGTTCCCCAACCTGCTGGCCAATGGGTCAAGCGGGATTGCGGTGGGCATGGCGACCAATATCCCATCGCACAATGTTGCAGAAGTGATCGATGCGACGCTGGAATTGATCGATAATCCGCATGTCGAACATGACCGGTTGATGGAGCTGATGAAGGGTCCCGATTTTGCCACGGGCGGCCAAGTCATCGACAGCGCTGAGGTGATCTCGCACGCTTATCTTACCGGGCGCGGATCATTTCGTTTGCGCGGCGTGTTCCACGCGCCTGAGGCAGAGAAACCAGAAGATGTGGCGGCCGGGATTGAACGTCTGGGCGGGGGTCAATGGCAATTGGTGATCACCGAAATTCCGTATCAGGTCGCCAAGGGCAAGCTGATCGAACAGATCGCGCAAGCCATTGCCGATAAGAAATTGCCAATTCTTGAGGATGTGCGCGATGAGAGCGATGAGAGCATTCGCATCGTCCTGGTCCCGCGCAGCCGCAATGTTGATCCGGAATTGCTGAAGGAAAGCGTCTTTAAACTGACGGATATGGAGACCCGCTTTGGGCTCAATATGAACGTCCTTGACGCGACGCGGACCCCGATGGTGATGGGGCTGAAGGAGCTGCTGGAAAACTGGACGCGCGCGCAAATCGAGATTTTGCAGCGCCGCACCCAATACCGGCTGGATCAAATCACCCGCCGGTTGGAGCTGGTGGAGGGCTATATTATCGCCTTCCTCAACCTCGACAGGGTGATTGAGATCATCCGATATGAGGATGAGCCAAAGACGGTGATGATGGCGGAATTTAGCCTGACGGACCGTCAGACAGAAGCGATCCTCAATATGCGTTTGCGGTCTTTGCGCAAGCTGGAGGAGATGCAGCTGCGCGGGGAAAAGGACGATTTGCTGGCAGAGCAAGACGATCTGCAAAAACTGCTCGACAGCCCGGCGCGCCAACGCACACGATTGAAGAAAGACCTGCGCGCTCTGCGTAAGGATTATGCCGAGGAAACGAAGCTGGGCGCGCGGCGCACGCGGATTGAAGAGGCGGCCCCGATGGTCGAATTTTCGATGGACGCGATGATCGAGAAAGAGCCGGTGACGGTGATCTTGTCGCAAAAAGGGTGGATCAGGGCCGCGAAAGGCCACGTCGATCTGGCGCAGGAGTTTAAATATAAAGAAGGCGATGCGCTGGCCTTCATCCTGCATGCGCAAACGACCGATAAGCTGCTGATCGCGGGTTCTGATGGGCGGTTCTTCACGCTTGGTTGTGACAAATTGCCCGGTGCGCGCGGGTTTGGGGAGCCGGTCCGCACGATGATCGACCTCGAAAGCGATGCCTCGATCGCAAAAATGCTGGTGCACAAGGAAGGCGGCCGACTGCTGCTCGCTTCCAGCAATGGCAAAGGGTTCTTGGCGGAGACGAAAGAACTGTTGGCGGAGACCAAGAAGGGCAAGCAGGTCGTGAACCTGAAAGGCAATGCCGCCCTGCAAGTGATCCGCGAAGTGCCACAAGGCGATGATCACGTCGCAGCGGTAGGAGACAACCGCAAGTTGATCGTGTTCAACCTTGAAGAAATGCCGGTGATGGCGCGGGGCCAGGGCGTTATGCTGCAACGATACCGCGATGGCGGATTGTCGGATGCGACGACATTTGTGCTGGCCGACGGGCTGAGCTGGCAAATGGGCGGATCAGGCGAGCGCACGCGGACAGAGAACGACATCTGGCAATGGAAGGTCGCTCGCGGAGCCGCCGGAAGGATGCCGCCGCAAGGGTTCCCGAAAGATAATCGGTTTGGGTGATTAGCGAGGGCGTTGAAGGGTTTGCAACGCTGAGGTTTGAGTTTGGCAGCGGCCGGGAGTCTTTGTGTTTCGATCGCCCATCCGGGCGATCGTCCTCGGCGCTGATCCCTTCGCTTCGCTGCGGTGCACCTGCGGGCGGGCGGTCGCCCTTGCGGCTGCTTCACAGCCGAACCAGCGCATCCCTAATACTCAGGAATGGCGTTAACTCATCTGCTTGATGGCGGAGCTCGGTCGCGCAGCGACCGCAAGCGCGCCAAAGAACAAAGGCGCGCGCCCGCAGCGCCGAAGGCGCGAGGAAATCGCACCCCGGATGGGGTGCGCAAACAAAAACGCGGCCGCTCCAAAGAGCAGCCGCGTCCTGTAAATCATTCTAGCGTTAAAGTTTACGCGCCAGCATCCGCTGCAGCTTCCGCTGCCGCAGCCGCCTCTTTCGCGGCCAATTGCGCCGGGGTCAGGATTTCCGCGCCTTCTGGAACTTCAACGGTGTTCGCCGCGAGCTGTTCTGCGGAATACAGCGCCATCAAAGCGCCCTCTGCGTTCACGGCGAAAGTGTCGCGGGTCAGCGTAATAATGCCCGCTTCGTTTTGCACGATCACCGTGTCTGCGGTGTCCACGGTGAAGACTGTGCCTGCGGGCATGCCGTCGGCGCTCACCACGGCTGCGCCTTCGACCAAGGCGGCATCGCGCGCCTGATTGGCGGCGGCGACTTGTGCGTCCATCATGCCGTTAATTTGCGCCTGCGTTGCGTTGACGGTCCAATTGCCTTCACGCTCCGCCAGCAAATTTGCGGGGAGCGGTGCGCTGTGTTTGCCAGTGTCGACGGTGACAATGCCGCCTTCATTGGCGGTAACGGTGCCGATTGGTGCGTCGTCATTGCCCATTACGGTGGTGCCGACATCCTGCGCATTTGCGGCAATCGGGGCGGCCATCATGGCGGCGGGCAGGGCGGCGGCAAAAACGGCAATCTTTGCAAACTTCATTGTCGGCATCATTATTCTTTGTTCTCCAGTTTAAATTTCGCGCCCGGCATTTGCGGTGTCAGCAATGCCCGGCGGCGGTGCACAATAGGTCCAATGGATGGGCCTTGCGTGTGGTTCCCTAATTGGGGGGAAGAGGGGTGGCAAGTCAGTGACTTGGACCGGTGATTTTGAGCAGTGAGTGTGAAAGGAGACTATGGCCGGCAATGAGTGAAGCTGGCCTTAACGCCGCTGTTTGGGCCCGCTCAGGAGGCGCTCAATTGCGCGTTTAACAATTCGTGGACGCGGGTTTCGCCGGGGAAACCTTCCTCGATCCAGCTTCGTTCGACCGCTTGCATAATCCGCGCGACCTCGGGCCCCGCACCGACGCCGCGCGCCACAATCGCGCCGCCTTTGAGCGGGAAGACCGGGCGCGGCCAATTAGCAATCCGGCGGGCATCTTCGCCCAGCAGCAGCAACCGATCGCTCGCGAACTGCGTGCCCAGCCGGTAAGCCAGCGCATAGACATCCTGCGCATCCGTGCTCAGCCGTTCCGCCGCCGAAATCAGCCGTGCGCGCTGTGCCCGGGACAGACGCAGCCGCGCGGCCACATCTGCCGCCACATCGGGCGATGGCGGCAATAAAGCGGCAAGGCGAAGCAGAGCGTCTGGCGCGAAATCTTGCACCGTTTCTTGCGCAATCAGCGCCTCCAGCGCCCGCACATGCACGGCGCAGCTTTCGGGCAAAATCACGCCCAAGACACCGCGATCCCGCATCCGCGCGGTGGTTTCATACGGCGCAGGCAGAGCGAGCAAAGAGAGCAATTCCGACGCCACACGTTCACGGCTGAGCCCTTTTAAAGTGCTCGCCAAATCAGCGCAGGCGTCCTCCGCCACCGCATCCAGATCCGCGCCGAACCGCGCCTGAAACCGGTAATATCGCAGGATCCGCAAATGATCCTCCGCAATTCGTTCACGCGCATCGCCAATGAACCGCACACGGCGCGCGGCCAGATCATCGAGGCCGCCGAAATAATCGGAAATTTCCATCGTTTCGGGGTGGGCATAGAGCGCATTGATGGTGAAATCGCGCCGCGCCGCATCCTCGCGCCAATCGCTGGCAAAGGCGACAACCGCGCGGCGGCCATCGGTGGCGACATCGCGGCGCAAAGTGGTGACTTCGACCGGGCCATCATCCAGCACGGCGGTGACCGTCCCGTGGTCGATCCCCGTTGGCACGGTGCGTATGCCCGCCGCCTTGCACAGGTCGATCACGGTGTCTGGCGTGTGCAATGTCGCGCAATCGACATCGTGCACCGCCATGCCGATCAACGTATCGCGCACCGCGCCGCCGACCCAGCGTATATTATCCGCCCCCAAAGCCGCCGTCAGCGCGCGCAGCCCAGCACGGCGCGGCCATTCAGCAGCCTGGTGCCAATCCGAAGAAGAAAGAGACGTGTTCACAGCCCCACCGCTAATAGCAAAGCGGCATTGCGGGCAAGCCCAGCCTTGCCGGATGCGTGCGTTAAGCGCCTCTAAACATCCCGAAAGGCGTCCAAAGGAATACGTTGGGAGAGGTTTGACAGGATCGCCGCGGTCACGCCCCAGATGCGAAAGCCGTCATAATCCATCTCAAGATAATGCCGCATCGCGCCGCGCCAAAACACCTCATTGCTATCCCAACTGTCAGGATTGAGCAGCAGCGATAAGGGTGCCTCAAACCAGGCTTCGACTTCATCGGGATTGGGCGTCAATTTGAGATCGGGCGGCACCACCGCAAGAACCGGGGTCACATCAAAACCGGTGCCGGTCTGGTAAAGGTCGCTGGTCCCGATCACGCGCACGGCGGCTCTGGGCAAGGCCAATTCCTCCTCCGCCTCGCGCAGGGCGGCGGTCACGGCGTCTTCGCCGGGGTCCAGTTTTCCGCCGGGAAAGGCGACTTGGCCGGGATGGCTGCGCATGCCGCGCGGGCGCTGCGTCAGGATCACGCCGGGTTCGGGCCGGTCCGTCACCGCAATCAAAACCGCCGCCGGTGTTTGCCCGCCGCCATCCACAAATTGCGTGTCTGTCATCAGGCCGGGCACATTGCGCGCATGGCCTTCTTCAAACAGCGCGCTCAGCCTATCGAAAAGGGTGCTCATGCGGCGGCCTATTGCGGCAATTAAGGCATCAGCGCAAACAGAGCGCCTTGGCTGCTGACAATCAATCCGCTGTCCAGATGATCGTCATTCGCATCCAAAGCAATCTCGATCAATTGGACATAGGTCGACCGGTTCAGCCGCGCCTCACACCCGCCGCGCACATGCAGGTAAATCGCCGGAGTTTCCGGATCGCCCGCCACGCGCAGGCGGTTATCGGGCCCGGCAATCACCATTTCATCACTGCTGAGCAGGAATACCAAATCGCCGTCTTTTTGCAGGCAATCGGTGGCGATAAAAGCGGCGTCTTCGACCTCAATCGACAATTTCTCAAACGGCGTGACGAGCCAATAGCCGCCGCCTTGCGCCGGATCATCACGGGTGAGCAGGCCGGAAAAGGCGCGGACCATTGCCGGGCGGCGGATCAAACCGCCTTCGTGATACCAGCTGCCATCGGCGGCGATGCGCATATGGCTTTCGCCGATTTTGGCGGGCGACCATTCTGAAACCGGCGGCAATTTGCGCTGCGCCACTTGCTGCGCAATCTGCGAAAGCGACAATTCGGCAAGGTAAGGCGGCGGGTCATAGGGCATGATTGCAGCACCCCGTGGCAGAAGTCAGCCCGCCGGGAAAGGGTCAGTTGTGTTTTTTGCACCTTGCTAGGGCAGGGGATTGGTCCGTGCGGAGCAAATCCTGCACCGAGCCAGAAGCCAAATTACGGGCTCCACGGCCCCAGCATTCCTTCTGCGGGCATTGCGGCCAGACCCGCGCCGCGTGCCAGCAGGCGTTCCGCCTCATACGGGCCGGGGCAGCGCCAGCCGCCCGTCGCCGCCGCAGTAAAGCCCCAGCGGCCATAGTAATCCGCATCACCGATCAAAACCTGCGCAAACGGCGGAGAGCCTTCTTTTGCCAGCCGCGCCTCTGCATCGAGCATCGCGGCCATCAATCCTTGGCCAAACCCTTCGCCTTGCCGTTCTGGCACCACAGCGACCGGGCCCACCATCACCAACGGCACGGGACGCCCTTCGCGGTCAGTCAGCGCGATGGGATAGCATTGGATCGTGCCGACCAACATTTCATCGGCGTCCAGCACAGCAAAGCTCAACGCATCGAGCCATTCCATCCCCATTCGCATCCGATAGGCGGTGCGCGCCTGACGATCCGGCCCGAATGCACGGTCCAACAAAGCCTCAATCATAGCGGGTTCGACCGCATTAAGCGGGATAAGTGTGGCGGTTTCTGATGAAGCGTCTGTCATGTCGGGCGGCGGTTAGGGGGTTTTGTTCGAAGTGCCAAGATCAGGTTGTAAGCGGGCCTAGCGCTTTGTTGCAGACTTGATGGCGGAGCTCGGCTGCGCAGCAGCCGTAAGCGCGCCAAAGAACAAAGGCGCGCGCCCGCAGCGCCAATGGCGCGAGGACATCGCACCCCGAATGGGGTGCGCAAACAAAAACGCCTTACATGCTGATCCGCAAAATCCGTCCGTCCTCGCCGTCTTCGGCCACCCAGATGTCGCCATCCGGCCCTTGTTCGACGGACCGGATGCGGCCATCCATGTCGTAGCGAGCGGCCTCGACGGCGCTGTCACTGTCAATTTCGATGCGAACCAGCGCCCGGCTGGATAGGCCCGCGATCAAGGCGTCACCCTGCCAATCGCCAAACATTTCGCCGGTGTAGAAAATCATGTCCCCTGGCGCGATGACCGGGGTCCAAGTGATTGCGGGTTTCACAAATCCATCATCATTGGTGTGATCGGGGATTGGGTCGCCATTGTAGTTTTCGCCATAAGAGCGCGTGGGCCAACCATAATTCGCCTCCGCCGCGACCAGATTCAGCTCATCCCCGCCAGCCGGGCCGTGTTCCACATCCCACAATCGCCCCTCTGCATCCCAATCCATGCCAAGGATATTGCGGTGGCCATAGGACCAGATTTCGGCGGTCACGCCGCCCTGATCGGCGAACGGGTTACCGGCGGCGGGCGAGCCGTCGAGGTTCAGGCGGACGATGCTGCCTAAAGTGTTCGACAGGTCCTGCGCAGGGGTTTGTTTCTGCCGGTCGCCG
Source organism: uncultured Erythrobacter sp. (assembly GCA_947502305.1). Taxonomy (GTDB): domain Bacteria; phylum Pseudomonadota; class Alphaproteobacteria; order Sphingomonadales; family Sphingomonadaceae; genus Erythrobacter. Next base: position 1,655,767 of record CANMZA010000001.1, on the reverse strand, counting down.
CTGGCGATAAACAGATATTGTTCATCGGGGGAAAAACTGATGCGGTGCGAATAATGCCCGCGCCCTTCGACTTTTGGCGATTGCCGCCAGATCACATCCAACCCTTCGATGGCGCAACCGGCGCTTTCCTCGGTGCAGACCAAAGTGCCGCGCCCAACCGCTGCGCCGCGCGCGCCGTCTTCGCCCATTTCGGCCCAGCTCAGATAGATTGTGCGCCCATCTTCACGTTCCGCCTCTGAATTCAAAAACGCAACATCGCCCAACCCGCCTTGGCCGCCATAAGCGACCTCTGGGACGCCGGTTACGGTAATGGTTTCGCCGGTATCGACCTTCATCAATTTCAGCGTGCCGGCCTTTTCCGTGATCGCCAATGTGCGCGAACCGGGAATGAATTCAATCGCCCATGGCCGGTCAAATTCGCCCATTTCGGTGATCGTGAAATCGGGCGTGGCCGCCGCGCTTGAGGAGCTTTCCCCCGTTTCGGCATAGGCGCAGCTTGCGAGAGTGACCGCCGCCAAAGCAAGAGGGGCGGAGAGGGCGAGTGAGCTGTTAGAAAGAATGTTCATGTCTCAGGTAACTCCTGAATTTGATTTTGGTGCCAGCATGAAACCCGCTCCGTTCACGATTGGTGTTGACGAGGCGGGCCGGGGTCCGCTCGCAGGGCCGGTGGTGGCCGCCGCTGTGGTTCTGGGCAAAGACGTACCCGCCGGGCTGAACGATTCCAAGAAACTTTCGGCAAAACGCCGCGCCGTGCTCGACGAGGGTATTCGTGCGACTTGTCATTGGGCGGTTGCCGTCGTGGGGCCGGAGGAGATTGACGCGGTCAATATTTTCCAAGCGACAATGTTGGCCATGACCCGCTGCACCCGCGATTTGGCGGCGCAGATTGCGTCGAACGGTTTGGGTGAACCAGACATTGTGCTGATCGACGGCAATCAAACGCCAGAGCGCCGGTGCGCGGAATGGCGCTGGAAAGCGCGGGCGATTGTGGGCGGGGACGGGATAGAGCCCGCCATTAGCGCCGCGTCCATCGTGGCCAAAGAATGGCGCGACCGATTGATGATAGAGGCCGCCGCCGCGCATCCGCATTACGGGTGGGAGCGCAATAAGGGATATGGATCGGCAGAGCATATGGCGGCCCTCAAAACCCACGGCCCCGCGCCCCTGCACCGCCGCAGTTTTCGGCCCGTCGCCGAAGCGGCTTTGATGTCGCGGCCCAGTGCCGTAAACGCCCGCGATGATTGAAGCGATTCTCCTGAGTTTAGGCGGCCTTGTTGGCCTTGCGATTGGCGGCGAGTTGCTGGTGCGCGGGGCGGTGGGCATTGCCCAGAAATTGGGCGTCTCGACCCTGTTTACCGGACTTGTGATTGTCGGTTTTGCCACCAGCATGCCCGAAATGGTCGCCAGCGTTCAGGCCAGCCTTGCCGGATCGCCTCAGATCGCTTGGGGCAATATTGTCGGATCGAATTTGGCGAACACTTTGTTGATCCTTGGCGTGTCGGCATTGGTGGCCCCGATCGTGCTGAGCGGCAGCGGGCGGCGCGATGCGGTGGTGGCTCTGGCGGCGACTTTGCTGCTTTGGGGATTGGCCTTGGCGCAGATTGGCGGGGTCTGGATCGGGATCGCTTTGCTGGCCGGTATCCTGATTTACATCGTGTGGCGATACCGCAATCCTGGCGCGGCGGCGGAAGAAGATGATTTGGATGAGGCACCATCAAACGGTGTGATCGCCGGGATTTTGTTCGTTGTGGGTCTGGGTATTTTGGTCGCGGGCGGTGATGCCTTGGTGACGGGTGCAATCACTTTGGCGACGATTTTCGAAGTGCCTGAAACGGTGATCGGCTTGACTGTTGTGGCGGTGGGCACGTCTTTGCCAGAACTCGCGGCGTCAATTGCGGCGGCCTTGCGTGGCAAATCGGGGCTGGCGTTGGGCAATGTTGTGGGATCGAACATCTATAACATATTGCTGATCGGCGGCACGACAATGACCATCGCGCCTTTCGCTTTGCCGGCGGAATTGGCAGGCCTGCAAATGGCCTTGCTAACAGCCAGCGCGGCGGGTTTGCTGGCGTTGTTGTGGTACGCCAAGAGCATCGGCCGAGTGCTAGGCGCGCTGCTGGTAGCTGGTTTCGCCGCCAATGTGGTGCTGGTGTTTGCGTAGCTTGTTTTTCGCGGCCCCATCCGGGGGCGCGTCCTCGCTAGACGCCCTTCGCTATGCTACGGGCCCGCTGCGGGCGGGCGCCTTTGTGTCTTTGGCGCCCTTGCGGTCGCTATGCGACCAAGGACCGCCACTCAGCAAGAAAGACAGTGACACAAACGCGTATCGAGGATTGCGCTGGTACGGCGCCGTAGGCGTCGCAAGGCCGACCGGCCGCCCGCAGCGCCGTCAGGCGCGAGGAAATCGCGTCGCGGATGCGATGCGCAAACAAAAACGCGGAGCACGGCCCGCGAAGCGGACCGCAAGGCCGACCGGCCGCCCGCAGCGCCGTCAGGCGCGAGGAAATCGCGTCGCGGATCCGATGCGCAAAAAATAGAGTCCTCCGCGCAACACCACCCTATCTGGAGCCCCGCTTAACGGCTTCGACTCCATATCTTGTGCTGGTCACTTTTTGTTCCGCTTTAGTGCCGCGCCGCTTACCATTCGTTAACCATAACCTCTCAGAATCTGCGTGCTTGACGCGGAGTCCATGAGGACTCATGCCTGTGGATAACTCAGGCAATCAATGCGGTGAAACACCGTTCGGGACAGAATTATGGGCGTGATCGAAACAACAAAGACGCGGACAAAACGCGCGGTAAAACGCGCGGTGAAGCCCAGCGCGCAGGACGTTCGCGCGCTGCTGCCGACCGGGCAAATCTTATCTGGCGATTGCATCGAAGCCATGCGGTCCTTGCCCGATAACTCGATCGATTGCGTGTTCGCGGATCCTCCCTACAACCTCCAACTCGGCGGTGATTTGAACCGCCCCGATGGCAGCGAAGTCGATGCCGTCACCGATCACTGGGATCAATTCGACAGTTTCCGCGCCTATGATGATTTTACCCGCGAATGGCTGACAGAGGCGCGCCGCGTTCTGAAGCCAGACGGCGCATTGTGGGTCATTGGCTCCTATCACAATATCTTCCGCGTCGGCGCGATCCTGCAGGATATCGGGTTCTGGATTTTGAACGATGTCGTGTGGCGCAAGACCAATCCGATGCCGAATTTCAAAGGCACGCGGTTCACCAATGCGCATGAGACGATGATCTGGGCCAGCATGGGTGAAAAGGCGCGTTATCAATTCAATTACCGCGCGATGAAGACGCTGAATGATGAACTGCAAATGCGTTCTGATTGGGTCATGCCGATCTGTTCGGGCGGGGAGCGTTTGAAGGAAAACGGCAAAAAGGCGCATCCGACGCAGAAACCAGAGGCGCTGCTTTACCGCGTGTTGCTGGCGACGACGGAGAAGGGCGACGTGGTGCTCGATCCGTTCTTTGGCACCGGCACAACCGGCGCGGTCGCCAAACGTCTGGGCCGCGAATGGATCGGGTGCGAGCGGGAGGATTTTTACCGCGGCGTCGCGATGAAACGGATCGCGAAGGAATTGCCGCTGGATGAAAGCGCGCTGACGACGATGCAATCCAAAAAATCCGCCCCGCGCGTGGCGTTTGGCGCTGTGGTGGAAACGGGCCTGATCAAACCGGGCACGCAGGTGTTTGACAAAAAGCGCCGCTGGATCGCCACGGTGCGCGCGGATGGGTCGCTGGTTTATGATGGGCCAAGCGGCGAAATGCTGGGCTCAATCCACGGCCTAGGCAAAGAGCTGCAAGGCGCGCCTAGCTGCAATGGCTGGACATTCTGGCATTACGAAGATGGCGACGAAGTGAAGCTGATTGATGCTGCGCGCGCGACCTATAGGCTCGCCAGCGAAGATTGATTGCCGCTTCGCCGCGGGCGATTTTCGTACAACCAATCACCGTATTTTTCGCACGGTTTTGACGACATATCGGGCAGGGCGCACAACCCGGCCCGCAATGTTTGATCGCGATCAATTTCAGCAGCTTACATTCATCTAATCCCTCGCAAACCCCCCTTGTTCGCCGCGCAACTGGGGGCTTAACTATACGAGGAACACATGATGAAACCCCGTTCAATTTTCGCAAGTTGCGGCGCTGTTTTAGCGGTCGCCGCATTCCCATCTGCTGCCTTGGCCGATGGCCCCTATGTTGGCGTTAGCGGCGGCATTGTTTTGCCCGAAGACAGCACCAATGAAGGGGAAACCACCGCCGAAGTGCCCGCGACCCCCGATTTTGGGTCAATCCCTGTGGGGTCAGAGGTCGCTTGGGACACAGAATTCGACAATGGTTTCGCGCTGGGCGGTCAGGTTGGCTATGCCTTTGACAATGGTCTGCGCGTGGAATTGGAGGGATCGTATAATGAATACGGTGTCGACACGCACAGCAATCTGACGGTTGGCGGCGCGGTGCTGGACGGTGTGGATAGCGCCGTTTTGACACGCGGCGCGGCCGATGCAGCAAACCCGACCGTTGGCGCGGTATTGGCCGATGGCACAGGTGATGTCACCAATTTCGGCCTGTTTGGGAATGTCTTTTACGATCTGCAAACCGGCAGCGGGTTCAAACCCTATGTTGGCGCAGGGATCGGCTATCAATGGACCGATGTCGAATATGCGCCATCTGAGATTGCGGTCGCGGATGAAAGCGATGGCGGATTTGCCTATCAATTGATGGCGGGCGCCAGTTTCGAGGTAACCGAAAGCCTCGAATTGTTTGGCCAATACACCTATCGTGATCGGACAGAGGATGCGGAAATTCCGCTGTCCTTGCTCCCGGCGACATTGGATGTGGAAAGCGCGCAATCGCTGGTCACGGCCGGTGTGCGGGTGAAATTTGGCGGTTCATAACCGGAATTCTGACCCGAATAATAGGAAGGGCCGCGCCGCGATGCGCGGCCCTTTTTTTGTGCGACCTTTTTTGTGCGAAAAGTAAAGCGGGTGAACATTTTCGGCGTGCACTCTGTCCTACAGCGCTGCGCCGCGCTAACACGGATCGCGATGACAAAAGCCCGCCTTAAGAAGCCAAGAATTTCACCCCCTGGACAGTGTGTCAGGTGTGTCAGGGGTGTCAGGCGCACCCGGTCCGGCCTGCTCAGCGAGCGGCCGGCATGAGCGCCAGCGTCTATCTGCGCCCAATCGGCCTGAGCAGCGGTCCGCAGGCTGAGTCGACCGGGGATGGCCCCGGCGCAATCCGCTTGGGCGGCAGCATGGCCTATGCCAGCCGCTTTGCCTTGATCGTGCGCGATGGCGGCGCCGTTGTGCATCGCCGGGTGTTCGCACTCGACGATGCGGCAGAGGCGATTGGCGAATTGGCCGAGGGGTTTAGCGAAGCAGGCAGCGCGCTGTCATCCGAGGCTGAGCGGCAATGGGCCAATTTGCGCTTGCTGCATGCGCCATTGCAAATGGGTGAGCGCACGGTGCGCCTGGATCAGCCGCAGATCATGGGCGTGCTGAACGTCACGCCCGACAGTTTCAGCGATGGCGGCGAGTTTCTGGACAAGCCCGACATCGCCCGCGCCCATGCCGCCGCCATGCTGGAGGCAGGCGCGGCGATCATCGACATTGGCGGCGAAAGCACCCGGCCCGGCGGCGCGGCAACGTGGGAAGGGGATGAGATTGAGCGTGTGATCCCGGCAGTCGAAGCCTGCGCGCAAATGGGCGCCGCGATCAGCGTCGATACACGCCGCGCAGGGGTGCTAGAGGCGGCGCTGGCGGCGAATGGCGGGAACGGCGCGCATATGGCGAATGACGTGTCGGCCTTGCGCTATGACCCGCGCAGTTTGGGACTGGTTGCACAGGCTGGGTGCCCGGTAGTGTTGATGCATGCGCCAGGGCCGGGCGAGGATCTGCATGAGAATGCCGGATATGACGACGTTGTCTGCGATGTGTTTGACATGCTGAAGGCGCAGCGCGCCCGCGCGATTGCAGGCGGCATTGCAGAGGAGCGGATCATCCTCGATCCGGGCATTGGTTTTGGCAAATCGCTGGCGGACAATCTCGCTTTGCTCAACGCTTTGCCGCTGTTCCACGCTCTCGGCAGCCCGTTAATGCTGGGGGCGAGCCGCAAACGGATGATCGGTGCGCTGTCTAACGAAGAGCCCGCGCATGATCGGCTGGGCGGATCGCTGGCGCTGGCTTTGCGCGGGATGGATGCCGGCGTGCATCTGGTGCGTGTGCATGATGTGGCCGCCACGGTGCAGGCGCGCAATGTGTGGCGCGGGCTGCGCGATGCGGCGCTGACTGACTTTAGCCAGATGCCGCCGATGTAACGTCGCACAATTGTCATTCATTCGCGTCACAAGACGCGCAACCGAATTTTGGAGAACATCACATGCGCACCTTGTCCCTGATCGCTCTGGCCGCCGCCAGCCTTACCGCCGCACCGCTGATGGCGGACGGCCATGTCGAACCCGCTGCAACGCCAGCAGAGGTTTCGCTGTCCGCTGATGAATTGCTCGCCCCGTTCTATGCCGAATTGCAGCGAAGCACGGCGCTGCCTGTTGCGGGATCAAACCCGTCATTGCCCGGTGATACGACGCTGACGCGGATCGCCTTTGGCAGTTGCAATCACCAATCGCGTTCGCAGCATATGTGGGCACAGATCGCCGCGCAAAACCCGCAAATGTTCCTGTTTATCGGGGACAACAATTACGGCGATCAATATTGGAAGGGCGATGCGAGTTTGGAGACATTGCGCAGCGCCTATCAGTTGCAGGCTGACACGCCGGAGTTGGTGGAATTTCGCGCCAATATCCCGATGATGGTGACATGGGATGATCACGATTTCGGCTTCAATGATGGCGGGGCAAACTTCGCCTTTCGTGGTTGGTCAGAGACGATCTTTGAGACATTCTGGAACAGCACTGATGAGGTGCGATCACGCCCTGGCATTTACGAAAGCCGCATGTTCGGCGCCGACGGTCAGCGCACGCAGATCATCATGCTCGACACCCGCTATTTCCGCTCAGACTTCGAAGCCATTCCGTATCAAGCTGCCCGCCCGCCGCTTGGCCCCTATGTGCCCAGCAATGATGCCAGCAAGACGATGCTAGGCGATGCGCAATGGGAATGGCTTGAGGCGCAATTGGCGAAGCCTGCGGATTTGCGGATCGTGGTATCCTCGATCCAAGTGCTGACCGATGCGCATAATTATGAGGCGTGGGAGAGCCTGCCGCTGGAACGGGAGCGTCTCTACGCGATGCTGGCCGGGCGCGAGGAAAGCGGGATGGTCATGCTGTCGGGGGACCGGCACGCAGGCGGCGTCTATTCCGAAACGCCTGCTGGCGGTACGGAAGCCTTTTGGGAGCTGACAAGTTCGTCGCTCAACTACTCCTTCAGTTCCACCGAAGCGAACACCGCGCGCGAGCCCGATGATAAGCGGCTGACGGACTTCATCTCCGAAGAGAATTACGGGATGGTCGATATTGACTGGGCCGCGCAGGAATTGACTCTCCGCCTGATGGGCAATGAGAGCCAGACCTACGTGGCCCAGACATTTGGGTGGTGAGCGGCGTTTAACCTGCGTTTGGCCGGCGTTTAACCGGGAGAAGCTGCCGATCCGGCGAGCAGGCCGCCATCAACGGTCAGCTCGCCGCCGGTCATATAGGCGCTGTCATCGCTGGCGAGGTACACGGCAAGCGAGGCGACCTCCTCAGCCGTGCCGAACCGTTTGAGCGGGGTGTCCGCGACGAGAGCGGCCTTATTGGCCTCTCGCTCTGGCCCTTCGCCTAGCATGGGTTCCCACATCGGGGTCATGATCGCGGCGGGGTGGATGGAGTTACAGCGCACCGCCCACCCTTGCTGCGCGGCGTAAAGCGCGACCGATTTGGAATGGTTGCGGATGGCGGCTTTCGATGCGGCATAGGCCGAAGCGCCGGGGATGCCGACAAGGCCGGAGCGCGATGAGATGTTGATGATCGACCCGGTGCCAGCGGCCCGCATCGCCCGAAGCGCATAACGGCAACCAAGGAAGGTGCCATCCGTGTTGACGGCATGGACCGCGCGCCAATCCTCTAGCGACGCATTCTCTGGATCGTGAGGGCGCATTGCTTCCTCAAATCCGGTGATCCCGGCATTGTTGACGACCACATCGGCGGCGGGCAGGTGCGCTTCCAGCGCCGCCCAATCCGCTTCGCTGCGGACATCAAGCGCCCTAAATTCGCAGCCAAGCTCTCGCGCGGCCGCGGCACCGGCATCGGCGTCAATATCGGTGAGCAAAACGCGAGCGCCTTCTGCGATGAAAGCGGCACAAATGGCATGGCCGATGCCGCGCGCACCGCCAGTTACGACGCAGACTGCGCCATTCATTCTAGACATAAGGGAACCTCAAGAAAATCAGTGTGATATTTTCAGGTGGGCGCACACGGCTCCAACCTGACTGTTGCTGATAACCGCCTTAGCGGATGCGCTTGATCACCTGATCCACTCCTTGATTGATTCGACCTAGCTAGCCGCTTTAGGCTGCGTTGTCGATCCCAAGGTCGGAAAGCTTGCGATAGAGCGTCGATCGCCCAATGCCCAGCCGCCGGGCGACTTCTGTCATCCGCCCGCGATAATGGCCGATGGCAAGGCGAATGACATCCGCCTCAATTTCCTCAAGCGGGCGCAGATTGCCGTCTTCGGTGTAGAGCATGATCCCGACGCCGTCATGCGCCGCGGTTCCTGCTGCTTCCAATTCGCCCAGCATTTCGGACAATTGCGGGAAGCTGTCGGAGGTCAGCGTGTCACCTTCGCAATAGACGGCGCTTCGGAACAGGACCGATTGCAATTGGCGGACATTGCCCGGCCAATCATAGGCGCCAAGCAGCGCCAAGGCACTGTCTGAGGCGGTGAGATGCGTCAGGCCCGGCTGTTCACCGATGCGGCCAAGAAAATGCCGTGTAAGCGCCGGGATATCGCCCGTGCGTTCACGCAAAGGCGGCAGAGTGATGCGTGTGCCAGACAGCTTCTGAGCCAACCCGCCATCGAACACACCGCCCGAAACCAATTGCGCGAGGCTGATATTGCTGGCCGAAAGCAGGCGCACATCAACACGGAATCCGTGAGTCGCGCCGACCGGGCGGACAATGCCGCTTTCCAACGCTTCGCGCAGACGGTGCTGAACTGCGACGGTCAAGCGGTCGACTTCGTCCAAAACCAACGTGCCGCCATCGCAATGTTGCAAAGCGCCAATCTGACGGTCGAATGCGCCGGGGAAGGCGTTGGGCTCATGCCCGAACAGCACCGATTCAATCGAATTGGGCGGCACACTGCCGATATTGATAATGCGCAAAGGGTCTTTTGAACGCGGCGATGCGGCATGCATGGCGCGCATCAGCATTTCTTTGCCTGTCCCGCTTTCACCCTCGATCAAGGCATGGCTGTGCCCGCGCGCGGCTTTCGCAGCCTGAGCCAAGGCGGTGCGGAATGTTGGGGCGGTGCCGATCATCGCATCGAAATCGAGGCTAGCGGACATTTTCTCGGTCAGCGGCGCGAGCTCATCGCGCGGTGTTTCGCGGGTGGTGACACTGCGCAGCGCCTCCATCAGCCTGTCTGGCGAGACGGGTTTGACCAGATAATCGCTGGCACCTGCGCGCATGGCTTCAACCGCGAGCAGCGGCGATGCGCTGGTGGTGAGCATCAAAATCGGTAGAGCAGGGCGGCGTTCTTTTAACTCCGCAATCAATGAACAGGCATCGTCGCCCGGAACCCATTGGTCGAGCAGGATCGCGGATAATTGCATCCCTTCGCGTGTGCCCAACATCGCAATCGCGGTTTCTGCGTCGCTGGCCACGATTGTGCGCCAACCTTCGCGCGCGGCGATGGCAGAGATAAGGCGGCTTTGCGCAGGCTCATCATCAATGAGCATCACGACGCGCATTTCCGCCGCGCCATTCTCGGCGCTGTTATCACCAGCGCCCTCGCCAGAATCAGGGCGAGTTTCTAGCTCTGAAATTGAACTGGCCATGATTTCTCCAACGCCTCGGTAAAACGTCCCAAGGTGAAACGCCGGTTCGATTTAGCGCGGGCGGGTAAAGACCAGATTAAGGCTGTTGCAGAAGTTTGACGGCGGGCAATCCGGCTCTCAAATCGGTGCAGCGCTGGGCACATCTATCGGCACATCTATGGGTATAGGCGCAGCCCTAGCCATAAAGGTGGCTTGAGATAGCGAGTGCGCTTCGATAGTGGGGCATCATAGCTCTGAGAAATTTTCGGCAAGTTTTGGCCGGATTTCGCATTTGAAACGATATGAGAGGATTATGATCATGGCAGTTCATGACATGGATAAAGCGCGTTCAACCTACGACAGTTTCATGGGAACGCTGAAATGGGCGGTGCCGGTTTTGGCTATCATCACCCTGTTGATCATCATGCTTATCGCCGAATAAAGGCGGACCGGGGCCCATGAAAATCGCAGTTTTGAAAGAGCGCGCCGCCGGGGAAACCCGCGTCGCCGCCACGCCGGAAACGGTGAAAAAATTCATTGGTCTTGGCAATGAAGTAACGGTCGAAGGGGGCGCAGGCGACCATGCCTCCATTTCTGACGCCGCTTTTGAAGCGGCCGGGGCAACAACCGGCAAATTGGCCGCGATCATGAAAGACGCGGATATTGTGCTGGGCATTCAGGCGCCCGATCCCAAAGTGCTGAAGGGCGCAAAGAAGGGCGCATGGGTTGCCGCCCTGTTTGATCCGTTTCAGTCGGGCGAATTGGTCGATGCCTATGCGAAGGGCGGTTTTGAAGCGTTGAGCATGGAATTCATGCCGCGCATCACCCGCGCGCAAAGCATGGATGTCCTCTCCAGCCAATCTAACCTTGCCGGGTATAAAGCGGTTTTGGCAGCGGCGGATGCCTATGGCCGTGCATTTCCGATGATGATGACGGCGGCGGGCACGGTTCAGGCCGCGCGCGCCTTTATCATGGGCGTCGGTGTCGCGGGCCTTCAAGCGATTGCCACCGCGCGGCGTTTGGGCGCGCAGGTGTCGGCGACGGATGTCCGGTCGGCCACCAAAGAACAAATCGAAAGCCTCGGCGCGAAAGCGATCTTCGTTGAAGATGTCGCCGGTATCGAAGGCGAAGGCTCTGGCGGCTACGCGACCGAGATGAGCGATGAGTACAAAGCGGCTCAGGCAAAACTCGTCAGCGAGCACATTGCCAAACAAGACATTGTGATCACCACCGCTCTGATCCCTGGACGCGCGGCGCCGGTCCTGATCACGGACGAACAAATCGCCTCAATGAAACCCGGCAGCGTCATTTTCGACCTCGCCGTGGCGCAAGGCGGCAATGTCGAAGGTTCTAAGCCCGATGAAGTCGTCGTGAAACACGGCGTGAAAATCATCGGTTTCTCCAACACACCTGCGCATTTGGCGGCCGATGCATCGGCCTTGTTTGCGCGCAACCATTTCAATTTCCTCTCCGCTTTCTGGGATGCAGAAACAGGCGCGCCGGTGCTGGACGAAGAAATTGGCGATGCGATCCGCCTGACGAAAGACGGCGCGATTGTGAATGAGAGACTGAACGGGTGAAAGCGCGTTCGGCGATCCTGACTTCTGCTTTTGTAGGGGCGCTGCTGATGGCGGGCCCTTCGGCTGCGTCCGCCTACACGGCGCAGGATGCGGCAGCTGGCGCGCAATTGCGGGCAGAGGCCTCGCTCGCTGTGTCCATTTTGTATTTTCCTTGCCACAGCCCGACTGCGCTAGCGGAACCGCTCGTTCGGTACGAAACGTTCAAAGCGGGGTTGGTGTCGGAGGCACAGAAGACTGACCTCGCGATTGTTGAGGCGGATTTTGATTATCAGATGTCGCTAGTTGACATTGCATGCCCAGACCCGGACGCGCCAGAGACGCAAGCGCGCGATGATTTGAATGCGTCGATCGTGAACAGCGTTTTGGACCGGATGGAATTGCTGGTTTTAGCGCCTGCTAATGCAGACGGTAATAAGGGGCTTCAAGGGTGAGCCGCAGCAACGTTAATCCAACAATGAGTTGGCCTAAGCTGATCATCGTCGTCTTGGCGATCGCATTGATTGGCACGCTTACATACAATTTTTTCTACGATGCCGGACACAGTTTAGGCAGCAACGCCGCCGAGCAGGGGGAAGCCGAATAAATGGACTTTATCTCAATCCTATCGATCTTCGTGCTGGCGTGTTTCGTCGGCTATTATGTGGTGTGGTCGGTAACCCCGGCGCTCCACACGCCGCTGATGGCGGTGACCAATGCGATTTCGTCGGTGATTATCGTCGGCGCTCTGATCGCGGCGGCGGATGCGGGCAGCCCGACGGCCAGATATCTCGGCCTGTTCGGTGTCGTTCTTGCCAGTGTGAACATTTTCGGCGGGTTCGCCGTGACGGAGCGGATGCTCGCCATGTATAAGAAAAAGGAGAAGTAAGAGATGACCTTCTCCCTTCTAGCAGGCGCGGCAGATGCCGCATCAGGTACTTCGGCTTGGGCCCCGCAACTGGCGATGCTCGCCTATTTGGCCTCGGGTGTGTTCTTCATTCTTGCATTGCGCGGGCTGTCCAGCCCCGCGACCAGCCGTGCGGGTAACCGCAATGGTGTGATCGGTATGATTATCGCGGTCTCAACGACCCTGATCACGCATGACATCGCCAATATTGTGGAGATCGCCATTGCGATTTTCCTCGGCGCGATCATCGGTGTGACTGTTGCGCGAAAAATCGCGATGACGGCAATGCCGGAACTGGTTGCTGGTTTTCACAGCCTCGTCGGCCTCGCCGCAGTGGTTGTGGGCTTAGCTGCTTGGCTTGATCCGGCCAGTTTTGGCATCACCGATGCGGCGGGTCAGATCCTCGTCGTCAGCCGGATTGAACTGGGCCTTGGTATCGCCATTGGTGCGATTACATTCTCGGGCTCGATCATTGCCTTCTTGAAATTGTCGGGCCGGATGAGCGGATCGCCGATCCTGCTACCGCTGCGCCATGTTATCAATCTGGGCACTTTGGCGGCTATTCTTGGTCTGATTGCGGCCTATGCCATGTCCAATGCGGCGGGCGCTGGCGAGGGGCAGATGATCATTGCGATCACGGTGCTGGCCTTCATCATCGGATTCTTGCTCATCATCCCAATTGGCGGCGCGGATATGCCGGTGGTTGTGTCGATGCTCAATTCCTATTCCGGTTGGGCCGCCGCTGCGATGGGCTTCACGCTGGGCAACAGCGCGATGATCATTACCGGGGCATTGGTTGGCTCGTCTGGCGCGATCCTGTCCTACATCATGTGTAAGGCGATGAACCGCAGCTTCATCAGCGTGATCGCGGGCGGCTTTGGCGCAGATGCTGGCGCAGGCGGCGGTGATGGAGAGCCGCGGGAGCAGCGTCCGTATAAGCAAGGCAGCGCGGATGATGCGGCCTTTATGCTGGAACAGGCGGAGAAGGTTATCATCATTCCGGGTTACGGCATGGCCGTGGCTCAGGCTCAGCACGTGCTGCGCGAAATGGCCGACACTCTGAAGGAAAAAGGCGTGGAGGTGAAATATGCCATCCACCCTGTCGCCGGAAGGATGCCAGGCCATATGAATGTGCTGCTGGCGGAAGCCAATGTGCCTTATGATGAGGTGTTCGAGCTGGAGGATATCAACTCCGAATTCGCCACGGCTGATGTCGCCTTTATCATCGGCGCGAATGACGTGGTGAACCCGGCGGCGAAGACCGACAAAACCTCGCCCATTTACGGCATGCCCGTATTCGACGTGGACAAGGCGAAACAGGTGTTCTTCATCAAACGCTCCATGGGCGGCGTTGGCTATGCGGGCGTGGACAATGATGTGTTCTACATGCCGCAAACGGTCATGCTGCTATCGGATGCGAAGAAGATGGTTGAGGGCATTGTGAAGGCGCTCGACTAGGGTCTGGTTCGATGCGCAGACTGGTCATCTTGCTTGTGGTGTTCGCGATCGGCATCGGCGCGTGGTTTTTGCTGCGCGATGATGGCTTGGTCGAACAGGTGAAAGAGGCCCGCGTTGAGCAAGCCTTGATCGCCAACGGCGTGCCCGGCGAATTGTCGGGCTGCATGGCGGAGCGGCTGGTGGACAAGCTCAGCATCAATCAATTGCTAAAGCTGGAGCGGCTGGCCCCGCAGGATGGCGAGGCGCGCATTCCGCAATCCCTTGGCGGGGCGATGGAACGATTGCGCCGGGTCGATGACAATGAAGCGGTGGAGCAATTGGCACGCGCGGCGGGCGGCTGCACGATTGGGTCATTCCTGAACTAGGCGGCTCACCACTTGCAATCCCCCGACCTTTCTTCAAAGTGAGGGCAAGAGGGAGAACATCATGATCAGATCGCCGTATACCAAACTGGCCGCCGCATTGCTGCTGGCATCCAGCGCCCCCGTTTTTGCAGAAACGCACACAATCACGCCGGGTGATGGCGCGCAGGAACGGTTGCAAGAGGCATTGATCCTGGCGGAACCGGGCGATGAGATCGTGTTGGAGGCGGGGCATTATATGCTGACTGACGGGCTGAGCCTTGACGTTGACAATGTGACGGTGCGCGGCGCGGGAATGGACGGAACGGTCCTGGATTTTACCACGCAAGAGGGATCGGGCGAGGGATTGTTGGTCACGTCCGACAATGTGACTTTGCGCGATTTTGCGCTTGAGAACCCGCAAGGCGACGGCATCAAATCCAAAGGTGCGGACAATATCGTCTATTACCGCATCCGCGTGACTTGGACGAATGGGCCGGACCCTGAAAATGGCGCTTACGGTATCTATCCTGTCGAAAGCACCGGCGTCTTGGTCGACGGGGCCAAAGTGACCGGCGCATCAGATGCGGGCATCTATGTTGGGCAATCCAATCTGATCACTGTGCGCAATTCCATCGCAGAGGCGAATGTTGCCGGGATTGAGATTGAGAACAGCCGCAACGCTCTGGTCGAACACAATATCGCCACGCGCAACACTGGCGGTATCTTGATCTTTGACTTGCCCGGCCTGCCTGTGATGGGCGGCGGCAATGTGATTGTGGCGAACAATTTGGTGGTCGCCAATGACACGGCGAATTTTGCCCCTCCCGGCAATATTGTCGCCGGGGTGCGGCGCGGCACGGGCATTATGGTGATGGCCAATGATAAGGTTTTGATTGAGGACAATATCCTCCAGCAGAACCCAACCGCGCCGATTATGGTGGTCGCCTACACGCAAAGTTTTGACGACGAACGGTACAATCCGCTCGCCCGCAATGTGACAATTGGCGCGAACAATTACGGCGTCGGCGGTGATGATCCGCAATTGGACGGTGCAGAGATGTTGGTCGCGGCCTTTGGCGGCGCTTTGCCTCCGGTGATGTGGGATGGGCTGGGCAGCCTGTCGGCTGTCGAGGGCACGCAGGGCTGGACGCTCAATCTACCCGAAGCAGGCAAAGGATTGGAAGGCGCAAATCCGGGCCCGCTAACCGCGCCTGTGCCGCAGGGTGATTTCGACCGTGAGGGCATTGGTGCCCCTGCTGAATTGGATGCGCGCATATTGTGAGACGTTCGCTCACCCTGTTGGCGGCATCGGCGTTCGCGCTTGGTGGGTCGTTTGCCGCGCATTCGAGCGCACCGCAAAGCGTGTCCGACGCCGCGATTGTGACGGACGCGATGCCGCGTTCGCTCAGCGAATTTGGGTTCTTCACCGATGATGCGGGCCGGGTGCCCAGCGGTGATTTGATCCCCTATGCGCTCAACACGCCGCTGTGGTCCGATGGCGCGGACAAATTGCGCTATCTCTACGTGCCAGAAGGCGGCGTGATCGAAATTGGCGATGCGGACAGCACTGGCGGGCTGCTGCAATTCCCGGTCGGCAGCGCGATTATCAAGACCTTTGCGTTCGGAGAAGGCGAGGATCAGCTTTATATCGAAACGCGCGTGTTGCTGCGCCGGTCCGATGGTTGGACGGCGCTGCCATATCGTTGGAACGAGGAACAGACGGAGGCACACTTGGCCCTTGCGGGCGCGCGGGTCCCGATTACCACGCCAGACGGCGAAGAGATCAGTTACCGCATCCCCAATAAGAACCAGTGCAAATCATGCCATTCGATTGACGATGCGGTTGTGCCAATTGGGCCAAAAGCGCGCAATCTTGCGCCAGAATTGCTGGCTCTGCTTGCCGCAGAGGGCCGCTTGGCAGCGATGCCTCGCATTGGTAGCGCTTTGCCCAAATGGGATCATGCTTCTGGTGATGCTTCTCACACTGCTTCTGATCAGGCCAATACGAATGATCTGGCGCGAGCCTATCTCGATGTGAATTGCGCCCATTGCCATCAACCGGGCGGCGGGGCGTCGAATTCGGGACTTGATCTGCGCTGGCAGCAATCTGATCCGTTCGCTTACGGTGTGCGTAAACCTCCGGTTGCGGCGGGGCGGGGTGCTGGCGGATTGCTGGTGTCGATTGAGCCAGGCGATCCGGATGCCTCTATCCTCGTACACCGGATGAATTCTACGGAAGCCGGTGTTGCGATGCCGGAACTTGGCCGCTCTACAATCGACCATAAAGCGGTGGCGGTGATGCGCGATTGGATCGCGGAAATGGATCAATGATGAAATGGGTTTTGCGGATTGTCGGCGTGTTGATCGCCGTTTTGGTAATCGCCTTTTTCATCTTTCGCACACCAGACACGGACGCGGCGGAGATGCGCGCCAAATATGGCGGCGCGCCGTCGCAATTTGTTGAAATTGGCGGCGGCGTCACGGTCCATTTGCGCGATGAGGGACCGGCAGATGGCGATGCAGACGTGCCGGCGATCCTGCTCCTTCACGGCTCCAATGCCGATTTGCACACATGGCAACCTTGGGCCGATGCCTTGTCGCAAACGCACCGCGTCATCCGTTTTGACCAAGTCGGTCACGGCCTGACCGGCGCTGACCCGGCACAGGATTACAGCCGCACCAATTACGCCGAAGACATCCGCGAAGTGGCCGATGCGCTTGGGCTCGACAGCTTTATCATCGGCGGCAATTCGATGGGCGGGAAACATGCTTTGGCATTCGCGGTCGCCTATCCTGAACGGGTCGATGGGATGATTATCGTCGATGGCAGCGGCGGGCAATTGCCAGCCGACGCGCAAGAAGATGACGACGATAAAGACAGCGGCAATATCGGTTTCAAAATCGCCCGTATGCCGGGCATCAATCTGATTGCAGAGCAGATCACACCTCGCAGTTTGATCGCGCAAAGTCTTGAGCAATCGGTTTCTGTGAAAGAGATCGTGACGCAGGACATGATCGATCGGTATTGGGAATTGCTGCGCTATCCCGGCAACCGCGCGGCGACGATGGCGCGGTTTTCGGCCAATTACGAACCTATGACTGAGGCAGAGATTGCGGCGCTGGATATGCCGGCCTTGATCCTGTGGGGGGAAGAAGACCGTTTGATCCCGGTCGCAGCCGGGCGGTGGCTGGATCAGGTTTTGCCCAGCAGTGACCTGATTGTTTACCCCGCAATCGGCCATTTACCGCAAGAAGAAGCCGCCGATGCCACGATTGCAGATGTCCAGGAATGGCTAACAAAGTTAGAGCAAGAGTGACGCCTTAAGCCGGTGTTTACCATCTAAACCTCTCAATCCCCGGCCCAATTGACGGCCTATGGACGCGGGCGACGCTTCCTCGCTACAGATGGCCTGAGGCCAATGGGCGCCGTCATGGATTCGAGGAAGAACTTTGCGAAAATTGGGAATGATCGGCGGGATGAGCTGGGTGTCGACGGGCATCTATTACGACCGGATCAACCGGATCGTTCAGCGCCGCGCCGCGCCTATGGCGAGCGCGCCTTTGCTGATCGAAAGCCTCGATTTCTGCCAGCTTTACGCGATTCGAGAGGATAAGGATTGGAAGCGTGCCAGTGGTATTTTGGCCGAAAGCGCGAAGCGTTTGGAAGGTGCCGGGGCGCAGGCGCTGATTATCAACGCCAATTCGATGCATAAATTGTATGATGACGTGGCCGGTGCGGTCGGCATTCCGATTTTGCACATCGCCGATTATGTCGGCGCGGCGCTGAAAAAGGCGGGCTACAAAAAGGCTGCGATCATCGGCACGCGCAATGTGATGACAGAGAGTTTTTATCGCAAACGCCTCGTCGCGCATGGGATCGACCTTTTGCCGCCCAATATGGCGAATGTCGAAAAGTTGGACGGGATTATTTACGACGAATTGATGGTCGGCAAAGTGACCCGCGATGCCCAGCGCGCGATGAAAACGATCATCACCAATAAAGCGCAAGAAGGGGCCGATTCAATCGTGCTCGCCTGCACCGAATTGGACTTGGTCGTGGATGTTGATGCGAATGTGCTGCCGGTGTTCGATTCCACGCGAATCCATTGCGAAGCGGCAGCAAATTGGATCTTAGAACAAGAATAGCTGGGATAAAGCGCGGTTTGTCGCTGACACAAAACGGTTTACCGCTTTGACCTATCGGTAAGGGGTGCAAGTTGGGCCGCGCGCGCCTAGTTGCGAGAAGGAATTTGTCATCGACAAAAAATAGGCAAGTTCCGGGTCTTCGGGTCGCACCGATGACCCAAGAGCGCAAAGCTCTTGGGGCCGCTTACCACCCCCCCATTGCACCCGGTAGGCGGTCCCATTTTTTTGGGGGCTCCCCTTTCCGCTAAAAACCATGATCCGGCGCGCTTTTCGCCCGTGTCCACGCTTATCCCGCCGGGTTGCCAATCTGTTCCCGTTGAGCCGCATGGCGCGGTGACTTATGCGCGGGGATGTGACCACACATGCCCCCCTTTCGCCAGCTCCTTATGCCGCCAACCCGCTCAATCACGGTGGGCGCGAATTTGCCGCTCGCCGTAACTCTGCGCCGGCCATCGGCGGCGAAACACGCGGGCCGCGCAGCGATTTCCAACGTGACCGCGACCGGATCATCCATTCGATGAGTTTTCGGCGACTGAAATCCAAAACGCAGGTCTTTATCGCGCCCGATGGCGATCATTACCGCACCCGTCTGACCCACAGTATCGAAGTCGCGCAAGTTGGCCGCGTGCTGGCGAGGGCGCTGCGTTTGGATGAGGATCTGACCGAGGCTTTGTGTCTGGCGCATGATCTGGGCCATCCGCCTTTTGGCCATGCGGGGGAGGCTGCTTTGTCAGAATCAATGGCCCGCCACGGCGGTTTTGATCACAATGCCCAAGCCTTGCGGACGGTCATGCGGATCGAAAGTCCCTATCCCGAACATGACGGGCTCAACCTGACATGGGATCTGCTCGAAGGGCTGGCCAAACATAACGGCCCGGTCAGCGCGCCCAATTGGGCGCTTGCGCAATTGGACGATGCGTTCCCGCTCGATCTTGGCACTTGGCCCTCGCTAGAAGCGCAGATTGCGGCGGTTTCTGACGATATCGCCTATGACAATCATGATATTGATGATGGTCTGCGCGCGGGGTTTCTGGGCCTCGATGATCTGATGGAATTGGATTTCCTCGCGGATCAGTGGCGGACCGTCGAAAAGCGCTTTCCTACCGCCCCGCGAGAGCGCCAATTGCGCGAGCTGATCCGCGATCAGATCGGGTTGATGGTGAACGATGTGCTGGATCACACAAATGCACAGATCAAAGGGCTCTGCTCCGTCCAAGAGGTGCGCGAAGCCGGGCGCCAATTGGCGGGTTTTTCGCCGGAAATGCAAGAACACGAACGGGTGCTAAAAGCCTTCATGTACGAAAAGCTCTATTATCATCCAGAACAAGTCAGCGCCGCGTCACGCGCGCGCGACGTGATCGCGCGGTTATTCGCGGCTTATTCGCAGGACGCTAAATTAATGCCCGCGCGGTGGCAGGAAAATCTGCCAGAACATGATCCGGATCGCAGCCGCATGATCGCCGACTTCATCGCCGGGATGAGTGACCGTTTCGCCATGCAGGCCTGCGAAGAGATTTATGGCGAACGGCCGCAGGGACTTTCCAATGTTTAGGGCAATCTATGGGGCGAATTATGTCTGATATGGATCACGCCGCTCGCGCCCCGACGCGCATCGGGCTTGTGGGCGCGACCGGCCTAATTGGCCGCCGCCTGATCGAAATTTCCAGCCTTGGTGAAGAGGCGCGGATCGTCGGCATTGCCCGGCGCGAAGTTGATTTGCCGAAGGGCGCTCGGGTGGAAATGTTCGTTGCGGATACGGCAAAATGGGGCGAAGTTTTGGAGGCCGTGCGCCCGCGCTCACTGATTTGCGCTCTGGGCACAACTTGGAAAAAAGCGGGCCGAGACGAGGATGCCTTTAGAGCGGTCGATTATGATCTTGTGCTGGCCACCGCGCATGCGGCGAAACAGGCTGGCATCGCCAATTTCGTGCTGATCACTGCCGCTGGATCGGACGCGCGTTCAAAAAACCTCTATCTGCGAACCAAGGGGGAGATTGAGCAGGAGGTGTCGAAAATTGGCTTCAAACGCCTCGATATCCTGCAACCGGGATTGCTGCGCGGTCAGCGGGAGGGAGATTTACGCCCCGTCGAAGCGATTGCTCAGATCGCCAGCCCCTTGATTGATCCGCTGCTGCCCGCAAAGTGGGAAATGTACCGATCCGTCGATGCCGATTTGGTGGCGGAGGCGAGTTTGGGATTGGCCTTGCGCAAAGCGGCGGGGCGTTTCACACATGGCAATGAAGCGATGAAGCGCGCCGCGCGTGAATGGCGAGCCAAAGCGCCGGATATGGCCGAGTAGAAGGCAATCACCGCAGGGGCACGAGAGGCAGTATGGCTTGGGATTTCGTATTTAGCGCGGTGAACATGTTGGCCTTAGCCGCATGGGTCATGCTCGTATTCCTGCCGCGATGGCCTGCTTTGCTATCGGCGGTGTTGTTTTTGGGCGTCGGTATTTTGTGCCTCGTCTATTCGGTCAGTCTAATCGGTGTGATGGGCGGCTTCCTCCCATCCGGCGGCGGCGAGGGCGGAGCGGATTTTTCCTCTATCGAAGGCGTTCGCGCGATTTTCTCCAGCGATGGCGGCGTGACAATTGGGTGGACGCATTACCTCGCATTTGACCTGTTTGCCGGGCTTTGGATCGCGCGCGATGCGGACGCGAAAGGCGTCTCTCGCTTTATCCAGGCACCGATTTTGTTTGCCACATTGATGGCGGGGCCGCTTGGTCTGGGCCTTTGGCTGATGCTGCGTGAACCTGCCGCGCGCAGGCAGGGCCGTTTCCAATAAAGCAAAGCGATGGACCTGTGCGGGTTTAGATGCTTAATCTCTCCGGCAAACGCGCCGCCTGTGTGGGGCGCAAGGGGAGAGAGCAGAATATGACCCAAGACACCCACCACGATTTTGTCACATTCGACGAGATGCTGAATTTCTGGGCGGAAAAACGCCCGAATGATCCCGCCTTTGAACAGGATGGCCGGGTCACTTCTTACGCCGAAACGGATGACCTGACGCGGCGTCTGATCGCTTTGTTTGCGGCACAGGGAATTGCCAAGGGCGACCGGATCGCTTGGCTGGGCAAGAATTCTGATCGCTATTGCTTGCTCTATATGGCGGCGGCGCGGATGGGTGCGGTGATGGTGCCGATTGGCTGGCGTTTGGCCCCGCCAGAAATTGCCTATATTTTGAGCGATACCGGCGCGAAATTGTTGTTTTCCGGCGATGAATTTGTCGAAACCGCGACGAAAGTTGCAGACAGCGTCCCCGCAAAACCCGGCGTGATCGAAGCGGAGCAGGCAATGCGAGAGGCTGCAAAGCTGGAGCCAGCGCAATATGAACCGCCGCATGTCGATGACCCCATTTTGCAATTGTATACCAGCGGAACGACCGGCAATCCTAAAGGCGCGGTGCTGTCCAATGGCAATCTGCTGGGCCTGCGCAATCCGGGCAATGAAGCCCAATTGCCGTGGAATTATTATGAGGACGGTGATTGCATGCTGGTCGCCATGCCATGCGCGCATATTGGCGGAACGGGCCTGATCAATATTGGTGTTGCCAACGGCATTCGCTCAATCCTCCAAGCGGAATTTACGCCCACCGGCGTGCTAGAGGCGATTGAAAACGGCGCGACGCATATGTTTATCGTGCCCGCCGCTTTGCAAATGGTGGTTCAACATCCGCGCGCGGCGGAGACTGATTTTTCCGCTCTGCGATATTTGATGTACGGCGCTGCTCCCATGCCGCTCGAACTGCTGAAAGAGGCGGTGCGGACCATGCCCAACGCCAATTTCCTGCAAGCATACGGGATGACAGAAACCAGCGGCACGATCTCACTCTTGCCGCCCGACGATCACGTTTTTGAGGGCAATGAGCGTATGCGTTCGGCCGGTAAAGCGGTGCCGGGTGTGGAGATTGAAGTGCGGGGCGACAACAATGCAGAAGTGCCGCGCGGCGAAATTGGCGAGGTTTGCATTCGGTCACCCTCGAACACCGCCGGCTATTGGAAATTACCAGAAGCAACCGCCAGCACGATTGATGCCGATGGCTGGCTGCACACCGGTGATGCGGGCGTGATGGACGCGGATGGCTATGTCTATATCCAAGACCGGATCAAGGACATGATCATTTCTGGCGGCGAGAATGTCTATCCGGCTGAGGTAGAGAATGCGATCTTTGGCCACCCGGCGGTCGCGGAGGTTGCTGTGATCGGGATCCCGTCCGAACGCTGGGGCGAAGAAGTGAAAGCCTGCGTCGTCTGCAAACCGGGCGCGGAGCTGGATGAGGGCGAAATCATCGCTTACACCCGCGAAAGACTGGCCGCTTTCAAAGCGCCCAAAAGCGTCGATGTGATCCCCGAAATGCCGCGCAATGCCAGTGGCAAAATCTTGCGCAGGCAATTGCGCGACCCTTATTGGGAAGGGCAGGATCGGCAAGTGTCCTAAGGTGAAAAAACACGCGCCTGCGGCGCTTCGCAACAGAGCGGCAATTTCGGCGAAATTGGCCGAAGAATTGCCCGATAGCGGGCTGGTGCTCGAAATCGCCAGCGGGTCGGGCGAACACGCGATCTATTTGGCGCAGCATTTCCCCGCGATCGAATGGCAACCCAGCGATCCTGATGGAGAGGCGCTGGCGTCCATAATAGCGTACCGCGCCGAATATCAGGGCTTAAATTTGCGGATGCCGATGGTGATTAATGCCTGTGCACCGGCCAATTGGGAGCTGAAGGACGCTGATGCAATTGTGTGCATCAATATGATCCACGTGAGCCCGTGGGAGGCCGCGGCGGGATTGTTTCAGGGGGCTGCTCAGATTTTGGGCGGCAAGGGTTTGCCGCTCATTTTGTATGGCCCATATTTTGAGCATGGGGTGCAAACAACCCCGTCCAACACCGCGTTTGATGAAGGGCTGCGCGCGCGCGACCCGCTTTGGGGCATTCGCGAGCTGAGCGATATTGACGCGCTCGCCAAAGAAAACGGATTTGTTCGGACGGCGCGCCACGTCATGCCGGCCAACAATCTGATGCTGGTTTACCGCGTAGAATGAAACGGCTGGGTGCCCGGATTTTAAGCGATCAGGTGATCACTTCTTCGCCTTTGTTACCCACCGATTCAATATCACGGCCAAGCCCCTGAACGGTGTTGCACGCGGCGCTGGTCAATGTCAGCGCGGCGAGGGCGGCGGCGAGTACAGTTTTGCGGATCATGGCAGTGGTGCCCTATTTTAGTGTGTGGTCAGATCGGCGCAGTATCGCCCTTTTGCGCCAAATTTGCCAGACGATGTTGCCGCCATGCGATGAGCAGCCCCGCAGCAATGATAAGCGGAGCGCCCAGCCACAGACTGGTCGGCGGCGCGCGGTCAAACATTGTAAATCCATACCAAGTCGCCCATAGAAGCGACGTGTAATCCATCAGCAAAATCACCCCAGCCGAACCAAATCGCAAAGAGCTGGTCAGCAATATTTGCGCCAGCGCCCCGCACAGCGCCATTGCCACGATGATCGCCCAAGTCTCTCCATCATGCGGTTGAAACACGAAGGGCAGAGCGACCAGCATCAGCGGCGTGGTGAGCGCAGTGAACCAAAAAACGATGCTCCAAGGCGCCTCTGTTTTGTTGAGATCCTGAATCTGAAAACTGATGGCCGCAACTAGAAAAGCGGCGATCAAGCCAACGGCCGCGCCAAATGGATCCACGCTGGTTTCGCTGCCCAATCCGAAGGCAGGCTGGGTCAGGACGATCACACCGGCAAAACCAAGCAAAACCGCACCCCAGCGATATTTGCCTACTTTTTCACCAAACAGGATGACCGACAGCATCACGGCAAAAAACGGTGCGGTAAAACTGATCGCGGTCGCCTCTGCCAAAGGTAGCAGCATCACCGCGCCATAGACGAAGAACATGCCGGTTATGCCGTAAATCGCGCGCCGCGCATGGGCGCCGAACCGCTGAGTTTTTAGTTCCGACAGTTTGCCCAAAGCCGCGAGCAAGCCGCCAACGCATAGCAAGGTGATCGCCTGCCGCCAAAACACCAGCTCTGCCAGATGTGCGCCGCGTTCTCCGGCCAATTTGACCAGCATCGCCATGGTCGCCAACGTCGCCGCCGTTGCAATACGTAGGCCCAGCGCAAGAAACGGGCGAGGGCGAGCGACTGAACCATCCATAGAACTGCCGCTTTAAGCAGGCCGCCGGTTTGCGCAAGCGCGCGCGGTGTATTGGGTGCGGGGGTTTGCGTGGTGGCTGCGCGTGCCTACATGGGCCTCGCTATGGAATTGCTCACCCAACTCGCATTTGCCAGCGACGCTGCGCTGCTCGCGCTGGCGGGTCTTGCATGCTGGGTGTTTGCGGGCGTGTGTTTGGTGATGGAGCGTCGCCGCGGCAGCCGCCGATCGGTGGAACGATTGGAAAAGGTCGGCTGGGTCCCGTGGACGAACTTGTTTGTGGCAAGCGCGATTATCGGCGGCGGATGTCTGGCGACGAGCCTGCCCGTGGTGTTGGGCAGCCTTTAGTCTTGGTGCTTCAGCGCTGATAATTCCAAATCGGTGCACAATTGGTCGCACAATTCGGGGCATTGCGCCGCAAGCGCGACCGCGCGCCGGCCGGTTAGGCCGGAAACGGGCCGAATGGTCCGTTTCTGCGTGTCAGAGACACGCCTCCAAATACGCCTGATCAAACCCATATTGCCGCGCCTTTTCAAGCGTGTAGGGACGCAGGCCAGAGGCGCGGAATTCGCCCATGATCTTACCGTCCTCGCTCTCGTCCAGATATTCAAATTTGAACAAGTTCTGCGTCACGATCACGTCGCCTTCCATCCCGATCACCTCAGTGATGTCGGTTGTCCGGCGTGAACCATCGCGCAAACGTTTCACCTGAACGATCAGGTCAACCGATTCCGCAATCTGGCGTGAAATCGCCTCTTTCGGGATCTTGATGTCGCCCATCAGGATCATGTTTTCCATCCGGCCCAAACATTCGCGCGGGCTGTTTGCGTGAAGCGTACACATCGAACCATCGTGGCCCGTGTTCATCGCGGCGAGCAGATCGAAACATTCCGCGCCGCGAATCTCACCAAGAATAATCCGGTCAGGACGCATACGCAGGGCGTTTTTCACAAGGTCGCCAATCGTAATCGCGCCTTGCCCCTCAAGGTTAGGTGGACGCGTTTCAAGCGGCAGCCAGTGTGGTTGTTGCAAGCGAAGTTCCGCGGCATCCTCAATCGTCAGCACACGTTCGCCCGGATCGATCATTTTCGACATGGCGTTGAGCATGGTCGTTTTACCAGAACCCGTACCGCCAGAAATCACGATATTCATCCGGCATGCGCCCGCAATTTTCAGCGCGGTGCACATTTTCTCGCTCATGGAACCAAATTCCTTGAGCATATCCAATGTGATTGGTTTCTCGGAGAATTTACGAATGGAAAGCGCCGTGCCGCGCAGCGACAATGGCGGCACAATCACGTTAACACGCGAACCATCCTTCAAACGGGCATCGGCCAGCGGCGTGGTTTGGTCAACGCGGCGGCCGACTTGGTTCACAATCCGCTGAGCGATTTGGAACAGATGTTGTTCATCGCGGAAACGGATGGGCGCGATTGTCAGCTTACCCTTTTTCTCGATGTAGGTTTGATCAGGGCCGTTGACCATGATGTCCGACACGTCGGGATCGTTGAGCAATTCTTCCAGCGGGCCAAAGCCCAGCAGCTCATCAATCAGAACCTTTTCAAGCGCAAATTGCTCGCGGCGGTTCAATGTGACCTTCAGCTCGGCCAGCACTTCCATGATGATCGGGCGAAATTCTTCGGACAGCTCTTCTTTCGAAAGCGTCGCGGCGGCTTCGGGATCGACCCGTTCGAGGAGGCGCGGGAGCACCTGCTCTTTAATCTTGTGAACTGAGGCTTCGAACCCGCCGGCTTCTGCTTCGGCGGCGTTGGTCGCGTTCATGCGTTCGGCAAGACGGTCCATCGCGCTGGCGGTGGCATTGCCGGACGTCGCTGGCTTGGGCGCAGGCTTGGGCTTGTCTTCGCCGCCACCAGGGAGCGGCGGGAACTGTTCGCCGCCATCACTGTCATCGCTTTTGCCGCTGCCGCCCTTCATCGGGCGCGCTACGCCAAATGCGGGCTTTGCGCCCGGTTTCATGCCGCCTGCGCCGCCTTTTTTGCCAAATGCGCTCATTAATCAGCCCCCAAGGCATCACAAAAATCCAAACGCCTCTTCGCTAGTTATCGCGAACGGCGCCTCTCGAAGTTTGGTGAATAAGTTGGAAACCTTAATTTTTCCCCAAGGCCGGGCTCTCGTTTCGAGGAAAACTGGCTGCTTTGACCCGTAAAATAGTTATTTTTTATCAGACCTTTATTAGCGCCGCCCTAGGGGGTTTTGCGCAAAGGGTCCTTGCAAAGAAATGTAACATTAATTCGCCGCAGCATCGCGGGGGAGAGGCGTGATCGCTTGGTGGAACGCAGATGCAATCATGGCTAGGGCTTTACGGCGTAAAACTTTCAACTCCTCAAAGAGGATCGCCGGCCGTTTATGACCACTGCTCCTGCTTCATCAAGCCTCGTTGCATTTGGGGGATATGACACGCGTAAACCGCGCGTGCGGCTGCTAATCGATGCGATCCGGCGGGCAGGGGCGCTGGAGGGGGAGATCCTGATCCCGGCATGGGAAGAGGTCGCGCAGACCAACGTCCCCTCGCGCTTTGCGGTTCTCAAAGTGCTGCTGAAAATCGCGCTGGGTTATCCGCGTGCCTTGCTGGCATTGTCGCGGACCAAAACAGGGGCGGCCATTGTCCTGCCCTATCCCGGCATCATAGAAATTACACTGATGGCGCCGATTGCACGGTTGATGGGGCGTAAAATTGTGCTCGATGCGTTTTTGCCGATTTACGATACGATTGCGGGTGATCGGGCGCTTGTGAAAAGTAAGGTCTTGAGCGCGCCGATCTGGTGGTTTGAGAAGGTTGCTCTGAGCCTTGCGGATGTGATCCTCGTCGACACGGATCAGCATGGCGAATATTTCGCGCGCGAATTTTCCATATCGGCGGAGCGATTTGTGACGGTGCTGGTTGGGGCGGAGGAGAATTTCACGCCGCTTATTGCGCCTAGCGCTGCCGGTGACACTGGCGATGGGGCTGCGGTTGATGTGCTTGCGGACACGTCCGATCTGCTCGATCCAGACGATCCGCGCCCGATCATCTTGTTTTATGGGCAGCTTATTCCGCTCCACGGCCTGCCGACAATATTGGCGGCGGCGCGGCTTACGAAGCAACTGGACGCGCGTTGGGTAATCGTGGGCAAGGGTCAGTTGGAGCCAATGCTGCGCGAAGAATTGGCCAGCGCAGATGACAGCAATATTCAATGGATTGAATGGGTTGATTATGAGCGTCTGCCAGCGCTCATTTCGCGCGCGGCGGTTTGCCTCGGCGTGTTTGGCGCGTCGGACAAAGCCTCGCGGGTGATCCCGAACAAATTGTTTCAACAAGCGGCGATGGGCAAATTGGTCATCACCCGCGCCAGTCCCGCGGTCGATAGCCTTGCTGCGCGTTTCCCCGATGCTTTGCGGACTGTGCCAGCGGATAATCCGCAAGCGCTTGCGGATGCGGTTGCCAGTGCGGTTTCGGGTGCGGCCTCTGGAACGCAAAAAGCCGCCTCTTTGCCAGAGGCGGCCTTGCGCGAGCTCAGCCCTGATGCGGGCGTTGCCAATTTGCTCGAAAGGCTCGCAGGCTTTGACAAGCCCGAGCGCTAACGCGGATCAATCCTCGCGGGAGAAAAACAGTTCAAACGTGCCGCGATCGCCTTCTTTGATTTCCTCAAGGAAGGATGGATTGCGGATCAGCGACATGCCGGGGCGATCATATTGAATGACCAAGGACGGTTTCAAACCGCTGGCTTCGATCATTTCCAAAACTTCGCGGATTTCATCTTCGCTCAGCAAACTGCCGTGCAATTCGATGAACAAATGGCGCACGGTTTTGAGCGTTTCAGTGGCCCCGCGCAGGACTTGCAATTCAAACCCTTCGACATCCATCTTGATGAAAGTGGGCGCCTCATGGCCCTTTGCGAATGTGTCGATGCGGTGGCAATCAACTTCGATAAATTCGCCCGATGATCCGGGGTTTTCCTTGGCCGTGTGCCAGTTGGACAATTCTGAGGTGTAAAGTTTTAGCGTGCCGTCTTCTTCGCCAAAGCCGCCATGTTGCACTTCGATATTGTCATAGCCGTTGAGTTCGATGTTGCGCGTCAGGCGCTGAACATTTTCAGGATGCGGCTCAATCGCGTAGATTTTGCGGCACCGGCTTGCCTCCATCAAAGCGTAATATCCGATGTTCGCGCCGACTTCGAGAACGACGTCGTCTTCTTGCAAGATCGACAGGATGTGGCCGGTCGCAACGGGTTCACGAATACCGTCGAGCAGCAAATCGCGGTCCAGCCCTTCTTTTTCCGGCATCAATTCCATTTTCGAACCTAGAATGGTGCGAATTTGCGGACCTTTCAGGCCCATACGGCTGAAATCCTTGCGGCGCGCGCGATCTTCCCAGCGGGCGCGGGTGAAGTTTACGGTGCGTTCCAATGTCGGCTGAATGCCGCGCGATTGTACCATTTCCACCGCAGCTTTGATTTCGTTTGCGTATTTCATGTGCCCGTCAGTCCCCGTGAGAAATCTGTGTCTGTTATGGCCGCGATGGCCGCTTAAAGATGGTGTTAACCATAAAACCTTTCCAAAAGTGAAACGCCGGATGCGATCATTTTGGCGGCCTCATGTCCCCGCGCTCCGCTGGCGAAATCACTGAGATAATTGCGGTGGCGATCCCGCTGACGGCAAATCCAATCAGACGGTTCAGACCAACGGCGAGAAAGGCTGCTTCTGGCGGGACGGTCGAGAGCACCGCGATTGAGGCGGCGACGATCTCACTAATGCCCAAGCCGCCCGGCGCGATCGATGCCGCCGAACCCAGAATGGTCGCAAAAACGAAGGGGTAAAGATCAAGGAATTGCACAGCGACGCCGATCGCCAAAAACGCCGCAATCAATCGCGCACCGGCAATGCCCAGCCCGATGATCCGCATCATAAGCGCAGCCAAGGCGATCATTCCGCCCGCTTTTTGCATCAACCACCAAGAACACGCCGCCACCCCCAATGCGCCGCCCGCACCAAGGGCCAGAGTGACCGGATGCGTGATGGTATAAAAGCCGCCCAATGCGAAACAGGCGGCCACCGCGCTGCACGAAATCCACAGAAGCGCGTTGACCGTCACATGCAAGCCAGCATCGACGGCGCCGGACCCCTCGCGCATCATCGCCCCGCCGCGCACAAGCGCGCCGCCGGGGATCGGCAGAAATTCGGCAAAAGCGGCCACACAGGAGATTTTTAGCGATTTTCCGAAGGGAATATTGATGCCAGCGCCGCGCGCCATGATCATGAAATTGAGCGCGCCGTAAATCATGCTGATCGGGATGAAGATCAGCGCGGACAGCGCGATGTATTGGAGGGCAAGGTCGGAAAAAGAGAGATCGAGCCGCCCGGCTGAAATCCAAAAACCGGCCAGGAAAAGGACAGCGCAAATGGCGAAAATTGGCCCGCGATATTTGCCCAACATGCGGCGCATGCTTTGGGCGAAACCAAACGCTCGCTCAGCGATAGATTGGCCGGTATTTTCGGTAAGGGGTGGGGCGCTGTGTCCTTCCATCGACCCGGATTACCACGCGGTCCAATAGAAACCGGCGGGCTCTGTTGTGGGCCGCTGAGGGTTGCGGCCCCAGATCAGACGCGCGGTTTCGCCGGTGGTGTTTGCCAAAGCGGCGGTGCCTCGATCAAGTTCGACAATATCGCCGTCGAAATAATCGGTACCATCGATGCTGAGCGTCCCTTCGACTGTATAATCGCCCGGAACCAGCACATCCCATTGCTGAGCCGAGCCGCCTTGGACGATGCGCCCCGCAACATAAATGTCGGCCCAGAAACGGACATAGGTCTGCTGCAACGCGCGGGCGTCATCTGGGTGGAAATTCTGCGTCTCCCCGCGCTCAATCACGCCGGAAAAATGGCGATTATTGTCGATCACCAGCGGCACCGGCTTTGCTTGCATGGCATTGAGCAAAGCGGGCTCACCTGCGGCGAGATATTTCTGGACGCCGTATTGGGTGAGGAATTCGTTTTGCTTGGCAAAGGTGCCGATCATGCCGCAGCAATCGAAGTAATTAACCGGCTCTGGAAAAACCTCATGCACGGCGGAGACCAATTTGCGTTGCTCCACCGTCACCCCGCGCGTGTCGACGGCCCAGACCATCGCGGCGCTGAGGCCGATAAAGCCCGCAACAATGGCCATGCCGTAACGCTTCACAAAAATTGGTATGGTCAGCGCGCATGTCACCGCAACAGGCGGCAGAATGAACGGGTAAAAATAGGGTAGAGAATTGAGGTAGAATAGCGGTGTGAGAACCGGAAACCACATTCCCAGCAAGCCGATCCGTTGCGCCAATGGCAGTTTTAGCCGCAGGACGACAGACGGCACCAACAGAATCGCCAAGGTAAGGGGCAGGGCGGTGAACACGCCTTTGCCGATCATTGGCAGATGCGGCGAAGTCAGCAGCGCGAACATCTTTCCGCCCGAACGGCTGAGCACACCGCTGGCGACATCGTTTGATTGTTCCGCGCCCGACGAATGCAGCCAATAGAGCAGAGCAAAACTGCCCAATGCTCCGGCCCCGGCACAGGCCCAACGCGCGGCGTAACGCCAATCATATCCCGTTTCGCTCCACCGCCAAAGCGCGATGCCAGCAAAAGCAGGCGCCCACAGGACAAACTTAATCGTCACCATTCCGGCAAGCCCGATAAGGACGCTTAGCGCAAAGACCGAGCCGATCCCCAGCCGCGTTCGCGCGGCAATGACAAGCGCGCTGGTCAGGAGCGCGGTCACGATAGGATCGACCCGGAAAGAGGAGCTGTGTTGCAGCACATATCCCGCGCCCATAAAGACCGCGACCGTCAGCAATGCAGTGCGCCGGTCGCTGAATTTTTCCGCAAGCAGATAAATACCGCCAGCCGTCACCAGCGCGCATCCCCACATAAACAAGCGGGCGATCAGGATGTGATCAATCTCGCTGCCGGGCATTGCGGGCAGCCAGAAAAACAGCCGCGTATGGATCGTTTGCAACGGTTGGATAAATTCGCCGCGCGCGACGATCTCAACCTGACTGTAGAACCAAAATTCATCCCAATTGATTGACCGTCCCGTCGCCATCGACAGCTGCATCAGCGCCAAAACACCGATGAGCGCGATCAACCACCGCGTAGAAATCACGGCGGGAAAAGCGGGCAATGAAGGCCCAGCGCGCGGTATTGCAGGGGCGGCGAGGTCGCTCATAATCAGGAAGCCGCGCGACGGACCGGAGCGATATCGGCTGCTGGCAATTCAGGTGCCTCGGTTTCATCGCTATCTTGCTGGCGAAGCTGCTCCTCAATCCGGCGCAGCTTGAGCATATTCGCCTCCAGCAGCTTGCGATTGGTGGCGATCAAATCGGCCAATATTCCCAGCGTCGAAATCAGGACGCCAACCGTCAGCAGCGCGCCGCCAATGACCAGCGATTGGATATGGCCATCGCCGTTGCCGGTGGCAAAGAACCACAAGAACCGGCCGATGGGAAACAGCCCCACCAAAGTCGCCAGCATCCCAAGCCCGACAAACACACGCAGCGAGTTGAACGTCGTATAGGCGCGCACAATCGTAACGCCGGTTTGCTGAATAAATTTTGGGATCGATTTGAACAAACGCGACGGGCGCGTGGCGGCATGTGTGCGGATCGGTACGCTCGTTATGGCAAGCCGCTTACGGCCCGCTTGGATCAGCATGTCGGTGGTGTAACTGAAATCGGTGGTGATGTTGATCCGCTGCGCTGCATCGCGGCTGATCGCGCGAAAACCGCTGACGGCGTCTGTAATATCTGTCGCCGACAAGGTCCGCACGACATAACTGCCGAGGCGTTGCAACAAGCGTTTGCCCGTGCCGAAATGCTCATTGCCCGCAACAGACCGGTCGCCAATGCAAATGTCTGCCTCGCCCGCGGCGACTGGAGCGACGATCTTTGCGATGTCTGCCCCTTCATATTGGCCGTCTGCATCGGTGTTGACGATAATATCGGCGCCTTCGGCCAGACATTTGTCGATGCCGCTGCGAAATGCTTCTGCCAATCCGCGATTGCCGCGGTGGCGCACGACGTGATGAACGCCCCAACGCCGCGCGATACCGGATGTGTCATCCGAACTGCCATCATCGATGATCAGATATTCGATTGCGTCGATCCCCGGCAGGCTGCGCGGCAGCTTTGCCAGAGTATCGGGCAGCACTTCTGCCTCATTAAGGCAGGGTATCTGGATAATCAGCTTCGTCATAATATCGGTTTGGCCCCCCGTTTGGCCATCTGTGCGAGGCTTGATTTGATCCCAAATCCCGCGTTGATAGCGGTGTTACCGGGCGGGGCTTAAGCAAACGTAAACCATGAATTGAACGGGCTGGATTGCCCAATTTACTGCGGCGGGTTTTCAGCTTGTTTTTGGCGGGACCTTGGCGCAGAGGGGCCTATGACCAATCACCCAAACTCCTTGGCGGATAACCGGCTATGACCCCGGCTGAACGCAGCGGTTTGGGCTTCGCCGTGGCGGGATTTGTCACGCTGTCGCTGGGCGATGCTGTTGTGAAAAGCATGGCGGGCGAATGGCCCCCTTATGCGGTGGCGACTTTGCGCTTTGGGATCGCCGCATTGGCATTGTCGGCTTTGCTTTGGCGTAGTGAAGGGCGCGCGGCGTTTGTCCCGCAAAACCTGCCTTTGCAAATGGCGCGCGGCGCGTGTTTGGCGCTGGCCTCGGTGTGTTTCTTTTCTGCGATTTACATCATGCCTTTGGCAGAAGCGATGGCGATTGCTTTTCTGTCGCCAATCCTCACTCAAATCCTCGCCGGTTTGCTTCTGGGTGAAGAGGTAAAGCCTAAGGTTTACGCGATTTCTTTGATCGCGCTTGCAGGGGTGGCGATCATCTTACGGCCCAATCTGGCCTTGCTGGGATGGGGCGCCTTATTGCCGCTGGTTTCGGCGGTCTTTTTTGCCTTGTTGATGGTAACTAACCGGGCAAGCGCAGGGCAAGGCAGCGCGCTTTCCATGCAAGTCTTTGTCGCGGTGTTCAGTGTGCCGATCTTGGTCGCGGTTTCGCTGGCGGCCAAATTTTCGGGCGAACCGTCGCTCGATTTCGGATGGCCGGCATGGGATGTGGTTGCGCGCTGCGCCGTTGTTGCGGTCACCGCCAGCACCGCGCATTGGCTCGCTTATATCGGGATCAGCCGGGCGGGCGCGGCAAAGGCGGCACCGGCGATCTATGTTCAGATGTTGATTGCAATTGCGATTGGCTGGCTGTTTTTTGAAGATGTACCCGACGCTTACACGTTGTTGGGCGCGGCGTTGATCATCGCGGCGGGGCTTTACCTGTGGCGCGATGGCCTGAAACCGGATGCCAAATCGGATGCCAGACCGAGCGAAAGCACAAAAACAACGCCATAGCGGATATTAAAACCGCTTAGCGCGGCTTCCTTCAAGTCTTATTCAACCTTACAGGGTTAATGGCGCCAATTCAGGTTTAAGGGACACCTCAAAATTATGTGCGGAATTATCGGGATTGTCAGTTCGCAAAGCGTCGCGGATCGTCTGGTCGATGGCCTACGGCGGATGGAATATCGCGGCTATGACAGTGCCGGAATTTGCACCTTGCATGACGGCGCGCTGGTGCGCCGCCGGGCAGAGGGCAAATTGATGAACCTTGTCGGGGTGCTGGACCGTGATCCGGCCGCAGGCACGATTGGCATTGCGCATACGCGCTGGGCCACGCATGGCGCGCCTACATCGGCCAATGCGCATCCGCATGCTACCGATCATGTCGCCATCGTTCACAATGGTATCATCGAAAACTTCAAAGAATTGCGAGCCGAACTCGCCGCAGATGGTCGGACCTTTGAAAGCGAAACCGACAGCGAAGTGGTCGCGCATCTGGTTTCGCGAGAGATTGAAAAAGGCGCCAGTCCCGAAGACGCCGTCCGCACCGTTTTACCCCGGTTGCGCGGCGCGTTTGCTTTGGCGATTACGTTCCGTGATCACCCCGATTTGCTGATCGGCGCGCGGCTTGGATCGCCTCTTGTGGTCGGTCACGGCGATGATGAAATGTTCCTCGGCTCAGACGCTTTGGCGCTGGCCCCGCTGACGCAGCGGATTACCTATCTCGAAGAAGGCGATTGGGTGATTGTGCGGCGTAACGCAGTGCAGATCTTTGATGAAGAAGGGCGTGAGACTTTCCGCCCTGTTCAACCATCGGGCGCGTCGGCGGCGGCGGTTGAGAAGGGCAATTATCGCCACTTCATGCAGAAAGAGATTTTTGAGCAGCCCACAGTGGTCGCACAAACGCTCAGCTCTTATTTGCGGCGTGAGGATAATTCGGTTGCTTTGCCGCAATTTGATTTCGACATTTCGGGTGTCAAACGCCTCACGATTGTTGCCTGCGGCACGTCCTATTACGCTGGTTTGGTTGCGAAATATTGGATTGAACAATTTGCGCGCGTACCCGTCGATATCGATGTCGCGTCAGAATTTCGGTACCGCGAACCGGTGCTGGAGGATGGGGGCCTGGCGCTGTTCATCTCGCAAAGCGGGGAAACCGCCGACACGCTGGCCGCTTTGCGCCATTGCAAGGCCGAGGGGCAGACCATCGGTGTTGTCGTAAACGTTCCGACCAGTTCAATGGCGCGCGAGGCGGATTTGCTGTTGCCGACCCATGCGGGGCCGGAAATTGGCGTGGCCTCGACCAAAGCATTCACTTGCCAATTGGCGGTGCTGGCGGCGCTGGCGGCGCATATGGCGGTCGCCAAAGGGCGCTTTACTCGCGAAGAAGAAAAAGAGGTTGTCGGCCATCTGCTCGAAGCGCCCGCCGCGCTCAACGCCGCATTGGCGCATGACGACGATATTGCAGAGATGGCGCCGCTGATCGCGCCAGCTCGTGACGTGCTCTATTTGGGCCGGGGGCAGGACTTCCCGCTTGCGCTAGAGGGCGCGTTAAAACTCAAAGAAATCAGTTATATCCACGCCGAAGGCTATGCCAGCGGAGAAATGAAGCACGGACCCATCGCCTTGATTGATGATGAAGTGCCGGTGGTGGTGATCGCCCCATCAGGCCCGCTATTTGAGAAAACCGTATCTAATATGGAAGAGGTCCGCGCACGCGGCGGTAAAGTCGTCCTGATTTCGGATGCGAAGGGTTTGGAAGAGGCAGGCGAAGGGTGCCTGGCGACAATTGAAATGCCGGTGGTTCATCCGCTGATTGCCCCGCTTGTCTATGCGATCCCGGTGCAATTGCTGGCCTATCATGTTGCGGTGGTTAAGGGCACGGATGTTGATCAGCCCCGCAATCTCGCCAAGTCGGTGACTGTGGAGTAATTGCGCGCGGCCGACGCAC
Source organism: uncultured Erythrobacter sp. (assembly GCA_947502305.1). Classification (GTDB taxonomy): domain Bacteria; phylum Pseudomonadota; class Alphaproteobacteria; order Sphingomonadales; family Sphingomonadaceae; genus Erythrobacter. The sequence continues at coordinate 1,619,902 of CANMZA010000001.1, read as the reverse complement.
CAAATTTGTCGGCGGATTTTGCAAATTTCGTTTCAAGATTAAAACATGCAAATCGCGCGATACTTTACTGCGCCCTAACCTTTTGGGGTTAACCGCCTCAGCTGTGAACGACGCAGCTTCCTCTCCAGAACAGCCCCTTCAGCCGGTCCTGCCGCTTTCGGCAGTGCTAGGCCTGTCGAATAAGGGTGATTTTGATTGGGCGCGCCTGCGCGGTTTGCAATATGCCGCGCTGGCGAAATTGACCTTCAACCGGGCCTATGCCCATGCGTTGATGGGCTTGTTCGTCGCTCAGATGTATCTGGCCAGTGCCGGACCGTATTGGGTCGGCGGCTGGTTTGCGGTGCTGGCCGCGGTGCATATTCGCGGCGCGGTTGCGGATCGCCGATTGGCCGATGCGGACCGCCGCAAAGTGTCCAACGCCGAATTTTACCATCATGCCGCGACGTCGATCTTCTCCGGCGTTTTATGGACTGTGCCAATTCTGGTTTTCGCCCCGCTTGGCACGGCCAGTGAAGCGAGCGCCTTGCTTGTCGTGAGCGTTATTCTGATTGCTGGGTCGGTGTATTTCTACACCACGTCCCCGATCAGCATCCTGATTTTTACCACCATCGCTGGCGGGGGTGTGGTCGCGCATGCGGTGATGGGCGGACAGATGTATTTGGCCGGCGGACTCGTGATCTTTATGGTCGCGACGACGCTGGGCACAATCGAAGTCGGGCGGACCTATCTCGCCGCGCGCATTGCCGAAGACATGGTCTCTGAGAAAGAAGAGGTCGTCTCGCTCTTGCTGCGCGAATTTGAAGAGAACGAGGCGGATTGGCTTTGGGAGATCGACCCGCAGCGGCGCGTACGTTCTGTCAGCCCGCGTTTCGCATTTGCGCTGGGAACAAGCGATGTGAAGATTGAAGGGCAACCTCTGCTGGAATTGATTGCGGGCAGCAATTGGGCCAGCGGCAACTTCCCAGCCAGCCTGCATGATCTCGCAGAGCGTTTGCGCAACCGTGAGAATTTCTCAAACCTCATCGTGCAAGTGTCGATCAAAGGCACCGAGCGATGGTGGGAATTGTCTGGCACGCCGATCCGCGATGAACGCGGCAAATTCACCGGCTTTCGCGGCGTTGGGTCAGATGTGACGGAAAAGCGCGAATCCTCTGAAAAGATCGCTTACCTCGCCCGGTATGACACGCTCACATCGCTGCCAAACCGGTTGATGCTGACAGAGGCATTGGGCGACGCGCTGGAATATGCGTCGCATTGGCGCACGCGCTGTGCGCTGCTGATGGTGGATCTTGATCGGTTTAAGGCAATCAACGATTCGCTGGGCCACATGACTGGCGATAAGATGTTGGCACAAGTGTCCGCGCGGCTGCAGGCGCTGATGGATGACAACGCCATGGTTGGCCGTTTGGGCGGGGATGAATTTGCTATCGTGATGCGCGATGCCAGCGATACTGACGCGCTGCGCACGCTTGCCGGGCGCGTGATCCAAGCGCTGTCAGAGCCGTATCTTGTCGATCATCATACTTTGTATGTCGGGGCCAGCGTTGGCTCCGCGATTGGTCCGCGCGATGGTAAGACTGTCGAAGAATTGATGCGCAATGCCGATCTCGCGCTTTACCGTGCAAAGGATTTGGGCGGCGGCGAACATTGCCGGTTTGAGCCTGTATTGCATGCCTCAGCAGAGGAGCGCCGCCAGCTTGAGGCTTCTTTGCGCAAAGCGCTGGGGCTCGATGAATTCGTCCTCCATTATCAACCCGTCGTTGACGCGCGCAGCGAAGCAATCGTGAGTTTTGAAGCACTCGTCCGCTGGAACAGCAGCGATCATGGTTTTGTCAGCCCCGGCAAATTTATCCCTCTTGCAGAAGACACGCGTCTGATCGTGCCAATCGGCAAATGGGTTCTGCGCCAGGCTTGTTTTGAGGCGCGCAATTGGCCCGAGCATGTCAAGGTCAACGTCAATGTGTCGCCGGAACAATTGCTCGAACCCGGCTTCCATCAAGAAGTGATCGACACCTTGGCCGCCAGCGGTTTGCGGCCAGAGCGGCTGGAAATCGAAGTGACCGAGAGCATCTTCTTGCGCGATGCGAGCGTGGCGCGAAATGCTTTGGAACAAGCGATGGCGCTCGGCTGCTCTATCGCGCTTGATGATTTTGGGACGGGCTATTCATCGCTCGGCTATCTGCGCAAACTGAAATTCTCAACCATCAAAGTGGACCGCAGTTTTGTGCAAGGCGCAGGGCAGGGCAGCAATGAAAGCCTGGCCATCATCAACGCCGTTGTGGCGATGGCGAAGAGCATGAATATGACGACCACCGCGGAAGGGGTCGAGGACGCAGATGAGGCGGAATTGATCCGCAATCTTGGCTGTGACAAGATCCAAGGGTTCTATTTTGGCCGTCCAATGTCCAACGACGAAGCGTTGCGGCTGTTCAATGAAAGCACGGTCCGCAAGAGCGCGTGAACGGGCCCCACATTCGGTCCTTAATTCACGTGACGCGAATTTTGGATTTGCCGCCTACGCCGCGACCAAATTCCCGATCACATTTTCGAACAAGCGCCGGCCATCTGTGCCGCCCATTGAGGCATGCGCGGCAGGCTCTATCGCGCGTTCGGGATGCGGCATCATGCCCAGAACCCGGCCATTGGCGCTCAGTACACCGGCAATATCGCGCAGCGAGCCGTTGGGATTATCACTGTAGCGGAAGGCCACTCGGTCCGCCGATTCCAACTCGTCCAATGTCGCCGCGTCAGCGAAATAATTGCCATCGTGATGCGCAACCGGAACGCGAAGTGTCTCGGCGGCGGAAAAACCGCTGGTGAACAGCGAAGACGTATTGCCGACCTTCAATTCAACCGTGCGGCACACGAATGTCTGTCCCGCATTGCGCATCAAAGCACCGGGCAACAGGCCGCTCTCAGTCAAAACTTGAAACCCATTGCACACGCCCAAAACCGGCACGCCGCGCTCAGCTGCGGCGACGACGGCGCGCAAGATTGGGCTTTTCGCCGCCATCGCGCCGGATCGCAAATAATCGCCATAGGAAAAACCGCCGGGCAGGGCGATGAAATCCAGCCCCGCTGGCAAATCAGCATCGCCGTGCCAAACGCGGATCGCGGGCGCGCCGGAAACGGCTTCGATTGCGACCGCCATATCGCGATCACAATTGGAGCCGGGGAAGGTGATGACAGCCGCTTTAAAAGCCATCAGGCAGGTGCCCTTTCGCCGTCCAATTTTTCAATCGCGAAATCTTCGATCACCATATTGGCGAGCAATTGTTCGCACATTTTGTTCAGCGCTTCGTCACTGGTGCCGTCGGCGACATCCATTTCGATCATCCGGCCAATGCGGACATCTTCGACCCCATCAAAGCCAAGGCTGCCCAGCGAATGGTGCACAGCGCGCCCCTGCGGATCGAGCACGCCGGGTTTAAGACGAACTAGAATGCGAACTTTCATGACGGCATGTCCTGCGGTTGGATATGGGTAATCCAAGCAGCCTATAACGCTTAAGCAGGCAGGTGCAATTGCGCGCGGGGCGCAATCAACCGCTGCGTTTGAAAAACCTTACTCCGCCGCGTCTGGTTCGGTGGTTCCCGGCTCCGCTGCACCTTCTTCTGGTAAGACCACAAATTCAACCGCATCCCCGGCACCAAGATATTGCTGCGCCTCGGCCAGAATTTCCTCTGGCGTAATCGCGCGCAGCATTTCCGGCCCGGCGAACCAGCGATCCAATCGGTCGCTTTCGCTTTGCGCGCGCGCGGCAAGCGACATCCAGCCGCCCAATGATTTGAGCGCATTGTCATACGCCTCAAGCAAGGGTTGGCGCGCACGGTCGATGACGTCTTGATCGAGCGGTGCGGACCGGATTTCCTCCACCAATGCCGTAATCGCGGCGCGCGTCGCGGCGACTTCGGCGGCGTCAACCGATGCGGAAACGGTGAAAGTGCCATAGCCGGGATAGATACGGCTCATGGAACTGGAGGCGCGCGGGGAATAGGCTTGGCCCAATTCTTCGCGCAAACGGTCGGTCAATTCGATTTGGAACACCCGCGCCAGCATGGAGACCCGGATCGCCTCGCCGAAATCGGTATTGTCCGTGGTGGGCCAAATCATGCGGATCAACGCCTGATCCGGTTCGCCCTGATGGCGCAGGACATGTTCGCCGCGCTGCTCGGTGAAACTTCGCAGACGCGCCGCATCGCGCGGCAAGAATTCCGCCTCTCTTGCGGGCAAGGCGCCCAATGTCGCGGCGACAGCGGCAATCGCTGTGTCAGGATCGAAATCGCCAACCAATGCGATTTCAATCGCGCCGCTCGCCAAACGATCGCTTGCCGCCGTCTGCCATTTTTCGAAATCGAGCGCGTAAAATGCCTCGCGCGCTTGCAAGCTGAAACGCGGATCATTGTCTGACAGGATCGCGCCCGCTTGCGAGGAATAGGCCCGGCCCGGCGTCGAACGCAGCGTCTCAAAGAAATTGTCGATCCCCCGGCGGAATCGTTCAATCCCCTCGCGCCGATATCCCGGATCGATCAGGCCGGCGGCGATGACCTGCATTTGCAATTCCAGATCGCGCGGAGTGGTACCGCCTGAAAAATTGAATCTATCCGCGCCATTCGACAGCCTGAAACCGACGCTACGCCCGGCCAAAATCGTCTGCAATTCATCGGAACTGTGCGCGCCTAACCCGCCCGCCGCGACAGAGCCGGTGAGGTAAGTACGCAGCGGATCGTCCGGCGTGTTAAGCAGTGAGCCGCCATCGACCGCCACCCGGATGCTGATCCGGTCCTCCCTAATATCCGTTTGTTTCAGCGTCAGCCGAACACCATTGCCAAAGGTGATATAACGAAAGCCGAGCCGGTCTTCGGCGGTGTCGGACACGATTTCGCCCGGCGCGCCGAAATCTTTATAGGCAAATTCGGCCGCGCCGACTTCTTCGGGCGCAGCGATAGGCAAGGCCATCCCTTCGGCAAAAGCGGCGCGCAAGGCCGCCTCGCCGCCGTCCGGCGCGGTGCGCCCTTGGAACCGGATGAGCGGGCTCTCCAACGGCAGGGCATGATCACGCAAGGCGGCATAGACTGATGCGGGCGTGATCCGTTCTTCAAATTCGCGAAACTGGTCGAGCCGGAATTGCGGCGTGGTTGGTACAACATCGCTTGCGACCAAGCTCAACGCCCCGCCCACGAACGCCCCGTTCCCGCGTGTCTCTGCGCCCGCGACGCTGTTTTCGAGCGATGTGCGCAAATTGGCGAGCTGTTCTTCCACCTCAGCCTGAGTGAAGCCGTAGGTCAGCGCTTGATTGACCTCTCGCACCGCTGCCAGCATGCCTTCGCGCCATTTTCCGTCCTCGCTCGACACGCGCAGGGTCGTGGATCGGGCGTCCTCGAACAGATTGGAACCGCCAAACCCCGCACCGCGAAAGGGTGCATCCTCGCCGCGCGCAAGCCGTGACAAACGCCTACCAATGATGCGAAAACCGACGCTGCGCAATGTCCCCAATTCGCGGTTTTCCAGTGTGTCGGGCGTGTCTTTCCACTCACCCAAGACAGAGATCGCCACGCTTTCCGACAAAGCCGGATCGAGGTAGATGTCGGTCAAACCAGCGCGCGCGGTGTCAATCGGTCCGGTCACTGGGTCCGCCGGGGCCGGGCCTGCTTTCCAATCGGCGAAACGTTCCCGGATGGCGGCTTCCATCACCTCCACCGGAATGTCGCCCGCAATCACCAACACCGTGTTGGCCGGCGTGTATGTGCGTTCATACAGGCCGCGCAGGTCGCTGGCAGTGGCGGTTTCCAGGCTTTCAAGCGTGCCAATCGGAAGGCGCTCAATAAACCGCGCGCCCGGCGCGGTGAACTCCATCCCGTCCTCGCGCGCGCGCTGAGCAAAACCTCGGCGATCGCGCCGTTCGGCCAGTACGACGCCGCGTTCGCGGTCAACGGCGTCCTGCGCAATGGTCAGCTCACTCGCCGTTTCGCGCATCAGCATCAGGGCCGTGCCGAGCAAATCCTCGTCATTGCGCGGCAAGTTGAGCATATAGGTGATCGCATCAAGGCCGGTCGACGCATTGGTATCCGCGCCAAATGCCAGCCCCTCACGCTCCAGCAAGGCGACCATTTCGCCCTCTGGAATATTGGCCGAACCATTGAACGCCATATGTTCAAGGAAATGCGACAGCCCGCGCTCGCCCTCTGTTTCATCCAGCGACCCGGAATCGATCCGCATCCGCACCAAGGCCGTCCCCTCAGGCGTGGCGTTTTCGCGCAAAATATAGCGCATGCCGTTATCAAGCCGCCCAAATGTATAGCCCGGATCGAGCGGCACATCGCTTTGTTCAAAATACCAAACGGGTTCTGTTTCTATATCTGCCTCTGCGTCAGGCGCGGCCTCTGCCTCTGCCTCTGCGGCGGGCTCTTGCGCGGCGAGCGCGCTGGTCAATGCAATATTTGGCAGAGCAAGCGTCAGGCCAGCGGTGATAATCAGTGCCGAAGATTTCATGATATGGGTAAGCACGCCTTTTGAATGGGCCGCCAAGGCCGGATTCCAGAGCAGCTATGTTGGCTTAGATCCGCCGCGATAACAAGGAGATGAACGGGATCATTGGGATGCTTGGTCAAGCACAGCGTCGCCATCATCGAGCGCCTCTCGAATGAGGACAAAGCTGACGGGGAAGGGAAATGTGCCGACGGTCACGTCAAGATTGCCATCATCGCGCAGTGTCATTTTCGCGTCGCCATTAAGCAAGATGTCTCGGCCAAGATAGGCCCCGTCTTCATCACGGCGAATATCAACCATTGTGACCTGCTCCGGCTCCACTCTGAACAGCAAAGCATGGTTCCACCCATCCACCGCAAAGGCGCGCCCGCGTTCGATCCGCAACCGTTTGTCGTTGGTGGAAATACGCCAAATACCATCAATGGGTTGGCGCGGGCCAATATCCACGCCGTATCGATCTGGCAGGGCTGCTCCCAAAGAAATGATCCACGGCTTATCGCTGTCTATTTCCCCGCCCAGCGCGGTGGGATCGAGCAATTGGGCAATATTAGCCTCAGCAAATGGGGCGAAAGCCCCGCCGGGAAATTGCGCAAGATAGGCGCGATAGGCGGACACCGTATCGAGCTTGAGCGTCTCAACCCAGACGCGTTCGTCCAAAATGTTCGGGTCGCCGCCTGCGCTGTCGGAGGAGGCGGCGAGTGTTTCGACAGGGGCGCTGTAATCAACCGCTGCGAGCTCAGCGGCAGAGGCCGCGCCGTCGGCCGTGCCATCTGCATCAGGATCACCGGCTTCTCCCGCAGCCCCTTCCGGCGCGTAAAGTCTGGTCAACCACGCCATTTCTGTTTCTGGTCCATCGACCAAAAACAGGGGGCGTCCGGTCATTGAGGCAGAAACAAATGGCCGCTGAGCCCCGTCGGTTGCCGCGAGCACATCATCGCGCACCATTCCGCCCATCATCTGCACGGGCAGACCGGGCTGAACAATCCGCCGCGCCAGCGCCAATGCGAAGGGCGAATTGCCATCCGCACCGTCAAACGCAAACGCGCCAGGGGCCGCAGCATACATGACCAGTATGTCGTCCACCTCAAACGGCGCAAGGCCGCGCGATGCGGACCGGTTTTCTCCCTCCCAGCGATTGGCGAAAGGGTTGTTGCGGCACGCATCAAGCACCGCGATCCGCAATTTGGCACCGTAAATTGCATCGAGAATGCGCTCCAACTCCACCGCTTCAAAAGGCATATCCCTTTCAGCAGAGAGCGTCGCATCCACCGGCAAAAGCCAATTGCGTCCATCGCTTTCAACTGCGTGTCCGGCGAAATAGACGAGCGCGACATCAGCGCCGTCCGCTAGTTCGCTAAAATCCCTGAGGCCGTCCATAAATTCAGCGCGGCCCAAATTTTGCGCCAATTCGACCGTGTCGAACCCGGCCTCTTGCAAGGCGGAGGATACAAGCGCCGCATCGCGCCCAGGATTGGCGAGCTGGGATGTGTGTTCATAATCTGAATTGGCAACGATCAGCGCAACTCTCTGCGCGGCAGCCGTGCCGGGGAAGGCAAAAAAGCCAGCAATAAAAGCGGCGGCGATCCAGAAGGCCCGCAAATTCGCTGCAAAGCGCGAAGGCTCATTGCCCTTCGGCTCGATCAATAAAGCCATGCTCTTTCCCCCCTTCACCAACGCCCGCATTCGGACATTGGTGTGCAGGATAAGGGAAATGCGGGTTTCGTCTAGAATTAAACCGGAGGCTGAAAATCGGCGCCGTGACGTGCCTGCGCCTATTTCTTGATCGGAGGCGTCCCGCGCAGGCGCGAGCGGTGCGATGACAGATCGAGCACTTCGCCCGGACCGTTGTCCTCGTTTTGCAGCAGGCCGAGGCGGCGCGCGACCTCTTGATAGGCCTCTTCTTCGCCGCCCAAATCCCGGCGGAACCGGTCTTTGTCGAGCTTTTCGCCTGATTCCATATCCCACAAACGGCATCCGTCGGGGCTGATTTCATCGGCAAGGATCACGCGGCTGTAGTCGCCGTCGAACAAGCGCCCAAATTCCAATTTGAAATCAACCAAACGAATATTGATCCCGGCAAACATCCCGCACAGGAAATCATTGATGCGGATCGCCATGGACGAAATGTCCTGCATTTCTTCTTGGCTGGCCCAATTGAAGCAGGAAATGTGCTCTTCTGAAATCAGCGGATCGCCCAGCGCATCGTCTTTGTAATAGTATTCGATCAAAGTGTGCGGCAGCGGATCGCCTTCTTCGAGGCCAAGCCGTTTGCAGATCGAACCCGCCGCGACATTGCGCAGGACGACTTCGATCGGGATAATCTCAACCTGCCGCACCAATTGTTCGCGCATATTGAGGCGGCGAATGAAATGGGTGGGGATGCCGATATGACCGAGGCGGGAGAAGACGTGTTCGCTGATCTTGTTGTTGATCACGCCTTTGCCGTTGATGGTGCCTTTTTTCTCCGCATTGAATGCGGTGGCGTCATCTTTGAAATATTGGATGATCGTGCCCGGCTCTGGGCCTTCATACAGGACCTTGGCTTTGCCTTCGTAGATTTTGGTGCGGCGAGACATGGCGTAAAAACCCCTGTGTTGCGACCAATGCCGCGCCGCGAATGGTGCCCGAGGGCGGATTTGAACCACCGACACGCGGATTTTCAATCCGCTGCTCTACCCCTGAGCTACTCGGGCATTCGCTGCGGCGGCGGGCTGACCAAAAAGCCGACCCGGCGAGCAAATGAGAACGGCGCTATGGCGAGGGCGAACGGCGTTGGCAAGAGATAATTGGAGGCAAAATGGCTTTTGCACCCAATCATCGGGTGCGTGATCTTCCGCTTACGCTTCGTCCCAATCCTTATGCGCGATTTCTTCCGGGTTCACCGGATCGCCGGGCACCGAATATCCATCGCCAAACCAGCGCGCCAAATCACGGTCTTTGCAGCGTTTTGAACAAAACGGCGTGAATTCTTCTGAGCGGGAGCGTTTGCAGACGGGGCAGCGTTTGGACGATGTGTTCATTCGCTGATTATCTGCGCATGCGGGGCCTCTAAGGCAAGGCTGGGATTTGTCTCAATCCGCACTTTTTTGCCGGTGCGCGCGGCCAATTCCACCAGCCATTCCTCTTTGAGTTTGGACTTTAACGCCGGGTGCACCGTGATCAGCACCATGCGCCCATGGCCCTGCGCCATTTCTGCGCGCCTCAGCGCCGATCGCGCGCAGGCCCCGACACGCGACGCGGCAAAACGGTGGAGCAGCGATGGCCCCTCCAATCGCGCGACCAATTGCACAAAACCAAACCCATTCATCGCGGTCCGTTCATGCGGCCAATCATTCAAGGCGGCCGCAAGCGCAGTATCGACGGCTTTGCGACCGGCTTTGTCGGCAACAGTCGGGAAATCGATCCCGATTGAACCGCCAATGTCGAACCAGCGCAGCGCCTGAGCAATGGCCGGGATCGCGGCGAGGGATAATTCTTGCGGCGATCCCGCGCCGTCAATGTCGATCAAGGTCATTGCGGGCGTGACGCTGATCAGGATGCTGCCACCGGCAAAATCAATCTGGCCCACCGATGCGGCGTCCCAGACCTCTTCCCATAATCCGTCCGGGAACCGGCGCAAAACCTTGCCCGCCGCGAAAACCGATTCTGGGAGCATAATATCGGCGGGCTGGTCCCCAAAATACTTGCCTTGCGCCCGTTTAAGCCGCCCCCGTTCGGCGACCGGTTCGCGGGTGATCAACAGCCGGACGTCGCTGCCTTCCGACGCGCTGCGCGGCAGGCCATCGGCGTTGATCTCTACACCATGCGGGCCAAGACAGGTGGCGCGCGCCGAATTGGGGCGCCGCGTGATAATTTTGGCCATTACGATGGTGCGGGCGCAGATTTTGCTAAGCCAGAATTGTTTGGCCGCCAGCACTTCGCCGTTTTTGATGAGCAGCGCCCGGTCTTCCCCGATGCCCTCTTCAACGAACCATTGCGCGTCAGGCCCCATTTCCAGCCCCATTGCAAGCCCCTCAGGCAATCGCAAAGCCCGCCGATTTCAGCAGGGTGCGCGTTTCATAAAGCGGCAGGCCCATCACGCCCGAATGGCTGCCGCGTATCCATTGGATCAGGCCCTCTGCCGCCCCTTGAATGGCATATCCGCCGGCTTTGCCGCGCCATTCGTCCGACGCGAGATAGGAAGCGATTTCTTCGTGAGAGAGGCTTTTGAAACGGACGGTATTTTCGCTCAACCTTTCGCGCATGCTGCCATCTGGCGCGCACAATACGACGCTGGAAAGAACGACATGGCGCCGCCCCGATAGCAGCTTGAGACAGGCGCGCGCTTCATCTTCGCTTTCGGTTTTGGGCAGGATCCGCCGCCCGGCGGCCACAACGGTGTCACCCGCCAAGACAAATCCGGGCGCGTCCATCGCCCCAGAAATTGCGAGCGCCTTTTCACGCCCCATCCGCAAAGCATAATCGCGTGGCCGTTCGGCTGGGGCAGGGGTCTCGTCAATATCGGCAGGTTTAACGGCATCCGGCGTCACACCCAGACGCGCGATCAAATCACGCCGCCTCGGCGAAGCAGATGCCAGAGTCAAATGAAGCGCGTTCATTCCGACACGCCGCCGGCTTTATGCCGGGCCGGGGCCCTGACCGGGGCCGCCGCGTCCGGGCATAAACCGGTATGTGATGCGCGCTTTCGTCAGGTCATACGGGGTCAGCTCGCACAGCACTTCGTCACCGACCAGCACGCGGATGCGGTTCTTGCGCATTTTACCCGCAGTGTGACCCAGCACCTCATGGCCATTTTCAAGCTCTACCCGGAACATCGCATTGGGCAGCAGCTCGACGACGCGCCCGCGCATTTCGAGAAGTTCTTCTTTAGCCATGTAGTCCTGTAGTCCCTGTGCAATTGGTTTGAGGCAAGCATTTTGCCCGCCACATTTATCTGTATCCGGCGCGCCATTTAGCGATGGTGGGAACAAAAGGAAAGCCCAGTGGTCAAGGGAGTGCGCCAGCGGGGTTTAAAGGTGTTTGCCTGACCCTGCGATGATAGCGTGCATAAGATCGGCGTTAATCGCGGTGCAATCTGATACAATACAGAGGCTTGTGCTGCGTACAATTAGGCTCAAAAGGGCGTTGCATGACCATTCTCCCCCTCACACGTGCCGCGCTTTTGGCGGGCGCTGCGATTGCCGCAATGTCCTCTGCTGCGGTTTCTGCACAATCGGCGCAGGATGGCGCTGACCCTGCATCATCGCCAGAATCTGCGCCTCAATCCGCCCCTCAATCTTCTCCGCAACCAGCCACCCGATCAGAGCCGCAAAATCCAGACAATTCCGGCTCCAGCGGCGGTATCGTTGTCGAGGGGCAAAGGCTGCGCGGGCAATTGGATGTTGATCAGGAACCGCTGCTTGAATTGAACGAGGCGGATATTGCGGCTGAGGGCGTGACCTCGATTGCCGATCTGATCACCCAAATCACCGAGCAAACTGGATCATCACGCGGGCGGGGCGGCGGGCGTCCGATCATTTTGATCAACGGCATTCGCGTCGGGTCATTCCGCGAATTTTCCAATTATCCGCCAGAGGCGCTGGAAAAAGTCGAGGTGTTTCCCGAAGAAGTCGCGCTGCGTTTTGGATTTGCGCCAGACCGGCGGGTTATGAACCTGATCCTCAAAGACAATTACCGCAATGCAGAGGTCGAGTTAGAATTTGAAGGGCCATCACGCGGCGGATACCACCGGCGAGAGCAAGAACTGGGCTTCTTGCAAATTGCCGATGGCGCGCGGATCAACGTCAATCTGGAGGCGAATGACACCTCTTTCCTGACTGAGGATGAGCGCGGCATCATCCAGACCCCCGGATCGGTTTCGGACATTCCCGGCGACCCTGATCAGGCGGGCTTTCGCAGTTTGGTGTCGGATAGCCGCTCGCTCGAAGGGAATATCAGCTGGGCCAAGGCAATCATCGACAGCGGCATTTCGCTATCTGCCAACGCCAATTATGCGCGCAATGATACCCGCCAATTGCGCGGCCTTAACACGGTCACTTTGACAGATGGCACTGGCGAAAGCGTGCTGCGGACATTCGGCGAAGAAACGCCGCTGGACCAGATTACGGCGCAGGATACATTTTCAACTTCCGGCTCTTTGACCAAACCGGTCAACGCCTTTCGCCTGACCAGCACATTTAACGCTAGCCTCGCTGAAACCACACAATTTATCGCCGCCCGCTTTGATACGAGCGATCTGCAAGCGGATGCTTTGGCGGGGACATTGGTGCTCGATGCTGCTTTGCCTAGCGCGGCGGATGCGGGGATCGATACCGCCTTTACCCGCACAATCAGCGGCAGTTCGCTAACGACATTGCGCGGGCCGATTGCCGAATTGCCGGGCGGCGAATTGCTGGCAACTTTTGATGTTGGTTACAATTGGACGCGGCTCGAAAGCGACGACACGCGCGGAGGTTTGCCGGTGCAATTGACGCGCGGCGATTTGACCAGCGGCGTTAATCTGACGGTGCCAATCACCAGCCGCCGCAACGGCTTTGCCGATGCCCTCGGCAGTGTCACATTGACCGCGCAAATTGGGGTGCAAAACCTTTCTGATTTTGGAACCTTGGGCGATTACACGTTGGGTTTGAATTGGAAGCCGTTTGACAATCTCGACCTGTCGGCAACCTATGTTTTTCGTGAAGTCGCACCTGGGCTAAGCGCGCTGGGCGGACCGCAGGTTGAGACGTTAAATGTGCCGGTGTTTGATTTTGTAACTGGCGAGACGTCACTGGTGACGGTGACGTCGGGCGGCAACCCCGATCTGCTGGCGGAAACGCAGCGCGATTGGAAATTTGCCGCCAATTGGCAATTGCCGTTCTGGAACGGGGCGCGGTTGACGGCCGAATATATCAGCAACCGATCTAGCGATGTGACGCGCGGATTTCCGTCAATCACGCCGGAAATTGAGGCGGCATTTTCCGACCGGATAACCCGCGATGCATTGGGCACATTGACGGCGGTGGATACGCGGTTCGTGACTTTTGAAGAAACGCGGGTGGAACGGGTCAATTTCGGTGTGTTCTTTCGCGGGTCAATCGGTGCTGGCGCTTCGCCAACAACAGGTGCGGCGCAGAGCGAGCAGAGCGGTAGGCGCGAACGGCCCGGCGGCCCACCGACGGAGGAGCAGCGCGCCGCATTTCGTGATTTTCGCGCCCGGATATGCGCGGATGACGGTTTGGATGTGCTGACACGCTTGGTTGAGGCGGCGCAAAATGGCGAGGATCTCTCCGCTACCATTCCCGGTTTTGATGCCCAAAGATTTGAACGATTGCTGGCGCGTGTGCGCGATGAAAACGGCGATGTTGACCCTGAGCGGCTGGCCGAAGTGCGAACGCGGATCTGCAATTCTGGGCCCGGCGCACGCGGCGGTGAACGTGGCGATAGGCCGGGCGCGATGGGGCAGGGCGGATCTGGTCTGCGTTCACCGGGTCAGGGCGCTGCGGGCCAAGGTGGGCGCGGCGAAGGTTTCGCCGCATTCCGCGCGATTGCATGCGCCGAAGACGGCGCTGAGCGCATTAAAGCCCTGATCGCGCGCATTGATGCCGGGGAAGATGTATCGGATGAATTGCCCGGCATTGATCCCGAAAGGGCGCAGCGGATGCTGGGCCGATTGCGCGATGCGGATGGCAATGTGTCAGACGAGCGCCTCGCGGGGATGCGAGAGCGGTTTTGTTCGGGCGAGGGGGCAACGTCTAGCTCTTCAAGCGGCTCACCTCAGGGCGCATCCCAAGGCGGACCGCCGCCCGGTTTCAACCCGCTGGCGCGGCGCAATTTCCGTGGCTTCCGTTATTTCGTATCGCTCAACCATTCGATTGAACTGGCCAATGAAATCCTGATCGCGCCGGGCCTTGATCTGCTTGATCAATTGGATGGGCAATCGACCAGCGCATTTGGCCTGCCGCGCCACAACACACGGCTTCAAGCGGGCATATTCGGCAATGGCGTCGGGATGCGTGTGTCGGCGCGATATACAGGTGAGGCCGATCTCGACGGGGCAAGCGCGACAGGAACCGGCGATATTTTCTTCGACGATTTGGCCACGTTTGACCTGCGCCTGTTTACCGAGGTTGGCCAGTTGGTTGGCCGCAACGAAGGGGCACTAAAGAATTTGCGGATCAGCTTGCTCGTCAACAATATCTTCGACGCACGCCGAACGATCACGGACGAAAACGGCGAAACGCCGATCACCTATCAACCATTCTTGATCGACCCCACCGGGCGATTTGTTGGCATCGATATCCGCAAGCTGTTTTGAACTTGCGGCTCCCGCTCAATTCATCCGGGGGCCGCTCAATTCATCGTGAATTTGGGGAACATCCATTTTTGCGCTGGTTTCGCGTCAAACGGTGCCCATTCGCCGTCTGGCTGTGCCAATCGGTCGGCCAAGGCGATCATCACGCTGGGGTTCACGCCCAGACCAAGGTGACTGGCGTAAACGACGATATTTTCGCTCGGATGGCCGCTGGTTTTGGCCGGGTCTTGCACACTGCCGCGCCAATGGACGACGCCGTCGGTTTTCGTCAGGATCGACGTCGTCGGCACAGGCGGCGCCATATCCAGCCCTTGGAATTGCCCATCGCGCAGTTTTTCCGGCTCATCCCCGTTGAAGAATTTGAACAAGCGCGCGGCATTGGTGTGGTTGCGATCATCGGTGATCGGGCTGCCTAGGCTCACGACCTGACGCACATGTTCCGGCTTCAACTTGGCCAATTCGCGGGCGAGCACACCGCCAAGGCTCCACCCGACCAGTGAAATTTTCTCGCCGCTATCTTGCGCCAGCTTATCAACCTGCTCCTCCAGCTTGTGGAGCAATTCTTCGTTCACCCGCACATTACGGCCAGAATTCCAGCCATGCGCATCATAGCCCAATTCTTTCAGCAATCCGCGCATCGGGCGCGTTGAGGAATTGGTCGCCATAAAACCGGGCAGGGTCAAAACGGCGTGGCCGTCACCCTTGGGCAGGGTCGAAAGCAGCGGGCGCATCGCATAAAACGACGCGAATTCGAACATTGCGCGCCCTTCTGACCATGTCCAAAACCGGTTTGGCGGGGTGGCAACACGCGTTGGCTTTTGCCGCCCGCCTGTGCCGCCATCGACGACAATGCTTCCCGGAAGGGGGCTATTTGATAGGGGTGCGATGCTCGCCATTATGATTTCTCCTCGCCCGTTTTACTTGTTATTTTCTTGGTCGCGGGCCGCGGCTTGCGCTTGCCCGCTGTTTTTGTTGCCGGTTTAGCAGCTGTTTTCGCTGCTGGTTTGGACCGGGTGGTCGCCGCCTTCGCCGCTGGTTTTGCGGCGGTCTTACGCGGGGCCCTTGCTGGCGCTTTACTGGCCGTTTTGCGCGCAGGTGCCTTCGTTGATGAAGCCGGTTTAGCACTGGGGGCCTTTACAGAACCTGACTTGCCCCCTGCGGCTTCTACTGCTTTCGCAGCGGTCAAAAGCTCATCAAAGCTGTCTTGCAAACATTGCGCGTAAAATTCCGGGTCTGGCATGATGTCGCGGCATGCGGTGAAGCTGATGTAAGCCTCTTTCACATAGCTTTGCACGACATGCGCCAATCCCAGGCCATCGGTTAGGCAAATCAGCGACAGCGCCATGCTTTCAAGCCGCGAACCGGCGGAGTAAATATGCACTGGCGGGCCGGGCACATTGGTGACGACAGTGTTGAACGGCATCGCCCGGTGCGCAAGGCTGACGCGGCTGAACAATTGCGCGCCCAGCGCCATATAGAGCAGCGGGTTGACCTTGCTGACCTCTGTCATCGTGCGCGCGCCGATGGCGTTGGTCATGGCTTTGGAATTGCTGGTTTGATTATAGACATATTCCAACCGCTGCGCCGGATCGGCAATATGCGTGCCCAGCGGCGCGACCATTGCGGACACTTGATTGCCCATATCGCCTTTTTCATCGCCAGATCGCACAGAGATCGGCGCCATCGCCGTCATTGTGCCTTTCGGCAGATCATCCTTGGCGGTCAGATATTTGTGCAGCGCCCCGCCAATGACGGCAATCGCCACGTCATTGACTTTCGCGGCCGGTAACAAAGCGCGGATCGATTTAAATTCGGCCAGATCGAAACTGCGCCCTTCCACCACGCGGTGGGGCGAAATGCTACGGTTAAAACGCGTGCGCGGCGGCACCAGATCGGTGGTGAGTTTGAAATCGCGCGCCACCAACCCTTTGATCGCGCTGGCAACACCGGGCAAAGATTGCGCCGCGACCTGCGCCTGTTTGAACGGATTGATGATCGCATTGACGTAGGATTTGCCGAGCAATTCAACCGGGCCGGGTACTTTTTCCGGCTTCCATTCATCTGGCGAATTGGGCGGCGCGGTGCTGGGTGTGACGGTGTGCAAAGCCTCCATCAAATCAATCCCGCTCATCCCGTCAATCGCGGCATGATGAACCTTTGTCACAAAGGCAAAACAGCCCGCCGGATAGCCTTCGACCGCGTCCAGCCCTTCGATCACGGTGAATTCCCACGGCGGACGGTTGAGGTCCAAGGGGCGGGCATGAATGCGCGCCGCCTGAATGCACAATTGCCGCCAGTCGCCCGGTTTTGGCAGGGCGACATGGCGGACATGATATTCAAGATCGAAATCAGGATCCTCGATCCAATACGGATAATCGAGGTCAAACGGGACGCGCACCAGACGTTGGCGCATTGTCTTGGACAATTGCATGCGCGAACCGATGAATTGCAGGATATCTTTAAACCGGACAAAACCGCCGGGTGCGGTTTCCGGGTTATAGATCAGCACGCTGCCGATATGCATCGGCGAATTTGGGGATTCGAGCGCTACGAACGATGAATCCATGCCCTGCAATTGGCGCAAGTCTCTCTCCCGCTTCACCGGAGCAATAGGCACCGGTTTCGGCCCGTATCCGGGCTCTTGTCCACCGGGGTAGGCATGTTTCAAACGTGTGACAACCTTACGCAAGCGTCACAATTGTCTTTGCCGCGACTTTTGCGAAACTTTGTTGCGTTTATGGCTGCGCGATGGCCGATTGCGCCAAATGGTCACCGCAAGCGGCCCCGCTGGCCCAAGCCCATTGGAAATTGTATCCGCCCAGCCATCCGGTAACATCCACCGCCTCGCCAATGGCATAGAGGCCGGGGACATTCTTCGCCTCCATCGTCTGGCTGGAAAGTTCTGCGGTGGAAATCCCGCCAATCGTCACTTCGGCCTTGGCGAAACCTTCTGTGCCATTGGGGTGGAAGCGCCAATCCGCCAATTTTGCGGCCGCCGCGCGCAGCACTTTGTCAGGCACATTGCCCAATTCGGTGGTGATCCCCAATTCCGCCGCCAATTTCATCGCCAAAGCATCGGCGAGCCGGTCCGGCAGATGCTCTCGCAGAACGCTGCGAAGGCCGGCGCGCGGATTGCCGCGTTTTAAACCGATCAGCCAATCTGGGTCTTTTTGCGCAATGAAGGTGATGCCAACCTCTTCGCCGCTGTGCCAATAAGAGGATATTTGCAGGATTGCGGGGCCGGATAGGCCTCTATGCGTGAACAAAGCGGCTTCTTTAAAGGCGGCTTTGCTTTTGCCGCTTCCCGCATGCGCGATGACCGGGGCCGAGACACCTGACAATTCGCGGAAAAGCAAATCTTCTTCGCCCAAGGTCAGCGGAACGAGGGCAGGGCGCGGCTCCACCACCTTCAGCCTAAATTGCCGGGCAAGGTCATAGGCAAACCCGCTCGCACCCATTTTCGGGATCGAAGGGCCGCCCGTTGCAATGACGAGTGAGGGGGCGGAATAATGGGCACCCGATGCGGAGACG
Source organism: uncultured Erythrobacter sp. (assembly GCA_947502305.1). Taxonomy (GTDB): domain Bacteria; phylum Pseudomonadota; class Alphaproteobacteria; order Sphingomonadales; family Sphingomonadaceae; genus Erythrobacter. The sequence continues at coordinate 1,601,589 of CANMZA010000001.1, read as the reverse complement.
GCGAACATCTCGTCTTCGCGGACAACAGTGGTGACTTCGGCGTCGCATAAGACATCGACATGATCGCCGCATTCATCCAGCAGCATTTGCACAATCTGTTTCGCAGACCCATCGCAGAACAGCTGGCCGAGCGTCTTTTCATGCCAAGCGATGTCGTGCTTTTCCACCAGCGCCAGAAAATCGCGGGGCGCGTATCGGGCGAGCGCAGATTTCGCAAAATGCGGATTGGTAGACAGGAAATTGCCCGGCTTCGTGCCCGTATTGGTGAAATTGCAGCGGCCCCCGCCAGAGATCAGGATTTTCTTTCCCGGCTTTTCGCCCTTTTCCAGGACCAAAACCCTAAGACCGTCCCGACCTGCCCGCGCTGCACACATCAGGCCCGCGGCGCCAGCGCCCAGAATTATCACATCATATTGCTGCATATCCTGCCGATAGTCGCATGGCGGGCCATTGCCAATCGCGCGTGTGCCGCCCTATTTGAAGCCTATGTCGAAAACGCCTGCTGGCACACCTTCCACGCCCAACGGAGCGGACCGCTTTAACGAAGAGCGCGCCGCCTATACCGTGTCGAGCGCTCAGCCGAATTTGGAAGCGGGTGTGACGGCGATCCGCGAAGTGGTCAAAACGCTGAAACCGGTGCCAGGCGTGTACCGGATGCTCGATACGCGCGGCGATGTTTTGTATGTGGGCAAAGCGCGCAGTCTGAAGGCGCGGGTGGCCAATTACACGCAGGTCAGCGGGCTGACGCAGCGTTTGATGCGGATGGTGTCGCAATGCCGCGGCATGGAGATCATCACCACCAATTCAGAGGCCGAGGCGCTGCTGCTCGAAGCGCAATTGATCAAGCGTTTTCGCCCCGCTTTCAACGTGTTGCTGCGCGATGATAAGAGCTTTCCTTTCATCCTCCTGCGCAGCGATCACGATTTTCCGCGCATCCACAAACATCGCGGCGCGCGCCGGGCAAAAGGGAATTATTACGGGCCCTTTGCCAGCGCGGGCAATGTCAATACGACGCTTAATGCGTTGCAAAAACTATTCTTGCTAAGGTCTTGTACCGATAGCTTTTTTAACAATCGCGACCGGCCCTGCTTGCTCTATCAGATAAAGCGGTGCTCCGCGCCGTGTGTCGGGCGGATTGCGGCGGATGATTACGACGCACTGGTCAAACAGGCGAAGGATTTTCTGGCCGGGAAATCGGGCAAGGTTCAGGCCGACCTTGAAAAGCAAATGGCCAAAGCGGCAGAAGATCTCGACTTTGAAACCGCCGCGATCCTGCGTGACCGATTGCGCGCGGCGACCTTTATTCAGGGATCACAGGCGATCAATGCCAGCGGTGTTGGCGATGCCGATGTGTTCGCGCTGGCGGCGAAGGGTGGGCAGATCGGCGTGCAGGCGTTCTTTATTCGCGGCGGGCAAAATTGGGGCCACCGCGCGTTCTTTCCCAGCCACACAAAGGATGTGGAGGAAGGGCAGGTTCTTTCCAACGTCATGCTGCAATTTTACGAAGAAGTGCCGCCGCCCCCGACCATTTTGCTCGACCGTGAATTGCCGGAGCGTGAGCTGATCGAGGCCGCTTTGTCTGAGGTTGCGGAAAAGAAAGTCACGCTTTCCGTCCCCCAACGCGGCGACCGGCGCAAATTGCTGGCGCAAGCGAGCCGCAATGCTGTCGAGGCGCTGGAGAGGCGGCTGGCAGAATCGGGCACCAAGGCCAAGATCAACCGCGAATTGGCAGAATTCCTTGAGTTGGAAGGGCCGCCGGGCCGGATCGAGGTTTACGACAACAGCCATATCCAAGGGGCCAATGCCGTCGGCGCGATGATCGTCGCCAGTGCGGAGGGCTTTGAAAAAGGGCAATACCGCAAATTCAACATCAAAACCGCGCAAACCAATGATGATTTTGCCATGATGCGCGAAGTGATGGAACGCCGTTTCACCCGCGCGATGAAGGATGATCCCGACCGCGAACGCGAGGGCGTCTGGCCCGATCTTGTCCTGATCGACGGGGGCAAGGGGCAATTGTCGAGCGTTATGGAAGTGCTGGGCGAATTGGGCATTGAAGACCTGCCGGTAATCGGCATCGCCAAGGGGCCGCATCACGGGCGCGAAGGGCGCGAAGTGTTCCATTTCCCCGACGGGCGCGAGAAAACCCTGCCGACCAATTCGCCCGTGCTGTTCTATGCCCAGCGGCTGCGCGATGAGGTCCACCGTTTTGCCATCGGCGCCCACCGCGCCAAACGCAGCAAAGGCATCACCGCCAGCCCGCTAGACGAAATCCCCGGCATCGGCCCCGCGCGCAAACGCGCGCTGCTGCTGCATTTCGGCACAGCCAGCAAAGTGCGCGCCGCCTCGCTAGAAGACCTGCAACGCGCGCCCGGCGTCAGCGCGGCAGTGGCGCGGCAGGTTTATGATTTTTATCATGCGGGTGGGTGATTGTGTTTGCCTAGGGCTGGACGAGCGATCTTCGTTTGCTTAGTGTATGGTATGAGCAATACACTGGGACGAAAAAAGTTCTTCGGCAGCTGTCATGCTGACTATGACGGCGCGGGTTTTGCGCTCGCGCTGCGCCGAGCAATCATTCCGCCCGAAGCAGTGCCTGAGCATAGCCATGAAGGCGCGCATTTTGTTTTGGCGGTTGACGCTGGCTACAATAGCGCGGCGATAAACAACCGCGAGTGCAATGCTCCGATGACGCTGGTCTATAACCCGCCCGGCACGGTCCACCGCGATTGTTTTGATCAAGAAAATGGCCGCTTCATGACGATCGACATAGACGCCGATCTTGCGCCGAAAACTATTATTGATCCATTCATTGTCGAAACACCAAATGCACGTTTTCATTCGAGCCGTATTGCAGGCGGCCTTAGTACAAACAGTGTCGATAGCATAGAGTTTGAAGACATGATCTTGGCGGTGATTGCTGATCTGAAGGGCAACAAATGCCAAGGCCGAAATGCGCCGCCTTGGCTGGCAAAAGCTCGTCAAGCGATGGCCGATTTGGCCAATGACAGTGCATTGCAAATCCGCGATATTGCGGAGGCGGTTGACGTTCACCCAGTGCATTTTGCCCGGGTTCACCGCGAACACTTTGGATACAATCCGGGCACGTTTTTGCGCCGACATCGCTTGGCCCAAGCGGCTTCAGAACTGGCCGAAGATAGCGATCTTGCACAAGTTGCTGTTGAAGCGGGCTTTACCGATCAGAGCCACATGACGCGCGCGTTCCGGCGGGATTTTGCGACCACGCCCGCACGCTTTCGCAGAGCATTTGGCTGATGTTGCAAATGTTCTATCTCACATAGGCTGGCGCTGCCAAAAGCTTTCGAAAGGAGAATGCTATGAAGCCTTTCAAACCAATGGCGGCGCTAATTTTAGCGACGACTGTAATGACCCCTACCACTGCTCAGACCCATCCTAAATCGGCCAACTTAGAAGCGCTCGATGCCGCGATTGTCGCGGGTGAATTTAGTCAAATCACCAGTGTCCTTGTCGCGCATGACGGGGAATTGATCCACGAAAGTTACTTTGATGAAGAGGGTGAAGCTGCGTTGCGCAACACGCGCTCTGCCACCAAGACGTTGACGGCGATGCTTGTGGGGATTGCGATTGATCAAGGCTATATCGACGGGGTCGGCGCGGCGGTGAAGCCGTTGTTCGCTGATATGGAGCCTTTCGCCAATCCTGACGCGCGCAAGGACGAAATCACGTTTGAAGATTTCCTCACAATGAGTTCAATTCTTGAATGCGATGATTGGAACCAGTTTTCGGCTGGCAATGAAGAACGCATGTATCTTTTAGAGGATTGGATCGGTTTTACGTTCGACCTGCCCGTAAAGGGTTTTCCAGCATGGGCGAGCAAACCTGAGGATTCCCCTTATGGCCGCGCCTACAGCTATTGCACCGCGGGCGTTGCCACGACCGGCGCGGCCGTTGAGCGGGCAGTGGGGCGGCCGCTCGAAGATTTTGCCGCCAGTGATTTGTTCGCGCCGATGGGGATCGGGCAAGTGGAATGGCAGTTCTCGCCAACCGGTTTTCCGCAAGGTGGCGGCGGATTGGGCCTGCGAAGTCGGGATCTGTTGAAGCTGGGCCAGCTGCTGATGGATAGCGGAGTGTATGAAGAGCGCCAGGTCTTACCCGCAGCTTGGGTGCAAGCGATGGTAACCCCGCGCGCTCAGGTTGGGCCGGGTCGGGGGGATTATGGCTATCTCACTTGGTTGCCGACTTTTGCGGTTGGGGACCGTGAATATAGCGCGATACAAATGGCAGGATCGGGCGGGAACAAGGTTGTGATGGTGCCGCAGTTGGATTTGACACTTGTCATCACCACCGAAAATTTCAACGTCCGCAATCCGCATGGGATCAGCGACACGATTATCACCGACCATATAATCCCGGTGTTCGAAGAGTGATCTTGGCGGTGTAAGATCAACGCGTGGAACGGCGAAAACCCCATACAATTAGGCCGTTCAAGCCAAAACGAAAAAGCCCCGCATTGCGTTAGCAAAGCGGGGCTTTTCTTGTCTTGGTTGAACCGCCTTAGGCCGGATAGGTCCAAGCCGAACCGCGTGCCAGGTTCTCAGACGCAAAAGCCCAGTTGAGCTTCGCATCGACAACCGCGTCGAGGTAAGCGGGACGCTTGTTCTGATGGTCGATGTAATAAGCGTGTTCCCACACGTCGATGACCAGCAATGGGTTGAAGTCGCCGTCGGCAATCGTGTCGCCGTCATGCGTTTCCTCGATCGACAATGCGCCGTCTTTCTCTGCGAGCCAGACCCAGCCGCTGGCAAAGTGGCCAGCGCCGCGCGCCTTCAGCTGCGCTTTAAGCTCATCGACAGAGCCAAATGCCGCGTCGATCTTGGCTTTGAGATCGTCAGATGGCGCGGTTTCGGATGCGGCCATCGAATGCCAATAGAAACCGTGGTTCCAGCTTTGCGCGGCGTTGTTGAACAGCCCTTGATTGGTGCCGCGAGCAGCGGAAACCACCGCCTCAAGCGAGCCATTTGCGTGGTCCGTGCCGTCAATCGCGGCGTTCATCTTGTCGATATAGGCTTGATGATGCTTGCCGTGGTGGAACGACAGGGTCTCTGCCGAAACAGCCGGAGCCAGCGCGGTGTCGGGATAGGGAAGGTCGATCAGTTGAAATGCCATGATTGGTTCTTTCTTGCCTTGAATGAAGGTGTGTGCCCGCTTGGTGGGATTGCGAGCCTTATAATAGCAATGCACGGCCTTGATAAAGGTTGCATTTCAATTCGGAAAATTGCGTGAAGTTTCAGATGCTTTCTCGGCCTTGGGGCGTCTCGTTTCGGGAAAAGGGCGCAATCGGGCGCTTGCGGGATATTGCAGAGCGGTTTCGATTTGCTAGTAAGTTGACCGAACTAACGGGAGGCCGTCACAGAATCGGCCGGGTTTTGGGGAAGTTGGATTGTGGGGCTATTCGGCATTTCATTGGTGTGGATCGATGGATTCAGCATGGGACGCGTGCTGCCCCATCGCTCCTTCGCATTGTTCCGGCGCAAACGGAAAGTAAGCAAGGGCGACATCGTGCTCGTCGATCACCCGGATTACGGGCGGATGGTCAAGATGGTGGCGGCTGTGACTATCAATGGCCGCTATTCCCTACGCGGCGCAAATCCCAATTCGGAAACCGAATTACCGCTAGGCGCAGTCGAAGGGCACTGCATCAGAGGCACGCTGATCTGGCGCATGACAAAAGGCCGAGCGCTGCCTGCTTAGTTAGCTGGCTGGGCGAGCCTTTGGGCCTTGCGATCTATGCCGCGGCTTGGTCCCGTTTAAACGCAGCATCCGCCTGCAATTGCGAATGTTCGACCCAAGTGGAATGCACACCGCTTGAGATTTTGTGCGGCAAACGCGCCCGACAAATCGGCCCTTTTGTGACATCATTGGCGTCAAGGATCGCCAGTTCGGAAGAGCCGGTGTTTTCATCGATCAAGAAGGTGACGAGATAGCCATCTTGCTCGCCATCCGCGCCTTTCTTGGGCACCATCGGGCTTTCACTGGCATAGACACCCTCTGGCAAAGTGTATTCCTGCTCTTCTCCGGTTTCGGTATCGTGACGGATATAGCCATTGAACAGGAACCATCCGGGCCGCGAAGTGGTCGACCAGATGTAACGGCTCTTCTCCATCAGATAATCGGGATTGATCATCCCAAATTCCACGATCCGGTCGCACAGGCGCTCTTCGGTGGTTTCGCCAGTTGTCAGGTTAAATCGCCAACGATGAAGGCGGCTTTGGAAAGAATGCTCGTCAACATAGGCCATCATGTGGCTGTATTGCCCTGCTTCTTCCAGAGGGTCTGGCATTGGCTTGTCCTGATAATACCCCTCCAGCACAACTTCATCGCCGTCTGGGCCGGTCTCTTCCCAAGCATTCGTCCAATGCAGCACGTAAGTGGGCGAGGCTTCGAACCAACGAATATCCTCAGGCTGGCCGCGGCGCGGGATCAGTGCGAACCGTGTCGGCACTCCGTCATGAATGCGCGCGGCGTGGATGTTGCGATCCAGCAAATCGGCATCCCAATAAAGCGGCATATCGTTGAGGATCGACCAGTTCTTTGTGATTGCCATATCATGCGGCAGGCGCGGGCCGGGGAGGGGGATTGGCACGTAATGCGACAGCGTACCGTCCCGATCCACCACGCCGTAATGCATGAAAGGCGCGTGTTTGGAATAGTTGAAGAACATCAGTTCCCCGGTCGCCTCATCCACTTTTGGATGTGCAGAAACGCCGTCCAGGGGACCCCAGGATGCTTTGCCCAAATTCTCCAGCGTCACCGGGTCCATCTGCCACGCTTCGCCGCATTGATACAGCGTCGCCAGAGCCGTTCCTGCATGAACGATGATATCGGTGCTGCCTGTGTCTTTAAGGCCGCCATGCGCGCCAAAACCGGGGCGTTTTGAGGTCCCAACCGGGTCCATCAACCCGCCCCAGATCGCCTCGCCAGCGGTCTGTTCCGCATCAAAGCATCCGGTGCGAACGAAGCGGTTGCGATAGCTGGCTTTGCCGCCGCTAATGCTGACCTGATGGACCATGGCATCGCCATCAAACGGGTGATGCCGGCCCAGCGGTTGATGCACCGGGTTTTCGGTGTTGCGCAGATAGATGCCGTCAATATCCGCCGGGATCTCACCCTCGACTATCTCCAGCTCGGCCACGTCAACTTCTTCATGAACCGGCGTCCACGGCCCCGATAGATACGGGTGGTTCGACGGCTGTAGGCTCGTGCGCACTGGCGGTTGGCGTGTGACCTGCATGGTGTTCTCCCTTGGCACAGCAGGCTAGCGGATGCGGCGGCAGGTGCAAACTTGATCTCGATCAATGACTGTTTTTTCGCCGCGCGGCACAAAGAGCCGGGTGAATTGCAAATACAGGAGAGCCCCCATGAAAACGATCCTTCTTCACATTGACGGCGATACTTGCATGGATGCGCGATTGCAGGTCGCGATGGACATTGCGCGGGCGAGTAATGGCCACATCACATGCCTGCAATCGGTCAGCTACGAAGTCTTCGCACCCGGTGATTTTTACGGATCAGCGATGGCAGCAGCGATGCCGCGCATCAAAGAAGCGGCCGAAAATTTGCGCGCGAAAATAGAGGCGGACCTTGCCAATGAGGATGTCTCATTTGAATGGCGGTTTTTGTACGGCATGGCGGAAAACCGGCTGCTGGAACAATCTGCGCTGCATGATGTGATCATCGTTGGCCCGCATGATATTGGCGAAGACGGCAAACGCGGACCGTCGGCGATGGCAGGGGAATTGGCGCTCAGGGCGCCTGCGCCAGTCTTAGTCGTGCCGGGCGATTGGAATCGCATGGATACGCGCGCTCCGGCGCTGATTGCGTGGAACGGATCGTCTGAGGCATGTGCCGGTATGCGCGCGGCGGTGCCGCTGCTTAAATTGGCGGGCAAAACCTATCTCGCAACCGTTGCCGAAGACTTAGAAAAACAGCGTTTTGATTTTCCCACCAGCGAAGCGGCCATGTTTCTCAGCCGCCACGGGATTAAGGTCGAAGTAATCGAAATCCCGCGCGGTAAGGGTCGGATTTCGGACACTTTGGTATCGGCAGCACAGCACCGCGAATGCGGGCTGTTTGTGATGGGTGCCTATGGCCATTCGCGCCTTTCAGAACTGCTGCTGGGCGGGGTCACACGGCGGATACTAAGCGATCCGCCGATGCCGATCCTCATGTCGCATTAAAGCGCGCGTTTAGCTTTTCGCTTTGCGTTTGCGCATCATTCCTTCTTGCGCGACGCTGGCGACCAGTTGGCCCGATTGGTTGTAGATACGGCCGCGATTAAATCCGCGCCCACCGCCGGACCACGGCGCATCGGTGCAATAAAGAAGCCATTCGTCGGCGCGCGCATCCCGGTGGAACCAAATTGTGTGATCGAGGCTGGCACCCACCAGCTCACCTCGCATCCAGCTGAGCCCGTGCGGCAGCGCGCTGGTGCCGAGCAAGGTGTAATCGCTGGCATAGGTAAGGATAGCGCGGTGCAGATCAGGGCTATCGGCCTCAGCAGTCACTGGCGCGGCGGTTCGGAACCAAGTGTGGGCATTGGGCTCGCGTGGTTCGGTGTTCATCCAATGCAAACGGTCGATTGTGCGCATCTCAATCGGACGGGGCCGGAGCATGAAAGAGCGTTGCACATCTGACAGTTTGCTTCCCATTTTGTCCGCCAATTCGCGGCGCATTTCCATGTCAGATTTGAGCGTTTCGGGCGCGGCGACATCGGGCATCGGGCTGGCGTCATGTTCAAGGCCGCTTTCGGGCACTTGGAAGCTGGCGGTGAGGTTGAGGATCGGGCTGAAAGTGCCATCCTCATTTTCCTGCGCGGCGACGATGCGGCGATTGGAAAAACTGCGCCCGTCGAAATCTCGCTCTATCCGATATTCAATCGGAATGCCCTCTTTGCCGCCCCGCAAGAAATAAGCGTGGAGCGAATGCGCGGTTTTGGCTTCTGGCACGCTGGCCTGCGCAGCTTGGAGAGCTTGGGCAAGAACTTGGCCGCCAAAGACGCGGCCAACGCCGTCTTTCTGCGGGCGGCCCACGTGAATATCGGCGGCGCGTTTTTCAACGGTTAAAAGGCGGGTTAGGCCGCTGACAAGTTGTTCATTTGCCAATCGGCCATCGTGGGGTGTTTCGGTCATCGCAAAAACCATGCGAGGGGCCGCCCTTTAGGTCAAGCCGAAGGGGGATTAGGCCAGCCCCAATTTGCGCATTGCGCGCAAGGCATAGGCCTTCGCCCGGTTGCGTGCGGGCCAGCGACCCGGCGCATTGGGCGTAAACCCGCGGCGGCGCAGGATATGATTGAAACCGCGCGCGTCGCTTTCGCCATAACTCCATTCGCTGCGCCATGTGATCGACAAGGAGATAGAACTGTCCGGCCCATTGCGAACGAAATGCGGCGCCATCACCGGGACATAAACGGCATCCCCTTGCGCCAAGGGAAACTCCCGCGCGCCCTCCATAAATCGCTCATCCCATGTGAGTTCGCGCGGACCGCCAGTATGGTAGCTTTCGTGGACTCTATCATCGGCAAAGCGTGTGTCGCCTGCGGGAAATTGCGTCATGATTTTGGAGCCGGTGACTTGCAGCAGAATGTTGTGCTCAGGATCAAAATGATAGGGTGTCACTGCGTTTGGACTGGAGATGAAAATGAACGCTTGGGGCGTGAGCATCGCGCCCGTCTTTCCCTCAATCTCATCGCGAATTTCGCCGAGCAATTCGAGGAGCAACGCCTTGTAAGAGGGCACTTGTTCAACGTTTTTGAGCACGGCCCAACTGTTCGCCTCATGCACTTTGCGAATGGTCTCCGCGATCGTCAGACCCGTGCCGCCCGGTTTCCCGTCAACGCCAATCGGTAAATCGCCGCGATTATATTCAACACTGGTTTCCGGCAGGCGCTGTGCCAAGTCAGCAAGCGCATTCAATTCCAGCAGCGAATGCCGGTCCAGCGCGTGGCGGAGGCGATGCGGGGTTTCGGGATAGGCAGCGGCGAAGACCGCGCGTGCCTCTGCATCGAAAATATCCGGGGCAGACGCGCGAACGCGGCCCCAAGTGGTGTGGGCGTTCATGAGGCTATCTCCCCTCGTGTTTCATAAAGCATCAAGGCCTTGAAGGCGGAGCGGCGCAGCGGCCCGCCAATGGCGACATTTCGGCTGATGATGGTCCGTTTTTCGCGCCAGATCCGCTCAATCATGGAATGCCCTTCGGCGGCGCAGCTATCGGCCCATTCGATATCGCCGCGGCCGAGCAAATCCAGATTTTCGATTTGCAGCAAAAGGCCGGGGGAGAAGCGGGCATAGCCTTCATCAAATGTGGTTTTGAAACTGAAAACCCCCGGCGCAGCGACGAAATTGGCGAGCATCGCAATCGGTTTGCCGTCCAATCTTAAGGTCAGCCGCTCAAGGCGGCCCGCATCCGCGGCTCCGGTCAAAGCGCCGGTAAAGAAGGCACTTGTATCAGCGGCGCTAGAGAGCGCGGAGCCCGCTTCACCTTTCCAACCTTTCGCCTCTAGAGCGAGAAATTCATCAACCCACACAGCGATGCCTTCTTGGCCTGTTGTTCGGTTGAAAAAGAGCTCTCCTGCTTCGGCGAGGCGTTTGTGTTGGCGGCGCAATTCCTTGCGTTTCTTGGCGCTCATCGAAGCGGCGAAATAGTCATCGGGAGAGGCATCCGAGGCCAGCATCGCCCGCTCTCCCGCTTCGACAATGACGGAGCACCGTTTTGATGCCGTCAGAACTTTATCAAGCGCGATATTCGCAGGACCATCGGCGGGAAGCTGAGGCAAGTGGAGGAACAGCGCACGGCCTGCGTGATTGTCAAAATGCTCCAAAATTGCCCGCCAGAACGCGCTTTCAAACCCGCGAGCAATCAGCGGGGCTCCGCAAAACGCATTGTCATGCAGCCATGCCGAAACATGCGGAATGGGATAGCCATAGTAACGGCGCGGCTGCGCCACTGGCATCAAACCAATCAGGCAATCGCTTTCATAGATGGCAAGCAGGTGAGCGCCGCTATCGGCGCCAAATTGCTCCAGCGAGGGCAGTGCAAACCACGGCTCAAAGAAGGGGTTCGGCTCGCTCGCATTCGTGACCAAGGCTTCCCATGCGGCGCGAAAAGCGGGCGCGGCGGCATCAGCCGCGCTTAGAAGGCGCGCAGCATCAGCGCGCGGATGTGATCCACCGCGCCGCTCCGCCTCAGGGAATGTTGGCGTGCCCGCCAGATCCATCGCGTTAACCTTTGCAAGGCGCGACAAAGAACGCGCCGAGCCTGCGAATAGAGCAGGGGCGTTAAGAAAGGTTTGGGATTGGGTGATGCGATTCCGGCTGAGAGAAGGCGCCGAAAAGCAAAACCCCGCCCGGATCGCTCCGGACGGGGTTTTGTTAAACCAATAATGGTCGAAGGGCTCAGTGCCCGCCAGCCAACGCCGCGAGCAACAGCAGCGCGACAATATTGGTGATTTTGATCATTGGGTTCACAGCCGGGCCAGCGGTATCCTTGTAAGGATCGCCAACCGTGTCGCCGGTCACCGCAGCTTTGTGAGCTTCGGAACCTTTGCCGCCGTGATTGCCGTCTTCGATATATTTCTTGGCATTATCCCACGCACCGCCGCCAGCGGTCATGGAAAGCGCCACAAAGATACCGGAGATGATCACACCCAGCAGCAACGCGCCGAGAGCCGCAAAGCCCTCCGCTTGGCTACCGGTGGCCCATGTCACAGCGAAATACACCACAATCGGTGCAAGCACTGGGAGCATTGACGGAACGATCATTTCTTTGATCGCGGCCTTTGTCACAAGGTCAACCGTGCGGGCATAGTCAGGGCGGCTGGTGCCATCCATAATGCCCGGATCAGCGGCGAATTGTGCACGCACATCAACCACCACGTCACCCGCAGCGCGGCCAACAGCGGTCATGCCCATCGCACCAAACAGATACGGGAGCAGCGCGCCGAGCAGCAGGCCAACGATGACATATGGGTTTTCAAGGCTGAAGCTGACTTGGAGATCTGGGAAGAACTCTTTGAGGTCAGCGGTGTAAGCGGAAAACAGGACCAGAGCCGCAAGACCGGCAGAACCGATTGCATAACCCTTAGTCACAGCCTTCGTGGTGTTACCAACAGCGTCAAGCGCATCGGTTTTTTCCCGAACGCTTTCTTCCATTTCAGCCATTTCAGCGATGCCGCCAGCATTATCCGTTACCGGACCGTAAGCATCCAAGGCCACAACCATCCCGGCCAAAGCCAGCATCGCGGTTGCGGCAAAGGCGATGCCCATCAGGCCCGCCAGCTGATATGTCACGATGATCCCGATCACGATTACCAAAGTCGGCAATGCGGTCGATTCAAGGCTGATTGCCAGACCTTGAATGACGTTGGTGCCGTGGCCCGTTTCCGACGATTTCGCGATTGAGCGAACCGGGCGGTATTCGGTGCCAGTGTAATATTCGGTGATCCAGATGATCAGGCCAGTGATGACCAGACCAACCATCATCGACAGGAACAACGACATGCCAGTGAACGTTTGATCACCCAGCGTGTATTCGGTGCCCATGCCAACCGCATAATCGGTCGCGAAGTAAATCGCGATGGCCGACAAAACGGTGGTGACGATGAAGCCTTTATACAAAGCGCCCATGATGTTGTTCGATGAACCAAGACGCACAAAATACGTCCCGATGATCGAAGTCACGATGCAAACACCGCCGATGAGCAACGGCAGGCTCATCAAAGCAAATAGGTCAGCAGCCGCAAGGCCGGTGAACAGCAGCGCCGTCAGAACCATCGTCGCACCCACGGTGACGACATAGGTTTCGAACAAATCGGCCGCCATGCCCGCGCAATCGCCCACATTGTCGCCCACATTGTCGGCGATTGTGGCTGGGTTGCGTGGATCATCCTCTGGGATGCCTGCTTCGACTTTACCGACCAAATCGGCGCCAACGTCGGCAGCTTTGGTAAAGATACCGCCGCCCAAACGTGCAAAGATCGAAATCAGCGAGGCACCAAAGGCGAGGCCTACTAGAGCATCGATAATCTCACGCTTTTCTGCGAGCACTGTCAGGTCTTTGCCCATCGGGCCAACCAGCACGTAGAAAAATCCAGCAATCGCGAGCAGCGCAAGGCCGGCCACCAACATGCCAGTGACTGCGCCAGCGCGAAACGCGACGGTCAGACCTTGTTGAAGCCCGGTTTCAGCAGCAGCAGCCGTACGAACATTTGCGCGCACCGAGATGTTCATCCCGATAAAGCCCGCAACACCCGACAACACCGCACCGATTGCGAAACCGATGGCAGAGATTGCTCCGAGAAATACGAAAACGAGAATAGCGACGACCACACCGACGATCGCGATCGCAGTGTATTGGCGTTTGAGATATGCTTGAGCGCCCTCTTGAATGGCACCTGCGATCTCTTGCATTCTTGCGTTGCCGGCGCTGGCACCGAGCACCTGACGGCTTGTGATAAAGCCGTAGATGATAGCGAGCACGCCAAACCCGATTGATATGAGTATTAGGTCCACGAATAATCCCCTCATGTGCGTGGAAATGCGTCTGGGTCATCCCATTGACGCGGGTGGGCGGGACCATAGGCGAAGAAGCTGCGCTGGCAAGCGTGAAAACGGTGCAAATTCGTCGCTTTCACCAGTTTCGCTAGGGCGTTTTGCCATGCACGCCGGGTTAGCGGTGTTCGAAGCCCAATCCCTTTGCGTTCACAAGCGGATTTCCGTCGAGCACTAGCGGTGCAAAGCCCCGCGCTTCGACCGTGCCAATACGCGCCGCAGCAACCGGCGATGCGGTGTCTGCCGGGAGCGTAAATAGCAGCTCATAATCATCACCCCACCGCATACAGTCTTCGGCGCGGGCGGCGTTTGCCACTGGGACAGATGCGGTTTCGATGGCGAGTGACAATGCGCTTGCCTCTGCCATGCGGAATGCATCGAGCAGCAATCCATCGGAGATGTCCATCATCGCGGTGACATGCGGTGCCAGCGCGCGCCCGTCGTCAAGGCGTGGGCGAGGGCGGTCAAACGCGTCAATGTGCTGGGCATCCCCCTCAAAGCCCAACATTGCCCGGCCCAATGTGCCCGTGACATAAAGCGCATCGCCAATTTGCGCGCCTGCGCGAACAGGCACCAGATCACAGGTCGCGCGCCCTATTGCGGTTATGCCAAATATGCGCGGGCCTTTTGCCGAAGCTGTCTCCGCAAGAGAAATCGTGTCTCCGCCCAGCAACGGCGCGTTGTAAGCAGCGGTGGCCTCACTCAGACCTTTTAAGAAGCGTTCTTCGCCCCCGCCAAGCGCGTAGCTTAGCAGCAGGCCAACAGGCTCTGCGCCTTTGGCTGCGAGGTCAGACAGGTTGCTGGCAACCAATTTCCACGCGACATCGGCCATATCGGCGTTGGGGCGAAAATGTGTTCCCTCCGCCATGCTGTCATGCGTGAGGATTAGCGTTTCGCTGCCAATTTTGATCTGCGCCGTATCATCGTTCAGCCCGCCCGCACCGGGATGGAGCGGCAAATGGCGCAAGGCAGCGATGAAAGCGGCTTCGTCCATCTTTACGCCATCAGGAGCGGTGATCGTTCGCCGCCGCGTCCAAGATGCCGTTTACAAATTTCGCTTCGCGGTCGTCGAAGAAGGCTTTGGCAACATCGACATATTCGGTGATCGCCGCCGGGGCAGGGACATCGGCGCGCGCCAACAATTCATAAACGCCCGCGCGCAAAATTTGCAGCATCGTCTTGTCGAGCCGCTTCAAAGTCCACCCAGCCGCGAGTTTGCCAGTTAGAATTTCGTCGATTTCATCCCGGCGGGCATCGACGCCGCGCACGATGTCGTCAAAGAATTCCACTTCGGCGTCGGCATAGACTTCGCCCTCGTGATCCTCATCATCGACCTCGCGGCCAAGGCGGTGCTGGTGAAATTCATCGAGCAATTTGGCGAGCGCAGTGCTCTCCATCTGTTGCTGATAAAGCGCTTGCACAGCGGCAAGGCGCGCAGCTGAGCGGGAGGTCGAGCGGGGCGGCGTAGGGGCAGAGGTGTTCATTTGATGCGCAGTTCCACAGATTTGGCGTGAGCGGGCAGCCCCTCTGCATGCGCAAGAGTGGCCGCTGCGGGGCCAATAGAGGCGAATGCGGCATCGTCCAGTGAAATGAAGCTGGTGCGCTTCATAAAGTCGAGCACCGAGAGCCCGCTGGAAAAGCGCGCGCGGCGTCCGGTGGGCAAAACATGGTTGGGACCGGCGACGTAATCGCCAACGGCCTCTGGCGTCATTCGGCCAAGGAAAACGCTGCCTGCATGGCGGATTTGTCGCATCATTGCCTCTGGATCATCGATGGCCAGCTCTAAATGCTCTGCGGCGAGGCGATTGATCAAAGCGGGCGCTTCTTCGGTGATGTCGTTCACAATGATGACAACGCCGTGATTGTCCCAACTGGCCTTGGCGGTCTTGCCCGTCGAAAGCTGGCTCAATTGAACGCTAATCGCGTCCTCTACCAAAGCGGCAAATCCGGCATCATCGGTGATCAGAATGGATTGTGATGTCGGGTCATGCTCGGCTTGGCTCAGCAAATCAGCCGCGATCCAATCCGGATCATTTTTGCCATCGGCGACAACCAAAATCTCGCTTGGTCCGGCGACCATATCAATGCCGACTACGCCGAACAATTGCCGCTTGGCCTCCGCAACATAAGCATTGCCGGGGCCCGTGATCACATCAACCGGTTTGATCCGGTCGGTGCCATAGGCCAAAGCGCCAACGGCCTGCGCGCCGCCGACCCGCCAGATTTCATCAATCCCCGCGACATGCGCCGCGGCGAGGACGAGCGGGTTGGAATTACCCTTGGGCGTTGGGGTGACGACGACAATCCGTTCAACGCCCGCAACCCGCGCAGGGATCGCGTTCATCAACAAGGATGATGGATAGGCCGCGCGTCCGCCGGGAACATACAGCCCCGCCGCATCGACGGGCCGCCAAATTGCGCCCAATCGCACCCCGGCATCGTCGGTATAGTCGCGGTTTTCGGGCAGTTGCGCCTCATGATAGGCACGGATGCGATCGGCCGCCAAATTCAGCGCATCGCGCAATTCCGCATCGATCTGTTCATACGCCTCAGCGCAGCGATCCGCGGTGATCTTCCAATCTTCATCCGCGACAAGGGAATAGCCGTCATAACGCTGCGTATATTGGACCAGCGCATCATCGCCGCCTGTTCGCACCGTGCGCAAAATGTCCTGCACCACGCCGGCGACATCGCCATCGGCCTCGCGCCGGGCATTCACAATGCGGGTAAAGCGCCGCTCAAATTCAGGCTCTAAGGTCGAAAGTGTCTGCATTACGCGGCTTTCTCTCGCAAGCGTTCGTCTGCAACTTTGCGAAATGCGTCAACGATTTGCGCGACGCGCGGATCGGTTTTGAGCGCCGCGCGATTGACGATCAACCGGGCGGAAATATCAATAATCCGCTGAGTTTCGACCAAACCGTTTTGTTTCAGCGTTGCGCCGGTGGAAACCAAATCAACAATCTGCCGCGCGAGGCCTAGGGATGGGGCCAATTCCATCGCTCCATTGAGCTTCACGCATTCGGCCTGAATGCCTTGTTTTTCATAATGGCGCGCGGTCAGGCTGGGGTATTTTGTGGCGACCCGGATGTGGCTCGCCGCGCTGGCGTCCTCCGGATCATCGGCAAGACGCGCGACGGACAGGCGGCAATGGCCAAAGTCCAGATCGACCGGCGCGTATAAATCGGCATAGTCAAATTCTTCGACCACATCCGATCCCACGATCCCGACCTGCGCCGCGCCATGCGCAACAAAGGTGGCCACATCGAATGCGCGCACCCGGATCAGGCGCATGTCTTCGCGTGTTGTATCAAAGGAAAGCGAACGGTTGGCCTTGTCGTGAAAGCCATCCTCAGGCACCACGCCAGCGCGCGCCATGACGGGCAAGGCCTCGTCAAGAATGCGGCCCTTGGGCACGGCAAAAGTGAGTTGCGGGGTCAGCTGATTGTTGCTGATCGGGGGAGTGTCAGTGGTCATCGCGCCGCGGACTTAGGCACTGGGCGGTCAAAGGGCAACAACTTGCGCGGCAAGAAGCACGCAAATGGAAGGTGGAAACATGAGCGATACCGGGATCATGGCAATCGAAGAATTTGACGCAGCCCTTAAGTGGCAGGCCGAACATGCTGAGGAAAATGGCGCGTCCTGCACCGCCCGGGTCGTTCGCGCCTTGGCAAAAGTGCGCGAAGGCAGCACCGCGACCGGGCGGCGGATTGCGAATTGGCAAGGGCTGACGCTGAAAGATGCAATGCCGCTACGCATGGCGGGGGGCTTGCATTATCTGGTGCTGTCGGGGGAGGATGACCGGTTGGCGCGCGTCTATAGCGGCCAGATCACCGATCAAGGGCAGATTGACCGGTTGGTGTGCGATTTGGTGGAACGTTTCGACACGCAATTGCTGCCTTGGCTCGACGGGCCGCCGCAAACCAATGAGGCCGGACGCTCCGCCAGCATCATGGCGGGCATGTTGTGGTTGGCCGACAGAATTGCCGATAGAGTAAAGGCGCAGATGCCCCCGCGATTTGAGCTGTTTGAATTGGGGGCGAGCGCCGGGGTCAATACGATGATCGCGCGCTATCACTACAAGCTCGGCGAGACAGAGGTCGGCCCGAAAGGATCGCCGATGCAGATTGCGCCTGAATGGAAGGGCGCATCACCGCCTGCGCCGCCGCATGGTTTTGAAATTGTGTCGTCACGCGGATGCGATGTCGCCCCGATTGATTTGTCAGAAACGCAAAGCGCTCTGCGCCTGAAAAGTTATGTCTGGCCAGATGCGCCTGCACGGATGGCGCGGATCGATGCGGCGATTGCCTTGGCCAGTGCCGATCCGCCCGATTTGGTGAAGGCGGATGCCGGTGCATTTGTGCTAGAAATGCTGGCGCGGCCCCAAGAACCGGGCACGATACGGACGATGTTCCATTCGATCATGTGGCAATATATGCCCGCCGAAACGCAGGATGCGATCACGCGGGCAGTGGAGAGGGCCGGAGCGCAAGCGACACCGGACCGGGCGCTTGCTTGGATTTCACTCGAAACCGACCCCGCCACATTCCGCCACGAATTGAAAGTGCGGTATTGGAACGGCGATGATGCGCAGGGGGAGACATTTCTGCTCAGCCACGCCCATCCACATGGCGCATGGGTTGAATGGGGCGGGGCGAGTTAGGCTGCCAAAAATTCCTCCATCGCCGCGATCACCGGACCGGGCGCCTCCCACGTAACGAAATGCCCGCAATCTGGCACTTTGACGATATTGAGCGGATCAATGATATCGCCCATCCCTTTTAGGTTTTCAGGCGGCAGCGCCAGATCATCCATCGCCCAAATCACCAATGTCGGCACCGTCAATTTCGGCAGGCTGGGCGCGGCGTAATCATCGGGAAGGGCAAAGGGCGCGTCCATCGGCGGCACGACCATTGAAGATCCGCGATAATAATTGAGCATACCAAAACACGCCTCCCGGTCCTTCCAGTCTTTCTCCAAGATTGCACGCTCTTCGGCGGGCATGGCGCCGGGTTGGTACCACTCGGTTTCTTGTTCCATGATGCCGCTAATGCCGCGTGCCCGGATTGAGGGATCATTGGCCGGATTGCGGAAGCCGGTGATATATTGGCTCGCCGCGCGCTGCCCACGGTGGGTGTAGAGCAGTTTTTGGAAGATCGCAGGATGCGGCGCATTGGCAATCACGGCGCGTTCCACCCGCGCATGTTGCCCGCCCAGCGCCACACCCCACGCAATCGCGCCGCCCCAATCGTGGCCTACGATGGTGAATGTGGCGATCCCCAAGGCATCCGCCAACAGGAACACATCGCCGATGATCTTGTCGGGCGTGTATGCATCCACATCTTGCGGCTTCGATGATCCGCGATAGCCGCGCTGATCCGGGGCGATACAGCGGAACCGGTCTGAAAAATGCGCGATCTGGTGCCGCCATGTGCGGTGGTTTTCGGGAAAGCCGTGCAGGAAAATCAAAGCAGACGCATCCTGCGGACCTTCGTCGACGACGTCCAATTCGATTCCATTGGCAAGCGTCACGCGCCTTTGTGGCAGGGCGATCATTCGCCTTCTTCCATACGCTCCATATACCCGCCCGCGACCATAGCGGCGACTTGATCGAGCAATGCCTCTGGCGTTCGGCGCATTTCGCCCATCGCCAATTCCCCGCCTTGCGCAACGATAATTTCGCGTTCTCCCGCGGCGATCCCATCTAACATGCTCTTGGCCGCATCATCGGCTGGAATACCCTCGTCGATCACGGTGTCGCTGACCCCGCGCTTTCGTCCATTGGCGACCAAGGCGTTGCGCGCCACATCGGTGGCGACTGATCCGGGATAGATAACATGCACCTCGACCCCCGTTTGCGACAATTCGCCGCGCAAAGCATCGCCGTAACCGGCCAGCCCGAATTTCACGGCGCTATAGGCGGTGCGCATGGGCACACCGACTTTGCCCGCGATGGAGGAAATGAAAGCGATATTGCCGGAACCGCGATCGACCATATGGCCGATTAAGCCCTGGCTGAAGGCGATCTGAGCGGTCAGATCAATGTCGATGATGTCCCGGTAAACCTGCATTTGCGTCTTCAGCGCGCGGCTTCGCTGTGACACGCCCGCATTGGCAAAAGCGATATCGACGCCGCCTTTCCATGCGATTGCCATGGCGGTCGCATCGGCCAATGCAGCATCATCGCGCACATCAAAGGGCAGGATCAGCATTTCCGCGCAATCGGCCGCCACCTCGGCAAGGCGCGCTTCATCGCGTCCCGACAAAACCAAATGCGCCCCGCGCGCGGATAAATCCCGCGCCAATGCTGCACCAATTCCCGAAGACGCGCCCGTGATCCAAGCGACCTTGCCCGTGTAATCCATGTATCTCTCCCGTTTCGCACATGCGTAAACGGACAGAGCCAGCGCCGCAATCAGCTTGGCGCAGCGTCTTGGATGATTTGCGCCAGATTTTCGGGAAACACTGCTTCGTGCCAGTCGGCCAATTCGGCCAAAGTGAACCAGCGATGCTGAGTCATCACTTGCCGCTCCAATTCGGTGTGGCCAGACGTGTCGATCTGCGCCGCAGATGTGCGGAGGATGAAATAGCGCTCATCGGCCTGCACCGGCTCACCCTCGACCGTGATAAATTCAGGGGTGGTGCGCGCAACTTGTATGCCGGGATCAGCAATGATGCCGGTTTCCTCTCGTAATTCGCGCCGGGCGGCCTGTTCAAAACTCTCGCCCACCTCACATTCGCCGCCAGCGGTCACCCAAAACGGGGGCCGGTCCGCCACGTCAAAGCGGAACATCAAGACGCGGCCATCCGGCGCCAGCACGATTATCCTAGCGGAACGGCGGATCCGTTTTGAATTGCCGAATTCGTTCATGAAGCAGGCGCGCTGGCCTTAATCGCGACCGCATGCACACGTTGACCCACAATGTCGCCCAATGCCGCGATCACGGCGCGCTGGCGGGCGAGGCGGTTCATATCCGCAAATACGGGTGCTTCAATGACGATCGTAAAATGCGATTCGCCCGATCCATCATCGCCTGAATGGCCGGAATGCTGCGCGCTATCATTGATGATTTCGAGGTTGGTCGGCGTGAAGGCCTCGTTCAAAAGCTCGCTCATTTCGTCTGCTACTGTGCCGCTCATCAACTATGTTTCCCTCTTTGCAACTAATCTCACCTTGGAATCTGGCGACTGCGACGCCATTCTCAAGGGCTGATGGCGCAATCCCGATTCCATGGCCGGTTTGAAACCGACGAACGCGGCTGCGAAGCGCCCGGTTGCCGAGAGGCAGGCGAGTTCCGCGCGCCCGGCCACCGGCCGAACGGTTTTGACGGTCCGGGACAGTGGCGTTGGTTCTGCCTAGAGCATGTGCGGCAATTCAATGATGGATATGATTGGTTCGAGGGGATGAATGCGGACGAAATTCTCGCCGCCCAATCCCCGGCCAGCGGCTGGCGCACCGAAAGCGCAGCGTTCAGCCCGCGCGCTGGCATTGATGGGATGCCGCGCTGGGCGGATTTTGACGATCCATTGGACGCGATTTCCGCCCGTGCAGGCGGCATTCGCAGCCGAGCCGAAAGAGAGGCGAAAATGGCCGCGACAGGCCGGTTTTCCAAAGACGAAGCCTCCGCTTTGGAAATCATGGGTCTGGGCACTGATACTGATCGGCGGCGATTGCGGCGGCGCTATTCAGAACTGGTCCGGCGGTACCATCCGGATCGCAATGGCGGGGATCGCTCGCACGAGGCGCGTTTGAACGCAGTCGTAGATGCCTACCAATTGCTCCGCGCCAGCGCCGCTCTGGATTAACCCGCCGCTTCCTCAATTAGTTTTGCATCAATCGCATTCGCTTGGCCATAAGCGGGCCGCTGTGTGCAACGCTCTACATAAGCCTTGAAGGCAGGTGTTTCAGGAATCGAACCAAACCTCAGACCCCAGACAAATTGGCTGCCAACATACGTATCCGCCATTGTAAACCGGTCGCCCGCTGCAAAATCATTCTTCGAAAGCCAGTCATCCATCGCGGATAGGGCCAGATCCAGACTGCCAAAACCCGCCATTGCGGTGCGTTCCTCGGGCACTTTCCAACCCATCGCCGACGCAATCACCGCTTGTTCAATTGGCCCGGCGGCAAAAAACATCCAGCGGAAATAGGCCGCCTTTTCATGGGCTTCGGGCAATAGACCTTTCTCGGCGTGCGTTTCGGCAAGGTAGTGATTGATCGCCGCTGCTTCGGTGATGATGTGGTCGCGGCCATCCAGATGATGCACCAATACGGGCACTTTGTTCATCGGGTTGATTGCCGCGAAATCGGCGGGTCTGGTCGGCCAATCGAAGACCACCTGATCATAATCCGCCCCAGCCTCGTGCAAGGCCCAACGCGAGATTTGCCCGCGGCTCATCGCGACAGTGTAAAATGTAAAATCGGCCATGACTTAACGCCCTTTGGTGAGAAGCGGTTCGAAAGAACCATAGATCAGACGCTTGCCATCAAACGGCATTTCGCCTTGGGGATGGCCCTCAAACCCTTCGCCCGCCATCATCGCTTCATTGGCTTTGTCGAAAGTCGCTTTCTCGGGCCAAATCACCCAGCCGGTGACGATCTTCTCGCCCTCAGGCGCAGCGACAGCCTTGCGAAAATCCGTGACATCGCCGCTGGGCACGTCGGCCTCCCAAGCCTCCATCACCTCCAGCGCGCCGTGATCCATCGACCAATTGGCCATAAATTCGGCCGCCTCAAGATAGGCTTCTTTGTTCTGCTCCGGCACCGATAGCGCCGCGACTGCTAAATACATCCGCTCTCTCCCTCAGGCGGCAATGGTGCGCGCGCGGACGGCCGCCGTCAATTCTGTTTGAACGCCCAACGCAAAGTGCGCCCCATGCCCCAGGTTGCCGCGCGCGCGGGCAGGGCGGTGACGAGTGGTTTACGCAGGCGCAGCATCTGCCGCGCCCAATCGGGCAACATGGCGACGGCATCCGCGCCGATCATGGTTTGAACGGCAGGCGGAGTGCCCTTTGGACGCTGGCTCAGCACCAATTGCGCGACTTCTCTTGCCGCTGGTGAAGGGCGCAAATCGGCGCGCAATTCGCGGAAAATCGCCTCCGCCTCGCGCCGAGTTTCAGGGACGGGATCGGCGCCCAGCGCACGGGCGATTGCGGCAAATTGCCGGTAATATTCATCTTGGTCACTGCTGGGCATATCAGGGCGGACATGCCGGATGTAACCAGCCAGAAAACTCTGCGCCTCGACCACATGCACCCATGCAAGCGTGTGCGGATTGTTCGCCTGATAGGGCGTCTTGTCCGGCAATGTCCCTCCGACGCGGGCGTGGATGCGGTTGACGCGCTCAATCGCCTTCATCGCCTCATCCCGGTGACCGAAAGTTGTGATCGCAATGAATCGCGCGGTGCGGCGCAAACGGCCGTGCATATCTTCGCGGAAATTGGAATGGTCGAGGACGCCCTGCAATGCCTCTGGATGGAGCATTTGCAGCATCAAGCCCCGAACGCCGCCGGTCATCATTCCCACCAGATCGGCATGAACCATGCGGATCGGTGTATCCTTCGCAAACAAGGCGTCATCTGACGGCGGAACGGGTTCTTGCCCGCCAGCGCGGTCATTAAACACGCCGCGCACTTGGTCGACGACCTTCAGGCGCAGTGTTTCGATTGGATCAGGCATAGGCGCCATTATGCGCCGGTGCCGGGTAAATGTCAGCCCGTTACGCGTGTTTTCAATGCAACCATCGCGCGGTCAGACGCACCACTGGGATCGGCGGCTTTGGCGAACCAAGCCATTGTCGTTAGCGACATTTGTGCCGTTTTGGATATTGCAAAGTTCAATATTCCTGCCGATCTGGTGATTGTACAAGATTGGCGTAAGCGGATCGCCGCCCGCTATTCGGAGAGCTGACATGGAAGTGAATGCCGATTTCGACAAAGCCGTCTGTGTGAACACTGGTGCGCTGGCGTGGCAGGCCTCGCCAATGGCTGGGGTCGATCGCAGAATGCTCGACCGGATCGGGGGCGAAGTCGCCCGCGCGACTTCTATCGTGCGCTATGCACCGGGCAGCGCCTTTCCCGAACACACGCATTCAGGCGGAGAAGAATTCATCGTTTTGGAAGGCGTTTTTCAGGACGAACACGGCGATTATCCAGCAGGAACATATATCCGCAACCCGGTCGGCACGCATCATATTCCGCGCTCCGATCCGGGATGCACCATTTTTGTCAAATTGTGGCAGTTTGAGCCGGATGATCAGGAACAGATCGCGATTGATTTATGCTCCGCTGCGTTGACCGCGATCCCGCAAATGCCCGGCGTCAGCCGCCACGTCTTGGCTCAGCGGGACTATGAGGATGTGGCGATTGAAGAATGGGATGCGGGCAGTGCCGTCCGTCTGAATGAAACGGGCGGTTTTGAAATTTTGGTGTTGGAAGGCGAAGTGCGCCATTCGGGCGAAGTGTACACTGCACAAGATTGGATTCGCTGGCCTTCGGGCCTCGATGCGGAGTTTGTAGCCGGGCGGGAAGGCGCGCGCATCTGGATCAAGCGCGGTCATTTATCAGAAATTCGCGTGCCGCCGCAGGCGTAATTTGGCGATGCGCCGCCGATCTTAAGGACGCGCAAAGAGTTCACGGCAAATTACTTCGCAAAATTGTGAGGGGTCATCGGCGAGGAGGGTCTTGCAGGGCGGCGATTGGCGCTTTAACGCCGCAAACGAAATGACCTCTCACTCTTCCGCAGAATTCGCCGGCGATAGCGCCATCCCGTCACAACCTGACACGAGCGTCGACGTGCGCGAAACATTCGGCATTGATGTCGATTGGCAAATCCCCGCTTTCAGCGAAGCCAGCGAACATGTGCCGGAACGCGATGACAGCTATGTCTTCGATCCCGACACGACGCTCGCGATTCTGGCGGGGTTTGCGCATAATCGCCGCGTGATGATCCAAGGGTATCATGGGACCGGCAAATCGACCCATATCGAACAGGTCGCCGCGCGGCTGAATTGGCCGAGCATCCGGGTGAACCTTGATGCGCATATCAGCCGGATCGATCTGGTTGGGCGCGATGCCATCGTGCTCAAAGACGGCTTGCAGGTCACTGAATTTAAAGAAGGCATTTTGCCTTGGGCGTTGCAGCACCCGGTCGCGCTGACCTTTGACGAATATGATGCGGGTCGCCCCGATGTAATGTTTGTGATTCAGCGTATTTTGGAATTTGATGGCCGGTTGACCCTGCTCGATCAAAACCGTGTGATCACGCCAAATCCGTATTTCCGCCTTTTCGCGACAACAAACACGGTCGGGCTCGGCGATACCAGCGGGCTGTATCATGGCACGCAAGCCATCAACCAAGCGCAGATGGACCGTTGGAATATTGTCGTTGCGCTCAATTATCTGCCTGCAGAGACTGAGCAAGCGATCGTCAAATCTAAGACGCCGGACACTGATGATGCAATGATTGCGGACATGGTGAAGGTCGCGGATTTGACCCGCCAAGGCTTTATGACCGGCGATATCTCGACTGTGATGAGCCCGCGTACAGTTATCACTTGGGCGCAAAATGCTGCGATCTTCAATTCGACCGGCTTTGCCTTTCGTCTTTCGTTCCTTAATAAATGCGACGAGGCCGAGCGGACATTGGTGAGCGAATATTACCAACGCGTTTTCGGTGAAGACTTGCCAGAAGGCGCGGCCAAGGGCGGCTGAGGCCAGCTAAGCGCAATTAAGTACAGGCAAAGTGTAGTTGCAGCGATGCGTGTTATGCTGCTAATACAGTAGGCGATGACGCTGTTCAAACGATTCTGGAAACGCTCCGGCGGCGATCTGCCTCGCGGCTCAGAGGGTGGGTATTTCCCTCTCTACGATTCGCAGCGCGCGCCCTATTCCGATGGCGATTTCGATGATGGGGCCGCAGCTTTGCGCAGCGCAGGCTCACCCGATTACCAAGCATGGGATGCCCGCCTGTCGCAACTTGATGGGCATGTTGCGCGTGAAGAACGGCGCAAATTGCCCGTTTGGCGGCGTGAATTTTGGCGTGGGCGCCGCAAACGCTGGTGGGCGCTGCGCATTTTTGCCGCCTCGTTCCTGATGCTGATTGTGCTGTTCGCTTGGCTGGCGATTACTGCGCCGCTGTCCAAAAGCCTTGAGCCGATTGCGGCGCCGCAAGTCACCCTGCTCGCTAGCGATGGCACGCCAATCGCGCGGCACGGGGCAATGGTGGATGATCCGGTCGAAGTCGCAGATTTGCCTCCGCATGTGGCCGAGGCATTTTTGGCGATCGAAGACCGGCGTTTCTATTCGCATTGGGGCGTCGATCCGCGCGGCATCGCGCGGGCGGTTTGGACCGGCCGGGGCGGCGGCAGCACGATCACGCAGCAATTGGCGAAATTCACCTTTTTGACGCCCGAACAAAGCCTATCACGCAAAGCGCGAGAGGCGCTGATCGCGTTTTGGATCGAAGGATGGCTGACGAAGGATGAGATTTTAAGCCGCTATCTTTCCAACGCCTATTTTGGCGACAATCAATACGGATTGCGCGCCGCCAGCCTGCACTATTTCTATCGTCAGCCGGAAAATCTGCTTCCGCAGCAAGCGGCAATGTTGGCGGGATTGCTTCAGGCGCCCTCTCGCTATGCCCCGACGAAACATTATGACCGGGCCAAAGCGCGCATGGATCTGGTAATTGGATCAATGGTCGCGGCGGGTTACATCACGCAGGCAGAAGCCGATGCGATGCCTGATCCTGTGATTGATTCGCGCACGCGCGATGATCTGCCAACGGGCACCTATTTCGCTGATTGGGCTTTGCCGATGGCGCGTGAGGGGGAAAACCCTGGTTATGCGCGGCAAGTCATCACCACCACGCTGGATTCGCAATTGCAGGCGCTCGCTAGCCGGGTGACAAACCGCGCGGAGCTGGGCGATGCGCAAGTCGCTTTGGTGGCGATGCGGCCCACCGGAGAAGTGGTCGCAATGGTGGGCGGCAAGAATTACGCTGAGTCCCCCTTTAACCGCGCAACGCAGGCGCGGCGGCAACCGGGATCAACGTTCAAATTGTTCGTCTATCTTGCGGCTTTGCAGGCAGGATGGGAACCCGACGACACGATAGACAACACCGCCATCGAAAATGGCTCTTATCGGCCCAAAAACTCACGCGAACGCTATAGCGATTTGATCACGTTGGAGGATGCCTTTGCCTCCTCAAGCAATGTCGCCGCGGTGCGATTGTTCAATGAAATCGGCAGCGAACGCGTGATCCGCACGGCGCGGTCGCTCGGGGTGACTTCGGCGCTGCCTGAGGGGGATCCGAGCCTCGCTCTGGGTACGTCAACGATGACTTTGCTGGAGCTAACCTCGGCCTATGCCGGCGTTGCGGCCAATCAATACCCGGTCCGCCCCTTTGCTTTTGCACAAGAAGAACAGAGCTGGTGGGAATGGCTGACGACGCCGGAAAGCAGCGCATCGGGCGGTATTCACGAAGATATGGAGCAAATGCTGCGCGCAGCGATCAATCGCGGCACCGGCGAAGCGGCAGAATTGCCGATTGCGAATTATGGTAAGACCGGGACGACGCAGAATTATCGTGACGCGGTGTTCGTTGGCTATGCCGGTGATCTCGTTGTGGGCGTGTGGATTGGCAATGATGACAATTCCCCGCTCGACCGGGTCAGTGGCGGCGGGTTGCCAGCGCGGATTTGGAAAGATTTCATGCGCAGCGCCCTGTCTCTACCCGCGCCGCGCGCCACCACGACGCCTGATCCAGAAGGGCCAGTCAGGCCGCTCGACATCGAAGAAGGCGAAGAAATTCCGCTAGGCGAAGACGGCACATCGATCCGCTTTGAAGAGGAAGGCATTGTCCTTTCTCAAGACGGGGTCCCGGTTGAATTCCGTTTGGATGAGGACGGTTTCCGCGTCGAAGAGGCTCAGCCGGATTGACGTTCCGGAGTGAGAATTAGCCCATCAGGATATTCATAATTGCCGTCGCAATTGGCCGGGTGGGATCATCTTGCCATGCCTCAACCGCGATATTGGCATTGCGCCGCCCTAACCGCGTGATGCGCCCTTTGGCAAAGCTAGGCCGGGATTTGCCCGCGGACAGATATTGCACTGTGATATTGACCGGTTTGAGCTGAGCGTCGCGCCCTTCTTCGACTAAGCGCGCGCGCAAGACGGCATAGCCTGCATTCTCAAGCAATCCAGCAGTTGCGCCGCCATGATAATGCTGCGGTCGCCCTTCGACATTCTGGCCGAAATCCACCGTCAAAACCGGCACACTATCCTGATATTCAAAAACCTTGATGCCAAGCGCATCGGCATAGGGGGGCAGTTCAAAATCACTCATCGCCGGTCCCCGCTTCATTGATTGCGGCATGGCCGTCACCGCTTATATCCGTCGATCCATTGCCCGGGCCACTGTGCACTTTGCCTTCGCGAGGGTCGGACCCGATTGTCATAAAGACGCCTGCAATATGCGCCACGGGATCGTCCAAGTCGCCGTCATGCGCAATACCGCGAACAAAGGCGGCGGAACGGGTCGTGCGGTAACATTCAACCCGCCCCCAAACCGCGCTGCGTTCGCGCGCGGGCCGTTGATAATCCACCCGTAAATCCAGCGTCGCGACCGGGGCAAAGGTCTGCTTTGTCTGCCAAATGGCCATGCCGCTGGCCATATCCATCAGACTAAAAATGGGGCCAGAGGCGAGCACTTCGCGGTCCGCTTCACCGAGCAAATCCTCGCGCCAGGGCAATTCCAATTCGACCCAATTGTCCCCTTGATCATTGAATTTCAGGCCCAGCCACCCGGTATGGCCACCAAGAAAGAAGTACTTGCTCGCTTTCCTTGCATCAAACCTGGGCATGGCGTTGATATTGGCGGGTTTTGATGGTTCTTCTTTGCTCATGGACGCAATCTTTTGCCTGTTTTAACCATAATTACAATAAGTTAATTTCAATACTGTGTTCTTCTCGATCAATTTGCGCGGTGCGCCATCGCAATAATGCCGGCGCGTTCACCATGAAGGACACGCAATCATGCCAAAAATTGATCTTGCGAATATTCCGGGCCTCGAAACCGCTCAAGCCTTGTTTGGAGCTGCGAAGACGCATGCTGCAACTTATGACGATTCTATCGTGGAGGTCATGGTATTTGTCTATGACACTGCTCCTCCGCCGCCTCCTGGCTTGTTATAAAGCTGCCGGAGCGAGAGATGCATGTGCATCCTGACATAAAGATGCTGCGGAGCGATTTGGCTTCGCAGCTTCGCTCCCAAGCCGCGATGAAGGCGGCGCTCGATAAGTGGTTTGGCCGCGAGGACGTCGCCGAGGTTCAGCGGGAATTGAGCAGATTTGCGGACGGGGCCGCTTTTGCGGATTTGCCTAGTCTTGCCGCGCTCTGCCGCGATCACGGCGCGGCCAGCGATTGGATCGAGCGATTTTGCGGCACGTTGATCCATGCCTTGCGCGGCGATACTTTGGGCGAGGTGCCGCTGCGGCACAGCTCAAATGCCGGCTTTGCACGGCTGCAACTGATGAAGAGCGGCGGCGCGACCCTTTCACTTTGCAGTTATGAGCCAGCGGAAGAGACGGTTGTGCCGGAAACCGCATTTTTTGCCGATTGCGAGACGCATGAAATCTGCATCGCGGGCAAGGCGAACGGGTATTTCTACACCCGCGAATTGGATTGCGACGCCGGGCACCCGGCCACGGTCGATGCGCAACCTTACGTCTGGAATGCCGGGGATCGCATGACGCTGCGCGCGAGAGCGAATGCGCGGCATATCGTTGCGGTAGAGCGCAGCCTGCTCTTGCTGCAAATCAGCCGCAGTCCACCCCATCCGCTGCCATCACATGAAATTCGCGTGAGTGACGGCGCTTTGGCGTCTCAAGTGAGCGGCGATAAACGCGCCAGCGAATTGGTGATGGCGCTCAGCGTGTTGGGCGCGTTGGACGATGCACGGGCGATTGGCCCGATGGTTCAATTTGCGCGTGATGCCGGACACGACGCCAATGCGCGCTGGGAGGCCGTGCGGCAGGTGCTCGCGATAGACAGCGTACGAGGTATGAAATTGTTGGGCGAGCTGTCGGCCAGATCGCGTGACATTCTGATGCAGCCCGCAATGCAGCTGCAAACGCAATTGCTGGCGGCAGAGCCCGCTTTGCGCACTTTTAAGAATGAGCCAGCCTAATGCCCCAAATCCTAGAACACTCATCATCCCAATCCTGTTCGCTGCCTGAGGCGATAGAAGCGCTCGCCGCACTCGATTTGGACCCACGCGATCCGCAAAGCTCGATAGATGCGGCGAAATGGCTGCGCCTGCTTTCAAACAATCGCACTTTTTTGGCGGATGCCTTGCTCGACCGCTTGGCCGGGCGAACCGAAGGCGAGGTGGAGAGTGGCTACGGCCCGCAGGCGATCTTGCTCAGCCCGATGCGCGGCCGGATGTTTTTGCGCGCCAATATTTGGCCCGCGCGCCAAGATCTCTGCTTCCGAAATAGCGGCGCCCAGAGCTTTGTTTACGGCGTTCCGCATGATCACAATTTCTCATTCTGGACGAGCGGTTATCTCGGGCCCGGCTATTCCAGCGATTATTTTGAGTATGATTATGAGGCGGTGACGGGCATTCCGGGCGAGAATGCGAATTTCCGATTTACCGGGCGCAGCGCCCTTAATGAGGGCAAGCTGATGCTTTACCGCGCGCACCGCGATGTCCATTCGCAATTGCCGCCGGAAAGCCTTTCTGTCTCGCTCAATGTGATGCATGTCGACCCGGCGCAAGCGTGGTTCGATCAGTATGGTTTCGACCTTGAAAGCGGCGAAGTGACACGCGTGCTTAGTCCCAATGCAACCGAAGTGTTTCTGAGGACGGCGGTGGCGAGCGGATCGGCGGCAGCGGCAGATTTCGCAGCTGATGTCGGGGCCAGCCATCCAAGCGAACGGTTGCGGCTTGCCAGTTTTGAGGCGCGCGCGGGTCAGGTGCGCGATGCAGCGGATCGCGAAGATTTATGGCGGCAAGGCGAATTGAGCGGCAGCCGGATGGTCGCGGATATATCGAAGCAGCGCCGGGCGGCGCTCACGGAACTTTAGAGTATCCCGCCTGCGAGCCGATCTATCGCGCCCTGCAAGATTACCGCCGCTGCGTGGCTATCGATTGCTTCTGCGCGGCGCGTGCGGCTCATATCTTGGCCGATCATCGCGGCTTCTGCGCTTTGGGTGGACCAACGTTCATCCCACAAGAGCAGCGGCAGGCCAAACGCCTCCTCAGCATTGCGGGCAAAGGCGCGGGAGCTTTGCGCGCGCGGCCCCTCGCTGCCGTCCATATTGCGCGGCAGCCCCAGAACCAAGCCGCGCACGTTCCGCTCTTTGATCAAGGCGCCGATTGTGTCGCGGTCGCGGCCCCATTTGCCGCGCTTCACGGTTGTCCCATTGGTTGCGAAACGCCATCCGGCATCGCAAATCGCGGTGCCAATCGTCTTCGTCCCCAGATCAAGGCCAAGCAGCACGCCGCCATCGGGCAGCGCGTCAGCAAAATCAGGTGCAAATTCGGTAATCAGTTTGCTGACACCGGGTTAGCAGCGGCACCAGCCGCCATGGCGCGGGCACGGCGCGCGACATCGGCCTGTGTGTTCGCCCAGAACAGGGGGATATCGTAAACGTGGTAATTGTTTCCCGGCAAAACATAAGAGCCCAGTTCCGGCGGATCGCCGATCAAGAGCAACCCGCGCGGCCCGCATCTGGCGGGGACCGCTGCGGGCACAAGTTCGCCATTCGACATGGTGTTATCGGGAACCAAAGTGCCCAGATTGGCGCTGGCAGGGGCGTCGCCGCCGAATGAGCCGGTAAGCGGGTTTGTGCACAAAATTGTGCTCGTCCCGCGCAATACTCCGTCAAACCCGGTGGAGGCGGCATATGTGTCGATGACGGAGGATGGATCGGCGGGTTCTGCGAAGCTCGACCATGAAATCAAACAACCGGTTTGTGCCGGGGTGGCACAGGCGGCAAAGCCAAGCGCCGGGATGTCATGCTCGACCGAAATTGGCCAGCCAATCGCATAGGCAGCCACCAAACGGCCTGCCAAAGGTGCCTCATTCACTTCCTCGCGCAGCAATCGCAGCAGATGCAAGGACCCTTGACTGTGCCCCGCGATCACAATCGGCGTATCGCCATCCACCGAATCGACAAAATAGCGGAACGCCTCAAGCACGTCGGAATAGGCAGCATCGAGCGCTTGCTCAGCCTCCGGCGCGTCGGTCAAAAAAGCGCCCATTGTCGCTTGCCGATAGCGCGGCGCCCAAATTTCGCTGGCCGCGTTAAACGGGCTGGCCATGCCCCGCACATAAATGCGGGCGATGCGTTCGGCTTCTTCATCGCCAATGGCCGCGTTCCAATTGTCGCGGCTGAGATAGCTGGTCGGATGGATGAAGAAGACCGCAAAATCAGGGACATCGGCTGGCTCAGGCACAGTTTGCGATTGCGCGGCCTCTGATTCTGAAGGATCAGCGCGCCGCTGAGCCAAGGCCGGTTGCCAGCGGGCCGGATCGCTGACGCCGATACCGGGCCGCGAATACCACAATGCCGGATCTTCATAGGCGTTTTCTTCGAGGGCTGCGGTCGGCGTAAATTCGGAAGTCGGGACCAGCGCGAATTCGGCCAATTCCTCCTGAAACATCTCATAGCCGATCCTCCCGATAAGGAAGATCACGATGCAAAATGCGATAAAATAGAGGAATTTCTTGGCCATTGTCGCAGGTTTACCCCTTTTATTCGGCGGGTTCGTTTGTGGCTATGCTCGGCTCTGCGGGAACGTATTCTTGTTCTGCCAAAGCTGGCCGCAAAGTTGTCCACGCGCGCTCTCCGCGCATTGCGGAAAACCAGCTCAAGGGGTTCCACGAGGCAGAACCATCGAGCGAGAAGGTGATGAATTCCGCGCGGCCGCCAATATTTTCCAGCGGAATGCCGCCGCCCAATCCGCGATCTTCGGCAGAGGCGCGGCTGTCGGCGCTTTCATCACGGTTGTCGCCCATCACGAACACATTTCCTTCTGGCACAGTGTAAGGGCCAAAATTGTCGAGAAATTGCCGTTTGTGGTCGATAATCAAATAGGTCGCGCCATTCGGTAAGGTTTCGCGGTAGGTTGGTGGTTCAAAATATTGATCGCCATTTTGATCGCGCATCAAATAGGATTGAAAATTGCTGAGGCATGGGCCGTTTTCGCACATCAATTCCGGCTCAAACGGAATGCGCACCGGCGGCACGACTTCGCGTTTGATCGGCACGCCGTTGAGGATAATCTGACCCTCGCGCACTTCGATCGTGTCACCGGCCAAGGCAACGACGCGTTTGATATAATCTTCATTGCGGGTCGGGTGCACCGGGATCACGATGTCGCCATATTCGGGCAGGGCGCCCAAAACGCGCCATTCGCCGCGCGGCAAGATGTGGAAACTGGCCGACGCCCATGACCAGCCATATGGATATTTGCTAACCACCAAACGGTCCCCCACATGCAGGCCGGGCATCATGCTGGTGGAGGGGATGTAGAACGGTTTTGCCACAAGGCTGTGGAAACACAGCACCGCAAGCAGCATCAGCGCCAGCCCGCGGAATTCCGCAAACCAATCGACTTTTTCTTTGGCGTCGGATTCGTCCGTCTTGGCGGAGGGGGAAGTAATATCGGTCAAATCGATCTTTTCGTTGCTCGGCCGCCGATCATCGCTGGGATGATCAAGCCTTAGGAGTGGCCTCAATAATGACGAAGGCTTGCGCCCATGGATGATCGTCGGTGAGGGTAAGATGAATATGCGCCTCATGGCCCGGCGGGATCATTTCTTCAAGCCGCTTCGCCGCGCCGCCTGTCAACGCGAGCGTCGGTGCACCTGATGGCGCGTTCACGACGCCGATATCTTTCATATAGACGCCGCGCCGAAATCCGGTGCCAACCGCTTTGCTGAAAGCCTCTTTCGCGGCAAATCGTTTCGCATAGGTTCCGGCGATTGTGTAAGGGCGGCGGCGCGCCTTTGTCCGCTCTGTATCGGTGAAGACGCGGTTTTCGAAGCGTTCACCGTACCGTTCCAACGAATTGGCGATCCGTTCGATATTGCAGAGGTCAGAACCGAGGCCGATGATCATGAGAATGCCTTTATGATTGACGCCGCTAGAAGCATCAGCGCGATAAAATGCAGCATCACTTGGCTCTTAAACAGTGGATGCGCAAAATCGCCCTTTGCGAATTTGAGCGCGCCGACATAGCCAAAAATCTGCAAGGCCAGCCAGCCAATCGCAAAACCGCGCAAAGCGCCTGTGTTTAGCGAGAAACCCAAAAACGCGGTCGCAATCAAAAATAAGAGCGCCGCGCCAAGTGCCCAAAATTTTTGAGCGCGAGACAGAGCAGGAAGTTCCTCCGCCGCCATATCAGCGTGCCGCATCCATCAAATCGCGCATCCGGCGGATGGCGGGTTCCAGACCGGTGAACACTGCCTCTCCGATAAGGTAGTGCCCGATATTCAATTCCGCGATTTGCGGGATCGCCGCGATCGGTTGGACGTTTTCAAAGGTCAGGCCGTGGCCAGCATGCGGCTCAATCCCATTTTTCGCTGCCAAAGCGGCCATATCGCTGATCCGGCGCAGTTCTTTTTCGACGCGCACCGTGTCGCCGTCCAAAAAGGCGTGGGCATATTCGCCGGTGTGAAACTCAACTACTGGCACACCAAGACGCAATGATGTGTCGAGCTGTCGTTCATCGGCCTCGATAAACAGCGAGACGCGGATACCGGCGGCGCGCAATTGTTCAACAATCGGTGCCAGCGTGTTGTGCAAACCTGCCGCGTCCAAGCCCCCTTCGGTGGTGCGTTCCTCTCGCTTCTCCGGGACGATGCACGCCGCGTGCGGTTTGTGACGCAGCGCAATCTCTAGCATTTCTTCGGTCGCGGCCATTTCCAAGTTGAGCGGCAATTGCGTCGCATTTTGAATGCGGGCAAGATCTTCATCGCGGATATGGCGGCGGTCTTCGCGCAGATGCGCAGTGATCCCGTCGCCGCCAACGCTGGCGACGATTTCTGCTGCGCGCACAGGATCAGGATGATCGCCGCCGCGCGCATTGCGGATGGTCGCAACGTGATCGATATTTACGCCCAATCGTAATTTTTGAGGCGGCGGTCTTTGCTTCATGCTTTTCTGCTTCCCGGTTTTGTCACAGCTACGCGGGCCAATTCCTCGGGGATGTCGGATTCGTCATAAGTTGGGAAATCAAAAGCAGCCAAGGGATAGAACGGCACCCCCAGATCGGCGGACCCCAAAGACCGGTCGATGAGCGCGCATTCCGCGATGACTTCGCCGCCTTCTTTGGCGACGGCGGCAATGGCTTCGCGGCTGGAGAGGCCGGTTGTAACCACATCTTCGACCATCAAAACCTTCGCGCACGGCTCCAGCGCGAAGCCGCGCCGCAGGTGGAATATCCCGTCTGGGCGTTCCAGAAACAAGGCGTCTTTATCCAGTACCCGCGCCACTTCGTGTCCGACAATAATGCCGCCCATTGCTGGGGAAACGACAACATCGACCCTTTGCAGAACGTCGTCAGGAATGCCCTTCACGATTGCCTGAGCCAAGCGGCCAGCGCGAGCAGGGTTCATCAAGACTCGGGCGCATTGTAGGTAGTGCCCGCTATGCCGTCCTGAAGAGAGCTTGAAGTGCCCTTCGAGCAAAGCGCCGCAGCTGCGGAACTCTGCCAGAACGTCATCAACAGTTTCAGGAATGGTCTGCGTTGTGGTCATAATAGGCTGTTTTCCGGTTGAAAATTGAGCGTTTTATAGGGCGAGAATGAGTGGAGTCACAGGTTTGCTAAGAGGGCTGATTGCGCGGTCTTCATGTGGGCTTGCATAATTTTCTCCCTAGAAGCGCTTGAGGCACTGAGCAAGCGCGGCTAAGGGGCGTTAATCGTGGCGCTTGCGTCATATGTGCGCTGGGGGCGCGGGGGCTGTTTCAAATGCACCTTCGCAATTCTGGCATGGGATAAATTCGAAAACCGATTAGGCACTATTATGGGTCAGGCTTTTGCCCGCATGAAGTTTGGAGTTCTGGCGATGATGGCGGCGGTTCTTACCGTGGCCTCTCCGCAAATGGCGATCGCGCAAGACGCAGCTGAGGCTGATTTTGCAGCGGCGGCACAAGTGACGGAGGCGGCTGCCGAGGCCGCGCCGGAAGCCGGTGGATACACGCCGATGGCTCCGACGCCCGGTAAAGGCATGCCGGTTCATTTTGACGATGATCCCGTGCAGTCGATGACGTTTCAGGATCAATACACCGCTGACGGCGCCTATGCGCTGGCGATGCATGATTGGCTGTTGATGCCAGTGATCACCGCGATCAGTTTGTTTGTCCTCGGCCTGCTGTTTTATGTGGGTATCCGGTTCAATCGCCGGGCGAATCCGGTTCCTTCCAAAACCACGCACAACACCCTGATCGAAGTCATCTGGACGATTGTTCCGGTGATCATTCTGGTTGTGATTGCAGTGCCGTCGATCACGTTGCTGGCGCGTCAATATGAAACGCCGCCTGCTGATGCGATCACAATTAAAGCGGTCGGCTACCAATGGTATTGGGGTTATGAATATCCCGATCATGATGTGGAAATTATTTCCAACATGCTCGACGAAGAAGAAAGCCAAGCCAGCGGCGAACCTTTCCAGCTGGCCGTGGATAACCGAATGGTTGTGCCGGTTGGTGTTCCATTGCGGATCCAAACCACCGCCGCTGATGTGATCCACGCTTTTGCGGTTCCATCTTTATGGTTCAAGCAAGACGCGGTGCCGGGGCGCTTGAATGAGCGGATGCTCGTTATTGATGAGCCGGGCGTTTACTACGGCCAATGCTCTGAACTTTGCGGCGCACTGCACGGCTTCATGCCGATCGCGGTTGAGGCTGTTCCGATGGAGCAGTTCGAAGCATGGGTTGCGACGCAGGGCGGCAGTATGCCGAGCGCAGAAGAAGTCGCCGATGCTGACGCTGCTGAAGAATCCGAATCTGAAGCCGAGCCTGCTGCGTAACTCGCAGAAGCCCCGCATTTAGACACACGAATTAAACCGAAACGAAGAGACGCAAACGATGGCCACCACAGCTGAAGGTTTCGACGCTCCAACCGCCGCAGGCACAACCCATGGCGGGGATCATGGTGATGATCACCACATGCCGGGGTTTTTCGCCCGCTGGTTCATGTCGACCAACCACAAAGATATCGGCACCCTCTATCTGATCTTTGCGATTATCGCTGGGATCATTGGTGGTGCGATTTCGGGCATTATGCGTTTGGAACTGGCTGAACCGGGTATCCAATACCTCTTTTGGTGGGCTGGAGCATCAGAGGGCGACATTGCGGCGGCCGGTCACATGTGGAACGTGTTTATCACGGCTCACGGGCTGATCATGGTCTTCTTCATGGTCATGCCGGCCATGATTGGCGGTTTTGGTAATTGGTTTGTGCCATTGATGATCGGCGCGCCGGATATGGCGTTCCCACGGATGAACAACATCTCATTCTGGCTGACGGTTGTTGGCTTCCTCAGCCTGCTGTTCTCGATGTTTGTTCCGGGCAGCGGCGGGATGGGCGCGGGCGTTGGTTGGACGGTCTATGCGCCGCTTTCGACAACAGGCTCTCCGGGGCCGGCGGTCGATTTCGCGATCTTCTCCTTGCACTTGGCGGGCGCTGGCTCGATCCTTGGTGCAACCAACTTCATCACCACCATTTTCAACATGCGCGCGCCGGGTATGACCCTGCACAAAATGCCGCTGTTTGTTTGGTCGGTATTGGTTACGGCGTTCTTGCTGCTTCTGGCTCTGCCGGTTTTGGCGGCGGCGATTACGATGCTGCTGACTGATCGTAACTTTGGCACAACATTCTTTGACCCTGCTGGCGGCGGTGACCCCGTTCTGTATCAGCACCTGTTCTGGTTCTTTGGTCACCCAGAAGTTTACATCATGATCTTGCCCGGATTTGGCATGATCAGTCAGATCGTCGCAACCTTCAGCCGCAAGCCTGTGTTTGGCTATCTCGCCATGGCTTACGCGATGGTGGCGATCGGTGTGGTTGGGTTCGTCGTTTGGGCGCACCACATGTATACCGTGGGCCTCGACGTGAACACGAAGATGTATTTCACCGCGGCAACGATGGTGATTGCCGTTCCGACGGGCGTGAAGATCTTTAGCTGGATCGCGACCATGTGGGGCGGCAGTATCGAGTTTAAGTCACCGATGGTTTGGGCGCTTGGCTTTATCTTCCTGTTCACCGTTGGCGGTGTGACGGGCGTGGTGCTGGCCAATGGCGGTATCGATGATAACCTGCATGACACTTACTACGTGATCGCTCACTTCCACTATGTGCTTTCGATGGGCGCGGTCTTCTCCTTGTTCGCGGGCTTTTATTACTGGTTCCCGAAAATGAGCGGGCGGATGCACTCCGAATTCCTGTCGCATCTGCACTTCTGGGTGTTCTTCATCGGCGTGAACGTGATCTTCTTCCCGCAACACTTCTTGGGGATGGACGGTATGCCGCGGCGTATCCCAGACTATCCTGAGGCGTTCGCATTCTGGAACATGGTCAGCTCATATGGCTATGCGATTATGGCTGCTTCGATGGCGATCTTCTTCGTCAACCTTGCCTATGCGTTCACCGCTGGCCGCAAGGCAGAAAACAACCCATGGGGTGAGGGCGCAACGACGCTGGAATGGACACTGACCAGCCCGCCGCCATTCCACCAGTTTGAAACATTGCCGGTGATCGAAGACCACCACGATTACCACGATCACCGCCCTGCGACTGCGTAAGGCGTAATTGACGCGCGGCGAAATGCCGGGCGGTTGCAAATGAAAACGAGGGAGGGCGCGCCGTTAAGGTGCGCTCTCTCGCAATATGATGATGAACCAGAGCGCTGATATGACCACCGCCGCAAATGCGACCAAGATGCCGGCAGAATGGCGTGATTTCTTCACGCTGACGAAGCCGCGCGTCATGACGCTGGTGATTTTCACAGCGATTTGTGGCTTGCTAGCCGCGCCGGGCACCATTCACCCGGTGCTAGGGTTCACGGCGATCCTTGCGATTGCGATGGGCGCTGGCGGTTCGGCCGCTCTTAACCATTGGTGGGAAGCGGACCTTGACGCGGGCATGAAGCGAACCGCGAACCGACCTTTGCCGAGCGGGCGGATGCAGCCGCGTGATGCGCGTGATTTTGGCCTATTCCTTTCAGGTGTGTCGGTGTTCATCATGGGCGTCGCGATTGGTTGGTTGGCCGCCGCGATGTTGGCAATCGCGATTGTCTATTATGCCGTGATCTACACAATGTGGCTGAAACCGCGCACGCCCCAAAACATTGTGATCGGCGGCGGGTCCGGGGCTTTTCCTCCGTTGATCGGTTGGATTGCGGTTACGGGCGAAGTCACCGCGATGCCGGTCCTGCTCTTCGCAATTATCTTTATGTGGACCCCGCCGCATTTCTGGGCGCTCGCGCTGTTTATGAAATCGGATTACGCAAAAGTCGGCATTCCAATGATGCCGGTGGTTGCAGGCGAGCCATCCACCCGGCGGCAGATTTTGATCTACACCGTGTTGCTAGCGCCGGTCGCGATTGCCCCTTGGGTGATCGGCGGGACAAGCTGGGTCTATGGCTCGGTTGCTACGGTTCTGTCGCTCTTGTTCTTCGCATTTGCGATGCCTGTCGGCATTCGCACCCGCGCAGAAGAAGACGCGATGAGCCAAGAAAAATTGCTGTTCAAATTCAGCATCTACTATCTGTTCGTGTTATTCGCGGCATTGGTCGCGGACCGGGTGCTGGCCGCGCAAGGTCTGATCGGGCCGGGCATTCTTGCAGGAGTGTTCGCATGATGCCTGACGACGAAAACGAGTTTAAACGCCGCCAAAAAAGCCGCAACCTTGTGGTTGGCGGTACGCTGCTGTTCTTTGCCGTTTTGTTCTACGCCATCACTGTGGTCAGGATGAGCGATTGATATGACGGCCACTGCTTCACTCAATCACGGCGAAGATCGCGCAGGCGCAAACCGCAAGAACGCCCAGGTCGGCGGGATGGCGATTTTGTTTGCGCTCGCGATGCTCGGGCTCGGCTATGCTGCTGTGCCTTTGTATGATCTGTTTTGCCGTGTGACGGGATTTGGCGGTACGACGCAGGTGGCAAGCCAAGCGGATGCAAACCGCGCCGCAGCCGCCGGCACAAATCGAGAGATTTCGATCCGTTTCGATGCCTCGACCGCGCGCGATATGCCATGGGAATTTCGCCCATCCCAACCCACCGACACGATCCGCATCGGCCAACGCGACATCGCGACCTATGTGGCGCGCAACACCTCCAATGTCCCGATCACCGGTACCGCGACTTTCAATGTCGAACCGGCGCAAGCGGGCATTTATTTTAACAAGATTCAGTGTTTCTGTTTCACAGAGCAAACGCTTCAGCCAGGCCAAGAAGTGAATATGCCGGTGCTGTATTACGTCGATCCTGCGATCCTCGAGGATGACGTTATCGCCGATGTCGAACAGATTACGCTCAGTTACACTTTTCATCGCACGAAAGAGCCCGTATCCAGTGCTCTTGACCGCTCGCAATAATTTAGACGCACAGCTTCTAGGGACGGGAAAACGACCATGGCAGGCAATGTAAACCACGATTATCACATTCTAGAGCCAGACATTTGGCCGCTGCTCGGTGCATTTTCTGCGCTGACCTTCACCAGCGGCATGGTGCTGAGCTTTTACCCAGACCTGTTTGGCGCTGCGGCGAACATCGTCATCTGGCTCGGCCTTGCAGGCTTGCTGGCAACGTTCTTCTTCTGGTTCAAGAATGTCGTGATTGAGGCCCAACGCGGTGATCACACACCAGTGGTTCAGCTTCACATGCGCTACGGCATGATCCTCTTCATCGCGTCAGAGGTGATGTTCTTCGTTGGTTGGTTCTGGAGTTTTTTCGACTTCGCTTTGTTCCCTGCACCTTTGCAAGTCGCCTTTACCGACGGCGTGCAATCCACGGCAAATCTGTTCATCACTCAAGGCGACACCAGCACGGGCACTTTGGTGCCAGAGGGTATGGAAGTACTCGATGCCTTCAGCCTGCCGCTGCTCAACACTTTGATCTTGCTGTGCTCCGGCACCACGGTGACATGGGCGCATCACGCCCTGATTCACGGTGACCGCGAAGGGCTAAAGCAAGGCCTGTGGGCAACGGTTGCGCTCGGCGTCTTGTTCAGCGGTATTCAAGCCTATGAATACAGCATCGCGCCATTTGTCTTCGGTCAAAACACGTACAGTTCGGCCTTCTACATGGCGACCGGTTTCCACGGGTTCCACGTGTTGATCGGCACGATCTTCCTCGCTGTATGTTTGTATCGCGCCTATATTGGCCACTTCACACCGCGCCAGCATTTCGGTTTTGAAGCCGCCGCTTGGTATTGGCATTTCGTTGATGTGGTGTGGTTGTTCCTGTTCATCGCCGTCTATGTCTGGGGCGGTTGGGGCGCTGCGGTTCATTGACCGCGGCGAAACCATAATGACGGGCGAAAGCCCTGAGCCAGAAAAAGGCCCAGAATTAGAGAAGGGGCAGTCCGGGATCGTCCGGGCTGCCCTTTTGGGTTTATGCCCGCGCTGCGGCGGGAAGACTTTATTCGAAGCGCCCGCCCGCGTCGCGATCACGTGCAGCCAATGTGAGCTCAATTTGGGTGCCTTGGAGCGCGGCGGACGTTTGGCCGGGGTGCTGACGGCGTTTCTGGCGATACTCCTGATGTTGGCTGCCCTCGCAATTGAGG
This sequence comes from uncultured Erythrobacter sp., assembly GCA_947502305.1. GTDB lineage: Bacteria > Pseudomonadota > Alphaproteobacteria > Sphingomonadales > Sphingomonadaceae > Erythrobacter. Next base: position 1,560,207 of record CANMZA010000001.1, on the reverse strand, counting down.
CCGCCTTTCGTCCGCCCTTGGTGTTCCAAGCGGCATTTTGGGCGCCGGTGACGATGGTGACGGTGATTGGGTCGCTGCGTTTGTTTAAGACCGCGCTGCTTTATGCAGCGTTTGAAGGGCAAGAGACGGAACCGAAATGATCAAGCGCCTGCCTCTAATCCCCACGATCATTGTGCTGGTTGCCGCGGCCATCATGGTGTGGCTTGGCTTTTGGCAATTGGGCCGTGCGGATGAAAAAGAGGCATTGATCGCCGAATATGAGCAGCAGGCAGCCGTCCAGGAAACAATCGACATAGGTTTTGGCAGCGATGCTGTCGTCTATCGTCCGGTGAAGTTGGATTGCGCTGAGCCGAGCGATTGGCAGGCCGTCGCAGGCCGCAATGTCATGGGGCAGGCGGGCTTTGCGCATCGCTATTTGTGCAGCTCTGTCCCCAGCGGCCCCTTTGCGGACAATGCTCCGCCAGCATCCGAAACCTACGCTGACATTGGATGGTCGTCTTCTCCTGCTCAGCCGGACTTCAATGGCGGCGACGTGATAGGGGTTCCCGTTAGGATGGGCGATCATTTCAAAATTATTGCAAGCGAGCCTCTCGCTGGACTTGAGGCTCTGGCCAAACCTGATCCCAAAGATTTGCCCAACAACCATCTTGCTTATGCTGGGCAATGGTTCTTCTTCGCGCTTACCGCGCTAGTCATGTATTGGTTTGCGGTGCGCTCTCGATTGGGCAAACGCCGGGATTAAAGCCCCGCTGCGGCGCTGCAAAGCGACCATTGCTTGCCCCGGCAACCGCGCGCCGCTAACCGGTGCGCATTATGGAATATATCTCCACCAGGGGCGCTGCGCCCGCACTCGATTTTGAAGGGGCCACTCTGGCGGGCCTGGCCTCCGATGGCGGGCTGTATCTGCCGCGCGAATGGCCGCGCTTAACGCATACTCAAATCCGCGAATTGCGCGGGCTGTCATACGCAGCGCTGGCGACGCGGATCATGCGACCATTTGTCGCTGGTAGTCTCACGGAAGACGAATTGGGCGCACTTTGCGAGGCGGTGTATGGCGATTTTGGCCATGCGGCTGTGACGCCATTGGTGCAAATGGATGAGACGCATTGGCTGCTGGAATTGTTCCACGGACCAACGCTGGCATTTAAGGATGTCGCGTTGCAGATGCTCGGCCATTTGTTTGAAACATTCTTGGAACGCCGCGATGAACGTCTGACGATTGTTGGCGCGACCAGCGGCGATACTGGTTCTGCTGCGATCAACGCAGTCGCGGGCCGTGACCGGATCGAAATTTTCATGCTGCACCCGCATGAACGGGTGAGCGAAGTTCAGCGCCGCCAAATGACCACAGTTCGTGCGCCCAATGTGCACAATATCGCAATCGATGGCAGCTTCGATGACGCTCAGCGACATGTGAAGCGTATGTTTGCCGATTGCGAAATCAATCAACCGCTGAATCTAGGCGCGGTCAATTCGATCAATTGGGCGCGGTTGATGGCGCAGATCGTCTATTATTTTCATTCCGCATTGCAATTGGGCGCGCCGGACCGCGCTGTTGCTTACAGCGTGCCGACGGGCAATTTTGGCGACGTGTTCGCGGGCTATGTCGCAGCGAAAATGGGTTTGCCGATTGAACGATTGATTGTGGCCACGAATGTGAACGACATTTTGCACCGTGCAATCAGCGAAGGCGATTATTCCACTGGTGAGACCACCGCGACGATCACGCCGTCGATGGACATCCAAGTCAGTTCCAATTTTGAACGATTGCTGTTCGATTGTGGCGGCGCAGATGGGAAGCGCGATGGGGCGGCAATGGCGGCGCAAATGGCTGACTTTGACGAGGCCCGCGCAATGACCCTGACCGCGGCTCAGCGCGACGGCGCAGCCGCCTTGTTTTCCAGCGCCCGCGCCGATCAGGATGACACGGCGCGCGCTCTGCAATGGGCATACCGCAATGCCGATCAAGTAATCGACCCGCATACCGGCGTAGGCCTTCATGCCAGCCTTGGCGCGGTTGCGGCGGGGCATGTTAAGCCCGGCACGCCGATCGTTACGCTCGCCACTGCTCATCCCGCGAAGTTCCGTGATGCGGTTGAACGCGCCGTGGGTGTGCGCCCGGCCTTGCCGTCACGGGTTGGCGATTTGTTTGGGCGCGAGGAGCATTACACGCAGCTTGCCGGGGATTACGAAACGTCCCGCGATTTTGTGCTCAAACATGCCGCGGCTTCGGCCAGCTGATGGCTCAATTCTAATGGCATTACTGACTGAAAAACCCACCGTCATGGAATGCGGCGGATGGGATGCCTACCGGCTGCTCGATAGTGGGGCTGGGCGCAAATACGAATCGTTTGGCGATCACGCCTTTATCCGCCCAGAACCGCAAGCCTTGTGGCAGCCGCGGCTTATCGGCGAACAAGGACCGAATTGGCCGGCATCGGGTGAATTCATACCGGGCTCTGACGAAGATGGCGGCGGGCGCTGGACCCTTGATGCTTCGGTGCCGGAAGACGGGTGGGAGCTGAGCTGGAACGATGTCCGCTTTACCGCGCTACCGACGCCGTTCCGGCATTTGCAGTTTTTTCCCGATATGTCGGCGGTCTGGGATTGGATGCGGCGCCAATTGGACGGACGTGATGATGCAGAGCTGCTCAATATGTTCGGCTATACTGGTCTTGGCTCCCTCGCGCTGAGCGATCATGGCCGGGTTACACATGTCGATGCTTCAAAGAAATCGGTGGCACAGGCCCGCGCCAATGCTGAACTTTCAGGAATGCAAGACCGCCCAATCCGATGGTTGATTGATGATGCGGCGAAATTCACTGCGCGCGAAGTGCGGCGGGAGCGCAGATATGATGGAATTATTCTCGACCCGCCCAAATTCGGGCGCGGGCCAAAAAATGAAACTTGGCGTTTGGAAGAGGGCCTGCCGGAGCTGGTTGGTAATTGTGCCAGATTGCTAGATGAAAAATCCTCGTTCCTGTTCCTCACAGTTTATGCCGTGCGGATGAGCAGCCTGTCGATTGCAGGTTTGCTCCAAGAAGCGTTGCGCGATTTGCCCGGCACAATCGAACATGGCGATCTCGCGGTGCGCGAAACCGGCGACAATGGCCGCCTCCTCCCCACCGCAATCTTCGCACGGTGGAGCAATCCGGGCTAAGGGCGACAAGCTATGACCAACAACGATTCGCTCATTCTCGAAGTCGCCGATCTCGAAGTGGATGTCCTTACCGGCATTTATTCCGAAGAAACGGGCAAGCCGCAACCGCTGCGTTTTACCATTCAGGTGCGTTATGATGTTGCGGATCGCTATGATCCCGACACGCCGCTGGACGCGAGCAAGAATTATATGGACATCAAATTCGCCGCTTCAGAAGGGCTGCCGAAGGGTGTGCATTTCAAATTGATTGAGGCGGTTGGCGACCACATTTGCGAAACTTTGTTTGTGCAAGATGAGCGTGTGCAGGCGGTTACGGTGAAGATCGTGAAGCTCGCGATTGCAGAAGCGAATGAGCAGATCGGGATCACCCTCCACCGCGAACGCCCCGCCGCTTAGGCCGCCGGATGCAAGCTGTCCTCACCATCGCGCATCTGCCGCAAACCGGGATTGAGGCGAGCGCGCAATTTATGCGGAAGCATTTGGACGCGGCCACGCAATTGATGGCGAAGCCGAATACGGACGCATTGGCGATAGTCCTGCCAGAGGCGGCGGCGGATCATGACGATTGGCGCCGTGCACTGGCGCGCGATTTGGCGCGGGCCCATGCGCCGTGCCGCGTCAATGTGGTGGGTGCGTCCGGCGCAGATAGCGCCGCGCCGCTGCTGGCATATTTGAGGGATGCGCCCGGGGTCACGGGACAGTATCTTGCCGCGCATGACTGATTCAGGCCGCCGCTCACCCGATATATTGATGCTTGATGACAAGCCCGGTGGCACGCGCACGCCGCTCATCGACGCCTTCCAACGGCGCATTTCTTATCTGCGCCTATCGGTCACAGATCGCTGCGATCTGCGCTGCACCTATTGCATGCCGGAACGGATGACCTTCCTGCCGAAACGCGAAGTGCTTACGCTGGAGGAGCTGTATGATCTCGCCAGCGGTTTTATTGATCGCGGGGTTACCAAAATCCGGATTACTGGCGGGGAGCCGCTGGTCCGCCGCGATATTATGGATTTGTTCGCCGCTTTAGGGCGGCGGCTTGGCCCCGATGGAACCGGTGATCTGCGCGAATTGACGTTAACGACTAACGCAACGCAGCTTGCCGGACAGGCCGATGCTTTGGCGAAAGCAGGAGTGCGCCGCGTGAATATTTCGCTCGATACGCTGGATCGCGCGCGTTTTGCCGATTTGACCCGGCGTGACGCCTTGCCGCAAGTGCTGGACGGCATCGCGGCCGCAAAAGAAGCGGGGCTGAAAGTGAAGCTCAACGCGGTCGCTTTGCAAGGCGTGAATGAAGAGGAATTGCCTGACCTGATCGCTTGGGCACATGGGCAAGGCCATGATGTGACCTTGATTGAGGTCATGCCATTGGGGGATGTTGAGGAAGAGCGCCTCGATCAATATTTGCGGCTTGATACCATGCGCGCACGGCTTGAGAAAAAATGGACCCTGCGTGACAATGATCATTCAAGCGGCGGACCCGCGCGCTATGTCGATATTGCTGAGACGGGCGGAACGCTGGGCTTTATCACCCCGCATTCCAACAATTTTTGCGCCAGTTGCAACCGGTTGCGGGTGACGGCCACGGGGCAACTTTATCCGTGTCTTGGCGGGAATGAGCGGGTTGATCTGCGCGCCGCGCTGCGCAGCGATCAGCCGCAGGAGCAGCTGGAAGCGGCTTTAAACCAAGCGATGGCGATTAAGCCGGAGCGGCACCATTTCCGCATGGATAAGCGCGGCGCTGATCCGGCCTTGGCGCGGCATATGTCGATGACGGGGGGGTAAGGGTGCCTCAGAACAAGCCAGTTACAATCCATTTTCTCGGACCTCTGCAGGATATGGCGGGGATGGAAAGCTGTGAAGCGCCCGCGCCGTTGGATTGGGCGGGATTGCTCCAAATTGTTACGCCGTCCGTGGCTCAGCAATTGCGCGATGAACAGGTGTATGTCGCCTGCGCTGGCCGAGTGCTGGCAGATAAGACTGCCTTAAACGCTCAAGATGGCGATGAAGTCGCTCTCTTGCCGCCGGTTTCTGGTGGCTGATCGGAAGCGGTGCGCTGCGATGTTTGATATTCGGGTTCTGGATGCACCGTTTGATCCCCACGCTGCGGCGGATGACTTGGCGGCAGCTACGCCCGGCGCGGGCGGAATTGCGACATTTGTGGGGAAAGTTCGCGCGGGGGATGCCGACCCAGAGGAAGGCAAGGAAATCGTCGAAGCGCTGGAATTGTCGCATTACGAACCGCTGACCTTGCCGGGGATGCGCGATCTTGCCGACCGGGCGGCGGAACGCTTCGATTTGATCGGCCTCGTGATCCTCCACCGAATCGGGCGGCTTCATCCCGGTGATCCGATCGTTTGTGTGTCCGCCGCGTCGCGTCATCGGCGTGATGGGATTGCGGCGGTCGATTTTTGCATGGATCATCTCAAAAGCGCGGCGTGGTTTTGGAAACGCGAATTGCGCGCCGGAAAAGATGGGCCGACATGGCATTGGATAGAGCCGCGCGGGCAAGATCACGCCGATATTGCGCGGTGGGGCGAAAAAGACGCGCCAGTTTGATCTGGATCAATTTGTAAGCCCGCAAGGTCGGCTAGTTCTTCTTTCAACGAAGGAGAACACCCATGAGCAATCGTATCCAAGACCAATTTGCAAACGGCGCCGCCCGCCAAGTGGCCGGACCGATCGCAGTGCCTGCTGCTGGCCCCGTTGTTGCTAACAAGGTCGCCGGTCCGCCGCGTCATCAGGTCGAAATTGACCGCAATTTCGAGCTGCCCGCCGGGCTCTTTAAAGCCACCGTGGCGCTCTATCTCGCATTTTTGGGGGTGATGTTTGTCGGCTTTGGCGGCCCCGGCTTGGTGATCCCAATGGCGATTTTTGCGGTGTTTATCGCGGCGGGCTTCGGCGTTCCGGCGATTTGGCCGCGGCTCAAAGGGAATGTCAGCGCACCCATGAGCATGGGGAAATTCAAGCAGGCTGGAATTATGACAGAGACTGGCCCGGTCGCGCCGCGTGATGCCATGATCCAAATGCTGATCTTGCCGGTCCTGATCGTGGTTTGGGCATGCGCTGCGGTGATTGTTGCTGCGCTGGTCTAATTACTCAGACAACCGGCCTGAAAGGGTCTGAAGGAGCGCGGGGTCGATCAATTCGATCCCGCGCTTTCCTTTACGGGCAATCGCCCCGCTTGCTTCCAATTCGCCGAATTTGCGGCTGACGGTTTCAATCGTCAGGCCCAGCATATTGGCGATCTCTCCGCGAGTGAGCGGCAGGTCAAACGCGCTTGCAAGATGGCAAGGTGAATCGCTGGCCGCAGCTGCGAAATCATGCAGCAAGGCGGCAAGGCGTGCCTCTGCGCTGGCATTGCTGGTCAATTCAAGCAAGCCGCGCGTTGCCAGCAAATCTTCTTGAGCGCGCCGCAGCAATGCTCGGGCAAGCGCGGGGTAGGTTTCAATGGCCCGGTCAATATCTCCGCGCGCAAAGGTGCACAGCTTGCTTGTCGTAATCGCCGTCACATCATGATGCGCAAAGGGTGCGAACAACTCGCCGATAAATCCCGATGGATGAACAAGCGCCAAAATCTGCTCGGTGCCGTTTTGATCGACCGATGACACTTTCAACGCGCCGCTCACCAAGGTTGCGCAGGCTGCCTCGCTATCGCCCGCCGCAAACAGCATTTCTCCGCGCTCTAAGACTCGCGTCCGTCCAGCCGCAGCGAGCGCGGCGCGTTCTTCCTCGCTCAAGACGGAACAGGCGGCGCTATCGCGTACCGGGCAGGTGTCGCAGGCGAGCTTCATTCGGCGATTCGGGCACTGAGCGAATCGAGCACGGCATCCTGCTCCGCGATCATCTGACCGACCAATGTTTGCGCGGCTTTGATGTCGTCGACGGGGTCAAGAGCGCTGGCCGCGATAAATTCTAAATTATCGAGATCGCTCAAAGCCAGCGTCGTCTGTCCATGCAGCGAGGTAAGCGCGGCCACCGCCAGCAACGCGCGTGCCCGGCGGTCATCCTCCGCGCCCAAACCGCGCAACGACCCCGCCAATCGCTCGGCATCCGGTTGCTCTGCCGTAAATTGCTGATGCGCAGCGCGGGCCTCTTCAACATAGCCGCGCAGCTGCGAAAATGTCTCAGCAGAGCCCGTTTGTGCGGGCGTGGGCACTGATGGATCGACCGGTGTGAATTGCCCCGTCTGACGCTCAGCATCGCGAATGGAAAGCGAAGGGTACTTATCGCTGGATCCGGCGCAGGCGCTGAGCAGAGCGGCGGAAATGGCTGCCATGGTGAGGGTTTTGAATGCGTGTTTCATACTTGATTGCCGCGTTACCATGTCATGATGGAGCGGCAAAGATGCCTTGAACGCCGGGACCACAAGCGATTTTAAAGGAATAGCAGCGTTGACTTGGCGGCGGTGTTCCCTTAACGGCACCCTTCTTTCGCAGCACCGCGTCATTGCGGCGCAGCGCTACCGAAAAATTGGGCCCGACAGGGCACAGCACGAATTTGAAAGTATATAGCCATGTTCGCGATTGTGCGCACAGGCGGCAAACAATATCGAGTTGCCGCCGGAGACAAAATTGCCGTTGAGAAACTTGCTGGTGAAGCAGGCGATACGGTTACGCTGGGTGACGTTCTTTTGGCAGGCGAAGGCGACACTGTTGCCGATGCCGCTAAGGTCAGCGTTTCTGCCGAAATCATCGCGCAAGCCAAGAGCGAGAAGGTCGTCGTTTTCAAAAAGCGTCGCCGTCATAATTATCGCCGCAAGGCTGGCCACCGTCAGCAAATGACTTTGCTGCGCATCACGGATGTGGGCGAAGGCAAGGCTGCCGCGAAGAAGGCTCCTGCGAAGAAAGCAGCTGCTCCTAAAGCGGATACGGCAGAAAAGGCCGCACCGGCCAAGAAAGCCCCTGCTAAGAAAGCAGCACCAAAAACCGAAGCAGCGGCTAAGAAGCCAGCTGCGAAGAAAGCTCCAGCCAAAAAGGCACCGGCTAAGAAAGCCGCGCCTAAAGCTGATGACGCCAAGTAAGGATTGAAGAACCATGGCACATAAAAAAGCAGGCGGTTCATCGCGTAACGGTCGCGACTCAGTTGGTCGGCGCCTTGGTGTGAAAAAATTCGGCGGCCAAGACGTGGTCGGCGGTAACATTCTCGTGCGTCAGCGCGGCACCAAATTCTATCCTGGCACCAATGTCGGCATGGGCAAGGATCACACCTTGTTCGCAACCGATCATGGCGTGGTCCGATTCCACAAAGGCAAGCTAGGCCGCAAATACGTCTCAGTCGACGTGATTGCGGAAGCAGCAGAATAAACGGACGCATTCAAGAAAAGGATCGTCCACGGGGCGGTCCAAGCCGGGTTAACACACCGGCAGCGTAGAGGGAGAAGGGCCACCCCAATCATTGGGGGAGCCATCTCCCTCTTCTCGTCTCTCCCTCATACCGGTCCGCAGAATTTGCGGTTTTGCGGCCATGAAATTGTCACGCATCGCGGATAATTGCGGTGCCGGGCAAGAGAGGGATGACTCGTGTTCCATCGTAGTGAAAGATTGCTGCTTAGACCGATCTGGCCAGAGGATTGGCGCGGGGTCCATAGCGGCATCGCCGATGAAGGCGTCGTGCGCAATTTGGCAAGTGCGCCTTGGCCCTATGAAGAGCAAGACGCGCGCGCATTCACCGCTCTGCCTATTGACCCGCTTTGCCCGCGTTTTCTTGTGACCCGCGCCCGTGATGCGGCGGTTGTTGGCTGCATCGGGATTGATCCGCCTCCACCAGAAGACGGTGCCGATCCGAAAACGGTTGAGGTGGGATATTGGATCGCGCGGCCCTTTTGGGGGCAGGGTTTCGCCACTGAAGCGGGGCGCGCAATTTTGACGATTGCTCAAACGCTTGGTTACACCCGCGTCATTGGATCGCATTTTCTCGATAATCCAGCATCGGGCAAGGTTTTGTCCAAGCTCGGTTTTCAAGCGACCGGGCGTGTCGTGGATCGCCATTCATGCGGGCGCGGTGAAATGGCACCGACGGCGGAATATGCGATCAAAATTGTGCCTGGGTCTAAGTTTGCGTCGACGACTGCTGCTGAGGGGGCGGGTGTCTGCGCGGCGTAACTGGCATGTCGGGAAGCGCTTTGCGTTTGCTTGTTCGCTGCGTTCATTCCGGCTATTCATCGATGCATAATGACAAGCCGAAAAAGACTAAGCCCTGAGGAATCGCGCAGCACAGCGTTGGAGGCGGCGCGAGCCTTGCTGATCGAGACTGGCCCGCAATCGGTGACGCTCAAAGCGGTTGCGGGGCGGATTGGGCGAACTCACGCCAATTTGCTCCACCATTTCGGCTCTGCCTCTGGCCTGCAAAAGGCATTGGCAGAACATTTGGCGCGCACCGTATGCGAGACGATCATCGATGCCGTCCATGCGAGCCGCGCGGGGCTGGGCTCTGCGCGCGAAGTGGTGGATTTGGCGTTTGATGCATTTGATCGGGAGGGGGCAGGTGCACTGACCAGCTGGATGCTGCTGACGGGCAATGAAGACGCGCTCAACCCGATTATCTCGACCATTCACGAATTGGTCGATGAAATCGCGCCGGGCGAAGCGCAGCATGACGGCGATGACATGCATGTCCATAAGGATACGCTGAGCCTCGTCCTATTGGCTCTGGGCGATGCATTGATCGGGGCCGCTCTGGCGAAATCGTTGGGCCTGCCGCGTGATACGGCGCGCGATCGCGCCGCCGCCAATCTAGAAGCGTCGATGGCTGCGCAATATAGCAGCTAGTCGGAAATTTGCGCAGTTGCGCTAGTCAGTCAGGCCAGCGCGCTGCCAATCGGGCAGGGCGGCGGGATCAAGGTCCGCGACCCGCAAATGATCGACAGCCATTCCAAGATCGGGATAGGCAGCCTTGCGCCGCTTTTCGTCAGAAGCCTCTAGCGGCGCCACGACCAACCGGCGATTGACCTTTTGCCGCCAATTCATCCGCGCAGTGTTTTCTTGGCCGATATAACAGCCCTTCTCAAAACTCACTCCGTTCAATTCCACCGCATTGGTTTCGAGCCACAGGATATCGCCCAATTCGGCGCGTCCCTCTGGAACGCCAAGTGATAGGCGGTGCGCGAGATAGGCCGCGTCAGCGCTGCCTGCCTCGTCAGGGGCAATCCAGCGGCTACCAAGCTGCGGCAAGCGCGGATCGGTCGCACCATCTTTGTGTGGCTCTGCGGCCCAATGCACGGTCAAATTGTCATCGCAGACAATCTCGATTTTACGCCTCAACCGGTAGAGCGACAATCTTTTCGCCAATTCATCGGCATGCTCTGCTTCGCAATCGAGCAGCACAGCGCCCGCCGCGCCAGCCCACACAAAAAAGTCGAACATCGCCTTGCCCTGCGCCGAGAGTAAGGCGGCATAGACCGGCAGCTTTCCGGCCACATCATTGGTCACCAGACCTTGCAGGAACCCGGTTAAATCTTCTGCCGGATCGGTTGGGGAAAGGCGCACAATCGCGCGAGATTTTAACTGCGTGGCGGGCACATTTGTCACTGGGATCCAACTCTTTTCAAAATTGCGCGGGCTAGGCGCTCGCCCAATTGCGGGCCTTGTTCAGGATAGAGATAGGGTTCGATCATCTCGGCTTCCATAACCATCAGGTTTTTGCCATCTGGGCGATCATCCCCGCGCAGCATATCAATCCGCGCATAAAGCGGCGGCTCAGACGCTCCAAAATTAGGAAGCGCCGCGATAATGTCGCCTGCGGCTGCGACTTCTTCCGCAGAAGGTGTGTGTGCGTCTTCCAAGCCGCCATAAAGCGATTGAATGCGGTATTCGCCCTTTGCCGGGCGCTTGCGCACCGCATGGCTTAACTCGCCGCCGATAAAGATAAAACTGAGTTCACCTTCCTCCGCGATGGCAGGCAAAAATGGTTGCACCATCGCGGCATGGCCAAAGCGCCAATCAGCAGGCGGCAACGCATCGCGAACCAGCAATTCTTGCCCCAAAGCGCCCGCGCCAATCTGGCGTTTGACCACAATTTTATCGCATTCAAACGCGTCCATCGCTGCGCGTGCATCGGCGGCGGTTACGTCATTCATCCACCGCGTCGGTATCGTCGCTGCGCCGCGCTCTGCCAATTCGCGCAAATATGTCTTGGTGATGTTCCACCGCACGATATCGTGCGAATTGCACACGATAATCCCGCTGGCTTCCAAAGCGTCGAGCTTGCCTAAGAACGCCTGTGCTTTGTCCTGATAATCCCACGCGGTTCCCAGCATGACGGCGTCGATCCCGGAAAATTGCTCCAGCGGCGCTTCCCACCCGATGATGCGCAGGGTGAGACCAGCCGTTTTAAATGCAGGCACCAAAGCAGCGATCATCAAATCATGCTCAAAGGCATCACCTCGACGCTCCTCGCCTGCATTGGGCAGGGTCGTCTCGCACGCTAAAAATCCGATTGTGGTCATGCCCAATCCCCTATTGCTGAAAGGCAGGACTGGAAAGCCCCCCTTTGCCCGCCTAAGACCGGATGCATGAACACGAATACGCCAAACCGCCTCACGATCCGCCGCCCCGATGATTGGCATCTGCATTTCCGCGACGGCGATATTATGCGCGGCGTTGTCCCTTATACGGCGCGCCAATTTGGCCGCGCGATTGTCATGCCGAACCTGTCCCCGCCGGTAACCATTGCGGCGATGGCGGCAGAATATCGGGATCGGATTTTGGCCGCTGTGCCTGCGGGCGTGGATTTCACCCCGTTGATGACGTGCTATCTGACGGATGCCACCGACCCGGATGATCTGGCGCGCGGCGCGGCGCAGGGGATTTTTACCGCCGCCAAACTCTACCCCGCCAATGCCACCACAAATTCAGCGCACGGCGTCAGCGATGTGGCAAAACTCGCCCCGGTGCTTGCCCGGATGGAAGCAGAAGGCATCGTCCTGTGCATTCACGGGGAAGTGACCGACAATGATATTGACGTGTTCGACCGAGAGGCGGAATTTATCGCACGCCATTTGCGCGGGATTATCGCAGACTTTCCCAATCTGAAGGTAGTCTTTGAACATATCACCACCGCCGATGCGGTGGAATTTGTCCAAAATTGCGGGCCGAATGTCGCCGCGACGATCACGCCGCAACATTTGCATATCAATCGCAACGCCATGCTCGTGGGCGGGATTCAACCGCACAATTATTGCCTGCCGGTGGCGAAGCGAGAGACGCACCGGCTGGCTTTGCGCGCGGCTGCAACATCGGGTTCGCCAAAGTTCTTTTTGGGCACCGACAGCGCCCCGCATTTGCGCAAAGTGAAAGAAACGTCCTGTGGCTGTGCGGGTATTTTCAACGCGCCCTTCGCGTTGGAAAGCTATCTGGCGGTGTTTGAGGAAGAAGGCGCGCTGGAACATTTCGAGGGCTTTGCTTCTTTGCATGGCCCTGCGTTTTATGGCCTGCCGGTGAACGCGGACAGCATCACGTTGGAACGTGCGGAAGTACCCGTCCCTGACAGCTTAGAATTGACCGGCGAAGACATTGTTCCGTGGCATGCTGGGCAGACGCTCGGCTGGCGGATTGCCGATTAAGCCTCTGCCTTCGCAGCGGCTTTGGCGCGGCGGGTCCGAACCCAAAGATCGGCAACAAAGATCGCGACCGCAATCCAGATCAGAACAAAACTGCCCAATTGGACCGGGCGCAATTGCGCGCCAAACACGGTTAGGCCGAGGATGAAGACAATTGTCGGCGCGAGATATTGGATAAAGCCCAGCGTCGAATAACTCATCCGCTTTGCCGCAATGGCAAACAACAAGAGCGGCACTGCCGTCACCACGCCGGAAAAGATGATCGCCGCGCTGAGGAACCAATCATTGCCGAAAGACGTGCCCGCCGCGGTGCCCGCATACCACCCCGCAATGCCCATTGCCGGCAGCAGCAGGATTGCGCTTTCAATCGTCAGGCCAGGCAATGACCCAACATCAACTTGTTTGCGAACAATGCCATACAGCCCAAAGCTGAAAGCGAGTGTCAGGCTAATCCACAAGGTCGTGATCGCGCCTGCCGACAGCAAGGCGACCGCACTGGCAGCAATAGCCACGGCCAGCCATTGCCATTTGGTCAATTTCTCACCCAGCAGCAATGTGCCGAGCAGCACATTCAAGAGCGGGTTGAGATAATAGCCCAGGCTGGCGGCATAAACCTGATTTTCCATGATAGCCCAGATGTAAACGAACCAATTCGTCGCGATCAGAAGGGCGCTGAAAAATAGTGCCAACAATGTGCGCGGATTGGCGATTGCCGCGCGCAAAGCAGGGAATTGTTTGCGCAAGGCCACAATAATCAAGCAAAACGGCAAGGTCCAAATGATCCGCCAGCCGACAAATTCGAATGGCGGGACGCTGGTGACGAGCAACAGATAGAGCGGCAAAAACCCCCAGAGCAAATAGGCACCGAGCGCAGCGGGCAGGCCAGATGGCGCGTCATCGGAGGAGTTTTGGGGATCGCTTGTCATGAGCATCCGCCCCCTAGGCCGCCCGAGCAAGCACCGCAAGAGAAGTAGACGACCGTGGCTGTTATCGGCATTTGTTTATGTTGAAGCTCTCAAAGATGAACAAATCCTAACATCCTGCTCCGAGGTCGTTCATATTGTGCCGGTTATAAATGAACACAGGATGGAGGGGCGTCTTCACCCACACCACCTTTGACGCTGCCTTTCCCCACTTGGGTCACTCCCACCATGTGATCCGGGCGCGGTCCCCACCGACCGTGGAAGACGCTCTCACGCCCGAATCGGGGTGTGGGGGCGTTTTCAATTGGTGCGCAATTGTCCGCCCGCCGGATGACAAAACCTGCTCGATCACAGTAGAGCGAAAATTAACCAAAATCGGTCAAACAGTCGCGATGGAAAGCCGTGTAATCCCTCGCCTGATCGCCTTGGCTTGTGCGCCAATTGCGGCCCTGTCTCTTGCTGCATGCGCAGAGGAGCAGGTCGACGCGCCCGTCCAAGTCGTGGGGCAAGATCCTCTGCTTTCGCGTGCGTTGAATGATCCTTTAATGGTCGATCCCGATTTGGCGTGGCGCAATGAAGCCAATGCTGTGATCACATTCCGCGATGGGCATCCGCTCCCTCCGTTTGAGGCGCGCGATGATGCGGCAAATCGGGCACGCGAAGCGGCCCGATTGGAACTGCTCGAAAATGGCCAGATACCCGCCTTGCCCGCCGCATCAAGCGCCGAAGGCAGCGCGTCGCTTGCCGATCTCAACACCGCAGGCGAAATCGTCAAAGCGGTGGGCGGGCGCGAGGATTGCATCGGTGATTTGGATGGCGATCTGCAATGGTCAACCGCGATGCCGCCGACCTCTTCCATTATGCCGCATGGCATGGTGCAGCAGGCCGCAGGCGTCGATCAGGGCACCTGCGTCGTTCGCGTCGTGCGTTATCTGACGCCTGTCAGCATCGACGATGCGCTTGAATATCATTTTACCAAGGCCGACCGTGAGCGTTTCCGTATGGAAATCTTCGCTTCACCAGAAATGCAATTGCGCGGTGAACGCCGTGATCAACAAGTTGCGGTGCATGTGCGCGCCGGGCCAAGCGGTATGACCGAAATTGATGTGGTGCATTGGAGAAAATAGAGCACGAATTGGAGCGGCTACTTTACTCCTTCATGCCGACGCCAATATTCGCGCGCGGTTGATCCATCTCGCTGCTTGCGACCGGATAGGCGCAATAATCGGCCGCGTAATAGGCCGCCGGGCGGTGATTGCCTGACAGGCCGATCCCGCCAAATGGCGCAGAGGAAGACGCCCCATTCGTCGGCCGGTTCCAATTGATAATCCCGGCCCGAATATTCGCCCAAAACCGCCCGTAATCGTCTGGCGTTCCGCCGACCAAGGACGCCGACAGTCCAAACCGCGTATTATTCGCCTCCGCAATGGCAGCGTCGAGGTCCGGTACGCGGATCACTTGCAAAATTGGGCCAAACAATTCGACATCTGGACGATCAGGGATCGCCGTCGTGTCGATAATACCCGGGGTCAGAAACGGCCGATCAGGATCGGTTTTGCGCATATGCATCAAAGCCTTCCCGCCCGCTGTTAACAGCGCCAGAAAACTCTCACTCAACCTGTCGGCGGTGTCATTATCGATCACCGGGCCCATAAAGGGCTGCGGTTCTGCAAACGGATCACCGACCAGCAATTTGCGCGCCATCGGCAGCAATTCGCCCATCAAAGCATCATAGACGCTGTCCACCACAATCAAACGGCGTGCGGCAGTGCAACGCTGCCCGGCGGAGGTAAAGGCGCTTTGAATCACCAGTGCGGCGGCATCCGTCAGTTTGGGCGTGTCGATCACCACAATCGGATTGTTGCCGCCCATTTCCAGCGCGACGAGTTTGCCTGGATTGGCCGCCAATTTGCGGTTGATTGCGATCCCTGCTTGCGCCGATCCGGTAAACAAGACGCCGTCAACGCCTGGATGCGCGACCATCATCTTGCCTTCATCAGGGCCGCCAATGATCACTTGCATCGTGTCATCGGGCGCGCCGCTGCGTTTCCAACATTCCAGCAAAGCCTCACCCACGGCGGGCGTTTTTTCAGACGGTTTGAACAGCACCACATTGCCCGCAATCAATGCCGGGATCATGTGGCCATTGGGCAAATGCGCCGGGAAATTATACGGGCCCAGCACCGCCATGACGCCGTGCGGTTTGTGGCGCACAGCGGCGCTGCCTTGCAACGCGCTGTCGAGCTTTTTCTTGCCGGTCCGCTCTGCATAGGCCTGAACAGATATGTCGATTTTGGCGATAACGGCGTCGACTTCGGTGCGGGCTTCCCATTGGGGTTTGCCTGCTTCTGCGGCGATTAGGTCGGCGATCTTTTCATGATCGGCGCGCACTTCATTGGCGAAACGCCGCGCGATTTCGATGCGATTGCCTAGCGCCAGCGCCGCCCAAGCGGGCCATGCGCGGCGGGCGCGGCTGACGGCCTCGTCAACATCGCCATGCGCCCCGCGCCACAATTCTTCGCCCGTTGCCGGGGCATAGGAAACAAGAATGCTTTCAGTCACTCCGCCTGCTCTTGTCAAAAATTGCGCATTCCGCAACCCCGTTAGACGCACCGCAGTGGTGCCCGCCGGGCAAAATATTCAAGTGGCCAATTGTTGTGTAAAACCCATTAGCGCAATCCCGGTAACCCCAGATTTGCAGGAATCCTAGGGTTAATACCGGCATTTTGGCGGCTTTGCCAAATGCGTGCGATCAGTTATAGCCACCACGTAACACGGGGGGCGATAGCTGCGAAAACGCAGTAATGCAGGCAATCTGCAGCTCCAATCCGGATCGAGTCGCAGTTCAACATTCATCGGCGCATCACATCGATTGCGCTGAATTGGGGGAATTGTCTGATGGCTTTCAATACAATTAAAATTTCTGCTTTGAGCATTACTGCATCCAGCGCCGCTATTGCTGTGGCGGTCGGGATGGGCGCCGCATCTACGCCTGCAAA
The DNA here is from genome assembly GCA_947502305.1 of uncultured Erythrobacter sp. Lineage (GTDB taxonomy): Bacteria > Pseudomonadota > Alphaproteobacteria > Sphingomonadales > Sphingomonadaceae > Erythrobacter. Next base: position 1,543,566 of record CANMZA010000001.1, on the reverse strand, counting down.
CGCGCAAGATGTCTGTTTGCTTGATCCCGGTGTTACCGGCGGCGCGACCGCGACTGGCGACGATTCGCTGGCCTGCGGTGAAGACGCAAATGCTAGCGGTGAAGATTCTACCGCGGTGGGCGATAGTTCCAACGCCACTGGTTTGAACTCAACCGCAGTCGGTCAGAATGCACGCGCCACGGCAACGGGCGCGGTTGCGGTGGGTTCGGTTGCGAATGCCAATCAGAATTTTGCCACCGCAATCGGCACGAATGCGCGCGGATTCGGCGTATTCTCGACCGCCGTCGGTTTTGAGGCCAATGCAACAGGCGTTGGCTCCATCGCTCTGGGTAACGATTCGGTGGCAACTGGCGTCGATGCCGTCGCCATTGGCGGCGACAATAACGGCACCGGCGCGCAGGCGCTGAGCAATTCGACCACAGCGGTAGGTGGCGAAGCGATTGCAGATGGCGCGGGTGCAACCTCAATTGGTTGGCGTTCGGTCGCTTCTGCAGAGCGTGCTCAGGCGTTCGGCCACTTGGCCAATGCGCTCGGCGTGCGTTCGCTGGCGATTGGTGAAGCGGCGACGGCTAATAGCGATTTCTCGATTGCTCAGGGTGACAATGCAGAATCGGACGGGCTTGCTTCGATTGCTATCGGTAACGCTTCGGTTGCTTCGGGTGTCGATGCGCTCGCAATTGGCGGCGATGATGCTGGGTTCGGTGCGGCGGCTGTCGGTAACTCGACCACGGCCATTGGCGGCGAGGCTCTGGCTCAGGGCGCAGGTGCGACCTCGATTGGTTGGCGCTCGGTTGCGTCGGCAGAACGAGCGCAAGCGTTCGGCCACTTGGCCAATGCATTGGGTGTTCGCTCATTAGCCATTGGTGAGGCGGCAACGGCCAATAGCGATTTCTCGATTGCTCAAGGCGACAATGCTGAATCGGACGGTTTGGCTTCGATTGCGATTGGTAACTCATCAGTCGCAGCAGGCGTCGACGCTCTTGCTATCGGCGGCGACGATGCTGGCTTTGGCGCTGCCGCGGTTGGTAATTCCACCACAGCGATTGGCGGCGAGGCATTGGCTCAGGGCGCAGGTGCGACCTCGATTGGTTGGCGCTCGGTTGCTTCGGCAGAACGCGCACAAGCGTTTGGTCACTTGGCGCAGGCTTTGGGCGTTCGCTCACTTGCCATTGGTGAAGCGGCGATTGCCAATAGCGATTTCTCGATTGCACAGGGTGACAATGCGGAATCGGACGGGCTTGCTTCGATTGCTATCGGTAACGCTTCGGTCGCGGCGGGCGTCGATGCCCTCGCAATTGGCGGCGATGATGCTGGCTTCGGCGCTGCAGCGGTTGGTAACTCGACCACGGCCATTGGCGGCGAATCCTTCGCCAACGGCGCCGGTGCAACAGCCATTGGTTGGCGCGCGGTTGCCGGGGCAGAGCGGGCACAGGCGTTTGGTCACTTGGCCAATGCCAATGGCGTTCGCTCTCTGGCGGTCGGCGAATCGGCCGATGCTTCTGCCGAACGTTCGATCGCGGTTGGTAACCTCAGCTCGGCTGGCGGTGTTGGCTCAGTCGCGCTCGGCGATGCAGCCATTGCTGGATTTGATGGATCGGTTGCGATTGGCGCTTCTGCTGCTGCGGCGCGGGCCAATCAGATTGTTCTTGGCGGCGCGGGCAGTTCCGTCACTGTAGGCGACCTTGCCGCAAGCAGCGCGGCACAGACCGGCGCGACCTTTGTGACCACGGTCGATGCGGATGGTACGCTGGGCCAGGGTGTCGATGTGACAACGCTCGCCTCTGCGGCGGATGTTGCGGCAAACACGACGGCGATTGGCACAAATGCTGGCAATATCGCGGGCAATACAACTGCGATTGGTGCGAATGCCGGTAACATCGCTGGGAATACCGCGGCGATTGGCACCAACGCTGGTAACATTGCGGGCAACACGGCCGCGATTGGCACCAACGCTGGTAACATCGCAGGCAACACGACGGCGATTGGTACGAATGCTGGCAATATCGCAGGCAACACAGCTGCGATTGGCACCAACGCAGGCAATATCGCGACGAACACGACGGCAATCGGCACCAACACCGCTGCGATTGCCACCAACACCGGCGACATTGCGACCAATGCGGCGGCGATCACCACCAATACCGGCAATATCAGCGCCAATGCGACAGCAATTGCGGCCAACTCAGCCGGAAGCGCCGCAAACACGCAGGAATTGCGTTTCTTTGAGGTGAACACCACTGGCGGCGATGCTTCGGCAACCGGCGATGCGGCGATTGCGATTGGCAACGATTCGCTGGCGACCGGCATTGATGCGGTTGCCATTGGCGGCGACGATGCGGGCACAGGCGCTCAGGCGCTCAGCAATTCGACTACGGCAGTTGGCGGCGAATCGGTCGCGATGGGGGCAGGCGCATCGGCTTACGGTTGGCGCGCAATGGCGACGGGTGAACGGGCGCAAGCGTTCGGCCATCTCGCCACGGCGCAAGGTGAACGGTCATTGGCGATTGGCGAAAATGCCGATGCGCAAAGCGATTTTTCAACCGCAATCGGCAATGAAGCCATCGCAACTGGCATCGATGCCTTGGCCTTGGGGGACAGTGCGCTTGCCTCTGGCAATTCGACCACTGCGATTGGCGGCGAGAGTATTGCTAACACGCCGGGCGCAAGTGCGTTTGGCTGGCAAGCAGAAGCCACCGGCGCAATGGCAACCGCCGTTGGTCACCAGACTACGGCATCCGGCGACCAAAGCTTTGCCGCGGCAGAAGACGCCGTTGCATCGGGCAGCAACTCGATTGCTATCGGTAACGCATCGCAAGCCACCGGAGGCGATTCGATCGCCATTGGCGGCAACCGGGACGGTGCGGCTGGCCGGGCAACTGTCGCCAGCGGCGCTTCGACCACAGTGGTCGGCGGCCAGGCTTTGGCAATGGGGGCGGGCGCAACCGCATTTGGTTGGCGCGCTGAGGCGACGGCGGAACGGGCGCAAGCCTTCGGCCATCTCGCCAACGCTTCGGGCGTTCGCTCACTCGCCGTTGGTGAAGCAGCCGCGGCCAGCGGAATGCAATCCATCGCAGTCGGCGACAATGCGGCGGCCAGCGGGGCCGGGGCGATTGCTCTGGGTGCAGAGGCTTCGGCAACCGGCGCAAATTCGGTGGCCATCGGTCAGGGCGCAGTGGCGGCCAATGACGGGCAGGTTGTGGTCGCATCGCTTGATGCCAGCACCAACAGCCAGACGGGCGGCCTTTTCTTCGTAACCAGCGACGCGACCGGCACATTGGGCCGTTCAACACTCACCGGCAGCACGAGCACCTTTGCCTCGCAAGCCGGGGTCGACACCAACAGCGCAGGGATCGCGGCGAATGCGTCCGATATCCTCGCGCTGCAAACACTGACCGCGTCGAACACCAGCCGGGTGGACACATTGTTCAGCCTCACTGAAACCAACCGTCAGGCGATCGACCGCGCCAATGAAGGCGTCGCAATGGCGCTGGCGATGGAAAGCCCAGCATTGGCACCCGGCAGCAGCTTTGCTCTGTCGGGCGGCGTTGGTTATTTCGAAAACCAAGGCGCGGGCACATTCGCCGTCAGCGCGCGGGTTTCGGACAATGCGTCGGTTTCGGCCGGTATGGGCGTTGGCTTCGACAGCGGCGAAGTCGGCGCACGCGGCGGCTTCCAAGTTTCTTGGTAAGCCGTTAGACAGCTTGGTTATGACTTCGATGACCAACCACAAAAATACGATGCCGGGGCCCAGCGCCCCGGCATTTCGTTTCATGGCTTTGGCCTGTGTGGCCGCTGCCTTGCCACTGGCTCCCGCCGCTGCTCAGGTGGCTCCTCCTGCGGCCCCGCAGGCGGCTCCCACCGTGCAGCCGCCGCCATCGACGCGCCCCGTGCCGAGCCAGTTGGAATTGTCCAAACTGTTATGGTCGACCGTCGCGGCGGTGGATCATGCCAATCAATCGGGCAATTATTCGGTGCTGCGCGATATTTCGGCGCAAGGATTTCAGATCAATTTCAATCCGGCCCGACTGACGGAGGTCTTTGCCGGTATCCGCAATTTGAACATCGATCTGTCGAATGCGCTGTTGGTGCCGCCAACCTATTATGAGGCACCGCAATTGGTCAGCGCCGACGTTTTCCGGGTGCGCGGCGTGTTTCAGATGCGGCCGATCTCAATTGGATTTGATATGTATTTTCAATGGGAACAGGGCCGCTGGAAACTCTACGGCATCGACCTTCAACCGCAAGCCATGGCTGAGGCGCAATAGCCTCACCCCGCGCATCGGCTCGGCGCGGTTAAGCGTGACCGGCAGGAATAGGCGCGGGGCCATGCGCTTCGCCCATGCGCTGTAGAGCTGCCACTTTATCCGTTAGCTTCGTCCAATCGTCGCGCTCGTCAATCGCTGACCAGATCGCTTCGACTTCATCAACGACCATCGATTGCGGCGCGTCATCGTCCCAATATTCGTGGGTGTCGCCGGCCCGCGTATAGTCAGCAAGCAATTCGGCCAGTTCTGCATTCCGTCCGGCTCCCAGATCGCGCCCTTTGCCTCTATGCGTGAAGAAGAACGCATCGGGCTGCGCGCCGCTCTCTCGCATGGCTTTTTCGGCGGCTGACACCATGACCGAATCCGTTTCTACACCGCGCGGCTGCACACCCAATCGCCAACACCAACGCCGCGCAATCGCCTCCATATAAAGCGGGCCAAACCGCTCCAACGCGAACACGAGCGGCTTTGTGTCGGCGAGCAATCGCAAAGCCACCGCAAATTGCCCGCAATTCCAATGCAAAGCCTCAGGCTGACGCCCAAATGCATACAGGCCGCCATGATCGAAATAGGCGGCGGTAAAGCTCGGGTCCCAGCTCGGCAGCCAGCGCCACGGGCCGTAGTCAAAACTCTCCCCCGTTACGTTCATATTGTCAGTGTTGAGCACGCCGTGGACAAAACCAGCGACCATGTAACTGGCGGCGAGATCGGCCATGCGCTCCACCACATTATGCATCAACATCACCGCAGGCTCGTCTCGTCCCGGCGCGTCTTTTGGCAGAGGTGGACCCGGAAATTGTTCCAGACAATAGGCCACCAAAGCCTCCATCTGCTCCGTCTCTTCATGCGCCAGCAGCCGCTGAAATGTGCCGATGCGGATATGCGAATGGCTCAGCCGCACCATCACAGCTGAGCGGGTGGGCGAAGGCTCATCGCCGCGTTCCAGCGGCTCGCCGGTCTCAACCACCGACAAAGTTTTGGAGGTGTTCACCCCCAGTGCCTCCAACATCGCCGTCGCCAGGATCTCGCGCACGGCCCCTTTCAAAGTCAGCCGCCCATCGCCCGCGCGGCTAAACGGTGTGGTGCCAGACCCTTTTGTGCCAAGATCCATCAACCGCCCATCGGCCCCGCGCATCTGAGCAAACAGAAACCCGCGCCCGTCGCCAATGTCTGGATTGTAATTGCGGAATTGATGGCCGTGATATTTCAGCGCGAGCGGAGCCGCCAAATTGCCAGGCAGCGGCGCAAACCGCCCGAAATGCCCGGTCCATTCCTCGTCACTCAGGCCAGCCAGTCCAATGGCAGCCGCGGCCTTGTCGCTGCGAAACCTCAATTTCGTCTCTGGAAAATCCGCCGCCGCCACCGGCACGCCCAGCCAATCGGCGAGCGTGTTGATAGCGGGGTCGGGGGTGTACGTGGCCGGTTGCGGTTCATCGCTCATCCGGCGATAGTGGAGCCCAGATCAGGCGCGCGCAAGCCGCCCATCACCAACATTCAGAGGAAACTCGCCTTTCATGGCCAACACATATGAAGACCGCAATTGGACCAGCGCCGATGGGCTGTCGCTCTATTACCGCGATTATGCCGGGCCGGATGGATATGATGGCCCGCCGGTTTTGTGCCTGCACGGCCTGACCCGCAATTCACGCGATTTTGCCGATTTGGCGGCGCATCTGGCGCAAACGCGCCGGGTGATTGTCCCAGAAATGCGCGGGCGCGGGCAGAGCGATTATGCTCCAGACAGCGCGACGTATAACCCGCTGCAATATTGCGCTGATGTGGAAGCGTTGCTCAGCGAGCTTGGCGTGACGCGTTTCATTTCCGTCGGCACGTCAATGGGCGGGTTGATGACGATGTTGCTGGCCGCCAGCAAGCCGGGGCGCATCGCGGCCTGTGTTATGAATGACATTGGGCCAGAGATTAACCCGGTCGGGATCGAACGGATCAGCGGATATGTCGGTCAAGCGCGCAGCTATCCCACCTGGATTCACGCGGCGCGATCATTGGCAGAGGTGCACAGTGCGTCTTTTCCCGATTATGATCTGGAAGATTGGCTGGACGCCGCGAAACAGGGATTGGTGGTGAGTCAAAATGGCCGGATCAGCCACGATTACGACATGGCCATTGCTGATCCCTTCAAAGAGCCCGGCAATGCCGCACCGCCCGATCTTTGGGGCGCTTATGAGGCTTTGCGTGATGTGCCGATGGTCCTGATCCGCGGGGAATTGTCGGACCTGTTAACTCCGGAAACGGTCACGCAAATGGGCGTTCGTAACCCGGCGATGACCGCGGTAACCGTGCCGCGCATTGGCCATGCGCCCACTTTGGATGAAACAGAGGCGCGCGCCGCGATCGACGCGTTGCTGGCAAAGGTTTAACGGGCGCATCATGGCGAAATCTCAAAACCTGCCCAAAGTTCTGCATTGCCACTCTACCTTTGCGCCGGGCGGCAAAGAGCTGCGCGCGGTGCAATTGATGAACGCCTTTGGCAAAGAACTGCATCACACGGTGATCTCTGGTTTGCCCGATCAGACGGGCGCGCGCGAACATATTGCGCGCGGCGTAAAGGCCGATTTTCCGGAGGCCTTCCCCTCATTAACAGGATTGCCGACACCGGGGCGTTTGGTTGCGATTGCTCAGGCGATGAAGCCGTTTGATCTGGTGCTGACTTACAATTGGGGCGCGATGGATGTCGTCATGGCTCACCGAGTTTTTGCCGATGCGCTAAACTTGCCGCCGCTGATCCATCACGAGGACGGTTTTAACGAAGACGAGGCCGCGCAGCTTAAATCGAGCCGCAACTGGTATCGGCGCATTGCCTTGGCCCGCGCGCATGCTTTGGTTGTGCCCAGCCAAGGGCTGGAGACGATTGCCCGCGACATTTGGTATCAGCCAGAGGGCAAGGTCCAACGCATTTCCAACGGTATTGATACCGCCAAATTTGCCCGCAAACCGAAACCGGGCGCATTCCGTGTCGTCAAACGCGCCGGCGAGAAATGGATCGGCACGCTGGCCGGTTTGCGCGCGGTAAAACAATTGCCGATGCTGGTGCAGGCTTGCGCGCAAATGCCGGAAGACTGGCACCTTGTCATTCTGGGCGAGGGACCGGAACGCGAAGCCATTCTTGCCGTCGCCGATGAATTGGAGATCAGCCACCGCGTTCATTTGCCCGGCGCGGTGAGCAACGCGGCGGAATTGATCGGCCTGTTCGATATTTTTGCGCTGTCGTCGAAAAGCGAGCAATTCCCGCTATCGGTGGTCGAGGCGATGGCCGCAGGATTGCCGATTGCCGCGCCTGATGTTGGCGATATTAAGTCTATCGTGGCTGAGCCAAACCGCGCCTTTATCGCTGTTCCGGATGATGCCGCGGCGCTGTCTGCGATGCTCGAGGAATTGATCGCCAATACCGATTTGCGCAAACAAGTGGGCGCGGCAAACCGGAAACGGGCGGCCAAGCATTTCGATCAAGCGCAAATGGTGGCGGCGTATCGCGCGCTCTATTGGGGCGCGATGACTCCTGATTAATCCCGCGCTTCAATCGGCGTTTGCCCTGCTTTCTGTTCATTGCCCCTTCAACTTACGCGATGCATTTCGCAAAACAGGAGGGTTCGCGGCGGTGCATCGGCCAGTGCAGCACCATTGCGTAGCAGCGCGGCGGCGATTAAAGAGCCGCGCAAAGCAAAGTTAATTGTAACGAGGAATTCCGCCCCGTGGCGCGCACCCCGACTGAACTACCGCAAGACGAAGCACCACAAGACCCGGCACCGGGCACACCTTCGCGCGAGGATGAAATCCTTATGCGCGAAATTGACGAGGCCGTGCGTCAGGATGATGCGACCGAATTTTTTAAGAAATACGGCGTCACAGTGGGCGCGGTTCTGGCCGTCGCTCTCGCTGGGATGCTGGCCTATTGGTATTGGGACAGCACCAATGAGGCGAATTTAGAAGGCCAATCTGAGACAATCGTTAGCGCGCTCGATTCGGTCGATGCTGGCGATTATCCCGGCGCGGCGGAAAAAGTCGCTCCGTTGGTCGAAGATGGTTCGCCGGGCGCAAAAACTGTTGCGCAGTTTATGCAAGCTGCGGCGGCGCTAGAGGATGCAGACCCGGCGCGCGCGGTTGAACTATACGCCGCTGTGGCCGCCGATCCTGACGCTCCGCAGCCTATGCGCGATCTTGCTTTGATCCGCGAAGTTTCCACCAATTTTGACGACCGTGAACCGGCCGATATTATCGCGAAGCTCGAAGGGCTGGCGGTGCCGGGCAACGCTTTCTTTGGCAGCGCGGGCGAATTGGTCGCGATTGCGCATCTTGAGGCGGGCAATGAAGACGCCGCTGGCGCTTTGTTTGCGGAAATCGCGAAGGATGAAGACATCCCCGAAACGCTCCGTTCCCGTGCGCGCCAAATGGCGGGCCTGCTGGGCGTGGATGCGATTGATGATGTTGACCAATTGCTCGAAGACGAAGGCGTAACCGCAGGCGGCCCGCCCCAAGGAGCACCGCAAGGGGCACCAGCAGGCGCGCCTTAATAAGCACCCAGATCAGGCACCACACTTCAGCCTAAGACGAAAGTTTGAACGGACATATGAAAATGCGGATCACACGAAAAACGGGTGCAATGAAAGGCGCGCTGGCATTGGGCGCGCTGGCGGCGACGCTCACGGCATGCGGCGGCGGCGGCTTGTTTGGCGGCGGAGAAAAAACCACCCCAACGGTCGGCAATCGCACACCGATCCTGTCTCGTATCGAAAGCGGCGCGGCGGTTGATCCCACACTTGCCAGTGTCACGGTTGTCCTGCCGCCTCAAACAGCCAACCCAGAATGGGCGCAGGTCGGCGGATCAGCCAGCAAATCATACGGCCACCTCGCTTTGCCAGCGACAATGACCAAAGCATGGTCGGCGCGGATTGCCGGGTCAAGCAATTCAGAACGCCTTGCAGCGGCACCGGTTGTGGGCGGCGATATGCTGTTCGCGGTTGGCTCTGACGGAACCATTCATGCTTTCAACAAAGAAACCGGCGCGCGCGTTTGGAATTCTGATGATGAGATGAGTGACGATATGCGCCCATCGGCATTTGGCGGCGGGGTGAGCTATGACAATGGTCGCCTATACGCCACCAATGGCGCTGGCGATGCCAAAGCCATCGACGCGATGACTGGCGAGATTATCTGGAAAGTGCATCCCGCGGGCCCATTGCGCGGTTCGCCAACAATCGCCTTTGGTCAGGTTTATGTGATGTCGCAAGACAACCAAATCCTGGCGCTAGACGCGGCGGATGGTTCGCTGCTCTGGAACGAATCTGGATCGACCACGCAATCGGGCGTGTTCGGCGTTGCGGCCCCGGCGGCGGGCAATGGCACTGTGATTGCGGGCTATTCCAGCGGCGAGCTGAACGCCTATCGCTATGAGAATGGCCGGACCCTTTGGGCGGACGCTTTGGCGCGCACCAATATCTCCACCACCGTTAGCTCGATCACCGATATTGACGCGGACCCGATCATTGATTCCGGCCGCGTCTATGCCTTGGGGCAAGGCGGGCGCATGGCGGCGTATGAACTGGTCACAGGGCAACGCATTTGGGAATTGAACCTTGCCGGTATCTCCACCCCGGCGATCGCTGGTGAGTGGATTTTTACTCTGACCGATGATGCACGATTGCTGGCGATTGCGCGTTCCACCGGGCGCGTGCGCTGGATTTCTCAGCTTCAGCAATTCCGCAATGAAGAAAAGCGCAAGGACCCGATTTTCTGGACCGGGCCAGTGTTAGCGGGCGGCCATTTGTGGGTTGCCAGTTCACGCGGGGAAGTGTGGAAAATCAGCGCGGGCGAGGGATCATCTGAAATGTTCGCTGACATCGATCAACCGGTCAGCTTGCCGCCGATTGTGGCGAACAATCACCTCTACATTCTGGATGACAGCGGTGAGATCCACGCCTGGCGTTGATCTGATGGTCTAGGCGGTGCGGCATGCGCGTTTGTTAAGTATTCGCGCGCCCGTGTGCCTGTCTGAAACGGCGTTGCTAATCTAACCTGTCCATTAACCCTTTTGCGCTAATGCCCCTCGGGTAATGAGCGCAGATATTCCATCGACCGAACGCAGCGGACCTTTGCCGAGCGCTAAAGGCCTGCCCAAGCGCTTGCCGAAAAGCGACGTCTCCTCAGGCGTGGGCCTTGCAGGATTGCTGGGTCTGTTTGTGTGGATATTGTTCTGCCGCACCTTCCCGCTGATCGCAGAAGCGATTGGGCTGGAGGGGCAATATGGCGTCCTGAGCGGACCTTACGCAGCGCTGACCGCGATGATCTTTACTGCCGGTCCGATGGCGATTTGGTCATTGCTGGTGGACCGGGTGCATTTGCGCCCATCGACCGGACTAGATTGGAACCTGAAACGCAGCGTCCAAGCCGCAATGCCAACCGCGACGATCAAGATCGTCGGTCTTTGGGCGACTTGGGCGATCATCGCCGCTTTGTATTGCGTGTGCCGTTGGTATTGGGACGGGCAATATCTCTTTGCGATGGAAGTGCTCGGCTTTGCGATCCTGCCGATGGTGGTGTTGTCGGTGCCGTATATCATCTGGCTCGATCGGTTCATGACGCAGCCGAAAGACGCCACTTGGCATTTCGGCGCGATGCTTTGCCAAGGCTTTGGCTTGATGCCGCGCCCTGACACAGATGGCGCGGCCTTTGATAGAGAAGCGGTCAAGAAACACTGGCGCGCATGGATCATTAAAGCCTTCTTTGGCGCCTTCATGATCTCAATCCTGCCGCCGGGTTTCGCCTATATTGTCGAGGCCACTCCGGCGCAGATTATCAGCAATCCTGTTGAATTCGGTATGCTGCTCATCACTTTGTTGTTTGTGATTGATGTGCAGATTGGGACGGTGGGCTATCTGTTCACATTGCGTCCGCTGGATGCACATATCCGTTCAGGCAATCCGTTTTTGAGCGGCTGGCTTGCGGCATTGCTGTGTTACCCGCCCTTTGTCTGGGGCATCATTGGCAACAACAACCAAATCCTCAGCTACGAGGCCAGCACCGCCACATGGGGGCACTGGTTTGCAGGCAATCCTACTTTGCTATGGGTGTGGGCGGCTTGGCTTATCTTCCTCACCGGGGTCTATGCTTGGGCGACGGTGGTGTTTGGCATTCGTTTTTCCAACCTCACCTATCGCGGGGTTCTGACCAATGGGCCGTACCGTTTCACGCGTCACCCGGCCTATCTGTCAAAGAACCTGTTCTGGTGGTGCTCGGTCCTGCCGTTCTTTGTGATGAACGGTTCGCTGACCGATGGCATTCGCAACACGTTTTTCTTGGCCGTGGTCGGCGGCATCTATTACTGGCGCGCCCGGACAGAGGAAAAGCACTTGCTTTCCGAAGATCCCAAATACCGAGAATATTACGATTGGATGGAAGAAAACGGCGTGATTACGTCGCGGCTCGCATGGGTGAAGCGCGCGATTTTTGGTCGGTTTACGAGCGGTGCGAGCCGAGGCGTTGCCCATCCAGCACAATCCTCACAGGAACCGGCTGAATAAGCGGCACGCCTCGACTTTGCAGAGCTCAGACCAAATCAAGGGAGGAATGGGGAGGCAAATTTCGGGTCCGCCTCCAGCGTTTCATCCGATAGCGTCAGCATAAAATCCACCAGTGCTTCACGGTCCGTCTCGGTCAAATTGAGCCTCCGGGGGTTATTCCCTTGCGTCAACCGATTATCGAGCGCGGGACCAGCCTGAACACTATCGGAATAATGATCGACCACGCTGCGCAAAGTAGTGAAACGCCCATCGTGCATGAAAAACGCGGAGCGCCCGATATTCTTGAGCGAAGGTGATTTGAAAACAATAGTTTCGCCTGCATCCAGTCCATTTGACCGGCTGTTGGCGGTGAGGGCAAATGTCGGCGGCACATGGCAGGATAAACATCCCGCGCCGCCATTATTCTGACCAGTCATAAACAGTTCGCGCCCGCGATTTTCGCTCGCTGAGAAACCAGGGAGCGCTTGGTTCAAGGCGCGGTTTGGCGCCCCGATAGCAAACACCTGCGCATAGGCGCGATCCCATCTGCTGTCGGAGGAAATCATGGCACGCTGAAAATGCGCGAGCGACTGCTCAATGCGTTCCTGAGTGATTGCAGGGTCGCCATAGACAAATTCAAACAGCGCCGGGTAATAGTCCAGCCCCGCCATTTTCGTCGTCAGAGCCGCGATGCCGCCATTGTCCGACCATCCCATTTCAGTCGCATCAAGGATTGGCTGTATCGCTTGATCTTCAACGCTCGCAGCCCGGCGGTTCCAGAACATTTCCCCCGGTTCATAATAGCGAATATTGCCCAACCGCATTGCATGCTGATCGGTTTGGCCGCCTTCAAACCCAGTTGAAAGCTGTTCATCATCATCAAAGCCGATGCTTTGTTTGTGGCACGTTGAACAAGACGTGGTGTCGTTGAAACTGAGTGCCGCATCGTAAAACAGCACCCGGCCTAAAGTCGCGGCGGCATCGTTAACCGGGTCGTTGCCCGGAGTGTTGTCAATCGCGTCGACTGTTCCATCGAAATAGGCGGGCAGCGCGGGCGCAGCGTAATTGTCGAGCGTGGTGAGATCGAGGTTGAGGAATTGCTGTACGATCTGATTGGCGGCGACCGCTGGATCTACAGGGGTAGGGGTGGGTGTCGGCGTGACGGCCGTGTCGGTATTAGCCGGATTGGCATCTTCGCCGCCACATGCCGAAAGCGTTGCAAGCATAGCGGCGGCCATCGCACCGCGAGCTGCGCGGTGCCTTATTTTAGTATCTAAAATGTCATTCCTCCCAGAATTTAACGAGTGGAGGAATGAGGCCGCATTGCTGTCGGCTATGTGAACATCTTGGCTAAGGGCTATGCCTGCGACAAAGCGATACACTTTACGACAAAGGCGCCCCCAGAGTTAACTGTTAAGATTTGAAAGCACCGAAGTTGTGTGCTCCGCTGGTGGCGGCCTAAATATAAAACCCGTCATCCTTGGTTTCAAACGCGGTCAATTCCCGCTCCGAAACGGCCAAGGCAGAAACTTGCGCGCGCCATTCTGCGATATGGGCAGTGCGAAAATGCGTCTCCAGCGCTTCCCGATCGCGCCAGACCTCGCTGACGCGGACGAGGCCTTTGTCCTGCACATCCATCGCATAGGCATATTCGACGCAGCCTTCTTCGGCGCGGCTGGCGGCGATCATTTCCTCCATCGGTGCCAGCACAACATCGACCATGTTTGGCGGAATGCGAAAACTGCCGACGACGACTATCATTGCCAAATTCTCCTGCTAAGCCGCATGCGCTCGAAAGACTGCATCCGCTCTGGATGCATCATGCTCACATTACTGGCGCGCCGTCATCGGCCTGAAACTTGGCCAATTCGGTGATTTTCACATCGAGCTCAGCCAGAGCCGCTTGGAACGCGGCCATATGCGGCGTTTGGAAATGGAAGGCGAGGGCGGCCTCATCTTTCCATTTTTCGACAATATGCAGCTTTGATGGATCAAGCACGTCGACCGCATAGGCATAGCTGACGCAGCCATCTTCGGCGCGCGATGCCGCTAGCATGGTTGCCATAGCCCCGCGCGCAGCGTCCAGTGCGCCTTCGCCCATTGTTGCTTCGGCCAATACGATCAGCATGTCGTCTCTCTCCTTAAAACGAGTATTTATAAACCCGCGATACGTCGCCGCCCCATTCGCCATGATAGGCATCGAGGAGGCGCTGCGCCGGAACTTTGCCGGTTTTGACGATCTCGTCCAGTGTTTCGAGGTATCCGGTCTCGTTATCGCCGCTGGCATTTAGCATCGCGCGCGCGGCCAAACCGGAATGCGCAATGGACAGCGCCTCTTTACCGAGGTCTTGCATCGTGCCCCCTCCGGGGATTGGCGCGTTCAGGCCGAGGCGCGGTGCGTCGATACGCAATTGCTCGCGTTCTTCCATCGACCAATCTTTGACCAAATCCCACGCGGCATCCAGCGCGCCTTGATCATAGAGAAGCCCGACCCACAGCGCGGGCAAGGCGCAAATCCGGCTCCACGGGCCGCCGTCTGCGCCGCGCATTTCGAGGAAACTTTTCAGCCGCACCTCTGGGAAGGCAGTGGAGAGGTGGTCCCACCAATCGCTGGCGGTGGGCCGCTCGCCCGGCAGGACAGAGAGTTTGCCCGCCATAAAGTCCCGAAAACTCAGACCAGCGGCATTGATATATTTGCCATCGCGGAACACGAAATACATCGGCACATCGAGCATATATTCAGCCCAGCGTTCATAGCCAAAGCCGTCTTCGAATACGAATGGCAGCATACCGGTGCGATGCGGATCGGTGTCAGACCAGATGTGACTGCGATAGGACAGGAACCCGTTGGGCTTCCCCTCGGTAAAAGGGGAATTGGCAAACAAAGCCGTTGCCAGCGGTTGCAGTGCCAAGCCAACACGGAATTTTTGCGCCATGTCGGCTTCTGATTGGTAATCCAGATTGACCTGAATGGTGCAAGTTCTCAGCATCATATCGAGGCCAAGATCGCCGACCTTCGGCATATGCTCCATCATGATTTTGTAGCGGCCCTTGGGCATCACCGGCAATTCTTCGCGGGTTTTATCCGGCCACATGCCAAGGCCAAGATAACCGACGCCGCAGCGTTCGCCGATGGATTTGACTTGCTCCAAATGCCGTCCGGTTTCCGCGCAGGTTTCGTGCAACGTTTTTAGCGGTGCGCCGGACAATTCAAGCTGCCCCGCAGGCTCAAGACTGACCGCGCCATCTGCGCCTTTGAGCGCGATGACATGGTCCCCTTCTGTCACAGGTTCCCACCCAAATTCAGTGAGACCCATGAGCAGGTCTTTGATCCCGCATTGCTCGTCATAGGACGGGGCGCGGCGATTGCCGTCTGCGTCGAGGCGTTTGTAGACCAGCTTTTCATGCTCGGTCCCGATGCGCCAATCTGATTTCGGCTTTTCGCCGCCGCGCATGGGCGCGGTCAAATCATCCATAGTCTCGATAATCGGCTCTTCGCCGCTGGATGCTTCTCTGGTGCTCATGCTCTAATCTCTCTGGCGCAGGCCTGTCATAACGGTTGCCCTATAAAACCGATTGATTTGTGGGAAGCGTAATTTCGGTTTCTTTGCGCAAATCAATCCTTGGCCGGGCTGCTATCAGGTTCGTCCGCTGTATTGCTTGCCTTCTGGTTATTCGCCCAATCGCCGCTGCTCGCCATCCATATTGACAGAGCGGCAATTGCGGCCGTTTCGCCGCGCAAAATTCGCGGGCCAAGGGTGATGGCGCGGGTATTTGGGTGGGCGCGAATGGCGGCGCGCTCTGCATCGTCAAAGCCGCCCTCTGGCCCGATCAGGATCGCGGCGGGCCCGTCATGTGCGGCGAATGCGGCGGCGGCGGGGGCGCATTCTGAATTTTCAGCACCTGCTGCGGCCTCGTCGGCAAAAAACAACGCGCGGCTTTCCGGCCAATCGCGCAGCATCGCGTCCAGCTTCACCGGCTCTGCCACTTCGGGCAAAGCGGTGCGCGCGCATTGCTCGGCGGCCTCTATCGTGATGGTGCGGGCGCGGGCCAGGTTGAGTTTGTCGGCCACACAGCGCCGCGTCACGACGGGGCGAAGATGTGCGCCGCCCAATTCGGTCGCTTTTTCCAGCACCAGATCAAACCGGTCTTTCTTCAGCAGCGCCGGACACAGCCATATATTGGGCACATCTTCGCGCGGGCGGAGCCGTTTGTGCACCACCAGATCAACGCGCCTTTTATCGACACTTTGCGCCGCAGCGGCCCATTCACCGGTCGCATTGTCACACAAAATAACATCGCCGCCTTCGCGTAGACGCATGACTTTGCCGAGATAATGCGCCTGCGTCCCATCCAGCGTGACATTCAGCCCAACGGACAATGCACCCTCCACAAACAGGCGCGGCGCGCTTTTGGGAGGCCAAGCCGGGGTCTTGGGATCAGGAGCAGGTGGTTGATGCGTTTCAGCCATGCCTTTCCCCTAAGCCCGCGCGGCGTTAAGGAGCAAGGCATGACAGCCAGAACTGCCCAATATCTGATAGCAGCCGTGTTTTTTGGCCTTGGCGGATGGGCGCTGTTTGCGCCAGGCCATGTGATCGATGTCGCTGTCAGTGAGGCGTACCGCGAAAACACGTTTCTATCGCGGTTCATCATGGCCTGTTTCGGATCACAGGCGGTGCTGTTCGGCATTATGGCGGTGACTGTGCGCTGGTCCGCGCGCGGCTTTGCGGTGTTTGCGGCGGCGCTCGTGCCATTCTTCGCCTTCAACTATTACTTCCATTACGAAATGCCCGTTCTGACATCCATCGGCATGCTCGATTTTGCGGGTAACGTAGTGATGTTCGGACTGGCGATTATTGGGTGGCATGCGGCGACAAAGGGCGGGATTGAAAGCAGCGATGAAAGCGGGGCCCAACAGTCATGAGCGATCAAACGAACGCTGAGCAGATCGTCCCCGATACGCAGCATCGCGGCCTCATTGCGCGCCTGCCGCAATTGCCGCGCGATCTTGCGCAATTGGCGCGGTTTGATCGGCCGATTGGGTGGTGGCTGCTGTTTTGGCCTTGCGTGTTTGGCGTTTGGTTGACCGGGGCGGGGTTTCAATTTGGGCTGCTGGCGTGGCTTTTGCTCGGCGCGATTGTGATGCGCGGGGCAGGGTGCGTTTATAACGATATTGTTGATGCGGATCTGGATAAGAAAGTCGCCCGAACCGCCGCGCGTCCGGTTGCCAGTGGGCGGGTGAGCAAGCGGGCGGCATGGGCGTGGCTCATCGCGCTGTGCTTGGTTGGCTTGATTGTCTTGATGCAATTGCAATTCACCGCGCAAATTGTGGCGCTGAGCAGTTTGGCGCTGGTTGCGGCCTATCCGTTTATGAAACGGATCACGTGGTGGCCTCAGGCGTGGCTGGGCATGGTGTTCAACTGGGGGTTGCTGGTCGGATGGACGGCCTTGCGCGGGGATGCTTGGGACAATTGGGATGCGATTGCGGCAATTTATGCTGGCTGCATCTGCTGGGTGATTGGTTTTGACACGATCTATGCCTTGCAAGACCGTGAGGATGACGCCTTGGTCGGGATCAAATCGTCGGCGCTGCGGATGGGCGCGCGTGTGCATGCCGGGACCGCGCTGTTTTACGGGGCGACGATTGCTTTGTGGGGGATTGGCGTTTGGCTTTACCGGCCTGATGTCTTTGCATTGTTGGCGTTGGCTCCGGTCGCTTTGCATTTGACATGGCAGGTGGCGACATTGGACCCTGCGGACCCAGACAATCCGCTCGCGCGTTTTCGTTCCAATCGCATGGCGGGTGCGCTGATGGCGGCGGCGTGTTTTGTCATCGGCAATGCTGGCGCGTGAGGGGGACGTTAGGCCGTGTGCAACCTTTATCGCATGACCAAGGGCAAAGACGAAGTCGCGGCGTGGTTTGACGCGGTTGACGCTTTGGGCGGTGCAAATTTCGGCGCAGAGGTGTTTCCCGGCTATCCCGGAACAGTGGTCGCAGAGGGCCAATTGCGCCAGATGAGTTGGGGTTTCCCGCTCGTGATGAAGGGCAAATCGGGCCAAACGCTGAAGCCCAAGCCGGTCAACAATGCGCGCACTGATAAGCTGGACAGTTTCTTCTGGCGGCATTCTTTTGAGGAACGCCGCTGCCTGATCCCGGTCACCGCATGGGCAGAGGCGCAGGGGCCAAAGGGCGCCAAGACGCGCAGCTGGATGTCGGTTCCAGACAGCGACTTGTTCGCCTGCGCCGGGGTTTGGCGAGATAGCGACGAGTTCGGCACATGTTTTTCGATGGTGATGACGGACAGCACCGGCTCTGCGGCTGAGGCGGTGCATAGCCGCATGCCGGTGCTGCTCAGGCCTGCGGATTATGAGGGCTGGGTTTCAGGATCGCCGGAAGAAGCGCGTGCGCTCTGCAAGCCGTGGGCCGGGGATTTGAACATCGACCACACCGACCAACCTTGGATCGGCCAGAAACGCGGTGCAGTCGGCGTAGCGAGTGCCGGCGCAGACGGCGCATCTGGTCGCCAAGCCAGCTTGTTTTGACCTCGATCGCGGGGCGGGGCGAAGATCGGCTCACGCAGGAGTGGCTCGTTCATGCTTGTGCTCCCGCGGAGTCTTTGGCTGGCGTGTCGGCGTAACTCACCACTTCAAATTCAATCCCGTCCCAATCGAAGAAATAGAACCGCCGTCCCGGTTCATAATCATCATGGCCAAAGGGTTTGAGGCCTGCGCCAGCAACCGCCTCTTGCGCCGCCGTCAGATCATTGACGAGCAAACCGACATGGTTAAGCGGCCTGCCTTTTGAGTAATTGCGGCCACCTTCTTTATCCGCATCCGCCCTCACATCGGCATTGGTGTAAAGCGCAATATAGGTCGCGCCATTGCCGGGCTCGCCAATGTGAAGAGTGTCTCCGCCCATTGCCGATTGGCCGCGCCAACGCTCCTCCCACCCGAGTAAATTTTTGAACAATCGCGCGCTGCGTTCCGGGTTGGTCACGGTGAGGTTGGCGTGTTCGATGCGTCCTGTTGATATTGTTTTGGCTGTCGGCATAGTCTTGGCTCCTATTTGTTTGGCCGGGCGCGTCAGAATTTTTGAATTGAGAATTCACACGCACCCGAATCAAGCGGTGCCGTCACTATGCAATCTCAACCTAACTTGAGATCAAGCTCTTTTTACGATAGTGGTTTGATATGGCCAAAACACTCTCCTCCCGCGATCTCATCCCGATTGGTGAAATGGCACGCCGCACCGGCCTGTCCGTGTCGGCAATCCGTTTTTACGAAGATAAAGGGTTGATCGAACCCGTTCGTACTGGCGGCAATCAACGCCGGTTCTTGCGGTCAGATTTGCGCCGCGTCAGTTTTATCCTGATCGCGCAGCAATTGGGGCTTTCGCTGAGCGAGATTGACGAAGAGATGCGCAAATTGCCCCATGGGCGCACCCCGACGGCGCGCGATTGGCGTTTGATCAGCGGCTCTATTCGAGGGCGGATCGAGGCGCGGATTGCGGAAATGGAACGGATGCGCGATCGGCTCGACGGGTGCATTGGATGCGGGTGTCTTAGCCTAGAGAAATGCGCGATTTACAATCCGGACGATCGGCTGGCGAGCCAAGGGCCGGGGCCGCGTCAAATTCTCTCAGCTTAGCGATTGAGCGATCTGGCGGCTTAAAATTCCGGCCCTAGGTCTGGATCAAGGTCGCGCGGACGGGCGAAATGCACCAGCTTCGCGCAGAAATTCTTCACATCTGCCCAATGTTCGACATTGCATTCAAGCACGGCAAAGGTCGCGGTCGGAAACTTCACCGAAGCCTCTTTAAACAGATCATTTTCATGAGCTGGCGAGACCAGATCGAGCAGCAATTCTTGCAAGCCCGGATTGTGCCCTGACATTAATATTGTGTCCGCCTCGACGCCGTTAATTATCGCGTGTTCCTGTGCGACTTCGACAATTGTGTCGGTACTGGCCAGATACAGCCGATCATCATAGATCGGCGCGATTTCAGGCAGTCCGCATTCCAACGTCTCTTTCACCCGCACCGCTGGGCTGGCGATTAGCCGGTCCCATTTGATACCATGAGCGCGGATATGATCACCGATCAATGCGCCGCCGCGCCGACCGCGATCATTCAAACCGCGATCGAAATCACGCTTTGCCATATCGTCCCATTCGGATTTCGCATGGCGCAAGAGACCCAGGATTTTCACGAAATTTCTTCCCTCATGGCAGGCCGTAAATTTGGCCTCAACTATGGCCCAATATCGGCCCCATAAATAGCGCAGACATGACGCACACCCCGCGCACCTATGCCAGCTTCACAGGGTAAAGCAAATGCGGCAGCCCAGCTTTGACAGACGCGGCGCTAACCTGGGGAGCGCGCCGTGATCATGCCATTGCTGATGCTGCCGCAAACGGCCCCGTCTGAAGAGAATCCGGGGCCAATCCGTGCGTAGCAGACCGTGTGGGTCCGCCCGTGTTACATCACACCCGGCTCAGCCGCGATCCACCAAGTGCTCAGCGTCGCCGCCCCGGCCAGCAATGCCGCCATCAAAACGCTGATGCGCTCTGCTGCTCTGGGACCAAAACTGGGCAGGCGATACGGTTTGGCGTTCTTGCGGAATTCCTCAGCGTAGCGCGGATGTTCTGTGCCCATCCACCGATCCCAAAAGGTGAAATAAAACCCGAAATTGTGACCAGAGGAATGATGCAAATCATGATGCGTCGTGGTGCTGATCCAGCTGGTGAAGGGATTGTCGACCCAGCCTGCCGGGAAAATCTCATGGCCGGTATGCGCCATCACATTGCGGATGATCATGTGCCACAGGAAAAACAGCATCGCGAAACCGGCATAGGCAAGGCCCAGCATGCTGGTGACGAGAAGGAAGAGCGGCACAAAGGCGGCCTCTGCTGCGGCTTCTAAGCTGGAGAAACTATAGGCGGTCCACGGTGTTGGGGTGCGTGATTTGTGGTGATGCAAATGGGTGGCGTTAAACAGCTGCTTGGTATGCATCGCGCGGTGGATCCAATAGAAATAGGCATCATGGACCAACACGATCAGCGCAAATTGCCATGCCACGGTCAGCATGGTCGCCCCTTCGAGTTTGAGGTTGATCACCCCGGTCTCGCGCCCGATCAAAGTCGCCAAAGTCATAATTGCGAACACGAAAACCGTGCGCAAAGATGACAGAACTTCGCGGGTATAATCTTTACGCCCGGCGGTTCGTTTTTGGATACGCCGCGCCTTTGCCCATCCGCGAAACACCAACAGTAAAATCGTCATCGCCCCGGCGGCAATCAGATAGCGGCCAAGGTCGAAATAGAGCACATTCATAAAATGCTCCGTCACGCGCTCGGTTATATACGCTGCGGTGTATGCCGGTTCGGGTGCGGTCAGCGATGTTTGCATCTGGTCGGGCTCCTGATCGAGTTGATGACACAGTTTCTGAACCAGAGCGCATGGAAAATCTTATCAGCGGCGAAAAATGGCGGTCAATTCCGAAAATGACCGTAGATTTTCAGTTTTGACCAGTCGCCTGCGCGGTAGGAACTGCAACCTTACTAATGGCTAACCGCCTGAAATCACTTGGGGTTGTGCCGGTTTCGCTGCGGAACGCGCGGTTGAATGTCGGCAGGGAATTGTAACCCAAATCCATGGCGATAGTCAGCACTGGCAGATCAACCTCTTCGCGGTCCGACAGTTTTTCGCGCGCTTCTGCGATGCGGTGGCGGTTTAGAAAGGCGCTGAAATTGCGGTGACCAAGCCGCCGGTTGATCAGTGCGCGCAGCCGGTGCTCTGGCGTCCCCAATTGATCGGCAAGGCCCGCAATCGTCAGACCCGGTTCGCGGTAAGCGCCTTCCTTCATCGCCGCGATCAGTTTTTCATGCAGGACAGTCTCGCTCGGAGAAAGCTCCAGCGCAGGCTCTTTTGCATCGGGGATAGGGGCATCCTGCAGCTCAGCGAGCAATTCGCTATCAGTGCGCATCAGCGCCAATCCTGCAAACAGCATGAGAAGCACAATGATCAGCGAATTGATCAGCGCCGCAATTGGCGAGCGGCTGTCCACAAAGGCGACCATCTCTGCCATTTCAAAAATCAGGATGCTGGCCGCTTGCGCCGCCACCAATAATGGCAGCCACAGCCGGATCACGCGGCGTTGTTCGACCAGATCATCATCGCGTTCCAAAATGCCGACCCGCACCAAATCGAGGATCAACAACAGCGAGCCAATGTGCAAAATGAAGAATCCGACCGGATGGGTTGCGGGCACGAAATTGCCCAAGAACCACCCGGTTAACAAGACCGCGGCGGCGCCCATAATAATTCGCGGCTCCGGCTCACGCTCAAACAGCCGCCGGGCAAACAGCCAAATGAAGAACGGCGTCGACAGAGACAGCATGTCGATCCACGGATCAAACGGCCCAGCGGGCCCGGTCAGCGGCGTTGAATTGATCAGATAGAAAATCACGCCAACCAACATGCCGATAAGCGGCACTTTGATATGCATCCGCACGTCATTGGCGGCGATCTGCGCAAGCAGCATCAACCCTGATCCGAGCGCGATCAGGCGCACCAGGTAGTTAAATTCTTCGATCATGTCAGACTATCTGGGGCATTGGCGGCAATGTTTCCAGATGGTTCGGCGTCTTGAATCGCACTCTCACCGATTAGGCCGCCCGATATGCGCGCCAATGCCTCGTCCAATGTCACCCGGCGCACGCTGGTCCCTTCGGGAAAGGCGCTTAGCAAGCGGGTGGGAAAGGCGGCAGATAGGACGACGAAATGGCCGCTATCTTCTTTGCCCCTGATCAACCGGCCAAAACCTTGCGCGATGCGGGCGCGGATTATGCGGTCATCATGCGCGCTGCCGCCGCCGCTGTCGCTATGGGCGGCGGCGCGGCGCGATTTGTGCAGGATGTCTGGACGCGGCCACGGCACCGCCTCCAGCACTACGCAGCGCAGCGACCGTCCCGGCACATCCACCCCGTCGCGCAAGGCGTCTGTGCCCAGCAAGCTGGCGCGCGGATCATCGCGGAAAATATCAACGAGAGTGCCGGTGTCGATCGGGTCCACATGTTGAGCGTAAAGCGGCAGCCCCTCGCGCGCCAACCGGTCCGCAATCCGCCCATAAACCGCGCGCAGCCGGCGGATGGCTGTGAACAGACCCAGCACTCCGCCGCCGCTGGCCTCGATCAGGCGCGCATAGGCCCCGGCAAGGCCCGGCAAATCGCCCTTCTTCACATCGGTGACGATCAACACTTCGGCGCGGGCGGCATAATCAAACGGGCTGTCTGCTGCGGACAACAATGGCTGGCTTTCCACATGTGCCGCGCCTGATCGATCGATGGCTGATTGCCATTTCGCCTCTTGGGAAACCTCAGCCTGCGGCCCAATTCTATCGGTCAGCGTAGCGCTGGTCAGCATCACGCCATGCGCGGGTTCCAACACCGTTTTCGCAAAGGGTTTCATCGGGTCGAGCCAGCGCCGGTGGATCGCCACGTCAAATTCGCGCGCATCGGACCGATCAACCGCCAACCAATCGACAAATTCCGGATCGACCGGTCCGCCTAGCCGCGCCAGCAGGCTTTCCCAAGCGGTGAGCAAATCGACCCGCCATTGCAGGGAAAACCGTGCGCCTTCGATTCTGGCGCGCCCTTGACCATCAAGCCAATCGGGCGGGTCTGCCATAATCGCCTCCAACCGGCCGCCCAATTGGATAAGCGGGGTGCGGATCGCGGCCAAAGCCTGCGCGCCCGCACCCGCCGCTTCGATGAGTTCGCCGGGCAGGCCGCTGGCTTCGGTTTCGATGCCGTATCCTGCATCTTGCACGCCGGCCCCATTGGCGCTTTCATCGCGGGCATAGGTCGCGGTGCGCACCGCCGATAGCAACGCCTCTATCGGCCCAGACGGCTCGCCTTCATGCAGGCGCTGCAGCCACCCTTCGCCGGGCAAGGCTTTGCCTGCCTCACACGCGGCCTCTATCGCGATGCCGCCGTCGTCATCATAGCTGGCCACATCCGCCAGCCGCGCGGCCAGACCGCGCCTGCGGCCCCGATTTTTGCGTTCCGGCCCCATGATCCAGCGGCGCAGTTCAATCGTCTCTTGCCCGGACAAGGTCGCGGCAAAGGTGCTGTCGGCGGCCTCAAAAACATGATGCCCCTCATCAAAAATCACCCGCGTGGGGTGCTGGGCATGGTCGCGGCCTCTGGCGGCGTTGATCATCACCAAAGCGTGGTTGGCGATCACCAAATCGGCCTGCGCGCTATCGCGAGCGGCGCGTTCGATGAAGCATTTGCGGTAATGCGGGCACCCGGCATAGATACATTCACCGCGTTGATCGGTGAGCGCCGAAATGCCGCGTTTACGAAACAATGTGCCAAGCCAGCCGGGCAAATCGCCGCCGATCATATCGCCATCGCGGCTGAAAGCGGCCCAGCGCGCGACCAATTGAGCCAGGATTGCGGGGCGTCCGGCAAAACCGCCTTGAAGCGCATCTTCTAGATTGAGCAAGCAGAGGTAGTTTTCGCGGCCCTTGCGCACGACAACCGGCGGGGTGCCATCGGGGCGCTTTATCGGCCAGGCGCGGCGGCTTTCGCTGCGCAATTGGCGTTGCAGGTTTTTTGTAAAGGTCGACACCCACACCGTGCCACCCGATGCGCCTGACCAGACAGAAGCGGGCGCGAGATAGCCCAAAGTCTTGCCAATCCCGGTGCCCGCTTGCGCCAAGGCAACATGCGGCACTTCGCGCCGGTCGCGGGGGGCGAAAATACGGCTAACATCGGCGGCATAGGCGCGCTGGCCTGCGCGTTTCTCCGCGCCCTCTCCGGTCAGAGCGTCCAGCTGCGCCAGCACGTCTGCCTCGGACAATTCCACTTGGCGGGGCGGGGCGCGCTCGCCCGCTTCCTCCCATTCGGGTAGGCCTGAAAACAGCCACTTTTCGGCCTTTCCAGGGCGTTTGACATGCGGCTTTATCACCTGCGTCCATGGCCAGCGCAGCCGCTCCAGCGATTGCAGCACGCTCCATGCACCCGCGCGCTCGAACCATTCCGGGTCCTCGCATGCGGCGACCATCGCGCCTGCCGCCAATTGCAAGAATTCTGGCACGCCGTCATCGCCCTCCGGCTCTGCCAAATCCAACGCCTGCGCCAATCCGCGCGGGGTCGGCACACAAAACCGCGCCGGATGGACGAAAGCAAACAGCTCCAGCAAATCCAGTCCCGACAGATCAGGATAGCCCAATCGGTTTGCGACGAGCGGCGCGTTCAGCACCAAGATCGGCGTGTCGGCGGCGGCCATAATCGCCTCCCCCTTAGAAACAGCGCCAGTTTCGCCATTGGCTGGCCTCAACCAATTGCCGCCATGGCTCGCATGCAAAGCGGGCAATGGGACAGGTGCAGAGGGGGATAAGGCCGGGGGCAAATTCACAGCCGCAATGATGCGCGGATGGTTACGATATGTAAACGTATGCGCGGGACACTTACCCCGATTTTCAGGCCTGAATCGCGCCCAAATTTCTGGGTCGCTGAACGGGGTATTGGAGGGCTAAAAGACCATGACAGTTCTGCGTACAGGAATAATCGGACTGGCTGCGGCCATGCTCTGCTGGTCGCCAATCGCCGGGGCGCAAAGTTCCGCGGAAAGTGGCGCTGGCAATACGCCCGCTTCTGCTGACGCCGATAGGGCAGGCGCGGCCAAAGCTGCTGCGGTGCAGCGTCATGTCGATGCCTATCGCACGGGCAGTCTTGATCGGTTTGTCGCGACCTTCACCGCCGATGCACGGGTGGAGGCGAACGGCATGGTTGCCACTGGTCACCGCGAAATCCGCGCGCTTTACGCGCTCAATTTCGCCCTGGGCGCGCCAGCTATTCGGGTCACGGAAAGCGGCTTCACCAGCACAGGCGTGTTTCTTTCGGTCGGCTATGTCTTCGAAAATGGTGAGGAAATGTGCTGTTCCTATTCCGAATATGAGGTTTCGGACGGCAAAATCGCGCTGCTGCGATCCAGCGGATGAGATCATAAGTGACTTAGGGTTCTGCCCCTAAGTCTCTGTTAACAAGTCGCGGTTACCGCTGACTGACTATCGCATGGCGAGAATGTTCTGTTGGAGCCCGAGACGAGGCTTTGAAGAGTTTGAGGGACCGCAATGAGCTTTGGTAGAAAAGGGCTGGCGCCAGGGGAAAGCGCTCCGGGTTTCGGTGCTGCGCGCACCGCCACAGCGGCGCGGCCATTTTCCGCAAAAGAAAGCGAGCCCGCCGACGACATCGCTGCCAAACGAGAGGCCTTCATCGCCTCGGAACAGGCCCGCCGAAAGAGCGAAGTCGGCGAAATTCTCCCGCCTGCTCCTCCCAAACAACCCGAAGACCACGATCCGCTTATCAACTTGCGCAATATGTCGCGCCCCGAACCGCGCCCCGCTCGTCCAATGAGCGAGGATCGCAATGGCGCAGGGAACTTGGCAGGCGGCCCGATCGGTGCATCCGGTTTGAGCGCCGCACAAGAAGCCGAAATTCGCGAAGCAGCGCGCGGCATGGCGCATAACAAACCTGCGCGTTACGGGGCGGGTGTTGGCGATGTGGGTGCCGGCGGCGCTGGCGCACGCGGTTCATCCGGTTCCGGCTATATCTTTGGCGATCCGCAAAGCCGCAATGTTGGGCTGGCCTATGTTCTGTGGTTCGTGCTGGGCCAATTGTCGATGCACCGGTTTTATTGCGGGCAGAAAGACACCGCCTTCATCCAGCTCGGCCTTTGGATTGGCAGTCTCGTCGTGTTGTTTATTTTCCCGCCGCTTGGATTGGTGGGATTGCTGGTTTGGATTTGCTGGTTGTTTGGCGATCTGTTCATGATCCCCGGCATGTTGAAAAAGTTTCAGTCGGAGCACGATTACCGCGGTGTTTTTGCCTAGGTGCCGGTTTGCGCATCGGTAATCCGGTGCCAATAATAACGCAGAAGAAGAAAGAGGAACGACCCGGCGTAAATGCCAAGCCGTCCCTCTCCTGCGACCCTGTTGGGCAAAATGCCCCAGGGTTGGCTCAAAAACTCTTTGATCATCGAAAACGCGCGTTTTGTTGGCGTTTTGATCAGTGCTTGGGGGTTCAACGTTCGGCGGGGCCTCTTCGATCCCAAAAGACACAAATTGATAGGCGGCGTAAAATGGCTACGCCGCATTTATTCTCTATTTCACAGTGGGTTTTGGACAGTCATTGATGCGGAAACTGCGCAATTAAATTTTTGGCGGTCCGCCGTAATTGGCGCTTTAAGCCACTGCCTTCATCAATTGCATGCCATTTTCGATCACCGCGTTTACGACCCGGTTGCGGCCATCGGTCTTCGCGCAATACAGCGCCTGATCGGCGTGGCGAACGGCATCGGCCACGCTCTCGCCACGCTCCAACCGGTGGAAGCCGAGGCTGGCGGTGATTTCCACGCGGGCCAGAGAGCCTGAGAACGACAGATCCGCAATTGCCATCCTCGCCGCCAAACTCAATGCAGAGACCGCATCAGCATGGCGCTCTTCGATCAAAGCAACAAATTCCTCTCCGCCGATCCGGCACACGGTGCCATATTTGGCGAAATGCCGTTGCAATGTCTTTGCGACCGCTTTGAGCACCACATCGCCGCCATCATGGCCAAAGCTGTCATTGATCCGCTTGAAATGATCCAGATCAACCACGATCACCGCACCAATGGCGCGTCCCCCGCTTTCTGATTCCGCCGTCCAGCGGTTCATTTTCTTGCGATTGCCAAGTCCGGTCAGCGCGTCGATCTCGCCTTCTTTTTCGCGAAACCGCACGAGATCAAATCCGATTGTGAGCACCAGAACAATGCCGACCGACATTCCCATCAGCGCGCTGGCGGAATGGAATATGATGTTGAGCCCTTCGTAAAAGGCCACGACATCGGCCGCCGTATCGCCAACCGGATTGAGGGCGATGGCAATCATCCGTCCGATATAAGAAAGCGCAGCGCCGGCGATGACGGCAAAGACGACTTTATCCAGCGCAGAGCGCCGCCGTACATGCCACAATTGCGGCATGCCAGAAATGATGATCGCGGCGCATACGGCCTGAACGATTATGCCGCGTAGCCAATAAGGCGGGGCCCAAGGCATGTCCGGTAAGGCGACGATGCTGGCGATCAAGAACAGCGCCACGCTGAATTTCGGAACGGATCGGCGGTGGCGGGATAAGAACGCCTGAACCATGATCAAGAGAGGCGCGAAATGCGTTACCACGGCGAACCATGCGCTCCATTTGTCACCGGCAGGATCGCGGAACCCGTCGACCAAAATTGACGCGCAAGCCACCGCAAATCCCAAGGCCGCCCAACGGGCCGAGATCAAACGTTTGTCGGCAAAGGCAATCGCCACCAATGCGAGCGTGAAAAGCACGTAAGTCGCAGGGATAAGGATAAAGAAAGCGGAGGCTCCGGACATGTCCCTAGCGATACCGAATTGTGGTTTATTGATGGTTAAAATTATGCCTGATGAGAGCAAAGGCTCGCATTTTGGGTGGCTGCCTAAAACCAGCAAATCGGTCGCTTAACGTGTTCGCACTTGCAACATCGCTCGCCTTCCATAAAAGCCATCCGCTATGACAGATAACACACTCAGTGAAACCGCGCGCAATTCCAAGGCTTGGCCGTTCCAAGAGGCACAGCGCCTTGCCAAACGGCTCAGGAACGGAAAACCGAACGGGGAACCGGTGTTGTTTGAAACCGGTTATGGTCCATCGGGCCTGCCGCATATCGGCACTTTTCAGGAAGTTTTGCGCACCACATTCGTGCGCCGCGCCTATGAAGCATTGACCGGGCAGCAAACGCGATTAGTCGCGTTTAGCGACGACATGGACGGCCTGCGTAAGGTGCCAGACAATGTGCCGAATAAGGAAATGCTGACCGAGCATTTGGGCAAGCCCCTGTCGCGCATCCCCAATCCGTTCGGGACGCAATATGACAGTTTTGCCGCGCATAATAACGCGATGCTGCGCGCGTTCCTTGATCGGTTTGGCTTTGACTATGAATTTGTGAGTTCATCCGACCGATATAATGGCGGCGCGTTTGACGATGCGCTGCGCGGGGTGCTGCGCAATTTTGACGCGATTCAGGACATTATGTTGCCGACTTTGGGCGAAGAACGGCGCAAGACCTATTCGCCGGTAATGCCGATCAGCCCGTCAACGGGCGCGGTTCTGCAAGTCGCTATTGAAGTGGTGGACGCCGATACCGGCACGATCCGCTTTACCGATGAAGATGGCAGCGTGGTGGAGCAATCCGCGCTTGGCGGGATGGCCAAATGTCAGTGGAAGGTCGATTGGGCGATGCGCTGGGTCGCGCTGGGCGTCGATTATGAGATGTATGGCAAAGATCTGACCGATAGCGGCGTGCAAAGCGGCAAGATTGCCCGGGCGCTCGGTGGGAACAAGCCAGAGGGTTTGATTTACGAGCTCTTCCTTGATGCCAATGGTGAGAAGATATCTAAATCAAAAGGCAATGGTCTGTCGATTGATGAGTGGTTGGAATATGGCAGCGAAGAGAGCCTAGGCTTTTACATCTTCCCCAATCCCAAAAGCGCAAAGCAATTGCATGGCGGCGTGATCCCCAAAGCGATCGACGATTATTGGAGCTTCCGTGAGCGGCTGGCAGAGCAACCGCTCGATAAGCAGCTGGGCAATCCGGTGTGGCATTTGGCGCGCGGCAATGCGCGGTATGACGGGCCGGATGCGCCTGGGGCAGGCGACAGCCTTTCGGTGCCGTACAGTCTTTTGCTCAACCTTGTCAGCGTGCTGGGATTGCAGGCGACATCGGAGAATTTGGCGGATTATGTCGCAAGCTATACCGGGCAGCCGGTGAGCGATCCGGCGCTGATCCGGCTGATTGATTGTGCGGTTAGCTATAACCGAGATTTCGTCGCGCCCAACCTGAAGAAGCGCGCGCCGTTGGGCGGCGAAGTGGGCGCTTTGAAAGCCTTGGATGCCGCATTGGCCGCGGCAGACAAAGATGCCGATGCAGAGGCTTTGCAGACAATGGTCTATGAAATCGGGAAACGCGAAGAGTTCGGTTTTGAGAACCTGCGCGATTGGTTCCGGGCGCTTTACGAAACGCTGCTGGGCAGTGAGCAGGGGCCGCGTATGGGCAGCTTTATCGCGCTATATGGCGTGGAGCCCACCCGTAAGCTGATTGCAGAGGCGCTGGCTCTATAGAGGGGGGAGGGGGCTCTTTAGGGGGCGCTCTAAGGGGCTCTCTAGGGGCTCTTTGGGAAGCGCTTTTCCTACTTCCAAGTGCGCGTGCGATACCATTTGGTGATCACATATTTGGACCCTGCAATAACCGGCGTACCGGCGTGCATTGTCCCTTCATTCGGGCGGCCATCAGGCAGGGCGTTGTTCCAGATCAAGAGCACGCCGGGCTTCGGTTCTATCTTGATGCCAATTTCGGTGAAGTGTGTTTCGCCGCCTTCTTCCACGTCATTGAGGAACGCCATCGTCGTCCAGCTGCGCTGACCGCCCCGTTTGCGTTCGCCCAGCCAGTATTTCTCAGAAGTGTAGAACCAGTCATTATGCGGCTTGAATTGCTGTCCGGGCAGGTATCGCTGGCCCTGTATTGCCTCACCAATCGCCGGGCTTAGGCCGAGCAAATCATCGATCCGCCGCCCGATCCCGCGCACGAAGCTATCATGCGGATCAAGGTCGCCGGAATAGGACGTGCGAAAGCCGCTTTCATAGCCGATTTCATGCAGGGACGATGGGCGGGCGGTGTGGTCAACCATCAGGCACAACCGCTCACATTCGGCGCCGCTAAGGAAGTCGCCAACCGCGTAAAGCTCAGCCTTGTTGGTTTCGACTTGATAGATCCCGGGATCCGCCGACAGCCGCTCTCTTACGGTTTTGCCCACACGGCGCAGGGCATCTTGATCGGGCACATTGGGCGTCTTTGTCATGGCGCGATGATTAGCAAGAGAAGAGCAGGGCGCAAGGGGCGCATTGGCCCGGATCATGAAAAGAAAACCCCCGCCGAATTGCTCCGACGGGGATCATAATGTTCCGGTAATGTCGCCGCCGGACAAAGGCGCCCGGCGGCGGGAGGAATTACCAGAAGAAATCGTGGATCACATCGACCACTTCGCCGGTGTAAATATCGACCAGCACTACATCGTCATAATACCGAACCCAGCGATAAGGGCCGTAAACCTGCGGCAGGCGGTAAGACCACGGGTCGTTGATGTAATAACGCTGGCTAAAGAACAGGCTGTCGAGGAAGAAACCAATGTTCAGCCGGTTATAGCGGTGCGCACGGTAAGGGGCGTAATACCGGCCCAGGCTAAAGACGTTGCGGTTGATCCGGCGATAATTGCGCCAGCCATAGCGGCGATCCGAGCGCCAGCCGCGGCGATCCCAGCGGCGGTGATCACGCCGACGTTCTGCGCGGCGCTCTGCACGCCGGCCGTCACGGACCCCGCTGCGATAACCATCGCGGCGAATGCGGCGATCTGAACGGCGATCCGCACGCCGATCTGCCCGGCGATCAGAGCGTCTGTCGAACCTACGGTCCGCTCTACGATCAGAACGGCGATTGGTGGCGCTATCCCCGCGGCGTTCAACGCGGCGGTCTGTGCGGCGATCACCCCGGCGTTCGACACGATCAGTACGGCGATCACTTCTGCGTTCGACGCGATCTGTGCGGCGGTCGCCTCTGCGTTCAACGCGATCAGTACGGCGATCGCCTCTGCGTTCAACACGATCCGTGCGGCGCTCTGTCCGGCGGTCGGTTCGATCCGCACGGCGTTCTGTACGGCGCTCTACCCGGCGCTCGCTCCTGCGCTCACCTCTGCGTTCACCTTGCCGGACTTCGCTGTCGGCACGGCGATTGCGCCGTTCACTTTGCGTGTCGGATCGGCGCGATTGGCGTTCAGCGCGGCGCTCGCTTCGCTGGGCGCGCTGTTGGCCGCGATTGGATTGACGTGTTGATTGGCGCGTCGATTGGCGCTGGCTTCGACGTTCACTGCGGTTCGCACGGGGGTTCGCACGGCGGTCTTGGCGCGATTGCTCCGCTTCCGCTCCTGCTGCTGCGCTGGTTTCGGCGGCGGAATTGGCCGCCTCCGCTGCTTCGGGCGGTGCGACAAATGCCAACGCTAATGCGAGGGCGGAAAGCGCACTGCCCCTTAGAAATAGGGTAATATCCATGAGTTGCCTCCAGTGTTGCCGCCCCACCACTTACGGCTCGGTTGATACTTATTATTACGTCTCGTTACTTGCCCCTTCTAGCCCCGAGTCGCTGACCCCACCCTTAACATGTCGTTTAGGCTTACGTTAATGTTCGAGCCGCTTTTTCTGAACATTCAAATTTCCGGCATCTTGACGGCACAAGGATAAGGCTCAATTGGATGGCCAATGTTTGAAACACTTCTAGATGTGCGCCGCGATGTGTCTGAACGCCTGAGCGAGGCGGCACGGGATCGCAAATCGGCGATGCATGTGCCGACGGTGATCACCAGCGATGTGGACGCACGGGTCATGGTGTTGCGCGCATTTGACGGCGATGCTTGGACATTACGGTTCCACACCGATACGCGCGCGCCAAAAGTTGCGGTGATAGAGAATGATCCGCGCATGGGCGTGCTGCTCTATGATAAAGCCGCCAAGGTGCAATTGCGACTGCGCGGTATCGGCACAATCCTACGCGAAGATCCTGTGACCGATGCGGCATGGGAAAGCAGCGATAATTTCGCCCGCCGGTGCTATTTGGGTCAGGGGCCGGGCGCACTCAGCGATAATGCGACCACTGGCCTTCCGCCGGAATTTGAAGGGCCAGAGCCGAGCGACGAAGACCTCATTCCCGCACGGCCCAATTTTGCGGTGCTGCGAATTGAGGTGACCTCGGTTGATTGGCTGTACCTTGCCTATACCGGCCATATGCGCGCGCAATTTGAACGCGCTGGCGGTGATTGGGTTTCGCGCTGGGTCTCGCCCTAGGCGACCTTGGCGTCTTTGCTTTCCTGCGCGCCGCTGCTGGTTGGAGCCAGAGCTGGCATCGGAGTAGGCATCGGCGCGGGCAGCAACACAACCTCTTCCCACTCGCTGGCGGTCACCACTTGCTCTTCCCCGGATTGTGTCGCCGCGTTCAAAGCCTCTCCTGCCCGCGCATGCCACGCTGTTTCGGTCTCGCCAATCCGGCGCGATGCGACGCCAAAACTTGCGCTTAGGCGCATGTCGCTGCCCATGGCTTCAATCTCAGTCTCGCCGATTGTTTTGAGCAATCTTTTGGCAATGGCGCTGGCCTCTTCCTCGCTCGCACCCGGGGCTAGGATAACGAAGGAACCATCGCCTTCTGGCCCTTCGTATTGGGTCACGCTATCGCCTTTGCGCACGCCTGCTCGAATGACCTTCGCCACTTGAGCGGCGGCCTCTGCGCGTGTTTCTGCGCCCCATAATGCGCGCACCTGAGACAAATGGTCGATATGCCCGCGCAGCACAGCGCCGCGCGGTTTGACGGGGGCAATGCGCCGTTCGGTGGCTTCGATTTCGGCTTCGAAACGTTCGGGCGTGAACAATCCGGACAAGGGGTCGGCCGCTACGCGCGGCTTGGCGGAGGAGCGGAGCGCCCACGCCGTCAAAACACCTGCAATCACAATCGCTGCGACTAATCCGAATGCTGGATCTGTAACGCTGGCACCTGCCAAAGCTTCCATGATCTGCCCCTCTTTTCCCTGTGACTAAGGGGAATGCCCGATCCGTGGTTAAGACGGCGTAAAGGAGGCAGGAATGGAAAGCAGGACCAGAAAGCAGCGCCGGAAAGCAGCGCCGGAAAGCAGGAAAGTGACTTATGCGGCGGCGTCTATTTCCGCTGTTTGCTGGGCGGAGTTTTCCTGAGTGCTGCCGGTGCTCTCGCACTCTGGATCGGCGTCGGCGCGGATCACGCGGTTGCGGCCATTTTGCTTGGCCGCATACAAGGCCTTATCCGCTCTCGCGAACAGCGCCCTATACCCTTCGCCGCTGCGCCACCCGGCCACGCCGAAACTGGCCGTTAAGCGGACGTCCAAGGCGCCTTCGCTGATATCGAGGTCGCAGGTGCGGCTGCGCAGACGCTCTGCCAGACCGGCGGCGATCTCTTCATCGGCCTTCCACACCAAAATGCAGAATTCTTCGCCGCCAACGCGCCCGGCAATGTCGCTGCTGCGGATCATCGCGCCTGCCATCGCGCCAAATCCTGCAATCGCGCGGTCGCCGACTTGATGCCCCCAAATGTCATTGACCTGTTTGAAATGATCGAGATCACCGACCACCAAAGCCACTTCGCGCCGTTCCTTCGCCGCCTTGGCCAGCGCCGCTTTCACCTGCGTTTCAAACTCGCCGCGCGCGAGCAAACCCGACAATTCATCGGTCGCGTTTCGGGCATTCAACGCCTCGACGTGATCTTTCACGCTCGCGGTCAATTGCGCCAGGCCGAACAAGACTGAGCCAAAGCCGAACAACCAAGCCAGCGCCAGATAATAGGTGGATTCGCGATATTGCGCGGGCGCAATTGGCCCATCAAACATGAAGGCGAAAACCGGGCGCAGGAAAAACTGAGTAGTGACGAGGATCAAGGTGACCATCATAAACCGCTCAATCCCGTCGCGCTTGGCGGATGTGGCGAAGCTTTGCGTGGTCAGGACCATAATCACGCCGCTGGTGATGTTGGTGATGAACAGGTCGGATTTGATACTGTCGCCAAACGCCTGAGTGATGCCCATCGCGGCGCTGCCGAGCAGACCGATGGAAAGGAACAGCCGCACCGGCGGCGCTGTGTTCACGCGCAGCAATATGCCAGAGGCGATGCAAACCCCGGCCAGCGTGTAGGGCACATGCGTGATCGCAACCAACACCCGGCCAAGCGAAGCTGGGCTAAGCTGTGAAATGAGCATCGCGGCGGCGAGCAATGCCCAACCAGACCCCAAGGCAAGATTTTCCGTGCGCGCACGATCCCGCTGCCAAATGACGAGAAACGTCACGGCAAAAATCAGCGCCACCATCGGCGTTGAAAGCAAGAGAAGTGTGTCGCGCAATTCAGTCCCCAATGCGTAGGGGAGTTGCAATACGCGCAAGAGGGTTAAAACGGGGTTAGGGGGCGTTCAACCTATTGATCGCTGTCTCGATCAACGCTGCTTGCCATGCGTTCGAGCAAGGTAATCTCTAGCCCTTCAACAGCCAGCGCCAAGCGATTGTAGTCAAGTGTCGCGGGTGTGTCAGTGCTGCGGTGATAATTGGGATTCCGAAATATCGCCGTGTCATTAATCATGATCGCAGGAATACCTTGTGCGGAATACCCCCAATGATCCGACCAGTCGATGCCTTGCACTGCAGCGGGCGCCGTGCCGCCGATTGACGGGATGCGGGCATGACCGCGAAAATCTGCGATCAACGAACGCAGAAAATTGCGTGAGGACGTGTCGCCGACAAATGCGATGAAGTTGCCCGTGTCAGGATAGCGTAAGGACAGTGGGAAAGGGTAATTCTGGCTTCCCGGCGTATCAGAGTAATACCCCATAGTTTCTAGTGATATCATGCCCACAACCTGGCGGCGGGTATCTTCGTCTAACGATTGTGCATGTACCAGACTGCCCATCGCACCAGTCTTGAAATAAGGCGGTTCTTCATTGGCATAGAAGACGAGTCTTACCTCGAGTGCTGAACGGTTGCGTAATGGTCGAAAGGAACGGGCAAGCTCAAGCAACGCCGCGACGCCGCTGGCATTGTCATCGGCACCTGGCGACACTGAAACCGTATCGTAATGCGCCCCGATTATCAGAATAGGGGCATCCGGTTTTGATCCCGGAATGGTCACAATCAAATTGTCTGCTGGTGAGAGAACCGGTTGCCTTTCGACCTGATATCCCAATTCTGACAGCGATTGCGTCAGATAGTCTAAAGTCGAATAGATGGTGCTGGCGCTTTGCAAGCTCCGCGGGGATTGTGACAAGGAAACAACATGCGTCTCCAACCGGCTGGCCAATGCCTCGTCATTCGGAGGGCCAATCGGGCCATCATAAGACTTGCCGGGCGTGGCTGTGGCCCAGAAAAAGCCGCCAATCCCTAGGCATATGATTGCAATGCAAGCGAGGCCCATGCCTCGGAAAAATCTGAGACTCCGGCGCTCGCTTGTATCGCTGTAACTCACCTCAACGCGTCAGCTTCTTATAAGCCAACCTTGTAGGCCGATCCGCTGCATCACCCAGCCGCCGCCGCTTGTCTTCCTCATAGGCTTCAAAGTTGCCCTCGAACCATTCAACGTGGCTGTTGCCCTCAAACGCCAGAATATGCGTCGCGAGGCGGTCTAAGAAGAAACGGTCGTGTGAAATCACCACGGCGCATCCAGCGAAGTTCTCAATCGCATCTTCCAATGCGCCGAGCGTTTCCACATCTAGATCGTTGGTTGGCTCATCGAGCAGCAGCACATTGCCGCCTTGCTTGAGCATTTTGGCCATGTGGACGCGGTTGCGTTCACCGCCGGACAATTTGCCGACATTCTTTTGTTGATCGCTGCCTTTGAAATTGAACGCGCCAACATAGGCGCGGGTCGAGGCGTCGTGGCCGTTGACTTGCATGTAATCATGCCCGTCGGAGATTTCCTCCCAGACATTGTTGCCCGGCGTCAGATCATCGCGTGACTGATCGACATAGCCCAAATGCACCGTGTCACCGATTTCGATGCTGCCCGTGTCGGGGGTCTCTTGACCGGTGATCATCTTAAACAGCGTCGATTTACCCGCGCCGTTTGGCCCGATCACGCCGACAATGCCGCCCGGTGGCAACATGAAAGACAGGTCTTCGAATAGCAATTTGTCGCCGTAAGCCTTGGAAATACCCTTGGCCTCGATAACTTTACCGCCCAGCCGCTCTGGCACTTGAATGACGATTTGCGCTTTGCCCGGCGCCCGGCCCGATTGCGCGTCTTGCAATTCTTCAAATTTGCGCACGCGCGCCTTTGATTTGGTTTGCCGCGCGGCGGGCGTTTGCCGGATCCACTCCAGCTCGCGTTGCAACGCTTTTTGCTTGCCCGATTCTTCGCGGCTTTCTTGTTCCAGGCGTTTCGCCTTCTTCTCCAGATAGGTCGAATAATTGCCCTCATACGGGTAATATGTCCCGCGATCGAGCTCGAGGATCCATTCCACCACATTGTCGAGGAAGTAGCGATCGTGGGTGATCATCAACACCGCGCCCGCATATTCTTTCAGGTGGTTTTCCAGCCATTCGACGCTTTCGGCATCCAAGTGGTTGGTCGGCTCGTCCAGCAGCAGGATCGACGGCTTTTGGATCAGCAAACGGGTCAGCGCAACGCGGCGCTTTTCTCCGCCAGAAAGGCTCTCAACACCCATATCCGATGGCGGGCACCGCAATGCCTCCATCGCGATTTCAAGCTGATTATCCAGCGTCCAGCCATCAACCGCATCAATCTTCGTCTGCAGCTCGGCCATTTGGTCGCCCAAAGCCTCAAAATCGGCATCCGGTTCTGCCATTTGTGCAGAAACAGCGTTGAATTGCTCAACCAGATCGGCGGTCTCACGCGCGCCGTCTTTGACGTTTTCCAGAACGGTTTTGGTTTCATCTAATTCCGGTTCCTGCGGCAAATAACCAACAGTGATGTTTTCACCCGGCCATGCTTCACCGGCAAAATCGCTGTCGATCCCGGCCATGATCTTCATCAAAGTCGATTTGCCCGCGCCATTTGGCCCGACAATGCCGATCTTTGCACCTTGATAAAATTGCAAATTGATATCGGAAAGCACCGGTTTTGGGGCGCCGGGGAAAGTCTTGGTCATGCCCTTCATTACGAAGGC
Source organism: uncultured Erythrobacter sp. (assembly GCA_947502305.1). Taxonomy (GTDB): domain Bacteria; phylum Pseudomonadota; class Alphaproteobacteria; order Sphingomonadales; family Sphingomonadaceae; genus Erythrobacter. The sequence goes on along the minus strand of CANMZA010000001.1, from coordinate 1,505,979 downwards.
GTATTGCGCGGCCATGGATGAATGTCCTTGTGCGAGGTCTTTGAAAGATGAAACGGGTGAAGCAGTTTTAGTGCTGTTTGACTGCCAGATAGGGGCATGGCGGTATCGGGGCAAGCCGTGACCACCGTATCATTCCCTAGGGCGGCGATTAATCGATCCTAACCGCGACGCGATCATGGTGCGATACCTTTCGGATAGGAATGGCATGCAAGCGCTCGTCTTAACATTTGTTATCCCCGCGATCAGCCTGATTTTTGCGGCATTGTTTGCCGCAATGTGGTGGCAGGATCGCGCGCGCCGTCATGTGCTTGCCTATGCGGTATCTTATGCTGCGCTGGCCACTGGTGTTGCCGTCAATATCTGGATTTTTGGGGCGGTCGGGCCGTTTGGTATTGTGCTGTATCACCTGTTGTCGATGGGCGGATTGATCGCCTTGATGTGGGGCGTGTCACGCCGCGTGGGGCAGAAAATCCCGATGTTCGCATATTTAGCGACGGTGCTGCTGACGTCTCTCGTCCTGTCCTACGCGATCTCGCATGGTGAAAGCGATGCGATGCGCTTGGCTCAGAACATCAATTCTGCGCTGCTGATTGCGCTAACCGCGCAGAACCTTTGGAATGCAGGCCCGCGCAGTCTGGCGGATCGGGCGCTCATCTGGGTCTTGGTCCTGTTTGCCGGTTTTGGTTTTACGCGGCCGCTTTTGACTGTATTTTCCGATGCGATTTTCGGACCGGGAGAGGCAGGGGCGGCGATTTTGTTCGCGGTCCATGTGCTTGCTTTGGCGGTCCTGCTTACGCTGCAAGCGCTGGCTTTGATCGCAACGATTATTGTCGACCGGATGGAGGAGCAGCGCGGGCAGGCGACGATTGACCTTTTGTCAGGCCTGAATATGCGCGCCGCGTTTGAGGCGGATGCACGCATCATGTTGGCGGATGCGGCGAATAAGGCGGTGCCGGTTTCTTTGATCGTCGCGGATATAGATCATTTCAAACGGATCAATGACGGTTGGGGCCATGCAATCGGCGATATTGTCATCTCAAAAGTCGGCACGTTGATTGCCAACACTATCCGCGATCAGGATGTCGCCGGGCGGATCGGCGGCGAAGAATTCTGCGTGCTGGTCTGGAATTGCGATGGCGCTGCTGCGGCGCAATTGGCGGAACGTTTGCGCAAAGCCGCCGCCGCGCTGAACGATGCCGACGCCAGCAGCAATTTGAACATCACCATCAGTTTGGGCGTGGCGCAGGCGCAGGAAAACGAGAACTATCCCGCTTTGTTTGAACGCGCCGACGGCTATTTATACGAAGCGAAAAATGGCGGCCGCAACAGGGTGGTGGCCGATGGCGAAGAAATACGCCGCAAAGAACGCCGGATGCAGCCCGCTGAGGTCGTCTCGATCCACGGGTAAAATGCTCGCGCATGCGCTGGACACTTCGTGATTGCGGCGATAGCTATCGGCGTCATGAAAAACACATTCCTCACCGCCGCCGCCATTTCCATCGCTGTTTCTTCTTTGATGATTGCCGTACCGCTTGCGGCGGATGGGCATGTTGAAGCCGGGGCCAGCTCTACGTTAGCTGATGTTGCGGATGAGGCGCTGGAAAGTGACACCTATGCCTGGGATTTTGTCGAAGGTGTCACAACAGAAGTCGGCCCGCGCCAAGCCGGTACAGAAGCAGAAGCGCGCGGGCGAGTATGGGCGATGCAATGGCTTCGTGATCACGGTTTTGCCAATGTCGCAGATGAGCCGTTTGAAATGGAAACATGGGTCCCGGGTGACACGCACCGGGCCGAAATCACCAGCCCATTTCCGCAACCTTTGATCATTCAACCACTAGGCGGCAGCGCCTCGACCGGCCCGGATGGGATCACCGCAGAAGTCGTAATGTTTGAAAACGTCGATGCCCTGCGCGCCGCGCCAGAGGGAAGCCTTGAGGGGAAGATCGCCTATATCTCGCATTCAATGACGCCCACTCAGGACGGCTCGCAATATGGATTTGCTGGTCCGGCGCGCTGGGTCGGGGCGGGTATTGCAAAACAAAAGGGCGCGGTTGCCACCGTCATCAAATCGGTCGGCACCGATTATCACCGCAACCCGCATGTCGGCGGCACGACATTCCGCAACCGCGATGGATCAACCGATGTTGGCCGCCCGGTACCCACGCCAGCGGGCGCGTTGTCGCTGCCGGATGCGGCCAATCTGGAACGGATGTTTGAGCGTGCCGATGGCCGCCCAATCATGATGAAATTGACCCTGACCCCGCAAGATTTGGGGACCACCACCAGCGGCAATGTTGTGGGCGAGATTGTTGGACGCAACCCGTCACTGCCGCCGGTCTTGCTCGCCTGTCACTTGGACAGTTGGTGGAACGCGCCGGGCGCATTTGATGATGGCGCCGGGTGCGGAATTGTCGCGGCGGCTGCGTTGAATGTGCAAAAGACCGGGCAACCTTTGCGCACCATCCGCGTGCTCTTTGCGGGCGCAGAAGAAGTCGGCCTGTTTGGTTCAACCGCCTATTCACAGGCGCATATTGATGAACCCATCGGCGTCGGTCTGGAAAGCGATTTTGGCGCGGACCGGGTGTGGCGTTTTGAAAGCAATTTCCGCGAAGGGAACCCCGATTTGCACGCGCGTTTGGCGAGCGCAGTGGCGCGATTTGGCGTCGCCAATTCCTCCATCGTCGCGCGCGGCGGGGCGGATATCAATATTGTGCGCGATCAAGGCGGCGCGATCATTGATTTGCAGCAAGACGGAACGCGCTATTTCGATTTGCACCACACGCCCGATGATACGCTGGATAAGATTGATCCGGTGCAATTGCGCCAGAATGTTGCGGTCTGGACGACGATCGCTGGTATTCTTGCCAATGAAACCACGTCAATCCAAACTGGCGGCCCGATCCCCAGCGCACCGGCAATCGCTGGCGAGTGAGGCTAGCCGCGGATTAACCCGCTTTGTGCGCCGCCCACTCGGCCCGGAAATAGCCGTTCCATCGCCCGCCGCGGATCGAGCTGCATGTGGTCAGACACCGCCCCGGCGAGCATGTTTTCTAGCGCGGTCGTGGGCCACAAATCGCGTGACTGGTAAAGATCGGCCTCTTTAAGCCCCGGCCAATCGGCGATTACACGCCCGCCGGTTGCGCCGGCATCTGCCCCTCTTACTGCGCCCCCCATCAACAGCGCCGCCGATGCCGTTCCGTGATCGGTGCCGCCTGTGCCGTTAAACCGCGCGGTGCGGCCAAATTCGGTCACAACAATCACCAAACTGTCGGCCCATGCGGCCCCCAATCCTGCACGATAAGCGCCCAGCAGCGCATCGAGATTTCGCGCACCCCGGCGAAATGCCCCCAATTGCCCGGCATGTGTATCCCACCCGCCAAGTTCCATCATTGCAATGCGCGCACCATCGGGCCCGCGCATTAGAGATGCGGCGAGCTCGCCAGCTGCGCGTGCATCGCGCAAATTGCGCAATTCATCGCCGCCGCTCGCATTGGCCATTGCCTGCGTTTCAATCGCGCTGTTCCATAAACCGCCCAGCACAGGGTCTTCGCCATAGAGCAAACCAACCCGGTCCATAAACGCATCGCTGGCCTGCGGCAGGGCGCTGGGCGCGTAGCTGGATGCTGGGGCCGCGCCGCGCAAAGCGAGAGGTATCGTTGGCGCGATGGCTAGAGCTTTCGGAGGGGCCGCGCTGACGCCCGAACCGTCATTCTCAGCCAGCATTGCGGTCAGACGATTGAGCCATCCGTCACGCGCCGCGTAAGGCTGCGCTCCGCCGGTTTCGATCATGTTTTGACCATCGAAATGCGATCGTTCGCGGTAAGATGTGGCGGCGGCGTGAACGAACAAAGCCTCGCCCGCGCCAAACGCCTCGCCCACCCGTTCAAATGCCGGATGCAGGGCGAACATTCCGCTGAGCCGCCGCGCGCCTTCATATTCACCCAGAGTGGCCTCTCGCAAAGCCGCATATCCGGGATCGCCAATCGGCGCGGCCATGGCCATCCCATCCGCTGCCCCGCGCAATAAGACAAAGAACAGGTTCTTCGTGCCCGAACTCTGCGCAAACGCCATAGGCGGCAGGGCTAATCCGGCGCCAAGCGCGAGAGATCCGGCGAGGAGAGCGCGGCGGTTAAGGTCCAAGGTCATTGATCTATCTCCGCATCATTTCGGGTGAGACGAGCAGCAGGCCGAGCGCCTGAGAACCGCTTTCCGCGCGGGACAACCACGTGCGCGTATGATCCGATAATGCGCCGGGAAAAGCCATTTCGGCATGGTCCAAAATACCATCAGACGGCGCCCCGCGCGCCATCCGCTCCGCCAATTCAACCCGCCGCAGCAGAGCATCAGGACCGGCCCAGCTGCCTTGCAAATCGTCAAATCCAGCAGGCGAGGGCGCGCTCCACGGCATTTGGCCAATTTCGCGCAGCCACCGCGCGATCCGCCGCTCTTCTTGATCATCCCTGCCCGTCAGACGCAAAACCGCGACGAGCCATTCAAACGGCGCGCGAAATTTAACCGGGCTCTCCTCCCAAACTTCAGGCGCGGCAACCAGAGTTCGGGTCAGGCTGGCAAGATCACCGCCAGTGCGCAGAAAATCAGCCTCCAACGCGCGGATCAAAGTGGGCGGAGGAACATCGCCCGCAAAATGCCGGGCCAGTTTTTCCGATACGAACCGCGCCGTGGCCGGATGCGTGGCAAGATCGCTCAGGATTGCTTCGGCTTGGTCCGGTCCGGTCTGCGAATAGCTACGCCCCAAAACCCGGCGCGTGCCCGGCTCATGCGCCCGTTCCACAAACGCCGCGCCGCCAGCACGCGGAACGCTAAAACGGCGCGCCTGGCGAAGGCCTTGAATTGTCCACCCCGTCAACGCGCCGGCAAATTCGGTAACATCGGTTTGGCTATACCCGCCATCCACCCCCAAAGTGTGCAATTCCATAATTTCGCGGGCGAGGTTTTCATTGAGGCCGCGACTTGGCCGCCCGTCTGACCCGCGCCGCCGTGCGCGCCGCTGTTCAAATTCAGAATTGGGACCGACGGAACGGAATTGATCGAGGTAAAGCAGCATCGCAGGATGCAGAACCGCCGCGCGCAACATGTCTGCAAAATTGCCCAAAACATGCGGACGGATCGCGGCAAATTCGTGATTGGCGACTTGATAATGCGTGCCCGGCTTTCCGGCAGAAACGCTGAAATGATTGGCCCAAAAATGCACCAACCGCTCCATCATCGGGGTTGGGCTGGCGGCGGCGATTTTCGCCTTAAGGCCCGCATCATGGCGCAAGGTTTGCCCGGCGCTGCGATAGGATGCGCGAAGCTCTGGCGGCAGGGCGTTCATCATTTCGGCATTGCTGGGGCGCGGCGCTTCATTGGCGGCGTCCATCATGCCGCCTCCCGCGCTGCTCTGATTCCGCCGCATCCGCCGCAATTGGCGCAGCATGTCCAAGATCTCGCCCGCCTTTTCCGACGTATCTTCGCGCGCAGAGATCAGCGCAGGCGCAGGATCAAACGCCTCCATCTGGGCCAGCAAATAGCGCGAGGCACCTCCGGGCGCGGCGGATGGCGTATGGCCGCCCAGCCGCAATCCATAGCCAAAACGGTTTAGAGCGATATGCGGTCTGCTCATCTGGGCCTTTCCCAAGTGTTCCTTTTGTCAGCCACAGCAAAGTGCCGAGATATTGCGGCGGAGTCACGTATGAGATCGTCGCAATTTGTCGCGCCTGCCGCTTGGATGCCGCGTGGATGCCGCGCGGATTTGGGGAAATGGCGCGGATACAGTCATTTGCGCGCGCCGATGAAACGCCCGCCCAAGGGAATGCCCTTAGGGTCGGGGTGGCGAATTCTTACCCGTAACCTTGTTAACCACGGCCCATCTGATGGGCGTTGTCTCGCAACGCTCAGGCAATGTGCGCGGGGCAATTGAGCCTGACGCTATGGGAACGTTTAACATGCAAAATATTCGAGTGATGGTGATTGACGATTCCGCCCTGATCCGCGCGCTGTTTTGCGACGTGCTTGATAATGCGAAGGGGATCGAAGTGTGCGGCGTTGCGGCCAATGCCGATGAGGCACGCGAAAAGATCAGCAAGCTTAGCCCGGATGTTCTCACCCTCGACAATGAAATGCCAGGGATGAGCGGGTTGGAATTCCTTGCCGAAGTCATGGAAAAACACCCGATGCCCGTGATTATGCTGTCGAGCCTGACGCAAGCGGGCACCGGCACGGAAAAACGCGCCTTTGAATTGGGCGCGGCGCATTGTTTCCCGAAACCGATCAGTTCCTCTCGCGAAGAATTCAACGCAACGGTCGCCAATTTGACCGAAATCGTGACCCGCGTGGCGAAGGGCGAAGTGATCAACGACAATCCAGCCGCAGACGCGCCGGGGCAGGAGGCGTCAGCCTATTCCAGTGACGGCACAATCGTGACTTTGGTGGCCGGTGCGGCGGGCTTGGATGTGATCAAACAGGTGCTCGCCTCTTATCCAGAGGATTGCCCGCCAACGGTGCTGATGATCGATACAGACCGCGCCTCAGCAGAGCGTGTTATCGGGTCGATGCAAGGCACCGTGGCCTGCGAGATTGAGCCTGCTTTTGACGGGATGGAGATCAAGCGCGGGCGCGCCTGTCTGGTGCATGGTGATATTGGCGCGGTGGAGGTGATCCCGGGTGCGAGGCCGCGATTGCGGGTCTTGGGGCCAGACCGGCATCCCGAAACCAGAGCCGACAGATTGCTGACCTCTTTTGCAGAAGCCAAAGTCGCGGCTTTGGCCGGATTGCTGCCGGGCAAAGGCGCAGACGGTGCGAAGGGGCTGCAAGCCTTGATCGCCGCTGGCGGCAAGGCTTTCGTTCAGCGCCCGCCAGATTATGCGCCGCGCGACCGGTTCGATGCGGTGCGCACTTTGCGACTGGAATTGAAAGTGCTGAAACAAGACGGGGTCGCAGATTGGATCCTTGACCAGACTTCGTGCAAATCAAAAAGCACGGAGCGCAGCGAGATAGAGCCTGAAACAGCTGCCACCGCTTAGGCGAATATCCGGCGACCGGTCTGCTATTTTTAAGAGACCAAATTGTTGAAATGGTCGGGGAGACAAGATTTGAACTTGCGACCCCCTGTACCCAAAACAGGTGCGCTACCAGGCTGCGCCACTCCCCGACTCTATTTCAACTAAGCAGTCTTTAGACCACTCAAAACGCTTTGCCACTCCAATGTGCCACCCCAAAAGGTTTGGTGGGCCCGGCAGGATTCGAACCCGCGACCTAGCCGTTATGAGCGGCCAGCTCTAACCGCTGAGCTACAGGCCCCCAAGGGACTGACGCAGTGGTCCGAAAACATGCTTCAGTGACGAAAGCTGCGACGCCCCTACAGCGGGTTTTCACAAGACACAAGCGGGGGATCGCGTGCATGTGCAATTTATTGCTTAGCGGCTGCGATGACCTCAGCGACGCTGGCGCTGCGTACCCCGCGCGTTTCGAGGTAAAGATAGACCCGGCGCAGCCAATCATAGAGTGTATCCACGTCCTGAGCAGTGTGCGTGTAGGGCGTAAAACCGGGGGCCAAAGTCGGGCTGTGCAGGGACAAAACCAGCACCGGCAAACCTTCATCCAAGGCAATATCAATCCCGCGAATCGCTTCTTCTGCGGTGACGCCTTCTGGAGTCAGGGCGATTCGTTCGAGCAATTTGAGTTTTGAAAAGCCAGCAAAGAAAGTGGGGAAATGGCGCTGGGCCCGGTGAATGTGCCGCCCCAATTGCCGCAGCAGCCCCCAATAGACGGTCGTGACGGGCAATTCGAGCAAGGTGCGTTCCGCATCCGCCCAATAGGGGGCGATGGGGTGCGCGGAATAATCGGGACCGTGCTGATCGCTATAATCGAATAGCGGGCGCACCGATGTGTCGATCGCGATCCCGGCGGATTTCAGCAAGGCGGCGCTGCTTGGGCCCAAGCCATAGCGGCCCGCGCGGTAGATCAGCGGCGCTGCTCCAAAAGCCTCTTCGATCCGATCACGCAAGGCGGTGAATTTAGCAGCCTCCAATTCAGGCGAGAGGTTCCCGGCATAGGAATTGTGCGCGCTCACTTCCTCGTCAAAGGGTGGGTTGACCCAAGGATGCAGCTGCACCCCGACATCAGCCATTCCGCGCCGCACAGCATCGCCGATAATTTCCACCGCCGATGCGTCATTCGCGATGGGCCAATCGACCAAGTAAACCGGATGCGCGCCGATCTCTTCGCAGAAAGATTGAAACCGCGGCAAAGCAGCGACGTGTTTCAACCCGTGTTGGTCTCGGGTGAAGGGGGCGTTCCAGTCGAATTCCTCTTCGGTATCGACGGTTAGGATGGCGCGTGTATTGGCTTGGTTCGCGCTGGTTTGGGATGGGCCGGTTTTTCCGCCGGAGACCGGCGTAGAGGCGCGCGTAAATTCAGGATCAAATGCTGCTTTGGCAGAAGGGCTAGGCGGATCGACCATGGATACGCCCCGGTCAGAGCGCCCAGCAGGAGCGCCATTTGGGCCGCCAGAATTTGATCCACCAATGCTCATGATTAAGGCGCGATACACGAAAATTGTAAGCGATGCCTTACTGAATGCGATCTTGAGATATGCTCTGTGGGCGCGCCATGCAAAAACGCGCATCGGGCCAAACGCATTGGTAGTCTTCGCGTGCTCGCATGCTGGTGCCAGAAAATTGAGGGCGCTGTGGTGAAAGACGCCGGGCGGGGAGCGGCCTAGCTATCGGCCCACGCTTCGCAATCCGTCTCTGCGTCGCTGTCTGTGTCCAGCAAGGGCAATGTGAGGACGATCCTCTCATCATCGCGGACCAAGCCGCCGCCCGCTGCGCGCGCCTCTGCTCTGGCCAAGCGCAGGGCAAAACCGGCTCCGAACAAACCGGCATTGATCGCGGTCCCGACCGGTTTGACCTCGGCGGTGAAAATATCTTCTTCCGCCAGCAATTGTGCAGGTAAGTCGCACACCAGCTGCGCCATACCGGCGCCTGCGCCGCCAATTGTGGCGCCTGTTGCACTGCCGCCCGTGCCAGTGAGCGTGCCAGTGATTGTGGCTTGCAACATCTCGCCAGCAGAACACCCACCGCCAAGCGTGGCGAGCAACCGCCACAGCAGCGCCTCTGCGCAATCCATGCTCAGCGTGACGATGTAAGGCGTGTCATCCGTGTCGAGCGAGATTCCGGCCATGCGCGGGTGCAAAACCTGCTCCAACTGGCGATTGGTGCGGCGGACCAAAGCGGCAAGATCGGTCTCACCCGGCTCCGTCTCAATCGCGCCCGTCTCTAAACGTGCAAGCCGATCCAATTCCTCAAACCCGGCCAAAATTCGCGCAGCATCAGCGGCAATTGCGGCGGCAAGCGCGCGATATTCATGCGGCGCGCTGCCAAATAATTGTTGCTGGATCACCTCGGCATAGCCTTGGACGGCGGTGACAGGAGTGCGCAATTCGTGGAGCAATTGGCGAATGCGGTCGGCTTCTTTTGCGGCGGCGCTGGGCGCGGCGGGATCATTGCTGGCCGGGCGGCGAAAACGGCCAACATAACCGGCGAAATTGCCATCATCTGTAAAGCGCGGCTGCGCATCGACGGTCCAATCGCCTGCAATCGCTTCTGCGCCAAAAAGCTGCGCATTTGCGCCAGAAATCGGCTGACGGCGGATGAAGGAACGCTCAAGCGGTGTTTCGCGATTGGCGCTGCCTAGCCGCGGCGGGGCGACCAGACGCGTGCCGATCACCATCGCGGCAACCTCGCCATCCGCCCATTCAATCCGTCCGCCAGCATCCGCGGCAAAGCCGAATGCGCTGACGAGCCGGACATTGCGCATCTGATCCTCGCCAAGCGGCAGACGCGGTTCGCTGCCGTCCAATTCAGCGCCGCTTTCGCGGGTGCGTTTGAATTGCGCGATGCGTTCGACAAGGGCCGAGATTTCGCTGCGCCCTTCGCTGCCCGGATCAAAGGGTGAGCGTGATGGCTGGGTAGTTTCCGCTTTTGGTGCCGGGACTGTTTCGAGCGGCTCGGCAATATCATGCGGCGGCGCGGCGTCTTCGTTGATTGGCGCAGATGCGGGTGATGTCGCTGCCGGACTTGTCTGAGGCGCGTCCACTTCAAAATCAGCAGGCGGTTTGTGTGTGGCAGGCCGCTGCACCCTGCTCGGAGGCACAATTGCCGCCGGGTGCGCCGTTTCCTCAATCTGGGGCGTTGCCCCAATGCCTGTGCCGGTTCCATCAAGAGCGCTATCGAGCAGTGCATCAATAGGTGCATCGGGGGATGGCAGGCCGCGATCGTGCACGCCCAGCCGCTCAAGCAATGTCTCCACATCAACCGGCAAATCGCGCCGCAAGCGCAAAAATCCGCGCGCCCTTACTGGCAGTCGCGGGATCAGTGCGGACCAATCCTCTGCCGAAAGCTGCGCCCGGTTCAACGCGGCGGAGGCCACATCGGGTTCAAAATCGGCCAAATGCGTCGCCAATTCCGGATTGCGAAACCGCCATCCCGGCTCGCGTATCATCCGCGCACGGGCATTCGCCGGAATTTTCTCCGCCAAAGCATCCATCCGCAGCCACGCCGATGCAATCAGACTGGGATCGCCGCGATTCCCCTCATCCGCGCCCGTACCGGGCCCACCATCAGCAGCGCCATTAGACGCGCTGCTAAAGATGCCAGCCGTCCGCTCGGCACCCAAAATATCAAGCAATTGCCTATATTGCGTGCGCAATCCGACATCGCTGGACGCGCGCTGTCGCAGCACAGTCGCTAGGCGATCGTCGAAGAACATTCACGGCTCCTACCGGGAGGCAACTCAATCCGCCGCCTTGTGACCGATCCCGCCCATGACAGGCGAAGCGGGCGTCAAGCACAGCGCTACTTAACCCCCCCTAGCACCACAGGCGAATTGTCACAGCGCGCTTGCGCTCTGCGTTGCAAAGCGGGACAATTGCTGTCACACATAATTAAATTAGCCGAAACCGCGCAAAGTAGTGCGTCTTGTTGCACACTATTGTTAGCGCGTAAGTCAATCTGCTGCGTCTGCGTAATTTTGACGCGCATAACCACATTGAGGGAAACCAACGCGACATGGCGAATCTTGACGAGATCGATAAGCGCCTGCTCAGCGAACTTCAGGCCGAAGGGCGCGTCACCAATGTTGAACTGGCGCAGCGCGTCGGCCTAACCGCGCCGCCTTGTTTGCGGCGTGTGCGGGGATTGGAAGAAGACGGCGTTATTCGCGGCTATCATGCCGATTTGGACCCTTCGAAATTGGGCTTTGCAATCACCGTTTTTGCGATGGTCAGTTTGAAGAGCCAGGCCGAAAATGAATTGCGCGAATTTGAAGACCACATGGCCGATCTGGCCGAAGTGCGCGAATGTCATATGCTGAATGGTGAGATTGACTTCATTCTCAAGATCGTCAGCCAAGACCTTCAAAGTTTTCAAGAATTCCTAACCAGTAAACTGACACCGGCACCCAATGTTGCCAGTGTGAAAACGTCTCTGACTATTCGCACGGCCAAGCATGAGCCGGGCGTCCCGCTTTAACGAAGACATTTCGGGGAGAGGCGCGGTGAGCGACGCAGAGCGATTGGATGGACCTTTGACCGGCCGCTGCCTGTGCGGCGGCGTTTCGATCACCCTAAATGGCACGCATAAGGAAATTGACGTTTGCCATTGTTCGATGTGCGCACGGTGGGGCGGGGCGATGTATGCCGGGCTGGAGGCGGAGGAGTTTTCCGTCACGGGCGAGGGACAGATCACCACCTATCAATCGAGCGAATGGGCAGAGCGCGCCTTTTGCAGCAAATGCGGCAGCAATCTTTGGTACCGGTTCAAACCAACCGGCAATTGCACATTTCTTGCCGGATTGTTCGATGTGCCTGAGGGAATGTCGATCAAACAGCAGATTTTCGTCGATGAAAAACCCGATTGGTATGATCTGGCGCAGGCAAGCCCGATGAAAACCGGCGCGCAAATCATTGCTGAGGCTGAGGCAGCGGGGTTTACTTTCGACTGATCGCTGCGCCGCGTTTTCGGCGGCTCTTTCAACACCGCCGCACTATATCTTCAGTGCAGTTTCAGTTTCGGCCTCACCACGCGGTTTACCCGGCCAATGATCATCAATCCGGTCCCCCGGATCCAGCCGTGAATGCCCAGCAAATGCAGGCGGTACAGCGTCGTGTAGATCAACCGCGCCATCCGTCCTTCTACCGCCAAAGCGCCGCCGACCAGATTGCCCATCAGGCTGCCGACGGTTGAGAAACGGCTGAGCGAAATCAGCGAGCCTTTGTCCTCGTAATCAAACGCTTTGAGCTTCTTCTTTTTCTGCTTGCGGTGAATATTGGTGAGCACGGTTGCGGCCATCTGATGCGCCGCCTGCGCGCGCGGGGGAATGGCGATATCGCTGCCGGGCGGGGTGTAGGATGCGCAATCGCCGATCGCGAAAATATTCTCATCACTGACGGTTTGCAGCGTCTCTGTGACAAGGATTTGATTTCGCGGATTGGTTTGCAGGCCCAGCGTGCTGAGAAATTCTGCGCCTTTGACCCCGGCGGCCCAGACCATCAAATCAGCATCCAGCCTATCGCCGGACTGCGTCACCAAAGCGCCCTTTTCCGCCCGAATGACCTGCGTCTCTTCGCGCACTTCGACGCCGAGATTCGTCAATTCTCTGCGGGCGGCCTGCGACAAATCTTCTGGCAATGCGGGCAGAATGCGCGGCCCAGCCTCCAAAATTGTCACAACCATCCGCGTTTCATCAAACACTTCGAGGCCATAGAATTTCAGCGCCCCTGCGGCATTGTAAAGCTCTGCGGCAAGCTCAACCCCGGTGGCGCCCGCGCCGACAATGGCAACCTTGACCCGCTCATCTGCATCGGGGTTCCCGATCATCGCGCGGCTGACGCGAAGACAATGATTGAGCAATTTTGTGCGGAACCGGTCGGCCTGTTCGCGGCTGTCGAGATACAGGCAATGTTCGGCGACGCCGGGCACGCCGAAATCATTCGAAATTGACCCCACCGCCAGGACCAAAATGTCATAACGGATCGTGTGCCCGCCAATCACTTCTTCGCCGTGATCATCCATCACTGGCGCAAGGCGAATCGACTTTGCTTCGCGGTCGATGCTTTCCAAACTGCCTTGGAAAAACCGATAACCCCACTTTGCGCAGTGCCCCCGGTAACCAACTTCATCCAAATTGGCGTCGAGCGACCCGGCGGCGACCTCGTGCAAAAGTGGTTTCCAAATGTGGCTAAGATTTTGGTCAACCAGAATAATATCGTGGCGTTTGCGGCCATATTTCGCGCCGAGTTTGCGCACGAGCTCAAGCCCGCCGGCCCCGCCGCCAACCACAACAATCTGCGTCTTGCGCGGACGCGATTGGCGCGCGCTGGGCGCGGAAATCTCTTCGTGCTTCATTCTTCGTCCCTGCTGAAAGCCCCCGATCCCTCGGGGCCGACTGGGCAGGCGAATGCCGTCTCATACACGTTACGATCCAAACTGTCGCGGCGCGTTAGGGTTCCCGTTCAGGAGCCTTTGCGTTGTGCGACTTACCGGATGGTCACACCATATCGGTTGCAGACTACGCAGTCATACGAAGCGCCCTAAGTGACGCGCCGGAGTAGGGGATTGTCCGAGGGTCCGCCATCGTAAGTGCTTGTAGCATTTGCTGGCCTCGCCTCGGAAAGGTCCGTCGATGAACGCCTTGCTAGATTATGAGCAATATATGCCGCACGGCATGTGCTTGCTTTGGGAACCTTGGTTGGTGCTGCTTTGGTCGGGGTCAGATTTGATGATCTTTGCCGCTTATATGGCGATCCCGTTGGCGATCATGTTGGTTTTGCGGCGCAGGCCCGACCTAAATCACCGGGGTCTGGTGACATTATTCGCTGCGTTCATCCTGCTTTGCGGCGTGACCCATGCGATGTCGATTGTGACATTATGGTACGCGATCTATCCGTTGATGGGCACGGTTAAGCTGGCGACGGGGCTGATTTCCTTGGCCACGGCGGCGGCATTGTTCCGGTTGATCCCGACTTTGATCCGCATCCCAACGCCGGGTAAACACGAAGAGGTGATCGCGCAGTTAGAAGTGACGCTCGTCGATCTCGCTTTGGCGCGTGATGAGTTAGAAGACCGCGTCAACAACCGGACGCAGGAATTGAAAGAGGCCAATACCCGTCTCTCTCTGACCGCACGCGATGCGGTGCAGCGCAGCCGCAATCTGATCCAGACGGTTTCTGCCTTGACCAGGCCGGGTTCTGAATTGAGCGAGCGTCCCGAGGCATTTTTGCGCGATTTGCGGGGCCGGATCAATTCGCTGGCTATCGCAACATCAACGGTGATGGAACAAGATGACAGCGCATGGGCGAGCATGGAACGAGTAATCCGCCGCCAAGTGGAGCCCATGTTTGCAGAGCCAGCCGCCAAATTGTCGATGTCTGGGCCGATGATCGAAACGGGCGCGCAAGGGGCGCAGCAGATCAGTCTGGCGGCGTGGGAATTGGCAACGCGCTTCGTCGAGATGAACCGGTGGGATCAGGCGAATGCCCGGATCGAAGTGCGGTGGTTCGTGACGCCAGCGAGTGAGCCGCAACCGGGGGAAATTGTGCCAGAAAGCGGCGGCTGCGCCGATCAATTCACCTTTGAATGGCGCGAGATCCTCAAGACGCATGATGATGCGTCAGGCGCATTGGAGAGCGAAACCGGCGAAACGATTGCCATAACGCCCGATCCGCTGACGGGGTTTCGAGACGTCTTGCTCACCCGGTTGGTGCCGCAATCGCTGGATGGGAAGGCGCGCATTGATGTCGAAGATTCGACGTTCATCTACACACTGACATGCCCGCTGGCTTCGGTCGTCAATGTGAATGAAGCCGATCACGATTGGGTGCAGCAGGCGCAATTGGCATCTTAGACGAAGCCGTCTCAGCCAGCCTTTGCTCTCAACCCTCGCTGTCGGCCGCGCGTTCTTCCAACCAATCTTCGAGCCATTTGATCGTGTAATCGCCGTTCAAAATATCATCCTGACGCAGCAATTCCTGATGCAGCGGAATGTTGGTTTTGACGCCTTCGACCACCATCTCTTCGAGCGCGCGGCGCAGGCGCATAATGCACCCTTCGCGGTTGCGGCCATAGACGATCAATTTCGCGATCATGCTGTCGTAATAGGGCGGTATCGAATATCCCGCATAGAGGCCGGAATCGACCCGCACATGCATCCCGCCAGCCGGGTGGTAATAGGTCACTTTGCCGGGCGAAGGTGCGAAATTGAACGGGTCTTCTGCGTTGATCCGGCATTCGATGGCGTGGCCTTTGAATTCCAGATCTTCCTGAGCGACAGACAAAGGTTTACCAGCCGCAACGCGGATTTGTTCGCGCACCAGATCGACGCCGGTGATGGCTTCGGTCACGGGGTGCTCGACTTGCAGGCGGGTGTTCATTTCAATGAAATAGAACTCGCCATTTTCCCACAGGAATTCGATTGTGCCTGCGCCGCGATAGGCCATGTCGCGCATCGCTTTGGAACAAACCTCGCCCATTCGCATGCGTTCATCATGGCTGATGACGGGGGAGGGCGCCTCCTCCAGCACTTTTTGGTGGCGGCGTTGCAAGGAGCAATCACGTTCACCCAGATGGATCGCGGCGCCTTTACCGTCGCCAAACACCTGAAATTCGATGTGGCGCGGGTTGCCGAGATACTTTTCAATGTAAACGGTCGCATCGCCAAAGGCGGCTTTCGCTTCAGACCCGGCCTGTTTCATCAGGGTCTCTAGCTGGTCCTCGCTTTCGCAGACCTTCATCCCGCGCCCGCCGCCGCCGCTGGCGGCTTTGATGATCACCGGATAGCCGATTTCGGCGGCGATTTTCTTGCCTTCTTCTGGGTCAGAAACCGCTCCATCGGAACCCGGAACCAAGGGCAGACCCAAAGCGCCAGCGGAACGTTTTGCCTCAACCTTGTCGCCCATCGTGCGGATGTGTTCAGGCTTTGGTCCGATCCATGCGAGGTCATGCGCCTCCACAATCTCGGCAAATTTGGCGTTTTCCGACAGGAAGCCATAGCCGGGATGCACCGCATCGCATTCGGCGATTTCCGCAGCGGAAATGATATTGGCGACGTTGAGATAGCTGTCGGTGGCAGCGGGCGGCCCGATGCAAACGGCATGGTCGGCCAGCCGCACATGCATTGCATCGGCATCGGCGGTGGAATGTACCGCGACCGTCTCAATCCCCATTTCATGCGCCGCCCGGTGAATGCGCAGCGCGATTTCACCGCGATTGGCGATCAGGATGCGGGTAATGGCCCCTTCTTTGCGCATCTCAGTTTACGCAATCACGACGAGCGGTTGGTCGAATTCAACCGGTTGAGCGTTCTCAACCAAGATCGCTGTGACCGTGCCAGATTTGTCGGAGGTGATCGGGTTCATAACCTTCATCGCCTCAACAATCAGCAACGTGTCGCCTTCGCTAACGCTGTCGCCGACCTTGATGAAATTGGCCGCGCCTGGTTCTGCGGCGAGATAGACGGTGCCAACCATGGGCGATTTGAACGCATTGGCGTGATCGGCCTCTGGCGCTGCTTCTGGGGTGGGGGCCGCTGCGGGAGCAGCCGGAGCCGGGGCGGCAGGCGTGTTAACCGGCGCGGCCACAGGCGCGGTGACGACCCCGCCGCTACGCGCGACGCGGATCTTGCGGTCGTCATCCTCGACTTCAATTTCAGAAAGCCCCGTTTCGTCGAGAAGCTCCGCGAGCTCGCGAACCAGTGCGGTGTCGATATTCATGCCGGACTTGTGTCCCGCACTTGGCTTTTTGTCAGCCATGCATGCCCCTTATTTTGGTTTCGCCAGAGAGATAATGTCGGTTCCGGCGCTTGAGGCTGTGACTATTCACGCGAATTGCGGCTGGCAAGTGGCAATCGGTGCAAAACCTGCAATTTGTATCGACAATTTTTCCGCCGCACAGGGGTGCTGACTACACCTTGCCTGCCGCTACGGCTTCCAGCGCTATCCGGTAACTGTCGGCGCCGTGCCCTTCGACAGTTAGCGCCGCCGCCATTCCAACGTAAGATATGTGGCGGAAGTCTTCGCGCGTTTTGGGATCGGAAAGATGCACTTCGATCACCGGCGTCTTGATCGCCTTGATCGCATCCAGCAGCGCGATCGAGGTATGAGTGTAGGCCGCCGCGTTCAGCAAGACGGCGCGCGCGCCCTCTGCCTGTGCCTCATGCAGCCAATCGACCAGCATCCCTTCGTGATTGGTTTGCCGCATATCGATTGTCAGACCGAGCTCTAACGCGCGATCTTCGAGCATCCCGGCGATATCATCCAATGTGTCATGCCCATAAATCTCAGGCTCTCTCAGGCCGAGTAAGTTGAGATTGGGACCGTTGAGGACGTATATATTGCGTGCGGTGATATCATTCATGCGGGCGGGATAGCGGCTTGCGCGCGTGCGGTGAAGGGATCACCGCGCGCCGATCACCGGCTCACGCAAATTTCAGGTGTTCATTCGCTAGGCGCTTAGTGAGAGGGCAGGGTTTAGAAACCCATCCAATGCGTTCTTCACTGATTGCGACGCTCTGCGAAACTCCGGAACGTCGTGAATGATGGACGGCTGGTGCCGAGTAAGCGCCAGTCGTTTCATTTTCCATTTTGTAAACAGGCGCTCTTCTACCGGTGCGCGGGTAAGCACTTCTAGCGAAGCATGGCGACTATCCTTGGCCAATTTTGCAAGCAGCGCGTCAACCGCAGCCTCGGGCCCTTCTAAGAGTTGGAAGAACCTGCCGCCTGTAAAAATCAGGAAGCCGGATAAGCCGTTTACGGCATTGTTCTTTGCAGACGCTTCGACAATTTTGAAGACATCCGCAGACCCGATCTTGCCGGTTGCTACGCTTGTATAAGTGACTTGGATCATCGCATTTCGCCCTTGCTTAGGGGGCGCAGTAGATAAAAAGCGTTACCCAAGCATAAAGGGTATTCGGTTAGCGCGGCCTTACCGATCCACGCCCTTAACCTTACCCCACTGACGCGCGGCGGTGTAGCCGAGATAGCCGGTGCCAAACAGCGCATAGAGCGGCTCTGGCAGGCCGCCGAGATAGGCGTTCATCCCGTTCGCAATATCCATCGCCGCGCGGGGATTAAACGCCGATAGCAATCCCATCGGCAAAGCCGTCAGGATCAGGACATACATCACATAGAGGAAACTGGGCCGGGCACGGCTGGTCCAAGGGTCGGCCGACTGGGCCTCGGCGACAATTGCTTGCAAGCGCGCTTCGATCAGCGCCATTTCCTGCGTCCCCTCCAGCTTTAACAGCTCGAATTGCGCCTTAGCGCGCGCTTCTTTGTCGGGAATGATCTTGTCGAGGATCGAGGTGATCGGACCGATAAGGGATTCGAGTAAGGCCATGGCTGCGCTCCTGTGGGTGAGTCGCATAGCAATTAACCTAATAGGTTCGTGTAGGAAAGTAATTGAACCTATTGGTTGGCGTCATGCTCCGCAAGCAACCGCTGAGCCAGCGCCAAATGCGGGCGGTCCAGCATATTGCCATCGAGCGAGACGGCCCCGGCTTCGGGATTATCGGCAAAGGCCTGAACCACGGCGCGGGCATAGGCAAGTTCATCGGCGCTGGGTGTGAAAGCGGCGTTGATCGGCGCGACTTGAGCCGGGTGAATGGCCAGCATTCCGCGATAGCCAGAGGCGCGGACGCTGCGCGCGCGGCGTTCGAGCGCGTCGAGGTCGCGAAATTCGGGTTGGACGGTTTCGATGGGGGCGACGCCTGCTTTCACCGCGCCGATAAGGCACAGGCTGCGCGCCATTTCATAGACATGCGTGTATTCGCCGTCCGGCCCGCGTTGTTCGCGCGCGCCAAGTTCACTGGACAAATCCTCCGCCCCCCAGCTCATCGCGACCAATCGCAATTGCCCCTTGGCCGAGGCGTCATAGGTGCCGGTGGTAAACATGGCCGCCGCCGTTTCGGTAACCAGCGCGGCAACTTTGGTGGAGCCTAGCGCGATCCCATTTGCCGCTTCGCTAGCGGCCAGCATCGCGTCCAAAGTTTCGACATCATGGCCGCCTTCGGCTTTGGGCAGGAAAATACCGCCCGGCCCCGCGCCAATCACAGCGTCCAAATCCGCTTGGGTCAGGCCGCCCGATAGCGGGTTCACCCGGACCCAAACGCGCCGCTTATCTGGCGCGCCGGAAATGGCGGCGGCGACCATTGCGCGCGCTTGCGCTTTGCGATCTGGCACGACCGAATCTTCCAGATCGAGCAAAGCGATATCGGCATCAGAGGCAATCGCCTTGCCCATCTTTTTCTCGCTATCGCCGGGGGCAAAGAGCCAGCTACGCATTTTCAATGGGGGTGTTGTCATGGCCAATCCTCTTGCGCCCAATCCTCAAGTGATCCGGCGGCTTAGGACGCTCAGAACGAACCTTCAATCGTGAGCGAGAATATCCGGCCAAATGTGCGGTCCCGGTCCTCGACAAAATCGACGATCCCTGCCGCGCGGTCGATAAAGACGGTGCGGTCGAAAAAGTCGCCGCGATTGGTGAGATTGGCGATGCTGGCGCGCACGGTCAGCCCGGCGACGTCCTTATTTTCCACAAAGGCACCGATAAATCCAAACGGTTCGCTGCGCTCTGCGATTTCATCAAGGCGAACGCGCGGCGCCTGATCCTGCCACCGGGCGGACCCGCCAATGGCCCAGACAGATTCGGTGAAATCGTGGCGAATTTCGACATCGACCTCAGCCAAAGTGTTGCCCGACAAAGTACGCGGCGTGCCCAGCAAAGGATCGAGCACGGAGGAATCGGTGAGTTCCAATTCCAGATCAAGGCGCGTGCCTTTCCAGCCTGCGCCTTCCGAAAGCAGCGTCAGATTGCTGCTGAGGCCGTAAAATGTCGCGGATGGCAAATTACCGGGCGCTTGCCCGCCGCCTGCAATCGGCACTTGGTCAACAATGTCGGTGATGTCTTCGTAAAATGTGCGCAGGTTCAAAGATCCAAGCGTGCCAAGTCCCGCGGTCGCCTCGATCTCAAACACCCAACTTTGTTGCGGCACCAGATCGGCATTGGTGACATTTTCTCGGTCTTGGTTGAGGTCAACCGTGCTTAGGAAATCAAAGAAATTGAGCTGGCCGACAACGCGTTCTGCGCGGCCTGAAATGTTCAAACTGTCGCTGGCTTTCCAGTCGAGAGAGACGAACCCTTTGGGCCGGTAGAATGTGCGCGTTTGTCCGAAGGCGCCGCTCTGGCTAATTTCCGAATATTCGCCGCCGAGCGATGTTTGAAACTGCAAATCGGCCGCCAAGGGCCTGCTGTAAGTCACGCTGAGTTCGGCGCGGTTTTCATCGACCCTTGCGGTTGCGCCGGCCAAGATTTCGGGCTGCAAAATGCCCGCCGCATCGCGCACTTCTAAGGCAGAGGTAATATCGAGGATATTGCGCACGCCTTCCGCCGCAAATAGCAAGTTTCCGCCCAATCCATCAGTGCTGTATTCGGCGCGCGCGATGCTTTCAAATTCATCTGCGACGCGGTCAAACACCGATCCGGCTGGCGGGGTGCCATCGGCGAAGCGTTCTATGGATTGCGAGACGGTGGGGCTGTTTTCATAGCGGTGCAGGCCGATCAATTTCAGCCGCCCAGCGCCCAAAACAAATTGGTAATCCAACCCGACTTCAAAGTTAAACTCGTCTTCTTCAGCGGAGAAAAACCGGCTGCGATCAGTCGGCGAAATGATGCCGGTCCGTTCTGAAATCTCGGTTTCTTCGAAGAAAAATCCCTGAACCTCGCCCGTCGCATTCAGCACGTTGCCATTATCGGCAATGCGGGTGAAGGAGCCCGAGAGGCTGGGGCGATCCGCGTTGAAATTGGATTGTTCGTCGCGGGTATCAATCAGAGTGCCCGCCGCGTCAAAAACCCGCTCAATCCCCTCATTACCGCGCCGGTTCGATTGGTTTTCGAGCGCCAATGTCCATTCGGTTTTCGCGCCGCCCCCGGCGAGAGAGATGGACCCTTCTAGCAGGCGCGCGGGGGTGCCCTTGCTGCGGAAACGTGGGGCATAGCGGAATTGGCCGGTAATCCCGCCAGTGCTGCTGGTGATCACATTGAGCACCTGACCCGACAATCCGCCAATATCGAGGCTCGCGCCGTCAACCAGTTCCAGCCGCACGACCTCTTCGGCGGGGATGCGTTGCAGAGCTTCCACCGGGCCGTTGGATTTGCCAGAAATTCGCCGGCCATTGATCAAGACATTGGTGTCCGCTTGACCCAGCCCGCGCGCGCCATCGCCGCTGCGGATGGAAAAGCCGGGGATCTGCCGCGCCATATCGAGCGCGCTGCGCGGGGCAAAACGCGCAAAATCTTCTGGTGTGAATGTGCGCCGCGTGTTCGTTTCGCTCGAAGCCGCACCGGTTTCATCCGCCGCCGCTGCATTTTCGCTTGTGACGGACACTTCATTGGCCGCCGCAATCGCCGGGCACAGCGCCAAAGCGGCCGATCCGAGCAAGAGGTGCGGTGCGCGCAAGAGAGGCGGGGTTTTTGCGGTCATAAGGCCAGTGAAGCGATTGGAGCTCATGAAAGTTCCTTGCGCGCCGCGGTTACAATTAAACAGCGGCAAGAGACAAACGGGCCTTGGGCTTCGATGAACGTGATATCGGCTACGTCGAGAGCGCTCAGCGCCCCAACGTCATGCGTTGCCCATACATGTTAGAAAATTCTCCACTGGTCGGGAAGACAGGATTCGAACCTGCGACCCCCACACCCCCAGTGTGATGCGCTACCAGGCTGCGCTACTTCCCGTATCCAGTGGAGGCGCGCCGTATAGGGCGGTGATTTCGCTCTGGCAAGTTTGTTGGTGGGGCAGGGCCCAGCGCCGATGATGTGGCCCCGTGCATGACCACAATCGTGCCCCCGCACATGCCCCCGCGCCTACCCCTCACGCGCCCGGCAGAATATCAAGGGTGATGCAAGCTTGCACCATTACTCGCACCGTCTCAATTGCGGGCGGCTTGCATTGCTGCTAACCGCGCCCACTTACCTTTGAGACGGGCGGGAATACAGACGGCAAGAGCCATCTGTATTCGGCACGTCTCAAATAACGCCACACAAATTTGACGGGCCTGAAACACATGATTGACCTTCTTGCCGCTGCTGGAGCGGGCGCTGCTGGAGCGCCGCCGGCTTGGATTAACTGGCTGCCGATTGTCGGCATGGTGGTTATCTTTTGGTTCTTGATTATCCGCCCGCAAATGAAGCGGCAGAAAGAGCACCAGGCAAGAATTGGCGGCCTGAAAAAGGGCGATCAGGTTGTAACGCAAGGCGGCCTGGTCGGCAAAGTCATCAAGGTTGACGATGATTATGCCGAAATCGAATTGGCCAAAGATGTGCGCGTGAAAGCGGTAAAGCACACAATCGCCGATCTGATTGAAAAGGGCGGCAAACCCGCCAACGATTAAACAATCTGGCGCTGCCCGCGCGCGGGTTCAGCGATATTGCAATAACGAGATAAGGTTCAAACTGGCCGACAATGCTTGAATTTCCCACTTGGAAAAAGATCATGCTGTGGGCGATTACGCTCGCTTTCGCAGCGGCGGCGATGCCGTCACTGCTAGGCTCTGCCGGTTTGGAACTGGGCGAAGATTCCTCTGCGCCGCAGATCAATCTCGGCCTCGATTTGGCTGGCGGCTCGCACCTCTTGCTGGAAGCTGACCCAGAAGAAGTGGCGCTGCAACGGCTCGAAAACATGGAAGAGGCGGTTAAAGTCGCCTTGGAAAATTCGAACCCTGAAATCGAATATGGCGACACGTCGCGTTCTGACGGAACCTTGTCCTTTATCCTCGATACACCGGCCGATATCGATCGCGCACGCGGGATTCTAGAACCGTTGATGATGGGCGAGGGGTTGCAACGCGAATGGGACCTGACCGTTATTGATGGACAACGGATGGTTCTAACCCCAACCGAAAGCGGCACGGCGTTTGCGCTGAACACCGCAATGGAAGGGGCCGTCGAAGTTGTCCGCCGCCGGATCGATTTGCTGGGCACAAAAGAACCCACAATCATTCGCCAAGGCGACACGCGGATCGTGGTGCAGGTGCCCGGATTGCAAGACCCACAGGCTCTGAAAGAACAGCTGGGCCAAACCGCGCAGCTCGAATTTAAACTGGTCGATCAACAGGCTTTGCCCACCAACACTCTGGCGGGCATCGCTAATCCCGGCAGCCAGATTTACCCCTATGCCACAGGCTCCAATTTCGAAGGGCAATTCGAAGCGGTCAAACGGCTGGGCGGTATTCGCGGTGACAGCCTGACGGGCGCACAGGCCGGGGTCGATCAACGCAACAATGAAAACATCGTCTCGATCCAATTTGACCAGCAAGGCGGGCAAAAATTCGCTCAGCTCAGCACGGAAAATGTGAATGAGCGATTTGCCATTATCTTGGATGGCGAAGTGATCTCCGCGCCGGTTTTCAATGAGCCGATCCTTGGCGGGGCGGCGCAGATTTCGGGCAATTTCACCGCTGAAAGCGCGAACCAATTGGCGATCTCGCTGCAATCGGGCGCATTGCCCGTGCCGCTGACCGTGATCGAAGAACGCACCGTTGGCCCGGACCTTGGCGCAGAATCGATCCGTAGCGGGTTGATCGCGATGATCATCGGCAGCATCGCCGTGGTCACCTTGATGATCGCCACTTATGGCCGGTTTGGCGTCTATGCGACGATCGCGCTGGTGTTCAACGTCCTGATCTTGTTGGGCGCGATGGCGATTGGCAATTTCACGCTAACCTTGCCGGGGATCGCTGGATTTGTGTTGACGGTGGGCGCGGCGGTGGATGCCAACGTCCTGATCAATGAACGAATACGCGAAGAACGAAAGCGCGGGCGAAAGGTCATCACGGCGGTCGAAAACGGCTATAAAGAAGCCAGCCGCGCGATTTACGATGCCAACATCACCAACTTTATTGCCGGCGCTTTGCTGTTCTGGTTCGGCTCTGGCCCGATCCGCGGCTTTGCGGTGGTGCTCGTGATCGGGCTGGTGACTTCGGTATTCACCGCGCTGACGCTGACGCGCATGTGGGTTTCGGGCTATCTCGCCGGAAACCGTCCTAAAGACATCAACATTTAAGGAAGGGAGACGAGCCATGAAACTGCTAAAACTCGTGCCCCAGGATACGAACATAAAGTTCCTGAAATTCCGCACGCCCTTCTTCATCTTCAGCCTGCTGTTGATGGTCGCCAGTTGGGCTTTGGTTGCGACGATGGGCCTGAATTACGGCGTCGATTTCGCCGGCGGTCAACAAATCCGCGCAACCTTCACCGAAACGGCAGAGGCGCCGGTGGTGGAATTGCGCGAGACGATATCGGCGCTAGAAAGTGTCAACGATCCCGTCGTGCAGCGGTTTGGTGAACCCAATGAGGTCTCGATCCGCGTTAAGTTGCCGCCGGAGGCCGAGGGAAATCCTGACTTCGCCAATCAAATGACGAATTCCATCGTTGTTGCTTTGCAGGACGGATATCCTGACATCCGGATTGACGGTGTGGACAGCGTTGGTGGCAAGGTCGCGGGCGAGTTCCGCAGTGACGCTGTGTTGGCTTTGCTGGCGGCGATGTTGATGGTGGCGCTGTATATTTGGATCCGCTTTGAGTGGCAGTTCGGCGTCGGCGCACTGTTTGCGTTGTTCCACGATGTGTCGGTGACTTTGGGGATGTTCGCGCTGTTTCAGCTGGAATTTAGCCTCCAGATTATTGCCGCCATTTTGGCGATCATCGGCTATTCCTTGAACGATACGATTGTCGTTTATGACCGCGTTCGCGAGAACCTGAAGAAGTATCGCAAGATGCCGCTGCCCGAATTGCTCGACCTGTCGGTGAATGAGACTTTGGCGCGCACGGTGATGACATCGCTGACATTGCTCGTGGCCTTGGTGCCGTTGCTGATGTTTGGCCCCTCCAGCCTGTTTGGCCTGGTTGCGGCGATTACGGCGGGTCTGTTTATCGGGACCTATTCAAGCGTCTATCTCGCCTCGCCAATTCTGATTTGGCTGGGTGTGACGTCGGACAGTTTCGTACCGCAGGAAACTGAGGCGGACATTCAGGAAAAGAAGGTCTTGGGTCAGCTTTAAGCGGCTGCGTTGTTTTAGTTGCGTTTGCCGGACCTCCCGCCCTCACGCGCCCTTCCGTTCGGAATTGTATCCTGAAGGGCGGATGAGCGGGCGGCTCGGCACCGCAAAAAACGTGCGCCTTATTTCGCCAACAAATCGTAATGCGCGGCCAGTTCCAGCGCATTGGTGTCCCAGCTGAACCGTTCGGCCATGGCCGCAACGGCTTGGCGCATGGGCGGGTTGTTGAGGATTTCGTTGACCCCAGCCGCCACGCTTTCAGGGTTGCGGTCCACCAGCCGTCCGGCGGTGTTGTTGGTGATCAATTCGCGCGCGCCGCCAACATCGCAGGTGACGACCGGCGTTCCGCAGGCAAGCGCCTCAACCCACGCATTGGCGAGGCCTTCATTCATTGTCGGCAAGACCATCGCATCGGCAGCGGACAGGATCAGCGGCAGCAAATCATGGTCCAGCGACCCGGCGAAATGCACCCGGTCTGACAGGCCCAAATCCCGCGCCAAATCGCGCAAATGCGCCTCATCATCGCCTTTCCCAACCAAGACCAGCCGCGCGCCTTCGATATTGGCGAGGGCGGCGATGGCGATGTCTTGGCCCTTTCGCTCAATCAGCGCGCCGACACAGGCGAGCAGCGGTGCGTTATCCGGCATTGCAAAGCCCAATTCGCTGCTCAATTGCGCGCGCAATTGGGTGTGTTCGAGCGGGCGAAAACGGTCACGGTCAAGCCCGGTATAATGCACCCGGATTTTGCCGCGCGGCATGCCGATTTCCGCCATTTGTTCGGCCAGCTTTTCACTCACCGCCAAGAGGCCATCGGCGCATTCGGCGGCCTCCAACATTTGTTCGCGGGCGAAATCTATATCGCCCCAATAGGTGATGTCGCTGCCGCGGGCCTTTAAGGATAAGGGCACGCCGATTTGGCGCGCGATCCATGCGGCGGCGGGGCCGTCGGGAAAGAAGAATTGCGCGTCGATCACATCAATCGGCGTTTCGGCATGGATACGCTTTATCAGCGGCAGAGCCGCCTTTGCGATGGCAGAGGCATTGCGCCGCGCGCCGACCGCCGGGATCAGAGTGAAACGCGGGCGATAGATGGTCACGCCGACCTCTTCGCAGACTTCGTCCAATTGCGATAAAGCCCGGTATCGCCCCAGCGCAATCGGCGGCAGGCCAATCGGATTGACCACGCTGACTTTCCAGTCGCCTTGCGCTTTACCGCGCTTCGCAAATGCCTCCAATGACCGCGCGACAAAGGTGCCAAAGCGCGGATTGACCGCGTTGGGATAGAGGGTGCTGAGCGACAAAACGTGCTTCACGCGACATATCCTCGGCTTGGTTTCACATTTGCTCCTTCATTGCGGCGCGCATCAGAATAAGCCCAGTGAGTTAAGGCAAACTGACTTTTCTGACGGCCTGCGCCCGCTGACAGCAGCCCTGATCCGGTTTCCATCAAAGCGGCCGCACCAACATCACCGCCACGGCAATCCAAGGCGGGTTATCAATCACCTGCTGCTTATTGCCTGCTTGTGAAGGGAGGATTCCGACCATTGTACCTTTGCGGTCGATTAACCGTCCGAAAGTGAACCGGCCGCCGGGGCGCGGGATCAAACAATCCCTGTTCATGGCGCGATTGACGGCAGAGCCGGCCTCATCCGGCTGTATCTGTTTCAGCCACACCATATCGCCGGGCCGATATTCGCCGACCGATGCCGTCACCTCCAACACCAACATCGCCGCGCCGTCCCCCTGTGCGGCAATCTCCGTGGGCAAAATCGCCTCACGCGGGGCGCTAAGCGCCTCTGGATCGGACAGACCTAGCTCTGCCACGATTTGCGCGCGGGGCTGTTCATCCGAACGAACCAAAATTTCCGGATCAACGCCAATCGCTGTACCAATACGGTCCATCCATTTGATCGAAAGGTTGCGCATTCCCGTTTCCAACCGCCCAATTGTCTGGGCCGTCGTGGGCGGATCGCAGGCTTCTGCCAAATCGGACAGGGTCAGCCCCTTAGCCTTACGGATTTCGCGGATACGATTGATCATATGCGGCGTCTTTCGATTAAAATTCGTGAACCAGATCGGTTTTTGCTTTCCTACAGATTTGCATATTTGGCAAGGGTTGGGCTGAAATTGCCAATCCGGCACGCCGAACCAAAAAGGGAAGATCGCCATGAAACAGCAATTGGTCGAACGCGAATTGACATCCGAAGGCCCGCGCCGGGGCGAGGCAACCGGCAAGAAGCGCCGCAGCGTCACCGTCAATTTGGGCGAATCGCCGATCGCTTGGCTGCATTCACGCGGCCATATCGACGCGCGCTTGTTCGATGCAGGCGAGGCGCTGCGCAGTGATTATGAGCGCGCGCAATTGTCGGCCAATGTCACGATGCGCTGGGATGCGGTGCGGATCAAATCGACGGGTGATACCGGTCTGTCAGGCACAGAAAAGCAAGTCGCGGCCAAGCACCGTTTTGACGGCGCGCTGAATTTAGCGGGCAAGGGGTTGGAGGACATATTGTGGCGCGTTGTATGCGCAGGCGAAGGCCTGCCCGAGGCGGAGAAGACGCTGGGCTGGCCCGCACGCAGCGGGAAATTGGTGCTGAAATTGGCGCTGGACCGGGTCGCGGATTATTACCGGATTACGTGAGCGTGCCCTGCATCGAGGGCCTTTTTGTCACAGATCTTCGGCGGCATAGAAGAAACGCTCATCGACGATTTTGCCGTCTTTGAGAGTGTAAATGCCGACTTCCGATGATTTTGAGCGTTCGCCGAACATGGTCACATCCATCGCGTAATTGACCGCAAATTGATCGCCAAACACGAAAGGACCATCCACCGAAACAGAGTGCATTTCCGCATTCGCTTCCCACCATGCGTGTTTGGCGAGCAGAGCTTCGCGGCCTTCAACATGCGACATTTCGCCGTCCCCCGGTTCGCGGCTGACGATGTCGTCGGACCAAAATGCTTGGTATCCGGCGGCATTGTCTTCGCTGACCATTTTTACAAAGTCGCGGGCGATTTGGGCGGTGTCCATGTGGGTGTCTCCTTTTACGCTGGGACTAAAATGCCGGATTGCCGCGTTTAAGTCCAAAACTTTTGGTCCCCTGGACAGTGTGTCAGGTGTGTCAGGCGTGTCAGAGGAGCGGCCCGCGCCGCCGAAAGGGAGCGTCAGGCGAGGAGCGCATCAAAGACGCGGCGACGCAAGGCCGGGAGCACTTCAGCCTCGTACCATGGATGCTTGGCCATCCACATCCGCACCCGCCAAGACGGGTGGGGTAAAGGGACAAAGGGCGCAAAGTTTGGGCCATTCTGGACGCGTGCGGTCAAGGACATCCGCCGCGTTTCGGGCAGGTAGTGCGCCTGAGCATAGGTGCCGACCAGCAAGGTCAGCCGGTCATTCGGCAGTTGATCAAGGATGCGGTCATGCCATGCGGGTTGGCACTCCTTGCGGGGCGGGGCATCGCCGCTTTTGGCCTTTCCGGGATAGCAAAAGCCCATTGGCATCAGGGCAATGGCATCGGGGTCGTAGAAAGCGGCTTTGTCCACGCCCAACCATTCGCGCAGCCGGTCGCCGCTGTCATCGTCCCATGGAATGCCGCTGGCGTGGACGCGGGTGCCGGGGGCTTGGCCGATGATGAGGATGCGGGATTTGGCAGAGAACTGCACCACCGGACGCGGGCCGAGCGGGAGGTGCTGCGCACAAAGGGTGCAAGTCGCAATGGCGCGGTGGAGGTTGGAGGCGGTTTCGGTGCTGATGGCGGCTATCCCTCGACCTGCTCCGCCAGATCGAGCCAGCGTTCCTCTGCGGCGTCCTTCTCTGCACGGGCGTTCTCGATGCCCTTGGAAATGGTCGCAAAGCGGGCGGGATCGGCGGTGAAGAGTTTGGGATCAGCGAGGATTGCTTCGCCTTTTTCGATGGCGGTTTCCAGTTCCTCGATCCGAGCAGGGAGGCCTTCGTAATCGCGCTGGTCTTTGTAGGAGAGTTTGGCCGGTCTAGCGGAGGCCGAAGGCGCGGGCTGAGCAGCAGGCGTTGCGGACGCCTCCCGCTGGCTGGCGCGCGATTTGCCCACGATACGCCTGCTGCGCTTCGCGTCCCAATCGGCGTAACCGCCTGCGACGATATCGACGCTGCCCGATCCGTCGAGGCCGAGCGTCACCGTCACGGTCTTGTCGAGAAAGTCGCGGTCGTGGCTGACGATCAAGACGGTGCCGTCGAAATCGGAGATGACCTCTTGCAACAGATCGAGCGTTTCAAGATCGAGATCGTTGGTCGGCTCATCCAAAACGAGCAGGTTGGCCGGGCGCGCAAATTCGCGGGCAAGCAGCAGCCGCGAGCGTTCGCCGCCGGACAAAATGCCGACACGGGTATCGACGAGCTTGGGGTCGAAAAGGAAGTCTTTGAGATAGGCCTGAACATGCGTCCGCGCCCCGCGAACATCGATCCAATCGCCGCCCTCTGCCAGAATTTCGCGGACGGTGGCATCGGGGGCGAGCAAGCGCCGCTGCTGGTCGATCATCACCCCTGTCAGCGTACTTGCGCGGGTGATGGTGCCGCTATCGGGCTCCAATTCGCCGGTCAGCATCCGCAGCAAAGTCGTCTTGCCCGCACCATTACCGCCGACCAGACCAATACGATCACCGCGTTGAATACGCAGGGAAAAAGGCTTGATAATCGCGCGGCCGTCATAGGTCTTGGAGATATTATCGGCGACAATCACAGATTTCGATTTGAAGTCGCCGTCATTGGCCAGCTTCAGTTTAGCCGCGCCGCTATCGGTGATCATCGAGGCGCGTGCCTCGCGCATCTTATACAGCTTCTCCAGCCGCCCTTGGTTGCGTTTTCGCCGGGCGGTGACGCCGCGTTCCAGCCAATGCGCCTCCAGCTTCAGCTTGGCATCCATCTTCTGTGCGGCGCGGGCTTCTTCGGCGTAAACGGCCTCTTCCCACGCATCATAGCCGCCAAAACCGACCTCTTTACGCCGCAAAGTGCCACGGTCGAGCCACAGGGTGGCCCGGGTCAAACGTTTCAGGAAAGTCCGGTCGTGACTGATGGTGATAAATGCGCCCTTATAGCGCGAGAGCCATTCCTCCAGCCAGTCTATCGCAGACAGATCAAGGTGGTTGGTCGGTTCATCCAAAAGCAGCAAATCGGGGTCCTGCCCCAGCGCCCGCGCGATGGCGGCACGGCGGCGTTCACCGCCGCTGGCGGTTGCGGATTCGGTGTCCATATCGATGCCGAGCTGTCCGGCGATGGCTTCGACTTCGTATCGTTCGGGGGCATCATCGCCGTGCAGAGCGAAATCCATCAATGTTGGAAACGCGCTGAAATCGGGGTCTTGTTCCAGAAACACGATCCGCATGTTGGGCTTTACCCGGCGTGTGCCGCGATCCGCTTCGATCCGGTCGTCAATCAGTTTGAGCAGCGTCGTCTTGCCCGCACCATTGCGCCCGATCAGCGCCAGCCGATCCCCGGGCATCACATGCAGATCAATCGGCTCCGCACCCACACCGGGCGCGGGCCCGCCGAACAGCCAGCGTGCGCCTTGTTGCAGACCGAGGCCTTCCCAAGAGAGGATTGGAGGTTGTGCCATAGAAAGGCGCGTCTAGGGGCTTGCGTTCGGCCTGCCAAGGCGGTTCAGTGCACGCTCAGGCTTGGCGCGATATTTCGCCGCTCTCAGGAGGAACCACCAATGATCCGTCACTCGCTCGTTCTCGCGGCCACCGCCGCGCTCACCGCCCACGCTTTCGCGCCTGCCGCAATGGCCGCTCAGGTAGAGATTGAGGCCGAAGGGCCGGTGATCGAATTGTCGGTGTTTGAAAGCGTGACGGCAGAGCCAGATCTTGTGACGATCGGTGCGGGCGTATCGACGCAGGCGCCCACTGCAGTGGAGGCGATGCGGCAAAACTCGGTGCAAATGCGCTCGGTGATTGACCGCATTCTTGCCCTCGGCGTGGCGGAGGAAGACATCCAAACGACCGGCATCAGCCTAAACGCGCAATATGATTATGACCGGTCGAGCCAGCGCCAAATCTTTCGCGGCTATCAAGTGTCTAACCGGGTCAGCGTGAAGCTGCGCGAGATTGCGGAAACCGGCGCGGCTTTGGATGCGCTTGTGGCGGCGGGCGCGACCGATTTGTCAGGTCCGAATTTCAGCATTGAAGATGACGAAGCGGCAAAGGATGTGGCGCGGGAACGGGCGGTTGAACGCGCGCAGCAACGCGCCTTGGCCTATGCGCAGATGGTCGGGTATGACGATGTCCGGGTGCTGTCCATTGGCGAGGCAATCCGCGGCAGCGGAGCGGCTCCGCGTATGCAAATGCGTTCGCTCGCTGCCGATGTAGAGGCCGCCGCCGCGCCTGTTCAACCCGGCCAGGTCAGCACCGGCGTCAGCATCACGATCAAATATGAAATGGTGCAAAATGAGGCTGAGTGATGCGGGAAAGGGAAGCTGAACGCGCAAATTCATCATTATTCACAGCTTGTTCAACGCAGCTAGGCTAAGCATGACAGCACGATGACAAACACCCGCTCTCTTTTTGCCGCTATGACCGGCGCGGCCCTGCTGATTGGGCTGGGCGCCGGATCGGCCTCAGTCGCGGCGTCGGCTGGGGTGACGGACAATGTCTTGGCGCAAGATCAAAGCCGCGATGAACAAGGCGATGCGCGGCGCGAAA
This sequence comes from uncultured Erythrobacter sp., assembly GCA_947502305.1. GTDB lineage: Bacteria > Pseudomonadota > Alphaproteobacteria > Sphingomonadales > Sphingomonadaceae > Erythrobacter. The sequence continues at coordinate 1,474,205 of CANMZA010000001.1, read as the reverse complement.
TGCGCGCGGGCAATCAATTATCCCTGCGCCAAATCGAAAGCCGCATCCTGCCCAGAATGCGTGGGAGCGAATATCTCGGGCCGTCTTATGACAGCACCGCGCGCGCCTACCGCCTCAAATTCATTCGCGATGGCCGGGTGACCTATATTGATGTCGACGCGCGCAGTGGCCGTATTATCGGCCGGTCAAATTAAGGCGCGGTGCGGCAATGATCACATGTCGGGGGACTAAGCAGCGCTTGCGCATAATTCGGCGCGCTGCTCGCTTGACGGCGGACCTGCAAACGCGCAGTCACCGGGCGGAAACCTTACGAAAACACGGTGGCATATGCGCATTCTGATCGTTGAAGACGAACCCACATTGGGGCAGCAGCTAAAATCGACTTTGGAACAGACCGGCTATGCCGTTGATCTGTCGACCGATGGCGAAGACGGACATTTCCTTGGCAGCACGGAGGATTACGACGCCTGTATCCTCGATCTTGGCCTGCCGGAAATTGATGGCCTGTCGGTGCTGGGCATGTGGCGCAAAGAAGGGCGTGATTTCCCCGTCTTGGTGCTGACGGCGCGGGACAGTTGGTCGGATAAGGTCGCAGGGCTAGACGCAGGCGCCGATGATTATTTGGCAAAACCGTTCCAGACCGAAGAATTGATCGCGCGTCTTCGGGCGCTCATCCGCCGCGCATCGGGCAACACGTCGAGCGAGCTGACCGCTGGCAATGTCCGGCTGGACACGCGGTCTGGCCGGGTGACGCTGGATGGTGAGCCGGTGAAATTGACCGCTCAGGAATACAAATTGCTCAGCTATCTGATGCATCACAAAGGCAAAGTGGTGAGCCGGACTGAACTGATCGAACATATTTACGACCAAGATTTTGATCGCGATTCCAACACGATCGAAGTTTTCGTCACCCGCATTCGTAAGAAACTTGGTGCAGAGGTAATCACTACGATCCGTGGCCTCGGTTACAGCCTCGACGACCCCGCCGACGCGCCCCGCGCGTAGCGCCGAGCCTAAGACGGCAGAGCAAGGCGGCGCTGACGTTCCTGAAACAGGGGCGCAGGAACGTGCGTCTGCGCCAAAACCCCGCGCCAGTCTGGCGAAACGCATGGGCTTTATCGCGGCAGGCTGGATCATCGTCCTGCTGCTGGGCGGGGGCATCGCGCTAGAACGGACATTGACCCGCCAGGTTGAGGCGAATTTTGACGAGCAGCTTGAATATCAGCTCACGGCGATGGTGGCGTCGGCTGAAATCGATTCATTTGGCGAAGTTTGGTTTTACCGCACACTCGGCGATCAACGCTTTCTGGAGCCGAATAGCGGCCTCTATTGGCAGATCAGCGGCACCAATTACGACCCCTATCCCTCACGCAGCCTATGGGACAGAACGCTCGATCTGCGTGCCGCAGAGGGGGACGCGGAGCATTTCGACAGCGACGTCCATTATTACAATTCCGACCAGTTTGAAGGCGAATCCCTGCGAATTGCAGAGCGGACCGTGATCCTGCCCGGCAGCGAAACCCGCTGGACCTTCGCCGTGGCCAGCGCGACGCGCGAGATGGATAGCCAGATTCAGCAAGTTCGCTCGATCTTGATCTGGAGTTTCGCGGTGCTTGGTTTGGGCCTGCTGGTCATGGCCTTGCTGCAAATCCGTTATGGCTTGTCGCCGCTGCGGCGGGTGCGCGCGGCAATCCAGAAATTGCGCACCACGGGGCAAAACCGGATTACCGACCCCCTGCCGGCAGAGGTCGAACCGCTGGTCGAAGAAGTGAACGCCTTGCTTGAGCATACAGAGCGGCAAGCCGAAGAGGCGCGGATGCATGCGGGCAACCTTGCCCATGCGCTAAAGACACCGCTGACAGTGCTGACCAATGCAGCGACGGCGCGCGCGCCCGATTTGAACGAGGCGGTGTTCCGCGAAACGCGCACGATGCAGCGTCATGTCGATCACCACCTTGCCCGCGCCCGCGCGGTGGGGCGCCGCGCGGTTGGTCAGGCCCGCACCGATGTCCGCCAAAGCGCAGAGGCAGTGCGCCGCGCAGTGGAGCGGCTGTACCCGGAAGGGCGGCTGGATATTGCGGGCAGCAAGGACGCGATGGTCGCGATTGAACGTCAGGATCTCGACGAAATATTGGGCAATTTGATTGAGAACGCAGCCAAATATGGCGGCGGCAGTGTGTTCGTGACCTTGGACCATGAGCCCGGCAGCCCGCTATGCCGAATCTGGGTCGAAGATGACGGCCTTGGCATTCCCGAAGAAGAGCGCACACGCATCTTTGACCGGGGCGCGCGGCTCGATACGGGCAAGCCGGGAACCGGGCTAGGCCTCGCCATCGTCCGCGATGTTGCGGAGATTTACGGCGGCTCCGTCACGTTGGATGAAAGCGAAGATTTGGGCGGTTTGCTGGTCGAATTGCGCCTGCCGCGGGCTTAAAATCGGTGCAATTCAGCCGGGGTTAAAGCCCACCTGACCATCCCAGATTGGTTCAAAAGAGGGGCGCAATCATGAACATTCGATCCGGCTTAGCAGTGGCCGCAATTTTCATGGTTACGGCCTGTGCATCCCCCACTACCGAAAACCAGTTCACTGGTGAACGTACTGTTTTCCATAATCCCTATGCTGCTCCGGAATTGCAGAACGGACCTGTGGGGCCGGATCAATGTGAGCAGTGCTTTGGTGTTGATGGCCGCTGGCTCAATGGGCTTTTCTATCCGGGGCGCGGGGACTTTGCCTATAATCGCAAAGGTGAAAGGGTCCGGCTATCGCGCAATGATCGGCGCGAATTGCGGCGACGGTTTCAGGCGATGGAGGATCAAATTGAAATCAATCGCCGCGTTGACGAATTCAACGCGCGCCGTGTTTCGATCCCGGAACCAGTGCCTTCTGCGCCGCCAGTTGCGACCGCAAATTCAAGGCCAATACGCACCGAAGCCCCTGCAACAGGCGGCTCCAATGCACCGCCTCTGAATTCTCCAGAGCCCAGATAAAAAGGCTTAGCCGATTATCCGCCGCGCGCCTTTTCATGGTGGCGGATCACTTCTTCGATGATGAAACGCAGGAATTTCTCGCTGAATTCCGGGTCGAGATCGGCTTCTTCCGACAATTTGCGCAGCCGTTCAATCTGACGCTGTTCCCGTGCTGGATCAGCCGGGGGCAGGGTCACTTTCGCCTTATATTCCCCCACTGCCTGCGTGATGCGAAACCTCTCCGCTAGCATGTGGATGATCGCGGCATCAATATTGTCGATGCTCTTGCGAAAGGAAGCGAGCTTTTGATCGCCTGCGGGGCCAGAATTGGGCGTTGTATCGGACATATGGTGCGAAAGTAGCAGCAATTCAGCGCTTGCCAAGCGCGCACCGCGCCCCTTATTGCCGAAAATTATGACCGCTGATGTCGTCCCCCTGCCGCGCAAGGCACCCACGCTTGATCCGATGCTGGCGCTGACCGCGAATGGCATGAATTCGGTAAACACCGTCATTCTGGAACGGATGAACAGCGAAATCCCGCTGATCCCGCGCCTTGCTGGCCATTTAATCTCTGGCGGCGGTAAGCGTCTGCGCCCGATGCTGACCCTCGCAGGGGCAGAATTGGTCGGATATCAGGGCACGCGTCATCATAAGCTGGCGGCGGCGGTTGAATTCATCCACACCGCCACATTGTTGCATGACGATGTGGTCGATGGCAGCGAATTGCGCCGGGGCAAGGCGGCGGCAAACATCATATTTGGCAACCCGGCAACGGTTCTGGTTGGCGATTTCCTGTTTAGCCGCGCGTTTGAGCTGATGACCGAAGACGGCTCGCTCAAAGTGTTGAAAATTTTGAGCCATGCTAGCGCCGTCATCGCTGAGGGCGAAGTGTCGCAATTGACGGCGCAGCGCCAGATTGAAACCAGCGAAGAGCGGTATTTGCACATTATCGGCGCGAAAACGGCGGCTCTGTTTGCCGCCGCCAGCCAGATCAGCGCAGTCGTGGCGGAATGTTCTGAAGAACAAGAGCGCGCGCTTGAAGATTATGGCCGCAATCTGGGCGTTGCGTTTCAATTGGTTGATGATGCCATCGATTACGATTCAGACGCGGCGGAAATGGGCAAAGACCAAGGCGATGATTTCCGCGAAGGTAAAATGACCTTGCCGGTGATTTTGGCCCATGCGCGCGGCGATGAAGAAGAGCGGAAATTTTGGAAAGCGGCGATCCAAGGTCACCGCAGTTCTGACGAAGATCTGGCGCATGCTATTGCGCTGATTGAGAAACACGGCGCCTTGGAAGATACGCGGGAACGGGCGCGCCATTTCGCGCACCGGGCCATCGACGCGATCTCTATCTTCCCAGACAGCAAAGCGCGGGTCGCCATGGCCGAAGCCGCGCAATTCGCGGTTGCCCGCGGATATTGATGCGGTTGCTGATGCTGTCGTCGCAGCCGCTGACTTAGCGGTGCCGTAGCGGTGCTGTTGTGGGCGTGAAAACTGATCTGCCGATATATGCCGTTCTGCCCGAATTGCGGGCCGCTTTCTTGCGCGCCCGGCAAAGCACTAGTTCGCAGGCAACACCGAAGGGTGGCGCCGCCGTTCTGATTGCGCCGCCGGGGGCAGGTAAAACCACGGCTGTCGCGCCCGATTTGTTGGGCGAGGAATGGTGCACCGGCCAAATCATCCTGACCTCTCCGCGCCGGGTCGCCGCGCGCGCAGCGGCAGAACGCATCGCGGAAATGCTGGGCGAGAAACCGGGCGAGACGGCCGGTTATATGACGCGGCTAGACAGCAAAGTGTCGGCCAAGACGCGCATTTTGATCGTCACCGAAGCGATCCTTGTAAACCGGCTGGTCGATGATCCAGAATTGCCGGGGGTCTCTGCGATTTTGTTTGATGAGGCGCATGAGCGCGGCTTGGACAGCGATCTGGGGCTGGCTTTGGCGTTGGAGACGCGCACTGTGCTGCGCGAGGATTTGCGAGTGCTGGTGATGTCCGCGACGATTGACGGCGCGCGCTTTGCCCGGTTGCTGGGCGACGATGCGGCGGTGATTGAGAGTGAAGGGCGCAGTTTTCCGCTGGATATAAAGTGGCTTGGATCAGACCCTTCGCAGCGGATCGAGGATCAGGTCGCCGCCGGAGTGATGACAGCCTGGCGCGAGGGCACCGGCGATGGCGCGGATGGTAGCGGGGATGGCGGCGATATTCTTGCTTTTCTGCCGGGCGTGGGTGAGATTGAACGCACGTTTGAGCGATTGCAGACGAAATTGCCGGACACGCCAATCTTGCCGCTGCATGGGCAGGTGGAGCCGGGGGCGCAGCGACGCGCGATTCAGCGTGATCCGGACGGACGCAGGCGGATTGTGCTTGCAAGTGCGATTGCGGAAACGTCGCTCACGCTCGACGGTGTAACGATGGTGGTTGATGGCGGTTTGGCGCGGATGGCCGAACATGACCGGGCCGCGGGCACAACGCATTTGGTGACGCGGCGCGCCAGCCAAGCGGCGGCGGCGCAGCGGGCCGGGCGCGCGGCGCGTCAGGGTCCGGGCATTGCCTATCGCCTGTGGGAAGAGGGCGGGCATTTGGGCCGGCCAGAATTTGCCCCGCCTGAGATTGAAACCGCCGATCTGAGCGCGCTGATCCTAAAGCTCGCCAAATGGGGCACCAGTGATCCCAGCACGCTGCGCTGGCTTGACGAGCCGCCAGCGGCATCGGTCGCAGCGGCGCGGGGGCAGCTGACGGCGCTTGGTGCGCTGGATGCCGATGGGCGGATCACCGATTGGGGTGAGAAAATCGCGGCCATGCCGATGGCCCCCGATCAGGCGGCCGCGGTGCTGCATGGCGCGCGTTCTGGATGCGGGGAAGGGGCCGCACGGTTGGTAATGTTGCTCCAAGAACGCGGGCTGGGCGGACGCAGTGAGGATTTGGTGGACAGACTTTCACGCTGGCGCGGTGACCGTTCAAAGCGCGCGGTGAGCGCGGACCGGATTGCGCGCGGATGGGCAAAGAGCGCGGCATCATTGGTCGAAGGAACCGAGGGTGACAATTGGGAAGCCGCCGAATGTTTCGCGCTGGCCCGGTCAGATTTCGTTGCCAAACGCCGGGATGCGAATGGAGCCAATTGGTTGAGCGCAGGCGGACGCGGCTTTCAGCTTGATCCAGCATCCCCATTGGCACGGGCGGAGTGGATTGTGATCGGCGATGCGCAAGGTCAGGCAAAGGGCGCGCGGATCACGGCAGGTATTGAATTGAGCGCGGCGCAAATTGATTGCGTATTTGTCGATCGGTTGCAGGAGCGTTCCACAACACATTGGAATAAAGATAAAAAGCGTGCAGAGGCGCGCCGCGAAAAACGGCTCGGCGCGATTGTCCTGAGCAGCGGCCCCGATCCCGATCCCGATCCGCAGGCATTTGTGGATATCCTTGTGGAGAAAGCTCTGGAGAACCTGTGCGGAATCTTGCCCGCTGGTTTTGTTCAACGCGCTGAATTTGCGGGATCAGACGCCCTTTCGCTGGCCAATTTGCGTGATCAATCGGCCTTGTGGCTTGCACCCCTGCTTGAGGGGCGGCGTGACTTGGATTTGCCGCCGGGGCGTTTCGCCGATGCTGCGCTAAACTTGCTGGATTGGGAAAACCGTCAGCGTCTAGAGAAAGTCGCGCCGACGCATTTCATGTCCCCTGCGGGTACCAGCCACGCCGTCGATTACGCGGGCGATGACGCGCCCAGCGCCGAAGTGCGGGTGCAGGCGCTGTTTGGCTTGGACCAGCATCCGATGATTGGGCAAACACCATTGCTGCTCAAACTCACCAGCCCAGCAGGCCGCCCGATTCAATCCACTCGCGATTTGCCCGGATTTTGGCGCGGATCGTGGTCGGATGTGGCGAAGGATATGAAGGGCCGATACCCGAAACATCGCTGGCCAGAGCAGCCGTGGACAGAAAAGCCGAGCCTAAAGACGAAAAACGCCTTCAACCGGACATAGGTTTGCAGTAATGGGTTGGGTCAATGGAGACGGGGATATGTTGAACCGGCTCGCAAAATGGATTGAAGAACCAAAGCCGCCAAATTCCGTAGGGCGGACGCCCGCAGCACCGCGATCTTTTGGTCGCATAAGCGAGGAACGAAAGAGACAATGCCCGCAAGAATTTATCAGCAGCCCAAAAGCGCGATGCAATCCGGTAAGGCGAAGACCGAGACGTGGGTGCTCGAATTTGAGCAAAGCGAGGCGCGCAAACCTGATCCGCTTATGGGCTGGACCGGCAGCGGCGATACGCAGGCGCAAGTTAAGCTCAATTTCCCCGATAAAGATGCCGCGAAAGCCTATGCCGAGAAACACGGTATTGCCGCGCGCGTTCACAGTACACCGGCAAAAACGCTCAAGCTGCAAGCCTATGCCGACAATTTTCGGTAAGTGATCGGGCGCGCCTGATCCTGCGTAAACACCTATGCATGCAGGGGCGATTGACCCGATGCGTCAATATTAGGCGGTTGATTTTCCGGTGCGTCACCGCCATATGTCCGGCTGGGAGTCGGGTGGACGTTTGCGTTCGCTCACCGGGTCAGGTCCGGAAGGAAGCAGCCCAGGTGGATTGCGGCGGGTCGCTCGGCTCCTTTTCAATGCGGCAAATTTATGCGCATTTTCCCCAAGCATCGCCATGACAAACCCGCGCCAAGCGCGTAGCTTGGTGCGGTGACCGATTCAGATCCCGATACGCCAAACAATGATCCCCCGTGGACCGACATTCCCCCTGCAGAAGAGGAGGAACGTCCGAGCGCGGCTGATTTAGAGGCGGCGGGGCAAAATTCGATGTTTGGTGATCCGGAGCCAGCTCCTTCACCGGCTCCCCCGGCAGCACCTGCACCTGCAACAGGGCCCTCGGCTGAAACTCTTCCTGAGCCGCCACCGCAGCAAACCGATGCGCCTGTATCCGAAACCGCGCCTGCCGCAGAAGCTGCGGCGCAAACCAATCAGCCCTACCGCGTACTGGCGCGCAAATATCGGCCGCAGACTTTTTCTGAATTGATCGGCCAAGAACCGATGGTTCGCACTCTCGGCAATGCGATTGAGCGTGACCGGCTGGCCCATGCATTTTTGATGACCGGGGTGCGCGGGGTGGGCAAAACCTCGACTGCGCGTCTGATTGCAAAGGCGCTGAATTGTGTCGGCCCTGATGGCACTGGCGGCCCCACGATTGATCCTTGCGGGCAATGTGAGCCGTGCACCGCGATCGCCGAAGGGCGCCATATTGACGTTATCGAAATGGATGCGGCGTCGCATACCGGCGTTGATGATGTGCGCGAGATTATTGAGCAAGTGCGCTATGCGGCGGTGTCGGCGCGCTACAAAATCTACATTATTGATGAGGTTCACATGCTGTCTCGCAACGCGTTTAACGCGCTGCTGAAGACGCTTGAAGAGCCGCCCGCCCACGTAAAATTCCTATTCGCCACAACCGAAGTGGAAAAACTGCCGGTTACCGTGCTCAGCCGCACGCAGCGTTTTGATTTGCGGCGTATCCCGGCGGAGATGCTGGCGAAGCATTTTGACAAGGTTTGCGGGCTGGAAGGGGTTGAGGCGGAAGAAGAGGCTTTGCGCATTATCGCCGCTTCTGCCGAAGGGTCGGTGCGTGATGGCCTGTCGATCCTAGACCAAGCGATTGCGCATGCGGATATGGACGCGGCCAAAGACGGCGCAGGCTCTGTCACGGCAGAGCGGGTGCGCGATATGCTGGGGCTGGCGGATAAAAGCGCGCAGCGGCGATTGCTAACCCACGTGCTAGAAGGCGATGCGCAAGCATTGCTGGCCGGGGTGAATGAGCAATATGCGCTGGGTGTGGAGCCGCTGGCTTTGATGCGTGCGTTGATGGATTTGGTCCACCGGATCACTCTGGCGCAGGTATCCGGCGGTCAGGCGGATGCACCGAGCGAAGACGAGCGCGCGGCCTTGAGCGAATTTGCACAACAATTGGGTGCGGCCGAATTGCACCGATTGTGGCAATTGTTGCTGAAGGGGCATGACGAAGTGCGGCAAGCGCCCGATCCGCTCGTGTCGCTGCAAATGGCGCTGCTCCGGGTGCTGCATTCCGCGACGATGCCGGATCCAGGTAAATTGGCGCGGCGGATTGAGGAATTGGCGAAGAATGGTGTTGCGCCAGCTTCTGCGTCTGGCGCTGCGGTTGAGGGCGGCGGCGGGGCACACAATACTGCGTCGTCTGCTGCCAGTGGCGGTTCAAACGGGCCGCTCGATTGGGCGGTTTTGGTCCAACGCGTCGATGATGCGGGGCAATTGCGCGTTGCGCAGATGATGCGTGACCGGGTGCGTGTTATTGAATTGGCGGCGGAACGGCTGATCTTTGAACAAGCGGACAGTTACAGCGACGATCCCATTCCCGATATCCGCGACGCCTTGTTTAAGCTGACCGGCAAACGCTGGTTGATCGAACGCGGAAGCGGAGAGGCACAGCCCAGCCTGCGCGAAGCAGGCGAAGCCGATGCGAAAGCCGCAAGTGACCGCATCCGCGCAAACCCGCTGGTAAAGGCCGCCTTTGAGGCGTTCCCAGACGCCGAATTGGTTGAGCCGCAAGACACAGTAACCCGCGCCGCTGCGGCGGGCGGGAAATGGAATTGAACCGAATCAATTGGAATAAAAGGACACCCCCGAAATGAAATCGATGGAAGAAATGATGGCGGCCGCGCAGCAAGCCGCAGAGACAATCCAAAACCAAATGAACGACATGCAGGTGAAACTGGATTCGATCGAAGTGGAAGGTGCAGCCGGAGGCGGGCTTGTTAAGGTCCGCGCCACGGCAAAGGGCCGCATTTTGGGCGTCAGCATCGATGACAGTCTGATGAAGCTGGAAGACAAGCACATCGTCGAAGACCTTGTGACGGCGGCGTTTAACGATGCGCGCGACAAATCCGACCGTGTTTCAGAAGAGCAGATGAAAGAAATGCAGGGCGGGATGGGACTGCCGCCTGGGTTTAACCTGCCGGGCATGGGGTGAGGCGCGAGATAAGGCATGGGCTTATTCGGACCGTCTCCACCAATTGACCGCGACGAGCTCAATTGGTTGCTTGCCTGTTTTGCCTGGCTCGACCGTTCGCTTGAGGAAGGCGGGCGCGGGGCTGGTTTTGCACCTCGGTCTATGCTGCCTGATGATCCCGCCTTTCTGTCTGCATCGACCGCCAGCGATCTGTTTGCGACGGTGAAACAAGCGGCGGGCCTAGGCGAATGGGAATGCCGCCTTGAGAAGGGCGAAACCCGGCGGGAGCGAATAAATCTCGGCCTTGATACTGGGGTCTATTCCGAACCGGCATCTGCGCTGGGCACGTTTAGCATTGAGGGGAACGTGCCGGTCATACGCTATGACCCCGCTTTGCTGCGCAAACCGGATGCTTTGATTGCCACGTTCGCGCATGAATTGTCGCATTTGTTGATCGCGACCATTGGTATGCCGCCTAGCGGAGAGGCGCTGGAGGAACATGCCACCGATTGCGCGGCAGTGTATTTGGGGTTCGGTGTCTTCCTGGCCAATTCCGCGCGGAGTTTCAGTCAATTTAGCGATGGCGCAATGCAGGGCTGGCAATCAGAGACCGCCGGATATTTGTCGGAAAATGCGCTGGTCACGGCGCTCGCGATTTTTGAGCGACGTTTTGACAGCAACGGGGATGCTGCGGCGGCGCTTAAAGATTATCTGAGGAAACCGCACCGCAAGGCGGGGCGTTATCTCGATAAGTATCACCCGGATATTGCGGCTGAGCTGCGCGAAGTCGAACTCACTGAATGGGCATAGAGCTGGCGTGGTTGTGGCCCGCGACACTGCATCCACAACTAACTCAGACCCGCCATTGCGAGGCGGGCACCCGCTACCCATATCTAACCAAACAGCGCGCCCAAATGGCGGCCTTGGACAATCAATTATGACACAGCATTTCCCTCTCCTTCCCCTGCGCGACATTGTCGTTTTTCCCGGCATGGTCGTGCCGCTATTTGTGGGGCGTGATAAATCCGTTGCCGCGCTAGAGGCTGCGATGGAGGCGTCGAAGGATATCGTTCTGATCGCTCAGCTTGATCCGGCTTGCGATGATCCAGAAGGCGTCGATCTGTATGACACCGGCGTGGTTGCGCAGGTGCTGCAATTGCTGAAATTGCCGGACGGAACGGTGCGCGTTTTGGTCGAAGGGACGGCGCGGGCAAAACTGTCGTCTCTGACGGCGGAGGGCAATTATGTGTCCGCCGAAGTTACCTTGGAAGAGCCGGAGACGGTTGCGGGCAGCGAAGTCACCGCTTTGATGCGGCAAGTCACGGATCAGTTCAGCGAATATGCAAAGCTCAACAAGAAAATGGGCGAGGAAACCAATGTTGACCTGTCCGACATTGATGACGCCGGGATGCTCGCCGACACGATTGCGGCGGCACTGAATGCTAAGGTTTCGGACAAGCAATCGCTGCTGACAGAGGCGAGCCCGCTGAAGCGGCTAGAGCTGGTTATGTCATTCATGGAGGGCGAATTGTCCGTCCTGCAGGTGGAGCGTAAAATTCGCGGGCGTGTGAAACGCCAGATGGAGAAGACCCAACGCGAATATTACCTCAACGAGCAATTGAAGGCGATTCAAAGCGAGCTTGGCGGGAGCGACGGCGAGGACGGTGATGAGATCGCCGAGCTGACCGCGCAAATTGAGAAGACCAAGCTGTCGAAAGAGGCGCGGGTTAAGGCGAAGGCGGAGCTGAAGAAGCTCAAAGGCATGCAGCCGATGAGCGCGGAAGCGACCGTTATTCGCAATTATCTCGATGTGTTGCTCGGCCTGCCTTGGGGCAAGAAATCCAAGGTCAAGAAGGACATCGGCAAAGCGCAATTGGTGCTGGATGCGGACCATTATGGGCTGGAGAAGGTCAAGGACAGGATCATCGAATATCTCGCGGTCCAGGCCCGCACGAACAAGCTGAAAGGCCCTATCCTGTGCCTCGTTGGCCCGCCGGGTGTCGGTAAGACATCGCTTGGCAAAAGCATCGCCAAGGCAACTGGGCGCGAATTTGTGCGCCAATCCTTGGGCGGCGTCCGTGATGAGGCGGAGATTCGCGGCCATCGGCGCACCTATATCGGCTCCATGCCCGGTAAGATTGTCACCAATCTCAAGAAAGCTGGGACCAGTAATCCGCTGTTCCTGCTCGATGAGATTGATAAGCTCGGTCAGGATTTCCGCGGCGATCCGGCTTCGGCATTGCTAGAGGTGCTGGATCCAGAGCAAAACAATGCGTTTCAAGATCATTTTCTCGAGCTCGATCTTGATCTGTCGAACATCATGTTTGTGACGACGGCCAACAGTCTCGATTTGCCTCAACCCCTGCTCGATCGGATGGAAATTATCCGCCTTGAAGGGTACACAGAGGATGAAAAGGTCGAGATTGCCAAGCGGCATTTGATCGCCAAGCAAGTCAAAGATCACGGCCTGAAAGACGGTGAGTTTGAATTGACTGATGAAGGTCTGCGCGATCTCATCCGCTTTTACACGCGAGAAGCCGGTGTGCGGACTTTGGAGCGGGAGATTGCGCGGCTCGCTCGTAAGAGCCTGCGTAAAATTCTAGAAAAGGATGCGACCAGCGTGCGCATCACGCCCGAAAATCTCGGTGACTTTGCCGGTGTGCGCAAATTCAAGCACGGGATGAGCGAAGACGAAGCGCAAGTGGGCGCGGTTACGGGTCTAGCGTGGACGTCTGTTGGCGGGGAATTGCTGACCATTGAAAGCGTGACGACGACCGGCAAGGGCGAAGTGAAAACCACCGGCAAGCTGGGCGATGTCATGCAGGAAAGCGTCGCTGCGGCATTCTCTTTTGTGAAGGCCCGCGCACCGGGATATGGGATCAAACCGAGCCTGTTCCACCGTAAAAACATCCATATTCACTTGCCAGAGGGCGCCGTTCCGAAAGACGGGCCGAGCGCGGGTGTCGGCATGGTCACATCCATTGTCTCCACCCTGACCGGCGCGAGCGTGCGCCCTGATGTGGCGATGACAGGCGAAGTGACTTTGCGCGGCAGGGTGCTGCCGATTGGCGGGTTGAAAGAGAAATTGCTCGCCGCGCTTCGAGGCGGAATTACGACCGTCTTGATACCAGAGGACAATGTCAAAGACCTCGCTGAAATCCCGGACAATGTAAAAGAAGGTCTAGAGATTATCGCGGTCAGCCATGTTGATCAGGTGCTTGAAGTTGCTTTGACGCAAATGCCCACGCCGATTGAATGGACAGAGGCCGACGATCTTGCATCGCAGCCCGGCGCCGCAGTGCAAAATTCTGCGCCGGGGCCAGCGACGGCGCATTGATCAGCGGCGCGGATCGGCTAGAAACCACCGCTCTTGCTGCGATTCGCGGCAGGGTCGCTTTTTAAGTCCATTGAATGCCGATCCGTCGGCGATGCGCTCTCATAACCGCAGCGAGCCTCCGTTCGCCGCAAAACAATGACGGACGTTACGCAAATGGCGCTTTTCCGGGCGATTTGCCTTTGACAGCCAATCCAAAAAGGGCTCAATCTAGTCCTTTCGGGAGAGGCGATTCACTTACACCGAATGCGATTGAAAATGAGGGGAACGTAACAATGAACAAAAATGATTTGATCAGCGCAGTTGCAGAGACGAGCGGCCTTTCCAAGAATGATGCGTCCAGCGCCGTAGAAGGCGTGTTTGACGCGATCCAAAAAGCGCTTGCGGGCGGTGACGAAGTGCGTCTGGTCGGGTTTGGCACATTTGCTGTTGCCAAGCGTAAGGCGTCGATGGGCCGCAATCCGCGCACCGGTGAACCGATGCCGATCAAAGCGTCGAACCAACCAAAGTTCAAGGCTGGCAAAGGCCTCAAGGATGCCGTCAACTAAGAACGCTGGCGCGGTTAGCGCAGAATTGATTTTTAGGCATTGATAAAAAATCGGCCCCGCTTGCCCTTTGCATTTTTTGCAGGGCAGGCGGGGCCTTTTATTTGCGTTCGGCCGAATTTTCCCAGAGCGGGGAAGGCCGCGGATATGGGCGCTGGGATATGGCTGCGATTTAACGCGACAGATCAATGAGCGCGGTCGGTGCGGCCTGTGTGCGCGGCGAGATGCTCCATACCAGTTCGTCACCGCGCGCCGTCGGCACGCCGCCTTCATCGGTGTTGTTGGCGCGGATCACGCCATTGGTCACGATTGTGAAGGTTCCCTCGATGACCGGCGTATTGGGCATTTCGCCTGATCCGGCGCCTTGCTGGCCCATGGCAGACAATCCGGCCATGCCGCCCATTCCGCCCATCATGGCGGCCATCGGGTTGCTTTCATTTCCAGCAGAGAAGCCGGGCGCGTTGACCCTTACCACATCGCCATCGCGCAGGATGATTTGAACAAACGGATTGGCAGCCGGAAATCCTTCGATGATTGGAAACATGAAATCGTGGCTCAATTCGCCGCTGACGGAATAGCTGACGTCGAAAACGCCGTCGCCTTTGTCCTCAACCCGGTCCCAGCCTTCTTGACGCAAGAGCAGGCGTGCCAGTTCAGCGGACGCTTCGGGATCGGATGGATCAATACCGCCCATAATTGCGGACATCTGCTCGGCCTGCTGCGCGGCCTCGGCTGCGCGCACTCCGGCATTGGCATCCCATGCTGCGCGCTGATCGCTCAATTCTGTGGCGGAGCATTCACGCTCCACATAGGTGTCCTCATCATAGCATTCTTCGGCGACAAATTCGTCCGCCGCTGCACCCAATTCAGCAAGGCCCGAGAGGCCGAGGAAGAAAATTTCCCCTTCATAGGTGAAGCTAAAACGGTCTTCCTCAGTCAGGATCAATTCGGAAGTGAATTTGCCCGGCGTGATGAAACACCCCGTCAGCAGCAAAGATAATCCTGCGAGCAACGCCGTCGCGGCTGCTTTGGATGATGTTTGAAGATTCATTTTATTCACTCCCCCATAATGTCACACAGCTCTGCTCTATTCTGCGGTGCGTGTCGCCGCCGCATAGAGTGCAATGGCTGCTGCATTCGAAACATTAAGACTTTCGATAGACGAAGAGATTGGCAGGCGCGCATGGGCATCGCAATGCGCCGAGATATTGTGCCGCATCCCTTCGCCCTCTGCGCCCATGACAATCGCCAGCGCGCCGGTCGGCATTGCCTGCGCTAAGGTCTCTTCCGCCTCTCCGGTCATGCCAATGCGCCAATATCCGATCTCTGCAAGTTCATCCAAAGCGCGGGCCAAATTGACGACACGCACCCACGGCACGGTTTCCAGTGCGCCCGATGCAGATTTGGCGATGACGCCGCTTTCGGGCGGGGCATGGCGGTCTTGGGTAATGATACACGCCGCGCCAAACGCCGCAGCGGATCGCAGGATCGCGCCAACATTATGCGGGTCGGTCACTTGGTCGAGGATAACCACCGGGCGTGCAGGATCGCCAGTGGCAACCTCATCCAGAAATGCACCATCGAGCGCTTCACTCTCCAAAACCAATCCTTGATGCGGGGCATCCTTGGCGACCAAACGCCCAAGATCGCTGGGGTCGGCATATTCGATTGGGAAATCTTCGGGCAAATCGCCATCCAGCGATGCGATGCCGTCCCGCGTGGCCCATAATTTGCGATGCACCCGCAAAGGGTTCTTTAGCGCGGCCTCAACCGGATGACGGCCCCACAGGCGGACATTACCCGGCGTCGTGCCGCCTGATCCGCGACCACCCTTCATCCGTCCAGCGCGTCCGCGCAATGCGCGCTTGCGTTCACCTTTTGCCATTGAATTTCTAAGTCCCGATTGTCCGGCTGATTGCTCGGCGTGTTGTATTACGATGCGTTATTACCGCTCCCCTGCCAGCCGCCCCATTGACAGGCAAGCGCCGCTTCGCCAAAGGGTCGCCTCTCGGCAGCGAGGCCGCTTCGGCCAAGCTCCTTTTTCAAAGCACGCATTTGGTGTGCAATTTGCGAAAACCCTGTGTGGACAGGTGGCCGAGTGGTTAAAGGCAGCAGACTGTAAATCTGCCCGCGCAAGCGTACATAGGTTCGAATCCTATCCTGTCCACCACCGGTTTATTTTCAATGACTTGTGATCTGGGTTGGGCGAAATTGACGCTCAATCAGCGGCGTTGGACAGAGCAGAGCTATCAAAATTCGCGCTAGTGAGAGTGCGTTCCTGCCTTGCAGTTTAGCCCGCCCGTCATTTGGCATCCTAAAGGCTGGGAAAGCCGTCATTTGTTACGGTTGCTCGTTTCAAAATTCCGAACATTGCGCCCGCCAGGCTTTTCCTGAGTGTCCCAAGCCGCCTGCTTGTTTGCGACTCGGTATCAGTGGCATCGTTACGACTAAGATTGGGCCGGAATGCAGGCGCCAAAAATTAAATTCTCCGATGCGCCAACTACAAGTATTAGAGGATCCTGAAACCGGGGTTCACTGCAAGTGGTTTGAAAATCGCTTCGGCAGCGCAAACCCCATACGTCCGCCGGTCTACTAGCAGGAAATGCATCAATTTATGGAAACCGAAAGCAAAGCAAAGCCGTTTGAAATTGGCGGCGAAGTGATTGCGCCGGGGCAACGCGGTAAGGTTGCCCTTCCGGTTAGTGACCTCTCCGCTGGTATGCAGGCCAACCTCGAAGTCAAAATCTTCCACGGCAAACGCGCCGGGCCGACGATATTCATAAGCGCGGCCATTCATGGTGATGAGATTATCGGCACTGAGATCATCCGCCGGACCATGAAAAAACTCAATCCGGCGACCATGCGCGGAACTGTGATTTTCGCACCCGTGGTCAATATGTTCGGATTGATCGCCCACAGCCGGTATTTGCCCGACCGCCGTGATCTTAATCGGTCTTTCCCCGGAACAGAGCGCGGCTCTCTCGCGTCTCAGCTCGCCAATATTTTTACCACAGAAGTTATTGGCCGTTGCTCGCTCGGGATCGATATTCATAGCGCCGCCTTGCATCGATACAATTTGCCGCAAATTCGGATTGCGTCAGGGAATCCTGACCTGAAAGAATTGGCGATGGAATTTGGCGCGCCGGTTGTGATCGAAGCGGAACTGCGCCCGGGCTCTCTCAGAGCATTCGCGCGGGATGCGGGCGTTGATATGCTTTTGATGGAGGCCGGCGAAGCTCTGCGATTTGACGAATATTCCGCGCTGACCGGGGTCAATGGCATTTTGCGAGTGCTCAGAAAGCTCGAAATCATTCAAACCAAACGGCTTGGAAAACGCGGTGACGCGCCGGCGCAGGCCAAGAAAACGGTATGGCTGCGATCCAGTAAAGGCGGCATTTGCAGATTGGTCGCGCCATCCGGTACAAAAGTGCATCAGGGCAGCGTCGTCGCCTATGTCAGCGACATTTTCGGCCAAGGTGAGGAAGAAGTCCTCTCACCAGTTGATGGCATTGTGATCGGCCATTCCAACCTGCCCATCGTCAATCAAGGGGACGCATTGCTCCATGTCGCAGAGGTCAAAATCTTCGACACGGTTGGAGAACGATTGGAGCGGATTGAAGAGGCGATTACTTGCGATCAACTGCTCGATGAAGATGAGGTGATCTAACCAGTGCCTTTGGTCTTGGCGGTGCCTTTGGCGGCATTCACCTCAATAAATTCAATGATTTGACCGGCAATATCTTTTCCAGTGGCGGTTTCGATTCCTTCGAGGCCGGGGGAGGAATTAACCTCCATAATCACTGGTCCGTGATTGGCGCGCAGCAAGTCCACTCCGCACACATTCAGGCCCATCACCTTTGCCGCACGAACGGCGGTTGACCGTTCCTCAGGCGTGATTTTGATCAATTGCGCGCTGCCGCCGCGGTGGAGGTTTGAACGGAATTCGCCCTCTGCGCCCTGCCGTTTCATCGCCGCGACCACTTTGCCGCCGACGACCAAGCAACGAATGTCGGCCCCGCCAGCTTCTTTGATGAATTCCTGAACCATAATATTGATATTGGCCCCGCGGAACGCTTCAATAATCGACACGCCGCCTTTCAATGTTTCGGCCAGAACCACACCAATACCCTGTGTGCCTTCGAGCAGTTTGATCACCACTGGCGGGCCATTCACTGCCTTGATGATCTGCTCCGCTTGCTTCGGGTCATTGGCATAAGCGGTGAGCGGAAGTCCGAGGCCGTGCTTCGCCATAATCTGGGTGGAACGCAGCTTGTCACGGCTGCGGCCGATGGCGACGCTTTCATTCAGCGGCCAAACACCGCCCATTTCAAATTGGCGCAAAACTGCCAGACCATAATTGGTGATTGATGCCCCGATGCGGGGGATCACGGCATCATATTTTTCCAACGTCTCACCCTTGTACATTACTGTCGGGCGGTGGCTGGCGATGTTGACGGTGCACCGTGTCGTGTTGAGAATATCACACGTATGCCCGCGCTCTTCAGCGGCAGCGATCAGCCGCTTGTGAGAATATAGGTTCGGATTGCGCGCAAGCATGGCGATTTTCATGGCGATCTCTCTTTTATTTAGGGCAAGGGGGATAGGGGCTTTGGCGCGCCCAATATCCAGCGTTTGCTGCAATCTACTAGAAATCCACGCTTCAACGCTCGCCGACCGATCAAGATCGGGAACGCCATGGATTGACGATTTGCGAGAGTCATCTGGCCCATCCAAATGAGAGGGCCCATCTGCATTGGCGTTTCAATAACATACCTCTGATCGGTAAGCCCATTAGAACTTTTTATTTTTCGTTTTGCGACAATGCGGGCTTCACAGGTTTGGGCGTTGTGGCGCGGTGATTTGGGAACGGAAAAACTGGCCCATTCTGCGCCATCGCGCTCAAAAATTCGTATTCCCACGGCGTGCAACGATGAAGTCGCAGCACCGGTATCAATCTTGGCGTGAAAATTGTGCAAACCTAAAACGGGTAGATTGACCAGTTCGGACCAACCAATCCTGCACGATTCACGAAGCTTCTTTCGCAGCTTGTATTGTTCGAGTTCGCTCATGTGAGGAGGTCTGCCGCAGTTTGGGTGGTTGGTAAAACCCTATCTTCCTTAAACCTTCTCCACTTCGAAGGTTAGGCCGGAATGCGCGCGCAGGCGCTGGATCAACGCATCGCCCATGAGTGTCGCCGGGGTCCAAAAACCTCCGGGTGTTTCGGCTGGAATGTCTTTCGCCAAACACACGGCCGCCTGCGACAACATCTTTGCGGTGGAACCATAGCCGGGATCACGATCACCGGTTACACGGGTGCGGATTTTTCCGCCGCTTTTCGTTTCGCCCAGGAATACCAGATCAAACTCGCCCTCCAATTGTTCCTTGGGGCCGGGGCCTTCGCCCGGCTTGGGCAGGATCTTTGTCTCTAACAACCAGCGCACCGGCGGCAGCGCCATGCCGACCATCATTGCGCCCATGCCCCAACGGGTCATGCGCGCCATGCGTTTGCCGCGCGAACCTTTTCCGGTCACCATCGCCTCTTCATATTGGAAATTTTCGCCGTACAAATTGCCAGAGAGTGCGTTGGAGCGGTGAACGACGCGGGAATTGATCGCCGCCATTATGAATGGGGCGATCCAACTGTCATAGGCCTCGTCATAGGCCATTGTGATTTCGTTCTGCACCGCGGTGAAGCCGTGATCGGGCGGGCACAGGCTGTAGGGGTCTTTCAATTCGCGGCGCAGGTCAGCGTCGCCAGAGGCCTCTTTCACCATATTGATAATGCTGGCGATGGTGCCGCCTGATGCGCCGCCTTTCATTTTGACGACGCGCATATCGACATCGGCGCAGGTTTCGCCGTGCTGTTTGAGAGCCTCTTGCTGAAGGAAATGGACGCCAAGGTCGGAAGGAATCGAATCAAAGCCGCAGCAATGGACGATGCGCGCGCCGCTGGTTTTGGCGGCGGCTTCGTGCCGTATTTGCATTTTACGGATCCATTGCGGCTCGCCGGTTAGGTCGCAATAATGCGTGCCAGATGCGGCGCACACCTCAACCAGAATATCGCCGTAAAGCGCATAGGGGCCAACGGTCGACATAACGACATCGGTGCGTGCACACATGGCCGCCAATGCGGTTTTGTCAGACGCATCGGCGGTGATCATTTTGATGCCCGACAGGCCAACGGCATCGCTGACTTCTGCCAATTTGGACGCTGATCGCCCGGCTATCGCCCATTTTACCGATCGATCGGTGAAGGTGTCGTGGCAATATTGCGTGATGATCTGCCCGACGAAGCTGGTCGCGCCATAGACGATGATGTCGAATTCAGGATCTGTTTCGGCCATGATTTATGCCTCGTCCGATTGGATGCTTTTGAGGTCCGCAAGGTTTGCGTCGAATTCGGTAAGGTTGGAATTGTGGCGCGCAATCAAAGCCTCGCGCATTTCGGGGTCGTTGAAGATATGCAACCGATCTGCCTCGATCCCGGCCATGCACAATTCGGCGTAAGTGTCGGCCTTCATGCCGTTTTCGATCACCGCTTTGATGCGTTCGTACGCCTTGGATTGTTTGAATTGCGCCCGGCCAATATCCGCGCCGTCGATGGCGCTGGGGCTGTGGTCGGCTGTGTTGTGGATGTTGGACACCACCCAAGTCGGGCACAAGCAGGAAACACCGATGCCGGCGCGGGACAATTCTAGCTTTAGCGCCTCTGAATATCCAACCACCGCGAATTTTGACGCGTGATAAGGCGCCATTCCGGGCATTGATGCGTGACCGGCCATAGATGCCGTGTTGATGACATGGCCGCCTTCGCCATGTTCGGCCATTAATGGGACGAATGCTTCGACGCCGTAAGCGACGCCCAAGACATTGATATCGGTGATCCAGCGCCAATCGCGTAGATCAAAGGTACCGGGATACCCCGCCAAACTGACCCCGGCATTGTTGAACAATAAGTGGATGCTGCCAAAGGCGTCCTTGGTGGCTTTTGCAGCGGCGTGAAGAGCGGCGGCGTCGGCGACATCACAGATCACCATCGCCGCATTGTCCGCGCCAAATTCGGCGACCATTGCGGCGTGCGCTTCGGCGAGTTTTTCGCCGTCAATATCCGACATCATCACCTTGCATCCGCGTTTCAGCAGCGATTTCGTGAGTGCATAGCCAATGCCAGAAGCAGCGCCGGTGACATGAGCGGTTTTGTTCGCAATTTGGGTCATGAAGTTCTTTCTAAAGTGGGCGCAAATTACCCAGAATTTGGTGGCAGCCTGATGCGACTACGCGGGGAGAATGAAAAGCGGTCAATTAAGCCGGCGCAGCGAGGCCGGTGAGTCCTAATGGCGCGTAGTCGCCAATCGCCAATTGTTCAAACACGCCGAAGCCGGTCTCTTGCGAAGGCCCGGTGACGCGGCACAGCATTTGGACATGCAAATTGTCTGGCCGTGCGGGATCAATGCTCGACAGATTAATGTCTTCGCGTTCGATTTCTAGCTCTGCGTGATCGAGGCCGTGCCCCCAATTGGGCGATGTGTATCCCAATCCGCGCATCTGAAAACGCAGCAAAGGCTCCAGCGTGAATGCCTCGCCCGCAATGGTCAGCTCGCTACTGGATGGCCAACGGGTTGCGGTTTGCAATGTGCTGGCGAGAATAGCGTCATTGGTGTGAATTTGGCCATCGGCATCAGAGCCATCGGGCACGCTTACGGCGCGCGTGTTCCATGCCGACCCGTCTGGATGGGCGTTGAGATGGAAAAAGACACTGCGCCGGGGCAAGTTGATCGGCGTCCATTGCCAAAAGAATTGCGGCACCACTTGCGGTGCCTGCGGATCGGCCATGCCGACCGGGCGTATCCCCCAGCTGCGATCGCGTGTGCCCGCTGTGCCGGTTGGCAAATCGCTGCGAATACCATCGACACTGATCCAGCCCTCATAATGGCCGTTTTGCGTCATCCGGGTGTAATCCATAATCGTGCGCGGGCCGCGTTTCCAAGTAAAGCGCGGCTCCTCAATCGGGAAAGCGCGCCCGGTGAAGGTGATGTCAGCGGCCAGTCCTTCGCCTTCCACCGTCACCCGCAAGCGATTGAGTGGTTCTAGCACCTCAATCGCAATTCCGCCGCAACTCAGCTCCAACCGCTCCATGCACAATTTGCGCGAGGCGTGGAGGCAATGCTGCGTCCCGTCTTTGATCACACAAAAATGCGCATCAACCACATCGAGCACGGGGTAAATGCCGAAAGCCACCGCGAAAAACGTCGTTCCATCTGCGGAGTAACCGTTGAAGAAATAGCGATCGTAAAAATTGCGATCGCTGCCAGCATAGGCGACCGGTTCCGGCGTTTGGTGCAACGGAAAATCATCGCCTTTGCTCAGCATCATCGTGTCCTTATGTTGTTTCAAACAGACGAAGTGCGTCTGTGTCTTGCACCAATTCCAATGCGCCTGTTGCCATGGAAAGGAAATTCGCATCGCCGCGTTCGGTGCGAACCACATTGGCGGCGCTAAACACGGCGGTGGACGCACCTTGCACCGCGCCCAATTTATAGCCGTGATCAATGTCTTCGCGGCTTAACTGAACGCCGTGCCGGGCCATCTCAGCGAGATACAACGTCAGCAGCTCGCCCTCATGGCTGCGCCGCAATTTTGACCCGGTGCCTGCGCCCAGGAAATAGCCAATATCAACCGCGCCGTCGCCCGTGGTCAGCGTTTGCCAATCAACAATCGCCAGCGGCAAGGCGCCGCCCTTCGCGGCGAACAACATATTGTCGAGCCGAAAATCACCATGCACTAGGCATTTATGATCCGCACGCGGCGCAAAAATCGCCGCCGCCAATTCGCCCATGCGTGCCGCAATCGCCAGCAGGTCATCGGGCAAATCACCGGCATAGCGTTCCAAGAAGGTCGCCGTAGATTTTGGATAGAGCGCCTGAGCCATGGCCCGGATTTGCGGATCAGGCGCGATATCAGGCGCACCGATAAAGCGAGCATTGCCCCAGCTTGCGCCGTGCAATGCGGCGGCCTGCGTGATCGCATGGCGCGCGTCATCCAACGAACAACTGCTGAGCTGATTGCCCTGCCGCGCCGGGCCCATATCCTCCATCAATAGGATGAAATCGCCGCCATCCTCAGCAATATCGGCAAAGATCGGGCGCGGCGTGGTGACCGGCAATTCACCGGCAAAATCGCGGTAAAAGCAAACCTCGTGCAGATAGAGTTTCATCATCTGCGCCGTACCGCGGCTGACGGGATCGGAGCTGGCGAATTTACCGGCGATTGTGCGCGGACCTGATCCGGGTTTGTCATAGGTCAAGGTAAAGCGGATCGAATCGCCAACTTGGCCGGTGCCAATTGGAGTGTGCTCAATCTTGGTTACGCGCGATACGCTGAGCAAACCGGCGGCTTCTAGGCGGTTCGTCAACCAGTCGGGGTTGATCGCCTCTGGCCGGGCCGGAAAATTATCTTGCATTACGATCCCCATTCTTCGCGATGCTAGTGCGGCGCGGCGTTTCCAACAAGAGCTTGCAGCGACCCGCTGCCGTCCTTATTCATGCGCGCCATGCAAGACACTCTCCAAGATAAATCGACTGGCCACGACGCTCTAACCGGGCGTCCCGTCATCTCCGCCACTGGTCTATTCACACCTGAAGAATCGATCAGCAATGAAGAGCTGGTTGCCAGTTTTAACGAATATGTGGAACGGTTTAACGCCGCCAATGCAGACGCAATCACGGCGGGTGATGTGGAGGCTTTGGCCCCGTCCTCAACCGAGTTCATCGAAAAGGCGAGCGGGATCAAAGCGCGCCATGTGATGAGCAAAGATCCGATTCTTAACCCCGATATCATGACCCCGCGCTGGGAAGAGCGCGGCAATGATGAACACTCGATGATGGCCGAAATCGGCGTGATCGCGGCGCGTCAGGCGTTGGAGCGGGCAGGGCGCGATGCCGGAGACGTTGATGCGGTTTTGTGTGCGGCATCGAATATGGAACGCGCCTATCCAGCGATGGCAATCGAGATTCAGCAAGCGCTGGGTATTGATGGGTTTGGTTTTGACATGAATGTCGCGTGTTCCTCCGCAACATTCGGCATTCAAACCGCCGCCGATTATATCCGCGGAGGCAATGCTAAAAGCGTGCTGGTCGTCAGCCCGGAAATCACCTCAGGCCACCTCAATTGGCGGGACCGGGATAGCCATTTTATCTTCGGCGATGTTGCCACCGCTGTCTTGGTAGAAGATGCCGCGATTGCGCCAGAGGCCCATTGGGAGATTTTAGGCACTAAGCTGAAAACGGTGTTTTCCAACAATATCCGCAACAATTTTGGCTTCCTCAACCGCGCGGTGCCTGAAAATGCCGGGAATGCTGATAAATTGTTCGTCCAAGAAGGGCGCAAAGTTTTTAAAGAAGTTGTGCCGATGGTCGCGCAAATGATCATTGATGAATCGGCTCGGCTTGGCCTTGATCCAACCCTTTTGCGGCGCTTGTGGCTGCATCAGGCGAATGCGGGCATGAACCGTCTGATCGCTCAGCGGGTCTTGGGACATGAGGCGAATGATGATGAAAGTCCCACCGTACTCGACACGTATGGCAACACGTCCAGCGCAGGCTCAATCATCGCATTCCACAAACATTCGGATGATTTGGGCGCGAATGACACCGGCCTAATTTGCAGCTTTGGCGCCGGTTATTCCGCCGGAACGGTGTTCGTTCGCAAGACTTGATCTGACCATTTGTCCCAAGCGGCTATGATCGCTTGAGATACCTTCCAAAGCGCCGCCACGGCCAGCAAAGAAATCATTCCGTCCACCGCATAATGGTAGGCGAGATGAACGCTGCTGACCCATGTGATCGCGAAAAACACGCCGAAGAATATGCCCGCATTGCGTGAGACCCGGCGCATTGCAATCCAATAGAGGAATGCGATGGCGCAGTGCATGCTGGGCATCGCGGTGATGCCGCTGCCCAATCCGTTTTCTGCTTTGCCATACCATTCCAGCAGCATTTCCTGCACCGGCAGAACCATAATCGGCACCTGCTCATTGGCGGCATTCAGATACGCCATTTGATCGTCAAAGGTCGGGTTGCCCAGCATTGGACCAACAAAGCACGGGCCAACAGAGGCCAGCCACGTCGCCATCGCGCCGCCGATCACCGTCCAGCTGAGCACGTAGGTCAGGAAAAATTGCCGCCGCACAGTGCTATCCACGCGGGCGAAGGCGAAGAACATCACACCGGGATAGAGCAACAAAAACCACAATTGGTAGAGCAGCGCCAAGAAAGCGGTGACTATCGGATAGCCGAGCACCGGCTGTAGAATCTGCCATGCATCATTGCCGAAAAATATTGCGCGATCCCACTCAATGAAAGCGCGATCCCAAGTGTAGTCGTTGAAGAGCGGGATCGCCGATTTCATTTTGGAGAAATACGGCAGCAAGATGATCGCCACCGCAAGCATTGGCAAACCGGCGGCGACTGTGCGTTTGAACCTAGGCGTAGAATACCGCGCTTTGAGATGGCCGACCGGGCTGTCTGGGCGATGCCGAAACAATTCACGTGCGGCGTCCCAGCACGCCAGAACCACCACAAACATAAAGAATATCTGAGAATTGGCGATAATTCCGCCGATGCCGGGATTGATCCCATGCGCCGCCAGCAGCGCCAAACACACTGCCATGAGAGCCGCGCCAATGATCAGAATTGGCGCCTCGCTGATCCAGCGATCGGACACGCTGGCGATGGTTCCCACACTGCGCGGTTCCGTCTTTGATGGGGGAGAGGCCGTGTTTGCCGGCATGTTTTGTGTGGCCTGTCTTGGGTGTTCGATCCGGGTGTCAGGGCGCTAGAATTAGGGTAAATATATCACTAAAGTGTGAATGCGGATGGCGGCTTGGCGCAGATCAAGCCGCACTGACATCGAAGGGGCCGCTTGCTTGGGCGCGCCGCAATCACTAGATGCGCGTTTATGGCAGGTGAAATTCTCGATAATCAAGGTCGCGGCGAAGCAAGCTGGGGCTGGCCCGCAATCCATCCCGAAGGGCGCAAATACGGCGTCATCGCGGTGGTCATTGCGCTCATTCCGCTGTTTTTCGGCTGGAACATTATAGGCTGGCCGCTGCTGTTTTTATCAGCGGGCGTCTTTGCCTTTTTCCGCGATCCCGAACGGGTTGTACCGCAAGCGGATAACGCCATCGTTGCGCCTGCAGACGGTCTGGTGACATTGATCAAAACAGTGGAGCCGCCTGCGGAATTGCGCGTCGAAGATGGATCGGGCCATACCGGTTTGCCCGACGGCCCGGTCACGCGGATCTCTATTTTTATGAGTGTGTTCGATGTGCACATCAACAGAGCGCCAATCGCTGGCACGGTGCGCCGCGTGGTCTATGTGCCGGGCAAATTCGTGAATGCCGACCTCGATAAAGCAAGCGAGGAGAATGAGCGGCAGCATGTCATGATCGAACGGACGGATGGGCTGCAAATCGGCTTTACGCAGATTGCGGGGCTGGTCGCGCGCCGGATTGTTCCCTTTGTGAAACCCGGAGATTTGGTCGCCAAGGGGCAGCGTATCGGCCTGATTCGGTTTGGCAGCCGGGTGGATGTCTATCTGCCTGCTGGGACAGAGCCGAAGGTTTTGATGGGGCAGAAAATTGTCGCTGGCGAAACGATTCTCGCTGATTTGGGCGCGGCGAACTTGCTCGAAGGGATCGCGCAATAATTGCTTTGATTTCCGCGCGGTTGAAATCTGAACGGGATATTCCGGGGCGGATTGCGGGCGCGCGCTTGTGAGCAACAATTCCGATTCCAACGCTCCTGCAAAAACCGCTGCGCCCGCGCGCGTTGGGCCGAAAGCTGATGAAGGCGAAGATGCAGGAGGACCGGGTGACGGCAGAGGCCTGACGCTAAGGGCAATGATGCCCAATGCGATCACGGCCGCGGCTTTGTGCGCTGGGCTTACCGGTGTGCGTTTCGCGATTGAAGAGCAATGGGCTTACGCGGTCTTGGCGGTTGCTTTGGCTGGGGTGCTAGACGGTATCGATGGACGGATCGCGCGCTTGCTTAACGCGCAATCGCGTTTCGGCGCGGAGCTGGACAGTCTCGCTGACTCGCTATCATTCGGCATGGCGCCGGCGTTGATCCTTTATATGTGGGCGTTGCAGGATTTGCCGCGCTTTGGCTGGTTTGCGGCTTTGGGTTTTGCGATTTGCTGCGCTTTGCGGCTTGCACGGTTTAATGCGCGTATTGATGTGGAGGATCAGCCGCATCAATCAGCAGGGTTTCTAACCGGAGTGCCTGCGCCAGTTGGGGCGGGGCTGGCGTTTACGCCGTGCTATTTGTGGATTGAAACGGGGATGCCGATTTTTAGGGATCCGATCGTGCTCTCAATCTGGATCAGCATTATCGCAGTTCTGCTCATTTCGAATATGGCCACGCTCAGCTGGGGGGCAATCCGTCCGCGCCGCGATGTTCGTTTGCCTTTATTGGCGTTTGCCGCGCTCGGCTTTGCCGCAATGCTGCTCGAACCGTGGTGGTCACTTACCGCGATCAGCGCGGTCTATCTCGCCCTCATGCCCTATGCTCTGTTCAAATATGGCAAGATCAAACGTCGCCGCGCGCGTGACAGTGATGCTGAGCAAAGTGCAATGGCGGCTCAGTCTGCGGATTAAGCAGCCGTTTCAAATGTTGGAAGCAAAGCGCGGCGAGCAGCCGGGCGCGAGGCCGATGCCACAGTGCGCCGCGGCGATTTGCGCAGCCGCAGTTCATGCGCGTGAACCTGGGGAACAAATCCCGCATCGATCAAAGCCCGTTCCCGCTTCAGCACGCGGTAGGCGCTAGATCCGCGAAGCCAGCTATCCAGCAGGCTCAACCCAGTGGCGACAACTGCGACAGAAAACAGGCAGATCAAGGTCAGTGCGAGCATGGAAAGAGCTTTCTCAAAAATCGGTGTTCAATGTTTGTTCTTTCACCCTTGTTCTATAAGTGTTCTCCCCAGTCAAGTGCTTTTGTTCCGTTTGTGTTCCGGACGCCGTCAATGGCATGCGCTTTACACTAGATTTTGTGGGGAAGGGCGGGTAATGGCGCGGCCTCGCAGATGTAATTCTGAAACGAATCGATTCAGGATGCATTTGCGAAATTCACATGGAAGGCGCTTCATACCGGTGCTGCACGCGGACCACCCTTGTTTGGGCCGCGGTCAGTTCCAAGCTTTCCAGAGGAACAACCGGAAAGGAAATACCCATGGCGGCTCCCACCGTTACCATGCAGCAATTGATTGAGGCCGGCGCACATTTCGGCCACCAGACCCACCGCTGGAATCCGCGGATGAAGCCGTATATCTTCGGCAATCGCAACGGTGTTCACATTATTGACCTGTCGCAAACTGTGCCGCTTTTCGCGCGCGCTCTCGATTTCGTTGAATCGACTGTTCGTGCTGGCGGCAAAGTTTTGTTTGTCGGGACCAAGCGTCAGGCGCAAGAGCCTATTGCCGAAGCCGCTCGCGCTTGCGGTCAGCACTTCGTCAACCACCGCTGGCTCGGCGGGATGCTCACCAACTGGAAAACCATCAGCGGTTCGATCAAGCGTCTCAAGACCCTTGAAGAGCAGCTTTCGGGCGACACTAGCGGCTTCACCAAGAAAGAAGTCCTGCAGCTCACGCGTGAGCGTGACAAGCTGGAACTGTCGCTTGGCGGTATCCGCGACATGGGCGGCATTCCTGACGTTATGTTCGTGATCGACGCGAACAAAGAAGACCTCGCGATTAAAGAGGCGGCCGTTCTCGGCATCCCAGTGATCGCGGTTCTCGACACCAATGTTGATCCATCAAACATCGCATTCCCTGTACCGGGCAATGACGATGCGGCCCGTGCGGTTCGCCTGTATTGCGGCGCGATCGGTGATGCGGCGATGGCTGGTAAAGGCGGCGCTGTTCAAGATTCCGGCGCTGATATCGGCGCGATGGATGCTCCTCCTGCTGAGGCGGCTGCAGAAGCGGCTCCGGCGGCGTAAGCACCACTTTAACGGCGCGCGTCAAACGCGCGTCACAAATCCTCTTTAGCGCGCCCGGTCATCAAGTGGCCGGGCGCCTATGAATACACGAAAAGGAAAATCTCATGGCTGATTTCACCGTCGCCGATGTGAAGACTCTGCGCGAAAAAACTGGCGCAGGCATGATGGATGCAAAAAAAGCGCTGACCGAAGCAGGCGGCGATATTGAAGCAGCCGTTGACGCTTTGCGCGCCAAAGGCCTTGCGACCGCACAGAAAAAATCGAGCCGCACGGCTGCAGAAGGTCTGGTCGGCGTTGCCGTAGCAGGCACCAAGGGCGTTGCTGTTGAAGTAAACTCTGAAACCGATTTTGTTGCAAAGAACGATCAGTTTCAGGACTTTGTCCGTCACACGACCGCAGCGGCTCTCGCCCTTGGTTCTGATGATGTCGACGCTTTGAAAGCGGCGGACTATCCCACTGGCGGCACGGTTGCTGACAAGCTGACAGACAATGTTGCGACGATTGGCGAAAACCAACAGATCCGCCGGATGAAGACTGTATCAGTCGGCAGCGGCGCTGTGGTTTCCTACGTCCACAACGCAGCGTCAGAAGGCCTGGGTAAGATCGGCGTTTTGGTTGCTCTGGAAAGCGGCCTTGGCGACGATGTGCTGGTGCCGTTCGGCAAGCAGTTGGCGATGCATATCGCATCCATGTTCCCGCAAGCTCTCAATGCAGACGGCCTCGACGCCGACGTGATTGAGCGTGAGCGCGCCATTGCACAGGAAAAGGCCTCCGAAAGCGGCAAGCCTGAGAACGTGCAGGAAAAAATGGTCGAAGGCGCGATCAAGAAATTTGCAAAAGAGAATGCTCTGCTCAGCCAGATGTTCGTGATGGACAACAAATCTTCGGTTGAAGACGTGGTTGCCCGGACTGGCAAAGAAGCTGGCGGCACGATCACGCTGACCGATTACGTCCGCTTCCAACTCGGTGAAGGCATCGAGAAAGAAGAGAGCGATTTCGCAGCAGAGGTTGCGGCCGCTGTTGGCGGGTAAGCCGCAAGTCTAAATTGCAAAGACAAATAAGGGCCGCCGCAGCGACAAGCTGCGGCGGCCCTTTTTACTTGCGTTGTGGGTCCGACGGCGACGGGGTTGCCCGCCCAATCAAGCCCTCAAAAGGATCAATTCTGGACGATATTCGCGACCATTCCGCTGCCGACCTGATCGATCTGATAGGTAAAATTGTCGCCTGTTTGCGTGAGCGTTGCGGTGTGGTTGTCACCCGCTTGATTGATCGTGCCGGTGTTGTTGTCGCCGGTTTGAGTGATTGTCGCGCTGTTGCCGCCGCCTGCATCAAGTAGGTTCTGGTTGATCGTCAATTCATTGCCGCTTCCAGTTTGATTGCCTTCTGCATAATTGCCGTCGCTGCCGGTGCCTACGCCATCGTTGAAACCTTGATCGATGAAGGCCGCATTGTCTGCGCCGCTTTGATTGACGACAGCTTCGTTTAGCGCGGAGTTTTGACCGATTGCGGCCAAATTGCCCGCGCCGGTTTGCGAGACTGTCGCGGTGTGTCCGCCGGTGCCAGCAACATCGCTTTGCACGATGAAGACCACATTGAGAATGTCTTCCTGCGTGATAGTTGCCGTGTTGCCATCACCAAATTGCAGCACATCGGCATCGTTCCCGCCGCCTGCGGCGCTGAAATTCTGTTCGACGGAAACCTCGCCATTATTGCCGAATTGCAGGATGCGCGCATTGTTCGCATCGGCGCCGGTGCCGTCGCCCCCGCCAAAGCCTTGGTCAACCGAGGCAAAGTTGGCGTCCCCATCTTGTGTCAAAGCGGCGAAGTTTGTGGCGCTGTTTTGTCCGGCAGCAGCAATATTATCCGAACCGCGCTGAATGATAGAGGCCTCGTTTTCGCCTGCTCCGCCAATATCGGCTTGCGCGACAAAGGCTGTGTTTGAGGCGGCGCTGCCGGTTTGCCTGACCAAAGCGATCTGGCCGTTTGCGGCCTGCGTGACCGTGATGGAATTGAGCGCGTCTTCGACCTGGTTGATCGTGACCGAATGATCGGTGCCAATTTGTTCGACGGTAATATCCTGAGCAAGTGCCGGCGCGGCCAAGAATGCGGTAGCGGCAAGAGTGATTGCCGAGCCTGCGGCGAACGTCATAGTTTTCGTAGCGGGGGTTTTCATATGGTGTCTCTCCTGAAAGGCGTTCCGCGATGAGCGCGATTTTTGCCTGCGCACACCGGGTCCCGGTAAGCGCCGAACGGGAGATGCATTTGCGGTGTTTAGATTTCTGACGCCCCCGGCACAGTAAAGGCACGGATGAAGTTGGGTTCGTTGGAGCACATCGGCCATTCTCTTGCGCCCTTGACCTGGGTTCTTATAACTTGCTCAAATGCATGATCACCGCATTCTCGCTGCGTTTGCCTTAGTGGCCCCCATTTTCTTGTGTTCATGTGAGCGCGACATGGCTGGGCCAAGTTCAACAATAACCTTGGAAGTGTTGCAGGGTGATCAGGACTTCCCTGAGGAACGCCGTTGTTGGACAGATAATGTGAGCTTTCTGTGCCCCTTGATCATTTCAGAAGCAGGCGACTTGATCCATCAAGGCGTCCCGATTGCGGCGAAAGAAATCGCCGAGCTAAGACGCGAATGGTCCGATCAAGGGTTTCCTGTTTTGGGGGTTGCCGTTCACCCGACCACGCCGCACGCTCAAGTGGTCGAGCAGCTGTCTGCGATTGACGAAGCAATCGAAAATTCAGATTCTGCGGGGCAAGTTGTGGACCTTGGCATTCGCTTTGCTTTTTCGGATTGGGATCGTCGGCGTTACGATGCAGTTGGACGTGAACGAAATCTTGATGCGGCGGCGGAGTTTCAGGAACAGGAATTTGTTGGCGGTTTTGATCCGTACAGTCTGCCGGTCTTGGTCGGTTATTCAGAGCGCCACCGCGCCTGTGTTTTCAAGATTAATGGAATCTCGTTGTCGTCAGGCGAACTTTGGGACCGGGCGTTCACGGATTTGGATAACCGAATTATTGGAATGCGTGGGGTGGAGCCCGTGCTTGAAGAAACACCTGAAATCGAGCGATTGGTCGCCCGTATTCAAGTTAATGCCAACACCCCTTGGCCATGCGTTGCCGCAGCAGCTTATCAGGTTAGTGCAGCTGGCTGGCCCTTTATTCGTTATGAAGTTCTAGAAGAACCACCCGCCTAGGTCTTACCGCCGCGCGCGCACTTCAATCACCCAGATCTCCGGCTGAGTGAATAGCCGCACCGGCAGCAAGCTCGTGCCAATCCCTGCGCCGGTCACTAACGTCTTGCCGTGCAACTCGCTGACCCCGCATGCGAACTCCTCGCCGAAATCCGACATTGTCGCGGGCGATCCGCCCCATGGATAGGCGATTTGGCCGCAATGGGTGTGCCCGGCCAAAACCAAATCCGCGTTTACCGGGACGGAAGGGAATATATCGGGGCTGTGGGATAGCCACACCCGGACCCCGGAAAGCGGGGCTAGGGCAGTGGTTGTAGCCTCCATATCGGCGCGGCCGGTGAAATCATCATCCACTCCGGCGACGGCAAATGGCCCCATTTGCGCGGCTTCATTGACCAAGACACTGATTTGGCCGTGCCGCGCCAATTGCGCCGACAAAGCGGGCCAATCGAACCAGTGGTCGTGATTGCCGGGCACGAGCGCAACGCCGTGGCGCGCGCGCAGGCCTGCGAGCGGGGCGACGATTTCTTCCGGTGAATAGATATGCGTCGCGGTGCGCTTTTCGCTCACCAAATCGCCGGTAATTGCGATCAAATCCGGCTCCAGCGCGTTGACTTGTGAGACGATCCGTTCAAGCCGCGAAGGCGGCATATCAGGCCCCGCGACATGGATGTCGGTGAGGAACGCAATGGTCATCGGCTTTGCGCCAGCAGGCAGGGCGCCGCTTTCAATGCTAAGTCGTTTCACCACGGGATCGCGCATCGTGTCGTGCCACGCCTTCACCATCACCGCCGCACCGACAACGACCATTGCCAGCAGAGCGCGCCGAACCCAGCGATTTTTTAAAAGTGCAAACATCACCCGCACCTTCACCCGGTCATGCTCCCGGACGCAAGCCGCATAATCCGTAAATCCGCGCACGATATGCAGACATTCTACGCACAGGGCGTGAGGGCTATTCCTCTTGGCAGGACTGCGCCTGCTGGTTAGAGGCTCTGCAACCCGGCGCGCGGCTCCATTCTCGCGCACCAAATCGCACTAAGGACACTCCCCCAATGGCTCTTCCTGAAATCAAACGTGTTTTGCTCAAATTGTCGGGCGAGGTTTTGATGGGCGAGCAGGAATATGGGATCGACCCGGTCTATGTCGCGCGGCTGGCAGAGGAAGTGAAGGCAGCCAAAGACAGCGGTATCGAAGTGTGTCTGGTGATCGGCGGCGGCAATATCTTTCGCGGCATTTCTGCGGCGGCAAAAGGGCTGGACCGCACCACTGGCGATTATATGGGCATGCTGGCGACGGTGATGAATGCGCTGGCGATGCAAAATGCGCTGGAGCAATTGGGCGTGCAGACCCGCGTGCAAAGCGCGATCCCGATGAGCAGCGTGTGCGAGCCTTATATTCGCCGCCGGGCTGAGCGGCACCTTGAAAAAGGCCGCATCGTGATTTTCGCAGCCGGAACCGGCAATCCGTTTTTCACTACTGACACCGGCGCAGCATTGCGCGCGGCGGAGATGAATTGCGACGCCTTGCTGAAAGGCACCAGCGTTGACGGTGTCTATGACAGTGACCCCAAACACAATCCGGATGCCAGCCGGTTTGAGACGATTTCTTATGATCATGTTCTGTCGCAAAACCTAAAGGTTATGGACGCGACCGCCGTCGCGCTTTGCCGAGAGAACCACATTCCGATAGTGGTGTTTTCAATCCGCGAAAAAGGCAATGTTGCCACCGTCCTTTCGGGCGCTGGCACACAGACGATAGTACAGAAGGACGATTAACCGATGGCTCAGTACGACAAGGCTGATATCGAACGCCGCATGAACGGCGCTGTTGAATCGCTGAAAAGCGATCTTGGCGGTTTGCGCACCGGGCGCGCGAATGTTGCATTGCTCGATCCGGTGATGTGCGAAGTGTATGGCGCGATGATGCCGCTGAGCCAGGTCGCGACGGTCTCCGCGCCAGAGCCGCGGATGCTCAGCGTGCAGGTTTGGGATAAGGCGAATATCACCGCCGTCGAGAAGGGCATTGCCCATGCGAACCTAGGTCTGAACCCGATGACTGATGGTCAGACCTTGCGCCTGCCAATGCCGGATTTGACAGAGGAACGGCGTAAGGATCTGGCAAAGCTGGCCGGGCAATATGCCGAAAAGGCCAAAGTTGCGATCCGCAATGTCCGCCGCGATGCGATGGAAAGCTTGAAAGCCGACGAGAAGAAGAAAGAAATCTCCGAGGACGAGCGCAAGCGGATGGAAGATGAAGTTCAAAAGTTGACCGACAAACATGTCGCAGGCGCGGACGAGGCATCGGCGAAGAAAGAACAGGAAATCCTGACCCAATAAGTGGGCGGGATTCTTAGGGGAGGATGGATGGGCGATAGCCCTGACATAAACGAAACCGGTACATCTGCGGGGTCGAGTGCCCGCGTGTCTGCCCGGGCTGATGCCAGCGTTTCTGCCCGGGCTTCGGGACGCGCGCGCCATGTTGCGATCATTATGGATGGCAATGGCCGCTGGGCGAAGAAACGCGCTTTGCCGCGCGCGATCGGGCATCAACGCGGTGTGGAGGCTGTGCGGCGTTTGGTCCGCGGTTTGGAGCCGATGGAGCTCGACTGCCTGACGCTTTATGCATTTAGCTCAGAGAATTGGAAGCGATCAGAAACCGAAGTCGATGACTTGATGAATCTGATGCGCAAATTCATCAAATCCGATCTGCCTGAATTTATCGCCAATGATGTGCAATTGAACATTATCGGTGACTGGCGTTCGCTTGCGCCCGATATTGTCGCAATGCTTGAGGATGCTCTGGCCCAGACCGCCAATGGGAAACGCAAATTGGCGGTCGCGCTGAATTATGGCGCGCAGAATGAAATCGCGCGCGCTGCGGCCAAAGCCGCCGAAATCGGCGCGGTTACGCCTGAAGCCATCAGTGCCAATCTCGATACGGCTGATCTGCCGCCGCTTGATCTGCTGATCCGCACCAGCGGCGAAATTCGGCTGTCGAACTTTCTGCTATGGCAGGCCGCCTATGCCGAAATGCTGTTTGTCGACACGCTTTGGCCAGATTTTAAACCCGAACATTTAGAACGCGCGCTCGATGATTTTGCGCAAAGGGAGCGGCGTTATGGCGGACGATAAAGAAGAGGCCGTGAACCAGCGGCTGCGCGAATTGACGCAAAGCGCGATGGAAGAGGCAAGCGGTAAGACGCCCGCTGAAGCCAGCGGCATGAATGATCTGCTCGTGCGCTTTATTTCTGCCGTTGCGATGCTGGGCGTATCGATCATGGCGCTGTATTTCGGATCGTGGTTCTGGATTTTCTTCGTCGTGCTGCTTGCTGGGCTGGTTCTGTGGGAATGGAACCTGATGGTCAGCCGCTTTGGCGTTTCGGCCCTTTCCCAAGTGGCGTGGCAATTTGTCGGCGCTCTTTATGTTGGCGCGGCGTCATTGGCGATGATCCAAGTGCGGCTGAATTATGAAATGTGGCCGGTTTTGCTGGCTTTTCTTGCACCTGTTATTGCGGTTGATGTCGGTGCCTATTTCACTGGGCGCACGTTTGGCGGCCCGCGCATTGCTCCCTCGATCAGCCCGTCAAAGACGTGGTCCGGCCTGATCGGCGGCGCAGTTGTGGCGGGGATCGTTTGTATTGTTGCCGAAATATTCGATGTTGGCCCCGGCGCGTTCACCGCTGGCTATACGCTGGGCGGATTGGGCGGGGCCTTTGCAACCGGCTTGCTCGTCGGCGTAATTGCTCAGGGAGGCGATTTCTTTGAAAGCTGGATGAAGCGCCGCGCCGATGTCAAAGATTCCAGCAACCTCATCCCCGGTCATGGCGGCGTGTTTGACCGTCTGGATGGGTTCTTGGCGGTTTTCTTTGTGATGTTCCTGATCGCGGTCGTGCCGGCGTACGTGGGGATTGCCTGACATGGCGCGCACGCTGTCTGTGTTGGGTGCAACGGGGTCGATTGGGGCCTCAACACTCGATTTGATCCGGCGCAACTGGGATGATTGGCAGGTTGATACCCTGACGGCGAATTGCAGCGCGCAAGAATTGGCCGCGCTGGCCCGCGAATTTGGCGCACGCCATGCTGTTGTCGGCGATGAGGCTTGCTTGGCAGAATTGCGCGAGGCGCTGTCAGGTAGCGGGATCGAAGCATCTGGCGGTGCTGAGGCACTGTGCGATGCGGCGGCGCGTCCAGTTGATATGACAGTGGCGGCGATTGTTGGTTGTGCCGGTTTGGCCCCGACGATGGCCGCTGTACGGCGCGGCGGTACGATTGCGCTGGCGAATAAAGAAGCGCTCGTTTCTGCTGGTGAGGTTATGATTTCGGCGGTGGCGCAGCATGGCGCGACGCTGCTTCCGACGGACAGTGAACATAATGCGATTTTTCAATGCCTCGCGGGCAGTGATATTGCCGATGTCGCGCGGATCACCCTGACGGCCAGCGGTGGTCCCTTGCGCACATGGTCACAGGAACGAATCGCTGCCGCCACGCCGGAACAGGCCGTGGCGCATCCCAATTGGTCGATGGGCGCAAAGATAAGCGTCGACAGCGCCACCATGATGAACAAAGGCCTAGAATATATCGAGGCGCACCATTTGTTCCCAGTTGGTCTCGACCGCCTGAAAATTGTGGTCCATCCACAAAGCGTCATTCATTCGATGGTCGAATATCGCGACCGTTCGACTTTGGCACAATTGGGCCCGTCCGATATGCGCGTGCCTATTGCCTCCTGCCTTGCTTACCCAGCGCGGATGGAGACCCCGCTTGAGCCGCTTGATCTGGCGACCATCGGTGAACTGACATTCTTTGCACCGGATGAAGACCGCTTTCCCGCCACCCGCATTGCCCGCGAAGCGATTGAGGCGGGCGGGGCGGCACCGGCCACATTGAACGCCGCGAACGAAGTGGCGGTAGAGGCGTTCTTGGCCGGTCACACACCGTTCACGCGGATTACGGCAGTGGTAGAAGAGACCCTGCGCCGCTATAGCGCGCCTGCGCCGCGCAGCATGGAGGACGTGCTGACGATTGATAGCGAAGCGCGCGTTCATGCGCGCACCGCTTTGGAGACCCTAAGCCTTGTTTGAGTGTCGTCTTGTTTGAATCGCCCCCTTTCTGGATGTATTTTGTCGGCTTTCTGGCCGTGCTCGGACCGCTGGTAACGGTGCATGAGCTGGGCCATTATCTCGTCGGTCGTTGGTTGGGGGTGAAGGCGGATGCTTTCTCCGTTGGCTTTGGCAATGAGATCGTTGGACGCACCGATCGGCACGGTACGCGGTGGAAATTGTCGATGCTGCCGCTGGGCGGATATGTGCAATTTCGCGGTGATATGAACCCGGCGAGCATCCCAGATGCGGATGCTCCTTCGCCGGAGGCCACCAATGACGGCAGTTTTCAAAGCGCGGATTTGTGGCGGCGCACCTTGATCGTGGCGGCGGGGCCGATCACCAATCTGGTGCTGGCGATTGCAATTCTGGCCGGACTGTTCGCGGTTTACGGACAGCGCGTCGCGGTCAATCCAGAGGCGTCCGTGACCATTGGCGAATTTGGCGAGTTGTCAGTTGCGCGTGATGCAGGGATGCAAATTGGCGACCGGATCACCGCGATTGACGGGGTGGAGGTTGAGAGTTTCTCCGAAATTGTCCGTCAGGTTGCGATTTATCCGGGCAAGGAAATCACTGTCTCCGCGATCCGTGACGGCGCAGAGCAAGATTTCACCATGACAACGGCGCGCGTCGTTGAAGAAGATGGGTTCGGCAATAAGAGCACTTTGGGCCGGATCGGTGTGGGCGCGCAGGATTTTGAATTCCGCCAAGAACCTGTGCCTGCTGGGCAATTGATACCCAAAGCGGTTTGGGCCTGCTGGGACATGCTCGACATGATGGTCACTGGCCTCAAACAAATCATCTTTGGCGAGAGATCAATCAAGGAATTGGGCGGGCCGATTAAGATCGCAAAATATTCCGGAGAACGCCTCAGCCTAGGGGCGACAGAGTTTATCTATTTCTCTGCGCTGATCTCGCTTAATTTGGCATTCATCAACTTCTTGCCAATCCCTGCACTCGATGGCGGACACCTTGCGTTCTATGCCGCAGAAGCGATCCGCCGCAAACCGGCCGGGCCGCAGACGACGGAATGGGCGTATCGGATCGGCATGGGACTTGTGCTGGTCTTTATGGTGGTCGTCACATTTAACGATATTGGCTCTTTGCTGCCGTTTGGCGGATAGTGCCGAGGTTAGGTGACCGTTTCAGGGGATGAAAACGCAGCTTGGCTGCTTGATTGCGCGCAGTGCATCGGGCAAGGGCAGGTGCGAAGAAATACAAGCTGGCATTACGCCAAAATCGCGAGGCTGGGGCAGCCTCGTATCACGCGCCGTGGGGCAGGCGCTTTGAATACGAGTTGGACGGGAACATTAACTCCATGAATCGAAGCAACGCAGCGGGCGCACCTATTATGCATGCGCCAGCGAGTTCCAAGAACGCTATTGGCCGCCTTACGGTGGCTTTAAGCTGCGCCACGGTGCTGGCTGGTTTGCCATCGGCGGCATTGGCACAGGATATTGGCGCTCCGGCGGCTGCTCCTGCGGCTCAGCCTGCACCGGCTCCGGCGCCCGCACCCGCTCCCGCAGCGAACATCATCCGCACGATCAGCGTCGCCGGTGCAGAGCGCCTAGAGCCGACCACGATCCTTTCTTACATCCGCCTGCGCGTGGGTCAGGAATACACCTCTGCTGGAGCGGATGAGGCACTCAAAGATTTGGGCGCGACGGAGCTGTTCTCGAACTTTTCTATCCGCAATGATGGCGGCAATGTCGTTATCACGGTCACAGAAAACCCGGTGATCAACCGCATTGTGCTGGAAGGGAACGACCGGCTGGATGCAGACAAGATCCTGCCGGAAATTCGCCTGTCACCGCGCCAGATTTTCACGCGTTCAAAAGTGCGCGCCGACGTGGCCCGGATTATTGAACTCTACAAACGTCAGGGCCGCTTTGCCGCGACTGTTGAACCGAAAATGGTTCAATTGCCGCAAAACCGCGTCGATGTTGTGTTTGAAATTGTAGAAGGGCCAAAATCCAAGGTCCGCCAGATTAACATTATCGGGAACGAAATTTTCTCGGACAATGATCTGCGCGGCGAAATGGTGACGAAGCAATCGCGCTTCTTCCGCTTCTTCAGTTCCAACACCAGTTATGATCCCGACCGTCTGGCGTTTGACCAGCAAAAATTGCGTCAATTCTACCTGACCGAAGGTTACGCCGATTTCCGCGTTGTCTCCGCAGTCGCAGAATTGACCCCGGATCAGCGCGATTTCATCATAACCTATGTTGTCGAAGAAGGTGAACGCTACAGTTTTGGCGATGTCGAAGTTGAAAGCCAATTGCGCGATTTTGACAGCGACAGCTTGGCCGCTGGTTTGGTCATGCAACAGGGCGATTTCTACGACGCCCAAACGGTTGAAGACACAGTTGAGCAATTGACCGAGCTTGCGGGCCGGTTCGGTTATGCTTTTGCCGATGTACAGCCGCGCTTTAGCCGCAATCCTGAAGACCTGACGATGGATATCACGTTCATCTTGCGTCAGGCACCGCGCGTTTACATCGAACGCGTCGATATTAATGGCAACACTCTGACGCAAGATAAGGTCGCACGCCGCGAATTTCGTCTGTCAGAAGGCGATGCGTTTAACTCGCTAGGCGTTCAAAGGACCACAGCGCGGATTAACTCGCTGGGTTATTTCCAAGAAAACTTTGAGGTCACTCAGGTCCAAGGCAGCGCGCCCGACCGAATTATCTTGGAGGCCAATGTTGAGGAACAACCGACCGGAGAATTGCAATTCTCTGCTGGCTTCTCTTCGATCGAACAATTCATTCTCGCTGGCTCGATCCGTCAACGCAATTTCCGCGGACGCGGGCAAACGATTGGGCTGAGCCTCAACTATTCGCAGTTCCAGCAATCGGCGCAGATCAGCTTCACAGAGCCGTATTTGTTCGACCGGAACATTTCCGCTGGTGCCGATATCTATCGGCGTGATTTTTCAAGCTTCAACTTCACCAACAATGATCGCAACACCACGTTCGAACAATCGACGACTGGCGGCGCGGTGCGGGTTGGTGTGCCGCTTACGGAATTTATGTCGCTCGTCGGCAGCTATACGCTGAATTACGATGAAGTGAGCCTCGCTGAAAATCTGTTTTTCTCCGATCTCGATGGTGACGGCGTGGCGGAATGTGATCCGCTGCTTGCTGGCCGGTTCTTGTGCGATTCGCTTGGCAATCGTTTGAGCTCGATCCTTGGGCTCAGCCTCAATTACAACTCGCTCAATTCGCGCCTGCGTCCGACGCGTGGCCGTACCATTTCGCTGAGCACGGAAATAGCCGGTCTGGGCGGCGATGTGCGCTACGCACGGTTCCGCGGGCGGGCGCAGCAATTCTGGAACGTTGCGAATACCGGCTTCATCTTCTCGCTCTCGCTAGAAGGCGGCACGATCATTCCTCTGCAGGATCGCGGCGGCCCGGATGTAGATGACATTCTGCTCACCGACCGATTCTTCCTGGGTGAACCGCAATTCCGCGGCTTCGGTATTCGCGGCGTTGGTCCGCGCATCCTGACGCAGCGTTATATCCTCGACGCGTTCAACAACAATGTGCTTGGCGAAGATGGGCTTCCGACCTTGGTTACTGATCGCGATTCTATCCGCGACGACTCCATTGGCGGTCGCAATTATTATCTGGGCCGGGCAGAGATTGAAATTCCGCTGGGCACTGGCGCGCGCGAATTGGGCTTGCGCCCTTCAATCTTCCTCGACGTCGGCTCGCTTTGGGGCGTGGATCAGCCGGTCTTGCAAGACAATCCGGTTGGCATTCCAACGGTTGATGGCGACGGCAATGCCTTGTTTATCAGCGCGGATGACGGGCAATTGACCGTCAACCCACTGGCGGCTGACGGCGTAACGGCCAACACCCGCTTGATCCGTCAGGGCAGCGCCATTCGCGAGGTTTTCCTCGGCGATTCGCCTAGCCCCCGTATTACCGCCGGTATCGGCGTAAACTGGAACTCGCCTTTCGGCCCGTTCCGTATCGATTTCGCTCAGACGATCCGCAAGATCGAAGGCGATGATGATAAAACATTCACGTTCAACGTAGGAACACAATTCTAATGAAACTCTCTTCCAAATTGCTCGCCACTGGCGCGGCGGCGCTGTGCGCTTTGGCCGCTGCTGCACCTGCAACCGCTCAAGTCGATGGCCGCATTGCCACCGCAGATATCAGCCGCGCCATCATCGGCACGACGGCGCTGCAAACGGCCTACAACCAGATCGGCACCACCTATCAGGCGCAAATCGAACAGCGTCAGACGAAACAGCAAGAGCTTACCGCTTTGCTTCAACCCTTCGACACCAATGGCAATGGACAGCTGGACGAAACAGAATTGCCAGCGGTGCAGGCTGCTGCGAATTTCGCGCAAATCTCCACGCTTGAGCAAGAAGTCGGCGCGCTGACCAACCAAGTGAACGCCGCGCGCGTTTACGCCGTTGAGCAAATCTTTGCGCAATATCCCGCCGCGATGAGCGAAGTGACCACCGCGCAATCCATCAGCGTTGTTTTGCAGCCAGAAGCGCTGCAATATGCCGCTGATGGCGCGGATATTACGGCGTTGATCACGACATCTTTGAACACCAAAGTCCCGTCGGTTGGCATCGTGCCGCCTGCTGACTGGCGCCCATCACGCAACGCTGCGCAGATCTTCCAAGATATTCAGCAAACCTTGCTGCAAGCACAATTGGTTCAGCAACAGCAAGCCGCTGCTGCACAACCAGCGGCTCCGGCGCCTTCGGGTCGCTAAAGCGAACAAGACGAAACCAAGCGGGGGCAGGGTATGAGCGAGACTGAAACTTCGGCGGAAGCGCCAAAGGAACCGATTGTGGATTATGATATTCACAAAGTGCTCAAAGCCCTGCCTCACCGTTACCCTTTGTTGCTGGTCGACCGGGTGAAGGAAATTCATCTTGGGGAGCGCATTCATGCGGTGAAAGCCGTAAGCATGAATGAAGAATTCTTCCAAGGGCACTTTCCCGGGGCACCGATCATGCCCGGCGTTCTTCAAATCGAAGCATTGGCGCAAGCTGCGGCAATCCTTGGCATTGAAACGCTGGAGTTGGCGGGCACTGGAAAATTGGTGATTTTCATGGGCATCGAAGCGGCCAAATTCCGCGCGCCTGTGACACCGGGTTGCTTGCTCGATCTCGAAGTTGAATTTCTGCAAAAGCGCAGCCGTGTCTATAAATTCAAGGGCAAAGCCAGCGTAGAAGGCAAGACAAGCTGTGATGTCGAGTTTACCGCGATGATTGCTGATCGGCCTTCTTAATTACTCGCGTCCATTCAAGAGACTCGAAACACGCTGAATGCCCCTTGCCAAAAACCGCAAAGCGCACTAACTGCGCGCCTTGCGAATTTTATAGCGTCGCCGGTCGGAACCGGTGAAAGCTCAAAGGACAAATGACAATGAAACCCGAAGGCCATCCCGAATATCACACCATCAATGTCAAAATGACTGATGGCACCGAATTTCAGACCCGCTCAACTTGGGGCAAAGAAGGCGACACGCTCGCTCTCGATATTGACCCAACCAGCCACCCAGCATGGACCGGCGGTCGTCAACAGCTTCAAGAAGGTGGCCGTGTTGCTGCGTTTAACAAGCGTTTCGGCGGGCTCAGCCTTAAGAAATAAGCGTCTCAAACGCTTTGCGCCCGCTGCGGCGCATGAAGAGGGCGGCCTTTCGGGGCTGCCCTTTTTTTTGGCTAGGCCGATCGCCCGTTCTACCAACCCCACTCGCGTTCGCGGTACCATTTGGTGATCACATATTTGACGCCGCTGCGCACTTTCATGCCGTGATGCAGGGTGGCAGGGTTCATGCTGCCATCGGGCCGCGCATTGTTCCAGCAAAGTAGCTTTCCGGTTTCTGGCTGAAAGGTTTTGCCGACTACTTTGAACCGTGTGGCACCGCCTGCTTTCACCGCGTTAAGATAGATCATGAACGTCCATGTCCGTTGGCCCGCAACGCTGCAAAACTGTTCGTAATCAGGGCCGCCGGGGGTGAAGTAATCGGTGTGCGCTTTGAATTCCTGCCCGACATCATAGCGTTGCCCCTGACAGGGCTCACCAAATGCAGGGTCAATGCCATTGAGCTGCGCAAACAGCGCCTCTAATTTCTTAACGGCAGGTTCGCTCGCATCAAGGTCGCAGGTTTCACTGGTACGGAAATACGCATCGCCATTGGCGTCCGCGATTGTGGAAGGGCGGCGGTCTTTATCGATCAGCGTGATCAGAGCGTCGCACAATTGCGGGGTGACAAAATTCTTGCCCTGAAACAATTCAATTTTTGGATGCGGAACACGCTGCAAATCGGCACGAGCGGCCAGCCTTGTGCCAGTGCAATCAACGATAGAATCGGATGTGCCGGTCATATTTGCGAAGATTAAGCGCCAAGATCCATCAAGCAAGAGGCTGGGCAGTGCGACATAATATTGCGCATCTGCATTTTCTAGCTAATTTTCGCTTCCCTTGGCTGCACGTTTGTGCAATTGGCTCGCGCCCGTCCACAGCGGTCTTGACCCGGGCATAATGCGGCTTAAACGGCGGCTCTTGCGCGGACTTGGCACTGGCCCTTCGATTTGTCGAACGGAACAGGCTGCGGCGGAAAAAATGTGGCGACCGTAGTTCAATTGGTTAGAATGCCGGCTTGTGATGCCGGAGGTTGCGGGTTCAAGTCCCGTCGGCCGCCCCACTTTTCCCAAACTGTCAGGTTTCCTGCGCGGGCATGTGAGGCACGCGAATGACTGCTTTTTG
Organism: uncultured Erythrobacter sp.; assembly: GCA_947502305.1. GTDB lineage: Bacteria > Pseudomonadota > Alphaproteobacteria > Sphingomonadales > Sphingomonadaceae > Erythrobacter. Next base: position 1,430,338 of record CANMZA010000001.1, on the reverse strand, counting down.
GACCGAACCCGATTTTGACGATCATGAGATGGTGCATGTTGTGCGCGATCGCGCCTCTGGCCTGATGGCGATTATTGCGGTTCATTCCTCACATCTTGGCCCCGGCGCGGGCGGAACGCGGTTCTGGCACTATCCTAATCCAAAAGATGGCTTGCGCGATGCGCTGCGCCTGTCGCGCGGGATGAGTTATAAAAACGCGATGGCGGGATTGCCGATGGGTGGGGGCAAGGCCGTCATTCTGGCTGATGATGCGCGCGTTAAGACACCTGAATTGCTCGCCGCTTTCGGCGATGCGGTCGAAGGGCTGGGCGGAAGATATGTCACCGCCGAAGATGTCGGCATTTCGGAAGCTGACATGGTCGCTGTATCGCAGCGGACCGCGCATGTTTCTGGCCTGCCGGTCGCGGGTGAAAATGCGGCTGGAGGTGATCCGGGGCCCTTCACGTCATACGGTATCTACCTTGGGATCAAGGCTGCGGTTCAGCACAAATTGGGCACCGATTCGATGGCGGGCGTGCATGTCGCAGTGCAGGGCACCGGCAGCGTCGGCGGCGGCGTTGCGCGGTTGCTGGCGAAAGACGGCGCGCGGCTGACCTTGGCGGACATCCACGCAGACGGCGTGAAGGCTTTGGCAGAAGAATTGGGCGCTCAAATTGTAGCTCCTGATGCGATCTTGTCCGCCCCTTGCGATGTGCTCAGCCCGAACGCATTGGGCGCGATTTTGGATGATGACAGCATCGCGGCGCTGCAAACGCAGATCATCGCTGGCGGTGCGAACAACCAATTGGCGCGCGCGCGGCATGGTCAGGTTTTGTTTGAACGCGGCATTTTGTATGCTCCCGATTACGTCATCAATGCGGGCGGAATTATTTCTGTCGCCACCGAATATCTTGGACGCCGTGATGGCGCGCCTAAGACGGTTGATGATGTGAACGCTTTGATCGATCAGATTCCTGGGCGTCTGCTCCAGATTTGGCAGGCAAGCGATGCGGATGCCACGTCGCCGGATGTGGTTGCGGACCGGATGGCGCAGCAGTTGATCGGGCGCGGGTAATCCCGCAACTTGGCAGAGGCGCGGGTTCCTGCGCACTTCGTCCCGCGCTGTTGAGCTTGCGTGGACTAATTCGGGCCTTGCATCTTTTGCGCTCTTGCCCCCCTCGCATAGGTCAGTAAGACGGGGCAGGGGAATTAAACGTGCATATTTACGCCAATCCAAAGCGCTTTTTGTCGCTCGCCAAGTGGCTGATGCCGCTCCTTTTCTGGGGCGGATTGGTGCTGTCTTTGGGCGCGCTGGCTTGGGGGATATTTGTCGTCCCGCAAGACAGGTTGATGGGCGAGACTGTGCGTATCTTGTTTATCCATGTGCCCGCCGCATGGCTGGGCATGGGCGGCTGGACTGGGATTGCGATTTCAAGCGCCGCATTGCTGATTTGGAAACACCCATTGGCCGGGATTGCTGCACGAGCCATTGCGGCGCCAGGCATGGTGTTTTGCGCGATTTGCCTCGCCACTGGCTCGATCTGGGGGCGCCCGACTTGGGGCACGTGGTGGGAATGGGATGGACGCCTGACGTCGATGCTGGTCCTGCTGTTTCTTTATGGCGGTTATATCGCGCTGGCGCAGGCCGCCGCGCGTGAAGGTGGCTCGTATAAAATTGCGGCGATCTTTGGCCTTGTCGGTGCGATCAATGTGCCGATCATCAACCGCAGCGTGGTGTGGTGGAATTCCTTGCATCAACCGCCAAGTTTGACGGCAGGGAAAAGTGCGATTGACGGTGTATTCCTGTGGCCCTTGTTGACCGCGGTTCTGGGTTTTTCGCTGCTGTTTGGCGGAATTGTCTTAATGCGGATGCGGGCCCTGATCGCAGAGGCTCAGGTGGAAGCGCGCTTGCGCCGCCGAGCTTTGGATGACGAAGCGGTCGAGAGCAGCGCGCCCGTTTCTGGTATGGAGAGCGCCTGATGCGCGAAGCACTCGACCCGTGGCCTTTTGTCATCGGCGCATATGCGGCCGGTCTCATCGCGCTCGCTCTGCTGATCTGGTGGAGCTATCGCAGTATGCGGCGCGCGGAAAAGCGCCGCGAAGAACTTAAGCGGAGCAAATGAGATGGCCAATCCGATGAAAGCCAAGCATCAACGCATGACGCTCGTCATTCTCGCCTTAGTGGCGATTGTTGCGGCGGGATTGATCGCCGCGTGGGCGCTGCGTAGTCAGGCGAATTATTTCTATCTTCCCGAACAAATGACCGAGGCCCCGCCAGCGGTCGGCCAAGCGGTGCGTTTGGGCGGAATGGTGCAAGCCGGTTCGATTGAGACGCAGCCCGATGGGATCACGGTCAAATTTGTCGTAACCGGCAATGAAGAGAGCACCATCCCCGTCCGTTATAGCGGCATTTTGCCCGATCTGTTCGTAGAAGGGTCCGGCGTCGTCGCTGAGGGATCTTTGGGCGCAGACGGCGTGTTTCAGGCAACCAATCTGCTGGCGAAACACGATGAAAATTACGTGCCGCGCGAGCTTGAAGGGCTTGAGGGCCATGATGGCAATGACGTTTACGCTGAAACCGTTGCGGGCCTCGACTAGGACGGATTGACAGTATGATCGCGGAACTTGGATTAGCAGCCCTTTGGCTATCGACCGCGCTTGCGGTGTTGCAGATGATTTCGGGCGCTTTGGGCCTTCGGTCCGGTGCGGGGGCGCAATTCGCGATATATGCGCGCCCGGCTGCGGTCGTTCAGGCGTTCCTCGCCGTGCTCGCATTCTTCCTTTTGCTCTACGCCTTCGCGGTCACTGATTTGTCGATCAAATTGGTCGCCACCAATTCGCATTCGGCCAAGCCGTTTATCTACAAACTCACCGGCACTTGGGGCAATCACGAAGGGTCGATGTTGCTTTGGGTTGGCGTGTTGGCGCTGTCAGGCGGCTTGCTCGCGGGGCTGGAGCGACGCTTGCCGGAAAAAACCATGAGCGCGACGCTCGCAGTGCAAGGGTTTGTGGCGCTGGGGTTTTATTCGTTCCTCTTGCTGTCCTCTAATCCGTTCGAACGGCTGCCGGTTCCAGCGATTGAGGGCGGGGGACTTAACCCATTGCTTCAGGATATCGGTCTCGCGATCCATCCGCCAACTCTGTATGTAGGCTATGTCGGCCTGTCGGTTGCCTTCAGCCTCGCAATGGGCGCATTGATTACGCGCGAAGTGAACCCCAATTTCGCCAAGGTTTTGCGCCCTTGGGTGCTGGGCGCTTGGGTGTTCCTGACATTTGGGATCACAGCAGGGTCTTACTGGGCCTATTATGAGCTCGGCTGGGGCGGCTGGTGGTTCTGGGACCCGGTGGAGAATGCTTCGCTGATGCCGTGGCTGGCGGCGACGGCTTTGCTGCATTCGGTTAGCGTGCTGGCGGCGCGTGATGCGCTGCGCACATGGACGATTATGCTGGGCGTGTTGGCCTTTTCGATGTCGATGCTCGGCACCTTCCTTGTGCGCTCTGGCGTCCTGACCAGCGTTCATGCCTTTGCCGTCGATCCCGAGCGGGGCAGCTTTATCCTCGCACTGTTGGGATTGTATATTGGCGGTGCCTTGGTGATTTTTGCGATGCGTGCAGGCAGCATTTCGGAGGGCAAACGCTTTACCGCGACCAGCCGCGAGGGGGCGTTGGTGTTCAACAACGTGATGCTGTCAGCAATCCTGGCGATCGTGTTGCTTGGCACGCTCTATCCGCTGCTGACGGAGGCGTTTGATGTTCGCGTGAGCGTGGGCCCGCCTTATTTCAACCCGGCGGGCGCGATCTTTGCTATCCCTATGTTCTTGGTGATGGCGATTGGGCCGCTGCTGCGCTGGAAAGATGATAAACCGGCGCGCATTCAATTTGAGCTTGCTGCGCTGGCGGCGGTCGTCATCGCGGTGATCGCTTTGGTTGCGATCTTGGGTGATTACAGCGTCCTTGCGGTGCTCGGTCTTGCTTTGTCGATTGCCTTGGCAATTGCCGCGCTTTTGCCTTTGCGAGGGCGCAATATTCGCCGGGTGCCGGTGGCGACTTGGGGTATGATTTGCGCGCATTTCGGTGTCGCCGTTGCCTTGTTTGGGATGGCCAGTGAAAGCGCCTTTACGAGCGAAAAACTCGCCGCCGTTGCGCCGGGCGATAGCGTCGAAGTGGCCGGTTGGAATATTGAGATGGCCAGCGTCGATCCCGTGGCTGGCCCCAATTGGACCGCAATCGAGGCGCGCATTCTGGCCGCGCGCGGCGATGAAGAACCGACAGTGCTGGGTCCTCAATCACGTAATTTTTGGTCGCCCCCGCAACCAACGAGCGAAAGCGCACTGATCACTCGCTGGGATGGTCAGCTTTATGTAGTGATCGGTGATCAGGCGGGTGTGGACGCGAATGGCAACAATCGCTGGCAATTGCGGGTCTGGTGGAAGCCGTTTGTGACCTTCATTTGGTATGGCGGATTGCTGGTCGCATTTGGCGGAATTTTGTCGATCGCAGGCCGCGTTCGAGTTGATTTGAAACGCCGCAACGCTGTTGCGATGGGGAAAGTACGCCGCGAAGACATGGATGCCTTAGCCGAGGGTGACGCAATTGACGGGGCGAATGGATCAAGCGGCGGTTCGCAAGATGGCCCCATTCCGGAGCCTGCTGAATAATGCGTCCAATTTATCTCATACCGCTCGCGCTGTTTCTGTTTTTTGCTGGCCTTGCCGGGTATCAGCTGACGCAGGAAAAAATGCAGACGATCCCCTCGCAAATGGTCGAACAGCCGCTGCCTGAATTTACGCTCGCACCTGCGTTGGAAGGCATGCCGGGGGCAACGCGAGCCGACTTTGTCGGCGGTCAGCCGCGCTTGCTCAACATCTGGGCAAGCTGGTGCCTGCCATGCATTGCAGAGGCGCCGCATCTGGAGCGGCTCAAGGAAGAAGGCGTTGAAATCATCGGCATCGCCGTTCGTGACCGGCCTGAGGCCGTCGCGGATTTCCTTGACCGCTATGGCAATCCTTACACTAAGATTGGTTCAGATGACATTTCGGAATTGATGTTGGAGATCGGGGCGTCGGGCGTGCCGGAAACATATGTCATCGATGCTGATGGTAATATCCGCTATCAGCATATCGGAGACGTGCGGGCCGACACTGTGCCGCAATTGCTTGAAATATTGGAGGACGTGCGATGATCCGGTCTGTGGTCGCCGCCTTGACCCTTTTTGGCGGCTTGTTCGCCGCGCCCATACTGGCCCAGCAATCGATGCCGCCTGCGCCTTACGCCTATGTTCAGCTCGAAGATCCTGTTTTGGAAGCTGAGGCGACCGAGTTGATGGAAACTTTGCGCTGCCTCAAATGCCAATCGCAAAGCATCAATGACAGCGATGCGCCGATGGCGGGCGATATGCGCCATCAGGTCCGCTCACGGATCTTGGCGGGTGAAAGCCCCACGCAAATCCGTTCTTGGCTCGTCGAACGCTATGGCGATTATGTCAGTTATGAGCCGGAGGTTTCTTCAACCACGTGGCCGCTATTCGCGATCCCGCTATTGCTGCTTGGCGTGGTTGCTCTGATTTTGCTGCGCCGGTTGGGCAAACGGCGTTCTGAAACTGGGGGGCATAGCTAATGGGCGGTTGGCTCGCAGTTCTCTCGCTTACTTTGGTCAGCTTCGCGCTTGCCGCTTTCATTCTGCGTTTGCCGAAAGAGGGCTTTGCGGTGTTTGGCGCCGTCTTGTTGCTCGGTCTGGTCGGATATGCCTGGCAGGGTTCCCCCGGCCAACCGGGCAGTCCGAAAGAGCCCGACATCGCTCTTGATCAGCAATCGGGCGACGAAATGGTAAGCGCACGGCGGCAATTGTTCGATGAAAGCCTGCCAAAACCCGATTATCTTGTCTTGTCAGACGGCTTTGCGCGGCGCGGTAAATTTGATGATGCAGCGGGATTGCTACGCGGTGGATTGAACGAAAATCCAGAGCATCTTGAGGGCTGGTTGGCGCTTGGCATGGCATTGACGGGGCATGCTGACGGCAATGTGACCCCGGCGGCATTTTATGCCTATAGCAAGGCGCGCAATCTTGATCCGGCCAATCCGGGTGCAGATTTCTTCCTCGGTTTTTCCTTCCAACAAACCGGCCAAATCCGCGCGGCGCGTGACACTTGGGCTGGGTTGCTGGAACGCTCTCCAGAGGACGCGCCGTGGCGAGAAGAGATTGCCGCGCGGGTTGAACGGCTCGATCAGATGATTGCCAATGCGCCAATGTTGCAATAGCGGCGCTGCACCGACGGTGTAGCGCGATGTTGCAGGTGTGAATGCGCGGTGCTACGTGCCGCCACCTTGGACAGGGCGCGCGGTAATTGTGCTCAGCCACTCGGGATAATCGCGGATGAGCGAAACAGCATCAACTCCGGCCCATCAACCGCCATCCGGCGGCGCGGGGCACAGCGCGTCCAAAAGCGCGCTGGCGGTCGGTGCAATCGGCATTGTCTTCGGCGATATCGGCACCAGCCCACTCTATGCGTTCCGAGAGACCTTTGTGGGGCGGGCGACCGTCCAACTTGATACCGCGCATGTCTTGGGCGTCATCAGTCTAATATTTTGGTCGATGACATTGGTTGTGGCGATTCAATATGTCACGATCCTGATGCGCGCTGACAATAAGGGGCAAGGCGGCAGCCTTGCACTAGTGGCTCTGATCAGCAGGAGCCTTTCGAAATCGAAATATGGCTGGATCGCGGTTCTGCTCGGCGTGTTTGCGACCGCGCTGTTTTATGGCGACAGCATGATTACGCCGGCAATTTCGGTCCTGTCAGCGGTTGAGGGACTGACGGTGGTTGATCCGGGGTTGCAACAATATGTCATCCCGATTGCGCTCGGCCTGCTGGTGTTCCTGTTTGTCCTGCAAAAACGCGGAACGGCTAAGGTTGGCGCCTTGTTTGCGCCGGTCATGATCGTCTATTTTACAGTCATTGCTGGTTTGGGCCTGTGGCAGATCATCGGCACGCCAGAAATATTGTGGGCGCTCAGCCCGCATCACGCGGTCAATTTCTTCATCCTTGATGGGTGGTTCGCATTTCTGGCTCTGGGCAGCGTCGTGCTCGCCGTGACGGGTTCAGAGGCGCTGTATTCGGATATGGGGCATTTTGGACGGGGTCCGATGCGCCTGTCGTGGTTTGGCTTTGTTATGCCATGCCTGCTGCTGAATTACTTCGGTCAGGGGGCGATGGTGATTGGCTTGCCGCCGGAACAAGCGGCTGAGGCTATTCAGAACCCGTTTTTCTTTCTTGCGACCGAAGAATGGCGTTTGCCGCTGGTGTTCCTAGCGACCGTTGCGACCTTTATCGCCAGCCAAGCGGTGATCTCCGGCGCATTCTCCATCACCAGCCAAGCGATTCAGATGGGTTACATCCCTCGGTTGAAAATCCGCCATACATCGGAAACAGAAGGCGGACAGATTTACATTCCTGCGGTCAATTGGGCCTTGATGATCGCGGTCATTATTCTTGTTCTGACATTCCAAAACTCGTCCAATCTCGCCAATGCTTACGGCATCGCAGTGACCGGAGCGGTGACGATTGATACGCTGTTAATGGCGGTTTTGCTGGTCGGCGTGTGGAAATGGAAATGGTGGTATGCGGCGCCGGTGGTCATCGTGTTCTTGATCGTCGATGGGGCGTATTTTGCTGCGAATTTGACCAAGGTGCCTGATGGCGGCTGGTTCCCGCTGGCGGTCGGATTTGTCGCCTTTCTCTTGCTCACCACATGGGCGCGCGGGCGCAAGGTGATGCGCGAGAGGATGAGCGAGCACGCTCTGCCGATGGAGATATTTGCAAAATCCGCCAAGAACTCAGCCTTGCGCGTACCGGGTACCGCGATCTTTATGGCAAGTGCGTCATCCGGAGTGCCCTCTGCACTGCTGCACAATATCAAGCACAACAAGGTGCTCCACGAACGCGTCGTCATTCTGACCGTAGAAATCGCAGATGTGCCCTATGTCGATCCGGCAAAGCGGTGCGAGTTTAAAGATATGGGCGACGGTTTTTACCGCGCCGTGCTGCATTACGGCTTTATGGAGGAAACCGATGTCCCGGTCGGCCTCAAAGAGATGGAGAGATGCGGGGGTGAATTCGACATGATGCACACCAGCTTCTTCCTCTCGCGCCAAACGCTGTTGCCATCAAAGAACCCAGCCATGCCGATTTGGCGAGAGAAGATATTCGCTTGGATGCTGATGAATTCCGCCAGTGCGATGGACTTCTTTAAACTGCCGACGAACCGTGTTGTGGAGCTGGGTAGTCAAGTCGAGATCTGATCCAGACGCCGCCAACCCCGATCCTGCTGTTTAGTCAGCGGGGTCCTGTGCGTCATTCTGACCAATATCGAGCCCATGTTTCAGCAACATGGGGATATTGGCGAAGGTGAAGAGGAAGGTCAGCGGCAAGAACACCCACAGCTTAGCCCAGAGCCAACCTTCAAAACTCAATTGTGCCACGAGCACTTCGTTGACGCCTGCCAGAAACAGGAAAAACACGCCCCAATTGCGTGATAATTTGAGCCAGCCTTCATCGGTCAGCCCCTCAAAAGCAGCCTCCAGCAGGATTTTCAGCAAAGCGCGGCCCATGAAGAACCCGCCGAGCAACGCCACGCCGAACAGAGCGTAGAGCACGGTCGGTTTTAGCTGGATAATCCGCTGATCGCCGGTCCAGATCGTGAACCCGCCAAAGACCACAATCAACGCAGTGGAAAACCAAAGCATGGGTGAGACTTTGCCAAGTCGCCATTTCGACACGGCCAATGCGATCATTGCGGCGACGATGAATACGCCGGTGCTTTGCACAATGGATTTGGTCGTCAACGCGGCAAGGACGAGATCATCCTCAATCGCGTCGGCATCAGGTGCGAAGATCCGGTAACTGATAAGAAAGGCGATAAGCGGTCCATAATCGACCGCCACGCTCAGCCAGCTTGATCCGGCCTTTTTTGCTTCCGATGCTTCGGTTTGCGGCGTTTCCAAATCAGCCATCAGGCTACTCCTGCAATGACGCGCGCCACCAAATCGGGGTCGAATGGGCGCAAATCTTCCATTTTTTCGCCCACACCAATCGCATGGATCGGTAGGCCATATTGCTCCGCCGCCGCGACCAACACGCCGCCGCGTGCTGTCCCATCTAGCTTCGTCATGATCAGGCCGGTGACGCCGGCCACTTCTTTGAAGACGTCAATTTGTGACAATGCGTTCTGGCCGTTAGTGGCGTCGAGAACGAGCACGACGTCATGCGGCGCTTCTTCATTGAGCTTGCCTAGAACCCGGCGGATTTTCGCCAGTTCTTCCATCAGCTCTTTCTTGTTTTGCAACCGCCCGGCGGTATCCACCACCAGTGCGTCAATCCCTGTATCGGTCGCTTGCTTGACCGCATCAAACACGATTGACGCTGGATCACCTCCCTCAGGCCCGCGCACAATATCGACGCCCGCACGCTCAGCCCAAGTCGCCAATTGGCCGATAGCTGCGGCGCGGAATGTGTCACCTGCCGCCAACAGCACGCCGTAATCATCCTCTGTGAACAGATGTGCGAGCTTTGCGATCGTGGTGGTTTTACCCGATCCGTTGACGCCGATCACCAAGATCACTTGCGGGCGCGGAAACGCTGTTACCTCCAGCGGCTTGGCCACTGGCCGCAGGATTTCGGCAATCTCTTCGGCTACCGCTTCTTTCAGTTCGGTCTGCGTGATCTCAAGGCCAAAGCTCTTCTCCGCCAATTTTGCACGGATGCGGCCGGCTGCTCCGGGGCCGAGGTCAGAGGTGATCAGCGCGTCTTCAATATCATCGAGCGCGGCATCATCCAGCCGCGCGGCAACGCCGGTGAGGTTGCCGCCGAGCCGTTCAGATGTCTTGCGAAACCCGCCCAAAATGCGGTCGCTCCAACTGTCACTGCTCATTTCAAAAGGCCCCCTTCAAGGCTGCGCGGTATCACGTTCACAACCGTGCCGGGCTCTCTATCGCTAGGCAACTGCACGCGCGCATAATTGGGCGCATAGCCGGTGCCGTCGCGTTCGGCGAGGACACTGAGCGTTTCACCCACAAGCGCGCCCAGCCATGCGGCGCGGCGCGCGGCGACGGCGGCGCGCAATTCGGCGGCGCGGGATTTGACGGTGACGCGGTCTATTTGCGGCATCCGCGCGGCGGGTGTGCCGGGCCGGGGTGAATAGGGAAATATATGGCCATGGACGATGTCTAGTTCGTCAATGATCGACAGGTTCGCGGCGTGGTGCTCATCGGTTTCTGTCGGGAAACCCGCGATCAAATCTGCACCAATCGCAATATCTGGTCGGCGAATTTTGAGCCGCCGCACTAGGTTCAGCGCATCATCACGGCTGTGCCGCCGCTTCATCCGTTTCAGGATCAGATCGTGGCCATGTTGCAGCGAGAGATGCAAATGCGGCATGAGGCGCGCTTCGGCGGCGAACAGCTCAAACAAAACCTCATCAATCTCAATCCCATCAAGTGACGACATACGAAGGCGCGGGAGTTCTGGAAACGTATCGAGGACCGCGCCAATCAGAGCGCCCAATGGCGGCTTACCCGGCAAATCGTGGCCCCAGCTGGTGACATCAACGCCCGTTAATACGACCTCTTTCGCACCGAGATTGAGGTGATGTTCGACCTCGCGCAGAACTTCAGCGATGGTCATTGACCGGCTGACGCCGCGCCCCTGCGGGATGACGCAGAAAGTGCAGGCATGGTCGCAGCCATTTTGTACCGCGATAAAGGCACGGGTGCGCGTTGGAGAGGGAGGGGCTTCGGGTAGCGGCACGTTCCAAGCGCGTGGATCGAGTTTGGATTCGTTTGCGATCAAGCCGTCGACTTCGGGCATATCGGCGATCTGGTCACGTTCAATATGCGCCGCGCAACCGGTAACGATCAGCCGCGCATCGGGACGCGCCCGGCGGGCCTTGCGGATGGCTTGCCGGGTTTGGCGCACGGCCTCTGACGTCACCGCGCAGGAATTGACCACCACAACATCGCCCGCATCGCCAAGCATGGCTTTCATCCGCTCGCTCTCAGCAATATTGAGGCGGCAACCGAGGCTGATAACCTCTGGCTTAGATGCAACTGGTTCGCTCACGCGAAATCATGCCATTCAAAATTGCCGCGATAGGATTCGGTTGCGGGGCCAGTCATTTGGATCGCCGCGCCCGCTTTGTCGGGCCATTCGATGACCAAATCACCGCCCGGCAAAGTCACCTTCACCCGCCGCCCCGTCAGGCCGCGCCGCATAGCAGCCACTGCCGTGGCGCAGGCGCCTGTGCCACAGGCCCGCGTCAATCCCGCGCCGCGTTCCCAAACCACTAGCTGCAAATGATCGGCTCCGATCACGCTGGCCACATTGACGTTGACGCCTTGAGGGAAAAGCGGGTCACGCTCAATTTCAGGGCCAAGCGTTGCCAAATCGATTGAGGCAATGTCCGGCACAAAAAACACCACATGCGGGTTCCCGACATTCACGGCCACTGGGTGTTCTAGCGGACCCCAAGAAACCGGCATAGCGCCCGTATCCATTGGATAGTCGAGCGGGATTGCGTCCCAATCAAAACGAGGTGCGCCCATATCGACGCTCGCGCCGCCAGAATTGGGCGACAGCACGATTGATCCGCCACCAGTTTCTATTTGCGCTGGTCGTCCATGCAAGATCGCCACGGCGCGCGCGGCATTGCCGCATGCCTCAACTTCGCCGCCATCGGAATTGAAAATCCGCATGCGGAATTCTTCATGCTCGCTCGGCTCCAAAATGATGACCTGATCACAGCCAATCCCCTCGCGTCGATCAGAGAGCGCGCGCGCCGCCTTTGCGGTCATTGCAGGCAAGGCCGTTTTCCGCGCATCGAGCACGATGAAATCGTTGCCAAGTCCGTGCATTTTTACAAATTCTACGCGCATGATGCGCCGCATCTATGCACCCTAGGGCGCTCCGTCTAGGTGCTGGGTTGTGGTAATCGGACTTGGCCGATTATTGGCCAGCCACTTTGCGATGATCAAGGGCCGAGATTTCGGGGGCGCTTTCTGGTTTTTGCGCGTCGCTTTGAAGGGGCATATCGACGTTACTATCCGCCGCCAGCATTCCTGCTTTGGCGAGGCGTGCCCGGACATCCTGAGCGCTTTCAGGCTTACCATAGAGGTAGCCTTGGCCTTTCAATTTGCCCATCGCTTTGAGGGCGGTGAGGATTTCTTCGTCTTCGATCCCTTCCGCTGTGATCGGCAGGTTAAGCCCGCGGCCAAGCGAAACAATTGCATCGACAATTTTCGAATTGCCGCCCGGTTCGTTCAATTCGCTGACAAAACTGCGATCAATTTTCAGCCGGTCAAACGGCAAGGTCCGCAATTGTTCAAGCGAGGAATAGCCCGTGCCAAAATCATCGAGACTGATCCGGACACCCTGATTGCGCAGGCTGGTGATAATGGATCGGACCAAACCGATATTTTCATGCAGGCAGCTTTCCGTGATCTCTACCTCCAATCGCTGAGCGGGGAAGTTGTGTTTCACGAGCGATTTGAGCAATTTTTGTGCGAACCACGGATCGCGCAATTGGATCGGGGAAATGTTGATCGACAAGGTCAAGACGTCGTCCCAATCGCGCGCATCGACTAAGGCTTGATCCATCAATTGATCAGACAATTGCGTGATCAGGCCGATCTCTTCAGCGATGGGGATAAAAATCTCTGGGCTGACGATGCCCATATCGGTTGAGCGCCAGCGCGCCAGCATTTCAAAGCCGACCAATTCACCCGATTGGACATCGACCTGTTGTTCATAGAACGGCACAAATTCGCCATTCGTCAAACCTCGGCGGATGCCGGCTTCCAATTCATTGCGGAAACGCAATTCGTTTTCCATCGTCGCTTCGAACCAGAAATAACGGTTCTTGCCCTGTTTCTTGGCGGTGTACATCGCGATATCGGCGCGGTGCATCAATGCGTCTGCGGCCTCTTCGGCGGCAGCGGAAACAGGGGCGGTGTTTTGCTCATCATGATCGCTGGAAACACCGATGGAAACGGTTGGATCAATGGTCACGCCATTCAATTCAAACGGCAGGGAAACTTGTTCGTAGAGACGGATTACCAAGTCATCGACGCGGTCACGGTTTGAAGTGTCATGGGTGGTAATGACCGCGAATTCATCCCCGCCAAGCCGGGCAAGATGCGCGTCTTTTGGTAATTGCCGCCTGATCCGCTGGGCAAGTTCAACCAGCACGGCGTCCCCCACGGAGTGACCATGCATATCATTGATTTGTTTGAAATTATCCAAATCAATCATGCAATAGGCCACGGCTGAGCCATGCGCCTGTGCCCGCAGGCGAAGCGCTGTCGTTGCCGCCGCCATACTGCGCCGATTAAGGCATCCAGTGAGTGGATCGATCTCTGCCAGTTCGCGCGCCAAACCTTCCGCGCGGCGTCGTTCGCTGATCTCATCTTGCAATTCGCGGTATCTGCGCCAACCAAAAATGATCAGTACAACATTGAGCAGCAATGCGTTGACAAGCAGGTGATCTGGGCCGGAACCATTTGAGAAAATTGCGTCGATTGCGCTGGGCAAAACTGAGCTGCCGGTGGCGACGAACAGGATGATCGCGGCCGCGGCAATGCCCAATGCGACAAGATCACGATCGGCGTTACCCAATCGCGCCTCACGCTGGGTATCATCCGCAGGCATCGTTTCTGCCCCGCGTTGAATTGCCGGTTCTGACTCTCTCACCGTGAACTTCCCCAACTTGGAATTTGGCGTGTCTCCCCCCTAAGGCGCACGCCATTATTATGCGGTTTGATACCGGCCCACGCTAAAAATTGAGTTAATTGTGTGGGAAATCAGCGCCGCTGGGGCTGGCCGTGCGCGCGCAAGCATATTACTCGCGGAAGCGAACTAGGATTTGGGGCATCGCCGCCCCTATTGGCTGGATCAGGAGAGCATGCGTGCCGAACTATTGGTTGGTTAAGTCAGAGCCGTTCAAATATAGCTGGGACGACCTTGTCGAAGAGGTGGAAGGCACTTGGGATGGGGTGCGCAATCACTCTGCAAAATTGAACCTGCGCGCGATGGAAGTCGGTGATGAATGTTTCTTCTACCACTCACGTGAAGGTCTCGAAATTGTCGGGATTTGCGAAGTGTCCGTTTCAGGCATCATGGACCCGACCGACGAAACCGGCAAATGGGATGCGGTGAAGGTTAAGCCGAAACGCAAATTTGAAAATTTCGTGACGTTGAAACAGATCAAGGCCGAACCACGCCTCGCCGATTGTGAATTGGTTCGCCTTTCGCGGCTGTCCGTGGCGAAGATTAAGCCAGAGGAATGGAAGCTGATTTGCGAAATGGCGGAAGGGTAGGGAATTCTTATTCTCCCGGTTCAGAAATTTACCGTGCCTTTGCGCGAAGCCCGCTAATGGTCGCGCCGCTCGCGGCAAGTTGCTCCACATCGATCTTCATATGAATGACACGCAGGCCTGTTCGTGTGTTTGCCTGTTCTAGAGCCTCGGTAAATTCTGCGGTTGTGGTTGCTGTTGCGCTCCACCCGCCAAAGGCCGCACCCAAAGCCGCAAAATCAGGATTGGCGAGATGCGTGCCCGATACCCGGCCGGGATATTCGCGTTCCTGATGCATGCGGATGGTGCCGTAAGCGCCGTTATCAACCACCAAGACAAGCAAGTTCGCGCCATGTTGAACAGAAGTCGCGAGCTCTTGGCCATTCATCAAGAAATCACCGTCTCCTGCCACCGCTACGACTGTGCGTTCCGTGTAACGCAAGGCTGCGGCGACGCTAGCGGGCACGCCGTAACCCATTGCGCCAGCGGTTGGGGCAAGCTGGCTGGGATAACCGGCATAGCGCCAATATCTATGCCACCATCCCGCAAAATTTCCGGCCCCATTGCAGATGATGCTGTCCGCCGGCAGCGCTTCTTTCATCGCTGTGACGCAGGCGGCCATATCTAGGGCAGGGGCGTTCTGAGCGCGTGTATGTGTCGCCCATTCACACCATTCGCGGTGCGCATCGGCCCCTGCATCAAAGGGAATGACCGACGTATCCTCCCATAGAGCGGCGGCCTCCGCGAATTCATCGGGGGCGCAGGCGAGCGCGAGATCGGCACGGTAAACACGGCCCAATTCATCCGGGTCAGGGTGGACATGGATCAGCAATTGGTCGGGGTGTTCTGGGCTGGGCACCGAATAACCGTCGGTGGTCGCCTCACCCAAACGCGCTCCCACACACAAAATCAGATCTGCGTCTTTGATCCGCTGCATCAGTTTTGGGTTCGGGCCATAACCCATATTCCCGGCATAGACGGGGGAGGCTGGATCGATCGCATCTTGCCGGCGGAAAGCGGTGGCGACGGGCAGGCCGATATTCTGCGCAAATTGTTGAAAATGTTCGCGCGCTTTCGCATTCCAGCCTGCGCCGCCGATAATTGCGACCGGGCTTGCGGCATCGGCAATCATGGCGAACATTGCCTGCATCGCGTCGGGGCACACCGCTTGTGCGGGGCGAGTGACCGCCGGGCGCGGGGTGATTGCACTGTCGAGCGTATCGCACAGCATGTCTTCTGGCAGGGCCAAGACAACCGGACCGGGGCGTCCGCTGATCGCGACTGAATAAGCGCGGGCGACAAGCTCGGGAATGCGCGCCGGGTCGTCGATGCGCGCGGCCCATTTGCAGATTGGGCCGAAGAAGGCCTCAAAATTGACCTCTTGGAACCCCTCCCGGTCACGCATTGGGCGGGCAACATCGCCGACAAACAGGATCATGGGCTGCGAATCCTGATGCGCGACATGGACGCCAATACTCGCATTGGTGGCACCGGGGCCGCGAGTGACGAAGGCGACGCCGGGGCGCAGGGTTTCCGCCGCGCTCATGGCGCCGTCGGCGCAGGCCATAAACGCCGCTCCACCCTCTTGGCGGCAGATGACGGTTTCGATGCCAGAGCCTTCGTGCTCAGTTCGTTCATGCCCAGTGCGTTCATGCAAAGCGTCCAGAACCGCGAGAAAGCTCTCCCCCGGCACCGTGAAGATCCGGTCTGTCCCTTGCGCCGACAAACAGTCGACAAGCAATTCAGCTGCGGTTTGAGTGGATTTTGTCACGCTGCAATCTCTCCGGTTCGGCGCTTCACGTTCTTCGATGATGGCTGCGCGTTTAGGTCGGCTTGAGGTTAACCACAACCCAGCCTTACTGTCCCTTTTCAGGTCAGGGGAAACACGGCACTGGGCAGAAGTTAAGAATTCGTTAACTCGTCTCGCATGACATACGCGACACTCAACCAAACCGTCATCAAACGCACCACAGACGCCGCTGCTAACAGGGCCGCAACAAAGCGTCGTTCTTTGGTTCTAACGGATGAAGGCGCGCGCCATCCTTTCCGTGCCACTTTGCCGCCAAGCGTCCGCAGCGAGCTGCACGATATTCCGGCGGAGAGCCTATGGCGGCTAACGATGGATGATGTGCGCGGCGTCGCCAGTACATATGTGGCGACAATGGCGGCTGTGCTCGTATTTATTATGTGATCGGGGCGGCCGGGTTTGCCGACTTGGAATTCTGATCGGCGGCGGCTTTTTCTGCCTTGTGCAGATTCCAGCCCAGCCATGCGGCCACCACTGACATGCCCGCGGCGAACAGCAATTGATCGACGACTGGGATGCCCAGCGCCGTCAGCCCGATCGCAGCGACCGAACCGATGACCATCGCCAGCGAGTTGACGATATTGTTCGCCGCAATGGTCCGCGATGCCGCATCATGTGCACACCGCGTGGTCAAAAACGCATAAAGCGGCACAACGAACATCCCGCCAGCGGTCGAAATGCCAAGCAAAACGAGTGATAGCGGGATCGCAAGCGGTTCCAATATCCATTGTTCAATCGGCAGCAATTGGCCCGCTTCGTTGGGTATCCAAGTGCGCGATATAAAATAAAACCCGATCAAAAAGACGCCCATCACCACCACCGAAATGGGCGCATACCGTGCCGATACCTCACCTTTCAGCAAAGTGTTGATGGCAACCGATCCAATCGCAATTCCGACAGAGAAAATCACTAAGAATAAGCTGGCGACCTCTGGCGTGGCGAGCAATTGGTTCTTTGCCAGCGGCGGGAATTGGATGAACAACACAGCGCCGATGGTCCAAAAAAAGCTGATAGCGATAATCGCGAACCAGATTTCGCGGTTATCCATAGTGTTCTTGACCAATCGCCAGCTCATGACGATCTGATCCCACAGAATAACAAATGGAAATGCCGTCACCTTCACCACTGGATTGGGCCGTTTCGCCAGCCACGGCTCAAGCACCGGGAAGTGCAATTCATGGGTCCCTTGCGGCGGCGCATCGGGCACCCAGCGGCTGACGAAATATCCGACAATCGCCGTGATGACGACGCCGACCAGCGCAAATTCGATATCGATAAATCCGGCGATGATAGTTCCGGTCAGGATCGCGATATAGGTGCCCGCTTCGACCAGGCCTGTGCCGGGCAAAACCTCATCCGGTTCCAGATGTTGGGGCAGGATCGCATATTTGATCGGCCCCAAAAATGCCGATTGCGCGGCTGCTAAGAACACCACGAAAAGCAGTAAGGGGATGGCGACAGTGTGCACCATGATCCCTTGCCACGCCATAAAGAGGCCAATCGCGCCCAATGTAGCCCAACCAATTTCGCATAATTTGACGATGCGAATGATGCGGGCCTTATCCCGCGAATCCGCCAATTGCCCGGCAAGCGCGGACATCAACACAAATGGCAGGATGAAGACGAAAGACGCGACGCCGCTAAACAGCGCCTCTTGCTGTTCATCATTATAGACCGAATAAACGACAAAAAGGACCAACGCGGTCTTGTACAGATTGTCATTGAAGGCATTGAAAAACTGCGTGACCATCAACGGCAAGAACCGTTTCTGGCGCATAAGGCGTGTCACTGTTGTCATGCGTAAAGGCGGCGCCCAGCAGTTTTTGCAGAAGGGGCATGACATAGCGGAAGGTCCGCGTCGCACAAGTCTTGTGCATCCTTTGTTTGGATAGTGTTTCGTAGCGGCGCAGGACGCGCTAAGGGGGGCGCAAGCTCATGTTGACCTTGCCTAACATTCTCACCCTGTCGCGGATATTCGCGGTGCCGCTCCTTGGCTTCTTCCTGTGGTGGCCCGATTGGCAGCTCGGCTACCTCATTGGTTTCCTGCTTTATTGCCTCATTGCGATCACCGATTTCTTCGACGGCTATTTGGCGCGGGCGCAGGGAACGGTGTCCAAACTGGGCATTTTCCTCGATCCAATCGCGGATAAAATCATGGTGGCATCCGTAATCTTGATCTTAACGGCTCAAGGCTATCTGCGCGGACCTTATGTGGGCGATATGCATGTGATCGCGGGGACGGTGATCCTGATTCGGGAGATTGCTGTGTCGGGCCTGCGCGAGTTTTTGGGCGGCATTCAGGTGTCTGTGCCGGTGTCCAAATTGGCCAAATGGAAAACGACATTTCAGCTAATTTCGCTCGCTGCCCTGATCTTGGGCGGCGCGGTGCATGGTCAACCATGCCAGTCGCTGGGCGAGCCGTGCACGACTTTGGCCGAAAGCTGGATCCATGTGATCGGGCTGGCGACCTTGTGGGCGGCGGCGGTTCTGACCTGCATCACCGGGTGGGATTATCTGCGGGTTGGTTTGAAACATATGGAGTGAGTTCGGCTCGCTCTGACATCACTCGCCCAACGCCGCCTTCAAATCGCCCAGCCATGGTTCAAACGGTTTCCAAGCATCTTGACCCTTGCGATTGATCGGCTCGCGCACTTGTTCGGATGACGCCGTGCGAACAGCGCGGTCTGTCTGGTGAAAGGCAAGGCATTGCTCTTCAAATGGCACTTCCAGAAAATCGAGCATCCGCCGAGTTTGCCCTTCTAGATCGTCGAGCACATCCTCGTGTTGCACCCGCAAGACTTTTCCCGGCAGCACCGTGTCCCAATGCTCCATTAGGTCGACATAATCGGAATAGTATCGGCCAACCTCGGTCAGACCGTAAGTAAACTCCTGCCCTTCCGCAAAGAGCTGCTTAAAACCAGAGAAGCAACAATCCATCGGCGCGCGGCGGGCATCGATGATTTTGGCGTTGGGCAAGATGAGGTGAATCAGACCAATATGCCGGAAATTGTTAGGCATTTTGTCGATAAAGAAGGGCGCATCTGCGCGGTGCAAGCGGGTGTTTTCGATAAAGTCTTCACCGAATTTCGCGAATTGCTCTCCGCTGAGATCGTGTAGAATTTCCGGGTAACGCGACTGGCCCGCTTTGCGCCCGCGCAGCCGGTGCGCCAGCGCAAGAATATTGGGCAATTCCAGCGTCCCGTCGATAAGTGAGTGGCTGGCGAGGATTTGTTCGAGCAACGTTGATCCCGCGCGCGGCAGGCCAAGGATGAAAATCGGATCGGGCGCGCTGTGCCCGGCGCAGTCATGTTTGGCGAACAATTCGGCTGTGCAGGCCGATTTCTGTTTGGCCAGTTCGGCGCTCATTGCGTCGGCGCTGTAGCGGGTTTGCGCGCGTTTCAGCGTGTTGCCTTCGTCATAGCATTTGAAGGCGCCCTCATAATCGCCGGCATCCTCCAACGCCTTGGCTAAGGCAAAATTGAGATGAACTCTGTCCATAAAGGCCAGATCGCCGCGCTCGATCTGCGCCTTCATTGCGGCCAATTCATCGCCGCCAAATGTGTAAGTCTTAAGGTTGGCGAGGGCGTAGTAGGCATCGCCGTGCCCAGGTTTCGATGTGATTGCGGCGCGGTAACTTGCCTCTGCCTCGGCCCGATCGCCTTTGGTTTTGAGCGCGTGGCCTCGGCTGGTCAGGCTGGCCGGGTCGCCGGGGATTTTTTCCAACACGCTGTCAAACAGGTCCAGACCGCGGTCATATTCGCCGGTTTGAATACATTCGATGGCAAGCCGTGATTGAAACAAGACATTGGCCGGATCACGCAGCAGCAATGCCTCCGCCTGTTCGCGTGCCTCTGCCGATTTCTGCCGGCGGCGCAGCGCGTCAATATAATCAAATCTCAATTGGATATCATCGGGCGCAAAGCTGACGGCGCTTTCAAGCAGGAATTCCGCATCGTCCAAAATGCCAAGCTCAATCCCGATCTTAGCTAGCAGCCGCATACCTTCGACATTTTGGGTATTGGCGCGCATATAATGGCGACAAATTTCCTCGGCCCGCACCAATCGCCCTTCTGCCAAATGGTTGGTCACCGCTACCAATTCGCGCGGCAAGGCGGATAGGCGCTGTTGCTGCGCGCTTGCGGCTTGTGCCTCGCCACTGCGCCCCGCCTGTGCGTGCAGGCGGGCCTGCTCGCGCCAGCTTGCCTCCAACGCCGGATTGAACCGTGTGGCGCGGGTAAAGGCATCGAGAGCGCCCGCCGCATCCGCGCGCGCCAGCGACAAATGCCCTTGCTCCTGCCACGCTCTGCCATATTCGGGCATGGCCACATGAAGCGCGGCCAAATGCTCCGCCGCGTCATCGAACCGTTTCAGATAACGCGATGCGACCGCCGCCAGATACAGCGCTTCACCGTCGCTCGGATCATCTGTGATCAGGGCGCGCGCGGCCGTCAATCCGGCGTCAAATTGGCCGGATTGCAGCGCGGATTGCGCTTGTTTCAGACGTTCTTCTCGGGTGCTCATAAAGGGGCCTTAGACATACGTGCATTAGACAGCAAAACGGCGGGGGTGGCCATATGCCGCCCCCGCCGTTTTTAGACTTCATCCGCTGCTATTTAGTAGCTGAACGACACCCGTGCGCCGATTGTGCGCGGACGGTTGGTAATGATGCGTTCGCGATCATTGCCAAAGATGCCTGAGATTTCGGCCCGTTCGTCGGTCAAATTGTCACCGAAGATCTCAAAACGCCATTGATCCGCGACAACACCAACCGACAGGTCGAACAAAGCGTAGCTGTCGAGCTCAATCTTGTTGATCTCGATAATGTCGGTGGTTTTCGATGCAGAATAGCTGACCTGCGGCTGAATATACGCCTCAAGGCTGTCAGACACATCCCATTCGTAACGCACCCGCAGATTGCCTTGGAAGCCCGGCGCATAGGCCAATTCTTCGCCTTCGAGAACGTCTGTCGTTGGGATCAAGACATCGGTGATTTCCGTATCAAGGATCGAAAATGCACCTGCAATCGTCAGACCCGGTGTCGAATACGGAGCAATTGTGAAGTCAGCTTCAATCCCGTAAATCTCTGCATCCGCCGCGTTGGACGAGAAGAAGAGATTGGTGATCGAAGGATCGAAAATCTGAGTTTGCAGGTTTGAAATATCCACGAAGAACGCCGAACCGTTGAAGCGGAACTGACCGTCGATCAGATCCATTTTCCAACCAAGTTCGTAGTTTTTCACTTCATCGGTTTCCACTTCGAATGGAACGACAAAGCCGGTGCCAGGTGCAACTGCGCCGCCGGGACGGTTCAGCAAACCTGGGCGGAAGCCCTCTGAATAGGTTGCGTAAAACAGTAGATCCGGCGTCGGGGTCAGAGTGACTGTACCCTTGTAGATCAGACCATCGGTTGATGCGGTGTCTGGCGCGCGAACGGCGTTGAACACTTGCTGCGCTTGCGCTGCGCTCAGGCCAGCGGCTTGAATGTCGGCGAGACTGTCATCCAAATCGAATGTCTGACGCAAAGCTGGGTCGCACGAACCGATAAAAGTGAATTGACCATCACCATTGTAGAGGTCGCTGATATCGGTGCCGAATGCGTTTTGATCGGTGCCGCCAGAATTACAGAACGACCCGTTCGCGCTGCCTTCGAAGTCAACCTCAACGTCGTAATAGCGCGCGCCCAGCGTGACAGTCAGCAGGTCCGGGACAAGGTCAAAGCTGGCCTCTCCGAAAATGCCGAATTGTTCATCTGTACGGCGGATATCATTGCGGAAGATTGTCGAAGCCGGGAATGGACCCGGATCGGAAACAAATCCAGTGGTCTGCGGGAAGTTCGCAGGGAAGGGGCCAAATGGCTGTGCGATGGTGTTGCCGGGGTAGGCAAAATCAACGCGCTCTTCGAGGCTGAGATCGGAATAGAAGCCGCCGCCTTGGAAGCGGATGCGCCAATCATCCGGAGTGCTGAAACGCAATTCTTGTGTGAACACTTCTGTTTTTGAGAAAGAATTCACGAACAAGTTTGGCGCCTGACACGTGCCGGTCGGATCATTGCCCGCGCCGGGATAGCTGACCGAACCGTCACAGATATAGTAGGGCAGGTATTGGCCAGCGAACAGGTAGTCGGTGTAATCCGCGCGCTGTTCAGCTTCGCGGTTGGTGTAGGCACCGGTATAGACCACGTCGAGCATCGCGATGCGCCCTTCGACGGTCCAACTGGTGTTGGAGAAATCGTCTTGCAGGCTGTCTGATTCGAAGCGTTCGATTTCCAGATCACCAAGCCCGTCCAATTCAGGATCGGCAAAAAACACGCCGTCCGATTCCAGACTTTGGCGTTGATGGGAAACGTTGACGGTCCAGTCTGGGGTCACTTCCCAAAGCGCGCTGACGCGGAAACCGGCATATTGCGTGTCGTTAAAGTCATCTTCTGCGATGCCGGAATTGTCGGCGTCGAGGAAGGTGACGCCCGACAGATCAGCGGTCGATTGGAAACCGGCGCGATTGGCGTTTACTGGAACGCCGTTTTCACGAACAAACCCTTCGGGACGGAAACGCGCGCTTTCGGACAAGTTGCGGGTGCCTGCGACATTGTCGATATAGCCGCCTTGATCATCGAGATATACGACACCGCGCAGCGCGATGGTCTCGCTGACGGGTACGTTGATCATCACTTCGCCCTGATAGCTGGCTTCGCCGCCACGGGTGAAGGATACGCCGGCCGAAGCAGCAGCATCATAACCAGACAGATCAGGCTTGTTCGTGATCAGACGAACAACACCGGCTTGCGAGCTGGCGCCAAACAAGGTGCCTTGCGGGCCGGAAAGGACTTCGATCCGCTCAAGGTCGGCGGCGTAAACATCGAGGTTACGGCCCGGCTGCGACAAGGGTTGATCGTTGAGGTACAAGGCCACGTTAGGGGCAAGGCCAGCCACACCGGCAACCGTGATATTCGGCGTGGTGGAGGCGAGGCCGCGAATGTAGATCGTGCTTTGACCGGGGCCATTGCCGCCTGATGTCACTGTTGGGATCTGTTCGAGGTAATCTTCGAATGTGTCGATGTTCAATTCATCGAGCTGTTCTGCACCGATGGCGGTAACCGATACCGGAACGTCTTGAAGATCTTCGCTGCGACGCTGCGCAGTGACGACGATTGTGCCTACGCCGCCTTCTCGTTCCTGCGCGGCGGGCGCCGGTGTTTCTTGCGCCATGACGGGCGCCGCGATTACGGACGATGCGATTGCGACCGCGAGTGCGCCAGTTGACGCCCCGCTTGTATATTTTGACATTTAATGCCCCTTTGAGCTTTCTTGTGGCTCGCGATGCGGAACTGCATCAGCGTTGGTCCAAGAATTGCGCGCATGCACTTAGAGGGTTGCGGCGCGCGAGTGCCCACTACCAAGCGGTCAGCAAGGTGGCCACAGTGAAGCCCAGAGTTTTCAAGAAGCTACGTTTCCTAGTTGCAGAATAACAACACTGAAATTGCTGTGAACTAAATCTATAATATAGCCTTTATATACTTTTTATCTCGGCAAAAGGACTTCAATTTATATTTGAGAAGCGTATCTTTCGGTGTAATATACTCAAATATAGGTAAGTGTAACTCAAAAATTACTTAAGCATGTCAAGTGTTGCTTGAATCCATCAGTAGAAGTGGCCGCTGATTATCGGCTCAGGCTGCTTGCTCATCCGCCCATTCGAGGCAGGCTTCTTCGGTGGTGGGCACGCCGTGGTGTTTGCGGATCAGGTCATAGACCACCGCCTTGACGATCGAGATGCACATCAATGTGACCACTAAAGAGAACGGCAAAGCGCCGATGATCATGGTGATCCGGATTGCCTCTATCCCGCCAAGGATCAGCATTGATCCCACGACAAAAGACAGCGCTACACCCCAGAACAGGATGTGATAACGGCGGCTGCCCTCATCCTCTCCCGCGCCGTTGATCGTGTTGACGATCAAGATTGCGCTGTCGACCGAAGTGATGAGATAGGTCATTAGCAACACCACGACGAGGCAAGAGACAACCAGCGCCGCCCCTGGGCTCAACAAGACCGCGAGCGTCGCATAGAGCTGGTCGGAAATGCTCGTGTTCATAATGCTGCCTTGCGCCGCGCCGCTAAGTTCAAGGTCGATCGCCGTTCCGCCTGCTAGGCCCATCCATAAGAAGCACATAAGCGCAGGAACCAAGGCCACGCCGAGCACATATTCGCGGATCGTGCGTCCGCGCGAAATGCGCGCGATGAACATGCCGACAAATGGCGCAAAGGCGATCCACCACGCCCAATAGAAAACCGACCAATCCAATTGCCATTGAACCAAGGCATCGCCCGCTTCGCTGCCATCGCTGGTGAACAATGTCAGCGAATTGGCGGGCAGGGTCACGATGTAATCCCAAATCCCAACACCCAGCAATTTGAGTCCGTAAAGCCCCGACCCGGCCACCGCGAACAAAGCCAGCAAGCCAAAGGACAGGCCCATATTGAGGTTGGAGAGCCACTTAATACCGCGGCCCACGCCTGAAAGCGCGCTAAGCGTGGAAGCGCCGACCAGGACCACGAGAGCAATGACGATAGCGAGAGCAGAGGCTGTCATCCCGCCATCATCAGATGGGACCATTAACCAGTCGCCCAAACCGATCCGGTGAAGCCCGGCGACAAATTGCTGAACCCCCAATCCCATAGTGACCGCGACACCCAAAATTGTCGCAACTACCGCGACAATGTCGACAATATGCCCGGCCGCACCCGACATGGCTTTGCCAAACAAAGGCACAAGGCTGGAGCGAATAGTCAGCGGCAATCCGCGCCGGTGCGCAACATATCCAATCGCCAGCCCGACCAAGGCATAGGTGCACCAGGCGCCAAAGCCCCAATGTAAGAACGTCCACATAAAGGCCGGGCGCACGGCCTCTGGCGAAGCGGCCTCTATCGTGCCGCGAATAATGTCAGGATTGCTGGCAAAATGCGCCAATGGCTCGCCAGTGGAATAGGTCAGCATCCCAATGCCAATGCCGGCACCAAACAGCATGGAAAACCAAGAGAACCTCGAAAATTCAGGCTTTTCGTCCGGTGCACCGATGCGCAAAGACCCGCTTTTGGGGAACAATGCGATCACGCCGCAAACCACAATCAGCGATGCGACGAGATAGATATACCAGCCACTGAAAGACGCGATGATGG
Organism: uncultured Erythrobacter sp.; assembly: GCA_947502305.1. Classification (GTDB taxonomy): domain Bacteria; phylum Pseudomonadota; class Alphaproteobacteria; order Sphingomonadales; family Sphingomonadaceae; genus Erythrobacter. Next base: position 1,405,035 of record CANMZA010000001.1, on the reverse strand, counting down.
TCGAATTGGCGACCTTCAATGTCTCCATCGCGCGCACAGGGAAGAAAATCGCCCACATGATGATGAGTGACACGATTATCTTGCCGGGGATCGAAACCTCTCGGCTGAAACCGTTGTAAAAGCCGCGATCATGGGTGTTGATTGGCAAATCGACCACTGGCGGTTCAATCGGCCCAGTGTTGATGGTGTCAGCCCCTAAAGGCGTGTCAGAATTTGAGATTGGACTTCCCGAATATTTTTGAGTTTCTTACCGCCGGTTCAGGCGCGCAGCTTACCGAACGGTAGCGCTTTCGGTCGCCACCATAAGGGCTTACTGCGAGGATGCAAACGCAGCGGCCAATGTTGGCTGCGCATGCGAGGCTTTCTCCGCGCGTTCTTTGATAATTGTCAGGACGTTATCGTGAACATCGCCCAACAAAACATCACCCCATATCCCAAAATACCCGCCAAGCCGGGTGCGCATTTGGTAATGCGTGGTAAGCGTCAAGCGCGCGCGATCATCGCCTATCCGCTCTATCTCATAGCCGCCACGCGCGATTTTCACGACTGGCCCAGCGGGATCGATATGTTGATCGGTATGCGCCTGAACGGAGTCGTCCGGGAAGACGAAACGCCAGTCGATCCTCTCACCCGGTATCATGCGCGTCACATGTTCTTCAAAATGGATATTATCGCCCCAAGCTGCCTCCCGCACCAAAATATCGCCGCGCTCGGTGATCTCTGCGCCGGAGGGGCGAGGGATGCCGATCACGTCATGCGTGAAAGTGGAGCGGCCTTCTCGCGCGTCAATATCAGGAATGGCAATCAAAAGAGGCCACACCTCGTCGGCGCTCGCAGCGATCATGACGCTGTTAGAAACGCGGGCGTCTTGCCATTGCGGCGGGCTCATCTCTTCGGCGTAAATCAGGACAAATGGCAGCGTTAGCAGAGCGGAAACCTTGAGGCGGATACCGCCTTCGCTTTCGGCTGCGGCCTCGGTGCGCCTGCGCAGGTGCCAAGCGGCGAACCCTCCGCCAATTCCGCCTGTTAGCCAAAATGGCAGCACCATGAGAATACAAACCAGCCCCTCGCCAAAGCCGAAATAGACAATAGGAAACAGCACCGCGAAAAGAAGCACCGGCGCAAGAATGCATCCAACCGTGCTAAATCCTGTCCCTCCAGAACCCGTTGCAAGGGCGCCCAGCGCAAACGGTATCGCCAGCATTGCGCCAAAGCCGGCATATCCTTTGTTTAGGCCTGGGCCGTAGGCAAGATACGCAAAAGCAATCGCGACGGTCAGCAGCATTGCCAAGAGAAATCCGCGGCCTGCGCGCGGCGGTAATTCGTAAGGCAGTGCCTCGCTTTCGGGATCGGCGTCGTCCATCAATTCGGCAATATAGCGGTGCGATGAGGTGTTTTCAAAGCCTTACCCCGCGCGCAATTCCTCCGCCAGCAACCTGAAATCTGCCTCTCTCGGCGAGTTTTTGCGCCATACCAGCGCGATTTTGCGCGTTGCGGTGTTCCCTTTTACGCGGCGAGCGACAACCTGAGTTCCGGTCAAAATACCTGCATCAATCGCCATTTCAGGCAACATTGTTAGCCCCAAATCATGATCCACCATTTGCACCAATGTGTGCAGGCTCGTACCAATCATGCTGGCACTGGCGCGCAATTCGCTGCGCCCGCATGCGGCCAATGCATGATCGCGCAGGCAATGCCCGTCTTCTAACAAGAGCAATCGCCCTTGATCGATCATATCGGGCGGAATTTGTGCGGGAGGATCGCGCGGATCATCTTTGGGAAAGGCCACGAACAAAGCATCGTCAGCAATATGTTCGCTATCCACATCACCCGTGTCGAAGGGCAATGCCAGTAGGACACAATCCACCCGCCCATGCTGTAGCGATTCAATCGCGTCCTGACTGGTTTCTTCCCGCATCATCAAGGTGAGGTCGGGGCGTTCCTTACGCAGACGCGGCAGAATCCGCGGGATCATAAAGGGGGCGATGGTTGGAATAACACCCATCCGCAATTGGCCCGAAAGCGGCTTACCCGCCGCCTGGACCAAATCAGACAGTTCCTCCGCCTCGCGCAGCAACCGATTGGCCTTTTCAACCACCGCTTCGCCCAGAGCGGTAAAGCGCACGACCCGGCGCGAACGCTCTACCAAGACCACGCCAAGGAGCGATTCCAATTCCCGAATGCCAGCGGACAAGGTCGATTGCGAAACAAAGCTAGCATCCGCCGCGCGGCCAAAATGGCCATGTTCGTGCAGAGCAACCAGATATTGCAGCTGTTTGATTGTGGGAAGGTAGGTGCTCACGGCAAGGCTCCCCGCTAGCCAGCTGGGCTTGCTGGCTCAGGGGTTTCGCTGGCCTCGTCCGGCACTTGGCTTGCTTCCATGCTGGCCTGCATATCGTCGATATGTGTCATCGACAATTTGCCGCCCTTTACGGCGAAGCCCGTGCGCCCCTCAACCAGCTCCAGGGCATCCTTGCCGAACACTTCATAGCGCCAGCCTTTGAGCACTTTCAGATCGCGCATCCCCGCGGCCAGAGCTTCCATCTCATCCGCGCGCGTCAGCAGCCGTGCGGCAACATCAATTTCGCGTGCCCGGATTTTGAGGAGCAATTTGAGCAGATCGGCCACCAACGCACCTTCTTTGCCCAAAGGAGCGCCGCGTTTCATCTTCTCCGGCATTTCGTCTTTCGGCAGCGGCTCCGCCTCTTCGATCACCTTTAGCAGGCGTTTGCCAATGTCATTATCGCGCCAAGCATTCGATAGCCCGCGCACTTTAGCCAAATCGGCCTGTTTCTTCGGCGGGTGGCTGGCAATATCGGCCAACGTTTCATCGCGCATAATCCGGCCGCGCGGAATATCCTTGTGCTGCGCCTCGCCCTCTCGCCAAGCGGCGAGCGCTTTTAACCGGCCCAAAGCTTGCGGATTACGGCCCGGTTGGCGGATGCGTTTCCACGCCGTGTCAGGATCGGTGATGTAATTGGAGGCGTCGGCCAGCTTCTCCATTTCTGCATTGAGCCAATTGCCACGCCCCGTTTTGATCAATTTTTTGAGCATTTTCGGGAAAATCACCGACAAATGCGTCACATCGCCAATCGCATATTCGATCTGGCGGTCGGTCAAGGGGCGGCGGCTCCAATCGGTGAAGCGTGCGCCTTTATCGACCTGAATACCCAGCCAATGATCAACCAGATTGGCATAACCGATCTGTTCAGACTGGCTAATCGCCATCATCGCGATCTGAGTGTCAAAAATGGGGAAGGGGGTCTTGCCCGTCAGATTGACGATGATCTCAACATCTTGACCGCCAGCATGAAACACCTTGAGCACATCGTCATTCTCACACAAAAGATCGAGCAACGGCGTGAGGTCTATTCCGTCGGCCAAGGGATCAATCGCGGCGGCTTCTTCGGTGTTGGCGATTTGCACCAGGCACAATTCCGGCCAATAGGTGTTTTCGCGCATAAATTCGGTATCGACCGCTACGAATTCGGATTTCGAAAGCCGCTCACACAAATCGGTTAGAGCGTCAGTCGTGGTAATCAGATCATGTATTTTCATGTTTCTTCTTATCAGTTTGGGCGGAGTGCCGCCCATCGGGGATTGTTTCCCCATTCTTGCTGGATCGAGAGGTTAAAGAGCGCCTCAGCACCGACGCCTTTAACGTCATAAGCAGACAAGCGACAAGATGTTAGTGGGCGGATCACGCCTTCCCCAGTTCCTTGCCTCAATTCCTTGCCCCTGATCCTCGTCTTAATTCTTTCCGTGGTCAAAACCACCACGTCACATCTTGCCCACGCCGCCCAACACGCTATGAGCGCGCCCATGCATCAATATCGCTCCCATACATGCGCCGCTCTGAACGCTCAGAATGTCGGCGACACCGTGCGCCTTTCAGGCTGGATCCACCGCAAACGCGATCATGGCGGCGTTTTGTTCGCCGATTTGCGTGACCATTACGGCATCACGCAATTGGTTGCGGATGAGGATTCGCCTGCTCTGGCTGAATTGGAAAAGCTGCGCAGCGAATCGGTCATCACGATCGATGGCGAAGTGAAAGCACGTACGCCCGAGACAGTGAATGCAGATTTGCCGACCGGCGCGATCGAAGTGTTCGTGCGCAGTATCACCGTGCAAAGCGCCGCAGCAGAATTGCCAATGCCGGTCGCTGGGGAACAAGAATATCCTGAGGACATTCGCCTGAAATACCGCTTCCTCGATCTGCGGCGCGAAACCATGCACCGCAATATCATGCTGCGCAGCCAAGTGATCACGTCGCTGCGCCAACGCATGACCGGGCAGGGCTTCACCGAATTCCAAACTCCGATCCTGACCGCATCCAGCCCAGAGGGCGCACGTGATTTCCTCGTGCCCAGCCGCATGCACCCGAACAATTTTTACGCGCTGCCGCAGGCGCCGCAGATGTTCAAACAAATGCTGATGGTCAGCGGGTTTGACCGCTATTTCCAAATCGCGCCGTGTTTCCGCGACGAAGATTTGCGCGCTGATCGCAGTTTGGAATTTTATCAGCTCGATTTTGAAATGAGCTTTGTAACGCAAGAAGACGTGTTCCAAGCGTTGGAGCCGGTCCTGGCGGGCGTCTTTGAAGAATTCGCAGGCGGCAAAAGCGTGACTGCGTCGGGCGATTTTCCGCGCATTCCTTATGCTGAGGCGATGTTGAAATATGGCAGCGACAAACCGGATTTGCGCAATCCATTGATCATCAGCGATGTGACCAGCCATTTTGAAAAGTCTGGCTTTGGTCTATTTGAAAAAATCGTTGGCGGCGGCGGTGTCGTCCGTGTGGTACCAGCACCGAAAACCAATGAAAAAAGCCGTAAGTTCTTCGATGACATGAACAATTGGGCCCGCAGCGAAGGTTTCGCTGGGCTTGGTTACGTCACTCGCAAAGGCGGCGAATTTGGCGGGCCGATTGCCAAAAATCACGGCCCAGACTTGATGGCGCAGCTTTATGACGAGCTTGGTCTTGGCCCTGACGATGGCTTGTTCTTTGCCGCTGGCAAGGAAAAGGACGCCGCCAAATTGGCAGGCGCCGCGCGCACGCAGGTGGGTGAGCAATTGGGCTTGATCGAGGAGGATTGCTTCAAATTCTGCTGGATCGTCGATTTCCCAATGTATGAATGGGACGAAGACGCGAAGAAGGTTGATTTCAGCCACAATCCATTCTCCATGCCGCAGGGCGAAATGGAAGCGTTGGAGACAATGGACCCGCTGGAAATCAAGGCGTGGCAATATGATATCGTCTGCAACGGCTATGAATTGTCATCAGGTGCGATCCGGAACCACCGGCCAGACATCATGTACAAGGCGTTTGAACTCGCCGGGTACACGAACGAAGATGTCGACCGCGAATTTGGTGGCATGATCGAAGCGTTCAAATTGGGCGCGCCGCCGCATGGCGGGTCGGCTCCTGGGATTGACCGGATCGTTATGCTGCTCGCGGGCGAAGAAGCGATCCGCGAAGTGATTGCATTCCCGATGAACCAGAAAGGCGAAGACCTGATGATGGGTGCGCCTAACAAAGCTGAGCCAGCGCAATTGCGCGAGCTGATGCTGCGCGTGATTGAGGCCCAGCCCAAACCACAGCCTAAACCGCAGTCCGATCCGGCGGATTGACGGGTTATTCACTGACGATACATTCGCCCCTGACCAATCTGTTTTCAGGTTGAAAGGGGGCAAATGTGAAACAACTGAATGGCTTTTTGGCCCGTGGGCTTGCAGTCTGTGCGCTCATGGTCAGCGGATCGGCGGCGCAAGCGGAATCGATCGCGATTGAGGGTGTTTACGCCGCACGCGCGGATATTCCAGCCGATGTGGAGGTGATCCTGATTGACCGGTTTCGCGGCGATTTGGGGCAGGATACCGAACTGGCGCTAACTGACATATTGGGCGGCGTTTTTATACGCGGAGAGCCGTATTTTGATCTCATCACCCCTGGCGCGTTGCGCAAGGCGGTGGTCGAAGTGGAAGGGCAGGACGGCACTGTTATTTCGCGCCCACTGGAGGCCGATGCGCAATTGCGCGGCACCGTCCGCAGCGAAGTGACCGAGCGCGACGTAGAGCCCAGGATCAAGCGTGAATGCGCCGTGCGTGATGAAGACGGTGACTGCACAGAAAGGCGCGAAATTCGCATCCAATGCAGTGAGCTGCGGGTCGATGTGGAGCCGCGGCTAATGCTAACCGCGAGCGATGGGCGGCAGCTTTATTCAAACTCCGCCCCGCGCAGCGAGACGGTGCGGTATTGTGCCGATGATAGTTCGGTCCCTTCGTCCTTGGCGATGGCGAATGGCATGATTGACGAGCTCGTCGCCGATATTCGCAGTGATCTGGCCCCGCGCGAATCCACGCGCAGTATCAGAGTGATGGAGCGCCGCCGCGATTTGCGCCGGGAAAACCGCGACGCTTTTCGTGCGGCCGTTGGCTTGGTCGAAGACGATGTCGCTGCCGCTTGCGCAGCATTTCTCGCGTTGGAAGAAGGCAACCCCGATCATGTCTCGGTATTGTTCAACAACGGGCTTTGCCTTGAATGGAACGGTGATTTGAATGGGGCGGAATTTTACTATCGCCGCGCGCTCGAACTCGATCCCGGGCGCGATTATCCCTCGGACGGGATGCGCCGGATCGGCAGCCGCCGAAAGGCAGAAGCGCTTTTGGCACAGCGCGGGTTCTAAGATGGAAAATCATGGGATTACGTGTAACGGTAAGGCCGCTTCGAGCGAACGAACAAGCATGAATACGACGCGCCGTGACGCAATTCTCAGCGGCATTCTTGTTGTCACCGCCGCCCATCCTTTAGGCGGATGCGGTGCAGATCCGGTGCCTGATCCGGGCGCGACTAAGCTATATGTGATGGGCACAATTCATTCGAATCATCACGATAGCGATCTTTATTCGCTCAAAGTCCTAGAGGCCGCGATCCGCCGCGCCGTGCCAGACATCATTTTGACCGAAATCCCCCCTGATCGCATCGATGGAGCGATTGCATCATTCGGGCGCACTGGCCAAATCGACGAACCGCGCACGCAAGTTTTCCCTGAATACACCGATGTCATCTTCCCACTTAGCCGCGAAATGCCCTTTCAAATTGTCGGCACCGCCGGATGGACTCGAGAGATTGCTGACAATCGCCGCGCAGCATTGACGGCGATCAGAAATGACCCAGAACGCGCCGCGGAATGGGAGCAGCACCGCGCGGCGCAGCGCAGCTATGCCCGCGAAATTGCCGGGCGGGGCGATGATCCTCGTTTTATCCACACCGCTGAATTTGATCGCGCTGTGGAGCTTTCTCGGTGGCCCTATGAGCGATTTTTTGATGCTGATCTGGGCCCTGGCGGTTGGACGCAGATCAACAAGGCGCACACAGACTTGATCAATTCTGCACTGGATCGTGTCACGGGGGCGGGGCTAACCGCGCTCGTCACATTCGGCACGGCGCACAAATATAAAATCCTGCGCAGCGTTGAAAATCGCCGCGATATCCAGCTCTTGGATACGCGCGCGTTGTTTGCCTGATTAAAAGGCTCGCATCTTGACTTGCGCAATTTCGAACCGACCTTTAGGGCACTTCAGGTATTTCAAACCCCAGTCTTAAGAGGGAAAAACATGAGCGATACTGCCGACCGCGTGCAGAAAATTGTCGTCGAGCATCTCGGCGTCGAAGGTGACAAGGTCACTCAAGAAGCAAGTTTTATCGATGATCTGGGCGCTGACAGCCTCGACATTGTTGAGCTAGTGATGGCTTTCGAAGAAGAATTTGGCGTGGAAATCCCCGACGATGCGGCTGAGAAAATCAGCACCGTTGGCGATGCGACCAAATTTATCGAAGAAAACAAGGGCTAATCGCCCTCAGAATGCCCGCTGCACCCTGTTGAAGGGGCGGCAGGCTCTGACCGACAGGCCCGACCCTCTTACCGGGGCGCGGGCCTGTAGTGTTTCATAAGGCTTATCATTGTGTTCGCGTTGATGCGCTCGCTCTTTGTTGCCTTAGACCTTCGGGTCCCATGTCATCATGGCCCCTTTGCCCATTTGGGACGTTGGAGAATTGAATGCGCCGCGTAGTTGTAACTGGACTTGGCCTTGTCACACCGCTCGGCGGTGATGTTGAAACCTCTTGGAAAAACCTGATCGCGGGCGAAAGCGGCGCGGATCAAATCAAGAGCTTCGACCCAGAGGGGCAGAAATGCACAATTGCTTGCGAGGTTAAAGACAAGGACCATCCGTGGGGTTTTGATCCTGACATGCGCGTCGATCACAAGGTTCAGCGGCAAGTGGACCCGTTTATCGTCTATGGCATTGATGCCGCTGGCCAGGCGCTTGAAGACGCCGGTCTGACCGACATGACTCAAGCCGAAAAAGAGCGCACCGGTTGCTCTATCGGTTCCGGCATTGGCGGATTGCCGGGCATTGAGAGTGAAAGCCTCGTGCTCGCCAATCGCGGCCCGGGCCGAGTTAGCCCGCATTTCGTTCACGGACGCCTGATCAATCTGGTCACCGGCCAAGTTCAGATCAAATACGGATTTATGGGTCCAAACCATGCAGTTGTGACAGCCTGTTCAACCGGCGCGCATTCGATTGGCGATGCCGCGCGGATGATCATGATGGACGATGCCGATGTTATGCTGGCGGGCGGGGCGGAAAGCACCGTTAATCCGCTAGGCATCGCCGGTTTCGCTCAGGCGCGCGCACTCAACACCAGCTTTAACGATCGCCCCAAGGAAGCAAGCCGTCCCTATGACAAAGACCGTGAAGGCTTTGTCATGGGCGAAGGTGCCGGTGTGGTCGTGCTCGAGGAATATGAACGCGCCAAAGCGCGCGGCGCAAAAATCTATGCCGAAGTGACCGGGTATGGCCTGTCCGGCGATGCGCATCACGTTACCGCGCCTCACCCAGAGGGCAGGGGCGCAGAATTGGCGATGCGGATGGCTTTGAAGAAAGCTGGTCTGGGGCCGGGTGATATTGATTACGTCAACGCGCATGGCACATCGACGATGGCCGATACGATTGAACTGTCGGCGGTCATGCGGGTCCTTGGCGATGATTTGGGCGGTGCTTCAATGAGCTCAACGAAGAGCGCAATCGGGCATTTGCTCGGCGGTGCTGGCGCGGTGGAGGCGGTGTTCTGCATCCTCGCCATGCGTGACGGTGTGGTTCCGCCGACGTTGAACCTGCACAATCCTGATGACGGTACAGAAGGGATCGACCTGGTGCCTCTGGTGGCGAAAAAACGTGAGGTGAATGCGGTGCTGAACAACAGTTTCGGTTTTGGCGGCACCAATGCGTCAATCATCATGCAGAAAGTGGATTAGGACATGAAGAAGCTCGGTTGCATCGCCGGGCTGGTTCTGGCGGTTCTCGCTGGAGCAGCGCTGCTGCTGGGCGGCGGCGTGCTGGGTTCGGCGAGTGTTGAAGAAGAAACGCCGTTCCTAATCCCGGCTGGCTCTTCGTTGAGCGCGGTTGCCGCTGACCTTGAGGCGGCAGGTCATATCTCTTCGGCCGACGGTTTTCTTCTGCGCGCACGTCTATTCGGTTCCTCCGATCCAATTCAGGCGGGCGAGTTTTCGCTCAGCCCCGGCATGTCACAAGGCGACATTCTCACCGCGTTCCAATCAGGCGATGTCATCCGCCGGTTCATTACCATTCCAGAGGGGATGCCCTCGGTTCTGGTATGGGAAAGATTGATGGCGGAAGACTTGCTGACCGGAGACATCGACATCCCGCCAGAAGGGTCCATCCTGCCGGACACTTACGCCTATGAACGCGGGCAGGAACGCAGCGAGCTGATCGAACAGATGCAAGCGGCGATGGATTTGTATTTGGCGGAAACGTGGGCGGAGCGATCGGATAGCGTCGCAGTCGACACTTTGCGAGAGGCGCTGATCTTGGCGGCGATTGTGGAAAAAGAGACCGGCACACCGGAAGAGCGGCGCACGATTGCGGGTCTGTATTCCAACCGTCTGCGCACGGGCATGATGTTGCAGGCCGATCCGACGATCATCTATCCAATCACTAAGGGCAAGCCGCTGGGGCGCCGCATTCGCCAATCAGAAATTGCGATGGTCAATGGCTATAACACTTACACAATGCTGGGTCTGCCAGACGGGCCGATTACCAATCCGGGCCGCGAAAGCATCGCCGCGGTGCTGAATCCAGAAGCGCATGATTACCTGTTTATGGTTGCCGATGGCACGGGCGGGCATGAGTTTAACGCTGATCTAAGCGGCCATAATGCTGCGGTTGAAAAGTGGTTTCAGCTTCGCCGTGAGCGCGGCGAGATGGAATAGGCAGCGGGCCTGAAGGAGCGAAAATTGCGCAAGTGCAGTGACCCAATCGCTGCCTTCTAGAAAAGATCATGCCTCGCCCCTTTATTCTCACCGCCGCCCTTCCGCTTGGCATTCAAGATTGGGCTGAGTCGCTGCGCCGGGAGCATTATCCTGCGCATCGCAATCACCTCCACGCGCATGTGACGATGTTTCACTCCTTCGCCCCGTCTTTGCTCGAAGAGCTGCGCGATTTTCTCCCCAGCATCACCCGTGAATTTGCGCCGCCACAGGCCGAAGTCAGCGGGTTACTCGATCTCGGCACAGGAACGGCGATTGCCTTGCGCAGCGAGCCGCTCTTGACCCTGCGCGCGATGATTGCGGAGCATTTTCACGGCAGCCTTACCGCGCAAGATCTCTATGATCCGCGCCCGCATATAACGATCCAGAACAAAGTGACGAAGCGCGAAGCCAGAGCGCTTCAGCAGCAGCTTGCGCCTGAGGTTGAGCTAAAACGCGCAAAAGGTCCGTTCGTTTTCCCCGCACTTGAACTTCATCTCTATCAAGACGGCCCTTGGGAGCAGATCAAACGCTGCGGTTTTCGTGGTAAGGAACGCTTGTAGTTTAGGGGTAATCCCGTAAACTTGCCGTCGATATCTGTGCTGCAAATCGGTGGGGGCCGTATTGGGCAATTTGGCATGAGTGTTTTGACGACAATTTTTGGTTTGCTGGCGGGGTTGGTGCTGATGGCATCAATGATCCCGCATCAGGTGCGTTATATCCGCTGGGTCAGCTTAGTCGCCGGTCTATTGGGCGTGGTGTATTTTGGATTGGCAAAGGGGCTGAGCGCAGAGCTCGCTTTTGCTGCCGCTTATGTGATTGTGAACATTGCGCGCATCATCGAACTGCGCCGCCGCGCGCGCGAGGGGGTAATGACCCGTGAAGAGCGCGAATTGTTCGACCATGTGATGCAGATTGAGGAGCCCGCCCAGCAGAGCCGTTTGCGGGATTTGATGATGTGGGAAGATGTCGGCGTCGGCACGCAATTGATCAATCAAGGGCAGGCCGATCCGCCGCTAATCTATATCGCCAGCGGACGGGCAGAGATTGAACGCGATCTGGCGATTGTGAGCGAGTGCGGCGCAGGTGAATTTTTGGGCGAAATGAGCCATGTTTCCGGCGAGCGCGCCAGCGCAACGGTCACGGTTACGCAGGACATGCGCGTGGCCCGGCTGGACCGTGATGCGCTGGGCCAATTGGCGCGCAGTTTGCCTGAAATCGGAAAAGCGCTCGACCGTGCCTTTAATCGCTCGCTTGCGGTGAAGGTGTTGAGGATGAACGAAAGTTCGCGTTAGGTCGGGCGGTGATTGCTGCGAAAATATGACCTGTGATTGGGGCAATGATTAGGGTAGTGATCGGACAAGCAATCGCTGCGTCACCAAATTCGGCAAAACTTGTGGTTGACCGCAATCAACCCGCGCCCTAAATGCGCCGCTCGCAAAGGGCGAACGCCTTATTGCGAATGGCCAATTCTCCGCCGATAACACAGTCGGTGGATGCCCAATGGGGCGGAGTAGCTCAGCTGGTTAGAGCAGCGGAATCATAATCCGCGTGTCGGGGGTTCAAGTCCCTCCTCCGCTACCAAATCTTCGGAAACGCCCTGTTTCAGCACCCCCTTTCAAGGGCGTGCCTGAACGCGATCCCTACCGTGACAAAGTGCCTTCATTAAACAGGTGCGATATCAAATTGTAGCGGACGCCAGAGGTCGTCTCTTGCACTTCGTGGAGCAGGGAAGACGAAAAGATCATCGCTGTGCCTGCGGGCACCCGGTACCCTCTTGGGCTGAATTCCTTGAACGCGATTTCGCCGCCTTCATATTCGTCATTCAAGCTCATCGATAAGGCGAAACGGCGATGCGCTCCGGGAGGTTCTGTGTTGTCCCGGTGCCCCATTGCGATCCCCTCACGGTCGCCGACATAGCGCGCAATGTGCAGGTTTTCGCGGCGCGTTACATCGAATGCAAACGCCTTCTTAATCATCGGTGCAACACGGCCAAAAATCCGCTCATCAAGGAACGCCAGGGTGTTTTGGTCCTTGATAATAAGGTCGACGCGATCTTGGCGGTTATGCTCATAAACAGGGATTTTGTAATTGCCCGCGACTTCTCCCGGCTGTGGTTGCCGGACAAGAAAAGGCGTGTCGGTTTCAACGGATTCAACAAGCTTTCCGCATTCTTCGGCAGAAAGGACATTGGGCACAATCAAAACCGGCGCATGCGGAGGGCTCCAGCGCATTTCTTCGGAAGCCTGCGTGTTTTTAAGTAGATCCATAATTGTCTTCAGCGTTGCGCTTGCATCCTTTTCTAGACGGAACCAGGTGCGAATCTGCCGGTACGGCGTCATCAAGACCACCTGCGCCGCCTGATCGTGCCCTTTGTGCAAACCATAGGACGCAAAAAGAGCGCCCGACGGATCGCATGCGATGGGCCAAGGGAAACCTGCCGCGCGTTTTAGCTGTTTGTTCCGTGCCGCATCACTCGATGCGCTGATCGCGATAGTGGTCGCATTGACCGCGTCGAATTGGGTTTCGAGGTCGGCCAATGACCTCAAGATCGGAATAGTCTCTTCGCTTTGCGGGTCGCTCAGGAAAACCAAAATCAAATAGCGCCCCGACAAGTGATCGTCGGCGAGATTGATCCTGCGACCTTCTTCGTCGCGCGATTCAAACGGCTTCGCCAGCGCGCCCGGCCAAAGCGGTTGCACATAAGGCCGGATTGATGGCGATGCGATCTGGTAGGTCGGGCGTGTGTCGGCCATCGGTGCACTTGTTATTGCGTTCAAAAACCTGCGGTATCCTGTTCCCCTTCAAACCAAAAGTGGAATTTGCTTTGGCGCCCCGCGTGACGTTTACAAAGCATGACATGGCGCACTAGCGTAGGCTTGTCCGATGGGGAGAGATGGGAATGCCAAAAGTATCACGCCGCGGTGCGATTTCACTTGGTGCGATGAGTGCAATTGCGGCCGCGTGCAGCGACGTCAGGTCGGACGCGCCGCGCCGTGTTGCGGTCATTGGGGCAGGCATAGTTGGAAGCGCAATCGCCTATTATCTCGCCAAAGCCGGAGCCCGCGTCGATGTCTTAGAGCGGCATGAGATTGCCACCCGCGCGAGCCGCGGCACATTTGCATGGCTAAACGCGACATGGGCAAAACAGCCCCGCCACTATCACCGGTTCAATCAACTTGGATTGGCGGGATGGAAGGAGCTGGAAGGCGAGTTTTCGATCCCCATAAAATGGGGCGGATCGCTGGAATGGTTCGCACAAGCAGAACGCCAAGAACGGTTGCAAACGCAGATTGCTGAGCAAGTGCGTTGGGGCGAACCTGCGCAGATGTTGGACCAAGACGCTTTCTCTGACTTAGAGCCTGAATTGTCGTTCGGTGCAGCTCAAACGGCGGCATATTCTCCGAATGACGGAGCGTTGGACCCAGTCCTCGCTGCGCAAACCCTTTTGTCACAAGCGGAGACGCTGGGCGCGAAAATCCATACCAATTGCGCGGTCAATACTGTGCACCAAGGGGCAGATGGCAGCGCAATTCTTGGGACCGCAAAAGGCAAATTTGAAGTCGATGCTTATGTGATTGCGACCGGCGCAGATCCCGCCGCGATCCAAACTCTTGCGGGGATCGAGGTTCCGCAGCGTTCCACCCCCGGCGTGATCGTTGTGACCAAACCCGCCCCGCAGCAATTGAACACGATTATTTCTGCGCCCGGCGCGCATATGCATCAGCGTTTGGATGGCCGGATCATCTTGGGCGAACAAGACGGTCCGCCCGCGACGCAGGCGCATGAACAGCGCCTCGCAGAGCGTCCCAATCGGTTTCCAACCCAAGATTTGGCCGAGCAGCACGCCGATCGGATTATGGGTGTCGCTCAAGAATATCTGCCCGGTATCGAGGGGGTCGAGGTGGAGGACGTGTATATCGGTTGGCGGCCATTGCCGCTCGATGGACATCCCGTTCTTGGTTTTTCACCATCGATGCCAAACGCCTATTTGGCGATCTCCCACAGCGGGGTTTCGCTTGCTCCGATCATTGGGAGATTAGCGGCGCAGGAAATCATGGATGGCAGCAAGTCCGAACTACTTGAAAATTACCGCCCCGACCGTGATTTCGAAGAGGTGAGGCGGTATTAGGATGCGCAGATAATGCGTGATTGGGACCCTCCGACCTGCCCCAGAATGAATGCAAGGCCGCATCGAAACCTGCTAATGCCCTTCGCAACGCGGCACACCAGACATAAAGAATCGACCATATGAACCTCGATCAATCCCCTGAACTGCAACAATTTCGTTCCAAAATCCGCGCCTATTTTGAAGAGGAATACCCGCAGGATATTCTCGAGAAAGTGGCATGCGGCGCCAGTCTAACAACCGCCGAAGTGCGCAAGGCAGAGATGGCACTGGGCGCAAAAGGTTGGCTCGCCAGTGCATGGCCGCGCGAGCATGGCGGACCGGGCTGGTCCATCGAAGAGCAGTATATTTTTGATGAGGAATTGGAGCGGGCGGGCGCTCCGACGGTCACGCCGATGGGCGTGGTTTATGTCGGGCCGGTCGTTTATACTTTTGGCAGCGATAAACAAAAGGCGGCGTGGTTGTCGGGCATCGCTGATGGTTCGGTTGGCTGGGCGCAGGGCTATAGCGAACCGGGGTCGGGATCAGACCTGGCATCCTTGCAATTTTCAGCCGTTCGGGATGGGGATGAATATGTCCTCAATGGCACCAAGATTTGGACCTCTGCGGCCAATCACGCCGATTGGATTTTCTTGCTAACCCGCACGTCAAAAGAGGCGAAGAAGCAGCTCGGCATCACCTTTATCTGCGCGCAGCTGGATCAGCCCGGCGTGACCGTCAAACCGATCATTTCAATCGACGGGAAATATCATCTGAGCCAGGTTGAATTTGCCGATGTGCGGGTGCCGGTATTCAATCGAATTGGCGAGGAAGGCAAGGGATGGACGTATTCGCAATATTTGCTTGGGAATGAGCGGACCTCTTATGCGCGGATCGGCGGAAAGCGGACGCAGCTTGCCAATATTCGCGCCATCGCTTCGCAAATTCCGACGGGCGGCAATCAACGCTTGATTGATGAACAAGCCTTCGCGGCTCGATTGAGCGCGGCGGAAATGCGTGTGGATGCGCTGGAGATTACGACTTTGCGGGTTTTGTGTTCGGTCGCCGATGGCGGATCACCCGGCAAAGAGGCGTCCATTCTAAAGATCATGGCGACAGAGACCGCGCAAGAAATCACTGGCCTGTTTTGTGTGGCTGCGGCCGAGCATGGCATGCGCAAATTCGACGATAGTGTCAGCCCGGAATGGACCGGCAATTCCGCCTTTGCCGCGCCGGGTGTTGCAACGTATTTCGGTGCCCGTGCGCAGAGCATTTATGGCGGCACCAACGAAATTCAACGCAACATCATTGCCAAGCACGTCTTGGGGCTTTGAACGCTCACAAGGCTATCAATCAGTTCTCCGTCGCTGCGTAAGCGGGGCTCCGCCGAGCACACGGGGCTGACTTGATGACAGCACTCAGGCGGCGCTCATTGCTGACTTATGCCGCCAATTGGCCCGCATCAGGCATTGCTCCGTGGGCGCAGCCGACATAGTTTGGTCGCTTGGGGGATGAGATGATGCGACATATTTTGACTTTGCTGCTTGGCTTATCGGTGGTCATTGCCGGTGTGGTTCAAGCGCGATCCAACGATACGCAGGTAACCTATGCCGACGTTACCGTGTTTGAGGCCGCGTCTATCATCACAATGGAACCCGGCTATCCAGAAGCGAAATATGTTGCCACATCTGAGGGGATAATCCTTGGTGTGGCGCAAAGTTTAGAAGAGCTTTCCGCTTGGACTGAGGGCCGCAATGTCACGGTCGATCGGAGTTTCGCCAGTCAGGTCCTGATGCCCGGCTTTATCGAGCCGCACATTCACCCGATGCAAACAGTGATGATGTTGCCGATCCCCTTCATCAGCCCGGAAAGCTGGGAATTGCCGGGGAAAAACTATCCCGCCATCGTAGGCGAGGAGGTATATGAAGCGCGCCTACGCGAGATTTTGGCGCAGAGTGATGAAGAGCTGTTCCTGACATGGGGCCATCATCAACTTTTTCACGGAGAGATGACCCGCGCCAAACTCGACCAGATCGCTCCAGACCGCGCCGTTGTTATTTGGCAGCGCAGTTTTCACGAAATCATCGCGAACACCAAAGCGTTAGAGTTGCTCGAAATAGGCACCAGCGAAGCGTTCGTCGCAGAATTCGACAAGCCCGGCATTGATCCCACGCATGCCGATTTTGCCACAGGCATCATTCACGAAACTGCTTTGTTTAGCGGGATTGAGAAATTGCGCCCCTACTTGTTTTCGCCTGCGAAAGTTCAGCAAGGCCTGATTGAGATGCGTCAGATGATGCTTGAAAATGGCGTCACCACCAGCGCTGATTTGGCCTTTGGCGGCTTTGGCGGTGTCGAGTTGGA
The DNA here is from genome assembly GCA_947502305.1 of uncultured Erythrobacter sp. GTDB lineage: Bacteria > Pseudomonadota > Alphaproteobacteria > Sphingomonadales > Sphingomonadaceae > Erythrobacter. Next base: position 1,388,229 of record CANMZA010000001.1, on the reverse strand, counting down.
GGCGCCTTTGTTCAAGAGCCTCTATGACCAACCTTCGACCCCCTCGCGCATTTTGGCGATCCCAGTTGCCCCTTTGGTGACGGGGGATCCGAATGAATGGCTCGCCCAGATGCAGGCGGAGTATGGCAGCGACAAATTCTTCTTTTCAAACCGAGTGAAACTGTTCGCAGATGGCGCTTTTTTCGCGCAATATATGCAAATGAACCCGCCCGGTTACAGCGATGGGCATGAGGGGAAATGGATCACCGAACCAGAGGTGATGGAGGCGCAAGCGCTGCGTTTTTGGCAAGCGGGGTGGGCGCTCCACACGCATGTAAACGGCGATAAAGGCTTGGACGTTGTCCTTGATATTGCCGAGCGTTTGCCGGTTAGAGGAGCCGGCCGCAGTGGCCGAAATATGGTGCTGGAGCATCTGGGATATTCGACTGAGGCGCAAAATCGGCGCATCGGGGATATGGGCATGATGGTGTCGGCGCAGCCTAACTACATCCGCGTTTTGGGCGATGCCTATGCACAGACCGGATTGGGGCCTGACCGCGCCTCGCAAATGAGCCGGCTAGGATCGTTGGAGCGCAAAAACGTGCCGCTAGGCCTGCATAGCGATTTCAATATGGCGCCGATTGATCCGCTCTATCTGGCGTGGATCGCCAGCAACCGCGTGACATTGGCGGGCAACGTGATGGCACCGCAGGAACGCTTGAGCCTCGATAAAGCCTTGCGTGCAATCACGATAGAGGCAGCGCAGGTCATCGGAATGGACGATCAAGTCGGCAGCATCGCTGCTGGCAAGAGAGCCGATTTCGCCGTCCTTGACCGCGACCCGCGAACCGGCGGGGCGCAAGGTTTGCAAGATGTTGGCGTGATGGGCGTGGTGTTTGAAGGGCGCTGGTTCCCGGCCCAATGACCTCTAAAACCGGCGCTCAAAAACCGTCATTCTGGACAAAACTTGCTTATGGTTTTGGGTCCGTTGCTTACGGTACAAAGGATGCCGGTCTCAAATTCTTCTTGCTGCTATTTTATGCGCAAGTCATCGGAATGGATGCGCGCCTCGTCAGCTTTGCGATCCTTATTGCACTGGTTTTTGACGCGATTAGCGACCCTATCGTCGGATATTGGTCTGACAATTTCCGCTCCAAATGGGGGAGGCGGCATCCGTTCATGTACGCCGCCGCAATCCCTGTCGCGGTCAGCTATTACTTCATCTGGACCCCGCCCGCCGGATGGAGCGAACAGGCGCTTTTTTGGTATGTCGTTTCGCTGACGATCATCATCCGCACTTTCATCACCGTCTACGAAACGCCCAGTACCGCCTTGGCCCCGGAACTGACGGATGATTATGACGAACGCAGCAGCATTTTGAGCTTTCGTTATTTCTTCGGTTGGTTTGGCGGCAACGCCATGTCAGTCATTGCGTTTGTCTTGATTTTTCCCGCCTTTGCCACCGCCGTCATCACAAATGGCCAATTCAATCCTGATGCTTATGCGCTTTACGGTCTGATCGGATCGGGCGTGATATTCATGGCAATCCTAGTGTCCGCTGCGGGCACGCACAGCTATATTCCGCAATTGCGCGGTGCTCCGCCAAAGCGGGACATGACGTTGAAGATGATCTTTGGCGAGATTTACCGCACGATTGCGGGCCGGTCGTTTTTTGCGCTGTTTGCGGCGTCATTGCTGGCGTTTTCGGCGAGCGGAGTGTCGGCGGGGCTGGTGTTCTATTTCACGACCTATTTCTGGGGCTTTTCGCCAGAGCAAATCGGCGCGGTCACATTCGGCGTATTTTTGTCGGCCTTCATTGGCGGAGCGTTGGCACCGATTGTCACCCGCACAATCGGCAAGAAACGCGGCGCACTGATTGTGGGGCTGATCGCTTTTGTGGGCGCGCCTTTGCCGATATTCTTGCGGTTGATCGATGTTCTGCCGGAAAATGGCACGCCAGAGATTTTCTGGATCGTCTTGATCACGCAAACAATCGATGTGGGTTTGATCATTTGCTACCAAATTCTCGCGGCGTCGATGATGGCCGATTTGGTGGAGCAAGGCGAGGCGTCGACTGGCAAGCGGTCGGAGGGATTGTTCTTTGCCGCGGCGACATTCATGCGCAAATTTGGAGAAGGGTTTGGCATTGTTCTCGCCGGTTTCATTCTAACTTTCGTCGGTGTCGCGTCGGGCGCGCAGCAGGGCGAATTGAGCGAGGCCACGATCTGGAATTTGGGCGCGGTCTATGTGCCGGTTGTTTTGGGGTTATATTTGGCGGTGGTGGCCATCGTCAGTTTGTATGACATTGACCGGGCAAAGCATGAGGCGACCTTGAAGGAATTGGCGACGCGCGCGGACTAATGCTGCACCGCCTCGCGCAATTTTTCACTGAATTCGGTCCAATTGGCGATTCCCTGCGCGCTGGGATCTTCGACGCTGACGAAGACTTCTTCGTCGTTTCTCCGTCCTAACCTCACTGTTTCAATATCGGTGAATTCGTGCGTGCTGGCCGTTGAAAAAGTGACAGCGCGCGGGTTGCTAAATCCGGCCTCATTGCCCAATACCAATGCGAGTGTCCCGCTTTCCATTTTTACCAACAATCCTGTCGGAAAAATCTCAATTGCTTGCATCAGCGCAGCTAATATTTCGGGGTCAAAATGCCCTTTCCACGCGCTCATCTGAAGCAGAGCTTTGTGCGGCAACCACGCCTTTTTATACGCCCGATTTGAGGTCAGGGCATCATAGACATCGCAAATCGCTCCCAGCCGGGCGGCAAAGGAAATCTCATCGCCAACAAGGCCAAAGGGATAGCCGCTGCCGTCGATTTTTTCATGGTGATGCCTGCACACATCCAGCGCGGCGGGCGGGATGCCCGCCGATCCTTTGAGCAATTCGTACCCTTTTTCCGGATGGGTGCGGACATTGCTGAATTCATCGTCATTGAGTGCGCCGGGTTTGTTCAAAATTTGATCGGGTATCGCCATTTTGCCGACATCATGCAGCAACCCTGCCAAACCGAGATCGTGAGTTTCTTCGGGAGACTTTTCCAAATATCGAGCGGTGGAAACCATCAAGGCACAGACCGCAACCGAATGCAGATAGGTGTAGTCATCCTTTGATTTTAGCCGCGCGACCGTCAGGAAAATCTGCGATTCCAACGTCACCGCGTCAATAATATCTTCGACCACCCCGGTCATGCTAGGCGAATGAATGGCGCATCCCAAACGCGCGTCTTCAAAGACACCGCGCATCACTTCTTTAGACTTGGTGAGCAGCCGCGCGGCCCGTTGGCGTTGAGGATCGGCGCGGGGCGGGACCGGGTGAGATCGGCGTGGGTCAATTCGCCGATCTGTGAGGTCAGTTTCCGCTATAGTCTGTGCCTCTAAGGGCGCCCCATCCGCATATTCTTCGGACACCACCGGGGCCAGGCCCAAGGCGTCATCCACTTCGACAAAGGGCACGTTTGACCGGCGCACCCGGTCCACATCAGCAGCTGTTTCCAGCAGGAATTTTCCGCGCCAGAATGGATGATCGAACCACGAGCCGCCAAAGCCGTGGATGAACATGCCTTTTCTGACTTCATCGCATGCAATCCGCCTCAGCATTCCGCTTTGATCCCTACAACGTTGCCGGCGCCGCCGACCATATTGAGGGATTGGATAGCAGGGCAGAGCAAACAACAGATGCCGCGCCAATGCGTGGGATTGCGCAGCGGCGAGGGCAAGTTTTGTTAACGGCGAATGCGGACGCCAAGGCGCGCTTTCACAGGTTAATCAGTTCGGGCCCGCTGGTCCTCTTGGCTTGCCTTGCTTCTTATGATTGCCGGGCTTGCCGCGATCCTTGGGTTTGAATTTTGTTTTGCCGCCCGGTTTTCCGCCAAATTTTGCGCCCGGACCTTTCTTGAATGGCTTGCCCTCTGGACGGCCTTCGCGCGAACCGCCGTCACGGTCATTTGATCCGCTTGAACGGTTGTCGCTGCCCGGTTTTTTGCTGTTGTGGCTTGCTGGCCCTTCAAAGGGATCGCGAGGCGCGGAACGTTTGGGCCCGCGATCTGGTCCGTTTGATGGTCCTCTTGATGGGCCGCGCGAAGCATCGCGCGATGGCCCCCTTGATGGGCCACGCGATGGGCCGCGCCCCGGACCGCGGCCCGGACCTTGATTGTGGCCGCCGCTCGGTTTGGCTTTGACGTGGGGGGAGGAATTGGATCGGCCGCGCCGGTTCTCCCGCGCCGCGACACGCGGGCCGTCGGCGGACACTTCAATCGCGATATCTTCATCATCGCTATTGCCGCCGGAACTGCCATCCGCAGTCCGCAGCGCAGCCTCGGCATATTTGTCGGCCAGTGTGCGGGGGATCTGGAAGAATGTTTCATCCGGGCCAATCCGGATCGCACCGATTTCATTGCGCGTAACATGACCGCGGCGGCAAATTAGCGGAAGGATCCAGCGCGGATCGGCGTTTTGGTTGCGTCCGATTGCCATGCGGAACCAAACGGTGTCCTCGAAACCGGGGCGGTGCTTTTCCTGCTGCGCGGCGCGGCGTGCTTCGGGAGTGTTGGGCATCAAATCTTCAGGTTCGGGCATTTTAGACCGGTGCGCGTGAACCAACATTGCCGCCAATTCTGCCGGGGTTTTTTGCGTCATCAGCTTTTCGGCAAGATCGCGGTCGGCATCGGTGACTTCCACCGGCTCCATCAGTTTTTCCAGCAAACGTTCGCGGTCCTGCGCCATAATCGCATCGCGATCCGGCGCGTCTGTCCATGTCGCCTTGATCGTTGCCCGGCGCAGCATCGATTCCACTCGTTTGCGGCGCGGGAATGGGACGATGAGCACGGCGGTGCCTTTTTTGCCTGCGCGCCCGGTGCGGCCCGAACGGTGTTGCAAAGTTTCCGCGTCGCGAGGGATTTCAACATGCACAACCAGGCTCAGGCTGGGCAAATCGATGCCGCGCGCCGCAACATCGGTCGCAACGCAGACGCGCGCGCGGCGGTCGCGCAATGCTTGCAGAGCTTGATTGCGTTCTTGCTGAGAATGCTCGCCGGACAGCGCCACGACGCTGAAACCGCGTTCTTGCAAGGTTGCATGCAACCGCCGCACACTCTCGCGCGTGGCGCAGAACAGGATCGCCGTTTCTGCTTCATGGAAGCGCAGGAGGTTGACGACGGCGTTCTCAACTTCTGGCGGCGATACGGTTACCGCTTGATAGGCGATGTCTTCATGGCTGCGGCCTTTATCGACCGTCGCAATGCGCAAGGCGTTGTTTTGATACCTTTGCGCCAGTGCCTCTATGGGGCGAGGCATGGTGGCGGAGAACATCAAAGTGCGCCGCTGATCCGGTGAGGCGTCAAGGATGGCCTCCAATTCGTCACGAAAGCCCATGTCGAGCATTTCGTCAGCTTCATCCAGAACAACCGCAGACAGGGCGGAAAGGTCCAATGCGCCGCGTTCCAAATGGTCACGCAAACGGCCCGGCGTGCCGACCACGATGGTTGCGCCGGAACGCAGCACTTTGCGTTCTTGCGATGGGTTCATCCCGCCAACACATGTCGCAACACGCGCGCCGGTTGCATCATACAGCCAGCTCAGCTCGCGGCTAACCTGCAAGGCGAGCTCCCGCGTTGGCGCGATGACCAAAGCCAGCGGCGAAGTGGCGCGGCGCAGATCGCCTGCCTCGTCTAGCATTTCCGGCGCCATCGCCAGACCAAAGGCCACCGTTTTACCAGAGCCGGTTTGCGCCGAAACGATCAAATCGCGGCCCAAGGCTTCTGGTTCAAGCACGGCTGCCTGTACATCGGTGGGCTTCGAATAATCACGCTGCGCGAGCGCATCACGAAGGCGGACGGGGAGAGCTTCAAAGGTCATAACAGGCTTTTCAATTGGCGCGGGGCAAAGCGCGCGCGGGGCAGGGCGGTGCGTTAAGAGCAGGCCTCTTCGCCCGTAAAGGGGGTGGAAACATCCGCGCTTGGGATCATGCAAAGCGGATTGCTCATCCGCCTTGAAGAGGCGTTGCGCCTCGCTGAGCCGCGCAACTAGCTTATAAATGGTGCAGTGCGCAATAATAATCATTTGAGTAGGGGCGCGCGGCTTGATTGACCTGCGATTGTCAGGCACTTCAATAGGTGTGTTTTTGAGAGGAACATCATGCAGCAAGCAGAAGATTTTCGCGGCATTTGTGACGATTTATACGAATTGCTTGCTGAGTTGGAGGAGGCGGATTTCGCCCGGCCAACGGCGTTCAAAGATTGGACGATTGATGAAATTATGCGCCACTTGCATGTGTGGAACCGCGCCGCGCAATTGTCTTTGACGGCGCCACAGGAATTTGGCGATTTCATGCAGTCGCTTGGCGCATCGCGGGGCCTGAATTTTCGCGAATTTGAACGCGCGCAAGCAGATGGCCTGACCGGTATCGCGCTGCTCAAGACGTGGCGCGAATTTTACGGAGAACTGGCCGATAGTTTTGCGAAAGCTGATCCCAAAGCACGATTGCCTTGGGCAGGGCCGAGCATGAGCGCGCGTTCTTCTATCACCGCGCGGTTGATGGAAACATGGTCGCATGCTCAGGCAATTTATGACGAGCTGGATCGGGATCGCCCGCCCAGTGACGCTGTGGCGAATATCGCGGTTCTGGGGATGAACACTTATGGTTGGACATTTGCCAATCGCGGCGAACCGGCGCCAGAACCGCGGCCGCAATTGGTGCTAACTTTGCCGTCTGGTGCGCAGCAGATTTTGGGCGAAGATGTGGGGGATGAGCGGATCGAAGGGGCAGCAGAAGAATTCTGCCAAGTCGTCACGCAATGCCGCAATATTGCCGACACCTCTTTGAAAGTTATCGGGGCAAATGCGGCGCAATGGATGGCAATGGCGCAATGTTTTGCCGGGCCGCCGCAAGATCCGCCACCACCCGGCGCGCGGGCAAAGAAAAGCGCGCGCGTCTGATGAACGAATGGATCGCACTGGCACGGCAAGCTGCTCTCGCCGCAAAGCAATATCAAGAAGCGGTGCGGCAAAGTGTGTCGCAAATGGCCGCGCCCAATGGCAAACCCGATGCTGCGCTGATTGAGAGACATCAACGGATCGTCCACGGCCTTGCGTGGACAGGCACAAATGTCGCGGCCTTGGAGGCTACCGCCGATTGGGCCGCGCGAGCGGAAAAGGCCGGGCGGTTTGGCGCGATTGAAGAGCTGACGCTGAAAGTTGGCTTTGGCGAATATTGTCATCAGCTCGCCAGCGCGATTGCGATGAGCGCCAGCGAATTTCTGCGCCCTGCTGAATTGGGTGCCCAAAATGCCGCCGCAAACTTTGCAGATCATGCCGCAGTGGCGCGGTTCTTGGCCGAGGGAAACACCGCCGAAACGCGCGCCGCGCTGGCCGCTCTGTTGGCGAATGGTGAGCGGCCGGACGAGGCATTTGGCGACGAAACGCTGGACATGATCCGCGCCCAATTCCGCGCCTTCACAGCCGACCGGATCACCCCGCAGGCACATCATTGGCACTTGGCCGACGCATTGATCCCGATCGAAGTGGTCGATGAAATGGCGCAGCTTGGCGTGTTTGGCGTGTGCATTGCGGAAGAATTTGGCGGGCTGGGACTGGGCAAAACAGCGATGTGCCTAGTCTCCGAAGAATTGTCGCGCGGGTGGATTTGCGCAGGGTCTTTGGGCACTCGTTCCGAAATTGCGGGGGATTTGATCGAGCAAAACGGCACGGCGGAGCAAAAGGCGAAGTTCCTGCCGAAAATCGCCGATGGCAGCATCCTGCCGACTGCTGTCTTCACAGAACCCGACACCGGATCTGACCTTGCCTCGGTCCGCACACGTGGCACCCTGCAAAGCGATGGCGGGTGGCATATCACCGGGGCGAAAACGTGGATCACTCATGCCGCGCGCGCCGATTTGATGACCGTGCTTTGCAGGACCGATCCCGATGCGCCCGGCTATGGCGGGCTGTCGATGTTGCTTGCAGAAAAGACGCGCGGCAGCGATGCGGATCCATTCCCCGATGCCGGTCTGGACGGCAGCGAGATCGAAGTTCTCGGCTACCGGGGCATGAAGGAATATGCGCTGGGCTTCGATGGCTTTGCTGTCGCCAATGGGGGCTTGCTGGGCGACGTTCAAGGGCAGGGTTTTAAGCAATTGATGCGCACATTTGAGGGTGCACGTATCCAAACCGCCGCGCGCGCCATCGGGGTGGCGTGGAATGCGTTTGATTTGGCACTCACCTATGCTCTTGAGCGCAAGCAGTTTGGCAAAAACCTGCTTGCTTTTCCGCGTGTGTCGGACAAAATCGCGATGATGGCGGCGGAAACAGTGATGGCGCGTGAGCTAACCTATTGCGCTGCCAGACATAAGGATAAGGGCGAGCGCTGCGATATCGAGGCTGGCATGGCGAAATTGCTCGCCGCGCGCACGGCGTGGAGCAATGCGGACAATGCATTGCAAGTGCATGGCGGCAATGGATATGCGTTAGAATACCCGATCAGCCGGGTGCTGTGCGACGCGCGCATCTTGAACATATTCGAAGGCGCGGGCGAAATTCAGGCGCAAGTGATTGGGCGCGGGCTGATCCAAGAAGGCCAAAACCGATAGGATTAGCCCGCACCGAAAGTTTTCGTTTTAGCGGCCTTTGAAAACCGGCTTACGCTTTTCGAGGAAGGATTTGCCGCCCTCGGCCGCGTCTTCGCTCGATCCGGCGATACGCTGGCCGTCTGCTTCCATTTGCAATGCAGTGCCCAGATCGGCCTGCAATCCCCGGCGCAAATTCGCTTTCATCTGCGCCAGAGCCACGGTCGGACCCGCTGCGAGTTTTTCTGCGATGGCGGTTGCTTCTGCGATCAATGCGTCGTCCTCAACGCATTTGGTGATCAGGCCAATCCGCTCTGCTTCTTCGCCATGGATTTTCTCACCCAGCATCATCATGCGTGTGGCCTGCGCCAATCCGGCAAGGCGCGGCAGGATCCAGCTAGAGCCGCCATCCGGCACCAGACCGATATTGACGAAAGCTTGGAGGAAATAGCCGCTCTTGCCCGAAATCACGAAATCACCCGCCAGAGCAATAGAGCACCCAATGCCCGCAGCCGGGCCGTTAACGGCGGTGACGACCGGGATCGGCAAATTCCAAAGTGCCGCCATCATCGGGTTGTAATGACGGTTGAGCGCGGTGAAAGAGCCATCTCCAGCAGAGGCGAAGACGTCGCCGCCACCGCGCGCGGCCAAATCGGCGCCCGAACAAAAGGCGCGGCCTTCGCCCATAATCAACAAAGCGCGGGCATCGCCCAAATCGCGGATCGCCGCGAAAATTTCATCCGCCATCAACGGTGGGCAGGCGTTCAGCCGCTCTGGCCGGTTCAGCGTGATTTTCAGAATATCCCCGCTGCGTTCCACGCGGATTGTTTCGTAATCGGCCATCTCATCATTCTCCCGAAAGTGTTCTTGGGGTTCGTCTCAGCCAAACCCGTCCCAAAATGCAACCTCTCAATTTGTTGGTTAGAGCGGTATTGCCCGCAATTGACGCCGCTCTGCGCGGTTGCGAAGAAGGTGCTGCGCCGCTTGCCCGCTGCGCTGTAACCGCGATTAAGCAAAGGAAACCGCGCAGTATGAATGCTTGGCGCTTTGCGATTGATCGCGGAGGTACATTTACCGATGTCGTGGCGCTGACCCCGGATGGGCGATTGGTGACGGATAAGCTGCTTTCAGAAAATCCCGCCGCCTATTCCGATGCCGCAAGTGAGGCCGTGCGGCGCTTGATGGCCCAATATGACGCCGCATATGACGGGCAAGATGAAGGCCAAAAGACCGCTGAGATCGCGGATTTGCGGATTGGCACGACGGTTGCGACCAACGCTTTGCTGGAGCGAAAGGGGGAACGATTGGCGCTGGCGATAACGGCTGGGCTGGGCGATGCCTTGCGGATCGGAACACAAGCGCGGCCTGAGATTTTTGCCCGCCATATAATCTTGCCAGAACAATTGCCCGCGCGGGTTGTTGAAGTGGAAGAGCGCGTTGCGGTCGATGGCAGTGTCCTAACGCCGCTCAATGAAGCGGCAGCGCATGCGCAATTTGCGGCCCTGCGTGCCGATGGGTTTGACGCCATCGCGATCGCGCTGATCCATAGCTGGAAACATCGCGACCATGAAATGCGATTGGCGCAAATCGCTCGGGATGCCGGCTTTACGCAAGTTAGCGTGAGCCATGAGGTCGCCCCGTTGATCAAATTGATTCCGCGCGGCGATACGACGGTGGTGGATGCCTATCTGTCCCCGGTTTTGCGCCGATACACTGACACTTTGCGCGCGGAACTGCCGCAAGCCCGCAATCTGCGTTTTATGCAATCGAGCGGCGGTTTGGCGGAAGTCGGGGCATTTCGGGGCAAGGATGCGATCCTATCCGGACCGGCGGGCGGGGTTGTCGGGATGGTTGCGGCCTGCGCGCCGCTGGGTCACGCAAAGCTGATCGGTTTCGATATGGGCGGGACCAGCACAGATGTTGCGCATTATGCCGGCGAATTGGAGTTAACCGGTGACAGTGTGGTTGCCGGTGTGCGCGTGGCGGCCCCAATGATGCAAATTCATACGGTTGCCGCTGGTGGCGGTTCAATTTGCAGTTTTGACGGCGCACGTTTTCGTGTTGGCCCGCATAGCGCCGGAGCCAATCCCGGCCCGGCCTGTTACCGCGCTGGTGGACCCTTAACGATTACCGATTGCAACCTGTTCTTGGGCCGGATTGATCCGGCTTTCTTCCCCAGTGTCTTTGGCCCCGGCGGCGATCTGCCCTTGGACCCAGCCGCCGCGCGCGCCGCTCTGGAAGCCGTTTCGTCGAGCCTGCCCGGGGAAAGACGCCTTTCTGAAATCGCTGAGGGCTTCTTGGCAATTGCTGCTGACAATATGGCCAATGCCATTCGCAAAATTTCTGTCGCCCGCGGGCATGATGTGACGACCTATGCGCTGTCCTGTTTTGGCGGGGCGGGCGGGCAACATGCTTGCATGGTGGCCGATCAACTCGGCATGGAAACGGTTTTGGTCCATCCGCTGGCGGGCATGCTGTCTGCTTTTGGGATTGGGCTGGCGCCGATAAAGGCGATTCAAGAGGTCAGTGTGGTTCGGCCTTTGGAGAGCGATTTTTCAGAAAATCTGGCGCAGTTGAAGGAGCGCGCGCGCGCTGTGCTCATCGATCAGAGCATCGCAGCTGGCGATATCACGACGCTGGCGCGCGCGCGATTGAGGTTTGAGGGCAGCGATTCCATGTTGACCATCCCATGCGGGCAAGTGGCGCAGATGGATGAGACATTTCGCGCCTTGCACCGGCAAAGGTTCGGCTATTCCGATGCAAAGGCGGCGATCATTGTCGAAGCCTTGAGCGTCGAGGCGATCAGCGGCGGCGATGTGGAGGCAAGCGGCCTGCCGCGTGCTTTGGCGGCGACGTTGCAAGCCGCGAGATTGGACAGCGCGCCGGAACGTGCCGAGCCAGAACGCCCCGGCTTGGGGTCAGCAGCACCAAGCGGCTGGCATACATTGGAGCGCAGCGTGATGCAGGCAGGCGAGAGCGTCGATGGCCCTGCATTGATAATCGATCCCGGCTCCACCACAGTGATCGAACCGGGATGGCGCGGCGTCTTGGCAGAGGAGGGGAGCCTCGTACTCACCCGGATGCAGCCGCTTGAACGGGGCCGCGCGGCAGGGACCGCGGTTGATCCCGTTCGGCTGGAGATTTTCAACAATCTCTTCATGGCCATTGCCGAGGAAATGGGCGTGGTTCTGCAATCCACGGCGACTTCGGTGAACATTAAAGAACGGCTCGATTTTTCCTGTGCTTTGTTTGATGCGGGCGGGGCGCTGATCGCCAATGCCCCGCATATCCCAGTGCATTTGGGATCTATGGGCGAAAGTATCGCGCGGGTGATAGAGGCGCGCGGACGCTCAAATGGCTTGGCTGACGGGCCGCCGCGCGATGGGCGCGGGTTTCGGCGCGGGGACGCTTACGTGCTCAACGATCCGTATCGCGGCGGCACGCACCTGCCAGATATCACAGTCATCGTGCCGGTGTTCTACGATGATGCATCCAGCGAGCCCGATGCCTTTGTCGCGGCGCGCGGGCACCATGCCGATATTGGCGGGATCGCGCCCGGATCAATGCCGCCCGAAAGCCGGAATATCGAAGAAGAAGGGGTGATGATCGACAACCTTCTGATGGTTGACGAAGGGGTGTTTCAGGAAAGCAGCATTCGCGAAGTGCTCGCAGGCGCGGTTTATCCAGCCCGCAATCCAGCGCGCAATCTGTCGGACCTTCGCGCGCAATTGGCGGCCTGTATTCGCGGCGCAGAATTGCTGAACGCAGCGGCGAAGGATCAGGGCGCCGAAGTGGTGGCGGCCTATATGCGCCACGTGATCGCCAATGCAGAGGAAAGCGTGCGGCGATTGCTGGGCGAATTGCAAGACGGCGAATTTGCGTATCGGATGGACAATGATGCTGTCGTGAAAGTCGCGATCCGCATTGATCATTCGGCGCGCTCCGCTGTGTTTGATTTTACAGGGACCAGCGCGCAATTGCCGGGCAACTTTAACGCGCCGCGTTCCATTACGCGCGCGGCGGCTCTGTATGTTCTGCGTACGCTCATCGACGATGCCATTCCGATGAATGACGGGTGTTTGAAGCCAGTGGAGCTGATCGTACCAGAAGGATCAATGCTGAACCCGCATCCCGGTGCAGCGGTGGTCGCCGGCAATGTGGAAACCAGCCAAGCGGTAACGGATGCTCTGTTCGCGGCGACGGGTAGGTTGGCGCCGAGCCAAGGGACAATGAACAATTTCACCTTCGGCAATGACGCGCATCAATATTACGAAACAATCTGTGGCGGGTCGGGCGCAGGGCCGGATCATGACGGGACGAGCGCGGTGCAAACGCATATGACCAATAGCCGCCTGACAGACCCCGAAATTCTGGAAACACGCTTCCCCGTCCGGCTGGACCGGTTTGCGGTGCGCAGCGGCTCCGGCGGTCAGGGACTGCATTGCGGCGGCGAAGGGGTGGAGCGGCGTATGACGTTTTTGGAGCCGATGCGCGCAAATATGCTCGCCAACCGGCGCAAGGTTGCGCCGCGCGGTATTGCTGGCGGCGGCGATGCGGCGCCGGGGCGTAACTGGGTCGAACGAGCCGATGGCACACGCGAAGAATTAAGCGCCACCGCATCGGCAGAAATGCAGCCGGGCGATACATTTGCGATCCTAACGCCTGGGGGCGGGGGGTATGGCCCGGGCCTGGATGGCGAAGATCAGGAGAATCTTTGATGAGTTACTGGCCCCTTTTGGGCATTGCCTTGGTCGTTATCGGCTTTGCTTTGCGGTTCAATCCGTTGATGGTGGTTGTGGGCGCAGCGGTTGCGACGGGCCTGCTGGCGGGGCTGGATTTCGTCGCCGTGGTTGAGGCGCTGGGCAAGGCGTTTAACGACAATCGCTACATCTCTGTTACGTGGATCATCCTGCCAGTGATTGGCATTTTGGAGCGTCACGGATTGCAGCAGCGCGCGCGTTCGGTGATCGAAAGTGTGCGCGGCGCTACGATGGGCAAGTTGCTTGTGATCTATCTTTTGTTCCGCCAGATCACAGCGGCTTTGGGGATGAAAGATATTGGCGGACACCCCCAAGCGGTGCGGCCCTTGGTGGCCCCTATAGCGGAGGCTGCGGCGGAAAAATCGCATGGCGAATTGGCAGATGGCGACCGTGAAAAAGTGCTCGCAATGTCGGCGGCAACGGACAATGTGGGGCTGTTCTTCGGTGAAGATATTTTCTTCGCAATCGCATCTATCCTATTGATTCAAGGAGTTTTTGAATCTTACGGCTATCCGCTTACCCCGTTGCAATTATCCGTCTGGGCAATCCCCACCGCGGTATGCGCTTTTGTGATCCACAGCTGGCGGATCACTGCGCTTGATCGCCGATTGACGCGCGTCCGGCAGGTTGAGGATAAGGAGGACGCGGCATGATCACCTATGAGTGGCTCTATGTCTTGGCAGGTTCGTTCTTTGCCTTGTGGTCAATTCTTAGCTTGCGCGATCAACTCTATGGAAATGCAGCGTTTTGGGGGATTTTGTCCGTCAGTTTCTTCGCCGGCAGCTATTTGAGTGATCTTGCTAACGGAATATTGGTTTTGGCGCTCGTGGCGATCGCGGGGGCAGGCCAGTTGAAGCGCAGCGCGCCTGAAACGACCTTGAATGAGGAGCGAGAAAGTTTCTCAGAAAAATTTGGTAATCGCCTGTTTGTCCCGGCTTTAATTGTGCCGATAACTGCTGTGGCGGGCACGTTGCTGTACAATTACCTGCCCCTTTCGATTGTGGAAGGCGGCCTTTTCGAAGAGCGCCGCGAAACGCTGATACTGTTTGGCGTCGGTGTTGTCATTGCGCTCATTGCGGCGATGGTGTGGCTGCGTCCCGCTGCGTTGGCTCCAGCAGAAGAAGGGCGGCGCTTGCTGGACTCCATCGGCTGGGCCGCGATCTTGCCGCAAATGCTTGCGGCCTTGGGCGCGGTCTTCGCGTTGGCGGGTGTGGGCGACATCATTGGCGACGCGGCCAGCGGAGCCATTCCGGAAGGCAGCATCTTTCTTACGGTGGTCGTGTTCGCGCTGGGCATGGCGCTCTTCACAATGATCATGGGCAATGCCTTCGCCGCCTTCCCAGTTATGGCGGCGGCGATAGGCATTCCTTTGCTGGTGGAAGGGTATGGCGGCAACCCGGCGGTCATTGGTGCGGTTGGGATGCTGGCCGGTTTCTGCGGAACATTGCTCACCCCAATGGCCGCAAACTTCAACATCGTTCCTGCCGCCCTGTTGGAACTGAAAGATCAAAACGCCGTTATTCGTCAACAGGTCGGCACGGCGATCCCGCTTTGGATTTGTAATGTTGTGATCATCTATGTCGGGGCGTTCTTGTTATGGAATTGACGAAGGACGTTGCACGCAAATTTGCGCGGATTGCGCTGGGCCATGTGGCGCAGGATTTTCCCAATAAGCTCGATCATGTGCTGGTCAGCGATGCGGATGCTTTGGGGCCGCGCGCCTTGCACCCGGTGTTTTTCGGCAGTTTCGATTGGCATTCATGCGTACATAGCTGGTGGACGCTGCTCACGCTCAGGCGGCTTTATCCTGACATGCCTGAGGCGCAGGCGATTGATGCCCTGGCGCAGGAGACGTTCACGGAAGAAAAACTCGCCGTCGAACTTGCTTATATGAAACAGGCTTCTGCGCGCGGATTTGAACGGCCCTATGGCTGGGGCTGGCTGTTGTACCTGCACCATGAGGCCGCACGGCACAGCGACCGTGATTGGGGCGAACGTTTGGAGCCCTTGGCACGGGCTTTTGCGCAGCGTTTCGCAGAATATCTGCCGATCCTGACATATCCGATCACGGTGGGCACGCATGGCAACACCGCCTTTGCCCTGCTGCTGGCGCATGAATGGGCTGAGGCTCGCGATACGGAGCTTTCGGCGGCGATTGAGGCATGGTCGGTCAATGCCTTTGCATGCAAGTCGAATTATGCAGGATGGGAACCGGGGGGCGATGAGTTTCTTTCGCCGGTGCTGATCGCGGCAACACTCATGAGCCGCATCATGCCGGCGGAGACATTCGCGCCGTGGTTTGATGCCCTGGTTGTCACCAATGGTTGGTTGGAGCGTGAATGCCGCCCGGTGGGCGTTTCAGACCGGAGTGACGGCAAAATTGCCCATCTCGACGGGCTCAACCTCAGCCGGGCCTGGTGCCTGCGCGCGGCGGGCCGGGCGATTGGGAGCGGCGATGAATCGGCCTTAGCCTTGATCGAACAGCGAGCGCAAAGCCATTTGGAAGCGGCTCTGCCCCATGTTGCTGGCGATTATATGGGTGAACATTGGTTGGCGAGTTTCGCCCTCTTGGCGCTGCTGCCAAGCGATTAATTCGCCCTGAAATCCGCGCAGCTGCTGGCCCCCATTCAACAGGCAAACTTCCCATTCGGTAAGAAAAATGCGGCTTTGCCCGGTTTGGCGTCTTCGCGCTCGGCGATTGACCGATTGGTAGAAAACCCCCCGATTTCCGCCAGAAATGGCGCATAAACGGGCGGATTTGAGCCGCTTTTTAACCATACCTCAGTTGTAAACTCTTGTGTCTAACCCGCAGAACTCTGCCGTTTTCGGGATTCTGCTAACGGGTTGATAACCATTGTCTCGTATCCGCTCTAGGTATGGATACGCAAGACACCTTCAAACCCGCAATTACCATGCTGACGATTGTGCAGGGCCAAACGCGCACGCTCGCTCCGCGCGATTCGCAGATTGCGAGAGCTAGCTCACCCAATTTGCGAAAAATTTCAAAAGGCCGAGACCTGCGGGTGGATGAATGCGTTCAAGATATTGAAAATACGAATAATTTTGGATTGGCATGGTTCTTGAAAAAACTGTGCAAGCATTCCTCGAGGACAGCAGAAATATAATGAACAAATCCGCGATTTCTTATCTTTGTGGAGCAAGGTCATCCGCGATCACTGGCGCTCGTGTCGCTAGCCCAATTGTAGCCGCATTCGCGTTAGCGTCATTCGGCGCACAGGCAGCACATGCAGGTGGGGTGAATGCGGGCACTCTTATCGAGAACACCGCCACCGCCACATATGAGGACGGGGACGGCCCGCAGACGGTGGATTCAAACACCGTTGTGGTGCGCGTTGACGAATTGCTGGATGTGACGGTGACGTCGCTGGATAGCGGTCCGATTGGCACCGCCCCAGGCGAGGCTATTCTGACCTATGAAGTCACTAACCAAGGCAACGGGCCAGAAGCCTATGAGCTGACGGCGAACCCGGTCGTTGGCGGAAATGACTTTGATACGACCGTGGTGAACATCGCGGTCGATACCAATGGTAACGGCACGTATGATCCCGGCGTTGATGAAATCCTGACCGCGCCGGAAACGACGCAGGTTTTGGAAGCGGACGAAGCGCTCACCGTATTCGTTATTGTCACCGTTCCTGATGGGGTCACCGATGGCCAAGCCAGCGATGTCGAACTGACCGCAGAAGCCGTAACCGGCACCGGCGCACCGGGCACTGTGTTCGCAGGGCAGGGCGTTGATGGCGGCGATGCGATTGTCGGCACAACCGGCGCAGAAGACAGCGCGGTCGGCTCTTTGATTGTTGGGATCACCACCGTTGATCTTACCAAATCTGTCGTCGTGGTTGATCCGTTTGGCGGCGACAATGCCGTCCCCGGTTCGGTCGCCACCTTTACAATTGTCGCCACCGTTTCCGGCAGCGGCTCTGTCGATGACCTGGTTGTCACCGACGCCATTCCGGACGGCACAACCTATTCCGCTGAAACCATCACACTGGATGACGGCGATCTCACCGATGCGAGCGGCGATGACGCGGGCGAAGGGTCAGACGCTGACGGCATTGCAGTCGACCTCGGCACGGTTGCGGGCGGCACCGTCCACACCGTGACTTTCGACGTCACGATCGACTGATCCACTTTTCCAAGCACAGGAAGCACAAGAACATGAACACGTTCAAAAAAATGGTCGCAGCTTTGCTTGTCGTCTCAGGCTCAGCATTCCCGCTGACTGCCGCTGCGCAGGCGCAAAGCCCCGTCGCCCTTTCTGGCGATGTGATGGCGGTTGAAACGTCGGTTGACGAAGACGGCAACACCTCCACGCAATTGGTTGAGCCGGGCGTTATCGTTCCCGGCGATCGCCTCGTATTTGGAACCGATTACGCGAATAGCGGCGATGAACCGGTTGAAAACTTTGTTGTGACCAACCCGCTCCCATCCGCAGTTCGCCTTGCGCCTGATGCGGACCCAGAATTGACCGTTTCGGTCGATGCTGGGGAAACATGGGGCACATTGTCCGCGCTTTCCGTCACCAACGAAGACGGCTCCACACGCGGCGCCGTTCACGCTGATGTGACGCATGTCCGTTGGACGCTCGCTTCCATCGCGCCCGGCGACAGCGGCCGGCTCGAATATCCCGCCATTATCCGCTGAACCGCGGACCCAATTTCATCCTCCAACAGGGGAAGATAGCCGCCATGTTCCGTGGGCGGTGAGTTTTACACGGGGCACACGCAGAGGACCACAAACATGAAAAAACCAACCCAGCTGCTGGGTGCGGTGAGCGCTTTCGCTCTTATCGCAATGTCCAGCACGCCGGCTTTGGCAGTCGGGACGACCGCTGGTGATACCATCACCAACAACGTCTCGGTTTCCTTTGAAGTCGGCGGCGAAGAACAAGACGATGTCACGGCAAGCGATACCTTCACGGTTGACCGCGTGATCGACGTTGATGTCACATTCACAGGCGCAACACCTGTCAATGTGTCACCAGGTCAAGATCAGGCTGTCTTGTCATTTGACGTGACCAACCTGTCGAACGACATTGTCGACCTCGACCTTTCCACCGTTCTGACGGACGGCACGGCTGCCAACATTGAGAACATCACGATCTATCTTGATGCAAACAATGACGGCATTCTGCAACAAACCGAAATCGACGCGGGTGCGATCACCTTCCTCGACGAAGTTGCGGCAGATGACGGCCTTGGCGCAGAGACCATTGCGGTTCTCGTTGTTGCTGACATCACGACCGACGCGGTCAATGATGACATCTTCGACATCGTTCTGATTGCTGACGCACACGAAGCCGGCGCTGCTGGTCTGGGTGCAGAGATATTCGGTCTCGACAACACCGACGCCAACACACCGGGCGAAGACACTGTTCTTGCAGACGGCACGAGCACGGCAGAAGAAGCCGCCAATGACGGCGACGATTCTGCTTTGGGTCAGTTCGAAGTGGCCGGCGCTCTTGTCAGCGTCGTCAAATCGAGCCGCATCATCAGCGATCCGGTAAACGGCACGACCAACCCGAAAGCAATTCCGGGTGCAGTGATCGAATATTGTATCGCAGTGTCGAACGCAGCGGATGCGGCCACCGCAACCGCCGTGAACGTGTCGGATGACCTTCCGGCTGACGTGACTTTCGCAGAAAATGACTTCGGCATCTTTGTCGATGGCACGGCTACGATCGACACGAACGGCACGCCTGCTGACAATACTGACGATATCGCAGTGTGTGCTGGCGGCACCGACGAAGAAGGCGGCGATGCTAGCTATACAGCTGGCGGCGGCACAGGCGGTCTCAATGAGATTGCTGGTCTGCTTAGCGACCTTCCGGCGAGCACAACTCGCTCGCTCTATTTCCGCGTCACGATCAACTAAGATCACGGATCGGATTTAGAACATGCGTGTTCCCCCCTCTTTCAAGCGCGTGGCAGCGGCACTTTCAGTAGTGCTGCTGCCGCTAGGCGTGCTTGGAGAGGGGGCGAGCGCTCAGACCACAGGCGGTTCCGAAACGATCCGCACAATTGAGAACACCGCCGAGGCAACTTGGCAATTGGTCGGGCGGCCGGTTCAAACCACGTCCAACCGGGTGACGATTGATGTCACCGCTCCGCCGCCATCAATCACGGCGTTCCGTCCGACAGCCGGGGGCGGCACTGCCCTCGATTTCCGCGCACCTTTGTGCAGCATTGTCGGCCAAACCCCGCAAGGCGGGACCACCAGTTCAAATATCGCGCTAACCCCGCAAGACGGTGCGGTCGAACAGACCAGCACGGTGCGGGCAGGGCAAACGGTTCTGTTTGAAGTGACCGCTTTGACCGCGAACACCGACCCGAATACGGTCGATCAACTTGATATCACCATCACCACGTCCACGGGCGATGAAGAAAACGAAACGATCTTTGAAACCGGCGCCAATACGGGCGTGTTTGTCGGTCAGATCGACACAATCCGCATGCCGCCAGCTGTCGTGCAAGGCGATTGCCGCCTCAGCATTGTCGATGGCGCGGGCATTGCGATCACCGCCAGCCTGCCGGGCGATACGACCGTTCTGGTGGAAACTTCGGTAGAAGTTCTCGCCGATCCATTTGGCGTGGTGTTTGACAGCGAAACTGGCGAGCCGGTTGATGGCGCAGTCGTCACTTTGATCGATGTTGCCACCGGCCAGCCTGCAACGGTCTTTGCTGAGGACGGCGTTACGTCTTGGCCTTCGACAGTGATTTCGGGCCAGCCGATCACCGATGGTGCTGGCAATGTGGTCACCTTGGGTGAAGGGGAATTTTGGTTCCCGCTGACATTCCTGGGCACATACCGCCTCGATATCACTCCGCCAGAGCCTTACACAGCGCCGTCTGTCGTAAGCCCTGAAAATATCGCGCAAATCACCCGCCCTGATGGCCGCGGATTCGTTATCCTCGATGCGTCTTACGGTGGTGATTTCGTGCTCGACAGCCCGGTCCCTGTGCAAGTGGACATTCCGCTTGACCGTCCGGGTGTGGATATTGGACTTGTCAAAACCGCCTCGCGTCAGCGTGTACAACCCGGCGATGTGGTGTTCTATGCGATCACTGCGAACAACACTGACCGTTCGCGTCCGCGCCGCGATGTTGTGGTGACAGATACGCCGTCGCCATTTTTGCGCCTGCGCCCGGACTCCATCCGCGTTGACGGGGCAGAGGCACCTGATGCGATCACAATCGCGCCTGACGGCAGCGTGCTGACGGTTGCGCTTGGCGATATTCCGGCGGGGGCTTCGCGCCGTGTCACCTATGCGATGAGCGTTCGCGCCGATGCCCCTCCGGGCCGCGCGCTGAACGATGCAACCATCACAGATTCGGTTGGCCGCGTATCGCGCACCAGCGTTGCTGTTGATATTGAACGCGAATCCATTGCCGACCGTATGACCATCATTGGCCGGATCACCGACGGACCTTGCACGATCGACGATCCACGCCCCGGCATCCCCGGCGTGCGCGTTGTGATGGAAGACGGCAGCTATGCGATCACTGACGCTGATGGCCGCTATCACTTCGAAGGCGTCGTCCCCGGCACGCATGTTGTCGCGGTCGCTGGCATGACTTTGCCAGAAGGCACTCAGCTGATCGATTGCCACCGCGGCACTCGCAATGCTGGCAGCGCAAGCTCACGTTTCGTCATCGGCCAAGGCGGCAGCCTGGTGGTCGCAGATTTCCACGCCATCGTGCCAGAAGGCATGCTGCAAGACGCGGCGAAATTCGCCGAGACCCGCGCAGACGGTGCCACTGCCCGTGCGGTGAACGCCATCGCAGGCGGCGAAAACTCTAGCGAAACCGGCGGATTGGTTCCGCTCAGCAGCGAGATCCTCGTCGAAGCCGGCGTCCCAGAAACAACCGCAGATGCCGCCGAAGCCGCGACCCTATCTTATGCGCCCAACACCGATTGGATTGCGCTGGGTGATGGCGAAGACGGCTTCCTGACACCGGGCGTCACCGCGAACCCGCGCGCCCCGGCAATCCGCGTCGCAATCCGCCACCGCAAGGGGCAGAGCGTTGTTCTGCGCATCAATGGCGAAGAAGTCAGCGGCCTGTCATTCGAAGGCACATTGAACCCAGAGCGCGGCCAGTTTGCCGTTAGCACTTGGCGCGGCGTGCGGCTTGAAAACGAGCGCACTGAACTGTCCGCAGACATTATCAACAGCTTCGGCAGTGTCAGCAAAACTTTCACCCGCGAAGTGTTCTTTACCACAACGCCAACCCGCGTTGAGCTGGTGCCGGAAATGTCGAATCTGGTCGCTGATGGGCGCACCCGTCCGGTGGTTGCGATCCGCGTGCTTGACCGTAACAATCGTCCGCTTCGCGCCGGTGTTTCGGGCAATTTCGAACTCAACGCGCCTTACGAAAGCGCGGAGGCGATTGATCGCCAGCAACTCAACCAGCTCACAGGCTTCACGCCAAGCTCGGCCCGCTGGGTCGTCGAAGGCACTGATGGCATCGCGCTGATCGAACTCGCACCAACTATGGTCAGCGGCTCGCTGCGCCTTGATTTTAACTTTGTCGATGGCGATCTGGAACGCAGCCAGCAATTGGAAGGCTGGATCGAGCCCGGCGATATCGAATGGACCATCGTTGGTCTGGCCGAAGGCACTGTGGGCGCGCGCAGCGTGGCCGACAATATGGAACGCACCGGCCGCTTCGACAGCGACCTTGGCGACAATGCCCGCGTTGCGCTCTATGCCAAAGGCCGTGTGCTGGGCGAATATTTGCTGACCATCGCTTATGACAGCGCGAAACAACGCGAAGATCAGCGCGTGCTCGGCACGATTGATCCGCAAGCCTATTACACAGTGTTTGCCGATGGCTCCTCGCGTCGCTTTGACGCCGCCAGCAGAGAGAACCTGTATGTCCGCATCGAAACCGCGACATTCTACGCGCTCTATGGTGATTTTGAGACCGCTTTCGACCAGACCCGTCTGGCCCGTTACAACCGCACTGCAACCGGTGTTCGCGGCGAAGCACGCTTTGGCCAATTCAAGACTAGCGGTTTTGCCGCAGAAATCTCCAGCCGCCTTCAGCGTGACGAAATTCAGGGGCAAGGCATTAGCGGCCCGTATCAACTCGGCAGCCGCGGCATCCTCGCCAATAGCGAGCAGGTTACGATTGAAGTGCGCGACCGTTTCCGTTCGGAACTGATTGTTTCGACCCGCACGCTCACACGCTTCCTCGATTACGATATCGACTTGCTGTCAGGCACGATCACATTCGCGCGCCCTGTTTTGAGCCGCGATGACAATCTGAACCCGCAATTCATCATCGTCGAATATGAAACCGACGGTCTGGGCCAAGCGGAACTGAATGCCGGTCTGCGGGTCGATTGGAACAGCCTTGATGGCCGCGTGCGCATCGGCGCCAATGCCATAACCGATAAAGGTGATGCACGGCGCACGGATATCGGTTCGCTCGATCTGCGCGCGCAAATTGGCGACAGCACCGAAATTCGCGGCGAGCTCGCCATGAGCCGCAGCGAAGGGGCAACCTCGACCGGTTGGATCGCCGAAGTGCAGCACCAAACTGGCAAGCTCGACATTCTTGCTTATGCCCGCCAGCTGGATAGCGATTACGGCATCGGTCAACAAAACGGCGCCGAATTGGGCCGCCGCAAGGTTGGCGTTGATGGCCGCGTATTCCTGGCCGACAATCTCAGCGTTATCGGCAGCGTTTGGCAGGACGACAGTCTGGCTGACAGCTCGCGCCGCCGTGCGGCTCAGGCACAGGTTAATTACACCCGCCGCAACACCGATTTGCGCCTTGGTCTGACCCATTTTGATGACCGTCTGGCTGACGACACGAACAACAGATCGACCGTGCTTGAGGCTGGCGTGACGCAGCGTCTGCTGGACAACACTTTGGAATTGTCCGCCACCAGCTCGATTGCTCTGGACAGCGCCGAAAGCGTCGATTTGCCAGCCCGTCACCGGCTTGGCGTCCGCTATGCCGTGACCAGCAATGTCCGCTTGGTCGGCACGTATGAAATTGCCGATGGTGGCCAGTTCAATTCGCGCCAATTGCGCGGCGGGATCGAAGCGACCCCGTGGCAGGGCGGCCAGATCATCACATCTGTTGGTCAAGAAACCATCGGCGAATTTGGCAACCGTACATTCGCAGCATTCGGTCTTGCGCAAACATTGCAAGTGACGCCGGAATTGACGCTGGATGCCACAATTGACGGCAACCGCACCTTGAACGGCGTGCCAAACGGCAATGACCTGATCAATGATTTGCAACCTGCGGCCAGCGGCGGTCAGTTCACCGGCAATCAGCAATTTGAAGACTTCAACGCCTTCACCATCGGTGCCGCATGGCGCAAGGATCGTTGGAGCGTGACAGCGCGCGGCGAGCACCGCGAGGGCGAGCAAGCCGACCGCACTGGCGCAACCTTTGGCGCGATCCGTCAATTGGGTGAAGGCAGCATTGTCGGATCCGGTGCAACATGGACCCGCGCCGAAGACATCAACGGCTCGGCGACCGAGATTTTCGATGCCAGCATCGCATTCGCGCATCGTCCTGACGCCTCCGAAATCGCCATGCTGGGCAAGCTGGAATATCGCAGCGACCGGGTCACCGGCGGTATTGCGGGCCAAGCTGGCGGCGCAGGGCGTACAGCTCTGATCGTTGACGGCGATGCAGTCTCGCGCCGTTTGGTCGGCAGCTGGTCAACCAATTGGAGCCCGCGCGGCTGGGACGAAGACGAATTCGGTATCGAGCATCAAACGCGCCGCGATGAATACACTTTGTTTGTGGGCGGCCGGTACAATTTTGACGAATTTGAAGGCACGGAATTTTCCGGCACAACCGTGCTGGTCGGCGCAGACGCACGCATCGGTATCGGTGACCGTTTCGAAATCGGCGCGACCGGCACGGTCCGCGCGAACCTCGAAGACAACGTGACCAATTTTGCTTACGGCCCAACGATCGGTTTTGTACCAGCCGACGGGATGTTGCTGACGCTGGGTTACAATGTCGAAGGGTTCCGCGATGGCGATTTTGCTGCGGCGCGCAACACCGATAAAGGCGTGTTCGCCGCCGTCCGGTTCAAATTCGACACCGACACGTTCGACTTCCTCGGTCTGGGGCAGCGGTGATTACGATGATGCGCGCCGAATTTCCCGCGACGGTAAACCCCTCGTTTACCATGATGTCCTACTCAAAACAGATGTTTGATCGCCTGTTTTTCTTTGCGCGGCTGCTTGTCTGTTTTGCTGCTGTTTTGATGCTTGCTGCGGGAATTATGCCGGGCGCGGCGCATGCGCAGTCTGCTGACGTGGATTGGGCCGATGCCGGCGTCGCCAGTCAGGGTGCGTTACCCTCTGGCACCACTGTCACAGCATCGGACGGCACGGTTGCGACGGTCACTTGGACAACGCAAACCTCTGGCCCCAGCACATTCACCGCGCCGTTTGCGCCGACCTTTGTCAGCTATTTCAATGGTACGATTGGCGATGGGCCAACGCCGCTATTCATGAATTTCAACAATTCTCAATTCGACCCGCTCGATAAAGTGACCATGACGATCACATTGAGCCAAGCGGTCACTGATCTTAATTTCTCGCTCAGCCATGTCGATCTCAACGGATATGCGGACGCGGTAGAAGTCTTCTATGATGACAATACCAGCGGCGCCTTCACCAATGCCGCGACCAACACCGCGTTTTGGTCGATCGGTTCCTCTGTCACGCGCACCAATGACGCGGTCGTCAATGGCTGGCGCGGAACTGGGACCACGGGCTTCACCTCGACAGACGGCAACGTCAATTTCGATTTTGGCGGGCAAGCCGTCCAGCGCATTCAGATCGTCTATTTTAGCTATACCGGCACAGGCGATCCGGGAAATCAGTTCGTCAGCGTTTCTGATCTCAGCTATTTCTCGCCAGGCGCAGATTTATCGCTGACCAAAACACTGATTGGATCCCCTCCGATCCAAGGCGGCACAGCGACGTGGCGTTTGACGGCGGTGAATGCTGCTGATTCGGCTTTGAGCGCCGATAATGTTCTTGTTCAGGAAAACCTTCCAGCGGGCTTTACACTGACCAGCACCAGCGGCGATGGATCGTATGATTCGGGCACAGGCGTCTGGGATGTGGGCACCCTTGCACCGGGTGAAAGCGCCAGTTTGACGATCACTGGGACAGTGTCTTCGGCCGCTGGAACCGTGATCACAAACACCGCAGAGATATCCAACAGCAGCGCAAACGATCCCAATTCGACGCCCGGCAATGGCGATGCGTCAGAGGATGACTTCGCCTCCTCCAGCTTTACCGTGCAAAGCGGGCGCGCGCCGGGTGTCCCGCCAGTTCTATCCTGCCCAGCAGGTCTTTCCGTGTTCGATTGGGACAGTATTTCCAGCTGGACGCCGGGAACGACTGACAACACATATGCATTTGATAATCTGGGCGATGTTAGATTTCAGCTCGACAATGACGGCGTCTTTTTGAACAATAACGCATTTGGCGGACAATCCCCAAATGTGGAGCCGGTGTTTAGCGGCGGATTGCCGGGTCCGGATTCCGCGCTCAACATGCTGGCCAATCAAGGCGACCAAGCGGGCGATGTTGAAATCACCATGACCTTGCCGCGCACTTTGACCGGCGTGCAATTCACAATCTTCGATGTCGATTTTCTAGCAGGGCAATTTGCCGACCGGGTTGAGGTTGTCGGCAGCAATAATGGCGGCGCAGAATTTGATGCGGTGCTGACCAATGGCAATGTGAACTTCATTTCTGGCGGCAATGTTGCGATTGGTGATGGTGCCTCGGATTCCGATGCGGCGCTCGGCAATGTTGTTGTCACCTTCACTCAGGCGGTCGACACTATCATCGTGCGTTATGGCAACCACACAACCGCGCCGGTGGACCCCGGCCAACAGGCAATCGGCATTCACGACATCAACGCCTGTCGTCCCTTTACAACGTTGTCGGTGAGCAAAGTCAGTTCGGTTATTTCCGACCCCATCAATGGCCCTGTTGGCGGCGGTAATTTGCCAAAAGCGATCCCCGGCGCGACGGTCGAATATTTGATCACCGTCACCAACACCGGATCAGAGGCAACCGATGCAGATACGGTGGTGGTTTGGGATGATGGACCATCGGATGCGAAAATGTGCCTGATGGCGCGCAGCGGCGGGCCTGTGATCTTTGGCGATCCCGGCGGCGCGACAGGGCTGACCTATGACTATGGCGGTTCGGGCAGCATTCCGACCGACTTGGAAGTGGATGACGACGATCTGGAATTCTCCGAAACAGACGGAAGCGATTTCGACTATGATCCGAGCGATGATGGCGAGGGTTGCGATGCGTCGATAACCGATTTCCGCGTCCGTCCGGGCGGAGCAATGGAAGCCGGCACCAGTTTTACAATTCGAGTGCGCTACGAAATTCTTTGATCTGCGGCATTTTGCTGCAGTGCAGCAGACTTGTTGACCGCGCGCGATCAGGCTCTATGCATTGGGAATGCAATCCGGCCACGCTCTGGGCGCTCCGCCGCCGCTCGCTTCTTTGATAGAGGCCGGGGCCGCGGCGCTGTTTCTCGATTTTGACGGGACATTGGTGGAATTGGCTGATCGGCCGGACGCAATCGCGCCGCTGCCGGATATGACCGAAAGATTGGCTTTATTGTCGCCCCGATTGGGCGGGCGATTGGCCATCGTCAGCGGGCGCGCAATTGCGGATATAGAAGGGCATATCGGACAATTGCCGATTGCGGCGGCTGGGTCGCATGGCAGCGATGTGCGCGGGCCGGGAGGTATTGCGCTGGGCGAGGGTGCAATATCCTTGCCGCGCGTGATCGAGGATGCATTGCGCCGGTTCGCCGCGCGCGAAGGGCTTGATTACGAACACAAACCGCATGGCGGCGCGCTGCATTACCGCGCTAGGCCTGAACTTGGCGAGAAGGCGCATGGTTTTGCCGAAGAATTAGCAGCCGCGCATGGTTGGAGCGTTCAAGGCGGCAAATGCGTTGCCGAATTGGTCGCCAAGGGCAGAGGCAAAGGCGGCGCAGTAGAGCTGCTTATGGACAGCCCCCCTTTCACCGGCGCAAGGCCGATTTTCATCGGCGATGATTTGACGGATGAGGCCGGCTTTCGCGCCTGTCAGCAGATGGGCGGGTTGGGCGTTTTGGTTGGTGAACGCACGCAAACCTGCGCGCATCACCGGCTGCCGAATGTTACCGCAGTGCACACTTGGTTGGAGCTTTAAGACTTGGCGCACACACCGAATTTAGAATTGTGGCCGATTGGCAATTGTCAGGTTTCCGGCCTGATTGATCAGACCGGCGCGCTGGTCTGGGGATGCGTGCCGCGTGTCGATGGTGATCCGGCGTTTTCGGCGCTGCTGAACGGGGATCAAAGAGACGCAGGCATTTGGCGGTTTGAGCTCGATGGGCAAATCAGCGCGCGGCAGGAATATATCCGCAACACGCCCAATCTGGTCACAACCCTAGAGGCAAAAGATGGCAGCGCGGTCGAAATCCTCGATTTCTGCCCCCGGTTTGAACGATCGGGACGGATGTACCGCCCGGTTTCCTATGTCCGCATTGTCCGCCCGATCAGCGGCAATCCGCGCATTCGTGTGGTGTTGAAACCCACCAAGAATTACGGCGCAGGCCTTGCCGAAACGACCAGCGGCACCAATCACATCCGGTATTTGCTCGGCCCGCAGGCGCTGCGTCTGTCGACCGATGCGCCGATTGGATACATCACAGAAGGGCGCACCTTCCGCGTCGAGGCTGACACGCATTTCTTCCTCGGCCCGGATGAACCATTTGTGGGAAATTTGCGTGAACAGGCGCGGTCGATGGAGCAATCCACGCGCAAATATTGGCAGACATGGGTGCGCGGCCTCAGCATTCCCTTGGAGTGGCAGGACGAGGTTATCCGCTGCGCCATTACGCTGAAATTGTGCCAGCATGAGGAAACCGGCGCGATTGTCGCCGCGCTCACAACATCCATTCCAGAGGCCGCGCATTCGGAGCGGAATTGGGATTACCGTTATTGCTGGATCCGCGATTCTTATTACACGATTCAGGCGCTTAACCGCCTCGGCGCGCTGGATGTGATGGAGAAATATCTCGGCTATCTGCGCAACATCGTCGACGGCGCGCGCGGGGGGCAAATTCAGCCGCTCTATTCTGTGATGGGCGAAAGCGAGCTTGATGAAACCACCGCCAGTTACCTCGCCGGATATCGCGGCATGGGGCCGGTGCGGCGCGGCAATGCGGCCTATAAACAAATTCAGCACGATGCCTATGGCCAGATCGTTTTGCCAAGCGCCCAGGGTTTCTTTGACAAGCGCCTGTTGCGCCCCGCTGATGAGCGGGATTTTGAGAATTTAGAGCAAGTCGGCAAGATGGCGTGGGCGATGCACGATCAACCCGATGCGGGTCTGTGGGAGTTTCGCACAAGGCAAGAGACGCACACCTATTCCGCCGTCATGAGCTGGGCCGCATGCGACCGGCTGGCCAATGTTGCGGATCATATCGGCAAGGGTGACCGCGCGAAAGTGTGGCGCGAACGGGCCGATGCGATTGCGGCGACCATTGATGAAAAAGCGTGGAAAGAAGGGGCCGACGGAAAAGGGCATTACGGCGCCAGTTTTGAGAGCGATTACCTCGACGCCAGTTTGCTGCAAATGGTCGAATTGCGGTTTTTGTCGCCGGATAATGAGCGATTTAAGCAAACTTTCGCCGCCGTAGAAGAACATCTTAGGCGCGGCGACCACATGCTGCGATATGCGGCGGAGGATGATTTTGGCGCGCCCGAAACCGCCTTTAATGTCTGCACATTCTGGTTGATTGAGGCGTTGCACCTCGCCGGGCGCAGTGATGAGGCGCGCGTTTTGTTCACGGCGATGCTGACCCACACGACGCAATCGGGGCTGCTTAGCGAAGACCTCGATTATGAAACGGGCGAACTTTGGGGGAACTTCCCGCAGACCTACTCGCTAGTAGGGGTAATCAATTGTGCGGGGCTGTTGTCCAAACCGTGGAGTGAAGTCCGATAAGCCGTCTAGTCGTAATCTCGAACAGAGTGGCCGTGCCCAAAGCGCGCGGCGTTGCTGGCGCGCAAGGCGGGCTGGCGGGGGCGCTCAATGCGGCGCTCAAAGATCACGGCGGGGTTTGGTTCGGGTGGTCGGGCCAAGAAAGCGAAGACCGCACCGGCAATATGGATCTGCAGCGTACGGACGGTGTAACAACCGCAACCATTGATTTGTCCACGCGCGATGTTGGCGAATATTACAATGGCTATGCCAATTCGACTCTGTGGCCGCTGTTTCATTATCGCATTGATCTGGCGCGTTTTGAGCAGAAAACGGGCGAGGGGTATGAGCGCGTCAATGACCGCTTCGCCGAAAGCGTCATGCCGTTGGTGGAAGAAGACGACCTTGTCTGGGTGCATGATTACCATCTGATCCCGCTGGGCGAGAGGCTGCGTTCGCGCGGGATCAAAAACCGGATCGGATTTTTCCTACACACGCCGTGGCCGCCGACCCGGCTGCTGACATCTTTGCCCTATCATGAGCGATTGGTGCGCACATTGCTGGCCTATGATCTGGTTGGTTTTCAGACCGAAGAATGGCTGTCGAGCTTTGTCCATTATTGCGAGACGGAATTGGGCGCGGACGTCTATCATGACACCGGTCAGATCACGTTTGAAGACCGCACTGTCATCGCCCGCGCTTATCCTATCGGCATTGATTGGGATCATTTCCAATCACAAGGCGATACCGAAGAGGCGCGCGCCGCAGAGCAATTGTTCCTCTCCTCCACCCGCGACCGCGCCGGGATGATTGGGGTCGACCGGCTCGATTATTCCAAAGGTTTGCCTGAACGGATCGACGGCATTGGCCGGTTTTTTGATCAGCATCCTGACCGGACGCGTGATCTGGTGTTTATCCAAATTGCGCCGCCCAGCCGTGAGGACGTTGAGAGCTATCAACAAATCCGCGAATTGCTGGAACAGAAGACCGGCCAGATCAACGGCGCCCGCAGCGAGGTTGACCGCGTGCCGATCCGTTATGTGAATCGCGGCTATAGCCATGCCGAATTGTATGGGTTTTTCCGTGCGGCCAAAATTGGTGTGGTCACGCCGCTGCGCGATGGGATGAATTTGGTGGCGAAGGAATATGTCGCCGCGCAGAATCCCGAGGATCCCGGCGTGTTGATCCTATCAGATTTTGCCGGGGCCGCGCGGCAATTGGATTGCGGGGGTGAGGGCGCTTTGCTGGTCAATCCGCATAGTCCGGATGTCATGGCCAGCGCGATTGCAAAGGCGCTCGACATGCCGCTGGAGGAACGCAAGAGCCGGTATCAGGCGATGATTGCCACCGTGCGTGATGATAATGTGCAAGCATGGACGGCGAAATTCTGCGGCGATTTGGCCGCGGGCTAGGGTGGTAGGATAACGCCGGCGCCAATGCCGGGTGGTGAGCAATTTGTTAGATGAAGCGTCTGGGGCCAGGCTCAAATTCGCGCAACATTCCAGAATTTTTGGCCAGATATGTTTTCAAATCCGTGTGGCGTTCACCGTCTTTTCGTTTGGAGAGGACGCGGTGAACGCGGCTGGTGAGGCCGCGCGGATCGAACGGTTTGCGCACAAAATCCTGCGCGCCCGCATACATCGCCTGCGCCTCATCCTCTGCGCCGGTCATTGCGGTGAACATCAACACCGGCAAATCGTAATATTGCGGCGATTGGCGCAATTGCCTCAGCAGTGTGACCCCGGTCATCCCCGGCATGTCTTGATCAAGCAACATCACGTCAGGCCGACGATATTTGAGGAGGTCCAACGCCTCTTCCCCGCTCGTCACCCAGCCGCATGCATGCCCGGCATCGATCAGGACTTGCGATGCAAGTTCTGCGATCAATTCATCGTCATCTGCGATTAGAATGTAAGCCATATTGGCGCGTTCCTGCCCGGTTGCACTGTTTGAAATCGGTGTTTGCATTTGGTGTTTGATTGCACCGCTTGATTGCGGTGATCAGAATGCATCCGGGTTACGCGCCCTATTCCCAAATCCGCCTTTGGATCGGTCCCCGCACTGTTACGTAGGGGGTTATCCCTGTGGATTGCCGCGCGGCTGTTGCCGGGGCGGGGCGGCGATGTCAGGGATAGCGGCATGATTCGACCCACAGAAAAACAGCCATTCTTGCCGACAGAAGGCATCCATAATTTGCGCGACTATGGCGGGTATGCCGCCGCAGATGGCGCGGTGGTAAAAACCGGCCTGCTGTTTCGGTCCGGTCAGCATATGGAGGCCAGCGACAGCGATCTCGACCTGATCGAGAGCCTGGATATCCGCACCATTATTGACCTGCGCGGAACGAGTGAACGTACCAGCTTTCCCTGCCGCCGCCACGGCGATTTTGCGGCGGACGTGATCGCATTTGACGGCGAAACCACCAGCTCTCCGCCCCATGAAGGAGGCTGGGACAAGACCGATATGACTGCTGAGAAAGCGCGCGATAGGATGATTGCGGTCTATACCCGTATGCCCGTGAATCCCGCGATGATCGACATGTTCTCACGCTATTTCGCGGCGCTTGATACCAAGGAGGGCGGCAGCTTGGTGCATTGTTTCGCGGGCAAAGACCGCACCGGCATCGCGGCCAGTTTGCTGCTGCATGTTTTGGGCGTGCATAAAGACGATTATGTCGCAGAATTTTTGCGCACCAATGATGCGCCGACGCAGCATATTCTAGAGCGGCAATCGCTGCCCCGGATGCGCGCGCATTATGGCGAGATTGAGCCGCAGGCGATCCGCAATCTGATGGGTGTTTTGCCGGAATATATCGCGACCTATATCGCGGAATTGGAACGCGATCACGGATCGGTTGATGCCTATCTGGCGCAAAGTTTAGGTGTGGACGAGGCAAGGAAAGCTCGCCTGCAAGAGCGGTTTTTGACCTGATCATTGGGGTGACAAGCGCCGCAAGCCGCCCCATATCTGCCGCATAACAAGACACAGATTGAAGAGACACATTATGGCCACTCATCACACAAAGATGCTCATCATCGGTTCCGGTCCCGCCGGATACAGCGCCGCAATCTATGCCGCGCGCGCCATGTTGGAGCCGATTGTGGTCCAAGGACTGCAACCCGGTGGTCAATTGACGATCACCACAGATGTCGAAAATTATCCCGGATATCGCGACGTTGTGCAGGGCCCTTGGCTGATGGAAGAAATGCAGGCGCAAGCCGAGCATGTTGGCACACGGATGATGTGGGACACGATCGTTTCGGTTGATCTGGAAAATGGCGCCCCTTTCAAAGCGATCGGCGATAGCGGCGATGAATATATCGGCGAAACTGTGGTGATCTGCACCGGCGCACAGGCCAAATGGCTGGGCGCGCCGGGCGAACAAGAATTGGGCGGCAAGGGTGTTTCGGCCTGCGCCACCTGTGATGGGTTCTTTTATCGCGGGAAAAAAGTCGCCGTGATCGGAGGCGGCAATACGGCAGTGGAGGAGGCCTTGTACCTCACCAACCATTCCGACGATGTGACACTGATCCACCGCCGCGACGAATTGCGCAGCGAGAAAATTCTCGAAGAACGCCTGATGAAGAACCCCAAGATTTCGGTCTTGTGGAACACCACGGTTGAGAGTTTTGAAGCGGGCGAAAACGGCGCTCTGCATCACCTCGCGCTAAAAGACACGGTGACCGGCGAGGGATCGACCTTAGAGGTTGATGGCGCGTTCGTGGCGATTGGGCATGCCCCCGCGACGGAGCTTTTCAAAGGCAAATTGCCAATGGATGGCGGCGGGTATTTGGATACGGAACCGGGCACGCCGAAAACTGTCATTCCCGGCGTTTTCGCCGCAGGGGACGTGACTGATCATACGTATCGTCAGGCCGTCACCGCGGCAGGCATGGGCTGCATGGCGGCCTTGGACGGGGAACGGTATCTTGCCGCGCTGGAAGACGCAGTGGAGGCAGGTTCGCCGGCAGAAGCGGAAGCGGCGGAATAGCCGCTTCCAGTTTCTGTCTTAATTCGGCAGGCCCGATCTAGGCGAAGACGACCAAGGCCGCTTTCACGATGAGAGCGATCAATACGACGCTGGAAAGCAAGAACAACACGAACCGCACCATAACCTTGTTCGCGGTCACTTGAACGAGCGAATGGACGATGCGCAGGCCGACGTAAATCCACGCCAGAAACGCATTCATCCCATCGCCTTGCCCAACAATAGCGAGCAAAATCGCAACCGCATAAAACAGCGTAGGTGCTTCGTGCAGATGGTTGTAATTGTGCGCTTTCCATTGAACACTGGCAGGCAGGCTGCGGTCCAAGGATGCCTCAGGATCGCTGACCATACGGTTCACATCGACCTGCGCCTTTTGCATCGCGGGAATGCGGGTCGCGTACATCCACGCCCAGATAATCATGGTCCAAATCATCAACGCAACCGCCGGTTGCAAAATGTCCATTCCGATCATGTTCGTGTCCTTCTGGAAAATTCGAGTTCAGAGCGCACAGCGTAACGCCCCAGTTTGATTGAGTGCATCATGCAACAAGGCTTGGATCAGCGAAAGCGGTCGCCATTACTGCGCGGATCGCCAAAATGATGAGCGCAAAGGTGCTCAGCAAAAACAAAGCAAAACGCAGCGGCAATTTGTTGATCAAAATCTGCCACAGCGAATGCACGATCCGCAGGCCGACATATATCCACGCGATGAGCACATCCAGCGCGCCGGGACCGACAATCGCAAGGATCACCACCACCGCGTAAAACAAGGTCGGTTGTTCATGCAAATGGGTGTGATTGTGCGACGGCCAATTGGCTTTGTCTGGGATCAAGCCTTCCAAATCTTGGCCGCGCCCGCCAGCTTTCCCACTGAACTTTGATTTATCAATCTTGGCCACAGCCCCAAAGCGGACCGGCACAATCCAGAACAGAACGATGAGCGTCCACACCACCAAGACGGCGGCGGGCGCGAGCATTTGCGCTTGCATAGCGGTATTCCCCTCAGACCCGATATTATTCTGCGCGTTTCCTGTGAGAGCGGCGGTGAATTGTCAATTGCAACCGATCAGGCATTTTTGAGCACATGGAGCTGGAAATAGCCGAGCTTCCCCCGGTGCGAGGTCAGCGTCAAACCGCGATCCGCCGCCGCCCGCGCCGCCGCCTGATTCAGGTCATCGCGCGTTTGCACATGGAACCGCGCGAGCCAGCTATGCAGTATCGCAGGGAGCGGGCGCGGCATCCCGGCCAAATCGCCAAAATCCACCACATTCAATTCGCCGCCCGGAGCCAGCTGATCCGCTGCATGGTTCAGCGCGCCCCGCCAATCGGGGATCATCGACAGAGCGTAGGATATGACGATCCGGTCAAACCCGCCATCTGGCGCGGCCTCGCCAAACACTGCGCCCGCGTCAAATGAGCAAGCATCGCCTTGCCCAAGATGCGCGTCCTGACCCAGCACTTTGCGCGCATTTTTCAGCATCTCTGCTGATATATCGAGGCCATAGAGCCGCACCCCGGTTGATGCTCGCCCAATCTTCGCAAGGTTACGCCCGGTCCCGCAGGCAACCTCCAGCACGCTCATCCCAGGGCGCGTATCAAGCCCCTCAATCAGAGTGTCGCGCCCAAACAGGTAGTATTTACGGGTCAGGTCATAGATATGGCGCTGCCCCTTATAGACGCTGTCCATCAGCGCGCCGTGGTTCACATGTTGATCGGCCATTTGTTGTCCTGTCACGCCAACTCGTACAAATGCACGCCGCCATAGATCGAGGACCGATCGCGCGATGTCAGATCCGCCGATGCCTCTTCCTTGTAGCGCCAGCGTGATAGGATCGTATCGTCCAAACGTCCCGGCAGCAGGCTTGGCTCTGCCGCCGTGCGGAACAGCACCCGCGCGCCGGGCCGCGATGCGCGGGTGATCCGCGCCCACAGCTCATCGAGCTGCGCGTCATTCATCCAATCCTGCGCATCGAGCAGGACGAACCGGTCCATCGACGCGTCTTCGCGGTCCCCGATCCATTCCACCATGTTGGATCGCACCACGTCCAACCTGTCCACCCGTTCGCGCATCACTTCCCAGTTTTCGCGCTGCAAATAGGGCGGCAAAGGCGCCTCTTCTTTGCGGTCATATCCGCGCCCGAATGCCTGCCATGCGAAGTAGTTGTCCTTGATCTCAAAGTCGCAGGCCAGCTTCTCCAGCCGCCGCCGCAGCACCTCAGCCATGCGTTCATCGCCCGCCAGTTCATCGAATTGCGCAGGCGGAATGCCAAGGCCGAACAGCGAAGCGGGCTGATCCGTCAGCCAGCGCACGAATTTGCGATCAAACACCGGGGCCAGCTCGGTCTCAAACACCGCGCGCTGTTCCTCCAAAGTCTCCGCCTCAAGCAGATGGTTCAGATCAACCTTGTACAATTTCGCAAACAGATGGGCGAGACCGATGAAGTTGCCCAGCAACCCTTTGCGGTACAGCCCTTTGGTAAAGTAGCTGATCCGCCGCCGCCCTTTGATGTCGCGTTTTTCCCAATATTTGCGGCTTGCCTTGTCCAGATGCGGGGCGATCATCTGCTTATAGACCGCCTTGTTCTCTTTGTGGTCGGCATGTCCGAAGAACCGTTGAAACCGCTCGTAATTCGGCAGGTGTTTGATCGCCGTGATCTTGAGCTGACCCAATGCGACATGCGCTTTGTTGAGGTCCACTGCGGTGACCTGCGCGGGGTTTGCTGTGAGGTAGCTCAGTGCGTTGCACGATCCGCTGGCGATGCACATCACCCGGCTGTCGGGCTGGATCGCCAGACCTTCCATATCGACCACCGGGTCTTCCCAGATTTGCGCATAGACTAACCCGCCAAAGGCCAGCGCAAACGCCTTGTCGAGCAGCTTGTCCTTGGCGCTGGCATCTTTGCGGATGACGGCGTCTTCGATGATCCGTTTCGGCGGTGCGGTGGTGGTCGGCATGAGGGGGCTCTTGTTCGAGGGGGGAAGGGGTGATGCGTATCTATGCCTAGAGCATGTCGGCAATATGACGGTCTAGCTATCTGCGCCGATGGTTGCGGAGAATGCCGCCGGGTCTGCATTGCCGCCAGTCACCATGATCACCGTTGCGGCATCCACGGCCACTTTGCCCGCCAGCGCCGCCGCCAAGGCCGCCGCACCGCCCGGTTCCACAACCATGCGCATATTGGCAAAGGCCCAGCGCTGCGCATGGCGCACTTCGTCATCGCTCACCGCCACGCCCGGCTCTGCGCGGCCTGATAGCACGTCCAAGTTCAGCTGTTTCGTCGCGGTCGGTTGCAACGCATCGCAAATGGTGGAGGGGGCATCGGCGGCTGCCTGCACGATCTGGCCCGTCAACAGCGCTTTGCCGACCATGTCCCAC
Organism: uncultured Erythrobacter sp.; assembly: GCA_947502305.1. Taxonomy (GTDB): domain Bacteria; phylum Pseudomonadota; class Alphaproteobacteria; order Sphingomonadales; family Sphingomonadaceae; genus Erythrobacter. The sequence continues at coordinate 1,351,536 of CANMZA010000001.1, read as the reverse complement.
CCAGCCGGTTCGACCACATTGATCGCCGCATCTGGGCAGGCCAGCGCCAATCCCGCCGCCAAACCGCCGCCGCCACAACACGCGATGAAGCGCGAGGGTGTAAGCCCTGCAAGATCGCCCATTTGCGCCGCCGCCTCGATACCGGCGCTGCCTTGCCCTTCGATCACCCACGGGTCGCCAAAGGCGTGGACCAGCGTCGCTCTTGGCGTGCCGCCTTGGTTCTCGATCAGATTGGCCGCAACCGCATCGCGGTCTTCGCCGGGGCGGTCATACAGCACGACCCGCGCGCCCAATGCCTGTGTGTTCGTCAGCTTCACTTCAGGCGCATCGCGCGGCATCACGATGGTCGCCGCTATGCCCAATCGCCGCGCCGCCCATGCGACCCCTTGCGCGTGATTGCCCGATGACACCGCGACGACGCCCGCTGCGCGTTCCGCCTCGCTCATGTTCGACAGCCGCCACCACCCGCCTCTGATCTTGAACGCGCCGATTGGTTGCAGGTTCTCTGCCTTGACCCAGCATGGCGTGCCGCCAATCTCGACCGGCAAGAGCGGCGTCGGCGGCAGGATCGCGGCGACCGCTTCGGCTGCTGCTAACACCCCGCCGCGGGTGGGAAGGCGGCTCATTGCGGGGCTCACAGTGGAGCTCATAGTGGCCTCTCCCTGACACACTTGACACACAGTCCAGGGGAGAATTTCGCGCCCCCCTTAAAACCCGCGTTAAAAACCCCACCCAAACAGGCGCCAAAATGCGCAGATTTTGCGGGGCGAAACAGCCCGGTGAAAGAATGCGCCATGGGGAGGATATTTGTCATGCCTGTTCCACTACTATGCTGCGAGGCAGTAGGAAACAGTTTGCAGCGCACCGGATCATTTGAGGGTCGCGGCGCGTTGCCCTAAGAGCGCGTCCAAGAATCAACACCGAAAGGTCCAATCACATGTCGAAAATTCTCGTAATTGGGGCAGGGGGCGTCAGCTCCGTCGCGGTCCACAAAATGTGCATGAACGCGGATATTTTCCCAGAGGTCCATTTGGCCAGCCGCACGAAATCGAAATGCGATGCGATTGCCGCCAGCGTCAAAACGCGCACCGGGCGCGATGTGCCGACCTATGAAATCGACGCCGAAGAAACGCCCGCGCTGGTCAACCTAATCCGCAAAGTGGGCGCGGGCTTGGTCGTGAACCTTGCGCTGCCCTATCAAGATTTGCCGATCATGGATGCCTGTCTGGAGGCGGGCGTGCATTACCTCGACACCGCCAATTACGAACCCAAGGATGAGGCGAAGTTCGAATATCACTGGCAATGGGCCTATCATGACCGGTTTAAAGAGGCGGGATTGATGGCGCTGCTCGGCAGCGGTTTTGACCCCGGCGTCACGTCGGTTTTCACCATGTGGCTGAAAAAACATAAGCTCAAAACGATCCGCACGCTCGACATTCTGGATTGCAATGGCGGCGATCATGGTCAGGCTTTTGCCACTAACTTCAATCCCGAAATCAACATCCGTGAAGTGACCGCACCTGCGCGCCACTGGGAAAAGAAACCGGGTGAAACCGGCGATTGGGTCGAGACGCCCGCGATGCAAGTGATGACCGAGTTCGATTTCGAAGCGGTGGGCAAACGCAACGCTTATCTGATGTATCACGAGGAGTTGGAGAGCCTCTCCAAATTCAACCCCGAAATTGAACGCGCGCGGTTCTGGATGACGTTTGGCGATGAATATATCAAACACCTCACCGTGCTTCAAAATGTCGGCATGACCGGCATCGAACCGATCCGGTATCAGGGCAAAGACATCATCCCCCTACAATTCCTCGCCGCCGTTTTGCCAAAGCCCGAAAGCCTTGGCGAAACGACCAAGGGCAACACCAATATCGGCGTAATCGCCACTGGCGAGGCACTGGATGGATCGGGCGAAAAGACGTTCTACATCAATAATATCTGCAGCCACGAGGCCGCGTTTGAAGAAACCGGCAACCAAGCCGTTTCTTACACCACTGGCGTGCCTGCGATGATCGGCACCGCGATGATGGTGACGGGCGCATGGAGCGGGGCAGGCGTGTTCAACATGGAAGAGATGGACCCCGATCCGTTCATGGAAATGCTGAACGCGCATGGGTTGGCGTGGCAGGTTGCTGAGCTTGATGGGCCGGTTGGGTTTTGATGCAATAAGTGAATGGGGGGACTTAAGGGTGTTTGAGTCGGTAGGATACTTGTTGCGACTTCCGTGGTTTCTGATCGGAGCCCTAGGCAACGCATTTTTTTCGATGATCGAGTTCGTAGTCGTAAACATAATCTCGTTAGCCGTAACTCTCGGCATGCGTATATATTTTTATGCAACCTATTGGGTTGTATTTCTTTTGCTTGCGTTTCAAGGCGATAAACGAGGTTGGGAAGAGTATCGTGACGCGACATTCGAATTCTCACCATATCTAACGGGATTCACGGCACGGCAAAACTCACTGGTTGCTTGGCTGCAAGGAGGCTCTCGACTTTCCAACGAGCCTGATGTCTTTGGTGTCGGGTGCGTCACATGGTTTGTCGGACTACCTCTTATCCTACTAGTGCTATTCGAAGTATTCTTCGATTGAAAACGGAAGCCATGCAAACTCAAGCAGGAAACCCCGGCGCTTTCGCCCATTTCGACCTGTCGCGCGTCGACAGCCCCGCCTTCGTCGTGGACACCGCGAAAATCCGCGCCAACTGCCAAATGCTCGCCGAAATCCGCGACGAAGCCGCCAGTGACGGTGCCAGCATCAAGGTCTTCGCCGCACTAAAAGCGTTTTCGATGTGGTCCACCGCGCATATCATCGGCGAATATCTCGACGGAGCCTCGACCAGCGGCCTCTGGGAAGCGCGCCTGGCCAGTGAATTTTACGACGGCGAAATCGCCACCTATTCCGCCGCGTTTAAGCCGGAGGAATTGGAGGAAATCTGCCGGTTGTCCGAACATGTGATCTTCAATTCACCGGCTCAGATGAAACGCGCCGCGCTTATCCTAGACCATGCCGCAACCACCGGCGGAGATGTCTCACCGGGCCTGCGCATCAATCCGATGATCGCCACCGGCGAAGTGCCAAAATATGACCCCAGCGCGCCGGGATCGCGGCTGGGTTTTCCCATCGACCAATTGACCGAAGAGGCGATGGAAGGGGTTGAAGGCATCCATTTCCACAATCTGTGCGAACAAACATTTGAGCCATTGAAACGCACTTGGGACAGGGTGTTTGACGCGATTGAGCCGTGGTTTGGCCAGATCAAATGGATCAATATGGGCGGCGGCCATCACATCACCCGCGCCGATTATGAACGCGATGAACTGGCCGAATTCCTGAAAGACGCCGCCGCCGATACCGGTGCAGAGATCATCATCGAACCGGGCGAGGCGATTGCGCTCGATGCGGGCATTTTGGTGGGCACTTTGCTCGATACCGGCTTTAACGAAGTGCCATTGGGCATCACTGACGTATCGGCCACTTGCCATATGCCTGACGTGTTGGAGGCGCCGTATCGCCCCGCAATGCTGGGCGAATTGAGCGATGAAGACGCCATTCCGATCCGTCTCGGCGGGCCGTCCTGCCTCGCCGGGGATGTAATCGGCGATTACCGCCTACCTGTCCCCGCAGAGGCTGGCGCGCGGTTCGCCTTCCTTGATCAGGCGCATTATTCGATGGTCAAAACCAACACATTTAACGGCGTGCAATTGCCCAGCCTGTGGCTTTGGGACAGTGAAACCGATGCGCTGGAATGTGTTAAAAGGTTCGAATATGAGGATTTTCGCGGAAGGCTGAGCTAGGGTCTTGGCCATTCGGGGCATCGGTCAAACAGGGGGTGAGTGCATGCAGATTTTGGGAATGAAGACCGCTTTGGCCGCTTGCGCGCTGGCGCTGCCTTTGGCGGTCTCGGTGCCGCTAACGGGGGCTGCTCAGGCGCAAAATTATGCGCCGGCTCTGGTCAAGAAATCGGTCACTCTTGCCGATTTGTCGGTCATCGCTCAGTCGCTGGGCCATACGATTGTCGAAACCGTGGCGGAGGAGCAGACCGTCATCGTGCGCGATAGTGACGGATTGGTCTATTATCTGATCGGCACGGCCTGCGATGTCGGCAAGGTTTCCGGTTGTCAGGGGATTTTGATGCAAGTCCGCTATGAATTGCCGCCCGGCGTGACGCTGGAAAATTTGGCGGCGGCCAATATCGGCAATGCGGCGGTGAGTGTGTGGGCCGATTTTGAGGCAAAAACGCTTGGCGTGACCCGCTATCAAGTGCTTGATGACGGAGTGACAATGGCCAATGTCGCGGCGAATATAGGTGTGCTTTTGAGCATCGCGCCGGGCGCGGCCTCAATGGCTACGGGCGAGAATTAAGGGATCATCAGGGGGATAAGCAGAGGGATGGGCAGGGCGCACACACAATGCGCACACACAATGCGCGCCTCAGGCTTTGCCGACCGCGCGGCCACGTTCGTTCTGATTGATCGCCAATGCCAATCGCGCCATCGCGCCAAATTGCTCTGCCGCCTCGGCAACGCGGGCGTGATCTTCGGCAGAATTCATGGTGCCGCTTTCAAACAAATCGCCGCTTTCGACCGCCAGAATAACCTCGCCCGCGCGAAACAAAGCGCGCACCGCATCGCCGTTAAAGGCGCGTTCTAACGCCAGCAAATGTTCGACATAAGACGGGTGGATCAGCACGCGGGCTTCGACTTGATCGTCGCTCCACACTTCAAACACATCCTCAAAATCGGGATGCACTTGATCGACATAATCGAGCCTGTGCCCGCGAAAGCTCACATGGTCTTTGCGCCCGCCTAGGCCAAGCCATTTGCGGTGCTTACCCTTGCGTTGCAGCAGGGTGGTCGAATGGAAGTTACGGCCAAAATCCATATTGAGGATCGCCCCGCGAAACACCGTGACCCAGCGGCGATTTTTGCCTGATCCGCGGCGTTCTTCCAAATGCGCCTCGTATAAAGAGAAACCGTGCCCCTCCAGCGATCCGAACCAGCGGTCCTCAAACCCATCACGGTCGCATCCGGGGATCAGGCCATATTGCTGTGCTGCCTCATATTCCGTGCCCGGCGTCACATCGTGATCATAGGAAATGCCAAATTCGCGCGCGATGGCGGAATTGATGCCGACTTTGATGGCTTTTTTCGCCTCTCCAATCGGCCCGTATCCCCATGCACCAATCCCGGCGATAGCCATGAAGGTCAGCATGAAACTGAGCCCGCCCAAGGAAAACGGCCCAAACCAGATAACGGCAAATACGGGCAAGGCGGCGATCCCGGCATAAAACCAGCGGTTAAAGGCTTTCTTCTTCGCCTCTTCGCGCATGGCGGCTTGATCGGTCAGCCAGCTGCCGAGCTCTCCATCCATCAATGTTTGAATATCAGCCTGCATCGCGCGTCCCTTGGCCAGATGGCCTGCCCCGTTCCCTTAACCTCTTGATGCTACTATAAGCAGGCCTGGTAAAGGAGGGGCAAACAAATGGGAATTTTGGGTTTTGTTTTGATCGGTGTGGTGGTTGTCGCCGCATTTGTGGTGATTGGTATTTACAACCGTCTGGTCGGATTGCGCCAAAATGTGCGCCAAGGGACCGCGGATATCGACGCGCAATTGCGACAGCGTCATGATCTGATCCCCAATCTGGTCGAAACGGTAAAGGGTTATGCCGGGCACGAAGCATCCACATTGGAAGCCGTGATTGAGGCCCGCAACACCGCCCAAAAAGGCACGCCCGACAGCGGCAGCGAAAAAGGTCTGCGGGTTGCGCTCGATAATTTGCTGGCTCTGGGTGAGGCTTATCCGGACCTTAAAGCCTCCACCAACTTCCAAGAATTGCAGCGCGAGCTGGCGGATATTGAAGACAAATTGGCCGCCGCACGCCGCGCTCTGAACGCAGCCGTCGCGCAGTTTAATACTGCGCGCGAAGCGTTTCCTGCGGTGGTCTTTGCCGGGGCGCTTGGCTTTACAGAGGCGGATTTCAACACATTGGATGACAGCGAACGCGGCACGGTGGATCAGGTGCCAAAAATCGGATTTTGACCAATCGGTCAAAAAACGCAGGAACCAAGGGCTGTCTTGAACGATTTTGATTGCACCGGCGCGCATGGCCTATATATGCGCCCTCTCGCTGCCCCAAGGGACGATTAAAACCGCAAGGCAGCCCATCACCGTTTGCGCGGTACAGAACTAAACCTTCTGGGGGTCCCTTGAATTGCACGCTTATCCTGACGCCAAGACTGTAGCCCGGGCCTTATCCCCCGAAGAGCCGGTTATCCTGAACCGCCCGCATGCGGCGCGGCGGGCGGCGCAATTCTTTGTGCAAAAATTCCCCGGCAAAGTTCTCTATGCCGTCAAAGCCAATCCTGCGCCCGATTTGATTGAGACTTTGTGGAGCGCGGGCGTGACCCATTACGATGTCGCGTCTATCGCAGAGGTGCGTTTGGTGCGGGCCACTTTGCCGGATGCGGAATTGTGTTTCATGCACCCGATCAAAACCCGCAGCGCGATCCGCGAGGCGTATTTTAAGCACGGCGTGTGCACCTTCAGCCTCGACACGGCGGAAGAATTGGAAAAAATCGTCGAGGCATGCCGCGATCCCGAAACCGGCGAAGCGGCGGGCGATTTGCGCCTGTGTGTGCGGATCCGCGTCTCCAGCGAATATTCAGAACTCAGCCTCGCATCCAAATTTGGCTGTGACCTCAGCGAAGCGCCCGGATTGTTGCAGACCGCCCGCCAACATTGCGATTGGCTGGGTGTGTGTTTCCATGTCGGCAGCCAAGCGATGACGCCGTTCGCCTTTGTCCAAGCGCTTGACCGCACCCGCGCCGCAATTGCGCAGGCCAGCGTCGTGATCGATATGATCGATGTCGGCGGCGGTTTCCCCAGCATCTATCCCGAAATGGAACCGCCACCGCTGGAGGATTATTTCGCGATCCTGCACCAGCATTTTGAGGCTTTGCCGATCGCCTACAACGCAGAATTGTGGTGCGAGCCGGGCCGCGCTTTGGCGGCGGAATATTCCAGCATGATCGTCAAGGTGGAACGGCGCCGCGGCACAGAATTGTACATCAATGATGGTGCTTACGGCGCGCTGTATGATGCCGCGCATGTCGATTGGCGTTTCCCGGTGGAGGCGTTGGAGGACGATTTGCGCGATGCCAATGAGGATTTCGCGTTTTACGGGCCGACCTGTGATGATGCGGATTACATGGCCGGGCCGTTTTCCTTGCCCGGCGATATTCAGGCCGGCGATTACATCGAGATCGGCATGCTGGGCGCGTATGGCGCGGCGATGAAGACCGGTTTTAACGGATTTGGCGATGCGGAATGCGTGATCGTCACGGACGAACCGATGATGAGCCTGTTTGACGGATCACAGCGGCGCGAAGCCAGCGATAATGTCGTCTCTCTAAGATAAAGCGCCTGTGCCGCGCGAAGGCGGAAACGGTAAATGTTTATTCGTCCAATTGCGGCTTAATCCGGCAGGCCTGCGGCCGTCCTGAACCTTGAGGGCAATCCTCAGTCCGGTGGCAAGGCAATCGTCACTGTAATTTGAAATAGAATGTCACGGTCGGCGCAATTGGCGATGATTGCCCGGACAATTGCGAATAGATTGGTTTTGCTAAGCCGATAGTAAGTCTAGCTTTGAATAGGGGAGCATCTTGGCGAGCTCTGAAAAGAAACACATCCTGATCCTCGAAGATGATTTGGAATTTGGCCCGCTGCTGCAAGAATCTCTTCAGCTAGAGGGGTATTCCGTCTCTCTCTACACTCTTGCGAGCCGTGCGATCGCCCATCTGGATGAGAATGACGCCGATTTGGTCATCACGGATTTGTTAATCCGCGATGGTGACAATTATGTGCAGGATGGCGGGATCAAGCTGATTTCAGAGATTAAGCAAATCCGCAGCTTAAACGTGCCGGTCATCGCCATTTCTGGGTCATTCCGAAAAGACCAATATTACGCCATGTCGACGGCGATGACGGTTGGCGCGGACAAGACAATCGCCAAGCCGGTGGACCCTAAAGAATTGCTGGCGATTATGCGCTGCTATATCTGAACCGGGCGCGCTCTCACTCAAACCCCACAAATCTCGCGGCTTCGTCGACGCTTTTGCGCTCGCTCACCACGGCGTTTGCCGGGAATTCTGGGTCTGGCCATCCCAATGCGATGGCTTTCATAATCACCTGATCATCCGGGATACCGGCATGTTCGCGCACGACGGGTGATTGCATGATCCCCTGAGAATTGATGACACAGCCAAGCCCGCGCGACCATGCGGCATTCACCAAAGCCGTCGTCGCAGCGCCGCAATCAAACGCGGTGTCATCGCTGGTGGTGAGTTCCCGGTCATAGGTGATGATGACGCAAACGGGCGCGTCAAATTGGCGAAACCCGCGCAGGACCCAATCCTGCCGCGCGTCTTTATCATCGCGCTCAATCCCCATTGCGCCAAATAACTGTTTGGCAACGCCGACCTGACGTTCGCGGTGGACCCCGGCAAACGGTTCGCCGCGGCGAAATTCGCGGCTGTCGGGTTCGCCCGCCAAAATGCGTTCGGTGTTGCCCTTGCGGATACGGTCCAGCGGTTCGCCGGTGATCACATGGAAATGCCACGGCTGCGTGTTCATCGATGTGGGGGACCGGATGGCGAGGGCCAAAATATCCTCAATCACGTCGCGCGGCACAGGTTTATCCAGATAACCGCGAATGGAACGGCGGCCGAGGACCACGTCATCATAGTTCATATTGATTTGGGCTTTCATTTGAAAAATTGGCGCTGATGCGATGCTTTAATCATTGATGGGGCCGCGTGTTCATGCCGCATGTTTAGGGGCGGAAGAACGGCGCGTCTCCGGCAATCGTAACACGCTCCATCACCCGGCGCGCGGGGAAATAATCGGACGCGGCCAGATGTTGGCACACCCGGTTATCCCAAAACGCGATGGAGCCTGCTTCCCAGCGGAACCGGCATTGCACTTCGGCGTCTTTGGCGGAGCTGTAGAGGTGATCGAGCAGCCACGCGCTTTCCTTGGCCGACAATCCCTCAATATGGCTGGTGAAGGCTGTGTTGACATAGATCACACGCTCACCCGTTTCGGGATGCGTTCGGATCACCGGATGCCGGGCGGGCGGGTATTTGTCGTGCAAATCTTCGGGCGCCTTGCCCAGCCGTTTTGCGAAGACGCGGGCGATGTCATGCACCGCCGTCAGTCCCTCGCAAAAACGCTGCATCTCGGACGATAATCTTTCATAGCCCAGATGCATATTGGCGAACAATGTATCGCCGCCGCATTCGGGCACTTCGCGTGCAAGCAGGATTGACCCCAGCGACGGTTCTGGCCGCCATGTCACATCGGAATGCCAATAATTTTCCTGACCCCGGCTTTTGGGACCATGGGCAATGCGCAAAACTTCCGGGTTTTCTTGATCCACCGGTGTCGCGGGATGCACCTCCAGCTCGCCAAAATGCCGGGCAAAGGCGATATGCTGCTGCTGCGTCAGGTCCTGATCGCGAAAGAACACGACGCCATATTTCAGCAAAGCCGCGCGGATTTGTGGAATGCTGTCCGCGATACGGTCTGATGCCAGATCAATATCCAGAATTTCCGCGCCAATTGCCGGCGTCAGCGGTTTAATCGTCAGCGCGCCTGTATCCAGCGCGGCTCGGTCAAAAATAGTGGCCATGTCCCTCTCCCAAAAGCGCGGCTGGCAGGGGTGTGCCAGTATTACGCCGCCTGCGCCAGAGCCATATCCAGCCGGTCCCAGATTTCGACCAAAGCCTCCGTCAGCTCGTCCATCAACGCCTCTGTGTGATGCGGGCCGGGGGTGAAACGCAAGCGTTCTGTCCCGCGCGGCACAGTGGGGAAATTGATCGGCTGAACATAGACGCCGTATTCCGCCAGCAGGATGTCGCTGATCTTCTTGGCCCGCACCGGATCGCCGACCATTAACGGCACGATATGGGTGGTGGAATCCATCACCGGCAAACCGGCCTCTGCAAATTTCAATTTCAGCGTCGCGGCGGCCTGTTGATGGGCGTTGCGTTCGACATTGCTGGATTTCAAATGCTTCACCGATGCCAGAACCCCGGCGACCAAAACCGGCGATAGGGATGTGGTGAAAATAAAGCCCGGCGCATAGGATCGGATGCAGTCAATCACCCGCGTATCGGCAGCAATATATCCGCCCATTACGCCAAATGCTTTGCCCAATGTCCCCTCGATAATGTCGATCCGGTCTGCTGCATTATCGCGTTCCGAAATGCCGCCGCCGTGATTGCCATACATGCCAACGGCGTGGACCTCATCAATGTAAGTGAGCGCGCCGTATTTTTCCGCCAGATCGCAAATTGCGTGGATCGGGGCGACGTCGCCATCCATTGAATAAACGCTTTCAAACGCGATCAATTTGGGCGTTTCGGGCGGCTGCGCGGCGAGCAATTCTTCGAGATGCGCCAGATCATTGTGGCGGAAAACCTGTTTCTCACAGCCGGAATTGCGGATGCCGGCGATCATGCTGGCATGGTTCAATTCGTCGGAGAAAATCACGCATCCGGGCAGCAATTTCGCCAGCGTCGATAAAGTCGCATCGTTCGAGACATAGCCCGAGGTGAACAGCAAAGCGCCTTCTTTCCCGTGCAGCTGCGCCAGCTCGTTTTCCAATTCCACATGCAAATGCGTGTTGCCGCCAATATTGCGCGTGCCGCCAGACCCGGCGCCAACATCGTGCAGCGCGTCTTCCATCGCGGTGATTACTTTTTCATGCTGGCCCATCGCAAGGTAATCGTTGGAGCACCAAACCGTGATCGGTTTGGGCCCATTATGGCCGTGAAAACAGCGGGCATTGGGATAGGCGCCTTTGTTGCGCATGATGTCGATGAAAACGCGGTAACGCCCTTCTTCGTGAAGGCGGTCAATCGCAGAATCGAATATCTGGTCGTAATTCACTTGTCTAACGCTCTGGTCTGCTCAGGACGGCCCGTTATCGCGGGCTTCTGCGTCCAAAATCTTGCGGGTGCTGGCCATACAACCCTTTGATGGCCACTTGGTTTCCTCGGGCTTTGATTGCCGTCTGTTTGCGCGTCGTTTTAACGATCAAAGCGCGTTTGAAAACAGCGATCTTTGCGAGTGAGTTGCATTTTAAAACGCCTCCGCAGCGCCAAATCCCCGCTCGCTCAAGGCTGCCTCCAACCCATGCGCCGCATCGGCCGGTCCGGTGAAGACAAATCGTGCGAGCGGCGAGGCTGGAGCCGGATCAAATTTCTGCCCCTCCAGCCGCTCTGCAATGCGCCGCGCGATCCCGTCTGCGCCGTCAACAAAGCGCAAATCAGGGGAAAGCCCCATGTCAAACACGGCGACATCCATCAATTCCTCGCGCAGCAGCGGGAAATGGGTGCAGCCCAAAACGATGTGGTCAATCCACATGCCTTTTTCGCCCTCCTCCAGCCCTTCTAAAGCGGCTTTCAAAACCGCGCGGTTCACCGGTTTGCCGCGCAATTTATTCTCCGCCTCATCCACCAGATCGGGCGCGGCGTGGCGCAGCAGGGTTTTGCCAGCGGCAAAATCGCGTTCCAGATCGTCCACATATAGTTGCCGAATGGTCGCCGCCGTGCCCAGCAGTCCAATCGTGCCAGATTTGCTGGCCAATGCGGCGGGTTTGATCGCGGGGACGGTGCCGACAATCGGTATCTCTAATACTTCGCGCACCATACCCAGCGCAATCGTGCTGGCGGTGTTGCAGGCGATGCAGGCGAGGCGCGGTTGATACCGTTCGCTCATCCGCCCCAGCAAACCGGCAACGCGCGCGGCGATTTCTGCTTCTGATTTGGTGCCGTAAGGCATGCCGGCAAAATCGGCGGCGTAGATGATCGGCGTACCGGGCAAGACCCGGCGCAAAGCGTCATACACGCTCAGTCCCCCAACGCCGGAATCGAACAGGAGAATTGGGGCCGAAGAAGAGGGGGCGGTGCTTGAAATGCGGGGTCTCTATCTATCTGCGAACTTGCCGTAATGCGGTCTATTACTTAGGCGTGGTCAAAAGAAAAGCCGGGCATGTGCCTGATGATATTGGCCAAAGGGATATGATGGAACCGATTTTCGCTGCCTTGCTAGGATATGTGTCGGGTTCGATCCCCTTCGGCCTGTTGCTGACAAAGGCCGCCGGGATCGGCGATGTGCGCAATATCGGCAGCGGCAATATCGGCGCGACCAATGTCTTGCGCACCGGCAATAAAGGGCTGGCGGCGGGGACGTTGCTGCTGGATCTGCTGAAAGGATTGGCGCCGGTTTTGGCCGCCGGTTTTATCTGGGCAGGCGATATGAGCGATGTGACCAAAGCGTTTGCCGCAGGCGGGGCGGTGATCGGGCATTGTTATCCCATCTGGCTGGGTTTTAAAGGCGGCAAGGGCGTTGCCACCAATGCCGGTGTGGCGTTTGGTCTGGCATGGCCAATTGGGCTGGCTTACGCGGCCATCTGGCTGAGTATGCTGGGGATTTTCCGCATTTCTTCCTTGGCAGGAATGGCTGCCGTTGTGGCAGCGGCTGCGGCGGCGCCTTTGTTTGGGTTTCCGCAATTCTTCCCCGTTCTGGCGGCGATTGCGGCGCTGATCATCTATTTGCACCGCGCCAATATTGGCCGATTGTTAAAGGGTGAGGAGCCCAAAATCGGCGGCAAAAAATGACGCAAGCGCATGGCAGTGCGGACCTGCCCTCAGTCTTGTCTCAACCGGAGGCGTTTGCCCGTATCCGTCTGCTGCGCTCCCCCAAAATTGGCCCTGTTACCTACCGCCAATTGCTGGCGCGATTTGGCTCTGCGATCGGCGCGATAGAGGCTTTGCCGGAATTGGGCAGCCGCGGGAAATTTCGTTATCAGCCTGCGCCCAAAGAGAAGATAGAGCGCGAAATTGAAGGCGTGATTGCGGCGGGCGCGCGCTATTTGTTCCACGATCAACCCGACTATCCTGAATTGCTCAGCACGCTCAGCAGCGCGCCGCCGATAATCAACTGCCGGGGGCAGTTGGCACTGGCATCGAAACCGTGCGTGGCGGTGGTGGGCGCGCGCAGTGCCTCGGCCGGATCGGTCAAATTGGCGCGGACATTTGCGAACCGATTGGCGCAGGCCGGATTTACAGTTGTGTCGGGATTGGCGCGCGGGATTGATGGCGCGGCGCATCAGGGGGCTCTGGATGCCGGGAAGAGCGGAGGCGATGCTGAGCGCACGAGTGGGGGCACGATTGGCGTCATCGCCAGCGGGATCGATATTGCCTATCCTTCCGCCCATGCAAAATTGCAGGATCAAATCGCCGAAGAAGGCCTGTTAATCGCAGAACAACCGCCGGGCACCGAACCGCGCGGGCAGCATTTTCCCAGCCGCAATCGCATCATCGCTGGCCTTTCCAGCGGGACGTTGGTGGTGGAGGCCGCGCCGAAATCAGGTTCGCTTATCACCGCGCGTCTGGCCGCAGAGGCGGGGCGCGAAGTTATGGCGATCCCCGGCTCGCCGCTCGATACAAGGTCATTCGGGTGCAACCAATTGATCCGCGATGGCGCGGTTTTGATCAGTGACCCCAAAGACGTGATCGAATTGCTGGAAACATTCACCGGCGCGCCGCGTTCGCGGTACCGCGTTGCGGAGGAGGCGGAGGAGTACGATGCGAGTATCCCTGCCGATGAAGCCCCCATCGACACCGCCGTGATAGAGGCAATGTTGTCGGCGGCGCCTATTGCCGTGGATGAATTGATCCGCCAATCGGGTGCCAGCAATGCGGCGGTGCAGATGGCGTTGTTGGAATTGGAATTATCCGGCACTTTGGAACGGCATGAAAGCGGCCAAGTCAGTCTGATCGGGGCGATTTGATCGGGTTTAGATGATCGCGGGGTACGCTGATCACAGGATTGGCTGGGCAGCAAGTTTAGGGGCGTATCAGGGGCGTATGGCATATATTCAGGACCGGCGCGTGGAGGTCGGCGAATTGCTGTCCGGCACTTTTGCAGAGCTGGGCAGGATCAAGAAAGAATTGGCGGTGTATTTCGGCGTGTTTCTCATCGCCGGGCTGCTGGCGGATTTGATCGAGCCTGTGCGCGGGGGCGTCGGGGCGGCGGCGTTTTTCGGCTATTTCGCGGGTCAATATTACCTTTACCGCGCGGTGATGCGCAGCGGGGGCGGGGGACCGCCGATTGAATATGATCCCGGATTTAAAGTCTTCAGCCTGTTTTTCATGGCGTGTGTGCTGATTTTCCCAATTTCGATTGGTGCCAATTTCTTCATCATTCCCGGCATTTTGCTGGCGGCGAAATGGATCATGGCGCCGGCCTTTCTGGTGTCAGAAGAAATGAACCTGTTCGATGCGATTGGCGCGAGCTGGAGGGCGAGCAGCGGCAATACGCTCGCGCTGTCGGCGGTTTTTACCATCATTTTTGTTGTTTGGATGTTTGTGTTCGGGATCGGCAGCAATTTGCTGGGCGGCTTGGGTGATAGGGTCGGAAGCGGGGAGGGCCCCAACACGTTTGGCTGGTTGCTCCTCCATCTGTTGCCGGTGTTTCTGATAGGTCTCTCGGTCAGCGCGTACCGCGCGCTTAGTGACCGAGAGAATGATTATCTGTCAGTGTTTGAATGATGAATTTTGACCTGAAAGGCGCTTTTTGAGAATATGGATATTCCGGCGAACAACACCGTAAACCTCTCCAGCCTGCTATCCGCGACGGTCGATGAAATTCAGGCAAATTCGCGCGCAGTGCTGATCTATCTGGCGATCATGGTGGGGGTTGGCGGCGCTTTGCAATTGTTGCTGGGCGGGGCGACCTTGAATTTCTTCGATCTACAATCGATCGCCTCGTGGTCCAGCGCGGCGCTTGGGTCGGCGGCGGTGATTGGCGGGCTGGTTAGCTTATTCGTACTTGTAGCCTCCTCTTATTGGTTGTTGGCGGCGATGATCGGCCGAACGGTGACGCCGGGATTTGATGCAATCTTGCCCTTTGCCGGGATTTGGTTGCTGTCGCTCATCGCGATTGGATTTGGGTTCTTGCTGCTGGTCATTCCGGGGCTGATCCTGATCACGCGCTGGGTCACATTGCTGCCGGTGGTGATAGCGCGCGACACCCCGGCGATGGATTCGTTTTCGGCCAGCTGGGCGATGAGCAGCGGGAATGGATGGCCGATCTTTGGCGCTTATGTCATTTTCTATATCGCGCTCTTGGTGGTTTCGGGGGTCTTGGGCGGCTTCAATTACTTCGGCGGTTCGATGGGCGGTATCGTGATAGAATCGCTGGCCAGTGCGCTCTCCACCATCGGGTACACGGCGCTATCGGTGGGCGCTTATCGTTTGATGCGAGATGATAAGAAAGAGCTGACTCAAATCTTTGAATAATAGACGCTTTCCTGTTCCCTGAACGAAACGATACGTCGCCGCTCACAAACGGTTCATCGTGCGCGCATATTTTTTATTACGTCATCAGTGGGTACTCTTGGGGAGTAAGATATGAAACGCGTGATCGCTTTATTGTGCTGCAGCAGCCTGACGCTGGGCGGTTTTGCTCTGCCTAGTATTGCTGGTGAGACGGGGTCCGCGAATGCTGGGCAAGATCGCGGCGACATCGCCGAACCGCGCCGCATCGCCCCGCAGGACCGCGAATTTTGCCGGGGGCCATCCGCGCTGCCTAATCTGGGTGCAGAGGCGGCGGTCAATCAACAGCAACCGCCACCCAGAACCCGCCGCACAGGTGCTTCACGTGATGGGCGCGCCTATTCTGCGGTGCCGGCGCCGCCGATGCCATCGGCTCCGCCGCCTGCCGGTGCTGACACTGCTACCGATGATAGCGCAATTGTGGTAACCGGCAGCCGCGTTGCATCGCCGTTGATGGAAAGCCCGGCGGCTGTATCCGTTGCCCCTCGGACAGAGGGTGGCGGCGGAGCCTCTTATGCTGATTCCTCCCGTTCGATGCCGCGCCCGCCAATGCCCGGCCCAATACCGCCGCGACCGCCGCAGCCGCAGCCGCAAGCGGGTTTGCTGACGGCGGGTGAGCATGACGATTTGCTCAACCCGGAATTGTATGAAGAATATCGCCGCAATGCCAATCTTGGCCAATCGGTGCAGAGTTTGCCGATGGTTGATACGGGGCGTTTGCTGACCGTGGAACTGCGCGATCGGCGCGGGCGCAGCGTGCCGTTTGCCGATGTCGAAGTGCGGTGCAGCGATGGCAATTCGATCACGCTGAAAACGGTCGCAGATGGCCGCGCGGTGTTCTTCCCCGGCCTTGACCGGTTGAGCGATGATCTGTGGATCCGCGCCGGCGGCAGTGATTGGCGCAGCGTTCGCCTATCCAGTGATCCCGGCGCACAAACGGTACAGATCACTCAGCGGCAACGCGCTGCTCAGGTGCAGAAACTGGATCTGGCGCTGGTTGTGGATGTGACGGGTTCGATGAGCGATGAGCTGTCTTATCTCCAAACCGAGCTCACCTCGATTATCGGCGCGCTCGAAACGCGCCATGCCGATCTGGATGTGCGGGTCGCTTTCTCTTTCTACCGCGACAGAGGCGACGAATTTGTCACGCGCACATTTGATTTTGATGGCAATCTGCAACGCGCACAAACCCGGCTTGGCCAGCAAAGCGCAGGCGGCGGCGGCGATTATCCAGAGGCGATGCAGGACGCGATGGTCCGCGCCGCGCAGATGGAATGGCGCGATGATGCGGTGAAGACGCTGTTGCTGGTCGCGGATGCCCCGCCGCATAATCCGGACGTGGCGCAAACATGGCTGGCGGCGGAACATTTGCGCAGTGAACGGGTGCATATCGTGCCGGTTGGCGCATCGGGCGTCGCGGATATGGCGGAATATGTGATGCGCGCGATGGCCGCGGTCACACAGTCACGCTACACCTTCCTCACCGATGATAGCGGGATCGGCAATCCGCACGCCCCGCCAGCGATTGATTGTTACCTCGTCACGCGGCTCGACCATTTGCTGCGCCGGGTCATCGACAGCCAAATTTCGGGCCGCCGGGTGGAGCCAGGACGGGCGGAGATTGTGCGCGCTGTTGGCCAATATGATGCGGGCCGCTGCGTGTTACCGGCTGATTTTTCCCAGAGAAGTGCAGACAATGAGAGGCAAGGAGGCTAGAGGCCGCTGAAATCGTGCGAGGTGGGTTGACGAGCGCTCCAAACCTGACCCACCCTCGCGTGTACGTACACGTGTAAGGATTTCAGACCTCCACCATGCAGCTTGTCATTGTTGAATCGCCCGCCAAGGCGAAGACTATCGAGAAATATCTGGGCGCGGACTATAAAGTCCTCGCCTCATACGGTCACGTTCGCGACCTGCCGCCGAAAGATGGCAGCGTGCGCCCGGACGAAGATTTCGCGATGGACTGGGAATTGTACCGGGACAAGCAAAGCCGTTTCAAAGAGATCGCCGATGCGGCCAAGGATGCGAGCCGCCTTGTGCTCGCGACCGACCCTGACCGCGAAGGCGAAGCGATCAGCTGGCACGTTCAAGAGCTGCTGAGGAAGCGCAAGCGTCTGCCGACGAAGGTTGACCGGGTGACGTTTAACTCGATCACGAAGAAAGCCGTGACCGAGGCGATGGCCGCCCCGCGCGAATTGGATCAGCCGCTGATCGACGCTTATTTGGGCCGCCGTGCGCTGGATTATCTGTTCGGCTTTACATTGTCGCCGGTTCTGTGGCGCAAATTGCCGGGCGCGAAATCTGCCGGGCGCGTGCAATCGGTGGCGCTGCGTCTGATTGTGGACCGTGAACGCGAGATTGAAGCGTTCAAGCCGGATGAATATTGGTCTGTCCTTGCCAAAATGGAACATGCCGGGACCGCGTTCGACGCGCGGCTTGTGCGGTTCAAGGGTGAGAAGCTGGAGAAACTCTCTCTCGGCGCAGAAGGGATCGCGATGGAGGCCAAGGCCGCCGTCGAGGGCGGTCGTTTCACCGTCGAAGGGGTTGAAACCAAGCCGCTGAAACGCAATCCATCGCCGCCATTTACAACTTCGACGATGCAGCAAGAGGCCGCGCGCAAGCTCGGCTTTTCCGCCAGCCATACAATGCGGTGTGCGCAATCTTTGTATGAAGCGGGCGCGATCACCTATATGCGGACCGACGGCGTCCAAATGGATATGAGCGCGATCATGGCCGCGCGCGACGCGATCGAAGAACGCTTTGCGAGCGAATATCGCCCGGAAAAGCCGCGTTTCTACAGCACCAAAGCCAAGAACGCCCAAGAAGCGCACGAAGCGATCCGCCCCACCAATTTCAGCCGCGATAAAGCGGGCACAGGCGATGAAGCCAAACTCTATTCCTTGATCTTCAAACGCGCCATGGCCAGCCAAATGTCGGCCGCCCAATTGGAGCGGACGACGGTCACCATGCGCGATGCAACCGGTCAGCATGAATTGCGCGCGACCGGGCAGGTCATCAAATTCCCCGGTTTCTTTGCGGTCTATCAAGAAGGCTTTGACGACAAGGAAGACGATGAGGACGGCCTACTTCCGGGCATGAAAGACGGCGATGTGCCGGCGAAAAAGGACGTAGAAGCAACGCAGCACTTCACCCAGCCGCCGCCGCGTTTTTCCGAAGCGAGCCTGGTCAAACGCCTCGAGGAGCTCGGCATTGGCCGACCTTCAACCTATGCCTCCACGATCCAAACCGTGCGCGACCGTGAATATGTGCGGATGGAGAAAAACCGGTTCTTCGCCGAGGAATCGGGCCGGTTGCTGACGGCGTTTCTGGAACGTTTCTTCCCCACCTATGTCGCTTATGACTTCACCGCGGGGATGGAGGATGAGCTTGATACCGTGTCCGACGGGCGCGAAGATTACAAAACGCTGCTGGCGAAATTCTGGAAGGATTTCAAACCCAAGACCGAAGAGGTCATGGAGAAATTGCCGAGCGAGGTAACCGAAGTCCTCGACGAATATCTCTCCGATTACCTGTTCCCACCGCGCGAAGATGGCAAAGACCCACGTCATTGCCCCTTGTGCGAAACCGAAGGGCGCGAGGGCGGACGGATCGCTTTGCGCGGCGGGCGTTTCGGCGCTTTTGTTGCGTGTCAGAATTATCCTGAATGCAAATTCACCCGCCGTTTTGCCCAGCCAGGCGGTGACGGTGATGATGGCAGCAATGATGGTCTGATGGGCCAGCACCCTGTCACCGGCGAAGACATCCACCGCAAATCGGGCCGGTTCGGTCCTTATGTGGAAATGGAGCATGAGGACAAAAAGAAACGCGCCAGCATCCCCAAGGATCTGGACGATTTCGATCTGGAATGGGCGGCAAAATTGCTCGACCTGCCGCGCATTGTCGGCGCGCATCCTGATACCGGCAAAGAGATCGAGGCGGCGATTGGGCGTTACGGCCCCTATCTGCGCCATGACGGCAAATATGCCAAATTGACCAGCACGCGCGACGTGTTTGAAACCGGCATGAACGCCGCCGTCACTTTGTTGGCGGAGGCGGCCAATCGCAAAGGCGGCAGCCGCGGCAAGGCGGAGCCGATTAAAACGCTGGGCGAACACCCAACCAGTGGCGGCGAAATCAAAGTGATGCCGGGCCGTTATGGCCCCTATGTCACCGACGGCACGACCAACGCGACCATCCCCAAAGATGTGAAGCCGGAGGATATCGAAGCAGCCCAAGCGATTGAGCTGATCAATGTCCGTGCGGCAAAGGGGCCCGCGAAGAAGAAGGGCCGCAAGAAAGCCGCGCCAAAGAAGAAGGCGGCGCCGAAGAAAGCGGCGGCGAAAAAACCAGCGGCCAAGAAGGCTGCGGCAAAGAAGCCAGCAGCAAAGAAGGCACCCGCGAAAAAGCCAGCGGCCAAAAAAACGCAGGAAGAAAAGCCCGCAGAATAGGGCTTTAGAAAGCGGGCGGCCCGCTGCTCACACTTCCTTTAGTATTGCCCCTTAGGTCTGGTTTCAGATCAGGGACAATGCTGTGATTGAAGTCGAAATTCAGAACGAAACCCACCAGACGCAAGAGCGGATTCGCTTTGCGGCTGTTCCGCGTATTGGTGAGGGCATTCGCTTGCGTGAGCCGGACGGCGTTTGGGCCAGTTACGATGTGCTGGACGTGTGGTATCAAAAAGCCGAATTTGGCGATGTCTGGATGCCATATTTGCACATTTGCATGACCCCAGAAGAGGGCGCTTTGCCAGAAGCACCAGCGGCCCATGCGCCGCATGCCAGCACCATCGAATATGCCGAAACCGTCAGTTTCGACGACGAAGACGCCGCGCATGACCTTGCCGGTGAAAACGCCTTTGCCTCGCTCGCTGGGGAGGCTGAGCCATTCAAAATCTAATTAAACGTACCACCGGCGCAGGGAAACTGGCGCAGGAATTGGAGGGCAAGTCGCTCGCGGAGAAGCTGGAGAATGCCCAGCGGCGATCGGCTGAGCATGAGCTGCGCGAGCAGACCGAGCAGCGCGCGCCTTATGTGCCAGAGGGCACGCCGATTGACCCGCCGGACGATGTTGATGCGATAGTTCGCGCCGCCAAAGCGATGCGCGACGGCATTTCGCCGGACGCTGTGCAGCAAGCCTCTGCCAATATCTGCTTGATTGTCGATGACAGCCGGGTGATCCGCAAAGTGTCGAGCAAAATTGCGCGCAGTCTCGGCTATGTCCCGATTGAGGCGCAGGACGGCATCGAGGCGCTGGCCCGGTGCAAGCGCGCTATGCCGAAATTGATCCTGACCGATTGGAACATGCCAGAGATGGACGGGCTGGAATTTGTGCGCCAATTGCGCGCAATCCCCACGCCAAAGGCGCCAATTGTGGTGTTCTGCACCTCCAAAGGCGAAGTGGAAGACATCCACCAAGGCATCGAAGCGGGCGCGGATGATTACATCGTGAAACCGTTCGATGAGGCGTCCCTGCGCGCGAAGCTGGAGCGGCTGGCGCAGAGCTGACGCCGCAGCCCTCTCGCCAAAAGGCGGCGTTGTGTTTAGAGCTGCACCGCATGGGCAAAGAACATTTTGAACGTCACAAACAACCGTGGAATGCTGAGGAAGCGGGGCGGCTAAAACTGCTGGCCTCCAAAGGGCAGGGTTTGAAACAGATCGCCAAAGCGCTGGGGCGCAGCGAGGATTCGACCAAGAGCTTTGCCAAGCAGCAAAAGATCAAGATCGCCAAGAAGCGGTAGGGGGCGGGACCATGCTCACGTTGATTTTAACCGGACTGACTGCGAATGCATTGGCCTTACCTCGGCCTGATCCCAATGACATTCTTAGGGCGACGGACGGTGTGCCGGTCGCACGCAGCAATCCTTCGTGGACAACCGAGGCGCTGTTGTTCGTCGATCAAACCGGCGATGTGTTTGAATGCGCCACGCAGCATTCGCAAGGGAGCGAGCGCGCTTTACGGCAATTGTGCTACCAGCTTCGCAGGATGGACGTAAGGCCGGCGAGTGATCGCGAAGGGCGGCCAATCCACGGGGTTATTGGCGTCCGCGTGACCCGGTTTCCGACCGAAGATCGCGACCCCAATTTGGTCACCGAATATCCCGACATGCTGCTGCCGCTGTCTGGGACGCAGGCCGACAGAATGGTTGAAACAGTAGTGGAAGTGGAAGCCGATGGCCGGATCAGCCACTGTGAGTTGAGAAACTCAGTGTTCGAAACGAGCGAAGCCGACGTCGCGATAGTCTGCGATTTTCTTAGCACGGTCCCTGTGGGCACCATGAACGGCGCAAATGGTGTGCCGGTTCGGTATGTGCGCAGCATTAAGGTGCTTGTAAGCGGCTGATCCTTGATTGGGGCTTACTTCACCCAATCCAGCCCCATTTCTTCAAACACTTCCTTATCCTCAGACCACCCCTCAGACACTTTCACGTGCAAGAACAAATGCACCTTTACGCCCAAAATCTCGGCGAGTTCTGCGCGTGCTGCCTCGCCGATGGCTTTGATGCGTGATCCGCCTTTGCCAAGCACGATGGGCTTTTGGCTGTCGCGGGCGATGACGATTTGTTGGCGAACTTCGACGCTGCCATCTTTGCGAACTTCGTAACTTTCTGGCCGGACGGCGGCGTCATAGGGCAGTTCGTCATGCAGCTGCTGGTACAATTGTTCGCGCGTGATTTCAGTGGCGAGCAAACGTTCTGAGGCGTCGCTGACTTGGTCTTCGGGGTACATCCACGGACCCTCTGGCATCATCCCGGCCAGCGCCGCCTTCATTTCCTCAACCCCATCACCCGTGAGCGCGGAGATGAAGTAAATCTCTTCAAAAACAATGCGTTCACCGATCTCTTGCGCCAGTGCCAGCAATGGCTCTTTCTTCGCCTTGTCGACTTTGTTGAGGACAAGGATTTTCTTCTCAGGACGCTTCTCCAGCCCCTCCAGCAGGGGGATCAATTCATGCCGCCGCTGTTTCAGCGGATCGACAATCAGCAAGACCGCGTCGGCGCTGTCCGTGCCTTCCCAAGCGGCGCTGACCATGGCCCGGTCCAGCCGTCTTTTGGGTTCAAAAATACCCGGCGTGTCGACCAGGATCATTTGGACATTTTCGGTCCCGTTCCCAGCCCCATTGTCGCCAGCAAGCGCGATGCCCATCATGCGGGCGCGGGTCGTTTGCGCCTTGGCGCTGGTGATGGCGACCTTTTGGCCGACCAATTGGTTCACCAAAGTCGATTTGCCCGCATTGGGCGCGCCAATGATTGCGACAACGCCGCATTTTTGCTCGGTCATAGGATGGCTTCCCCGCCGCTATTTTTTTGCTGCGCGGCAGAGCGGCTGCGGGCGGCGCCTTGCGCCCCAAGATGGCTGGGCGAAAAATCGCGTGAAACCCACCGGTTTCGAACTTGAAAATCCCGTGACGTGTTCAACCGAATTCCTCCAAAAATGCTTTCGCGGCGAGCTTTTCTGCCTCGCCTTTGCTGTTCGCCGTCGCTTGTGCGCCGCCGACATTGTTGATGCTAACTTCGACCGTAAAGCGCGCCGCGTGATCCGGGCCGCTGCGTTCGATCACTTCGTAATTGGGCATGGAGCGTTTGTTACCCGCCGCCCATTCTTGCAGCGCGCTTTTAGGATGCTTGGATTTGCCCGCATCCCCGCCAAGCTCGCTGGCCCACAATTCATAGATGATGGAGCGGGTCACGTCATAGCCATTGTCGACAAAGCTGGCGCCCAGCACCGCCTCCATCACATCGCCAAGGATATTGTCGCTATCCGCGCCGCCATCTTCGCGGGCTTGCTTGCCCAACCGGATATGGTCGCCCATGCCAATGGATCGGGCGATGCGGGCACATGTGGCGCCGCTGACTAAGGCGTTGAGGCGCTGCGACAATTTGCCCTCTTGGCTGCCGCTCGCGCTGTAAAGCCAGCTGGCCACGGACAGGCCGAGCACGCGGTCACCGAGAAATTCTAGGCGTTGATAGTCTTTCACATCCGCATCATCGGCGCGCATATTGGTAACGCCGGAATTGAAACTGCCATGGGTCAAAGCCTCTGACCACACCGCGTCGTCATGGATCGTGAACCCGGTCGCGGTCAGCCAATCGCGCGCCTCTGCGGTAAGCTGGGTCATATCGTATAGCCGATCCGGCCCCAGCGGGCGGCGGTGAACCATGTCCACGGTTTTATCCATTCCGCGCTGCCGTCGGTGGACCAGATGATGATGCTTGCCTGTCCCACCAGATTGTCTTGCGACACGATCCCGACGGCGTCGCCGCTGCGCGCTTCAAACCGGCTGTCGCGTGAATTATCGCGATTATCGCCCAGGACGAACATGTGCCCTTCTGGAATGATCTTGGGCGGATAACTGTCGGCGGGAACATTGCCGAAATCGAGCACATCATAACTGCGCCCGCTGGGCAGAGTTTCGCGGAACCGGGAATAGCGGCACACGCTGCTGCCCGCATTCGCGCCGGCCTCGGCAATGACCTCTTCGCCGCCCCATGCGCATGATGTGTTGATCGACATCGGTATTTCAAAATCAGAGCGCACCTCACGCGTGACCAATTCGCCGTTGAGCATGATTTGGCCATCCACCAAAGCGACACTGTCGCCCGGCAAGCCGATGACGCGTTTGATATAATCGGTCTTATCAACCGGGTGTTTGAAGATCACGACATCGCCGCGCTCTGGCTCTCCGCTGAGCAATCGGCCCGGGATCAGCGGCGCGCTAAAGGGCAAAGAATAATCGGAAAAACCGTAAGGCCATTTGGCTGCAAGCAAATAATCGCCGTTCCACAGACGCGGCAACATGCTTTCAGACGGGATCGAAAAGGGCGAAAACACAAAACTGCGGAACAGCAGAACCGCCAAAAGCAATTTGGTGAGGAACCACAAGAAGCTCAAAAAGCTCTCTTGCTTCTCACCCTCCTCGCCAATCGGGGCGGTTTCGGTTTCGGGCATTTGCGCACCATCGGAAGATTGGGTCTTAACATTCATCGCCGCCCCCCTTACTCGCGGCCACACCCTACGCAAAGGGGGTTTACGCAAAGGGGTTTGATGGGTGACCGAAAATATGACTGTATCCGCCGCATGGGATCGCTTGCAAAGCCGATTGGCTGAATTGCCAGAGCGGACTTTGTCTGAGCTTTTTTCCCATGACGCCCAAGGCGGCGCGGCCCGCGTCGCAGCGATGAGTCAGCGGATCGAGGCGGATTTGGGCGAGCTTGGCGAGATCGGCATGTTGCTGGATTGGTCAAAGACGCATTTGGACGGCGCGATCCTCGATGGTTTTGAGGAATTGGCGCAAGCGACCGGTTTTGATGCGGCGCGCGATGCCTTGTTCAGCGGCGGCGTTGTGAACCCGACAGAAGGGCGCGCGGCCACTCACGGCGCAATGCGCGGCAGCGGGACGGACACCGATGTTGAAGAGGCTGAGGCGCTGCTGGCGCGGATGGGCATGCTGGTGGGCGCGATCCATGATGGCGCGCTGGGGCCGATCAAACATGTGATTCATATCGGGATCGGCGGATCGGCGCTTGGCCCGGCCTTGGCGATTGATGCTCTGACGCGCGATCTGGCGCTGGTCGATGTGCATGTTGTGTCGAACATTGATGGGCTGGCGCTGGAACAAGCCTTCGCCGCCTGCGATCCGGCGACAACGTTGATCGCGGTGGCGTCAAAGACGTTCACCACAACCGAAACAATGACCAATGCGGCGAGCGCGCTGCAATGGCTGGCCAAAAACGATGTCGCGGATCCGGGCGGCCGGGTCGTGGCGCTGACGGCGAACCCAGAGGCGGCGGTGGAATGGGGCGTTGATGAAACGCGCATCCTGCCATTTCCTGAGAGTGTCGGCGGGCGGTATTCCTTGTGGTCCAGCATTGGTTTCCCGGTTGCGATGGCGGTCGGGATGGACGATTATTCCGCGATGCTGGCGGGCGCTCAGGCAATCGACACGCATTTCAGAGAAGCGCAAGGCCGCGCCAATGGGCCATTGCTCGCGGCATTTGGTGATCTGTATTATTCGCGCATTCGCGGATGCCAGACGCGCGCGGTTTTCGCCTATGATGAACGTTTGGCGATGCTGCCGGATTATCTTCAACAATTGGAGATGGAGAGTAATGGCAAAAGCGCAGATGCAGACGGCGCGCCGGTAGCCGGGCCGACCGCTCCGGTCACATGGGGCGGGGTGGGCACCGATGCACAACATGCGGTGTTCCAATTGCTGCATCAGGGCACGCATCTGATCCCCGTGGATTTTATCGCAGCAATCGCGCCGGGGGACGATCTGGATCCGGCGCATCATCGCAGTTTGTTGATGAATTGTCTGGCGCAAGGGGCGGCGTTGATGGCGGGCAAAGCGTCCGGCGATCTGGCGCGCCATTATCCCGGCGACCGGCCCTCGGCGATGTTCCTGCTGGATGACCTCGACGCGGCGTCATTTGGGGCTCTGATTGCTTTTCATGAACACCGTACCTTTGCCAGCGCGGTGTTGATGGGGATTAACCCATTCGATCAATTCGGGGTGGAATTGGGCAAGGCCATGGCGAAGAGCATTGAGAGCGGCGAGGGCGAATTTGACGCCAGCACGGCGGCTTTGATGGCCGCTGCGGGGCTTTAAAACGAGTTGTCCTTTGGAGCGCCGCGCGAACGCTTCAAGCGGTGTTCAACTTACCTGTTGTAAATGTGAACAAATACCGGCGATGCGCTACGGGTTTCTTGGAATTTACCCGTGCACGATTGTTAACCGTGTTTGGCATGATTCTCCCGATTCACGATCTAATCAATCGGGGAGAGGTAATTTTACAACGCACGGCGTCCGGTCACTATATTCTAATTTCGCTGCGGCGCAGCATCCGAGTCATATTTGCACTTTCGGCAAATCTGCGTAGTTTGATCGCTTGTCGCAATCCCTAACGCTCCCTTCTCAAAGGCTTCCTCTATGAACCTGCTTGCTATTGCCACTGCGCCTGCCGCAGCCTTGATGCTCACTCCTGTTCCGGCGGCGGTGGTTGATGAGGGTGTGGCCGAGGCCGAAACAGGCGCAGTCGAAGCGGTTCGGGCGGAAGTGGCGGTCGCGGTTGAGGCTGAGGCCGGGGCTGGGGCTCAAATGGAAACAGAAGTAGAAACCGCAGTAGAAACCGCCACGCCGGTCGCTGAGATCGAAGCTGCGGCTGAGGCACAAATCGACGAAGCGGGCGAAGAGCGCGTCGCGGCTCGGATTATCGACATCCGCGCCGATGATGCGAGCGCGCTTGATGAAGCTGCGGCAGAGGCTGCGCAGGGTGCGGCGCCGGTTCAATTGGTGTCGTGGGATGGCGATTTTGAACTGATGAAAACGTCGCGCCGTCTGCGCATCTGGCGCTCTCACATCGCCTACAACCTGACCGTCGATGCAGAAGGCAAAGCGACCGGATGCGAATTGACCGAAACATTCCGCATGCGCCGCGTTTCGGACACCTTGTGCGAAGTCCTGATGGCGCATCACACATTTGAGCCTGCGCATAACGCCGAAGGCGCCGCGATTGAGGGCAATTATTCCTCGCGCATTTCGTATCAGGAAATGCTGGAGCGCCTCTAATTCAAGCGCCGCGCTTGATGCTTGGTAAGCGTTTTTTCGCGGCATTATTGATTGCGGCTGGCTGTGTTGCCACCCCTGCGGCGGCTTCAGACAGCCCCGTGGCTGGCACGTGGAGCGCGGATCCAGGAGGCGGTGAGTGCGCGGTCGAATTTGACGAGCCGGACCGGACCGTATTTCTGGGCCTCTCACGGTCATCGCGCAGTGATCACCGCGTTTACGGCACATTTTTGGCTGCGGTTGAATTCACCGAAGGCCAAGTCCCAGAAATCTATGCGCGAACGGAGGCGGGATCAGTGTTGCTCGCTGGTCCGCAAGAAGCGTTTGAACGCAGAGCGCACCGTTGGGCAGGGGCGGATAGCGTTTCCGGTCCGATCGCGCGGTTTGCCGAATTGGCGGCGGAGGAAGATCACTTTTCGCTCGCTGCGCCGGGTTTGAATGCTCACATTCCGCTGACCGGCTTTGCCGAGGCGTATGAGAGCATGCAGCAATGCGTGGAGGACACTTTGCCTTCATCATCACCGCCCAATTTTCCAAGAGATCCCGTGTTGATCGCCTTTGACGGCATTCGTCAATTGACCAGAGAGGCATCGCGCCAAGGGATGCTTTCGCAGAAACTGGGTTATACACTCACCGTAGATGCGCAGGGCAATCCGGCGCAGTGCGAATTGTCCCGCGATTTCCGGATGCGCGTCACTGAGATTGCGCTGTGCCGGCCTTTGCTGCGTTATATGACGTTTGAACCGGCGCTGGATGAAAGCGGCCGCCCGGCGCCCGGCCAGTATAGCGGAGAGATCAATTTCAACATGTGGATGACACAGGATGGATACTTAGAGCCTGAAGCTCGCAATTGACTTTCCGCCCGTCTGCGCCCATTTGGCCACCACACGAGACGTAATAGCCAGCGTGAAGCGGCGACTTTCACCAGTCCCCCCGGCTACATCTCGATAGATTTCCCCTACTTCCCTTTTCACGCGGGCGGTTTTTACCCCTGCGACCGCGGCCCGAATCCGGGTGCGCGCTTCGCAAATTATGCGAGTCACTATGACCCAATCTTCTGAAACTGTTGAATTTAAAGACCTCGGGCTGTCTCAGCCCGTTCTCCAAGCGCTTGACCTCAAAGGCTACACCGTACCGACCCCGATCCAAGAACAGGCGATCCCGCCGGTTCTCGAAGGGCGCGATCTGCTTGGTATTGCCCAAACCGGCACCGGCAAAACGGCGGCGTTTATGTTGCCCGCAATTGACCGGTTGCGCGCCTCGGATAACAACATTCCGTTTAAATCCTGCCGCATGTTGGTGCTGGCCCCGACGCGCGAATTGGCGGTGCAAATCGCCGACAGTTCGAAGGATTATGGCGCGTTGGCGGGCCTGAAAGTGCAAGTCATCGTTGGCGGCACTTCGGTCAATAAAGACCGCAACAAATTGCATCGCGGCACCGATATTCTGGTGGCGACACCGGGCCGTCTGCTTGATCTGATTGATCAAAAAGCGTTCAATCTCGGCTCGGTCGAAGTGCTGGTCTTGGACGAGGCTGATCAAATGCTCGACCTCGGCTTCATCCATGCGCTGCGCACGATCAACAAGCTGGTACCGAAAGAGCGCCAAACGCTGTTTTTCAGCGCCACCATGCCCAAAGCGATCAAGGAATTGGTTGCCGGATATTGCAACAATCCGGTGCAAGTATCGGTGACGCCGGAAAGCACGACAGCGGAACGGATCGAGCAATATCTCTATATGGTTCAACAGGATGAGAAGCAGGCTCTGCTCGAAATGATCCTGTCGGGCCGTCACGATACGCCGGGCGAATTGGAACGGGTGTTGATCTTTACCCGCACCAAACACGGCGCGGACCGGGTGGTCAAAAAACTGGCGCAGCACAGCATTCAGGCCAATGCCATCCACGGCAACAAATCCCAGCCGCAGCGTCAACGCGCGCTGGATGAATTTCGCAAAGGCAAGACCCGCGTTTTGATCGCGACAGATGTTGCCGCGCGCGGGATTGATATTCCGGGTGTCAGCCACGTTATCAATTACGAATTGCCCAATGTGCCGGAACAATATGTGCACCGCATTGGTCGCACGGCGCGCGCGGGCAAAGACGGCGTGGCGATTGCCTTTTGTGCCGAGGATGAGCGCGCGTATCTGAAAGATATTCAAAAGACGACCGGCGCAGAGCTGGACCGTCTGCCTCTGCCGGATAATTTCCGCGCTGTGGTGGAAGGGGTCGGCCCGACAAAACCGGCACCGCGGGGCCAAAACCGCGTCTCGCAAAAACGGGTAAAGCCGCGTCCAACCGGCGGCAGCAAACAGCGCAGCGGCGGCAAAGGTGCGGCAGGCGGCGGCGGCGAGGGCGGTTCTGCACGGCCCAAAAACCCGAATGCTAAGCATCCTTCGCGTAAAGGTCGCCCAAATGGCGGCGGCGGCCGGCCTGGTGGCGGTGGTGGTCGTCCCGGCGGCGGTGGCCGTCCCGGCGGCGGTCAACGCAGAAGCGGCGGCGGAAACCGCTCCAGCGGCGCGTAAACCGCTTCCCCGGCAGCAGGACAATTTTTTACAAGTTCTGCCCCTCTGCCTAAGCGAAAATTAAGCATACGGCCTCTAACTGGCGTCTTCCGTCAATTAGAGGCCGTTTTTCATGATCAGAACCGATACCACTCTGATTATCGGCGCGGGGGCCAACCGCGAGGTTGAGATGCCCGATGGGCCGGATCTGCTCGCCAAAATCGCTGGCGGGTTTGAATTTGAACGGCTCGAATCCGAAGTCAAATCGCGCGATCTGGTCAATTTCTCGATCCTGTTTCAACGCGTCGCGGGTCAACTTGATCTGACCTACGAACAATTGGTCGCAGGCGCGATGGCGATCCGCGATGCCACCTTGGTCAGCACGTCGATTGACGCGATCCTTGAACAATATGGCCATGATCCCGCTGTGCTTGCCGCCGGAAAATTGGCGATTGTCTATTACACCCTGCAGGGCGAATCCAAATCCACGATGGCCGCTGAACCGCGCGGGCCGGGCGAATTGCCTTTGCGCGGCAATGACAATTGGCTGTTCCAACTGGGGCAATTGATCGTGAAAGGCGTACCGCGCGCCCGGGCAGAGGAATGTTTTGAGAAGCTGTCGATCGTGTGTTTCAATTATGACCGCGCGATCGAACATTACCTGCCTTGGGTGGTGATGCGGGCATTCGGCATGACGTACGAGGAAGCCTGCGAATTGGTCGCGAACCGCCTCAGGATTGTGCACCCGTACGGCGTTGCGGGCCGCCTGCCTTGGCAAGGGGATGAGGATTACGGCGCAACTTGGGGCGATACCGATCCAGAGAATATCGTGGCCCTGTCCAAACGCATCTATACCGCCAGTCAGCGGGCCGGATCGCGCCAATTTCAATCCTATTTGCGATCAGAAATGTCGCGCGGCAAACGGCTCGGCTTCTTGGGCTTTGGCTTTGATCCGATGAATGTCGCGATGCTGTTTGATGAATTGGAACATGACAATCCCGATATGCTGATCAGCCTGGTCGGGGTGAGCGAGACACAGCAAAAGGCGATTTTGCGCCTGATCTACCGCCTGACGGGGATTGAGGATGAAAGCCGGATCACGCTGGAAAATATGAAAGCGTTCGAGCTGCTGCGTGATTATGGGCGCTTCTTGGAAAGCTGATCTGTGTAACCATTGACGGTGCGCGGGCGTATTGCTGGTTGGCAATTCAGAGGCAGACCGTCATACGCGGCTGCTTAGCGATAGGAGCGCGCAAAATGGCTGACACGCAATATGATTTCGACCTTTTCACTATTGGCATCGGTTCGGGCGGCACCCGCGCCAGCCGCGTCGCTGCTGCGCATGGCGCGCGCGTTGCCGCCGCCGAAGAATACCGCGTTGGCGGGACCTGCGTAATCCGCGGCTGTGTGCCGAAAAAGATGCTGGTTTACGGCGCCCATTTTGCCGAAGACCTCGAAGACGCAAAGCAATTTGGCTGGACGATTGAGGGCAAGAGCTTTGACTGGGTCAAATTGCGCGATCATGTGCAAAAGGACATCGACCGGCTTGAGGGGCTTTACGACGAAACGCTGGAAAATCACGGCGTCACTGTTTTCAATGAACGCGCGGAAATCACCGGCGATCACGAAATCACTTTGGCGAGCGGCAAGGTTATCACCGCGAAATACATCCTAATCGCCACCGGCGCGCGTCCGCACATGCCCGAATTTGAAGGCAATGAGCATGCGATCACATCGAATGAAGCATTCCACCTCGATGAAGTGCCAAAGCGTATTCTGATCGCGGGCGGTGGTTATATTGCGAACGAATTTGCCGGTATTTTCAATGAATTCGGCAGCAAAGTCACCATCGCCAATCGCAGCGATGTTATCCTGCGCAGCTATGATGCCGCCTTGCGTGACCGGCTTTTGCAAATCTCTCTGACGAAGGGGATCGAGTTCTGTTTTAACGTGGAATTTGAATGGGTGCGTAAACAAGAAGACGGCACTTTGCTGGTGAAAATGACTGGCCATGATCCGCGCGTTTTTGATCAAGTGATGATCGCGACGGGCCGCAACCCGAATATTGACGGGCTGGGCCTGGACAAGGTCGGCGTTGAATTGGGTAAGCGCGGCGAGATTAAGGTCGATGATTTTTCAAAGACCAATGTCGATTACATCTATGCCGTTGGCGATGTGACCGACCGGGTGCAATTGACCCCGGTTGCCATCCGCGAGGGCCAAGCCTTTGCCGACAGCACATTTGGCGGCGTCGAACCTTATTGCGTCGATCATTCCTGCATCCCAAGCGCCGTGTTCAGTCACCCGCCAATCGCGTCGGTCGGAATGACCGAGGGTGAGGCGCGCAATTCCTTGGGCAGTATCAAAGTGTTCCAATCCGATTTCCGCCCCATGAAAAATGTGGTGGCCGGACGCAGTGAACGTGGATTGTATAAAATGATTGTCGATGCGGCGAATGACAAGATCGTCGGCATCCACATGATCGCACCAGAAGCGCCGGAGATTATGCAAGCGGCGGCGGTTGCGGTGAAAGCGGGTCTGAAGAAAGCCGATTTCGATGCAACCGTTGCAATCCATCCGACGATGGCAGAAGAACTCGTCCTACTAAAATAGGACGCTGACATGGACATTAAGGGCAAAGTGATCCTGCTGACAGGCGGGACGGCAGGCATTGGCCGCGAAATGGCGTTGCAGTTTAAGGACAAGGGCGCAGAGGCGGTCTTGACCGGGCGCAATCCAGAGCGGATCGCCGCGATGGAGGCGCTGGGCTTTGAAGTGATCCCTGCCGACCTGTCTAACGCGGCAGGGGTGGATGCCTTGATCAAAACATGGGGAGGGCGCTCGCTTGACGTCCTCCTCAACAATGCCGGTCAATTGGTGGACCATGATTTTCGCAAAGCCAGCGTGGATGCCGACGCGGCTGACACTGCGATCTATACCAACCTTAATGCGCCGATCCGCCTGATTACGGGCCTGATGGAGAGGCTGAAAGCGCAGCCAAATGCCGCAATTGTCAATGTGACCAGCGGTCTGGCAATTGCGCCCACCGCGCGTCAGCCGGTCTATTGCGCCACTAAATCTGGCCTCAGATTTTACACTTTGACGTTGCGAGAGCAGCTTAAAGACACAGGCATTGCGGTGATTGAGGCTTTGCCGCCGGTTGTCGATACACAGATGAATGATGGCAATCCGATGAAGAAAATGCCGCCCGAGGAATGCGCGCGGCAGATTATCGAGGCGATTGAGAAAGGCCGCGATGAAGCGAATATCGGCATGACCAAAGCGTTGCGGGTGGCTGAGGCGATTTCTCCCGCTCTGGCGCGCAGCGTGACCATGCGTTTTTGAACCGAACCGCTATTTTGATACGTTGACGCTGCGGCGGCGGTGCGGCAACGACCTTGGCAAGTAATCACAAGCCAAGGGCCTCCTGAAATGTCTGCCAATATCGCCGAAATGGAACGCCGCCGCGAAGCCGCCAAATTGGGCGGCGGGCAAAAGCGCATTGATGCGCAGCATGCCAAAGGCAAATTGACCGCGCGCGAACGGCTGGACGTGCTGCTGGATGCGGGCAGTTTTGAAGAGCTGGACACCTATGTCGAGCATGATTGCGTCGATTTCGGGATGGAAGAACAGAAGATCCCCGGCGACGGTGTGGTCACTGGGTCGGGCACGATCAATGGCCGTTTGGTCTATGTTTTTAGCCAGGATTTCACCGTGTTTGGCGGCTCGCTTTCCAAACGTCATGCGGAAAAAATCTGCAAGGTGATGGACACCGCGATGAAGATCGGTGCGCCTGTCATCGGCCTCAATGATAGCGGCGGCGCGCGTATTCAAGAAGGCGTGGCCAGCCTTGGCGGCTATGCCGAAGTGTTCCAGCGCAATGCACTAGCCAGCGGCGTTGTCCCGCAGATCAGCCTGATTATGGGGCCGTGCGCAGGCGGGGCGGTGTACTCCCCCGCAATGACCGATTTCATCTTCATGGTGAAAGATTCCTCCTACATGTTTGTCACCGGGCCAGAGGTTGTAAAAACCGTCACCAACGAAGAAGTGACGCAGGAAGAATTGGGCGGCGCGATCACCCATTCGACCAAGACAAGCGTGGCCGATATTGCGTTTGAGAATGACATTGAGACATTGCTCGCGACCCGGCGTTTTTACGATTACCTGCCGCTGTCAAACCGCGAAGACCCGCCTGTCGTCCCCACCAATGACCCGTGGGACCGTGAGGAAGCCAGCCTCGACACGTTGATCCCAGACAATGCGAACCAACCTTATGATATGCATGAGGTGATCTCTAAAGTTCTGGATGATGGCGATTTCTTCGAGATTCAGCCCGCCCATGCCGCGAACATCATTTGCGGATTTGGCCGGGTAGAAGGGCGCAGTGTTGGCGTCGTCGCGAACCAGCCGATGGTGCTGGCCGGTGTGCTCGACATCAATTCATCGAAGAAAGCGGCGCGGTTCGTGCGGTTCTGCGATGCGTTTGAGATACCGATTGTGACCTTGGTCGATGTTCCCGGCTTCTTGCCCGGCACGTCCCAAGAATTGGGCGGCATCATCAAACACGGCGCGAAATTGCTGTTCGCTTATGCAGAGGCGACCGTGCCCAAAATCACAATCATCACCCGCAAAGCGTATGGCGGGGCCTATGACGTCATGGCGTCGAAGCATTTGCGCGGCGATTTGAATTATGCGTGGCCAACCGCAGAAATCGCGGTGATGGGCGCGAAGGGCGCGGTGGAGATTATCTTCCGTAAGGATCGCGGCGATGCGGAGAAAATCGCCGAGAAAACCAAGGAATATGAAGACCGCTTCGCCAACCCCTTCGTGGCGGCATCACGCGGCTATATCGACGAAGTGATCCACCCCCGAAACACACGGCGGCGGATTGCGCTTGGCTTGCGGAAGCTGCGGACCAAGGTGCTCGAGAACCCTTGGAAGAAGCACGACAATATTCCGTTGTAGGGCGGAGGTATTGCCTTATGATCCAGCCGTGACATTGCAAATTCTTTAGGCTTCGACGACCATTGTATATCAATGTTCGGTGCGATCTTCTCTTCGGCCATTTTCGTAATGGTGCTCTATTGCGTCTCTATGGCGATCAGCGCGCGGCGCAATCCGGAAAATTGGCACATTGATGCCGATACCAAACAGGTCGTGTTCCACGCTTGGCTCGACATCGGGATATTTGCAGCCATCGGCACCGTATGTATCTTGGCGCTTGTGATGGGATTGGTGTTTTGAACAATAAGCAGCATCCACTTAGCCGTATTTGGGGTGTGTTTTTCGGCGCAATCGGTCTGCCCGTGCTGGTCGCGATTGCATGGTATCAGGCGCCGCAATTTGATCCCTATTCTGAAATTTTTTTCTCTCGGTTTTATGTGACACCGTCGCCCCAAATGCCCGGTGAAATGCGGATCGTGGGCTGGGTTTTTGTGGGTCTGGGCGCGCTGCTTGCGGTAGAGCCGATTATCGCCGCCTTTCTAGGGCGGCTCAAATGGCGTCATGTGGCGCTGATGATTTGGCTAGGCGCATGGGTGGCCGCGTTTGGGGGTGCATTTTTCGTCGCTGCTGATAGTGCCGCCGCGAAGATTGAACAGGAGATGGGCGTTGAAACTAGGCAGACTTAATCACATCGGTGTCGCAACCCCGTCCATCGCGGATTCCATCGCGCATTACCGCGATGTGATGGGCGCGGCGCATGTCACCGAGCCGTTTGACCTGCCCGAACAAGGCGTCAAAGTCTGCTTCGTCGATACGCCTACGGATACGGGCATAAACGGCACCCAAATCGAACTGATCGAACCCTATGACGACAGCTCACCCATAAACGGTTTCCTCGCCAAGAACCCGGCGGGCGGTCAGCATCACGTTTGTTTCGAGGTTCCCGATATTGACGCGGCGCGCGCAGAATTTGAAGCCATGGGCAAACGCATCCTTGGCCCGACGCGCATCGGTGCGCATGGCACGCCGATATTCTTCCTGCACCCCAAAGACATGCAGGGCATGCTGACCGAGATTATGGAAACGCCGAAAGGTCATTGAGCGGATAGGCGCGCGTCCCATCAAGCTTGCTAGGTTTCGTTCGCCAACCGATTGTGCTTAGAGGCGCTCATGACTCAAAAACCAACGCCCGCCGACTGGAAAACCCTTGCCGATAAAGAATCGCGGGGCCGTGATCTCACTTGGGAAACGCCAGAGGGCTTTGCGATTAAGCCGCTTTATACGGCGGAAGATCACGCGGATTTCGACCCCGGCCTGCCCGGATTTGGCCCGTTCACGCGCGGGGTGAAGGCCAGCATGTATGCCGGGCGTCCGTGGACCATTCGGCAATATGCGGGATTTTCCACCGCAGAGGAATCCAACGCCTTTTATCGCCGCAATCTGGCGATGGGGCAAAAGGGGTTGTCGGTCGCGTTCGACCTTGCCACCCACCGGGGATATGACAGCGATCACGCCCGCGTAACCGGCGATGTTGGCAAGGCCGGCGTGGCGATTGACACGGTCGCCGATATGCAGATCCTGTTCGATCAAATCCCGCTCGACACGATGTCTGTTTCCATGACGATGAACGGCGCAGTGATCCCAATTCTTGCGTTTTACATCGTCGCAGGCGAACGTCAGGGCGTCGGGCCAGAGAAATTGTCGGGCACGATCCAGAACGACATTCTCAAAGAATTCATGGTGCGCAACACCTATATCTATCCGCCCGAACCCAGCATGCGGATCGTCAGCGACATTATCGCTTATACATCGGCCAACATGCCGAAATTCAACAGCATTTCGATCAGCGGCTATCACATGCACGAAGCCGGGGCGACGGCGGTGCAGGAACTGGCCTTCACCATCGCGGACGGCAAAGAATATGTGCAGCGCGCGATGGCGACCGGCCTCGATATTGACGCATTTGCCGGGCGGCTCTCTTTCTTTTTCGGCATCGGCATGAATTTTTTCATGGAGATCGCCAAGCTGCGCGCCGCGCGGACCTTGTGGTATAATGTGATGGACGGTTTGGGGGCGCAATCGGACCGGTCTAAAATGCTGCGCACGCATTGCCAGACCTCTGGCGTCTCGCTGCAGGAACAAGACCCTTATAACAACGTCATGCGCACCACGATTGAGGCGATGGCCGCGACATTGGGCGGGACGCAATCCTTGCACACCAATGCTTTGGACGAAGCCATCGCATTGCCGACCGATTTTTCCGCCCGGATCGCGCGCAACACGCAATTGGTTTTGCAAGAGGAAAGCGGCATCACCAATGTCGTCGATCCGTTGGGCGGGTCGCATTATATTGAGGCGCTGACGGCGACTTTGGTCGAAGAGGCCGAGAAATTGATCGCTCAGGTCGATGAGGCGGGCGGGATGACTGCTTATGTCGATACCGGCGCACCGAAAGCCGCGATTGAACGCGCGGCGGCGGAGAAGCAGACCAGCGTCGATAAAGGCGATACGGTGATCGTCGGCGTCAACAAATACCGAAAAGATAAAGAAGACCCGATCGAAACGCTTGATATCGACAATGCGGCGGTGCGCAAAAGCCAGATCGAACGGATTGCGCAGGTGCGCGCGGGCCGTGACGAGGCGGCGTGTCAGGCGGCGCTGAAGGCTCTGACCGAAGCGGCGGCGGCGAACCCGGCGACGCACCGCGAAGCGATTGCCACAGGCCGCGACGAAAACGGCGTCCCGCTGCCCCCGTCGAAGATCGCAGAATTGGAGAAGCAGGCGGATGTAAACCTGCTCGCCCGCGCAGTGGATGCGGCGCGCCATGATGCGACTTTGGGCGAAATTTCCGAAGCGATGGGCGCGGTGTTTGGCCGCCACGATGCCACGCCTCAACCCGTCAGCGGCGTTTATAAAAGCGCGTATGAATTCGACAAACGCTGGGCACAGGTCACCGGCGGCGTTGACGCCGTGGAGCGGCGATTGGGCCGCAAACCGCGCATCATGGTCGCAAAAATGGGCCAAGACGGCCACGACCGGGGCGCGAATGTGATCGCATCCGCGTTTTCGGATATGGGTTTTGAGGTTGTCTCAGGCCCGCTATTCCAAACGCCCGAAGAAACGCGCGACATGGCTTTGCGCAAAGATGTGGACGTAATCGGCGCATCGTCTTTGGCGGCGGGTCACAAGACGTTGATCCCCGAATTGATCCGCTTGCTGAAAGAGGCTGGCCGGGGCGATATCAAGGTAACGGCAGGCGGGGTGATCCCGGCGTCGGATTATGAATTTCTCCGCGATGCTGGTGTGCAGGGGATTTACGGCCCGGGTTCGAATGTGGTCGAATGCGCGGCGGATATTTTGACGCTGCTTGGCCACAATATGCCGCCTCTTGGAGAAGGTCTGGATGAGGCGGAGTGAGTTTTAGCGACCGGCCGGGTCTGATGGTCTGGCAAAAGATGGGCTGCGTGTTCTATGTTGCCGCTGCATTCTTCTTTTGCATGGGCGCTTTTGTCTATGCCTATCCATCTGATCCGCCGTATCCGCCAAAACACCTGAAGCTGTTGCTGTTTCCCGGATCGATCTTGGCATCTATCGGAGGCGGCGTACTTCTTATTCGATATTTTAAGCGAGACTTAGAATGACCCAAATTCGCACCGACTGGACCCGCGAGGAAATCGCGTCCCTCTTCGACCTGCCCTTCACAGAACTGCTGTTCCAAGCGGCCAGCGTTCACCGCGAAAACCATCCGCCGGAGCAGATCCAGCTGTGCACCTTGCTGTCGATCAAGACCGGCGGCTGCCCGGAGGATTGCGGATATTGCTCGCAGTCGGTGAAGGCCGATAGCGGCGTCGAAGCGACCAAACTGATGGATGTGCAAGCCGTTCTGCAACGCGCGGCGCAGGCAAAGGATGCGGGCAGCCAGCGTTTCTGCATGGGCGCGGCGTGGCGCAATCCGAAAGACCGCGACATGCCCGCGATTGTAGAGATCGTGAAAGGCGTGGCGGATATGGGGCTGGAAACCTGCATGACGCTCGGCATGTTAGAGCCGCATCAGGCCGACATGCTCGCCGAAGCGGGGCTCGATTATTACAACCACAATATCGACAGCAGCCCTGAATATTATGAGCGGGTGATCTCCACTCGCGATTTCCAATGCCGTCTCGACACGCTGGATCATGTCCGCAAATCTGGCATCAATGTGTGCAGCGGCGGCATTGTCGGCATGGGCGAAACGCGCGAGGACCGCGTCGGCTTCATCCACACTCTGGCGACGTTGGAGGCGCATCCTGAAAGCGTGCCGGTCAACGCATTGGTGCCGGTAAAAGGCACCGTATTGGGCGATATGCTGGCCGATACGCCGATGGCAAAGATCGACGATATCGAATTTGTGCGCACAGTCGCGGCCGCGCGCATCACCATGCCGATGAGCATGGTGCGATTGAGCGCGGGGCGCGAAAGCATGAGCGAAGCGGCGCAGGCCTTGTGCTTTATGGCCGGGGCCAATTCGATTTTCACCGGCGACAAATTGCTGACCGCGCCGAATGCCGGTGATGACAGCGATGGGGCCTTGATGGCGAAATTGGGGCTGACGGCGCTCAAAGGTGAGGAACCCTTGGCGGCGCAAAAAATCCGTGAGCCAGCCGAGTGAGCATCTCCGTAATTGCAGCTGCGGCTGCCAGTATTTTGGCCGCTCAGGCTGAAGCGGACCAAGCGCCCGAACCGGCGCAGAATGCCGAACCAGAATTTGCACCGCTGACACTTGGCGAGACCATCACGCTCACCATTCTGGACGAGCCGCGTGAGATCAACGTCATCCTGCCGCCTGGCTATTATGAAGAGCCGCAGGGCACGTGGCCCGTTGTCTATATGCTGGATGGCGGCCTGTCTCAGGATCTGTTGATGGGCGCCGGGATCGCCAATTGGAACCGTCTATGGGGCCGCAGTCACGCGGTGATCTTGGTCGGTGTTGAGACAAAGGACCGTCAGCGCGAATTGCTCCCCGAAACGCGCGACCCGGCAGAGGCGGCGCGTTATCCCACGGCTGGGGATGCTTTGGCGTTTCGCGAATGGCTGATCACCAAAGTCACCAGCACGATTGAGGGGCGTTACCGTGTGAACGGGACCGATTATCTGGTTGGAGAGAGCGCGGCGGGGCATTTTGTGCTCGAAACGTGGTTGGACGCCGCGCCTGCTTTCGATGGATACGCCGCGATTTCGCCGAGCCTGCAATGGGATTTCGAAACGCTTTCTGTGCGTGTGGAACGTGCAGGAGACCAGGCAGAAGACCAGGCAGAAAACCAGACGCGACCGCCGCTCTATTTGTCACTGGCGGATGAAGGCGGGGCGACCGAAAGCGGCATAATGCGCGTTGTGGACGCGATGGAGCCGGCGCAAAAATGGTGTTTCTCTGATCGCCGCGAAGATTTGGTCCACGCCACCAGCCTGCACGGATTGCTGCCCGAGGCGTTGCAATTCCTGTCCCCGACCGAGGCGGATTGGCTTGAAGAATTTGGCTTCACATTGCGATGCGAACAAAGCGGGCGCTAATTGCGCGCTAGTTGGGTGCTGATTGCTCCGCTGCCTTGGATTGCATCGCGGCAGGCTTGATAAAAGTCAGATTCTGCCGAATAGCCTGCGCGCAAAGATACAAAATTCCATAAGGACATCCCATGACCGATCTCCCGCCCGAAACACGCCCAGAAACATTGTCCGTTCATGCCGGATGCGCCCCTGATCCGACCACCAATGCGCGGATCACGCCGATTTATCAGACCAGCTCTTATGTCTTTGACAGCCCCGAACATGCGGCGAACCTGTTTTCGCTCGCGGAATTTGGGAATATTTACACCCGGATCATGAACCCCACAAATGATGCGCTGGAAAAGAAAGTCGCGGCATTGGAAGGCGGCGTCGGAGCCTTGGGCGTGGCATCGGGCCATGCGGCGCAATTGATCGCTTTCCACACCTTGATGGAGCCGGGGTGCAACATCGTCGCGGCCAAAAAACTCTATGGCGGGTCGCTCAATCAATTGGGCGAGGCGTTTAAGAAATTCGGTTGGGAAACGCGTTTTGTCGATGCCGATGATCCGGAAAATGTCCGCGCGGCAATGGATGACAAAACCCGCGTCGTGTTCATTGAAAGCCTCGCCAATCCCGGCGGTGTGGTCAGCGATATTGCCGCGATTGCGGATATTGCCCATGCCGGCGGCGTGCCGCTGATGGTGGACAACACGATGGCATCGCCCGCGCTTTGTAAACCTTTTGATCACGGCGCCGATCTTATCGTCCATTCCACCACCAAATTCCTGAACGGCCACGGCAATGCGGTGGGCGGTGTGATCGTCGATAGCGGCAAGTTTGATTGGAAGGCGCAAGGGCACAAATACCCCTCGCTCACACAACCCAATGGTTCGTATCACGGCGCGGTGTTGGTCGATGCGCTGGCGCCGATTGGGCCGATTGCGTTTATCATTGCCTGCCGCGTATTGGGCCTGCGCGATCTTGGCCCGGCCATGGCCCCGATGAATGCATTTTTGGCGCTTACGGGGATGGAGACACTGTATTTGCGGATGGAGCGGCATTGCGACAATGCGCTGGCTCTGGCGCAGTGGTTGCAGGATCAGGACGCGGTGGAATGGGTCAGCTATGCCGGGCTGCCCGATAATCCCTATCACGCCCATGCTCAAAAATACCTTGGCGGGCGCGGCGGGGCGGTGTTCACCTTTGGGCTGAAAGGCGGATTTGAAGCGGGCAAGGCGCTGGTTTCAAACGTCAAATTGTTCAGCCATCTGGCGAATATCGGCGATACGCGTTCGCTGATTATCCACCCGGCATCGACCACGCACAGCCAGTTAGAGGGCGACGAATTGATTGCCGCTGGGGCCGGGCCAGATGTGATCCGCATCTCTGTCGGGATTGAACATATCGACGATATCAAGGCCGATTTGGCTCAGGCATTTGCTGGTCTGGAATAGCATCTAATGGGTCTCGGTTTCGGTGTTGATGCCTTGCTGCCAAAGGCGCGCGGCGGCGGTCAGCTGAGGATGGGGTTGGTGCGGTTGTCACAAGGGGATTGGCTTCAGCCTGATCCCAACCTCGCCGCGCGCGCCGCGGCTTTTGCGGATTGGCCGCAAGGGGTGCAATTGACCGATGCGGCGGACGCGCCGGGCCGCGAATTGGCGCAGATGATCGGCGTAGAGGGCGCTTTGCCAGAGGCCGCGCGCGCAGTGCATGAGGATATGTGTTTGCTGACGCAAGCGAGCAGCGGCGAGCCTTACCGTTTGATCGGGGCGGCGGTCGCGTGGCCTTCTGACTGGCATCCGAGCGAGAAAATCGGCCTGCCCCTTCGCGCGCTCCATGCGCCAATTGTCGGGTATGAGGAGCAGCTGGCGAGCGGCGTTGACCGGTTTATGGAGACGCTTAAACCCGGCGCGATTTATGGCCGCTGCAACTGGTTTATCGCGGCCACCGGCGCGCGGCGATGGTTGGAGGATCGCGCACCGCAAGAGGCCTTCGCCCATGTCACCGCCGATAATGCAGGTGAAACTTTGTTTGTGAGGTCGGAGCGGCAGACCCTGCGGCGATTGCCCGAAACGGGCGCAATTGTGTTCACGATCGGTATCTATGCCGAACCTCTCGGAAAGCTCGACCGAGGCAATATCGCCATGCTGGCAGGGGCTGCGGCTTCGTTGGTGGTGGGGGAGGGTGACCGGCGCGGCGCTCCGGCCTATGCTGATGCTTTGTCGCAATTTGCCAAACAAGGAACCCCGTTATGATTTCAGCGCTGCTATTGTTGATGATGGGCATTAATGATGACCTTCCCGTTTGCGACCAAGACGCCTCTGATCGGGGAGTTCAGCAAGCGATGAACATCTGCGCCCACCGCGACTATTTGATCGCTGACGCTGAGCTCAATGCACAGTGGCTTGTCGCGCGCGAACATATGCGCGGCCTCGATGTCAGTTTTTCGCAATATTCGGATACTGAACAGACAAATCGCCCCGGCTATTTTGAAACCTTGCTGGAGGCTCAGCGAGCATGGCTCGCCTACCGCGATGCGCATTGCCGCAGCGAGGGGTACGAAGCGCGCGGCGGTAGTCTGGAGCCCTTGCTTGTCTCGACATGCAAGACCGCGCTGACTCAGCAGCGCACGGAGCAATTGCGCGAATTGACCACAGTTTACTGAAGTTTGAGGTGGCCTGCTAAAAGAGCGCAATTCAGCTAGGTTGCGCGGGCCCCTGCGGCGCGGCATAGGCGTTTACAAATCTATTGCCTTTGGAGGCCCGTTTGTTTTCCAAGATCCTGATTGCCAATCGCGGCGAAATTGCCTGCCGCGTTATCCAGACCGCCCAAAAAATGGGGATCGCCACCGTCGCGGTCTATTCCGATGCGGATCGCAATGCGCCGTTTGTGCGAATGGCGGATGAGGCGGTGCATATCGGCGCATCGCCCGCTGCGGAAAGTTATCTGATCCCGGAAAAGATCATCGCGGCGTGTAAGGCAACCGGCGCGCAGGCGGTGCATCCCGGCTATGGCTTCTTGTCAGAACGCGCGAGTTTCGTGGGGGCTTTGGCCGCAGAAAACATCGCTTTTATTGGGCCGCCAGCGGGCGCGATTGCGGCGATGGGCGACAAGATTGAATCGAAGAAATTGGCCAGAGCGGCAGGCGTCAATGTTGTGCCCGGTTTCGTTGGCGAAATCCGCGACACCGATCACGCGGTCGAGATCAGCGATGACATTGGCTACCCCGTTATGATGAAAGCCAGCGCGGGCGGCGGCGGCAAAGGTATGCGGCTCGCTTGGTCTGAAAAAGACGTGCGCGAAGGGTTTGAGGCGACGAAGCGCGAAGGGCTCAATTCCTTCGGCGATGACCGTGTGTTCATCGAGAAATTCATCGAAAATCCACGCCATATTGAGATCCAGATTCTCGGCGATAAACACGGCAATATTCTGTATCTGAACGAGCGTGAATGCAGCATCCAGCGCCGCCATCAAAAGGTCGTTGAAGAAGCGCCTTCGCCGTTTGTAACGCCCAAAATGCGCAAGGCGATGGGCGAACAATCGGTCGCTCTGTCGCGGGCGGTGGATTATCACAGCGCCGGTACGGTCGAACTGATCGTGAGCGGCGCAGATCCGAGCGGGGAGAGTTTTTACTTCCTCGAAATGAACACCCGTTTGCAGGTTGAGCACCCTGTAACCGAAGCCATCACCGGGATCGATTTGGTCGAACAAATGATCCGCGTGGCCGCTGGCGAAGAATTGCAGATGACGCAGGACGATATCGGCATTGATGGATGGTCGATCGAAAACCGCGTCTATGCCGAAGATCCCTATCGCGGATTTTTGCCGTCCACGGGGCGGCTTGTCGAATATTCTCCTTCCATCCCCGGTTGGACCAATAGCGGCTCGGTCCAGGGCAAAGAACGGCGCGGAATTGAACATGGCGCGGGCGGCATCCGCGTTGATGACGGCGTCTTCGAAGGGGGCGAGGTTTCCATGTTCTATGACCCGATGATCGCCAAATTGATCACTTGGGCGCCGACCCGTGATGAGGCGGCGGATTTGCAGGTCGAGGCGCTCGATAATTTTCGTATTACGGGGCTGGGCCACAATGTCGATTTCCTCTCGGCGATTATGCAGCATGATCGGTTCCGCTCCGGCGAACTAACGACCGGCTTTATCGCAGAGGAATATCCCGACGGCTTTACCGGCGCGCCTGCTGATGAGGCGTGGTTGAGGCAATTGGCGGCGCTGTTTGCGGGCGCAGAATTTGATAGTCAGGTGCGCGCGCGGCAGATTTCTGGACAGCTCAATGGTGCCGACAACCCGCCATCGGGTTGGATGGTGAAGATCGGGGACCGCGCGTTCGACGTCATGCTGGAAACCGGCGGCGCGA
Organism: uncultured Erythrobacter sp.; assembly: GCA_947502305.1. Taxonomy (GTDB): domain Bacteria; phylum Pseudomonadota; class Alphaproteobacteria; order Sphingomonadales; family Sphingomonadaceae; genus Erythrobacter. Next base: position 1,307,227 of record CANMZA010000001.1, on the reverse strand, counting down.
GTGTTGACGGCATCCGCATGGACGGAACGTGGGATTGGGAAGTTGGCAAGACCTTTGCCAAAGTCACCGGCGACAATGAAATGACCGTGCAGATCGACCGTGTCGGTGTGCGCTGGCGGATTACCACGCGCGGGGCCGCGCATGAGGCGCTGGTTCTACCGGCGAACCTCGCTCCGCTGGCCCAGCACATGATTGAAAAAGAACCGCCTGATCTTTCCAAAATGCTGATTTGCCCAATGCCGGGAATGTTGATGAAACTGCACGTGGCTGAGGGGGATGTGGTGCAGCCGGGGCAGCCTTTGGCAACGGTGGAAGCGATGAAGATGGAAAACATCCTGCGCGCGGAAAAAGAGGCGACAATCACCGTCATCAACGCAAAAGAGGGCGAAAGCCTGGCGGTTGATGCGGTCATTCTGGAACTTGAATAGACAGAGCCGCTTTGCCGGGCGGATTACAATCCTAGTAAATCGCGCAAGTTTTTGCGTATTCCTGCGTAGTTTTGCGCGCACTTTTGTATTGATCCGACAATTGCGAGCATGATTGCTGCTTTGTCCACAATCTGGCTGGCCGAGAGCGCGTTTTTGAGAGAGACTTGGGGCGCTTACTGATTCGTAAGCGGTGTTTTTAATCCTGAGGGGGATCTCATTGTGGCGAAGAAAGGCACGGGTTATTTTGACCGCAAAGGTCAATTCTTCAAAACTGGCCGAGAGGCGACAGAGAGCGATCTTGCGGCTTTGCTTGGGCAAATCGGTGATGGCGAAAGCCTCGCGCCGGGCATTGCCCATATGTTGTTGGAGCGGCGCACGGAGGTTGAGCGCTTGTTCGCAGAACATGATGAAATGATGGCCGAAGAAGAAGCAGCCAAAGCCGCGAAATTGACCGATATTGCGGGTAAAGTGACGAAACTGCCGCGCTCTGCGAGTTAGGCCCCTTTTTTAGCGGACGCCGCATTGCGAGCGGGCTTAGGTGCATCTAGGTTTTTCTCAAACAGGAGAACCCGCTTTGCCGCTTCCCATTACATCTATGACCGCTGCGCTTTTGGCGCTGCTTTTGTTGGCTCTGGCCATTCAAACGGTGCGCAAACGGTTGGCGCTGAAGGCCGCTTTTGGTGATGCGCAGGACCCCGGCTTAATTGCGGCCAGCCGCAGTCATGGAAATCTGGCGGAACATGCGCCGATTGTGCTGATCATGCTGGGCTTGCTCGAAAATGGCGGCGCGAATGCAAGCGTGCTTACTGCGTTTGCGGGCGCCTTTGTTGCGGGGCGCATCGCGCATGCAATTGGGCTTCATCAATCATCCGAACCGGGCAAAGCACCCTTGGCCCGGCAAATCGGGGTGATTGCCACTTGGTTGGTGATATTGGGGTTGGCGGTGATGATCGTGCTGGGCGTGGCGGCCTAAATCTAAGCGGTATGCCGCGTCAGTCCACCATCGCGACGGCACGAATCCACCCGGCGCTGGCGCGTTCGATCTTCACTGGGAAACAGCTAAAGGTGAAGCCATGCGCGGGCAGGGCGGCCAAATTGGTGAGTTTTTCAATTTGATAATAGGGGCGAATGCGGCCTGCTTTATGCCCCTCCCAGATAATCGCCGGATCGCGTGTTTCGGCCCACTTTTTCGCGGTGTGGCTGAACGGAGCATCCCAGCTCCACGCATCTGTGCCCACGACTTCGACGCCGCGCTGCGTCAGCCACAAGGTCGCCTCTGCACCTAGACCGACGCCTTGGTCGGTGAAATTGTCGGTGCCGTAAACCGCGCCTGATTGGATGAGGACAATATCAAGCGGTTGGAGGTCATATTGGATCGCCGCAAACGCCGCCTCCAACTCCGCCGCGGTAACGACGTGGCCATGATCAAAATGGGAAAAATCCAATTTGACGCCGGGGCGGAAAAATCGGTCGAGGGGCGCTTCGTCAATGCTGGGGGCGGGCGCTGCGCCTGAATCGGTGGTTGAATGGTAATGCCAAGGCGCGTCCATATGCGTGCCATTATGGGTTGAAAGTTCGAGCATCTCGACCGCCCAACCTTCACCGTCTGGCAAGTCAGATTTTTGAAGGCCGGGGAAGAACATGGCGATTTGTTCCCACGTATCCTCATGCGTCATATATTGAATTTTGGGCCGCATCACCTCTGGGTCGGAAATCACATCATTGGTGATCGGGATGGAGAGGTCGATAAATTGCGTCATTACAGGCCCAGCTCGCTATCCAAAAACGCCGCCACATCGGCCAATTCCACATCGCGCGCCAAATAGGCCGCGCCAATCCCGCGCAGCAGCAGGAATGGCAGGGTGCCGGTTTCCATTTTCTTGTCGTGCCGCATGTGATCGACCAGCCGCGCGCCGGTGCAATCCATACCCAGTTCGGTGATTTCAGCAGGCAAGCCCGCATCCGCAATGGCCGCCGCGCTGCGGGCCGCATCCGCCGCCGACATTTCGCCGCGCCGTGCAGAATATCGCGCCGCTAATACCATGCCCAGCGCCACCGCTTCTCCGTGCAACAAGCGGTCCGAAAATCCCGTCTCCGCCTCGAGCGCGTGGCCAAATGTGTGGCCTAGATTGAGCAAGGCGCGCACGCCGGTCGTCTCGCGCTCATCTTCTGCAACAATGCGCGCCTTTTCCGCGATACTGGCGGCGATGGCATGGGATAAAGCGGCGGGTTCGCGCGCCAGAACGTCTTTGCCGTTTTGCGTCAGCCAGCCGAAAAATTCTGCATCGCCCAGCAGGCCGTATTTCAAAACCTCGGCATAGCCTGCGCGCATCTCGCGATCGGGCAAAGTGTTCAGCACCAGCGGATCAATCAACACCGCCGCGGGTTGATGGAACGCGCCGATCAAATTCTTACCTGCGGCGGTGTTAATCGCGGTCTTGCCGCCGACGGAACTGTCGACTTGCGCCAAAAGGGTGGTGGGAATTTGCACAAACCCGCAGCCGCGTTTCATCACCGCGCAGGCAAATCCCGTCAGATCGCCGACAACCCCGCCGCCCAGCGCAAAGACATGGTCGGATCGCGTTACACCCATCGCGAGCAGCCAATCGGTCAGCCGTTCCAGCACAGCCCAGCTCTTGGCCGCTTCGCCCGGATCAACGACGAACCAGTCCGCCGAATATCCCGCCATGCTCAGCGCGGTTTCGACCTGCTCTTTGTAAAGCCGGTGCGTGTTCGTATCCGCCACAAATGGGACCTTTCGGCCCGCAAAACTGCGCAAGAATGCCTCCGCGCGGCGTGCCAAATCATCGAGCAAGCCTGCCTCGATCGTTACATCATAACTGCGCCCGGCCAGCGCCACATTGATTACAGCCATTGATCAATCGCCTCAATAATCGCGCGTGCGGTGTCGGCATGGGGACTGTCTTCGCTGCGCACGCGCAATTGTGCTTGGGAATAAAACGGTTCGCGCTGCTTAAACAGGACGGTCAAAATCTGTTTCGGATCGCCGCCGCGCAGCAAGGGGCGCGTGTTGCGCCGCGCGGTTCGTTCGACCAAAGTATCAATGTCGCAATCAATCCACACCGCAATGGCCCGGGTCAGGATCAATGACCGCGTCTCATCATCAACGAAGGCGCCGCCGCCCGTTGCGATAACGCCCGCTTCTTCCTCGATCAGCCGCGCAATCACACGCCGTTCGCCGTCACGAAAATAGCCTTCGCCGAATTCGTCAAAGATCTCTGCGACGCTGCGCTGGGCGGCTTCTTCGATGGCGTCATCGGCATCGACAAAATCCCGGCCCAGCATGCTGGCGAGCCGCCGTCCCACGGTCGATTTACCTGCGCCCATCAATCCGACCAGCACAACCGGACGGTCGAGCCGCGCCGCGATGCGGTCGATATCATTCTGTTTCAGAACAGGGGGTTTAAAAGGCGCGTTTGCGGTCATTGCCCCAACGCCTATAGATGGGGTAGAGCGCGCGCAATATGTCTGAGCAATATGTCTGGCCACATGTCTAAACAGCCGATCCTTCCCATGGGTGCAGACGCACCGAAACACGCCTCGAAGCGCGCCCCGGCCTATTTCGGGCCAATCCGTCGGCGCTGGGTGATTTATGCGTCAGTTGGCGTGGCGGCGATATTGGCGCTGGCCTATTTTGACGGCGGAGAAGAACCGATCCATCCGATTTCACAAAGCATTGCGCATTCTACGCCAGCCAGCCTTGAAACAGTGAACGGGGCGGGCGAATGAAGCGCGCCGGATTGATCGCGGGTCTGACCTCTGGCGCGGCGGTGATTTCACTCGCGGTCGCGGGCGGCGTCTTGGGAGTCTTTTCCATTGGCGCCGCGGCGCAAGACGCACCGGAATCGCTGTTGCCGCCGGGCTTTGATGACCCGGCACCTGCGCCAACCCCCGCGCCTCAGCCTACCGCTGCGCCGGTGACGGCACCAACGGCTGCTCCTGTTCGCCCTGCGACACCAGGCGGAGCCCCCGCCTCTGTGCCGCTTCCCGGCGCAGCAGCAGCGCCCGGCAATGTGCCGCCTGTGCCGCAAGCCGATTTGTCTGGCCTGCCATCGCTTGAAGAATTGGAAGACCTGTCCACCGATCAGCTCGATGATTTGCTGGGACTGAAACCGCAATATGACATCCCGCCCGCCGCGCGCCGTTCGCTGTCGCAGGTCGGCGTTTTGTCTCCCGAAGAAGGCGGTTTCCCCACCAAGGCTTTGGTAAAGCAGCCGCAAAATTTGGTGCGCGCCATTTTGGCCGGGACGAAAGGGCCGTTCGTTTCGCGCTGGGGCCACATCATGATGCGCCGTGCTTTGGCGAGCAGGCTAACCGCGCCGGAGGGGATGAACCCGGTCGAATTTGCCGCTCTGCGTGCCGGTGTGCTCAATTCAATGGGCGAATATTCTGCGACACGCGCTTTGGTGCAAGACGTGGATACTGGCAATTGGTCAACCGCGATGACCAGCCAAGCGCTGACGGCATATATTGCGTCGGCTGATTTGGTCGGTGCGTGCCCTGCGGTGCGGTTGCAAGGCGGCGCGCGTGACAATCCGCAATGGGTGATGATGCAGGCAATCTGCAATGCCTATGCGGGCGAAGGCGCCTTGGCTGGATCGCAGCTTAATGGCGCGCAAAATGATGAAATTGCCCCTGAAATCGATATTTTGTTGGCGCAGCGTTACGCCGGTGCCGCCGGGCGCGGGCGGGGCGGGACGACGGTTTCTTGGGAGGGCGTAGAAGAGCTAACCCCGTGGCGTTTTGCGATTGCCAATGCGGTGGGCGATGACATTCCAGAGGGATTGGTGACGGCTGCGCTAGAGGGGCAAAGCGGCGATTATTATCCGCTCGCGGCGGCATCTGCGCCGATGTTGCCACTCGCGGCGCGGGCCAGATATGCGGAATTCGCGGCGAGCAGGGGGGTGCTTTCAGCAGCCGCGATGGTCGATATTTACAGCCAGGTCTATTCCGACAACGCCATTGGCGGCGAAGCCTCTGACCGGGCGGCCCGTTTAAGGGAAGCGTTCGTTGGCGGCGATGATGCGATCCGGCTGACCGCGATGCGCGGCCTATGGGGAGAAGGCGATCCCGGCTTTGCTGGGCAGATTTTGACCGCCTATGCCGCGGCGCGGATTGAACCTTCTGATGACACTGCAGATGCGGCGGGCGCGTTGATTGCGTCCATGTTGACCGCCGGATTGGACCGCGACGCGGCGAGCTGGAGTTCCGTGGTTCAGCCCGGCTCAATGGGCTGGGCCTTGGTCGCTTTGTCTGATCCGAATGCGGGCAATGCAGACATTGACGGGGTCGATAGTTTTTACAGCGACGATGTCAGCGAAGAGGCGCGCAAATCTGCGTTTCTGGCTGCGGGCTTGGCGGGACTTGGCCGGATGGCCGCCGGGGACGCAGGGGATTACGGCGCAGATTTATCGCGCCAGACACGCTGGACCCGTATGATTGATCGCGCGGCAGAGGTGGAGAATCCCGCTATGGTGGCTTTGTTTGCTGGATTGGGCATGCAGGGGCGGGAATGGTCGCAAATGACCCCGCTGCATCTGTATCACATCGTCTCCGCTCTGCGCCGGGTGGGGATGGAGGCAGAGGCCCGGATGATCGCCGCAGAGGCGGTCGCGCGCGGGTAACGCGCCCTTATGTCAGCCTCCACTCAGGCTTTTCTCGATATGCTCGCCGCCGAACGCGGGGCGGCGGCAAACACATTGGCGGCCTATGCCCGCGATCTGTCGGGCGCAGAGGACGCGCTCGGTGATCTCGCCTTGGCTCCGCGCGCCGCTGTGGCGAAATTGGCGGGCGAATGGGCGGCGCTGGCCCCTTCTACCGTGGCGCGCAAGGCGTCGGCTTTGCGGCAATATTTCGGCTTTGCGGTGGATGAAGGGTGGCGCGACGAAGACCCTTCCGGCGCTCTGCCGCAGCCCCGCACGCGCCGCCCCCTGCCCAAAATTCTGGGGCATGATGCGGTTGAGGCATTGTTATCACGCGCAGAACTGGAGGCGTCGAGCGGCAAGCCCGCAGCGGTGCGGCAATTGGCTTTGCTGGAACTGCTCTATGGTTCGGGCCTGCGTGCCACGGAATTGGTCGGGCTGCCGCTGTCATCCGTGCCGCGCGATGCGCCGCTGATCACGGTGATGGGCAAAGGTGGTCAGGCGCGCATGGTGCCGGTTAGTGAGCGCGCTAAATACGCGCTCGCCGAATGGCTCAAAGTGCGGCTCGGCGATCCGCCATCGCGGCATCTGTTCCCGTCGCGCAGCGGCAAGGGTGCCAAGCATTTGTCGCGAGTTCGCCTGTTTCAGATGTTGAAGGAATTGGCCGTGCGCGCCGATCTCGACCCCGCCGGGATCAGCCCGCATGTCCTGCGCCACGCTTTCGCAACGCATTTGCTGGAGGGGGGCGCTGATTTGCGCGTCTTGCAAACATTGCTGGGCCATGCCGACATCGCAACTACGCAAATTTACACCCATGTCGATGCGGCGCGTTTGGTGGAACTGGTCAACACCCGGCACCCTTTGGCAAGACGGGGGCGCTGAACAACCGATGCTTGCCACACGGCGGCGGAGAGATTAGCGCATTTGCATGATTTCTTACCTCGAATTTGAGAAACCCGTCTCCAGCCTTAAGCAGCGCATTGATGAATTGCGCGATGTTGATGCCGATCATGAAGTCGATGTGGCGGCAGAGATTGAGCGGCTAGAGGCGAAGAGCGCCGAATTGCTGGCCAGCACCTATGCCTCGCTCACGCCGTGGCAAAAAACGCAGGTCGCGCGCCATCCGCAGCGTCCGCATTTCCGCGATTATGTTGATCACGCCTTTACCGATTTCATGCCTCTGGGCGGGGATCGTTTGTATGGCGAGGATGAGGCGATCATGGGCGGCTTTGCCAAATTGGCTGGGCCAGATGGCAAACAGCGGCGCGTGATGTTGATCGGTCATGAAAAAGGCCACGACACGCAATCGCGCATCAAACACAATTTCGGAATGGGCAAACCAGAAGGCTATCGCAAAGCGATCCGTTTGATGGAGCTCGCCGGACGATTTGGTTTGCCGGTGGTAACATTGGTGGACACATCAGGGGCATTCCCCGGCATTGAAGCCGAAGAACGCGGCCAAGCCGAAGCGATCGCGCGCTCGACAGAGGCATGCCTTGCCTTGCCTGTGCCGATGGTTGCGGTTGTTGTGGGTGAGGGCGGTTCCGGCGGGGCGGTGGCTTTGGCCAGTGCAGAGCGGGTGCTGATGCTCGAACATGCGGTGTATTCGGTGATTTCGCCAGAGGGTTGCGCATCGATCCTGTGGCGCACAGCGGACAAAGCCGCCGACGCGGCGCAAGCCATGCGGATCACGGCTCAGCACCTTAAGCGGCTGAATGTCATCGACAGAATTGTAAAAGAACCTATCGGCGGCGCGCATCGCGATGGCCCCGGAATGGCGCGAAACCTTGGTAAGGTTCTTGGCGAAGAGCTTGATAAATTGAGCGAAATGGACAGCGAGACATTGCTGCGCCTACGCGAGGAACGGTTCTTACAGCTGGGTGGATAACATTGACGGGGCTTGCCCCTTACGCTGCTTTTCCCGATAGTTAATCCCGATTTAAAACAAACCCACGGCGCGTTTGCGTATGCGGGCGGACGCCTAAAACAGGCTTCAAGCGGGAGAGCACACATGACCAATCGCAAATTCTTATTCGCAGGCGCGGCGCCTTTGGCACTGGCGCTAAGCGGTTGCATGGGCGGGGGCGCGGTGCCGTCCGCATCCACTCCGATCACCACGACAGAGGCGCAGCAAGGCGCGGAATATCACCCGCAATTTTTGGAGCAATTTGGCGGCGCGATGACCGGGTCTCAGGCGCAATATGTCGAACAAGTCGGCAAAAATATTGCGGTGCAATCGGGCCTCGGCAATGCGCGTGAGAGCTTTACAGTGAGCCTGCTAAATTCCCCCGTGAACAACGCTTTTGCGGTGCCGGGCGGCTATATTTATACGACCCGGCAATTGGTCACGCTGATGAATAATGAGGCGGAATTGGCCGGCGTTATGGGGCATGAAGTCGGCCATGTTGCCGCCCGCCATTCGCAGCGCCGCCAGCAAACGGCGCAGCGCAATTCGATCATCGGGATTCTCGGTGCAATCGGCAGCTCGGTCTTGCTGGGCAATAGCGGGATTGGCGAGACGGTTTCGCGCACTTTCTTGCAAGGAACACAATTGCTGACGCTGCGATTCTCGCGCTCTCAGGAAACGCAGGCGGATGATCTGGGCATCCAATATTTGACCAGCGCCGGTTACGATCCGCGCGCAATGGGCACAGTTTTGGCTAGCTTGGCCGCGCAAAACAGCCTCGATGCGCAATTGCAGGGCCGCGATAATGCCAGCGTTCCCGAATGGGCATCGACACACCCCGACCCGGCGAGCCGTGTGGCGCGGGCGCTTTCTGCGGCGCAAGGTCTGCCCGGCAGCGTAACGAATCGCGACACATTCCTCAGCCGGATCGACGGATTGCTTTACGGCGATGATCCGTCGCAAGGCGTGATCGAGGGTAGCGACTTCATTCACCCCGAATTGCGGTTGAAATTCACCGCGCCGCAGGGTTTCTACATGGTCAATTCGTCGAGCGCGGTTAGTGTTAATGGCCAAAGCGGGCAGGCGAAATTGACGCTGGCGCCGTATAATGGCGATTTGGACAGCTATATCCGCGCTCAATTCACCGCGCTTGGCGGGGAAAATAACAATTTGGCACCGCAATCAATTGAGCGGACGACGGTTAACGGCATCCGCGCCGCCTATGGGCAGGCGCGCGTGAATAACGGAAATTCTCAGGTGGACGTTACGATCTTCGCCTATGAATTCGCGAATGACCGCGCCTATCACTTTGCCGCGATCACTCCGGCAGGGCGAGCCAACACATTCAATACCATGTTCCAGTCCATGCGCCGAATCAGCGCAAACGAAGCCGCGCAGGTTATTCCGCGCCGACTCGACGTTGTCACAGTGCAGCGCGGCGATACGGTCGCGGGTCTCGCGCGGCGAATGGCCTATGATGACGGGCAAGTTGCACGGTTCCGTGTGCTGAACGGGCTTCGTTCTGACGAAGGCTTGATCGCCGGGCAAAAGGTAAAAATCGTCGTGCGCGGCCGTTAAGTCTGGCGGTGGATTGAGGCGCGGAGGTTTTGCCTCCTATCATTCAGGCACAAAAAAAGCGGCGGGGCCAAAACCCCGCCGCTCTCTTTTTGGTCAATTAAGTCCGGTTAAGGGCTTAAGTTTCCATTTCAGTTTGAACTTCCGAGAATGTGTCCGAAAGGGTGTTACCCAGTGAACCCATTGCGGTAATTGCAGCAACAGCGATCAGAGCAGCGATAAGGCCGTACTCAATTGCAGTCGCGCCTTGCTCGTCACGAGCCAGTTTGTTGAAAAATTTCATTAGTAGTCTCCTGGTTGGTCTTCGGTACCCGTTTGCCCGCTCATGGTAGTGAACCGACGATCATGGGGATAATGCGTAGCTCTTGAGAAATTCCTAACTCGGAACCTTTCAAATTTATGAATTACTCATTGCCTCCACTGATGCAGTCTCAACGTCACTCCATGTATCGATGGTCGCCCCGGCTACGCCTTGAAGAGCACCGATCATCGCAATGACGATCAGACTTACAATCAGTCCGTATTCAACAGCAGTGGCACCTGAATTGTCGTTCCCAATGTGCTTAAGGAATGTCGTCAATTTCATGATCTCACCCGTCACCTACGTTCCTGATGCCATTACAAATCGCCGCGCCAGGTTAAGAAAAGGTTGAGAGGACACACAAAGATGGAAAAAATTCCGACAGGATGGGGCAGAAGGTGAAGGCATGACAAACGGACCGATCTGGGTTGTGGCAGGCGCATTGCGGGTCGCAGGCGGAGATGCGGGAGACACGTGGCTTATGCAGCGCAGACCTTTTGAAAAACATCACGGCGGCCTATGGGAATTCCCTGGCGGCAAGGTCGAAGATGCTGAAATTCCAGTAAAAGCCTTGATCCGTGAATTGCATGAGGAACTGGGGATTACGGTGCGAGCAGAGCATTGTGTGCCCGCTGGTTTTGCAGAAGAGCGCGCCAGTGAAGCCGGGCCGCAGGGCGGGCAGATTCACACCGAAACCGGGCGATCTCCGATTGTCATCCTGCTTTACACAATTGATGTTTGGGACGGTCAGCCGCGCGCGTTGGAGGGCGGACGAATCGGAATGTTCACGCCAGAACAGATAGAATCGCTCGATAAACCGCCGCTGGATCGGGACTTGGCGCGGCGACTTTTCGAAAAAGGGTAAAAGAGGATTGCCAAGTGCGCGCTCCCTGCCTAAATGCCCCCTCTCCAGCGCACCCGTAGCTCAGCTGGATAGAGTACCTGACTACGAATCAGGGGGCCGGAGGTTCGAATCCTTCCGGGTGCGCCAATTAAGGGACTGCCTTCTGGGCAGTCCCTTTTTTGGTTTTTGCGGGGTTTTGAAGTTTTTCTCTCCCGCGGCTTATTGGCTTTGCCATTGCCGCCGAGCCAATCTCCACGAAGGGGCGGTCTTTTGACCGGTGGACGGTTGCCCTTGCGATGCCTTTGGCATCGGGGTGCGTCTATTCGGGGGCTTCGGCTTCGGTTTGGGCTTCTGCTTCTTCCTCTAACTCGTGCATATCCTCATCCGAAAGACCGAAATGATGTCCAGCCTCGTGGATCACCACGTGGCGCACCAATTCAGCGAATCGCACGCCGGTCTGCTGCATCTCCAGCAGTAACGGTTGGCGAAATAGGGTGATGGTCGGCGGGCTTGGCGCAGTGTCCCACACAGATTGCTCCGTCAGCGGGGTGCCTTCATATAGGCCGGTCAGCTCCCAGCGATTGTCCAAATCGACCGAGGCCAGCTGCTCCGGCCCGGCGAATTCTTCGATCTTCAGGACTGTGCCCGCCAACTCCGCCGCAAACTCCCCCGGCAATTGCGCCAGCACAGCGCGCGCGGCGGCTTCGAATTCTGCCGGGGTTGGTTTGGCATTGTGTGCGGGGGCAGGGGCGGGGGCGTTTTCCATTGTGCCGCCTATAATAGGGGCATCCACGTACCGGGCGCAAATGTTCGGGAATGCGCAACATGCAAATTTTTCATTCAAGTCTTTGAAGCAACGCTGTTAATCCGGCTTTGGGATCATGTGACAAGACTAAGAGGCTTTGCACAAAGCCGCTTGGTATGCCTAGGAGGCAAATGCATGAATTATTTGAATGTGCACACGCGCGACGAATTTGATCCGGAGAATCCCTTGAACAAGCCCGACGTTCCCGAAGAGGTCCAAGAAGCGGTTCGCACCATCTTGCGCTGGGCTGGCGATGATCCGACCCGCGAAGGGTTGCTGGATACGCCCAAGCGGGTGGGCCGCGCGTGGCTGGAATATTGTCAGGGCAATCAAAGCGATCCTGCCATCCATCTCAGCCGGATTTTTGAAGAAGTCGGCGGTTATGATGAGATCGTCCTGCTGAAAGGCATTCCGTTTCATTCGCATTGCGAACATCACATGGCGCCAATCACCGGCAAGGCGCATATCGCGTATCTGCCGGACAAGAAGGTTGTCGGCATCTCCAAACTTGCCCGCGTTCTGCATGGCTTTGCCAATCGGTTGCAGGTGCAAGAACGTCTGACCGCAGAAGTGGCCGAATGTATCTGGGACAATCTGGAACCGCGCGGCGTTGCCGTCGTGATCGAGGCGGAACATGGTTGCATGACCGGGCGCGGGGTTAAAGTGCATGAGGTGGAAATGCTGACCAGCCGGATGATGGGCTGTTTCCTTGAAGATCACCGTAGCCGCAAGGAAGTCATGAGCCTGATGGGCTATTGAGTTTGGCGAGGATCAGAGCGATGCTTTGATCATGACATCTCAAAAGCTAAAAACCGTGCTGTCGGCGCAGCAATTGGCCGACTTTTTTGTCGAGGCCTTTCCCGGCGGCGATCATTCCAGCCTTGAATTTGTTCGGGTGGAGCCGGGCTTTATGCAGCTGCGCCAGACGCCCGCTGGCAGCATGCTGCGCCCCGGCGGGATAGTCTCAGGACCAACGCAAATGGCGCTGGCGGACCGCGCCGCTTATGCAGTGATCCTTGCGCATATCGGGATTGTGCCGATGGCGGTGACCAGCAACCTCAATATGAGTTTTCTGCGCGGGATTGCGGCAGAGCCGTTCTATGCCGATGCGCATTTGATCAAACTTGGGCGGCGGTTGGCGACGGTCGATGTGCGGCTGTGGCAAGGGGATCAGGCCAATATCGCGGCGCAATCAACCGTGACTTATGCGATTCCGCCTGACGCTTCTGCGCCCAAACCTTGATCACGCTCGCTCTCTTGGTACTTTGTCAGGCAGAGGGAGAGAACAATGTCGGTAGTGGACAAACAGCTTGCGACGATGCTGGCCAATGTGCCGGAAAAAACCGGTAAACCGATGGCGGATTGGCTGACGCTGATCGCGGCGTCGGGACTCGATAAACACGGCAAGATCTTGGCCATGCTAAAGGGCGATCATGGGGTCAGCCACGGTTTCGCCAATCTGATCGCGGCAGAGGCGCTGAAAACCGACGCGCCCGCTGACCCGGTCGCGGATCAATATTCCGGGCCAAAAGCTGCGCTGCGGCCAATTTATGACGCAATTCTCGATTTTGCCCAATCCTTGGGCGGCGATGTTGAGGTCGCCCCGAAAAAGACCAGCGTCAGCCTGCGCCGGGCGAAACAATTTGCGCTCGTAAGCCCAGCGACCAAAACGCGCGTGGATTTGGGGCTGGCGCTAAAAGGTGATGATCCATCTGGGCGGCTGGAGGCGTATAATGCAATGTGTTCGCACCGCGTCCGGTTGGAGGCGCCAGCGGATTTTGATGATGAGGTGAAGGCTTGGGTTGCGGAGGCCTATGCGCGATCCGGCTGAAACCGCACTTACAACGAACACAAAAACGCACACAAAAAAGGGCGCCGCAATCGGGCGCCCTTTTTCATTTCAAATCAGAAACAGATTACATCTGATCCAGCATATGCTCCGCGCTGGAGACTTTGAAATCGCCGGGTGCCTCGACATTCAATTGTTCGACCACGCCGTCATTGATCACCATTGAGAAACGCTGGCCGCGTTTGCCCATGCCAAAACCGGAACCATCCATCGTCAGGCCAACGGCCTCGGCGAAATCGGCATTGCCATCGGCAAGCATCGTGATGTCGTCTGATCCGGCGGATGAATTCCATGCGCCCATAACAAAGGCATCATTCACCGCTGTGCCAACGATTTCGTCGACGCCTTTGGCTTTTAGATCGGCGGCCTTTTCGACAAAACCGGGCAGATGTTTTGCCGAGCAAGTCGGCGTGAAAGCGCCGGGGACGGAGAACAGCGCGACCTTTTTACCGGCGAAATATTCGCTGGCTTGGACTTGCTGCGGGCCTTCTGCGGTGGCCTTTACCAACGCCACGTCGGGAAGTTTGTCGCCTACTGAGATTGTCATCATGTGCTCCGTTCTAAATCTGCTTACGCCGGGCATAGGGTCTGAAAACAGCCCGGCGCTTCACTGATCAATATAGTGCCGCGCGCCTCTGCGGCAACGGCAAAGAGCGCGCCGCCGTTAGAGAAATATGGCGTAAATTTTTCGCATCCCCCCTTAATCCGCAGCGAAACGCGGTAAAGGGCGCTTTACTGTGCGCCTTGAAGAAAGCGTAAACATGCCAGCCTAGCTTGCCCGGCACGAGAGATGGGTGAGCGGAGAAACAGCATGCGGGTAAAAGCAGGATTGAGCGCCGGATTGATGGTAGGCGCATTTTTGGCGGCAGGCACAGCGATTACGGCGATCACGGCAGGGCCGGCCGCGGCACAAACACAGATGAGCGCCGACTTGCGGCCCCACATTGCCGCATCATCTGAGTTTTCAAGACCCGCTGCGGCCCCAGTGCAGACGCCGGTTCAAGCGCCGGTTGCCATTCCAACTACCCCGAACCTCAGCCATGCGCAGGCCATCCGCAGCCTCAATATTATGCTCATGGTGACATCGCTGAGATGCCGCGGCGGTGCGCATGATTTTCGCAGTGAATATGACATGTTCGCCCGCGCGCATCAGCAAAATCTGGAGGATGCGCATAGTCAGCTGACGGGGGCGATGGTTGCCGCCTATGGCGAAGAAGGCAGCCACCGCGCGCTTGATCGGATCGGTGTTTCGCTCGCCAATCAATATGGCGACGGACATCCGACAATGGGGTGCCTTGATTTAAAAGAGGCGACGTTGGAATTGGCCATGAGCCAAGACCGCGCAGCATTGGCAGCGACAGCGGCGCGGTTGCTGGAAGGCAAATTGCCTCGCTCAGCCTCCGCTCTGCCGCGCCCGACAATCACCCCGCAATGGACGCAAGCAGAGCCAGAAGCCGCCGCTACGCCAGAGAGCGATGCGCCGAGCTTGAACGGCAATGTGCATCAGAACCGGGCAAAGACCGCATCGCCATTTGTCGCTCAAGAGCCGGTTCGTAATCAAAGCGTGGAGGCGCCGCAAAGCGAAGGCGCGCCCGTGCCCAATTGGCTAAGGGGCTAGTATCAGGTTGGGCGCAAGTCCGGGCAGCAGTCTGGGCGTCAATCTCAGCAGGAATATTGCCTGATATAGAGATATAAAGAAAAGTTTATATTTGATTGTCGCCAGCGAGACCGCTAGGGGGCGGGTAATATTATTTCCCCCAATTTTCCTAGACGGAGACAATCAATGGTGACCCAAGCGTCGGGTAAAGCGCCCACTCAAGAGCACATCATCCGCGACATTTCGCTGGCGCAATATGGCCATGACGAAATTCATATCGCCGAAATTGAGATGCCGGGCCTGATGGCGCTGCGCGAAGAATATGGCGAGGCGCAGCCGCTGAAAGGCGCGCGAATCACCGGTTCGCTGCACATGACGATCCAGACTGCTGTCTTGATCGAAACTCTGGTCGCATTGGGCGCAGAAGTCCGCTGGGCGACCTGCAACATTTTCTCCACCCAAGATCACGCCGCCGCTGCAATTGCGGATCAGGGTATTCCTGTGTTCGCAATCAAGGGCGAAACGCTGGCCGATTATTGGGATTATGTGGGCCGTATTTTCGATTGGTCGACCGACAGCGATCCTGACCTCACCGCGAACATCATCCTGGATGATGGCGGCGATGCGACGATGTTTGCATTGTGGGGCGCACGGATCGAAGCGGGCGAAGAATTGCCAGCTCCTGCGAATGCGGAAGAGATTGAATTCCAGCGCGCGCTCAAAGCCTATGTCGCGGCCAAGCCGGGTTATCTGACCAAGTCGGTGAAGAACATCAAAGGCGTGTCGGAAGAAACAACGACCGGCGTGATGCGGCTCTATCAAATCGCAAAGCAGGGCAAGCTGCCTTTCCCTGCGATCAATGTGAATGACAGCGTCACCAAATCGAAGTTCGACAATTTGTATGGTTGTAAGGAATCGCTGGTCGATGCGATCCGCCGTGCGACCGACGTGATGCTCGCGGGTAAAGTTGCCTGCGTCGCGGGTTACGGCGATGTGGGCAAGGGGTCTGCCGCTTCGCTGCGCGATGGCGGGGCGCGGGTGATGGTCACCGAAATCGATCCGATTTGCGCGTTGCAAGCTGCGATGGACGGATTTGAAGTTGTGTCGATGGAAGAAGGCGCAAAACGCGCCGATATCTTTGTGACCGCAACCGGCAATGAAGACGTGATCACCGGCGAACATATGATGGCGATGAAAAACATGGCGATCGTGTGCAATATCGGCCACTTCGACAGCGAAATTCAGATCTCCTCGCTCGACAATTATGAGTGGAAGGAAATCAAAGAGGGCACCGATATGGTGACCAAGCCTGACGGCAATTCTTTGCTGATCCTTGCGAAAGGCCGCTTGGTCAATCTTGGCTGTGCAACCGGTCACCCCAGCTTTGTGATGAGCGCAAGTTTCACCAACCAAACGCTGGCGCAGATCGAATTGTTCACCAAGGCGGATGAATATAAGAACGACGTCTATGTCCTGCCGAAACATCTCGATGAGAAAGTGGCGGCGCTGCACCTTGAAAAATTGGGTGTGGAACTGAGCAAGCTGAGCCAGAAGCAGGCCGATTATATCGGTGTGCCAGCGGACGGCCCGTTCAAACCGGACCATTACCGTTACTAAGAACTCCGCAACGCTCGGCTTAGATACGCTGGGCTAAAATACGCGGGGCTAAAATACGCGGGGCCAAAATACGCGGGGCCAAAATACGCAGCAATGCATAGAGCCCCCGCAATCTAACCAGATTGCGGGGGCTTTTGCCGTCTAAGTCTGTGAAACGCGGCGTTAGGCGGTTGCAAGGCGCGCCTGTGCCGCATAGCTGGAGGTGATGGAATTTTCGCCGCTCGCTTTGATTGGAATCGCGCTGCTTTTGGCAGGGTGGACGATTGCGGCCGCGATTGCGGTGCTGCGCGCCAATGCCAAGACCCGGCGCAGCAAAGCGCTCAAAACGTCGCTCAAACGGATGCAGCATATGCTCGACGCGGCGCCCGCGATCCCGCTGCTGGTCAGGGTCGATGGCCGGATCGAAGCGCCAGAGCGGCTGGCGCGGTGGTTGGGTTTGACGCAAGTGCCCAGTTACCTGAGCGAATTGACCGGCACCGATGGTGAGGCGCTGTCCAAAGCCCAAGTCGAAGAATTGTCTGCGAAGGTGCAAGTCACGCAAAAGAGCGCGGCGCCGTTTCAAATGGTGCTCACCCCGCCGGGATCGCAGCGTAGCCTTGCGCTGCAGGGATCGCTGGCGGATCCGCAAGTGTCACCGGGCGGCGCGGCGATTATCTGGGTGTTCGATTTCACCGATAGCGAAGTGGAATTGACGAGTTTACGCGATACAGCTGGCCGGGCGGAAGCGGATTTCTCAGCTTTGATTGGCCTGATCGAAGCCGCGCCGATGCCGATGTGGTTCCGCGACGCAGATATGCGGTTGAGGTTGGTCAATCACGCCTATGTTCAGGCGGTGGGGGCGGACAGCCTTCCGCAAGTGATCGAGGATCAGATCGAATTGCTAGAGGCCGATGGCGGCAAATCGCCCGCGGAAATCGCCCGTGATGCCCTGACGAAACAGGCCGAAATTTTGCGCACCGACGCCGTGACGATTGATGGCGAGCGGCGCAGTTTGCGTGTCACCGATCTGCCCTTGGGCTCAGACGGTGTCGCGGGATACGCCATCGATATCGAAGAACAACAGCAAGTGATGCGCGAATTCAGAGCGTTCCGCGATGCTCAGCGGGCGATGCTTGATCAATTGTCGATCGGAGTGGCGCAGTTTAGCTCTGATGAAATCCTGACATTTGCGAACCGTCCGTTCCGCCGCCAATTCGGCCTGACCAATGACATCGCGCAAAGCGGCATCGCCTTTGGCCGCTTTCTGGCCGATGCGCGCGACCATGGCAGCACCCCAGAAGTGCGCGATTTCCCCGAATGGCGGCAAGAACATCGCGCATGGTTCGACAGCGCGGAAACGAAAGAAGAAAACTGGCCGCTATCGGGCGGAACACATTTGCGGATTGTGGCGCAGCCGATGCCGGATGGCGGGCTTGTCATGTTCGCAGAAGACCGCACGGAGCAACTTGCCTTGTCGGCGACGCGCGACACTTTGCTGCGCACCAGAACGGCAACTTTGGACAGCCTGTTCGAAGCCTTGGCGATTTTTGCGCCCGACGGGTCGGTGCAATTGTGGAACCGCAGTTTTGCTGGGACATGGGGGCTAAGCGGTGATTTCCTCGACACCCACCCCAGCGCAGAAGAATTGCTGGCGGCGATTGCGCAGAATTTGACGGAGCCGGAGCAGGCGGAACAAATCGGCGCGGTTGTCCGCGCGGCGACTTTGGATCGCAAAGAGAAAGAGGGACGGGTTCAGCTCGCCGATGGGCGCACATTGCGCTTCGCCGGGGTGCCCTTGCCGGATGGGAACGGCTTGCTGACGGTGCTCGATATTACCGATTCTCAAAAGGCGGAAAAAGCGCTGCGCGAACGGGCTGTCGCGTTGGAGGAAGCGGATGCGGTTAAGGCCAGTTTCCTTGCCAATATGTCCTATGAATTCCGCACGCCGCTCACGACAATTGGCGGTTTTGCAGAATTGCTCAAAAGCGGCGCGGCGGGCGAGATGAATGATCAGGCCGGCGAATATGTCGACGCCATTCTGACATCGGTTGCGCGGCTAACCGATCAGGTGGAAAATGTCCTCGACCTGTCGCAGAGCGAGGCGGGTTTGTTGCCGATTGAGAAGCAGGAGATCGACCTGCTGCCATTCTTGACCGCCATGGTCCGTGAACGCGAACAGGTGATCATTGATGCTGGCTTGGGCCTGGATTTGAAAGGCAAACGCGGTCGTATCGTCGATGCCGATCCGCGGCAATTGGGCCGTGCGGTGGGCAATTTGCTCGACAATGCAATCGCTGGCACACCGCCCGATGGTAAGATCGTGATTGAGATACCAAAACCCGCCGATGGTGATGATTGGCGCGCGATGATCATCATCACCGACAATGGCGGCGGGATGACACCAGATGAACTGGCGCGCGCAGAAGGGACGCTGAATACTGGTGCTGGTGCTGGTGCTGGCGCTGGTGATGTGAGTGTGATGAGCGACAAGGACAAAGAAGGCTCCGGCCTAGGTATTCGGTTGGCGCGGCAATTGGTTGAGGCGCATGGCGGGTCGCTAGAGATCGCCAGCGAAAAGGGCGTCGGCACGGTCGCGGCAATTACGCTGCTATGATGGGTGCCAATCCATGACCGGCGGGGCGCGGCGGCAATTGCAAGACTTGGCGGCGATGAGCGCTTTCGGCGCGGCGATTGCGCCCTTGCTCAAAGCGGGCGATGTGATTGCGTTGGAGGGCGGTCTGGGCGCGGGAAAGACCACTTTGGCGCGAGCGATTATTGCCGCTCTTGGCTATACAGGCGAAGTGCCATCGCCGACTTTTACGATCATCGAAACATACGATACGCCCGCAATGCGCCTTCCCATTGTTCACGCTGATTTCTACCGACTTAAATCCCCGCAAGAGGCGCTGGAATTGGGGCTAGAGGATTACCGCGAAGAGGGCGCGATGATTGTCGAATGGCCCGATCATGCGGGCGGATTTACCCATGAAGCCGGGTGCTTGACCATTCGCCTCGAAAATGCGCCGAAAGGTGAGGATGACGGGCGTATTGCGATTGTGGAACCGGGCGCGGATTGGCTAGAGCGGACGCCATGAGCACATCGCCCAATCTGCCAGACGGCTTCCGCGAATTTACTGCCAATGCTGGCTGGGCTGAGGCGGCGATTGAGGCGATCCCCGGTGATGCTTCGTTCCGCCGATATTTCCGTTTGCGGCGCGCTGGCGGATCCCCGCAAACCGCGATGCTGATGTATGCGCCTCCGCCGGAGGAAGATCCGCTACCCTTTCTAAATGTCGCCGCGTGGCTGACCGAAAATGGCCTGCGCGCGCCCGCAATTTACGCGCAAGATGCGGCGCAGGGCTGGGTGCTCACTGAAGATTTCGGCGATGACCGGATGCGCGATTGGCTTGATGCAAACCCGCAAGGGGAACGCGCCGCCTATGAAGGCGCGATTGATGCACTGGCTCAGCTGCATAGCCGCCCCGCTGGACCATTCGCGCCCTATGATATGGCCGTCTATCAACGCGAAACGGCGCTGCTGATAGAATGGTACGCGCCGGCGCAGGGGCTCAACCTCGACGAAAGCACGTATCGCGCAGCATGGGATGCGGCGCTCGCTCCGATGATTGCGCGCGGTTCAAAACAAGTGACCGTTTTGCGCGATTATCATGCGGAAAACATCATGCTTTTGGGCGACCCACTGGCGCCGCCGCAGCAGCGCGCGCCGCAGGGTTTGATCGACTTTCAAGACGCTCTGGTCGGCCACCCCGCCTATGATTTGGTATCCTTGTTGCAGGATGCACGGCGCGATGTTTCACCAGCATTAGAAGATGCGATGATCGCGCGTTACTTGGCAAAAACCGGGACAGCGGGCGATTTTCGGGCCGATTACGCGCGGCTTGGCGCGCAAAGGAATGCCAAAATCGTCGGTATATTCACGCGGCTTTATAAGCGTGATGGGAAGCCGCGATATCTGGACATGATACCGCGCGTTTGGGCGGCTATGGAGCGTGATTTGGCGCATCCTGCTCTGGCGCCGGTTGCTGAGTGGTTTGCGGCCAATATTCCCAGTGAATTGCGTCAAACTGGCGGCGGGACGATAGCGTGACAGACAAGCAAGCTGCGGGGCAAAAGCCAGCCCAAAACCAGACCCAAAACCTTGCGAGCGATACGGCAATGATCATGGCCGCTGGGCTGGGCAAACGCATG
Source organism: uncultured Erythrobacter sp. (assembly GCA_947502305.1). Lineage (GTDB taxonomy): Bacteria > Pseudomonadota > Alphaproteobacteria > Sphingomonadales > Sphingomonadaceae > Erythrobacter. The sequence goes on along the minus strand of CANMZA010000001.1, from coordinate 1,286,454 downwards.
CGCCCGCTGTCGACGACTACGCCAAAACCACTGGTCCGCGTTGCCGGAAAACCCTTGGTCGATCACGCGCTGGACCGGTTGTCGGACGCCGGTGTCGCGCGGGCGGTGATCAATGTGCATTATCTCGCCGATCAGTTGGAGGCGCATGTCGTCAGCCGGACCGCGCCTGAAATCGTGATCTCTGACGAGCGCAGCGAATTGCTTGAAACCGGCGGCGGGATGGTCAAAGCGCAAGAGCAATTGCCCGATCCATTCTTTTGTTTGAACGCTGACAATATCTGGCTCGACGGGCCGCGTGATGCGTTTCACGATTTGTCGGCGGCTTGGGATCCGGACAAGATGGATGCGTTGCTGCTGCTGGTCGGGCACACGCATGCGGCGAATTTTGACGGGCTTGGCGATTTTTACATGGACCCGCACGGCAAATTGCTGCGCCGGCGTCCCGGACGCATCGCGCCGTTTATTTACACTGGCATTCAACTCGTTTCCAAACGGCTGCTGCGCGATGCGCCAGAGGGCAAATTTTCGACCAACATCCTGTGGAACCGCGCGATTGAGGAAGAGCGGCTTTACGGCGTCGCGTTTACTGGCAGGTGGTTTGAAGTCGGCACGCCGGGGGCGATTGCGCCAACCGAAGACGCTTTAAAGCGTGGGTGAAAGCGATCGCCCCCACGTATATTCCATCGCCGCCCATCGCGGTTTTGCCGATGCCTTGGTTGCGGGGATTGTGCCGCGCTATGTGGACGGGGATGTCGGCCTTGCCCGCCTAACATTGCTCGTGCCCAGTTCGCGCGCGGCGCGGACGATTTCGGAAGCCTTTATCCGCCACCTTGGCGAAACCGGCCCCGATGCCGCGCGCGCGGGTATGTTGATGCCGCGCATGGTGACTGTCGGCGATCTTGATTTGGATGAGGCGGTCGGCGCGTTGCTCGATCCGCTGGGCGCCACCGATATTGCCCCGGCGGTGGAGCCAACCCGGCGCTGGCTTGAACTGGCAAAATTGATTGATCTGGAACGGGCGGCGCAAAATGACGCGCCGCTGCCCGGGGCCGCGCGATTGCGTCTGGCCCGCGATGTGGCGCGCACAATGGACCGGCTGTTGGTTGAGGAAAAAGCGCCAGAGGATCTGACCAGCGACGCCGTTCTCGACATGCTCGGCGACTTGTCTGGGCATTGGCAAAAATCCTTGCGGCTGTTCGCACGGGTTCAGGCGCGGTGGCGTGCGAGGTTGGATGAACATGGCGAGGTTGATGCCGCGACCCGGCGCAATCTGTTGTTTGAACGGGCGGCGCAAAAATGGCGCACCAACCCGCCCACCACGCCGATTATCGCCGCCGGTGTGACCAGCGCCTCACCAGCCTTGGCGCGAATGTTGCGCGTTATTGCAGATTTGCCGAATGGCGCTGTGATCTTGCCTGATCTCGACCTACTGCTCAGCGATGAAGCGTGGGGTGAGCTGGGCCGGGCGGGCGCAGCGGATGAACCGGGCGGAGAAGTGTTTGGCGCGCGCGATGCGCTGACGCATCCGCAATATCACCTCAAATTGCTGCTTGGCCGGATGGGGATTGCGCGCGAAGAGGTGCGGGCCTGGCATCGCAAGGGTGCATCTGCCGCGCCCCCCGCGCGCAGCCATGCGATCAGTTCTTTGTTCCTGCCCCCGCAAGCGAGCAAATCATGGATCGATCTGGTGCCAGAAAAACGCCGCCTGTCCGATGTGCGTTTGATGACCAGCGCGACCAGCGAAGAAGAAGCGCAGGCCATTGCTTTATTGGTGCGCGAAGGGTTGGAGCAGCCTGAAAAGCGCATCGCCGTTGTTACCGCCGACCGATCCTTGGCACGCCGGGTGGCGCAGCATTTATCACGCTGGAACGTCGATGCTGACGATTCGGCGGGACGTGCGCTTTCGCTGACGCCGGCCGGGCGATTGCTGGGATTGATGGCGCAATTGGTGTCGCAGGGAACCGCGCCTGCTGCGGTGATTGGCTCGCTGGCGCATCCTCTGGTTCGGTCTGTTGCCAGTGAGGATGCAGGGGAAGAGGCGGTTCAAGAACTGCGCGGCGCGTGGCTGCGTTCACTGCGCAAATTTGACCGTGAATTGCGCGGCCCCACACCCGCGCCGGGATTGGAGCCGCTGCGCGAAATTGCGCGTAAAGCGGGCGTGGCTGAGTGGTGGGAGGAAGCAGAAAATATGCTTGTTCCGTTGCTTTCACTTGAGCCTGAAATGCCGCTGGCGACATTGCTTGATCTGGTCGCAGGGGCCGCAGAAGCGCTGGCGGGGGAGGCGGCGTGGGCGCGTGAAGATGGCCGTGCGCTGGCCGCAATGGTGGAGGATTTGCGCCTGCATGCGCGCGCGTTGGATACGCGTATCGCGCCCGCTGATCTGGCCGGGATTTTGCGCGACGCGATGGACGAAATTGCGGTGCGTCCGCCCTATGGCGGCCATCCGCGCGTGGCGATTTACGGCCTGTTGGAATCGCGCATGGCGCGCGCCGATTTGGTGATTTGCGGCGGTTTGAATGAAGGGACTTGGCCGCAGCCACCGGGCGCAGACGCTTTGTTGGCTCCTGCTGTTTTACGCGCCTTGGGCGTGCCGGGCGCTGAGTATCGCATTGGCCTTTCCGCGCATGATTTGGCGGGCGCATTGGGCGCGCCGCATGTTGTGCTCAGCCGGGCTCAACGCGATGCCGACGGGCCAACATTGCCCTCGCGTTTCCTGCTGAGGGTGGAGGCTTTGCTGGGCGAATTGGCGGATGCCCACCGTGAAACACGTATCCCTGAAATACTGCCCGCAATTGACCGCGCGCCTGCCCCGGCGCCGGAATATCCGCGCCCCATGCCCCGGCCCACCGCGCATCAGCGCAATGTCGATATAAAGGTCACCGCGCTCGACCGGCTATTGGGCGATCCGTATCAATTCTATGCCGCAGAGGTGCTGCGCCTGCGCAAGTTGGAGCCGCTTGCCGCCGATCCGTTTGGCGATCCCGCTTTGCGAGGGACATTGGTCCACGACATTTTGGATGCGTGGCACAAGGCGCGCGTGGCGGAACCTGACCTTGCCCTGATCCCGTTTGCGACGCGAAAATTTGCCGAGGCGCAGGTCCATCCGCTGTTCAAAGGCCTATGGCAGCCGCGCATTTTGGCAGCGATGGCCCGGTTTGAGGAATGGGTGGCGCAAGACGCCGCAGAAGGCCGCACTGTCATCGCCACTGAGGCCAGCGGTTCGATGATGTTTGATGGCGTGAAAGTGCGCGGGCGCGCGGACCGGATCGACCGGATGGCGGAAGGCCAATATGCAATTGTCGATTACAAAACCGGCGGATCGCCCAGCGCGGCGCAGGTGGAGGCTGGCTATGCTTTGCAAATGGGTTTGCTGGGCCTGATCGCCCGGCGCGGCGCGTTTGCCGATGGCGCGATAGCGGGGGAGACAGCGGCCTATGAATATTGGTCTTTGGCCAAGAAAAAGGGCGAATTTGCCTACCGCGATGAACCCATCAAAACCGGGCGCAAGCGGAGCGGTTTAACGCCGGAGGAATTCCTGCCCCGGCATGAGCAGTTTTTGACCGAAGCAATCGCCAAATACATCAAAGGCAGCGCGCCTTTCACCGCGAAGGAAAATCCGGATTACCCCGGCTTTTCCGACTTTGATCAGCTGATGCGCCTAGAGGAATGGCAGATCCGTTTGAGCGAGAAGCCGGAGAGCGAAGCATGAGCGGCGCGGTCTTTAAACTCGCAGACAATCAACTCGGCGCGGCCAATCCGCGCGATAATGTCTGGCTGTCGGCTTCGGCGGGGACGGGCAAGACGCAGGTGTTATCGGCGCGCGTATTGCGGTTGCTGCTGACACCGGGCGTCGATCCGTCGCAGATTTTGTGTCTAACCTTTACCAAAGCAGGCGCGGCGGAAATGGCGAACCGCATCAATTCGGTTCTGGCGCGCTGGGTGCGGTTGGAGGCCGGGCAGCTGGGCAAAGAATTGTCGCATTTGGGCGCGGATATTGATCCCGATACTCAGGCGCGCGCCCGGACATTGTTTGCCAGCGTGATTGATTGCCCCGGCGGCGGGCTGCGGATCGATACGATCCACGCATTTTCTCAATGGCTGCTCGCCAATTTCCCAGAAGAAGCCGATTTGCCGCCCGGTGCGCGCCCGATGGAGGACCGCGAGCGTGACTTGCTGGCCCGCCAAGTCTTGGCCGATATGCTGACCGATGCGGAACAGGCTGGCGATACCGAACTGGGCGCGGCGGTCGAAAATTTCGCCTGCGTCAAAGATCCCGATGCGCTGCGTCAATGGTTGATGCGCTGCGCCGGGGCGGCGCAATTGTGGGAAGGGGCATCCGCTTGGAAAGCGCCAATGCGGAGCCGGGTCCTGCGGTTGCTCGATATGCCCGTGGGGGCGGATGCGGATTGGGCGGTGCAAGGGCTGGGGCCAGATATTTTTCCGGATGATCATGTCCTTTCAATGGTGCCCGCGCTGGAAGATTGGGGGACCAAGACAGCGGACAAATGTCTCGCTTTCATGCGCGAATGGCTGACGCTGAACCATGCTGACCGGATTGAAGCGGTCGGCGGATTTCGCGGCACTTTGCTAAAAGCGGACGACACGCCTGCGATGAACCTGAAAAAGCCGCGTGAGAACGATCCTGGTTTCGCAGAAGGTCAGGATATGATCGCCGAAGCGGTGGCCATGGTCGAGGAACGCCGCGCATTGCTTGCCTTGGCAGATTTCCTCACGCCAGCGCTGGAAATGGGCGCGCATTTCGCGGATCGGTGGGAGGCGGCAAAGGCGCGTGAGGGGATGCTCGATTTCGACGATTTGATCCGCAAAGCCGCGCAATTACTGAGCGCCGCCGGGGCGGCCGATTGGATCCGGTATAAGCTTGACCGCAGTTTCGACCATGTCCTGATCGACGAAGCGCAAGATACCAACCAATCGCAATGGGATATCGTCTTCGCCCTGATCGACGATTTCTTCAGCGGAGAGGGCGCGCGCGGCGATATTGTCCGCACGATTTTCACCGTGGGTGATTACAAACAGGCGATCTTTGGTTTTCAGGGCACCAGTCCAGAGAACTTTGCCCGCGCCAAAGACAAAGTGCATGCCCGCATCGAGGCGGCGCGCAAACATGCGCATGAATTGCGCGAAGACCGGCGATTGCCGACATGGAATGACCTTGATCTGGGCCGCTCATTCCGCAGCTCGCCGCCGGTCCTAGGCTTCGTCAATGAGGCGATTGGGGTGATTGGGCATGAGGCGTTTGGTTTAACCGCGCCGCCTGCCGATCATGTGTCATTTTTCGATTCCGATGCGCCGGGTCTGGTCGCCTTGTGGGACCCGGTGACGGGATTGCCGGATGCAAATGATGATGGCGAAGCCCCAGAGGACGATCGGGATTGGCTGCCTGCGCATGACACTTTGCTGGCGGAAAAAATCGCCGATCAAGTGCAGCGCTGGGTGAATGATCGGCACCCTAAATACGCGCCATTCGTCCTGCAAAAGAACGGCAAAGCGCGCCATGCCGCGCCGGGCGATGTTCTGGTGTTGGTGCGCAAACGCAAAGAGCTCGCGGCGCAGATTGTTGCGAAATTGCATTCAAAAGGCGTCGCGGTGGCCGGGGTCGATCGGTTGCGGCTTGGCGCGCCGCTGGCGGTAAAGGATTTGATGGCGGCTTTGCGTTTTGCTGCGCAGCCGCTCGATGATTTGAGCCTTGCAAATGTGCTGGCATCGCCGCTGATCGGGTGGTCGCAGGATGACTTGCTGGAGCATGTGCCGCGCGGCGCGAAAGTGCGATTGTGGGATCATTTGCGCGGCGGGGATCATCCCTTTGTTGTGCAAACCGCCGCGAAATTGCGCGATTTGCTGGCGCGGGCGGATTTTGAAACACCGCAGGCATTGCTGGCGTGGTTGTTGACCGGGCCGTGGAATGCGCGGCGCGAATTGGTGGCGCGTTTGGGGCGCGAGGCGAATGATCCGATTGACGAATTGGTCAATGCCGCCTTTGCCTATCAGGCGGCGCATACGCCCAGTCTGGCGGGTTTCATCGAATGGTTTGAGGCCGGGACGAGCGATCTGAAACGCGATGCGGATGAGGCCACTGGCCAAGTGCGCGTGATGACCGTTCATGGATCAAAAGGGTTGCAAGCGCCGATTGTGATTCTGGCCGATGCGACGGGCGAACCGGGGCAGGGCAGCTCGTTAGAATTGTCCGATGATCCCGTTGGCTCGCAGGGAGAGAACGCAGCGAAAGTTCCGCTGCCCGGCCTATCCAAGGACGAACGCGTCGGCCCGATTGCGGCGGCAGATGAGAAGGCCAAGATTGCTGAGATGCAGGAGCATTGGCGTTTGCTCTATGTCGCGATGACGCGGGCGGAGGAGGCGTTGTTTATCGGCGGTTCTCTAGGACCGAGACATGCGGAAAAGGGGCCGCCAGAAGACAGCTGGTTCGCGCATCTGGAGCCGGTTTTCGACAGTCCCAGTTTGGACGATGATGTGTGGGGCACGCGCAAAGAATTTGGCGTCCGCGCTGATCCAATGGTCACGGCGGAAGGCGATGATATGTTGCCGCAGGACCCGGTCTTGCCCGATTGGGCGGCGGCGCAAATTGGCGCAGAGCCGCGCCCGCCCAAACCCTTGGCGCCCAGCAGCGCAGGCGAAGAGCAAGGCGCAGACCCGCCGCTCTCCCCGGATGCTGCGGGAATTGCGGCGCGGCGCGGGACGCTGATCCACCGTTTGCTGGAACGCCTGCCTGATTTGCCGGTGGCAGACCGGGAAACAGCCGCAACCGCATGGTTGGCGCGGCAGGCGGGCGATCTTGCCGATGACATTCGCGCAGAAATGGTGAGCAGCGCGATTACAGTCCTGTCGCAGCCGGAATTTTCTGAGATATTCTCTGCTGAGGCCTTGGCCGAAGTTCCGCTCGCCGCGACAATTGGCGGTGTGGTGGTCGCGGGGACAGCGGACCGTTTGTTGGTCGCAGATGACGCCGTGACGGTAGTGGATTTCAAAACGACGCGCCGCCCGCCCATCAGCGCAGCTTCATTGCCTAGGGCAACCGTGCGGCAAATGGCCGCCTATGCCGCCGCGCTGGAGGCCATTTATCCCGGCCGCAAAGTGCGCGCAGCCGTGCTCTACACCCACACGCCGCAATTGATCGAAGTTCCCGAGGCGGCACTTGCGGCGCAAAAGGATCATTTGGGCGCGGCGCAGGAATCCTATGCGCCGCAAAGCGCCAGCGCATATTGAGTGCAGCGCCCAGCGCCCCTAAATAGACATCAACGAAACCAAGGGTTCCAACCCGATTTAGGATCAGCCCTTTTTAGGAGAAGCCGATATGGCCACTATCAACGTCACCGATGACAGTTTCAAAACCGATGTTCTTGCCAGCGAAAAACCTGTCCTGGTTGATTTTTGGGCGGAATGGTGCGGACCTTGTAAGATGATCGCCCCGGCGCTTGAGGAATTGAGCGAAGAATTTGCCGATCAAGTCACAATCGCCAAGGTGGATATCGTCGATAACACTGATATCGCTGCGGAATTGGGCATTCAAGGGATCCCGTATCTGGCGATGTATAAAGGCGGCAAACTTGTCGCGGAGCAAAAGGGCGCCGGACCCAAGAGCCAGCTTAAATCCTTCATTGAAGGCGCGCTTTAAACCGCCTTTGATTGCTGAGAAGTAAGATAGGGGCGCGGTCGTTAATTCGGCTGCGCCCTTACTCTTTGGACGAATTCATCCCAGATTGCCGGGGATGATGCGCCCACCAATCCCGGCATTCCATGCTGATCAACGCGGTATTCGCTGCCGTCTAACCGGGCCGCTTTTCCGCCTGCTTCGTTCAGCCACAACACACCCGCCGCGTGATCCCATGCCAGCGTGCGTTTGAAACTCGACACATCATTTTGACCCAGTGCGAGGCGCGGATATTGTTCGGCGGCGCAGCGCGGAATATCGACCAATGTGTAATGCGGGGCCAATCGTTCATCGACCATCGCGCATTGTTCTTCGGTTAGGAAAATACGGCTGATCGCGGCGACGGGTTGGTCTCGGCCGGTTGTTTTTGCGGTGACCCGTTCTCCGTTCACAAAGGCGCCTTCGCCGGATTTTGTGTGGCAAAACCGATCGGAATTGGGATCATAGATCCAGCCTGCAACCGCCTTGCCCGCATCCGCCAAGGCGATGATCATGCCGAATGGCTCTTTTCCTTCGGTGAAATTGGCCGTCCCATCCAGCGGATCAATGATCCAACATTGGCCGGATAAATGTTCGAGCACGCTTTCATCTTCGGCCACGGCTTCTTCGCCGACAACCGCAACGCCCGGCGCCAATTTGGTGAGCGCTTCGGTCAAGAATGTCTCAACTTCGCGGTCGACAATGGTGACGGGGTCATCCTCGCCCTTCATCTCAATTTCGCTATCGGCCAGCGCGCGAAAACGCGGCAACATCGACCTTTCCGCGGCAAATCGCATCAGGTCGCGGATCTCTTCGTCGAGGGGGGACATTGCAGAAGCGCTCATGATCGGTAATCCGCGTTAATCGAAATATATCCGTGGGTTAAATCGCAGGTCCAGACATGGGCGCGGCCCTCTGCGATCCCTAAATCAACAGCCAGATCAATTTCTTCACCCTTTAAATGCTGCGCCACGGGCGCTTCGTCATAATCATCCACGGGCATGCCGCCGCGCGCCGCCCATACGCCGCCAAATGCAATTGAGAGCCGGTCCCGGTCCGCCGGTTCGCCCGCTTTACCAACCGCCATGACGACGCGGCCCCAATTGGCGTCTTCACCAGCAATTGCGGTTTTGACCAAGGGCGAATTGGCAATCGCCAGCCCGACCCGGCGGGCGCTGTAATCGCTTTGCGCGCCGGTTACGCGGATGGTGATGAATTTCGACGCGCCTTCTCCATCACGCACCACCATCTGGGCTAGCGCGCGGGTGATGTCCAAAAGCGCAGCGGCGAAAGCATCCGCGCCGGGGCTGTCCCATCCGGTGATTTGGGGATGATCCGCTTTGCCAGTTGCGAAAGCCAGCACCGTATCGCTGGTTGAGGTGTCGCCATCGACGGTGATGCAGCTGAAAGTTTGAGCATTCGCTTGTGACAGCAGCGTTTGGAGGAATTCCGGCGCGATATTGGCATCGGTGAAGACATATCCCAGCATCGTCGCCATGTCCGGCGCAATCATCCCGGACCCTTTGATGATCCCCGCCAGTTCCACGCGCACGTCGTCCACCACAGCAGCGGCCCGCGCGCCTTTTGCAAATGTATCGGTGGTGGCGATGGCATTGGCGGCTTCTTCCCACCCGCATGGCTCCGCCTCCAACGCGGCGGCAACGCCTGCGCGGGCTTTGTCTTTCGGCAGCGGCACGCCAATGACCCCGGTGGAGGATACCAGCACTTGGTCCGGCGCACAGGACAGCGCCTCGCCAACCTGCGTCATAATGGCCTCAACCGCCTCGCGTCCGCGATATCCGGTGAATGCGTTGGAATTGCCGGCATTGACGATCAACGCCCGTGCAGTGCCGCCTTTTACCTGTTCGCGGCCCATTTCGACCTCGGTGGAGGCGCAGGCGCTTTGCGTGAAAACCCCGGCAAGGGCGGTTTCTTCGTCCACTTCTATAAAGGTCAGATCCGCGCGGTCCCACTCTTTGTAATGCGCCCGCGCGGTGCGCACAGTGACGCCCGCAATCGGCGGCATTTCGGGAAAGGGCAAAGCGAGCGGAGAGCGTGTCAGGTCCATAAAGATGCGCCGTAATGCGGTTAGCGCCGCGCCGCAATTGGGCGCTTTGGTTGTTTTGTATTCAGACGGTATCGGCTACGCTACTTGCCATGATAAAACACCTGACTTTTGCCGCCGCGCTTGGAATTTTTGCGCTGTCCCCAGTTAACGCACAAAGCGGCGAAGAGGCTGCTAGTGATGCGGCCAGCGATGCAATTGACGCTATGGAAGATGCCGTCGCGACCGCTGGGGATGCAGCGGAGATAGTGATGGAGGAAGGCACTGCGCCGCCGCAGCTGATCGAGTTCGATCTGCTCCAAAACAAACCAAGCGATTATCCGGCAGCTTCATGGGTGAACGGCGAAGAGGGCACCGCCTATTACGAATTGGCGGTCGATGCGAATGGCGCCGTCACCGATTGCACCATTATCGACAGCGCCGGGCACGCGGCGCTCGATGCAAAAACCTGCGAAATCGCGATGGAGCGCGCCAAGTTTTTGCCGGCTCAGGATGAAAACGGGATGCCCATCGCTGGAACACACCGGGATTATCAGGTCTGGCGAAAACGCGAACCGCAATTCCCCGGTAGCGCCACAATCCACGTACAATTCACCGCCACAGCGGAGGGGCGCATCGAGGATTGCGAGGTCATCGAGATCGCTGGAGAAATTGGTGACCGGATGCGGCGCACAATGGAAGATGAACCGTGCCCCGGAATGAATAGAAATGTTCAGCCGCCTTACCGCGATGAGGAGGGCAATCCCGTCACGCGCCGCGTTGATCTGATGATCGTGGTGAAGACCGAAGAGCTAACCGATTAACTCAGCCCCATGCGAAGGTGTTAAACGGGTGTGAACAGGGCGGCTAAAGCCGGTGGACGAATGGACATCAATACACTATCTAAGCGCCCGTAATGCGTCGTCATCTGATCACTCTGTTTGCGCTTTTCACCGGGCTTGCCGCGCTTCATGCGCCGGCGCATGCGTCCGCGTTGGAATCGTTGGTGATGGATGCGCGCGCATTTGCACGGGCCAATGAAGCCGCCAGCAGCGAAAGCTGCGTTTGCGAAGCGCAGGCCCGCCAAACCGCCGCAAAATGCCCAGCCCGCGAGCGCCGCCAGACGCGCTCTCGCCTGCTATCGGTCTTGCGCCCGCCCTTTATTTTCGGAAGCGACCGCGCGCTAGAATAGCCCGCCTGCACCGTAGGCCAAATCGGCTGACCCAAGCGTAACGCGCGGACGTTTCTGCGCGAATTCTCATATATCCTCTTTGTTTCGCTAGGCTGGGCACACGCCCGGGCCGCGCCTCAATAAAGCACCACCTGAAAGCCTTTGTTTCATGTTCGATAAATTCGTCAAAACCGTCTTCGGCTCCTCCAATGACCGTTACGTCAAATCGCTCGGCAAAACGGTCGATAAGATCAACGCGCTGGAGCCGATGATCAAGGAATTGTCTGACGAAGCGTTGCAGGCGCAAACCAACAAATTCCGCGAACAATTGGACGGCGGCAGCACGCTCGACGACATCCTGCCAGAGGCATTTGCCACCGTGCGAGAGGCCTCGTTGCGGGTGCTGGGCATGCGGCATTTCGATACGCAGTTGATCGGCGGCATCGTGCTGCATCGCGGCGAAATCTCTGAGATGCGCACGGGCGAGGGTAAGACGCTGGTCGCGACGCTGGCGACATATCTCAACGCGATTGAGGGCAAGGGTGTGCACGTTGTGACCGTGAACGATTACCTCGCCCGCCGCGATGCGGAATGGATGGGGCAATTGTACACGTGGTTGGGCCTGACGGTCGGCGTGATTGTGCCGAACATGGAAGAATCCACAAAACGCGACGCCTATAATGCCGACATCACATACGGGACCAATAACGAATTTGGTTTCGATTATCTGCGCGACAATATGAAGCATGAGCGCAGCCAAATGGCGCAGCGCCCCTTCAATTTCGCCATCGTTGATGAGGTGGATTCGATCCTGATCGATGAAGCGCGTACGCCGCTGATCATCTCTGGCCCGACAGAAGATAAGTCTGATCTGTACCTGAAGCTGGATGAGGTCGCGAAAGAGATCCCGGAGGAATGGTACGAAAAGGATGAGAAGACCAAGAACATCCAGCTGACCGAAGATGGGTTAGAATCGGTTGAAAAGATGTTGATCGACAAAGGTTTGCTGGAGACAGAGAACCTTTACGACGTCGAAAACACGCAGGTCGTCCATCACCTCGATCAAGCGCTCAAAGCGGTTCACATGTTCAAGCGCGATGACAATTACATCGTCAAAGACGGCAAGGTCGTCATCATCGATGAATTCACCGGGCGTATGATGGATGGTCGGCGCTGGTCAAATGGCCTGCATCAGGCGGCTGAGGCGAAAGAGGGCGTGAAGATCGAGCCTGAGAACCAGACAATGGCCTCGATCACGTTCCAGAACTATTTCCGCATGTATCCAAAACTGGCCGGGATGACCGGCACCGCTGCAACCGAAGCGGCGGAATTTTGGGATATTTACAAAGTTCACACCGTCGAAATCCCCACCAATTTGCCAGTGCAGCGGGTGGATGAGGAAGACGAATTTTACAAAAACACCGTCGATAAATTCAAAGCGATTGCCAAGGCCATCGCGGAAAAGTCGCGCATTGGTCAACCGATCCTGGTTGGCACAGTGTCGATTGAAAAGTCTGAAATGCTCAGCTCCTTCCTCGATAAAGAAGGCGTGAAGCACGAGATTTTGAACGCCCGCCAGCACGAGCGTGAGGCGCATATCGTGGCGCAGGCTGGCCGGATTGGGGCGGTCACAATCGCCACCAATATGGCGGGCCGCGGCACAGACATTCAGCTGGGCGGTAATCTCGATTTTCGGATCGAAGATGAATGCGGCCAGATGGAAGACGGCGTCGCCAAAGAGGCCGCAATTGCCAAATTGAAAGAAGAGGTTGAGGCGGAAAAGCAGAAAGTGCTTGAAGCGGGCGGTCTGTTTGTTTTGGGCACAGAGCGCCACGAATCCCGCCGTATTGATAACCAGTTGCGCGGCCGTTCAGGGCGACAGGGTGATCCGGGTCTTTCGCGGTTCTATTTGTGCCTAGAGGACGATCTGCTGCGTATCTTTGGCCCCGATACGCTGTTTTCCAAGATGATGAATTCCAACCTCGAAGATGGCGAGGCGATTGGTTCAAAATGGCTGTCGAAAGCCATTGAGACGGCGCAGAAAAAGGTCGAAGCGCGCAATTACGACACGCGCAAGCAGGTCGTCCAATATGATGACGTGATGAATGACCAACGCAAAGTCATCTATGAACAACGCGCAGAGATTATGGACAGCGAAGCCGTCGATGATGTCGTCGTCGATATGCGTCACGATTCCATCAATTCGATTATCGCGGCCAGCTGCCCTCCCGGTTCTTATCCCGAACAATGGGATGTCGAGGGGCTGAAAGAAAAACTCCAAGAGGTGTTTGGCTTTGTACCTCCAATCGACGACTGGCTCGAAGAAGACCAAGTCGAGCAAGAGATCATGGAAGAGCGCATCCGCGCCCAGACTGATGAGATGATGGGCGCCAAAATGGTCAAGAACGATCCAGGTATCTGGCGTCTGGTCGAAAAGGACATTTTGCTGCGTCAGCTTGATTTTCACTGGAAAGAGCACCTCGCGACGCTTGATGCCCTGCGTCAGGTGATCTGGATGCGCGGGATCGCTCAAAAACAGCCGATCAATGAATATAAGCAAGAGGCGTTCGGCCTGTTTGAAGGGATGCTCGACACTCTGCGCGAAGAAGTGACGAAATTGCTGTTCAAATCAGAATTGCGCATCGCTCAGCCAGAGCCAGAGGCCCTGCCTGATCTGCCCGATTTCCTTACGGGGCACATCGATCCGCTGACGGGGCTGGAAAATTCAAACGATGGCGATGGTTCGGCGGAGCGGCCCGAATTGTTCGGATCGCTGGCGGGAAGCCCGCGCGCCGCATCCGGGCCGGGCGGGGCAAACACCGACAACCCTTACGCCAATCTGGCGGTCAGCCGTAACGCGCCATGCCCATGCGGTTCGGGCAATAAATACAAACATTGTCACGGGGCGGCGGGCGGCACACGTCCGGCGGTCTGATACCGATAGGCATTCGAAAGAGGAGCGCGTGAAGTGCCGCTGATCGTGCTCCTCACCGGCGGTTTTTTCATCGCGGCCTTGCTGTATGCCAGCGTGGGTTTCGGCGGCGGATCGACCTATCTTGCGCTGCTTGCATTGTCGGGGCTCGATTACCGGGTTTTGCCGATGGTTGCCTTGGCCTGCAATATTGTGGTGGTCGCCGGGGCCAGCATACGGTTCGCGCGGGCAGGACTTACGCCTTGGAAAGATGCGCTGATCCTGACTGCATTGGCGGCGCCAGCGGCGTTTGTCGGCGGGTTGATCGCGATTGATAGGGAAGCGTTCTTGGTGATGCTGGGCGTCAGCTTGGTTCTCACCGGGGCGACATTGTTGATACCCGTGCGAGAGAATGCGGTGAGCGCGCCGTCAGATGTTGCGCAGGCTGAAACGCGCCGCGCTAAATTGGCGAAAATTCTGCCCTTTGCCGCCGTGCCGCTGGGTTTTGTCGCAGGGCTAGTCGGCATCGGAGGGGGCATTTTCCTCGCCCCGCTGCTGCATCTGACACGGTGGAACAATGCGCGCGCCATAGCTGCTACGGCGAGTTTTTTCATCCTCGTAAATTCGATGTTTGGCCTGGCAGGGCAATTGTTCAAACACGGCGCAGGCATGTTCGGCGCGGCGATGGTAGAGGCGCTGCCCCTGCTTATCGCGGTCGTTATTGGCGGCCAGATTGGCAGTCTGCTGGCGATCCGGGTCTTGCCCGTGAAATGGATCCGGTGGCTTACGGCGGCCTTGGTGACGGTGGTGGGGACGCGGCTGCTCTTAGGCGTGTAAACCGCGCCCCTGTCCCCCTAGCTAGCCTCGGTAAAATAGGCTCCGGCGAGGTCGTCCTTGCTCAACCGTTCGCAGGTCCGTTTCATCCGCCGATTGAACCGCGTCACATGATCGCGCGAGTGCGACATCTGCTGCGCCGCGGTGAACATTTCTTCGACACGGGCATATTCGCGGGCAATCTCTTCGTCGAGCATCGCCTGCGCCGCCGATCGTTCAATCCCGCCAGCGACGGCCTGATCAACGGCGCTGCTTGACCAATCGCTGATCCCGGCATCGTCGACATCAAAATCATGCTGCCGGCAGGTTTGCGACATTGCGACCGAATCTGCGATTTTTTCGAACTGTTTTTCGGTATCACGATCAAGCTCGGCGCTGGCCAAAACCAGCAATAACGGCGCCGCCGCGATCAAAGATGCGAAAGTCATATTTTCCTCCAAAAATTGGCAATCATCAACAGTCCCGATGCTGTATTAGCACCTTAAGGCAGTGATTGTCCAAATTAGAAGAAAATGGCTCCCCGAGTTGGATCAAAATTCGCATTCACTCCCATTCGCGACTGAACAAAAAAACATATAAAAACAATTGGATAAATAGTCGTTTCATTCACAGGTGGTCATTGTCATTCATTCTCAATCGCCTATATATGTGGGGAAGAATGTGGGGTTGTATGAACAGATTATCAGTCGCAAAAGTGCGGAGCGCCAAAGCTGGTTTGGGGGTTAACGACCAGCCGGTTCGGGCGACGTATCAGGATGGCGGCGGCCTAATGCTCGTTTGCGCGGCAACTGGCGCAAAGTCTTGGGTCTTGCGGGTGCAGGTTGATGGCAGGCGGCGCGATATTGGATTGGGGGCGGTCGATCTAGACGGCGCAGGGCGGAACGCTTTTGGGACGCATGATGATCGGTTGTCCGATGCACCTCTGATGCTCAAACGCGTGCTAACTCTTGCAGAGGCTCGGGAAAAGGCGGCTGCGCTCCGAAAGCTGGCGAAGGCTGGTGCCGATCCGGTTTTTGAGCGTGATAAGAAGCGTAAGCGCATCCCGAACTTTGCAGAGGCCACTGAACAAGCGCATAAAGCTCTCTCACCCGGTTGGAGTAAAAAGACCGGCAAAGCCTTTCTTTCGTCTCTAAACCAGCATGCTTTGCCTAAGCTGGGCGCAATCAAGGTTGACGTTATCGGCAGCGCTGAATTGATAGCGGCTCTTGCGCCGATCTGGACTGACAAGCCCGTTATGGCGCGCAAGGTTCGCAGCCGCATTGGCCAAGTGCTCGCTTTTGCAAAAGCGCAAGGTTGGCGAACTGAGGCATTGCCGGACATGCGGGAATTGCGCTCTGGTCTATCTAAGCAGAAAAAGGGTGGCCACTTCGCCGCGATGCCTTTTGCGAACATTCCCGCTTTCGTCGCGGGCGAACTTGCCAAGGATAGCGCCGCAAGCCGAGCGGCTGTGTTATTTGCCATTCTGACAGCCGCACGTTCTGGAGAGGTTCGCCATGCGACGTGGGAGCAGATTGATTTAGAAACGCAAACTTGGGCAAGGCCAGCGGATATAATGAAGATGGACCAGCCGCATGTTGTGACGCTGTCCGATGCGGCGATTTCATTGTTAGAGGGTTATACGCCAGAGGATATGCGCGAAGGTTTGATATTCACCGGCAAGCGCGGCGGTGCGCTGTCTGATATGGCTTTAACGCAGATCATGCGGAGCGCGGGGCAACGTGACACGGTGCATGGCTTCCGCTCTTCTTTCCGTGACTGGGCCGCTGAAAAAATGCCCACCATCCCTGCGATGGTTGCTGAAATGGCATTGGCTCACAAAGTGGGCACTGCGACCGAACAAGCATATTTGCGCAGCGACTTGCGGAACATGCGCCGCGCACTGATGGAAGCATGGGGCCGCTTTGTCGCGCCCTCGCTCTGCGGCATTACGGACAATGTGACCGCAATCGGAGTTATAGCTAGATAGTCTTGATGCACGGGGCTGAGGGGGGCGTTAATCCTTGGCGCCCTCAAGATGTAGACCGGCTGCAATAGACTGCTTTAACGCTAATACAGTTTTTCGCCCGCGCGAGGTATTGCCTGCAATTGAATCGCGCTACCAAACCACGGAACAGCTTGGCGAAGTCAGTTTCGCTAGTTAAGTCTTTGCCCGGTAAAGGGGAATACAATGCGGCTTGGTTGGGATGAAATCAAACGGCGCGCCAAGACGTTCAGCGAAGAATGGAAAGATGCCCATTACGAGAAGGGCGATACCCAGACTTTCTACAATGAGTTTTTCGAGCTGTTCGGCATTAAGCGCAAGCAGGTGGCGATCTACGAACAGCGGGTGAAGCTGCTATCCAAAAAGCATGGCTTCATTGATCTATTTTGGCCCCGCACCCTTTTAGTCGAGCAGAAATCCAGCCGCTTGGACCTTGATAAGGCGCAAGGGCAGGCGCTCGACTATGTGGAAGGCATCCATACCAGCGAGCAGCCGAAATACGTCCTGACCTGCGATTTCCAACGCTGGCACCTTCTCGATCTGGAATCAGGCAAAGAACTCAAATTTCACCTCAAAGACCTGCACAAACACATAACCGCTTTCGATTTCATGCTGGGCCGCAAGGTCAGTTTTGAAACGCAGGCCGACGTAACCATCAAAGCTGCGGAATTGATGGGCAGGCTCCATGATGCGCTAGAGGCTTCTGGTTATACCGGCAACGATCTGGAGCAATTCCTGGTCCGCACGCTGTTTTGCCTGTTTGCGGACAATACCGGCATATTCCAGCCGAAGGACATTTTCCTGCAATTTCTGGAGAATGACACCACGCCCGATGGCAGCGATATGGGCCGTAAACTAAGCGAACTGTTCGATATTCTCGACACGCCAGAAGGCAAACGTCTAGCGGGAACAGAGGCAGAAATGGATGCCTTCCCTTATGTGAACGGTGCACTGTTCACCGGGCGGCTGCGTATTCCGAAATTCGACAAGGAAATGCGCGATGCACTGATCGACGCGTGCCGCCACGATTGGTCCGCTGTCAGCCCCGCAATCTTTGGCTCGCTGTTCCAATCGGTGATGGATGCCAAACAGCGCCGCGCTAAGGGCGCGCATTACACTTCGGAGGATAATATCCTCAAAGTTATTGGCCCTCTGTTTCTGGACGACCTGAAGGCGGAATTGGCCGCGATTACGGGACGCAAAACCGCGCGCGATAAGGAGCTAGATAAGTTCCTGTCGAAATTGACCCGGCTAAAGTTCTTTGACCCGGCCTGCGGGTGCGGCAATTTCCTCGTCATTGCTTACCGTGAAATCCGACGGTTGGAACTAAACGCGCTAGAGGCGCGCTGGCCCAAAGCTATGACCGGTATAGGAGACGAACGCAGGCAGGGGGTTCTAGACCCCACCTTGCTTTCCCGCGTTACTGTCGATCAGTTTTACGGAATTGAATACGAAGAATTTCCGGCCCGTATTGCCGAGGTTGCCATGTGGATGATGGACCACATTGCAAACAACGCACTGAATGAGAGCTTCTCACTAAATTACGCACGTATCCCGCTGAAAGATTCCGCCCATATTTTGCATGGTGATGCGCTGGAGGCAGACTGGGCCGAATTGTTGCCGCCCGAGAAATGCAGCTACATCATGGGCAATCCGCCCTTCATCGGTGCTAAATTCCAAAGTCCGGAGCAGCGGGCGCAAGTGCGCCGGATTGCCAGTCTTGGCGGTAGCGGTGGAACGCTCGACTATGTGGCAGCATGGTTCATAAATGCTGGGCAATATCTACAAACCAATCGGCGAATTCGGTTAGCCTTCGTTTCCACCAACTCAATTACGCAGGGCGAACAGGTCGCACAGCTTTGGCCGATCCTATTTGACCGACACAAGCTGGAAATAGCCTTCGCCCACCGCACGTTTTCATGGGGCAGCGAAGCGCGCGGCAAGGCGCACGTTCATGTAGTTATTATTGGACTTGCGCACCGCGATCACGAACCGACGGAGAAGCGCTTGTTCTCATACCCTGACATCAAGGGCGATCCAGTCGAGACGCGGCACAAGGCGCTCAGTGCCTACCTGTTTGATGCAGGCAGCGTCAAAAACAGGCATTTAGTGGTGGTGGAAAGCACGCGACCATTGTCAGAACGGGCCGTGATTATATTCGGGAATATGCCGAACGATGGCGGAAACCTGATTCTTTCTGCGTCAGAAAAAGCTGAGCTTATCTGCAACTATCCGGAAGCAGCAAGTCTCGTACGCCCGCTATACGGAGCGAAGGATTTCATCAACGGAAATTATCGCTTTGCGCTTTGGCTCAAAGGTGCGGAACCATCAGTCATAAAGAACATTCCGCCGATCAAAGAAAGGCTGAAAAACAACCGGGCATACAGAGCCGCGAGTAAGCGTAAGGCCACTCAGAAGTTAGCTGAATATCCGGGCCTGTTCGGGGAAATACGGCACACTGAACAGCCCTATATCCTTATCCCTCGCCATTCATCGGAACGCCGCACCTATGTTCCTTTTGGCTTTTGTCCGGCAGAAAGTTTGGCGCATGATAGCTGCTTGTTCATGCCGGGCGCGAGCTTGTCCGAATTCGCTGTTCTGACCAGTCGTGCGCACATGGCTTGGCTCTCACACATGGGTGGACGCATTAAAAGCGACTATCGTTATTCGATCGGCCTAGTCTACAACACCTTCCCATGGCCCGATGCAAGCCCCGCCAAGCGCGCGAAAATCGAAACCTTGGCGCAGGCCGTGTTGGACGCCCGCGCCGCGCACACCACGTCCAGTCTTGCAGACCTCTACGATCCTGACACAATGCCAGTCGATCTGCGCCGCGCTCACAACGCGTTGGATAAGGCCGTAGACCGCCTTTACCGCGCCGCGCCCTTCGAAACGGATCGTGACCGGGTAGAACACCTGTTTGGCCGCTATGAGGCCCTTGTGAACCCCCTAGAGCGGTTGGGCCCAGCGAAGAACAAGCGAGTGAGCCGGAAGGCTAAGGCGAAACGCGAAGGCTGACTTCAGGCTGTACAAAAAGAGGCCGAAAACCGGCGCTTCGTCAGCTAAGAACTCGCTTTTCAGCGCTAACTACGGTTCGACTCAAATTTTACACGGTTTATCCCCGCCGAATCGTCCCTGCTTGCCTAGGGTTCGTCTGCCTGCTTCCCTATACCAGCTGCAGTCATTCGGACGCGTTTGTGTCCGCAAACCCCTAGGAGAACAGCGATTTTCGACACTACATAAACGAAACCCCCGCCATGATGGCAGGGGCTCCGCGCGAAAGATTGCACTCTCATCGCGTCGCAGTTTCTATCCATTCCGGCGGGTTCCGACAACCACAAAACGTGCGTGGGCGAACAATCATGTTCGCTGGCGAACAACCCTCACGGATGGATACCCAATGCAAACACCACCTATAACCCCAGAACCTCTCGCTTACAGCGTGGCAGATGCCTGCCTCGTTTCCAGTATCGGGCGCACCCGCCTCTACGCTCTCATTAAAGAGGGCCGACTCGAATCCCGCAAGATTGGCAAGCGCACCATCATTCCAGCCGCAAGCTTGCGCGCGCTGATTGAAGGGGAGGCTTGATCTATGTCCCCTCTCAAAAAAGAAACCCCGCTGGCGGCAACCGGCGGGGCTTCATGCGTTGGATATGGTAGCCCTTCGCCCGAACTTCATACGCTTGATGCGCAGCGCGCGCAATTCTTGATGCTGTCCCATGCGGTCCCGCCAACGCGGGCCGCGATGCTCGCAGCGATAGTGTTTGAGGGGAGCGCGCAATGACTGATGGACGCGAATTGACCCACGCGCTCAGTGGGCACTGGTATGGCAGCTACGGTGCTGCACCCTGTCCCGTCTGCCAACCAGAGAAGCGGCGCTCTCAAAATGCCTTAACACTCTCCGATGGTGAAGCCGGATTGCTTTTGCATTGCAAACGAGCGGGCTGCGACTTTCTGGACATATTGGCGGCGGCTGGCGTTCGATCATGCGACTATCGCCCGCCTGATGCGTTGGACCTCCACAAGCGCCACTCCGCTAGCAGGGCAAAAGCCGATCGGCGCGCGCAAGCTGCACAGCGTCTTTGGAAAGAGGCCCAGCCAATAGAGAGCACGCCAGCGGAGACTTATCTGCGCTGGCGAGCGATCACCTGCCCGCTGCCAGATACGCTGCGGTTTCATCCGCAATGCTGGCACGGGCCGTCCAAGCGGCCCTTTCCGGCAATGGTGGCGTTGGTGGAAGGCGGCGACGGGTTCGCAGTGCATCGCACTTATCTGCGATCCGACGGGCTAGGTAAGGCGGGATTGGCTAGCGGTGACAAGCTGATGCTGGGCGCGACCGCTGGAGGCGCTGTCAGACTTTCTGAGGGCGTTTCGCGGTTGGTTGTGTGTGAGGGCTTAGAAAGCGGCCTTTCGCTGCTATGCGGCCTTCTAGCGCAGCCTGCGACCGTGTGGGCGGCGCTATCGACAAGCGGGGTGCGCGCGCTGCGTTTGCCTCACGAACCGGGCCAGCTTGCTATTGCGGGTGATGGCGACCGACCGGGCCGCGAAGCCAGTCATGCCTTGGCCAGTCGATCGGATGCGCTGGGGTGGGAAGTGTCGCTACTTGATCCCGGCGATGGGGCCGATTTCAACGATATTCTTACCGGAAAGGCGGTGGCGGCATGAACGCGCGGGCCACGATAGATGAGACGCCTTTCGCTAAGGAAGGGCCACAACCGCTGGTGCGATCAATTCCGCCGGGTTCACCTTATCCGGTTTCCGCTCTCGGACCGCTTCGCGCGGCTGTGGAAGCGGTGCAAATGCAAACGCAAGCGCCAGTGGCAATACCGGCGCAATCCGCTTTGGCGGTGGCTTCGCTTGCCGTGCAAGGCTTTGCCAATGTGGAGACGCTTGGCGGCGTTCGCCCGCTGTCGCTCTACGCTTTGACAGTCGCTCGCTCTGGGGAACGAAAGTCTGCTTGCGACGCCCCTTTTATGGAAGCGCTACGAGAGCACGAACGCGAACAGGACAAGGCCGGTATTGCCGAGAAACAGCGATGGGAGAATGAGCATACTATCTGGAAGGCTTCGCATGATCGGATTGTGAATGATGCGAAGAAGCCCAAAGGCACGGATAGCGCCGCTGCAGTTGCCAATTTGCAGGCGCTTGGACCGGAACCACAAGCGCCGCCTTCAACCGATCGGACCGTTACCGAACCGACGTTCGAGGGGCTTACGAAGCTGTTTGCCTTTGGCCAGCCGAGCCTTGGCCTGTTTTCTGATGAAGGCGGGCAATTTTTAGGCGGCCATGCAATGAACAGCGAGAACCGGCAAAAGTCGCTCGCTGCGTTCAATGACCTTTGGCAAGGGAACCCGATTAGGCGGACGCGTTCCGGCGATGGGCACTTTACATTGTATGGGCGCAGGCTTGCGGTTCACTTGATGGTGCAGCCCACGGTTGCTCGGACGTTCATGGCCGATCCTCTCGCAGTCGATACTGGGTTTCTGCCACGTTTCCTGATTTGCGAACCAACCAGCACCATAGGCACGCGGCTGCATGAAAACGAGCGAACGGACGTCGCCGCGATTGCAGCGTTCGGCAACCGTTTGCGCTCAATTCTCGCCGTTCCGATGCCGATGGACCCAGAAACCCGTGAACTCCAGCCGCAATGTCTGCCGCTTAGTGCCGGGGCGCGCATGCTGTTGGTGAAGTATCACAATTCAGTAGAGCGGGCGCAAGCTGGAGGTGGCGATATGACACATATCACCGGCACTGCGTCCAAAACTGCTGAGCAGGCCGCGCGTATTGCTGGTGTGCTGTCACTTTGGGGTAACCTTAGGGTGAATGAAGTTTCAGAGGCGACAATGGCGGGCGCAATCGAATTGGCGCGTTTTTACCTCTTAGAAGCGTCCAGACTTGCTGATGCCGCTCTGGTTTCCAAAGACATTGACGAAGCCGAAACCCTGCGGCGTTGGCTATTGGATAAATGGCCTGAACACGAAGTGATGGTGCGCGACGTAGTGCAGCGCGGACCGAATGCACTTCGCGAAAGTCCAAAAGCGCGGGCGGCGCTCGCTCTGCTTGAAAAGCACGGCTGTCTTGTGCGGCTGGAACCGGGGGCCGTTATTCGCGAGATGGCCCGGACAGAGGCATGGGCAATTGTGAGGGAAGGAGCCGCGAAAACTTAGCGCTGCACTGCTGCTACAATTGCGACTTTTGCGACACTGCTTTGTTCGATCGGGCAGTTTGTTGCGATTGTCGCGATTGTAGCAAGATCAACTGGCGAAATCCGAGCCACTCTATTGGCTCTAGAAAAAGGCGACACAGTCAAATGGCTAAAAACTCAAATGTGCCGAAGGGCAAAGGCGTGGAAAATAAAGACACCCTCAATGTGGCAAATGAACCGGGCAAGAGCAAAGAGCGGCGGCTGGCAGAGGTTGTCATTGATCCAAACGCCAGCGCCATGAATGCGGTCCGAATGTTCAGTAAGGGCAGCTTTGGGGCACAAGATACGACCGAACTATTCACGGCCATCGCTGAAAGAAGCAAAGCGGCTGGCAAAGGTAACATTGATCCCCACAAGGCGATGCTCGCCGCCCAAGCTGAAACGCTCAACGCGATTTTCACTGAGATGGCACGCCGTGCTGCGCTGAACATGGGCGAGTATATTGGGGCAACGGAGAGCTACATGCGGCTTGGCCTAAAAGCACAAGCACAGTGCCGAGCTTCTATTGAGGCTTTGGACAAGCTGAACAACCAACGAGTGCAAACCGTTCGGCACGTCCACGTCAATGAGGGAGCGCAAGCAGTTATTGCAGATCAATTCCATCACCATGCCGGGGGCCAGACGAATGACGAAATCAACGAACAACCCCATGCAACCGGAACGGCTGGCGAAAGCGCAGCGCTGCTTGGCTCAAACACGCAAGGGAACGGAGTGCCAATCTCCAGCGGTAAGCGGTCAGCGGCGATGCAGAATGCACGGGGGTAAAGGGAGTGGAGCGCCGAAAGGCAATCGCAACGCTTGGAGGCATGGCGCGCGATCGGCAGAGATGGAGTCCGCGATGCAGCTTTTGAAGCAAGTTGCGAAGCTGAACTCAGGCTTAGAAGCGGACTGACCGCTAACGACCCAGATGCAAAAGTTCACCTAGGCCAGTCCCACTGGTGGCCACGGAACCTGCCAACCAGCGCCTAATCGATATCGAGGTTCTCACGCATCTTTGCCAAGGCGTTACCAAAGCTCTCCAGATCGTTGAGCTCCAAACCAGAGAGCAGTCGTTCGTAGGTGGCGTCCGCCTCTTTGCGCAATGCTGGCAACAACTCGATTGCAGCAGGCAGCAGATGTACATGCCACACGCGCCGATCATTCTGCGCACTTCGTCGTTCGACCAGCTCCATTTTCTCAAGCCTATCGATTGCCTGACCAATGCTTGCGCGTTCAAGGTCGAGCCGCTTTGCCAGCTGCGTCTGGGTCATTCCGGGTGTCCGGTAGACATAGGCCAAAGTGCGCCACTGGGTGCGAGTGAGGCCAAACTGTTCGACCGAAAAATCAAAGTTGCGCCGCAATCGCGAGGTCACATCCTCTAGCAGAAAGACGAACCGATCTGTGTCGGTCAGAAAGCTCTCAGCGGCTGCGTCAGCGTCTTGTTTCGAGTTGGATGCCATCACCGGACCCATACCAGCTCCCTGAGAAAAATAAAATTCTTTACTGTAAAGTGCATTACAATGTAGCAACTGACAGATATGTCAGACAACGCACAAACCATAAGAGGCCATGAAGCGATCAAGCTCGCCGCCGAGGTCTCTGGAGACGAAAGTGCTCCCCCGGTCTTGCTTGCGCATGGCGGTGGACAAACCCGCCGCGCTTGGAAACGTGTCGCCGGTGAGCTCACCTCGGCTGGCTTCCGCGTCATTGCGCTTGATTTGCGCGGTCATGGTGACAGTGCGTGGTCCGAAGACGGCTCCTATGACCTGCGCGATTTCGCGTCTGACCTCGTTGCGGTAACGTCGCAGCTTGATCGCAAGCCTGCGGTCGTGGGTGCATCGCTTGGCGGGCTTGCAGGAATGATTGCCGAGGGTGAACTTGCTTCGGGCAGCTTCGCTTCACTTACTCTTGTCGACATAGCACCCCGGATGGAGCCAAGCGGGGTCATGCGTGTGGTCGGCTTCATGGAGAAGCATATTGATCACGGGTTTGCCTCTCCGGAAGAAGCGGCAGAGATTATCGCCAGTTATATGCCGCATCGCCAGAAGCGCGGGGCTGGAGGAAACCTCAAACACTATTTGCGGCAAAAAGACGATGGCCGCTTTTATTGGCATTGGGACCCGCAATTTATCCGCAACATAATGAGCGAAAAGCGCTTGGACCCAGAACATCAAGAAAGACAGTTTGAAGGGTTGAGCAAGGCGGCGGCAAATCTGTCGCTCCCGCTGCATCTCGTTCGCGGGGGATCGAGCGACCTCGTCTCTGAGGAGTCAGTCGCGCACCTGAGACAAATGGTTCCCCATGCCGAATACACAGACATTGCCGGTGCAACGCACATGGTGGTCGGGGATTCCAACGATGCATTTTCGGCGGCGATTGTCGACTTTCTCAAACGCCATCATGGCAAGGAGGCAATGGCTACATGACCAAAGAGCCAGTCATTATCGAGCGCGAACAGCTGGAAGAAATGTTGCGGATCGCGCCCTTTCATCAATGGCTGGGCGTCGAGATCAAGTCACATTCAGCCGATCAGCTTCAGCTCCTAATGCCATGGCGCAATGAGATTGTTTCCAACCCCATGTTAGGCGCTGCTCACGGGGGCGTTCTGGCGGCTCTTATCGATCTTACCGGACTTTACACGCTCCTTGCGATGGGGGCGAAGGTCAAAGCAACCGCCGATCTAAGGGTCGATTATCATCGTCCTGCCACATCAGGGCCGCTCACGGCGACGGGGCGCATTGTGAAGATTGGGCGGCAGATATCCGTTGCAGAGACAAACATTACTGGCCCTGAGGGCAAGCTCGTAGCAAGTGGCCGGGGTGCCTATACATGCTGAGGCGCGGAGCCCTGTCTTGGCTAGCCATTTGTGCGCTCGCTCTGGCAGCGTGTTCGGACAGCTCGGAAACTGTCGATGCGACCGAACCGGCGCAATTAGAACTACGCCAAGTCGAAACGATCATCGTAAAGCCTGAACTCTTGGCAGAGCCGGTAAAGGCATTCGGCACCATCGCGGCAAAGCAGCGCAGCGCAATTGGTGCATTGGCCGAGGGGCCTGTCGAACGGATATTCGTCAAAGTCGGCGACCGAGTAACGCGCGGACAACCGTTATTCCGAATTCGTCAGGCTGATTATCAAAGGCGCGTCGCAGAAGCTCAGGCGGCAGTTGATCTAACCGACGCACAAGCGATTGAGGCAGAGCGCCGATATGACCGCGTGATCGCGCTGGCCCCCAGAGGTTTCGTTTCAAAAGCGCAAGTCGACGCTGCCGAAACCGAGTTGGCCGTCGCCCGTGCACAAAAGGCCCAAGCCGAAGCCGTGCTTGGGACTGCAAGGCAGGCGCTCAGTGATACGATCACGCGCGCACCTTATGACGGCGTTGTGACGGCAAGACTGGTCGATGAGGGCGTTTATCTCAACAATCGTTTTTCGACGGGCGGGCAATCCGCAGCACTTGAATTGCAAGAGCTGGGGACCGTCGCAGCCATCGTAAATGCACCGCAGGAATATGTAGACTCCTTCCGTCGCAACATGCCGGCTCGCGTGTTCATCGAAGGGTTCGATGAGCCGTTCGACAGTATCGTTTACATCATTAATGACCGCGTCGATCCGGTAAGCCGAATGATTGAACTGCGGCTTCCGATCAGCAACCCGAGTTATCGGATTAGCTCCGGACTAGCTGCGCGCGCTCAAATTGAGGTCCCGCCAGAACAGGCAATCATCCTGCCGGGCACCTCAATTCAAGGCGATAACGCCTCTGCCAGTGTTTTGGTAGTCGAGGATGGCAAGGCACAGCTTCGCGAGATAACCTACGACAGTATCGACCTCGACAGAGTTCGCGTTCGATCTGGTTTGAGCGAGGGAGATGAGGTCATACTCAACCCTCCGGCAACTTTGCGCGCTGGCGAGCCAGTCGAGCCGCGCAGCGCAGCGAGCGAAACCTAATATGTGGTTAGCCGACGTATCAATCCGGCGGCCCGTCTTTGCGACCATGCTAATCGCATCGCTCGTGGTCCTCGGCATCGTCTCATTTGGCCGCCTAGGCGTCGATCTCTTCCCCGAAGTCGAGTTTCCATATGTGTCTGTGACGACCACACTTCCCGGTGCTTCTCCGGGAACGGTGGAGACAGAAGTCACCGATATTATTGAGGAGCAACTCAACACCATATCTGGCCTCAAACAGATGCGATCCATCAGCGCTGAAGGCGTCAGCATCGTCAATCTGGAGTTCGAACTGGAGGAAGATGCTGACCTGAAAGCGCAGGAAGTTCGCGACAAAATCTCTCGCCTCGGGGGCGACCTGCCCGCCGATGCCGAACCGCCGGTAATTGAAAAAGTTGATCCTGATGCAGCGCCGATCCTTTCGGTGCTCCTTTCTGGCGACTTGCCGATCCGTGACCTAACCACTTTCGCCGACGAAGTGGTCAAAGAGCGCTTGCAGAGGGTTCCCGGTGTCGGCTCAGTAGAACTGGTCGGTGGGCGCGAACGCGAAATGCGCATATGGCTTGATGCATCAGCAATGCGAGCGCGCGGGGTCACGGCAGATGATGTGCTGTCTGCGATCCAGCGCGAGAACGCGGAACTGCCGGGCGGGCGGCTGGTAACCGATGGCCGGACCCGGCAGTTCGGTATTCGCACATTGGCCGAGGCGACAAATGCGGCGGAGTTTGCAGCAATCCCGGTAGCCTATCGGCCCAATGGGCAAACGGTGCGCATTGGCGATGTCGGCCGAGTGGAAGACTCTGTCGAAGACGAAGATAGCTACGCTCAACTCGACGGTGAACTTGGCGTGGTGCTCGAAGTGCGCAAGCAAAGCGGCGAGAACACAGTCGCCGTCGCCGAACAGATACGCGCAGAAATCGAGAACATTGAGGCCACCGCTTCCGAAGGGGTGAACTTTGTTATCGCACGGGACACCTCGCGATTTATCGAACAGGCGATTGGCGATGTTCTGTTCGACCTGTTTATCGCGGTGCTGTTGGTTGTGGCAGTGACCTTCCTGTTTCTGCTGAGTTGGCGTGCGACGATCATTGTGCTGCTCGCCATTCCGACTTCAATCGTTGCGACTTTTGTTGCCTTTGCAGCGTTCGATTTCACCATCAACATGGTCACTCTGCTGGCGCTGACGGTCGCGATTGGCCTGCTGGTCGATGATGCGATTGTCGTGGTTGAGGCCGTGCAAAACGATGTCGATGAAGGGGTTGAGCCTACCGAGGCGGCGCATTCGGCGACCAAGCGCGTGGCGCTGGCAGTCTTGGCCGGAACATTCGCGACGTTAGCGGTGTTTGTGCCAATCGCTTTCATGGAAGGCATCGTCGGGCGTTTCTTCTTCCAATACGGGCTTGCAATCGTCTTTTCGGTCAGCGTGTCGATGCTCGTCGCCTTCACGCTGACCCCAGCCATGTCGGCTCGGTTGCTGCGTCCAGAACACGCCGATAGTGGCTGGCTTGGCAGGATTGAAAATTTCCATGTTGGGATGCGCAAACGCTATGAACGGTTGGTAGGATGGGCGATTGACCGCCGTTATCTGGTGCTCGGAGGCGCGCTCGCCAGCGTTTTTATCGGCGGCCTATTTGCATCCCAAGTCCCCAGCACCTTCATGTCGACCACTGACCGTTCCGAATTTCTGACAACGGTCAAATTGCCACTCGGAACGGGCATTTCGGGTGCGAAGGAAGCTGCACGGCAGGTCGATGAAACCTTACGAGAGCACCCAGAGGTTGAACTGGTATTTGTTAGCGCAGGCAGCGGGAGCAACCCAAAGGTGCATGAGCTCGATATCTATGTCGGCCTAACGCACAAGCGCACCCGCGATCTGTCACAAGATGATTTGATGACATTCGCACGCGATGCGCTTGGCGAAAATGTACCAAGCGCGCGCGAAATTTCCATCGGGGAGGTTCCTTGGGTGTCCGGGGCAGGCGTTGGACAAACCGCCATTGAGCTTATCATCACGGGGCGGGATTCAGCCGCAATCAACGACTATGCACAATTGTTAGCAGGCGAACTGTCGACCCAATCCGATTTTGTTGACGTGCGATCAACTTACGAAGGTGGGCGTCCCGAATTGCAAATTGTGGTTGACCGCGACCGCGCGGCGGATTTGGGCATCTCCGCTCGCAGTTTGGCTGCTGCGTCTCGCACCCTTATCGGGGGCAGTGATGCTGGCACATTCAACGATCAAGAGCGCCGGTATGATGTGCGGGTCCGTCTTGATGAGAGCGCGCGGCAAAGCCTTTCCGACGTTGAAACACTGCCTTTGCGAACTGGGCAAGGGACGCTGGTAGACCTTGCTTCGGTGGCCACGGTTGAGGTGAACCAGAGCGCTGCAGAAATAGAACGAATTGATCGATCTCGCCAGATTTCAGTATTGGCAAACACAGCGCCCGGTGTGCCTTTAAGCGTCGCCGTTTTACAGGTTGAAGATTTGCTGGCCGCGAACCCTCCACCCGCTGGATTGGCGACACAAATGGAGGGTACCGCCCGCCGTTTGGCCGAAACGAGCGAGGCCATTATCTTTGCCTTCGGATTGGCGCTTGTTGCGCTCTACATTGTGCTCGCGAGCCAGTTCAACAGCTTCGGCCAGCCGATAATCATCATGCTGACCGCGCCGCTATCATTCTCCGGTGCTTATTTTCTGATGTGGGCAACGGGCGAAGAGATGAGCCTCTTCGCCCAAATTGGAATGATCGCGCTGATGGGTATCGTGATGAAAAACGGTATCTTATTGGTCGATCTCGCCAATCAATATCGCGACAGAGGCGATGAGGCCGGTGCTGCGATGCGCAGCGCCGCCCCAGAGCGATTGCGGCCCGTTTTGATGACAGCGCTGGCAGCCGTTTTTGGAATGCTACCTGTGGCGCTCGCGCAATCCGACGCCGCAGAATGGCGCAACGCAATGGGGTTCATAATCATCGGCGGCTTAACGACCTCGACGTTCCTCACATTGCTCGTCGTCCCAGCAGCTTACGCAGCGGCTTCGGACCTCAGCGGCGGAGCAACCAAGTTACGCGCAAAAATTGCGAAGTTCAGATTCACCAGAACGAGCAGTGGGGCCTAGTAACGGGCTGCGCTGGACAGTCCGCCTCTGCGATTGCCTGAATTGTGATTGCGAATTTGAATGCCAGCAAATTTTCCAGCGAGGCGAAGGCTCACGAGCACAAAGCGGATTTGTCTGTTTTCCACCCCAATAGCGGACATTCGGCTGTCTCAATGAATTTCCCGGAAGCGGACGTATCGTCTCCAAGGAATTGGACGGGCGCTGAGGAGGGGGAGGGTTAAACCCGAGAGCCTTCCATACGGAGACCGGCTGCAATACTCGCTTATATCGCTAACACAGTTTTTCGCCCGCGCGCGCGCAAGCGCGAGCTAGATTGCCGGTTGCTGGATCTTGAGTGTTCCTGCATTGTTCCAAAATGTCTAAGCGCTCGATTCGACAAGCAAAGCGCGATGATTTGGCGTTTCCCGTTCGGGTTAAGGTGCGTGTTCCGCCCTATGGTCTCGGCACTGCTTTGGATCGAATGCACGGCTGGCTTAACGAAAATGTAGGGGCATCCAATCACGCTTGTCACAGCCGGCCGGGAATGGCGTGCAACACTGCTGCTTTCTATTTCCGCACAATGGAAAGCGCGCTGGCGTTTGTAACGGCTTTTCCTGATGCGCAATTGGCGGACGGAATAGCTTCGCCTGCTTACCTGTCTGAGCGCCGCACATGAGGGCCTAAAAATGATTGCAACCGCCTTAGCTCTATCGCTCGCCGCGCAAGGGGTATTCGTTCGGTGCACAGCTAGTCAATGAAGGGCTGGCGCGCGTTAGGCGCGGCTAGTGTTAAGCCTCTAACGGTAAAGCGCTACACACCTCGCTTCGCAGCGAATGTCGTCGATACAGCTTACTGAAAGCACCATGCCCGTTTCTAGGATTAGTTGTGGGTAAGAATGTGGGAATGGCAGAGGGCCGAAGTTAGTAAGGCGTTGAAGAGCTTGCTAAAATCGAAAGAAAATGGCTCCCCGAGTTGGATTCGAACCAACGACCAAGTGATTAACAGTCACCTACTCTACCGCTGAGCTATCGGGGAACATCACTCGATCTGTCTGCCGAGTGCGAGGGGCGCGTATATGATTCGCCGCCGCGTAATGCAAGAGGGCTTTTTCGTTTTTCGCACACGTTGCCGAATTCGCGATCACCGTCGCCTTTCGCGGCTTCCAATGGCTCGACATCCTAACGTCCGGCGCTTGGCTGAATTTTCGCCTCAATCCACCGCGAATTGTTCCGCCACGATCCGATCGGCGAGCGATTGGCCGGGGTCAAACAGCAATTCCAGCTCCAGATCATGCGCGATTTCGA
The DNA here is from genome assembly GCA_947502305.1 of uncultured Erythrobacter sp. Classification (GTDB taxonomy): domain Bacteria; phylum Pseudomonadota; class Alphaproteobacteria; order Sphingomonadales; family Sphingomonadaceae; genus Erythrobacter. The sequence goes on along the minus strand of CANMZA010000001.1, from coordinate 1,255,323 downwards.
TGGTCACTTCGGCAATATCGCGCAGCTCTTTTTGATCGGCCACGGCGGCAATCGGGCGCTTTGACGGTTCGAGTACGCGAAATTTGATCGGCATCTCATCGGGCAAAATCGCCCCGCGCCACCGGCGGGGTCGAAACGGGCTGATCGGGGTGAGGGCCAACATCCCGCTGTCGAGAGGCAGGATCGGACCATTTGCCGATAGGTTATAGGCCGTGGAGCCAGCGGGCGTTGCGACCAGCACGCCGTCGCCAACCAATTCTTCGATACGAACGCGGCTGCCGACGGTAATCTCAATCTTCGCGGTTTGGCGCGTTTCGCGCAGCAGCGACAATTCATTGATCGCGCACATCACATGTTGTTCGCCATCCTGCGTGGTGGCGGTGATTTTAAGCGGCGCGATCGTCTTGCCGCGCGCCCGGTTCACCCGTGACATTACTGCGGCGCGTTTGTGAAAACGGTTCATCAAGAAACCGACCGTGCCCAAATTCATACCGTAAGCCGGGATCACGCGGCCCGCATCAAGCATGGCGTGCAATGTTTGCAGCATAAACCCATCACCGCCGAGCACGACGGCGGCATCTGCGTCTTCTAACGGGGCCCAATCACGCTGCGCCCACAGCATCGAAAATGCTTCTTGCGCGCGCGGTGTCTCAGATGCGAGCAAGGCGACTTTCTTAAATCCGCCCTCGCTGCCCCCTCGGCCGCCGTCTTCCTTGCAATCATTTGCATCGGTCACTGCCGCAGATCCCATTCATACCCCCCAAGAATAATCCATCGACGCCCACCCATTCATTTGCAATATTACTATGCAATATCGGTGCCGCCTGGAAACCCACGCCCCCCATTGCGAAATCTGGGCGCTAGTCAGTTATCCTGATGTTCCAAATCTGGGCGGATTGCAATTGGAGAGCGCAAAGCACGTAATGTGCGTCTAGGGCGAATGGCATGAACAACGCAGGATCATCTGGCTCAGGCAAAATGCCCAGCTCCTTAAGAGGACCGGTGCGCGGGAATTTTCCCGGCGTGAAATCCTCTGCGCTTGAAACAGATTTGCTGCGGGCATTGGACCGGCGCGAGATTGAGGTGCTGTTTCAGCCGCAATTCTCCTGCCGCACCGGCGCGGTTGTTGGGGCAGAGGCTTTGGCGCGCTGGCAGCATCCCTCTTTAGGAGAGATCGGCGCGCGCGATTTGTTTGCGATTGCAGAACGTGCGGCCTTGGTTGCGCCCTTGTCGCGGCATGTTGTTGCGCGCGCTTTGGAGGATGCTGCGGAATGGCCGGCCGAATTGACGTTGTCGCTCAATATCACGCCGGAGGAGATGGGCGATCCGCGTTTTGCCGCCGATTTTGCTGAATTGATCAGCAAATCCGCCATCGCGCCGGAACGCTTGATGCTGGAGATTACTGAGGATTTGCTGCTGCGCAATCTGGAGCAAGCGGCCGGGGCGCTGAGCGCGCTTCGCGGGCTAGGTTTTCGGACCGCGCTCGACGATTTTGGCGCGGGGTTCTGCAATTTTCGCTATTTGCGCGAATTGCCGCTCGACGCGATTAAACTTGATAAAATCATGGTGGATGGGGTGCCCGGCGATGCCAAAGCCTTGGCCGTGCTGCGCGCGATTATGGCACTTGGAAAGGCGCTGGAGCTGGATGTCTATGCTGAGGGTATCGAAAGCGATGTCCAGCGTGCAGCGATCATCAGCGAAGGGTGCGATTATTGGCAGGGTTTCTTGCGTGCGCAGCCGATGAAAAGTGACGATGTGCTAGCGCTGTCCCGAACCGCGCGCGGGCGCGGTCACGGGTAAGAGCCACGCTTGGTTTTTAGCGTGGATTTTCCGCTTCTGGTGGCCGGTATCGGTGACCGCGATCAGATTACGAATGGCGGGATTTGGGCTGGGATGCGGACATCTCTAAGGCTGAAACGTCTCGCACGCAGCCGTGTCGAATACAAAGTATCGGGAGCCAGATAGCAGCCACGGGGTATTCTCGCGCCACCATTGCGCTGCCTCTGGTTCCACTTTTTCTAACAACTCCACAGCCAGCTTCGCATTTACTGAATAGCCTTCTATCTTGAAGCTTTTTCCTAGCACCATGGCCCAAATTTGTCCGAAGACGCTTCTCGGTCCACTGAGGACACCAACCCCAATCACGGTTCGCTTACGCTTTGCCGCTGTAGGCAATGACAGCCCTATCCACGCGTCGCGAACCCATTCTGGCGCTTCACCTGCTGGTCGGCGGCTAATCTTGATTTCCATGAGAGGATTTTGTCACCAAAGATCAATGCCAGCAAGTAGATCGAAAGCCGACCGCCCGCTCCCGTGCCCTCAGCCTCAGTCCTCGCCGCTAGTTCGCCTTCGCTGCTTTCTTCGCAATTCCGGACAGCCCTTTGGTCAATTGGAACAGGCCGTTGAGGCGGCTGCGCGGATCATTCCATGCGCGGTTGATCACCAATTTCATGTCGGGGCGCAATTTTGCTGTCCCTTGCGCACCGCCATTTAACCGGTCGACATAGGCGATAAGGCCGGGGCCATCGGGGAAATTGTTTTCGTGGAACGTCACCAAAGTTCCGCGCGCGCCCACGTCGATCTTGGCGATATGGGCGGTGATCGCCTGATGTTTGATCTCGATCAGCCGGACCAGATTCTTCGTTGGCTCTGGCAAATCGCCAAACCGGTCGATCATCTCTGCGGCCATGCTTTCGATCTCCGCTTTATCCGCCGCTTGGTTGAGGCGGCGATACAGCGCCATGCGCACCGCGAGATCGGGGACGTAGTCCTCTGGAATCATGATCGGCGCATCGACGGTGATCTGCGGTGAGAATGCGTCTTTTGCTTTCTCCAGCCCCATTTCGCCCGCTTTGGCCGCCAAAATCGCATCCTCCAGCATGGATTGATACAATTCAAAGCCGACTTCGCGGATGTGGCCGGATTGTTCATCGCCCAGCAGATTGCCCGCACCGCGAATGTCGAGATCATGGCTGGCCAATTGGAAACCCGCACCGAGCGAATCGAGGTCGCTGAGCACTTTGAGGCGTTTTTCCGCGATTTCGGACAGCTGCACGTCTTTTTCGTAAGTCAGATACGCATAGGCGCGCAATTTTGACCGGCCAACGCGGCCGCGCAATTGATAAAGCTGTGCGAGGCCAAAACGGTCCGCGCGGTGGATGATGATCGTGTTTGCGCTGGGCAAATCGAGGCCGGATTCGACGATGGTGGTGGAGAGCAGCACTTCGTATTTGCCGTCGTAAAACGCGCTCATGCGTTCCTCGATCTCGCCCGCACCCATTTGGCCGTGGGCAGAGATGCTTTTCACCTCTGGCACATTCTCACGAAGCCAATCTTCGACCTCAGCCATGTCGGAAATGCGCGGGACAACGATAAAACTTTGCCCGCCGCGATGATGTTCGCGCAGCAGTGCCTCGCGCATCACCATATCATCCCATTCCATCACATAGGTCCGCACCGCGAGACGGTCGACCGGCGGGGTCTGAATGGTCGACAATTCGCGCAGGCCCGTCATCGCCATTTGCAAAGTGCGCGGGATCGGCGTCGCGGTCAGCGTCAGCATGTGAACGTCGGATCGCAATTGTTTGAGTTTTTCTTTGTGAGTAACGCCAAAGCGTTGTTCTTCATCGACAATAACCAGACCAAGATTTTTGAACTCAGTTGATTTTGACAGGATCGCATGGGTGCCGATGATCAAATCGACGGTGCCATCGGCCAGGCCTTCGCGGGTCTCGGCGGCCTCTTTGGAAGAGACAAGCCGTGACAGACGCCCGACTTTCAAGGGGAACCCGGCAAAGCGTTCCACGAAGTTCTGATAATGCTGGCGCGCGAGCAAAGTTGTGGGGGCGACAATTGCCACTTGCTGCCCGCTCATCGCCGCCACGAATGCCGCGCGCAAGGCGACCTCTGTTTTGCCGAAACCCACATCGCCGCAGACGAGGCGGTCCATCGGCTTGCCGCTTTCCAAATCGCGCAGCACATCGGAAATGGCGGCGTCTTGGTCGTCGGTTTCCTCCCACGGGAAACGGTCGACGAATTGGTTGAAACTGGCTTCTTCCGCTTCGAAGATCGGCGCTTTTTTGAGCGCGCGTTCCGCGGCGATTTTCATCAATTCACCGGCGATTGCGGTGATGCGTTCTTTCAGGCGCGATCGGCGTTTTTGCCAGGCTTCGCCGCCGAGCCGATCAAGCTGAACAGCCTCTTCGGAAGAGCCATAGCGCGAGAGAACGTCGATATTTTCAACCGGGATGAACAATTTGTCGCCGCCGCGATATTCTAGAGCGACGCAATCGTGTTGGCTCTTACCCACGGGCACCGGGTCAAGGCCCAGATATTTGCCGATGCCGTGTTCAACATGGACAACCAGGTCGCCGCGCGCGAGCGCTTGCAATTCGGCGAGGAAGGCGTCGGAATCCTTACGCTTCTTCTTGCGCCGGACGAGACGATCACCGAGCACATCTTGCTCAGTAAGGATCTCCAAATCGTCATTGGCAAACCCTGCCTCCAGCGGCAGGACCATTGCGGCGGTCTTGCCCTTGGCCGACAGGCCCAGCGCCTCTTGCCAGCTATCGGCCAGAACGGCGGGCGCGCCTGCTTCTTCTAGGATCGATGCAATCCGCGACCGGCTGCCGGTGGAATAGGCGGCAAGCATCGGTTTGCGGCCTGATTTGGCGATGGCAGCAAGGTGCTTTGCCGCCGCGTCATAGACATTGTCGCCGCGCGCACGTTCGGGGGCGAAATCGCGGCCCGCTTTGAAACCGAAATCGAGGGTTTTGGCGCTTTGCGGCGCTGCAAAAACGTTGGCGCGGTGGATCGGGGAGCCCGCGGGATTGGCGGCTACGGCTTCGGCAAATTCGCCCTCGGCCACGTATAATGCGTCTTTGGCAAGCGGGCGGTAACTGCCGCTTTTTTCGCTCCCATGCGTCTTGGCCACTTTGCCGCGCTGATCGAAATAATCGCTGATGTCACCAATGCGTTCCTCTGCTGCGCCCAAGGCGGATTGGTCGATCACCACCACATCATCATCGCCAAGGTGGTCAAAAAGCGTGCTGAGTTTTTCCTCAAACAGCGGCAACCAATGTTCCATCCCGGCCAAACGCCGGCCATCGCTCACGGCTTCGTAGAGCGGGTCCTGCGTCGCCGCCGCGCCGAACAATTCGCGGTAACGCGAACGGAAGCGCTTGATACTCTCCTCATCGAGCAAAGCCTCTGACGCGGGCAGCAAGAGATGCGTATCGAACCGCCCGGTCGAACGCTGCGTCGAGGTGTCGAACAGGCGCAGGCTTTCCAGCTCATCACCGAAGAAATCGAGCCGCAATCCTTCATCGAGCGAGGAGGGGAAAATATCGACGATCGATCCGCGGACCGCAAATTCGCCGTGATCGATAACGGTGTCTGTGCGTGAATATCCTTGCCGGGTCAGCAAAGCGGACAGGCTGTCATGGCCAATCGTCATGCCGGGCTTAAATTCTCGCACGCTTTCACGAATGCGAAACGGGGTTAGCACCCTTTGCAGCACCGCATTGACCGTGGTGACCAGCAATTGCGAACCAGAAGACGGCCGCTGCAACCGGAACAAAGCCGACAAACGCGCCGCGCTGACCGTCAGGGCCGGGCTGGCGCGGTCATAGGGCAAGCAATCCCATGCCGGGAATTCGAGCACTTCTATCTCGGGCGCAAAGAACCGCGCCGCCTCCGCCACGCTGCGCATGGCGGCATCGTCGGGCGCGATAAACACGGCGCGCTGCTTTGCCGCGCGGGCAAGGTCGCTCATCACCAAAGGCTGCGCCCCGCGCGGCAGCGACGACAGCGTCAGCGGTGTGTCCGCAGAAAGGATGCGATTAAGGTCTGGCATAGGTGCCTACGTCAGGGGCGCGGCGGCGCGGTTGTGGTGAAAAAGCGGCCCTAGCTTGGGATATCGACGTAGTCGAGTTTTTGCATTTTTGTGATCAGCGCGCCCTGAAACCGGGGCGGCACATCCTGCGTTTGCAGGCCCCACGCCATAATATCCACATCATCTTCGGCGAGCAGATCTTCAAACCAATCCATCTCTGCCTCGCCCCATTCGGCGGCATAACGATCGAAGAAACCGCCGATCATATAATCAGCCTCGCGCGTTCCGCGGTGCCAGGCACGGAATTTTGCGCGCGCCAGGCGCGTTTCGAATGTGGGCATTTCGGGCATATCACTCATGGAAAAGGGCGGTAAGGCACTCGCAGAATGGGCGCAACCGGGTATAAGATGCCGCGATGCGTCCCGAAATCCTCAATTCCGTTTTTGCCGAAAGCCAAACCTTGGACGGTGTTGGCCCAAAATTGGCCAAACCGCTGGAAAAACTCGGCCTGACGCGGATCAAGGATGTTGCCTATCATTTGCCAGAAAGGTTTGTGACGCGCCGCGCGATTACTGACCTTGATGAGGGGACAGAGGGCGAGCAAGTGATCGTTGCCCTGACCGCAATCGAGCACCGCGCATCGTATAATCCTGGACGCGGGCCGTACCGGGTTATGGCTCAGGATGAGGTCGGCAATATTTGCGCGCTGACCTATTTTGGGCGCGCGTCTTATTCGGCGAAAAAACTGTTTCCGGTGGGGGAGAAACGCTGGGTAGCGGGGCGGCTCGACCGATATGGCGATATGCTGCAAATCGTGCATCCCGACCATGTGGAGGAAGACAGCGCCGCGCATTTGGCACGTCTGAATGAGCCGGTTTACGCTCTCTCAGAGGGGCTGACGCAGCCGAAACTGGGCTCCTTGACCGCTCAGGCGCTTGGCCGCTTGCCCGAATTGCCCGAATGGATTCAGCCCAGCCAGTTTGAGCAGGCCGGTTGGCCAGCATGGCGCGATGCGATGCATTTGGCGCATAAGGATTTGCACGAGAAAGCGCGCGACCGGCTCGCTTATGATGAATTGCTGGCAAATTCGCTCGCGCTGCTGATGGTGAAAGCCGAAGGGCGGCGGCGAAAAGGGCAGGCATTGTCGGGCGATGGGTCGCTCAGGGCGCGGCTCAAATTGCCGTTTGAGATGACGGGCGCGCAAAAACGATCGGTGCAAGAGATTGACGGCGATCTTCAGCAGGAATCGCCGATGCTACGATTGCTGCAAGGGGATGTGGGCGCGGGTAAAACCGTGGTCGCGCTGGAGGCGATGTTGATCGCCAATGAAGCGGGTAAACAAGCGGCTTTGCTGGCCCCCACTGAAATTCTGGCGCGGCAACATTTTGAAACGATCCGGTCGATGGCCGCGCCGACGGGGGTGGAGGTTGCTCTGCTGACGGGCCGCGCCAAGGGTAGGGAGCGTGAGGGCATTCTGATGGGATTGCTTGATGGGTCGATTGATATTTTGATCGGCACCCATGCGATCTTTCAGGACAGCGTGAATTATAAAGACCTAGGTTTGGTCGTGATCGACGAGCAACACCGTTTCGGCGTGGCGCAGAGGCTCTCTCTGGCGGGCAAGGGGCGGCGCGCGCCGCACACATTGGCGATGACCGCAACGCCAATCCCGCGCAGCCTGACTTTGGCACAATATGGCGAAATGGATGTGAGCCGCCTGGATGAATTGCCGCCGGGGCGCCAGGCGATTGAAACACTGGTAGTGTCGCAAGACCGATGCGCCGATGTGATCGCCGGGGTGGGCCGCCATTTGGCTACGGGGCAGCAAGCCTATTGGGTGTGCCCGATGGTGCGAGAGGCCAATGGCAATTGGCAGACGGGCGATATTGCAGCGGCAGAGGCGCGCTATGCCGAATTAAAAGAGCATTTTGGCGATGACGTCGTCATGGTCCACGGCCAGTTAAAGCCAGAGGTGAAAGACGCCAATATGGAACGCTTCGCCAGTGGCGGTGCGAAATTGCTGGTGGCGACGACGGTGATAGAAGTTGGCGTCGATGTGCCATCCTCGACATTGATGGTGATCGAACAGGCGGAGCGGTTTGGACTGGCGCAATTGCACCAGCTGCGCGGGCGAGTTGGGCGGGGGAGTGAGAAGAGCCGCTGCTTATTGCTGCGCGGGGGTGAGCTGAGTGAAACGGCGCAAAAACGGTTGGCTTTGATGCGCGAGACGCAGGACGGTTTCCGCATTGCAGAAGAAGATCTGGAATTGCGCGGCGGCGGTGAATTGCTGGGCACGCGGCAATCGGGCGATGCGGCGTTTCGGATTGCTGATTTGGATCAGGTGCAGAAATATCTGCCGATTGCCCATGCGGATGCGCGGATGTTGATCGAACATGATGGCGGATTGACCAGTGATCGCGGCGAAGCGGCGCGGGTGCTGCTTTATTTGTTTGAACGCGATTGGGGCGTGCAATTGCTGCGCGGGGGTTGAGGTTAAAACCTTCCCTTAGAACCGGGCATTCACACCGTCGCTAAGCATACGCGCCACCAACGCTTCTGCCGCCTCGCTCACTGTTGCCCAGCAATCGTCAAAATCGCTGTCATCCCCGTAATAGGGATCAGGCACAGGCTCATCCGGCTGGCCGACCGCGCTCAGCAACATTGCAATTGGCGCGCTCCCTTGCCTTGGCATGCGCGCTCTGATCCCGGCCAAATTCGCCTTATCCAGCGCGAAAATATAGGTGAAATCGCGAAAGTCACTATCCGCCAATTGCCGCGCCTGAGCGCCGGAAATATCGACACCATTGGCATTGGCGGCGGCAATGGCGCGGGGATCGGGCGGTGATCCGATATGATAATTCGCCGTCCCAGCGGAATCGACATGCACGTCCAAACCCGCTTTCGCAGCGGCATCGCGAAAGGCGCCCTCTGCCATAGGGGATCGGCAAATATTGCCGAGACACACGAACAACACGGACAATTTATTTTCTGGCGCGTTAGACATTGCGCAGTATTAGTAGAGGTTAACTAAGCCATGCAAGATGCAAGACGCTGAAAAGGGGATAAAAATTATGCGCGGTTCGATCTCGAAATTCATTCTGGCGGCGTCACCTCTGGCTTTGATGGCGCATCCTGCATTTGCGGGGCCGGTCGAAGATTATGAAACCCTGCGCGAAGAAGTGTGGGAGGCGACATTGGATGCATCCCCCACTTTGGCCACCAGCATCGGGGATCGGCGCGGAGATGGGCAATTGGGCGATATGTCGCTCGAAAGCTATCAAGATGGCGTGAACGAAGCGCGCGCATTTCGGATCCGGCTGGATGCCATTGATGCCGATGCATTGCCGGTTGATTTGCAAGTCGATTACGCCGTGCTAGCCAGCAGCCTCGATGACACAATCGCCGCCAGCGCCCATGACCACACGCGCTATATCCTGTTCACCAATCGCGGCGGCTGGTTCTCTGGCTTTGCCTCGCTGCCCTATCGTTCGCCGTTTTTCACCTTGGCCGATTATGAAAGTTATCTGGGGCGGCTGGAATCCTATCGCGGCGTCAACAACCAAGGCATCGCGCGCAGCCGTCAGGCAATCGCGCTTGGCATGACGCAGCCATGCGAGCCGATGCAGGGTTTTGAAGGGCGCATTGAGCAGCAGATCGTCGATGATTACACCGCCTCGCCCTTTTGGCAGCCTTTCGCTGGCGACAAACCCGGATCGATTTCGGATGATCAATGGGCGCAGCTGAAATCCTCTGCGCGCGCTTTGATCGAAGGGGTGGTGATCCCGTCTTACCGCGATTTTCTGAGTTTTTATAACGAGGATTACGCCCCCAATTGCCGAACCGGAACGCCGGGCATCATGGCGACACCGGGCGGGACAGAATATTACGAATACCGCGTGCGCAGTTTCACCACGACCGACATGACCCCGGACGAGGTCCATAATCTGGGCCTTTCCGAGGTTGCGCGCATCCGCGCCGAAATGGTCGAAGTGGCGTCAGAAGCAGGGTTTGAAAGCCGAGAAGCCTTTATCGAGCACCTGCGCACCGATCCGCAATATTTCATGACCGATGTCGATGAATATGTCGCCTATGTCGCGGCGCTGGCCAAACATATTGATGGGTTCATGCCGCAATTGTTTGGGCGTCTGCCGCGCCAACCATACACCGTTGCGCCGATCCCCGCGCCCAATGCTCCGGGCAACACCACCGCCTATTATGAACCGGGTTCGTTAGAGACCGGCGCGGCGGGCATTTACCGGATCAACACGACAGAACTGGACCAACGCCCGCTTTGGGAATTGCCAGCGCTTGGCGTGCATGAGGCCGTGCCGGGCCACCACCATCAGATCGCTTTGCAGCAAGAATTGGACATCCACCCTTTGCGTGCAAACGGGACGTTTTTCACCGCCTTTGTCGAAGGGTGGGGCCTGTATTCAGAACGGCTTGGGATTGAGATGGGCCTGTATGACACGCCCGCCAAACAGATGGGCCGTTTGTCCTATGAAATGTGGCGCGCGACGCGGCTTGTCGTGGATACGGGCCTGCATTCCAAAGGGTGGAGCAAAGAGCGCGCGGCCTCCTATATGCTCGACAACACCGCGCTGACGGCGGCGAATGTCGATGCGGAGGTGAACCGCTATATGACGTGGCCGGGTCAGGCGCTAGCTTATAAAGTCGGCGAGTTGAAAATCCGCGAATTGCGCGGCCGCGCAGAGGAAGCGCTTGGCGCGAATTTCGATTTGCGCACGTTCCACGATACGGTTTTGGAAAACGGTTCAATCCCGCTCTCCGTGCTCGAAGAACATGTCGACCGCTGGATCGCAGCGGAGCGGGAGCGATTGGCCGCCGAAGATAGCATTGCGGCGCTGGATGAATTGGATGAGTGAGGGGCGGGGTGCCTAAAAGGCCTGCGTTGAGGCGAGCACTTCTTCGGTCATGCGGCGGATATTGACCTTCGCTTTTAGCCGCGCACCAAGCAGCGCGGTGCCGCTAACCTTGCGCTGAACAAACAAGGTTTCGATGGGCGGAAATGCCCATGTGTCCTTGTCCTTCGCAATCTCTAAACCTTCATCGCGCAGCAATGGGACGAAGCCTCTATCGCCAAAATCAAACGGGGCGTCTTCGCGCATTTCGCCGATCACGACGTCGATCATGCGGTTCACCCGCTCTGGGTGTTTTTCCGCGACGATTGGCATCATAAATCCGGCGTCGATGGTTGCGGCCAGAACCTCTTCGCGGTTTCCTTCAAGCCCGGCGATTAACATCTTGCGATAGCCATTTGAAACGTCAGGATCGACATCGCGGCACGCGCCAAAGTCGAGCAGCACGATCTCTCCTGTGCCGCGCCGATAGCGGAAATTGGCGAAGTTAGGATCGGTTTGCATCACGCCAAAATCAAACAATTCACGCGCGACCAGCCGCATCAACCGGGCCATCACTTCATCGCGGCGCTCTGCCGGTTCTTGTTCCAATTCTTCGATTGCGACGCCTTCTTCAAAACTCATCGCCAGAATGGAACCGCGCGTCAGCCCTTCGTGCAATTGAGGCACCACGAAGCCGGGCACGCCCGCCAATCGCTCACGGAACAGCGCCATCTGTTCACCTTCACGCTTGTAATCGGCTTCCTCGTGCAGCTGTTTCTTGGCCGCCGCTAGCAATTTGTCGACTTCCAATTCGGGCGGGGCAAAACCGGCAACTTTCAGCAGCGTCATCACATTGTCGACATCGCTGTCGATGCTTTTGGCGACGCCGGGATATTGGACCTTGATCGCCAATTCTTCGCCGTCGCGGGTCATTGCCTTGTGCACCTGCCCGATAGAGGCGGCGGCGATGGGGCGGGGGTTGAACCATTTAAATTGCCGCCGCCAATCATTGCCCCATTCGGCGCGCAGAACGGTGTCGAGCTGCTTTGTCGGCATAAAATTCGCCTGATCGCGAAGCGAGGCGAGAATTTTGGACAATTCCGGCGGTAGGAAATCACCGGAATCGAGGCTGATCATCTGCCCCATTTTCATCGCCGCACCGCGCAAATGCGCGAGCCGGTCGGTCATGCGTTGCACATTGCCGGGTGTCAGGATTAGGTCGCGCGGGGACAGGGATTCGCCGCTGGTCAAACGCCGTGCGCCTTCCGCCGCCATGCCGCCCGCAACCCCGCCAACCAATCGCCCAAATGTCCCCATCCGTGCCAAGCGGCCAGAGGGTACGGCGCGTTCTCTCGATTTGTCGGGCTTTTCTTCGTTCATATTCTCGCCGTACTCACTTTGGACGCGGATACCAAACAGCTCGGGCCTGAGAATTATCCTCAGGCCCGAGCCGATTGTTCTATGGAGTTAGATGCCCCTTATGCGACGCGCGCTGTCCCGCCAGCGACATAGTTCACATAAACGGCGTGGATCAGGCCGGGGACAAAGAACACCAGCGTCAGGATCAGGTTGATCCAAAAATCAGTGCTCAGCCCCTTCTTCATCGCAACGCCCAATGGCGGGAGGAGGATGGTGGCGATAAGGGTAAGAAGTTCAATCATAGAAGTCTCCGAAATTGGGTCTGGCGTCAGGCGAAGAATTCGCGCCGCCATTTGACTAACCAACGGACCGGCAAGCCGCTTCGTTCCGAAAAACCTTTTGGAACCAATTGGATGCCTATGCGTTGGGACGAAGATTACAGGTGATCACGCACCCGGTAAGCCGACTAAGGGTCAGCTAAAAAAGCGGTCAGCTAATGCAAAGCCCGCCATCGACCGGCAGGCATTGCCCGGTGATATAATCGCTATGCTGGGATGCGAAAAACACCGCGAGCCCTTCCAATCCCTCATGATCGCCAGCGCGGCGCAGGGGAACGCGCTGCTTAATCCATTCGCCAAATTTGGGATTGGCAGCGGCGGTGATGTCTGTTTCGTAATATCCAAACAACAGCGCATTGGCCGTGATCTGGTGCCGCGCCAATTCAAACGCTGCGCCCCGCGTCAGGCCGTTTACCGCCGCTTTCGAGGCCGCGTAGTCGGAGCTTTTGTTGACGCCCATAATGGATTGGCCGGATGAGGTGACGATGAGCTTTCCGCCTGGATCGCCATTCGCGGCGCGTTCAATCATATGGCGGGACGCATATTTATAGACCAAAGCGGGGCCGCGAGCATTGATCGCCATCGTCTGGTCCCAGCCTTCGATTGTCATATCCTGAACGCGCGTTCCGGCCCCCGAAATTCCGGCATTGGCAAAGGCCGCATCGACCCGCCCGAATGCCTTCAACGTCTGCGCCATCGCCGCTTCGACCTGCGCTTCGCCGCCAACATCGCATTCTATCGCCAGCGCTTCTCCGCCGCCAATCGCGCTGAGTTCGTCCAAAGCGGCAGCGTTCTTTTGCCGGTTACGCGCCCAGATCGCGACATTCGCCCCGGCCTTGACCAAACCGCGCGCCATGCCCAGCCCAAGGCCGCCATTGCCGCCTGTGATAATGGCCGTGCGGCCTGAGAGATCAAACAAGTTCATGGCGATGGAGTGGCGCAATTCGCGCGCACTCGCAAGGAAAGCCGGGAACAGATGCGCCCCCCATGATGTTTGACGCAGCATGGACACTAACGCTTCTTTGACGCCCGCGGCCAAATGGCTCGGCTATGCTGGCCTCTTGCCGCAAATCATCTGCCTCAGCCTCGCCGCGAGCGGGCATGATTATGCCTACACCGCGCTGGCAGGCGGGTTCGCTTATGCTGCGGCGATTTTCAGTTTTCTCGGCGGCGTGTGGTGGGGGCAAGCGATTGCCAGCGGCAAAAAGGCGGGTGCGGGCGCTTATCTGGTGGCGGTCATGCCCAGCCTGATCGCAGTTGCGCTGTTTTTGCCATGGAGCCTTGGGTGGGATTGGCCGGGGCCGGCGCTGCTATATTTGGGGGTGTTTATCCTGTTGTCGCCTTTGGCGGACAAGGCGCTGGGCTATGCGGCGCGTGATTTTCTGCGGCTTCGTGTGCAGCTTTCTGCGGGGCTAGGGGCGCTCACCATTGCGCTGGGCTTTGTGGCAGAGGCGATTGTTTAGCGGGGCGTTTGGCGAAGCGCTGAGCGAGGCACTGAGCGAGGCGCTGACCAAGCCACTGGCGCCCACAGCTTTTACCGCCCACTTGCGGTGAATTGTCCGCCGCATATAGATGCATTTATGGCCAAGACATCGATTCCAAAACCGCCGCCCGAAACCGGGCATCCAGAACAGCAATATTTGGATTTGATGCGCCAGATTTGGGACAGCGGTAATGAGCGCAGCGACCGCACAGGGATCGGAACACGGTCCATTTGCGGGGCGCAATTGCGCTATGATTTGGCGGGCGGCGCGATGCCGCTGCTGACCACGAAGCGTGTCTATTGGAAAACCGCCAGCCGCGAGATGCTGTGGTTCCTGACCGGAGAGACGAATATCCGCCCGCTGGTCTTGCAGGGCGTGAAAATTTGGAATGAATGGCCGCATGCCCGCTATGTCAAAGAAACCGGCGATGATATCAGCATCACGTCCTTTGCTGAACGAATTGCGGAGGACGAGGCCTTCGCCGCGCGCTGGGGCGATCTTGGTCCGGTTTACGGCAAACAATGGGTCGATTGGCCGACCTATCGGTACCGCAAAGACGGCTTGTTTGAACGCGGGCCGGGCATCAATCAGGTCGCGCAAATTGTCGAGAGCCTCAAAACCAATCCCGGCAGCCGCCGCCACATCCTAGAGGGGTGGAACGTCGCGGAATTGGACCAGATGGCTTTGCCGCCGTGTCACAAGACCTATCAGTTTCATGTTGCGGGCGAAAAGGCGGGCCAAAAAGATGGCAAAAGCCGCCTCAACTGCGTCCTCTATCAACGCAGCTGCGATGTGGCGCTCGGCCTGCCGTTTAACCTGTGGTCTGCCGCTTTGCTGACGCGGATGATGGCGCAGCAAACCGGGATGGAGCCGGGCGAGCTGGTGTGGATGGGCGGGGACGTTCACCTCTATCTAAACCATGCGCATCTGATCGAGGAACAACTGACTCGCGAACCGCAAGGGCATCCGACCTTCGAAATCACTCGAAAGCCTGAAACAATTTTCGATTACAAAATCGATGATTTTCTTGTGCATGATTACGCTCCGTTGGCCCCGATCAAGGCTCCTGTTGCGGTGTGATTTCGCGTCCTTGACCGGGGCGAATGGCTGACATACGCGGCTCTCAACTGGCGCGCTCTTTGGGCGCTGCCGCACTCTTTGGGAGAGCGCTTTATGGCCGATCAGGCTGACACTCCGACACCAGCCCCGGATAAAACAGGTGGGGGCAACCGCCCTGCGCTGGCTCTGCATGTGCCAGAGCCGCGTTCGCGCCCCGGAGATCCGGTGAATTTTGCCGATGTAAAATTCAGCGATGCCGGAACGCAGCCGCGCCCGGATGAAAGCGTAAAGCCTGAGGAGATGAAGGACCTCGCCTATGATCTCGTCCGCGTTTTGGGCGATGATAATCAGGCGCATGGGCCATGGGATCCCAAACTGGGCGCCGATACATTGCGCACGATGCTGGGCCATATGGCGATGGTCCGCGCCTTTGATGAACGCATGTTCCGCGGTCAGCGTCAGGGTAAGACCAGTTTTTACATGAAATGCACAGGCGAGGAGGCGACCAGCGTCGCGGCGTCTATGGCATTGGCGGCGGATGATATGGTTTTCCCATCTTACCGCCAGCAAGGTATCTTGATCGCGCGCGGTTATCCGCTGATTGAGATGATCAATCAGATTTATTCCAACAAAGGCGACAAGCTGAAGGGCCGCCAGCTGCCGATTATGTATTCGAGCCGCGAGCACAGCTTCTTCAGCATTTCCGGCAACCTTGCGACGCAAACCCCGCAAGCCGTTGGTTGGGCGATGGCCAGCGCGATCAAAGGCGACAGCCGGATCGCCGCGACATGGGTGGGCGAGGGCAGCACGGCCGAGGGTGATTTCCATTCCGCCTGCACTTTTGCGACCGTTTATAACGCCCCGGTGATCTTAAACGTGATCAACAACCAATGGGCAATCAGCAGCTTTAGCGGTTTTGCAGGCGGCGAACGCACCACCTTTGCCGCGCGCGGTTTGGGATACGGCATCGCCAGCCTGCGGGTTGATGGCAATGATGCGCTGGCCTGTTTCGCGGCGCAGCAATGGGCGGCGAACCGGGCGCGGGCCAATCACGGGCCATCGCTGATCGAATATTACACTTACCGCGCGGAGGGGCATTCCACTTCAGACGATCCATCCGGCTATCGCAGCGCGCAAGAACGCGAAGAATGGCCGCTGGGCGATCCCGTCATGCGGTTAAAGAACCACTTAATCGCGATTGGCGAATGGGACGAGGATCGTCAGACGGCGATGGACAAAGCCTGCGCTGATGAGGTCAAAGCGGTGACAAAGGAAGCGGAGAAGAACGGCATTCTGGGCCACGGCCTGCACCATCCCTTCCACACAATGTTCGAAGATGTCTTCGAAGACTTGCCGTGGCATTTGGAAGAGCAAGCGGCGCAAGCAACCCGCGAGCGGAAGATCAAATGGCCCGATCACCATCCCAAAGATGGAGCAGGCAAATGAGCGCCGAAGTAAAAGACGCAGCCGCTGATGTTGGCGAACGCCGCGTGAACATGATCGAGGCGATTAACGAAGCGCTCGACATCATGCTGGAGCGCGATCCCAATGTCGTCATCATGGGCGAGGATGTTGGCTATTTTGGCGGCGTGTTCCGCTGCACCGCTGGCTTGCAGGAAAAGCACGGCAAGACCCGCGTGTTTGATACGCCGATCAACGAATGCGGCATTATTGGCGCGGCGGTTGGCATGGGCGCCTATGGCCTGCGCCCGGTGCCAGAAATTCAATTTGCTGATTATATTTATCCCGGCCTTGATCAATTGATCTCAGAGGCGGCGCGGCTGCGTTATCGGTCCGCCAATGAATATATCGCGCCGATGACGGTGCGCTCGCCGTTTGGCGGCGGTATTTTCGGCGGGCAAACACACTCGCAATCGCCAGAGAGCCTGTTCACCCACGTGGCGGGTTTGAAAACAGTGATCCCGGCGACGCCATATGATGCCAAGGGGCTGCTGATTTCGTGCATCGAAGACAATGATCCGGTGATCTTCTTCGAACCCAAGCGCATTTATAACGGGCCGTTCACAGGCTTTTACGACCAACCGGTCGAACCGTGGAAGAAACATGAGGCGAGCATCGTGCCGGAGGGGTATTACAATATCCCACTGGGCAAAGCGCGCCATGTGCAAGACGGCGAAGAACTGACCGTGATTGCATACGGGACGATGGTCCATGTCGCAGAAGCGGTGTGCAAGGCCAAAGGCGTTGATGCAGATATTCTCGATCTGCGCACTTTGGTGCCGCTGGATATTGAGGCGATCGAAGCATCCGTCGCCAAGACGGGTCGATGCCTGATCGTGCATGAGGCAACCCGCACCAGCGGATTTGGCGCGGAATTGTCGGCGCTGGTCACGGAACGTTGTTTCTATCACCTCGAAGCGCCGGTGGAACGCGTCACCGGTTTCGACACTCCATACCCGCACAGCCTCGAATGGGCGTATTTCCCCGGCCCAGTTCGGATCGGCGAAGCAATCGATAAAATCCTAAGGGACTAACGCAATGGCAAAGTTCACATTCAATATGCCCGATGTTGGCGAAGGCGTGGCCGAGGCGGAGATCGTCGAATGGCAGGTCAAAGTTGGTGACCGGGTAGAAGAAGACCAGCACCTTGTTGACGTCATGACGGACAAAGCAACGATCGACATTGAAAGCCCGGTTGAAGGCATTGTGATCGAGGTTGCCGGCGAGGTTGGCGATACGATTTCAGTTGGCGCGATGTTGCTGGTTGTGGAAGTTGAAGGCGAAGATGCGCAAGAAGCTGAAGCTCAGGCTCCGGCTAAGGAAGAAACGCCGGCGCCAGCACCAACACCAACGCCGGAACCAACGCCCACACCCACACCCGCACCAGTGACCGCCAGCGTGCCTGAGACGGCGTCAGGCGGGGCAGCGGCAGAACCCGCGGATACACCCAAAGTTCTCGCCAGTCCGGCTGTACGCCAGCGCGCGCGCGATCTGGGTGTTGATCTGGCTCAAGTGAAACCCGCCGAAGGGGGGCGCCTGCGTCACGGTGATCTGGACCAATTCCTAGCCTATAATTCCGGCGGCGGTTTCTCCCCGGCGGGCAAGCCGCGCGCGGATGAAGCGATCAAGGTCATTGGCCTGCGCAAACGCATCGCCCAGAATATGAGCGCGGCAAAACGCAACATCCCGCATTTCACCTATGTCGAAGAATGCGATGTGACCGAATTGGAACGGATGCGCACCGACCTTAACGCGGCGCGCGGGGCAAAGCCGAAACTGACGATGCTCCCATTGCTAATCACAGCATTTTGCAAATTGATCCCGAATTATCCGATGATCAATGCGCGTTTCGACGACGAAGCCAATGTCGTCACCCGCCACGGCAGCATCCATTTGGGCATGGCGACGCAAACCGACACCGGTTTGATGGTCCCCGTGATTCGCGACGCGCAAAGCCGCAATTTGTGGCAACTTGCGACAGAAATCGGCCGCTTGGCTCAGGCCGCGCGTGATGGATCGGCGAAATCGGATGAACTGTCCGGCTCCACAATTACCGTCACATCGCTTGGCCCCTTGGGCGGGGTTGCGACCACGCCAGTGATCAATCGGCCAGAGGTCGCAATCATCGGCCCCAATCGGATCATCGAACGCCCAATGTTTGTCACCGGGCCTGATGGCGCAGAGCGAATCGAGAAGCGCAAACTGATGAACATCTCGATTTCTTGCGATCACCGGGTCGTGGATGGCTTTGATGCGGCGAGCTTTATTCAGGATGTAAAAAAGCTGATTGAGACGCCAGTTCTGCTGCTTTCTGAATAAGTTTTCACATTTGATGCAAAATGCCCATCAGAGGCGTTGACAGAAAATTTCACCCGGCCTAATGGCCTCCCTCCCAAGCGGTGCAAACCACAGTTTGAACGGTCAAGTTTAAGCGGGTGTAGCTCAGTTGGTTAGAGCGCCGGCCTGTCACGCCGGAGGTCGCGAGTTCAAGTCTCGTCACTCGCGCCACTTGGGAAATTCAAAGGCATATCGATGAAATGGAAATCCGCGTTTAGCGCGGGATGCCTTCATCCGTCTGGGCGCTCTGCGCTCTGCACAGATGGCGCGGACCATTTGCCGGTTTCCATCCAGATCAGGAACCGTTTGAGCGGCAGTAACCAAATCAGGCCCAGCACGACGTAAACACCGGTTTGCGCCAATCCTGACCAATCACCGATAAGATCCGGCGCATAACGCGCGATCACGATGGCGTAGATCATTATGCCGATAAACAGGCTGATGATGCCAAAGGGGATTCGCCAAGTTGGTGTTTCGCGCATGTGCCGTAATCTTTCAGTCTAAACCGTAAATTCGCGTCGGGGTGATCACCGCGTCCAAAATCATATCATGCGGCTCCACTGGCAAGGCATCGGCCAATTGCGCATCCCATGCCAGCCCAATCGCAATGCGCCCGGGATGCTGCGCCAGCCAGCGGTCATAATGCCCGCCGCCTTGGCCCAATCGCGCAAGGTCAGCGGTAAAACCCACCAAGGGCACGAACAACACGTCGGGCGTAACAGCGTCTGCGCCTGCGCGCGGTTGTTTTATGCCAAAGGCACCGGGGGCCAGGTCGCTTTCATCATGCGGATCGGTGTGCACGCGAAACTCCATCGCAGCGTCATCTGCAGCGAAATAGGGCAAGGCAATCGTGTGGCCCGCCTCTTGAAAAAACCGCGCATAGCCGCGCGCGGGCGCTTCGTAAGGACCAGCATGATACAGCCCAATAACCGCATCCGCGCCAATTTTCTCCGTAATCGGCGCAGGGGGACGGTTGAACAGCAAGGCCTGAATAGCAGCAGGCTGCGCCGCCACATGTTCCCGCCGAGCGGTCAGCAAGGTTTTGCGAAGTTCAGATTTGGAGGGCAGGTCGGTCATCCCTGAGAAGTAGTACCCACCCCGCAAAGCGCAAGACGCAGACATGCGCCGCAACCCGCAGGATCCGCAACGGCGACCGCCCGCCCGCAGCGCCGAAGGCGCGAGGAAACCGCACCCCGGATGGGGTGCGGTCCTAAAAAATAACGGAACCACCATGGGTCGGTGGCCTGGAAATCCTCTGACGCGAAAGTGTCAGGTGGGCGCCGTTTACCCGAGCTCCCAGGTTCCGCTTCCGAAGAAACGCAGTGGCCCATAAACTCAGGCAGGGACGGCTCCCGAGGATTGCTTATAGCCCAGGGATTTTCGATGGCTCGTGCCGAGCAGCCCCGCCGCCTGCTGATTTAGTGCGAAGTGGCCTGACCTTCAAGCTCGCTCGCGGTCAATTCGGCGCGTTTGGCTAAGGCCTCTAGCTTTTCTGCAAGAGCTTCGGAGAGCGCTTCATCCTCTGCGGGGCCGCCAAACATGTCGTGTTGGTGGCGCGCGCTCTTGGTGGCTTCTTCCAATTCCGCCTTCAATTTCGCATTGTCCTTGCGGGCGCGGGCTTCGGCTTTGCGTAGGGTTTCTATTTCCTCGCGCAGTTCAGCCTTTTTGCCGCCGGACTTCTCTTTTTGCTGATCCACTTTGGCCTGCGCCTTGCGCAGTTCATTGGCGGCATCATCCGCCGCGCGCTGCATTTCTTGGCGCGTTTCTGCCAATTCGGCGCGCAGATCATCGGCGGCTTTGCGGGTTTCGGCCATTTCATCGGCCATGAACAAAGCGGCAAAGACGACATTATGCGCCTCCAGCGGCGCTCTCGAAGTGCCAAGCTTTGCGTAATTCTCGTCGATGACTGCGCCTAGTTTCGCAACGCGCTCTTCCTCTCCCGGACCACAAGCGATGGAATAGGACTTTGGCCCGACCGTGATCCGAACTTCGCTCACGCCTCCAACTCCTCAATCAAAGCATCAAGTTCGCCAATAGTATCAGCCACTTCCTCGCGCAATTTCTCATGCGTGTTGACCAATGCCATCACTCTGGCAGAGCCGGAATTGTCCGGTTTTCCTGACGCATCCTGCGCCCGCGCGGTGTCGATCCGCTCCATTGCGGCGGTGATGCGGGACATGGCTTCTTCGATGCGGGAGGCGCTCATAATGAAATTAATTTACCAAGTTTGCGGGGTTTCGCAAAGTGTTGCGCGCCCCTGTTGATAAGTGATCTCGCCATTTTGGCGCGTTTTTACTGCACTTTGGCGCGGCTGCTTTCCCGATCCGCGCCAGTGTGCGGGATCGCGTCCGCAAAAGCGTCCACGATAGGGCATGCGCAAATTGGGGCTTTCTCTGGGGCAAAGTGTTGACCTGACCTAGTCGCTCAGCAATGGCTTTTCACGTGAGTTCAAGGGATCGAATCGACCACTCGGCCCGGCCATAAAATTGCCGCCGCGCTATCCGTGATTTGGATGGTTCAGCGCCAGCTCGGAGCATACCCCGCGCCATGACCATTGATGCCGCCCGCCTCTTGCCGATGGCCAACGCCATCCGCGCCCTTTCGATGGATGCTGTACAAGCGGCCAATTCCGGGCATCCCGGCATGCCAATGGGCATGGCCGATGTGGCCTCTGTGCTGTTCTCGCGCCATTTGAAATTCAACCCCGCGCGCCCCGATTGGGTCGACCGGGATCGGTTTGTGCTGTCGGCGGGGCATGGATCAATGCTGATCTATTCGCTGCTGCATCTGACCGGTTATGCGAAACCGACGATGGATGACATTCGCAATTTCCGTCAGATGGGATCGCCCTGTGCGGGGCATCCAGAAAACTTCCTGCTCGAAGGCGTCGAATCCACAACCGGTCCGCTGGGCCAAGGTTTGGCGATGGCGGTCGGCATGGCGATGGGAGAGCGGCATTTGAACGCCGGGTTTGGCGACGATTTGGTTGATCACCGCACTTGGGTGATTGCCGGTGATGGGTGCCTGATGGAAGGGATCAATCACGAGGCGATTGGCCTTGCGGGGCATTTGCATCTTGGCCGCTTGAATGTGCTGTGGGATGATAACAACATCACGATTGACGGGCCGGCGGATATGTCGACCAGCGAAGACGTGAAGGCACGTTATGAAGCGACAGGTTGGCATGTGGTCAGCTGTGACGGGCATGATTTTGACGATATTGAACGGGCGATTTCAGAGGCGAAAGCGGATGCGCGCCCGTCTTTGATCGCGTGCAAAACGGTGATCGGCAAAGGGGCGCCAACCAAACAAGGCACCAGCGCCACCCACGGTGCGCCTTTGGGCGGTGATGAGATTGCAGCAGCGCGCGAAGTGCTGGGCTGGACAGCGGCCCCGTTTGAAGTGCCCGGCGATATCCTTGCCGATTGGCGCGCAACCGGGGAAACCGGGGCGGCGGCGCATGGCGCGTGGGAACAGCGTCTCGCAGCCTCTGACCACCGCGCGGCGTTTGAGAAACAGATCGGCGATGTGACGGCGCAAGTTGGCCCGGCAATCGAGGGGCACATTCGCGCCCTGGCCGCAGAACCGCAAAAGGTTGCGACGCGTAAAGCGTCGGAAATGGCGCTGGGTCCGCTTACCGAAGCCTTGCCGCAAATGATCGGCGGATCGGCGGATTTGACCGGGTCGAACAACACCAAAACGCCGAGCACGTTGCCGCTGACGGCGGATGATTATGCGGGCCGCTATGTCTATTACGGCATCCGCGAATTTGGCATGGCCGCCGCGATGAACGGTATGGCGCTGCATGGCGGGGTGGTTCCGTATGGCGGCACGTTCCTGATCTTCTCCGATTATTGCCGCAATGCGATCCGTCTGTCGGCTCTGCAAAAGACGCAGGCGATTTATGTGATGACGCATGATTCGATCGGTCTGGGTGAAGACGGTCCAACCCACCAACCGGTGGAACAGGTGATGAGCCTGCGTTTGATCCCGAACCTCAACACGTTCCGTCCGTGTGACACGATTGAAACGGCGGAATGCTGGGCGCATGCGCTTTCTACGCCGGAGACGCCATCGGTGCTCGCGCTGTCACGCCAAGGTCTACCGCAATTGCGCGGGGCCAATTTTGAGGGCGGAAGTGATGAAGCTTGGACCGCCGAAGGCAACCGCTGCGCCAAAGGTGGATACCGGATGCGCGCCGCGAATGCCGCCCGCAAAGTCGTAATCGTCGCATCGGGCAGTGAGGTCGAATTGGCGATGACCTGCGCCGACGCACTCGAAGCGGACGGCATCGGCGCCGATGTCGTCTCCATGCCGTGTACTGAGCTGTTCGACGCGCAAGACGACGCTTACAAAGCGGACATATTACCGCGCGATGCTTTGATCGTTTCGATAGAGGCCGGCAGCACGCTGGGCTGGGAACGGTATACCGGGCGCGACGGCATCAATATCGGTATGGAAACATTCGGCGGGTCTGCGCCTGCTGGTGATCTTTTCAAACATTTCGGTTTCACTGCGGACGCGATTGTTCCGCAAATTCACAACAAATTGAACGGTTAAGCAGGAGCCCCTCTTATGACCACTAAAGTTGCCATCAATGGCTTTGGCCGCATTGGCCGCCTCGTCGCCCGCGCTATTTTGGAGCGGACTGACGATGATTTGGAATTGGTTTCGATCAACGATCTGGCCGACACCAAATCCAACGCTTTGTTGTTCCAATACGATTCGACCCATGGCCGCTTTGCCGGAACGGTAGAGGTCGCGGATGGCGCGATGATCGTGAATGGCAAATCAATCGCCGTCACATCCGAACGCGATCCCGGCAATTTGCCGCATGCCGCGCAAGGCGTGGACATTGTGCTGGAATGCACCGGCTTCTTCCAAAGCGACGAAGCATGCCGCCCGCATCTGGCCGCTGGCGCGAAACGCGTGCTGATCTCCGCCCCGGCAAAGGGCGTATCGGCGACCGTCGTTTACGGTGTGAACCACGATATTCTGACGGCGGATGATGTCATCGTCTCCAACGCCAGCTGCACCACCAATTGCCTGTCACCTGTTGCCAAAGTCCTGAACGAAACCGTTGGGATCGAACGCGGCTTTATGACCACGGTGCATTCTTACACCAATGACCAACGGATGCTGGATCAGATGCACGGCGATATGCGCCGGGCGCGCGGCGGGGCGCAAAATATGATCCCGACCACTACTGGCGCGGCGCGCGCTGTGGGTCTGGTTTTGCCGGAACTCGCTGGCAAATTGGACGGGTCTAGCATCCGCGTGCCAACGCCGAATGTCTCGCTCATCGATCTGGTGTTTACACCGGGCCGCGACACCAGCGCAGAAGAATTGAACGCTGCACTCAAAGCGGCCGCAGAGGGTCCGATGAAAGGTGTGCTCGATTACACCGATCAGCCGCTCGTCTCCTCAGACTTCAACCACTATCCCGCCAGCTCGACCATCGACAGCCTCGAAACATCGGTCATGGACGGCAAATTGGCGCGCGTCGTCAGCTGGTATGACAATGAATGGGGTTTCTCCAACCGCATGATCGACACTGCCGGTGTGATGGCGAAATTCCTTTAAGGATCTGGTGATGGCCGCTTTCAAGACGCTAGACGATCTGGGTGATGTGACCGGTAAGGTCGCGCTGGTCCGGGTCGATTTGAACCTGCCGATGAAAGGGGGGGGCGCCACCGATTTGACGCGAGTGGAAGCGGTCAAGCCGACCATTTTGGAATTGTCTGAGCGCGGTGCGAAAGTGCTGTTGCTCGCGCATTTCGGTCGCCCCGGCGGTCAGCGTTCCAGCGTGCTGTCCACCAGCATGGTAATCGGCGATGTCGAAAGCGTGCTGGACAAAGAATTGATGTTTATCCCCGAGGTCGCCGGGCCGGTTGTGGAACAAAGCATCGGCATTTTGGCGGACGGCGATATTGGCTTGCTCGACAACACACGGTTCTGGCCGGGTGAAGAGGGCAATGATCCAAACTTTGCTAAGGCGATTGCCGCGCATGGCGATTTCTTCGTCAATGACGCATTCAGCGCCGCGCACCGCGCCCATGCGACCACCGAAGGGATCACGCATTTCCTTCCGTCTTACGCAGGCCGGGCGATGGAAGCGGAATTGAAAGCGCTCGATGCGGCGCTGGGCAATCCAGAGGCGCCGGTTGCGGCGGTTGTCGGCGGGGCGAAAGTTTCGACGAAGCTGGCCGTGCTGGAAAATCTGGTGGGCCGGGTGCAGCATTTGATCATTGGTGGCGGCATGGCGAACACGTTCCTTGCCGCGCGCGGCGTAAATGTGGGCAAATCTTTGTGCGAACATGATCTGACCGATCAAGCATCGAAGATCATGGACACCGCCGATCACGCGGGATGCACCGTGCATTTGCCCTATGATGTGGTGGTGGCGACAGAATTTGCTGAAAACCCGGCATCTTTGCGCACTTGCAATGTCCATGAGGTCGCAGAGGATGAGATGATCCTCGATATCGGCGCGAGCGCGGCAGAGGCGCTTGCCGATGTGCTTAAAACCTGCCGCACGCTTGTGTGGAACGGCCCGCTGGGCGCGTTTGAGACGGAGCCGTTTGATGCCGCGACAATTTCACTGGCGCGGCACGTTGCGGCGCTGACGCAGGAAGGGTCGCTGATCAGTGTGGCGGGCGGCGGAGACACTGTTGCGGCTTTGGCACAAGCGGGCGTGACCGGCGACGTGACTTATATCAGCACCGCTGGCGGCGCATTCCTGGAGTGGATGGAGGGCAAGAAATTGCCCGGCGTCGCAGCACTGAGTTAAGCGCATGGCCGATCTGGAACAGAATTTTGAGGTGCTCGAAAACCGATTGATGCGCGCCTGGGTTCACCGGGACGCGCGCGATTTGCGCTCGCTGATCTCTGGCGATTGCATTTTCATGTTCGGGATAAAACCGCCCGTCTTGCTCGACCGCGCCAGTTTCGTTGTCGGCGCGGAAAGCGAATTTGCCTGCACATCCTTTCGCTTTCACGAAGTAACCGCGCGCAAATATGGCAAGAGCGTTTGGTTTTCCGGCCATGTGGAAATGGAATTGAAGCTGGGCCGGCAAGAATGGGCGGGCAATTTTCTCGTCACTGATCTGTGGCGCAGAAGCGCGATCCGCCGCCGCTGGCTGCTGGCCGAGCGCAGCCTGTCTCCGGTGGAAAAAGACGAACGCCTGTCCGACGCCATCCGCGCGATGCAATTGTGGCATTGATGCGTGCGCGCAGGTAGGACCGGCCCATGAGTGAGACCCGCCATCTGTTCGCCACGCCGTTTGTAATTGACCGCCTGCAAAGCGCGGAAGGGATCGCCGTCCTGCGCGAGGCGATTTTGGCGGAGCAAGCGCGCGATACAGCCGGCGTCCAGATCAGCAATCTGGGGGGCTGGCATTCCGCGACCACAATGCTCGATTGGGGCGGCGAGGCGGCGCGGGC
The DNA here is from genome assembly GCA_947502305.1 of uncultured Erythrobacter sp. Lineage (GTDB taxonomy): Bacteria > Pseudomonadota > Alphaproteobacteria > Sphingomonadales > Sphingomonadaceae > Erythrobacter. The sequence goes on along the minus strand of CANMZA010000001.1, from coordinate 1,229,147 downwards.
GCTGGCGCATAAAGCGATGACAATGGCGGATGAGGCCACGGGTCATGCCGACCCTGAAAAATCCGGCGAATATAGCTGGGTCCCCGAAATGTGGGCCAATGTCTCTGGCTCAGGCCATGCCAATCAATACCACACCCATCCGGGCAGTTTTTGGTCCGCCGTCGCCTATATTGACGATGGGTATGAGGGATCGGCGGATGCGGCGCTGGGCGGAGAATTGCAATTGTCCGATCCGCGCATGCCGATGGTGCGGATGACCGCGCCCGACCTCAGGCTGAAAGATCAAGCAGGCACCCGCCAAAAGAGCGAGCCGATCATGCGCCCAGCCACCGGGCTGATCGTGATGTTCCCCAGCTGGCTGCAACATGCGGTGCGCCCGTTTTACGGGCCGGGTACGCGCATTTCGGTGGCAATCAATTTGGTGCCTGCGCGCACAATGACCAAGGAAATAGAGGCGTGACAGAGAAAGCAGAACCTTACGGCGGCTATGGCAACACCGTGCCGTGCGAAGAGGGCGAGTTCGCCGGATGGCGATATTGGGAGGGGGACCCCTATGAAACCCGCTCCGGCCCGTTCTTTATGCGCCGCGAGGATGACGGCACCTTCGTCAGCGCTTTTCGCGCAGAAGACCGCCATATGAATGGCGGCGGTTCTTTGCATGGCGGATGCCTGATGACCTTCGCCGATTTTGCGCTGTTCGCGATTGCGATGGACGAATTGCAGGGCGATAATGCGGTGACGATGAACTTGTCTGGCGATTTTTTGGGTGCGGCGGGGCCGGGCGCGTTGATGGAGGCGCGCGGCGAGGTCACACGCGGCGGCGGAAAGACGATCTTTGTGCGCGGATTGATAACCGGCGATGGGCAGCCCGCTCTCAGTTTCACAGGTATTATTCGCAAGCTCACCAAACGTTAAATCCGCGCAGGTTGATTGACGCCGCGTCGCTGGCTAAAGCCCGGCGCATAAATCGTCAGCGCGACTGTTATTCAAACTCAATAGAAAGGCGCCCTCACGCCATGAACACCGAACAGATGACCGCCAAAATCGCAGACGGACAAGGCTTTATCGCTGCGCTTGACCAATCGGGCGGTTCCACACCAAAGGCTTTGCGCGGATACGGCGTGGAAGACGGCGAATGGTCGGGCGATGATGAAATGTTCGGCGCGATCCACGATATGCGCAGCCGGGTCATCACCACGCCGTGTTTCGGCAGCGGCAAGGTCATTGGCGCAATCCTGTTTGAACGCACAATGGACAGCGAAGTCGAAGGCAAATCGACCGCCGATGCTCTCAAAGCGCGCGGAATTGTGCCCTTTATCAAGGTGGACCAAGGTCTCGCCGATGAGGCTGACGGCGCGCAAATGATGAAGCCGCTGGATAAATTGCCCGCATTGCTCGAAAAATCGGTGGCGCACGGCATGTTCGGCACCAAAATGCGCTCTGTCATCAAATCTGCGAACCCTGCTGGGATTGCTGCGGTTGTTGCTCAACAATTTGAGGTCGGCAACACCATCGCCGATGCTGGACTGATGCCGATGTTGGAGCCTGAGTTCGACATCACCGCCGCCGACCGTGAAGCGGGTGAGGACATTTTGCTTGCTGAGATTATGAAGGGGCTGGACGCGCTTCCTGAGGGGCGCAAAGTCATGCTGAAATTGTCCATTCCTGTGAAACCCGGCCTTTACACCCCGGCGGTGGAGCATCCCAATGTGCTGCGGGTTGTCGCCCTGTCTGGCGGGTTTTCGACCGATGAAGCATGCGAGAAACTGGCCACCAATCCCGGCATGATCGCCAGCTTTAGCCGCGGATTGCTGCAAGATTTGCGCAAAGGTCAGTCGGACGATGAATTTGATGGCACATTGGGCAAAGCGATCGACCAGATCAGCGCCGCCAGTATTGCAGGATAGATTTTGGCCGATCAGACCCCGCCGCAAGTTGCCTGCCAACTGTATTTGATCTCTCCGCTCGAAGTGGGCGGGGATTTTCCTGCTCGTCTGGAACGGGCTCTGTCCGCAGGCAAAGGCCTCGTCACGGCGTTTCAGTTTCGGGTGAAGGGGCTGGATCAGCACGAAGCAGCCGAATTGGCGGCTCCGCTACAGACGATCTGTGCGGGCCATGATGTCGCCTTTATCGTCAATGATGATGCGGCGCTGGCGAAACGGTTGAAGGCCGATGGCCTGCATCTGGGCCAAGATGACGGTGACCCCCGCGATGCGCGCGAGGAATTGGGGCCGGAATTGGGCGGCGATATGCAAATCGGCGTCACCTGCCACGCGTCAAAACACCTTGCGATGGAAGCGGGTGAGGCGGGCGCGGATTACGTCGCGTTTGGCGCGTTTTTCGACAGCACCACCAAAGACAAATCGGACGCAGAGCGCCCGACTGTTGAGATTATCGAATTTTGGGCCAATTTGTTTGAGATACCGATGGTCGCGATTGGCGGAATTACGCCGGACAATTGCGGCCCGCTGATCGCGGCGGGCGCCGATTTTATCGCCGTGTCAGGTGCGGTGTGGAATGGCGATGAAGTCGCCGCGATAGAGGCTTTCGCCAAAGCCATGCGTTGAGGGGCGAAAGCCAGCGATGTTTTAAAGCTCGGGCGGTCTGCCCGCTATTCTCACCGAGAGCCGAGCCGGGTGCAGAGCAAATCGCTGCGTGTTCCGTCTTCGCTCAATTTGCGCAATTGGTTGTCACCAATCCGTTCAAATTGCTCACCTTTGCGCGGGCCGCGCGTAAAGGTGAGGTGCGTGCCGCGCATAATGTAAGTGCCCGACCCGGCATTGCTCTCTCCGCCGCTTTCATAGCGTGAGGCGGTGAAAATGCGGAAACTCTCTTCATCATCAACCACAAAGGCCGCGCCGCCCGCATCACCGGGCAGGGCGCATTGATACCGGCCATGCGGCATCGTGCGCAAAGGCCCGGCAGGCGGGGCGCTGGCGGGTGTAGCAGTCGCAGAAGTGTTCTCTTCTTGACCAATCGCAGGGACCGAGGCGGCAAGGCCAGCGGCAAACGCGGTCAAAAGGATAACGTGGAGGGTTTTCATAGGTTTGGGGGTCCTTATGCGCGTTCTTTACCACTCGGTATCCCTGTTGGCCAATGCGTTAACTATAAGAACTTGTATCACGGATGGACGGCCCGCTATCGCGGTATGCTTGAAGTGGCCACCATAGGCGGCTATTGGGCGCGCTTGATACGGCGGATGGCGCGTCAGGATGCGCCTATCCCGCCGAAACCCAGTTTACCTAACGAAAGCATCTCCTCATGAAGATCAGCGGCGTCGACATTCGTCCCGGCAACATCATCGAATATGAAAAAGGCATCTGGAAAGTTGCCAAAATTCAGCACACCCAGCCGGGCAAGGGCGGGGCGTATATGCAGGTCGAGATGAAGAACCTGCAAGATGGCCGCAAGACCAACGTCCGTTTCCGCAGCGCCGATACGGTTGAAAAAGTGCGTTTGGAAACAGCGGATTACCAGTTCCTCTATGAAGATGGCGATATGCTGGTTTTCATGGATCAGGTGAATTACGAACAGATCATGCTGCCATCCGATTTGCTGGGCGATGCGCGCCCGTTCTTGCAAGACGGCATGCAAGTGATGCTGGAGCTGTGGGAAGAAAAGCCGATCAGCGTCCAATTGCCGCAGCAAATTGAGGCAGAAATTGTCGAAGCCGATGCGGTGGTGAAGGGGCAGACCGCCTCTTCGAGCTATAAGCCAGCGGTGTTGGATAACGGCGTTCGGATCATGGTTCCGCCGCATATCGGCAGCGGCACGCGCATCATTGTTGATGTGTACGAACAAACTTATGTCGGCAAAGCGAGCTAAATCCCATGTCGATGTTTTCAGGTCTTATCCGCGTTATGGAACGTGCCGCGCGCAAAGCGGGCGGGCGATTGCGCAAGGATTTTGGCGAAGTTGAACATTTGCAGGTGAGCCACAAAGGCCCTGCGGAGTTTGTTGCGAAATCTCAGATGCGTTCAGAGCGTATTTTGTATGATGAATTGAGCGTAGCGCGTCCGGGCTGGGGCTTTGTCTTAGAAGAAGCGGGCATCATCGAAGGCGACGCGGATAAGCCGCGCTGGGTTATCAACCCGCTCGATGGGGTCAGCAATTTTGCCCATGCGATCCCGCATTTCGCGATCAGCATTGCGGTGCAAGAACCGAAATTGGACCGCACAGGCTGGCACGAAGTGACCGGCGCGGTGATTTATCACCCGGTCAATGACCAGACCTATTGGGCGGAAAAATCGCGCGGTGCGTGGTTGATGGATGCGCGGTTGCGCGTGTCGGCGCGGGCGCAATTGGGCGAATCTTTGATCGCCACCGGCATTCCATATGCGGGCCACGGCAATTTTGCGGAATGGAGCCGCATTTTCGGTGCCATCGGCCCAGAGGTTGCCGGCATTCGGCGGCTTGGTGCAGCATCGCTTGACCTCGCTTATGTAGCTCAGGGCCGGTTTGATGGCTTTTGGGAAAGCGGCCTGTCCGATTGGGACACGGCGGCGGGATGCTTGCTGGTGCGCGAAGCGGGCGGGTTCGTCAGCGATTTTCGCGGGCGGTCAAATCCGATCCATTCGGAGCAGGTTTTGGCGGCCAATCAGTCGCTGCATTCGCGTTTGCATAAAATTTTGGCCGGATCACTGCGCTAGAGCCTTGCGGGATGCAGCGCGGCTCGCTAACAGCCTGCGCTCACACAGGGTGCCCCTGTGGTGGAATTGGTAGACGCGTTCGACTCAAAATCGAATTCCTAACGGAGTGCCCGTTCGAGTCGGGCCAGGGGCACCAAATTCTCTTAGAATTTGGTATTTTGTTTTTCGCAGCGCCTCCGCGCCGCGATTTCCTCGCGCCTGCGCCGCTGCGGGCACCCGGTCGGGCTTGCGGGCCGCTTTGCGGCCCGAGTTGCTCCTTAGCGCGCGCGGTCGGGCTTGCGGACCGAGCTCCGCCATCAAGCTGCACCGGCATTGGCTCGGCGGCTTAACCCACATCGATCCTCAGCTTGACCACGCCTTCTTCGCGGCTGTCGAATAGGCGGTATGCTTCTGCGCCTTCGCTCAGGTCGAAATGATGGCTGAACAGGCCCGCCGCTTTCACGCGGCCGCTTTGGACGAGCGGAACCAGATGCGGCCACATGTTCTGCACATCGCAAATGCCGCCGCGAACCGTCACGTTTTTGAACATGATCAGCGGCAAGGGCAGGGTATCGTCCGGCTCTGGTATGCCGATAAAGCTGGCCGTGCCGCGCCGCGCGACCAGCGGCAGGACCGCGCCAATCGCTCCCTTTGCGCCGGACGCTTCAAACACGCTCTGAACGCCCGCGCCGCCGGTGGCTTCCATAATTTGCGCGTGCATGTCGGGGCCGGGGGCAAAAACCTCCGCGCCCAAGGCCGCCGCCATATCGCGCCGCGATTTTACTGGGTCGATAGCAAACACCCGCGATGCGCCCAGCACAAAGGCCAGCTCCACCCCGATAATGCCAATCGGGCCAAGACCCACGACGGCCACCGTTCCGCCGGGCTTTGGGTCAGAGCGGGTGAGACCGAAATACGCCGTCGCCATTCCGTCCGTCAGAAGCAGCGATTGTTCTTCCGTTAGCCCCTCTGTCGACAGCAACGTCGCATCGGCATTGGGGACATTCACAAATTCCGCCTGACCGCCCTCCAACCCTTGGCTCAGGCCAAACGCGGTCAATTCGCGGCAGGCGGGGACATTGCCGCTGAGGCAGGCCTTGCACGTCCCGCAACCGGTCCCGCCAGCGGCGAGCACATGATCGCCAACTTTGAAACCGTGAACGTCGCTGCCCGCCTCAACCACTTCTCCGATAAATTCGTGGCCGACGCAAAAATGCGGCGTGTCGTTGCCATATTGCGTGTTTCCGATATGCGCGCCGTGATACATGTGCAGGTCACTGCCGCAGATGGAGCAGCTTTTTACCTTCAGTATTGCGCTATTGGCGCTGCGCAATTCGGGGTCGGGATAGCTTTCATAGCGAATATCGCGCGGCCCGTTGAACACCAATCCATGCATGTCTGATCCCTCATCCCTGTTTGGCGGCACCATTGCTGCGGCGGGCGTTCAGGGCAAGGGAAAGTCCCCAAGGACTAAATGTTTGTTCTAATGGCGGAGCTCGGGCCGCAAAGCGGGCCGCAAGCCCAACCGGGCGCCCGCAGCGCCGCAGGCGCGAGGAGATCGCACCCAGGACGCGATGCGCAAACAAAAACACACAAAACACTTGCCACTGGCCCCGGTCCCTGAGAAATCCTAGAGCGACACGATGCTAGAGCTTCCCTCCTATCACGCCATGGCCGCCATGATCGTTACGATCGGGATGTTCGTTGGCTTCGTTCGTGGGCGGATGTCGATAGAGATCGTCTCGCTGCTCACCATCGCTGTCATCGCGGTGGGCCTCTATTTCTTCCCAATCCCGGCGATTAACCCCGACACCGGCCTGCTAGAGGAAGGGAGCCCCACTGACGGGCTCGCTCTCGCATTTGGCGGCTTTGGCCACTACGCGCTGATTACGATTTGCGCGCTGATGATTATGGGCCGGGGCTTGGTTGTGACCGGCGCGCTTGAACCGTCTGCGCGGGTGTTGGAGCGGGTGTTTAAATTCAACCTGCAATTCGGGCTGCTCGTATCGCTGCTGATTGCGCTTATTCTGTCGATGTTCGTCAACAACACGCCGGTTCTGGTGTTGATGATCCCGATCTTTGCCGCTCTGGCTCAGCGCGGGGCGATGGCGACGTCTAAAACCTTGATGCCGCTCAATGCTGCATCGCTGATTGGCGGGCTGGCGACGACGATCGGCACATCGACCAATATTCTGGTGGTTTCCATCGCGGTGGATCTGGGCATGCGCGAGATGGGCGTGTTTGATTTCACGCCGATTGTCCTGCTCGCGGCGCTGGTGGCGCTGCCGTATATGTGGCTGGTGATGCCGCGTTTGCTCAAAGACAATCGCACCGAGGATGAAGTGATGGAGCGCCAGTTCCACACCCGGCTAAGGCTTGGCAATCAATCCATTTTGGCGGGCGCGGAATTGGCGTTGCTGCAAGAAAAGCTGCCCAAGGGTATCCATTTTCACAACCCGCCATCAGGGGAGCTGCAACCGCAACAGCGCCTGCATATTTCCGGCAGTCACGAGGCGCTGGAGGATGCCGTTCGCGAATTGAAAGGCGAACTCGCGCCGAGCTGGGTGCTGGACCGGATTAAGCGCATTTCGTCGAACAAAGGCGAAGATGTGCTCGTGGTCGAAATGACCGTCACGGCGGATTCCCGCTTGCTAACGCGCACGCTTTCTTCTTCTGGGATCGCTGATCTTTACAGCGTCGCGGTGCTGGGCATCCACCGGCCTAACCGGTTGATGGGTGAGAAAGATCAATATTCCGGCGGCGGCGATTTGCGCATTGCAGAAGGCGACGTGTTGCTGGTCACCGGCTTGCAAGAAGATTTGCAGGATTTCGCCCGCGCCGACAGCCTGTTGATGCTGGAGGGGGCACGCGAAGTTCCGCGCCGTTCTAAAGCTCTGCTGGCCGCGGCGATCATGGGTTTTTCCGTCATCACCGCCGCGGTTGGCATTTTCCCGATTGCGATTTCTGCGCTGGCGGGCGCGATCCTGATGTTTGTAACCGGATGCGTTAAATTTGACCGGGTGGGCCGCGCGCTGTCGGGGCAAGTGATCGTGCTGGTCGCGGCCAGTATTGCGATTGGCCGGGTGATTGATGAAAGCGGCGCGGCCGATTGGCTGGGGCAGGCGATGTCATTGGGCCTTGCTTTCTTGCCGCCTGCCTTGGTCTTGGGCGCGATTATGACTTTTGTGGCGGTGCTGACCAATTTTGCCAGCAATGCGACGGCGGCCACAGTCGGCACGCCGATCGCGTTTAGCATTGCTTCCGAATTGGGTCTGCCGCCAGAGCCGCTGGTTCTGGCCGTGCTGTTTGGTTGCAACCTGTGTTACGCAACGCCGATTGCCTATCAAACGAACATGCTGATCATGGCAGAGGGTCAGTATGAATTTGTCGATTACATCCGCACCGGGGTGCCATTGGTGGTGTTAATGGTGACGACATTGTCGGTGCTGCTGGTGCTGTTTTACGGGCTTTAATCCTCGCCGCCTTTTGGTTTCCTACACCGCCGGCATATGCGATGCGGAAGGAATGGCGAATTTTGATCCTTGGAACGCGCGCGGCGGGCTGATTTTGTGGGATAGAAATATTGGGCGAGGATTTTGCCCCTGGACTGTGTGTCAAGTGTGTCAGGCGGGTCAGGGCGTATCGCGATTTGGGGAGAGAACGGATGCTTAAACGGGTTTTGACAACAGGCGCAGCGATTGGGGCGCTGGCGGTGATGGGCGGCGGTGTATTCGCGACGCCCGCGCTCGCGGATGCGCATGTGGAGGCCAGCGCCTCAGAGGCCAGCGCCGTGGAAGACGGTCTGCGCGCGGCGGTGATGGAGGATATGCCGGGTCTGGTCGAACTGTACCAAGACTTGCACGCCAATCCGGAGCTGAGCTTTCAAGAGGTAGAGACCGCCGCCAAGCTGGCGCAGCGCGCGCGGGATCTGGGCTTCGAAGTGACAGAGGGCGTGGGGCAAACCGGCGTGGTTGCGGTGATGCGCAATGGCGAGGGGCCAACGGTCATGCTGCGCGCGGATATGGACGGATTGCCGGTGATTGAGCAGACGGGCTTGCCCTATGCCTCGACCCGCACCGCGATCCCCGCAAACGGGATTGAGACCGGCGTGATGCATGCGTGCGGCCACGACACGCATATGGCGGCATGGGTCGGCACAGCGCAGCTGATGGCAGAGCGCAAGGACGAATGGTCCGGCACATTGGTGATGATCCTGCAACCGGCAGAGGAGACGGGCGAGGGCGCGCTCGCAATGCTAGCGGACGGCCTGTATGAGCGGTTTCCGAAGCCCGACTACGTGCTGGCCTTTCACGATGCGGCGCAGGCACCGGCGGGCTTTATCGGCTATTCGTCCGGTTATGCGCTGGCCAATGTCGATAGCGTCGATGTGATGATCCCCGGTGTGGGCGGCCACGGTGCGTACCCGCACACGACCAAAGACCCGGTGGTGATCGGCGCGCATATCGTGACCCGGTTGCAAACACTGGTCAGCCGCGAAGTCAGCCCGCTGGATCCAGCAGTGGTGACCGTCGGCAGTTTCCGTGCCGGATCAAAGCACAACATCGTGCCGGATGAGGCGCATTTGCAGATCACCGTGCGCAGTTACACCGACGAAGTGCGCGCGCAATTGCTGGACGGGATCGCCCGGATCGCGCGCGGAGAGGCTCTGGCGGCGGGAATGCCAGAGGATTTGCTGCCAGTGGTAACGGTGCAGGACCCATACACGCCATCAACCTACAACACGCCGGAATTCACGGCCGAAGTGATGGGGCGTCTATCGCAGCGGTTTGAAGGCCGCGTGATGGAAACGCCAAGCGTAATGGGCGGTGAGGATTTCGGGCAGTTCTACCGGGCGGATCCGGAGAATGTGGAATCGCTGATCTTCTGGATCGGCGGTGTTCCAATGGAACGCTATGAAGCGTCACAACGCGGCGAAGTGGAGCTGGTGAGCCTGCATTCGCCATTCTGGGCTCCTGATGCGCCAGTGGTGATTGCGACAGCAACAGAAGCGCTGGCATCGGCGACGCTCGACCTGATGCCGAAAAGCGGCGGGTGAGGGCTGTGTTTGGAGGTTGAGGCTGGGGTTGCGGTGCGGGGTTCAGGCTCTGGGCCGAGTGCGGGTGATCGGCTGCGCTTGGCGCTGCTTGCTGCCCCCGCATTTGACCGTGCATTAGGCCGCACATTAGGCCGTGCATATGGCCCAAAACCGTGACGGCCGCCGGGCGCAGGGCGAACCCCGCATCCGACGGCCGTATTCTCCTCCCCAGGAGAACTGTGTGAACTGGCGTGAACCGGTCGCTGAAACGCTGACCTAGATAAGCGCAGGCTTACTCAGCGTCAGGCACATAGGTGCCCAAGCGGTGGTGCAAAGCGTTGATCTTTGCGAGTTCATCGCGGTCTTCGGTTCCGCGAGCGTGGCTTTCCAACGCCCGGCGGAGCAGTTTCATGTCTGCTGTGGAAAGCAGGGCGCGGGCGCGTGATGGCTCGCGGTTTGGTGTTTCTGTGTCGCTCATTGTCTCTCTCTTGCCGATGGCTCGCATGCGAACCGGGTGATGAGGATGTCCATGAAGGGTGGGGGCGGTTCCCGCAAGGCCAGTGTTGAAACTGACCTTGCGAGTCCCCTCTCCAGCTCTGAAATTGAGCCGAACTGTAAACCGCAATGGCCGAATGATGCCGCTGCGAATTGGTTCCCCTCAGTGGCCGTTAAGCCGCTGCGAATTGGTTCATGGTGTTGTCTTTGCCGCCCGCTTTCAGGGCTGCTTCACCGGCGAAATATTCCTTGTGATCATCGCCCATGTCGCTGCCGGCCATGTTCTGGTGCTTAACGCAGGCGATACCCTGACGGATTTCCTCGCGTTGCACGTTCTTGACGTAGCCGAGCATGGCTTGCTCCCCGAAATATTCACGCGCCAGATTGTCGGTGGACAAAGCGGCCGTGTGATAGGTCGGCAGAGTGATCAGGTGGTGGAAAATCCCGGCATGCTTTGAGGCATCAGATTGGAAGGTGCGGATTTTCTCATCTGCTTCAATCGCCAGATCGGTGCCGTCATAATCGATGCTCATCAGGCCCGCACGGTTGAATGCAGACACATCTTTGCCTGCGGCTTCCCATGCATCAAACACCTGCTGACGGAAATTCAGCGTCCAGTTGAACGATGGCGAATTGTTGTAAACCAGCTTCGCATTCGGAACGACTTCGCGCACCCGGTTCACCATGCCGGCGATCTGTTCAACATGCGGTTTCTCAGTCTCGATCCACAGCAGGTCGGCGCCGTTTTGCAAGCTTGTGATGCAATCAAGAACGCAGCGATCTTCGCCAGTGCCTGGTTTGAATTGGAACAGATTGGACGGCAGACGTTTTGGCGACATCAATTTGCCATCGCGGCTGATGAAGACCTGACCATTGGTGATGTTTGCCGGATCAACTTCATCCGCGTCGATAAAGGCGTTGTATTGATCAGCCAGATCGCCAGCTTCGGTGGAATAGGCGATTTGTTTGGTCAGGCCTGCGCCCAGCGAGTCTGTGCGCGCCACGATAATGCCGTCTTCGACACCCATTTCGAGGAAGGCGTGCCGGATCGCGCGGATTTTCTGCAAGAAATCTTCGTGCGGCACGGTGACTTTACCGTCTTGGTGGCCGCATTGTTTCTCGTCCGAAACTTGGTTCTCAATTTGCAAAGCGCAGGCACCGGCTTCGATCATTTTCTTGGCCAGCAAATATGTCGCCTCGGCATTGCCAAAGCCCGCATCAATGTCTGCGATAATCGGAACGACGTGCGTTTCGTAATTGTCGATTTGGTTCTGCAGGTCTTTCGCTTTGACCTCGTCACCGGCGTCGCGCGCCGCGTCCAGATCACGGAACAGGCCGCCCAATTCGCGGGCATCTGCTTGCTTGAGGAAGGTGTAGAGCTCTTCAATCGTCTCCGGCACGGTCGTTTTTTCGTGCATGGATTGATCCGGCAGTGGGCCAAATTCACTGCGCAATGCCGCAACCATCCAACCGGACAGATACAGGTAGCGCTGTTTGGTTGTGCCGAAATGCTTCTTGATAGAGATCATTTTTTGCTGCGCGATAAACCCGTGCCAGCAACCCAAAGATTGGGTGTAAGCGGCGGGATCGGCGTCATAGGCATCCATATCGGCGCGCATGATCTTCGCGGTGTATTTGGCGATGTCGAGGCCGGTCGGAAAACGGTTTTGGATCGCCATACGAGCCGCGCTCTCGGCGTCGATTGCGCCCCAGCTTGGGCCATTGGCGGTGATCAGCTGCTGCATTTGCGCGATCGTGTTTTGATAAGTCATTGGGGTCTCCGAAATTGTCTTTGAGAGGGGAGGTTGCCCCATTCTTATGGCATGCCGCAGCGCAGCATGATAGGAAAGTTGACAGAATTTCGTGTCTGTATCGGCATTTTTGGGTCTAATCTTGTGTAATGCTGTAAAGATAGTTACAAAACGCTCATGTCCGAAACTTCTCTCCTCGCTGGCCCCTCCCTGCGCCGTCTTCGCAAGCGCGAACGGTTAACCCAAGCGGCCATGGCGGCGTCTCTGGGGATCAGCCCAAGCTATCTCAATCTGATTGAGCGCAACCAGCGCCCGCTTTCCGCGCGCGTTTTGGTCCAAGTGATCGAACGGTATGATTTTGATCCGCGATCGCTGCGCGAAGACGAAGCGATTGGCGGGATCGATGGTTTGGCGCGCCGGATGTCGGATAAGCGCTTTGCCGATTTGGGAATTGACCGCGAAGAAGTGCAGGAATTTCTCGCCGCTGCGCCGCAGGCTGCGGCCGCCTTTGCGCGCCTTTATGACAATTCGCATCCGGGCGAAGAACGCGGCGAAGACCCGATTGGCGAGGCGCGGCAAGCCGCCGAAAGATGGCAGAACCATTTTGCCGATCTCGATCATGCGGCGGAAGATTTGGCGGATGAATTGCGCCTGTCGCGCGGGGATATCAGCGCCGCATTGATTGAGCGTTTGCGCGAACGGCACCGGCTGTCCGTGCGGGTTTTGCCTGCTGAGGTGATGCCGGGCCTTGTTCAACGGCTCGATTGGCATGCGCGGCAATTGCAAGTATCCGAAATGCTGCCCGGTGCCGCGCGCCGTTTTCAGATTGCCCGCCAAGTTGGCAGTCTGGAACAGAGAGAGGCAATCGACACGCTGGTCGCGGGCGCAAATTTGGCCTCTGCAGAGGCGCGTGAGAGGTTCCGCGAACATGTCACCGATTACCTCGCGGCGGCGCTGCTTATGCCATACCGCCGGTTCTTGCGGGCGTGTGAGCAAACCGGATATGATCTGGCGGTCCTTCAACGCCGCTTCGCCGTCAGCTTCGACCAATTGGCGCAGCGCCTAACGACGTTGCAACGTGTGGGAGAGCGCGGCCTTCCCTTCTTCAACGCCCGATTTGGACGGACGGGCCGGATGGTGCATTTCAGCGCCGGGGCAAGCGGCGCGATCTTTCCGCTGGACGGCGCGCGCTGGCCCGCATGGGCGCCCTATGCTGCATTTGAAAGCCGCGGGACGATGTTGATGCAAGCGGTGACTTTTGGGGAGGGCGAAGGCGCACAGCGCCACTGGTTCACCATTGCGCGCACCATCGAAGTCGACGGCGCCGCCTGTTCTGCGCGCCGTTCTGTCGTTTTGGGGATCGAAGCGCGTTATGCGGGCGAATTGGCACATGCGCGCGGAATATCGCTCGATCCGGCGGATGCGGTGCCGCTGGGTGTGGGATGCCCGCGCTGCGGCCGGGCCGATTGCCTGACGCCGGCTCCTTCGAGGTTGGCGCTCTCACGATAGAGGGGCCGGCCGATACCTTAGGCCTGCATTAACCGCGCAATCGCGCAGCAATGGTGGGTTTGCGCCATCGTTGTAAAATTTACCGACACTTAAGCACTCGCGCCTAAAGGGGGATTGTTAGCGAACCCTATCAAAGGCCGAATAACCGCAATGATCCGCTTGTTTAAGCACTATATACCTCATGCTGTGCTGCTGCTTGGCTTGCTCGATTTCGCCCTTTTGATGCTGGCGAGCGAGCTGGCGTGGAAGGTTCGTGCCACCCAAATCGGGATGGAACCTGGCCCCATTGCAGACCGCTGGATCCCGCTGGTCGGCTCAGCAAGCGTGGTGTGGTTGGCGATGATCGCGGTGGGGGTTTACGGCCCCTATGCGCTTCGATCCTTGCGGTTTGCGGGCGCGCGCCTGCTGGTCGCGATCAGCCTTGGAATTATTGTTTTGGCGGCCATCGATTGGATTTTGCCGGGCGAGACATTCTGGCGATCGACGCTTCTTTATTCGATGGGCTTTGCAATTTTGGTGTTGGTGGCGGATCGGTTGCTGCTCAACAGCTTCCTCGGCTCCTCCGCTTTCCGCCGCCGGGTCATGGTTTTGGGCGCAGGCGACCGGGCGCAGCGTTTGCGCGAATTGGGCGATCAACCCGAATCCGGTTTTGCCATCGTATCCTATATCGCGATGGGAGAGCCTGAGCGTACTGTCGAAGAGGCAATCGCGCGTGAGGCGATCCATGATCTTGGCCGGTTCGTCGAAAATCTCGGGGTCAGCGAAGTGGTGCTTGCGCTGCAAGAGCGGCGCAATTCATTGCCATTGAATGACCTTTTGCGGATCAAGACCAAGGGCGTGCACGTCAATGATTTTTCCAGCTTTCTGGAACGCGAAACGGGCCGCGTTGACCTAGACACCGTCAACCCCAGCTGGCTGATTTTCTCCGACGGGTTTTCGAGCAGCCGCGTGCTGTCCAGCGCGGTCAAACGCGTGTTTGATATCACCGCCAGCCTGATCCTATTGCTGCTGACATTCCCGATCATCGCGCTGTTCGCGGCAATCGTAAAAATGGACAGCAAAGGTCCGGCATTCTTCCGCCAGCAACGCATCGGATTGTTCGGAGAGACATTTTACCTCACCAAATTGCGCAGCATGCGCACCGATGCGGAAAAAGACGGGGCGAAATGGGCGTCGGAAAATGATCCGCGCGTGACCCGTGTGGGCCGCTTCATCCGCAAGGTGCGCATTGATGAATTGCCGCAAACATGGGCGGTGTTGAAAGGCGAGATGAGTTTTGTCGGCCCGCGCCCAGAGGTCCCGCAATTCGTCGATGGTTTGCAGGAAGAAATCCCGTTCTATCAAGAACGCCACATGGTGAAGCCCGGCATTACAGGCTGGGCGCAGATCAATTACCCTTACGGTGCATCGACGGAAGATAGCCGCAAGAAGCTCGAATATGATCTGTATTATGCGAAGAATTACACGCCGTTTCTGGATTTTGTAATCCTGCTGCAAACGGTGCGCGTGGTGCTGTGGCCAGAGGGTGCGCGGTAATGATGGGGTTTGCTGGCCTTGAACCTTACGTGATGCAGGTTTCTTACCTGATCGGCGCGGTTTTGAGCGCCGGTGCAGGCCTGTGGATCGCGCGGTTTGGCGACCGCGAACGTCCCGATCGCGGCGCGGTTTTGGCGGCGTTGACGATGACGGTCATCTGGTGCGTCCTTTCTATGACGTTCCAACCGGGTGAGCCGGCGATTGAACTGGCCGCTACGGGTCGCAATCTGGCATTGATCGCGATGATTTTCCGCCTGTTTGCCGCCGATGGGCGCGATGAAAGCCTCAAACCAACCCGCCCAGTGATTGTCTCGCTGGCCTTGGTGCAATTGATGCAGCCGGTTTTGTTGTTCGTGGATGCGCAGGCCGGATATATTCCGCAGGTTGCTCAGATCATCTTCGAAGTCGGCACTGTGCTCAATATGCTGGTGGCGATCGGAGCCTTGGTGCTCTTGCACAATCTGTATGCGGGCGCGGCGGCGTCCTCGCGTAAGATTATCCGGTGGAGCTGGATCGGGCTTGCGGGCATCTTTGCCTATGATCTCAACTATTTCACTGTCGCCTATCTTGGCGGGGAATATCCGGCGATTTTGGTTGCCTTGCGCGGCGCGATTGCCGGGGTGGTTGCGGTGTTGCTGGCGCTGGGCGCAAATTCGGCCAATGCGCATCTGCAATTCCGGCCCAGCCGTGCGGTGACATTCCAAACCTTGTCGCTGCTGGTCATCGGCAGTTACTTGTTGGTTATGGTGCTGGTCACCCGGTCCTTGGCCTTGCTGGGCGGTGACTTTGCCCGCGCCAGTCAGGTTGTTTTTGTCGTTTTGGCAGGTGTTTCGGCGATCCTATGGTTGCCATCGGAACGGCTGCGCGGATGGCTGCGGGTTACCGCGATCAAACATCTGTTTCAGCACCGCTATGACTACCGTGAGGAATGGTTGCGGTTTACCCGTACGATTGGACGCGGATCGAACGCCAATGCCACGTTCCACGAACGCGCGGTGAAAGCGGTTGCCGACATCACCGACAGCCCAGCCGGATTGCTGCTGGTGCCCAACGAAGAGGCGCAGCTTGAATTATCGGCGCGGTGGAACTGGGCGACGATCGAAGTGCCTGCATCGGCCGGGGATTATGCGCTGTCTGGCTTGTTGGAACAGCACAATCACATCCTTGATCTGGACGAAGCGCGCGCCGCGATTGATCACCATGGTGAGCTGAAACATGTGCCGGAATGGCTGTGCGAGGCTGAGGATGCGTGGGCGGTTGTGCCGCTTATCCATTTTGACCGGCTCGTCGGTACGATTGTGTTGGCCCGTCCGCGCATTGAACGCGGGTTGGATTGGGAAGATTTCGATTTGCTGCGCGTGGTTGGCCAACAATTGGCCAGCTACCTTGCAGAACAAGCCGGGCAGCAAGCCTTGATGGATGCCAGCCGGTTTGATGAATTTAACCGCCGGATGGCGTTTGTGATGCACGACATCAAAAATCTCGCCAGCCAAATCTCGCTGCTGTCGGGCAATGCGCAAAAACACGCCGACAACCCCGATTTCCGCGCTGATATGTTGGTGACTTTGCGCAATTCGTCGGAAAAATTGAACGCGCTGCTTGCCCGGCTTAGCCGCTATGGTCCCGGCCAATCGCAAGAGGTCCGCGAGATCGATCTTGCGCGTCTTGCTGGTGATATTGCGGACCGGTTTAAGGGCGGGCATCCGGTGTCGTTAATGCGGGCCGATCCTGTGCAAGTGCTGGCCGATGTTGAAAGCCTGGAACAGGCTCTCATTCATCTGATCCAAAATGCGGTCGATGCCAGCAAGCCAGACGATCAAGTGTTCCTGAGCGTGAGCAGCGATGGATTGGCGGGTCAGATTGATGTCATCGATTCCGGGTCGGGCATGTCACCCGAATTTGTCCGCAGCAGCCTGTTTAAACCCTTTGTTTCCTCAAAGCAGGGCGGGTTTGGAATTGGCGCATTTGAAGCGCGCGAAATGATCAAAGCGATGGGCGGCCGCGTCAATGTGGAATCGCGCGAAGATGTGGGCACCCGTTTCAGCATCACGTTGCCAGTGCCAGAGGCCGCCAAATTGCTCAGCAAGCGCAGCGATGCGGCCCAAGAATTAGACGCGGCATCACCGCAATCACAGAATCAAAAATCAATCCGAGAAGAAGTCGCATAATGGCCGATAAAAAACCCACCCTGCTCGTGATTGAAGATGACGAGGGGCTGCAAGCGCAGCTCAAATGGGCTTACGAAGATTTTGAAGTGGTGATTGCGGGCGACCGTGACAGCGCGATTGCGGCCCTGCGCAGCGAAATGCCGGCGGTGGTCACGCTGGACCTTGGCTTGCCGCCTGATCCGGATGGCACCACCGAAGGTTTCGCAGTGCTCGATGCGATCATGGAATTGAAACCCGACACCAAAGTCATCGTCGCCAGCGGCCACGGCGCGCGCGAAAGCGCGTTGCAAGCGATTGAGCGTGGCGCGTATGATTTCTATCAAAAGCCGGTCGATATCAGCGCGCTTGGCCTGATCGTACGGCGCGCCTTTAACCTGCATCAGATTGAAAGCGAAAACCGGCGGCTTGTGGCCAATGCTAGCGAGGATAAAACCGTACTTGGCCGTCTAATCACTGGCGCGCCCGAAATGGTCAAAGTTGCGCGCACGATTGAACGTGTCGCCAGCACCAGCGTTTCGGTCATGCTGCTTGGCGCGAGCGGGACGGGCAAGGAATTGCTCGCCCAAGGGCTGCACGATGCAAGCAACCGTGCGGACAAGCCTTTCGTGGCGATCAATTGCGCCGCGATCCCGGAAAACCTGCTGGAAAGCGAATTGTTCGGGCATGAAAAGGGCGCGTTTACCGGCGCAGTTAAAACGACCGAGGGTAAGATTGAAAGCGCCAATGGCGGGACTTTGTTCTTGGACGAAGTCGGCGACATTCCTCTGCCGCTTCAGGTCAAATTGCTGCGATTTTTGCAGGAACGGACAATTGAACGGATTGGCGGGCGCAAAACCATTGCGGTCGACACGCGCATTGTCTGCGCCACGCACCAGAATCTTGAGGAAATGATCGGCGCGGGCACTTTCCGCGAAGACCTGTTCTACCGCCTCGCAGAAATCGTTGTGCGCATCCCCGGTCTGGCAGAACGTCACGGAGACGCCGTGTTGCTGGGCAAGGCGTTCCTCAAACGCTTTTCGGCAGAGATGAACCCCTCGGTGACCGGCTTTGCCCCCGATGCTCTGACCGCGATTGATGGCCATGATTGGCCGGGCAATGTCCGCGAGCTTGAAAACCGGGTCAAACGCGCGGTGATCATGGCGGATGGCAAATTGGTGAACGCCGCCGATCTCGATTTCGATGGGGAGGATGAAGAGGCCGCCGAAGCGCTCAATCTGAAATCCGCGCGCGAACAATCAGACCGGCGCGTTATCCGGCACGCTTTGGCGCGCAGTGAGGGTAATATTTCAAGCACGGCCAAACTGCTCGGGATCAGCCGCCCGACTTTGTATGATTTGCTAAAGCAGTACGATCTCCATGCGTAAATTTCTGACCTCTATCATTGCCATTTCTGCAGCATCTTTGCTCGCCAGCTGCTCGCCGATTGATGGGCCAAGCGGCAATTCCGCGATGACTGGCGGCGAGACTTTTTTAGAGCTGATCGATGATGCGCGATTGGCCGTGCGCAATGGCAATTTGCCGGAGGCCGGGCGTTTCTATGATGAGGCCCGCGCATTGGAACCGGAGAACCCCGGTCTGTGGGTTGATATTGCTCAGTTGCGGTTTCGCGGGGGCGAACATCTTATCGCGATTGAGGCGGCGGATTATGCGTTGGAACTTAATCCGCAATATGCGCCCGCTTTGCTTTTGCGCGCGCAATTGGTGCGCGATGCGAACGGTTTGGACGAATCGCTACCGTGGTTTGAGGCGGCCGTGAATGCCGATCCGCGAAATCCCGAAGTGATGGCGGAATATGCCGCGACCTTGGGCGATTTGGGCCGCTATGAAGATATGTTGATCGTCGTGCGAGAGCTTGCTGAGTTTGCGCCGGCTTTCCCGCAGGTCCATTACTTGCAAGCGGTGTTGGCCGCGCGGGCGAATGATCCGGTGCTTGCCAGCACACTTTTGAACCGCAGCGGTCTGGCGGGCAATGGCGTCCCCTCCGCGATGATGCTCGATGCGATCGTCAATTTGCAACAAGGAAATGCCGACACAGCGGCGGAGATTTTGGAAGCGCTCAGCCTGCGCCAGCCTGCCAATATGCGGGTGAGCGAATTGTATGCGCGCGCCTTGTGGCTGGGCGGGCGTGATCGAGAGATCGTGGATTTGTTGGCCGATAAAGCAGGGCGGCCCGAGGCATCGCCTTATCTCGTTATGCTGGTTGGGCGCAGCTTGGAACGGATGGGCGAGCGCGGCCGCGCGATACCCTTTATCCTGAGAGCGCGCCAAACACGCGAAGAAGGCCGGATAGTTTTGCAAGGATCAGGCAGCGGCACCATCCCAGAGGCGACGGCGCGGCTGCGTGATCTTGTCGGACGCGGGGACACTGCATCAGCGCGGCGCAGCGCGCGTGATATGCTGGCACGGCTGCCGCAATCGGGTGACGTTCACGCATTGGCGGCGGACACTGAATTGGCGAGCGGTAACACAGCACGCTCCTTGGAATTATACGAAGTCGCGGCGCGGGTTCGGCGGTCTTGGCCGCTGACGCGAAAGATCATTGATGCGTACCGCGCTTACGGGGATGATCTGGCGGCTGATGTGCTGTTGACGCGGTATATTGCGGGCGATCCGCAAAACACGTCGGCTTTGTTGCTGCTGGCAAAGAGCAGCGCAGAACGCGAAGATTGGCTGCGCGTTGCAGTCTTGCTCGACACGGCGATTGGGCTGGGTGCGGGCAATGATCTTGAGGTGCTGGCTCTGCGTGCTCAGGCGGCGCGGGGGTTGGAGCGCGAGGCAGAGGCGGAGCAATTTGAAGCCTTGCGCACCGACTTGACCCCGGGCGATTTCATTACAGGTTAAAGCCGATTGTCGTCATAGCGCCGCGAGGCAAGCACTCCTCGACCACTGCTCGACCACTCCTCGACATAGGCGCCGTGAACGGGCAGGGCGCGCGCTATATGTTGGCGCGTTTGTCTATTCTCTCCGATCCCATGATCGCGGTGTTGTTGATCGCAACCGCGCTTGCGGCGTTGATCCCGGCTGGCGGTGAAGGGCGCGCGGCGGCTCAAATCGTCTCCAACGCCGCGATCTTTGTGCTGTTTCTGGTCAATGGAATGCGGATTGCGCGTGCTGAAATCGCGCGCGGTCTTGCCAATTGGCGATTTTTCTTGCCGCTATTTTGTTGGGTGTTCGGTGCAATGCCGTTGATCGGGCTCGCCTTGTCGGGCGCGGCTGGCGCAATTTTACCCTCCGCCTTGCCGCCTATGGTCGCGCTCGGTTTTCTGTTCTTGGGCACTTTGCCGTCAACCGTGCAATCGGCGACGTCTTACACCAGTCTGGCGGGCGGCAATGTCGCCCTGTCCGTTGTGGGCGCGGCGCTGATCAATATTGCGGGCGTGTTCATCACCGCACCTCTATTCGCGGCGCTTGCTGGCAGTGATGCGGCTGATATCGGCAGCGAGACGATTGTGCGGATCGGTCTAATCTTAATCTTGCCCTTTGTGATCGGGCAGGCGGTGCAAGGATGGACGATCGATTGGCTAAAGGCGCATAAATCCAAAGTCGCCTGGCTTGACCGGGCCGTTATTGGGATTGCGGTTTATGTGGCGTTTTCCGGTGCGGTGGAACAGGGGCTTGGCACCATGTTCGGCGCGCTCGGTTGGGCGGTGCTGATCGGGTTGGTGATACTATATCTGATCGCGGGAACAGGCGGGGCATGGATCACCGGCGGCGCTCTAGGCCTCGCCCGCGAAGACCGCACTGCGTTTCTGTTTGCTGGCGCGCAAAAGAGTGTGGCGATTGGTGCGCCGCTAGCCGCGATCATGTTCCCGGCGCAGCTTGCCGGTTTCGTGATTGCGCCCTTGCTGCTTTACCATTTGCTGCAATTGATCATCGCCGCTCCGCTGGCAAATATGCTTGCGGGTCAATTGGCTAAGGGGCGGCGCGTTTAGCTTTTGGGCTGATAGGTTTGCTCTTCACCTGGGAAACTGCGCTCGCGGACCTCTGCGGCATAGGTTGCCACCGTCTTGTCGATCATGCCTGCAATATCATCATAGCGTTTCACAAAACGCGGTACGCGTTCAAACATGCCCAGCATGTCTTCTGTGACGAGCACTTGGCCATCGCACTGCGCCGATGCGCCGATACCAATCGTTGGGCAAGACACCGCCTGTGTGGCTGCGATTGCGATGGGTTCAACCACCCCTTCGATGACAATGGCAAAGGCACCGGCCTTATCGAGCGCTACGGCATCGCTGACGATCTTATCCGCTTCACTATCGGACCGCCCGCGCGCGGCATAACCGCCCAGCACATTGACCGCTTGCGGGGTCAGGCCGACGTGACCCATCACCGGAATGCCGCGTGAATTTAGAAACTCGACCGTTTCCGCCATAGCTTCCCCGCCTTCGAGCTTCACCGCTGCGGCGCCGGTTTGCTTGAGGAGGTAAGAGGCGCTTTCAAACGCTTGTTCTTTGGATGCTTCATAAGAGCCAAAGGGCATATCGACCACAACCACGGAGTGATAGGATCCGCGCACGACTGCTGCGCCGTGATTGGCCATCATTTCCAATGTCACCGGAATGGTGGAGGGCAGGCCATAAATCACCTGACCCAGCGAATCGCCCACCAATAGCAAATCGCAATGGCTATCGAGCAATTGCGCCTGACGTGCAGTATAGGCGGTGAGCATCACTAAAGGCTCTTCGGTCACGCCATCCTTCTTGCGCGCCCTAACGCGCGGCACCGTCAGCCTCCGCATGGGCTTTGGTGTGGGATTGGCGCGGCTGGTGCTCGTATCAAGCTGGAATGTTGTCGACATAGAGACGCATTTAACGCGAGGCTGGGCAAACGCCAAGCTTCGCCCTTGGCGCGGGCGCTGTTTCCATGCACATAGGGGGCATATGGGACATGCGTGCCTGAGATCATTCCGGGGTTAGCGCAGCAAGAGGGTATATTTAGACATGGTAGCATCAAGCGGTTCGGGGCAACGCGAAGGTTGGTCCTCACGCAGTGCATTTATTCTGGCGGCGGTGGGTTCTGCTGTTGGTCTGGGTAATATGTGGCGTTTCCCGGCAGAGGCGGGGGAAAATGGCGGCGGTGCATTCGTCCTGTTCTACATTTTCTGCGTGTTGCTGATTGGTTTGCCGGTCTTGCTGTCTGAGGTTTTGATTGGGCGTCATGGTCAGGCATCTGCTCCTGAAAGTGTGCGCCGTGTCGCACGCGATTCGAATGCCTCTGGCGGGTGGAGCATCTTTGGATCGATGGGCGTTTTTGCGGCGTTCCTGATCCTCAGTTTCTACTGCGTCGTGGGCGGCTGGGTCGTCTATTATATCGGCGTTTTTGCGGCGGACCTGTTCCAAACCGGCCTGACCGGCGGCGCTTTTGAAGGGCGCGAGGCCAGCGATATTGAAAACCTGTTGCCCGGCTTGTTTGGCAATGGCAGCCTGATGGTTGGCCTTAATCTGGGCTTTTTGGCGGTAACGGTGTTTTTCGTCGCGCGCGGGATTTCCAGTGGGATCGAATGGGTTGCGGTCTATTTGATGCCCATGTTCTTTGTGCTGTTTTTGGGCATTACGATTTACGGCGCGTTCTCCGGTAATTTCGGCGAAGCGGTCGCTTATTTGTTCACCTTTGATGCGTCCAAATTAACCGGTGAAGTGATGCTGGCTGCGGTCGGGCAGGCGTTCTTCTCCTTGTCCCTCGGTGTGGCCGGGATGATGACATATGGCGCCTATGCCAGCCGTGAGACGAATTTGGGCGAGACATCGGGCGTTATCGCTGGTGCAGATACAGCGGTTGCCTTGCTGGCCGGTTTGGCAATTTTCCCGATTGTGTTTGCGGCTGGCCTTTCGGCCAGTGCCGGGCCGGGCTTGATGTTCCAGTCACTGCCAATTGCGTTTCAGGCGATGCCGTTTGGTTCGCTCATCGGCTTGGCGTTTTTTATCATGGTGTTCTTTGCCGCACTGACCAGTTCGGTGTCTTTGCTTGAGGCTCCGACCGCCTTTGTGAAGGATGCAGGCAAACTCCCGCGCCCTGTGGCGACTTTGATTGTTGGTGTTGGCGCTGCGATTTTGGGCGTTTTGTCGGCACTGTCGTTTAATGAGATGGCGGATTTCCGTCCGCTGGCATTCATCCCGATTTTTGCTGAGGCGAATTTCTTCGATGCGCTCGACGGGGTGACGGCGAAATTGTTCATGCCGATCGGTGCGATCCTGACCTGTATTTTTGTTGGCTGGGTTGCGGATGCGCGTTTGATTGATGATGAAAATGGCCTCGATGGGGCGTTGCATCAGATTTGGCGCGGATTGGTGCGCTATGTTTGCCCGATTTTGCTGACGGTGATTTTGCTCGCTGGGATTTTCCCTGAATATGCAGAAACTGTTTTCAGCCTATTATCGTCGGAGCCGGCGGCTGAATTGGGGGAAGCGGCGGGATAGCTGTTCTGCTTCCATTGCAATAATTTTATAAGTATGGAACATAGTGGGAACAAATGAGACTCAGGCGAGTCTCTAACGGTGTTCCTAATGACAAGTTCTATTCTCCCTCCCGGCGCGAAAGCGCTGCATGATTTTGCTCCTCTATCGGCTGGGTTCTCTTCGCCTTTGGCGCGTTTGAAACCGCGCGAGGGGCGCTGGCAGCCGGGTCTGACGGATCAACCGCTGCATAGCGAAATATTTGCAGAGGCCGGGGATGCCAGCGGGGCGGGGCTGGCGCTGGCTTTGGCGCGGGATGCTTTGCGGGTCGCGCGGCAGGCGCAAGACGAATTGGCCGAAGCCGATGATCGCCGTCAAATCCTGTGGGTGCAAGATAAACGCGCCGTCCAGCGCAGCGGTCGCCCTTTCGCTCAGGGTTTACCGCCTGAGATGCGTGGACGCTTGATCCATGTGGAAACGGCCAATGCCGAAGACACTTTGTTCGCGCTCGAAGAAGGTTTGCGCTGCCGCGATTTGGCCTGCGTCATAGGCGAGATTACCGGCAATCCCCGCGCACTGGGCTTCACCGCTTCGCGCAGGCTTAGCCTCGCGGCGCAGCAGCACGGGACCGCTTTATGGTTGGTGCGGTTGGACGCGCAGGCCGATCTTTCCTCTGCGCGGATGCGCTGGCGGGCGCAGGCGGCGCCGTCCCCGCCGCCGCTATGGAATGCCGCGGCCCCCGGTGCGCCCGCATGGAAAGCCGAACTGTTCCGCGCGCGCAGCCACTCCCCCGGCAAATGGACTTTAAGCGATGACAAAGGACGCCTCTCAGCAACCCCCCACAGACATGCCGCCAACAGTTCAGGGGAGCCGCCAGAAGCATATCAGTCAGAAACACGTGAGTCAGAAATGGGCCCCCAAAAAGCCCGCGCGCAGAATATTGGCCATCTGGTGCGCCCGACTGTCGGTCGATCGATGGCGGCTGTCGCTAGGGCGTGATGCGGCAAGAGATGCGGAAATCGCGGGTAGCCCCACCGTTCTCATTACCGAAACGGCGCATGGTCCGCGGATCGATGCGGTAAACGACGCGGCGCGCGAGGCTGGTGCTGCAACGGGCATGATGCTCGCCGATGCGCGCACCTTGTGTCCGCAAATACAGACTGCCCCTGCTGATCCCGCTGGTGATCTGGCGCTTTTGGAAAAACTGGCCGTGTGGGCGCAGCGTTGGGGGCCGTGGAGCGCGCTTGATCCGCCCGATGGATTGCTGGTCGATGTCACCGGCGCGGCGCATCTGTTTGGCGGCGAAGAACACTTGCTTGCGGATGTGGAGAGTGCCTTTGCAAACCGCGCTTTAGCCGTCCGCGCGGCCATTGCTCCGACGGCAGGGGCGGCGTGGGCACTCGCTCATTTTGGCCTGAACTCTGCCTCCGACCGGCCTATTATCGGCCCGCAAGAAGACGCGATGCGCCGCCTCTCCGGCTTGCCCGTGGCGGCCTTGCGGCTTGATCAGGATGTCCTAACCGTCCTGCGGCGATTGGGGTTAAAGCGGCTTGGCGATCTTGCCGCGATCACGGCCGGGGCGATCAATCGAAGCGAAGCCGCCGCCAGAGATGCGCTCCACCGCCGGTTTCGCAATCGCAAATCCCCTTCCGCCAATCCGCTGATCCGGCTCGATCAATTGCTGGGGCGCGTGCCTGAACCCTTATTGCCGGTCACGGTGCATCCTATGCCATTGGTACAGCGCCGTTTGATGGAACCTTTGCGCCACCGGTCATTGCTTGACCGGGTGTTGGACGACCTTGCCAGTGATATGGCGCGCGAATTGGAAGGGCGCGGGGAGGGGGCCCGGCGGCTAGAAATCGGTCTGTGGCGTGTGGATGGCGAAGTGATTGTTCGGCGGCTTGAACTGGCGGCGGCAACGCGCGATCCGGCACATATCACGCGGCTATTTGCGGAAAAGCTGGAGAATATCGAGGCTGGCTTTGGAATTGAGACCGTGCGGCTGCGCGTCAGCTGGGCCGAACCACTCTTCGCCGCGCAGGCCGATGTGGAGCAAGCGGCAGAGGGCCGCGGTACGTCGCTTGCCGCCTGCATCGACAGGTTGACCGTGCGGCTTGGCCCTGATGCGGTGCGCCGCCCCGTCCCTTATCCCAGCCACCTGCCCGAACGGGCGCAGCGCTGGCTGCCTCCGCTTGATCTGGCTTCCTCTGCCGCAGCGCTGGCGTCACAAACCGCATCACGGCAGCCGGATAGGCCACTGAAATTATTGGACCGGCCTGAGAAAATCGCGGTGCTCTATGCCTCCCCAGACGGCTATCCGCAGCGGTTTCGTTGGCGCGGAAATGTTCATGAAGTCACACGCGTAGAGGGACCGGAACGGATTGCGCCAGAATGGTGGCGTGCAAAATCCAATGTGCGCCTGCGCGATTATTACCGGATCGAGGATGAGGCAGGGCGGCGATATTGGATCTATCGCAGCGGCATTTCAGGCGACAATCGCGGCGGGGTGCCGGATTGGTTTTTACACGGCCTATCGGCGTGATCAGAATCTGGTCTGGGGTGTGTTCGGGGGCCTGTTAGGTGGCTTGTTCGTGGGCTGGTTAAGGGAAGGCTGCGTGAAAATCTTAAGCTAAGGTAAGCACGGCGCTTAACATTAATTTACAAATTTGTGCGAACCAGACCATGTGAACATGCATACCCTTCCACGCGCATCAGAGCGCCGCCCGCTTAGCCTGATGGTCAAGAGCCGAGTCCGCTCGCGCGTGGTCTATGTCGACATGATCGATATTTCCGAAGGGGGCTGCAAGATTAAGGCAAGCAATGGTTTTGCCAGTATTGGTGACCGTGTGACGATGAAGGTCGGCGGCATTAATGCGCCGCTGGGCACGATCGCTTGGGTCGAAGGGCGGATTGCTGGTGTTTCCTTCGAAGGGGAAATGCACCGCGCCGTGCTCGATCACCTGTGCGCCTCGAATGGTGCGGATCTAAGCCCGCATCACGAACGGCAGCGGTTCGGGCGGGTATAACCGGGCCTGATCCAGACACAAAAAGGGGCCGAAACTCGCGCTCCGACCCCCTAATTCTAATCCATGATTTTCGAAAAAATCAGTTCGCGCTGAATGGCAGCGAGGAATGGTGTAGAACAATCTTCAGATCGCCTTCTGCATCCCGCTCATAGGCGAAGGAATATTCAACCTTCGTTTCCGAACCGTCAGTGCCGGTGAAGAAATAATTGCCCATTGCCACGGCCATATTGCCGTTTTCATCGATAACTGTGCCGTTATTTTCCCAACGAACAGCGGTGTAAGGCGCAATGGCAAAGCCGCCATCTTCAGTGCCTTCGGTGCCGACGAAATAGCTCAAGGCTTCTTCTGGGGTTTCGCGGAATTGATCTTCTGCGGCCAGAGTTGGCTTGAACAGGATCGCGGTGTCATCGCCGTAAGCATAATGCGTGGCAATATGCTCAGCAGCGCGCGCGCTAAAATCGCCTTCTTCGGTGAAGGTTTGGCCGATTGCGACGATGCCTTCGCCCCATGCAATCTGCGCTGCTTCTACTTCAGCTTCGGTGATTGGGTTTGCATTTGCTGCGTCTGCCGTCGTGGTTTCACCGCCGCATGCGGCCAGTGCGAGGGTGCCAGCACCAACCATTGGGACAATCATCAACTTATTCATTCGTTACTCCCTGCGGAGGGCGATGTGCCCTCCTGAAAAACAGCGGTCTATGCCGCGGGTTACGTCCGACATCACGAGCAGGATTGCTCGCCAGAGGGGCCCGGTCCGTGCAGCTATTACGTATGAGCCCAGCAGGGGTTCCCACGTGGTTGCACCTTTTGCATTTGGTGAATGAGGGGTAAGAACATATAAGGAACAAAAGGGCGCTTACGATGGCACAACAAACACTGAAACAGAAACTCGAAATCCTTGCTGATGCGGCAAAATATGATGCGTCTTGCGCGTCATCGGGGACGGCGAAGAAAAATTCGCTGGGCGGGAAAGGTGTGGGTTCGACAGAAGGAATGGGGATTTGCCACGCTTATGCGCCCGATGGCCGGTGTATCTCTTTGCTAAAAGTGTTGCTGACCAATCATTGCATTTTCGATTGCCACTATTGCATCAATCGAAAGAGTTCGAATGTCCGCCGCGCACGCTTTACCCCTCAGGAAATCGCGGACCTCACGCTCAATTTTTATCGGCGCAATTATATTGAGGGGCTGTTTCTTTCCTCTGGCATCATCAAAAGTTCCAATCACACGATGGAACAGATGGTCGAATGCGCGCGGATCCTGCGCGAGGATCATGACTTTCGCGGCTATATCCACCTTAAAACCATCCCAGAGGCAGACCCTGAACTGATCCATCAGGCGGGTCTGTTTGCGGATCGGATATCCATCAATGTGGAATTGCCGACGACCAAAGGGCTAACCCGGCTCGCCCCGGATAAGGATGAAGGCCAGATAGAAGGGGCATTGGCGGGAACCAAGGCGCAAATCATTCAGGCAAAGGATGAACGCAAACGGTTCCGTCATGCACCGCGATTTGCCCCGGCCGGGCAATCGACTCAGATGATCGTTGGCGCGGACGATGCGAATGACACCGATATCGTGAGCAAAGCCAGCAGATTGTACGGCAATTTTGGGTTGCGCCGGGTGTATTACAGCGCGTTTTCGCCAATTCCCGATGCCAGCGCGGTCTTGCCGTTGAAACGCCCGCCTTTGATGCGAGAGCACCGGCTCTATCAATCCGATTGGTTGATGCGTTTTTATGGCTATGCGCCCGGCGAAGTGGCGCAGGCGACAGGGGCGGACGGCAATTTACCGCTGGATATTGATCCCAAATTGGCCTGGGCGTTGAAGTTTCGCGGCGCTTTCCCGGTGGATGTGAACCGCGCGGCGAAGGAGCAATTGTTGCGGGTGCCGGGGCTGGGGACGACGGCGGTTGGGCGCATCTTGGCGGCGCGGCGGCACCGGACTTTGCGGCTTGATGATGTGGCGCGGCTGACTCAGTCGATTGCTAAGGTTCGCCCGTTTTTGGTGGCGCTGGATTGGCGGCCGACGAATTTGACGGACCGGGCGGATTTGCGCGCATTGCTCGCGCCGAGGCAAGAACAATTGGAGCTATTTTGATGGCCTCCACCGCGTCTGCGGCGCTGTCTGCAGCACTGGCACCGCATTACACTGTCTGCTTGCCTGCGCCGGATGATTTCGCCTTTTGGCGGGAGCGGGCGAGGGCGCTGATCCAATGCGGTGTCCCGCCAGAGCGGGTGAGCTGGGCGGAGCCGGGCGCGACCGGCGATCTGTTTGCAATGCAGGGGGAAAGTGATGAAGGGAACCTGCCTGATGCACCTGATGATGCACCTGATGATGCACCTGATGATGCACCTGATGATGCGCCTGATGCAGCGGCGCCCGTGCGCGCGAGCAAGCGCTTTATAACACTGGCGCGTAACGCCGCTTTGCATTCCGACCCTCAGCGTTTCGGTTTGCTCTACAGGATGCTCTGGCGGCTCCAATCAAACCCGCGCGCGATGGAGGATAAAGCCGATCCCGATATTCGCCGGATCGAGGAATTGAGCAAATCGGTGCGGCGCGACAGTCACAAGATGCACGCCTTTGTGCGGTTTCGTGAAGTCATTGGCGAGGGCGCATCTGAATCCGACGAACGTCCCCATTATGCCGCGTGGTTTGAGCCCGATCACCACATTGTGCGCGCCAATGCGGGGTTCTTCATGCGCCGGTTTGCGAATATGGATTGGTCGATCCTGACCCCGCGCGGCTGTATCCATTGGGACGGCGCAGTGATGCGCGAAAGCGGCCCTGCAGAGCGGTCTGACGCGCCGCAGGGCGATCCGGTCGAGGAGCTGTGGAAGTCCTATTACGCCTCCACCTTTAACCCCGCGCGGTTGAAGGTCGGCGCGATGTTGTCGGAGATGCCCAAGAAATATTGGAAGAATCTGCCGGAGGCAGAGTTGATCCCTGATCTGATCGCTGGGGCGCAATCGCGCGAGGCCGGGATGGTGGCCGCAGGAGAGCGAGAGGAGCGGGAGCGCCCTGCGACTTTGGCTGCAATTGCGGCGGGGATCAGCCGGTGCCGCGATTGCGCCATTGCCGATTGCGGGACGAGAGCAGTGATGGGAGAGGGCGCGCCCGGCGCGGCCTTGATGATCGTCGGCGAACAGCCAGGGGATCACGAGGATATTGAGGGCCGCCCCTTTATTGGCCCCGCCGGGCAATTGCTCGGCGAATATTTGCAGCGTGCCCGGATCGACCGCCGCGCCGCCTATGTCACCAATGCGGTGAAACATTTCAAATTCGTACAAAAGGGCAAGCGCCGCATTCACCAATCCCCCGCCGCCAAAGAGATCGACACCTGCCGCTGGTGGCTGGAGGCGGAGCGTGCCGCCATTGGCCCGCGCGTGGTGTTGGCGCTGGGCGCGTCGGCGGCGCGCGGAATATTGGGAAAGACTGTCAGTATTTCGCAGGCGCGCGGCGCTCCGATCCCGCTGGATGATGGGTCGCAGCTTTGGGTTACTGTGCATCCGTCCTATTTGCTGCGTCTTGATGGGGCGGCGCGCGAGGAACAGGCGGCGCGGTTTGCGGATGATCTTGCGGCGGTAAGTGCAGCGGTAAGTGCAGGGGTAAAAGCGGCAGCAAGAGCGGCAGGTATGGAGCCTGCTGAGTGAGATGCCCGAGGCCGCGCTCACCCCTGACAAACGCACGTTGGAGATTGATCCCGACTTGATCGAAGCGCCGCCGCGCAGCTCTTTTGTGGAGCTTGGATTGGTGAGCTGTTTCAGCTTTCTACGCGGCGCCTCAGATGCGGTGGACCTTGTGATGAGGGCGCGCGAGCTGGGCTATGATGCAATCGGGATTGCGGATGCCAACAGCTTTGCCGGTGTGGTGCGTGTTCATACAGAGGCCGCGACGCTGAAATTGCGCCCTGTAATCGGGTGCCGGATTGAAACCAGCGAGGGGCTCGCCTTTCTCGCTTATCCGCAAGACCGCGCCGCGTATGGCCGCCTTTGCAGCCTGATCAGCGCAGGCCGGATGCAGACATTGAGCGGTGAGTGGCAGGAAAAGGGCGTGTGCGAAATCAACCTCGCTATGCTGGCGGATCACAGCGAGGGCGTACACCTGATCCTGATCCCGCCAGAGGATTTGACGGCCCGCTTCACTATACCCGCTTGGGCCAGCAATGTCGTCGCCTTGGATGGCAGTGAGCTTGGCGGGGATATTTCAGGCACGCTTTGCGATATCTTGCCGCATCTCGTGCGCGGCCTTTCATCTTTTCGCCACCTCGCCGCCAGCTATCTTTACCGCAGCGATGATATTGCCCGAATAGACCGGCTCGATAGTATCGCGCGTGCAAATGGCCTCGCTTTGCTGGCCACCAACGATGTGCATTACCACGCGCCTGAACGCCGCCCGTTGCAGGATGTGATGACGGCGATTGCGAACAAAGTGACCGTGGCGCAGGCTGGGCATTTGCTCAACGCCAATGCCGAACGGCACCTTAAATCGCCACAGGAGATGGAGCGTTTGTTCGCCCGTTGGCCCCATGCAATCCGCGCCGCCCGCGAAGTCGCCGATACGTGCAATTTCAGCCTGAATGAATTGCGCTACGAATATCCAGAGGAAATATACCCGGACGATCAATCGCCGCAGGAATATTTGAAAAGCGAAACGTGGAAAGGGGCGGATTGGCGTTATCCGCACGGCATCCCAGCATCGGTTGGCGAAACGTTGGATAAGGAGCTGGCGCTGATCGCGAAGATGGACCTCGCGCGTTATTTCCTGACGATTAAGGGTATCGTCGATTTCGCTCGCAATGAAGTCCGTCCGCCGATCCTATGCCAAGGGCGCGGCAGTGCGGCCAATTCTGCTGTTTGTTATTGCCTTGGCATCACGTCGGTTGATCCGGCCAAACACCAATTGCTGTTTGATCGTTTCATTTCAGAGGACCGCAAAGAACCGCCCGACATCGATGTCGATTTTGAACATGAGCGGCGCGAGGAAGTCATTCAGCATATCTATGCGAAATATGGCCGTCACCGCGCGGGCCTGACGGCGACTGTCATCCATTATCGCCCGCGCATGGCAATCCGCGAAGTGGGCAAGGCGATGGGCTTGTCAGAGGATGTGACCAGTTCCCTCGCGCGGACAGTTTGGGGCGGTATGGGGCGAGAGATCGGAGAGGCGCATGTCGAGGATATCGGCATGGATTTGTCTGATCCGCATTTGCGCCGCGTGCTCAAAATAACTGAGCAGATGATCGGTATGCCGCGCCATTTGTCGCAGCATGTCGGCGGGTTTATTCTCACGCAAGGGGCCCTGACTGAGACGGTTCCAATCGGCAATGGCGCCATGCCGGATCGCAGTTTTATTGAATGGGACAAGGACGATATCGAGGCACTCGGCATTCTAAAAGTCGATGTGCTGGCGCTGGGGATGCTGACCTGCATCAGGAAATGTTTGGACCTGCTGGAGGGGCATCATGGCCGCACTTTGACGCTGGCGACGGTGCCGCGCGAGGATCCCGATACTTATGCGATGCTGCGCAAGGGGGATTCGCTGGGTGTGTTTCAGGTGGAAAGCCGCGCGCAGATGAACATGTTGCCGCGCCTGCGCCCGCGCGAATTTTACGACCTTGTGATCCAAGTCGCGATTGTACGCCCCGGCCCAATCCAAGGGGATATGGTTCACCCCTATTTGAAACGCCGCAGAGGCGCAGAACCCGTCCAAATCCCTGCGCCATCGCCCCGGCATGGCCCGCCTGATGAATTGCGCAATATTTTGGACCGGACATTGGGCGTTCCGATTTTTCAAGAACAGGCGATGAAAATCGCTTTGGATGCGGCGAAGTTTAGCAGTGTTGAGGCGAACCGGTTGCGCAAAGCGATGGCAACTTTCCGCAGCCGCGGAATGGTGCATGAATTGGAAGATATGATGGTCGGCCGGATGGTGGATCGCGGTTATGATCCCGATTTTGCGGCGCGGTGTTTCAACCAGATTAAGGGCTTTGGCGAATACGGTTTTCCTGAAAGCCACGCGGCGTCTTTTGCGCATTTGGTCTATGTGTCGAGCTGGCTGAAATGCCATTTCCCGGCAGCCTTCGCGGCGGCGCTGCTGAATTCGCAGCCGATGGGATTTTATGCCCCGGCGCAGATTGTGCGTGATGCGCGGGAACACGGTGTGGAGGTGTTGCCGCCGGATGTGAACCTTTCGCAGTGGGATTGCACTCTTGAACACACAGCCGCGCCGCCGATTTCCGGGGCTTTGGAGGCAAAGTCCGTGCGGCGCGATCATTCTATCGCTTTGCGTCTTGGGCTGCGTCAGGTGGATGGTTTGCACGAACATATCGCCGCGCAGCTTATTGGCGAGCGCGAAGATAAGGGCGCGTATCAAGATGTGGCGCAGCTGCGCGAGCGGGCAGGGGTGTCGCCGCCGCATATTGAACGGCTTGCGAGTGCGGATTGCTTTGGTTCCATGGCGCTGTCCCGGCGTCAGGCCTTGTGGGATGCGCGCAGTTTGATCTCGGCCCCTGATCTGCCGCTGTTCCGCGCGGCGGCGGCGCGTGATGAAGGGGTGGAAAGGGCGCAAACGCAGCTCCCGGCAATGCCGCTTTCCGAAGAAGTCGTGGCCGATTATCAAACGACGCGGCTCAGTTTGAAAGCGCATCCGCTGGCATTCCTGCGCCCGTCTTTGGCGGAGCGCGGTTTTATACGCGCTAGCGAGCTGAGGGAGCGCAAATTCCGCAGCATGGTGCAGGTCGCTGGCGTCGTTCTGATCCGGCAACGCCCCGGCAGCGCAAAGGGTGTGTGCTTTATCACTTTGGAGGATGAGACGGGCGTGGTGAATTTGGTCGTATGGCCAGATTTAAAGGAGAAACAGCGCCGCGTGGTGATGGGTGCTCGTTTGATGGAGGTCCGCGGGCGGGTCGAATATGATGATGAGGTGGTGCATGTGATTGCGCAGCATATGACCGATGCGAGTGATCAGCTCTATGCGCTGTCGGACGATATGCTGAACGCGCCGGTCGCGCGGGCCGATCATGTGAGCGCGCCGCTGAACGGGCGTGCAGGATATGGAGTGCGCGACGCGCTTGCAGGACATGGGGCGGGCGCGGCTTTGGGTGAGAGGCAGCCGGTGAAACCGCGTGATTTGATTGATGAATTGCCAAGCGCTGCCGGCCATCCGCGCAATCACCGAATTATCCCGAAATCACGCGACTTTCATTAAGCCGCCGCGCTAAGATCACCCAATGGCTCGCCCTCGAAATAAACGCCGCATCTCTCGCAAAATCGGGACATTCCGCAACGAACGCTGCCTCATCCTGGCCGCGATTGCGGGGCTGATGGTGTTTGCCGGATGGGTTTGGTTGGAAGAGCATCCGCAGCATAATCCGCTTGCCCCGCTGGATTTGCGCGATCCCGTCGGGATGGCGACCGCGGCAAAGCTGGCGGGGCTGCGCGATGATATGAATGAGTGCCGCGCGGTGCTCGATCGCAGCAGGATCGCTTACACGGCTCTCCCTCCCGCCGGTCCTGATGGGGGCGAAACGGCCTGCGCACGGCCAGATCGCACGCAGCTAACCGATTTTCCATTGGCCCCCAGCACGCCGCCCGTGACCTGTCCGGTTGCCGCCGCGCTTGAATTGTGGCGGGTTAAGAGCGCCGAACTAGCGGCGCGGGACATATTGGGCAGCGAGATCGCCCGTATCGAACATTTGGGCGCTTATAATTGCCGGCGGATACGAGGAAGCGGTTCAGGCGGGTGGAGCCAGCATGCGACCGCCAATGCAATCGACATTGCGGCATTCATCTTGGTCGATGGCCGCCGGATCAGTGTGCTTGATGATTGGGATGCTGAAACCAGTGAAGCGCAATTTCTGCGCGCGGTCCGCGATGATGCCTGCGGGGTTTTTGCGACGGTCCTATCGCCGGATTTCAACGCCGCGCATGCCGATCATTTCCATTTTGATCAGAGCCCGCGTTGGTCAGGTGTGTGCCGCTAGAACCGCTTCGTGCCGCCTCAAGTCGCCTCAAGCGCGTAGCCAGCGGAGCGGACTGTGCGGATTGGATCTTTGGCTGTTTCAATCCCAATCGCTTTGCGCAACCGGCGAATATGAACGTCCACCGTACGCAATTCGATATCGCTGCCCGTGCCCCACACGCCGTCAAGCAATTGCCCGCGGCTAAAGACCCGGCCAGGGCTCTCCATAAAGAATTTCAGCAACCGGTATTCGGTTGGCCCCAATTGCAGTGACCGGCCCCGGCGCTGCACTTTATGCGCGACCGGGTCGAGCTTGATATCGCCCACTTCGATGGTCTCTCCGGCCAAAGCGGGGCGGATGCGGCGCATCACAGCGGCCACGCGGGCCAGCAATTCGCGCGGGCTAAACGGTTTCGTCAAATAATCATCCGCGCCGGTTTCAAGCCCGCGAATGCGGTCATCCTCTGCCTCACGTGCGGTCAGCATGATAATCGGCACATGCGCGGTTTCTTTGTCGCGGCGCAAACGGCGGCACACTTCGATACCGCTGGTCCCTTCAATCATCCAATCTAGGATGATCAGGTCCGGCACGTCCTCCGCCGCCAGCACCAATGCCTCATCACCATCGCTGGTGCAGCGGACATTGTACCCTTCGTTTTGGAAGCGATATTCGAGCAATTCGGACAGCGCAGGATCATCTTCAACGAGCAGCAATTTGGCGGCGGACATTGTACTGTCTCCTCGAGGCGGCCCCTGCTTCGGCGGCAGGATAGCAGATCAGGCCGTCAGATAGAACATGTTTCACTTTGGCTACAATTTGATGAAAAGCAGCCCAGCTACTTATCCACAAATGCTAGCGGAGCCGATGATCAGCGGTCTTCTTCTGGTGGATAGGTGCCGGTCGCGGCAAAGTGCACCATCTCTGCAACATTGGTCGCATGGTCGCCGATCCGTTCCAGATTGCGCGCCACGAACAACAATTGCGCTGCGCTCGAAATCGTCGCAGGGTTTTCGACCATGTGGCTGACAAGGTTGCGGAAAATGCTGTTGTAAAACGCATCAACTTTGGCGTCTGTGGCGATGACTTCGCGGGCCAAATCGGGATCGCGCGATGCATAAGCGGTCAGCACATCATGCACCATCTCGCCCGCCAATTCGCCCATTGCAGGCAGCAACGTTAGCGGTTCAAACCGGTCGCGCCCCTCGATCATGCCGACGCGTTTTGCGATGTTTTTCGAATAATCGCCGATCCGCTCCACCACGCCGGCGATCTTCAACGCCGCAATAACTTCGCGCAAATCATCGGCCAGAGGCGCGCGCAGGGCGATGATGCGTACGGCCAATTTGTCGACTTCTGTTTCCAATGCGTCGATTCTCTTATCGCGCGCCACCACTTTCGCCGCGAGCTCCTCATCACCGCGAACCATCGCGTCGAGCGCTTCGTGCACGGCGGCCTCCGCCAGGCCGCCCATTTCAGAGATCAGTCCGCGTAGGCGCGTGATGTCTTCATCGAATGCTTTGACGGTATGATCGGTCATTATCCGTAGCGTCCTGTGATGTAATCCTGAGTGCGTTGCTCAATCGGATTGGTGAAAATCGCCGATGTCGGCCCGTATTCCACCATTTTGCCAAGGTGGAAAAAGGCGGTCCGTTGGCTAACCCGGGCGGCTTGTTGCATTGAGTGGGTGACGATCACGATCGCATAGCGGCCCGAAAGTTCGTCAATCAGCTCTTCAATTTTCGCGGTCGCAATCGGATCAAGCGCCGAAGCAGGCTCATCCATCAAAATTACTTCAGGCTCCACCGCAATGGCCCGCGCGATGCAAAGCCGTTGTTGCTGGCCGCCAGACAGAGCCGTTCCGGAATCCTCCAGACGATCTTTCACCTCATCCCAAAGGCCAGCGCGCGTGAGCGAGCGTTCAACGATCACGTCGAGATCGGCTTTCTTTTCGCCAAGACCGTGGATTTTCGGGCCATAGGCGATGTTTTCATAGATCGTTTTGGGGAAGGGGTTGGGCTTTTGAAACACCATCCCAACCCGCGCGCGCAATTGCACAACATCCATCGCATTGCCGTGAATGTCTTCGCCCTCCAGCTCGATCAATCCGCTAACGCGGGCCGCTGGGATCGTGTCATTCATGCGGTTGAAACAGCGCAAGAATGTCGATTTGCCGCAGCCTGATGGGCCGATGAAGGCGGTTACATATTCCGGCGAAATGTCGATCGACACGTCGTCGATCGCTTTCTTGTCGCCGTAATAAACAGACACATCGCGCGCGAGCATTTTCGCGGTTTTGTCTTGCTGGATCTTTTCGTGGATCAGGGTCACCAGGTTTTCTCGAATTTGTTGCGCAGGTAAATGGCGAGGCCGTTCATCAGCAGGAGGAACAGCAAAAGGACAATGATGGCGGCGCTGGTGCGCTCGACAAAGCCGCGGTCGATTTCGTCCGACCACAGGAAGATTTGCACCGGCAGAACCGTCGCAGGCGACGTGAAACCATCCGGCGGCGTCGCGACAAAAGCGCGCATCCCGATCATCAAGAGCGGCGCGGTTTCACCCAGCGCGCGGGCCATGCCGATGATGGTTCCTGTCAGCATGCCGGGCAATGCGAGCGGCAAGACGTGATGGAACACGACTTGCACCGGCGATGCGCCAACCGCCAAGGCGCCATCGCGAATGGACGGCGGCACGGCTTTGATCGCATTGCGGCCCGAAATCACGATGACGGGCATCGTCATCAGAGCGAGCGTTAAACCGCCAATCAGCGGAGCAGAACGGAAATTGGGGAAGATCGACAAGAAAACCGCGAGCCCCAACAGGCCGAAAATGATAGAGGGAACTGCGGCCAGATTGTTGATCGAAACCTCGATCAAATCGGTCCAGCGGTTCTTTGGTGCGTACTCCTCCAGATACAGCGCCGACAAAACGCCAATCGGGAAAGCCAGCGCCAATGTCACCAGCATGGTCAGGATGGACCCTTTAAGCGCCCCCCATATGCCGACCTGTTGCGGGCTAGTCGCGTCGGACCGGGTCATGAAGCCGAAGTCCCAATTTTCCGCGAGCTTGCCTTCTTCCGACAACGTCTGGGCCAGCGCCTGAATTTCCGGCGACCCTTCGCCATCAAGTGCGGCGGCAAGGTCTGAGGAGGCGGGGAGGTAGAACGTTTCTGACCGGTAAATCAGCGAAGGATCTGCCTGCAATGCCGCGGCAACATCGCGCCACGCATCACGGCTCAGCTCAGCCGCAGCCTCTTCGCCCAGCGCTTCTTCAGCATAGAATGTCACAACGTCCGACATTCCCTGCATTTCCAGCACTTGGATTGCAGATGGCGCGGTCAGCGATACGGCGTCGCCAGTAATTCCGCTTTCAGGAAAATCAATCGGCACCGTCAATTCGGCGCGTTGAAATCCGCCAACGCCATTGATCAGCATATTGCCGAGCAGGAAGATCAGGACCGCGACGGAAAACAAAATGGCCCCTTGGCCCATCAGTTTGAAATTGCGTTCCTTGCGGTATCGCCGCGCAAGGCGCTTCTCAAACTCTGGGGTCCGTGTGGGACCGAGCTTTTGCGGGTTTGCTGTATCACTCATATGCTTCACGGAACCGTTTCACGACGCGCAAGGCGACGAAGTTGAGAGCCAATGTGACCATGAACAACACAAATCCCAGCGCGAAGGCGCTCAAAGTGGCGGGGTGATCAAAGCTGCCTTCGCCGGTCAGCATTTTCACGATCTGGACCGTCACCGTGGTCATCCGGTCAAGCGGATTGGCGGAAAGATTGGCGGCCGTTGATGCGGCCATCACCACGATCATGGTTTCCCCGATTGCACGGCTGATGGCGAGCATGATCCCAGCCACAATGCCGGGCAGGGCGGCGGGGAACAGGACGCGGGTGATCGTTTCTGATTTGGTTGCGCCCATTGCATAGCTGCCGTCGCGCATGGCGCTGGGCACGGCGGCGATGGAATCGTCGGCCATTGATGAGACAAAGGGGATAATCATCACGCCCATCACAACGCCCGCGGCCAAGGCGCTTTCGGTCGATGCATTGGTGATCCCAATGGCCACCGCCGCATCGCGGATCGCCGGGGCCACCGTTAGCGCCGCGAAATAACCGTAAACGACAGTGGGCACACCTGCGAGAATTTCGAGCGCCGGTTTTACCCAAGCGCGAAGGCGCGGATTGGCATATTGCGTGAGGTAAATCGCGCTCATCAAACCCAGCGGGATCGCGACAATCATGGCGATAATCGCGCCGATAAAGATCGTGCCCCAAAACAGCGGAATGGCGCCGTAACGCGATCCATCGGGCGATTCCGGATTGCTCATCGGGTCCGGGCCCCAGAACGTGCCGAACAAGAAATCAACCGGCGAAACCATCCCAAAGAACCGCACGGTTTCAAACACCAGGCTGGCGAAAATGCCGAATGTGGTCAGGATCGCCACCAAGGATGCGAGCAGCAGCACGATCATGACGGTCCGTTCGACCCGCGTGCGGGCGCGGAAATCGGGGCGCAGCCGCGTATACGCAAATGCGCCGCCGCCAAAGGCGATCAATACCGTCAAAGCATAACCCATCAGGGCATAGCGAGAAATCGCCGCGCGATAGGGCTCAATCAGCGCCTCTGCTCCGTCATTGAACACGCCGGGCGCATTGCCGCTCGCCACTGCGCGCGCCTCTGCCAGCCAGGCATCGCGTTCAAATCCAAAGGCGGGCAAATCCGCCGCGCCGGGGGATGCGAGCACGCTTTGCGTGACCAATTGCGGCGCGATGAACGACCACAGAGTGACAAAGGCAAGCACCGGAATGACGATCCAAATTGCGACATACCACGCGTGATAGACCGGCCGCGCGACCGGGCGCGTATCAGGGGCCGCTTTTTGAAAGCTCCACGCTTTCGCCCGGCCAGCCAGCCACCCGGCAAGGCCAAGCCCGATGGCAATCAGGATGAGAGTTATCGGCGACATGAATTAAACCTGTTTCCCCTATACTGCTGAGCAGTGAGAGCTGGCCGCATCTATTGCGATGATGCGGCCATGTTGAAAAAATAAGACAAGGCTAAGACTCTATCGGGGATTTGCCCCCAATTTCTTGTGCGGCTTCTTTTGCGGAAGGCTCCGCCGATACATCATTCTCGCCTTCGTTTGCGTGTCTGCTGCCTGCCTCGGCCAAGGGGATGCGGACAACCACGCGCGTCCCTTGGCCAAGGTCGCTCTCGATATTGAGCCGTCCCCGGTGCCGTTCGACGATATGTTTGACAATGGCAAGCCCAAGGCCGGTGCCGCCAGAGGCGCGGCTGCGACCGGGGTCGGTGCGATAAAAACGGCGCGTTAAATGCGGGATCTGTTCCGGCGCGATCCCTTCTCCTTGATCGATAACAGAAATTCGCGCCATCCCATCGCGCGACAAATCAAGCTGAACGCGAACGGGCGTATCTGGCGCGCCGTATTTGAGCGCATTGTCGACCAAGTTGCGCACAACTTGTTCGATCTGTTGCTGATCCCCCTTGATGCAAGGATCGACGTTCAATTCAAGTTTCAACCGCTCCAAACGGTCTGTGCCCGCCGCATCGCGCGCCGCCCGTTCCGTAAGCGGCAAAAGTTCCAACAATTGATCCGGCAAATCGTGTTTCTCTGCCTCGACCCGCGACAGGCTCATCAAATCGCTGATCAGGCTTTGCAGGCGCAAAGCCTCACGTTGAATAGTGCCGAGGAATTTTTGCGATGTGGGCGAATCGATCGTTTCGCCGCTTTCGCTGAGGGTTTCGGCATATCCGATGATGGCGGACAAAGGCGTGCGCAATTCGTGGCTGGCATTAGCGACGAAATCGGTGTGCGCCCGGCTAATGTCGGCCTCTGCCGTTTGGTTGATCAATTCGATCACGGCTAGATTTTCATCCACCGCCTGACGGTTGATCTGCCAAATGTCTTGCCGGCGAACCAGGCCGCGAATGATCGCTTGGCCATTGCGATCATCACCGAGCAGAGCAATCGCCTCTGGTTGACGGAACGCGACGCGCGCATCTTGGCCGATAATGTGTTGACCCATCATCCGGCGCGCGGCGCGATTGGCGATGGAGATGGTGTTTTTGTCGGTGACGAGGAGCGGGGTTGAGGAATTCTCAATCAGCTTTCGCATCGAATCGGAATTGATCGATTGCGTAACCACCACCGGCGCCGGTTCAGGCGGACGGCCAGCGGCCAGCAGCAGCGAACCAACCCACACAATCAAAATGGCAAGCGCAATGATCGGGTCGAATCCAAGCAGCAGCATGGAGACAAAGGTCACCAATGCCAGCACAATGCCTACGATCGGAATGGTCTGCGCCTGGCCCATGCGATTTGCTCTACCGTCCGTTTCCGGCAGGTCAAATCCCGCTTGGGGATATTGCAGAACTGTGTGTGTTGTAGGGGGGCGCAAATTGCATTTTATGCGTGGAGAGAGGTGGTGACCCCTACGGGAATCGAACCCGTGTTTCAGCCGTGAAAGGGCCGCGTCCTAACCGCTAGACGAAGGGGCCACGCTCATTTGCGAGAGCGCGCATCTAGGGGGGTGCGCGGAACGGGTCAAGCCCTGTCTGCGATGCTTTTGCGAAATTAGGGAAAAAAATTTGCGGCCGCGATATTTTACTGGCGCACAATTGGTGTCTTATCCGCGCCCAATGCGCCCTTAATCGGCAAAGGCGGCGTCCTCTAAATGCAATTCAGCCGCCGGGCGGTGTCCCCAATCGTCAATCTTCACCCGGCCAGCGAGATGGAATTGTCGCCCCTTACTGCGATGCATCAAGGTTTGCGCC
The DNA here is from genome assembly GCA_947502305.1 of uncultured Erythrobacter sp. Classification (GTDB taxonomy): domain Bacteria; phylum Pseudomonadota; class Alphaproteobacteria; order Sphingomonadales; family Sphingomonadaceae; genus Erythrobacter. The sequence goes on along the minus strand of CANMZA010000001.1, from coordinate 1,187,844 downwards.
ATTTCGGTTTCGGCAGCGCGAAACGCGATGGCTTTGAAGGATCGCCCATCGCCGCCCGCTGCGATCACACGCAAATGGTCTTTGCCGACAATATCGGCCTTGATGATCCGCACCGGGCCAACCGCGACGCGCGGGGCGGGCCAGCCGACACCGTATGGGCCCGCGGCTTCCAATGTGTTGACAAGATCGGGCGTCAGGCCTCCGGGCGCGAGCGACAGGTCAAGCTGCATTGATTGGCCAAGGCGCGCTTTGTCCACTTCCTTCGCCAGCCTTGTATCGAGAAATTCGGTGAAATCGGCGAGTTTGTCCGTTGGGATTGTCAGCCCCGCTGCCATTGCATGCCCGCCGCCCGCGATCAGCAAATCCGCCTCGCGCGCGGCAATGATCGCCGCGCCTAGGTCGACGCCGCTTATCGAACGGCCCGACCCCTTGCCGGTGCCGTCTGTTTCATCCAGCGCGATAACAATCGAAGGCTTGCCGGTCTTTTCCTTAATTCGCCCTGCGACAATCCCGATCACACCGGGATGCCAGCCTGTCCCAGAGATCACCTGCACCGCCATATTGTGCTGGCCATCGAGCTGGTCTTCGGCGGCCTCTTGGACGGCCGCCTCAATCGCGCGGCGTTCTTCATTGAGGGCGGAGAGTTTTTCGGCAATGTCGCGCGCCTCATCCGGGTCACGCGTCGTCAGCAGCCGCACGCCAAGCGTTGATTCGCCGATCCGTCCGCCAGCATTGATGCGCGGCCCCAAGGCAAAGCCGAGATCAGAGGCGATTGGCGCGCGTTTGAGGCGGCTTGCATCCATCAGCGCCGCCATTCCGATCCGTTCGCGCCGCGCGAGGATTTTGAGCCCCTGCGCCACAAATGCGCGGTTAAGCCCGTGCAGCGCCGCCACATCGGCCACTGTGCCCAAAGCGACCAGATCAAGCAGAGCCATCAGGTCCGGCTCTTTGCGGTCTTTGAAAAAATCTTGCGCCCGCAAGGTGCGCACCAAAGCAATCCCAAGCAGGAAGGCAACGCCGACCGCCGCCAAATGTCCGTGACTGGCCGCCAGATCGTTTTCATCCAAACGATTGGGGTTCACCAAAGCGGCCGTTGGCGGCAATTCTGCGGAACATTTGTGGTGATCGACCACAATCACATCGACCCCGGCATCACTGGCCATGCCCAGTGCTTCATGTGCCATCGCGCCGCAATCGACGGTCACAATCAGGCTCGATCCGTCCTCCGCCAATTTGACCAGCGCCTCGCCCGTCGGGCCGTAACCCTCCAGCAAGCGGTCAGGGATGTAATAGCCGGCCTCGACACCCAATCCGCGCAGCAATTCGACCAGCAACGCCGCGCTGGTTGCGCCATCGACGTCGTAATCGCCGTAAATCGTGATGTTTTCATTGGCCAAGACCGCTTTGGCGATACGATCCGCCGCGCGTTCCATGTCGCGGAACTCGGATGGATCAGGCAAAAATTCGCGCATGGTTGGTTTTGCGTGTTTGTCGATCTCATCACTCGCAACACCGCGCGTCATCAGCAATTGCGTCAAAATGTCGCGGTCTAACGAGGCGCCGTCGCCGCCTTTGATATCCATATTACCACCGCGCCATTGCCATGATCGCCCGGCAAGCGATTGAGAAACTCCGAGAACGTGGGAAAGTGTGCGTGAGGCCATTCGGCAGGAATAGCCGATTGCACGCGCACAGAACAGAGACGGCGGATTGACAATCTACAGCCACTTTGGCGAGAGCCGGTATGCGGGCCGTATGTGAGCGGACCGGAACGCGGCTAATTCGAGGCTAACTTATGACTAACAACGCGCCCTTGCTGGTGATTTGGCACAGCCGCACAGGTGCGAGCGAAGCAATGGCGGTGGCCGCAGCAAATCATCCCGGCGCACAATTGATAAGAGCAGCAGAAGTAACGCCCGATATTTTATTGGGGGCGGGCGGATATCTATTCGTAGGTCCAGAAAATTTAGCTGCGCTTAGCGGTGAAATGAAAGAGATGTTCGACCGCAATTACTACCCTGTTCTTGGTCAATTAGAAGGCCGCCCCTATGCGACCATAATTGCGGCGGGGTCCGATGGGCAGGGCGCACAAAAACAGATCGACCGAATTGCAACAGGCTGGCGATTAAAGCGTGTGGCGGAGCCGATGATTGTTTGTTTTTCGGCGCAAACACCGGGCGAAATACTTGCGCAAAAATCGCCATCTCAGGAAGTTTTGAAAGACTGTAGCGAAATCGGACAGTCGATTATTGAGGGACTATCCTGCGGTATATTCTAGTCATATTCGGGTTAAGTTTGAATTCTCCTCATTGAGGACTCGACGTTGGCTGGAAATAGCGTCAAGTTCGCATGACAGGGTTGTAGGGGCAGTCGCGGGTCGCGACAGAGAAGGGAATGTAGGCAATTACGCAGACATCGGATTCCGGTGCCAAAGGGCTTTATCTGCTGTTTGCGAAGGGCAAACGGCCTGATCGCGCGGCAATACGGGACTTTGTGACGAGCCAGCGCGCTGTCGCTTTAACGTATGATCCGGCGGATGAGACACCGGTTCATCTGGTCGCGGCGGATGGGCAGCAAATTCGCCAGTCCAGCGATGGGCAGGCGTCGACGACCGACCTTGTTTGGCTCGAATTGCTGCGTGATGGTTTGATGTTTGATCTCATCGGTCTCGCATCAGGCGACGCGGTTCCTTATCCTGAGATCGAACATTTTTTTGACCTCGAAGAAAAACCTGCATCGGTGCTTTACGAAGCCTTGCAGCTTGCGCCCGGACACCATTTGTCTGGCGGCGAAAGAACGATGCCAGTTGTCAAAGGATTGATGGCACTGGCCCGCGATCTTGTTCAGCATTTCGAGGAAATTGAAGCAGTTGTGTGGCCTCCGGCGCAAAGTGCCATTGGCCGCCAATACTTCGAATCAGTTTCAACAGCATGGTTAGATGGTGGTGCATTTCCTGCGCTTGGACTAACTGCTTTTCGTGAAACTATAGATGGTGCACTGCAAAGTATTGGCCTAGATTTTTGGATTAATCAGGAACTTCGCGTCGAGCCACCGCTTTCTACAGATAAGATCTCTGCAACTCGGCTTGGAGTTAGGTTAGTAAACCAACTTGTTCTGGTCGGCGGGATTGAAGGCAGCGAGCGCATTGTAGCGCCCGACGGTAACCTCCTTGTCATGCGCACTTCGCGTAATGGCAAATTTATTAGAGTCTGGCGCGAATAGCTAGTGATACATCAGGGGCGTACGACATTTCAAAATTCGAGGTCTAGCCGCATAATAGCCGCTCGGGCCATGCCGCGCGCAAAGATATCTTTCCGCGCGATCAACAAGCCGGGTTCATTTGCATATGATCCCGGTCTGCAACGACATCATCTTTTGCCGCGTCAGGTGCTGTCAAAGCACTGTTTTGGGACCATGTTCGAAACGATTGGGACCGACAAAATTGGTTTTGACGATTTTCGCGCCAACGGCCTGCTGCTTCCGGCGACGGATGAGGCGAGCCTGCGCACTGGCATGCCGCTGCACCGCGGGCCGCACCGGCAATATAATGAGCTGGTGATGGAGCGCGTTGGGCGGATCGAAGAGCATTGGTCGCAGCTGCACGGTAAAGACAGCGAAACGGCGCTGTCCGAAGCGATTGAGCGGCTTGCATTGCTGCAATCCGGGCTCCGCCGCCGCTTGCTTAGCGAACGGCGGCGCATGGTTCTCAACCGCAAAGACCCGCTGGGCACCGGCTTTGACTTTGCCGATTTGGATGCAATGGCCGAATCTCTATGGAGCGCGACCTAGACTTCCCCTGCGGATTATGCCCAAGGCGTGTAGTTGGCATTCACCAGCATCTGCGCTTTGGCCGCGTGATACTCACGCTCCATCCGCGCAACCAGATCCTCAACACTGCCGACCGACTTGATCGCGCCAACACCCTGTCCAGAACCCCAAATGTCCTTCCAAGCCTTAGCCTTGGTGTTGCCGCCTGATCCGAAGTTCATCTTGGAAGGATCGCTCGTCGGCAGATCGTCCGGGTCCAGGCCAGCATTCTCAATTGAGGACCGCAGGTAATTGCCGTGCACCCCGGTGAAGAGGTTCGAATAGACGATGCCTTCTGCGGAGCCTTCGACGATCCCGTCTTTATAGCCCTGATCGGCATTGGCTTCTTCGGTGGCGATGAACGCGCTTCCGGCATAGCCAAAGTCTGCGCCCATTGCCTGCGCGCTGAGGATGGATGCGCCATGGGCGATAGAGCCTGACAGCGCGACCAAGCCATCGAACCATTCGCGGATCTCTTGCATCAAGGCGAAAGGTGATTGCGTACCAGCATGGCCGCCCGCACCAGCGGCAACCGGGATCAGGCCATCGGCGCCTTTCTCGATCGCTTTTCTGGCGAAGCGGTTGTTGATCACATCATGCATCGTGACACCGCCCCAGCCGCGCACCGCGTCGAATATCTCCGTGCGCGCACCCAGTGACGTGATCACCATCGGCACTTGCCATTTCTCGCAAGTCGCCATGTCGGCCATCACGCGGTCATTCGACTTATGCACGATCTGATTGACGGCATAGGGCGCGGCCGGTTTGTCCGGGTTTTCGCGGTTATGTTTTGCCAGTTCTTCCGTGATTTGATGCAGCCATTCATCCAGCAATGTCTGCGGGCGCGCATTTAGCGCCGGAAAGCTGCCGATGATCCCGGCCTTACATTGTGCAATCACCAATTCCGGGCCCGACACGATGAAGAGCGGCGAACCGATCAGCGGAATGCGAAGGCGGTCAAACGGGGCGGGAAGGGGCATGCATGTATCTCCGTAAAAGGCTTTGGACGCTCGGTAGGTTGCACTTTGCAACTACGCAAGTCTGAGATGCCGCGCCTATCCAATGTCATAGAACCGCGCTGCATTCCCAGCATAGAGCGCCGCTTTCTCATCCGCGCTTGCGCCCGCCGTGATCCGTTTGAATGCGTTCCACAAAACCGGATAGGTCGCGCCCCACCGATCCACGGGATAGTTGCTTTCAAACATGCCGCGCTGCGTGCCGAATGCCTCGATGCATGTCTCGATATAGGGCTTCCATAGACGCGCCAGTTCCTCAGACCCGACACCCGCCGCTGGCCCGGCCTCTGGCATCGCGCAATTGTGCATGGCCAGCCCGCCCAGTTTCACCGCGACATTCTCGCATTTGCCCAGTTCCAGGATGCTGTCACGCCAGATGCCAAACCGCTCCGGCAGCTTACCGGCATAGCTGGCATTGCCCAAAGGTGTGCCGCAATGGTCCAGACAGATCGGCGTATCGGGGAAGGCACGGGCTAGGTCGATGACATCGCCAATCTGCGGCTCCAAGATCCACGCATCAAAGCTCATCCCGCGCTTACCAAGCTCCGCAAACCCTTCGCGGAACGTAGCATCACGGTATAGCTCAGCCGGGGCATGGAATGGCGGGCCCAGCACATCTGGATCGGCATCCCACGCACCCTGATGGCGGATGCCCTTGAACCGGCCCGGTGCCGCCGCCTTGAGCGCGTCCAGAACCTCTCCCGCCGCCGCGCCGCGTGTCAGGTCCGCATGGCCCACAATCCCCGCACACAGCCGCTGATCCCCGTAAATCCCGCTCGCGCCTTGCGCCGCAACACCGTTCACATATTCCACTTCGCCCACGACCTTCAGCGCATCGCCATAAGCCGCATTGTAGAACGCCCCGCATTCCATGAAGACGGTGGCGATGATGTTGTGCCCCGTGGCCGTGTCGGCATGCAGGTGGTCAAACGTGTAATAGGCCGCATCCACCAGCGTTTCGATGAACCGGTGCCGGGGCTCAGGGAACATCGGCATCATCGGGCGCAGGTCCCAAAGATGATGATGCGGGTCGATGATCGGCAGATCAGGCTCGATGATCGCTTCTGGGATGGCCTCTACTGCTGGTGCGTTCGTTACAGTCATGCTCGTCTCTCCCTATCCGGGCCGCTGTGACGGTCCCGATTTGCGCCAATGGCGCTATCCCTGACACACCTGACACACAGTCCAGGGGCCAAAATCTCCGCCGCCATATGAGCGTCCTTGGCACCGCCCGGCAAGACGGAAAGGGAGAGAGGGGAAAAATTGCGCATCCGGCGTTGTTAGCGCGCTGAAACTGTGTAGGAAATAGGGCAAAGGGGAGCAGCATGTTGCGGCGAATGATACGCCATTGGAGATTGGTGTTTTTTCTGCTCGGTCTGCTGGGCCTGATCACCGCAATCGTGCATCATATCGCCGCCAATGCGGGCGATGCTGAACAAAGGCGGGATCTCGCCCGCTTGGTGCAGAATTCCTATTCAGACGAACCACAACGAGGCATCCCTTATGATTGGGTGGATTGCCTAGAAAGCTACGATTACGCGGCCAATGGCGATACGGATCGGTTCGTGTGCGACACCTGGACGCAGCAGCAGGTGACCTCATCGCTGGTCGCGCTCAGGGCCGGGGGCGCAATTGTGCCAGTTCTCGAAAGCAAGCTCGAGGGCACGGATGATCGCAGCCGCATCGTGGTCGATATTATTGGCGGGCCGGGCGGTTCGCCGTTCTACACCAACCGTGCAATGACACCGGAATTTATCGCTAGAAGTCGAGAGAACGGCATGATTGAGAGCATGGGCCCACTCATGCCCGATATGCCGAGATATCAATTGCTAAAACGCGGGTTCACAGTCGCCTCAATCGCCTATTGGGGCACCAATATCCGCACGATTGAGGCCCCGGATGAATTTGAACTTGCGATGGCGGATGTCACGTTGGCGGTTGAATATTACCGGGCTGAACTGGGCGCTGAGCCTCCTCTGATCACAACCAGCATGGGCAATCATCTTGCGCTGGGCGCTTTGGGCAAAACCCGGTTGGAGGGGATGCAAATCCTGTCACTGGTGCCGGTCATGGACGGATTGCAGCATCACACTGATCGGCACTCACGGGAGACAGCGCAGGAGGTGGAAGAGGCGAAGGCGAACGGCGAATTCTATGGGGCATGGACATGGTTTAATATCTATGTCCGTCCGGACGCGGGATCGGGTCCGGAAGGATCAGTTGGCGCGGGATTTGTGTTCGACCATTCGCAGCCGCTTCAAATGTATGACTACATTCCGCGATTCATCGGTGCCGCCGATTTCCCATGGCGTGATGTGACATTGCGCGCAGAATGTTCAAAAACGGTTTTGGGCGACAAAGACCCGCGCACACGCGATTATCTGGCGGCCAATGATGATTACCCGGCGTTTGTAGAGGTCTGGCAATCGGATCACGACCTATACAAAGATGAACCGGATAAATCGCGCGCGCTGTTCGCCGATTTTGCAGAATGCCTGATCGCGGGCGCGGCTCAACCTCGTTGAAATCTACTGCGCCAACCCGATCAAGATTTCAAAAACCCGCCATCGACCGGCACTTCCAATCCGGTGACGTAAGACGCGCGCGGGCTGGCCAGAAATGCGGCGACCGCGCCAAATTCGCGCGGGGTGCCGAAACGGCCCATTGGGATGCCCTCTGCGGCTTTGGCCATCATGGTTTCGGGTTCCACGCCCATCCGCTGCGCAAAGGCACCGTGCAGCGAGCGCAGCCGGTCGGTGTCGATCTGGCCCGGCATGAGCATATTGACCGTTACGCCGTCGGCGGCGACTTCTTTGGCCAGCGTTTTCATCCATGCATGAACGGCGCTGCGCAATGTGTTTGACAGGGCCAATCCCGCAATCGGTTCGCGCACCCCGGCGGATGTGACGGTCATAATCCGCCCAAATCCAGCAGAGCGCATCGCCGGCAGCAGCGCGCGGGTCAGTTCGGTGATCGACAGTAACATTGGCTGCACCGCCGCCAGCAACATCGCCGCATCGGTGTCTTGCGCGCCAGACGGGGCAGGGCCGCCGCAATTGTTGACCAGAATATCCACGCTGCCCATGCGTTCTTGCACAGCCTCTGCGATGTTCTGCGCCGCGTCGGGGGATGCCAGATCGGCGGCAATCATCGGGTAATCGGGCGCATCTGTTGGTGTGCGAGAGACGCCGAGCACCTCGGCCCCTTCCGCCCGTAATTCCTGCGCTATCGCCGCGCCAAGCCCGCGGCTTGCGCCGATTACAAGAGCGCGTTTTCCGGTCAGTTCAAGATCCATCCGTCAGCCCCCTTTGCCCTGATCTTCGTAACTCACGCCGCCAACCGCAAAATTGGCATCGTCAATCTCATGGACGATGACCCGGATACGCCCCGCATCAATCTCCAACGCATCGGCCGCCGCATCGGTAACCTGACGCAGCAGCTTTTTCTTTGCGTCCTTGGATCGCCCTTCGCGCATTTGGACTGTGATGACCGGCATGGTTTGCTCCGTTTGGATGATTGGCTTGCCGCCCTTGTGGCGTATTTCAGTCGCTAAGCAAATGCGCCGATATCGGCGCCCGATTTCAACGTTCCAGCAATGCCGCGCCAATGGCTTTGTTGAGATAGGCAGAGGTTGCCGTGTTGGATGTGACCACCACCACTCTTCGCGGCGTTTCGCCCGCCGCAGGGCGCGCGATGAAGATCGTGCGATAGCCAGCATTTGCGCCAGTGTGCCAGACCTCTTCGACTGTGCCGTTGTCATTTAAAGATAGCATCACGCCCAATCCGTAATGCAGGCCGGGTTCGAAATCGGTTTCCGCCTCTGGTGTGATTATCGCGCGGGCGATGTCTTGAGGAATCGCGTTTTCTATGCCCGCCGCCGCATCCATCAATGCGGCGGCAAATCGGGCGTAATCTTGCGAAGTTGACCAAAGGCCGGCGGCGGCTTTTTCTGGATAGACGTGCCAATCATTGTCGAGAGAGCTGAAAACCCCTTGGGTCGGATCAAACCCTGCATCCGCGCCGATGATCTGACCGGGCGCGATTGCGGTTTCATCGGTGATCATCGCAAAGGTGCTCATATCCATACCCAATGGGCCGAGCAGCGTCTCTTGCGCGATGGCGTCGAAGTCTTTTCCAGTTACATCCTCGGCCCATAATTGCGCAATTGTATAACCGCCGCCGGAATACCGAAATTCGCCCGCATTTCCATCAAATGTAAGCGCGGATTCAAAGAATCGCGGCGGCGATCCGATGACCTGCGCTGTGCTGGGTATTTCACTATCGCGCGGGTAGCCGGGATATCCCGATTGCGATGCGCCGGTGGTGTGTGACAGCAGCTGGCGCAAGGTTACGGCCCTGTCGCCGCCCTCTAGCGACGCGATGTCGAGCGATGTGATCTGCGCGCGAACATCATCGTCCAGACCCACGCCTTGCTGTTTGGCGATGATCTGAATGACAGTCGATGCGGCGGCTTTTGATAGGCTGGCAAGTTGCATGATGCCGCCATCCATCGCCCGCCCGAAATGGAGCGTTTGCGGCGCGGCATTCCCGTCAATAACGGTCACGCTCATCGCGGTCACGCCGAGTTTTTGCGCCTCTGCCGCGATCAGGCTGTGCATATCCGCCTGGTCGATTTGAGCCAGATTGCGTTCGAATTCGGGGTCAACCGAGGGTTCAAAAATGCCCGCAACGATGAAGCCGGACGTGACCAAGGCCAGCGCGGCGAAACCGCCCAAAACGAAGTGCTTCAATTTCGGCATAGATCCCAGCTCCCCCTCAACGCGTTCCCCCGCTGCACCTGATTGTACCGGCGTTATTGTACCGCCGAATTGGCCGCGCTCAACACGGCGCGCACGCTGGCGGTGGCGACGTCTTCGTCAATCGCGCATCCCCAGATGACCCGTCCGCCGCTTTCGCATTTGAGGTAGGCCGCAGCCCGGGCATCGCGTCCCGATCCCAGCGCATGTTCGGTGTAATCCAGCACTTTGATATCGAGATCAAAGGCCGCCTCAAGCGTGCTGACGACGCTGGAAATTAGGCCATTGCCCCGGCCAGAGACGCTTTGTTCGCCGCCATCGACCGCGATTTTCCCGGCAAAGACGCGGGTGCCGTCCGCCGCGCGGTTTTCTTCGTAATCAACCAGCCGGAACCGGCGCGTGTCTGTTTCAATGTGATAGGCGGTTTTGAACGCGTCCCAAATATCGGCGGCATTCAATTCGCGGCCCAATTCATCCGCCAGATGTTGAACATAGCGTGAGAAATCGGCCTGCATCGCCTTAGGCAGTTTTAGCCCTTGGTCCTGTTCCAACACCCACGCAAAACCGCCTTTGCCGCTTTGCGAATTGACGCGGATCACGGCCTCATAGTTGCGGCCCAGATCGGCGGGGTCGACGGGCAGGTACGGCACGCGCCACGTTTCGTCATTCTGGCTCCTGCGCGCTTCAAATCCTTTTTTGATGGCGTCTTGGTGGCTGCCGGAAAAGGCGGTGTAAACCAATTCGCCGCCGTAAGGATGGCGTTGATGAACGGGCAGGTCGTTGCAATATTCGACCGTCTCAATCACGCGGTCAATGTCAGAGAAATCGAGCTGAGGATCGACCCCTTGGGTGTAAAGGTTGAGGCCCATCGTCACGAGGCAGCAATTGCCGGTGCGTTCGCCATTGCCGAACAAACATCCCTCTACGCGGTCCGCCCCCGCCATCAGACCCAATTCTGCCGCCGCAACGCCAGTGCCCCGGTCATTATGGGTGTGGAGCGAGATGATCGCGCTTTCCCGGTTTGGCAGGTTGCGGCAGAAATATTCGATTTGATCGGCGTAAATATTCGGCGTCGCCGCCTCAACTGTTGCGGGCAGGTTGAGGATGATCGGTTTGTCGGGGCTGGGCTGAAGGACGCCCATCACCGCTTCGCAAACCTCGATGCTGAAATCCAATTCTGCGGTCGAGAATGTTTCGGGTGAGTATTGGAAATGCCAATCTGTGTCGGGGCGCTTTGCGGCCTCATCACGCATGACCTCTGCGCCTGCGATGGCGATCTCTCGCACTTCGTCTTTTGACATGCGGAACACGATATCGCGCCATGCTGGGCTGACGGCGTTATAAAGATGTACGATTGCGGATCGCGCGCCGTCCAAGCTTTCAAAAGAGGTGCGGATCAAGTCCTCGCGGCTCTGCGTGAGAACTTGCACGGTCACATCGTCTGGGATCGCGCCCGATTTGACGAGGCCGGATATAAAGTCGAACTCCGTTGCGCCCGCACTGGGAAAGCCAACCTCGATTTCCTTGACGCCAATCTCAACCAGCAAATCAAAGAACCGGCGTTTCTTCACCGCATCCATAGGATCGATGATGGATTGATTGCCATCGCGCAGATCGGTCGACAACCAGCGCGGCGCGCGGTCAATCACGCGGCCCGGCCATTGGCGATCGGGCAGATTGATTTGCGGGAAGGAGCGGTATTTTTTCGAAGGCTGTTTCAGCATGGCCATGACGCTTGCTCTTTAAATGACTTGTTTGGAATGTTGTTTGGCGGCGGAACCCCTTGAGCGTCTGGGTATCCGCGGCAGTGTCACGCGCGCGGCCCTACGATGCCCAAGGGCATGTTAGTCGTAGGAGTAATGCGGCGGTGTAAGTCATGGCCCGCAGTCTTTGCTGATTATCCGGCGCAGCGCAAGGGAAGGGGGAGAGGATCGCGTGAAAAAATGACTTTTTTTGGAAATGTGCAAAAAGGTCTGTAACCATCCATGCACGATCCGCGAAAGACGCAATGTTACCACCGTAATAACCGGCATTCAGGCGCTGGTTCGAATGAACAAATACATACACCCTTAGGAGGATTACCCCCGATGAAAACTATGACAAAATCTCTCTTCGCTATTGCCCTGATGGCGACTGTTGCTGCTTGCGGCGCCCCTGCTGCTGATGCCCCAGAAGGCGATGCGATGACCGCAGAAGCCACCACCGAAGCGGCCGTTTATGCCGACCTTGGCGGCGAGCCAACTGGCCCCGTTTACCGCGAAAGCAAAGGCGATACGCTGGCACTTTCAGGTTACGATGCGGTCAGCTACTTCGTTGGTGACGGCGTTCCGGTTGTCGGCACAGAAGAATACACCGTTCGTTTCGAAGGCTTCGATTACCGCTTCGCTAGCGAAGACAATGCGAAGACCTTTATCGAAGAGCCAGGCAAATATGCGCCTGCTTATGGCGGCTATTGCGCTTGGGCGATCGGCGCGAAAGATGCGCTCGCTCCTGGTAACCCAGAAGTGTACGAAATCGTCGATGGCAAGCTCTACTTGAACTTCAACGAAGACGTAAAAGCCAATTGGGTCGTGGACATCCCAGGTTTCATCGAAACAGGCGATACCAACTACCCAACTCACTCTGCTGATGAACATTACCAAGACTGATCCGGTACAGTCTTAGATTAACAAGCCCCCGTCGCTCATCAGAGCGGCGGGGGTTTTGTTTTATCCGCAGCGCGCGTCGCGGATGATCCCTTGATTATCCAGCATGATGTTGAGACGCGGATTGGTCGCATCGGGCGCGATATATCCGCTGCCGGCTTGGATGAAGCGCACATCGGCGGCCCCGGCGGCGGCGCTCATGATATTGGCGCGGGTCGCCTCATCAGCCAATCGGCCCATGAACGGACCCATTTTATTGGCGTTGCACGTAACGCTTTCGGGATCGGTTGCGGTGCCGGGGGCATAGGCGCCGGGAGCAGCGTTCTCGCGGGGCGGCGCTATTGTCGGCGCTTGCGGAGCATAGCTGGCCTGCGGTCCCCCAACTGTCCCGGCGCCCCCAGTAGCGGGTGCGGGCGGCGTGTTGCCATTGATCCGCGCGGCAAAATCATCGGTCTCGCTGCTATCGACAGGGGCGTCCGGCGCACTGCATGCGGATAGGCTGAGCAGCAGGCCAAATGAGAGGCCCAAGGCAGGCATTTTTCTGGTGCGGATTGCGGATGGATTCGAGCGGGTCTTCATCACTGTGCTAAGGCTCCCGTGAGGTTTCAGCTTCATGACATTTTGTGTTTGCGCGCCTTTAACGGTTTTCAAGACTGCGATGCCGGTCACCGGCGCATCCTCAATCTTTCCGCCGTCAATTGATCGACATGGGTGACGCCCATCAATCGCATTCCGCGTTCAATTTCGTCTTTCAGGATGCTCAGTGCGCGCTCCACCCCGTCCTGACCCGCCGCCGCTAAGGCGTAGAGATATAACCTTCCGCCCGAAGCCGCCGTGGCGCCTGTCGCGATTGCTTTCAACGCATGCGTCCCGCGCCGCACGCCGCCGTCACAAATGATCTCAATTTCGCCGCCAACAGCATCGACGATCTCTGGCAATTGATCAAATGGCGCGCGGCTGCCGTCCAATTGGCGGCCGCCATGGTTGGAAATCATGATGGCATCCGCGCCAATTTCCACCGCGCGGCGCGCGTCCCCGGCGCTCATCACGCCTTTCAGCACAAATTTACCGCCCCATTGCTGACGGATTGCGGCGGCGGTGTCCCAATTCATTGAGGTGTCGAGCATCGTGTTGAAATATTCCGCGATGCTCACCGCTTTGCTCGACCCTTCGCTGACATGAGTGTCGAGGTTCGGCAGGCTGAATTTTTCCCGGAACACATAATCCAGCGTCCAGCGCGGGCGCGTGGCATAGCTCCAAATGCTTGCGGGTGTGAAACGGGGCGGGGTGGTAAAACCGCTGCGCAGGCATCGTTCGCGTTTGCCAGACACAATCGTGTCCACCGTCAAAGCCAGCGCATCAAAGCCGGATGCCTGACATCGTTCGATCATATGGGTGTTAAGGCCGGTGTCTTTGTGGACATACAATTGGAACAGTTTTGGGCCGGTGGTCAGCGCGGCAATGTCTTCGATGCTGCGCGTGGCGAGGCTGGAGATACCGAACCACAGGCCGAATTTTTCTGCCGCGCGTGCAACCGCAGTTTCACCTTGCCAATGGAAGGCCCGCTGAACCGCGGTCGGTGACAGCATTAAGGGCAGGGCGCTTTTGCGGCCAAGGATGGTGCAAGACGTGTCAATTGCCTCCACCCCGGCCAGCACATCGGGCACCAGATCGGCGGCGTCATAGGCGCTGGTATTGCGGGCCTTGGTCAGCTCATCATCCGCCGCCCCGTCAATGTAATCGAATACGGGGAAGGGCAGCCGCGCTTTGGCCAGCAATCTAAAGTCATCAATATTGTGGCAGTCACTGAGCTGCATGATGGCCCCTTTTTGATTGTGCGCCCTGATAGCAAAAATCTGTGACGTATTGCGCCATGCGTGTCGAGAGCGGCCCGGTTTTGCGCGCCATATCCGCAATGTTTCAAGGGCGGCGCGAGCGGCGAGAGGGGTGTTTGCCCCCCCCCCCCCCCCCTGTGCGAACCCTGTGCGAAATTTTTTTCAACTTTTTTTGGTGTGCCTGTCACCAATTGAGAGAACCGCGCGAACTCCATGATGTGCGCGGCCACTTGGCGGCTCTCAGGACACCAGACGGCCAGTTTACCCCCTTGGCTGACCCGATGGTTTACCCCCTGCGACCCCCGCCCTGAATGCCAGCCGAGTGGCCGCAGCACATTACGAATTTAGGAGAACCCCGATGAAACTTAAATATCCCATGATCGCAGCCGCAGCAGCTCTTGCCGCGCCGGTTGCCCTTAGTGCCCCGGCACAGGCCGATGGCGGCGTGTTTGTCGGCGTCGAAGGCAGCACCGTCGCCTTGAGCGGCTATGATACGGTCAGCTACTTCCAAGGAAACGGCACGCCCGTTCGCGGCAGTTCACAATTCAAAGTGATGCATGACGGCGCGGCATTCCATTTTTCCAGCCAAGCAAACGCCGATTTGTTTGAAGAAAACCCCGACCGTTACGCCCCGCAATATGGCGGCCACTGCGCTTGGGCGATGAGCCGCGGCTCGCTCGCACCGGGTGATCCAACCTTGTACAAAATTCACGGTGGGAAGCTCTATTTGAACTTCAACCGCGATGTTCAAAGCACATGGCTCGGCGATATTGATGGCTTCATTTCAAAGTCTGACCCGGCATGGACGCAAGTCCCAGAAGGGAAGCGTTTCGGCGACTGATATTACCCCAGTTTGGCGTTCCAGTGGGCCGGGGCGGCGCTCCCCCTGACCCCCCTAGATAGCTGCTCCGGTCCGCCGGGACGCCAATACATTTGCTTACCCGATTACCCCTAATCTGACTTCCCGTTTTTACCCCTGTTTTTACCCCTGTTGTTACCCCGAATTACCCCCTGGAGAGGACTTTAAAATGACCCAGAAAATGAACCTTGCGAAATTGATGATGGTTGCTGGCGGCCTTGCGGCTGCAACTGCGGGCGCGCCTGCTTTGGCCGATGCACCTTGCGGCCCGAGCGGTTATTCCGCCCCGCGTTCGATCGATACCAGCTCTGCTGACCGCCGCGCCAACCGCGAAGCTCGCCGTCAAGCGCGCGCTCAGCGTCAAGCCGCCTGCGCTGCTGCTGCCTGTGCCGCCGCCGCCTGTTCCGCTTCTGCCTGCGCTGCGTCTGCTTGTGCCGCGTCTGCCTGCGCCGCGTCTGCCTGTTCTGCTTCTGCTTGCACTGCTTCGGCATGCTCGGCCTCAGCTTGCGCCGCTTCCGCCTGTGAAGCGTCTGCTTGCTCAGCATCAGCTTGTGCACCCGCTGCCTGACGGGTGCGCACTTGGGCGTGGCTAGGGGTCGTTCCTCCTAGTATTCCTGGTCACGTCCTTTTTTAACCTGAAATACCCAGTCTTCGGCCCAAATTCTTGGACCTGCTGCTCGCGAAAGAGGGGAACCTTTCGCGGGCAGTTTTGTTTTCAGGAAGACGCCGCCGGAGGATACTCCCGCCGGACCAGAACACCCGCGCGCAGCTCAGCAGCCTCGGCTACTATCGCTGAACCGCTGCGCCAATTGTTCGACCGTATAGCTTTGCGCGATCACATCGCCGGCGCATCTGCGGTAACTTGGATCTTGCGTTAGGCATCCTTCGCCGCAGACCATGCGCGCCACGCCGACCTCATGTTCAATGTGCCACAAACGGCCGCCGGGCGTTGCGATATATCCGTCCATGCCATTGGCCACGTCGCTTTCGATATCGACCATGCTGGGCACTTCGCCGTCATATTGCGGGGAGTGTTTGCCGTGCGTGTGAAAACTGGCGATTGGCACCATGCCGGGTTCATCGAAGAATGAAATGTCACAGCTCGCTTGATCACCGCTGGTCGGGCGGGACACGCCCAATTCTTGATCGCTGGTTTCAAAGATGATGCCGCACAGTTCCAAATCGCCCTCAAAACTGCGGGTTTGTAACGCGTCCAGCTCTTGCCGGGCGAAGGATTGGACCTCTGATTGCGGCACGACAGCGACTAGGCCGTCCGTGCCTTTCACATCCATATAAGCGCGTGCAATCATCAGCACCCAGACGATGGCGATGGCGACGAAAATCAATTGGGTGGAGTTTGCTTTTGGCATCCTCCACCCTTTGGATCTAGTTCTTCGCTTTGTCGACCAGCTTATTCGCGCTGATCCACGGCATCATGGCGCGCAATTCGGCGCCGGTTTTCTCAATCGGATGCGCCTCAGCGGCCTTGCGGCTCGCTTTCAATTCCGGTTGACCCGCGCGGTTGTCGAGGACGAAATCTTTCACGAAACGGCCCGATTGAATGTCGGCCAGCACGCGCTTCATTTCTGCCTTGGTGTCATCGGTGATGATCCGCGGGCCGGTTTTGATATCGCCATATTCGGCGGTGTTGCTGATGGAATAACGCATGTTGGCGATGCCGCCTTCATACAGCAAATCAACGATCAGCTTCGTTTCGTGCAGGCATTCAAAATACGCCATTTCTGGCGCGTAACCGGCTTCGGTCAGGGTCTCAAAACCGGCTTGGATCAAATGTGTAATCCCGCCGCACAGAACCGCTTGTTCGCCGAACAGATCGGTTTCGCATTCTTCGCGGAAATTGGTTTCGATGATGCCGCTGCGTCCGCCGCCAACACCGCTGGCATAGGCGAGGGCGACGTCATGCGCCGCGCCGCTGGCGTCTTGGTGAATAGCGATCAGGCAAGGCACGCCGCCGCCGCGCGAATATTCGGAGCGGACCGTGTGGCCCGGACCTTTTGGCGCGATCATAATCACGTCAATGTCGTCTTGCGGTTCAATCAAACCGAAATGCACGTTCAAACCATGCGCAAACGCCAGCGCGCTGCCGGGCTTCATATGCCCTTTAATGTCGTCTTCCCAAATTCCGGCCTGATGTTCGTCAGGGGCCAGGATCATCAGAATATCGGCCCATTTGGCGGCCTCAGTGTTAGAGAGGACTTTAAAGCCTGCTTCTTCGGCTTTCTTCGCCGTCGCTGATCCTTCTCGCAGGGCAATCGCCACGTCTTTTACGCCGCTATCGCGCAGGTTTTGCGCATGTGCGTGACCCTGAGAGCCATAGCCGAGCACGGCGATTTTCTTGGAAGTGACGAGGCCCAGATCGGCATCGGCGTCGTAATAGACTTTCATGGGAATTCCCTTTGGTTCGTAAATTTGTCGATATGTGAAATGGATTGCGGCGGACGCTGGTTTGCTATTGCCCCTCAGCGCCGCGCATCATGCCAACCACGCCAGACCGGCCCACAGAAACAAGGCCAATCTCGCGCATCAGCACGATGAAACTGTCGATTTTCTCCGGCGCACCGGTCAGCTCAAAGACGAAGCTGGAGGTGGTCGTATCGACCACATTAGCGCGGAAATGCTGGGCGATGCGCAAGGCTTCGACCCGGTTGTCACCTTTGCCCGCGACTTTGATAAGCGCCAATTCACGCTCAACATGCGGGCCCGCTGCGGTGAGGTCAGTGACTTTGTGAACCGGCACCAAGCGTTCCAGCTGCGCTTCGATCTGATCGATCACTTGCGGCGGGCCATTGGTTACGACGGTGATCCGGCTGATCGCGTGATCATCGGAAATATCGGCCACCGTCAAACTGTCGATATTATAGCCGCGCGCGGTGAACAGGCCGGTGATCTTGGCCAGAATGCCCGGCTCATTATCGACGGTGACTGTAAGGACGTGCCGTTCGCTTTCGGCGTTCTTGATTTTCATGTCTCGATTGTTCCTTCGGCGCGTAAACTGTAACTCGCGGATTAAACCAGCGCTTTGGCTTCGTCATCCATCGTGCCGTCCACATCATCGCCATACAGCAACATGTCGGTATGCGCCGCCCCCGATGGGATCATCGGCAGGCAATTGGCATCCTGCGCAACGCAGCAATCGACAACGACCGGGCCGTCATATTCCATCATTTCTGTGATGCCCGCGTCGAGGTCCGCTTCGTCCGTGATGCGGATCCCTTTCCAACCATACGCCTGCGCCAGTTTCACAAAATCGGGCAGACTGTCGGAATAAGAATTGGAATAGCGGCTTTCATAGGTCAATTCCTGCCACTGGCGCACCATGCCCATATATTCATTGTTGAGGATGAAGATTTTCACCGGCAGGCGGAATTGCGATGCGGTGCCGAGCTCCTGAATATTCATCTGGATCGACGCCTCTCCTGCGATGTCGATCACCAAAGCATCAGGATGCCCCAATTGCGCGCCAATCGCGGCGGGCAGGCCGTAACCCATCGTGCCCAGACCGCCGCTCGTCAGCCATTTGTTCGGTTCCTCAAAACCGAAATATTGCGCCGCCCACATCTGATGCTGACCAACCTCGGTTGAGATGATTGGGGATCGATGATGGGTGAGGGCGTGCAGCCGCTCAACCGCCTTTTGCGGCATGATCGCGGCGGGATGTTTCTTTGATCGTTCTGGATAAGCGAGGCATTCGCGCGCGCGCCAACCGGCGATCCGCGCTTTCCATTCGCCCAGGTCTTGCGCGGTTTTGGCGCTGGCGCTTCCTTGGCCCCAAACCTCGATCATCTGATCCAGCACCGTGGCGCAATCGCCGATAATGCCCAGATCAACGGTGACGTTTTTGTTGATGGAAGACCGGTCGATATCGATGTGGATCTTCTTAGAATCCGGCGAAAATGCATCCAGCCGTCCTGTCACGCGGTCATCAAAGCGCGCGCCGATACACACCATCACATCGCATTTGTTCATCGCCATATTGGCTTCATACGTGCCGTGCATACCGAGCATGCCGAGCCAATCGGGATGTTCGCTGGGGAAGGCGCCTAGGCCCATCAGCGTCGAAGTCACTGGCGCGCCGGTCATATCCTGCAATTGGCGCAGCAGGCGGGTCGCCTCCGGCCCCGAATTGATCACGCCGCCGCCCGTGTAGAAAATGGGCCGCTGCGCCGCGGCGAGCATGTCGACCGCCTCAATGATCTGATCGGGCGCACCTGCCATTTGCGGCGCATATCGGTGCGCGGCGGTCAATTTGGCCGGGCGGCTTTCGGATGGGACGGCGATTTGCACGTCTTTAGGGATGTCGATGACAACCGGTCCCGGGCGTCCGGTGGTGGCGATGCGGAACGCTTCTTCGATGGTCGCGGTCAATTCAGCGGGGTCTTTGACCAGATAATTGTGTTTGGTGCAGTGGCGCGTGATGCCGACCGTATCGGCCTCTTGGAACGCATCTGTCCCAATCAGGGCGGTGGGCACTTGCCCGGTGATGACGACCAGCGGGATCGAATCCATCCACGCATCGGCGATGCCGGTCACGGCATTGGTCGCACCGGGGCCAGAGGTCACCAGAACAACGCCGGGTTTGCCGGTGGCGCGGGCATAGCCCTCTGCGGCGTGCGCTGCGCCTGCTTCGTGGCGGACAAGAATATGGCGAATATGATCGTTTCCGAACAGCTCGTCATAAATGGGCAGCACTGCGCCGCCGGGATAGCCGAAGATATATTCGACCCCCTGCTCGACCAGGCTTTCCATTAATAAAGCGGCTCCAGAGCGCTTCGCCACGTGTCTTCTCCTAAAAATCAAACCTGCCCAGATATAAAAAAAGCCCGAAGCGGATATTCGCGTCGGGCCGGTCAGGAAATTCTATGATGATGAATCCCAGATCAGCCCGTTTCTACAATTAGAATGACGACAGACATGATCAAAAAAACCTTCACCTTGTGCGTTGGACGGCCAGCAATAGCGGGCGTTTGTGACAAATCAAATAGCGGCACATTTCAAATGGTGTGCCAGTTTTAGTGCGACCCTTAGGGCTTGGTTGATTTCGTCGCTAGCCATTAGAATCTATCGCGTCAACCCTTATTGTTGTAATAAAGATGCGAAAACTTCATCAATCTCGATATTTTGAGATTCAACCTTGGGCCAATCCGCTGGTGATTGCCCGCGCAGCCACGTGAATTGCCGTTTCGCATAATTGCGGGTGGCTTGCGATCCGGCGATGATGGCGTCTTCGCGGGTGATCTCTTCGCGGATCAGGGCGGCGATTTCTGATACGCCAATCGCGCGCATGATCGGCAGGTCTTCGGGCAATTCGCGTTTCAGCAAAGCCGCGACTTCCTCCACCGCGCCATCATCCAACATCGCGGCAAAGCGGGTGTCGCATCGGTCATAGACCCATTGGCGCGGCGGCATCATTACGAGCGGATGCAAAGCGACCTCTTCACCAATCCCGCCGGTCTTTGCTTGCTGCCAATCGCCCAAAGTGACGCCGGTTGATCGTTTGACTTCCAAGGCGCGCGCGATCCGCTGGCTATCGCCGGGATTGAGGTCTGCTGCGCGCACCGGGTCCTCTATCATCAACGCGGCATAGGCGGTTTCTGTGTCCATCGACCGCACCACTTCGCGCACTTCTGGGGCGATGGCAGGGATGGGGGCGATCCCTTCGATCAACACTTTGAGATACATGCCAGTGCCGCCGACTAAGATCGGGACAGCATCATTGGCATGGCAATCCGCGATCTCTGCCTTTGCGCGGACGGCCCAATCGGCGGCGGAACAGGCATCCGCGCCGTCCCATGCGCCGAACAAGCGGTGCTCTACGCCGTCCATCTCGGCCTCATCTGGGCGGGCGGAGAGAACTTGTAGATCGGCGTAAACCTGCGCGCTGTCGGCGTTGATGACGACGGCGCTGCGATCTTGCGCTTCCAATGCTTTCGCCAAACGAACCGCAACCGCGCTCTTGCCGCTGGCGGTCGGCCCTGCAATGAGCGCGAGCGGCGGCGCTTTGGCCGATGATTCAGGAGATTCTTTGGTGCTCATTGCGCGTTTGATAGCAGACCATGTCGATCTGGAAACACGGCTTGATGCGATGCGGCGTGGTTTGTTGCATGCAAGTCATGATGACATCTTCACTCCGCCCGAAGAGAAGCTGCTCGATCTGGGCGGCGATGCTGGCGGAACGGTGCTGGAATTGCAGTTCGATGCGAGCGATCCTCGCTTGGCATTCAACGTCATTGAAACGCATTTTGAAACGTATGACGCGTTGGTTTGCACAGAAGAAATCACAATCCCGCGCCTGTTCATCTCCGACATGGATTCGACAATGATCGGCCAAGAATGCATCGACGAATTGGCCGATTATGCCGGCTTAAAGGACAAAATCGCCGATATCACCGAACGTGCGATGCAAGGCGAGCTCGATTTCGAGGATGCCTTGCGGGAGCGGGTCGCCCTGCTCGAAGGGTTAGAGGTTTCTGCGATAGACCGCTGTTTAGATGACCGGATTACGCCGACGCCGGGCGCGAAAATTCTGTCCAAAACACTGAAGGCAATGGGGTGCCGCAATGTTTTGGTGACCGGCGGTTTTCACCATTTCGGCGATGTTGTTGCCGAATGGCTGGGTTTTGACAGGGTGGTAGGCAATCGGCTTGGGACGGCAGGCGGCCGGCTGACCGGACAGCTGGATGGGCCGATCACGGATGCCGGGACGAAGAAGGCGGTGCTGATCGAAGAGGCGGCCAAGATTGGCGGATATTGGCCTGTCTTGGCCACCGGGGACGGGGCGAATGATATCCCGATGATCGACGCGGCGACTTACGGGTTTGCTTACCGCGCCAAACCAAAAGCACGCGCTGCGGCCAATGGGCGCGTGGATCATGGTGATCTAACGGCGGTCCTATCCTTGCTCGGTATCCCGCAAAAAGACTGGGTTTTGGGGTAAAATTTCGTCCGTTAAATCGGCGGCGATTTACGGTTACGTAAACAATCCGGGCTAGCTCATCGGAAACCCCCTTACGGCGCCCCTTTTGCAAGGCGGCGCACCGATTCAAGCCCCGAAGAGCCGACTAACATGAACAATATCGCCGATTATTCCGCGCGTTTCGCCAATGACGGAACTGTCTTAAGCCACGCCGACCGTCCCAAACCGCGTTATTCCCTGCCGCGCGCAATCAAGAATTTCCGCCTGTTGATGCAGGACAAGGAAAACACCGGCCTGGTGTTTGAAATCTACGATGCCCTGCCATCGAACAAGATGATCCCGCGGGTTGAGGATCTGTGTTTTTCCGAACGCGGCGATTATCTCCGCGAAACAGAACCGAACCTCGCCGAAATCCTCGATGATCACAAAACTCTGAGAAAGACACCGAAGGGCAGTCTGGCGCATGCCTATTGTGATTTCATGGAGAGCGAAGGATTGACCGCCGCCGGTTTGGTGGCGGAATCGGAAAGCATTGGCCGCCCGAAATATGACGATTTGCTGCAATGGCTAACCGACCGTTCGCGCGACACGCATGATCTGTTTCATGTGCTGACCGGGTATGGCCGGGATGCTTTGGGTGAACAATGCGTGTTGCTGTTTACGCATGGCCAATCGCCGTCGGATGGGCATTTGCTCATCGGATATGCCGGATCGGTGAATATCAAAATGCAGGTGAAGGGCAGCCGCGCGCCGATCTTGGGCGCGGCGCAGCAGGCGAAACGCACCGGGCGCGGGGCGCCGAAATTGGTGGAGCAACCGATCCGCGAATTGCTAAAACAACCCTTTGACCGGGTGCGCGCGGCGATGAATATCCCTGAGCCGACCGTGTACCGCGAATGCCATAAAATCTGGCGCAGCGAAGGGATTGATCCCTACAATTTGCTGACGCCTGAGACGCAGTCTGGCGAGCTTGCTTCGGCGTAATTTGGCCTAGAGCCAGCTGGAAATTTGGCTCAAAGGTTTCTTTTTCAACGCATGGGCGGGGACGGTTGCGTCCTCGCTCGGCCTGCCCACGACCACAATCATCAGCGGCTTTTCCCATTCCGGCCGTTCGCAGGCTTCGCGCAAAAATCCCATCGGGGATGGGGTGTGCGTCAGGGTCGCCAATCCGGCCTCATGCAAGGTCGCAATCAACATTCCGCACGCAATGCCGACGCTTTCATTGACGTAATAATTTTGCGTCTTGCCGTCTTCTTCGATGCCGCCTTTGCGCTGAGCAAACACCACGATCAGATAGGGCGCGGTCTCTAGAAATGGTTTTTCGTCATCTGTGCCCAATTCCTTGAGCGCGCCGAGCCATTCGTCGCTTGCTTTGGGGGCGTCGCCATCTGCGCCGTAGAATTTGCGTTCCTCGGCCTCTGCCGCTTCGCGGATGGCGCGTTTTTTTGCTGCTGTTTCCACCACTGCGAAATGCCACGGTTGGTGGTTGGCGCCATTGGGCGCGGTTCCAGCGGCTTCGATTGCCGCTTCGATGGCGGCGCGCGGCACGGCTTCATCGGTGAAATATCGGCAGGTGCGGCGTTCTTTCAGCCGGTCGCGCAAGGCGCGGGCGCGGGCGACGGATTCGTCGTCGGGCAGGGCGGTGAGGGAATAGGGCGCGGTGTCGTGATTTTGCATGGCGCCCTCTTGGCATATTTCGGCGCAAAAGGAAGGGCAAACAGGCGCGCGTGAGGTGGGTTTTTGCCCCTACGGAATGCGCCTCTTGACACTTACTAACATCAATGTAAGTTGCGGTTCATGAACTTAGTTTGAGTCGCGAACCGCATAAAAGGCGAGGCGGCCACCCAGGAGGAAATGATGGCCAATACTGGACCAGCGGCTGTGACAGCCGCATCGATACTAGAACGCCCTTTGATCGCAGAAGACCGCGACGTTGTGGGCTTTCGCCCGTTCAAGGCTCTGCATCATTTCCGCAATTTGGTGGCCGATAAAGAAGACACCAAGCAGGTGTTTCACATCATCGAAGCGTTGAAGGGCCGCAAGATCCGGCGGCAAGCAGAAGCGTTCATCACCACGCCTGAGGGGCAGCGTTTTATGGCGCGCGAAGACGGCGTCTCGATCCCCGATATGCTCGACAATCACAGCGCATGGGCCGATTGCGGGCCGGGCACGGTTGCGCGCACCTATATTGATTTTATGCGCCGCGAAGGGCTGACGGCGAATGGTCTTGCGGATGAAAGCTATGAATGGCGCCCGCTTGAGGATCGCCCGGCGGATCAGATTGAATGGTATCTGTGCCGTCTGCGCGATACGCATGATCTGTTTCACGTGCTGACCACCTATGGCCGCGATGCTCTGGGTGAGGCGGCGTTGCTTGGCTTTAGTTACGAGCAGAACCACAATTTGGGCGTGAAATTCATCGCCTATGCCGCCGCGCGTCAGATCAAGAAAGTGACCGGCACATCTGCTCCGATTTACGGCGCGATTAAAGAAGGCCGCGCGCTGGGCAAAGCAGCGGCGAAGCTGGCTCATATGGATATTGAGGCAGTGATGCGCGACGATATTGATGCGGTGCGCGCGCGGCTCAATATTGGCAAGCCGGTGATCTACCGCGAATGTTTGCGCATTCTAGAGGCCGAAGGGCATGGCGAGGAAGATTTGGATATTAGCGGCGCGAAAGCGGCCTAAACCGCCATCATTTGGCAATCGCCATAATCGACTGCCAAATGCCACAGCGCGCCCAAGCCCAAGGCGCGCACCCACCAAACCGGGACAAGCAGCAGGCCTGCGTAAACCAGCGCCGCCTGCCATCCATGCAGCAGATGAAACCCGACACTGCACCGGCCCGGATCGAAAATCGGGCTGGCGAGCAAATGGTCTAGGTCGATCAGATTGGCCGCGACCATCACCGCGCCCGCTTTTTTCCATTCCGCGCGCCAGATCAGCGCAGCGATGGCGAAAGGTGCGAGGAAATGCCCGCCATAATGCGCGATGAATTGAAGCGTTTCTACGCCGCCATCCAATCGGCAAAGAAGCTTTCATGCGCGGTTCGTAAATCCGCCAGCGGCACACCCAGCAGGCTGTCCCCGCCAACGGTGCCGATCCGGTGGAAACCGACCATTTCAGCCTCTGGCGTTTGCGGCCCTTCTGCGACCATGCGGTTGAACGCATCGGCATTTTCAGCCGAAACCGTCAGGATATAACGCGCCTGATCCTCGCCAAACCACCATTGCGCCGCGCTGTAATCGTCATTGGCGGAAACCTCTGCGCCGATCCCGCCAGACAGCGCCATCTCTGCCAAAGCGACCGCAAGGCCGCCATCGGACAGATCATGCACCGCGCTCAGGACGCGGGCGTCAATCAAACGCCGGACAATATCGCCCGCGCCGCGTTCTGCGGCAAGATCGACCGGCGGTGCGCGCCCGGCGTCGAGCCCTTTGACGATATCGAGCCACAGGCTTTTGCCGAGATGTGACCGGGTTGGATCAGGTTTCGCCCAAAATTCCGGCGCAATCAGATAGATCGCATCACCCGGTGATTTGAAAGCGGATGTCACCATCGTCGCCGCATCATCGATCAAGCCGACGCCGCCAATCGCAGGGGTTGGTAAAATCGCGCTGCCGCCGCCGGTCGCCTTGCTTTCATTATAAAGCGACACATTGCCCGACACGATTGGGAAATCGAGCGCCCGGCATGCCTCGCCCATACCGTCCAATGCGTGGACGAATTGCGCCATGATTTCGGGCCGCTGCGGGTTGGCAAAATTCAGGCAATTGGTCACCGCCAGCGGCCGCGCGCCGACGGCGCATAGGTTGCGATAGGCCTCTGCAATGGCTTGTTTGCCGCCTTCATAGGGATCGGCATGGACGTATCGCGGGGTGCAATCCGTGCTGATCGCCAGCGCTTTGTCAGTGCCGTGGACCCGCACCACACTGGCATCGCCGCCGGTTTGGATCGTGTCGGCCATCACTTGGCTGTCATATTGTTCCGAAATCCAGCGGCGCGAACCCAGCGCCGGGCTGGCGAGCATCGTCAGCAAATCGGCGCCCGGATCATCGCAGACCGGCGTGTGATCGAGCGGGGCGATCCCGGCCCATGTCTTGTATTCTTCAATCGACAGATAGGGGCGATCATATTCCGGCGCGTCGGCGGCCAATGGCCCCAGCGGGATGTCGCAGACAACCTCCCCATCAAATTCCAGCACCATGTGCTGCGTATCGGTCACTTCGCCGATGATCGCGAAGTCCAATTCCCATTTCTCAAAAATCGCCTGAGCCATGGCTTCTTTGCCAGGCTTCAGAACCATTAGCATCCGCTCCTGGCTCTCGCTCAGCATCATTTCATAAGGGGTCATGCCCGATTCGCGGCAGGGCACTTTGTTCATGTCCAGCCGGATCCCAGCCTTGCCGTTGGTCGCCATTTCGACGCTGGAGGAGGTCAGGCCCGCCGCGCCCATATCTTGGATCGCAACAATCGCATCGGTCGCCATCAATTCCAGACACGCCTCGATCAGCAGTTTTTCCGTGAACGGATCGCCAACCTGCACCGTGGGGCGTTTGGCTTCGGTGTCTTCGCCGAAATCGGCGCTGGCCATGGTCGCGCCGTGAATACCGTCGCGCCCGGTTTTGGATCCGACATAGACAATCGGATTGCCCACGCCGGTCGCGGCGGAATAGAAAATCTTATCCGTATCCGCGACGCCAACCGTCATGGCATTCACAAGGATATTGCCATCATAGGCCGGGTGGAAATTCGTCTCACCCCCAATGGTCGGCACGCCGACGCAATTGCCATATCCGCCAATCCCGGCGACGACGCCTTGCACAAGGTGCTTCATCTTGGGGTGATCGGGGCGGCCAAACCGCAGCGCGTTCATATTCGCCACAGGGCGCGCGCCCATTGTGAAGACATCGCGCAAAATCCCGCCAACGCCGGTCGCCGCGCCTTGATACGGTTCGATGTAAGAGGGGTGGTTGTGGCTCTCCATCTTAAAGATCGCCGCTTGCCCTTTGCCATCGGGGCCTTCGCCAATGTCGATGATCCCGGCATTCTCGCCGGGGCCGCAAATCACCCAAGGCGCCTCGGTCGGCAGTTTCTTCAGATGCAGGCGCGAAGATTTATAGCTGCAATGCTCCGACCACATGACGGAGAATATGCCTAATTCGACCAGATTCGGTTCCCGGCCAAGCCCGCTTAAGACGCGCTTATACTCTTCAGGGGACAGTCCGTGCTGCTCGACGATTTCTGGGGTAATTTCGCTCATGCGAGCACCCCATAAATTACAGGCTCGCCGCCGCCAACCCGCCGCGCTGTGTAAAATAGCGGTTCTCCCCGACCCACACAGCAAATCCGGTTGCCACACCAAATGCAATCAACGCTTGGGCATAGACCATCATGCTTGCTTCTGCCGGGGGAGGGGCGAACCAATTGATCAGCTGAAAGGTGAGCAGCACCGCCAGCAAAATCAGCGGTTGGGCCGCAGGGCCGCGCGAACGTTTGATGTAATAGATAAACGCCGCGAGTGTGATGCCGATCTCTAGCGGCATGGCAATTTCTGGGTGGTTCCACAGGCCCAGACCATATCGTTGATCCCCGCCAGCAATCGTCAGATCGGGGGCGTGCGTCAGCCAATCGAGCAGCCAATGCGAGGCCACAACAACCGCTGCGAGCACTCCGCCAAGCGCATCCTTGTGCCAAATCGCCACCACGATGCCCATTGCCAGCGCCCAAGCGCCCACCGCCGCGAGGCTATGGGTGTAGGGCATAAAATACAGATCAAACGGCACCATCACGGTTGCGCCGGGATCAATCCGCATCTTTTCCACGCCCAGCATCACCAGTGCGAAAAATGCCCAATCCACCAATTGAGCGGCAATGAAATAGGTGCCCAATTTGGGGCCGCGCGAATAGGCCGCGGCGGCAACGAATGCCGGGGCAAAGTGACCGATAAACATAAATTAGCCCCTGTTAGTCCTTGTGCTGCGCCGCAGTTTCAGAATGTTCCGCCCCGGCCTCATCACCAGTGATGCCGCCAGCGATACCGTCAGTGAAATCGCCCGCAAAACCGCCTGTAAAGCGCAGCGCAATCCATGTCGCAATCGCGCTGGTCGTGCCGGTTGCGAATGCGCCCCACAACATATCGATGATCGTGATTTTAGTCGCCCACACTTTAAACACAGCTTGGCTGGTCAAATCAAAGGTCGCGTAACACAATGCCCCCAGCAAAATTCCATTGATCAGTGCCACACGCACTTGGCCGCTTTGCAATCCGGGGCGAATCGCGAACCACAATGCCCCGGCCAGATAGATGAGATAAAACGCCGCCGCCGCGATCGGATTAAACTCATCCGCCATCAGCTCGCCAATCGACGGCTCATACAAATTCGGCCCGGCCCAGCGCAGCCACAGCGCATCCAATATTCCAAAGATGACAGCCGCGCTTAGCGTGGCGATAATCCACTTCATCGTCGTGCGTTTCCCCGTTTGCCGAATGGCTTTGTTATTTCGGTCCCAAAAATCGCTCAAACACTTGGCTGCGAATTTGTGGGGCCGTGCCCGCTGCGCAGCCTTGACCGGGCGCATCCTCAGCGTCAATGCTTGAGCGATGGATGAGGGAAACAGTTCTGCCCCAGAGGCAGCAGCCATTGCGGATATGACATTTGAACAGGCGCTGATCGCGCTTGAGGAGATTGTGCAGCAATTGGAACGCGGCGATGTGCCGCTGGACCGGTCGATTACTTTGTATGAACGCGGCGAAAAACTACGCGGCGCATGCCAGCAGCGTTTGGATACGGCGCAGGCGCGGATTGAGAAAATCGTCGCAGGCGCAGATGGACGGCCCAGCGGGACGGCGCCTTTAGATGGGGCCAGTTAAGATGGGTCTGAAAGGCGTCGAAACCGATATTTTGCAGGACGGGCTCAAGCGTGTTCAAGGCGAAATTGATTCGGTTTTTGATGCGTTTTTGCCGGTTCCCGATGACACCAGCGCGCGGCTTGTGGAGGCGATGCGTTATGCCGCGATTGGTGGCGGAAAACGAGTGCGCCCCTTGCTCGTCGTCAGCACGGCGGAAATGTTTGGTGTCGACCGCACCGCGGCTTTGCGCGCAGGCGCGGCGATAGAGGCAATCCATGTCTATTCGCTGATCCATGATGATTTGCCATGTATGGATGATGACGATTTGCGCCACGGCAAACCGACCGTCCACAAGGTCTATAATGAAGCGACCGCGGTCTTGGCAGGAGACGCTTTGCACGCGCTGGCTTTTGAGATTTTGGCCGATACTGGCACCAGCGCCGATCCGTTTGTGCGCAGCGAATTGATCGCCACATTGGGCACCGCCAGCGGCATGCGCGGCATGGCCGGGGGGCAGATCATGGATATGGTCGCGGATGAAGAGGGCGTGGATTACGATCTGCACACGATCACGCGGCTTCAACAATTGAAAACCGGCGCTTTGCTGGCGGCCAGTGTGGAAATGGGCGCGGTGCTGGGCAAGGTTCCGCCAGAGGGACGCGCACATTTGCGGGCCTACTCGCGCGATATCGGCCTCGCCTTTCAGATTGCCGATGATCTGCTGGACGTAGAAGGCGATGCAGAATTGGCGGGCAAGGCGCTGCGCAAGGATGATGTGCAGGGCAAACAAACATTCGTCACTTTGATGGGCGTAGACAAGGCCCGCGAACAGGCGCGCGCTCTGGTCGATCAAGCGGTCTCGCATCTCAGCAATCACGGCGCAGAAGCCGACATGCTGCGGGCGCTGGCGCGGTTTATTGCAGAGCGTGACAGGTAATGAAGTGAAATCAGGCGCAAAGACCTGAGTTTGCGAGAGGAATTGGATCAATGACACGCCGTATCGGGATTTACCCCGGAACATTCGACCCGATCACGTTGGGCCATGCCGATATCATTCGGCGCGGGTCTAAACTGGTCGATCACCTCATCATTGGTGTGACCACCAATCCCTCGAAAAACCCGATGTTTTCCACCGAAGAACGCTTCGCAATGGTCGAGCGAGAGGTAAAGGATATGGGCCTCACCAATGTCGAAGTGGTTGGATTTAACGCGCTGCTTGTGAAATTTGCGCAGAAACAAGGCGCAAATGTCATCATTCGCGGGCTGCGTGCGGTCGCGGATTTTGAATATGAATATCAAATGGCGGGCATGAACCAGCAACTTGATGACGATATTGAGACTGTCTTCCTCATGGCGGATGTGTCGCTGCAACCGATTGCGTCGAAATTGGTGAAGGAAATCGCGATGTATGGCGGGGACATAACGCCTTTCGTCAGCCCCGATGTGCGGGTCGAGGTCAATGCGCGGGTTGAGGAAACCGGGCGCAAGGGCGACTATTGACCAGATCATTCATTGAAGTGTCAGGCTGGCCCGGTTAGAGGCAAAATCATGAAGACCCCAATGTTTACAAAATCGCTTGATGCACTCGCCGCAATGGCCCTTCCATTGTCGATGCTGACCATTCCTGCCGCCGCTTTCGCGCAAAGCGATGAAGGCGATATGGACCTATCCGCAGACGAAGCAGCGGCCGCAGAAGCGGTTGATACGCGTGTTTTTGTGCCGATCAGTTTCGATCAAACGGTGAAGCCAGAGAATATCTGGGTGCTTGATCTGTCGAATGGTGAGCGGGTGAAAATCCGCCTTATGGACGAATGGGCGCCCGCGCATGTGGAGCGGATTAAGACGCTGACCGCGCAAGGGTTTTACGATGGGGTGATTTTCCACCGCGTGATTGACGGTTTTATGGCGCAAGGCGGCGATCCCACCGGGACCGGGCAGGGCGGATCAGAACTGCCGGATCTCGAAGAAGAATTTAACCCAATGCCGCATGTGCGCGGATCTTTGGCAATGGCGCGCGCAACCGAAGAAAACAGCGCGAACAGCCAGTTTTTCATCGTGTTCTATCCGCGTTTCAACCTGGATAAACGCTACACCAATTTTGGCCGGGTGATCGAGAATATGGCCGCCGTCGATGCGATTAGTCGCGGCGAACCACCGCAAGACCCGACGCGCATTTTGCAAGCATCCTTTGCCAGCGAAAACCGCCCGCAACCCTCGGCCACACCTGCGCCTGCACCACAGGAAGCGGAAATTACTGCGGATGCTCTCAACGCGCCGCTCTGATTTTTCGGCCTCGGGCTTTCAAATCAGCTAAAAACAGATCGCTACGGCGACAATTCGCTTTCGCCTTGGCGGCGCAGGCGTTAGGCGCGATCCATGCGCGTTGACCTGTTTGATTTCGACCTTCCGCAAGAGCGGATAGCCCTGCGCCCTGTGCGCCCGCGCGATGCGGCGCGGATGTTGGCGGTTGGCGGGACGCAGGATGCGCCGGAATTCGCCGATAAGGGCGTGCTGGATTTGCCCAATCTGCTGTCACCCGGCGATGTGTTGGTGTTTAACGACACCCGCGTCATTCCCGCTCAGCTAGAAGGGCGGCGCGCAGGAGGCGAGGCTAAGATCGGCGCGACCTTGCACAAACGCATCGATTTGCGCCGGTGGCAGGCATTTATTCGCAATGCCAAACGGGTGAAAATTGGCGATCAATTGGTCTTTGGCGGCGGTGTGACCGCGATCGCGGAAATTCGCCACGCAGATGGTTCGATCACACTGTATTTTGAGGGGGAAGAGCCGGTTGAGGTCTTGCTGGACCGCGCCGGGACCATGCCTCTGCCGCCTTATATCGCGCAAAAACGCGAGGTCGATGCGCGCGATCTGGAAGATTATCAAACGATGTTTGCCGCCCAAGACGGCGCGGTTGCAGCGCCAACGGCATCTTTGCATTTCACCAGCCGGCTGATCGCGGCGCTGGATGCGCGCGGGGTGAAGCGGGAAATGTTGACCCTGCATGTCGGGGCGGGGACGTTTTTGCCGGTTAAGGCCGATGACACTGACGATCACGCGATGCATTCCGAATTTGGCCGGATCACCGCTGGGGCCGCTGCCCGTTTAAACGCGGCGCGCGCTGCGGGTGGGCGGATCATCGCGGTGGGCACGACGTCGCTGCGCCTGATCGAAAGCGCGGCGGGGGAGGACGGCGTGATCCGCGAATTTGCCGATGACACCGATATTTTCATTACGCCGGGTTACAAATTCCGCGCGGTTCAGGGGCTGATGACCAATTTCCACTTGCCCAAGTCGACGCTGATGATGCTGGTCAGCGCCTTGATGGGGCGGGAACGGATGATGGCGGCCTATGCCCATGCGATTGCCGAGGAATATCGCTTTTACTCTTACGGGGATTCTTCGCTGCTGATCCCATAAGCGGCGCGCCGCTTGCAATCGCGCCGCGCTGTGCCAAATGGCGGGGGTGAGCGAAACTATCTTAAAACTCGAAGGCTTAACCAAAGTCTATTCCGGCCCATCTGGCGGCGTCAAAGCGCTTGACGGTGTCGATCTAGAAATACGCAAGGGCGAGATTTTCGCACTGCTCGGCCCCAATGGCGCTGGCAAGACGACATTGATTGGCGCCGTTTGCGGATTGGTGCGGCCAAGCGCCGGGACGATCACCGCATTTGGCCATGATCTCAGCAGGAATTGGCGCGCGGCGCGGGCGCGGATTGGGTTGGTTCCTCAGGAACTTAGCACCGATATGTTTGAAACCGTCGAACGTGCGGTCGCCTATTCACGCGGATTGTTCGGCCATCCCCCGGACAAGGCGCGGATCGCGGAGATTTTGCAGAGCCTATCGCTGTATGAAAAACGCAGCAGCCAAATTCGCGAATTGTCGGGCGGGATGAAACGCCGCGTCCTGATCGCAAAGGCTTTGGCGCATGAGCCGGAATTGCTGTTCCTCGATGAGCCTACTGCGGGCGTTGATGTCGAATTGCGCAAGGGGATGTGGGAACAGATCGCGGCTTTGCGGGAACGCGGGACGACGATAATTCTCACCACGCATTATATCGAAGAGGCCGAATTGATGGCCGACCGTGTCGGCATCATTCGCGGCGGGCACATCCTGATGGTGGATGACAAAGACGCGATGATGAAACGCATGGGCACAACCGAGGCGGTGATTGCGCTGACCAAACCGCTCACGCAATTGCCGGGCGAAATTGCGAAATTCCCGGTGACGCTGAGCGAGGATGGCACTGAGCTGTGTTATCGCGGCGGGGACGGCAGCGGCAGTGGCAGCGAGGCGGTGGCTGATTTGACCAAAGCACTGATCGCGGCGGGCGTCGATTACCGGGGCATTGATGTGCACGAATCGTCGCTTGAGGACATTTTCGTCGATCTGCTCAGCCAAGAGGAGGGCGCGTAATGGCGTTCAATTCCCGTTTCAACCTGCGCGGCGCGTGGTCGATCTATCAACGCGAATTGATGCGCGCGATGCGCACGGCGTTTCAATCCATCCTATCGCCAGTGCTGACGACATCGTTGTATTTCATCGTGTTCGGCACGGTGATCGGCGCGCGGATGGAGCCGGTTGACGGCGTGCCTTACGGTGCATTCATCATCCCCGGCCTGTTGATGCTGACTTTGTTGGGGGAGACGACCAGCAATTCCAGTTTCGGCATTTACATGCCGCGCTTCACCGGCACGATTTATGAACTGCTCTCCGCCCCGGTTGGTGTCGCAGAAACATTGATCGGTTTCGTCGGCGCGGCGGCCACGAAGGGATTGATACTGGCGGCCATTATCCTTGGGACCGCGACATTCTTTGTCGATTACCAAATCGCGCATCCGATTTACGCCATCGGCTTTATCATGCTGGTCACGGCGAGCTTTTCGCTGTTTGGATTTATCCTTGGTATTTGGGCGGATAGTTTTGAAAAACTTGGGATTATTCCTCTGCTATTCCTGACCCCGCTGACATTTCTGGGCGGCACATTCTATTCGATTGATGAATTGCCAGAGCCGTGGAACACGATCGCTTTGGTCAATCCGATTGCGTTTTTGGTGAGCGGGCTGAGATGGACATTTTATGGGACGTCGGATGTTTCGATCTGGGTTTCGCTGGGTCTGACGCTGGGGTTCTTGGCGCTGTGCACTGGGGTGATCGCGTTTATCTTTAAGACCGGTTGGCGGCTTAGAGAGTGATTGGCGAATGATGTACGAGTGACTGGCAACTGACTGGGACGACAATGGAACGCTTCAAATTCACGCTGGAGGCAGTTGATGGCCGCGCGCGCACTGGCGCGATCCAGATGATACGCGGCGAGATTCGCACGCCTGCATTCATGCCGGTCGGCACCGCCGCGACGGTGAAGGCGATGAAGCCAGAGGCCGTGCGCGCGACCGGCGCAGACATCATTCTGGGCAACACCTATCACCTGATGCTGCGTCCGGGGGCGGAACGGGTGGCGCGGCTTGGCGGTTTGCATAATTTCATGAATTGGGACCGGCCAATCCTGACCGATAGTGGCGGGTATCAGGTGATGAGCCTGTCGGATCTCAACAAGCTCACTGAAAAGGGCGTCGAATTTCGTAGCCACATTGATGGCTCCAAACATATGCTGACGCCTGAACGCTCGATGGAAATTCAGCGGCTGCTCGGTTCAGACATCGTGATGGCGTTTGACGAATGCCCGCGCGCCGACCGGCCGCGCGATGAAATTGCGGCGAGCATGGAAATGTCGATGCGCTGGGCACAGCGCAGCCGCGAAGGCTTTGATAGCGGCGGCGAACATGCCGCGCGTTCCGCTTTGTTCGGAATACAGCAGGGCTCTCTCGATCAGGAATTGCGAGCCATCAGCGCGCAGAAACTGACGGATATTGGCTTTGACGGCTATGCCGTTGGCGGCCTTGCCGTGGGTGAGGGGCAGGAGGCGATGTTTGACGTGCTCGATTACGCGCCGCAGCAATTGCCCGCCGACCGCCCGCGATATTTGATGGGGGTTGGCAAACCCGATGATCTGGTTGGCGCGGTGGAACGCGGGATCGATATGTTCGATTGCGTTTTGCCCACACGCTCTGGCCGCAATGGTCAGGCGTTCACATGGAATGGGCCGCTGAACATGCGCAATGCCCGCCATGCGGAGGACACAGGCCCGATTGATGAACGCTGCGAATGCCCGACCTGCGCGAAATATTCGCGCGCTTATATCCACCACTTGATCAAAAGCGGGGAGATATTGGGCGCGATGCTCGTGACGGAGCACAATCTGGCATTCTACCAAGCGTTAATGGCAGCCATGCGGAGCGCTATTGCAGAGCAGCGCTTTGATGCTTTTGCTTCCGAATTCCGGCGGGATTATTTGCGCAGTTAGGCTTTGACATAGGTTTAAGCCTGAATATGCTTAGCCCCGAATGTAATGGGGCTCATATCAATGAAATTGTTCGCAAATTTTGGCGCTGGCTCGTTTGCCTGAGCGTTTGGTTTTACTTTGTCGATCGCAGTGCTGTCCGGCGGCGGTGCGGAACCAGCGATAGCGCAAGACAGCCCTCAGGCCGCTGAAGAGAATAGCGGCGACAGCGTGCGTGATATTGCGCTGCGTTTTGGTATCCGCTCCTCCGTGCTCGATATCAGCCTGTCGCCATCTGGATCCAAAGTCGCGTGGATTGCGCCGGGCCCCAACCACACCGAAATTCTCAACGTCTTCGATTTGAACGGCACGGCGGGCATTCAACAGGTCGCCTCCAACAGCGAGAAAACCGGGACCATGACCCAATGCGATTGGGCCACCGATGATCGCCTGCTGTGCGAAATTTACGGCGTGGCGCGTTCTGGCGATGGGATATTGTTGCCGTTTACCCGCATGTTCGCGATTAATGGCGATGGCACGGATCCCGACAGGGTCACTCGTAGCCGTACCGCGCGCCAGACACGGTTCAATCAGGATGGCGGCGATGTTGTTGCCTTGGATGTCGCTGGGGCCGAAGGCTCGATCCTGATCACGCGCAATTACATCGAAGAAAACACGATGGGCACGCGCCTCGCCAATACGAAAGAAGGGTTGGGGGTTGACCGCTTGAACATCAATACGGGGCGCGCCCGCGTAGAGGAGCGACCTGACGAAAACGCCTCCTTTTACATCGCCGATGAAAATGGCAGCGTCCGCTTGAAAGTGCGCGCCTTGACCGATGCACGCGGCTTTTTAACCGGAGAGCGCGTCTATATGATCCGCGAGCCCGGTGAGAGCAATTGGGAGCGACTGGGCGAAATATCGCTGAATGGAGGCGTGCTGGACGGGTTCCGTCCGGTTGTGGTGGATGCGGGGCGCAATGCCGTGTTCGCTTATGTCACGATAGACGGATATCGCTCTGTTGTTGAAATCGCCCTTGATGGCAGCAGGCAGGCGAAAATTGTGGCCAGCCGCGATGACGTTGATGTCAGCAGTCTCATCCGCATTGGCCGCCAACGCCGCGTTGTCGGCGTGAGCTTTGCAACCGAAAAACGCT
Source organism: uncultured Erythrobacter sp. (assembly GCA_947502305.1). GTDB lineage: Bacteria > Pseudomonadota > Alphaproteobacteria > Sphingomonadales > Sphingomonadaceae > Erythrobacter. Next base: position 1,151,641 of record CANMZA010000001.1, on the reverse strand, counting down.
CCGTCCAATATCTTGATGAGGAACTGGCGGAACTGGCGCGGTCACTGGGCGAGGCATTGCCCAATCAACCCTTGATCAGCATTGCCGGGGCCAGCTCTGATGAACGCAAATTGCTTATCATCGCTTCGTCAGACACTGATGCCGGTACGGTCTATCTCTACGACAAAGACACACGCAGTTTAGAAGTGCTGCTCGCCATGCGCGACGCCCTGGTGGATGAACCGATGGGACAAATGCAGCCCGTCTCGTATCCGGCGGCGGATGGCACGCAGATACCGGGCTATCTAACATTGCCGCCGGGGTCCGATGGTCAAAATTTACCTGCCATTGTGCTTCCCCATGGCGGCCCGGCGGCGCGCGATTTTTGGGGCTTTGATTGGCTGGTGCAATTCTTCACCGCGCGCGGATGTGCGGTGCTTCAACCGAATTATCGCGGCTCGTCTGGCTATGGTGAGGCGTGGTTTGGCCGCAACGGATATCAGGCGTGGGATGTTGCAATTGGCGATGTGAATGACGCTGGGCGGTGGCTTGTTTCACAAGGGATCGCCGACCCGCAGCGACTGGCGATTGTGGGTTGGTCTTATGGCGGATATGCCGCGTTGCAATCGCAGGTTGTCGAACCGGAATTGTATAAAGCGGTGGTTGCCATTGCGCCGGTCACGGATCTCGAATTCCTCCGCGAGGATGCGCGCGCTTACACCAATTTCCGTTTCCGCGATCGTCAATTGGGGCAGGGGCCGCATATCGCCGCCGGTAGCCCCCGTCGGCATGCGGCGGGTTTTGCCGCACCCGTTGCGCTGTTCCATGGCACGTTGGATGTGAATGTCGATGTCCGCCATTCGCGCGCGATGGCCGACGCTTTGGAGGATGAGGACAAGGCCGTCACCTATGTCGAATTTGATGAGCTGCAACATGCCTTGGACGACAGCAAAGCGCGTTCGGATATGCTGTCAGAGATTGATCGGTTCCTTGGCCGGGCGCTGAATCGGTAGAGATATGGCGGATTGATTGCGGGCTAGGGCGCTTAGGCACTCGACAAATGCCGCGCATCAGGCCAAATCGCGCGCATGACTGATACTTCAGCAAAAATGCCGGAAGACTGCCAATCGATGATCGATGTTCGAGCAGGCGTGGATACCACGGACCGCGAACTGGTGGCGCTTTTGGAAAAACGGTTTGGTTATATGCGGGCAGCAGCACGGATTAAACCGACGCGTGATGCCGTGCGCGATGAAGAACGCAAAGCGTCAGTGATCGGCGCCGCTGTCGCGGATGCGGAATCGCGCGGATTGCCGGGCGATGTGATCGGCGATCTTTGGGAATGCTTGGTTGAGGGCTCTATCGCCTATGAGCTGGTCGAATGGGATCAGACGCGCGGTTGATCCGCCTTTTATGGCTGTTCCTCGCGCAGGTCCTATTTAGGCGCGCGGCTCAAGAACCGCTCCAGCCACAATTCCTTTTTCTCTGGCCGCGCTGGTTTGATCGTGCGGGCAAGTTTTTCCACCTTACCGGTCCATTTGGCCGCGTGCTTTTCTGCGCCGCCAAATTTGACCTGGCCAAGCGGCAAAATCCTCGCAGGTTTAAAGCCTGAGAACTCCAAAATCTGTTTCTTCCAGCGATTGACGATCGCATTGCCATGCGCCAGCCGGTGAAAGATGGGCGGCGTGTCCATCGTGATGATCGCATCGGCTGACCGGCCCGCCATCTGCTTGTCCCACCACGTGTCATTCTCATGATAGGCAAAGGTGAAGCCCGGCAAGAACAGACGGTCTAACAGGCCTTTCAATTCAGCAGGCTCCGCACCCCACCACATCGGGAAGGCGAAGGTCACATGATCGCAAGCGTCCAGTTTCTCCGCCAGCGCGGCAATGTCTGGTTCCCAATCGGTGCGTTTGCGATAACCGCGGCGCAGATGGGGGGTGAAGCTAAGATCACGCAAGGCGACCCGTGAAATGCTGCAATTTGCGGGCAGGGCGCGTTCATAAATATCGAGCAGATGGGTGCAATAGCGCCCCTCATCCGGGTGCCCATCAATCAGCAGCACATTCACGCATCATCCCCCTCAGTTTTCAGCGATGTGCTTGCCCAAATACTGCGCAAAAGAAAAGGGCGGCCCCATCGGAGCCGCCCTTTTATATCTCATCTGTCTCAAGCGGATTAGCGTGAGTAGAACTCGACCACGAGGTTTGGTTCCATCGTAACCGGGTAAGGCACTTCGTCGAGCTTTGGCACGCGGCTGAAAGCGACCTTGTCGTTGCCTTCTGGAACAACATAGTCAGGAATTTCACGCTCTGGCAGGCTTTGCGCTTCGATAACCAGCGCCATTTCCTTGGCTTTCGGGCCGAGGCTGATGACATCACCGAGATCAATCCGGCGGCTAGCAATGTTGCACTTCACACCGTTCACATAGATGTGACCGTGGCTGACGATTTGACGCGCGGAAAAGATCGTTGGCGCGAATTTGGCGCGGTACACGATCATGTCGAGGCGGCGTTCGAGCAGGCCAATCAGGTTCTGACCGGTATCGCCCTTCATCCGGGTGGCGTCTTTATATGTTGAGCGGAACTGTTTTTCCGTCACATCGCCGTAATAGCCTTTGAGCTTTTGCTTGGCGCGCAATTGCAGGCCGAAATCGCTCATTTTGCTCTTGCGACGCTGACCATGTTGGCCCGGCCCGTAAGAACGCTTGTTCACGGGAGAATTTGGACGACCCCAGATGTTTTCGCCCATCCGGCGGTCGAGTTTATACTTGGCGCTTTTGCGCTTTGACATAAGTCATTCCTTCAAAGTTGTGCAGGCCAACCAAATGTTGGCCATTGAACCCGGCATCACACCGTAAGAGCTGTTCTCTTACGCGGCTGCCGCTTCACCGGGGTGCGGAGCCAAATTGCGAAGTCGCGCGGTTAGCTGCGCGCCGCGCATCCGTCAAGCATTTACGCCGTGAACCAGCGCTAAAGATCAACGTTGTTGATTGAGGTTCCGCCAGCCTTCCTCTGTCAGACACACGCGCGTTTTGCGACGGCTCGACATATCGACGCGGATGCTGCGGCAAATGCGCTCTTCTTCGGCGGGCTCTGCTGCTGCGACCGGCGCTTCCTCAACCGGGGCCGGGGCGGGTGCAGGTGCAGCTGCTGGCGCTTGCGGCGCTGCAGGTGCCTGCGGCGCGGGTGCGGGGTCACTGACTGCTTCTGCTGCCGATGTGGCGGTGTCTTCTGTGCTTTCTTGCACGCCATTGCTGGCAAGGGCGGAGGCCGCCAAGAGCGGCGCAGCGAAGACGAGGGAAGCGGGCATCGCAAAGCGCGAAATCGTGAATTTCATCAGGGTTCTCATCAGTTTCGTGAAACAGGGGAAGGGGTTGGCTAGCGGCGCTTGGATCGCTTGTCCACCGTGATCCGACGAACGGTTTCTGGCGGCTTGTTAGGAGTCTGCCGCGCCAGGTTTCAGTCCCTCGGCCCGCGTTCCAAAGTGCTCAAAACGCCGCGCAAAGTGCGCACTTCCAAATGATTCCAGCCGGGCCGGGTCAGCACGCTGCGCAAGGTTCGCGCGGTTGCGGCGCGGCGCGGTTCCGGGAGGAAATAACCGCTCGGCTCCAGCATCCGTTCGATATGCGCGATCAATCCATCGAGTTCGTTTTGCGGGGCGGGCGGCAGCACTTCATCCTCGGCAGTCGGTTGGACGAGCACGCTGTCGGCGCCCGCCAATTCATGCCCGATCCGTGACCATTCGTAACAAGTGAGGATCACCGCCTGCGCCAGATTGAGGGAGCCAAATTCGGGATTGATCGGAACTGTCAAAATGTGGCGGGCAAGGGCGACATCCTCTGTCGCCAATCCCGACGCCTCGCGCCCAAACAGGATCGCATGTCGTCCCGTTTCGGAATGCATCAACCGCGCCGCACCGTCGGGGCCGACCACCGGTTTCGTCACGCCGCGTTTGCGCACCGTGGTGGCATAGACATGTTCGCAATCCGCAACCGACTCGGCGGTGCTGGCATAGATCTTTGCGCCGTCGAGCACGGCGTCCGCCCCCGCTGCTGACGGGCCAGCTGACGGATTGGGCCAGCCGTCGCGCGGTTCTACAATGCGCAATTCGGTGACGCCGAAATTCAGCATGGCGCGCGCGGCCTTGCCGATATTCTCGCCCAATTGCGGGCGGACCAGCACAATAATCGGTTTGTTATCCTGAGGCACTGCGCGTCAGTCCTTCGCCGCGTCGGCGACCGTGCTCGCAAATTCCTCAAAATCGCGCGCTTCGGAAAAGTCACGATAGACACTGGCGAAGCGGATATAGGCGACGCTGTCGATTTGTTTTAGGCCGTCCATCACCATCTCGCCAATCCGGGCTGATGGCACTTCGGGTTCGCCAGCGGTTTCAACCTGGCGTTGAATGCCAGAGATCAGTTGATCAATCCGCTCTTGCGTAACCCCGCGCTTGCGGCAGGCGAGCGCAACGGATTGTTCGATCTTGGACCGGTCGAAGGATTCCTTGCGCTGTTCTCCGCTCGCCCCGGATTTCACGATTGTGACTTCGCGCAATTGCACGCGTTCAAAGGTTGTAAAACGCGCGCCGCACGATCCGCATTGACGCCGCCGCCGGATCGAAGTCGCGTCTTCGGTCGGGCGGCTGTCTTTTACCTGAGTGTCGTCATTGGCGCAGAAAGGACAGCGCATTACGCCCCCGGATAGACTGGGAAGTCAGCGCAAAGCGCCGCAACCCGTGAACGGACGCTTTCCTCGATCTGCGCGTCACCTTCGGCCCCGTTTTTGGCCAAACCGTCAATTGTCTCCGCAATCAATTTGCCGATTTGACGGAATTCCGCCGGGCCAAACCCGCGGGTCGTGCCAGCCGGTGTACCCAGCCGGATGCCGCTGGTGACAAAGGGAGAGCGTGTATCAAACGGAATGCCGTTTTTGTTGCAAGTGAGCCAAGCCCGATCGAGGCCTTTTTCCGCGTCCTTACCGGTCACGCCTTTGGCCGTCAGATCGACGAGCATCGAATGGTTATCCGTGCCGCCCGAAACGATCCGCAAACCGTTTTCCTCAAGGCTGGCGGCAAGCGCGCGGGCATTTTCCACGATGCGGTGCGCGTAGCTTTCAAATTCCGGGGTCAGGGCTTCTTTAAAGGCCACCGCTTTGGCTGCGACGACATGCATCAAAGGGCCGCCTTGCAATCCGGGGAAGACAGCCATGTTTAGCGGCTTTGTAAACTTCTCATCGTTCCACAAAATGATGCCAGAACGCGGGCCGCGCAGGCTCTTATGCGTCGTAGAAGTGACGATATCGCAATGCGGGAAGGGCGAGGGGTGAGCGCCGCCAGCGACCAGGCCGGAAATGTGGCTCATATCGCAAAGCAGGATCGCGCCGACTTCATCGGCAATCTTGCGGAAAGCGCCAAAATCCCAAACCCGTGAATAGGCAGTGCCGCCGCAGATAATGATCTTTGGCTTATGCTCGCGCGCCGTCGCGGCGACCGCTTCCATGTCGATCAATTCGTCGCCTTCGGTCACGCCGTAGCTGACCGGGTTGAACCATTTGCCTGACATATTGACCGGCGATCCGTGCGTCAGATGACCGCCGGAATTCAGGTCGAGCCCCATAAACGTATCGCCCGGCTGCAACAGCGCGAGAAACACGGCTTGGTTCATTTGGCTGCCGGAATTGGGTTGAACATTGGCAAATTCGCACCCGAACAATTGTTTCGCCCGGTCAATCGCCAAAGTTTCCACCACATCGGCATAATCGCAGCCGCCATAATAGCGTTTGCCGGGATAGCCTTCTGCATATTTGTTGGTGAACACGCTGCCGGTTGCCTCAAGAACCGCTTTCGAGGCGATATTCTCGCTCGCGATCAATTCGATCTTGTCCTGCTGGCGCTTCAGCTCGCTGCCGATGGCTGCTGCGATTTCGGGATCGGCGGACGCTAGATCATCGTTCCAGAAACCGTCCATTTGGGCGGCGGCAGATGGGGCGGCGGATGGTTGTGTGCTCATTGATAAGTTCCGGTCTGGTCGGCTTGAACAGGGGGGTGGCCGAGTTTTGCAACGCGGCGTTGATGGCGGCCAGCGGGATCGCCCGCATCGGCAAATTCAGTGCTAAGAAAAGTAGCTACGCAAGACTTCGCCATTTCGATGCCAATCAGGCGCGCGCCAAGGGCGATGCAATTGGCATCATTGTGTTCGCGCGAAAGGGCGGCGGAAAGCGGCTCCGACACCAAAGCGCAGCGCAAAGCGGGGTGGCGATTGACGCTGATTGAAATGCCGATGCCTGATCCGCACAGGGCCACGCCAAATTGGGCGGTGCCGTCGGCGACGACTTCGGCTAATTTATACCCGTAATCGGGATAATCGACGCTCGTCCCCTGTTCTGGGCCGAGATCGGCGACTTCGTGGCCCTCTTCCATCAACCATTCGGCAAGTTCAGCCTTAAGGTCGGTGGCGGCGTGATCGGAAGCTATGGCAATACGCATGCGCGAGTGCATAGTCATCAGCGCCCCTGGGTGCCACCCCGGCGAGGCGGCTTTTCGACGTGTTGTGCGCACTTCACCCAATTTTTTGCGCCAATTTTGGGACAGACTGCCAGAATCAGACCCTTGTGCTGCGCGCGGGCATGTTTCATCTCTCCTGCTTCAATTTCAAAACCGGGCTTTCGTTCACATGCGTCACTTCGTCATTGCGCTCCTTTTCGCCTTTGCGGCCTTACCGGGTTGGAGCATCCTTGCCGCCGATCCGGGGACAGCGCCTGAGCGTGTGTCGCGCGCCTCTGCTATCGACAATGGGTATGGCGCGGTGACGATCTCGATCCGCAGCGAACTTTACCTTGATGATCCGCTGCACGTTTTCTTCCTGCGCGAAGGGGGTAATGTCGCCAATGATGCCGATGTTGTCCGGTTTGAGCGGCGGCAGGGTTTTTTTGCGCTGGGCAATGACACCGTGGCCTATCAAATCCGCACATTTCAACTGCGCGCGGGCACGTACCGGCTTGTGGCGCATGGCATGAATTGCCCGAAAATCCCGGCAGAGGACGAACGCTGCCTCGTGGATGTGCCGGGGCTTGGCGGCTTAATCGGTGGCGAGCAGGAATTGTCGCGGCCCAGCAGAGGGTACAGCGACATCGCGCCGAGCTTTGAGGTCGTGTCAGGGGCGATGACCTATGCGGGTGATTTTGCGTTGACCGCGCGCAACACTGTCGAATGGTCTGAAATCCCGTTCGGCGAACTGGACCGTATCCGCAGCCGTTTTGGCCGATTGCCAGCCGCGCCGGAGCCGGTTGTTCCGGGGGAGTTTCGTTTGAAATACGGGCTGAACGCGCGGACATTTGAGGATGATCGCAACCGCCGGTATTAGCCGAAGGGACTGGGCGTTAAAGCAACAAAGTGCGCGGGTTTGTCATCGCCTTGCCGCGCACCGCATTGATCATCGCGAGGACAGTGCGCGCCGCGATCAGGATCAGTGTGGCCATGAACAGCAAAGCGAAAATGACTGCCAAGGCTACATTCTCTGCCAATGCCGCCACTGCAATACCGCCGGTCAGAGAGGCAAAGGCCGATGCCACCAAAATCCAAAATGTGCGAATGTGGTAGTCATAATGGCTTTCCTCCCAGTCCTCGGTCTGGCCTGACTTGAACAGGTAAGCAAGCACCACACCCACCACGCAAGAAAAGCCGGTGAAATAGGTGGCCAGATACAGCACGCTGATGATGAATGGCCGATTGGCGAGTAATTCGCTGAAGGTGCTGGGGCGGCCGGGATTTTCGCTCATGCGATCACGCGGCCTTCTTTGCTTTCTTCAGCGTTTTGCGCAGCCATTTCCACAGAGCTTCGACTTCCTTGGCCGCTTTGCCAGTCGGATCGCTTTCCGCTGCTGTTTCGCCTTTGGCGGCAGAGCGGTGAAACGCGGCGCGGTCGCCGAGTTCGATCGGGCAGATGTCTAGGCCCATTGCCGTGGCGGTGGCGCGTGCTTCTTCGGTGAGCACAGTTGCCCCTGATGGGACAGAATTGAGCACCACAAAGGCAGGCTTTTTCGCAAAAGAGACAAGGTCCGCAATTGGTTCCAGCGCGTGAAGATCGAAAGCGCGCGGTTTGGTCGGGATCAAGACGACATCGGCGGCCTTGATCGCCTCACGCGCGGCGGCGTCGGCATGGGGTGGGGTGTCGATCACGATGAAATCGACGCCGTTTTTCTTCGCGCTTTCAATCGTCCGGCCCAGCCGCGCAGGCGGCGCGGTTACGACCACTGGCAGAAAATCCCCGCGCCAATCGCCCCATGCTGCGGCGGTTGCCTGCGGGTCGGTGTCGATGACGCAGCTTTCATGTTTCGCCTGCGCCGCGCGCGTGGCGAGGTTGACGGCGAGGGTGGTCTTGCCGGACCCGCCTTTTTGGCTGACGATGGCGATGATTGGCATGCGGCGTTCTCTTCTAATTCAGCGCGGAAAGCCGCCAAAACCCGTTTAGTTGTTCTGTCCGGCACCCTGTTCTCGGAGCCTTTCGACGACCTCGGGATTGGCCTGCATATATTCCATCAATTTCGCCTGAAGCAGCGGCAATTGCGCCGCTTGCGCCTCGGACACGCTCTGGAAAAATTCCTGATTCGTCTCAGCGACAACCGGGTCCGCCAGCAGCGATTGAACATTGCCGAAATATCGTCGCCCGCTGGGTGTGGTTGCGAAACGGTTGATGTCTTGCAATTCCTCCAGCGTAAATTCGCGCGTATAGGCAATCGCGGTGGCCTTGATCATCGCGGGTAAATGTTCCGCGATTGCAGGGCGCATTGTTTCGGGCAGGTCCGCGATAAATTCGTCCATGATCGCTCTGATGCCCGGATCGTCAAACACCGGACCCTGCATCAAAGAATCCGCCATTTGTGAGCCCATGATGCGGACGGTGTCCAGCATCATTTCCTCGCGCGTATCGGCGGGGAACATCGCGTTCATGATAGACATGGCTTCGACCATCTCCGCCTCAGGCGCGACATAGGGTGCATCCTGCGCGGCAGCGGCGCTGCTCAGCGCGGTGCTGGCGAATGCTATCGAAGCCGCAAAGATGACAGAGCGGGTGAGTGTCATCGAATGACCCTTCTTACTGATCCAAGAACGAACGCATTTTGCGCGACCGGCTTGGGTGTTTCAGCTTGCGCAGCGCCTTTGCCTCGATCTGACGAATACGTTCGCGCGTCACGCTGAATTGCTGCCCCACTTCTTCCAAAGTGTGATCCGTGTTCATGCCGATGCCAAACCGCATACGCAAAACGCGCTCTTCACGCGGCGTCAAAGATGCGAGCACGCGGGTGACGGTTTCTTTAAGGTTTGCTTGGATCGCCGCATCGACTGGGATGATGGCGTTCTTATCCTCAATGAAATCACCAAGATGCGAATCTTCCTCATCACCGATTGGCGTTTCGAGGCTGATTGGCTCTTTGGCGATTTTCATAACCTTGCGCACTTTTTCCAAAGGCATGGACAGACGCGCCGCCATTTCCTCTGGTGTCGGCTCGCGGCCTTCCTCGTGCAGGAATTGACGCGAAGTGCGGACCAGCTTGTTGATCGTCTCGATCATATGGACCGGGATACGGATCGTGCGCGCTTGGTCGGCGATAGAACGCGTGATCGCCTGACGGATCCACCACGTTGCATAGGTGGAGAATTTATAACCCCGGCGATATTCAAATTTGTCCACCGCCTTCATCAGGCCGATGTTACCTTCTTGAATAAGATCAAGGAATTGCAGGCCGCGATTGGTGTATTTTTTGGCGATGGAAATCACTAGGCGCAAATTCGCCTCAACCATTTCCTTCTTAGCGATACGCGCCTCGCGCTCGCCTTTTTGCACCATGTTGACGATGCGGCGGAATTCCGGGAGCGCCATGCCGGTATTCGCGGCAATGTCGGAAATTTCGGTGCGAATACGCTCAACCGGAGCGCCTTCTTTGTCCAAGAAGGCTTTCCATTTCTTGTCCTTCTTCGCATTCGCCTTGATCCATGTGTCGTCCATTTCACTGCCGACATAGGAATTGAGGAAATCGATGCGTTTGATCTTATGACGCTCAGCCAAACGCAGCATTTGGCCGCCCAAAGCGGTCAGTCGGCGGTTAAAGGCATAGAGGTTGTCGACCAGAAATTCGATCTTGGTCGCGTGGAACTGCATGCTTTCCACCTCAGCGGTAAGCTCATCGCCCAGCGTTTCGTATTTCTTTTCTTTCGCCTTCGGAAATTCGCCGCCAGCGGCCAGCGTATCGACCCGCTCTGCTTGCAATTTCTCAAAGGATTTAAACAGCTTGGTGATGCGCGCAAATCGCTCGATTGCGTCCGGTTTAAGCGCGGCTTCCATCTGAGCGAGGGAAAGGGTGTTGTCTTCCTCTTCCTCTTCTTCTTTCTTGGATTCGCCGCCTTCGCCGTCTTCTGCGTCGATATCTTCGCTGTCGGAATCGTCTTCATCATCGTCGCGAATGGTCGGGCCGGCGGTTTCCTCTGAAATCTCGCCGTCATCGTCTTCGTTTTCCTCCTCCATCTTGTCAGGTGGAGGCTCCTTCGAAAGCATCGCGTCGAGATCGAGGATCTCGCGCAGCTGCATGTCTTCGTTATTGAGCGCCTCTGACCATTGGATGATGGCGTGGAATGTAATCGGGCTTTGGCATAGGCCCATGATCATCATGTCGCGGCCGGATTCGATCCGTTTCGCAATGGCAATCTCGCCTTCGCGGCTGAGCAATTCCACCGCGCCCATTTCGCGCAGATACATGCGCACCGGATCATCCGTGCGGCCATCGGCGGCGGCCTTCTTGACCACCGGCGCTTTGGCGTCTTTTTTCGCGGCGGTTTTCTTGTCGCCAACATCGATCTCTTCGACTTCGGCTTCTTGTTCCGCTTCGGCTTCTGCTTCTTCGTCGTTCTCGACGATCTGCACGCCCATTTCGGAAAGTGCGGTTTGCACATCCTCGATCTGATCAGAGCCCATATCGTCCGGCAAAGCTTCGTTCAGCTCATCATAGGTGATGTAGCCTTTCTTCTTCGCCTTGGTCATCAGCTTCTTCACCGATGCCTCATTGAGGTCGATCAGCGGAGCGTCTTCTTTATCAGCGGTTTTCGCGGTTGAAGCCATGAAATCTCGTCAATCCATTATCCGATGTTTGGACAAGGTGCCGCGCGGCCCCAGTGCATTCACCGATGTTAAACCCAAACCAGCCTGTGATCGGCCAGCTTAATCCTGTGATGCCGGAGCCCCGGCCTTTTTTCTTCCAAACGCTTTTAGGCGTTCATCAACTTGTCTGATCTGTTGCCGCAATCGTGCTTGCTCCGCAAATGACCCTTCTGGATCATCGTCGAAACGACCAATCGTCGCCGCCATAGCGGCTTCGAGCGCTGGTTTTTGGGCCAGCAACGACACAGCTTCGGCCAATTCCTCGCGCGCTTCACCGGGGGATGTACCTTCTCTGAGGAAGGAATAACGTTGGTCTTCCGGTGGGGCAGGATAGCCTTGCGCATCCGATATGGCGTTTTGCCCCTGCGAATCAAGCGTCTCTGACAATTCTATCAGCGATTCTATTGCAGGCGCGGCATTTGGGTCGAGCCGGGCGAGCCGAGATAAAGCCTCTGCATGGCGGCTGATCACTTCTGGATGGCGGACCAATCCGGCGATGACTGCGGAAAGAAACGAGGCCCGCTGACCGCCGGCCATTGCCCGGGCCAGCAGATCGCGCGCGCCGCTAGATAGAGTGCGGGGGACAGGGTTTTTCCAATTGCCGCGCTGCTGCTGCCCGCCCGCTTTATATCCTGAATTTCCAGAATTGCTGCGCGGCTGCCTCGGCGGATAGGCGAAGGCGGAAAAGCGATCGAGCATTTCTCGGCGGTAGAGCGCACGAATATCTTGATCCTGAATTGTGTCGATATGCTCCATCAGCCGCGCTTTGAGGCCCGCTTTTGATTCGGGGCTGCTCAGCGGTTTGGCATCCCGTTCATATTCCCACATCATATCCAGCAGGCTTTGCGGTGCGGACAGCAATTTTTCCATCGCGCCGGGGCCCTGATCATTGATAAGATCATCTGGGTCCAGCCCGCTAGGCAGGCGAACAATCGACAAGGACCGCATGGGGGCAAGCAACGGCAAAGCGCGGGTGACGGCGCGCATCGCCGCCTTTTGCCCAGCGGCATCGCCGTCAAAACACAGGATCGGCACTTCCACCATGCGCCACAGCAATTCCAGCTGCGTTTCGGTAAGAGCCGTGCCGAGCGGTGCGACAGCGTCCGAAAATCCGGCCTGAGCCAGTGCGACAACATCCATATAGCCTTCGACCACAATGATCCGGCCCGATTGCCGCGAAACCGGGGCGGCGCGGTGGATATTGTAGAGGGTGCGCCCTTTATCAAAGAGCGGCGTTTCGGGGGAATTGAGGTATTTTGCCACCCCATCGCGTTTGCCCAAAATGCGCCCGCCAAAGGCGATCACCCGCCCGCGCGCATCTTGGATCGGCAACATCACCCGGCCGCGAAACCGGTCATAGGTTGTGCCATCGTCAGTTTTGATCCGCATGCCGGATTCGACCAGCATGTGATCATCAAATCGGGATAGCGCGCCTTTTAAAGCCTGCTTGTTTTCCGGCGCATAGCCAAAGCCAAATTCACGCAGAATTTCCGGCTTCAGCCCGCGGCCTTTGAGATAATCCAGCGCCTCACGTCCGTCTGCCCCGCGTAAATGGTCCGCGAACCAATCCTGCGCCTCGGTCGTCACATCGACCAATTCCGCGCGCTTTTCCGCGCGCTGCGCCGCCACGGGGTCGGGTGCGGGAACTTCCATTCCCGCCTCTGACGCCAATTCCTTGATCGCATCGATAAAGGACAGGCCGCGCTGTTCCGTCATCCAAGAGATCACATCGCCATGCGCGCCGCAACCAAAGCAATGGTAGAATTGTTTCTGATCATTGACGTAAAAACTCGGCGTTTTCTCGTCATGAAACGGGCAACAGGCCGTCCATTCCCGCCCTTTTTTGACGAGTTTTTCGGTGCGCATAATCACGGTTGATAACGTGATCCGCGCGCGCAGCTCGTCCTTCCATTGCGGGGTGATGGCCATGTTTACAAAATGCTCTCGAACCCCGCTCGATTCAAGTCGGGGTTGTGGAGGGTTCTGTCGTTAACTCGCCCTTTGTTAGCTCAGCGCCGCTTTTACGAGCCCGCTTGCCAATTTCCCGTCGAGCACGGCGCCATGCCGCGATTTCAATTCGCCCATGACCGTTCCCATGTCTTTCATGCTGGACGCGCCGGTTTCTGCTTTGATTGCTTCGATGGCGGCTTTGGTGTCGGCCTCGCTCATCATGGTTGGAAGAAATTCTTCGATAATGGCCAGCTCATCCTGTTCTTTCGCCGCCAATTCATCGCGCCCGCCTTGATTGTACATCTCAATCGATTCGCGGCGCTGTTTCGCCATTTTCTGCAAAACCGATGTGACCATTGCATCATCGTCGATTTCTTTGGACGATGTGCGCTCTTCGATATCGCGGTCTTTGATCTTGGCCGAAACCTGGCGCAGGGTCGCGGTGCGCTCCTTCTCCTTGGCCTTCATTGCGGTGATGGTGGCGGCTTTGATGTCGTCTCTGATCATGATTATGAACTTTGCTGTGGATGATTGAACGTAGTGGGCGCTCTAACGCATCATCTTGCCTCCGCCTAGGTTGACGGCAGGGCTGCCCCGGCTTAGCTGCTGAGACTTAGCGACATTGCTGGAAATTCTTTCAAAACGGAGCGCCCCCATGGCCCCATCCGCGACTATCCCTGCGCAACCTAAAAATGCGACCGGATGTATTGTTCTGGCCGATGGCACGGTGATTTGGGGCAAAGGTTTTGGCGCCAGCGGCGAGGCGGTTGGCGAGGTGTGTTTTAACACCGCAATGACCGGCTATCAGGAGGTCATGACCGACCCGTCTTACGCGGCGCAGATCGTCACATTCACATTCCCGCATATCGGCAATGTCGGCGCCAATGGCGAAGATGTGGAAGGCGATGTCGAGGCAGCGGTCGGTTGCATCACGCGCGACGATGTGACCGAGCCGTCGAATTTCCGCAGCCTTGAACATTTTACCGGGTGGATGGAACGCAGCGGCAAAATCGGCCTGTCGGGTGTGGATACCCGCGCATTGACCCGGCGGATCCGGATGAGCGGCGCGCCCAACGCCGTGATCGCCCATTCGCCCAGCGGCACATTTGATGTGCCCGCAATGCTGGAGCGCGCGCGCGAATGGGCCGGGTTGGAGGGGATGGATCTGGCCGCCCGCGTGACGCGCGAGGGAGAGCAATCATGGGAGGGCGGCTATTGGCGGCTTGGCCGCGGATATGGCCCTTCGGCATTAGACGCGGCGCGTGATCCTGCGCCGCATGTTGTGGCAATTGATTACGGGGCGAAGGATAATATTTTCCGCAATCTGGTGCGTGCGGGTGCTAAAGTGACCGTGGTGCCAGCGAAAACCTCGCTTGAGGCGATCACGGCATTGAAGCCCGACGGCGTGTTCCTCTCCAACGGTCCCGGCGATCCGGCGGCGACGGGAGAATATGCGGTGCCGGTGATTAAGGCTCTGCTGGAGGCGAATATGCCGCTTTTCGGCATTTGCTTGGGCCACCAAATGCTCGCGCTGGCGGCGGGCGCAAAGACGGTAAAAATGCATCAAGGCCACCGCGGCGCAAACCATCCGGTGCAGCGCGTTGGGGAAGGGTGGGGCGATTCCACCGGTCTGGTCGAGATCACCAGCATGAATCACGGCTTCGCAGTCGATGGTGACACTTTGCCCGAAGCGCTGGAACAAACGCATGTGAGCCTGTTTGACGGCAGCAATTGCGGGATCGCGGTGAAGGGCAAACGCGCATTTGGGGTGCAATATCACCCAGAAGCATCGCCGGGGCCGCAGGACAGTTTTTACCTGTTTGAGAAATTTGTTGGGGGGCTGGGATGAAAGCGCATTTCGCCATTATAGCATTTTTGCTTGTCGCGGGCTGCTCTGAAGGCGGGGCGTTTTCGTCAGAGCCCGGCCCGATAACAGATGAGCAATTTGTCCAACTCAAAGAGGAGTGCGGTCTGCCAGATGCTAAGCTCGTATCCAGTAACCGCACGTCTAGTTTTACAACAAATGACGGCATACCGGTTACGGTAACCAACGAGGGCAATAGCGCTTCCTCCAGAACGGTCATTCTGAGTCGCAAACGGTCTAATCGCCAATTGGCGGGTGTGGTGATGTGCCTTGCTGAATTCCAAGATCGAACTGGCGCGGAGTTCATCACCAATCCAGGCGGGGGTATGTAAGCAGACAAATGCGCATCAACATTTTCCTCCCGCTCACTTTGCTCACGCTCCTGCCCGCGTGTTCGTATTTCGACGACACCGATCCGCGAGAGGGCGCCGAAACACTTGAAGCCTGCATCGAGCGTGTCTCAAAAGACGCGCCCGATATCACCGGCTCAGAGGGCGCGGTTTTCGTCCCGACTTACACATACGACATCACAAAAGTCGGCCTCGAAGACCTTCAAGAGCTGACTGTGCCCGGCAGCGATGAAACCGCCGGTTCGCGCGACATGGCGGCGACCAATGAAACCTCCACCGCGGTTGCCCGGTTCATGGCGCAATCGGTCGATGAAAACGGTGCGTTCTTTATGGGCCGCGATCCGGCGCTTTACCGCGTTCGCGGAGAGGCGCTGGCGTCCGATCAAATCATCGCCGCTGGATGCGAACGCCAAAAAACCGGGATGCGGCTCCTCTCCTTCACCACGGGCCCCGTCCAATCAGTGCCTGCGCCCGCAGCCGAAGAGCAGGCGGAATGATCCGGCCCGCCTTTCTTACTGGAGCGTTGTTCACGCTGGCGCTGCCCGTTGCGGCCTGCGCACATGAAGAGGCACCGGCCAGCTCGGCAATCGCTGATTTCGATGCAGAGCTGCACGAGGAAACGGTGAGCGGCGCGCGCTGGGAAATCATCATTCATTCCGGCGCTGGCATCCCCGGCACGGCGGGCGCGGGGGATTTTTACCGGCGGCCCAAACAAGTGCTGCAGGCAATCATCGACACCTGCGATCTGGGTGCATCGATTTACCGCCAAGCGACCGACGGCGTGTCGATCCTAACGATTGCCAACCCTGCTTTGAGCGATGATCAAATCGCCTGCATCCGATCTGCTGAGGATAATGGACTGCGCCTATCTGACAGAGGCTCTGATAGGGGCACCGGCCAATGATCCTGCACAATTGCTTCCATATCACCCCCATATCACCTCGCATCAAGGTCTCCGTTTGAATGCCTAAACGCACCGACATATCCTCCATCCTCGTCATTGGCGCTGGCCCGATCATCATCGGTCAGGCGTGCGAATTTGATTATTCGGGCACTCAGGCGATTAAGGCGCTGAAGGAGGAGGGATACCGCGTCATCCTCGTCAACAGCAATCCGGCGACGATCATGACCGATCCTGAGTTTGCCGATGCGACCTATATCGAACCGATCACGCCAGAGATTGTCGCGAAGATTATCGCGAAAGAAAAACCAGATGCGTTGCTGCCGACGATGGGCGGGCAAACGGCTTTGAATTGCGCGCTGGCTTTGGACGAAGCGGGCGTCTTGGCAGAGCACGGCGTCGAGATGATCGGCGCAAAAGCGGACGCAATCGACAAGGCAGAAAACCGCCAACGTTTCCGTGATGCGATGGATTCGATCGGCCTGGAAAGCGCGCGCAGCGGCGTCGCCAACACCGTCGAAGAAGCGCGCGAGATATTGGAGCGCACCGGCCTGCCTTCGATCATTCGCCCCTCTTTCACGCTTGGCGGCACGGGCGGCGGGATCGCCTATAACAAGGCGGAATTTGAAAAAATCGTCCGCGATGGATTGGACGCATCGCCGACCACAGAGGTTCTGATCGAGGAATCGCTGCTGGGTTGGAAAGAATATGAGATGGAAGTTGTGCGCGACCGGGCGGACAATTGCATCATCATTTGTTCGATAGAAAACGTTGACCCGATGGGCGTCCATACCGGGGATTCGATCACGGTCGCACCTGCTTTGACGCTGACGGACAAAGAATATCAGATCATGCGCAACGCCTCGCTCGCAGTTCTGCGTGAGATCGGCGTGGAGACCGGCGGATCGAATGTGCAATTCGCGGTGAACCCGGCGGATGGCCGGTTGATCGTGATCGAAATGAACCCGCGCGTATCACGCTCATCGGCGCTGGCCTCGAAAGCAACCGGCTTCCCGATTGCGCGCGTGGCGGCCAAATTGGCGGTCGGTTACACGCTGGATGAGATCACGAATGAGATCACCGGGGCGACGCCTGCCAGCTTTGAACCGACCATTGATTATGTCGTGACCAAAATTCCGCGCTTCGCCTTTGAAAAGTTTAAAGGGGCAGAGGCGTCATTGTCGACCGCGATGAAGTCGGTTGGTGAGGTGATGGCGATTGGGCGCAATTTTGCAGAATCGATGCAAAAAGCGCTGCGCGGACTGGAAACGGGCCTCGACGGATTTAACCGCGTAACAGAATTAGAAGGCGTCCACCGCGATGTGATCAACGCCGCGATCTCTCGCCGCACGCCGGATCGGTTGCTGCAAGTCGCGCAGGCGTTCCGCGAGGGACTGAGCGTTGAAGACATCCAGAACGTCACCGGATACGACCCGTGGTTCCTGCGCCAGATCGAGGCGATCATCGCGGCGGAGAAGGAAGTTTCAACCGACGGCCTGCCAAATGACGCGGCGGGTTTGCGGCGGCTCAAGGCGATGGGCTTTTCCGACAAACGGCTTGCGACATTGGCGGTGCGTTCGGTTGGCGTGGCTGGCGGAATGGCGGAAACGCAGGCGAAACGCTCTGGCTTGCTGCATGATGCCTTGCAAGCAATGGCGGGGGCCACCAGCGAAGACGAAGTGCGCGAGCTGCGCCACAAGCTCGGCGTGCTGCCGGTGTTTAAACGCATCGACAGTTGCGCAGCCGAATTTGAGGCAATCACGCCCTATATGTATTCGACCTATGAGGCGCCGAGTTTTGGCGATGCGGAATGCGAATCTGCGCCGTCTGATCGCAAGAAAATCGTCATTCTTGGCGGCGGCCCAAACCGGATTGGTCAGGGAATTGAGTTCGATTATTGCTGCGTCCACGCCTGTTTTGCGCTGGCCGAGCAAGGCTATGAAACGATCATGGTCAATTGCAATCCTGAAACAGTTTCGACCGATTACGACACGTCCGACCGGCTGTATTTTGAGCCGCTAACGGCGGAGGACGTGCTGGAGATTTTGCGCGTCGAAATGCAGTCCGGCGAAATGGTCGGCGTGCTTGTGCAATTTGGCGGGCAAACACCGCTAAAACTGGCGCAGGCTTTGGAGGATGCAGGCATCCCGATCCTTGGTACATCGCCCGACGCGATCGACCATGCAGAGGACCGCGAGCGTTTTGCCAAATTGGTCGATCAATTGGGTCTGAAGCAACCTGAAAATGGCATCGCCTACACCCGCGACGAAGCCGCCGCTGTGGCTGCGCGCATTGGTTATCCGGTGCTGCTGCGCCCATCCTTTGTCTTGGGCGGCCGGGCGATGGAAATCGTCGATTCAGAAGCGCAATTGGATGATTACATCAAAACGGCTGTGAATGTTTCGGGCGATAGCCCGGTTTTGGTCGATCAATATCTGCGCGACGCCATCGAATGCGATGTCGATGCATTGTGCGACGGCGACGAGGTTCGGATCGCCGGCGTCATGCAGCATATCGAAGAAGCGGGCGTCCATTCCGGCGATAGCGCGTGCACATTACCGGCCTATTCGCTGAAACCGGAAATTATCGCGGAGATGGAACGCCAGGCAGAGGCCTTGGCCCATGCGCTTAAAGTGCGCGGATTGATGAACATTCAATTCGCGGTGAAGGGCGAGGATGTTTACCTGATCGAGGTCAATCCCCGCGCCAGCCGCA
Organism: uncultured Erythrobacter sp.; assembly: GCA_947502305.1. Lineage (GTDB taxonomy): Bacteria > Pseudomonadota > Alphaproteobacteria > Sphingomonadales > Sphingomonadaceae > Erythrobacter. The sequence goes on along the minus strand of CANMZA010000001.1, from coordinate 1,132,730 downwards.
CGGTTCCTTTCGTCGCCAAAGCCATTGGTCAACCGGTTGCAAAAATCGCCAGCCGCGTAATGGCGGGCGAAAAACTTGCCGATTTTGAACCCTTTAAGCGCGAATTTGATTATATGGCGATCAAAGAAGCGGTGTTCCCCTTTGCCCGTTTCCCCGGCGCCGATCCGGTTTTGACACCGGAAATGAAATCGACAGGCGAAGTGATGGGCATCGACAGCACATTTGAGGCCGCGTTCTTCAAATCGCAAATGGGCGCAGGCATGGATTTGCCGAAAGAAGGGACGGTATTCGTTTCCGTCAAAAATTCGGACAAATCAGTGATCGTCCCGGCTGTGAAAGACTTGCTAGACGCCGGATTTAAGATTGTCGCGACCTCAGGGACGCAGAGCTATCTTGCCGATCAAGGGCTTGCGGTTGAAGTGGTGAAGAAGGTTGCCGAGGGGCAACCGCATATCGTTGACAAAATCATCGACGGTGACATCGCGCTGATCTTCAATTCCACAGAAGGGTGGCAATCGCTGCTCGATAGCAAATCGATCCGCGCGACCGCCTTAGAAAAGAAGGTGCCGTATTACACAACGGCCACCGCATCACGCGCGGCGGCGGCGGCAATTGCAGCAATAAAACCGGCCCAACTTGAAGTCCGGTCATTGCAGGACTATTATAGCTAGGAATTAACGCCGGTTTTCCCGACATTTTTAGGGTTCTTGGTCGCCTCTTAGCAGTGCGGCGGGGCTTGAAATGACGATTTTGTCTGGGGCTGATGATCGGGAAATGGCGTCACAAGAGAAAGACGGGATAGCTAAAAATGGAAAAGGTTCCGATGCTCGTGGAGGGGTATGAGAGTCTGATGACAGACCTCAAGGCGCTGCGCGATGAACGTCCAAAGATTGTCGACGCGATTGAAGAAGCGCGCGCGCATGGCGATTTGTCAGAGAATGCCGAATATCACGCCGCGAAAGAACGCCAAGGCCAGGTCGAGGCGATGATTGGCGATATCGACAGCAAGATTAGCCGCGCACAAATCATTGATCCGGCAACATTGTCGGGCGACAAAATCGTGTTCGGTTCGACCGTCACTTTGCTCGATGACGATGACAAGCCGATCAAATATCAAATTGTCGGCGAGACAGAGGCGGATGCTGGTCGCGGGCGCATCTCGTTCAGTTCACCTTTGGGCCGGGCGATGATCGGCAAACAGGTGGATGAAGAGATCGAGGTTACGGTCCCTTCTGGCGATAAATTCTATCTGGTTCAGAAAATCGAATTCATCTGAGGAATGCGCTCTAACTGTCTCACTTGAGGCGTTTTAGCTCAGCCGTTTTTCCATCGCGTAATTGTGGATCGCCACCCCTTCGATTTCGAAGTCGCGGCGGCTTTGCACCGTGTATCCGGCCCGTTCAAATGCGGGCCGGGCCAATTCGCTTGCCTCGGTGAACAGGCGTGCGTGGCCGGTTTCTCGCGCGAATTCTTCTGCTTTGGCAAGCAGCGCGTCGGCCAAGCCTTTGCGTGTGTGGTCAGGATGGCAATAGAGCATGTCGAGATGGCCGCCGCCGGTCTGTGCGTTTCGGCCCTCATCAGCGTGCTCTAACAAGGCATAGGCAACGGGCGCATCACCGTCCGCCGCCGCGACCATGATCCAATCGCCTTTTGCGGCGCGTTCCAGAAATCGCTCTGGTCCGGGATGACGCGCGGCCCATGCGCCGACTTGTTCAGCAGAATAATACCGCGAACCAACCGCGCGGATCGCGGCAAGCGTCACATCCGCCAGCGCCGATGCGTCGCTCTTGCGGAAAAGGCGCAAATCATAGGTCATGGAGTATAGGGCATCAGCCAACGGCGGCAAAACACCCGCCATTCCCGGCAATTAGGCGTCCGGCGTCAGCAATTTGTGGATATGCACGACAACATATTTCATCTCTGCATCGTCAACTGTGCGCTGTGCTTGGGCGCGCCATGCATCGACCGCATCGTCATAGGATGTGTAGATGCCGACAACGTGCAGACTTTCCGGATCTTGGAAATTGTGGCCGCGCGGGTCGGTAACTTTGCCGCCCATGACGAGGTGAAGGCGTTGTTCTGGGGTGGTTTCTTCCATGAGATTTATCCATCAAGAAGCGGGGCCGATCAGGCCAGAGAATATGTGCCAAATAGGCGTGATGCGCGCCCTTTAACGCACCGCGCGGGGATGGCAAGTTGTGGACAGTGCGCGGTGCGCCATTATGCGGCGCAAAAGGTGTGCAGCCGGGCGCTTAGTTTGAGACGCGGTCGGTGATGTCGCGCACGGCGCGTTCTGCGCGGCGGCGGGTGCGCTGCGTCACTTTGCGGGTTCGGTCGGCGGCGCTTCCGGCGACATAGCCAGCCTCGCGGCGCAACTCGCGCGCTTTCGCAGCGGCGCTGTCGCTAATATCCTCGGCGGTGTCTTTGCCGGCCTGCGCAGTGTCCATCGCATTGTCGATCAGGCGGATACCATAGGCGACAATCGCATCGGCGAGCAACGCACCAAAAGCAGCGCCGCGGCCCTTCGCAGCATTGCCGACGGTTTTCGCCGCACCCGATGCCGCGCCAGAGGCCGCAGTGCTAACCGCGCTGGCCGCGCCCGTGGCGGCGGTCTTGGCTGCGCGCCGTCCTGGTTTGCTGACCAATCCAATGATCAGGCCGACCGCGATTGCGCCGCCCAAAACGGTCATTGGGTTTTGGCGGACATAATCGGTGGCCGCACCAGCGGCCTCTTGTGCTTGATCGGCAAAAGTGCGCTCTGCAATGCGGCGCTCGCTTGCTTCGATCTTGGCCCGCAATTCGTCGCGCGCGATGTCTTGATTATTGCTCATCATCATCTCCGGATGGAATGTCTTCGGCATTTGCCGGATTGTCTTCAAATTCAGAGGGCGTCTCAGGGTTTTCCGAAATTTCGGTGCCTTCAGGCTCCTCCAATTCGTCCGCCTCGACGCCCAATATTTCCATAATCGGTTCGCGCGCCAACCACAGCAAGACCGCGCCGATCAATGCGGCAATGATCCCGCGATTGTCCTCAGAGTGGACCTTCGCCACCTCAAAGACATCTTTGGCGCCATCCCCGATCCTGCCGCCAATCCGGTCCGCAACGCCTTTTGCAGACAAAGCGGTTTTCGCATGGGCAATATCAGCCATAAAAACCACCCGCGCGGTGTCGCGCATCCGGCGGTCTTCTTCAAAGCGTGTCATCAGCTTGCTCATGTCGATCCCGCCTTATCTTCAGAATTTGGCGGAGCAGAAAACAGAGCCGATAACGTCTTGCCCTGTTTGAGCGCGGCATAGCCAAGCAAAGCCACGAGCAACAGCAACGCGCCAACCACAATCGCAATCGCGCCCCAGATTGTGACCAGCGGCGCCAGCGCGATCACAAGCCCAACCGCCAGCGCCAAAAACGCGATGTTGAGCAAGATGAGCGCGATGATGACGCAGGCCAGTGCAATGCCAACCGACCGTCCGGCCAGTTTGGCCCGCGTTTTTTGAAAGGCAATTTCCGCCTGAGCGTAAGTGCGCCCGTCATCGATCAGCGTCGACAATTCCTGCACGATTGAATCGTCGCTTAGGGAATCGTCGCTTGAGGATTCGCCAGCAGGCTCGGCTTTATCCTGCGCGGCACTGGTCTGCGCGGCGCCGGAGGGCGGGGTGGGGGTATCGTCCGCGCCGCCATCGGCATGCGCGTCCAAGCCCCGGTCACCATCAACCATGCAGTTGCCCCTCAACCCTCACCAGCCGCCCAATCGCGCCGATCAGTCGTTCGAGCCGCGGAACAGCCGCGCGAGCAAGAAACCAGCAACCGCAGCAATACCGACCGCAACAGCGGGGCTCTTGCGAACAGCTTCGCGGGCATCTTCGCCCAGTTCTTCGACGCTCTTCGCTTCAAGTTTGGCGGATGTTTCTGCCAAAGTGCGCGATGCTGAACGGGCGTAATCGCCATATTGTTCGCCAAACCGGTCATCGATTTGTTCGGCGGTGTCGCCGACCACTTTACCGAATGACGCGATTGCGTCGCTGGTTGCGCTTTTGCTTTCCGTAGCCAGTTCACCGGCGCGGGTGCGCGCTTTTTCGCCGTAGGCTTTGGCGTCCGTCATCAAATCGTCTCCTCGGCTCTTGGCCTGTTCTCTGTAATCATCGGCGCGGTTGCCCGCTTCTGAGCGCAAGGCAACGGCGCCCGCTTTTGCTTCTTCCAGCGCGGCGTTAAACCGGCTTTTCGCTTCTGCGGTGCCGGTTGCGGCTTTCTCAGCAGGCTTTGCCGCCGCTGCTTTCTTGGGGGCGGCCTTTTTCGCGGCCGGTTTGCGGGTGGTTTTCGCAGCCGGGCGCTTTGCCGCCGGTTTGGTGGATTTCGTCCCGGTTGTCTTTGTATCTGCCATTGTCTCTCTTTGCCTTTGAATTGCGCGCTTTGCCAGTGGGAAAGCGCGTGTTTGTCATATGTTAGATTTACGCCGCTTGCGCCGCTTGGTTCCGAAATATAGGGATGCCGAGAACTAAGCGAAGCACGGTTCCGGGTACGTGATTGTGCCCGGTGTCTTACCTCCATACCACACTTTGCCGCCGGAGCCAAATATGACCGCCATTATCGACATTCACGCACGCCAAATCCTCGATAGCCGGGGGAATCCCACGGTGGAGGTGGATGTGTTGCTGGATGATGGCAGTTTTGGCCGGGCGGCGGTCCCGTCTGGCGCGTCGACCGGCGCGCATGAGGCGGTCGAACTGCGCGATGGCGATGCGAAGCGGTATAAGGGCAAGGGCGTGTTGAAAGCCGTTGATGCGGTGAACACCGAGATGCGCGATCTACTGGTCGGCGCGTTTGATGCAGAGGATCAGCGCGATATTGATCTGTCGCTGATCGCGCTGGACGGTACGCCGAACAAGGCACGGCTTGGCGCGAACGGTATTTTGGGCGTCAGCCTGGCGGCGGCGAAGGCGGCGGCGAATGCGCGCGGATTGCCGCTGTATTCCTACCTCGGCGGGGTATCGGCGCACGTCTTGCCCGTGCCGATGATGAACATCATCAATGGCGGCGAACATGCTGATAACCCTATTGATATTCAAGAATTCATGATCATGCCGGTTGGTGCGCCTGACTTGGCGGAGGCGGTGCGTTGGGGGTCCGAAGTGTTCCACACTTTGAAGAAGGGCCTCTCCGACAAAGGCTTGGCCACCAGTGTGGGCGACGAGGGCGGCTTCGCCCCGGATCTGGCGAGCACGCGCGCGGCGCTCGATTTCATTATGGCATCGGTTGAGCAGGCCGGATTTAAACCGGGCGAGGATATTGTGTTGGCGCTCGATTGCGCGGCGACCGAATATTACCGCGACGGCAAATATGAAATTTCGGGCGAGGGGCTGAGCCTGAACGGCGCCGAAATGGCCGATTACCTTGCGAAATTGTGTGACGATTACCCCATCCGCTCCATCGAAGACGGCATGGATGAGGATGATTTTGCAGGGTGGGCCGCGCTGACCCGGTCCATTGGCGACCGGGTTCAATTGGTTGGCGATGATCTGTTCGTGACCAATCCAGAACGCCTTTCCAAAGGGATTGAAATGGGGCTGGCCAATTCGCTGCTCGTGAAGGTCAACCAGATCGGCACGCTGACGGAAACGCTGGCAGCGGTCGATATGGCGACCCGCGCGCGCTACACTTCTGTGATGAGCCACCGTTCCGGCGAAACCGAAGATGCGACAATCGCCGACCTCGCAGTGGCAACCAATTGCGGTCAAATCAAAACAGGATCACTAGCGCGGTCGGATCGGCTTGCGAAATACAACCAATTGATCCGGATTGAGGAAGAATTGGGCGACAGCGCGGTCTATGCGGGTCGCGGATGCTTTGGCGCGCTGTCTAGCTAACGGTTTTTCCAAAATATTCTTCCATCGCGGCGATTCCGCGATCGGTTAAACGCACCAAAACGCGGCGCTGATCCTCTGGATCATGTTCGCGCAAGATAAGCTCATTCTCCGCCAGAACGCCGAGCCAGCGCAGGCCAGTGGTGGGCGGAGAAGCGGAGCCAATACAGGCGCTTGAAACAGAAACCGGCTTGTTTTCGGCATGCGCGATGTAAAGGTCGAGCAAGATGTCCCATGCGGGCTCGCCAAACAATTCGCCATTGCCGAACAACGCCGTGCGCCGCCGCCGGTTGGCATAGACTTGCCGCGCGGTTTCGGCGTTTGAGGCGCAGGTCGCGGGCGCTTCTTGAAAACCGAAACGATGGTCAGAGGTAAGCTCCACCAGATTGCTCCCGGCAAATGCTGAGTTCGCTGAGCGCCCGTGCCGCAATTCTTCGGCAATGGCGGACAATTGATCGGCGAGGCGCTCCAAATCCAAAGCGGTGCTGTCTGCCCGCCTTGATTCTAAGTCTGATTCTCGCCTTGATTCTCGTGCAGAGCCGGGCGCAGATGTGCGATCAGATTCGTGAATGCGAAAGCCTGCGAGCAAATTGCTATCATCCAGCTCCTTCATATCTGGCTCCCCCACGCATTAGGGCGGGGCGGATTGGGCGGGCTAAGATGTGCATCCAAACGGCTCGCACAACGCCTGATCGGCGCATTCACAAACGGCGCGGGCCTGAGCGTGTGCAGCGACGAACTGGCGGCGGCCAGTGCGGTTTCGATAGAGTTTCTGGGTAACGCCAAGACGGTCTCCAGTCGCGGAGGCACGCCAAATTAAATGATCACCGGATCAACTGCTGCCCCAATTGCCGACTAGGCGAAAGAGGGTGCCCTGCACATTACGGTAAAGCCCTTATGGAGGGCAAAAATCCATTCAAGCCTCTGTAATCACGCGTTTAAAAATCGTGTTTAGTGCGTAACCTCGGGGCTGCCGGGGTGGATGAACCGGCGTGATGTGGGCGATTTGTGCCGCGCTTCTTCGATCATTTCCAGATTGCTCGTCAGCTGCTCTATCGCTGCATTGACATGGATTGCGGCAATGCCCGCACCCAATAAGTCAAGATGCTTGAGGGTATCCTCAAGCGCCCTGCGGCATTGTTGCAGTTCGATCGTCTCACCGATTGTCAGGTTTATCACGCGGGTTCCAGTCCAGAGCGACCCGGTTTCAGGAATATTCAGTTGCTGGAAGTGTGTTAGCCGGGTCTTATGAATAGCTGTATCCGGGAAACTACGTAATGCACGCCCGGCTGAGCCCTTTAGGCGGTGAAATGAGCGGCATCCTTACCTATCGGTCAAACCGGTGCACCAAATCATACAAAGCAATCGCCGCCTTTGCCGCTTCGCCGCCTTTGTCTTTCCTCGACGGATCGGCGCGGATCAAGGTTTGCGCTTCATTCTCGGTCGTCAGAATGCCGTTACCGATGGCGATCCCGTCCATGGTCAGCGCCATAATCGCGCGCGCGCTTTCGCCTGCGACGATTTCAAAGTGATACGTCTCGCCCCGAATAACGACGCCAATCGCCACAAAGGCGTCATAGTCGCCGCTATCAGCTGCAAGCGATATTGCGCCCGGAATTTCCAAAGCGCCCGGCACGGTTAGCACTTCTGCCTCGTGCCCAGCGGCTTCGAGTGCGGCCTTTGCACCGGCGATCAGCATGTCGTTGTAGGAATCGTAAAAACGCGCCTCAACAATGAGAAATTTGGCCATGCTTGCTTACTCCGGGATTTCTTGGTGGTCGGTGATGGTAATGCCATATCCGTCGAGCGCGACGAGTTCTGGGCGTGAGTTGGACAGCAAGATCATCTCATTAACGCCAAGATCGGCGAGGATCTGGCTGCCAATGCCGATATTGCGGTGCTCTTCGTCTTGCGACCATTCGCCGCTTGATCCTACACGCTGCGTCAGGATCACGATCACGCCGGAACCATGATCGCCAATCGCGCCCATTGCGCGTTGCAAAGTGCGTTTGCGCGGGCCAGGCGCACCCAGGACATCGTCAAAAACAGAAATCGGATGGACACGGGCGAGGGTGGGTTCGCCGGGGGTAACATGCCCTTTTTGCAGGACGTATGCCTCGCTATTGGCGATCCGGTCGCGATAGGTGATCAGGCGCCACGGGCCGCCGTAATCGCTCTCAAAACTGCGCTCTCCCAGCCGTTCGACAAGGTGATCATTGCGCATCCGATAGGCGATAAGATCGCGGATCGTCCCGATCTTCAGATCATGTTTGCGCGCAAATGTGACGAGGTCATCCAGCCGGGCCATCGTCCCATCTTCGTTCATAATCTCGCAGATAACGCCGCTGGGGTTCAGACCGGCGAGCCGCGAAATATCAACCGCGGCCTCTGTATGCCCAGCGCGGACCAACGTCCCGCCATCGCGCGCGGTCAGCGGGAAGACGTGACCGGGCGTGACAATATCGTCTGCGCCTTTTGAAGCATCAATCGCCACGGCCACCGTGCGTGCGCGGTCTGCGGCAGAAATGCCTGTCGTCACGCCTTCTTTTGCCTCGATAGAAATGGTGAAGGCCGTTTGCATGCTTTCTTTATTGTTGCGGCTCATGGGCTCTAGGCCCAGCTGATCCACGCGGGCCTTGTCGAGCGCAAGGCAGATCAACCCGCGTCCATGCGTGGCCATAAAGTTCACCGCAGACGGGGTGGCCATCTGCGCGGGAATGATCAGGTCGCCTTCATTCTCGCGGTCTTCATCATCGACCAGAATGTACATTCTGCCATTGCGTGCCTCGTCGATGATCTCTTCGATCCCGACCAAGACGGGGCGTTCGTCGTTGGAATCGAGAAACGCCTCCAATTTGGCGAGCGTGTCAGCGGTGGGGTTCCAGTCAGGTTCCGCCGCATCGCGCAAAGTGTTGGCATGAAGACCAGCAGCACGGGCGAGGCCAGCTTTGGTCATTTCTCCGCCGCCGATCAGATCGCGGACGCGTGTGATGATTGATGTGCTCATGCGGCATTGGTATCACATTGCGATGTGATCGCAAGTTATCACTTATGATATTATGCTGTGATTGCCCGCAAAGAACGGTCAGAGCGCGCGATGTTCGGTGAAATGGTGGACGCACCAGGGTTCGAACCTGGGACCCGCTGATTAAGAGTCAGCTGCTCTACCAACTGAGCTATGCGTCCTTACCGATTTCGGTGACGGTCTGTTGCCATGCGGGCGTTTATTGCCCGAATCGTTTAGGCGACCGTTTCAGGGTCGCTGCGTATAACGTGCCGGTTGGAGATGAACAGCTTTTATGCCGCCGCCGGTGTCTCTTCACCTGTCTCTTCGGCATCCACTGCGAGTGCGAGTCGCCGCCGGGATTCTTCGGTCAGAGTGATGGTCGATTCGAAAGCGTCGGCCAAATTGCGGTTGATTTCGACGATCCCGGCTCTTTCCAAATCGGCGATCACGGTCAGCGCCTCTGGCTGGCTCAATTCTGATATTCTGTGCAATTGCCGCAAGGTCGTGGCCATGCCCGCCATCTGCCGCTGGTGCACAGCGGTGGTGACTTGAGCCATGCGAACGGTGGTGGTTTGTCGCGCGGCATTGCCGTCAGACCGGCTCCGCCTGAATGCGGAAAAACGTTTACATACACGTGCTTTAGCGTTCCGAAGACGGACCATCTGCAACCTCACATTCGGCCACAATTCAGGCCGCAAACGAACAAAAAAGGGGTGCCTGACGGCAGTCCGCGCGGTTTGGGGGGTGCGCATCTGCCGTCAGGACTTGAGCGTCCAACTATTCGCCAATTGTCTTGGCGTAAGCGACCCGAACACTCGAGCTCCTCAGAGCCTGCTGTCTTATCGAGTGTCTTTACGTTTACGGAAAGTCGCCCTCTTGGGGGACTTCTGGTATCAACTTGTATCATGCAGCGCTATTTCGACCAGATCGAGGCACTGAGCGACATTGGCGCTGTGCTTCGTTTTGCGCGCGATATTTGCAGCGGGCAGGGCGCAGAGCGGATGAGTTATCATGTCACGCCGCTATTTGATGAGCCGGTTTCGCTCACCACATCGGTCTATGCTGCGGGTTTCAGCAAGCAATGGTTGGAATGTTATGAGCGCGAAGATTTTCGCAGTTCTGACCCAATCCCCACGCGCGTGATGCGGCACGGCACATTGATGACTTGGCAAGATGCGATGGATGCCGGTGCCAACACTCCGGAAAATCTCGAATATTTCGCGGCAATGCGGAAACACGGCCTGATCCACGGATTCGGCGTCCCTTTGTTTGGGCCGGGCGGGCGTGACGCCTATGCCGGGTTTGATTTTGAGCGGCCCGTTTCTGAAGTGTCCAACGAGCAATTGGGCATCGTGCGCAGCGTTGCGCAGGCCGGGCACCAACGGATTTGCGTGCTGCTGGATGAGGCGACGCAGATCCCAGCTTTGTCCGATCGAGAGATCGAAGTTTTGACATGGGCGGCAAAGGGCAAATCGGTCAGCGCGATCGCGACAATTCTCGATCTGTCGCCTGATACGGTGAAGACCTATTCCAAACGGATCTATCTGAAATTGGATGTCAGCGACCGGGTTGGCGCGGTGGTGAAGGCTCTGCGCATGGGGTTGGTGCGGGTTTGAACCGCCAAATTAGCCAGCCAGACTAGCCAGAAAGTCCGCCGCGCGGCGCATTGCGGTTCCACCTGTTCACCATCATTAACGCGCCGATACAGATCATATTGGTCATCATCGATGATCCCCCATGGCTCATAAATGGCAGCGGAATTCCCACCACCGGCGCCATACCCATCACCATCAACAAATTGACCGCGATGTAGAAGAATATCGTCGCGCTCATCCCGGCGGCGAGCAGATTGGAGAACCGATCACGCGATTCCCGCGCGACCTTCAATCCCCAGCGTAAAATGATGCTGAACACCGCGAGCACGAACAGACCGCCGATCAATCCCCATTCTTCTGCCATCGTCGCAAAGACGAAATCGGTGTGCGGTTCGGGCAGGTATTGCAGATGGCTTTGCGATCCATTGTTGAACCCTTTGCCAAAGATGCCGCCTGAACCAATCGCGATTTTGGATTGCGCAATGTGATACCCTGCGCCCAGCGCGTCGGCCTCTGGGTCGAACATCGTCATCACGCGGCGTTGCTGATAATCTTGTAAGCCAAAGAAGAATATGAGCGGAGCCGCGGCGGCCCCAGCAGCGCCGGCGGCGATAAACCAGCGCAGCGGCAATCCCGCCAGCAGCATCACAACCCCGCCGCCAAACACAATCGCCAAAGATGTGCCCAGATCAGGTTGCAACAAAACCAAGCCGACCGGCAATCCGATCATCGCGCCCGGCACAACCAAAGCCCGCCATGTGGCAATCATGCCCACCGGCAGCGACGCGAAATAATGCGCCAATGTCACGACAATGACGGGTTTCATCAGCTCAGACGGCTGCAAATCCATAAAGCCCAGATCGAGCCAGCGCTGACTGCCCCCGCGGACCTGGCCCAGCAGCTCCACCGCAAGCAGCATCAAGAACACCGTGATAAAGGCGGGGTAGGTCATGAACCGCACAAATTCGCGCGGCAAAGAGGCGATGACCGATGCCATCAGCAAAAACACGCCGAAGCGGATCAGATGCGAGGATGCATAGGGTTCCATCGAACCACCCGCCGCCGAATACAGCACCGCCGCGCCGAACAGCACGAGCAAGAAGAGCGGGATCAACATCCCCCAAGGTTGGCGCGCGATAGGGTAGGGGATGATCCCGCCCCGTGCATTTTGTGTGCCCCCGGTGCCCAGAATCGATTGAGGCATCAATTGACCCCAATCGGCGGCGGCGGGGTGGTGCCCGATGCGGTTTGATCCGCACGCGGTGCCACAAATTCTTCGGCAATTTCTTCGGATTGCTGCGCAGCGACGCGGGCCTCTGCTTCGACGCGGTCAAAGATATCTTCGTCTCTGCGGGGCGGGGGGCTGACGGCGGCACCGCGTTCTGCGGCATAAGCGGCGTAATTGCGCTCCAGACGTTCCTGCGCCGTGCCGCCCCATTGTGCTTCGAGTGATTTCAGCGCGTCGAGCCCCTTTTGCGGGTCAAACATGAATGTCATGACATCGCGCGCAATCGGATAGGCAGAGCCAGAGCCGCCGCCATGTTCAATCACCACCGCGCCGGCATAGCGCGGATTTTCCGTTGGCGCGAAGAAGGTGAAAAGCCCGTGATCGCGGTATTTCCACGGTCCGGTCCGGCCATTGGACACGCTGAGCGAGACGACCTGCGCGGTGCCGGTTTTGCCCGCGATTTGAATGTCAGGGATTGGCAGACGCGCGCGCCGGGCGGTGCCCGCGCCGTTCACAACATTGCTCATTGCTTGGCGAATATGTGTGATTTCATCGTCTTTGAAATTGTAACTGACCGGATCGACAGTGCTGCCGTCCAGCACTAGCCGCGGATTGAGCCTGCGCCCGGTCGCCAGACGCGCGCTCATCACCGCCAATTGCAGCGGGCTGGCGAGATAATATCCCTGGCCGATAGAGGCGTTGACGGTGTCAAAGGATTGCCATTCACGCCCGAATTTGTTGAATTTCCAATCCGGTGTTGGGACTGTGCCGTAAAATTGGCTGGTCACGGGGAGGGGGAATTCCTGCCCCATGCCCAGATCCTTCGCCATTTCGGCAACCGCGTCAAAACCAACGGCCTGCGCGAAGTGATAGAAATAGCTGTCGCAGGATTGGGCGATGGCCTTATCCATATTCACCACGCCGTGATTAGAGTGGCAATTGAAGAACCGGTTGCCGATCCGCCGCCCGCCGCCGCACACAATCGTATCGGTCGGTTTCACGCCCGCTTTCAAAAACGCCATGCAATGCATCGGTTTGACGGTGGAGCCGGGCGGGTACAGCCCTTTCAAAACCTTGTTACGCAGCGGCACCCGCACATCCTCGCGCAGCATGGCATATTCAACGCTGCCAATGCCGTCGGAGAAACTGTTGGGATCAAAACTCGGCATGCTGGCCATGCACAGCAGATCACCCGTCAGGCAATCCATCACCACCACCGAACCGCTTTCAAGGCCGATCCGGCGCGCGGCGTAATCCTGCAATGGCCCGTCAATGGTCAAGCGAACCGGGTCGCCCTGAATATCGTCGCGCGTTTCGAGATCGCGGACAATCCGGCCGCCCGCGGTTACCTCAACCCGGCGCGCACCGGGTACGCCGCGCAATTCTTGTTCGAATTGTTTTTCCAGCGCGTCTTTGCCGATTTTGTGACCCGGCGTGATCAGGATCGGATTGCGGTCCAGCTCAAATTCTTCGGCAGAGGCGGGGCCGACATATCCGATCAAGTGCCCAACCGAGGATGCGGTGGGATAATAGCGTGAAAATCCGCGTTGCGGCACCACGCCCTGCATATCCGGCAGGCGCACGCTGAGCGCGGCGAATTCTTCGTAATCAAGGCCGCTGGCGACCTCGATGGGGGCAAATCCGCGCGAGCCTGAAATTTTGGCTTTTAGATCGGCGATCCGGTCAGGTTCCAACGCCAGCAATTCGCCGATCTGGTCGATCATCGCATCGGGATCGGTCAGCCGTTCGGGTATCACATCAACGCGGAAATCGGCGCGGTTGGAGGCAAGCGGCGCGCCGTCACGATCCAAAATCCAACCCCGGCGCGGCGGGATTAGCGTGAGATTGACGCGGTTGCTTTCGGATTCGAGCCGGTATTTCTCATTCTCGGCAATCGCGAGATAACCCATCCGCACGGCGAGCAAGACGCCGACGCCATATTGCACCCCGCCGATCACCACTGCGCGGCGATCAAAAGTGTGTTTCAGGGTGGAGGCATTGACGAGCTGGCCTCTTTGATTGGCGGCCTTTTTCGTGCCTCCGCCCAAATGGCGGCCCAATTGGAAAAAGCGTTTCACCCGATCCTCCGCGAACGGGACAGGCGGAACCGGTCAAACCATGCGATCATCCGCGCCAGCAGCGGGTAAAGCAGGACCGACATGATAATTTGCGGGACGGTCGCGAGCGCCAAAAAGGGTGTGAGTGAAGCGCCAGATACCGCCATTGCCGCGCAGATATACAGCACGATGGCTAGACCGGCGGTGAACCAGTCTTGCCAAAACCCGCGCCAAGGAAAGCGCGTTTCAATAAGTTCAAGCGCGATCATCGTCAGCGACCATAGCAGAATTGCGCTGCCAAAGGGCTGTCCGCTGAACAAATCGTCAAATGCGCCCAGCGGCACCCCGATCCACAAAGGCAAGAGGCCGGGCCGCATAATGCGCCAGCCTAGGAAAATGAGAAAACCAATGGGCGGCGTCACCGGCATCACATCGGCCAGCACCCAAATCGGCAAGAGCGATCCCAGCAGGATCGTGATGTAAGGCACGCTGTTTGCGCGCCACGGCGATGTGACACGGTTGATCCCGCCGCTGCCATAGGCGCGGCGTTGATTGGGATTGGCGAGCCGGTCGATCAATCGTTCAGCTCTTGTTCGGTCAATTCATCGCGCACGCTGACGCCGGATGCTTCGACCGCGAGCGGTTCGTAAATCGGTTCCACCACCACATAATTTGTCGCAGATGGTTCCGCGATCAGGCGGGCAATGCCGCCATCGGAAGTTTTCTCGCTAAGCACCGCAACCGCTACGCCCGGCCGGTAATATCCGCCAGCGCCGCTGGTCACGAACACATCGCCGATCTCTAACGGGTTCAGCCCCAGATTGATCAGGCGGATGCGCAAAAACCCGTCCCCGCGCCCTTCTGCAAAGGCCACGGTTTGGTCGGATGCGCGCCGGACTGGCAAAACGCTTTCACTATCGGTGAGCAGCAAAACGCGAGAGGAACCGCGAGCCGTTTCGAGCACTCTGCCAATCACGCCGCGTTCGGAATGGACCGGCATGCCAATCGCAATCCCGTCGCTTTTGCCGACACCAATATAGGCGAACCGCCGCGCGCTGGCGGAACTGGAGCCGACTAGGCGCGTCGCAGCGATTGGCTGAACCTCGTCATCGGCTAGGCCCAAAAGCGCTTTTAACCGGCGGTTCTCTGTCTCAACCGCCTCGGCCTCGGCCAAGCGGATGCGGGCAACCTCAATCTCCCGGCGCAGCGCCGCGTTTTGGCTACCGGCGTTCCAATATCCCGCGATACTGTCCCAAGTGTTGTTGCCGCCCGCGCGCACGGTCGCTGTCGCCTCGCCTGCCGGGGATGCGGCATCAGATGCCGCCCCGCGCAAAGGTTGAAAGACCGATGGTTGCCACAGGGAAATCGTCAGCAAACCCAGCCCGACGACAGCACCAAGGGTCGCCAGCAGGTACCCGGTAAAAACCGAATATTGCTGCTTTCTCGAAAAGCCCGATCGACGCGATGATGACGGCGCCATGGGTTTGTCCAATCCCTTAAACTGTTGTCGAATATACTCCCGCGCGAGGTGTGCGTGGAACGAATTATGCTGTCATCAAGACGCCGCGATAGATCGGATCTTCCATCGCGCGGCCCGTGCCAATGGCCACGCAGGTCAAGGGATCCTCTGCGATAGAAACAGGCAGGCCGGTCTCTTCGCGCAGATGTTCATCCAAGCGCCGGATCAACGCACCGCCGCCGGTTAGGACGATACCCTGATCGACAATATCCGCGGCCAGTTCCGGTGCGGTGTTTTCCAGCGCGATCCGAACCCCTTCGACAATTGCGCCGATTGGTTCTGACAAGGCTTCTGCGACATGCGCCTGATTGATGGTGATCTCTTTGGGGACACCATTGACCAGATCGCGGCCTTTCAATGTGATGCTTTCGCCCGCGCCGTCTTCTGGGATCATGGCGATGCCGTAATCCTTCTTGATCCGTTCCGCCGTGGCGTCCCCGATCAGCAGATTGTGATGGCGGCGCACATAAGAAACGATGGCTTCGTCCATTTTATCGCCGCCGGTGCGAACGGAGGTCGTGTAAGCCAAACCGCGCAGCGAGAGCACCGCGACTTCGGTGGTGCCGCCGCCAATATCGACGACCATGCTGCCCACAGGCTCAGTCACTGGCATATCCGCCCCAATCGCGGCGGCCATGGGTTCAAGGATCAAATGCACTTCCGATGCGCCCGCATTTGACGCAGCGTCGCGGATGGCGCGTTTTTCGACCGAGGTGGAGCCTGAGGGAACGCAGATCACGATCTCTGGATAGCGGAACAGATTGCGTTTGCCGTGGACCTTGCGGATGAAGTGTTTGATCATTTCCTCCGCAATTTCGATGTCAGCAATGACACCGTCACGCAGCGGGCGGATCGCTTCGATGGAATCGGGCGTTTTGCCCATCATCATTTTCGCATCATCGCCCACGGCCTTGACGCGTTTGATCCCGTTGATCGTTTCAATCGCGACGACCGATGGTTCATCCAAAACGATGCCCTGGTCTTGCACATAGACCAGCGTGTTGGCTGTCCCGAGGTCGATGGCCATGTTCTGCGACCCGAATTTGAACAGATTGGCAAAGAAGCTCATTTTTATGTTTTTCCGTAATGCCCGTATGTTGCGTTTGCGCGTTCTTGGCAGCCTGTGATGGCCCGCAACACATTTTGAAAATGACGTGATCTTTTGCGCCTAGCGAATGCTTGCGAAAAAGGCCAAAATTATTGTTGACGATGGTGGTTATTTTCCCCGGCAGCCCTCGAATTTGCGGCGTGTGCAGTCTAGCTTGCGACAAATGCCCCAAATTCGCCGCCTTCCAAACGATCTTGTGAACCGTATTGCCGCTGGTGAAGTGGTCGAACGGCCCGCTGCGGCGCTTAAAGAGCTGATTGAGAACGCGGTCGATGCCGGTGCGCGGCGAATCGCTGTCACTTTAACCGATGGCGGTTTGACGCGGTTAGAAGTGACCGATGATGGTTGCGGGATGAGCGCTGATGACATGGCGCTGGCGCTGGAGAGGCATGCGACATCGAAATTGCCGGACGAGGCGATCGAATTGGTCGCCACGCTTGGGTTCCGGGGCGAGGCTTTGCCTTCGATTGCCAGCGTGGCGCGGCTGACTTTAGAAAGCCGGGTGCGCGGGGCGGATGGCGGCCAAGATTCGCAAGGCTGGCGCAAAATTGTCGATCACGGCGAAGTGATCGAGGATGGTCCGGCGGCTGTCCCGTTTGGCACCCGTGTCCGGGTTGAACAGATTTTTGCGAAAGTGCCCGCGCGGCGCAAATTCCTGCGCACCCCGCGCAGCGAGTATATCGCCTGCCTCGACATCACCCGCCGTCTTGCAATGGCGCGGCCTGATATTGCTTTCTCGCTTGAAAACGGTGCGGAGGGAAAGACGCGCAAGGCGCTGTCCACGCAAGCGGATGAAGAATTGGCGACCCGTGTGTCTCAGATCGTGGCGCGTGAATTGAAAGACAATGCGGTTGAGATTGAGTTGGAGCGAGAGACGCCGCATGGAATGATGCGGCTGACTGGGCTTGCGGGATTGCCGACATACAATCGCGGCGTGGCCGATCATCAATATCTGTTCGTCAATGGCCGCCCGGTGAAAGACCGATTGCTAACCGGCGCGGTACGCGGGGCTTATTCCGATATGCTCGCACGGGACCGGCACGCGGTGCTGGCGCTGTTTCTGGAAATTCCGCCTCAAGATGTCGACGTCAATGTTCACCCGGCAAAGACCGAAGTGCGGTTCCGCGATGCGGCGCATGTGCGCGGATTTATCGTATCGGGTCTGCGGCGCGCTTTGGACACAGGCGACCGGCGCAGCGCGCAGGGGCCGGACCGCACAGCGATGGGCCGGTGGCAACAAGAGCCGGCGCGCGAGGAACCTGCGGCCTTGCGGTCTATATTTGAAGAGCGCGATTTTGGCGCATCATCGGCCCATGTGGCCGAACCGCGCGTGGCTTGGGCGCCTGCGCAATCAGCCCAGAATGCGCGTTATGACAGCGCCTTGCCCACCGGCCGCGCCGAAGAAGCCGCCCCGATTCCCGAAGACGCGGATCAATACCCGCTGGGCATTGCGCGAGGGCAAGTCGCCAACACCTATATCGTGGCGGAAAGCAAAGACGGTTTGATCCTAGTCGATCAACACGCCGCGCATGAACGGCTTGTGCTGGAACGGTTGAAAGCGGCGGGGGCGGAGGAAGCGGTGACCCGTTCGCAAGCGCTGCTGGTCCCGGATGTGGTCGAAATGGACGAGGCGGATTGCGACCGGTTGGAGGATGCCGCCGAGGGGCTCGCGCGGTTTGGTTTGACGGTGGAGCGTTTCGGCCCCGCCGCCATGTTGGTCCGGGCCGTTCCAAGCGCGATTGCCAAAGCGGATAGCGGCAAGCTACTCCAAGACCTCGCCGATGACATCGCCAAACATGGCAAGCAAGAAGACAGCGGATCGCTGCTATTGTCCGAGAAACTCGAATTGGTGCTGGCGACAATGGCGTGCCACGGATCGGTGCGGGCAGGGCGGGTGCTCAATGTGGCGGAGATGAACGCCCTGTTGAGGGAAATGGAAGCGACGCCGCGCTCTGGGCAATGCAATCACGGGCGGCCCACTTGGGTGAAACTGGGCATGGATGATGTCGAGAAACTGTTCGGGCGGCATTAAACTATGCGCGGATAGATGGCAGCGTACGGGCTCTTTATCAGGGACAAATTTTTGAAATCTGTGCGCTTATTCTTCGCTTTCGCATTTTCGGTTTCCGCAAGTGTCTGCGCCGCTGAGCCAGTGGATATCGTGGACGGTGCGGCCAAGGCGATTGAACAGCGCGACGGGGATGCTTTGAAAGCAATGCGTTTCACCGCCTATGATTGGGAACGGAACCCGCTTTCGGTTGATGAACTGATCGGTATTGTTTCCGCTTGCCGTCAAATTGAATCGGCGGCCCGCAACGTTTCAGGCACGCGCGAACTCCATTTTGAATGCGGCGAGATACAAGCAAGCCGTAAAAGGTGCGATGGCCCTGTTTTGATCGTCGCGCTGGACCGGGCGACGTCACCGGATATCTTTGCGCAATTGCGGTTTAATCGGATTGCGACGCCGGAATGCGCACTGCCGCGCTTGCCGGGGTAAGGCAGCGATAACCGACCTAAGCCGCGCGTTTCGCCCTTTCATTATCCCTGCTTACTGCGCCTTCCGCCGGGCAAATCTGCAAACGGTTCCACAGATCCAGCGCCGCCACCTTGTACCCCTCTGCCAAGGTCGGATAATTGAAGCTGTTCTCAACAAAGTAGTCGATGGTCCCGCCTAAATTCAGCACTGCCTGACCAACATGGACCAATTCGCTGGCCCCTTCGCCGATCACATGGACGCCCACCAATTTGCGTGTGTCACGGTCGCAAATCAATTTGAGGATGCCCGATTCCAGCCCCATAATGTGCCCGCGCGATGTTTCTTTAAACCGCGCAATCCCGCATTCGTAATTGATCCCGGCATCGCGCGCCTCCTCCTCTGTCAGGCCCACCGATGACAATTCTGGGACGGCATAGACACCGTAAGGCGGCTTTTGATCGTCGGCGCTGATTGGGTCGCCAAAGGCATGACAGGCAACCGCGCGCCCTTGCTCCATTGATGTGGAGGCCAAAGAGGGGAAACCGATGACATCGCCAGCGGCGTAAATGTCAGGATTGGTGGTTTGGAATGTGGTGCGGTCGACCTCCAATCGGCCCCGGCTGTCTGCTTCCAATCCGCAGGCGGACAGGTTGAGGCTATCGGTCGAACCGATCCGGCCAGCGGCATACAGCACCATTTCTGATCCGATCAGCCGGCCGTCTTGCAATTGGCAAATCGGATCGCCCTTTTCGCTAAAATGGACATGCGCCAGCGAACATCCCAATCGCAAAGTGATCCCGCGTTCACGCATGGAATGGATCAGATGTTCGACAATTTCCGCATCCATAAATTCCAGCAAACGTTCGCGCGGTTCGATCAAAGTCACAGGGATATCGAGCGCGCTGAGGATCGTCGCATATTCCAGACCAATGACGCCTGCGCCCACCACCGTCAGGCTGCGCGGCATGCGCGGTTGCAGGATGAACGTATCGCTATCCAGAACATTTGTGTTGTTAAAAGGGATATGATCGGGGCGGTAAGGGCGCGTGCCGACAGAGATCAGAACCTTCTTCGCCTCCACCGTCTCTTCCACGTGCGCATCGTCCAATTGGCGGGTGACGACGATTTGATGCGGGCCGACAAAATGGCCGCGCCCATTCATGGTGCGCACTCCATTGCGGGCAAATTGGTGTTCCAAAACGGCGACTTCGTAATCGAAAGTCTTGGCAATGCGTTGTTCAAGATCGCCGGGTTTGATCGTCGCGCCTGCGCGGTATCCTTGGCCGTAAAAGGCGCGCTCTCTCCACCCGGATAGGTTTAGCGCGGTCTCTCGCAATGTTTTGGACGGGATGGTGCCCGTGTGGACGGAAACGCCGCCAACTTTGCTGCGGTCATCCACCACCAAAACGGATTTGCCGAGCTTTGCGGCCTGAATGGCGGCCCTGCGGCCAGCGGGGCCGGAGCCCAATACGACGAGATCAAATTGTGACATGGCGTCCTCCCTAAGGAAGACAGAACGGGCAAAGCCGCGCCAGATTTAATAGGTAGAGGCCGCAGGGGGCGCCGGAGCAATTGCGAGATTAGACGTTGAATTTGAACAGCATGATATCGCCGTCCTGAACGTCATAGTCCTTGCCCTCTTGCCGCATTTTGCCCGCGTCTTTCGCGCCTGCTTCGCCGTTTAGCTCGATATAATCAGCGTAAGCGATGGTTTCTGCGCGAATGAAGCCTTTTTCAAAATCGGTGTGAATCTCGCCCGCAGCTTGCGGTGCTTTCGCGCCCGCTGGAAACGTCCAAGCGCGCGATTCTTTGGGGCCAGCGGTGAAGAATGTTTGCAAGCCCAGCAAAGTGTATCCGGCGCGGATCACCCGTGCGAGGCCGCTTTCGGTCAGGCCCAGTGCGGTCAAATATTCCTCGCGGTCTTCCATCGGCATTTCGACCAATTCCGCCTCAATCGCGGCGGATACCACCACGGCTTGCGCGCCTTCTGCTTCTGCTTTGGCAAAGACTTTTGCGGAAAGTTCGTTGCCGTCTGCGGCGTCTTCTTCGGCAACATTGCAGACATACAGAACCGGTTTCGCGGTCAGCAATTGGGCTTGGGCGAACAGACGCTCTTCTTCCTCACCCTCCGGCACGGTCAAACGCGCAGGCTTGCCTTCCTTCAGCAATTCCAGCGCCTGACCCAACACGCTGGCGAGCGCTTTGGCTTCTTTGTCGCCGTTCTTGCCGCGTTTTTCGGCATTGGGAACGCGCTTCTCTAGGCTTTCAAGGTCCGACAGCATCAATTCCGTCTCAACCACTTCTGCATCCGTGAGCGGATCGACAGTGTTGGAGACGTGTTGAATGTCGTCATCTTCGAAACACCGCAAAACATGCACAATCGCATCGACTTCGCGGATATTGCCGAGGAACTGGTTGCCCAATCCTTCGCCTGCGCTTGCGCCTTTCACCAAACCGGCAATGTCGACAAAGCCAAGCTGAGTTGGAATGACCTTCGCGCTGCTGGCGATGGCGGCGATTTTGTCGAGCCGTTCATCCGGCACAGCGACTTGGCCGACATTCGGTTCAATCGTGCAAAACGGATAATTCGCAGCCTGCGCGGCCTGCGTTTCAGTGAGCGCATTAAACAAGGTCGACTTGCCAACATTTGGCAGCCCTACGATCCCGCAACGAAAACCCATGTTTTGCTCTCTAAATTTCTAAATGCCGATTGGAAGCAGCGCCTTTAACCGGGGCGGTGCGGATAGGCAATCTTAAGTGAGAGGCATAAGTCATGCGGCGCGCCGCCGCGCCGTGCAATCAGGCGGTTTTGCGGCGACGCCGGATCGATCCCGCGGCGATGATCCCAAACCCGATCAGCAGCAAAGCAGCGGAGGAAGGTTCAGGAACGTCGGTGCCCAGCGGGGTCAGATCACTGTCCGGGCCGCAGCCAAGGCCGCCGGGGATACAGAAACCTGATGTCGTTGATGTGCCGCCAGTCGACGTGATCATGCCGCCACTGGTGCCGCCGCCCACCATCGCGCCGGACGTTGTGCTGGAGGTTGAGACAGAACCGCCAGTACCGGCACCAGTACCACCGCCATGCATTTGCGAATTTTGCGCCAAAGCGGCCACGGGTATCGCAAGCAAAGCGCCCGAGATTGTGCATGCCAGTATTGTGGATTTACGATCAAAAATCATGAGATCCGCCTAAGTTTTTGAATTAAAAGCCTAAGCGACTCCGATCTTGGACTTCCATTCTCAAAGAGGCGGCGTCTCAGCATGGCACAGCGCTGATCCGCGGCTGATCACACGTTGTGGACCGCCTTGATCCACGGGCCGTATGGCGTCTCGCCCAGCCAGCCGACCTGAACCTGCGCGGTCAATTCGTTGATCGCCAATTGCGGTTTGCCGCCCGGATGGACAGCGCGGCGCAGCGGGCGGGTGCCTGCGGGCATGGCGATGATTTCAGACATTGCGCGCGGCACATCCATCGGATCGGTGGACCCGCCGCCGGTACGCTGGCCCAATCGCGACACAAGCGCGGGGTAGCCAGAAGTGTGCGTATCATCACTGCGTTCGAGCAGGGCGACCGAATTGGTGTTGGCGTTGGACCAGATCATCGTTGGATAGCCGCCCGGTTCGACCGCGCACACCTCGATGCCATGCGGCACCAATTCATAGGCGAGGCCTTCGCTGAGCGCCTCTAGCGCGAATTTTGTGGGCGAATACATGCCATAAGACGGCGCGATGACGCGGCCCAATTGCGATGTGATGTTGATGATCAAACCGCTCTTTGCCGCGCGCATTGCGGGCAGGGCGGCGCGGATCATACGCTGCGGGCCAAAGACATTGGTGTCGAAGGTGAGCTGGGTCGCCTCCATATCCTGAATTTCAACCGGGCCGCCGAATGAAATGCCGGCATTGTTGATGAGTACGTCAATCGCGCCGCCATTGATTTCTTCGGCGCGGGCCACACCAGCGGCGACTTGTTCGTCCGACAAAACGTCGATTTCGATGATGTGAATGTCGAGATCATCTGAGGCGGCGATCCCGGCCAATTGCGTCGCCTCTGCGCGCGGCAGACCGCGCATTGTTGCGAACACTTTTGCGCCTTGGCGGGCGAAATGTTCCGCCGCGAGCCGTCCAAACCCGGTGGAGCACCCGGTGATCAACACGCTTTTGCCCGACAGGTCCGGTGCTGCGGTCATCACGTCATCATGCGCGGCGGCAGCGGTCGCGACCAAGACGCCAGTTGCGGCGGCACCGGCAAGGAGTGTGCGGCGGTTAATTTTTGCCGGAGTGATTTGGGTCATAGTCGTGTCTCTCAATGATTGTGCCAAAATTCAGTCGTCTTGCATCCGCTTGGCGACTTCGCTCATGAAGCGGGGATTGTTGCCTTCAGCCAACCACGAAGCCTCTGCGCTGACTGCGCCGAGCATCGCGGCGAGGCCGTCTTGTTCGGCCTTTGCATAATTGCCCAGAACATATCCGTGGACGCGGTCTTTATGACCCGGATGGCCAATGCCAAGCCGGATGCGGCGAAAATCTGCACCGAGATGTTGATCAATTGAGCGAAGGCCGTTGTGACCGGCATGGCCGCCGCCTTGTTTCACCTTCACCCGAAACGGGTCGATGTCGAGTTCATCGTGAAAGACGGTGAGGGCATCGGTTTCAAGCTTATAAAACCGCATCGCTTCGCCAACGCTGCGCCCGCTTTCATTCATAAAGGTCGCCGGTTTGAGCAGCAGGATTTTCTGCCCGCCAATGCGACCTTCTTGCACCCAGCCTTGGAATTTTTTTTGGATAGGGCCGAAGCCATGCATGTCGGCCAGCACGTCCAGCATCATAAAGCCGACATTGTGGCGTTGGAGCGCATATTGCGGTCCGGGATTTCCAAGGCCTGTCCAGATTTGCATTTTTGTTCCTTAGCAGGCTTCGCCTGCGCCTCAAGCGCCGGGCACGCGCATCCGCGCGCTGGGCTTCCTCGCATCAGCTCGGGCGGCCAGTCGGCCTTGCGAACCCTATCGGGTCCGAGCCACTGGCACTCTCAACAATAGTGCCTTGATCCCAGCGCAAGCCGGTAGGCCTGATGGCGGAGTTCGGTCGCGCTTGCGGCTGCTGCGCAGCCGAGCCAGCGCAACGCTGTTTGAAGCCCCTTTATGTCCGACCTGCATGGTGGCGGAGCTCGGCCCGCGCAGCGGGCCGCAAGCCCGACCGGGCGCCCGCAGCGCCGAAGGCGCGAGGATATCGCACCCCGGATGGGGTGCGCAAAACAAAAACGCGGAACTGGTTTCCCAGTCCCGCGCTTTTGGTGATTTCTCGAACTGAGAAGCCCGGCCGCTTACTCGCCGCCTTCTTCTTCAGCTTTCTGAGAGGTCGCTTCGACTGCATCTGCTGCAATCTCTTCGCCTTCTTCCTCTTCATCGTCGCTCTTCTTGAGAGCGGATGGAGCAACCAGTGTGGCAATTGTGAAGTCGCGGTCTGTGATCGCGCTTTCGCTGCCTGCTGGCAGTTGGATTTCACTGATGTGGAGCGAATCGCCGACTTCCTTGCCGGTGACGTCGATTTCGATCTCACCAGGGATTTTGTCGTTTTCGCAAACCAGTTCCAGCTCGTGACGGACAACGTTAAGCACGCCGCCTTTCTTAAGGCCGGGCGAATCTTCTTCGTTGATGAAGACCACTGGGACGCTGACTTCGATCTTGCCGCCTTTTGCGAGGCGGAAGAAATCGGCGTGCATTGGACGATCGGAGACCGGGTGCAGCGCAACATCTTTCGGGATGGCGCGGACTTTATCGCCGCCGAGTTCGATTTGCACGATGGAGTTCATGAATTGGCCGGTCATCAGCTGACGGGTCAATTCTTTTTCTTCCACGTGGATCGCAATGGGTTCTTCTTTGCCGCCATAAATAACAGCGGGGATCCGGCCTTCGCGGCGAAGTGCACGGGAGGCTCCCTTGCCTGCCCGTTCGCGCGTTTCAGCCGGCAGTGTGAGAGCGTCGCTCATAACATGTGCCTTTCAAATGCATATTATAGTACCTTCGCGCGTGCCGCCTCCAGGGATGACCAGAACGCCGAAGGGCGCGCAATTAACGTGCGCGGCGGAAAACTCAACCTAATTCTGCTTTGGCTAAGGCGCGCGCTGCACGGTGTAACCCTGCTCCGCTAGCAAAGCGGGCAAGCCGTCAGGGCCAACCAAATGCGCCGCGCCGACCGCGACGAGCACGCTTTCGTTGCCCTCTAAATGCGTCAAAAGCACCGGCATCCAGCGATTGTTGCGCCCGACCAATAACGCTTCGCGCAGTTCCTCATCGGCCATAATCCCGGTGGAGGTCGCCTGCTCCAACGTCGCCGCATCCCCGCGCAGCCATGCGCGGGTCAGATGGCCGGGATTGGCACGTGACGCCGCCCATTCGCGCACTGTCCCCTCCAGCAAATCGCGTTGATCTTGGGGGGATAGCTGATCGAAGATTCCCAATTGCTGCGCCGCCATTTCAAAACCATAGATGCGGCGATCCTCGAATTGGGAAATGACATATCGGTCCACGCCATTTCTGGGGCGGCCCACTGCGCCGACCCGCGCAAGCATGATGGCGGCGGCCCAGCTTTCGGTGTCATCAAATTGGCCCGGCGAAAAATCTGACAGCGCCATCATCTCGGTCAGTTCAGCGCGCAGGTCCGGCGCGACGCGCGGGGGCAGGGGGCCGATGTCGGGGGTGGTCGACAATTCTGCGAAAATTTCCGCTATCTGCGATCCGCTAGAAAGGTCGGGGACTTCGACCAGCAACAGATCCGCATCCTCGATCGCTGTCTCAATTTGCGCTGTGCGCCAGTCTGTATCGTCTGGCAAAGCATGGATCGTTCCCAGCATCCACCCTTCAAATTCGCCCTCAGCATTGGTGATTTCGTAGAGCAGCGGGTTCGCTGTCTCATCCGCCGCGAGCAGCTGAGCGCCGTCATCAGACGTGTTTTCGCCCCCGCTGCACCCGGCCAAGGCCAAAGTGCAGACGAGGGCGAATAAACGCAGGTGTTTGGTGATCAAACCGGTGCCCTTTTACTGAACGCGTGTCGTTTCGATATCGCGCTGCGCCAAGTAATCTTGGACGCTGCGTTGGCCGGCAAGGTGCCCGGCGCCCACCGCGATAAAGACGGTGCCCGGCGTGTTGTCCAAACGGGCTTCGATCCACTCTGCCCAATTGGCGTTGCGGTCATACAATAGCGCGGCGGCGAATTCTTCATCCTCCAACCCTTCATTCATGATTGCGGCCAGCCCGTCGGCATCGCCTTCGGCCCATTCGGCAACCATACTGTCGAGCATCGGGGCGGCTTCGCCCATTCCTTCAACAGCGGCCATCATAAATTCAATCTGTTGATCCTGCGGCAATCCGTCAAAGATGCCGAGCTGAAATTCAGCCGTCTCCAGCGCGTCTTGCGGTTTATCGCCCGCTTTTGACAGGATCACCTTATCAACGCCCGATTGCAGGTCATACCCTTGTTGCAGCAGCGGCAATACGCCCAGCGTCAGCCCCGCCATCCACGGTTCAAATTGGTCAAACGCCATCGCTGGCACGCCAAGCCCTTCGAGCGCGGTTTCATAGGCGGCGGTTTGTTCTTGGGTCAGCAAGGATCGCAAAGTGGTGCCGTCGGTGAAGACGCCTTTTTCCATGGCCAATTGCTGCATTGCGCCTTCGCTGACCGGATCCATGCGGATTTCGGTGACGACAGTGTCTGAGGCATTCAGCGCCTCTGCGATCTCTGCATCATACCATTCCAAATCGGACGGCAGAGCGTGGACAGTGCCGAACAAATAGATCGTGGTGTCTTCATCCGCGACTTTCCACAGGGCCGGGCCATCCGGGCCGCTGGGCAATTGGGTTTCGGCGGAATTGCCCGCGGGTGCTTCTGTATGAGCATCGGCCAAAGCAGGGGCAGCGGCCAGCAATGCGGATGCAGCAACGGAGGCGGTGATAAGTGCACGAATTTTCATGGAGTTTTTCCTTTTGCGATGAGGGTATGCGTTGAAAGATATTGAGGCGGCGTGAATGCGGCGCGCTCGCGTTGAGATTATTTAGAGATAGCGTTTGGCGAACCAGACGCCGGACCAGATGGTGCAGACTAGGATGAAAACGATCATCGGGTCCTGTGCTGGCAACCAACCGGCACGCGTGGCCATCCACCATGCCGGGACGATGAAGAGATAAGCGTGCCCGGCAATGAACGCGCCGTTATTATACGCCTCCACCTCGTGTTCATCGACGATGCGCAACCATTTTACTGTCGCGATCGGCACAAAGATCAGCCACACTGCGATCACCACCCCGGCCACAACCGGGTTGATGGTTCCATTGGACAGGATCGCGTTACCCGCATCGTCGGTGATGACCAGCAATACGCCGATAAGCGCGCCAACACCCATGCAAAGCCAGATCATAATCCGAGAGTTTTTGACCCGAGGCGCCTCTGGTTCTGTGCTCGGCGCGGGCCATAAACGCCACACGGTGACGCCAATAACAACCGCGATCAAAGCGGCCACGCCGAGGATGGTGTAATCTGCGGCTTCTAAGCCCCCCTGATCCATCCTTGCGCGGGTAAAGCCCAAGGCAAATGACGGGAAGAACAGGAGCGCAAATCCGCCCAACATGCCCAATCCAAGGCGTTTCAGGCTTTCATTGTCGCGGCCAGTTTCGGCCGTTTCTTGTTCAGGCTTCGTCATGGAAAATCTCTTCGATAGGCATTTCGAACAGGCGCGAAATACGGAAAACTAGGGGCAGGGACGGATCGTGTTTGCCGGTTTCGATGGCATTCACAGCCTGACGAGACACGTCGAGCCGCACGGCCAAATCGGCCTGGCTCCAATCGCGTTCTGCGCGCAGCACTTTGAGGCGGTTTTTCATTCGTGGATGCCCTTAATCCGGTACGTAAAGTATCCGATGGCCCAGCTGCCCAGAAGCAAAGCGATTATCTGGCTTGGACTGGGTGCGCCCAGCCAACGTTCGAGCAAGAAATCGGTGGTCCATAGGACAAGGATCACCAACGTCGTTATCACGCTGACAACCGCGCCGCTGGCCATGGTTTGATAGGCATATTCCTCAGACCGTTTGCGATCGAGCATTGCGACATGGGCGATGACAAAGCCGACCAATATCATCAGCGCGCTAACACCAAGGCCGGTAAGAATGGGGTCGGGGGCATTGGGGATAATAGGGTTCGTATCAAACGCATCCATGATTACCCCGAGAAAGCCGAATCCGCCCATGAGGGCAAAGCTGAGATCGGCAACGCGCAATTGGTTGTCACGGTTCAATCGATTCATAAACATCGGCGTATCCTGTCAACATATCCCGACGATATGTCAGGTTACCGTTACTTTATGTAGCGATTCGCTGACAATGTCAAGAGAACCTGACACAACGTCAAGAAGAGGTGACCTCGTGAGGCTTCAAACGTACTTTTGCCCAAAGGCCACCCGGCTTGCTGCGGTGCACCATTGACGAGGGTTGGGGCATAAGCCATTGGCCGATCCCATGGATACCGAGCCGCAATCTCCGCCGCTTCCTGAGCGTGACCCGACCCGTTCGTTTCAGGACATGATCCTGACCCTGCATGATTTCTGGGCGGCGAATGGCTGCGTCATCTTGCAACCCTACGATATGCGCATGGGCGCGGGCACGTTTCACACCGCCACAACCCTGCGCGCGCTGGGGCCAGAGCCGTGGAATGCGGCGTTCGTTCAGCCATGCCGCCGGCCGACCGATGGGCGCTATGGCGAAAATCCAAATCGGCTTCAGCATTATTATCAATATCAGGTGATCCTGAAACCATCGCCGTCCGATATCCAAGAGCTGTATCTCAAAAGCCTGGCCGCGATCGGTGTCGATCCGCTGAAACATGATATTCGTTTTGTCGAGGATGATTGGGAATCGCCAACGCTCGGCGCGTGGGGGCTAGGCTGGGAGGTTTGGTGCGACGGGATGGAAGTCACCCAGTTCACCTATTTCCAGCAAATGGGCGGGTTTGATTGCAAGCCGGTTGCGGGCGAATTGACCTACGGGCTCGAACGATTGGCCATGTATATTCAGGGCGTCGACAGCGTTTACGACCTCGCTTTCAACCAACACGGCGTATCCTATGGCGACGTGTTTCTCGAAAACGAGAAGCAAATGTCGAAATGGAATTTCGAGGTTGCGGATACGGACGCCTTGTTCGACCTGTTCACCAAGGCGGAGGCGGAATGCCAGAACGCTTTGGCGCATGACGTGCCGATTGCCGCGTATGAGCAAGCGGTCGAGGCCAGCCATATCTTCAACCTCCTCCAAGCGCGCGGCGTGATCAGCGTGCAAGAACGCGCCAGCTATATGGGCCGGGTGCGCGATTTGGCGCGCGGGTCTTGCGAGAAATATGCAGAGATTAAGGCGCCCGAATGGGCCGAGAAATATCCGGAATGGAGCCTCGTCTAATGGCTGATTTCCTGCTTGAATTGCGCTGCGAAGAAATTCCGGCGCGGATGCAAAAGGGCGCGCGCGCGGAGCTTGAGAAGCTGCTGCGCCGCGAGATGGACGCCGCTGGCGCCCCGATTAAAGATATGGCGGTGTGGTCAACGCCGCGCCGTTTGGCTTTGATTGCGCGCGATTTGCCGTTGGCAACCGAAGCCGTGCGCGAAGAAGCGAAAGGGCCGCCAGCGTCCGCGCCAGATCAAGCCGTGGATGGATTTTGCCGCAAGAACGGCGTGACGCGCGATCAATTGGAAGTGCGCGAGATCAAAGGCCGCGAGACATATTTTGCGGTGATTGAGAAGCCGGGTCAGGCGGTCGCCGACCTGTTGGCCGCGGCGATCCCCGCAATTGTGCGCGATTTCAGCTGGCCGAAAAGCATGCGCTG
Organism: uncultured Erythrobacter sp.; assembly: GCA_947502305.1. Lineage (GTDB taxonomy): Bacteria > Pseudomonadota > Alphaproteobacteria > Sphingomonadales > Sphingomonadaceae > Erythrobacter. Next base: position 1,103,021 of record CANMZA010000001.1, on the reverse strand, counting down.
GGGCGCGGCATCGATCAGCAGCGAAAGCACCAAATGGGTGCGGCCATTGTCGGGCATTGTGGCGTTGCTGGATGGCGAAGTTGTGCCTTGCGTCACCGATGGTTTGGCCAGCGGGCGTGTGACTAAGGGGCACCGGTTCCATTCAACCGGCGAAATCATGATTGACGGCGCGGATGATTACGCGGCGAAATTGCGCGATGCATTTGTGATTGTGGATCATGAAGAACGCGCCGGGATCGTCCGTGATGGCGCGCGCAAGGCGGCGTCGGATGCTGGGCTTGTGCTGGTTGAGGATGAAGGTTTGGTTGCCGAAAATGCCGGCCTGACCGAATGGCCGGTGCCGCTGCTTGGGCGGTTTGAGGATGATTTCCTCGACGTGCCGCCAGAGACGATCCAATTGACCGCGCGGGTGAACCAAAAATACTTCGTGTGCGAAGACAGCGAGGGCAAACTCGCCAACGCCTTCATCTGCACCGCCAATATCGCCGCCGCCGATCCGGCAGTGGTGGTCGATGGCAATCGCAAAGTTCTGGCTGCGCGCCTCGCCGATGCGCGTTTCTTCTGGGAATTGGATCAGAAGAAAAAGCTTGAGCAGCACGCCAAGGGATTGGAGCGGATTACGTTCCATGAAAAATTGGGCACGGTCGCAGACAAAGTCGACCGTGTGGCGAAATTGGCGCGCTGGTTGTGCGAAGAGGGCGTGGTCAAAGGCGATCCCGATTTGGCCGAACAGGCGGCGCGTTTGTGCAAAGCCGATTTGGTCACCGAAATGGTCGGCGAATTTCCTGAATTGCAAGGCCTGATGGGCGGATATTACGCCGCCAAAGAAGGCTTGCCGACCGAAGTGTCAGACGCGATCCGCGATCATTATAAGCCGGTGGGGCAGGGCGATGATGTACCCACCGCGCCGGTTACTGTGGCGGTGTCGTTGGCGGATAAGCTCGATACTTTGGTTGGGTTCTTCCAAATCGATGAAAAACCAACAGGATCGAAAGATCCCTTTGCTCTGCGCCGCGCGGCACTCGGCATTCTTGCCCTGATATTGGATAACGAGATCAGAGCGAGCATGCGGACGTTGATAACGGCGGCTGCGCATGAAGGCGGCAGCGCCGATGCCGGACGACCGGTGGCAACATTCTTGATCGAGCGACTAAAGGTTCAGCAGCGCGACGCTGGCATTCGGCATGACATGCTAGATGCAGTTTTTGCCTTGGAAACAGACGGCGATACTGTTGGTGTGGTTTTGCAAACAAAGGCGCTCCAAGACTTTCTTGAAACCGAAAACGGCACCAATCTGCTGGCGGGCTACAAACGCGCCTCCAACATCTTGAAGAAAGAGAAGTGGGAAGCGCCAGAAAACCTGTCTGGTAAAGATGTTTCCTACACGGCGCAAAAGGCCGAACAGGCTCTTATCGATGCGCTTGCTGATGCGGCGCCTAAAGCGGCGGCGGCTGTATCTGAAGAGCGGTTTGAGGATGCAATGGCGGCGCTGGCAACTTTGCGCGGGCCGATTGATGCCTTTTTTGAGGATGTGACGGTCAATGATGATGCCGAAGAGAAGCGCGAAGCGCGGCTTAACTTGCTCGCCCGGTTTACCGGCGCGGTCGGCAATGTCGCTAATTTCAGCCGGATCGAAGGCTGAGATGATTTTGCCCCCCCTGATTTCGGCCCCTTATGTTTTGGCCCCTCATGTTTTGGCCCTGGACTGTGTGTCAGGTGTGTCAGAGCGGGCGGCCCCGCAGGTCCCGAATACCCAGTTTCAACAGGAACGATGCTCATGAATACGGTCTTCACCTTCGGCGGAAACGCCCCCCACTCGGACCCGCGCCAAGGGGACAAGACGGTCACAGGCGGTAAAGGCGCGAACCTTGCGGAGATGGCGAGCATCGGATTGCCGGTGCCGCCCGGCTTCACGATCAGCACCGAGGAAAGCGTCCGCTATCTGAACGATGGCGAGGCATTCCGCGAGGAGTTGCGCAGCGAAGTGGCGAGCGCCCTGACGCATATCGAAGAGGCCGCTGGCAAGCGCTTTGGCGATGCGGATCAGACGGGCAGCGGGCCGTTGCTCGTCTCGGTTCGCTCTGGCGCGCGGGTGTCGATGCCGGGGATGATGGACACGGTTCTCAACCTTGGCCTGAACGATGCGACGGTCGAAGGGTTGGCGCAGACATCGGGCGATGCGCGGTTTGCTTGGGACAGTTACCGCCGGTTCATCCAGATGTACTCCGATGTGGTGCTGGGGCTGGATCATGGTCTGTTTGAAGAAGCGTTGGAAATCGCGAAAGAAGACCAAGGGTTCTACGCCGATACAGAGATGAGCGCGGATGATTGGCGCAAGCTGGTCGCGGAATATAAGGACTTGGTTCAGCAAGAGCAGGGTAAGCCGTTCCCGCAGGATGTGACCGAGCAATTGTGGGGCGCGATTGCGGCGGTGTTCGCCAGTTGGAATGCGGACCGGGCCAAAGTGTACCGGCGTTTGAACGACATTCCGGCGGATTGGGGCACGGCCGTCAACGTGCAAGCGATGGTGTTCGGCAATATGGGCGAAACCAGCGCAACCGGCGTGGCGTTTACGCGCGATCCGGCGACTGGCACGCGGGCCTATTACGGCGAATATCTGATCAACGCGCAGGGCGAAGACGTGGTGGCGGGCATCCGTACACCGCAATATCTGACTGCTGCTGCGCGCGATGCGGCGGGGGCAAAGCCGCTGAGCATGGAAGAGGCGATGCCGGACGCTTATGGCGAACTGGCGCGGGTGTTCGACCTGCTTGAGGCGCATTACCGCGACATGCAGGACATCGAGTTTACGGTGGAGCGCGGCAAGCTGTGGATGCTGCAAACGCGCTCTGGCAAGCGGACTGCGAAAGCGGCGCTCAAGATGGCGGTGGACATGGTCGCCGAGGGGCTGATCGACAAGTCAGAGGCCGTGCGACGCGTTGATCCGATGGCGCTTGACCAATTGCTGCACCCCACGCTTGACCCGGATGCGCCGCGCAATGTGCTGACGACAGGTTTGCCAGCATCTCCGGGTGCGGCGGCAGGCAAGATCGTGCTGGATGCGGACACGGCAGAGCAATGGGCAGGGCGCGGCGAGAAGGTCGTGTTGGTGCGTGTTGAGACAAGCCCAGAGGACATTCATGGCATGCACGCCGCGCAAGGGATCCTGACCGCGCGCGGCGGGATGACCAGCCACGCGGCAGTTGTGGCGCGCGGGATGGGCCGCCCATGCGTATCGGGCGCGACGGGCGTGTCGATTGATCGCAATGCGCGGACATTGCGGATTGGCGAGATGGAGCTGAAGGAAGGCGACGAGATCACGCTGGACGGGGCGAAGGGCCAAGTGATGCTGGGTATTGTGCCCACGGTTGAGCCGGAGCTGGTGGGCGACTTTGGGACTTTGATGGAATGGGCGGACGACCTGCGCCGGATGCGGGTGCGCACCAATGCCGAAACGCCAGCGGATTGCAAAATGGCGCGGCAATTTGGCGCAGAAGGCATCGGGCTGTGCCGGACGGAGCACATGTTCTTCGACGCATCCCGTATCAGCGCCGTACGCCAGATGATCCTAGCCGATGACGAGGCCGGACGGCGGCGTGCTTTGGAACAATTGCTGCCTGAACAGCGCGCGGATTTCACGGCGATCTTCGAGGTGATGACCGGGCTGCCATGCACGATCCGGCTGCTCGATCCGCCTTTGCATGAGTTCCTGCCGACGCGCGATGATGAGTTTGCTGATCTGGCGGACGCGACCGGGTTTGGTGTCGATCACCTGAAACGGCGCGCGGATGAACTGCATGAATTCAACCCGATGCTGGGGCACCGCGGTTGCCGCCTTGGGATCACCTATCCCGAAATTTACGAGATGCAGGCGCGCGCGATCTTTGAGGCGGCTTGTGATGTGCAAGCGGCGTCTGGTGCTGCGCCTTTGCCGGAGGTCATGGTGCCTTTGGTGGCGACACGCAAAGAATTAGCGATCCTGCGCGCTTTGGTGGAGCGGGTTGCAGAAGAGGTCTTTGCCGAGAAGGGCGCAAGGGTCGAGTATCTCGTTGGCACGATGATTGAGCTGCCTCGGGCGGCACTGATGGCTGGCGAAATCGCGCATGAGGGCGCGTTCTTCAGCTTCGGCACGAACGATCTGACACAGACGACATTGGGCGTGTCACGCGATGATTCGGCGCGGTTCTTGGCGCCCTATGTGGATCAGGGCATCTTCCCGCGCGATCCGTTTGTCAGCCTCGATATTGACGGTGTTGGTCAATTGGTAGAGCTGGCGGCGGAGCGGGGCAGGGCAACCCGGGCAGACATCAAGCTGGGCATTTGCGGCGAACATGGCGGTGACCCGGCGAGCATTGCGTTCTGCGAGCAAGTCGGTTTGGACTATGTCAGCGCCTCGCCATACCGGGTGCCAATTGCTCGGCTTGCGGCGGCTCAGGCGGCTCTTAAGGACGCCTAAGAGCCCTTAAGAGCCCCGAACAGCTAGGTCCCGGCGAGCGATCTGCGCCCGGTAAGGGTGATGATCTCAAAGGTCTCTGCGACTTTGCCGTCGGCATCAGCGTGCTGCATAAATGCCGCATTTGCACGGCTGAGGGCGGCTTTGCCAAGCGGCGATGCGCTATCGGACAGCGCGCTGGTGAGCCCCTGATCCCGCAGATCAGAAACAAGCTGGCCTAGCGAGGAATAGCGAACGGTCAGTGTGTGCGTGTCTACGACGGGGTCCTTCCAACCGGCGCGTTGCAACAGCATCGGCGCGGCGCGCGGATCGACCATCGGATGAATGCGCGCCGCGGGACGGTCATCATCAGCGGCCAGCATCGCACTGCGCAGGCGCGGCAGACTCGCGCCGCCGATGAAACTGACAATTGCAAGCCCGCCCGGCTTCAGCGCGCTGTGAAGATGAATGAGCGCACCGGGCAGATCGTTCACGCTGCCAATATGCTCCGCCAATCCGATAAAATCATATTCCGCGCTGGCAAACGGGTTTTCAAGATCGATCCAAGCGCGGCGATCCACCGTGCCGCCATGCTTTAAGAGCAGCGCGTCAATCTCGCCGCCTGCCTCGTCAGGGACCAGCGAGACGTCAGGTTCGTGGCGCAAGAATAACAAACGCTCGATCATATCCTCGGCCGCATCGTCCCAAACAAAGCGCGCGGGATCGAGCACCACACCTTGCCGCCTGCGCGACCGATGCCAGCGGTTTACCCTGCGGGATTCGGAAAAGATGTTGGGGACGGCGTTCTCTTGCATGGCGCCCCCCTGCCGCGCTTGCCACGGCAGTGCAAGCCATGCGACACAGATCATTATGGGGCTGAGGGCGCAACTCGCAGACACCGTTAAGGAGGGTTTGAAACCGGTCGTAGATTTGGTTTACCCGCCGCGCTGCCCGCTATGCGGCGATTCCATCGCGCAGCAGGGCGGTCTTTGCGGGACATGTTGGGGCGATTTGACGGTACCGGGGGATCCCGCTTGTGCGGCGTGCCAGCGTCCAATGGACGCGATTTATGCCTCCAAATCAGACCATTGCGCGGCATGTTCGATAGAGCCTCCACCGCATAGCGGGGTGATCGCCGCGACAATTTATGATGATGCCTCCCGCCGGTTGATCCTGACATTCAAACACGGGTCAAAGATAGCGCTCGCGCCTTTGCTGGCGCAGCTTTTGGCGGCGCGTATTCCCGATCCATCAGATGATGATGACACCCGGCCGGCTCTTTTGATCCCGGTGCCGCTGCATCGCTGGCGGATTTGGCGGCGGGGCTTCAACCAATCAGCGATGTTGGCCCGTGAAATCGCAAAACGCGGCAAAGGGGAATTGCTGGTCGATGGGCTGATCCGGGTGAAGAGTACACCCAGCCTTGGCGGACTTGGGCAAGATGAGCGCAAGGAGGCGCTGACTGGCGCAATTAAAGTGCGGCGGGGGAAATCGGCAAAGATTGCTGGCCGTGAGGTTATCTTGGTCGATGATGTTTTGACCAGCGGCGCGACCAGCGATGCCTGCGTTCGCGCTTTGCTGGATGCTGGCGCGGTTTCGGTGCGTATCGCATGTTTCGCCAGAGTCGTGGATGGCGCAGGGATGGGCAAAGGGACCGGCACGCGGAAAAGCGAGCAGTCGGGCGGCGCTTCGCAGCTCTCTGCGGGCCACAAAGCCTAAGGGCGCAAAATACAAATGGGCCAGAAAAGCGAAACGCCCGGGGTCATTACAACCCCGGGCGCCACGTGACGAAATGGTTTGGAACCGCTCTTAAAGAGCTCAGATGGCGACCCCCTAACTTCGCCATCAGGATCCGATCCCTCATCGTTCAATTGATCACGCTGAACCCCCGCGTCCAGCTTTGATCAATCACCCCCGAACCTGGCATCTTAGAGATGCCTTTGTCTGGTGGAAGAGCGCTTACGCACTCACTAGGGTGCGTTGTTCCATTCCTCTTACCGATGGTGAAGTGTAAACAAGCAACTAGGTGGATTTTCCTCGCCTTCTGTTGTTATCCTGCAACAAACTGTCGCATATGACGAACCGCCTGCCGTATGGCCTGGCAACTTTCTGCAAAAGTGCCCCATTTTCCCGGAGTCCCTCAATCTTGTCACAGCCAACGCAGCCATCGACCCTCACGACTCAGCAACGTGAGCAGGGTGCCTATTTTGCCCCAAAGTTTGACGCATCCGGCTTGCTGACGGCTGTGGTTGCTGACGCGGCGACAAAGGATGTTTTGGTCGTGGCGTTTATGAATGCGGAGGCGCTGGAGCGCACTCGGGCTACCGGCATTGTGCATTTTTGGTCTCGCTCACGCCAATCCTTGTGGATGAAGGGGGAGACATCAGGAAACGTGCTGAAGGTTGACGAGATTTTGGTCGATTGCGATCAAGACGCCTTGATGATCCGCGCTGTTCCTGCTGGTCCGACTTGCCATACCGGGGCGACAAGCTGCTTTTACCGCAAGTTGGATCGGGCGGCTGATGATGCAGAGGCTCTGTCCGATTGTGAGTGATGACAGCGCGGCCTCTCGTTAAGGTCAATACTTGACGCTCACGTAAAGGTAAGGTAGGCCATCGTCATGGCTACTGCACCTGAACACGAATCCGAAAACGCCCACAATGCGGGCGCAAACCAACGTCACAACGGCGCGCATCTGGATCGCCCGGATAAATTGAGCCGAGAGCAATATTCGATCTCTGACCTGACGTCGGAATTTGAATGCACGGCGCGGGCGCTTCGGTTTTACGAGGATGAGGGGCTGATCAGTCCGGCCCGCGTTGGTCTAACGCGTGTCTATTCCAAGCGTGATCGAACGCGGCTTGCATGGATCATGCGGGCGAAGAATGTCGGGTTTAGCCTGACTGAAATTCGCGAAATGATCGACCTTTACGATCTGGATGATGGCCGCGTTGAACAGCGCCGCGTCACGGTCGAAAAATGCAAAGAGCACATTGCCAAATTGAAAGCGCAGCGCGCCGACATTGATAGCTCTATCAAAGAACTCACGGGATTTGTTGAAGAAATTCAACGCCTCGATCTCAGTAAATAAACCAAACTCTCACCCAATCCGTCTCACGCTTCCGAAGGGGATCTTCCGATGCCAACTTACACCGCTCCCACCCGCGACACCCGCTTTGTCGTCGACGAAATGCTCGATCTGGCCAGCTATGGCAATTTGCCGGGTTTCGAAAATGCCACACCCGACATGGTCGAAGCCATCGTCAATGAAGCGGGCAAATTCTGCTCCGAAGTCCTCGCTCCGGTCAACCAAATTGGCGACGAGCAAGGCTGTACCCGTCACGAAGACGGTTCTGTCACCACGCCCGACGGTTTTAAAGAAGCCTATGACGCCTATGTCGAAGGGGGCTGGGGCACTTTGGCGAAGTCTGAGGAATTTGGCGGGCAAGGGCTGCCACATGTCCTCGGTTTCGTTGTTGAGGAATTCACCGCCAGCGCCAACCAAGCCTTCGGCATGTATCCCGGCCTAACCAATGGTGCATCCGCAGCGATCGAAGCTGCCGGTTCGCAGGAACAGAAAGAAACCTATCTGCCGAAGATGATTTCGGGGGAATGGTCCGGCACGATGAACCTGACAGAGCCGCATTGCGGCACCGATCTCGGCATGATCCGCACCAAAGCAGAGCCGAATGCCGATGGTTCTTATGCGATCACTGGCACCAAGATTTTCATCTCTGCGGGTGAGCATGACCTCACCAGCAATATCATCCACCTCGTTCTGGCGAAAACGCCGGGGGCACCGGATAGCTCAAAGGGCATTTCGCTCTTCATCGTCCCGAAATTCCTGCTCGACGATAATGGCGAGCCGGGGGAGCGCAACGGCGTGTCGTGCGGTTCCATTGAAAAGAAAATGGGCATCCACGGCAACGCGACCTGCGTCCTCAATTATGACGGCGCGACGGGTTACATGGTGGGCGAGGAGAATAAAGGCCTCGCCGCGATGTTCGTGATGATGAACGCCGCGCGCTTGGGTGTCGGTATGCAAGGCCTCGCGCAAGCAGAAGTCTCCTACCAAAACGCTGTCACTTACGCTCTTGATCGCCGCCAAGGCCGCGGCCTGACCGGCCCCGCAGAACCAGAAGCGCAAGCCGATCCGATCTTCGTACACCCAGACGTTCGCCGCATGTTGATGGACGCCAAAGTCTTCAATGAAGGCATGCGCGCCTTGTGCCTGTGGGGCGCCTTGCAAGTTGATCTGACGCACAAGGCCCAGACCGAAGAAGAGCGCCAATTGGCCGATGATCTCATTGGTCTGATGACCCCGGTGATCAAAGGGTATGGCACCGACAAGGGCTATGACATCGCCAACAATATGCAGCAGGTTTATGGCGGCCACGGCTATGTCAGCGAATGGGGCATGGAACAATTCGTCCGCGATAGCCGCATCGCAATGATCTACGAAGGCACCAACGGTGTTCAGGCGATGGATCTGTGCGGGCGCAAACTCGCCAGCAAAGGTGGCCGCGCGGTTCAGGCATTCTTTAAGATGATCGACGACGAAATCGCCTCTGTAAAAACCGACGAAACCCTCGCTCCGCTGGCCGAAAAACTTGAAAAGGCGCTTGGCGAACAGAAAGCGGCGACGATGTGGTTCATGCAAAATGCGATGGCCAATCCGAACCATCTCGGCGCGGGCGCACACCACTATATGCATATGATGGGCATCGTCACGCTCGGTTTCTTCTGGCTGAAAATGGCGAAAGTCGCTTCGGCGACTTTGGCTGCCGGAACAGAGGATAAAGCCTTCTATGAAGCAAAAATGACGTCTGCGTCCTATTACGCAGAGCGGTTTTTGCCCGATGCAGGCGCTCTGCGGCGCAAGCTCGAAGCCGGCAGCGACCATATGATGGCGCTGCCAGAAGACGCTTTCGCAACAGCAGCCTGACGGGTTACCCGGTTCGTCATGTGATAGAGGCCCGGCTCTGGGGGGAGCCGGGCCTCTTTGTTTTTACCAGCCGGGTGTCTTTACCAGGCGGGGTCTTTGCCAGATGGGTATTGGTGCGTTTTGTGGGTGGTTATTCCACCGGGAGGAAATCTGGGACCGACAAATACCGCTCGCCAGTGTCGTAGTTAAACCCAAGCACTCGCGATCCCGGCGCAAGCTCGGGCAATTTCTTCGCAATTGCGGCCAATGTCGCGCCGCTTGAAATCCCGATCAACATGCCCTCTTCGCTTGCCGCACGCCGCGCCATTTCCTTGGCATCGTCGGCATTGACGGTCACCGCGCCGTCGATCGCGCTAGTGTGCAGGTTGCCGGGAATGAAGCCTGCGCCGATCCCTTGAATTGGGTGCGGGCCGGGCTCTCCGCCATTGATGACGGGCGATGCTTCGGGTTCAACCGCGTAGGCTTTGAACCCGCTCCAATGTTCTTTCAACGCCTCGGCACAGCCCGTCAGGTGGCCGCCAGTGCCAACGCCGGTGATCATCACATCCACCGGGCTATCGGCAAAATCATTCAGGATTTCTTGTGCCGTTGTACGCGCATGAACCGCAGGGTTCGCGCCATTGTCAAACTGGCTCGGCATCCATGCGCCTTCGGTGCTTTCGACAATCTCTGTTGCCCGGCCAATCGCGCCCTTCATGCCTTTTTCTTTCGGCGTCAGATCAAATGTCGCGCCATAGGCAAGCATCAAACGGCGCCGCTCTATCGACATGCTTTCCGGCATAACAAGGATCAGCGAATAGCCTTTAACCGCCGCAACCATCGCCAGCCCAATACCGGTATTGCCGCTGGTGGGTTCAACAATCGTGCCGCCGGGTTTGAGCAAACCTTTCTCTTCGGCATCCTCAACCATCGCCAAAGCGATCCGGTCCTTGATCGAACCGCCGGGATTAGACCGTTCGGATTTCAGCCACACTTCGTGGTCGGGGAACAAACGCGACAGGCGAATATGCGGGGTATTGCCAATCGTCTCGAGGATGTTTGCTGCTTTCATGTCAGGTCTCCTGAGGTTTTGTTGTTTCTTGCTCTTCTAACAGATCGTCCGGCTGATCGAAGCTCTTCGTTGTTCGTAGCACGGGGAATATTCGGCTCCAGACCAAAACGGTTACAAGCGCCCCTGCGCCGCCCGCCACAATCGCCGCCACGGGCCCAAGCAAAAATGCCAGACCGCCGGAAAACGCATCGCCCCCTTCGTTCGAGGCGCTAATCGTCATCATGCTGACCGACGATACGCGGCCGCGTTTATCATCCGGCGTGTGTAATTGGATGAGCGATTGCCGGACATAGACGCTGAACATATCTGCGCCGCCGATAATGAACAGCATGGCGAGGCTAAGGATCAGGCTGGTCGAGAGGCCAAAGATGATTGTGGCAATTCCAAAGACGGCAACGGCACCGAGCATTTTGGGGCCAACTTGTGTTCTAAGAGGGCGGAAAGAGAAGAATATCGCGGTCACCAACGCGCCAGCAGGCATCGCAGAGGCCAAGAGTCCAAGGCCGAATTCTCCCACCATCAGAATATCGCGTGCGAACACCGGGATCAGCGCATTGGCCCCCGCCAAAAACACAGCAAACAGATCTAGGGTAATCGCGCTCAAAACCATTTTGTTCTGAACGACATATTTCAGCCCATCGACAATTGCGCCGACAGGCCGCTGATCCTTCCGCATCGCGGGCTGGGGGACATTGCCAATGGTAAGCAATGCGGCGCCAGACACAGCGAACAATCCCGCAGCGATGAAATAGGGTAGGGAGGGCGAGATCGCATAGGGTACCGCGCCAATCGCTGGACCAACGAGAGCGCCGACTTGCCAAGAGATTGAGGAGAGCGCGATCGCCGTTGGCAGCAGCTTTTTCGGCACAAGGTTGGGCGAGAGGGCGGACAAGGCCGGTCCCGCAAAACCGCGCGCTATGCCAAGAACGACTGCAACGCCAAACAGCAGCGGCAATGTGACCGCGCCGTTCGACGTGTACAAAGCGAGCACAGCCGCACAGCCAAGTTGCAAAAGGATCGTAAACAGGCCCAGCAGCCTGCGATCAAACCTATCTGCAGCAAGCCCCGAAAACGGTGTGAGAACGAACAGCGGCAGAAATTGCAGCAGACCGATGATTGCTAGGGTTCCAGACCCCTCCGCGACACTAAGGCCGCCATCGCGCACGAGGTTGTAGGCCTGCCAACCAATCACCAGCAGCATCGCATTTTGCGCCAACGTCATGGTCAGCCGCGCTATCCAATAGGCGCGAAAATTGTGAATCTGTATCGGATGGGTTGGATTTGCGGCGCTCACCCAAATGCCATGCCAGCCGCGATGCGGTCTGCCAAGCAAGCTGTTTGAATTGTACCCTAGAGGGGGGGGTTACCGGTCGCGGCGCAGGCGTGGGTTCGGTTGCAGCGTGTCGATAATGGCGACAAAATCATCAAGTCGGATGATCCGTTCAAACTGAAAACCGGCGCGTTCTTCGCGGGTCCAGATAACGTAAGCCTCAATCCGGCCAACAATCGGCAGGCGAATAATGACCCGGTCACCCCGGTCGAGCTTACCCGCATCATCGACCATAAAGCCGTGGGCGGAAATATTGCAGACATGCAAATTGAGGTCGCCGTAGGAAAAATGTTCCACGATCACCGGGAAATCCACCGGATGACGCGCAGCGCGGCGCAGATCGGTTACGCTAAGACTTGCTCCGGCTGACACAGGTCAACACCCCTTCATTACAATTACCCGATCCGGACCAATTTGCCCGGACAACCTGTAATGCGTGAAAAAGGCTGATAATTCGTAAAGTTCTGCGGGAATGTGTGTGGATTCAGCCCGCCGCCGGCACGGGCTAACGCGTAATTAGCCCGTGTTTCTTTTTGCCAAGACTGATTTTGAGTGTCGTGCCTTCATGCGCGACAACGACAAATCCTGGGTCCAAAATCGTGTCATCGTCGATCTTCACTGCGCCCTCGGCAATCTTGCGCTTTGCCTCTTTGTTCGACGCGGTGAACCCAATATCAGTAAGAACCGCGCCAAGCCGCATGCCGGACGAGCCAACCGCAAGAGTGGGCAAATCATCCCCAGCGCCGCCTCCGACAAAGGTCTCGCGCGCGGTTGCTTCGGCCCCTTTGGCCGCGTCTTCTCCGCGGACCAATTTGGTCACTTCATTGGCAAGAACGACTTTCGCATCATTGATCTCAGCGCCTTCCAACGCCTCTAACCGGGCAATTTCATCCAGCGGTAAGTCGGTGAAGAGTTTCAAGAACCGTCCGACATCACGGTCATCCGTGTTGCGCCAATATTGCCAGAAATCATAAGCGGGCAATTGCGCCTCATTCAGCCAAATCGCGCCATCGACGGATTTGCCCATTTTTGCACCATCGGCGCGGGTGATCAGCGGCGCGGTGAAGCCGTACACTTCGCGGCTATCAATCCGCCGGTTCAGTTCAATACCATTGACGATATTGCCCCATTGATCGCTGCCGCCCAATTGCAGCTGGCAATCGTAATCGCGCGCCAGAACGAGGTAATCATACGCCTGCATGATCATGTAATTAAACTCGAGGAAGCTGAGCGGCTGTTCCCGATCAAGGCGGGTTTTGACCGAATCGAAGCTGAGCATGCGGTTGATGGTGAAATGCGGCCCGACATCGCGCAGCAATTCGATGTAACCCAATTTGCTGAGCCAATCGTCATTGTTGATCAGCACAGCGCCAGTTTCAGTCTCATTGGCGCTATCGTCAAAGCGCAGAACCTTTTCAAAGCTGCCTTTGATCGACGCAATGTTGCTGGCGAGCCGTTCATCCGTCAACATTTGGCGCGTTTCGTCTTTGCCCGAGGGATCGCCCACCTTGGCTGTGCCGCCGCCCATGATGACGATGGGCCGGTGCCCCGCCTGTTGCAGCCGCCGCAGCAACATGATGGACGCCAAATTTCCGATATGCAGCGAAGGGGCCGTGGGATCGAAACCGACATAGCCGGTGATGGTTTTCTTCACGGCCAAAGCATCAAGTGCGCCAGCATCGGTGATCTGGTGCAAGTGGCCGCGCTCTTCCAACAGGCGCAGCAAATCGGATTCGTAAGTTTTCATGTGATGGCGCTTATCAGTGTGGGGAGGGCGCTTCTAGTGGCTTGCTCATGTGCGGCGGCTAAGCGATAGAAAATATATGCAACCACTCATGCTTCATCAGACATGCGACCTTGGCCCGATAAAGGCCGTGACCGCTTCGCTTAACGCCACACCTGAAGGATGCGAGGCGGAATTTTGCTTTGAAGGGGACGTGGGTGCGATCATTCTGCCACCGGCGCGCCCCTCTGAGCGGACGGACGATCTTTGGAAGACGACCTGTTTTGAAATTTTTTGGCAGCCAATCGGCGGCACCTGGTACCGCGAATTCAACTTGTCCCCATCAGGCCGCTGGGCCGCGTATGATTTCGATTCCTTCCGCGAAGGGATGCGTGATGCGCCGGTTGATGCGATTTCGCTAAGCTGCGGCCATGCCAGCGCGAATGGGATGGGCGAATTGGTGCTGAAGGCAAAGATCGCGGCAGAATTGGCGGCGCCTGCACAAGTTGCGCTCAACGCGATTGTTGAACACGCCGATGGCGGTCTACAATTCTGGGCGCTGGCATTCGGGCCGGGCAAAGCGGAGTTTCACGCAGAAGCCTGCCGCCAGATGATTGTGGAGCGGGGCGCTACACCCAATACATAGGAGCCTAGGTCGCAGCTTTGCCGAAAGGGGCGTTGAGCTGAACAATTTTCCAATTGAGGAATGCCGCAAAAGTGACCCACGCCAAATATGGCGCGTTGAGCCAACCTGCGAGGGTCGAGTAGTCGCCCAAAAACACGAATAGCGACAGTACCGAAAGCCACAAAAAGCCGTTTTCAAACAACGCCCAATCAGGCCGTTTAATCTTGAAAAACAGCGGTGACCAAAGCAAATGCAGCACAAAATTGGCGGCGAACAGCGCGCCGATAAACGCGCGGTCACCCAATTGCGGCGCGGCGGTCCATGCGAGATAAAAGCTCCAACCGGAAAGGCCGAGGATAAGCGTCCATGCCGGGCCGAAAAGCCAATCGGGCGGTTGCCAGCTCGGCTTGTTCAAATCCCGGTACCATTCGCCGATTTCAGTCAGCAACCCGCCCGCACCGCCCAGAACAATGGCCCATGCAGCGGCGATCAGGGCGGGGGTCCATTCGATATCCATCCTTGTGCGATAGGCTTCATACGCGCAAAAGCAATTGCCTTTGCCGCCGCGCTGTTCCAACTCGGTCTTTATGACTTCATCTGTGAAATTTGGCATCGACCGCTTGCTCGCTGACCCGCAATTGCTGGGCGAATTGGAAGGGCGGCGCGTCGCGCTTGTTGCCCATCCGGCCAGCGTGACCGAGGATCTAACCCACAGCCTCGACGCGCTAATCGCGGCGGGCGTGAACATCACAAGCGCCTTTGGCCCGCAGCACGGGCTGAAGGGGGACAAGCAAGACAATATGGTTGAAACGGGCGATGAGGTTGATGCCCATTACGGCATTCCGGTCTTCAGCCTCTATGGCGAAGTGCGACGCCCAACCGGGCAAATGATGTCGAGCGCGGATGTGTTCTTATTCGACCTGCAAGACTTGGGGTGCCGCATCTACACCTTTGTCACGACATTGCTCTATCTGCTTGAAGAGGCACAAAAACACGGCAAAGAAGTGTGGGTTTTGGACCGTCCAAACCCCGCTGGCCGGATTGTGGAGGGGACGATGCTGGTTCCCGGGCATGAGAGTTTCGTTGGCGCGGCGCCGATGCCAATGCGGCACGGCCTTACGCTTGGCGAAATGGGGCATTGGTTTTCCGAACATTTCGAACTCGGCGTCGCCTATAAAGTCGTGGCGATGGAAGGGTGGCGGCCCGCATCGGGTAACAAATCAGTCGGCAGCGGTTATGGCTGGCCCGCCGACCGCGTGTGGATCAACCCATCGCCCAATGCCGCCAGCGTGAATATGGCGCGGTGTTATGCTGGCACCGTGATGATCGAAGGCGCCACGGTCTCAGAAGGGCGCGGGACCACGCGGCCATTGGAGGTTCTGTTCGGCGCGCCCGACATTGACGCCAAAGCGGTAATGGCGGAGATGCTATCCTTCGCGCCTGAATGGTGCAGCGGCGTGCGCGTTCGCGATTGCTGGTTTGAACCGACTTTCCACAAACACGCAGGAAAGCTGTGTAATGCATTGATGTTGCACGCAGAAGGGCCGGATTACGGTCACGATCAATTCCAACCATGGCGCATGCAAGCGTTGGCGTTCAAAGCGATCCGGCGGCTTTATCCAGACTATGATCTGTGGCGGGGTAAGGATTTCAAATATGAGTACACCAATGATGTGCTGGCGATTGATGTGATCAATGGCGGGCCGTCATTGCGCGAATGGGTCGATGATCCAGATGCTGGGCCGGATGCGCTTGATGCACTGGCGTCGCATGATGAGGCGGCTTGGGCGCAGGCCGTGCGAGAGCATGTGATTTATTGAGGTGAGGTTGAGGATAAGCGCGCCGAAAAAGCGGCGGCAGAACCGAGCGTGTAAACGACAACGCCAAACACATTGATACCAATTGCAAGTGCCCAGGCTAAGTACGAGGCATAATCAACAGGTCCGGCGCTCACATGTTTGAGAACGCCGCCCAAAAACAGCATTATCGTGACTCCCGGGGCGAGAACGCGATAGGCTAAAAGCCAGTTCTTCAATCCAATCAATGTCACGGCGAAAAAAACGAGCGCGGCCATCATAGCCGAAACCGTAATTGCTTGATCGCCAGCAAACCCGACCCCGCTGTGGCTAAGCGAAACGAGACTTAGGCCGTTGTAAATTGAGGCCAGCGCGAACCAGATAAATTGGCCGTATAAGGCATATTTTAGCGTGGTCATCGCTCTTCGCAGCTGTTGGAAACCTCACCGCCGGATAGAACCAATCTCGCAAAGTCTTGAGCGCTTTGGGTCGATTGCAACAATCCTTGATTGTGGTTCGCCCCGTCATAAGTCACCGCATTGATCGTTGCCCCTGCATCGCATGCATCAGCTAGAAATTCCTGCTGCATAAAGAATGGCGTGATTTTATCGGCGGTGCCGGATCCAGCAAAGACCGGCGTGTCAAAATCAAGGTTATACAGCCCGGCGCGGGAGAACACTTTGATCAGCGGCACTTCGACCCGAGAATTGAAGGTTGTACTGTTTGAAAGTCGGGCCTGCTGCGTGGCGCTGATGAAGTCGAAAACGCATGTTTCATCGATCTTTTCCACCACAGTTCTCGCCTGGTCAGTCAACACTGCATCCATCTCGAAATCTGGGTCGAGCATTTCTGCAAATGCGAGCATATACAAGGACAAACCAACCGAAGCGGAGACTTCGTCGCGATCTGAATTGGCCGCCAACTCCCAAATCACGGGTGGTGAAAAATGCGGGATCCCGGTCGCAATAACGCCAGCAAGGTCCGCGCCGCCCGCGTAATCTTCGGCATAACTGGCGCTGGCGAGGGCGCCGGTGGCTCCTTGCGACTGTCCAGCGATCACGAAATTGGTCGATAAAGGCAAATCAGTGGAGTGCAGTGCCCGGGCCAGGTCGAGATTGTTGTACGCCATAGTCCGGGCATCCATATACGGATGCGTTCCGGGGGTGCCGAGCCCTTGATAATCGGACGCAGCAATCGCAAATCCTTGCTGTAGCCAAGGATTGAGATAGGCCGGATCGCGTTCGCCGCGCCCGGCATATGACGGCGCACAAACGTCCCCGATACCAACAGTCCCATGCGACCAAATCATCAATGGCCAGCCCCCTTCGGGAGCTTCACCAGCAGGGAGGTATAGAGCTCCTGAAACGGCCGTGACATCCTGTCCGCCAAGTCCATCGGTTGAACTGTATAACAGGCGGATATTGGCGTCCGCGCTCTCAAGAACAGAATTTCCTTCGAGCGTTTCTTGCCGGATCATCACGCCCGGATCGGAGGGGATTGTTTCAGGCGGCACATAGAATTGTGACAACACAAAATCGCCGCGGACAGGTACCTGTGATGGCGGAAGGTCAACCGGCAGGCGCGTCGCGTTCCACAACCAAAGCCCAAAGATCAACAGCAAAGCAATCAGCAGCCCGAGAACAATCAGGCCGCCTTTGAAAATTGTTCTCACGCCCTCAATGCCCTTGCTTACGGCTTAGCTCTCGCATCGCATCGTCCAAACCGTCCAGCGTCAATCCATACATCCGGTCCCCGACCAGTTCCTTGAGCATTTTGGTCGATTGGGAATATCCCCATTGCTTTTCGGGCACGGGGTTTAGCCACACGGTCGCGGGATATGTGTCTGTGACACGCTTCATCCATTGGACGCCGGCCTCTTCGTTCATATGTTCGACGCTGCCGCCGGCATGGGTGATTTCATAGGGGCTCATCGCGGCATCGCCGACGAAGATCACTTTGTAATCATGGCCGTATTTGTGCAGCACGTCCCATGTCTTGGTGCGTTCTTGCCAGCGGCGTTTGTTGTCCTTCCACACGCCTTCGTAAAGGCAGTTGTGGAAGTAGAAAAATTCGAGATTTTTGAACTCCGCCGTCGCGGCGCTGAACAATTCTTCGACCAGTTTGATAAACGGGTCCATCGACCCGCCCACATCGAGGAACAGGAGCAATTTCACCGCATTGCGGCGTTCCGCGCGCATGTGAATATCCAGCCAGCCTTGTTTCGCTGTGCCATCAATGGTCGCATCCAGATCAAGCTGATCCTGTGCCCCTTCGCGGGCAAACCGGCGCAAACGGCGCAGGGCCATCTTGATATTGCGGGTGCCCAATTCCTTGGTGTTGTCGAGGTTTTTAAACTCGCGCTTTTCCCAGACTTTGATCGCGCGCTTATGCTTGCTTTCGCCGCCGATCCTCACGCCTTCTGGGTTGTAACCGGAATTGCCGAAGGGCGATTTGCCGCCCGTGCCGATCCATTTATTGCCGCCCTCGTGGCGCTTTTCTTGTTCGGCCAGACGCTCTTTCAGCGTCTCCATAATCTTGTCCCAATCACCCAGGGATTCGATCTCTGCCATTTCCTCTTCTGTGAGGAATTTTTCGGCGACGGCTTTGAGCCAATCTTCGGGGATATCGACCGGGTTTTGGCCGTAATCGGTCATCACACCTTTGAATACTTTGTGGAACACTTGATCGAACTTATCGAGCATCCCTTCGTCTTTCACAAAGGTTGCGCGTGACAGGTAATAAAACGCCTCAGGCGTCTGCTCGATCACGTCTTTATCCAACGCCTCAAGCAGGGTCAGATGTTCTTTAAAACTCGCGCCAATGCCGGATTCGCGCAGCTCGTCCATGAAGTTGAAAAACATGGGCGCAGTGATACCGGCGAAGCGCGGCGCTTACTAGTCCCTTCGCCCCCTTCATTTTGATCAGATCAATCGGCTCAGACAATTAATCGAGGCCAATAACCCGCACCGCGGGGAAACCCTTAAAGGTTCGCTAACCATATTCGAGTTAGTGCGGGTGCAGACAGGGGACTGAGCTCACATGAAACCGATTGCAATCGATACCGCCAACGCATCTGCTTTGGACAAAATACCCGAGAAATGCGGGGCCGTCACCGTGGGCTGTTCCGATGTGGCGGGCGTGGTTGAGGCGGTGATCCGGTCCTCCGAAGTTTTGCGCGAAGAGCATCATGCTCTGCAAGGCACCGTTTCTGCGCTGGAAGCAGACCAATCGAAGGTTGCCGAAGCCAGTGATGAGGCGCGTTTGCTGTCTGAGCGCGCGATTGAACGGTTGGGCGAGGGCACATCGCTTATCCAATCCTCGCTCAGCCAGATTGGTTCTCTGTTGGAATTGGTCGATACGCTGGGCCAACATGTGACGAGTTTTTCCGCCGCGATGGAACAAGTCCGCCGCAGCGCCAAAGACATTGAAGACATTGCAGAAACCACCAATATTCTGGCGCTGAACGCCACGATTGAGGCGATGCGTGCGGGCGATGCGGGCCGGACATTCGCGGTGGTGGCATCAGAGGTCAAAAGCCTCGCCAATGATACGCGGCAAGCAACCGTTGAAATCGCGACAACGATTGATGCACTCGGCGAAGAGGCCGGCGTGTTTATCGGTCGTATCGAAGAGGGGTCGCAAGCAAGCGGCGCGGCCAAGGAATCGGTGGCGCGGATCGAAAGCACAATTTCCAGCGTCGGAGAATTGGTCGAAGAAGTTGATAAGCAAAACGATGTGATCGCGCGGTCAACCGGCACGATCAGCGGCCATGTCGATGCGGTGCAGCGCGTTCTGACCAGTTTTGACGAAGCGGCGCGCACCAATGAAGATCAATTGCAAGGCGCCCATCACCAGATGGAGGAGCTGGAGCTGACCGCGAGCGAGATGTTCGATTCTCTGGTGCAAGCCGGGCTAAGCCCGCAAGACAGCATCATGGTTGAACGCGCGCAGGAAATGGCCCGCGAAGTCGCCGCCGCCGCAGAAGCCGCGATCCAAAGCGGTGAGATTTCCGCCGCGCAGTTTTTCGACCAAGATTACCAGCCCATCACCGGCAGCAACCCGCCGCGTTTCCGCACAGGTTTGAACGATTGGGCCGACCGCAATTGGCGGCCAATGCTGGACGCGGCCAAGGATGCCGACCCCAGCGTGCGCGCCGCCGCGTGCACCGATACCAAAGGGTTCTTGCCCACTCATATCAGCGAAATGTCACGCGAGCCGACCGGCGATTT
Source organism: uncultured Erythrobacter sp. (assembly GCA_947502305.1). Taxonomy (GTDB): domain Bacteria; phylum Pseudomonadota; class Alphaproteobacteria; order Sphingomonadales; family Sphingomonadaceae; genus Erythrobacter. The sequence goes on along the minus strand of CANMZA010000001.1, from coordinate 1,082,890 downwards.
GACGCATGACACCAAACATTGCCGCAATGGCCGCATCTTGCTGGAGCCGATCGACAAACGCGCCAAGAGCAGCAACGCCCCTTATATGATGGCGGTGTATCGTCAGGAAGGCGACGGGACCCAATATATGGTGGTGCGCAACATTTACGTCCCGCTGTTTATCAATGGCCGCCGCTGGGGTGACTTTGAATTTGCTTATGCGGATTGAGGCTTCACCGAAAAACTCGCTGGCGTAAACTTATTCTGGGGCAACCATTAGAGTTACAGCGGGATTTTCATCGTCCGACAGCGGGCGGTTTACCTTTGCTATTGCGGGGCCTTGCAATGCGCTTTGTGATGCTGGCCCAAGGTTGGGAAGCCCGCGAAACGGCGTGTGCAAGGTGATCTCCAATCCTGTTGCGGAGCGCACTGCAAATACAGTGTCGCCATTTTTATCGCCGTCTCCGTCGCCGGTTCCGGTGCTATTTTCTGTGGTGTCTAATGCTGTGCCGACGATGTCGGGATAGACTTCAATGCTGAACCCAGCATCCCTCACCGCGATTGTATATCGGTCATCCGTGCCGATTGGACGAAACACATTATACTCATAATTGCGCTGACCTTCGCGGCAATAGGTTACCCCGCTTGGGTCTGCGACTCTGAGACCTTGTGCTCGTTCTTGTTCCGTCGTGCCATTTGCGGCACTTTGCTGCGCCGTGACCGAAATCGCTTGGCCCATGGCGACAGTGCCAAGATCAGTGACAACTGGGCGGGTTTCGCCAAATTCAAGTGTATCTTCGCACGCAATCACAGATTTGGCCGCGCCAGTCGGTTGACCTTGAAGAGCAGGCAGCTGCGTCAAAGTTTCCTTAAGCAGAGCATCCATTTGCGCAACCGTGAGTCGGCGCGAACTGATCCGCAATTTGACCAGCCATTCCCCCGCTCGATAAAGCGCAACGCCGGTGCTTCGAAAATTGCCATCAACCTCCAATACACCGAACTGGCCGCTTGCGCTGGTTCCGCCCGCCGGCACGAATGTTCCGATTTTCATCTCTTCGAGATCAACGGTCCCGTATTCCTCTGCGATGCCAATCGCGACCAGCGCGCGGTCAAACCAGATTGCCGCAGAGGGATTGCCCGGACGATAAATATACAGCGTTAAAATCGACCCAGAACTTGGTTCTGCATATTGGGCGGCTACGTTGGTTTGTCGCTCTTCAAGTTGAGAAATAGCGCTGCGTTCAAAACCTCCAAGCTGAGCCGGGAAGGTCATGGACGTCCAATCGTGCTGCCAATCTTTATCGGCAGGCACCGCGAGTTCGGCGCTCTGAGCGAACGCCTTTGCCGAACCGCCAAAACCCAACGCTAGGACTAGCGTTAAGCCAAGGCAGGCCTTTGAAACTTCGCGAAAAATAGACACCAACATAGATCCCCTCCCAATATGGGGAAGATCATAGGCCTAGCAAAGATGTACGCAAGAGACCGTTGCGGTACCCGCAGCGATCAGGTCGGATTGCGCCGCGCCATAAAGGCGAGCCGTTCAAACATCATCACATCCTGCTCGTTCTTAAGCAGCGCCCCGTGCAGCGGCGGTATTGCGCTGTTGGGATTGGCGTCTTGCAAGATATCGAGTGGCATGTCTTCGTTGAGCAGCAGCTTGAGCCAATCGAGCAATTCACTGGTCGAAGGTTTCTTCTTCAAACCGGGCACTTCGCGCAGTTCATAGAAGATATCCATCGCCTTCTTCACCAGCGTTTTTTGAATGCCGGGATAGTGAACGTCGATGATCGATTGCATCGTGTCGCGGTCAGGGAATTTGATATAGTGGAAGAAACACCGGCGCAGGAATGCGTCTGGCAATTCTTTCTCATTGTTCGATGTGATCACCACAATCGGGCGCTCTTTGGCGGCAACGCGCTCCTGCGTTTCGTAAACGTCGAAGCTCATCCGATCGAGTTCTTGCAGCAGATCGTTCGGGAATTCGATATCCGCTTTGTCGATCTCATCAATCAGCAGCACGGGGAGTTGTTCAGAGGTGAAGGCTTCCCAAAGTTTGCCTTTTTTGATGTAATTGCGAATGTCGTGAACGCGCTCTTCGCCTAGCTGACCATCGCGCAGACGGGCGACGGCGTCATATTCATACAGACCTTGCTGCGCCTTCGTGGTCGATTTGATGTTCCATTCGATCAAGGGGGCACCGACAGCCTTCGCAATTTCATGCGCAAGGACGGTTTTGCCTGTTCCCGGCTCACCTTTCACCAGCAACGGCCGGCGCAATGTAACGGCAGCGTTGACGGCGACCTTTAGATCCTCGGTCGCGATGTAATCGCTCGTGCCTTCAAAACGCTGTTGTTCGGTAGTCGGCTCGCTCATGGGTTTCCCTTCAAAACGTAATATTTAGACGCGGCGATACGGCGCAATAGCGGCGCGCGCAAGAGGGCGCGGCCTCGTGTTTTTGGGGAGAGTGCGTTCGCGCCGTTTATTGCGGGAGCGACAAAATTCGCAAAGCCAGCAATTCCAAAGCGGTCGCATCAAGATTGGCGTCTTCGTTGCGCCAACTTAGCATGAGCGCGTGATCGCGGCCCGCCTCATCCGTCAGCAACCAAGTCAAATTGAGCACGCCCGGTTCCGACCCGCCTTTATACCCGGCATAGGCCCAGCGCGCGCGCGTCGCGGCAGGCATAGAAGGGTCGATGCCCATAATCTCAAACGCCAAAGGATCGGCGGTCGCGCGCATAAATCGCATCAGGTTTGCAATGTCGGGGCCATTCCCAAACCATTCCACATCAAGGGCCGAGGGACCCGAGGCGAAAGCCGCCTGAATTTGGTTGCCCGACACCGCTTCGCCCTCAATCCCGTCGAGGATTTGGGAACGCAACGCGGTATCGCCGTTCTGGAACACCGAAAGCCGATCAGCCGAGCCGCCTTTCAACAGGAACATCTCCCGCGTGGTGAGGAACGGATCGTTCAGGCCGGGCATGCTGTGCCCGCTGTCGATCACGGTCTGCAAAACGGCGTCTCTGCCGAGCAAGGTGATCAATTGATCGGTCGCGGTGTTGTCGCTGATGGAGATCATCATGGTCGCCAATGTTTGCAGCGTGACCGGCGAGCTTTCGGGCCAATCCTGCATCATCCCGCTTGGGAAACTGCGCGCGGTCAAGGGGATTTGATCGTCCCATGCGCGCGTCCCTTGCGCGACCTCGCGCGCCAAAGCGGCCAGGACATAGAGTTTAAACGTCGATCCAAGCGGCATTTGCTCCGCCTCATCAAGAGCAAGGGTCGCAGGGCCGCCATCAAGCGGCCCAAACCAAGCGGTGACATCGCCGGGCAGGGCGGACAATTCCGCCTCAATCTTCTCAGGCGTATCGCCAACCGGTTCAAAGGATTGAAACAGCAATTCACTGATCCGGTTATCATCCGCTGTATCAATCGCGATCCCGCCGCGTGTGATCGCCCGTTCCAACCGGATTGACAGGGCGGCGCGGTCGCCGCTGGGGGGATCAAGCGCTTCGACAGAAATTGCCGCGCCAAATTGTCCGGTCAATTGCTCTGCTAAAGCGGTCACTTGCGCAGGCGGAACCGCGGCGAGAAAACCGGCGGTGAAGACGTCTCTTGGATCAAGATCGCCATTGAGCACGGCCACGACCTGATCCGCTTTTATCTCAAGCGTGGTTTGCTGCTCACCCTCACTTGCCTCTGGCGCTTCTTCTTGTGCGAAAACGGGCGCGGCGGGGATTGTCAGCAAAGACGCCGCAAGCAGAGCGCCGTAGAGCGGGGATTTTGGGGAAAGTTTCATGCGGGCGTCTCCTGAGAAGAAGGAACGAATAGAACAGCGCGGTTGATGAGGCCAGTGCATCAAGTTAGCGCGTCGATCGCCTCGATCTTGCGTTTCAACGCCTTCGCCGCGAGCCAATTCACAAAGATGATGAGCGCAAACAGGCCAAACGCTATCGCCGCAGAAAACAGCCCGCCCGCAATCGCCGCCGGCCAACCGGTGACCTCTGCTGTCTTCACCGTGATGGCGGCAAAGAACAACATGATGCCCGGCACAAACGGCCCAATATACCAGCGCGGCACCGTGCGCAGAGCGGTATATTGATGCTGAAACTGGCGGCGCAAATGGGCGAGGCAGGCATCCTCTGGCCGCCGCTCCAAATTGCTCGCATTGCGGCGCAGGCTCCAGATGACGCGCCCCGCGCCAGCGAGGATCACAGCAGAGGCGGCGCCGATCAACGCTTCGCCCTTCACAAATGCCATGATAGTCAGCCCGCCAAACAGGACAAAGACGAACGCGCCCGCCACATATTCGATTGCGTTGCGCAGATTGATTTGCCGTTCAAACTTGCTCGCGCGTTTTGCGCAGGCCTCCGGGCTACTGAATTCTGCATTGCTCGATTGGGCCTGCCATTGGGGGAAGGGGGGCTTGCTCATAGAGTGTCTCCTGATTGTTTGGGGGCGGAAAAATGCCCGGCCAGCAAAGCCTTTATGCGGTGCACGCGGACGCCAACCGCACCTGCGGAAAGGCCGGTGATCTCTGCAATGTCGGCGGTGCTTTCGCCCTCTAACCACAGCACGATTGTCTGTGTGTCGATGGGGGGAAGGTTGCGGATCAATTCAGCGACTTGCTGCATCACCAAGGCTTCTGCCGCGCCGGTTTCCGGGTTTTCTGGTGCGGGAAGGCTGTCGATGTCTTCAAGCGGGATTTTCTTTGGCCCGCGCGCCGACTTGGTTACGTGATCGGCGGCCACATTATGAGCGACGCGGTACACCCAAGTTTTTAAAGCGCAGTCGCCCCTAAACCGGGCAAAACTGGTCCACAAGGCGCAGTGCATTTCCTGCTCCAGATCGCGCGCCCTATCAGGATTGCGTTCCACAGCATTGGCGAGCCGAGCAAGCGCTGGCGCGAATTGCTGACCCGCCTCGCGGTAAAGGGCATCTGCGTTTTGTGTCATGTCCCTTTAGTCGGCTGCGGGACGGATTTCTTACACGGCGATGCGCGATGCTGCGAAAATTATCCGATCGAAGCCGCCGCCGCGACCATCAACATATTTGTGATCAACATCACAATCGTGGCGATTTTCCAACCGGCTCCGGCGCTTTCCATGCCCCGGTCCCATGTCCATTTGCCAACCGCCCCGGCCGCCAAAGCGGCAAAGGCAATTTTGATCCAGGCCGCTTGAAAGATCAGGATGGCGAAGAAGATGACGCTCACAATAAGATGCAGGAAAAATGCGCCGGTGAACCAAACTATCGGCACAGGCCGGTACGCGGTATCAGGCATTTCCCAATCTGGCAGAGCGCTGTCGGGGCGCGAAAGCCGCCTGTCGCCCGCCATAATGTCTTCTTCGCGCGGGTTCGGATATTTGCGGCCAGTGTCCTCTCGCGGATCGTCAGGCATCGATCATATCCCGGTCCATTTCCCCGGCGCGGTTTTGGATGAAATTGAAACGGTGTTCTGGATTGCGGCCCATCAATTGATCGACCAATTCCTTCACAACCGCGCGTTGTTCAAATTCTGCGGGCAAGGTGATGCGGATCAAAGACCGCGTTTCCGGGTTCATGGTCGTTTCGCGCAATTGCTGCGGGTTCATTTCGCCGAGGCCTTTAAACCGGCCCACTTCGACGTTTTTGCCCTTGAACACGCTGGCTTCTAATTCTGCGCGGTGCGCGTCATCGCGGGCGTAGCGGCTCTCTTTCCCGGCGGTCAGACGGTATAGCGGAGGTTGAGCCAGATAGAGCGAACCGCTGCGCACAACATCCGGCATTTCTTGGAAGAAAAACGTCATCAGCAATGTTGCAATATGCGCGCCATCGACATCCGCATCGGTCATAATGATGATCCGGTCATAACGCAGATCGGTCGCGTCACAATCTTTGCGCGTCCCGCAACCCATCGCCAGCGTTAGATCGGCAATCTCGCTATTGGCGCGGATCTTGTCGGCAGTTGCGCTCGCAACGTTCAGGATTTTGCCCCGGATCGGCAGGATCGCCTGCGTCTTACGGTCGCGCGCTTGTTTGGCGCTGCCGCCAGCGGAATCGCCTTCGACGATGAACAATTCCGTCTCACGCTCCCCTTCGCCGCTGCAATCTGTCAGCTTGCCGGGCAGGCGCAGTTTCTTGGCATTGGTCGCGGTCTTGCGCTTAATTTCACGCTCTTGTTTGCGGCGCAGACGCTCGTCCATGCGCTCCATAACCTCACCCAAGAGCGCTTTGCCACGGTCCATATTGTCTGTGAGGAAATGGTCGAAATGATCGCGCATGGCGTTTTCAACCAGACGCGCGGCCTCCGGCGATGTCAGCCGGTCTTTGGTTTGGGATTGGAATTGAGGATCGCGAATAAAGACGCTCAGCATAACTTCGCCGCCGGTCATTACATCGTCGGCGGTAATGTCTTTCGCTTTCTTTGCCCCTGTTAATTCACCAAAGGCGCGCAGCCCTTTCGTCAGCGCCCCGCGAAGCCCTTGTTCATGCGTGCCGCCATCGGGTGTGGGCACGGTGTTGCAATACCAACTGGTCGATCCGTCGGAATAAAGCGGCCAAGCAATCGCCCATTCCACCCGCCCTTGGGATGTGCCGTCCAATTCGGGGAAATCTTGTTTGCCGGTAAAGGCCTGCGCCGTGACGCATTCGCGCCCGCCGACCTGTTCGGCCAAATGATCGGCCAATCCGCCGGGGAATTTGAACACCGCCTCTGCCGGAACGTCTTCGGAGACGAGGCTTTCTGCGCATTTCCAACGGATTTCGACGCCGGCAAACAGATAGGCTTTCGACCGAGCGAGTTTGAACAGGCGGTGGGGTTTGAACTGGCGGTCGCCAAAGATTTCAGTGTCCGGTGTGAAGCTGACGGTGGTGCCGCGCCGATTGGGGGCCGCTCCGACCACTTCGATTCTACCGAGCGCCAGACCTTTGGAAAATTCCTGCGCATAAAGCTGTTTGTCGCGCGCGACCTCAACGCGTGTGTGGGAAGACAGCGCGTTCACCACGCTGACGCCGACCCCGTGCAAACCGCCGCTGGTGGCGTAGGCTTTGCCGCTGAACTTACCGCCGGAATGGAGCGTCGAGAGGATCACTTCCAAAGTGGATTTGCCCGGAAATTTCGGATGCTCATCAACAGGAATGCCGCGGCCATTGTCCGAAATGTGCAAACGGTTCGCCTCATCAAGGCGCATTTCGATGCGGCTCGCATGGCCAGCGACCGCCTCATCCATGGCGTTGTCGAGCACTTCTGCGGCAAGATGATGCAAAGCGCGATCATCGGTGCCGCCAATATACATGCCGGGGCGGCGGCGGACGGGTTCTAACCCTTCCAGAACCTCGATCGAGGAGCTGTCATAATCACCGCTGGAGGTGGGCGTGTTTTCAAAAAGATCGTCGGACATACGGGTGATATAGGCGCCGCGCGGCCGTTCTCACAAGGAGGGACGCGGCCGTTTTGCGCCGATATCAACCCGATTTTGTCTCAATCCCCAAATGTGGCCGGGGCCGGATCAACCGCAACGACTTGGTTCCCGCGCACTTCGCGGACTTCCAAGGCACGTTCTGCAACGCCGTTTCGGTTGAAACGGAACGGGCCATCAACGCCCAAGAACCCGCCGCGATCATACATTTGGCGCACGGGGAAATCGCTCCCGACACGCCAATCGCGTGCGATCCGCAATGTCAGCAGGACGGAATCGTAACCCAGCGTAGCGATGCGATAAGGCCGCGTTCCAAACCGGGCCTCATAGCTTTCTGCAAAACGCCTGAACCGGCGATCAGAAACGGCCGCAAACAAAGCGCCATTAACCGAAGCAGAGCGGGTGAGAGACGATTCGCCGCTCCACAATTCTGTGCCTAAAATGCGCGTGCCGGATGCCCCATCGCTGCGCAATTCGCCCGAAGCCTGCACCGCAAGCCGCGCGCCATCCGCAATCAGCACCGTGTCATAGCCGCCGCGTGTGCGCAGACGCTGCGCCGCGCCGACGATAGAGGTGTTGCCGCGTGCATAGCGTTCAAAGGCGATCAAATTGCCGCCATAATCGCGCAAGCTGTTGGTGAGCGCCGTGTAAGAACGCTGACCATAATCACCCTCTGGCAGCAAAGCGCCAAAGCTGGTCGATCCGTTTTGCCGCGCATAAGCGATAGAACGGCGGATAGATTGTTCGGGGATATGGCCGACCACAAATACATCCGCGCTCGCCACGGTAGCATCATTGCTGAACGCGATAGACGGAACGCTGGCCGGGCGGGCCGCCGCCTGCACCGCAGGGACATTGTCCGCCAGCAAGGGGCCGAGGATCAATTTGTTGCCATCCGCAATCGCCTGACGCGCCGCCGCGCCCGCGCCGCGTGATGTGTCATATGTGGTGATCCGCAAGTTTTCTGCATTGGTATCCAGCAAGGCCATCGTCGTGGCATTGGCGAGCGATTGCCCGACCTCTGCTGTGGTGCCCGCCATGGGTACCAGCAAGGCGACACGGTGGCGGGTGGAATCGGTTGGCAAAGCGGTCGCGCTTGGCCCAGGTGTTGGCGTTGGGGGCGGGGCGGTCGCGACCGTTTCAGTCTTGGGCACCAATTGGCACCCACCCAAAAGGACCGCCGTCCCGGCGATAGTCAGGCTGCGCCTGTTGAAATGTGTACCCAGCTTGCGCATCCAATTTGCGCTAAAAACCGGTGTTGCCGTTAGCTTCATTCTTGCCGACCCCTGATCGCTGCTTCATGAAAGCCCACGTGAAAACGCAAGCCCCTGAATCAGTCCTTTGTGAACCTCTTGAACCGGGTCTCTATATTGTCGCGACGCCGATTGGCAATCTTGGCGATGTAACGAGGCGGGCGGTCGACGTATTGCAGCGGGCGGACCTGATCGCATGCGAAGACACGCGGGTGACGGGAAAATTGCTGAAAGCGACCGAGGTTTCCACCCGGATGCAGCGTTATGATGATCACGCCTCTCCCGAAACACGCGCGCGGTTGCTGGACAGCGCACGGGTCGGGGCGGTTGCCTTGGTCAGCGATGCGGGCACGCCGCTGATTTCCGATCCCGGATATCGTTTGGTGAAAGAAGCGCGCGATGCGGGCATTGCTGTGACCACGATCCCCGGCGCATGCGCGGCGGTTGCGGGGATGACATTATCGGGATTGCCCAATGATCGGTTTATGTTTGCCGGATTTTTGCCGGTAAAAGACAAAGCGCGCCGCGATGTGCTCGAAGAATTAGGGAGTGTCGCCACAACCTTGGTGTTTTACGAGACAGGCCCGCGATTGGAGCGGTCTTTGCGGGCCATGGCGGACCTGTGGCCGGGGCGCGAAATCGCTGTCGCGCGGGAGCTTACCAAATTGCACGAGGAATGCCGCACTGGCACAGCGGCGCAATTGGCGGATCATTATGCTGCGCACCCGCCAAAGGGTGAGATTGTGCTTTTGGCCGGCCCGCCCGTCGCGGCGGCGACAACGGCAGACCCAGACGCTTTGCTCAAAGAGGCTTTGGCGGAGGTTAGCGTGAGCAAGGCCGCTGGGCGCGTTGCGAAATTAACCGGGCTGGACCGGCAGATGCTTTATGCCCGCGCAGTGGAGCTGAAATCCCAATGACCGCCAAACGCGAAACCGCAGAGCGAAAAGGCCGCGAAGCAGAAGCGCAGGCGGCGCAGTGGTTGATGCAGCAGGGGTGGCAGGTTGTGGCCGAAAGGGTCAAAACGAAGCGCGGCGAAATTGACCTGATCGCGCGCAAACCCGGCATGGTCGCCTTTATTGAGGTGAAATGGCGCAAACGCGCCAGCGATCTGGATACGGCAATTGATGAACGACGCCTCTCCCGCGTCGCAGCAGCGGCGGAAATCATCGCGCATGAATATGCAAAAGACGGCGAAGATCTGCGGATTGATGTGCTGCTCCTTGCACCCGGCACCCCGACACGCCACATCGCCAATGCTTGGCAACCTTAGGACAATCAAATGACGCTCAAAATCGCCGTTCAGATGGATCCGATTGAGGACATCAATATCGCTGGCGACAGCTCATTTGCACTGATGCTGTCCGCGCAGGAACGCGGATATGAGGTGTTTGAGTATCATGTCGAAAGCCTGACTTTGGATGCGGATGACCGGTTGTTTGCGCAAGGGTATCCGGTGACGTTGCAACGGGTGGTCGGCGACCATGTGAACAAAGGCGAGGCCGTGCGGCTTGACCTTGGCAAGGACATTGATGTGATCCTGATGCGGCAAGACCCGCCGTTCCACATGGGATACATCACCGCCACGCATCTGTTGGAGCGGATCAAGAGCGAGACATTGGTGGTCAATGACCCTGCGAATGTTCGCAATGCCCCTGAAAAAGTCATGGTGCTGGATTACCGGCAATATATGCCGCCCACTTTGGTCACGCGCAGCGTCGATGAGGTGCGCCGGTTTATGGCGGAGCACGGCGCGGTGGTGGTCAAGCCGATCCACGGCAATGGCGGCAAAGCAATTTTTCGCGTGCCAGCCGACGGCGATAATTTGACGGCGCTGTTTGAGGTATTCAACCAGACATGGCCCGAACCGCATATGGTCCAACCCTTCCTCCCCGAAGTGGCCGAGGGAGACAAGCGCATCGTCTTAATCGACGGCGAGGTTGCAGGCGCAATCAACCGCATCCCGGGCAAAGGCGAGTTTCGCAGCAATTTGGCAATGGGCGGGAGTGCGGAGGCTACGGGCCTAACCCCGCGCGAGATTGAGATTTGCGAAGCAATGGGCCCGGAATTGAAGCGGCTTGGCCTGACATTCGTCGGAATTGATGTGATCGGCGGCAAGTGGCTGACCGAGATCAATGTGACATCGCCGACGGGGATTGTGGCGATTGATGCGTTTAACGGCACCGATACCGCCGGGATGATTTGGGACGCTATTGAAAAGCGGATTGCGGATATGTAACGCTTTGCGAATGAAGCATATTTTGTTCGTACTATTCTTGAGCGGTATGGGCGCCACTGGCTCTACTTCATTGGCCGCGCAAGAAACCGCACCGATTGATCCTGCGCCAACTGCACAAATGCCTCCGGTTAACTTAACCGGGTTGGCGAAATTGTCGTTTCGCCCTGATCAGGACCGATATGAAGACTGGGAAAACCTGCGCGATTCGTGGGAAGCGGAATTTCTTCTAACGGCAAGAGAAGATGGCCAACCTATCCGGTGTGAGGTCATTGGAGAGGGGATTTCCGATGAGCTTGGAACGAGGCTGTGCCGCGATCTTTTGCTGACGTCGCGAGTGGATATTATTGATCGGATATCGCTTGGCGGACGCAATGGGATCGTTGCGGTTAACAAGCAGCCGTATAATCAACTTCAGGGTATTTCAGTCGCAGGCAGCGCGCCCGCTTCGCCGTTTGTGTTTGGTTTGAACAATCTGTCCGACACAGAATATTTGGATTACGCGCCGTTATCGCCGGTTGAGCGCGAAGGGTTAGAGAATGATCCGACACGGATGCTGCCTGTTGCCGCGCCGCCGCGCTATCCAAGGGCCGCAATCACGCAAAGGCTAGAGGGAACGACCCGCATGCTCTTGCAAGTGGCAATGGACGGATCATTATTGTCATGCCGACCATTTGAGAGCGCAGGCAGCGCACTGCTCGACACGGCCGCATGCAAATATGCGCTCAGATTTATTGCATTTGAACCGATGGAGGGGGTCGAAGCGGCTGATGCGCCGTTTTATCATGCGATCCCGATGACTTGGCGGCTCAACAGATAACGTGAATGGCGGTTCGGATTACGGTTTCTTCCGCTCGTGATTTCTATTCTCTCTTGGATGCGCCGCTTGATAGGTTTCGAGTAATGTCGCCGCATCCACCTGCGTGTATATCTGCGTCGACCCCAGCGAGGCATGACCCAGCAATTCCTGCAAACTGCGCAAATCCGCACCTGCGCTCAGCAGATGCGTCGCGAAAGAATGGCGCAAGGCGTGCGGGGTGGCCGTGTCGGGCAGACCCAGCGCGCGCCGCGCTTTCGCCATCGCTTTTTGCACCATGCCTTGCGACAGCGGGCCGCCTTTTGCGCCGCGGAACAGGGGCTCATCCGCGGGCAAGGGCCACGGGCAGGCATCGGTATAAACCGCCACCGCATCGCGCGTGATCGGCAGGATCGGGACAAGGCGCTGCTTGCCGCCTTTGCCGGTAACTTGCAGCGTTTCACTAAGCGGCAAATCCGCAGCTTTCAGCGACAATGCCTCCGCAATCCGCAAGCCCGATCCATACATCAGCAGCAACACCGCACGGTCACGCGCGCCAATCCAATCCTCGCTCGCCAAACCATCGGTCAGCTCAGCAATATTCACCGCTTCATCCGGTGTGACGGGACGGGGCAGGCCTTTCTTGATGCGGGGCCCGCGCAAACGCGGCGCGGCAGGATCAGGATCGCCGCTTTGCGCACGGGCAAAGGCGATGAAGGATTTGAGCGCCGACAATTCCCGCGCCGCGCTGGCATTGGCGATACCCTGCGCGCGGCGTTCAGCCAGGAAACGGCGGAGATCATGCGCCTCTAACGCGCCGACTTCCTGCCATGTTGATAGGCCCCGGTCGCGGATCAATCGCCCCGCCGCAGCGACATAGGCGCGCACGGTATGCGGACTGCGCCGGCGGGCATCGGTTAAATGCGCGCGCCACTGGGCGATGACATCATCGCCGCTCACGCTTGCACCAGATCATCGGCCACCAATTCGCCCAGAATACCGTCAAGCAACGGGCTGCCTTGCGCGGTCACTCCAATGCGAGAGCCATCGGCCCACATCATTCCAATCGATTGCAAATGCGCCAGTTTTGCAGGCTTGATGAGCGTATCGCGCGGCTGTTCAAAGCGCGCCTCAAACTGGGCCAAGTCCACGCCCTCGCGCAGGCGCAAACCCATCAACAAAGCCTCAGAGGCTTGCTCGCCGACAGCAAGATGGCGTTGCTCCGATATTCCGTGCCTGCGTTCATTGACCGCGCGCAAGTAATTCTCCGGCTTCTTATGACGCACCGTCGCAAAACCGCCGCGCCGCCCGTGTGCGCCGGGTCCAATGCCGGCATAATCCTGATACCGCCAATAGGTCAGATTGTGGCGGCTTTCTTCGCCTGCGCGCGCATGGTTGCTGGTTTCATAGGCGGGCAATCCTGCCGCCGCCGTCATGTTTTGCGTGATCGCAAACAATTCCGCCGCCTCATCATCATCCAAGGGGGCAAAGACATCGCGCCGCACATCGCTGGCAAAGCGGGTGCCCGGCTCAATCGTGAGTTGGTAGAGCGACAGATGCGCAGTGCCAAATCCAAGCGCGCGCGCCAACTGCGCCTGCCATTGATCCGGCGTTTGGCCGGGCAGGGCATAGATGAGATCGAAATTTACCCGTTCAAAATGCGCCTGCGCTGTCTCCAGCGCATGCAGAGCCTGCGCCGCGTTGTGCAGCCGCCCGAGCCATTGCAAAGCCCGGTCATCAAGCGACTGCACACCCAGCGAAACGCGCCCGACCCCGGCCAGAGCCAAAGCGCCGAACTTGGCCGTTTCGACCGAGGAAGGATTGGCCTCAAGCGTGATCTCTATCCCCTCAGCAAAACCCCATAATTGCTCAGCCTCGCGCAGCAGCACCTCAACCAGCCGGGGCGGCATGAGCGAGGGGGTACCCCCGCCAAAGAAGATCGATGTCAGCGGTTCTGCCCCGCCATGTCCCTCGACCACTTCGTATTCCGCGCGCATATCGGCCAGTAAAGCGCTTTCCCACGCGGCGACATCGACGGTCTCGCGGACATGCGAGTTGAAGTCGCAATAGGGGCATTTCTTCTCGCAGAAGGGCCAATGGATGTAGAGGGCGCGGGCCAAGGTGGCGTTTCAATCTTTCTTAAGGGCTTCGCTGCCACTGCTAGGGCATGAAGTTTCGCGCGACAATTGTTAGCGGCCTGATTGCCGCCACTTTGCTGATGGGTTCCTTGGCTCAGGCGCCAGCAGCGGCGCAGGATAGAGGCGCGGAGCGGGAAGAAACGTGGCTCAGGGCGCATAATATCGCACGGGCAGAATTCGGCGTCCCGGCGCTGCGGTGGAACGCGCGTCTGGCGCGCGAGGCGCGGGATTGGGCGCTCAGGCTCGCAAGCGAAGGGCGGCTGCGTCATGCCTCCATCCAAGAACGCGGCGGGCGCGGCGAAAACCTATGGATGGGTACCGCAGGCTTCTTCACCGCGGATCAAATGATCAAAGCCTTCACCGATGAAAAACGCTATTTCCGCCCTGGCGCTTTCCCCAATGTTTCCAGCACCGGAAATTGGGCAGATGTCGGGCACTATACCCAGATCGTCTGGGCAGAAACGCGCGAGCTCGGCTGTTCAATGGTGCGCAACGCGCATTTCGATGTGCTTGTGTGCCGATATTGGCCCGGCGGCAATGTTATGGGCGCGCAAATTGCGCCGCGCGAACGTCTAACGCGGCGATGAAACTCTATCCGCCGAACTGATCCGCGACCAATTTTGCAAAGGCATCGGCCCGGTGGCTGATGGCGTGTTTTTCTGACGGATCGATCTCAGCAAAGGTTTGCGTGCGGCCTGCGGGAATGAATACCGGATCATATCCAAACCCCATCTCCCCGCGCGGCGGCCATGTGAGCGCGCCTGAGCATTTGCCCTCGTAAATGGCGTGTTCGCCGCTGGGCCAAGCGGCGGCCAAAACGCAATGAAACGCCGCGCTGCGATCCGTACCTGCGCCTTTGGCTTGCAGTGACCCTTCGACTTTGCCCATAGCCATATACCAATCGCGCCCCGGTTCGCCCTCAAACCACTGCCGCTCCGCCCAATCGGCGGTGTAGACACCGGGCCGCCCATCCAAGGCATCCACGCTCAACCCGCTATCATCCGCCAGCGCCGCGAGCCCGGAGGCCTCCGCCGCCGCGCGCGCCTTGATCAGAGCGTTCTGTGCGAAGGTCTTACCCGTCTCAGCCGGCTCCGGCAGGCCCAGCGCCCCGGCGGAGATACACTTCACACCATACGGTTCGAGCAATGCCGAAATCTCTTTCAACTTGCCCGCATTATGAGTCGCAATGACCAGTGATCCGCCGCCGAGTTTGCCAGTCATGGGAATGTCCTGTGCGTTTTGCTTATTTGGGCGATCCGCGCCGCCTTACACTTTTACCGCTTCCAATTGCGCCGCAAAAATCCCGTCGCAACCAATCCGCGCCAGACGCAGCAATCGCAGCAAGCCTTCTTCGTCATAGGTCGCGCCTTCTGCCGTTGCTTGCACTTCGGCGATTTGGCCGCCTGTCAGCAAGACGAAGTTCGCATCGGCATCGGCATCGCTATCTTCTGGATAATCGAGGTCCAAAACCGGTGTGCCTTTGTAAATGCCGCAAGAGATGGCCGCGACTTGCGATGTGATCGGGTCTTCTTTGATTGCGCCGGACGCCATCAAACTGTTGACCGCCAGACGCAAGGCCACCCATGCGCCAGAGATTGACGCCGTGCGGGTGCCGCCATCGGCTTGGATGACGTCGCAATCGAGTGTGATTTGCCGTTCGCCCAATTTCTGCAAATCGACCACAGCGCGCAAAGAGCGCCCAATAAGCCGCTGAATTTCTTGTGTTCGCCCGCTTTGCTTGCCGCGCGCGGCCTCTCTGCTGCCGCGTGTGTGGGTGGCGCGGGGGAGCATGGAATATTCGCCCGTGACCCAGCCTTCGCCCTTACCGCGCAGCCAAGGCGGGATGCGTTCTTCGACGCTGGCGGTGCACAGCACGCGGGTATCGCCAAAGCTGATCAGGCAAGACCCTTCTGCGTGTTTGGTAAAGCCAGTTTCGATTGTGATGGCGCGCATTTCGTCGGGCGCGCGTTCTGAAGGACGCATGGGATTTCCTTTTAGCCGAGTCGGATGTTGGCGGGCGGTGTGGCGGGGTTCTGGCGTGGGGGCAAGTTTTGCACAAAAAGCGCCTGTGCAGAGGGGGCACTTGGCGAATTCAGAACGCTCGCTTATTTACCCGCTATGGCATCGCCCCCCATCACCGAACTGACCGACAGAGCGCGCGAGATTTTTCGGCGCGTGGTCGAAGGCTATATTGATAGCGGCCAGCCGGTGGGCTCCAAAACGCTTGCCGCGGATGCCGGGATTGAATTGTCGCCCGCATCGATCCGGTCTGTTTTGGCGGATTTAGAAAGTCTGGGTCTGCTCGCCGCGCCGCATACCAGTGCCGGTCGGTTGCCAACGGATGCAGGATTGCGGATCTTTGTCGATGGGATGATGCGGGTTGCGGAACCGTCGCCAGAAGAACGCGCCCAAATAGAAGCGCGCCTGTCTGAAAACGGACCAGTTGAACACGCCTTGCGGCAAACCAGCGCGTTGTTGTCTGAACTGTCCGGCGCGGCAGGGATGGTGATGGTGCCGACGCGCGAACAACGCATTACCCAATTCAGTCTCGTCCCGCTCGGCCCCGGCGCGGACAATAAAGCGCGCGCTCTGGCGGTGCTGGTTGGCGAAGATGGCGGCGTGGAAAACCGCGTCGTTGAACTCGACCATGCAGGCGCAGGATCGTTGGAGGCGGCGAGCAATTACATCACTGCGCGGCTGGCGGGGCGGACTTTATCCGAAGCCTCTCAGGCGATGCAGACCGAGATTAAAGCGGGTAAATCGCAATTGGACGATGCCAGCCGCGATCTGGTTGAGCGCGGATTAGCCGTGTGGAGCGAGGATGCTGGAAAGCGGCCCGTTCTGATCGTGCGCGGCGCGGCCAATCTGCTTGATGAGGCTGCTCTGGGCGATATCGACCGGGTCCGGTCTTTGCTGGATGATTTGGAAAATAAGCAATCGGTGTCTTCGCTGCTCGAAAGTGCGCGCGACGCGGATGCAACGCGCATTTTTATCGGCAGTGAGAACCGGCTTTTCGGGCTGTCCGGATCATCGGTGATCGCGTCCCCCTACCGCGATATGGAGGGCAGAGTGGTCGGCGTGCTGGGTGTTATCGGGCCGACACGGTTGAACTATGCGCGCGTGGTCCCCATGATTGATTTAACCGCCCGGACACTGGGCAAGCTCATCGCTTAAATTTGGAAAAAACCAGACACATGATCGACAATGATAAGCCGCAGGTTGATGCGGCAGCAGAAGAAGAATTGAAAGGCGTTCCGGAAGAATTTCTGGACGACGGCGAAGACAGCGATTGCGAGGCGTCAGGAGACGGCGCGATTGCAGAGGCGCTGGAAAATCTGCGCAATGATTTGGAAGAAGCCAAGCAAGAGGTTCTCTATGCCAAGGCAGAGGGCCAGAACATTCGCCGCCGCGCCGAAAAAGACGTGGCCGATGCGCGCAATTATGCCGCCACTGGTTTTGCCCGCGATATTTTGAGCGTGGCCGATAATCTATCGCGCGCGATTGATGCGATCCCCGATAGTCTGCGCGAAGATGACAAGATGAAAGGTCTGGTCATCGGTATTGAGGCGACGCAGCGTGAGCTAGAAAAAGTGTTCAAGCAGAACGGAATTGAACGCGTTGCCGCAATGGGCATGCCGCTCGACCCGAACCAGCATCAGGCGATGATGGAAGTGCCAAGCGCCGATCATGAGCCCGGCACTGTGATTCAGGAAATGCAGGCCGGTTGGATGATCAAAGACCGTTTGCTGCGCCCGGCGATGGTTGGCGTCGCGAAGAAGCCTGACTGACAATCGCGGCGCATGCTGGCGGCGCAGTTAACGCCGCAATTTTACCGCCAGCCGCCAATCTGGTATTATCCCTACAGAAGGCCGCATAGACGGCCTACTGGGTCGCGCGTGTTTTGTTCAAAACAGGGGCGGGGGAAGTCATGAAAGTTTGGCAAGCGATTGGATGCGGGGTCGTGTGCCTCGTCGCCTTTATCGGGATGATTGTGGGCGTGGTATTCTACGCCACCAGCGGAATTAGCGACACGGCAGACGGTTTCTTTGCCGCAGTGGCGGACGGCGAATATGAGGCCGCGCAGGAATTCACCTCTCAGCGATTAAGAGAGACGACGTCACCAGACGACTTAAAGGAATTTGTCGAGATTCACCGGATCGGCAATGTTACCGATACGACCTGGTCGAGCCGGTCCATTGAGAACAGTACCGGCGAATTGAGTGGCACGGTGGAAACGCAAAGCGGCGCAGTCATTCCGATGACGATCCTGTTTGTTTCCGAAGGGGATGAATGGCGGATCGACGGTTTTGATATTAACGCGCCGGGCCTGTCCGGTCCCCAATCGCGCAGACCTGACGCCGAGGCCGGAGGCGATGGTAGTGCGGCCAGCGGCGCTGCAAATCCGCGCATCGATCCCGAAGCCTTGGCCGCGTCAAATGAAGGCGGCGTCCCCAAACATATGTGGCTGAACGATGCGTGGATTGATGGCGATTACATGATGTTCAGCACCGTTTGGAAAGACCGCCCAAGCCCCGCTTCACTCGCGGCGCGTTTTCCATCCGATGGATTGAGCGCGGCAGAGTTGGAGCAGCTCGACAGCGCCTTATCCGACGTTGAGATTGCCGAATTTGATGAAGAAGGACGCTTGGTCGTTGGCTATGTCCGAAACTTGCCCGGTCGCGCGGTGCGCACTGTGTTCACTTATGAACGTGTGCCGGGTGCAACGCGCCCTTGGCAAATCGTGGAATTGACCGTGGATAAAGGCGGATCCTAGACCGCGATTTTCGGCGCCCATCCGACCAAACGTCTGGCCGGAGCCTCAGCCAAAATCGGGCAGCGGGCTGGCCTCAATGTCTGCGATCAATTGCGCGTTCATTGCGGACTTGTTGGCGTTAAAAGCGCCCGCATTCAGCGTCTTCAATTCGCCGGTAACTTTGCTGACCAAGGCCTCCAGATCATCAGGCGCGGCAACGTCATCGAAATATCCGACTTCGCGGGCCTCATGCGGGGTGAACAATTGCGATGTCGCCACCGCCTTGCGCCCGGTTGAATTGAGCCGCGCTGCGCCAAGGATCATCGGATAAATCGGCAAGGCCATGCCAATCGCGCTTTCATTCATCCCCGTAATGTACTCGCCCTCGGTCCCAATTGCCCGGTCTGCGGCCAGCATCAGGAAAGCGCCCATCGGATAAGCGTGCCCCTCACACACGGTAACAACCGGAGCAGGGTGGCGCAGGATCGCGAGGATCGCGTCTTTGCCGGCCTGCAATTGCGCAGTGGCAATCTCTGGCCCAGCGCCGAAGCCCTTCAAATCAAATCCGGCGGAGAAGATCCCTTTGCGGCCCCGGATAATGACGGGGGCAAAATCGCCCGCTGCATCCGCAAGGGCGGCGACCAGCTTATCAAGTTTTTCCTTATTGAGCGCATTCACCTTGCCATCATCAAGTGTGAGGATGTGAGCGCCCCCAGTTTCTGCGCTGGCTTTGCTTACGGTGATCATGCTGCGTCTCCCACGCGGTAATTGCCTATCACCTGCGCTTATCGCCCCTCTCGCGCCGGGCCAATGGCTATTTTGAGGGTGCCTTTACGGCGCGCTACGTCAGGCAGTGCGATTGTCCCCCTTCGGATAGGATGTGCGCATGAAAAAGGGGGCGAAGCTCTATGGCTCCGCCCCCTTTGCAGGTCAAAATTGGCAGGTTTCAGTCGCCGCCAAGTTCCGAAATTTCGAGCGTTGCTTCATGATATTCGCCGTTATCGAAGGAACCGACCCAAATTTCATAATCACCGGTCATCGCTGGACCGAAAACGACCAAGGGGTTGTTGCCTTCTGAACTGTCATCATTGCAATACCAGCTTCCGTCGGGCGCATTGATCAGCAATGTCGTATCACCATCAGAGCGCGCGTAGATATAAAGAGGCAGGGTGCTCGCATCACCATCAGCGGTGTAGCTAAGGCGCACGTCTGGCGCGTCAGAGATATACCCTGTGCAGCCATCAATGCGGTCGCTCACATCAACGTCTCCGCCAGAAATCACGTCCACTGAGGTCGGATCAGGGGTGAAGCCTGAAGAGAGGAACACTGTGTCTGAATTGGGCTCTGCGGTGATGTCTTGTGCGGAACCTGTCACGGCCCCGCCGATCGCCAGTCCCAAAGCAGTGCTGAGTGAGAATGCGGCCAATGCGGATTGTTTCTTGATCATAAATGTCCCCTATTTTGAACTTCGGTAAAAGTGTCTCTTGCGCCCTTTATTCAGGTTTGTACCTTTTTGTATGAACGCAGTGCTAACAGGTTTTCGCCGCGCACACAGGGGGCCAGAATAATTTCCTGCTGACAACTTTGCGGCTTTGGTCGTTTCGGCTGGCTCCGCAGCATTATGGCCCGCAACGAAAAAGGGGCAGAGCCTGCGCCGCTCTGCCCCTTCTCATGTCTCACCCAAAGGCTGATTACCGGCCTTCAAGTTCCGAGACGCTGAGTTTCGCGTCATGAAATTCGTCTTCGTCGTAAGAACCGACCCAGATTTCATAATCGCCGCCCATTGCGGGGGAAAAGACCAGCGTGGGATCAAGCCCCTGTTCGCCATCATCATTGCAATACCAGTTGCCGTCCGGCGCGTTGACCACCAGCGTCGTATCGCCGCTAGAAAGTGCATAAATATAGAGCGGGAAGGCGTCAGGCGCAGGCTCTGCCGTGAAAGTCAGGCGCACATCTGGCGCCTCGGAAATATAGCCGGTGCAGCCCGGGATCACTTCGGAGACATCGATTTCGCCGCCTGATGTCACATCCATCGTTGTTGGATCGGGCGTGAAATTGGCCTCCAGAACAATGGTGCCAGCGTTCGGTTCTGCCGAAATGTCTTGCGCCGCGCCAGCCGTGCTGAGCCCAGCGGCGAGAGCAGCGATTGCGGTTAAACGGATTGCGTTTTTCATCATAATTGTCGTCCCTCTACACAGTGTGATGATCGCGGATCTGAGCGATCACATCCGGCATGCCTAGCTAACCGGATTAACGGGCGTGATATGGACCGCGCCCCGTCCGCGATGTGAGAAACCGCACATTTTGAAGAAATTTTTGTGAGTCGCGCCGCCGCGTTCATGGCAATCGCGGTCAGCGTTTAGCCTGCGCCGTCGAACCGCACGAGCACATCATAGGCGGCTTTGTCACCGACGCCTGCGATCTTTGCCCCATGCCTCAGCCAGAACGCATGCTTCACGATCTCCGCCTGCTGCTCAATGCCGTAAGCTGAGAATGGCTGCCCCGGTTTCAGCGCGTAGGAATAGCGGCAAAATGGATGGCGATTGAGCAGGAGATACCAATCCCCGCGTTGCTGCGTCTGCCAAACATGCGTCAATTCGTGGATCAGCAAACCTTGGCGAACCAGATTTTCAGCGGCGAAATCATCGCAATAGGCCGCGCCATCCGGATGAAAATGGACATGGCCGCGCGGCGCCATCGTGATCCGCTTGGGTTGAAACGGAAACCATTTGCGCCGCCGCAATTGAACCGCGCGGTAGTCAATCGCATCGCCAAATATTGTGCGCGCAATCTCAACTTCGCCGGGCGTCAAATGACGCTCCCCGCCGACCGGACAGGCGGGCAGGGAGCGTGTATTTTCGGTAAGGTTGTTGGCGCTCAGCGTTCTTCGCCCGCGCCGCGAATTTCGGCCTCAAATTTGTGCATTTTGCCGCCTGAAATACGCAACGCCACCTCTGCCGTACCGCCCGCTTCAAACCCTTCGCCAAGCTCAAATGCCATCACATGCAAACCGCCCGGCTCAAAACTCTTCGCTTCGCCAGCGGGCAAAGCAATCGGCCCGGCCTCTGCCATGGTCATTTCGAAATTATATTCCATCATGTCATGCACGGTTGCGCTGGCGGCACCGGTAACTTCGGCGCCGCTGATCGAAACGCCGCGTTCGCCATTATACACAACATCG
Organism: uncultured Erythrobacter sp.; assembly: GCA_947502305.1. Classification (GTDB taxonomy): domain Bacteria; phylum Pseudomonadota; class Alphaproteobacteria; order Sphingomonadales; family Sphingomonadaceae; genus Erythrobacter. The sequence continues at coordinate 1,061,160 of CANMZA010000001.1, read as the reverse complement.
AAATACACCGCCGCCGGATTGCCGGATACGGGCGGCAAGACCAGCCGCGCATTGCTCACTTCTAATCCCTCAACCACGCCTTCTGGCGCTGCCTCGGCCACTTCTGCTTCGCCGCATGCCGTCACCGTCAGGGTCATCCCCAGCATGGCGCCGCCCATCAATGCGCCTTTAACGGCCCGTTTTATCGTGTGTGTTTTCATGAAAATTCCCATTTCTTTATTCGCCCTGTGCCTTCTGCGAGACACTCCTTAAGCTGTCCCGGTTGTGGATTGCGATAAAACTAGAGCCGCTGAGTTCTTGTGCCAAGCGAAACCGCACCTATATCCGCCTCATATTCGAGCCGCCAAGCCGTTTCGCCCAAAGGATGATCCACCGGGGAAGCGCAAGGCGCGGTGTCCAACAAAGCGTAAAGAATGGGAATAAAATGGGTAAAGTAATCGGTATCGACCTCGGCACCACCAACAGCTGCGTTGCGGTTATGGATGGCGGTAAGCCAAAAGTTATCGAGAATTCCGAAGGCGCGCGCACGACGCCTTCGATTGTCGCGTTCACCAAAGACAGCGAACGTTTGATCGGCCAACCGGCAAAGCGTCAAGCGGTGACCAACCCCGACAACACCTTGTTTGCAATTAAGCGCCTGATCGGGCGCCGTTTTGAAGATCCGCTGACGAAGAAAGATATGGGCCTGGTCCCGTACAACATCGTCAAAGGCAAAAATGGCGACGCTTGGGTTGAGGCGGGCGATGATCAATATTCGCCGTCGCAAATTTCTGCTTTCATCCTGCAAAAGATGAAAGAAACCGCCGAGAGCTATCTTGGCGAAACCGTGGACCAAGCGGTCATCACCGTGCCAGCTTACTTTAACGATGCTCAGCGTCAGGCAACCAAAGATGCCGGTCAAATCGCTGGCCTCGAAGTGCTCCGCATCATCAACGAGCCAACCGCTGCCGCGCTCGCCTACGGAATGGACAAGGACGATGGTAAGACCATCGCGGTCTATGACCTTGGCGGCGGTACGTTTGACGTTTCGGTTCTGGAAATCGGTGACGGCGTTTTCGAAGTGAAATCGACCAATGGCGACACGTTCCTTGGCGGTGAGGATTTCGACAACACCATCGTTGAATGGCTGGCCGAGCAGTTCCAGAAAAAAGAAAACATGGATTTGAAGGCGGATAAACTCGCCCTTCAACGTCTGAAAGAAGCAGCGGAAAAGGCGAAGATCGAACTTTCCAGCTCCGCCACGACTGAAGTCAACTTGCCGTTTATCACGGCGCGTATGGAAGGCGGCGCCTCCACCCCGTTGCACCTCGTCGAAACCATCACCCGCGCAGACCTTGAAAAAATGGTCGGCGGCTTGATCAATCGCACGCTTGACCCATGCAAGAAAGCATTGGCCGATGCGGGCGTGACCAAGGACGAGATTGACGAAGTGATCCTGGTTGGCGGTATGACCCGCATGCCTAAGGTTCGCGAAGTGGTTGAGAAATTCTTTGAAGCCAAGCCGCATACCGGCGTGAATCCTGACGAAGTCGTCGCCATGGGCGCGGCCATTCAGGCGGGCGTTTTGCAGGGCGATGTTAAAGACGTCCTGCTGCTCGACGTGACGCCATTGTCGCTGGGTATTGAAACATTGGGCGGCGTTTTCACCCGTATGATCGATCGCAACACGACGATCCCAACGAAGAAGACGCAGACCTATTCAACCGCTGAAGACAATCAAGGCGCGGTCACCATCAAAGTGTTCCAAGGTGAGCGTGAGATGGCGGCAGACAACAAATTGCTCGGCAATTTCGACCTCGTTGGCATCCCACCAGCACCGCGCGGCGTGCCGCAAATCGAGGTGACCTTTGACATTGACGCAAACGGCATCGTGTCGGTTGCGGCGAAGGATAAGGGCACCGGCAAAGAGCAAGTGATCAAGATCCAAGCATCCGGCGGTTTGAACGATAGCGATATTGATCAAATGGTTCAGGATGCGGAGAAATTCGCAGAAGAAGACAAGAAGCGCCGCGCTGCTGCCGAAGCTCGCAACCAAGCCGACAGTCTTGTCCATGCGACTGAGAAGCAGATCGAAGAAAACGGCGACAAGGTCGACGCGGACACAAAGACCGCTGTCGAAGAAGCGCTCGCCGCGACCAAGACTGCACTTGAAGGTGACGACGCCGAAGAGATCAATGCAAAGGCGCAAGAGCTGACGCAGGCCGCCATGAAGATGGGCGAGCAGATCTATAAGCAAGAGCAAGAAGCTGCGCCTGATGGAGCGGATGCGGCAGGCGCAGAAGCGGCGGCAGAAGAAGATGCCGACGAAGACGTGGTTGACGCAGAATTTTCTGAAGTTGACGGCGATGCGGCGGCCGATGAAGGCGCCGAAGACGACAAAAAGGACTAAGCGATTAATTCCTCTGTTTGCCCCTTTGCCCGCCGCAATGCGCGGGCAAAGGTGGCAACTGAAAAGGCATAGTAATGGCTGGCTCCCAAACCGATTATTATCAAACTCTGCAGGTTTCGCGTGATGTGGACGGTGCGGCGCTGAAAAGCGCGTATCGGAAACTGGCGATGAAATTCCATCCGGATCGCAATCCGGGTGATGCAGAGGCTGAGGCGAAGTTTAAAGCGTGTAATGAGGCGTATGAATGCCTCAAAGACCCGCAAAAACGCGCCGCCTATGATCGGTTCGGCCATGAAGCGTTCACGCAAGGAGCGGCCGGTGGCGGCGGCTTTGGCGGAGGTAGAGGCCAGCAGGGCGATTTTGGCGACATCGGCGACATTTTCGAAACCATCTTCGGCAGCGCCTTTGGCGGCGGCGGCGGAATGGGCGGCGGACGGCAGCAACAGCGGCGCGGCGCGGATTTGCGTTATGACATGCAAATCTCGCTGGACGAGGCGTTCAATGGCAAATCAACCGAAATAGAAATCGAAGTTTCGCAGAGCTGCGACACTTGCGATGGATCCGGCGCGACGCCGGGGACGAGCGAGCGGACCTGCGGCCTGTGCAACGGCGCAGGCGCGGTGCGGGCCAAACAAGGTTTGTTCGTCGTCGAACGGCCATGCCCCACATGCGGCGGGCGCGGCCAAGTTATCGAAGACCCGTGCGGGGAATGCCGCGGCGAAGGGCGCGTGGACCGTCCGCAAGCCTTGGCGGTGGATATTCCGCCGGGCGTCGATACCGGCACTCGCATCAGATTGTCTGGCAAGGGAGAGGCCGGACAACGCGGCGCAACACCGGGCGATCTCTACATCTTCATTCACGTCAAACCGCATCCGCTGTTTGAACGCGAGGGGACCACATTGGCGACCCGCGTACCCGTCAGCTTTACGACCGCCGCTCTCGGCGGCAGCGTCGATATCCCTGACCTTGATGGGTCCACCAACACGGTTGAAATTCCCACGGGCATTCAATCGGGCAAACAATTGCGTGTGCGCGGTGCCGGTATGCCGGTTCTGCAAGGGCGCGGGCGCGGCGATATGGTGGTTGAGATCGCAGTCGAAACACCAACAAAACTCAGCCGCAAACAGAAAGAAATCCTTGAACAATTCCGCGAAACGGAAACCGGGGATGAATGCCCGGAGAGCAAGGGTTTCTTCAGCAAGTTGAAAGACGCATTCGGCGCGTAAACGCAAGGCCGCGCGACCGGTTGGCAATTCGCCCGCGCTGACCTAGGTTCCTCTCAAACCTTGAGGAGAGCCCCTATGAACCGTTTCGCCGCCATCACTTTTGCCGCAACCGCCAGCCTGATCGCCACCAGCGCGCCGATCGCTTATGCGCAGGGCCGGTTCGACAATGTCGAGATCACCACCGAAGAAATCGCGCCCGGCGTGGCGGTGTTGTTTGGTGCGGGCGGCAATATTGGGGTCAGCCACGGCGAAGACGCCACAGTCATTATCGACGATCAATTCGCGCCCTTATCGGGCAAGATCGAACGCGCCATCGCAAACCTAGGCGCGACCCCTGTGAAATATGTCGTCAACACCCACTGGCATTTCGATCACACCGGCGGGAACGAACATTTCGGCGGGACCGGCGCGACCATTTTTGCGCATGACAATGTGCGCGTGCGCATGGCTTCCGGCGGCAGCGCAGGCGGGAACGAAACGCCGCCTGCCGCGCGTGAGGCTTTGCCGGTTGTCACCTATGCCCAAGGGATGCGGATGCATCTGAATGGCGACACGATCAATCTGATGTATTTCGGCGGCGGTCATACAGACGGCGACAGCGTGGTGATTTGGGAAGAGGACAATATCATCCACATGGGTGATCTGTATTTCAACATACCCGGCTATCCCTTCGTCGATGTAGGGTCCGGCGGCAGTGTTTATAACGCCATGGAAACGCTCGATATTGTCATCGCGATGATTGATGACGAAACGCAGGTCATCCCCGGCCACGGCGCAATGTCTAACAAGGCAGAATTGGTCGCGTACCGCGCGGTTATTGGCGAAGCGGTGTCGCGGATCGACGCTTTACGCGCAGACGGTATGACGTTGGAACAGGCGATCGCCGCTGCGCCTTTGGGCGATATTGACCGGGGCGAGGGCGGCTTCATCAGCGCCGACGCATTTGTGACCGCCGTCTGGAACAGCGAACAATAGTTTTTACGCGAGCCGCTCTTCCACTTCGCCGCGCAGGGCGTCGATCAACCCTTGCTGGCACCGCCCAACCTCGCTTTCCTCATCAAGGATCGCGAGGAAGGCGGCGCGTTTGGTTTTGCGAATGACGGCGCTGTCGAGGCCGCCTTCGACCGTGGAGGCAACGAGGTCGATCATCCGCTCCGTCCCGTGCAGCCGGCCCCATAGGTAATCATTCTCGCGGTAGGCGCGGCTGAAAAAGGCGCCGAAATTGTAGAATTCGGTGCCTTTCAAGGTCGCTTGCGTCCCGCCTTCGCGAATGGACAGCGCATCATCGGGGGAAATACGGTCAATCTTCACCGCATGATATTCGCCAAGGCTCTCACGCTGCGTCAGCGGCAAGGTTGCGGCGTCGTAAAAAGGAAAACCCAGATAGGTGAGCAGCATCCGCCGCTTCAAATTCTTCGGCATCTCCGACAATGCGTCGGCCAGCATCCGTTCCGCCTCAAGGTCAGTCTCTGGCAAGAGGCGTTTTTCTGCTAGGAAATCCAGAACCTTGCCCGGCTGCTCAATCGCGCACAGCGCGCAATCGCGGAAACCTTCGCCCAGACTGCCTGAAGCGCTGAGGATCGTCGCATCATCGGCGCGCCGGTACAGCGCCAGAATATCGTAAATTTTCTCCCGCGCCAGATCGAGAGCATCGTCAGGAATTTCTGGATCAATTTCCCAATCGCGGGCCAATCTGCGCGCCAGCAATTGCAAACGCCGCATACGAAACGCGATGTCATGCGCGCGGAAAAATGCGATGGCGGTTTCATTCGCGCCGCCGCCTTCCTCCGTCAGCATTTCCAGCCCGCGCCGCTCCATCTCGGCCCGCAAAGCCGCCGCAATTGGCCCGCAATCCGTCAGCGCCAATTCCGGCGCGGCGGCATGAATCAATTGCGCAAGCCGATCAATGATCGCGCTATATTTCGTCTGAGCATAAGCGCCGAACGTGTATCCTGCGCCTTCGGCCGCCGCTTGCTGTGCCCGCGCGCGCCAACTCGCGAGCCGTTTTGGCGTTGGGCTGTCCATAAAGAACGTGCGGCCAAACAATTTCTCTACCGCGCGGTCGATCCCCGGGCGCAGGCCTAGGACGATCCGCCGCAAACGCTGCGCATCGCGGGATTGTTTCTCAATCCTCTCCAGATCATCGCGGATCGGTTGTTCACGCGGGATCGTTGAGAGCGATCCGAAAATCGCGCCAAACCATCCGACCTCTGCAATATCGTCATTGGCATCCTTGCGATCCGTGTTCGACCGATCCGGGCGCGGGTCAATATAGACAAACCGGCGATCAACTTCGCGCTGCGAGCTCCGCGTCTGCATCGCCTCCAACGCAGCACCAAACGGCGCATTGACCAAGACCGATCCATCAATCAGAGCCGCGCTATCCACCGTCCCATCGCGCAAATGCACCGGCATGATCCGCGAAAGGAAACTGCCGCGTGTCTCCCACAAATGCCCCTCTGACGCGGCGAGCCGGTCAATCTCTGCCAAAACCAGAGGCGGGAAAGCCCCCGGAAAACTGGCGGTGGAACGCGCGGCCAGCACCAATTCCAGCGGGTCCGCCAAATTTTCGCCCGGCTCCACCGGGGTGATGCCGCGAAAATCAATCGGCATCCGGTGCTCTGTCTCTTCGATCACTGGCGGAGAATTCAGGCGCAGCATTTCGGCATGCCCGCGAAAATCCGTTGCCGTCACCAGCAAATCAATCGGATGGCGCGGCGGCAATAAAGGCGGGCCGGACGGGGTGGCGGCCATGCTGCCCATCGCTTCAAACAGCATCGCCGAAAACCGCGAGCCGGAAAATGGCGGGTTGAACCAGCGCCCGCGCACCAGCTTCGACACTTTCGTGCGCACCTCTTCGCGGGTTTCGGGCGCCACGCTTTCGCTCACTGCGTTACCGGGGCGGCGCAAGAACCAATCGGCAATCGGCTGCGCCCAAATCTTGGCATAGCGCCACATTGGCTGCGCATCGGGATCGGTCAGCTCGCTAACATCGGCATTTTCCAGCCACAGATCGGTCAGCGGTTCGAGCGACCGGCCAGAATGGATCGCCTGTGCCAAGAATACCGCATTGATCCCGCCCGCGCTGGCCCCGGTCAAAATATCGGGCAGAACTCGCAGCCTCAAACGATTTTCTCGCTCAATTCCCGCAAGCAAATCGCGGTACACTGCGGCGACCCCGGTCAGAGTATCGCCTTCGCCAGAATGGTAACACCGGCTTGCCCGGGCGAGGTGCCAGACCTCTTTCGTGACGCCGTGCATATACACAGCGAGGCTGACGCCGCCGTAGCAAACCAGAGCGAGGCGAAGTTCCTTTTGCCGCATGGGAAAGGGCACTGCCGGGGATTGCGGGAAAAGGCAATTGCGTTCTGCAAATGTTCTGTTTACGGACTGCGATATGGCGAAGACAAAACGGCGATATGTATGTTCCAGCTGCGGCAGCGTGGCCCCCCGGTGGCAGGGGCAATGCGATGATTGCAAGGAATGGAACACTCTGACGGAGGATGCGCCGGCGACGGTGTTTTCGCAAAAACATGATTTGTCGCGCGGGGGGCGGGGGATTGAATTTGTCCCGCTGAATCAACCCGCCGAATTGCCGGTGCGCAAATCGACCGGGCTGGCGGAGTTTGACCGGGCGCTGGGCGGCGGGATTGTGCCGGGGTCGGCGGTTTTGATGGGCGGCGATCCGGGGATTGGGAAATCGACCCTGCTGCTCCAAACGGCGGCGACCATTGCGCGCGGCGGCAATGATGTCGTCTATGTCAGCGGCGAAGAGGCGGCGGGCCAAGTGCGGCTGCGCGCCAAGAGGCTGGGTGTTGATGATGCCCCGATCCGTTTTGCTGCCGATACATCCGTGCGCGATATTTTGACGACATTGGGGCAGGGCACCGCGCCTGCTTTACTGGTCATCGATTCGATCCAGACGATGCATTCCGACACAATAGAAGGGGCACCGGGCACCGTTAGCCAAGTGCGCGGCTGCGCGCTGGAATTGATCCGCTATGCCAAGGCCAGCGGCTGCGCATTGATGCTGGTTGGTCACGTGACCAAAGACGGCAGTATCGCAGGGCCGCGCGTTCTGGAACATATGGTCGATGTGGTGATGAGTTTTGAGGGCGAGCGCAGCCATCAATATCGCATCCTGCGGGCGCTTAAGAACCGTTTCGGCGCGGTTGATGAAATCGGCGTGTTTTCGATGGCAACCGAAGGGCTGGAGGAGGTTTCCAACCCATCCATGTTGTTCCTGTCTGGCCGCGACAATCCGCTGGCGGGCAGTTCCGTCTTCCCGGCATTGGAAGGGACGCGCCCGGTGCTTGTGGAGATCCAAGCCTTAATCGTGCGTCTGCAATCGGGCGCGACGCCGCGCCGGGCGGTCGTTGGCTGGGATAATGGGCGGCTTGCGATGTTGCTGGCAGTTTTGGAATCGCGCTGCGGCCTGAATTTTTCCTCTGCAGAGGTCTATCTCAACATTGCGGGTGGATACCGATTGTCCGATCCGGCGGCAGATTTGGCGGTTGCGGCGGCTCTGGTATCGGCGCTGGCGGATAAGCCTTTGCCGGATAAATCGGCGTGGTTTGGTGAAGTGTCTTTGGCGGGTGAGATTCGCCCAGTGGCGCATTCCGACTTGCGATTGCGGGAATCGGCAAAGCTGGGTTTTACGCGCGGCTACGGTCCGTCGGATGCAAAGACCGGCTCGTCGACGCTCGATTACCGATCAGTGAACCAACTTGCGAACCTCGTTGACCAGGTGATGGGCAGCGAATAATTCGGGTTCCTATGACGGGCTTTGATATTATCGTTCTGATCATTGTCGCTGTGGCGGCAATTGGCGGCTTCATGCGCGGGCTGGTGCAAGAGGTGCTGAGCCTTGCGGCTTGGATACTCGCGGCGTTTTCGGTCTATTATTTGCACGGATCGTTGACGGAATTTTTGCGCGGTTATTACGATGCAGACCCAGCGACTTCGATCCTGTCTTTCGCGATGTTGCTGCTGATCCCTTATGCCGCGATGAAATTGATTGCGGGCAATGTTGGGGAGGCGTCGCGTGGGTCGATCCTTGGCCCGATTGACCGGGTGCTGGGCTTTGGCTTTGGCGCTGTAAAGGGTGCGCTCATCGTTATTTTCGCCTTCTCTGTCTTGGTGCTCGGCTTTGATACGGTGTGGGGCTTTAAGGGGCGTCCTGACTGGATCACACAGGCGCGGACCTATCCTGCCGCTGATGCATTTTCGCGCGAATTGGTGTCGATGATTGCGGAACGCCGCGCGCAAATGCTGGGCGAGGAAGAGGCGCAGTCTGGCTCCGCGGACCAGTGACGCAGGCAAACAGCACTGCGAAACTCTACACGCCGCGCCTGCTGTCGCTCTCCGCACAGCTCGCGGCATTTCCGCTTATCGGTGATTTTCAGAAAACCGCAGAGGTCCGCTCGCGCACTTGTGGTAGCACGATAACGCTCGGCATAAATTTGGATGCGGGTGGGCGGATCACGAAAATCGGGATGCTGGTGAGCGCCTGCGCAATCGGTCAAAGCTCAGCGGCGGTGCTGGCGATGGCGGCGGAGGGGCGCAGCGCGCACGATTTCGCGCAGGCTCATGGCGATATTGAGCAATGGTTGAGCGGGGAGGGTGCGCCGCCGGAATGGCCCGGTTTTGATGCACTCGAACCCGCTTTGCCGCATCCGGGGCGTCATGGGGCGCTAATGCTGCCGTGGCAGGCGGTTATGCAGGCATTTTCGAACGAGACGCGGCAGGCTTAGGCCGATCAATTTGCGCAATCCCGACGCGCCTATCAACAGAGCCGCTTTCATCCGCCGCATCCTCTCGCTAAGGCGATGGGCGCAAAGGCAGCCATAGAGCCGCCGAGACGAAATTTGAGATGATGGGAAACGGGGCAAACATGACTGCAAGCACAGCAGGACCGGGCACGGCGGGAGCGGGATCAGAGGCGGAGATTTTGGCCGCACGCGAACCTTCGGCGAAAGAAATCCGATTGGTGGTCGGCGCGAGCAGCGCGGGGACCATTTTTGAGTGGTATGATTTCTTCATTTACGGAACGCTCGCCTACATCTTGAAAGATGCGTTTTATAAGGTCGATGATCCAACGCTGGGCTTGCTGCTGGTTTGGTCCACATTTGCTGTCGGCTTTGCGTTCCGTCCTATTGGCGCGATCCTGTTTGGTTTTCTTGGCGACAAATTGGGGCGCAAATACACGTTCCTTGTGACGGTCACGCTGATGGGGATCGCCACCGCCGGGGTCGGTTTGATCCCGACGGTCGACCAGTTGGAGGCGAATTACGGCGCCGGTTATGTGATTATCGCGCCGGTCGTGGTGATCATCTTACGCGTGATCCAAGGCTTGGCACTCGGCGGTGAATATGGCGGTGCGGCGATTTATGTTGCGGAACATGCGCCCCCAGAAAAACGCGGATTCTACACCAGTTTCATCCAAGCCAGCGTTGTTGGCGGGTTCGTCCTGTCGATCATCGTGGTGCTGCTCTGCCGCCTGATTATTCCAGAGGAATCGTTCAACGATTGGGGCTGGCGCGTGCCATTCCTGCTGTCGATCATCCTGCTGGCGATCTCTTTGTGGATGCGGTTTAAACTGTCGGAAAGCCCGGTGTTCAAGGCGATGAAGGAAGCGGGCGAGACCGCTGGCAATCCCTTCGTCGAAAGCTTCACTTACCCCGGCAATAAAAAACGGATCTTTGTCGCGCTGTTCGGCGTTGCGGGGATTTTGACGACCATTTGGTACACCGCCTTTTTCTCCAGCCTATCGTTCTTGAAAGGGGACATGCGGCTTGATGAATTAACGGTGGAAATCATCATGCTGATCGCGGGCGGCCTGTCGATGGGGCTGTATCTTGTGGTCGGCAAATGGTCAGACAAGGTGGGGCGCAAACGGCCGATCATTATCGGCGCGCTGCTGTCGCTGGTCCTGCTCTTCCCAATATTCTGGTTCATGGGCAGCCTCGCAAACCCCGGCCTTGCTCAGGCGGCTGAGGAAAATCCAGTTGTGGTCAGCGGCCAGCAATGCGTCACCGATCCTTTCGCCGAATTGTTCGACCGTCAACAAACCGATTGCGGCAAAGTTCTGGCGTCTCTGACGTCGAGCGGTGTCTCCTATAGCGTCACGCAAAGCGACAATTTGAGCGTCACCGTGGGCGGCGCGCCAGTTGCGATTGGCGAGACGTGGATGGATGATAATGCGGCGCGTACGGCGGGTCTTCAGGCGGCGCTGACACAGGCTGGGTTCGATTTCACGCGGCAGGTTCCGCCATTGATCAACATTATCGGCATTATCGCTGCGCTCTTGGTTTTGGGCGTGCTTTCCGCGCTGACTTACGGGTCGGTCGCGGCGCTCTTGTCTGAGATGTTCCCGCCGCGCATCCGCTATTCCTCCATGTCTATTCCCTACCACATTGGCGCGGGATATTTGGGCGGGTTCTTGCCGCTGATCTCGGGCATTATCGTGGCCAGCACCGGCAATGTATATTCCGGGTTGTGGTACACTTGGGGCGTCGTCGCCTTCGGTGTTGCCGTGGCATGGTGGGGCCTTTCGGGCGGTCCGCCTAAGGATTTTGAGGATGACATCTCCTGACCGCGCACCCGCCTGAACCCACTTTACGCCTAAGGGTTGATACCGCGGCCTTGGCCAGCAATTGGCGCGCATTGAACGCACTGTCTGGCGCCACGGATGCACGGCCCAGAGCAGGCGCGGCGATCAAGGCGGATTGTTACGGGCTGGGCGTGGATACATGCCTGCCTGCATTGCGTGATGCCGGCGCGCGGCGGTTCTTTGTGGCGCATTGGAGCGAGGTTGGTGCGGCCTTGCGCCATATCGCGCCGGATCAATTGGCAGTCTTGCATGGTCCCGTTCGCGGTGAAGACGTTGCTTACGCGGTCAGCACCGGCGTGATCCCCGTGATCAATTCACTCGATCAGGCGCGCCGTTGGACGGCGGGCGGCGGAGGTGGTGGAGGCGGCACATGCCATTTGATGATCGACACGGGGATCAACCGCCTCGGCATTGCTCCGGCAGATCTGTCTGATCCCGCGATCGCGGCACTTAATGTCGATATCGTGATGAGCCACCTCGCCAGCGCAGATGAAGACAGCGCGGTCAATGCTCAGCAATTGCGCCTATTCCGCGATTGCCTGCCCGCGGTGCCGCATCGTATGGCCAGCCTCGCCAACAGCGCAGGCATTGCGCTTGGCCCCGATTACGCGTTCGATCTGACACGGCCCGGCCTTGCGCTTTATGGCGGTATCCCGCGCCCCGAATTGTCGGGCAGTATCGCGCAAACCGCCTATTTGGACGCCGCGATCATTCAAACCCGCATGCTGCAACCTGGCGACGCGGTCGGTTACAATGGTGAATTTACCGCGCAAAAACCGATGCGTGTCGGCACGGTGTCGCTTGGCTATGCTGACGGGTTCTTGCGCGGTCGCGGGCCAAGCGGGGGTAACAATCCGGCCTTGTTTCACGGGCAAACCGCCTTACCGCTGCTGGGTAAGGTTTCGATGGATATGGTCGTCGTGGACCTTAATGACGCGCCAGAATTGGGGGAGGGGGATTGGTTATCCGTCCCTTACAACTTGCCCGATGCTGCGCAGCATTGTGCGTTATCGCAATATGAATTGCTGACTGTGCTGGGCCGCCGGATGCTGCTTTGACGGCGCTTAAAATCGCGCTTGCGAAGAAGTGCCCGTGATTGTGTTGCGCTGCACATTGTGCAGGTGCTAAGATACAAAAAAGAATTCCAAATCGGGCAGCAATTGGGACTAACATGGCGCGCAAAACAGACAGCAAATCAGATCGGGCAACACCAGATGTTCCCGAAGGCACTATTGTCATCAAGAAATACGCCAATCGGCGTTTATACAACACCGCATCTTCTAGCTATATCACCTTGGAAGACTTGGCGAAAATGGTGCGCGATAATGTTGAATTCGCCGTGTTCGATGCAAAATCGGGCGACGATATTACGCATTCCATCCTGACCCAGATTATCATGGATGAGGAATCGAATGGCGGGCAAATGTTACCGGTTAGCTTCCTACGCCAATTGATCGGCATGTATGGCAATTCGATGCAAACACTTATGCCGTCTTATCTGGAGGCGAGCATGACCAATTTTCGCCAGAACCAGACCAAAATCCGCGAAGCGTTTGATAAGGGTATGAGCGCCAATCCGCTCGCGGCGATCCATGAAACCAACATGGCCTTGATGCGGGCGGCGGCGGATACGCTGATCCCCGGCGGCATTCCGGGCGGCGCAAAACAAAAACCGGCCCCGCAAGAAAAGCCTGCCAGTGAAACGTCGTCGGATGAAATTTCGGCGTTGCGGGATCAAATGGCTTTGATGCAAAAGAAGCTAGACGAATTGGGTAAATAAACCCGCCAATTTTTAGGTGCGTCAAAACGCGCCAATCAAACATAAATCAGACAGGAAAACAGTGGCTAATATCAGGCATGCGCTGGACGTGAAGCGCGATGACGACTTCGCCAAATGGTATCAAGCGGTGATCACCGCAGCCGATCTCGCCGAAGAATCGGGCGTGCGCGGCTGTATGGTGATCAAGCCGTGGGGATACGGCATTTGGGAACGGGTTCAGCGCCTGATGGATGACCGGATCAAGGCCGCTGGCATTCAAAACACCTATTTCCCGCTTTTCATACCGCTCGCCAATTTTGAACGAGAAGCGGAGCATGTTGACGGTTTCGCCAAGGAAATGGCCGTCGTCACGCATCACCGCTTGATTGCGAATGCGCGCGGCAAATTGGTGCCCGATCCTGCGGCAAAGTTAGAAGAACCATTGGTGGTGCGCCCGACATCGGAAACCATCATTGGCGATGCGATGGCGCGCTGGGTGCAATCGTGGCGCGATCTGCCGCTGAAAATCAACCAATGGGCCAATGTGGTGCGCTGGGAAATGCGCACGCGGATGTTCCTGCGCACCAGCGAATTCCTCTGGCAAGAGGGCCACACCGCCCATGCCACACGCGAAGAGGCGCTGGAAGAAACGCACCGCGCGCTGGAAATGTACCGCGCCTGCGTTGAAGAAGACCTCGCTATGCCTGTGATTGCGGGTGAGAAACCGGAGAATGAGCGTTTCCCCGGAGCCGATGAAACATGGTCGATTGAGGCGATGATGCAGGATGGCAAGGCGCTGCAAGCCGGAACCTCGCATTATCTCGGGACCAATTTTTCCGAAGCCGCTGGCATCCGTTATCAGGACCGCGAAGGCGTTCAGCAGCTGTGCCACACCACCAGTTGGGGCACATCGACGCGTCTGATTGGCGGCGTTGTGATGACGCATGGCGATGATGACGGATTGCGCGTGCCGCCGCGCATTGCGCCGCATCAAATTATCATTCTGCCGATGCTGCGTGATAAGCCGGAAGACGAGGCGGTGCTGACCTATTGTGAGGAATTGCAAGCCGCGCTGACCGGCCTCAGCACGCTGGGTGAACCCGTGCGGATTTTGCTGGATAAAACACCGGGCAAGCCAGCGGCGAAACGTTGGGATTGGGTCCGCAAGGGCGCGCCGATTGTGGTCGAAATCGGCCCGCGCGACATGGAAAATGGCAAAGTCGCCATGCTGCGCCGCGACCAATTGTGGAACGCAGAAAATGGCAAACCGGCGATGCAATTCATCACCCGCGAAGCATTTGCAGAGGGTGCCTCCGCCATGTTGGAGGCAATTCAAGACAGCCTATACCAAGAAGCCCGCGACCGCCGCGATACCAATATCACGCGCGGCATGACGGATTGGCACGACGTGGTGAATTTCTATCGCAAAGGCGGCAAATTCCCGGGTTGGGTAGAGGTCCAATGGTCCAAGCCTACCGGCGCGGCGCTGGAACAAGTTGTCGAACGGTTGAAGGATGAAAAACTGACCATCCGCAATGTTGCCAAAGACGGCGAAGCGGCAGACGGCACCTGTATCTTCACCGGCGACGCTGCGGTCGAGCGTATTTTGATAGCGCGCGCCTATTAATCCTGAACGAGGACACTGACGATGCTGGATGCGATCCGTTACAATCTCACCCACGTGCTCGACTTTAACGGGCGCGATGCGCGGCAAACATTTTGGTATTACGTCCTGTTCATCGTGCTCGCACAATTCGCGGTTGGCATCGTCATGTCGATCCCGATGTATATTTCGATGGTCACATCAGGAATTGAGGCTGCGCAGGCATCCGCAAACGGGACCGCCGGCGATGATGCAATGTTGATGGACGGCATGTTCGAAGGCATGTTTGAACAATTGCGCACTCAGATGGTGGTCAGCACGGTGATCGGTGTGATCGTTACATTCCTGATGGCGGCGGCGTTTGTCCGGCGGTTGCACGATTCCGGGTTTCCCGGATGGATCGTGGCTATTCCGATTGTGGCAAATTTGGTCGGCCTTGGTTTCAACTACACCTTTTTTGACCGGATGGAGGAGATCATGCGCGAAACCATGGTCGTCACCGACGGTGCGCCAGCGATGGACCCCTTTGCGGTTCAGGCGGAAATGGGTTTGATGGGATTGGTGGGCTGGATCGCGATCATCGTGGTGATCGGATTTGGCATTTTGCAATCAGAAGACGGCCCGAACCAGTATGGCGACGCGCCCGTTCGTTTTTGAGTTTCGATTCTAGCCACCAATTCTACCCCCCAAATCTAACCCCCCACATTCTAGCCTTGCGCGTGAGGCGGCCACGCGGCACATAATTGCGGTATGATCAAACGCACCCTCTTGCTCGCCGCCCCGCTTTCACTCTTTGCCGCTGCGCCTGTGTCGGCGGATGGGCATACGGAAGCCTCGGCGGATGCTTCCGCAGCAGACCTTGGGGATGATCCCGGTTTAGAAGTTTCCGAAGCCCGCTTGCGCAAAGATATGGACACGATTGTCGGCTTTGGCACGCGCCACACGCTTTCCACCCAAACCGATCCCAATCGCGGCGTCGGCGCGGCGGTGGATTGGGCGCTCGCTGAATTTGGCCGCATGGGCGCAGAGTGCGGCGGATGTTTGGACGTTATCCCAGTGGGCCGCGTTGTCGAACCCGATGGGCGGCGCATCCCTGCGCCGACTTTGATCCGCAACGCCGTCGCGATCCAACGCGGGACGCAGCGGCCCAATGAAGTCATCATCGTCCAAGGCCATTACGACACCCGCGTCACCGATGCGCTGAACGGGGTCGACGATGCCCCCGGCGCGAATGATGACGGCTCCGGCAGCGTCATGGTCCTCGAAGCCGCGCGCATCCTGTCGCAGCGTGAATATCCCTCAACCATCATTTACGCTCTGCTGACGGGTGAGGAACAGGGGCTCTATGGTGCCGGTATCCTCGCAGATTGGGTTGGCGAACAGGGCATGACAGTGAAGGCCGTGTTGAACAATGATATGATCGGCAATTCCTGCGGATCGGATGGGTATTGTGAGCCGGACTATGTCCGCGTGTTCTCCGAAGGTTTGCGCGCCGATTCCACGCCGCGATTGCGCGCACTTCAACGCCGGTTTGGCGGCGAAAACGATTCTCCGGGACGCAACCTGTCACGCTGGCTGGCCGGGGTGGCGGCCGATTATCCAGACGGGATGCAGGTGCGCCAGATTTGGCGGACAGACCGGATGGGCCGGGGCGGGGATCAAATCCCGTTCCTCGATCGCGGTTATCCGGCCGTGCGCGTGACGGTGTCGGTAGAGGATTACGATCACCAACATCAG
This sequence comes from uncultured Erythrobacter sp., assembly GCA_947502305.1. Lineage (GTDB taxonomy): Bacteria > Pseudomonadota > Alphaproteobacteria > Sphingomonadales > Sphingomonadaceae > Erythrobacter. The sequence continues at coordinate 1,044,834 of CANMZA010000001.1, read as the reverse complement.
GATCTGCGAACCGAGGACGGCGTCAAATATGGTGACACGGTGGATGAGCTCGATTGGACTTATCTCACCCGCTCCAGCGTGCTGAATGTGCGGGCGCTTGACCGGCTTGCCCGGGCGCCCATGCCGCCGAGCGTACGCGCCGATGCGGCAGTGCGGGTGGATACAGAGATCAAATGGAACGGCGTTGAAGGTGCGCGAATATACACGATCATGGCGCGGCGGACTGACGAGACCGAATGGTCGAAAGATATTGCAATTGTCTCTCATGGGCGACCATTGCCGGATGCGGAACTGGATCCAAATTCAGAGCGGGAATACTCTTTCACCGCAAATTTGCGCGGGGATGATTGGATATTCGGCGTGACAGCGTGCGGCGGAACGCCCAATTCATGCTCCCCATTCTCCAGCGCCGTCCCCGGCGGCGCGTTCGAGCCGGTGGAACAACCCGAAACAGAGGAATAACTTCCCACCACCCGAGCGAGCGAGTAGGGCCGCCCTATGGCCAAACGATCCCCGCACAATTCGACACCCCCCGCCAAAAACGGCGTGGGCATGCCGACCAAAAATCAGGTTTTGGAGTTCATCCAAACTTCCCGCGAGCCCGCCGGAAAACGCGAGATTGCCAAGGCATTCGGGTTAAAAGGCCAAGAGAAAATCGCGCTCAAACGCTTGCTGAAAGACATGGCCGAAGAGGGCCTGATCGATGGCAAGAAATCCGCCTATCAACAGATGGGCGGCATTCCCAAAGTCACCGTCTTGCGCGTCGTCGCGGTTGAGGATGGTGAGCCGATTGCGATCCCCGATAACTGGCCCGCCGATGCGGATGGTGATCCGCCGCGCCTGATCGTGCGCGAATTGAAACAGGGCGGCAAAGGCAAAGGCTCTGCACGCCGCACTCCCGCGCTGAAACGCGGCGACCGGGTGTTGTCGCGGACCGAGGAAAAAGACGGCGCGTGGTTCGCCTATCCGATCAAAAAACTCCCCGCCCGCACCGAAGGTTTGATGGGCGTTGTCGAAATCGACGCGAGCGGCAAAGCATGGCTTGCCCCGGTCGACAAACGCATCCGCCAATCATCGCCGATCAGCGATGTGGGCGAGGCTGAAGAAGGCCAATTGGTCATCGCAGAACGCACCGGACGCAGCGAGCGATCCGGCCTGAAAGTAATCGAAGTGGTCGGCGACCCGCTGGCACCGGGCAGTTTCAGCCTGATCGCGATTGCGAAACACGGCATCCCGCACACTTTCCCTGATGAGGTGATGAAAGAAGCCGAGGCCGCGACCGAATTGGCGTTGTCCGAAGACAAACGTGAAGACCTGCGCGCTTTGCCGATTGTCGCGATTGATCCCGCCGATGCGCGCGATCACGATGATGCGATCTGGGCCGAGCCTGATGGAAAGGGCGGCTTTAACGCGCTGGTCGCGATTGCTGATGTGTCATTTTATGTGCGCCCGGGCGGCGCATTGGACCGGGAGGCGCGCAAACGCGGCAATTCGGTCTATTTCCCCGACCGCGTTGTGCCGATGTTGCCGGAAATCCTGTCCGCCGATGTGTGCTCTCTACGAGAGAATGAAGACCGCGCGGCGATGGCGTGCCACCTGCATATCAATGCGGCGGGTCAGATTACAAAACACCGTTTCACCCGCGCGATTGTCCGCATCCATCACAATATCGCCTATGAAGACGCGCAAGCCGCCGTCGATACCGGCTCTCCGCCTGAATATCTTGCGAACTTGTGGGAGGCCTGGAAAGTCTTGGCAGAGGCCCGCGATGCCCGCGATCCGCTGGATCTCGACCTGCCGGAACGGCGCGTGATGCTGAATGATGAGGGGCAAATTGCCGAGATCGCTGTGCGCGAACGGCTCGATGCGCACCGCGTTGTGGAAGACTTTATGATTGCCGCCAATGTTGCGGCTGCCAAAGCGCTGGAGGCGAAAAATGCGCCCGTCGTTTACCGGGTTCATGACACGCCGAGCCGCGAAAAACTGATCGCGCTGCGTGAATATATGGGCACTTTGGGTAAGAAGCTGGCGATGGGTCAGGTGATTACGCCGGGATTGTTCAACCGATTGCTTAAAGACATAACCGAAGAATCTGAAAAGGCGCAGGTTATGGAAGCCGTCTTGCGCACCCAGATGCAGGCATTTTATGGCCCGGCAAATGGCGGGCACTTTGGCTTGGCGCTCGGGTCTTACGCGCATTTCACATCGCCGATCCGCCGCTATGCCGATTTGCTGGTGCACCGATCCTTGGTCGGCGCATATGGTTTGGAGCAGCCGAAACCATCGCTTGATTTACCGGATGCGACGGGCCTGTCGGACAAAGACCGCGCCAGCTTGCAAGAAATCTGCGACGCCATCAGCACGACCGAACGCCGCGCGATGGAAGCGGAGCGGGACACGATCGACCGCTATGTCGCAGCGTGGCTGTCTGGCCGGGTTGGCGAAACGTTCGATACGCGGATCACCGGCGTGCAGGGCTTTGGCTTTTTTGCGACCATTGTTGGCCTTGGCGGCGATGGGTTGGTGCCGATCTCAACCCTTGGCGATGAATATTTCCGCCATGATGAGGCATCACAATCGCTCATCGGCGAAAATAGCGGCACCACTTATTCCTCTGGTGACCGGCTGAAATTGAAACTGGCGGAATCCAATGCGCTGACGGGCGCGCTCAAATTTGTGCCGGTGGATGCGGATGGAAATGCGATTGAGACGCGCGGAAGCAGGCCCGACAACCGCTATCGCAAGCCGGGCGGACCGCCAAAGCGCGCGGGCAAATACAAAGCCGGCGCGCGCGGACGCCCCGGCAACATCCGGCATCAAGGGCGGCGAAAGAAGTAAGATCAGCCCTGCGGCTTACGCCTCATGCCCGACATTCTTTTCATCATAATCATGCGGGATGACATAAAGCGGGCAGGGCAATTCCCCTGCATGCGCGGCGAAATGGGTGACTAACGGCCCCGGCGCGCTCCCTTTTGCCGCGCCCAGAACCAGCGCGGCGACCTCGGTGTGCCCTTCCAAAAATTCGGTCACGATCTTTTGGCCATTGCCGATTTTCACCGAAATGGTGGGCATAATCCCGCTTTCGGCTAGCAAATTGCCTGCAACACCGTGGGCCAGCATCTCTGCGCGGTCTCGTGCCTCTTGTTCGATCGTCGCTTGTACACCGCCAAAGGCGCTGAAATTCTGCTGAGCCACCAGCGCGAGGATATGCACCGCGCCGCCGACCTGCACGGCCCGCCGCGCGGCGTAACGCATGGCCGCGCGGGCCTCGTCACTTTCGTCGATGATGACCAGAAATGTGCGCATGGATGCCCTCTGCCCTCAAACTTACGGACCAAACTTGGCGCGATTTATCCGGGCAATGCCGACACAAAGCAAGAGGCTTGCCCCAAACGCCTCAGTGTTTAAAGCCAATCATACGAACCAATCCAGCAAGCCGTAACGGAGTCTCACCGCAGCTATGGCCATCGAAATCAAGATGCCCGCCCTTTCGCCAACGATGGAAGAGGGCAATCTCGCCAAATGGTTGGTGAAAGTCGGGGACAGCGTCCAATCCGGCGACATCATGGCCGAGATTGAAACCGACAAAGCGACCATGGAATTTGAAGCGGTCGATGAAGGCGTGATCGCGGCGATTGTGGTGCCTGAGGGTAGCGAGAATGTGGCCGTGGGCGCTGTGATCGCGATGCTGGCGGAAGAGGGCGAGGATGTAGACGATGTAAGTGCGCCGTCTGCGGATGCACCGGCGCCTGCACCAGCTCCTGCACCGGCAGCACCAGCGAAAGACGGCCCCGCCGCGACCCCGACAGCGCGCAAAATGGCGGAGCAAAACGGGATTGATTTGGCACAGATTGATGGTTCTGGCCCGAACGGCAAAATCACCAAGGGTGATGTGGAATCTGCGATTGAAGCGGGCGGTGGCAGCGCGGCCCCTGCGCCAGCACCAGCACCAGCGGCAACACCTCCTTCAGCACCCGCACCGGCATCCGGTGCCCGCGTCGTCGCGTCGCCGCTGGCCAAACGCATCGCCGAACAAAAAGGCATCGACCTGTCCGCAATATCCGGCACCGGGCCGGGCGGCCGCATCGTTAAAGCGGATGTTGAGAGCTTTGACCCGGCCAGCGCGCCTGCTGCGGCACCTGCTGCTTCTGCAACCGCCTCTGCACCGGCCCCTGCTGCTGCCGCGCAACCGGCGAATGAATTTGATGCGCCGTATGAGACGCAAAAACTGGGCAATGTCCGCAAGGTTATCGCGCGCCGCCTGACCGAGGCGAAGCAGACCGTTCCGCATATCTACCTCACCGTAGACGTGCGCCTCGATGCGCTTTTGTCGCTGCGTAAACAGCTGAATGCCTCGCTGGAGGCAGACGGCGTGAAATTGTCGGTCAATGATCTGATTATCAAAGCGCTCGCCCGCGCATTGCAGCGCGAACCGCAATGCAATGTGTCGTTCCAAGGCGACGTGATGCACCAATATACGCGCGAAGATGTCTCCGTCGCCGTGGCGGCGCCGACCGGTTTGATCACCCCGATCATCCGCGATGCAGGCCGCAAAGGTCTGGCGGAAATCAGCCAGGAAATGAAAGAACTCGCGGGCAAAGCGCGCGACGGCAAATTGCAGCCGCAAGAATATCAAGGCGGCACGGTTTCGCTGTCCAATCTGGGCATGTTCGGCACGAAACAATTCGACGCCGTTATCAACCCGCCGCAGGGGATGATCCTGGCCGTGGGCGCGGGCGAACAACGCCCCGCTGTGATTGACGGCGCGCTGGGCGTGGCGACTATGATGAGCGTCACCGGCAGTTTCGATCACCGCGCGATTGACGGCGTGGACGGCGCGAAATTGCTGGATCAATTCCGCAGCTTGATTGAGAACCCGATGGGGCTGGTGGTTTGAAGTTCGCGGCGGGTATTCTCGCGCTAAGCCTAATACTTGCCGGGTGTTCAAGCGAGAGCGGGCCGGACGAAGCCGCAGATATTGCGGTAGGTGAGTTTGGCGAAGACGCCGAAGCGGCGACTGCTACCGAAGGAATTTCGGTAGCGGAACAAGAACCCAGTTTCGGCATTGAACAACGCCCCGTTCGCATCGGTTTTGACGGTCCAGAAATGGACGCTTGCGGCGGCTATGGTGAGATCACCGGATTAAACCCGGATGGCGATAATTTCCTGTCCGTCCGCGCCGCGCCCGATGCGGCGGGCGAGGAATTGGACCGGCTCACCAGCGGAACGGGTGTTTCCATGTGTGAAAACGTCGATGGCTGGATCGGCATTGTGTACGAAGGATCGGGCGCCGCTGGGACGTCATGCGGGACCGGATCGCCGGTAGCGGATGTGAGCGATTATGACGGGCCGTGCCGTTCAGGCTGGATCAGTCAGCGGTTTGTCGAACTGATCGCGGGTTAGCCGATTTGACTGAGGTTTTTGCAGTGATCGTAAAAGCCAATATCGTCGCTTTAGTGGCGGCGTTTGCAGCGTGGTTGCCAATGGGCGTTCTTTTTTTTGCGTCAAATGGCAGCGTGAATTTTGCCCTCTTACTTATTGCCTTGCTTGGGTCCTTTGCGGTCGGTTTGCCGGTCGCGCTTTTGTGCTTTTTCATGGCAGGCGATCATCTGCGTGGTTCACCTAAGACAGTCTTTCTGATGGCAAATTTTGCAGGGGTCATGTTGATGCTGACAAGTTATGCATTTGCCGATTCATTTGGTTTGATTTTCCTTGGCGCGCCTAGCCTTATCGCGGCGAACGTTTTTGCCGCGTTCGGCTATCTCTGGATAATTAAACCTCGGCGGGAAACACCGAATGTCTGATAGAGAACTCACCATCCGCGCCACCGCAATGCCGACCGATCTGAACCCCTATGGCGGGGTGTTTGGGGGGTGGTTGATGGCACAAATGGCGCTGGGCGCGGGGTCGCTGGCTAGCCGGGTGGGGCAGGGCAAGGCGGTTGTGGTCCATGCCACGGATTTCACCTTTCCCGCCGCGATGGCCGTCGGCGATGAATTGTCGGTCTATTGCGCCGTGATCGCCACCGGGCGGACATCGCTGACGATTACGGCCGAAGGCATCGGGCGAGAGCGCAATGGCGAGGCGGAAGTAAGCGTGTCAAAGGGGACATTCAAATTCGTGCTCCTCGATGACGATGACCGCCCGCGCGCAGTGTCACAAAACGGCGATATGGTGTAATTTAACGCTATCCTACACGGGCCAAGATGTGCATCATCACAGGTGATGAAAAATGGCCAAATCCGCTTTGCAAACCGCGCCCAAATGGGCGAAATGCGGGTCGTAGAATTTTTGAGCCTAGACTGTGTGTCAGGTGTGTCAGGAGCCATGAGTGGATGGCGAACTGAGAAGAGGGAAATGACGAAATGTCAGTGAGTTACGATGTCGTGGTGCTTGGTTCTGGTCCGGGCGGCTATGTCGCGGCGATCCGCTGTGCTCAGTTGGGGCTGAAGACGGCAATTGTGGAGCGGGAGAACCTGGGCGGCATCTGCCTCAATTGGGGCTGTATCCCGACGAAAGCGCTGCTGAGGTCGGCTGAGATCAAGCACTATATGGATCAGGCATCCAGTTACGGCCTGAAAGTGGCGGGCACGATTGAGGCGGATCTGGACGCGATTGTGAAGCGCAGTCGCGGGGTGGCAAAACAGCTCAATCAGGGCATCGGCCACCTGATGAAGAAGAACAAGATCGCCGTACATATGGGCGAGGGGACGCTGACCGGTGCGACATCGCTGACGGTGAAGTCGGATAAGGGCGAGGAAGCGATCACGGCAAAACACGTGATCGTGGCGACAGGCGCGCGCGCGCGGGATCTGCCGTTTGCGCCAGCGGACGGGAAGCGCATTTGGACATATCGCCATGCGATGGTGCCGAGCGAAATGCCAAGCAAGCTGCTGGTGATCGGATCAGGCGCTATTGGGATCGAATTCGCCAGTTTCTACAACGATATGGGCGTCGATGTGACCGTCGTGGAGATGCTCGACCGAGTGGTTCCGGTCGAGGATGTCGATGTCAGCACGTTCTTGCAAAAGAGCCTGACGAAACAGGGCATGACGATCATGACCGGCGCCGGGGTCGAGGGGCTGAAGGTGCATGGCAAAGGCGTGACCGCGACGATCAAAGACAGCAAAGGCAAGATGGAGACCACCGAGTTCAGTCATGTCATCAGCGCCATCGGCATTGTGCCGAACACCGAAGATGTCGGGCTGGAGCCTTTGGCGGAGATGGACCGAGGCTTCATCCAGATCGACCCGTATGGCCGCACCAAAAGCGCCGGTCTTTGGGCGATTGGCGATTGCACACCGGGGCCGTGGCTCGCGCATAAGGCCAGCCATGAAGGCGTCACCTGTGCAGAGGCCATCGCGCAGGAAATGGGCAATACGGACGTGCATCCGCATCCCCTAAACCGCGATGCGATACCGGGCTGCACCTATTGCCACCCGCAAATCGCCAGTGTCGGTAAGACCGAGGCCGCCGCGAAAGAGGCGGGATATGAGGTCAAAGTCGGCAATTTCCCCTTCATCGGTAATGGCAAAGCGATTGCGCTGGGCGAGGCGGAAGGGTTCATCAAGACGGTGTTCGATGCGAAGACCGGTGAATTGCTGGGCGCGCATATGATCGGCGCAGAAGTGACCGAACTGATCCAAGGATACACGGTCGGCAAAGTGTTGGAGACGACGGAAGCCGAGTTGATGCAAACCGTGTTCCCGCATCCGACCCTGTCAGAGATGATGCATGAAAGCGTGCTCGATGCCTATGGCCGGGCGATCCACTTCTGATGGGTGGTCAGCCGCCAGAGGGTGAGAACCTGTTCCTAACGAAAGAGGAGCTGGTCGCGCATTTGAAGGGGGCGATGTTCCCAAAAGGTAAGGCGTTCGCGCCGTCATTGGTGATGTGGGGCGATCCGCATGGCGAAGAGGTTGATGTTGATCACTTGGATCACATGTCACCGCCGGAGGATGACAATGGGGAGACGCCTGAGGGCACACCATGATCGAACTCGGTCAGGGTTTGCAAGGGCCAGGGGTCGCAAGGGCCACCGCGCGCCGGCCGAAAGGACGCCCCATCGAAGATGCGAGCGAAGCGGGTCATCGTGAGATCAAGAGAATTGGCGGACAGGGTGGGATTCGAACCCACGGTGGGCTTGCACCCACGCTGGTTTTCAAGACCAGTGCATTCAACCGCTCTGCCACCTGTCCGCGCAGAAATGCTCGCTAGCGATGCTTGACGCGGTTGTCACTATCGGAAACGAATGAAAGGCGAATTCTATGGCAAAAGGTACACATGACTTCGCCCCTGATCCCCGCAATGACGATGTGTTGATCAGTGTAAACGGCACATTGACGCCGCGCGCTCAGGCAAGTGTTTCGGTGTTCGACAGCGGCTTCATGCTGGGCGACGGTGTGTGGGAAGGGCTGCGGCTGCACCGCGGGCGAATCGCGTTTCTGGATGCGCATCTGGACCGGCTGTATGAGGGCGCAAAAGCCATCGCGATGGATGTCGGTTTGACGCGTGAAGAATTGACGCAGCGGATTGAAGACACTGTCGATGGCAATGCGATGTGCGATCAAGAGGGCGTGCATATCCGCTTGATGGTGACGCGCGGCATCCGCTCGACACCCTATCAAGACCCACGTGTCGTGATCTCACCCGCGACGATCGTCATCATTCCGGAATACAAGGCACCGCTGCCTTCGACGATTGAGACAGGGTTGCGCCTCTTCACTGTCCATGTTCGGCGCGGCGATCCGGCGGTGCAGGATCAAAAGCTCAACTCGCACTCAAAACTGAACTGCATCACCGCCTGTATTCAGGCCACGCAGGCCGGGGCAGATGAAGCCTTGATGCTTGATCCGCATGGGTTTGTGGCAACGTGCAATTCAACCCACTTCTTCATCGTACGCAAAGGGGAAGTGTGGACCTCAACAGGCGATTACTGCCTTGGCGGGATCACCCGTTCGAATGTCATTCAGGTCTGCAAAGAAGCAGGCATTCCTGTGTTTGAGCGCAACTTCTCGCTCACGGATGTGTACGGCGCAGACGAAGCCTTCGTTACCGGCACCTTCGCCGGAGTGGTGCCGGTTACCGACGTCGATGGCCGCGCTCTGACCCCTGCGCGCGGGCCGATGGTGGAGCGGCTTCAGGGACTGTACCGCGATCTGATGGATAAGGGCGAATGACGTTGCGGATTGCGATGTGGAGCGGGCCGCGCAACCTTTCGACTGCGATGATGCGCAGCTTCGGCGCGCGCGCGGATACATTTGTCAGTGATGAACCGTTTTACGGAGCCTATCTGAAGGCAACCGGCGATCGGCAGCCTATGGCAGATGAAGTTATCGCGGATATGGAATGCGACTGGCACGCTGTCACCGCCGCGCAAAACGGCGCAGCCCCCGATGGCAGCGCGATCTGGTACCAAAAGCACATGCCCCACCATATGGAAGGGCCGGTGAGCATCCTCGATCTGCCGAATGCGCGCCACGCCTTCTTGATCCGCGATCCGATCCGCGTCGCCGCCAGCTATGCGAACAAACGCACCGAAATACGCGCCGAACATCTCGGCATCGCTCGTCAGCGCGAATATTTCGAGATGGAAGCAAACCGCACCGGCAAAGCGCCCCCTGTTATCGACAGCGCCGATATTCTGAGCGATCCAGAGCAGATGCTCACCAAATTGTGCGCCGCGCTTGGCATAGTATGGGATCCGGCGATGCTGTCATGGGCCAAGGGGCCGCACCGCGAAGACGGCATTTGGGGCACGCATTGGTATGATAAGGTCAATGCGTCGACCGGCTTTGGTGGGCCGCCGGGCGATATGCCGACGCTCGGTGAAGAGTATCAAAAAACGGCTGATGCGTGCCGGGACGACTATGAGTTCATGCGCAAACATGCGATTGCGGCGTGAACATTGGTGGATAAAAGCGGCCCGCTCATCCGCGATTCAGACGATTTGTGAGAAACCCTAGAATATGATCTCTTTTATGCCCCTGTCTTCTGCGCTCTTCCGGCGCCTGTCGTCCTCTGCATGTTTGGTCCTCGCCGCATTGGCGCTGGGCAGCGTCGCAGCTCCCGCTCCTACGCAGGCGCAAGTCGCCGCGCGCGATGGCATTGCCTTTGATGCCTATCTCGAATTGCTGAAGGCACGAGCGCGGGCCGAAGGGGTGAGCGAGGCAACATTGCAGCGCATGACCGCAGGGCTGACGCCAAATCCGCGCGTGATCCGGCTTGATCAGGGGCAACCGGGCCGGCCGACACGGCGCGGCTATCCCGCAATGGCACCTTATATCGCAACCCATGTGAATTCTCAGAGGATCGCGGGCGGGCGCCGCGTGTTCCGTTCAAACAGTGCAGAATTGCGCCAGGCAGAGCGTGACTTTGGCGTGCCTGCACAAATCATCACCGCAATTTTCGGGCATGAAACAAGCTACGGCAATATTCGCGGCAATTTTGACCTCTCGCGCAGCTTGGCGACTTTGGCATGGGAAGGTCGCCGCCGGGACTTGTTCGCGGGCGAATGGGTGGCGCTTATGAAGGTCGCAGATCGCGGATATTCGCGCGCTGAATTGGTGGGCAGTTTCGCGGGGGCCTTTGGCAATCCGCAATTCCTTCCCTCTGTTTATCTGCGCCTTGCCACCGACGGTGACGGCGATGGCCGGGCCAATATCTTTAACAACCGCGCCGACACATTTGCTTCCATCGCCAATTACTTCCGCGATGCCGGTTGGCGGACCGGTCAACCTTGGGGCGTTCGCGCCGCTGTGCCGCGCGGCTTTGATGTTGATGCCTATCGCACAGAGCTGGTTTCGCCGGTCTGTTCGCGTGTTCATGAACGCCACAGCCAATGGAAAACGGTCGCAGAATGGCGCGCTTTGGGTGTTCAACCGCAACGCGCATTGCCGGACGATACGTTGACCTCGCTGTTTCAACCGGATGGCCCCGGACGACCTGCTTGGTTGCTAACCGGGAATTACCGCGTGATCCTCGAATATAATTGCTCAAATTACTACGCCATGAGCGTTGGATTGCTGGCTGACGAAATCGTGAACTAAGCGCTCGCGCGCACTCGCATCTTGGCGGGGCAGGCTCTATAGCTTTCGCCGTGATTGCCTCGACTTCAAATATATCTGTGCGCCGCGCGTTGGCTGGGCTTTGGGCTGGGCTTCGGGCTTGGCTTCTGGTTGGGCTGGCGATGATGCTTGCCTTGCTGGCCGCGCCCGCATCGCAGGCGCAAAATGCAAGTCCGGGCGCCGTTCCGACCCAGCAAGACGTACCCATCGCGATATTGGTCGACATCACCAGCGGGCAAGTGCTCCATTCGCGCGAGGCAGATCGCCGGTTTGTCCCGGCCTCCATCACCAAAGTGATGACGATGTTCCACGCCTTTGAATTGATCGAAGAAGGGACGCTGGACTCCGCGCAGGTCATGACCATGCGCGAGGAAACATGGCGGGAATGGAACGGCGAAGGGTCAACAATGTGGATCAATGCCGGCGACCGCGTGCCCGCAGGCGATTTGATGACCGGCATTGCCAATATCTCCGCGAATGACGGCGCGATTATGTTGGCAGAAGGGCAGGCGGGATCGGTTGCAAACTGGGTCGGCGGCATGAATCTGCGCGCCCGCGCTCTTGGAATGACGAACAGCCATTTCGGCACCCCCAATGGCTGGCCCGATGAAGGCAAAACCTTCACCACCGCGAATGATCTGGTGACATTGGCGAGCGCGCTGATTGGCCGCCATCCTGAAAAATTCCGGCGGTATATGGGCCTGCCGGGCTTCCGCTATAACGGGATTGAGCAACCCAATCGCGACCCGATGATTGGGCGCACGGCGGGTGCAGACGGCATCAAAACTGGCTACACAAATGAGGCAGGCTTTGGCTATCTCGGCACGGCGCAAAGGAATGGGCAGCGCCTCGTTCTGGTCGTGGCAGGCGTGGGCAGAAATGCACTACGGGCGAGGGCGGCGCGCGCTTATATCGAATGGGGGTTTGATGCATTCGACAGAGAACGCCTGTTTGCGATGGGTCAGATCATCGGATCGGCGCGCGTTCAAGGCGGCGATGCGCGATCTGTCGCATTAAAAACCGACCGAACCGTCTTCGTGAATGTGCCAAGCGGCAGAGCAGCGGAAATGCGGTTGTCGATCACCTATGATGGTCCCTTGCGCGCGCCCTTTGCCGAAGGTGACGAAGTTGCGACCTTGGTCATTGAAGTGCCAGATATGGAACCTGCGCGAGTGCCGCTACTCGCGGCGGAAACAGTGGAAGAGGCCGGTTTCTTTGGGCGGATATACAACGCAATTGCGGGATGGGTGACATGAGCGCGGGCGCAGCGAAAGGACGCTTCATCGCCTTTGAAGGCGGCGAAGGCACAGGCAAATCCACTCAGACCCAGTTGCTAGCGGACGCTTTGCGAGCACGCGGCATTGAGGCGGAAATTTCGCGCGAACCGGGCGGGACGCCGGGTGCGGAGGCGATCCGCAACCTGTTGCTGCATCCGCCGGGTGATGGGTGGAACGCGCGTAGCGAAGCCTTGCTATTTGCCGCCGCGCGCGCCGATCATGTCGCGCGCCTGATCCGCCCAAGCTTGGATCGCGGCGCATGGGTGATATGCGACCGTTTTGTCGATTCCAGCAGAGCCTATCAAGGCGGGGCAGGGGGACTTGGTGACGAGGCGATTTGCGCGCTGCACGATTTTGGCAGCGAAGGAATGCGCCCCGATTGCGCCATCCTGCTGGAGGTTGACGAAGCCCGCCTGAGACAACGATTGGCCGAACGTGATGGCGACACTAGCGATGCCATTGGCGGGCGCAGCGCCGATTACCACCGGGCCGTGGCGCAGAGTTTTCGCCGTCTGGCGCAGAGCGATCCTGATGGTTTCTGCATCCTTGATGGAACAGGCACCGCAGATCAGGTTCATGCCCGCGTGCTCGCCGCGCTGGCGCCGATGGTGGATGCTGCGCGATGAGCGAATTGCCCACCCCTGATTGGCCCAATCACGGCGATGCATGGCACGAATGGCGCGCGGCGATGGGCGGCGCGCGGATGCATCATGGCTGGATCCTTGCGGGTAAAAGCGGTTTGGGAAAACTCGACTTTGCAAAACGGGCAGCCCGCGAGTTGGTGGCGCAGGACGGTATCCCGCAACCGCCCGGCGATCACCCTGATATCATCGTGCTCACCTACGGCGCGAAAAACGATAAAGAAGCCCGCGCGCAGGCCGATGGCAAGAAATTCGAACTCGCGCGCAGCATCCGCGTTGATCAAGTGCGCGGTATGCAAAAACGGCTGAACACACGGCCAACTTTGGGCGACAGGCGCGTGGTTATTGTTGACCCTGCGGATGATATGGAGGTCAGCGCGGCCAACGCTTTGCTCAAGAGTTTAGAAGAACCGCCGCAAGGTACTTTCTTCATTCTTGTCACGCACCGCCCGGCGCGGCTGCTGCCAACGATCCGGTCACGCTGCCGCACCCTTCGCTTCCCGATTCTGTCCGATGCACAATTGGAAAGCATGTTGGAATCATCTGGTGCTGCGCCGGGCAGTAGCAGCGCGGCAATCCGTGCGGCGGAAGGGTCATATGGCGCGGCTCTGCGATTTAGCGAGCAGGATTTGGCCCCTATTGCCACTCTCGTCACAGACCTTCTGATCAAGGGCGATCCCGGCCTCACCGCGCGATCCGATTTGGCGCGCATGATCGGGCCGCGCGCGGACCGCGCCCGGTTGCAAGCGGTGATGGAGCTTGCCCAAGCCATCGTTGCCGATCTTGCTCGCGGCCCCGCGGCACCGGCTCAGCGCGGCGCTTTGGTGGAAACCCACGCCGAATTGGTGACGCTCGCGGCGCAGGCACCGAGCTATAATTTCGACACTGGCTTGCTCACGCTTGAAATCGGCACCTTGCTCATGCGCGCTGCCCCGGCTAGCGACCCTGCCCATGGCTGAAACCGACACATCCCCGTTTTATATCACCACCGCGATCAATTATCCCAATGGCCGCCCGCATATTGGGCACGCTTATGAAGGGATCTCCGCCGATGTCATCGCGCGTTTTTGGCGGCTGCGCGGGCGTCGCGTGCGCTTTCAAACCGGCACCGACGAACATGGTTTGAAGATGGCCCGAAAGGCTGAGGAACAAGGCCGCACTCCGCGCGAGCTGGCGGATGAAATGTCGGGTTATTTCCGCGAGATGGATGAGCGGTTGAATATCAGTTTTGATCGCTTCATCCGCACCGTAGAACCAGACCACCACCGCGCCAGCCAAGCAATTTGGAAGCGTATGGAGGAGGCGGGCGACCTTTATCTGGACCGGTATGAAGGTTGGTATTCGGTCCGCGATGAAGCCTATTACGACGAAAGCGAGCTGAAAGAGGGCGAGGGCGGCGCGAAACTGTCCCCCCAAGACACGCCGGTGGAATGGACTGTCGAGGAAAGCTGGTTCTTTCGCTTGTCCAAATATGAAGAGCCGCTGCTTGACCTGTTAAAGACGCCGGGTTTCTTGGAGCCTGCAAGCCGCCGCAATGAAATGATCGCCTTCGTCGAAGGGGGATTGCGCGATCTTTCGGTTAGCCGGACGAGCTTTGATTGGGGTGTAAAAGTCCCGGCCGAAGATGGCACAGAAACGGGCCACGTAATGTATGTGTGGGTCGATGCTCTCACGAATTATTTGACCGGTTTGGGTTTCCCCGATGACACCGCCGAAATGCGCGATTTCTGGCCCGCCAGCATGCATTTGATCGGCAAAGACATTGTCCGGTTCCACACAATTTACTGGCCCGCATTTTTGATGAGCGCAAATTTGCCTGTGCCAAAGGCGGTTTTCGGCCACGGCTTCCTGCTCAATCGCGGACAAAAAGAATCCAAATCGCTCGGCAATGTCACCGATCCTTTGATGCTTGCGGATAAATTTGGCGTGGAGAACTTGCGCTATTTCCTGATGCGCGAAGTCGCCTTTGGCCAAGACGGTTCCTACTCCCCAGAAGCGATCGTGAACCGCGCCAACGCAGAACTCGCCAACAGTTTCGGCAATTTGGCGCAGCGGACCTTGTCGATGATCGCCAAGAATATGGACGGCGTGATTGAGGATTTTGAGCCCGCTGAGCCGGACACAGCGTTGCTGAATGTGGTGCGCCCTGCTTGCGCGGTAGAATTGCCGCAAGAATTTGAAAAGCTGGCCTTCTCGGTTGGAATTGAGGCGTGGATCAAGGCTGTTTACGCCTGCAACCAATATGTTGATGAGCAGGCACCGTGGGGATTGAAGAAAACCGATCCAGAGCGGATGAAGGTTGTGCTTCAGACTATTTTCCTTTGCCTGCGGGATCTTGCCATCGCCATTCAACCTGTAGTGCCAGAGAAAGCCGCCGCTTTGCTCGATCAATTGGGTGTCCCTGCGGCGGAGCGCAATTTCGCCAATTTGGACGATACGCAATGGTTCGCCCGCTTGGTTCAAAGCGGCTTTACTGTGGCCAAGCCAACCCCAATTTTCCCGCGTCTGGAAATGCCAGAGGATGATGCCAAGGGAGGGGCGGCCTGATGCTCATCGATAGCCATTGCCACCTTGAATATAAGGGCCTGGTCGAGGATCAAATCGGCGTTTTGGCGCGCGCGCGTGAGGCGGGCGTTGGCGCGTTTCTCAACATTTCAACCAAGCTGAGCGAATGGGAACAGGTCGTTGGCACTGCGACGCGCGAGATTGATGTTTTCGCCAGCGTCGGCATCCACCCGCATGAGGCCGACGAGCACGAAAATTTGGGGCGGGGCGTGTTGCTGGCCGCTACAGAAAATCCGCGTGTGATTGGGATTGGGGAAACCGGTCTCGATTATTTCTACGAACATTCAGACCGCGAAACGCAGGCGAAATTGTTCCGCATGCACATTGATGTCGCGCGCGAAACCGGCTTGCCAGTGATCATCCATACCCGCGATGCGGAAGATGACACATATCAGATTTTGAGCGAAGAAATGGAGAAGGGCGCCTTTCCTGCGCTGATCCATTGCTTCACCGCTTCGGCTGAATTTGGGCGGAAAGTTTTGGATTTGGGCCTGACGATCTCTATTTCTGGGATTGTGACCTTCAAAAACGCCAAGGATCTGCAAGCAGCGGCGGCGGAAATTCCTTCGGACCGTTTGCTTGTTGAAACCGACAGCCCGTTTCTGGCACCGGTGCCCCATCGCGGGCGTTCGTGTGAGCCGGCCTTTGTGGCGGATACTGCGCGATTTATCGCCGGATTGCGCGATGTTGAGCCGGAATTGCTGGCTAATCAGACGACGGCAAATTTCACAAAACTTTTCAGTAAGGCAATGCTTTGAAGTTCATCATGCTCGGTTCTGGTACGTCGACCGGCGTGCCGCGCATTGGCGGAGAAGATGGCACCGGTGATTGGGGTGATTGCGATCCGAATGAACCGCGTAATCGCCGCACTCGCGTTTCGATTTTGGTCGAAAGCGATGAAGGCAAACGGTTGCTGATCGACACGTCCTCCGATTGCCGCGCGCAATTGTTGGCCAATCGTATTGGGCGGATTGATGCGGTGTTTTGGACCCACGATCACGCCGATCATTGCCACGGTATCGATGATTTACGGGTGCTAAGATACGGGCGGGGCGGCCCAATCCCTTCTTATGCTTCAACCGAAACGGTCCGCCGTTTGCGGCAACGTTTCGGGTATGTCTTCGCCGGCCAAGAAGGCTATCCGACGATGTGCACGATCGATACGCTCGACCGGCTGAGGATGATCGCAGGGTTCGGCGTGGAATGGTGTCAGATGGAACATGGCCCCGGCGAAACCACCTGTTACCGCTTCGAAGCGGATGGTAAGTCCATCGCCTATGCCACGGATTTTAGTGCAATTTCTGATGAAATGGTCGATATGCTCGATGGCGTTGATATTCTGGTGAGTGATTGTTTGCGCCGCGATCCGCATCCGACCCATGCACATTTGGCGATGGCGATTGAACTGGGCACACGTGTCGGCGCGGGGCGAGTTGTGTTAAGCCACCTGGACAAGAGTATGGATTATCGCAGTCTGGTTGAGGAAGTGCCAGATTTTGTCACAGTCGGATATGATGGGTTGGAGATGACAGCATGAGCGACGGTGCATTGATTTCGATTGTGGCGTTGATTGGTTGGCTAATTTTGGCCGGTAGCGCGGTCGCGAGTTTCCGGCTTGGCTGGAGCAAGATTTTGCAGCTGGCTTTGGTTTGGTTTGCGATCTTTGCTGGTTTGTTTGTGATTGCCGATTTCTTTGGGGCAACATTGCCAAATTAGAATGCGGTGTAGGTTGGGTAGTGCTTGGATGAGTTCCGTGACTGCGACCTCTAATTTAACATAATATATATTATCATTCCAATCTAGCGCGGCAAGACAAGGTGCCCTCTCATGACCAAACCGGCACAATCCGCACAACTTCAACGGCTCCTCTCCGTCATGGCGCGCCTGCGCGATCCGGAACGTGGCTGTGAATGGGATTTGGCGCAGGATTTCAAATCCATCGCGCCTTACACCATCGAAGAAGCTTACGAAGTTTCCGACGCCATTGAACGCGCCGATATGGATGAGTTGAAATCAGAACTCGGCGATCTGCTGCTTCAAGTCGTGTTCCATTCCCAAATGGCGCAAGAAGCCGAATTGTTCACCTTTGACGACGTTGCCAAAGCCATCAGCGACAAGATGGAAAGCCGTCACCCACATATTTTCGGCGTCGAAAGCGGCACGATGGATGCCACGCGCTGGGAGGATTTGAAGGCCGCGGAACGTGTTGGCACCGGCTCGACCAGCGCGATGGACGGAGTAGCCGGCGCATTGCCAGCCTTAATGCGCTCAGAAAAACTGCAAAAACGTGCCGCGCGGGTTGGATTTGAATGGCAAGACTTGCGCGGCCCGAAAGCGAAATTGGCCGAAGAACTCGCAGAATTGGACGAGGCAACAGAAGAAGAACGATTGATCGAAGCAGGCGATGTGCTGTTCGTCGCGGTCAATATCGTGCGCCGCTATGGGGTTGATGCGGAGCAAGCCTTAAAAGCGGCAAATTCCAAATTTGAACGCCGTTTTCGCCGCATGGAAGAACTGGCCATATTGGACGGTGCAGAATTCGAAAAGCTCTCTTTAGACGAACAAGAAAGCTATTGGCAGCGTGTGAAAAAGTCCGAAAAAGCCGCCTAAATTCAAAGTCAAAGCGTCGAATATTGACCCAATTCCTTCGGATTCAACCGGACGGTTAGACGGCGCAAAGGTCCCTCCTCCCCTTCCCCGGCATCTTCCTCGCCCAGAACATCACCATGAGCGTGCAACCAAGCGAGCCGCCGCCCATCAGAAACCGGCAATGTCACGGTGACTTCGCTCGCTTTTTCGGTGAGCATATCGGCGATTTTCGCGGCAAAATCATCGACGCCGTCGCCGCTAACAGCGGAAACGAGCACCGCTTCATGGCCGCTGGCGGCGGCGCGCAATTCGGAGAGGCGGTCTTCCTCGATCAGGTCGACCTTGTTCCAAACCTCTAGGATCGGAATATCGCTTGTGCCGGTTTCGCGGTCCACCACATCCAAATCGGCGAGCACATCGAGCACTTGCTTCTTCTGCGCCGCATGGGCGGGATTGGCCATATCGCGGACATGACAGATAATATCTGCGCCGGTCACTTCTTCCAAAGTCGCCCGAAATGCCGCGACCAATTGCGTCGGCAGGTCAGAGATAAAGCCAACCGTGTCGGACAAGATCGCCTTTTCAACGCCCGGCAGGCTGATCGCACGCATGGTGGGATCCAGCGTCGCGAACAGCAAATCCTCTGCCATCACATCCGCGCCGGTAAGGCGGTTAAACAATGTCGATTTGCCCGCATTGGTATAGCCAACCAGAGCGATGACCGGCCACGGTGCCCTGCCCCGCCGTTCACGGTGCAAAGTCCGGGTTTTGCGCACTTGTTCCAATTCACGCCGCAATCGCCCCATCCGTTGACGGATCATTCGGCGATCGGCCTCAATCTGCGTCTCACCCGGCCCGCCAAGGAAGCCAAAGCCGCCGCGTTGCCGCTCTAGGTGAGTCCAGCTGCGGACCAGGCGGCTTTGCTGGTAATCCAGATGCGCCAATTCTACTTGCAAGCGGCCCTCTGCGGTTGCCGCGCGCTCTCCGAAAATCTCGAGGATCAAGCCGGTTCGGTCGATCACTTTGCGTTTCAGGCGGTCTTCTAAATTGCGCTGCTGGATCGGTGTCAGCGCACCGTCAACCACCACCAATTCGCATTCATATTGTTCGCACCAGACCGCGATATTCTCAACCTGACCAGAGCCGAACAAGGTGTTTGGCTGCATCTGGCGCACAGCGAGAACGGCGGAATGTTCGATCACCACACCGATGGCCAGCGCAAGGCCTTGCGCCTCGGCGAGCCTTTCATCCGCATCAAGATCGTAAGTGAAACGTTTGATATCCGGGCACAGGACTAGGGCCCGCGCGCCGCGGGTTACCTCGTCCATCAGATCATCATCGAAGCTCAGTAGTCTGTCCCGAAATCATCGTCCGCATCATCGTCGTCTGCGTCATCGATGTCATCTTCGACGTCATCCGCATCATCGTCATCATCTGACAGATCGACGGGGCTGGCTGGCTGAATGGTTGAAACCGCGTGTTTATAAGCGAGCTGAACCGCGCCATCCCGCTCCAGCAACATGCAGAACAGGTCATAGGCCGCAATCCGCCCTTGCAGCATCACGCCATTGACCAAGAACATGGTCACTTGAACCCCGGCCTCGCTCACACGGCTCAAGAAAACATCCTGCAACATGCGTTGTTTGTTGTTGCCAGCGCGGTTGCTGAACTGTTCAGCATCAACCGGGCCGCCGGGCATAATCGTCGAAATTGCGTGTTTATAGACCAATTGCGATTGGCCATCGCGCCGCAGCAGGATCGAGAAATTGTCAAACCATGTGACAATGCCTTGAAGTTTCACGCCCTTAACAAGGAACATCGTCACCGGTGTCTTGTTCTTGCGCAGCAGGTTGAGAAAAGCGTCTTGAAGATTTCCCTGACGTGAAGAACCGCCGGACGATTTGTCACCGCTGCTGCTCTTAATCGGGCGCGCTGAGAGAGTTCGCGCATTGGACATATTACATGCTCCTAGTTTTTGGCGGCCGTCTTTACGGTCCGCAGATTGGCGCATGCATATTGTTATGATTGCGCCCAATTACATCATGGCGCTTCCGCGCCCTGCCCGCAATCCTTGAATTTCTAACAACTGATCTGGCGCGCGGCGCAAGAAACGTTGGAAACCAATGATCTAGGGCTATCCCTTGCGCTCGGCCTCTCTGCGGTCCGCCATGCCGAGCAATTTCAGCTTACGGTGAAGGGCCGACCTCTCCATACCGATAAAGGTCGCGGTTTTTGAGATATTGCCGGAAAAACGGCGGATCTGGATCGTGAGATATTCGCGCTCAAAACTCTCGCGCGCTTCTCTAAGAGGCACGCCCATCATCGCAGACAGCCCCTGCCCTGACGCTGCCAGCCGCCCGCCCGTGATTTCTGCAGGTAGCATATCTGTCTCCACGCCCGTTAGCCGGTCGCGCGGGGTCATGATGATCGTACGTTCCACCACATTGCGCAATTGCCGCACATTTCCCGGCCAGTCATAGGCTTGCAATGCCGCCATCGCTTCTTCTGAAATGTCTGGCGGTGGGATGCCCTGATCGCTGGAATAGCGGGTGAAGAAATGTTCCGCCAATGCCGGAATATCATCGCGGCGATCGGCCAAAGACGGGATCGAAACCGGGACAACATTGAGCCGGTAAAACAGATCTTCGCGGAACCGTTTCTCTTCCATCTCAACCGCCAAATCTCTGGTGGTTGAGGAAACAACGCGCACATCGACGCCGATCTGGCGCGTGCCGCCGACGCGGACGAAGCTTTGCTCTGTCAAAACCCGCAAAATGCGCGCCTGAGTGGAAAGCGGCATATCGGCGACTTCATCGAGGTATAATGTGCCCCCATCGGCCATTTCGAGAAGGCCGGGACGGACCTGTTTGCCGTCCGCCTCTTCGCCGAACAATTCCTGTTCAAAACGCTCCGGCGTGATCCGCGCGGAGTTAACCAGTACAAAGGCGTTGTCAGAGCGATTGCTCCACGAATGAAGCATCCGCGCGGCGACCTCTTTACCCGCGCCTGCTGGCCCGGAAATCAGCACCCGGCTGCCAGTGTTGGCGACCCGTTTCAGCGTCGCGCGCACAGCGTTTATCGCCGCGGAATTACCCGTAAAATCGGCGCTGCCCCAGCTTGAATCGCGCAATTGCGTGTTCTCTCGCCGCAACCGTTCTGTTTCAGTCGCGCGCTCGACCAAGAGCAACAAACGCTCCGCCTCAAACGGTTTTTCGATGAAGTCCATTGCCCCGCGGCTGACGGCGGAAACAGCGGTGTCGATATTGCCGTGGCCGGAGAAGATGATGACCGGAACGTCGGGTTCACGCACCTTGATCGCGTCGAGCGTCTCTAGCCCATCAAGTTCGCTTCCGTGGAGCCACACGTCGAGCAAGACGACGCTGGGCCGCCTTTCGTCAATCGCGGCCAATGCGCTGGTGCTATCGGCAGCGGTGCGGCAAGCATACCCTTCATCGCCGAGCACCCCGGCAACCAAGTCGCGAATGTCGCGTTCATCATCAACGATCAAAATGTCGAGGGCCATCAGCCTCTCCTTGAGGGGGGATTGTGTGGGGGATACGTTTGAAAGGGGGTGTTTCGTGACATCAATTCTGCCCGCCTTCTGAATTTTGGCCTTCCGTCAGATGCCCTTCGGAAGATTGCGGGGACCGGTCGAAACGCAGTGTGACATTGGTGCCGCCTTCATCGCCGCTGGCGAAATTCATATCGCCGCCATGTTCGTCGACGATCTTGTTGACGATGGCGAGGCCCAGGCCTGTCCCTTTTTCGCGGGTGGTAACATAGGGCTCTACGATCCGGTCACGGTCCGCCGGCAGGCCGATGCCATTATCGGCGATGGTGATGGCGATATGTGATCCAGAATCGGCCATTGAGACATGGATCGCGCCCGCATAATCATCACCGGATTCCGCCGCCCGCGCTTCGACTGCTTCGACGGCGTTTTTGACGACATTGGTCATGGCCTGACCGACTTGGTGACGGTCGCATTGGATCATACGGTCGGACAATTTGTCTGAGGCCACGTCGAACGTGATCGCGGGATGCGCCACCTCTTGCAAAAACACCGCTTGGCGGACGAGATCGACCGCGTCTTCATTGCGGAAAACTGGTTTTGGCAGGCGGGCAAAGCTGGAAAACTCATCGACCATTTTGCGCAAATCACCGACTTGGCGCACGATGGTGTTGGTCAATTCATCAAACAGGTCGCCATCTTCCTCGGTCACCTGCTTGCGATAGCGGCGTTTGAGACGCTCGGTCGCCAGTTGAATCGGGGTCAGCGGATTTTTGATCTCATGTGCAATCCGCCGCGCGACATCGGACCAAGCGGCCTGACGTTGATCGACCAATTGGCGGGTGATGTCTTCGAATGTGATCACGTGACCGCTGCTGCCGGGGGCGACCTTCACCGCCAAAGTCAGCAATTCGCCGGCTTTGGCATGGGTAACAATCGCGCGCGGGGAACCGTCGCGCACCATCTGGCATATTTCTGGCGACAGGACGGACAAAGATTGCCCGGTCAGTGCATCGCCCTGCTCCTCAACATCACCATTACCGCCCTCTGCCTCGCCGCTCGCATCACCGCTCAACAAAGCCTGCGCAGAGCTGTTCATCAACAAGACGCGGCTGTCATCATCGACTGAGATCACGCCCGCCGTCACCGATTCCAGCACTGCTTCCATAAAGGCGCGGCGATCATCGATTTGGCGGTTGGCGCTGACGAGGTCGTCGGTCTGCTTCTCCAATTGCGATGTCATCCGGTTGAATGCGCGGTTCAACAGGCCGATCTCATCCGCCCCAGTGCGCCCCTCTAACCGCAGCGCAAAATTACCCTGCCCCACTTTGCGCGCCGCCCCAATCAGATCGGTCAGCGGCTCAACCTGCCGGTCAGCAAAGCGCAGCGCAAACCACACCGCGATGCCAACCAGCAGCAAACTCATTGCGACCAAGGCGATGTTAAACCTCAACTGCAACGTGCGGGCTTCTCTGGTCAGCGTATCGTAAGCGGCCGAGATTGCCTGCGCGCTCTCCCACTGATTGAACATTGTCTCTTCTGTGGTGCGCGCATTGTAGAGATAGACACCGGCCTCCCGGTCAATCGGCGCGACCGCCGCGATCCTTTCCGGCCCTCCTTCAACCACCACAAATGCCCCGGCATCCAGCTGCGGCAGTGCGCCTTTGCTGAATTCGAGCGGGCCGTTATCCTCCGTCAAATCGAGGATGGCCGCGGTGCGCAGCGATCCATCATCAAGCCGCTGCAAAATCGCGCTTTCAGAAATCTGGCGGCCGCGCGCCTGACGGGCATAGAAATCGGGAAAATCCGGATCAGTGATCGGCACACGGGCAAGCGTGTCGCGCATATCGCTGGCCATAACGATTGTTTCTTGTTCAACCTCGCGCTGGTTGGCGTCGTAATAACTTTGCGCCAATTCGTTGGCGTTTTCCATCAATCCGCGCGATTCGTCCGAAAACCAGAAATCTACGCCGGTCTGGAATAGAAACGCGGCAAAACCGGCCACCAGCAATGTCGGAACAGCCGCCACCATTGAAAAGAAGAAAACGAGCCGCACATGTAAGCGCGCCGTGCTGCCTGCCGCGCGGGCCATCGCCATGCGCCGTCCGATTAAGACTAAGATCGCCATTGACGGCACCAACACCGCGACAAGCAAGAGCGAGACTTGCAATGTCGGCAGCACCTCGCCGGTATCTGGCGCCTGAGAATAGGCCATGTAATTGGCAACAATCGCGACAATCAACGACAGGACCGATAGGATTTCCAACCAGCCAAAGACATTGGCCCGGCGTGATGCAACGACAAATTGACGCCACCAACGCGGGGATTGGCGCATGGATTGCGCCGCCCGTTCGGGCATAGCGGCCCCAAGCTCAGGACCGGCTTCCTCTGTCACGCTTGCTGATGCACCGTTCATTGATGTCAGGTTACAACTGCACTGTTGCTTTTATGCAAGTCAAAAGTGGTATTTAGGCCGCAGACCTGCGTTAGACCGGTCTTGCAAAGCGATCAGGCTCAATTTTCAGCTCCGTAATCCGCTTTCGCAAAGTGTTGCGATTGATGCCGAGCAATTTTGCCGCGCGCAATTGATTGCCATTCGTCTGGCTCAAAGCGTGCTCAATCAAGGGTTTTTCAAATGCCGCCAAAGCGCTGGCGTAAACTGTTCCGGACGCCGGTTCTTCGCGCGCCAACCAGATATCCAGCGCCGCGCCAATCCCGCTATCGCCCTCGCCTTCACCCTCGATATGGAAAGGGGCTTCTTCGCCCAAAATGTCGATCAGGCTTTCAGCGTCGATCACATCTTCGCGGGCCATCAAGGCAAGCCGATATGTCACATTGCGCAATTCGCGAACATTGCCGCGCCACCCGCGCTGCTCCAAATTCTCCACCGCGTCTCTCGCCAATAGGCGGCGCGGCAGACCGTCTTCGGCGGCTTGGGCAAGGAAGTGTTGGGAGAGCACATCAATATCCTCGCGCCTCTCACGCAGGGGCGGCAATTCAATCGGCACCACATTGAGCCGGTAGAACAAATCTTCGCGGAATTTGCCCGCCGCAATCATCGGGGCAAGATCGCGGTTGGTGGCGGCGATGATGCGAACATTGACGGCGATTTCCTGCCGCCCGCCAACGCGCCGAATGCGCCCGGATTGCAGCGCCCGCAACAACCGCGTTTGCGCCTCTGCTGGCATGTCGCCAATCTCATCCAGAAACAAAGTGCCGCCATTGGCCTGCTCAAATTTGCCAATCGCTTGCGAAACCGCGCCTGTAAACGCGCCCTTTTCATGGCCGAACAGCTCGCTTTCCACCAAATCGCTTGGGATCGCGGCGGTGTTGACCGCCACAAACGGGCCGGTCCGGCGGCTGCCCAATTGGTGGATCGCCTCGGCGACCAATTCTTTGCCGGTGCCGCTTTCTCCCGTCACGAGGACCGTCAAATCATTGCGCAAAACGCGGGTGATCATGCGGTACACACCCTGCATCGCAGGGCTGCGGCCAACCATCGGCATTCCGTCGCCTTCGCTGGTCGGCATGGCCTGCGCGGCATCATCGGCGGCGTTTGCGCGGCTTCCTGCTGCTTGGCACACCGCACGGACCAATTCGTCGAGGTCGAACGGTTTGGGAAAATATTCAAACGCTTCGCTGTCACTGGCGCGCACGGCGGTATCCAGAGTGTTTTGCGCCGAGAGTACGATGACCGGCATATCCGGCGCGCTTGCCTTCACCGCGCCCATACTGGCGAGGCCGTCGCCATCTTCCAGCATTACATCGGTCAACATCACGTCAAACGTGCCGCCGCCCAATTTGGCATCGCGTTCCTCGATCGAGGAACAGCGATCAATCGCAAACCCTTCATCCTCCAGCGCAGCGGTAATAACCGTCGCAATCGCGGTGTCGTCTTCGACCAAAAGAATGGTGCCCGGCATTATTGCGTCCTATTCCTGATCTGACTTTGCGGCATGTTTTGGGGCGTGCTCTGGAGAAGGATTTTGGCCGCTCTTTGGGTTTTGTTTCGCGACCGGCAAATGCACCCTGAAATGGGTTAAACCCCGCCGCGCATCGCGTTCGTGGCTGATGCTGCCATTCATATCGCGCACCAATTTGCGCACCAATGCAAGGCCAAGCCCCTGCCCTGAAGGTTTAGAAGAGACGAAGGGTTCAAACACGTGATCGCGCATGGCGGGATCCACCCCCGGCCCATTGTCACTGACCGTGATCTCAATTGGCAAACGCACCGCGCGGCCCAGTCGGATTGCACTAAACGCTAGGCCGCTGACGAAGCGGGTTTGCACGGTAATTTGTCCCTCATGCGCCGCCGGATTGCTTTTCCCGGTTGCCGCATCGCGGGCGTTAGAAATCAAGTTGATGAGCACTTGTTCCAACGCATCCCGGTTCGCCAAAACTGGTGGCAGCGACGGGTCAAATTCTTCCGCAATATGCACGGCATTGCCGCTGCCTGCGCGCACGGTTGCGATGGCAGAGCGGATTGCCTCATGCGGGTTGCACGGCGCGGCGGCTTCTGGAGTTTTCGCCCCCAATTGCTGCATCCGGTCAATCAAGCGCGCGATGCGGTCGACTTCATCGGTGATCATGCGCGCGAGTTTTTTGTCTTTGAGCGGCAATTTACGCGCCGCCAGCTGCGCCGCGCCGCGAATGGCGGCAAGCGGGTTTTTGATCTCATGCGCCAGAATAGAGGGCGCGCCTTGTGATGACCCCAATTCTTCCTCGCCGCCGGCTTCGTCATGGCCAACCTGAGACAGAGTGACCGCCCGCCAACCGGGAAAACTGCCCAGCGGTGAAACTGTCAGGTTGACGCGCGTCTCTCCGCTGCCCGCACTGCTGCCCGATCCGGCGCCCGATCCGGCACCTGATGCCCCGCCTAATCCCCCGCCTAATCCGTCGCCGGTGTTGATCTTCACATCGCGCGCCACCAGCGCCGCGTCGACATCGCTCAGACGCGCCTCCACCCTGGGATCGAGCGGGCCAATAATGTCGAGCAAGGGTTTGCCAAGTAGCCGTTTAGCGCTGCATCCCAGCATGTTTTCCGCCGCATGGTTTGCCTCGGCAATCAAAGTGTTTTGATCAACCAACACCAATGCAAACAGCAAACCGGCAATCTGCGCCTCTGCACCGGGCCGCGATGGGTCAAAATTGGCAATGTCGCTAGTGCCGGAAACCGGGCGGCTCGCGGGCGTTATTGCCGGTTTATCGGGCATCTATCAGGCCGCTTTTGCTTGGAGGTCAGCCTCTGACCGGCGGCCCAGAAACGGCGCATAGAACCGCTCAATTTCGCCCAGCACCTGATCGGGATCATCGATAAAGTTCGCTTTGTTACGGAACTCCGCAGAACCGTGCATACCCTTGGTGTACCAACCGATATGTTTGCGCGCGATCTTTGCGCCAACGTCGCGGCCATAGTGATCGAGCATGCCGTTATAATGTTCGACAAGAACCGAATATTGTTCATCAAAATTGGGCGTCGGGATCGCTTCGCCCGTGCGCCACCAATGCATGATCTGGCCCAATAGCCACGGTTTGCCATAAGCGCCGCGCCCGATCATCAACCCGTCCGCGCCCGATTGCTCCAGAGCTTTGGACGCATCCGCGATGGTACAAATATCGCCATTGACGATGACGGGGATAGAGACCGCCTCTTTGACCTTGGCGATAAACGACCAATCGGCCTCGCCTTTGTACATTTGATTGCGGGTGCGCCCGTGGACAGTGATCATTTTGACGCCCAAATCCTCTGCGATCCGGGCCATTTCTGGAGCGTTGAGGCTTTGATGGTCCCAGCCCATGCGCATTTTAACCGTCACCGGAACATCAACCGCTTTGACCGTGGCTTCCATCAATTTTGTCGCCAGCGGCACTTCACGCATCAGCGCAGAACCCGCAAATTGACCCACAACTTTGCGCACCGGACAGCCGAAATTGATGTCGATAATTGCCGCGCCGTGTCCTTCTTGCAATTTAGCGGCCTCTGCCATGCTGTTTGGGTCGCACCCGACCAATTGCATCGACACCGGCTCCTCTGCCGGGTCCCACGCGGTTTTCTGCAATGATTGGCGCGTTTCGCGGATCGCCGCCTCGCTCGCAATCATCTCCGTCACATTAAGGCCAGAGCCATAGCGGCGCACCAATTTGCGGAACGGCAAATCGGTGACGCCTGTCATCGGCGCTAGCACCACGGGATCGGGAATCGTTTCGGGGCCGATCTGAATAGGCTTTAAAGCCGGAGGGGTTGGAATATGGGTCATGAGGGAAATTTGCCTAAATTATGGGCAGGCGCATAGTGGATTGCGAAAAATCCGTCCAGACCTTAAGCGCTTTTCCCAATGGCTAGTTCCATCCCCCTCCCCCCGTTCGCCGCGATTGTTGTGGCCGCAGGCAAAGGGCTGCGCGTGGGCGGAGACACGCCGAAACAATATCGCGAATGGCGCGGACGCCCCTTGATCGCGCATTCGGTGGAGACATTGATCGAGGCCGGGGCAGACCCGCTGGTCATTGTTATAAGTGAAGGGTCAGAGGAATTTGCGCGCGCGGCGCTGAGCGGTTTGGACGGGTTCTCCTTCATCGCTGGCGGCGCGGCGCGGCAGGATTCGGTGCGCGCAGGCCTTGAGGCGATGGCGCAATCTGCGCCAGACAAAGTGCTCATCCATGATGCGGCGCGCCCTGATTTGCCGCGCTCGGTGATAGAGCGTTTGCTCGGTGCCTTGGAAACGCATCCCGGTGCCATCCCGGCTTTGCCAGTGGTCGACAGCCTCGCCGTGGCCAGCGAGCATTCCACCATGACTGGAACAGCCGACCGTGACACTTTGCGCCGCGTTCAGACACCGCAGGCCTTTCGTTATAACCGCATCCTTGCCGCCCATCGCGCGTGGTCAGACCCGGCCAATGCTGGTGATGATGCGCAAGTGCTCGCCGCCAATTCTGGGAAGGGAGCATCTGGAAAAATCGCCTTGGTGCAAGGCGATGAACGCCTCAAGAAAATCACATTTGCGGAGGATTTGATGGAAACACAGACGCCGCCCGCTTTTCGTATTGGGCAAGGTTTCGACGTGCACCGTTTGCTGACCGGCGAGGAATTGTGGCTGTGCGGGATTAAGCTGGATCATGACAAAGGTTTGGCCGGGCATTCTGACGCAGATGTTGCCTTGCATGCGATCACCGACGCTGTGCTTGGCGCGATTGGTGAAGGCGATATTGGCACGCATTTCCCGCCCAGCGACCCCAAATGGGCCGGTGCGCGGTCCGGGCAGTTCTTGGAACATGCCGCCAAATTAACGCGTGAAGCTGGTTACATGATCGGCAATATTGATCTGACGATTATTTGCGAAGCGCCTAAGATCGGCCCGCACCGCCCCGCCATGCGCGCCGAAGTCGCGCGGCTTACCGGCCTCAGTGAAAGCGCGGTTAGCATTAAAGCAACCACCACTGAAAAACTCGGCTTTACCGGACGCGGCGAAGGTATTGCGGCGCAAGCGATTGTCGCGGTGCAGCGGGCATCATGATTGTAGGAACATTGAGTTCAGACGGCCATTTAGGAACATGATATGAAACACATCACCAAATTGGCCGGAGTCGCACTTGCCTGCGCGAGCATTCTGTTTGCCGCGCCCGCATCTGCGCAAAAAGAAGACGAGATTGATCCCGCAGCGGTTTCGGCGGCGGTGCGTTACGCGCTGCCTTTGGTGTTTGAAGGGTATGTAACCGCCTGTTTCGAAACCCTCGAGGCGGATGGTTTTGTGACGATGAATGCCCCTGCTTTGCGCGAAAAATTCACAGACGGTGCCGAGGCGTCATGGCCCGGTGCGCGGCTGTTTCTGTTGCAAGTTGCGCGCGAACAGGGCGGTTATGAGGGGGATACCGATCAGATTGGGGACGATGATTTGCGAGCCGTTCTTGATCCCATGATCGAGGAAATGGCCGCGACCGAGATCAAGGCGGAATATTGCAGCGATATTGAAAAAGCGCTGGAGATTATGGACCCACTTCCGGCGGATAATCTAGCGGCAATGTTTGGTTTTATCGTGGATTTGGCATTGCGGCCCGAAGAGGTTGGAACTGGATTTTTTGATCTGGAAGCCGCGGTCGACGCCGAAGCCGAAGAGCAGGTGATGTCGGAAAGCCGGGCGCGCAAACTGCGTGAACAGGAAGAAGAAGAAGCGGACAATCCCAAGTGAGCGACAACCTCCTCCCCGATGATATCGCCGAACTGGCCGCGCGCGTTGTGGCGCAAAACGCCGCTTTGGGCCGAAAGGTCGCAACCGCTGAGAGCTGCACTGGCGGATTGGTCGCGGGCGCGATCACCGAGATTGCGGGATCTTCGTCGGTCTTGGACCGGGGCTATGTGACCTATTCCAACGAGGCCAAAATGGAAGCGCTGGGCGTGTCGCAGGATATAATTGAGACATTCGGCGCGGTTTCCATCGCTTGTGTCTGGGCGATGGCTCAGGGTGCTCTCGAACGATCCAATGCGGATGTTGCCGTCGCCGTTAGCGGCGTTGCCGGGCCTGGCGGAGGCACGCAGTTAAAGCCGGTTGGCACCGTCGTTTTTGCCCGCGCCGTGCGCAATGCAGAAGGGGAGCCTGAGGGCGAGCTGAAACATTTTGAAGGCGGAGATGGTCCCGGCGGGCGCGCCGCAATCCGGCGTCAGGCGACGATTTGCGCGCTTGAATTGTTGCTGCCGTAAAGGTCGGCGGCGCGCTGCTCAAACGCCTCCACCATCTTACGAAAGGCGCGGTCAAAATACTGCCCGGCTAACGCTTGAAACACGCGGTTCTTGAACTGAAAATCGACGGCAAAGTCGATCTCGCACGTATTTTCGTCAATCTCGCGGAACGTCCACACATTTTCCAAATCGGAAAGCGGCCCGTCAATATATTGCACCGCAATTTCGTTTGGCCGCGTTTTTGCGACGCGGGATGTGAAACTTTCGCGCAGAGATTTAAATCCGACCACCATATCGGCGACCATTTCCGTCTCGCTATCCGACCGCACCCGCGTTGCGATTACCCACGGCAGAAACTGGCCATAGCGTTTCACATCGGCCACCAGGTCGAACATTTGCTGCGCACTGTAAGGCAGCCGGCGGGTTTCGCGGATGCCGACCACTAAGCCTCGAGCCGATCGCGTTTGCGCAGTTTTTCTTGGCGTGCCGCTTTCATCACCGCAAAATCATCGCCCGCGTGATAGCTTGAACGGGTCAGCGGGCTGGAGGCGACTTGCAAGAAGCCCTTTGCCCGCGCGATGGACCCAAAAGCATCAAACCCTTTAGGCGGTACAAATTCCTCAACCGCGGCATGTTTCGGCGTGGGTTGGAGATATTGGCCCATCGTGATGAAATCGACCTCTGCGCTGCGCATATCGTCCATTACCTGATGCACTTCCAAACGCTGCTCCCCTAACCCGAGCATAATGCCCGATTTGGTAAAGATCAGCGGATTGTGCGCCTTCACTTCCTCCAGCAATCTGAGCGACGCATAATAGCGCGCACCGGGGCGGATCGTGGGGTAAAGGCGGGGCACGGTTTCTAGATTGTGGTTGTACACATCCGGGCCTGCCTCGCAGATGGCCTCCACCGCCGGGCGCATTTTGTTGCGGAAATCGGGGGTGAGAATTTCAATCGTCGTATCGGGCGTGTTGCGGCGCAGTGCCTCGATCACTTTCACAAATTGCGACGCGCCGCCATCTGGCAAATCATCGCGGTCAACGCTGGTGATGACGATGTGTTTCAGGCCCATTTCCGCCGCCGCGATGGCGGTGTTTTCCGGCTCCATCGCGTCGACCGCTTTGGGCATTCCGGTTTTCACATTACAAAAAGCGCAAGCCCGCGTGCACACATCGCCAAGGATCATGACCGTGGCGTGTTTCTTGTCCCAGCATTCGCCAATATTGGGGCACGCCGCCTCTTCGCACACGGTGTTGAGGTTCAGCTCGCGCATCAATTTGCGCGTTTCATTATACCCCTGGCTGACCGGTGCGCGGACACGAATCCAATCCGGCTTTCGCTGACGCGGGGGGCGTCCCTCTTCTGATGCGGGTTTCGGCGTGTTGGTAAGATCGTTCATGCCGCCCATTTAGGCTGACCCTGCGTCCGCCGCAACCTTAGCGGCCCTCACAAATATATCGGTGGGGAACAGAAAGGTCGCACGGGGTGTTGCTTACTTTGCAATCGAAATCGCGTTAACAGGCAACTTCATGTTCGAAACCGCAATTCAAACTTTCAGCTCTCCGGTGGTGCTGTTCTTCGTGCTTGGCCTGCTCGCGGCCTTCGCGCGTTCGGATCTTGCGATACCAGAACCAATTGCCAAGGCGATGTCGCTCTATCTGATGGCGGCGATTGGGATCAAAGGCGGCGTGGCGGTGGCGAAATCGGGCATTGATGGCACGGTTCTGTCAGCGTTGGCCGCCGGGATCGGTGCGGGGTTTGTCCTGCCCTTATTTGCTTATGCGGTGCTCAAAACATTTGGGAAACTTGACCGGATCAATTCCGGCGCGGTCGCGGCGCATTATGGATCAATCAGTGTCGTGACATTTGTGACCGCAGTGGAAATCCTGACGGGTCAATCGCGCGAGCCGGGCGGTTACATGGTTGCCGTGATGGCCGCGATGGAGGCTCCTGCGATCCTTGCCGGTCTGATGCTGGCGCGCGGCGTCGGCAGCAAGGATGCCAGCGTCGGCGGGACCCAATCGACCGGCGAAATGATGCATGAAGTGTTCACCAATTCCTCCATCGTTTTGCTGCTGGGTGCATTTGTGATCGGCATGATTGGCGGGGCCGATGCGTTTGAGCCTGTCAGCCCGTTTTTTGAAGCCGGGTTCAAAGGCGTGCTGTGTCTCTTCCTGCTCGATATGGGCCTCATCGCGGCGCGGCGGATGATGGATTCGCGCTCAATCACTTGGCGGCTCGTGGTGATTGCGATTTTCTTGCCGGTGGTAAACGGCCTTGTGGGCACCGCGCTTGGGATCGGCATTAGTCTTGATTCCGGATCAGCCGCGACGCTCGGCGTGCTGTGCGCCAGCGCCAGTTACATCGCCGTTCCCGCTGCCATGCGCCTCGCTTTGCCAGAGGCTGATCCGGGGATTTACCTCACGATGTCGCTCAGCATCACCTTCCCATTCAACGTGCTTATCAATATTGGATTGATAAGCGCCTTTGCCGCCTATCTCGCCGGAGTGATGCCATGATCGAAACCGTAACCCGCAAACGGATCGAAATTCTCGCTGATAAGGCGCTGCAAGGCCGCGTGACCAAAGCGATCGAAAATGCGCAGATCACCGGTTGGACCATTGTGCCTGTCACCAGCGGCAAAGGGCGCGAGGGGCATTGGCGCGAAGAAAGCGTCATGGGCACGGATAAAGTGTTCGTTCTGACGATAGCTGCGGAAGATAAAGCAATGGCGCTTGCCGAAGAGCTTGCTCCTATGCTTACCAATCTGGGCTTCATCCTAAGCATGTGGGATGTGCAGGTTATCCGCGGAGAGCGCTTCTGAATAAGCACAAGCTCCGCGCCGAAGTGAGGAGTGGGACGTGCCAGAATTTGCCGAATTGCTAAAAGGCTATCGCCGGTTTCGCGAAGGGGTCTATCCGCGGCAACGCGAACGCTTTGACCAGACGATCACAGAGGGGCAACACCCCAAATTGATGATCGTCGGGTGCAGCGACAGCCGCGTCGATCCGGCGCAAATTTTCGACGTCGATCCCGGTGAAATCTTTGTGGTGCGCAATGTCGCCGCCTTGGTCCCGCCATTTGAAACCACACCCGGCCTGCACGGCGTTTCTGCGGCGGTCGAATTTGCGGTGCAGATGTTGGAGGTGAAACAGATCGTCGTCATGGGCCATGGCCGGTGCGGCGGGTGTCAGGCGGCGCTATCCCAAAACTTCAATTCAAAACCTGTCGGAGAAGGGGGCTTTATCGCCAATTGGATCGACTTGCTGAGCGAAGCGAGAGAACCGGTTGCGCGCAAGCACGGAACCTCTGGCCGAAAGGCGGAATTGGCGATGGAATTTGCCGCGATCCGGCTGAGCCTGGCGAATTTGCGCAGTTTTCCGTGGGTCGCAGAGAAAGAACGCGCAGGGACGCTCAAACTGCGCGGGGCGCATTTCTCCATCAGTGAGGGCGTGCTCTATTCTCTCGATGAAGAGACGGGCGAATTTCTGCCCGAGGATTGAAGCAGGCTCCCATTCCCCTACCCCCGAACCCTGCCCCTACCCCTAGGCGTTCCCCGTGGTTTTGGTTTGCCCCTTCCATCACAGCCGCGCGATCCCCATTTAATGGCGTATGTCTGATACAAATCTGAAAAATATCGCCCTGCTCATTGATGCCGACAACACTCGGCCCGATGGGATTGACCCTGTCCTGACTGTGATGGCGGATTTGGGCCAAGTGAATATCCGCCGTGCTTATGGCAATTTTGCCAAGAACAATTTGGCGCGGTGGGACACGATCACCAACAAATTCGGCATCCGCCCGCAACAACAATTCGACGTATCGAAAGGCAAAAACGCCACCGATATGGCGATGACCATCGACGCGATTGATCTGCTTTATCAGGGCAAAGTCGATGGTTTCGGCATCATGACCTCCGACAGCGACTTTACCCCGCTCGTCACGCGCCTGCGTCAAGACGGGATTTTGGTCTATGGATTTGGAGAAGCGAAGACGCCGAAATCGTTCCAGACGGTCTGCACCCGCTTTATCGACATCAGCAAATTGATCTCCACCAATGCCGCCGACCGGTCGAAGGAACGCAGGAATGGTGAGGAGCAGGTTTCCTCTGCGATTGATGATGATCTGCTGGAATTGATCACCGCCGCTTATTCTGAGGCGAAGGGCGATGGCGGTTTTGCTCGGCTGTCGCAATTGGGCCAAATCGCGGGCAACCGGTCCAGTTTCGATGTGCGCAATTACGGTTTCAAAACGCTCAAAGAGATGTTCGATAGTTTTGACAACTTTGCTGTGGAACGCCGCGACGACAATCAATTTTATGTGAAGCGGCTTCGGTAAAGGTCTGCCGCAACTCCAAGCACAAAAAAGGCCGCCCGGAACAGATCCGAGCGGCCTTTTTGTTGCGAATGTGCTGATGTTTAGCCGATGGGCAGAGCCGCTGGTGCGGCGGGTGTAGGAGCCGATGCGGCTTCCATTTCATTGGCGTATGCGATCCACAGCTTAGCAATCGGCAGACGTTTGCCTTGCACTTGCCCAAAACTTGCGCGGGCCGCGTCAAAATCACCCATGCCGACTTGCGCAATGCCAAGCCGCGTCAAGGTTTGAGCGCTGTCCACACCCGGCATACCAAGCGCGCGGTTGTAAAAGCCCGCCGCTTTGCCGAAATCGTCATAGCTGAGGAAGGCGTTACCTGCCGCAACCACAGTGCGCAGACCGGCACCGCTAGCAGACGCATCACGCTCCAGCGCAGGCAAATCGGCGCGGTCGCTGGAAATGCGGCCATTGGCGATCGTCAACGCTTCTGAGATATACAGATTGTCGCTGGTGACGACCCCGGTGGCCATGCCTTCATTGATAACGTCGCGGACCTCTTTCGGCAGACGGCGTGCATCGGCGGCCTCGACATAATAGTCATAATCAGACGCGTCTTGCAGCGCACCAACCCGGCGGCTGAGGCGGAACAGGTCGAGGATTTCTGGCCCTTCAAACGTGTTCAGATTGCGGGTCAAATTGATCGCATCGCGCCAATTGTCTGACGATGGAAATGCGCTGATCCACATTGCCGCAAAGTCGTACACGGTCGGCACGATTTCGTTTTCATAGGCGACCGTCACACCGCGGCGATACCATTGCTCTTCCACGGCCAAACCTTGCGCCTTGCGGCCATTGATCGCGCCGGCGAGATATTCAAAGCCTGCGGTCAATTCATTGGAGGCAAAGAAGCTTTCGGCCATCGCAATCTGAAGATCAGGTGCGGACACATTCGCCGTGGTGAAATTGTAATCGATTGCGCCTTGCAGATAACGGCGCGCTTTGGCGTAATCACGCCCTTCATTGGCCAATTGATAGGCGATAAAATTGTAACGGCCAGTCTGCTCAATCGGCACTTTGCCGCTGGCCAGCATGATTTCCATACCTTGCAATTGCAACGCGCGATCCGACGAAGAAATCCCGGCGTTAAAAATCAACCCGCCGCCTGCGATTTTCTCATCATTGGAATTGAGCAGCGGGATCAGAGCATCAATCTGCGGGCGCAAAGCTGCGACGCTGGCGCCTTCTGCCTTCAGCGCCTCGTCCAAAGGCACATAGACCGCGCGAAATTCTGCACTGTATCCGCCGCCATCCGATTCTGATGAACTGTCACGATCCCGGTCGCGGTCACGGTTACGCTGGGCATTGGCATCCGCTGGGATAACCGCAGTTGCAACAACCGCAGTGCCGCTGGCCAAAGCCAAAGCGAGTGCGAGCGACGAAGTGCTTTTGCGCATAAGAAGGGAAATCATACGGGGGTTCCTCTAGAATGAATGTCGTTTGCTGCGCGGCTTCCAGTCCTCGCAGGCGGATCATCGTGTTAACTGTTTCTGAGACGCCCATAGTCCGAGTGCCTCATCATTTGCAATTCGTTGTAGGCGAAGTGGGCTGAATGGTGATTGAACGGTGTGTTTTAATGCTTCGCCAATGCGCAATAAACGCATAGCGGGGCGATAATATCCCGACTTTACCGCCAGACATTTGTGGAAATGTGGAAAAAGGGGGCACAGCGCCGCATTGTTCGCCCATTCTGGTGGCATTGCCCCCTGCAAGCGCCTAGATTGAACGCACATCAAACGAACCCTTTTAAACAATAGAAACGGCCGCCCCTTTGAGCGACGATAACGACATTCTCGAACCGATTGCTGCGGCCCCGGAACCTAATCCCGCGGGCGAGTATGAACGCATCGACATCGTCGATGAAATGAAGACCAGCTATCTCGACTACGCGATGAGCGTGATCGTCAGCCGCGCTTTGCCTGATGTGCGCGATGGGTTGAAACCGGTGCACCGCCGAATCCTTTACGCCAGTAAGCTCGGCAATTTTGTCGCGGGCCGTCCGTTTGTGAAAAGCGCCAAGATCGTCGGCGATGTGATGGGCGATTTCCACCCCCACGGTGACAGTGCGATTTACGACGCCCTCGCCCGGCTGACGCAGCCGTGGTCGATGCGGGTTCCGCTGATTGATGGTCAGGGTAACTTTGGGTCGATGGATCCCGATCCGCCCGCCTCCATGCGCTATACAGAGGCGCGCTTGGCACGGGTCACGGACACGCTGCTGGATGATCTTGATAAGGACACGATTGATTTCGTGCCGAACTATGATGGCCGCAAGCGTGAGCCGTCTGTTCTGCCTGCGCGTTTCCCCAATCTGCTGGTCAATGGTGCTGGCGGGATCGCGGTTGGTATGGCCACGAATGTGCCGCCGCATAATCTGGGCGAAGTGCTCGATGGCTGTTTTGCCTTTATGGACAATCCGGCGATCACTTCGGAAGAATTGATCGAATATATCCCCGGACCTGACTTCCCCACTGCGCCGCTGATTTTGGGCACAAGCGGGGCGAAGGCGGCTTATACAACTGGCCGTGGTTCGATCCTGATGCGGTGCCGTCACGAAATTGAGACCCGGCGCGGGGACCGGGAAAGCATCGTCTTTACCTCTATCCCCTATCAGGTTGGTAAAGCCGGTCTGGTCGAGAAAATCGCCGACGCAGCCAAAGAAAAACGGATCGAAGGTATCTCTGATATCCGCGATGAAAGCTCGCGCATTGGTGTGCGCGTTGTGATCGATTTGAAACGCGATGCGACCGCAGAGGTCGTGCTCAATCAAATTTGGCGGCATACACCGGCGCAATCCAGCTTCCCGGCCAATATGCTCGCGATCCGGGGCGGCCGCCCTGAAACGCTGATGCTGCGTGATTTTATTCAGGCATTTATTCAATTCCGCGAAGAGGTCATCACTCGGCGCACGAAATTTGAACTCGCCAAGGCGCGGGACCGGGCGCACATCTTGCTCGGCCTGGTGGTTGCGGTTTCGAACCTTGATGAAATCGTGGCGATCATTCGCGGCGCGCCCAATCCGGCGACTGCGCGTGAAAGGTTGCTGGCCAAAGAGTGGCCGATTGGCGATATTGCGAAATATATCGAACTGGTCGAGGCGATTGAGCCAACCAAAGACCAAGATGGCGGAACATACCGCCTGTCTGAACGGCAAGTTAAAGCGATCTTGGATCTAAGGCTGCACCGTTTGACGGCTCTGGGCCGGGATGAGATCGGCGATGAACTGCAAGAGCTGGCCGATAGAATCGAAGAATTCCTCGCCATTTTGGCCGACCGGGTCAAACTCTATGCGGTGATGCGCGAAGAGTTAGAGGAAATCCGCGCGACATATGCAACACCGCGAATGTCCGAAATTGCGCCTGCTTGGGATGGTCTTGAAGACGAAGACCTGATCGAACGTGACGAGATGGTCGTGACGGTTACCCTCGATGGTTATATCAAGCGCACACCGCTTTCGACGTTCCGCGCACAGAATCGCGGCGGCAAAGGCCGCGCCGGAATGTCGACCAAGGATGAGGATGCGATTGCGGAAATGTTCGTCACCTCGACGCACACTCCGGTCCTGTTCTTCTCCACCGCTGGCAAGGTTTACCGCCTGAAAGTGTGGAAATTGCCCGAAGGCGGACCGAGCACGCGCGGGCGTCCAATCGTGAACTTACTGCCTTCCTTGGATGAAGGCGAGACGATCCGGACCGTGCTGCCTCTGCCAGAGGATGAGGCGGAATGGGGCGATCTGTCGGTGGTGTTTGCCACCGCAAAAGGCAATGTGCGCCGCAATGCGATGGATGCCTTCACCAACATTCCATCCAACGGCAAATTCGCGATGAAGTTCGACCCGGAAAGCGAAGACAAGCTGATCGGCGTTGCGCTGCTTTCGGCCACGGATGATGTGTTGCTGGCGAGCCGAATGGGCAAGGCGATCCGCTTTGCCGGGGAAGATGTGCGCGAATTTACGTCGCGGACTTCAACTGGCGTACGCGGCATGAAACTGGCCGAGGGCGATGAAGTCGTCTCCCTATCCATCTTGGGCGCGACCGGAACGGATGCCGAAGAGCGCGAGCAATATTTGAAATTTGCACCGTGGAAGGGCGAGAAAGAAGGCGAGCCAGAGCTTAGCGCGCAGCGTTATGAAACGCTGAAAGATCGCGAGCAATTCATCCTCACGGTCTGCTCCAACGGATACGGCAAAGTGTCCAGCGCCTATGAATATCGCCGCATTGGCCGGGGTGGTCAGGGTTTGATCAATATCGACAATATTGCGCGCAACGGCCCGGTCGTCTCCAGCTTCCCGGTGATCACTGGCGATCAATTGATGTTGGTGACGGATCAAGCGAAACTGATCCGCATCGGGCTGGAAAGCCTGCGCGTGATTGGGCGCAATTCAGCGGGCGTGAGGTTGTTCGATGTCGGCAAGAAAGAGACAATCGTTGCCGCAGTGAAGATCGACGAAACTGAGGAAGAAGCCGAGGTTGAGCCCGGATCGGAAGACGGCACAGGCGGAGCAGACAGCGCAGAAACCCCAGCTGATGAGAGCGCTGATCAGGGCGGGCCCTCCTCTCCAGACGAAAACCCCGCTGAATGAGCCTATCGGTCACACCCAGCGGTCAATCGTGCGGCGCACGGGTGACCGGGTGCGACCTATCTGGTGAATTTGAAGCAGGCTTAATCGAGGAAATTCGGCGGGCTTGGTTGACGTATAAAGTGTTGGCCTTTGCCGATCCGCAGATGGATGATGATGCGCTTGAGCGGTTTACGCTGGCGATGGGCGGGTTTGGCGAAGATCCGTTCTTTGACCCAATAAAGGGCCGCAAGAACATCGCCGCGATTCAGCGAGAGGCGGATGAGACATCGCCGCTCTTTGCAGAAAACTGGCACAGCGATTGGAGCTTCCTGCCCAAGCCGCCATCGGGCACGTGTTTATTGGCGGTCGAAATTCCGCCGGTGGGCGGGGATACTCTATTCTCCAACCAAGTCGCCGCCTTTGCCGCGCTGCCCGACGCGCGAAAGGCGCAATTGCGCACATTGCGCGGGGTTCATTCCGCGACCAGAGGCTATGCGCCAGACGGGCTTTACGGCGATGACGATGCCGGGCGATCTATGGCAATCCGCCCCAGCGAAGCTGCGCGGGCGCGATATGCCCACCCGCTCATCATACCCCACCCAGAAACCGGCGAAGAAACGCTTTATTGCTCCTCAAGCTACACGGTCGGGATCGAAGGGATGGAGGACAGCGCGGCGATGGAATTGATTCTGGAGCTGCACCAATGGTGTGAGAGCGAGGAATTTTTGTACCGGCACAAATGGGAGCCGGGTATGCTGCTGATGTGGGACAATCGCGCGCTCAATCACAAGGCGACCGGCGGATATGAAGGCCACAGGCGCGAATTGCACCGCACCACCATCGCGGCGCACTAAAACCTATTTCGCCGGGTGTTCCCCGCGCAAAGTCTGCACCACGCCCGTCGCGATCAAAAATTGACCGGCGAAATAGAGCGGCCAAATCAGCAATTCCGGCAGCGGTTCAAGGTTGAACGCGCCAAATCTGCTGAAGATCAACCAATCGCTGATCACGAACAAAACCGCTCCAATCCCCACACGGTAACGTGGAAAGCGGCTGGTCCAAGCCGCCGCCGCCATCGCACCGAGCAACACGCCATAAAGCGCAATCATCGGATCGCCGGATAGCGCGTAAGACAGCACCGGCGCGGCAATCAACAAAGCCGCGCCGAGCAATTTCTGGCTGACGCTCGCATTAGCCCGCCGGTTGCGCAGATACAGGATTGTCGCGGCGATATGCGACAATGCGAACAACGCCCCGCCCGCCTGAAAATCGATCACCAGAACCATATCCGCCGCCGCGCTGAGCGCCAAAGCGATGACGAGGATCAAACCGTCCGCTCCGCCGCTGCGCCGCCACGCATAGAGCGCAAGGAAACCAACGCCCGCCCCCTTTAGCAGCATCAGCCAAACGCCGCCCATCGCCCAGCCACCATCCGCCTGATTATCCTGCAGGAAATAATAGGCGATGGCCGCCGTCACACCGGCCAGCAGCCAAGGGCGATGGTCAATCAGCGCTGGTTTCACCATGTGTGTCTCTCTTCGCTAAGACGCGGCCACCGATTTGCTGGCCGCTATGGGGTTGTGGTCAGGCTAGCACGCAATTATTGCGCCCACCATGACAGACACAAATAGCGCACATGATGTCCACATTATCGGCGGCGGCCTCGCCGGATCAGAAGCCGCGTGGCAATTGGCCCAGCGCGGGGTGAAAGTGCGCCTATCCGAAATGCGCGGCAGCGGCGAGCAAACGCCCGCGCATCAAACCGACGGGCTGGCGGAATTGGTGTGCTCCAACTCCTTCCGATCGGACGATGATACGAAAAACGCTGTCGGCCTGTTGCATCATGAAATGCGCCAATTGGACAGCATCATTATGCGCGCGGGCGAAATTGCACGGGTACCCGCAGGCAGCGCCATGGCGGTGGACCGGGATGTGTTTTCTGCTGAAGTGGAAAAGGCGCTGGGTGCACATCCGAACGTCACAATAGTCCGCGAACGGGTCGATGCCCTGCCCGCCGCTGGCCTTACGATTGTGGCGACCGGCCCGCTTACCGCGCAATCGCTTGCCACTAGTATCGTCGGCGCAACCGGCGAAGAACGCTTGGCGTTTTTCGATGCTATCGCCCCGATCATCCACCGCGACAGTATCGACATGTCAAAATGCTGGGTGCAATCGCGCTGGAACAAACGCACCGAAGCCTCCAACGAAGACGGCGATTACATCAATTGCCCGATGACGAAGGAGCAATATCTCGCCTTCCACACCGCCTTGGTTGAAGGGGATACGACCGAATTTAAAGAATGGGAAATAGACACGCCCTATTTCGATGGCTGTATGCCGATTGAGGTGATGGCGGCGCGCGGGGTCGAAACCTTGCGCTATGGCCCGATGAAGGGTGTTGGTCTGGATAATCCTTACGA
Organism: uncultured Erythrobacter sp.; assembly: GCA_947502305.1. GTDB lineage: Bacteria > Pseudomonadota > Alphaproteobacteria > Sphingomonadales > Sphingomonadaceae > Erythrobacter. The sequence goes on along the minus strand of CANMZA010000001.1, from coordinate 1,003,162 downwards.
CACCAATGAAGAATTCCCACAAGGGCGCTGGCCCTATGCCGTGGTTCAGCTGCGTCAGGATAACAAACTTGGCACTTTGTGGAATATGGTCGGTTTCCAGACGAAGCTGAAATATGGATCGCAGGCCGATTTGTTCCGCACCATTCCGGGGTTGGAGAATGCGGAATTTGCGCGGCTTGGCGGATTGCACCGGAACACATTCCTAAATTCACCGCAGGTTCTGGACCGGCAATTGCGTTTGAACGCGGCGCCGCATGTCCGCTTTGCCGGGCAGATCACTGGGTGTGAGGGGTATGTGGAAAGCGCGGCGATCGGTCTTGTCGCTGGCATGATGACGGCGGCGGAATTGGCCGGGCGCGAATGGAGCGCCCTTCCCGCAACCACGGCCATGGGCGCTTTGCTCACCCATATTACCGGCGATGCAGAGGCCGCGACATTTCAGCCCATGAATGTCAATTTCGGACTGTTCCCGCCCCTGCACAAGGTGAAGAAGAAAATCCGCAAAGAAGCCTATACTTCGCGCGGCAAGGAAGATTTGCAGCAATGGCTAGAAGCGAGCGCTCAGCCCGTTCCAGCCTAGGCATTTAACAACGGCAAGCAGGCCGAGGCGCGCGCGGCCGAGGTTTGGTCGTGGCAAATTCCGCCGGGGTCAATTCCGCATTGCCATTGGCGTCCATGCCGTCAAAACGCTCCGCCGTGGTCACCGCCCATTCTTCAAATGTCAGCAGATTGTTGCCATCCACGTCGAGTTTGCGAAACGCATCAGAGCGGCTGGAGAGCATCTCGTTGCGGGTGATGATCCGGTCACGATTGCGGTCATAGCGGAAGAAACGCCGTTCCTCGCGCGACAATTCGCTGGCCTCTGGCGGCGCAGGGCCGGTTAGATCGCCGGGATCGACTTCGGGCAAAACATCGGGCGCTTCGACAATCTCTTCGGGTTCTGGCGGCGGCGGGGCGTTTGTTTCAATCTGCGCGCGCGCTTGCCACCAAAAAACACCGACCCCGGCAAGGATCAGTCCCACGAATACTCCCAGTATAGTCTGACTTATAGTTTGACGCATATCTTCCCTCACGACCTACGCGTATGGGAATACACATTTTCACTTGCCGAAGATAGCGGCTCTTGTTGCGGTGAGCGAAGCGGTTCTGCCTTCCATCAAGGGCCGCGCGCCGCCGCGCAAAGATCGCGCGCCCAATGCCCCAAGCACCGCCAATCCGCGAGCAGACCGAGCCAGGCGCGAAATCGCCGCCGCTTTGGCAAGGCCAAGCCGGGTCAACAATTCGCGCTCTTCTTCCAAGGACACTTTCGCCGCCATATCGGCATAGGCCCATGTGGCCGCCGCCGCTTCAAACGCCGCAGGATTGGCGCGGCTCTCGCCATCATAGACCGCCATGAGCGCCTGCGCTCTGCCATTTGCGAAACCGGCCGCATCCCCTTCGCCCATTGGTGCAGGGGCCAGCATATATTCCCAGCCATCGACGAGGGAGCACAAAGCGCTTTCCCGCCCGGCCCAATATTCGCCAATACCGTCCAGCACCGCATCACCGCTGGGCCGGTCGGCTGCTGGTTTGCCCAGCTCATCACGCCACCATGCAAGCCGCATTTGGCCCAACATCGGTTCGCTCGTTCCCGCCACAATCCGGCCCATACGCATATCGAGTTCAAGGAATATCCTTAACGCCCCGCGCATTTTGGGGCGCGTATGCACCACAGCCAATTGCGCCTCTAGCGGCAAGGATTCGTCTGATTGGGATGTCATTTAGACCGCTTAAACCCGTAAATTGATGTATCGCGATTACCCTATAATCGGGCGATCTGTCCTCGACAAAAGGAGTTAAAACTCTCCTGCCTTAGTAAGCACTTGTTTACCACACTGCTTCGGAATCCGCTTACCAGCTATGCGCTAATACCCTCGGGAGTAATTGAAAATCTCGCACTATCGTGTGCCGGGATTGACCTGAGGATCGAACCCAATGGGCCCTGTGACAAAGAACGTGGCAAAAAACGTGGCAGACACGTTGGCAACCGGCGCGGCAACTAGCGCGGCACAAAGCGTCAAGCTTCCCCCGCGAACATTCATGCGCAGGATCGCAGCAGATAAGACCGCGAACACAATCGCGATCTCAGCTGCCTCGCTCGTCCCATTGATGGCGATGGTCGGCGGCGGCGTCGATGCAAGCCGGTATTACATGACCGAAACGCGTCTTCAGGCCGCTTGCGATGCGGGCGCCCTCGCCGCGCGCCGGTCGATGGATGATGATGATTTCAGCACAGAAGACAAACAGGTCGGTCTGAACTTCTTCGATCAAAACTATCCCGATGGCACATTTGGGTTGGACGGTCTGTCGCGCGATTACACCGCCGATTCTGATGGCACTGTGACTGGCTCCGCCACAGGCACCCTGCCCACCAGCATCATGGGCGCGTTCGGCTATCAACAATTCGACCTCGCCGTTGATTGTTCGGCAGAGATCAACATTTCAAACACCGATATTATGTTCGTCCTCGATGTCACCGGGTCGATGAACTGCAATGTCTCCCACTCAAATTGCAGCAACCCTTCCGATTCCAAAATCCGCAGCCTGCGAACATCGGTTATGACCTTCTATGACACGGTCGATTCCGCCACCTCGCAAAGCGCGCAGATCCGTTACGGCATCGTCCCTTATTCGCATCAGGTGAATGTCGGCGGCTCGCTCGACGCGGCATGGATGGCGACCAGCCACACATACCAATCACGCGAAGCCGATTGGGAAGTCACGGTCACATATGAGCCGGAAACCTACGACTATGTTCGCACCGGCGACGGCTACAATTTCGAATATCAAGAACGTATCGAGACCAATGATTACGGCGTCTCTCTGGATGAATGCCGCGATATTGCGTTTAACCAAGACCGCTCTCAAATCTTCGTTTCGAGCGATCCAGGCGGATGGACTCAAGTGTCGCAAACCGGCACCGACCCGCGGATCACAAGCTATACCGGCCCTGCTCGTTATGAGCAGCAAAACTTTGATGGCGGCACCTATTATTACGGCAATGAACGCTGCCAATTGTTCTTTGAGAGCAATTATTATTACGCCGAATCCGACATTACGGTCACCGAAGGCCGCACAGAAACACGCGAATTTTTCTGGGCCTATCGCCCGGTCGAATGGGACCTTACCTCGCTCTACAGTACCGGATCGCTCAGCACTCCGACTGGCTGGGAAGAGGCGAACGAAACCCACACTTGGAACGGCTGTATCGAAGAAGCGGTCACCACTCGCGATTCGGTTTGGGACCCAATCCCGACCGGCGCGAATGACCTCGACATTGATCTGGTGCCGAACTCCCCCGAAACACGGTGGAAGCCAAAACTGCCATCGTTGACCTATCTGCGTTACGCGGACGATTCAGACAGCGCCTATAGCTCTTCGAACTGGGTGCTTGGTGATGTCACCCGCTCTGACGAAGACAAAGTCAACGCGGATACGACCTGTCCAAAAGCGGCGCGTAAACTCGCCGAATTTGCGAGCCGTTCCGATTTGGAAAGCTGGATCTCAGAAGCCGAAGGGTTCACCGCTGGCGGTAACACCTATCATGACTTTGGCATGATCTGGGGCTCACGCTTCATCTCGCCAGACGGCATTTTTGCAGACGAAAACACCACCGCGCCAAACGGCGATGCGATTTCGCGTCACATCGTGTTTATGACCGATGGTACGCAGGTCGTGAACAGCCGCCTTTACGGCCTCTACGGCATGGAATGGTGGGATCGCCGGGTGACGGCGGATGCTGATTATTCGCAGCAATCCTCAAACCACGCCGAACGGTTCCAGGCCGCTTGTAAAGCCGCGCGGGACAAGAACATCTCTGTCTGGGTGGTCGCATTTGGCACCACTTTGTCGCAAAACTTGATTGATTGCGCGACGCCGGGCCGGGCCTATTCTGCCAGCGATTCGACCTCTTTGGATAGCGCATTCCGCGAAATCGCAGAGAAGATCGCCGCACTGAGGCTGACAGCATGATGGGCGCTGGTATCATTCGCAATCTGCGCCAGCTGCGCCGTGACAAAAACGGCGCGACATTGGTCGAGTTTGGCTTTGTCGCGCCGGTTCTGATCCTCATGATCATGGGCCTGTTCGATATGGCGCATACGCAATACACATCGGCATTGATGAATGGCGCGATGCAGAAAGCGGGCCGCGATCTCACGCTCGAAAGCGCAGGCAGCCGCGAAAGCGCGATTGACGCCCGCGTTGTCAACGGCGTCAGCGCGGTCGTGCCGGCCAATGCGACCGTGACGCTCGAAAAACTCTCCCACTTCGATTTCGAAGATATCGGCGAGGCGGAAGAGTTCACCGACGATAATGGCGACAGCATTTGCAACAATAACGAAGTGTTCGTTGACGCCAATGCCAATGGCCAATGGGACAATGATCGCGGCGAAATCGGCATTGGCGGCGCACGCGATGCGGTGCTTTACACCGCTGTTGTAACCTATCCGCGCCTGTTCCCAATGTATGGTCTCGCAGGCCTGCCTCAGGATGTTGAATTGCGCGCCACCACGGTGCTGCGCAACCAGCCTTACGATCAGCAGGACGAAACCTTTGTAACCGGAAATTGCTCGTAATGTTTACCAAGACCATTCAATCCGCAAAATCCAAATTTGCGCGGCTGCGCGGCATTGGGCGCGACAATTCGGCCGTTGCTATGGTGGAGTTTGCCTTTAGCGCGCCGATTGTTCTGGGCCTCGGCTTGCTCGGGACAGAGACCGCCTATTTCACGATCACCCATATGCAGGTCAGTCAGGTCGCGATGCAGGTCGCCGATAACGCCTCGCGCGTGGGGGAGAATGACATTCTTGTTTCGCGCAAAGTTTACGAAAACGATGTCAACAGCACCTTCGTTGGTGCGGAAAAGCTGGGCGATAATTACGCGATCTTCGACCAAGGGCGCGTCATCCTTTCAAGCCTTCAACAGAATGCCGATGGCGGCCAGTGGGTTGCGTGGCAGCGGTGCCGCGGCCTGAAAAATCACACCTCTTCTTATGGCACAGAAGGCGAAGGTGCGAGCGGCACGACATTCCCCGGCATGGGCGAAGCAAGCAACCGGATAACCGCAAGTTCCGGCACGGCAGTCATGTTTGTTGAGGTGTCCTACACCTATGAACCTATCACCCCGTTCGAATTTTACGGCGATACAGAGATTGAATACACCGCCGCGTTTAACGTGCGCGACAGCCGGGATCTAACCCGCCTGTATCAAACGACCCCAGCATCGCCGGTTGCCGATTGCGCGACCTTCTCGGCGGATCGTCCTAGCTAAGCGCCATCCGGCCAACCCAGATCTGGGACGCATAAAAAGGGGGAGGCCGCTCTTACAGCGCCCTCCCCCTTTTTTTCGTTCTGGTGTCTTAGTTTTAGACGTAGCAGACCTTCTTCACCGCCTCGACAATGCGCGGTGCGTCGATCAACGCGATCTTCTCAAGGTTGGCCGCATAAGGCAGCGGCACGTCTTCGTTGCAAACGCGGATGACCGGCGCATCGAGGTCGTCAAACCCTTCTTCCATACAGATCGAGACAATCTCGCTGGCGATGGAGCAGGTGGGCCAGCCTTCTTCCGCCACAACCATACGGTTGGTCTTGGCCAGACTGGTCAGAACTGCTTCTTTATCCAGCGGGCGCAGAGTGCGCAGGTCGATCACTTCGGCATCGATCCCCTGTTCCGCCAGCGTTTCCGCCGCCTCCAGAGCAAGCCCGACGCCGATGGAATAGGTCACGATCGTCGCGTCTTTGCCTTCACGCACAATCCGCGCCTTGCCGATCGGCAGGACGTGATCATCCAAGTCAGGCACATCGAAATTGCGGCCATAAACCAGCTCGTTCTCTAGGAACACGACCGGGTCATCGCTGCGAATGGCGGCTTTCATCAAACCTTTCGCATCGGCGCTGTCATAGGGTGCAATCACGATCAGACCGGGCACGCTGGCATACCAGGGGCCGTAATTCTGGCTGTGCTGCGCGCCAACCCGGCTCGCCGCACCATTGGGCCCGCGAAACACGATGGGGCAGCGCATCTGACCGCCGCTCATATAATTGGTCTTCGCCGCAGAGTTCACAATGTGATCAATCGCTTGCATCGCGAAGTTGAAGGTCATGAATTCAACCACGGGTTTAAGCCCGCCCATCGCTGCACCGGCACCGATACCGGCAAAACCATATTCGGTGATCGGCGTGTCGATCACACGTTTCGGCCCGAATTCATCCAGCAGACCCTGCGTGACTTTATAAGCGCCCTGATATTCGGCCACTTCCTCGCCCATCACAAACACGCGCCGGTCGGCCCGCATTTCCTCCGCCATCGCGTCGCGCAAGGCTTCGCGTACCGGCGTGCTGGTGAAACTGGTGCCCGCTGGGATGGCCGGATCATTCGCTGGCGCAGACGGTGCGGGCTTGCCCGCCGCCGCTGGCGCAGGTGTTTCCGCAGGCGCCGGAGCCGGTGTGTCTGCGGCGGGAGCAGGAGCGGCATCTTCACCCTCCCCTTCCAATTGCGCGATCACAGTGCCCACGGCGACATTCTCTGTCCCCTCAGCAACCAAAATCTTGGTCAGCACACCGTCATCAATCGCTTCGAATTCCATCGTCGCTTTATCGGTTTCAATCTCAGCGATAATATCGCCCGGCTCAATCGTATCGCCCTCGGCCTTCAACCACTTGGCGAGCGTGCCTTCTTCCATCGTCGGGGAAAGCGCCGGCATTTTGAGTTCAATCGCCATCAGTACTTCTCCACCAGAACATCAGTGTAGAGCTCAGCTGGCTCCGGCTCAGGCGAACTTTCTGAAAAATCAGCAGCTTCGGTAACGATCTTACGAATATCCTTGTCGATAGCTTTCAGCGCGGCCTCATCATGCCCCGCCTCCACCAATGTCTTTTTGAGCCGCTCAATCGGGTCAAATTTCTCGCGTTGTTCCTGCACTTCGTCGCGGGTGCGATACTTTGCAGGATCGGACATGGAATGGCCGCGATAACGATAGGTGTTGAGCTCCATCAGAACCGGCCCCTTACCGTCGCGCACATGTTTAAACGCGACCTCTGCTGCCGCGCGAACCTCTAGGACGTTCATGCCGTCAACATCCATGCCGGGGATGCGGAATGCGGTGCCGCGGCGGTGGAAACGTGTCTCTGCAGAAGAACGCGAACTGGCCGTGCCCATCGCATATTGATTGTCTTCGACCACGAACACGATCGGCAGGTTCCACAAGGCCGCCATATTGAACGTCTCGTAAACTTGGCCCTGGTTTGCCGCGCCGTCACCGAAATAGGCAAGGCACAGGCCGCCATCTTCATTATATTGATGCGCCAGCGCCAAACCGCCGCCCAACGCAACCTGCGCCCCGACAATGCCGTGGCCTCCGTAAAACTTATGCTCCGTGCTGAACATATGCATGGAGCCGCCTTTGCCCTTGGAGATGCCCGCCTCTCGCCCGGTCAATTCTGCCATGATCACCTTAGGATCGATACCATAGGCCAGCATGTGACCGTGATCGCGGTATCCGGTGATGACGCTGTCCTTGTCGCTATCCAAAGCGGATTGCAGACCAATCGCAACTGCCTCTTGGCCGATATAGAGGTGGCAGAAACCACCGATCAGGCCGAGCCCGTAAAGCTGACCCGCCTTTTCCTCAAATCGGCGGATAAGCAGCATTTGGCGATAGAATTCGAGCATTTGATCATCGCTCGCCGCAAACGTCTTCGTCGCCTCAAAATCGCTTTGCAACGAATGCAGGATGAAATCGGGATCGTCGGGCGTAAGCGCTTTGGCGGCTGCAGGTTTCTTTGCCGCGGGTTTAGCTGCCGGTTTTTTGGCCAAGTTGGCTTCCTTCTTCTCAATCAGACGCGCCGCCGCCGGGGAGGAGGGATTTAAGGATGCGCGCGCCCACCAATTGCGATCCCTATAGGCCGCAAATTATGGGTTACGCAACGGAAAGGCGCGCGCAGACTGCGCATTCGCCAGATCGGTTAAAAATACAGTGCTTGGGAAACCGGAAGCGAGAAAAAGCACCCGGCGGTGATCAATCTTCGTCTAGGGTGATCACAATCTCATCAGGGTGGATCACGCCAAGGTCTTGGCGGATCAATTCGCTGACCAAATCGGGGTCTGCGCCATTGGGATCGAGCAATTCAACCCGGTTTTTGAGCGCATTTCGTTTTTCGGTGAGCATGGCAATCTGGCCCATCCGCTGATCCAGCGTTTCTTCATTCTCTGCCCAAGCCAGCAGCCCCGTCGGACCCGCAATTGCAGACACCGTCAGAACGACAAGCAAAACGAGCGCGAGCGCCTGTTTCACGTGTTCTTTTGGTGGTTTGTGCATTGTTTCTATGTCCCGATCGGTTCCGCAGACGGTCTGATGACCAGCCCTGCTTTCCTGATATCCACAGAATCATAGTTAACCCGCCGCATCAAGCAAAATACGCCCGTGCGACCAATTATTCAGCGAAAGACGCCGAAATCGCCAAAATACCTACGGAATTTGGCCTAAATCCGCGCAATCATCGCCGCTCAATAGGATCGCGGCAATCCCAGGACATGCTCGGCCAGATAGGACAGAATCAAATTCGTGGAGATCGGCGCAACGGTGTACAAACGCGCCTCGCGGAATTTGCGTTCAACGTCATATTCCTCCGCAAAGCCGAAGCCGCCAAAGGTTTGCACACACATATCCGCCGCCGCCCAGCTTGCCTCTGATGCGAGCAGTTTTGCCATATTGGCCTCTTCGCCGGGATTGCCGCCCTCATCATAGACCTGCGCCGCGTGGTGGACCATCAATTCTGCCGCGCGCATTTGGGCGTAGCAACGCGCGATTGGGAATTGGACGCCTTGGTTCTGGCCAATCGGGCGGGCGAACACGTTGCGATCACTGGCATATCCGGTTGCTTTTTCGATGAACCATTTTGCATCGCCAATACATTCGCTGGCGATCAAAATCCGCTCCGCGTTCATGCCCGATAGAATATATCGAAAACCCTTCCCCTCTTCACCAACCAGCGCGCTGGCGGGGATGCGCAGATCGTCGAAAAACACCTCGCAAGAGGAATGGTTCATCATGGTGCGGATCGGCTTGATCGACATTCCCGATGTCATCGCAGCCTGCATATCGACGAGGAACATTGAGAGGCCCTCGGTTTTCTTCTCCACCTGATCGCGCGGGGTTGTCCGCGCGAGAAGCAGCATCAGGTCGGAATGTTCGGCGCGGCTTGTCCAGATTTTCTGGCCGCTGATCACATATTCATCGCCGTCTTTGACCGCGCGCGTTTTCAGGCTCAGCGTGTCGGTCCCGCTGGTCGGCTCTGAGACGCCAAAGGCTTGCAAGCGCAATTCTCCGCTGGCGATTTTGGGCAAATATTCGTGCTTTTGCGCGTCGCTGCCATATCTCAGCAAGGTGTTCATAATGTACATTTGCGCGTGGGCTGAACTGCCATTGCAACCCGATGCTTGAATTTCCTCCATAATCACGCAGGCCGCATCCAGGCTCAACCCGCTGCCGCCAAATTCATCGGGGATCAGCGCGGCAAGAAAGCCCGCTTTTGTCAGCGCATCGACAAATTCCGCCGGATATTCGCGCGCGGCGTCTTTTGTGCGCCAATATTCTCCGGGAAAATCATCACACAGCGCGCGGACGGCGCGGCGGATCTCGGCGAGTTCTTCAGTCTCTGATTGCATGACACGCTGATTGCCCGCAGCCGCGGGGCAAGTCCACCTGCCGATATGAATAAGCGCCACATGATCGCAAATTTCTTGGAACACAGACGCGCCTGAACCCGTTGAGTAATAAAATAAGGAACACACGACACTATTATGCTCAACACGTTAATCGAAGAACTCAACTCCATGGCGCAAGGCGCCGTCGCCTCCGTCCCCTCTGTCGCAATTGCTCTGGTTGTCCTGCTGGTCACATGGATGCTGGCGCGCGGCGCATCGCGGATCAGCGCGCGCTTGATCGGTAAGACGCAATTGCGCCCGTCTTTGCGCAATCTGCTCGAAACGCTGGTGCGGCTTGGTATTTGGCTGGCGGGTATCATGCTGATTGCGGTCGTGATCTTCCCGAACTTCAGCCCATCTGGCCTGCTCGCCGGTTTGGGTGTCGGCGCGGTTGCGATTGGTTTTGCGTTTCAGGATTTCTTTGAGAACTTTCTCGCCGGTGTGATGATCATGCTGCGTGATAAAATGCAGATCGGCGATGCGATCAAATCGGGCGATATTCACGGCAAGGTGGAATTTATCAGCCTGCGCGAAACGCATATCCGCGCGTTTTCGGGCGAGCTGCACGTTCTGCCCAACTCGCAATTGTTCAACGATCCCGTCGAAGTGATCACCGATCTAGATCAGCGCCGTTTTAACGTCGTTATCGGCGTGTCTTACGACACCGATCTGGATCACGCCGCCAGCGTCATCCAAGCCGCGGTAGAAAAGGTCGAAACCGTGGCGAAGGACAAAGACGTCCAAGTGCTCGCGGATGTGTTCAATTCCAGCTCGGTCGATTTCCTTGTCCGGTGGTGGGCGGCATCGGCCGGACCAGACGCCGTGCAGACCAAGGATCAGGTCATGCGCGCAATCAAACGCGCATTGGATGATGCAGAGATCGAAATCCCGTTCCCGTACATCACGCACACATTCAAAGAACGTGTGCCGATGGGCGATACTCCGGGAGAAGCGGTGCAATAAACACCGGCGCGGCCCTTCGCTTTCAGTTTTTTCCTGCTACCTAATGGCACTCTGACGGAGACAAGCCTTATGGAAATTCTGAAAGCCGACCTCGCCCGCTTTGCTGCGATCCCTGATTATCCATTTGCCGAAAACTGGATCGATATTGATCTGGGATCGGACAATGACGGCGTCAGCCATTCGGGGCGCATGCATTACCTTGATGAGGGGCCGAAGGACGCGCCGCCGGTTTTGCTGTTTCATGGGGAACCCAGCTGGAGCTATCTTTATCGCAAGATGATCCCTGTCTTGGTGCAAGCTGGCTTTCGCTGCCTCGCCCCCGACCTGATCGGTTTTGGCAAAAGCGACAAGCCCGACGATATCGCGTTCTACACTTATGACCGGCATATCGCCTGGCTCAAACAGTGGCGCGATGCCGTTGTGCCGCAGCCAGCGGGCCTGTTTTGTCAGGATTGGGGCGGATTGCTGGGCCTGCGAATGGTTGGTGAAGACCCCGAGGCCTTCTCCTTCGTCGTCGCCAGCAATACGTTTTTGCCAGAGGGCGGCGGTAAGGCATCCCCGGCCTTTATGGCATGGCGCGAATTTGCGAAAAGCTCGCCCGAATTTAAGATCGGCAATATCCTTCAGGGCGCATCTGAAACCGAATTGTCGGCAGAAGAAGTCGCCGCCTATGATGCCCCGTTCCCCGATGAACCAAGCAAAGCGGGCGCGCGCGCCTTTCCGCAGCTTGTCCCGGTAGAGGATGACAAGCCGGGGGTCGCGCAGAACAAAGCCGCATGGAACGGGTTGGCCGGTTTCGACAAACCGTTCCTGACGATTGTTGGCGAGGATGACAAAGTCCTTGGCGCAGCCACCGCGACAATGGCCCCGCGCATTGCGGGGGCGGCGGGCTTGCCGCATTCCACACTGAGCACTTGCGGGCATTTTTGTCAGGAAGACCGCCCGGCAGAATTGGCCGCGGGCGTCGCGGCGACGGCTAAAGCGGCGGGCTTTCTCTGATCGATCCTGCATCTGAACCTGCCCCCGCATATCTAAGCCGGGGGCAAGAATACGCCTTGGCGGTGACGGTCGCGGTCGTCACTGCCAATGCCTATTATATCCACCCGATCATCGGCGAAGTCGCGCACGATTTCGGTGTTAGCGACGCGCGCATCGGGATCGTCCCTGCACTCAACCAATTGGCTTTGGCTTTGGGGATTTTGCTGCTGCTTCCGCTGGGGGATCGCTATTCTAACAAAGCGCTGTGTCTGGGGTTTGTGACCGCGCAATGCGTGTTCATGCTCGGCATGGCGCTGGCGCAAGGGTTTGCGGCGTTTACGATTGCCTCAACCTTGCTGGGTTTTGTGACGATTGCCCCCTATTTGATCCCCGCCTTCGCCTCAAAACGGGTGGCGCCAGAACGGCTTGGCCAAGTTACCGCGCTGCTGACGGCGGGGGTGATCTTTGGCATTCTGGTGGCGCGGGTCGGCGCAGGGATCGTGGCGGAAACCTATGGTTGGCGCACGGTCTATTGGTGCGCCTTTGCGGTGATGGCCGGCGTCACCATGCTGCTCCCGGTGACGCTGAAATCGGATGGCGCCGCGCGCAAAGTGCCGCAAGGTTCCTATCTGCAATTGCTAGGATCGGTCTTCACCCTCGCCAGGTCGCACCGCGATATGCTGGTGTCTGCGGCGATACAGGGGCTTAACTTCGCCGCTTTCACCGCGACATGGCTGGCGCTGGCGCTGCATCTGACGGGCGATGAATTGGGATATGGCGTCGATACGGTCGGCTATCTCGCGGGGATCGCCGCGATCAGCATATTTTCCACCCCACGTTTGGGCCGCTGGGCTGACAGGATCGGCGCGCGCCGGGCGCGGCTGATTGCGGCGCTGGTGCAATTGGCCGGGATCGCATTGATGTATCCGATGGGGTGGAGCGTTTGGACGGTGCTGGTGCCCTTGGTGTTGGTGAACATTGTCGGCCCGACTGTGGACGTCACTGGCCGCATGACATTCCTCGCGCTGGAACCGGCGATCCGCACGCGGCTGACCACAAGTTATATCGTCACTATGTTTCTGGGCGGCGCGCTGGGCAGTATTGCCAGCACGGCGGTCTATGATTTTGGCGGATGGGCGGGAACATGCGCGTTGCTGCTGGCAATATCGGCGGGCGTTGTGGCGCTGTCGCTTTGGGCGGATCGCACATGGCAGACGCGGCAATTGGCGGCGTAATAGTCCCCTTCTGATAAATTACGTGCGCGATAGAGGTCTGTTAGCCATGACGGGTTAGGCCAAATCTCAAAGACGCTACGAACTTCACCGAATAACCGGCAAAACGCTTTGTTCACTACGGTTGGATCGAATGTCTTTGATCGCATCACCAGTCAGCAATGGCTGTTTTAAAGAACGCTGCGGCTTCCTTCCGAATGGGCCTCCCCTCACCCACTACGGATTAGCCAAGCGTCTTTTTTCATGCGTGTTTTATTTTCTTGTGCGCACCCCATCCGGGGCGCGATTTCCTCGCGCCTTCTCGCCGCTGCGGGCGCGCGCCCCGTCTCTTTGGCGCGCTTGCGGCTGCTGCGCAGCCGAGTTGGGTTGTTTCTGCAGCGTTGTGCTTGGTGGGTTGTTTTCTTGGCCGCTTGGCTCGGTTGGCGCAGGTCTAGACCGTTGTTGCGCGGGGCAAATAGAGTGGTATTGGGGTGCCATGACCCCGTAGCTCAGCCGGATAGAGCACCAGATTCCTAATCTGGGGGCCGCGCGTTCGAATCGCGCCGGGGTCACGTTTTCTGCGGTTTGGCGACCCTCTAGGCTCGCGGTCGCGCCAATGAACTCTTTGTCAGTGGTTCGCATCTGCGGCGGCTTGAACGCGCGCGGTCAATTCAATTTGTCGGGCGGTGCTACTGGGAATGGTAGGGCGGCGACTTGCACGCCTTCTTCGGCCAAGGATTGCGCCTCTTCCAGGCTCGCTTGCCCGTGGATCGCGGCTTGATCCTGTTCGCCATAATGCATGGCCCGCGATTGTGCGGCGAAATCCTTGCCGACCCATTTGCTGCTTTTCAGCGCCTTTTCCTGCGCCTTCGCCAATTGCGCCAACGCCTTTTGCACTTCGGCGGGCATCGGCTTGTTGGACACTGGTTTTGCTTCATCGGCGGGTTTTGCCGCGGCCGGTCCCAATGCCGCCTGCGCCGCCACTTCTGGCGCGCGTTCTGGCGCCCGTTCTGGCGTAAGCGGCGCGGGCGTCTGCTCTGGTTTCGTGTTACCCTTCGCGCCGACTGCCGGGGCCATCACCGCTTTGCTGACTTCATCCGATCCGCATTCAGGGCACGTCAAAAGCCCGCTCAGACATTGCTCTTCATAGTCGCTGGACGAACCAAACCACCCTTCAAAACGGTGGCCTTCGCTGCAATTGAGGTCAAATACGATCATGGCCGCTTAATCGGGAATTTTGCGCGCATTGGCAAGGCTGGGCACTTGCGCGCGGACCTCGGCAATGCGGGCAAGGTCGATGTCGCAATAACCGATCCCCGGCGCGTCGCCGCCCATATCCAGCAATATTTCGCCCCACGGATCGACCACCAGACTGTGCCCATAGGTCTCTCGCCCATCGGCATGTTTGCCGACCTGTGCGGCGGCGATGACAAAGGCGCTGGCCTCAATCGCGCGGGCGCGCAGTAGGACGTGCCAATGCGCTTTGCCCGTGGGAACGGTGAAAGCTGCGGGGATGGCGACCGTGTCGCAATGGCGCTGGCCCAAAGCTTCAAACAAAGCGGGGAAGCGCATGTCGTAACAGATCGCCAGCCCAAGCCGCCCGGCAGGCGTGCCCTCCACTGTGACGACCCGTTCGCCCGCTTTATAGGCGCTGCTCTCGCGCCATGTTTCACCGGTCGATAGCTCAACGTCGAACATGTGGATTTTGTCGTAAGTTACCGGATCGGCATCTATTCCGCCATGGGCCGCGAAGTATTTTGAGCGGTTTGCCCAAAGGCCGCCATCGCCCATCACCGGCATCGAGCCTAAGGCAATGTCGATGCCGAATTCCCGCGCACATTGCGCCAGCTGCTCGCTCGCCTCGATCGGCCCGCTGCTCTCAATCCATGCCCCGCCGCGCGCCCGGTTTCGGTCCAGCAACACCGACATTTCCGGGGTAAAGAGCGCCCGAGCCCCCTCGCCCGCCGCGCGTTTTGCCGCGTCCAAGATTACGGCCATATTCGCCTGCGGGTCGATGCCCGAATTCATCTGAAGAACCGCGATTTTGGCCATAAAAGCAGTCTATCCCGCTAGCAGCGCATCAAGTTCGCCCGACGCCTCTAAAGCGGCCAATTCATCCGATCCGCCCACATGCGTATCGCCGATAAAAATCTGCGGCACGGTCCGCGCCTCGGGTGCGCGCGCGATCATTTCCTCACGCTTTGGCCCGCCCATCGAAATGTCGAATTCGTTGAATTCAGCGCCCTTATTCGACAGCAATCTTTTTGCGCGCACGCAGAAAGGGCATGTGAATTTGGTGTAGATGTCGATTTTTGGAGTGCTCATTTTTTGTCCCATTTGGCTTCTTGTGGCCGGTACGGTTTTGACCCGCTTTGACCTCTTGAAAGCAATTTTGTCCGCCCTAACTAATGTGTGTCGGCACGTTCCGCCAGTCTTGGGGAACGCTCTTATCGCAAGATAGGTGCCGGCAAAACCGCAGGCGCTGCATGAGGCAGGTCTGCAAACACACACAAATTGCTCAAAAGCAGAGGATTTGAAACTATGTCACGTCTTGATTTTACCCCCTATCGCCGCAGCACCGTTGGTTTTGACCGCTTGTTCGACATGCTGGAAAGCCAAGCGCGCGCGAATTCGGGTGACAATTACCCCCCTTTCAACATCTCAAAAAGCGGCGAAGACAATTACCGTATCACGCTGGCCGTGGCCGGTTTTCGCCCGCACGATATTGAGATCACTGCGCAAGCGAACCTGCTGACCGTGCAGGGCAAGAAACGCGACGACATCGATAGCGGCGCAGAATTGCTGCATGTCGGGATCGCCAATCGCGGGTTTGAACGCCGGTTTGAATTGGCCGATTATGTCCGCGTGGAAAATGCCGATTTGGCTGATGGTCTGTTGATCGTCGATCTGGTGCGCGAAGTGCCCGATGCGATGAAACCGAAAAAGATCGCAGTTAACGGTGTCGTGAATGATGGCGCCAAATTAACCGCGGTGCTGTCGGGTGACGATAAAGACGCCGCCGACGCTGCCTAAGCGCGGCGCAATCAATATAGGAATGTATGAGTAAAGTGGGGGCGGCCCTTGCGGACCCGCCCCCGCGACTCAAGAGTCGCCTCGTCCAACCCTGACCGTCCGGGTCGCAGAAGACGGTCAAATCCGGCGCGAGCTCTGATGCAGCCTATTCAAAAAGCGCCCTAGAAATCGGCGCGCTGCGAAACTCTATATCTTTAAAACCCCGACCCTACCGGCCGCAAAGTAAGCGGTATCCCCCGATACCGCGCCCTTACGAAAACCTATAGGGTGCTCGGGCATATGAAGCAAATCGCCGCCCGTGCAAGTGGAATTTCACGCCGTTCTATAAAGAAGACAGATACAATCGGATAAAGCAGGCCATCCGATACAATACGCAGGATCGGCCTAAGGACGTTTGCCGCATGCTTCGCAGCCGCGCATGACGCGCAGATCATCGGATGCCCAAAGATGTTGAAGGTGCAAGATGCAGCTAAGCGCCCGCATAGCCCGGTATTATCCCAGCCCAGTATTAGCACAGCGAGGCGTTAACCCAGCGAGTGGTTAAACCAGTCGCGATTGCTCCAGCGCCGCGGCGATAAAGCCAGCGAAGAGCGGATGCGGATCAAAGGGCCGCGACTTCAGCTCTGGATGGAATTGCACGCCAACAAACCACGGATGGTCAGGGCGCTCCACAATCTCAGGAAGCAAGCCGTCCGGCGACATTCCCGCAAAGACCAACCCTTGCTGCTCCAGCGGCTCGATATAGGCTGCATTGACCTCATAACGGTGCCGGTGGCGTTCAGAGATCGTCGTCACGCCGTCATACATGCGTGATGTGTGGCTGTTGGCGGACAGTTTGGCCTCATACGCGCCAAGCCGCATGGTTCCGCCCAGATCGCCGCCTTCTTCGCGTTGTTCGATGCCCTCTTCGCTCATCCATTCGGTGATGATGCCGACGACGGGTTGCTCTGTATCGCCAAATTCGGTCGAGGATGCCTCGCCAAAACCGGCCTCCCGCGCGCCTTCGACGCAGGCCATCTGCATGCCGAGGCAAATTCCGAAAAACGGCACATTGCGAGTGCGAGCAAAACGCACGGCGGAGATTTTCCCTTCGCTGCCGCGTTCGCCAAATCCGCCGGGGACCAAAATGCCGTGCATCGGTTCCAACGCAGAGATGATGTCGGCGTCATTGTCGCCTTCAAACACTTCGGCGTCGATCCACTTGATATTGACCTTGACCCGGTTGGCCATGCCGCCGTGGACGAGCGCTTCGTTAAGGCTCTTATAAGCGTCCGGCAGGCCGACATATTTGCCGACCACGCCGATGGTCACTTCGCCTTCTGGGTTGAAATAACGGTCGGTCACATCGGCCCAGCCTGACAAATCAGGCTCCGGCGCGTCGGTGATACCAAATCCGCGCAACACTTCTGCATCCAGCCCTTGCTGATGATATTGCAGCGGCACCGAATAAATCGACGGCGCATCCAGCGCAGGGATCACCGATTCCATCCGCACATTGCAGAAATTGGCGATCTTGCGCCGTTCGCTATCGGGGATCGGATGTTCCGCCCGGCATAGCAGCACGTCCGGCTTGATCCCCAGGCTCGCCAGTTCGCGCACCGAATGCTGCGTCGGCTTCGTCTTCAATTCGCCTGCGGCGGCAATGTAAGGCACCAAAGTGACATGTACGCTCAGCGTTTGCAGCGGCTCCAGATCATTCCTGAGCTGCCGGATCGCCTCCATAAACGGCAAGGATTCGATATCGCCGACTGTGCCGCCAATTTCGCAAAGGATGAAATCAAGGTCATCTTGATCATCGAGAGCGAATTGTTTGATCGCATCGGTCACATGCGGGATCACCTGCACCGTCGCGCCAAGGTAATCGCCTTTGCGTTCACGCGCGATAATGTCGCGGTAAACCCGGCCGCTGGTGATATTATCGCTCTGCCGCGCCGATACGCCGGTGAAGCGTTCGTAATGCCCCAGATCGAGATCCGTTTCCGCCCCGTCATCGGTGACGTAAACCTCGCCGTGCTGATACGGGCTCATCGTGCCCGGATCGACGTTGAGATAGGGATCAAATTTGCGAATCCGCACCTTGTACCCGCGCGCTTGTAGAAGCGCAGCGAGACTAGCTGCCATGAGACCTTTGCCGAGCGAGGAGACCACGCCGCCGGTTATAAAAATGTACCGCGCCATGGGAGCCGAGCCTTAAGGGTGTTCTTGGATTCGGGGCAAGCGAATTGCGCACAGCAAAGCGTCGCAATCCACAAGCGTGACGATTTTTGTGAGTTTTAACGGTGCAGCTTGGAGTAAAGCGCCCCAAGCAGGCCACAAGCATGCCCAGCCAATTATTCCGCAGCAGGCGTTTCAGCGAGTGCTTCTACTGGAGCAGGCGCCCCAAGCAGATCATCAGCAGAAGCCGCGCCGCCAGAAGGCGCCGTTTCAGCACTGCCCCCGCCGCCAGTTCCGCCAGTTCCGCCGAGCAAATCTTCTGCCGACGGGGCAGCAACATCGCGGTCAAGGTCAGAGGTGACTTCACCAATGCTCGATTCGCTCACCGCAACCGCAGCCAGTGTGATCGACAAGGCCACAAATGCCACCGCGAGCCATTTGGTCGAACGGGTCAGGAAATCTGCCGCCCCGCGCGCGCCCAATGCACCCGACGGATTACCGCCAATACCAAGCCCCCCGCCCTCAGAACGCTGCATCAGCACAACGCCGACCAGAGCAGCGGCCACGATGGCCTGGATCACGGTAAGGATAATAAACAGCGACATGAGTTTCTTCTAAATAAGGTCTGAATGTGCAGCGCATCTAGGGATGCATAGCGTCATAGGCAAGGAGGTTGAGGGCAAGCGCCGCGTGCGCCCTACCCCTCTTCCGCTTCGCCTGCGGCCAATGCGATCCCCATAAAGCTATCCGCAGTCAGGCTAGCCCCTCCAACAAGCGCGCCGCCAACTTCGGGAACATTCAAAATTTCGCCAGCGTTTTCAGGCTTTACCGAACCGCCATAAAGGATGCGGATCTCTGCGCCGTCTTCTTCGCCAAACAACGCGATCAGCAATTTGCGGATCTCGCCATGCATTTCGGCGATGTCTTCGGGTGTGGCGGTTTTGCCAGTGCCAATCGCCCAAATCGGTTCGTAAGCCACCGTCAGCTTCTCTGCGGCGTCTTCGATAGTTTCAGGCAGAGACGCTTTCAACTGCTTCTTCACATGCGCGACCGCGCGGCCCGCATCGCGAACCTTTTCCGCTTCGCCGCAGCACATGATGACCCGCAAACCAGCGGCCAAAGCAGCCTGCGCCTTCGCGCGGATCAAAGCGTCATTTTCCGATTGCGCCTCGCGCCGTTCGCTATGGCCAAGGATCACGAACTTCGCGCCCGCATCCGCGACCATCGCTGCGGAAATTTCGCCCGTATGCGCGCCGCTTTCTTGATCATGGCAATCTTGCGCGCCGACGGCGATCTGTTCCGCCTCGCGGTGGACAGGATGGATCAACGTGTATGGCGGCGCGATGGCCACTTCCACTTTCATATGGCGCTGCGCAGCGCGATCAATCGCGCGCGCTTCGGATAGCGTGGCACGCGTGCCATGCATTTTCCAATTTCCAACAATGTAAGGCCGCAGGGGCATCAATATATCCTGATGGCAAGAGGGGGCGTAACGAATCTGGACCCCGATTTAGGGAGCCCGATGTAGATAGCAAAGGCGGCGTCCGCTAGCGGAGGGGTGCGTTTTAGTCAAAAGGTCATCCAACCTGTTGCCGCGAGGTCGCAGGGCCGATAAAGCGAGCCGCGAACACGACCTGATCATAGGCCGGATCACGGGCAAGCACAGGCTGACCTTACGGTTTTGGTCACAATACAGTCAAATCGACACGCAGATACATGTTAATATTCACGAATGGTTCGGGTCAAACTGCCCAAAAAACCGTTCACGATAAAAGAATACGCAGGAAGAGCCTCACAATGATTTCGATGTTCCGCAATTTCTTCCAGTCGAAAATCGGCCTGCCGATCTTCATCGGATTTCTAATTATCGTCGCGCTGGCCTTTGCCGCGAGTGATATTGGCGGTTCGACGACCTTTGGCGGTCTGACCGGCGATGATAAGGTCGCCGTTGTTGGCGGCGAAGGCATTTCAAACAGCGAAATGACCGGAGCAATCGGCAATGCGCTGGACCGTGAGCGGACCGAAAACCCCACCATCACCATGCCGCTATTTATCGCTGGCGGCGGTTTGGAAGGGGAGCTGGAACTGCTTATCGACAGATATTCGGTCGGCATGTTCGCGAAAAATTACGGCCTGCGGGCGGGCGATAATCTTATCAACAGTGAAATTCTGCAAATTCAGGCATTCCGCAGTCTGACGGGTGAATTTGATCAGGCGACCTATCAAGCCGCCTTGCGCCGCCAAGGGATCACCGATGCAATCTTGCGCCGCGATATTGGCGATGGATTGCTGGCTCAACAATTGCTGCGCCCGGCCTTTGCCGCGCCGCAATTGCCCGCCGCAGCCGCGCGTCAATATGCCGCATTGGTTCTGGAACGGCGCAAGGGTCAGATTGGCCTGATCGCCAGCACCGCGTTTGCACCAGAAGGTGATCCAACAGACGCGCAATTGACCGAATATTACACCGAAAGCCGCGTCGATTTCATTCTGCCAGAACGGCGCACCATCCGCTTTGCCGCGTTTGGCCCGGAAAATATCAATGTCGAAGTGGAGC
The DNA here is from genome assembly GCA_947502305.1 of uncultured Erythrobacter sp. Lineage (GTDB taxonomy): Bacteria > Pseudomonadota > Alphaproteobacteria > Sphingomonadales > Sphingomonadaceae > Erythrobacter. Next base: position 982,524 of record CANMZA010000001.1, on the reverse strand, counting down.
CAACCGCCGAACAAATCGCGGCGCGTTATGAGCAAAATGCAGAACGCTATGCCGCCGGTGAACGCCGCGCGATCAGTTCCTTCGTGGTGCCGACAGAAGCCGCCGCGACCGCTCTCGTTGGCCGCATTCGCGGTGGCCTCTCGCTAGAGGCTGCGGCCGCAGAGGCGGGTTTCCAAGTTTCCGCAGGCGAATTGCTTGATCAAGAAGCGATGGCATCCGCCACCAGCTTCGCCCTCGCGCAGAACGTGTTTGCCGTTGAGGATGGCGCGATTGCTGAGCCTGCTCGCGCGGCGCTCGGCTTTTATGTCGCACGGGTCGATAATGTTGAAAGCATCGCCGCCCGCTCTCTGGCTGAGGTTAGCGATGAAATCGCGTTGGAACTGCGCAGGGATGCACGCGCCAACGCTTTGATCGATCTCAGCAGCCGGATCGAAGAGAAAGTCGACACCGGCACATCGCTGACGGATGTGGCGACGGAATTTGGCCTCGAGGTGAATGTTATCCCCGATGTGATGGCCGATGGCCGCGTCTATGGCGCGTTGCAGCAAGGGATCAGCCCGGCGCTGCGCCCGATTTTGGGCACGTCATTCCAGATGGACGAAGGTGAGCCGCAATTGGCCGAATTGGTCCCCGGCGCGCGCTTCATGATCTTTGATGTGGAAGAGATCACCGAAAGCGCCGCACCGCCGCTCGCAGAAATTCGAGATCAGGCGGTCGCAGGCTGGCGCCGTTCAGAAGGCGCGAAACTGGCAGGCGAAGCCGCAAGCCGGATTTTGGAGGCCGTACGCGGCGGCGCCACTGTCACCGCAGCGATGGCGGCAGAGAACCCCGCATTGACGCAGGTGGAAGATATCGATCTGCGCCGCACCGAATTGCTGTCGCAGCAAAATCAGCGGATCCCTGCACCCTTGGTGCTGATGTTCTCTATGGCGAAGGATTCGACCAAAATCCTCGAAGAGGGCGCCGATGCCGGTTGGTTTGTCGTCGATCTGGATACAATCGAAACCGATCCGATTGACGGTAATGAGGATTTGCTGGCGCAAACTCAGGCGCAGCTCGCACCGGCATTGGTCGCGGAATATAACGCGCAATTGTCGCGCGCGATCCGCGAAGAAATCGGTGTGGAGCGCAATGAGGAAGCGATTGAAGCCTTGCGCAAATCGCTGGCCGGCGAAACCTGATCGCTCGCTTGCGTTTCTGAACCCGCCTAGACCGTGCCCGATACCGCATTTCTGCACTTGGAAAACGCCGCCGGAGCCGCGCAGGCTTTAGCAGCCGGTGCGCCCGCATTGGTATGGCGGCGCGTGGTCGCCGATAGCGACACGCCGGTCGGTGCCGCACGGCGTTTGATGGTGCCGGGGCGCGGCGACTTTCTGCTGGAATCGGTCGAAGGCGGCGAAGTTCGCGGGCGCTACAGCTTGCTGGGCCTCGACCCTGATCTGGTGTTTCGCGCCAGCGAGGGCGAAGCGGCGATAAACCCGGTCTGGCAGAGCGACCGTGAAGCCTTCGACCGGTGCAGCGGCGATGCGATGGCGGAGTTGCGCGCATTGGCGCAAAGATGCCGGATTGATGTGCCAGAGGGGCTGCCCCCGGCGCTTGCCTGTTTGGTTGGCTATTTTGGCTATGAGACCATCGGCCTGGTCGAAACCCTGCCCCGCGCGCCGTCCAGCGAATTGGCGCTGCCGGATATGTTGTTTGTGCGCCCGACGGTGATCTTAATCTTTGATAGCTTGTCGGACGATCTATTTTGCGTCACGCCGATCTGGTCCAGCGATCAAGACGTTGCCGCTCAGGCGATTGCACCGGCGCGGGCAATTGAACACGCCGCAGAGCGCATCGACGAAACTCTGCGCGCCCTCGCCCAGCCTCGCCCTGAAGAACCGCGCGCGCCTGCGGGCACAGCGGAGCCGGAATTGTCCCCGGTAATGACGGGCGATGATTACAAATCCTTGGTCGCACGGGCGAAGGATTACATTGTCGCTGGCGATATTTTTCAGGTTGTTCTGGCTCAGCGTTTCACTTGCCCGTTTGAATTGCCGCCACTGGCTCTTTACCGGGCCTTGCGGCGGGTAAACCCTTCGCCGTTTCTCTATTTTCTCGACCTGCCGGGTTTTGCCATTGTCGGGTCCAGTCCGGAAATCTTGGTCAGGGTGCGCGATGGTGAAGTGACCGTTCGCCCCATCGCCGGGACGCGCCCACGCGGCGAGACACGCGCAGCGGACGAGGCAAACGAAGCAGAATTGCTGGCCGATCCTAAGGAATTGGCAGAACATCTGATGCTGCTCGATCTGGGCCGCAACGATGTGGGGCGCGTCGCATCCGCTGGCAGTGTCGAAGTCACCGCAAGTTTCACGATTGAGCGGTACAGCCATGTGATGCACATCGTCAGCAATGTTGTGGGCCAATTGGCGCCTGATAGCGACGCAATCGATGCGCTGTTCGCAGGCTTCCCCGCGGGCACAGTGTCGGGCGCGCCAAAAATTCGCGCCTGCGAAATCATCGCTGAATTGGAACCCGAAACGCGCGGCGCTTATGCTGGCGGGGTCGGATATTTCGCGCCGGACGGATCGGTCGATTCGTGTATTGTCCTGCGCACGGCGGTGGTGAAAGACGGGATGATGCATGTGCAAGCAGGCGCAGGTATTGTCGCCGACAGCGATCCCGACGCAGAATTGGCAGAATGCCGCGCCAAATCCGGCGCTTTGATCGCCGCCGCAAAAGAAGCCGTGCGGGTGGCGAGTGAGCCGGGTTTTGGACAATGAACGTTTTGAGAGGCCTGAGTGACGTGAGAATTGCGCTTATTTTCGGGGCCGCGCTGGCACTGACCGCGTGTGAACAGCAACCGGCGGGCGAACCTGTTGTGCGCGCAGAACTCGGCGGCGCTCAATCTGGCGAACAATTGGCCGTGACCGATGAAATCGTGCCCGAGGAAACCCCGACGCCGGGCGCAGGATCACCGTGCCGTTCGCTAAGTTTTGAGGGCGTCCCCCTCACCCATTGCATCGCCGATCCAGAAACGCACCGCATATCGGCCGCACTTGCGCCGTCGAGCGGGGCGAATTTTGGCACAATCGAAGGGTGGGCCGCTGGCCGCAATGAAAGCGCAATTGCGTTCGTGACGAATGGCGGAATGTATGGCGATGATTTGAAAGCGATTGGCTATTTCGTGCGCGATAGCGACCGATTGGTCGAACTGAACCGCGGCGTTGGCAACGGCAATTTCTTCCTGAAACCCAATGGTGTCTTCTTTGGTTCCAATGGCCGGTGGCGCATTCTGGATACAGAAACGTTCCTACGCACGGTTGGTGATCGCCCGCAATTTGGCACACAATCGGGGCCGATGCTGGTTATCAATGGCGATCTGCACCCGGACATTCAGGATGATGGCCCGTCTAAGGCTTTGCGTAACGGCGTCGGTATGACGGCAGATGGCAAGGCGCATTTTGTCATCTCCGACGCGCCGCTCAGCTTTGGCAAATTGGCCCGGTTCTTCCGCGATGAATTGGACGTGCGCGATGCGCTGTTCTTGGACGGCAATATTTCCTCGCTCTGGGATCCGGCAACCGGGCGGATGGATGGGCGCAGGGTTGGCCCGCTTTTGGTGGTGGAGACGAAGTGATGAGCGCGGCGAATACAGGCAATATGATCCAATACGAAACCGGCCTCTACCCGGAAATTGAACCCTATGAGACCGGCATGCTGGACGTCGGAGAGGGGCATCAGATTTATTACGAGCGTGTCGGAACCCCCGGCGCAAAACCGGCGGTGTTCCTGCATGGCGGACCGGGCGGCGGCATGGCCCCCTCGCATCGCCGCCAATGGGACCCGGCGAAATATGACGTGTTGCTGTTTGATCAGCGCGGCTGCGGCCGGTCGCTGCCATTTGCAGAGATCGAAAACAATGACACGTGGCGCATTGTGGTCGATATCGAACGGCTGAGGACAATGTGCGGCCATGATGCGTGGCAAGTGTTCGGCGGCAGCTGGGGCGCGACACTCTCGCTTGCCTACGCTCAAGCGCATCCCGACCGCACCACAGAGATCATCCTGCGCGGCGTGTTTTTGGCGCGGCAAAAGGAAAAAGGCTGGCTCTACCGTTTTGGCGCGAGCGAAATCATGGCCGAACAATGGGATCAATTCACCGGCCTGATCCCCGAAGAAGAGCGCGGCGATCTGGTAAAGGCCTATTATGCGCGCCTGACCAATGATGACGAAGCCACTCGGCTGGCCGCGGCGAAAGAATGGTCCTTGTGGGAAGGCACCGTCGCGACATTGCTGCCGAATGAAGGTTTGCTCGAAGAGTTTGCCGATCCATCAAAGGCGGTGCCCTTTGCGCGGATTTGTGCACGCTTTTTCTTGGAAGATTTCTTCTTAGAGGAAGGCCAATTGCTGAGGGATATGCACAAGATCGCGCATATCCCCGGCATTATCGTCCAAGGGCGTCACGATATTTGCACCCCGCCCGGATCGGCATGGCAGGTCAAGAAAGCATGGCCGGATGCGCAATTGTGGATGGTGCATGATGCCGGTCACAGCGCCAGCGAGCCGGGGATTATTGATGGATTGGTGCGCGCAACGGATCATTTTGCGGGGCGGTCATGAATTCCGCCGATACTCCCACGACCGCTCCGCCAGACATTCTGGTGATCGACAATTACGACAGCTTCACCTTCAACCTCGTCCATTATCTGATGGAATTGGGCGCAAGCGTTCGGGTGGAGCGCAATGATGCCATCAGCGCCGCCGACGCGCTAGCGGCGGGCGCAAAGGGTTTCTTGATCTCGCCCGGCCCCTGCACCCCGAACGAAGCGGGCATCAGCCTCGATCTCGTCGCGGCTTGCGCGCAGGCGGGCAAACCGCTGCTTGGCGTGTGTTTGGGGCACCAATCGATCGGCCAATATTTCGGCGGGACCGTCACGCGCGGGGGATTGATGCACGGCAAAACCTCCCCCATCACCCATGATAGTAGCGGCGTCTTCGCAGGACTCCCCTCCCCCTACACCGCGACCCGTTATCACAGTTTAGAAGTGGTCGATGTGCCCAGCAGCCTAATCGCCAATGCCCATGCAGACACGCCGGGATTGGACAATGCCAGCGTGATGGGTTTCCGCCATGAAACTTTGCCCATTCACGGCGTGCAATTTCACCCCGAAAGCATCGCGACCGATCACGGCCACGCTTTGCTTGCCAATTTCCTCAAGATTTGCGGCGTCGACGCCCGCATGCCCGAAAGATTGTCCGCATGAGCGTGCTGCCTCATATTACGAAACCGCTAACAGAAGTTGAGGCGGAGACTGCTTTTGGCGCTTTGCTGGACGGCGCGCCGAGCGAGGATGAGATTGAGGCGTTTTTGATCGCCCTGTCTGCGCGCGGCGAAACATCGAATGAAATTGCGGGCGCGGCGCGGGCTCTGCGGGCGCGGCTGATCCCGATTGACGCACCGACAGATGCCATTGATGTCTGCGGCACCGGCGGCGACGGGCATCACACGCTCAATGTCTCCACCGCCGTCAGCCTGGTCGTCGCGGCATGCGGCGTGCCGGTGGCAAAACATGGCAATCGCGCGGCATCGTCCAAAGCAGGCGCGGCGGACACTTTGGAGGCATTGGGCCTCGATATGGATGCGGCGGGCAATACGGCGGAAAAAACGCTGAACGAGTTGGGCATCTGTTTCCTATTTGCGAAAAATCACCATCCGGCGATGGGCCGGATTCAACCGATCCGTAAGAAGATTGGTCAACGCACGATCTTTAACCTGATGGGACCGCTGTCCAACCCGGCGGGCGTTTCCAGCCAGCTTATCGGGATCGCGCGCCCGGCCTATGTGCCGATTTATGCAGGCGCAATGGCGAAATTGGGCACGGGCCGATCGCTTATCGTTTCCGGGGATGAGGGGTTGGATGAGCTTAGTCTAGCAGGCGGCAATGAGGTTGCCGTTGTGCGCGGCAATACGTTTGAGATGAACCGATTGCACCCTGATGATGCGGGTTTGCCGACGGTTCCGATTGAGGCGATCCGCGGCGATGATGCGGTGCATAATGCGGCGGCTCTCAAATCCTTGCTGACCGGCGCACCGGGGCCATACCGCGATGCTGTTCTGTTTAACGCGGCGGGCGCGTTGATTGTGGCGCGGCGCGCGGCGGAATGGGAAGAAGGCGTAGGCATTGCGGCAGAAGCGCTCGATTCAGGGCGGGCCATGACGCTGCTCTCCGATTGGATTGCGCTGGCGATATGAACAAGCTCGAAGAAATCTGCGCCGCCAAACGCGGCGAAGTGAATGCGCGCATGGCGGCGGTTTCCATCGCTCAGCTTGAGGGTGAAGCGGCCCGGCAATCCGCCCCGCGCGGGTTTGAGGCAGCTTTGCGAACGAAATCCGAAACCGGTTTTGCCCTGATCGCAGAAATCAAGAAAGCAAGCCCGTCCAAAGGCTTGATCCGCGAGGATTTTCATCCCGCACAGCACGCGGCCGCCTATGAAGATGGCGGGGCGGCGTGTTTGTCGGTTCTGACCGATGCCCCCTATTTTCAAGGGCATGAGGATTATCTGATCGCGGCGCGCGCGGCCTGCAACCTGCCGGTTCTGCGCAAGGATTTTATGGTCGATCCGTGGCAATGTTTAGAAGCCCGCGCGATTGGGGCCGATGCCATTTTGATCATCGTGGCCGCACTAGAAAACAATCAAATGGCAGAGATCGAAGCGGCGGCGGCGCAGCACAGCATGGATGTCTTAATCGAAGTCCATGATGAGGCGGAATTGGAACGCGCGGGCAAACACCTCAAAAGCCGGTTGCTGGGTGTGAACAACCGCGATCTTAAAACCTTCACAACATCACTCGGCGTCACCGAAAGGCTTGCCCCGATTGCCCCGGATGGCGCGTTGCTAGTGGGGGAAAGCGGGATTGCGCAGCACGCAGATTGCGTGCGCCTTTCGCAAAGCGGCGTCCGCACGTTTTTGGTGGGGGAAAGCCTGATGCGCAAAGACGATATTGCGGCGGCGACGCGGGAATTGCTGGGCGGGTAATTTGCTTGGCTGCACGGATAAGCAATCGGATACGCAATCCGCACTGTCCTACACGCGGCGAACATGGCATCACCGCCGCATGACGCATTCAAACGCCCTTAGAAATCCGCCTGCTTTTGCGCCTGAACCACAGGGCAACTTTTTTGCCCCTGGACTGTGTGTCAAGTGTGTCAGGCGTCGCAGAACCGGTGCTCCGCGATGACCGGCCTTACGCATCTGGGCGAAGACGGCGCGGCGCGCATGGTCGATGTCGGGGGGAAGGCAGCAACGCACCGCGTGGCGGTTGCCTCTGGCCGGATCACCATGTCGGATAGCGCGCTCACCGCGATCCGCGCAGGCGATGCGCCGAAGGGCGACGTGCTAGGCACCGCGCGCATTGCCGGGATTATGGCGGCAAAGCGTACCGGCGATCTGATCCCGCTATGTCATCCGCTCGGGCTAGAGGCGATTACGGTCGATTTCGCCTTTGAAGACGATGCCATCACTGCAACCGCGACCGCATCGCTGACAGGCAAAACCGGGATAGAGATGGAGGCGATGGTCGCTGTCTCCACCGCGCTGCTGACGATCTATGATATGGCAAAGGCGATCGACAAAGGGATGGTGATCGGCGCGGTGCGCTTGATCGAGAAACGCGGTGGGAAATCAGGGCATTGGAAAGCGGCGGATCAGTGACGCCGATGCTCACCTTAGAAGAAGCGCAGGCAAAGCTGCTGGCGCTGGCACCGGAAATGCACTCCAGCTTGCTGGGCATGCTGCCGGTCTCTGCCAAGCGGCATCTGGCGCAAGACGTCAGCGCGCTGCGCACGCAGCCAGCAGCCGACCTATCGGCGATGGATGGCTATGCGTTGGCGGTGGGTGATGGCGAGAATAGCGAATGGCGGTGGGTGGGCGAAAGCCGCGCCGGTGCGCCCTATGACGGCGCGCTGAGCCCCGGCGAATGCGTCCGTATCTCTACGGGCGCGCATATGCCGCAAGGGGCCGACCGGGTCCTCATCCAAGAGAATGCGGCGGTGTTGGGCGATGTGATCCGTACTGACGACATGCCAGAGGCGGGCCGCCATGTGCGCCGCGCTGGTTTCGACTTTGCAACAGGTGACATTGTGCTCACCAAAGGGGCACCGCTCACGCCGGCCACCTTGGCCTTGGCGGTGTCGGCGGGACATGGCGTCCTGCCTTGGACGGAGCCGCCAAGCGTCGCGGTGCTGGATAGCGGGGATGAGCTGGTCGAAGCAGGCGCGCCCTGCGGCCCGCACCAGATCCCCGCGAGCAATGGCGTGATGCTGGGCGCGATGCTCTATCCCTATGTTGGATTGAGCGAACCACTCGGCCCGGTAGCCGATGACCGCGCCGCCTTGGCCCGCGCGTTGAAACAAGCGGAACAGAGCCACATCCTCATCACCTCCGGCGGCGCGTCGGTCGGCGATCACGATCTGATCCAGCAAGCATTGGTGGATTGGGGGGCTGAGCTCGCCTTTTGGAAAGTCGCGATCAAACCGGGCAAACCGTTGATGGTGGCCACGCGCAAGGCGGATTGGGGAACACAAGTGATCCTCGGCCTGCCAGGCAATCCGGTGTCGAGCTTTGTGACATGCTTCCTGTTTGCCTTGCCATTGATCCGGGCGGCGATGGGCGATCCCAGCCCCCTGCCCCGCTCCGCGCGTTTGGTGGCAGGCGAAGCCCTGTCAGCGGTGGGCACACGCCGCGAGTTCCTGCGCGGGGTCAGCGACGGACGCACAGTGCGCCTCTCATCCTCGCAAGATTCCAGCGCATTGCTGGCATTGGCGGGGGCGAATTGTCTGATTGACCGGCCCGCTGGCGCGTCCGCTGTGGCGGCGGGCGAGGATGTTCTGGTGTATAACCTCGAAAATGGCTGAAATTGGCGGGTTTATGGGTCGATCACGCTTGACTTGAAGGAATTGGTTGCCTAATTGTTCTGCATCCGTTCACCATTTCGGTGCGTGGGGAGTGCCCGTAAATGCACCAAATTCGGTGCCTCTTGGGGGCGCGTGTGATTGGCACTGTATGCACTCCTTTCTGGGGTCATACGAAGAGTGCGGCCTTTACGGAGTTTGCCCATGTTAACGGCAAAGCAGCACGAACTTATCCGCTTCATTCAAGAGCGGCTTGAAGACACAGGCATTTCGCCGAGTTTTGAAGAGATGAAAGAAGCGCTCGATCTGAAGAGCAAGTCCGGCGTTCACCGTCTGATTTCGGCTTTGGAAGAGCGCGGCTTTATCCGGCGTTTGCCCAACCGGGCGCGCGCTTTGGAAGTGATCAAACAGCCCGAAGACGCGACCCCTGCGCCGCGTGCGTCGGTAAGCGACAATGTCGTACCAATGGCAAAGCCCAAGCCAGCAGCGCCTGAGCCAGCCAATGATGTGATTGAGATACCGCTTCACGGACGGATTGCGGCTGGCGCCCCGATTGAGGCGCTGGAGGGTCAGACATCCCTGCCCGTGCCAGCGGCCTTGCTTGGCCCGGGTGAGCATTATGCTCTGGAAGTGTCGGGCGATTCGATGGTGGAAGCCGGGATCTTCGATGGCGACTTTGCCCTGGTGCGCCGCACGGACAGCGCGCGCGATGGCGAAATCGTCGTGGCGCTGGTGCGCGGCGAAGAGGCGACGTTGAAATATCTGCATAAAGACGGCGGATTGGTGCGGCTTGATCCGGCCAATGCGTCCTATGACCCGCAGGTTTACGGCGCGGGCGAAGTGCAAGTTCAGGGCAAGCTCGCAGGTTTGCTGCGGCGCTATCACTGATTTGCCAGATTGAGTGTGATGCGGGGAGGAGGGCTGACCTCAGTCGGGCTCCCCGCCCTCTCCCAGCCACCAACCATGCGCGCCTTGGCCGCTGGCAACCGTGGTGATGTCCTCATTTGCCAGATCAATGGCAAGGCCGCCGCTGCGCTCCAGCAAGTCTCTGTCGGCTTTCAGCCAGCGCGGGGCGCAGGATCGCGGCAAGTAGCGGTCGGCAACGACGATGTCGGCGCGTTCACAAGCGGCGGCGAGCGCGCGTTCCTCAACCATCTCTCGGTTGCGGGCGAGCAAAAGCGACCAATCACGCCCGCCTCGGTTGAGCGTGATGACGCAGAACTCCGTGGAGCACCGCGCGCCCTCCCAATCGGCAAGCGGGATTGGGTCGCTCGCCACGCTGGAGAGTTCAAGGAGATTGTCGCGCGAATAGGAAGAGCGGCTGTCGCGCAAGGACAACAGACGGCGGCTGCCATCTTCGGCGGCAATGGTAATGCCAACATGGCGGCCATCGCGGCCCACCAGAACATCTGGGATCGGCGTGGCGAGCAACATCAAGGCCGCGATCAGTGCCGGGACAAACCCCAGCATTCGCGCGCGGCCATTCCAAAGGGCAAGCCACAAGCCCCCCAAAACGAAAAAGGCAATCGTGAGCCAACCCATTTGCGGCATCAACGTCACCGATCCAGGCTGCGCCGAAGTGAAGTGGGCGATCTTAAGCAAAAGGTTGAGCGAAGCCTCCGCCCCCCACCAAAATGGAGCGCCAAGGCCAACCAGATCAAACACCAAAGCAACCGCGATCAGCGGCATCGAAACGAACGTGACCAAAGGAATTGCGAAGACATTGGCAACCGCCCCGTAAACCCCGGCGCGGTGAAAATGGAACATCACGATGGGCATCAAAGCAATCTCGATCACCAAACTGGTAATGAACAGCATGAACACCCCGCGCCCAGTGCGTTTGAGCCAGCTCTCCTCACGTGCGGCCAAGAACGCCTTTGCCGGGGCAGACGAGGACACAGCGACGATTGCCAGAACAGCGGAGAAACTCATCTGAAAACTCGGCCCTGCAATCGTCTCAGGCCAAAGCAGCAGGACGAACATCGCCGCCACCGCCACCATCCGCAGCGACAAAGCATCGCGCCCCATTGCCAATGCGATCAAAACCAGCATCGCCGCGGCGCAGCTGCGAACGGTTGGAACCTGCGCGCCCGTCAGCAAAGTGTACGCAATCCCGGCCCCCGCCCCGGCCAGCGCCGCCAAAACCGGCAATCGCACCCTCAGCGCGAGCGCGGGAAACAGCGCGAGCAATTTTATCGCCACAAAATATGTCGCCGCGATCACCGCACTGACATGCAATCCGCTAATTGCGAGCAAATGGGTCAGGCCCGCATCACGCATCGCGTCCTCATCGGCCTCTTCGATCGCGCCCCGATCCCCGCTGGCGAAAGCGGCGGCGATTGTACCGGCCGATCCGTCAATACGGCTGCGGACATGCGCCGACAATGCGCGCTGAGCCGCGGCGATACCGCTGGCCTGCGGTGCCGGTTCGATCACTTCGATCCCGCCCACCAAACTGCCCGTTGCGGCCAGCCCCTTGAACCATGCGGCGCGCGCAAAATCGTATGATCCCGGCAACATGGGGCTCGCAGGAGGCATCAAACGCACCCGCATCCGCAACACCGCGCCCTCTGCCAAAGCGCCTCCGGCCGTCCCTTCAACGCTCGATCCCGCCCCTGCCTCAGCCTCAGCCTCCGCCACATCCTCGAGCGGCACATTGACGCGGATCTTCCGCCCCTGCCCTGTCCCCGCATCACGCACCGCCATGGTCAAACGGATGCGGTCCCGTGATGGTTGATCCTGCCGCTCCAGCACGAATCCCTGCACGCGCTCCACCACTGGCCGGTCAATAGCTTGCGCCCCCACAACCTCTGACCTCAACCAAATGACGCAAACCCCGGCGGCGAACATTAAAGAACAGGCAATCACCGCGTGGCGTAACTGGCCGCGTTCTTCGTCGCGCCGCCACATGGCGATGGCGAACAAACAAACGATCAAACCAGCGCCAATCGCCCCCATCCACAAAGTTGGGGTTTTAAGCGCGAACCATGTGAGAATGCCCGCCGCGAACACCACCGCCAGCCAAGGCGCACGGTCGAAACCGGCCTCTCCCAAAAACCGTTCCGCCGCATCGCCCAAATTACGCGCGCGCAAACCGCTCTTTGACCTAGCTTTCAGCCATCCACTTAACCCCGCGCCATAGCCGTCGGCGCTGGACAATCCGCTGCCCCTTTGCCACAGGCGCGCTTCGGCCTCTTTGGGCTTTGCCGGGTCATTTTGAGCATCAGCGCCGCTGCTGTCAGGATCGCCCGCAATTGGAATAATCGGCGTATCAGCCATCGGCAGGCTCCCTTGGGGCGATTTCCCCATCCGGCCCGTTGCAATCTGGGCCAGACCAGGGGCGCATCGGGGTTGGCCCGCGCAAGTGAATAGGAATAAACAACTAATGGCAAGCCCTCAGGCTCAACAGGTCGTCACTCGCTTTGCCCCCTCGCCGACAGGGTTCCTGCATATTGGCGGCGCGCGCACGGCGCTTTTCAACTGGCTCTATGCGCGTCATCACGGCGGGCGGGCGCTGCTGAGGATTGAGGATACCGACAAGAAACGCTCCACTCAGGAGGCGATTGATGCCATTTTAGACGGGCTCGATTGGCTTGGCCTCGATTATGACGATGCGCCCGTGTTTCAGTCGAAACAGGCCGCGCGCCATGCCGAGGTGGCTAACCAATTGCTTGATGCTGGCCATGCCTACAAATGCTTCGCCACGAGCGAGGAATTGGACGCGATGCGCGCAGAACAACGCGCCAATAAGCAGCCGATGCGTTATGATGGCCGCTGGCGTGACCGCGACCCTGCGGATGCACCGGAAGGCGCGCCCTTCACCGTGCGGATTAAAACCCCGCAATCCGGCGCCGCAATGATCCAAGACGAGGTCCAAGAATCAGTCTCCGTTCAAAATGAAGAGCTCGACGATTACATAATTCTGCGCGCAGACGGCACGCCGACCTATATGCTCGCGGTGGTGGTCGATGATCACGATATGGGCGTCACGCATGTCGTGCGCGGTGATGATCACCTCAACAACGCCTTTCGCCAATTGCCGATCTATCATGCGATGGATGCGATTGAGGGCAATTGGCCAGAGCCAGTCTATGCCCACATCCCGTTGATCCACGGATCTGATGGCGCAAAATTATCAAAGCGCCACGGCGCGCTTGGCGTGGATGCCTACCGCGACGAAATGGGCATTTTGCCTGACGCTTTGTTCAATTATTTGCTGCGGCTTGGTTGGGGCCACGGGGACCGCGAAGAAATCAGTCGGGCCGAGGCGGTCGAATTGTTCGACCTGAGCGGCGTTGGCAAAAGCCCGTCGCGCTTCGACATTAAGAAGCTGGAAAACCTCAACGGGAACTATATCCGCGAAACGGACGATGCCATCCTCGCCCCCCTAGTAGCAGCGCGTATTGAGGGACCGAAAGATTTGGACCTGCTGACCCGGGCTATGCCAGTTCTTAAAACACGCGGTAAGAACCTTGATGAACTTGCTGAAGCCACTGGATTTTTGTTCGCGCAAACTCCGCTCAGCATGACGGAAAAGGCGGCAAAGTTCCTCGATGATGACGCACGCGCCCGCTTGAACCACATTTCAGCGGCATTAGCTGCGGAAAATAACTGGACTTTTGAGGCTCTCGAAGCCACTACCAAAGCGCTTGCAGAAGAACTTGAATTGGGCTTCGGCAAGCTGGCGCAGCCAATGCGAGCGGCGCTGACGGGGACAACAACATCTCCCGGAATTTTCGATGTTCTGGTCCTTTTGGGACGGGAAGAATCTTTGGCACGGCTGAACGCAGAAGCTGCGTGAAAGCCGCCGCCATAACCACAATTGGGCAGGAGACAGGCCTTGGCAGATAAGCAGGCAACACTCGAACTAAACGGGCAAACACATCAGTTTCCCGTGCTCGAAGGCAGCACCGGCCCCGACGTGGTCGACATTCGCAAGCTCTATGGGGCAACAGGAGCGTTCACTTTCGATCCCGGCTATAAGTCTACGGCGAGCTGCGAAAGCGCACTGACTTATATTGACGGTCAAGAAGGCGTCTTGCTCCACCGCGGTTATCCGATTGGGCAACTGGCGGAACATTCGACCTTTATGGAAACGTCCTATCTGCTGCTCAATGGCGAATTGCCGAGCAGTGATGAATTGCACGATTTCAATCACACGATCACGCGGCACACGATGTTGCACGATCAATTGCGCCAATTTTATCAAGGCTTCCGCCGCGATGCGCACCCAATGGCGATCATGTGCGGCGTGGTTGGCGCCCTTTCGGCGTTTTATCACGACAGCACCGACATTTCGGACCCTGAACACCGCAAGATCAGCTCGCATCGTTTGATTGCGAAAATGCCGACCATCGCTGCGGCAGCTTACAAGTATTCGGTGGGTCAACCGATGATGCAACCGGATAACTCGCTGAGCTACACCGGCAATTTCTTGCGCATGACATTCGGTGTCCCGGCAGAAGAATACGAAGTGCACCCCGCCATTGAAAAAGCGATGGACCGCATTTTCATTCTGCACGCCGATCACGAACAAAACGCCTCGACCTCGACGGTTCGTCTGGCTGGTTCGTCAGGCGCTAACCCCTTTGCATGCATCGCGGCCGGCATTGCTTGCCTCTGGGGTCCGGCGCATGGCGGCGCCAATGAAGCGGCGCTCAACATGTTGCAGGAGATCGGTTCGCCCGACAAAATTCCGCAATATATTGAACGGGCTAAGGATAAGAATGATCCGTTCCGTCTGATGGGCTTTGGCCACCGCGTTTACAAAAACTACGATCCGCGCGCGACCGTGATGCAGCAAACGCTCAAAGAAGTGTTTGAAGCGCTTAAGGTCGATGATCCTGTATTCGAAACAGCCCTGCGTTTGGAAGAGCTCGCGCTTAACGATGACTATTTCCGTGAGAAGAAACTGTTCCCGAACGTCGATTTCTACTCGGGCATTATCTTGAGTTCGATCGGCTTCCCGACCACGATGTTCACTGCCTTGTTTGCCCTTGCCCGCACTGTGGGATGGGTCGCGCAATGGAACGAAATGATCTCTGATCCAGGCCAGGTCATTGGCCGCCCGCGTCAGCTCTACACAGGCCCGACGCAGCGTGATTACGTGCCTGTTTCGGCACGGTAATTTCCGCCGATATCAGGCGCTAATCTGCCTGAGGCAAAGTCAGCTTAAATTCGGCGCCGGTGGTTTCATCGGCGCCGTTTTTTTGTGCGACCGCCAGATCACCGTCCATCACCAGTGCCAGTCTGCGCGAAATATACAGGCCAAGACCCGATCCGCTGTCATTGCCGCCATCGCTGTCCCGGCCAAGCCGCTCAAACTTTTCAAAAATGCGCGTGGCTTGATCGGGGTCGACGCCCGGCCCTTGGTCGCTGACTCTGACCTGCGCTGTGCCTTCGTCATTGAGGGTCGTGGCGATTGTCACCACGCTTCCTTCTGGTGAATAGGCGATGGCATTGCCGATCAGATTGATCAGAATTTGCAGCACTCGGCGAAATTCGCCTGTGGCAACAACCGCTTGCTGTGCCTTTTCCAGCTCTACTGTTATCGCCTTGTCTTGCGCGCGCACACCAAGAATGCCCGCTGCGCGCTTTGCGGCATCGGACAGGTCAACGCGTTCTTTGGCGGTAGAGAACCCCTCGGCCTCCACCACTTCTAGGTCGGCTAGGTCGTCGAGCATGCCCGCCAAATGTTGCCCTGCGGCGGCGATGTTACCGGCATATTCGCTGTATTCTTCGCGCAATGGCCCGGCCAGACGGGTGCGGATTGTTTCTGCATTGGCAATGATACGCGCGATGGGTTGGCGCAAAACAGGGGTCAGCGCGCTGCCGATTAAACGCGAATGCGCGCCTTCCTCAGCGGCCACATCGCCATCAACAACATCTTGCATGCCAAGCGGCTCCTGCGCCACCAACAGCAATTCAAACCCGCGCGGCGCGGAACTAGCCGGGCCCAGCGGGACCAATCGCGCCCGCCAATCGCGCGCAGATCCGGGAATGGTGCAATGCGCCCCATCAAGCAGCCGCCAATGCAAAGGTTGACGATGCGCCACCCCCCTCAGCTCAACATAGGCGCTCCACGGTTTGCTCGGCGCAGCGGCGACGGCATCTTGTAATCCGCCAGCATCCGCCGCTGTAGAGGTTAAAAACTGCACATTCTGGCGCGCATCAAGCCGCGCCGTCACCTCAGCAGAGGCGCGGTCAATCGCATCAATCGTATCCGCAAGCTCGCGCGAATTGACCTCTGGCTGAGCGGCACGTTGCCAATTTTCAACCAACACTTCGCAGCCGCCGCCCTGTTCCGGGCCAAGTGGGTGCACTCGGACGAAGCCGCTGACCATTTCGGTCCCGTCAAAGGCGGAAAATTCGCGCGCGATTCTAAGCCCCATCTCGCGCCCTTGCCGCACCAGATCGAGTAATTCCGGCACCGCCAGCACACCCGGCAGCGAACCACCGCAGCTTTCATGCAGCTCCGCCAGCGGATCATCCGCCGTAAGCAGCCGGTCGCGATCATCAGTCAGGCCGCGCGCCGCGAGGAGAGATTGTTGCCGGTTCATCGCGCGCCTAGACTCCGCCTGGCCCAAAGCTACGGCCATCTGCGGTGTGCCCGCCAGATAGCTGCTCTGCGCCAAGCAATTCACGCGCGCGCTCCGGTGTCATTGCGGCAATACCATCTGGCAACATTTCGCTCGGTTCGATGAGCAAAAATTGCCGTTCAATCGCCTCTGCGTTCAATCCGCCCGCCCTCAGGCTCAGGGCAAGCCGCGCCGCTTGTCGTTCGTGGCATGCCATAATTGCCAAATTGCGCGGTTGCCGTGTCAGAACGGCGATCCCGGTTGTGAACAATGCCAATCCAGCGTGATCCAATTCCAAGGCCGCAACCGCACCGCCCCGCATTGAGGACACAAGCCGTGTGAGCAAGCCAAGCCGCCCCGCCCCTTCATCATAGTTCGATTTGAGCGCTGCAATGGTTTGCGCCACCGTCTCCTGATCGACGCCTGTGTCGCCCGGATGCGCCATTTTCTTGAACCGTTTAAGAACCCTCAAAAACAGTTCAGCGGGCAATTCGCCCAAGGGCAATTCCATCCTGCGCTGGCTTTGTGTGAAACGCGATTGCGCGGCCAGCGACGTCATCGCCAATTCCGCGATCGCCGCCTGATCAGACGCAATCAATTCCTGCAATAACGGGCTGAGCACCGGATCAACCGACGATCTCTGCTCCAAACGCTCCGTCAAATGCCCTTCCATCGCGACGGCATAAAGGTGGTTTAGCACCGTGCTATCCGCCGCCAATCCATCCGCGACTTTGTCGGCGACGCGGTCTTCCATCATGTCGCGCCGGCTTGGCGGCAAACCAGCATTGAGCAATTGGCGAGCCAAATCAATGAGCATCCCGCGCAGCCGCGCGACAATCGCATCGCTGACCAAAGCGTGACCAGAACTTTCAAGCATATGCGAAATTACAGGCGCAACTCCGCCAAGCGCACGATTGCCGCGCGCCAGCTCATCCCGCAGGATAGCCTCCACAGAGGGTTCAGTCCGGTCCATTGCCAGCTCAGTCATAGCGTAGCCCTTACAGGGGCTATGGTTAAGCCCCGGTTAGCTCATTGGAAACTAGCGGCGACCTGTCAAATTATGTGTCGTCTGGATTAGAGCCGCGCAGGCGAATATCGCAAGAGCTTCGCCCAAATATCCCGTGGCGGCCGCAATTGCGAATCCGGCCAGATGAAGCGCCCGGTCTTTCCAAAATGCCTGCGACAATGGCCGTTCTTCGCCCGAAGCAAGCCGCGCCAAGCCAATTGCAAGCACCGGCAAGGCGATTTGAGTGATCGGATTTTCCTGCCATCCTTGCACCAAGATCAGGCAGACAAGCGCAGCAATATCGATTGCCGGCGATGTGTATTCAAACAGCTTCGCGCCATTCGTCTGCGCCCAAAGTGACCTACGCAAACCGCTCCACGCGCCGCTGACCGATCCTGCCAAAGCGCCAATTGCAGCCATACCCAAACCCGCCGCGCCAAATCCAAATCCGGCCAGTGCGATCCCCGTGGCGGCGAAAAAGGCGGCAAGTCCGGTGCTGATTTCCGGCCCCTTATCGAGCTGGCGCGGTGCGGTCTCTCTGACGAGCAGGCCTGCGGCGGCGCGCGACGGCCCCGTCCACGCCGGCACCGAAGCCCCCGCCGTAACCAAGGCTTGCTCCCGCTCTGCTAGAACGTCCGCATGGCTCGCCAAAATCCACCCTTGCCCATCCACCGCGCGCGGTGCGAGCGAGCGGCATTCCACGCGCGCCTGCAACGCCAAACGCAGCAAAAGCGACATGGCATCACCATCACTGGGTAAATCGGCGAGTTTTTGCACCTGATCCGCGCGCATCACCGCAAATCCGGCCCAATGCCGATCCCGGTCGATCCGCTCAAAATCCTCGGCATGCTGCTCGGTTAAACTGTGGCTGGCCGGGATCGTGGCGACGCCGCGTTTTAAAACATCGCCCGCGCCCATAAACTCACTCAGCGCCCGGCGATCAGGCAACAAACCGTCCGCAATCAGCACCAGATCATCATCGGCGCGCATCAAGCTCACCAGTTGAAGATTGCCCCTAATCGCGTGAAATTCGCCGCCCGCGCTTTCAATTTCTCGCTGAAGCGACAGCAGATTTTCGCTCGGCGCCTCGCACAAACAAATGATCCGTGTGCAGCCCATTTCGCGGGCCAATTGCGCCTGCCATGCCAACACGCTGCGCCCGGCCAGCATTAATTCCGCCCGCGGATGGCCATTGGCGGTGCGTTTTACAGCGGCGAGCAAAGCGGTGCGCAAAGCCAAATCCCATGCGAAATCGCGGCAAGATCGTCCGCCCCGACATCGCTACGCCTCTGGCGGCCCCCGCATCAAGCGCGGCCACCCAGCAAACCCCAATTTTCAAGGTAGAGCGTGATTGAAACGGACCTAGTGCGCCGAAAATGCGCCCTTAAGGCCCTGCACGCAAAGATCAGATGCGAAACGGATCCGGAATATTGCCAGACAGGCCGTCCATCACGCTTTCAATCGCGCGAATGGCCGCCGGTTCCCCCGGTGCAGATGACAGAGCATTCTCCGCCGCGAGCAGCAATTCTTCCGAATGGAAGCTCGCCGCCAACCCTTTAAGCCGCATCGCCGCGACGTTCCAATTGCCGTCACAGCGTGAACGTTTGAGCAAATCCAATTGCTTCTGCGCACTCTCTACAAATGCACCGCGCAGCTCGCTAAGCAGCGCCGGATCATCTCCGGCAGCAGCAGCAAGTGTCGCATCGAGGGCTCCGCTTTCATAGGCCATGGGATCAGGGATAACGCAGAGGGAGTTAATGCGGGGTTTATCCTAAGCCACGCTGTGGTATCTAGGCCGAATGTCGGGTGGACAACATATCAGGGCCGTGGGCCCAGACGCCGCGCAAAATGCGCAATCCTCAACTGCACCGGGCGGCGACGATGCCGCGCAGGCCGGGGCCGATGATGTGGGCGAAGCATTCGCCGATGCCATTGAAATAGAAGAGGAATTGGACCTCTCTGAATATGATGTGGAGGAGGAGTATGAGCCCACCTCTGCGCGTTTCGGTTGGGTCGCGCCTGCTATCGCAATCACTTTGATCGCTGGTTGGACGGCGCTTTACGGCTGGGCGATGCAAGACAGATTAATCGCCGCCGCCAGCGCAAATCCGGCCGAATGGACTCGCTGGATCATCGATTGGTCGGTTCCAGTGTTGCTTGTTGGCGTCGGTTGGCTGCTGACGATGCGCCATTCTCGTGCAGAGGCGCGGCGCTTTGCCGAAACCGCCGCATTGCTATCGAAAGAAAGCAGCGAGCTTGAAACGCGCCTTACCGTCGTTAACCGCGAATTGAGTTTGGCACGCGAATTTTTGGGCGCGCAATCGCGTGAATTGGAATCTTTGGGCCGCGTTGCAAGTGACCGGATTTCGGCACATGCGGGCGAGCTGCAACAATTGATCCAAGACAATGGCGCACAAGTGGACGCCATTGGCAGCGCGAGCGAAACGGCGCTCGGCAATATGACCCGCCTGCGCGATGATTTGCCGGTTGTCGCCAATTCTGCACGCGATGTGTCCAACCAAGTGGGCAATGCCGGGCGCACGGCGCAGGAGCAGTTAGAAAAGCTGGTCACCGGCTTTGAACGTCTCAACGATTTTGGCAAAGCGAGCGAGACGCAAGTCACCGCCTTTGAAGGGCGCGTTGGCGCGACATTGAGCGGGTTTGAAACCGATCTGGCGCGGATCAGCGAAGTGATCGGCAGCCAATTGGAAGCGGTGCAAACGCAAGCGGGCGAATATCGCAGCGAAGTCGAAGAAGCCGAAACACGCGCCTTGAGCGCATTGAGTGAACGTATGGCAATGTTGCAAGCCGAAGCGGGCGCCATTGCAGGCAAATTGCGCGGCGCAGAAGCCGGCGCGATGGAGCAACTGCAAGCATCGCGCAAACGGCTCGAAGAGGACGTGACGAAGACTGTCGAATCGCTCGACCGGCTCGACAAACAGGCCATTACGGTGTCGCATAATCGGGTCAAAGAATTGCATGAAGAAGCCGCGCGCTTTGATGAAAAACTCGCATTGCGGGATCGCAAATTCCTTGATGAAATGAGCCGACGCCAAGAGGAGTTTGACACACGCGAGGCCCAAGCAAGCGAAGTTTTGGCGCAGCGTCTGGCTGATCTGGACGATGCCTTGAACGAGCGCCGCGAAGCGCAAAGCGAGCAGACCGAGAAATTGGTCGAACAAAGCACGGCGATGACGCAGCAGCTTGAAACGTTGCAGGCCTTGATTGCTGAGGTCGGCGCGCAAAGTGAAAGTGCGCGCGAAGGGTTGACGTCTGGCTTGGGCACGATTGGCGATCAATTGACGGAAAAACGCACGGCTTTGGGTGAAACAGAAAAGCAGATGGAAGCGCTGACCGAGGCGGGCATCCGCTTGCTCGAGATCATTCAATCTGGCGCGAAACACAGCCGCGAAGACTTGCCAGAAGCGATCGAGACAGCGTCAGGCGCCCTCGGCAATGTCGAACAACGCGCCGCCGCACTGTCCGGTATGATGTTTGCCACGAATGGAAAGGCCGAGGGTCTTGGCGATTATCTCATCGAAACGCAGGCGAAGATCGAAAGCGCAGATGCTTCCCTTGAAGCACTGCAAGCGAAGCTGAGCGAGCAATCCGAAGACGCGCTGGCGAAGCTGCAAGGGCTGCGCGGTGGTTTTGCTAGCCTGACCGAGCAGAGCGATACTTTCGCAGGCGAAACGCAGGAAAAATTGCGCGAAGCCTTGGGCGCGTTGGAGGAAGCAACAACCTCCGCCTTTACCGCTCTGGAAGATGGCGCGCGCGAAAAAGTTGGCGGATTGGCCAGCTCCATATCGAAAGACGCGGTCGAGGAATTGGAACGTTCGCTGCGCAATGACACGGCTGAGACTGTTGGCAAGTTGGAGCAAGCCGCCTCCCACGCGTCAGGCGTTGGCCGCGAGGCAACCGTTCAGCTGCGCGATCAATTGTCTAAGGTCAACGAACTCACGATCAATCTGGAACAACGCATTGCCCGCGCCCGCGAAGTGGCCGAAGAGCAAGTCAGCAATGATTTCGCCCGGCGTATGGCGCTGATCACAGACAGCCTGAACTCCAACGCAATCGACCTCGCTGGTGCGCTGTCCACTGACGTTACTGACACCGCTTGGGATGCCTATCTCAAAGGGGATCGCGGAATCTTCACCCGCCGCGCAGTGCGTTTGATCGACAATGGCGACGCGAAGGAGATTGCGGAGCTTTATCAAAGCGATGACGCGTTCAAGGCGAATGTCAGCCGTTACATCCACGATTTTGAAGCGATGCTACGCTCAATGCTGTCCACCCGCGATGGTAACGCGCTGAGCGTGACCCTTTTGGGGTCCGATATCGGCAAGCTTTATGTGGTTCTGGCTCAATCGATTGAACGGTTCCGGCACTAGACGGGCGCAGTCATTCCCGCGCTAAATATTCCTCTCCGGCGGGTCGGGCCAGATGTTGATGTCATCCACCCCGATCCAGCCATATTCAAAATTGAGCACGAATAAAGACGTCAGCACGATGGCGATCACCGTCGCCCGGATCAGCAATTTGCCCGGACGAAAATTGCCCGGCGCGCTTTCTGCTTGCCCGGCGACCTTTGCCGCGCCGACTTCTTCCGTGGTTCTGATGCCGAAGGGCAGCATGATGAACGCGCTCATCACGAAGAACAGGAAATAGATCGCGATGATCGACGAAATTGCCATCAGCGCGCGCCTCGATCAGCACTACCCAAACCCGGCATAATGACGCGCACTTGCGGGCTTTTGCCGGCCCAGCGGCGCGCGGCACGGCGGGCGGCAAGCCGCGCCGCTTCGTGCACGGCTGCGGGATCACTCGCATCGCGGCCTTTCAATTTGCCGATGGCTTTAAGGATGTCGGCCTGAGCCTCCTCGATAAATTCCGGCAGGTCTTCTTCTAGCGGGAGCCCCAAAACTTCGAGCGCGGGCTGCTCCCCGCGCGCCAAGACGACCACGATCACCCCCTCGCCCGCCATGCGGCGGCGCATCGCGATGGATTCCCCATCGGCAGGTGCAATGATATCGCCATCAAGCACAAGCCGCCCATGGCGCACCTCTGCAATTTTGCCCGGATCACCCGGCGCAAGGCGCACAATATCACCGTTGGATTGCACGATATTTGTCGGAATTCCGGCCTCTTTGCCGACCTTCGCCTGTTCGCGCATGTGACGCATTTCGCCATGCACCGGCACCAAAATTTCTGGGCGCAGCCAGTCATACAGCGCCTCCAATTCCGGGCGTCCTGGATGGCCAGAAACGTGGATCATGCTCTGCCGGTCCGTAACCATTTCGATCCCGCGCGCAGAAAGCTGGTTCTGCATCTTGCCGATAGAAATTTCGTTGCCGGGGATTTGCCGTGACGAAAACAGCACGACATCACCGCTCACCAATTTCAGCGGGTGGTTTTCATCCGCAATCCGCGCCAAGGCCGCGCGCGGTTCCCCCTGCCCGCCGGTGGCGATGATCATTACGTCGCCGCGCGGCAATCCCATCGAGGTTTTGAAATCAACCGGCGCCGGAAAATCGAGCAAATAGCCATTATCCTGCGAGACCTCGATAATTCGGTCGAGCGAACGCCCGGCCACACACACTTGCCGCCCGGTTTCACGCGCCACTTCGCCCAGGGTTTGCAAACGCGCGACATTGCTTGCGAACGTCGTAACCAGCACCCGCTTGCCTGCGTGGCTCGCGACTTCTTCCATCAATCCTTTATGCACCGCGCCTTCTGAACCAGACGGGTTGGGATTGAAAACATTGGTGGAATCGCAAACCAGCGCGTGAACGCCCTCATCGCCAATGGCGCGCAATTCTTCTTCTGTTGTCGGTACGCCGATGATCGGATCTTCGTCGAGCTTCCAATCGCCGGTGTGAAACACTTTGCCATAAGGCGTGTCGATCAGCAGCGCGTTGCCCTCTGCGATGGAGTGCGCGAGCGGCAGATAGGTGATGCCAAACGGGCCGATGTCGATTTCGCCGTGATCGTCATCAATAATATTGAGCTCAACTTTGCCGAGCAGGCCCGCTTCTTCGAGCTTTCGCGCAACCAGATCGGCGGTGAACGGGGTCGCGTAAAGCGGCACGCCCAATTCCCCGGCAAAGTAGGGGACCGCGCCGATGTGATCCTCATGCGCGTGGGTCAGGACGATGCCGAGCAGGTCTTTGGTGCGATCCTCAATGAATTCCAAATCGGCAAAGACCAGATCAACACCGGGATATTCCCCGCCGGAAAAGGTCATGCCAAGATCGACCATCAACCACTTTCCATCGCAGCCGTAGAGATTGACATTCATGCCAATTTCTCCCGATCCTCCAAGTGCGAGGAAGAGTAGTTCATTTTCCGGTTTATAGTTTTTTTTCACAATATCTCAGTTATTTAAAGTTACAAAAGAGCGCCTAAGCCCCGGCCTGTTTGGCCAGAATAGCAAGCCCTTCAATGGTGAGATCAGTATCGACCTCATCAAATATTTCGGTCGCGTCGTTGAATAGGATCGCCAAGCCGCCGGTGGCGACCACTTTAGCTGGGCGGCCGATTTCCGCTTTCATGCGCCCAACGAGCCCTTCCATCATGGCGACATAGCCCCAAAACACACCGATCAACATTTGATCTTCTGTGTTGCGGCCAATCACGCTTTTGCTTTCCGGCGCGCGGATTGCGATCCGGGGTAGCTTCGCGGTTTTGCCCACCAGCGCATCCAGCGACAGGTTGATGCCCGGTGCAATTGAGCCGCCTTTATAAGCGCCGTTGAAATCAATCGCTTCAAACTTGGTGGCGGTACCGAAATCGATCACGATCAAATCGCCGCCATATTTCTGATGCGCGGCCAAGATGTTGAGCGCCCTGTCAGCGCCGAGCGAACTGGGTTGATCGACATCAATCTCAAATTGCCACGCGGCCTTGCCTTGGCCGGCCTTCAGCGGTGTGATGCCAAAATACTTTTCCGCCAGAACGGTCAAATTGTGATCAGCACGCGGGACGACGGAGGCATAGATCAGATGATTAATGTCCTCGCGCTCCACCCCTTCAATGGTCAGCAATTGCAACAGCCATACCGCATATTCATCGCCGGTGCGGCGCGGATCTGTCGCAATCCGCCAGCGTGCACGCGGGGTAAAGCCGCCCGCCCCGTCGGGTTGGAACAGTGCAAAAACGACATTGGTGTTTCCGACATCAGCGGCCAGCAACATTGACGCTCTCCCTTTAAGAAATTCGAGCTACGAAATGTCTCCGGCCCGAATGACACGTTCAGACCCATCCGCCAAGGTTAGGCGCAGCGCGCCATCGGTGTTTTCGAGCCCGAAAAATTCGCCTTCGATGATCGATCCATCCGTATCATGCACCGTGACGGGCGAACCGGTATAATGCAGCGAGTTGGATACGAAGCCCTTCAGCACCGGTATCAAACCATCGGCGCGCCACGCGGTGAGATAGCGGGCGAAGACTTTCGCCAAAATGGCGGCGAAGGCTTCAGCACTAGGCGCGGCGCCATGATCGGTAAGTGCGGCGGTTTTGCGATCGGGTAGATCGGGCGCGCTCACCAAATTCACGCCAATGCCGACGACCACGTGATCGCCAACCATCTCCAGCAAAATGCCCGAGACTTTGCCGCCATCCAGCAGCACATCATTGGGCCATTTCAGCTTGGGACGGCATGCCCCATCAAGCGCCTCGTCAATGGCTTGCCCAACGGCGAGCGCAGCGACGAAGCTGAGAGATGCAGGCGGAGGATTGCCTTTGCCAAGGGCCACCACGGTTGACCCCATGAAATTGCCTGACCCATCGTGCCACTCGCGGCCCTGACGCCCCTTGCCCGCGTTTTGACGCCGCGCAACATGCCACGCATCCACACCAGACAAATCGCCTGAACGCAGCGCTTCTGCTAAATCGGCATTGGTGGAGCCGGTTTCTTCAACCAGCGTGATGACTGGATCGCCGCTCACACCCTTACCGCTCAAACCGTGATGAACAGCGCCGCCGCCGCCTTATCCGCAAGATCGGTGAGCGACGGAGTGAGCAAATATCCAAGCGGCGAAACAATCACCGCCGTCAGGATCAGCAGCACCCAATGCGCGGTCCCGCTTTTGCCGGTTACAACGCCTGCCGGTTCGTCGAAGAACATCACTTTGACGAATTTAATGTAATAGAACGCCCCGATAACACTCGCCGCAATGGCAATCGCGGCGAAGGCAACCAAGTCAGCCTTAACCACGGCGTCAAAAATCACGAACTTGCTATAAAACCCGAGCAGCGGCGGAATGCCTGCAAGGCTGAACATCTGGATCAGCAAAGTCCAAGCGATCACTGGACGCGTCACGGCAAGGCCGCGAATATCGCCGAATGTTTCATACAAATCGCCATCTTCGCTGCGCAGCATCAGCAAGGCGGTGAAGCTGCCGAGGCTCATCACAACATAGATGAACAGATAGACCAGCATCGCGCTCGCCCCGGCCACATTCGCAACCGCGAGGCCAAGCAGGATAAAGCCGATATTGTTGATCGAGGAATAGGCGAGCAAGCGCTTCAAATTTTCCTGACCGATCGCGCCCAAAGCGCCAAACACGATTGACGCAAGTGCAGTGAACATCACGATTTGCTGCCACGCGCTGACCTGACCGCCGAACACTTCAAACACCACCCGCGCGGTGAGCGCCACGGCGGCCACTTTCGGCGCGGTTGAGAAGAACATCGTGACCGGCGTCGGTGCGCCTTCATACACGTCGGGCGTCCACATATGGAACGGCACCGCCGCGATCTTAAACGCCAGACCGGCCATCACAAAGATCAGGCCGAACAATTGCCCGAGGCTCAGATCGCCTTCTAGCCCAGCGCGCACGCTGGCAAAATCAGTGCCGCCGGTGAAACCGTAAAGCAGGCTCATCCCGTACAGCAAAATGCCCGAAGCCAGCGCGCCCAGCACGAAATATTTGAGCCCCGCCTCGGCAGAACGCTGATCTTTGCGCAGGATCGATGCGAGCACATAAGACGCCAGACTGTTCAGCTCCAGCCCCAGATACAAGGTCATGAAATCATTGGCCGAAACCATGATGCTCATACCCAAAGCCGCAAACAGGATCAGGACCGGATATTCGGCCCGCATGCCGCGTTCTTCACCCGCTGCTGCGCTGTTGAAGAAGCCCGGCGCGACCACCAAACAGGCAATCGCGGCGAGATAGATCAAAGCCTTCGCAAACAGAGCAAAGCTGTCGACTTTGAGTAAGCCGCCAAAGCCGAGCGTATCGGGCCCATCTGCGCCAGTATGAAGCGGCCCGATAAGCTGCAATCCGGCGACGAAAAACACCGCAGCGGCAGCAATTGCGATGCCGCGCGCAGCTTTATCTCCGCCCCATGCCGCTACTAGCAAGAGGACCAGACCAGCGGCGGTGAGCTGCAATTCGGGCGTTACCAGAACAAGGGATGCTACGAAGTCCATCAGTGCTCTCCCTCGCCGTCAAACTCTACCGCATTGGCGGCCGCCTCTCGCGGGGATCCAGCGGCCAAATCAGCATCACTGGCCGGTGCAGAAGCAGAGATATGCGCATCGAGCACCGCAATGTCCGCGCGCATCGGCGCAAGGAAACTTTCCGGATAAACGCCCATCCACAAAACCACCGCAGCAATCGGCACCATCATCGCCCATTCGCGCGGACGAATATCGCCCATCGCGGCCGCATCTTCATTGACCTGACCGCCAAAGGCGACCCGGCGATAGAGGTAAAGCATGTAAGCAGCGCCAAGAATAATGCCGGTGGTGCAGATCAGCGCCACGAGGCTGGAGGTTTGGTAAATCCCGGCCAGTGACAGGAATTCGCCGACAAAGCCGCTTGTCCCCGGCAGGCCGATTGAGGCCATTGTGAACAGCAGGAAGAACACCGCATAATACGGCATATTAATCGACAGACCGCCATACCGTTCAATCTCACGCGTGTGCAGCCGGTCGTAGATCACGCCAACGCATAGGAACAAGGCGCCAGAGACCAATCCGTGGCTGAGCATGATCAGCATCGCGCCCTCTAACCCTTGCACGTTGTAGGCGAACAATCCGACCGTCACAATCGCCATATGCGCGACCGAAGAATAGGCGATCAGCTTTTTCATATCTGATTGCACCAATGCGACCAGCGAGGTGTAAATCACCGCAATCATAGACAGGATAAAGACGAACCACGCGAAATCAGCGCTCGCATCCGGGAACATCGGCAGGCTGAACCGGATAAAGCCATATCCGCCCAATTTCAGCAGCACACCCGCAAGGATCACAGAACCCGCCGTGGGCGCCTGAACGTGGGCATCGGGCAACCATGTGTGGAAGGGCCACATCGGCACCTTCACCGCGAAACTGGCAAAGAACGCCAGCCACAGCCACGTCTGCGCCTCTGGAGCAAAATCATATTGCATCAGCGTCGGGATGTCCGATGTGCCAGCGGTCGCCGTCATCCAGAACATCGCGATCAACATCAAGACCGAGCCGAACAATGTGTAGAGGAAGAATTTGTAACTCGCATAAATGCGGTTATCGCCGCCCCAAACGCCGATGATCAGGTACATCGGGATCAGCCCCGCTTCGAAGAAGATGTAGAACAGGAACAAATCCTGCGCCGCAAAGGTGCCG
The DNA here is from genome assembly GCA_947502305.1 of uncultured Erythrobacter sp. Lineage (GTDB taxonomy): Bacteria > Pseudomonadota > Alphaproteobacteria > Sphingomonadales > Sphingomonadaceae > Erythrobacter. The sequence goes on along the minus strand of CANMZA010000001.1, from coordinate 954,432 downwards.
ATCATCAGCACCTCCATAAACAAGAACGCGGCCATATATTCGCCGACGCGTTTTTGGATCGATTCCCAGCTGGCAAGGATACAGATCGGCATCAGGAACACGCTGAGCATGATCAACATCAGTGATATGCCGTCGATCCCCAAGGCATAAGAGAACCCGGCAAACAGGTCATAGCTTTCCTGAAACTGCCACTGCGCCCCGCCAATTTCGTAATTCGCCCAAAGCATGACGCCCAAGGCAAAGGTCGCCAGCGTAGCCGCCAGCGCAATGCCGCGCGCAGCGCCGCCGCCGTCTTTGCCAACAAACAGACACAGGATTGCGCCTGCGAGTGGCACCAACATCATCGTGGTGAGAATGGGAAAATCCATTGCGCGAGCGAGCCCCTAGAGCAGCACGTAAGTGACAGCGGCAATCAGGCCCAAAAGCATGATCAACGCATAGGTGTAGAGATAGCCGGACTGGATCGTCTTGGCCGCAGCAGAACCCCGCGCGACAATCCAAGCGGCACCGTTCGGACCAAAACGATCAATCGTTCCGATATCGCCCAGTTTCCAAAATTGGCGTCCAAACCAAAAGGCCGGCTTTACGAAAATACGGTCATATAGCTCGTCAAAATACCATTTGTTGAAGACGAACTTATGCAGCCAGCCAAAGCTGCCAACGAACTTCGCTGGAATGTCTGGCTTCGCGATATAGGCAAGATAGGCACCGGCAAAACCGATCACCATGACCATAAGCGCGGAGTATTTCACCCAATACGGGACCGCGTGCATCGCGTGCATCAGGTTCTCATTATAGAAGATCGACCCAGCCCAAAACGCCGCATCATCCAAGAAACTTGGCGCAAACACTTGCCCGGCAAACACCGCACCAATGCTCAGCAGCAATAGTGGCAGCATCATCGAAAGCGGGCTTTCATGCGGATGGTAACCGCCGGTCGTATCTTCGCCCGCTTCTGCTGGAGTTTTGTGGACGGAGTGCTGAATATGCTCACTCTCAATCCAGCGCGGCTTGCCCCAGAATGTGAGGAACATCAGCCGCCAGCTGTAAAAGCTCGTCAGCAAAGCCGCGATCACGCCAAGCCAGAACGACATAACCGAAATCTCAGTCCCGCGCGCAAAGGCAACCTCAAGCACAGCGTCTTTCGACCAGAAACCCGCAAAGCCGATGCCAAGGTGATAAACGCCCAGCCCCGTAATCGCGAGCGTCCCCATCAACATTGCGGCGAATGTGTACGGGATCTTTTTGCGCAAACCGCCGTAATACCGCATGTCTTGTTCGTGATGCATCGCATGGATCACAGAGCCCGCGCCAAGGAACAGCAGCGCTTTGAAGAAAGCATGCGTGAACAGGTGGAACATCGCGACATTATACGCGCCCACACCAGCGGCGAAGAACATATAGCCCAGCTGAGAACAGGTCGAATAAGCGATCACGCGCTTAATATCCCACTGCGTCGTGCCAATCGTCGCGGCGAAGAAACACGTTGCCGCGCCAACCACCGTTACAATCATCAAAGCCGTAGGAGCCGTTTCAAACATCGGAGACAGACGGCACAGCATAAACACGCCCGCCGTGACCATTGTTGCGGCGTGGATCAGCGCGCTAACCGGTGTTGGCCCCTCCATCGCATCGGGCAGCCATGTGTGCAGGCCCAATTGCGCCGATTTCCCCATCGCTCCGATAAACAACAGGATGCACAGGATATCCATCGTATAAAGACGCATGCCCAGGAACGTAATGGTCGACCCGCTCATCGCAGGTGCCGCGTCCAAAATCTCAGGGATCGAGGTCGTCTGGAACACCACAAATGTCCCGAAAATCCCCAGCATAAAGCCAAGATCGCCGACCCGGTTCACCACAAATGCCTTGATCGCAGCGGCGCCCGCGGTCGGTTTTTTAAACCAGAACCCGATGAGCAAATAAGACGCCAGACCGACACCTTCCCAGCCAAAGAACATTTGGACAAGGTTATCCGCCGTCACCAGCATCAGCATCGCGAATGTGAACAAGGATAGGTAAGCGAAGAAACGCGGTTGATCCGGATCCTCCTCCATATACCCCCAAGAATAGAGGTGGACGAGAGCGGAAACCGTGTTGATCACCACCAGCATCACCGCCGTCAAAGCGTCAACGCGCAAAGCCCAATCAAAGCTCATTGAACCCGATTGCACCCATTTGAGAACAGGGACGACATGGGCGGTCTCAGAGCCGCTCAGGAACCCAAGGAAGATCGGCCAGCTTAGCGCAGCCGACAGGAACAATGCGCCCGTCGTGATCGATTTCGTAACGACATTGCCCAGCGCGCGGTTGCCCAGCCCGGCGATAATCGCGGCGAGCAGCGGCGCAAAGACGATGATGAGGATCGTGTCCACCGGTTCTTATCCCTTCATCCGGTTTACATCGTCGACCGCGATCGTGCCGCGTCCGCGATAATAGATGACGAGAATGGCAAGCCCGATGGCCGCCTCTGCCGCCGCAACAGTCAGGACGAACATTGCAAATATCTGTCCGGTCAAATCACCGATAAAGGCGCTAAACGCGACCAGATTGATGTTCACGGCGAGCAAAATCAACTCCACCGACATCAAGATCACGATGACGTTCTTACGGTTGATGAAAATGCCCAGCACGCCCAGCACAAATAGGATCGCGCCCACGACGAGGTAATGTTCGATGCCGATCACAGCTCAACCCCTTTCCCATATTCAGGGTTCTTCATCACGGTCGCTTCCTCTGGGCGGCGGCTGATTTGTTTGCCGATATCCTGACGCCCGCGCGCACCCGGCTTGGGTTCGCGGTGGGTCAGCACAATCGCGCCAATCATCGCCACAAGCAGGATGATCCCAGCAATCTCAAACAAAATGATATAGCGGCCATAGAGAAGCGCACCGATCGCCTCGATATTGCTCACATCGCTGCGCACGGCAGCGGTGCCGTCGGCTGTGCCCAGTTCAATCCCGCCCGCGCCATATGCGCCCAGGCCCAGGCCCAATTCCGCTAGCAAGATCACCGCAATCGCGATGCCCAGCGGGAAGTTCTTGATAAACCCGGCGCGCATGGCGGCAAAATCAATGTCGAGCATCATCACCACAAACAGGAACAACACCGCGACCGCGCCGACATAAACAATGACCAGCAGCATCGCGATAAACTCAGCACCGACAAGCACCATCAGGCCCGCTGCGTTAAAGAACGCAAGGATGAGCCACAGCACGCTGTGCACTGGGTTGCGCGACATGATGACCATCACGCCGCCGGCGATGACCAATCCTGCAAACAGGTAGAAGGCTAGTGTTTCTATCATGATCCCTGTTGTCCTGTCCGCGCGCCCTTAACGGTACGGCGCATCGGCTTCAAGATTGGCCGCGATGGCCCGTTCCCACTTGTCACCATTTGCGAGCAATTTTGCCTTGTCATAGAGCAATTCCTCTCGCGTTTCGGTGGCGTATTCGAAATTTGGTCCCTCAACCACGGCGTCCACCGGGCAGGCTTCCTGACAGAAACCGCAATAGATGCACTTGGTCATGTCGATGTCATACCGGGTGGTGCGGCGGCTGCCGTCATCACGCGGTTCGCTCTCAATCGTGATCGCTTGTGCGGGGCACACAGCCTCACACAGCTTACACGCAATGCAGCGTTCCTCGCCATTGGGATACCGGCGCAGCGCATGCTCACCGCGAAAACGCGGGCTGAGCGGAGATTTCTCAAACGGATAGTTGATCGTCACCTTAGGCTTGAAGAAATACTTCAAGGTCAGCGCGTGCGCTTTCAGGAATTCCCACAGGGTGAAAGCTTTTAGGAGCTGGGTTGCGGTGGTCATGATTGGCCCCAATCAATAATTGCAAATTGCTCGCCGAAATGGCCGGTTGCCATCAACCAACTGCTGATCACAGCCACAAACACCAAGCTCATCGGCAGGAATACTTTCCAGCCAAGCCGCATCAATTGGTCATAGCGATACCGCGGCACAGTCGCCCAGATCCAGCTGAACACAAGGAAGAACATGAAGGTCTTCAGCAGGAACCACACGATCCCCGGAACATAATAGAGCGGCCCCAATTCAACCGGCGGCAACCACCCGCCAAAGAACAGCAGCGTACACAGCGAGCACATCAGCAAGATGTTCGCATATTCGCCCAGCCAGAACAGCGCGAAGCTCATGGAGGAATATTCGGTTTGATACCCGGCAACCAGCTCGCTCTCTGCTTCCGTCAAATCGAACGGCGCGCGCGCGGTTTCTGCCAAGGCGCAAATGAAGAACACAACGAAGATCGGGAACAGCAGCGGGTTAAAGAAGAACCCGTTCACAAAACCAAGCCCGTGGCCTTTTTGTGCCATCACGATGTCGGTCATATTGAACGATTTCGACCACAGCACGACGCAGACCAGAATAAAGCCAATCGAGACCTCGTAAGAGATCATCTGAGCCGCCGCCCGCATCGCAGAGAAGAACGGATATTTGGAGTTTGACGCCCACCCGCTCATCACGACGCCGTAAACGCCCAGCGAGCTGATCGCGAGAATATAGAGCAGCCCGACATTGATATCGGCCAGCACCACGCCATCGGCGAAAGGGATCACCGCCCAAGCGGCCAGCGCCACGGTGAAGGTGATGATCGGCGCAAGCAGGAAGATGCCTTTATTCGCCGCGCTGGGAATAATCGTCTCTTGCAAGAAGACTTTCAGGCCGTCCGCGAAACTTTGGAGCAAGCCGAATGGCCCCACCACATTAGGCCCGCGCCGAAGCATAATCGCGCCCAAAACCTTGCGATCAACATAGATCACCATCGCGACAGAGAACATTACGATCAAAGAGATCGCAAGAATGCCAACCAAAGTTGCGACGGCCCATGCCCATTCAAAGGTCATGCCGAGGCTCATGAAGAATTCGGTCATTCCGCAGCCTCCTTCAGCTCATCCCCGTGGATGAGTTCCGCCGAACATTGCTGCATCACCGCGCTGGCCCGTGCGATCGGATTGGTGAGGTAGAAATCCTTGATCGGATAAGCGGCAATTGTGCCCTCACCCTTCGCGCTGCTCTCAGCTTTTGGCAGGTCGCCATAATCGGCGAGCCCTTCTTCACCCAAAGCTGGCACGGCAGCGATCATTGCAGTTTGCAATTCGGCAAAACTATCAAACCCAACATTCACGCCCAGCGCATCGGCGAGCGCGCGCAGGATCGTCCAGTCTTCGCGCGCATCACCCGGCGCAAACACGGCTTTCTCAGCGAATTGCACGCGCCCTTCTGTGTTGACATAAGTGCCGTCTTTTTCGGCATAACTCGCCGCAGGCAGGATCACGTCCGCGCCGTGCGCGCCCTTATCGCCGTGATGGCCGATATAGACCTTAAGACTGTCGGCAAACGGCTCATGATCCATCTCATCCGCGCCGAGGCTCAGGACGACTTTCGGAGCCTTCGCCGCCAAATCCGCCATGCCGCCCGGCACAGTGAAATCGAGCATCAGCGAACCCATGCGCGCCGCGCTCATATGCAGAACGTTGAACCCGTTCCAACCGTCCTTAACCAGACCGAATTTATCGACCAATTTCAGCGCCGGAGCCAAGGCCCCATTCGCCAAAGCCGCACCGCCCAAAATAACCGCAGGACGCTCCGCCGCCTTCATCGCGTCACCCAGTGCTTTGGGCGCACGGTTCAAAATTTTCAAATCTTCGCCAAGGAATTCAGCGGGATAGGTCGTTTCCCATTCCGGTCCAACCACGAAAACCTTCGCGCCCGATTTAACAGCCTTACGGATGCGCGCATTCACCAAAGCCGCTTCCCAGCGAATGTGGCTGCCGATGATCAGGATCGCGTCTGCCGTTTCAATGCCCGCCAAGGTGGAATTGAAATTGACCGCCGCAATGTTCGACACATCATAAGTCATGCCGGTTTGGCGCGCCTCGATCAGTGACGATCCGCAAGCCTTCAACAAGGTCTTGGCCGCGAACATAGTTTCGCAATCGACCATATCGCCCGCCACCGCCGCGATCGATGATTTGTCATGGCCCAAATGCGCGGCAATCGCGTCAAATGCCTCACCCCAATTGGATGCGGACAGCTTCCCACCTTTGCGGACGAACACTTTATCAAGCCGCCGCTTCGTCAGGCCATCAACCTGATAGCGCGCCTTATCCGAGAGCCATTCTTCGTTCACATCGTCATTGATGCGCGGCAAGGCCCGCATCACTTCGCGGCCCTTAGAATGGAGCGAGATATTGGCGCCAACCGCGTCAGACACATCGATGCTGAGCGTGCGCTTCAATTCCCATGGACGCGCCTCAAACGCATACGGACGCGATGTCAGCGCGCCGACAGGGCACAAATCGATCACATTGGCAGATAATTCATGCGCCGCTGCCTGTTCCAGATAGGTCGTGATCTGCATGTCTTCGCCGCGATACAGCGCGCCAATCTCATCAACGCCCGCGATTTCTTCGGAGAAACGAACGCAGCGTGTGCAATGGATGCAGCGCGTCATCGTGGTGCTGATGAGCGGGCCCATATATTTTTCGGTGACCGCGCGTTTGTCTTCGCGTTCATAGCGCGAACCGCCGCGACCGTAAGCAACCGCCTGATCCTGCAAATCGCATTCGCCGCCTTGATCGCAAATCGGGCAATCGAGCGGGTGGTTGATGAGGAGGAATTCCATCACGCCTTCGCGCGCTTTCTTGACCATCGGCGTGTCGGTGCGGATTTCCTGCCCCTCACCCGCTGGCAAAGCGCAACTCGCCTGCGGCTTTGGCGGCCCCGGCTTCACTTCGACCAGACACATCCGGCAATTGCCCGCAATGGACAGCCGCTCATGATAGCAGAAACGCGGGATTTCTTTGCCCGCTTGCTCGCACGCCTGCAGGACAGTCGCGCCCTGTGGGACTTCGATCTCTTGGCCGTCAACGGTGACTTTAGGCATTATTCCGCGGCTCCGGCATCGGTGTAACTGTCTTGCCCATAATGGCTGCGCGACCACAGGCCATCGGCCACATATCCGCGCATTTCTGAAAGAGAGAAGGTCAATTCAACTTCCCCGCCAATACACTCTCCAAACACAGGGGCAATCGCCTCACCTGCATCACGTTCTGATCCAGAGGTTGGATTGGATTTGAGGAAGTCATGCGCCAATTCCGGCGCATTATAGACAACGCAATCGGCAAGCCGCGCACGGGCGCCCGCCAACGGCCCGGGGTTGCCGCCGAAAAAGAAGCGATTGTCCAATTCGACGGGTGCATTTTCCGGCATCGTGATCGGATCATCATTTGCGTCGAGATACATTTCTTCTGCGAGCAAACCTCTGATGATTGACCCGCTGTAACTCATCCGGGCGGAACGCGCCGATGGCGGCATCGCCGAACCGATGCACCGGGATAGGTTCATCCCATCGCTGATTTCGCCTAGCGTCATATCCAGCGCGCTGTAATCAATGCGCAGCATGTCGCTGTTCTCTAACACTTTAGTCGCAAGATCACGGTCGCGCCGGGCAATGCAGCGGCCGATGCGTTTGAGGTAGATGCGCGCCTCATTCCCGTCCATCGGGGTCATTTCCATCTTGAAACGCGTGCCGACTTGCGATCGATCCTGCCTGTCAGGATCGGCCGAACGCTGCGCCGCAGCTGGCACGGCGGTGAGAGTTAGCGCCGCCGCAAAGAGTGCGAGGCGTTTCATTCCGCCGCCTCTCTTACATCGGAAGCAAATTGCGCATTATGTTCGTGAATGCGCCGCTCCAGCTCTGGCCGGAAATGGCGGATCAGCCCTTGGACCGGCCACGCCGCCGCATCGCCGAGTGCACAGATTGTATGCCCTTCGACCTGCTTCGTCACTTCATGGAGCATATCGATCTCTTCGATTGCCGCATCGCCAGTGCGCAAACGCTCCATCACGCGCCACATCCACCCGGTGCCCTCACGGCACGGCGTGCATTGGCCGCAGCTTTCGTGCTTGTAGAAATAAGAAAGCCGGCTGATCGCGCGCACGATGTCGGTGGATTTATCCATCACGATAACCGCCGCGGTACCCAGACCGCTGCCGAGTTCTTTCAACCCGTCAAAATCCATCGGCGCGTGGCGAATTTGATCGGCAGGAACCAATGGCACCGATGAACCGCCCGGGATCACCGCCAACAGATTATCCCACCCGCCGCGAATACCGCCGCAATGTTTCTCGATCAGCTCCTCAAACGGGATGCTCATCTCTTCTTCGACAACGCAGGGCTGTTCGACATGGCCGCTGATCTGGAACAGCTTCGTACCGTGGTTATTTTCCCGGCCAAAGCTGCTGAACCAAGACGCGCCGCGACGCAGGATCGTTGGCACGACCGCGATGCTTTCAACATTGTTGACCGTGGTGGGGCAACCATACAGACCCGCGCCCGCTGGGAATGGTGGTTTCAACCGTGGCTGGCCTTTTTTGCCCTCCAGGCTTTCAATCATCGCGGTTTCTTCGCCGCAAATATAAGCGCCCGCGCCGCGGTGCATGAACACGTCAAAATTGTATCCCGTGCCGCTGGCGTTCTTGCCAATCAATCCGGCGCTATAGGCCTCATCAATCGCCGCCTGCAGCGTCTGCGCCTCACGAATATATTCGCCGCGCACATAAATATACGCCGCCCGCGCGCGCATCGCGAACCCTGCGACAAGCGCGCCTTCGATCAATTTGTGCGGATCATGGCGCAGGATTTCACGGTCTTTGCACGAACCCGGTTCGGATTCGTCGGCATTGATGACGAGGAAACTGGGCCGGCCATCGGCGGATGATTTCGGCATGAAAGACCATTTGAGGCCGGTCGGAAAACCCGCCCCGCCCCGTCCGCGCAGGCCTGATGCTTTCATCTCCTCGATGATCGCTTCATTGCCGCGCTCAATCAGAGCTTTCGTGCCATCCCAATCGCCGCGCTTTTGCGCCGCCTTCAGACCCCAATCTTGGAAGCCATAGACATTGGTGAAGATGCGATCCTTATCAGCCAGCATCGCCGTTATCCTTCGTTCTGTTCAACTTTAACTGACGCAAGCAAAGCATCTGAAAAATCAGTCCATTGACCATCAAAACAATACCAGTCGTGCGGCTTCCCCCCGAGGCAAGGAATGCCCCGGCCAGAAAACTGACCAAACCTGCAATGCCAAGAACAAGGGTAGCGCCGTTCATCAGGACGCGTCCTTGTGTACTGGCTTATATTCTGGCCGGTAATCGTGGTTCGCATCGACCATTTCTTTGAGGCTCGTCACGCCGTCTTTAGGCTCCGACGTGTGCCGACCTGGCTCTTGCGTCCCGGCCTTCGGCGTTTCACCAGCGGCCAGCGCGTCCAGAACCACATCAAGCCGTTCTGGCGTCAAATCTTCGTAATTGTCATCGTTGATCTGAACCATTGGCGCGGTCGCGCAATTGCCCATGCACTCGACTTCGGTGAGCGTCCAAAGGCCGTCTTCGGAGACTTCGCCTTTGGCCATTCCGCGCTTTTTACAGGCGGAGATAATGTCATCAGACCCGCGCAACATACACGGCGTCGTGCCGCAAACCTGCACGTGAAACTTTCCGACCGGCTTCATATTGTACATGAAGTAAAACGTCGCGACTTCGAGCACGCGGATCACCGGCATGCTGAGATAATCGGCGATATATTCAATCACCGGCAGCGGCAGCCACCCTTGCGTGTCCGTCTCTGCGCCGACCTGACGTTGCCCCAGATCGAGCAGCGCCATCACCGCCGATTTCTGGCGGCCATCGGGGTATTTGGCGATCTCACGATCGGCCTCTTTCTTATTCTCTTTCGTCCAAGCGAAAGAGCCCCAGCGCGCGCGCAGTTCAGGCGTATCCGGTGCAGGTGTGCGATCAGCCATTGGTCGCAGCCTCCGATCGGGAACGCAGCAAGCCGAGATAACCGACAATCGTCAGAACAAGCCCCCAAACCGCATAATCATTCGGCCCCCAATTGGGCTGAGTTTGCATTATGACGCCGCCATCTGAAAAAAGGACGCTCCACAAGCCGAGCAGAATGAACACCACACCAAGCGCAATGGAAACCCCGCTCAAGACCGCGACAAAAACGCTCAAAACCTTCACCGGTCACACTCCCCAAACACCACATCAATCGCGCCCAGAATGGCGGTCGCATCGGGCAGCATGTGGCCTTTGCTCATCATATCCATCGCCTGCAAATGGCTAAACGCGGTTGGGCGGATTTTGCAGCGATACGGCTTGTTGCTACCATCGCTCACCAAATAAACGCCGAACTCACCTTTCGGACTTTCGGTCGCGACGTACACTTCGCCTTCCGGCACATGAAAACCCTCTGTGTAGAGTTTAAAGTGGTGGATCAGGCTTTCCATCGATTGCTTCATCTCGCCGCGTTTGGGCGGGGAAACTTTGCCGTCAGTGCTGGCAATCGGCCCTTGCGGCATCTGCGCGAGGCATTGTTTGATGATCTTGGCGCTTTCACGCACTTCACCAAGGCGGACCATAAACCGGTCATAGCAATCGGAATTGGTGCCGACCGGAATATCAAATTCCATCCGGTCATAGACATCATAAGGTTGCGATTTGCGCAGGTCCCACGGAATGCCAGCGGCGCGGATCATCGGCCCGCTAAAGCCCCAAGCAATCGCATCATCGCGGCCCACAACGGCGATATCGACGTTGCGCTGTTTGAAGATGCGGTTGTCGATCACCAGGCTCATCGCGTCATCGAACAATTGGAAGAACCGGTTATCCAGCCAATCGCCAATATCGACGAGCAGCTTTTCCGGCACATCCTGATGCACGCCGCCGGGGCGGAACCATGCGCTGTGCATGCGCGCGCCCGATGCGCGTTCAAAGAAATTGAGGCAGTCTTCGCGCAGTTCGAAAACCCAAAGGTTCGGCGTCATCGCGCCAACATCCATCACATGCGCGCCAATGTTCAGCATGTGATTACAGATCCGCGTCAGCTCCGCGAACAACACCCGCAGATATTGCGCGCGCTCTGGCACATCTACATTCAGCAGCTTTTCAATCGCCAGCACATAAGAATGTTCCTGACAAAGCGGCGAACAATAATCGAGCCGGTCAAAATACGGCAGCGCTTGCAAATAGGTCTTGCTCTCGATCAGCTTTTCGGTGCCCCGGTGCAGCAATCCGACATGCGGATCGACACGCTCGATCACTTCGCCGTCAAGCTCCATAATCATCCGCAAAACGCCGTGCGCAGCGGGGTGTTGAGGCCCGAAATTGATAGTGTAATTCTGGATAACATCGCCGTCAGTTGTGGGCGATTCTTCGATCTGGAGGCTCATTCGCCGTCCTCCTCTTCGATATCAAATTCAACACCGTCTTTTGGATCGTCTTTGGACGCCTCAGCTTCCGGCTCAGGCGCTGCTTCAGCGGGTTTCTCTTCGGCCTTTTCATCACCGGGCAGGACGTAATCGGCACCCTCCCACGGAGAAAGGAAGTCAAAAGTGCGCATATCCTGCGGCAGTTCAACCGGTTCATAAACCACGCGTTTTTCTTCTTCCGAGTACCGCAATTCGGTATAGCCGGTCATCGGGAAATCCTTGCGGAATGGATGCCCTTCAAACCCGTAATCGGTAAGAATGCGGCGCAAATCAGGATTGCCGTCAAACACCACGCCGTACATGTCGAACACTTCGCGTTCCAACCAACCCGCATTGGGCCACAATGTTGTGATCGTCGGAACCGGCGTCGCCTCATCCGTCGAACATTTCACCATGATCCGGTGGTTTTTGGTGAGAGAAAGCAGCATGTAAACGACTTCAAATCGCTCCGCCCGGTCAGGATAATCCGCGCCCGCAATTTCCATCATCTGCTGATATTCGTGATCATCGCGCAAAATGCGCAAAACATCGGCGATTGCATCACGTTTCACCGTGAGAAAAATCTCGCCATGATGTTCAACCGCGCGTTCAAGCCAGACACTGACCGCCTCGCTCAAGGTTTCAATCACGCCGTCATTGGACGCAAATTTCGGGGCCGGATGGACTGTCATACTCATTGGCTGACCTCCAATGACGCGACGAAATCGCGCATCTCTTGCTTTTCCATTTCGCTAAGGGCCTGATCGGCATTCGGCCGTGACATGGCGATGACATAGGCAAGGCCGTCAGGCGCGAACTGCACCGCTTGCATCGTGCCAAACCCGGCCCCTTCCCCGCGGGTTGCGCGCATTGTGCGGCGACCATCGACCTCGATCTCTTCGATCGAATCGGTATCGCGGGAACTGCGCACTTCTTCATAAGCCGCATCAAAATCTGACGTCATTGGTCCGGGGTTAACAGGCACGCTTTGCGAGGCGGCAAAAATGAACATCCGGTCGCCCATAATGCACAGCGCCGTTTGCAAACCGTCTGGTCCCGGCGGACCATCGGTGGGCTCTGCGCATGGCATTTGCGCGCGCAGCACAGTGTCGCCAACCGAAAACTCGGCCACGGCCCCGGCAGGTTCAGCAGGCGCTTCCTCGGCATGCGCATCAAGCGCCAATGCAGGCGCCGCCGCGAAGATCGCGCCAGCGGACAATCCCAACCCAATGGTCAACGCCAAGCCCAAGGAACGCAAAGACAAATTCCGCTGCATCATTCTAACGCTCAATCGTGCCGCTGCGGCGGATTTTGCGCTGCAATTGCATCACGCCATACAGCAGAGCCTCTGCCGTTGGCGGGCAACCGGGCACATAGATATCGACCGGAACAATCCGATCACACCCGCGCACAACGGAATAGGAATAGTGATAATAGCCGCCGCCATTCGCGCAGCTGCCCATCGAAATCACATATTTGGGATCGGACATTTGATCATAGACCTTGCGCAAAGCAGGGGCCATTTTGTTACAAAGCGTGCCCGCCACGATCATCACATCCGATTGCCGCGGTGACGCGCGCGGGGCGATGCCGAACCGCTCCATATCGTAACGCGGCATATTGACGTGGATCATTTCAACCGCGCAGCAAGCGAGGCCGAATGTCATCCACCAGAGCGAGCCCGTGCGCGCCCATTGAAACAAGTCTTCCGTCGATGTGACGAGGAAACCCTTGTCATTCACCTCTGTCTGCATCGCCTTGAAATAATCCGCGTCTGGCGCGCGCATGTCGCCGCCCTTCGCGGTTTCCAGCGCCGAAACATCAGGCAGACCCTGCGGGGGAGTAATAAGAGTGCTCATTCCCAGTCCAACGCCCCTTTCTTCCATTCATAGGCAAGGCCAACGGCCAAAATGCCCAGGAATGTCATCATGCCGATCCATCCGGCCCAACCGGTTTCCCCAAGGCTGACAGCCCAAGGGAACAGAAACGCAGCCTCTAGATCGAAAATGATGAAGCTGATCGCGACGAGGTAAAAGCGCACGTCGAATTGGCTGCGCGCGTCCTCAAATGCGGGGAAGCCGCATTCATATTCCGACAATTTTTCCGCATCCGGATTATGTGCGCCGGTCAAACGCGAAACGCCCATCGGCAAAAACACGAACAACACGGAAAGCCCGAAAGCGATAGCAATGAAAAGCAGTATCGGCAGATACTCAGCGAGGTCGATCACGTCGATGTCCAAGCGTTATTAATCCCAGTCGCCGCCTCTAGGACGCTCTAAGCGCCCATGCAAGGGCGCGACTCGAGCAAATCTGCGGATGAATCGTGCAGAAAATCGAACGAAGCCCGGCTCAAATGGCCGCGCCCCTGTCAATCAGGGCGATTGCCGAGGGGCAGACGGCGGATTTGGGTTCGAATAACCTCCATCCCCTCACGCAGCATCCCTTTGTCATATCGGCCCCATTGCGCCAGCGGCAGATGCCGCTGGCGTCAGATGCCGCTGGCGTCAGAATTTAGAGCATGAAGACCGCCCTCATTTCATCATTTGAGCGGCAGCTTTCAGCGTGGCCTTGCCATAAGGCGGTTTGAACCCGCCCAATTTTGCAATGTCGATTTTCGGTTGGTGATAGACCGCACGCGCATGGCTAAATTCGCGAAACCCTTCGACCGCATGATAGCTGCCAATGCCCGAAGGACCGACGCCGCCAAACGGCAGATCCTCCATGGAAATGTGAAAGATCACGTCATTGGTCGTAACCCCGCCGGAAATGGTGCGGGTCAGAACGCGCTCTTGCTCATCCTTGTCATCGCCAAAATAATACAGGCCCAGTGGACGGTCGTTTTCATTGACGTAATCGACCGCCTGATCGACGGCTTGATACGTTTTGACCGGCAAAACAGGACCGAAGATTTCCTCCTGCATTGCCTCCATCTCATCGGTGACGTTTTTGAGGATCGTCAGCGGCATTTTGCGCGCATTGGTGTTGCCGAAATCCTCATCCGCCGGATTGACTTCGATGACATCGGCACCCTTGTCGCGCGCGTCTTGGACCATGCCCTGCAGCCGCTCAAAATGCCGGTCGGACACGATCGAGGCGTAATCGTCATTCTCCAGCAAGGTCGGATACATCGCCCGCGCACCATCGGCGACCCCGGCGACGGCCTCATCCTGCTTATCTTCTGGCACATACATATAATCAGGCGCGAGGCAGATTTGCCCGGCATTCATCATCTTACCCAGCGCGATGCGTTCGCCCGCTTTGGCGAAATCGGCGCTGCGCCCCATGATGACCGGCGATTTGCCGCCCAATTCCAACGTAACCGGCACAAGGTTTTTCGCCGCGGCCTCCATTACCCGGCGGCCCGTTGCGGTCGATCCGGTGAAGACCAAATGATCAAAGGGCAGCGATGAAAACGCCGCCGCAACCTCTGGACTGCCGGTGATCACGGCGACTTCGTCTTTGGTGAAATATTCCTCGACCAATTCCGCCATCAGGGCGCTTGTACGCTCAGTAAATTCAGATGGCTTGATCATTGCGCGGTTACCCGCCGCCAAAATCTGCATCAACGGCCCAAATGCCAATTGCACAGGGAAATTCCAGGGCGACAAAATCCCGATGACGCCTTTGGGTTCATAGCGAAGCTCCGCCTTCGCACCCAGCAGGCCGAGAGGGAATTGAACTTTGCGTTTTTCCGTCTTCGCCCATTTGTCCATATTGGTCAGAGCATGCATGCCCGCGCCGACCGTTGCCGCGACATCGGTCAGCATGCTTTGTTCAACCGAGCGGCTGCCGAAATCGGCGCTCATCGCTTTACAAAAGGCGTCAGAGTGATCTTTCACCATCGCCATTGCGCGTTTGATCCGATCCTTGCGCATCGACATGGCTTCTGGGCGGGACGCAGTGAATGCATCGCGTTGCAGCTTTAGAATCTGCTCAAGTTCGTCTTTGCGGTCATCGGCCATGATAGTGTCTCCGGGATAATTCGTTTTTATTTGCCACCATCTTTCGCGCAAACCCCGCCAGCATGCAAGCAGGCGCGTCACCGATTGCCAATGCCGAAGCGTGTCACTACATCGGCCCCGCAATTAAATTCCCCTCATAAGGACCACATTCCATGCCTCAGTTTTCCGCCGCAGACCCGGTCGTAATCCTCTCTTATGCACGCACGCCAATGGGCGGGATGCAGGGCGCATTGTCCGATGTTTCGGCAACGCAGCTGGGCGCGACTGCGGTTAAGGCGGCGGTCGAACGGTCCGGTGTGGCTGCGGACAAATTTGATCGCGGTTATATGGGATGCGTTCTGCCAGCGGGCCTGGGGCAAGCCCCGGCGCGCCAAGCGATGATCAAAGCGGGCCTGCCCAAATCGGTTGAAGCAACCACGGTCAACAAAGTCTGCGGCAGCGGCATGCAAACCGTCATCATGGGCGCAGAGGCTCTGGCCAGCGGCACGATTGATTACGTGATCGCAGGCGGGATGGAGAGCATGACCAATGCGCCTTACCTGCTGAAGAAGCACCGTTCCGGCGCGCGGATCGGCCATGACACCGCCTATGACCACATGTTCCTCGACGGGCTAGAAGATGCCTATGAGGAAGGCCGCGCCATGGGAACATTCGCGCAGGACACCGCCGACGAATATCAGCTTACGCGCGAAGATCAGGATGCCTATTCCATCGAATCACTGTCCCGCGCCAATGCCGCGATTGCCAGCGGCGCGTTTGACGGCGAAGTCGTGCCGGTCACATTCTCCACCCGAAAAGGCGACGTGACCGTCGAAACGGATGAACAACCGGGCAAAGGCCGCCCGGACAAAATCCCGGCCCTGCGCGCGGCATTTGCCAAGGATGGCACCATCACGGCGGCCACCTCCAGCTCTATCTCTGACGGTGCGGCGGCCGTGGTCCTGACCCGCGAGAGCGCGGCGAAAGCAGGCGGGCAAACACCCGTGGCCAAAATAATCGCAATGGCCGCCCATGCGCGCGAACCAAAAGATTTCACCGTGGCCCCGGTTGGCGCGATTGAAAAAGTTCTCACCAATGCGGGTTGGAGCATCGACGATGTTGATCTGTGGGAAGTGAACGAAGCGTTTGCCTGTGTCGCCATGTTTGCGATGCGCGATGTCGGTATCCCGCATGACAAGATCAACGTGAATGGCGGCGCGACTGCTTTGGGTCACCCCATCGGCGCATCGGGCACGCGGATCATCGTGACCCTGCTGAACGCTCTGAAAACGCAGGGTAAGAAGCGCGGCGTCGCCAGCCTGTGCATCGGCGGCGGAGAAGCGACAGCAATTGCGGTGGAGCTGCTTTAACACCTCGGCGAACTGCGCGTTGGTCATCCGCTGCGCCACCTGCTATTCGCATCGGCTAAGTGCAAAAAACGCAAATGGGGCGGGCTTCGCCGCTTCCTTTGCGTTTTAAAACGCACGAAACGAGGCCGTAAAATCGGCACATAACAGGGGGAAGAAAATGAAAAAAGTTGCTTTGATAATGGGCGTGTTCGCGCTTGCCGGATGCGGCGCAGCCGAGGCACCAGCAGAAGACACAGCGGCCGTAGAAGCCGAGGCCACCTATGCTGACGGTGCGGGGGTTTACACTCGGACCTATGCCAATGACGAAGGCGTAACCGATGTGACCGTCACAACGATCACAGCTGATGGCACCTTCACTTCTGCAACCAACGGCGTGGAAACCAACACCGGCACAGCCGCCTTTGACGGTGACACTGTCTGCTTTGATTGGGAAGCCAACGAAGGTGAAGCCGAATGCTGGGTCAACGAACCCATGAACGAGAGCGGTTCTTTTAAAACCACCGCCCCTAATGGCAAGAAATACACACTTCAGATGACACCGCTAGCGGCGGAATAAACGTCAAAGAAAATGGTCGGCGGGTGATTATGGAGCAGGCTCTATTTCACCCGCCCCCCATAGACGTTCCTGAGCGACCCAGCCTGCACGGCCAGCGACGTCGATCTCGCAAAAATTATCCCGGCACCGCATCAATTCGCCCACAACCCCCGGCTCCGCATTCCAGCGCAGCGGGCTTTGCGTAGTGGGCGCTTCCCGCATGGCGGCAAGGCCGTCGCCAATAATCAGCGCGCCTCTTGATCGTCTCAACTGGCTCGCGGCGATCCAACCTTGCGTGCCGTCATGATCTTGGATCAAGCGCCACCCTTCGCGCAGGCGCACGACCTTCACCGGCAATCCGGCGCGCTTATATACCCATTCAATCGGGTATTCCTGACTGGGCCCGACGCGCATATTCACCTCATCAAAACGCATCGTCGCCCAATAAGGCGGCTCCCGATCCTGAGCCATCGCGGCGTCAGAGGCGAATATCGCAGACAACATCGCCATAGCGGCGAGCGTAACAGCAAAGGCGGCAAAGGATCGTAACGCAGTCATATGTGGCTGATACCCAGAGACGGCCGCTTCTTTCAAGCCGCCATTGCCCGCGACCATGCCCCTTGTGCCAATCCGAGATAGCCCGGCTTGACCGCGGCGCCCCAAACCTCTTAGCGAAAGCGTCATGGCCGAAACACAACCCACCACGCCCGCTCCTGCGCGCAAACCGCTGGCTCACACGCCGAAAGTCACCGTGACACGGCAATTGATGCCCAGTGTTGAGGCACGGATGAGCGAACTCTTCGATGCAACGCTCAACACAGATGACGCTCCGATGAGCCGCGAAGATTTAACCGCCGCAATGGCCGATTGCGATGTGTTGGTGCCGACCGTGACCGACCGTATCGACGCAGAATTGATCGCAGGGGCAGGCGACAGATTGCGCCTGATCGCGAATTTTGGGGCGGGCACCGAACATATCGACCTGTCCGCTGCCGCCGCGCGCGGGATTAAGGTCACCAACACGCCGGGCGTTTTCACCGATGACACCGCCGATATTGCGATGGCCGGAATTATCGGCGTGCCCCGCCGCATCCGCGAGGGGACCGGATTGGTGCGGCGCGGCGACTGGACCGGATGGGCACCATCGGGGATGCTGGGCCGAAAATTGGGCGGCAAAGTGTTGGGCATTGTCGGCATGGGCCGCATTGGTCAGGCTGTCGCGCACCGCGCCCGCGCCTTTGGCTTAGAGGTCGCCTACACCAATCGCCGCCCTCTGCCGGGCGCAGTGGAGAGCATGCTCAGCGCCCGCTTCGTCGCGGATCTTGATACGTTGGTGGCAGAGGCGGATATTCTGACGCTGCATTGCCCGCTGACAGATGAAACGCGCGGCATGATGGATGCGCGCCGGTTCGCATTGATGAAGCCGGGCGCAAGCATCATCAACACTGCGCGCGGCGAATTGATCGACCAAGAAGCCATGATCGACGCCCTTCACAGCGGGCACTTGGTTGGCGCGGGTCTCGATGTGTATCCTGACGAGCCGCGCGTGGATCGCCGCTTGCTCGATCACCCCAATGTCATGACCCTGCCCCATATCGGCAGCGCCACCGCAGAAGGGCGCGAGGCATCCGGGGAAAAGGTGATCGCCAATATCCGCTTTTGGGCCGATGGACACCGGCCGCCGGACCAAGTGCTGACGGCGCTGGTTGGGCGGTAATTCGCATTACAACGCGGCGGGCAATTGCTCATCAAGAATGCGGATGATGGTATCAATAGACTGCCGCTGCGCCCCGAATGCAAAGTGCTTTGTCGGCACCTCAATTTCAACATCACGCTCATCCGGCGCGCCCTTGGCACATTCAGGTGCGATCACTCCGTCATTGGCGGACCAAACCGCAACCGTATGGACGGGAGGTTTCACGCTTGGATCATCGGGCAGATCGGGCGCATCCACTTTGTGATTGTTGATCGCTTCGTACAATCGCCAAGCGTTGTTCGCACGGCGACTTCCTGAAAAAGGCGAGCCTAACGTCATAACCATAGAGACGCATTCTGGCAGACGCTGCGCGAGAACGCGGGCATATAACCCGCCCAGGCTCCATCCCACCAAGGCAACCTTGCGCCTTTCTTCACGGTGGAGGTGAAGGAGGCGCGCTTCTGCTTTCGCAAACGCCGCCGGTGTGATCCCCGTGACGAAACCCATGTCGGAAGGATAGGAGTGATAGCCCGCCGCATTGAATGTTCGCCGCAGTAAAGAGGTTGAACTATCGCTGGAAAGAATGCCCGGAAAAACCAACACTGGCGCACCATCGGCGCGCGTTTGGCCAAGCGGCTTTACGCGCCGAAATGGGCTGGCGACAATTTGCGCTGTATAGGGAAGCTCTCGCAAAAACAGCGAAATTGGCGGCGCTTTAGCCGTCATAAATCCAGCGCAAACAATTGATTAAACTCGCCCGGCTCATACCCGGCAAACGGCTCGCAAGGCTCAAACCCAAATGCGCGGTAGAGGCCAAGCGCCGCCTCAAACACTTCGCCCGATCCCGTTTCCAATTTCACCGTAGCAAAACCCAATTCGCGCGCGCGAGCGAGCAAATGTTCCAGCATCGCCCTGCCCGCGCCCGTGCCGCGCGCATCGGGATGCGCCCGCATGCTTTTGATCTCGCCAAAACCATCATGCTGTTTAAGCGCCCCAATCGCCAGCAATTGCTCCGCCTCATCAGCGCCGCTCTCGCTCCACGCCGCAAAAACTTCGATATTGGGGGATCGCAATCCGCTCAGATCGAGCACGTGGCATGTGCCCGGCGGAGAGGATTGCTCCATTTCGGCGTGGTGCAAGGTAAGCAGCGCGGCCACCGCCGGTTCGGTCAAATCAGTAGCCCGAATTCTCACCGCAACACCGCCCCTTACAAATTCTCAAATTGCGGCATCCCCAGCACATGGAACCCGCCATCGACATGCAACACTTCACCCGTGGTGCAGGCCCCGGCATCGCTGCACAGATACACTGCCGTGCCGCCCACCGCCTCCAGCGTCGCATTGCTACGCAGCGGCGCATTGGTGTCGGTGTGCCGATACGTGCTGCGCGCGCCGCCAATAGCGGACATGGCCAATGTTTTCATCGGGCCGGGGCTGATAGCGTTGACGCGGATACCTTCTGGGCCAAGGTCATTGGCCATGTAGCGCACCGCCGATTCAAGCGCTGCCTTCGCAACCCCCATCACATTGTAATTCGGGGTCACACGTTCCGCGCCAAGATAGCTTAGCGTGAGCACCGTGCCGCCATTTTCGACCATCATCGGATGCGCGCGGCGCGTGACTTCGATCAGGCTGTAGGCGGAGATATCAAGACAGGTTTTGAAATTGTCCCGCGATGTGTCGAGAAACCGGCCCGACAATTCAGATTTATCCGCAAATGCAATGGCATGGACGACAAAGTCGATGGTCCCCCAGCGTTCTTTCAGCGCGCCAAAAGCAGCATCGAGCGAGGCGTCATCGGTGACATCCACGTCCAGCATGAAATCAGAACCCACGCTCGCCGCCAGCGGTTCTAAGCGCTTGCCAAATCCCTCGCCCTGATAGGTGAAGGCCAGTTCAGCCCCCGCCTCAGCGCAAGCCTTTGCAATGCCCCAAGCAATCGAACGGTCATTGGCGACACCCATGATGAGGCCGCGTTTTCCTGCCAACATGCCCGTTTCAACGCCCATATTTATGTCACCCTATCCAGAGCCGAAAATCACCCGCGGAATTTCGACAGCAGCATTGAACCATTCGTGCCGCCAAAGCCGAAGGAATTGGTCATCACCGTATCAAGACCGGCATTCTCAACGATCTGTGTCGCAATCTCTTCCGGCTTCAATGCCGGATCAAGCGTTTCGACATTGATCGACGGGATGATGAAATCATTCTCCAGCGCGAGCAGGCAATAAATCGCCTCTTGCGCACCGGTGGCCCCTTGGCTGTGGCCGGTCATTGATTTGGTCGAACTGACCGGCGGGGTTTTGCCTTCGCCAAACACGCGGCGCACCGCCTCAATTTCGCCGACATCGCCAACCGGCGTCGATGTGCCGTGGGCGTTGATGTAACTCACCGCCCGGTCCTCGCTCAGCGTCCGCAAAGCGCCGCGCATCGCGCGTTCGCCGCCTTCGCCAGAGGGCGCGACCATATCCGCGCCATCGGATGTCGCCGCAAATCCGGTGACTTCGGCGTAGATCTTCGCGCCGCGAGCCTGCGCATGCTCCAGGCTTTCCAGAACAACCATCGCGCCGCCGCCGCCAATTACGAAACCATCACGGTCCGCATCAAACGCCCGCGATGCGCGCTCTGGCGTGTCGTTATATTTGCTCGACATCGCGCCCATCGCATCGAACAGGCAGGACAATGTCCAATCCAATTCCTCACCGCCGCCGCCAAACATAATGTCTTGCTGGCCCAGCGCGATCTGCTGCGCCGCCATGCCAATGCAATGCAGCGAAGTGGAACAGGCCGACGTGATCGAGAAATTCATCCCCTTGATTTGATAGGCCGTCGCAAGGTTCGCGCTGACGGTGGAGGACATGGTTTTAGGCACGGCGAACGGCCCGACACGTTTGGTCGCACCGCTGCTCAGCACGGTTTGATGCGCCGCCAACATCGCCGAAGTGGACGGCCCGCCAGACCCGGCGATCACGCCCGTCATCGGGTTGATAACGTCGCTTTCCTCTAGGCCCGCATCCGCAATCGCTTGGCCCATCGCGATATGGGCATAGGCCGCGCCCGGCCCCATGAAACGCAAAGTGCGTTTTTCAACATGCTCTTTAATATCAAGGTCAACCGCGCCAGCGATCTGAGAGCGAAAGCCGTGCTCCGCCATCGCCTCATTAAAGGTGATGCCGGATTTTCCCGCTTTGAGCGAGGCCAGCACCTCCGCCTGATTGTTGCCAATTGAGGATACAATCCCCAGTCCAGTGACGACAACACGCCGCATGCTCTTCCCCTTAAAAATTTGACCCGGCTTCGCGCTTGCGAAACTTACGCTTCAGACAGCGCGACTTTCATGTCTTTCACTTGATAGATGACCTCGCCATCGGCCTCAACACGGCCATCGGCCACACCCATCGTCAAACGCCGGGTCTGCACCGCTTTGGTGAAATCAACGAAATACGTGAGTTTTTTCCGGTCAGGTCGCACCATGCCGGTCAGCTTAACTTCGCCCACGCCCAAGGCATAACCGCGCCCCTGCCAACCGCGCCAACCCAGATTAAATCCGGTCAGCTGCCAAAGACCATCTAGGCCCAAACAGCCGGGCATGATCGGGTTGCCGGGAAAATGACAATCGAAGAACCAAAGCTCTGGCTTGATATCGAATTCTGCGACCACATGCCCCTTGCCATGCGGCCCGCCATCCCCGGAAATATCGGTGATCCGGTCCATCATCAGCATTGGCGGTTCTGGCAATTGTGCATTGCCGGGGCCGAACAATTCACCGCGTGCGCATTTTAGCAAATCTTCGCGGTCAAAACTGGTTGGATAGTCTGTCATCCTCGGCGGTACCCCTGATTTTTGATGATTTTATAGGGTCCGCGCCTAGCATCACGTCTTGCCGAGTGGAAGGGCACATGAACCACTGGTTCATAATTGCACGTCGGCGGGCCGACTTATCCTCACGCTTGTGCAATTTTCCGCCGCTTAATCAGGCGTTATTGCAAGCCTCGATCGCCTCAACAGCGCTCTTTTCCTCGCCGCGTTCAAACCGCGCGAAATAGCTTTTGAGATCTGGCCGCTCAACAAATTCGACCAGATTATACCCAACCGCCGCAAATTCGCAGAACAACAGCGCGGGCGGGATGCCGTGGGAATTGGTGGGCCGGTCAACATCGACGACGATGATCTGCCCGCCCTCTGCCAGCGCCGGCCACATCCGCCACAAAAAGGCGTAAGGCTCGGTCACTTCGTGATACATATGGACAAGGAAGATGCGGTCAAAACTGTCATCCGGCAATTGCGGATCGTCGGCCTCGCCCAGCTTGATCGAAATATTCTCAAGCCGCTCGCGCTCAACCCGCCGGCCAAGCCGCTCAAGCGCCTCGCGGTCAATATCCTGTGCCAATACGCGGCCATCTTCGCCGACACGCTGCGCCAGACGGACGGTGTAATACCCCTCGCCCGCGCCAATATCGGCGACGGTCATGCCCGGCGCAATATTGGCCAGATCCATGACTTGCTGCGCCTCGCCGCGTTCGTCGCGGGCGTCTTCGTTGGAAAACTGGTTGGATACGACCTTGGAAACGGGCCGGTCAGGCTCTGGAAATTCCAGCGCCGTTTCCGGGCGATCGGCGTTCTGTTCAAACGCATCACAGCCCGCAAGCAAACTGCCAAGGCCCAAGGCCGCAAAGGCGAAGCGCAACATCATGGGATCGGCAAGGCCCGCATGCCAGAGACAAAGACATTGAACGCCAGATCACCCTGACGCCACGGTGATTGGCGATTTTCAGTGCGCGCCGTCACCGCGATGGCGGTCTTGCGAAACACTTCATCAAGCGATTGGCGGCGGTCGATTTGTTTCGCAAATTCGATCGCAAAGGGGCTGCCTTTGCCCGGATTGGGGCCGTCTTCAGCGACATTGCCCGGTTCGGTGGAGAAAAACGCCACCGCCGAAAGCCCGCGCAAATTGCCCAGCTGCGCCAGACCGCCGGTAGAGGTGCTGATATCGGAAAAGGTCACATAATTGATGCCGCGCGTCGCGCCCGCGATCTCAACAATCTCAATCGCATCGTCGGGTTCTGCATCGAAATAGGGGTTGTTGCGGCAGGCATCGATGATGATCACCGCCCCGCGCGCACGTTCGGTGATTTTGCTGACGAGCGAATCCAGCGGGACGAGTGATTTCCCGTCCGAGCTCATCAGGAAATTGTGCCCCTCAATCTGAAACCCGTGCCCGGCAAAATAGAACAGGCCAATGTCATCGCCGGTTAGCGTATCGAGCCACGTGTCCAAACCTTCTCGCCATTCTTGACCAGAAGGCTCCTCCAACACCGAAAGATCAGCCACGCTGGTTCCGCGCAAAGCGGATGCGACGATCCTGAGATCAGCCAGCGGATTGGCAAGCCGCAATGCCTCATTCTCCGCGCTTTCATAATTTGACCCTACCAGCAGCGCCTTCACCTCTGCCCGCGCAGCAGCAGGGAACGCCGCGGAAAGCGCGCAAATTACCAGGACAAAAGCGAATCGAAACGTCACCATCACAGCCGTAATGACAGGCCCAGATTTACGCCGTGATTAACGCGTGAATCGCTGAAGTTAAAATCACCCGAGACGGGAAAGAACACGATAGCGCGGTAACGTAGATCCACAGCGAGAGCGTCGGATAGGATCAGCTGCACCCCCACGGCAATATCGGGGCCAACGCTTATTTCGCCGCGGTCTTCGCGGATTTCTTCGCGGACTTCTTCGCCGTTGCGCCCAATGAACGCCGTCCTGAAATCGCTGGAGGGTTGGTAACTGCCTTGAACCATGCCGTTAAAAAACGCGATGGCGCGGTCATTAAACGGCACAAAGGCGGTGACGCCGGCGCGCGCACTGAACGTGTCCAGCGACCGCTGCGTGATCTGTTCATTGGGGGTACTGTCCCCATCAAGATTGCGCGATGGCGCGTCTGAGCCGAGCGTTTCGGCGACGAATTGGCGGACTTCGTCGGTTTCTTGAATCGTGATCGCGCCCGCACCCGAAATATCGAGCCGCTCAAATCGCGCACCCGCAGAGACGGCGAAATTCTCATTCAAACGGCGCTGCCACGTCAGCTCAAGATCAAGCCGGTCCACATCTTCACGGGCGACGGTTTGGATGACGGAAAGTTCGTTAAAACTGATATCGGCCACTTCGACGGTGATCTCGCGCGAAGAAACAAGCTCCGTCGTGGTTGAGCCTGAACCGTATAGTCCGGAAAATGTGAAACGATCGCGATCATCGCCGAAATTCACCGTGGCGCCAAACATCGCAAAGCCAACCTGATCAGCATTGGTCGCGGAACCATTATTGATGGTTGTGACAAGCAAATCGTCAAAGCCGGTAGCGTCCCGCAAATCCTGCGTCACTTGATCATCGATAGTGGTGCGGGCGTCTTGCAACCCTTGAAGGTCAGATGTGCGCAGGTTGGAATTGTCGAAGTAATAGGCGACGCGCGGGCCGATAATAACGTCAGCAAAAGCGGGCGCGGCGCTGCTTGCACAGATGGCCGCGATGGCTGTATTCCTGACAAATCGCGTCGTTCTTGTCATTCCACATCCTCTACATCAACCGCCTCACCCGTCACTTGCTGCGCCAAAGCGGCAGAGATGAAATCGTCGATCTCTCCGTCGAGCACTTTGTCGGGCGAGCTGGAGGTTTCGCCAGTGCGCAGGTCTTTGACCATTTGATAGGGTTGCAAGACATAGGAACGGATTTGGTGTCCCCAGCCAATGTCGCTTTTTTCCTGATATTCGCCGCTGGCCGCCGCTTCACGCTCCGCCATTTCGCGTTCAAATAACCGCGCTTTCAACATGTTCATCGCGGTGGCGCGGTTCTTGTGCTGGCTGCGGTCATTTTGGCTGGCGACCACGATGCCGGTGGGTTGGTGGGTGATGCGCACGGCGCTGTCGGTGGTGTTGACGTGTTGCCCGCCTGCGCCCGATGCCCGGTAAGTGTCGATTTTCAAATCCGCCGGGTTAATCTCAATGTCGATATCATCGTCGATAACTGGATAGACCCAGACGCTGGAGAAACTGGTGTGCCGCTTTGCCGCGCTGTCATAGGGGCTGATGCGGACAAGGCGGTGGACGCCGCTTTCGGTCTTCGCATAGCCGTAGGCGTTTTCGCCTTTCATCAACAATGTCGCGGACTTGACCCCGGCCTGATCGCCGGATTGATATTCAACCGTCTCAACCTTGAAACCGCGCCGCTCGGCCCAGCGGCCATACATGCGAAACAGCATTTCGGCCCAATCCTGGCTTTCCGTGCCGCCTGCGCCTGCGTGAATTTCTAGATATGTGTCATTGCCGTCAGCCTCACCCGACAGCAGCGCGGCGACTTTATCCGAATCGGCGCGTTTTGCGAGCCGGTCGAGCGTCGAGAGACCATCATTGATAATACTCTCCTCGCCCTCTGCCTCGCCCATCTCAATGAACTCCACAGCATCGGCCATTTCGGCTGAAATTTCATTGACGGTGTTCACGGCGTTTTCGAGCGTCTTTTGCTCGCGGCTTAGGGCCTGCGCTTCTTTGGGATTATCCCACAATGTCGGGTCCTGAACACGCGCATTCAGCTCATCAAGGCGGCGCAAGGCGCGGTCCCAATCGAGCGATTGCCGCACCAGATTCAGCGCCGCTTCGATCCGTTCAATATGTCCTACGGCCTCAGCGCGCATGGTCGTTCCTTAAAGTCTGTCTACGCGCCCCGCTTAGCGGCGAGGGTGTGATTGTAAAGCGGCGCAGCCCCGCAATGCGCCGTCAATCAGACAGCGCGCGCACCGCCGCCAGTGTGCGCCGAACATGCCCGCGATAATCGCCGTCAGAATGGACCATCGCAATCCGGCCATCGGGCGCAATGACATAAGATGTGCGGCTGGCCATGACGGCACCCTGCCCCGAATTGCCGATCGCCACATCATATGCGGCAATCAAATCGGCGCTGGCGACGCCGACCGGGAACGCATCGCGGCATTCCTCACGGCTGAAGCGTTGCAGCGTTTCGATATCGTCATTCGACATGCCGATCACACTGGCGCCTTCTGCGCGAAAATCAGGCATTGCATCGGCGAAGGCGTTGGCCTCCAAAGTGCAGCCTTGCGTGAAAGCCTTGGGATAAAAATACAGCACCACCGGACCGCGCCGCAATGCAACCTGGAGGGAGAAGCCAAGTTCCCGCCCCGCCATGGCCGCGCTGGTGGAAAATGTCGGCGCCTGCGCCCCGACCGGCAATTCTGCCGCTGCCGGCGCGGCCAAAGACATGCCCAAAAATACGGCGGTGATACGCCCCGCGCCAAAGGCGGCTTGGCGTAAGCGGCGAAGGGATTTCATAAACGCATACCTTTAGTAAATTCCGCCCTGCTCTTCGACGAAGTCAGACGGTTGTCCATCGCCGCTTTCGGCGGGCCCGGACTGCGCACGGCGCGATGCCCGCACCAGTTCAAGGATCTCGTCACGTTTGGCGGCGATTTCATCTTGGCGGGTCGAACGGTCTGGCTCTGTATCGGGTTTAAACGCTTCCCAAATAATGTCGGATCGCGGATCGCCGCTGGGCCAACCGTTCATCACACGTTTGCCCGTACGGCGATCAACGCGGACCATGCGGATACCCTCTGGCGCTATCGCGGGCAGATCGGACCAGCGACCGCGTGAATTCTCAATCAGGTCCTTAATAATCGGCGCAACGATCGTCCCGCCAAACGCATATCCGCCCATATTGCGCGGCGTGTCAAAACCAACATAAGCGCCCGCAATCATTTGCTGCGTTCCGCCAATGAACCACACATCTTTAGGGCCGGTGGTTGTGCCGGTTTTGCCAAATAGCGGCAGACCCAAACCATTCAGCACCGTCGCGGTGCCGCGCGAGACGACCCCTTCGAGCATATGCATGGTTTGAAACGCGGTGCGGGCGTCCATGACCTGTTCGCCTTTGATCCCGAAACGCGGCATCGCACCGCCGTCATATTCCGCCATGTTACAGCCATTGCAGTTGCGTTCATCCGCCCGCCAAATGACGGTGCCGTTGCGGTCTTGCACATAATCAATGACGGTGGGTTGGTTCTGGCGGCCATGATTGGCCATCGCGGAATAGGCAGAGACCATCCGCAAGACGGTCGATTCCTCCGCGCCCAAAGATGTGGCGGCATAGGGATCGGGGTCGTCAGAAATGCCGAGGTCTTGGATTGTCTCAACAACATTATCCATGCCCGCCTGCATGCCGATTTGTACGGTCATGATATTTTGCGACTGTTCTAGACCATAACGCATCGGGAATTGCCCCGCACGGCCACCGCGAATGCATTTTTGGCCCAGCCTGCGCCCCTGATAATAGCAATAACGCGTATTATCGATCTGCGTCGAAGGGGTCATGCCATTGTCGAGGCCGGTCGCATAGACAAAGGGCTTAATCGTCGATCCCGGTTGCCGCATGGCCTGCGTCGCGCGGTTAAAATCAGACAGGCGGTGATCAAACCCGCCTTGCATCGCAAGCACCCGGCCAGACTGCGCATTTTGCACAACCATGCCGCCTTGCGCCTCGGGTATGGTGCGCACCCGGTATCCTGAACCTTGCGGCGAGACAGCGATGACATCGCCTGCTTTTAATGCGCCGGGCAGATTGGAAAGCGGCGCCTCTTCTCCATCCGAAAACCCGATAGTGGCCGACGAACCGCTGCGCTGGGTCACAACGCCGATGCGCCAATCATCGTAATTGATGCTGAGGTAAGAACTGGCCAGTTGCCCCGCCCAATTGCCTTCCTCCAGCGGGATCGTCGCAATTGGCCCGGACCATGCGCGGCGGCCGTGATAGCGGACCAGGCCGCGCCGCAGCGAATCGCGCGTCGCATCCTGCAATTCCACATCCAACGACGTGCGCACCCACAACCCGCCAGCATAGACGCTGTTATCGCCATCCTCGGCGCTTTCGCCAAAATCCGCGATCAATTGCCGGCGCACTTCTTCAAGGAAATATCCGGCATCGGCGCTGCGCTGACTGCGTTGGCGTTTCAGACCCAGCGGCTGAGCGGAAGCGGCGCTGCGCTCGCTTTCGGTGATGAACCCGTTTTCCGCCATTTGCGACAGAACAAAATCGCGCCGCGACATCGCTGCGTCTTCTTGGCCAGAACGGCCATAACGCTCCGGCGCTTTTGGCAGGATCGCCAAAAACGCGACCTCATGCAGATCCAAATCGCCCACATCTTTATCGAAATAGGCACGCGCTGCTGCTTGCACACCAAACGAACGGCGACCCAGCGGGATTTCATTGAGGTAGAGTTCAAGGATCTCTTCCTTGGACAGCACGCCCTCAATCCGGCTCGCCAAAATCATTTCTTTCAGCTTACGCGTGACCGAATATTCATCGCCCAATAGCAAAATCTTCGCCAGCTGCTGCGTAATGGTCGATCCGCCGACCGCGCGTTCACCCGACCCATATTTGGTCGCATAATCAAACACCGCATTGGCCGTGCCGGTAATATCGACGCCGCCATGGCTGAAAAACGTCTTATCTTCCGCTGATAGATAGGCATTGACCAGACTGTCTGGGAAATCCTCAAACTGCAATTGCACCCGGCGTTCGCGGGCATAAGAATGCACGATCTCGCCGTCGATCCCGCGCACCACAGTGGGCAATGGGGTTTGATAATCCGCCAGGCTCTCCGCCTCTGGCAAATCACTGGCGAGGAACACCCACGCCGCGACCCACAGCACCGCCAGCGCCGCAATTGCAAACGCGATCAGCTTGAAAAGCCAGCTGGAACGCCATTTTTCGGTGAACCATACAACCGCGCCCTCGCTGTCACGAGTGACGCGAAATCGCAGATATTCGAGGAAAGGAGTGGGGGCTGTCTCTGTCATCTAAAGAGCGATTTATCGCGGTTTGCACAACATTGCCAGAGCCATAAACTCAGAGGCATAAACCCAGAACCATCAACAACGCTTCTATCGGCGCGGATCAATCCTAACGCTGCGCCCGCCGTGCAAAATAGACGCGGATCGCGCGGGCCAGCACTTCTGCATATTCCTGCCGCCCTTGCTGCGTCGATAAACGCGCGCGGTCATCGCTGTTGGTGACAAATCCGCTTTCAAACAAAACCCCCGGCACGTCAGGCGCGCGCAGAACCGCCAATTCCGCCGAACGGCGTGTTTGTGGATGGAATTTCACGCGCCCCTGCCCTTCCCGTTCAATTAAGGCGGCAAATTCGGTCGCATCATCCTGCGTGCGTTGCTGCGACAATTCGACCAGAATCGCGCTCACTTCGGCGCTTTGCCCGTCAATAACGATTCCATTCAAAGCATCAGCGGCATTTTCCCGCTCCGCAAAACGCGCCGCGGCCTCAGATGATGCTTCTGTGGATAGCGTATAAATGCTCGCGCCGGACACATCGCTGCGGGTGGGCGCCGAATCTGCATGGATTGACAGGAACAAATCCGCGTTCAATTGCCGGGCAATCTCCGGTCGCTGGGCCAGAGTGACAATGTTATCGTCATCGCGGGTCAGGGCAACGCGGATGCCGCCTTCTTCGACCAATTGATCACGCAGCGCCAAAGCCAGTGCGAGCACAATGTCTTTTTCCAAAACCTGCGCCGATGTGCCCGCTTGTCCGATTGACCCCGGATCGCGCCCGCCATGCCCGGCATCAATCACAACCAAGGGACGATCTGGATCATCGGGCCCGGCAATATCGGGCAATTCCAATGGCTGCGCCCCCGGATCAAACACAAACCGCAAAACATAATCGCGGCCCCATTGCGGGACCGGGATCGTAACGCCCAACGCGATAGCCCCGCCCACAAGCAAGGCCGGGACGGCAATTATTAACAATAGGAGCGTACGGACACTCATCACGCGCAGGCTTAGGATGCCGTCCGCAGTTAGCGCAATAGTATAAGCGCAATAGAGTTGCGGCGCGTAACCCACGGTGCTAGCGCTACTTATCGAAACGGGGCACCTTTGGACATAAGGTCGCAATTGCGCCCGCGCTTTCATTCACACGGCCGGCCCCGTCATATTTGATGGCTGGTTGGCCGCTCAACAGGTTGATGCAGTGACGAGACGCTACTCCTCGCAATCATATGCCCAGCGCCCCTATGGCGCCGGATATGGTGCGAGCTATGCCGGGGAAATCATCCCCGCACTCGCCGCAGCAGACACGATCATTGCGCCCGTACAAAATGTCCGTCCGAACAAATCTGTTCAATCGGACAATTTGGCGCGCGCTTTTACTATAACCGGCCCGCCATGCGCCAATGCGGCGATGCGGGCCGATTTCACACATATAACACGCCCCTCCCGCCGACTATCGGCCGGGCCACCGGGCGTTTGGAGAATTACTAATGGCAACGCGCATGCTAATCGATGCGCGCCACTCGGAAGAAACCCGGGTGGCGGTCCTCAAAGGCAACCGGATTGAAGAATTCGACTTTGAATCAGCTGAACACAAGCAGATCAAAGGCAACATCTACCTCGCCAAGGTAACCAGAGTAGAACCCTCGCTTCAGGCGGCATTTGTCGACTTTGGCGGCAATCGTCACGGCTTCCTCGCCTTTAGCGAGATCCACCCTGACTATTACCAAATCCCGCAAGATGACCGTGACCGTCTGCTCGCAGAAGAAGCAGAGGCCGCCGAAGAAGAAGCGCGTTTGCGCGCGGAAGACGAGGAAGACGGCAACACGCCCGGCGAAGAATATGACGCCGAGGATGAAAGCGCAGAAGCGCTGGCGGAAGACCTAGCCGAAGACGGCATGGAAGAAATCGACACGTCTGAAAAAGACAAAGTCGCCACCATCGAAGACGGCGCATCTGATGATGACGGCGAAGATGAAGACGATGACGACGATGATGGCGATGATGATGCCGGCGATTCGGGTGAAGAAAACAGCGAATCAGAAGACGCATCATCGGACGGCGATTCCGAAGACAAACCACGACGCGGTCGCCGCGGTCGCGGGCGCCGCCGTCAGGGCGGGCGCCAAGGCAAAGGCGGCAAAGGCGGCAATGGATCAGGACGCGGCAGCCGCGCCAAAGAAGTCGACGAAGTGCGCGCCAAGCGTATGGCTCTACGTCGCCGTTACAAAATCCAAGACGTCATTCAGCGCCGTCAAGTTCTGCTGGTTCAAGTGGTCAAAGAAGAGCGCGGCAATAAAGGCGCGGCGCTGACCACCTATCTCAGCTTGGCGGGCCGTTACACCGTGTTGATGCCCAACAGCAGTCATGGCGGCGGGATCAGCCGGAAAATCAATTCCAGCTCTGACCGTAAACGTTTGAAGCAAGTCGTATCCGATTTGACCCTGCCGAAAAGCATGGGCCTGATCGTGCGCACCGCCGGGATCACCCGGACGAAGACAGAGATTAAGCGCGATTTCGATTATCTGGCGCGTTTGTGGGATGAGATTCGCCAGACGACGCTCAAATCCACTGCCCCCTCGCTCGTCCATTCAGACAGCGACCTGATCAAACGCGCGATCCGCGATATCTATAACCGCGAGATCGAGGAAGTGATCGTCGAAGGCGAGGACGGATATAAATCCGCCAAAGCCTTCATGAAAATGTTGATGCCCAGCCATGCGCGGCGGGTGAAAGCCTATTCCGATCCGGTGCCCTTGTTCCAGCGTTACGGCGCAGAGGACCAATTGCGCGCCATGTATGATCCGATGGTGCAGCTGAAATCGGGTGGATATTTGATTATCAACCCAACAGAGGCTTTGGTGTCCATCGACATCAACTCAGGCCGGTCGACCAAAGAACACGGGATCGAACAAACCGCTTTGCACACCAACCTAGAAGCCGCGCGCGAAATTGCGCGGCAATTGCGCCTGCGCGATATGGCCGGTTTGGTGGTGATCGATTTCATCGACATGGAATACAATTCCAACACCCGCAAAGTCGAAAAGGCGATGAAAGACGCGCTGAAAACCGACCGTGCGCGTATTCAAGTTGGCCGCATTTCGGGCTTTGGCCTGATGGAAATGAGCCGCCAGCGTTTGCGCACCGGTGTTTTGGAAGCAACGACCCGCGAATGCCCGCATTGCGATGGCAGCGGTTTGGTCCGCACGGCATCGTCGGCTGGCCTGTCCGCCTTGCGATTGATCGAAGACGAAGCCGCCAAGGGCAAAGGCACCACAATCCGCCTTTCCGCCAGCACAGAAGCGGCGATTTACATGCTCAACGAAAAACGCGCTGAGCTGGTCGAGATCGAAGATCGGTACGGTGTCACGGTTGAAGTGTCACCAGAAGGCGGCGAAGATGAAGGCGCGAAAATGGCGGTCAGCAGCGCCGGACCGCGCCCGACCGAAGCGCCAAAGTTTGAGCCGATCATCGATGATGACGATGATGATGACATTCCAGAGGAAGAGGATGGCGAAGAAGAAGGCCGTCATTCCGATGGTTCAGACGATGACGCCCCGAAAAAGAAACGCCGCCGCCGCCGCGGCGGTAGAGGCCGCAACAAAAATCGCGGTGAAGATGGTGGCGATTCGCATGAAGGCCGTGAAGGCAGCGAGGGCGAAAGCACTGGCGACCAAGACCGGGGCAATGAAGGCGAAACAGCTGGGGAGGAAACAGCTGGCAAGGAAACTGGCGAAGATGGCGAGAAGCCTAAGAAGCGCCGCCGCCGGGGCGGCAGAGGCCGCCGCCGCAAAACCGAAGAAGGCGTAGAGGGTTCACAAGACGGTTCAGAAGGCAATTCTGAGGCCAATTCTGAGGCCAATTCTGAGGCCGATTCTGACACTGACCCTGAGGCGTCTGCTGAAACGTCTTCGGATGCTGAAACCGCTGCTCCTGATGCTCCCGAAGCTGCGGAGCCTGCACCTGCTGCGGAAGAAAAGCCGAAGCGCAAACGGGCACCGCGTAAGAAGAAAGCCGACGATGCTGAGGCGGCTGCTCCAGAAGCGGATGCAACCGCAGAGGAAGCCCCAGCAGAAAAGCCAAAGCGCAAACGTGCGCCGCGCAAGAAGAAGGTCGAGGAGCCAGCGGCGGAAGGCGAATCAGCAGCGGAAGCGGCACCGGCTAAGAAACCTGCGAGGAAAGCCGCTTCTAAGACGGCGAAAGCCAAAGCCGCTGAACCTGAGGCTGCGAAGGAAACTGCGAGCGAACCTTCTAGCGAGGCGCAAGCCGAAGCAGGAGCCGAAGGCACCGAGAGTTCTGGTGGTAAAAAACGCGGTTGGTGGCAGCGGACTTTCGGCGAATAAGCCTCAGACAAAACACACAAAAAGGGCCGGGAAAGTCAATTTCCCGGCCCTTTTTTATATCCCGCGGCTAAACCCCGCGTCGGAGGCACTATTTAACCCGCGCCCCTCAAAGACCCGCGCCCTTAAAGACCGGGCCGCCGCGCAATGCCCCATTCGTTCCACATCGCAAATTTGGGCGCTTTCGGCAGATAGCCCTGCCCCAGCGGTTCCACCTCAAAACCCGCGCCGCGAAACGCAGACCCAATTGGCCGCGTCAAATGGCATCCCCCGGCGAGCCGTTTCCAAACTGGCTCCACCCGGTCCTGCCATTTCGCCACATCGGCATCGGGCGCGCGCCCGTGTTCCAAAAACAGCGCCTGACCACCGGGCCGCAAAATGCGCTGCATTTCCGACAAGACTTGATCCGGATCCTGCACCGAACACAAAGTGAATGTGCACACCACCGTATCGAAAAATCCGCTTGGGAAGGGGATGTCCTCTCCGACCCCTTGGCGCAGATCGGCGGGCCAACCCTTCGCCTCTGCCGCCGCCCGTGCGCCGTCCAGTAACGCGCCATGCGGGTCGATCCCGGCATAGGATGTGATCGCGCCTGTATCGTAAAATTCATGATTGATGCCGCCGCCACAGCCCAGCTCAAACACATCGCCGCGCGCCAAGGGCACCACGTGGGATCGGCGTTTCATCACCTGCCCCGTGCCACATGCGCATTTGATCAAGCGCGGCATCACATGCGCATCGTACCAATCACTCAGACCCATTTGCGCTCTCCCACGCTGTTCCCCGGCACGCTCTTCGGCGTTTTTACTTGTAATCAGTCTCCCTGAAATCATCCCGCTTGCCAAGCCCCCGCTTACCGGGCGGTGAAAAGGATTGACTGGCGCGCGGCAAACAGTGCAGCTAATCGCGGGTCCGAACACAATAAAGGCGATGCTCCCCCTATGACCGATATGTCAAACACACCCGGCAATGCGCCGATTGCCCCGCTGCGGATCGCGCAAGAGGATAAGGACCGGGTGCGGCTGTTGTTTATGGCGAAACACGCCAATTGGGGCGGCGGGATGCACCCAGAGGATGGCAATCACGCGATTTATCATCACGAGGTGCGCCAATCGCTCGAAGGGTTGGGTCTAAACCTGTCCTTCGCCGACAATTACAATGTTCTTTATGACAATCCGGAATATGATTTCGTCTTCCCCCTGCTCAATCGCGGCGGGTTTGTGAACAGCGAAATGACGATCCCGCTGCTGTGCAATATGCACCGCATTCCTTATCTGGGTGCGATGCCGTTTCTGCGCGGATTGGGCGATGATAAATCCATGTCAAAACTGGTCGCGCGCCATGCTGGTGTACCGACGGCGGATTGGTTCTGTTATCGCCGGGGCGCGCCTGTCGAAGAAGCCAATTTGCCCGCCAGCCCCGATGGCCGCTGGGTGGTGAAGCCCAATGCGTCTTCGGCCAGTTGGGGTATTGGCGATGCGTTTGAATTTACCGGCGTCGCCAATCTGGTCGCCAATATTCATGGTCAGGGGCACGATGCGATCGTTGAACCCTACCTTGATGGGTATGATATTCAATGCGCGTTCCTGACGATCAACGGCGCGCCAACGGCGCTGCCGATGCTGTGGTATGAACGCGAAGACACGCAGCGGCTGTGGACCTATTATGAGAAGCGTGATCTGGTCCAGAACACCGAGAAAGCGGCGCTAAAAGCGTTTGAACACCCTGATTTTGCGCCAAAAATCCTTGAATATGCACAAAGATACGCGCGCGAATTCACGCCGTTTGACTATGGCCGGATTGAATTCCGCCTCGATCTGAAAACGGGCGACATCAATTTCATTGAGATCAATCTCAACTGCAATTTGTGGTCAGAAAAAGTGATGGCCAAGGCCGCCGCGCGGGCCGGATTGTCGCATGGTGATTTTCTGGAAACGCTGCTGGCGGAAAGCTGGCGGCGCAACGGGATCATTGCCGCCTAAGCCGGCACGCGTTTCCCGGCGAAATCGAACACATTGCCGCTGTCATCCGGAGTTAAATCCCCGAGCACGCTGAGCAGGTTCGCCGCCGCATCGGCAGGCTGCGTCAATTGCCCGCCGGGTAGGTTTGATTGAAACGGCTCTGACAGTGCGCTGTCGACTGTGCCGGGATGCAATCCGGCGATAACGGCGTGTTTGTGTGTGCGCCCCATTTCCAGTGCGAAATTCTTGATCAACATATTCAGCGCCGCTTTCGATGCGCGGTAAGAATGCCACCCGCCAAGGCCATTATCGCTGATCGAACCAACCCGCGCGCTGAGCGCAGCAAACACCCCGCGTGAGCCGCGCGGCAGCAGCGGCAGCATATGTTTGGCGATCATCGCAGGACCGATTGTGTTGAGCGCCAGCACATCAGCCATGGTTTGTGCGTCTAACCGTTTATAGGTCCGCTCCGGCCCCGAGCCATCGGGCAGTGTCAAAATCCCGGTTGCGACGATGATCAATTCTGGCGGGTTGTCGCGCATGATTTGCGCCGCATCGGCGATGCTGGTTTCGTCCGTAAGATCGAAGCGAAACGGATGGATCGCGGGTGTTTTTGCGTTAGTTTTTGCGGTGGTTTTTACGGGCGGAATGATCGCAGGATTTCCGGAACGCGATCCGGCATAAATCGTCTCGCATCCGCCTTGCGCCAGCGCGTTGGCCAAGGCCGCGCCGATGCCGCCGCTTGCGCCGAACACCGCCGCTGTCTTTGGCGCGTTTTGAAAGGGCGCGCGATTTGATTTTCCTACAGGTTCCATTGTTCCTAGAGCGAAGAGATGCCCGCGATGTTCCCAAAAACCTGCCGCTTAAACGGTGAGCCCATGCCTGTTATGGCGGGGGCGATAGCAGGTCTGCTGTTGGGGCACGGGTTTTTGCCCCTGGACTGTGTGTCAGGTGTGTCAGGGGGCAGAAGGCGCCGCACCAAGCGCGGGGTCAAACGCCGTGGTGCTGAGCCGAAAGCGACAGAGCCCGCGAAAATCTCAACATATGCAACCTTGCACCTCGCCGCGCAGGCGTTAAACAGGGCGCAGGGGCAATTTGGGATCACGAGATAATGGCGACCTTCACACTTCCGAAGAATTCGAAAATCCGCAAAGACGGTCAGGTCCATAAGGCGACCTCCGGCAATCGGATCAAATCGTTCAAAGTGTACCGCTACGATCCCGATAGCGGCCAAAACCCGCGCTATGACAAGTTTGAGATTGATCTGGATGAATGCGGCCCGATGGTTCTGGACGCCTTGTTCAAGATCAAGAACGAGATGGACCCGACGCTGACATTCCGCCGGTCCTGCCGCGAAGGGATTTGCGGGTCATGCTCCATGAACCTGAATGGCAAAAACGGACTGGCTTGCACGACCGCGATTGAGGATTTGAAGGGTGAAATCAGGATCACCCCCCTACCCCATATGGACGTGATCAAGGATCTGGTCCCAGATTTCACCCATTTCTACGCCCAATATGCGAGCATTCGCCCGTGGCTTCAAACGGTTAGCCCAACGCCGTCCGGCAAAGAACGCCTGCAAACACCAGAGCAGCGCGAGCAGCTTGATGGTTTGTATGAGTGCATCTTGTGTGCATGCTGCTCGACCTCTTGCCCATCCTATTGGTGGAATTCGGACAAGTTCCTCGGTCCTGCGATCTTACTTCAAGCCTATCGCTGGCTCGCCGATAGCCGCGATGAAATGACCGGTGAGCGTCTGAATGAGCTGGAAGATCCCTTCCGCCTCTATCGCTGCCACACGATCATGAATTGCGCGAATGTGTGCCCCAAGGGCCTATCGCCAGCCAAGGCGATCGCGGAAACCAAGAAGATGATGGCCGAACGCGCGATCTAACGTGGCGCAAACAGACGCGCCGTTCGATTACCACGCGCTGAGCGCGCAAGAGGCTGGCGGCGAAGACGGCTGGTTCACATGGAACCTGAACGACAGAACCCGCTATAACACTGCGGTGCTGGGCGAAATGTGGGTCCGGCGCGAAGGCGAGCAATGCCGGTTGCGGATGTTCCCGAAACGGCATCACACCAATCTGGGTGACAACATCCACGGGGCGGTAACGCTGGGACTGGTGGATATCGCCCTGTTCGCAACGATGCACACTGTTGGGACAGGCAATGCCGGGCCATCGGTCACAGTCGAATTGTCGACGCAATTTGTGGATGCGGGTGATCCAGCAAAGCCACTCGATGCGGTAACGGAGATCGTGCGAGAAACCGGGCGGATGCTGTTCCTGCGCGGTCAGGCGGTTCAGGGCGACATCGTGGTTGCCAGCTATTCGGGCATCGTGCGCAAGATGAAGGCACGCCCGGCTGAGAAAGCGAGCTAAGCGCTGTGCTCGCGCGATACGAGAAGCTGATCGCGAGCGGTGAGCTGCGCGCAGATCCAGAGCAGCGACAGGCGGCGGTGCGGCTCGACGCTTTGCAAAAAGAGCTGGAGGCGGAGAAGCCGGGCGGTTTGATCAGCCAGCTGTTCGGGCGCAAGCAAATGCGGGCGAAAGGCGTCTATATGTGGGGCGGCGTTGGCCGGGGCAAATCCATGCTGATGGATCTGTTTCACGAGCGGCTGAGAATACCAGAGAAGCGCCGCGCGCATTTCCACGCCTTTATGCAAGAAGTGCATGAAGAAATGCGCATCGCCAGACAAACGCATGAAGGCGACCCAATCCCTCCGGTTGCCGCCAAGATTGCGGAAAACCTGCGGGTGCTGGCTTTTGATGAGATGGTGGTGAACAATTCCGCCGATGCCATGATCATGAGCCGGCTCTTCACGCAATTGGTGCGGGAACAGGACGTTACGATCGTCTCAACCTCCAACCGGCCGCCGAGTGACCTGTATAAAGACGGGCTCAACCGTGAACATTTTCTGCCATTTATCGACCTAATCCATGAAGAATTGGACGTGGTCGGATTGAACGGCCCAACCGATTATCGCCTCGACCGGATCGGCGATATGTCCGTGTGGCACTCCCCACTTGGCGATGAGGCGACGGCAAAGGTGCGCGAAGTGTTCTTCCGCCTCACCGACTTCAATCCAGAGGACGCCGCCAATGTCCCATCGGCAGAGCTTGCGATTGGCGCGAAACGATCAATGCATGTGCCAAAATCGCTCAAAGGCGTCGGCGTGTTCAGTTTCAAACGGCTTTGCGGGGAAGCTCGCGGTGCGCCCGATTTCCTCGCCATCGCGCGCAGCTATCACACCGTCATCATCGTTGGCATTCCGCAAATGGGCCCGGATCACCGGAACGAAGCGGCCCGCTTTGTCACTTTGATCGACGCTTTGTACGAACACCGCGTGAAACTGTTTGCCACCGCTCAGGTCGCGCCGAGTGAGCTTTACAATGCGGGTGATGGCAGTTTTGAATTTGAGCGCACGGCAAGCCGTCTCAATGAAATGCAAAGCGACGAATATATGGCGCTCGG
This sequence comes from uncultured Erythrobacter sp., assembly GCA_947502305.1. GTDB lineage: Bacteria > Pseudomonadota > Alphaproteobacteria > Sphingomonadales > Sphingomonadaceae > Erythrobacter. Next base: position 914,986 of record CANMZA010000001.1, on the reverse strand, counting down.
CCACGGCGCTGATCATTAAGCGGGCTATTGAGCGCGCGGCTCAAAACGAATTATGCCGCCGCAATCCGTTCCGCCAAACGCGCTTGCGCTGAAACCAGGCGGTTCATCACTTTCAAATCCTGCTCTCGCAATTGCAATGCCGTGTCCGCCCACATTTCTGTGATCCGGTTCAGCTCATCCAGATGCAACTGCCAAACTTCTTTCATTGCACGCCGTGATCCGACCAGCCCAGCATGGCGGCGATCTGATTTCTTGATAAAATCGCGCACCGCATTCACGCCGTCACCGGGTTCGGCAAGCGCGTGGACGATCCCAAGATCGTACATTTGCTGCGCGGTAAAAGTCTCATTCGAAACGATAATCCGGTCGGCCATCGCGCTGCCCAATTTGCGCGCCAAGAGCGCATGCGCGCCCATCCCCGGATACAGGCCGAACATAATTTCTGGCAGGCCAAAGGTCGCCTGTTTCTCCGCGACGATATAATCAAACGACAACAGCGCCTCAAAACCGCCGCCAAGCGCGGTGCCCTGCACCATGCCAATCGTCAGCATCGGAATATCCAATGTGCGGATATTGCGATCAAGTATCCGGCAGCAGCGATGGCCATAATCAACCAAAGCGTCGCGGTCGCGGGTGCGGATCAAATGCTGGAACAGTTCCAGATCACCGCCAAAGCAAAAAACATCAGGCGAACGGCTGCCGAGGATCAGATATTTCAGCGGCACTTTGTCGGGGCCAAACCCCTGCTCGATCAGGTCTTGCCATTTTTCGAAGTCATCCAGCATCGCATGCGTAAAACTGGGGCGATCTTCTGGGTTCATATAAGACCACAGCGCCGCGGTGCGATCCTCGTAAAGAACATCGAGTTCTTGAAGCTCGAACAATTCGTCAGGAATAGAGCTGTGCAGCGTGCTTTCGGCGAGCAATTCATCGTCGCTCGTCAATGGAACTGCTCTGCTCGCGCTGCTGTCCATGCTGCAATACTCCAATGTGACCCATGCCTTACGGCAAATTATTACGACCGGCGGCGTATAGCCTTGGGTGTGACCGTTTTGGCCTTGTTGATCCGATACTAATCGACCGCTTGGAAAGGAGGCAATGCATTATTTTACATTTTCCGGCAGCTGGCGTCTCAAATCGGGCCATTTGGGGGGCATTCGCGGCAGGAAATAAGGTTAACTGTGCATAAGTCGCACAATCTGGAAAGCTCAGCCGTTCACGCCCAATTTGGTCAGTGATTTTTCTAGCATCAGCAATTGCCACAGAACGCGTGAATGATCGCTGCGCCCGCTAATATGGGATTCTGCTAGGTCCGACAAAGCGCGCGGATCAAACCATCCCGATCCCGCCAATGTCGAACTTGACGCAATCGCGCGCGCCTCATGCGCCAACGGACCGCGCAGCCAATCGGCAATCGGGGTCACGAAACCCTGTTTGGAACGGTAGAGAATGTCATGCGGCAAATACCGCTCCATGCATTTTTTCAGCAGGAATTTGCCAGTGCTGCCGCGCACCCGCATTTTTTCCGGCAAGCGCGCCGCAAATTCGACCAGACGATGATCGAGCAAAGGCTCGCGCGCCTCGAGGCTGACCGCCATACTGGTCCGGTCAACCTTGGTCAGAATATCGCCCGGCATCCAGAATGTCAGATCGGCATATTGCGCCCGGTCCAGCCCGCTTTGCGCCGGAGCATTGGCCATCAAGGCGATCAGCTCGTCTTCTCCGCGAAACCCGCCAAGAGAGGTCGCGAAATCGTCTGTGTAGAGCGCAGCGCGCGCCTCTGGCGTGCTGACAGAAAGTCCGCGCGCATAGCCTGCCTCACCGCTCTCAGACAGCGCCAGCAGTGTTGATTTCGCCCGCAAGGGCTGAGGCGCCCAGTCAGCCTTTGGCCAAACCCGCCCCAACCCGCCAAATAGCGGCCCGCGCAGCCCCGCTGGCAAGAGCGAGCGCACCCGTTCCTCATTGTGATGAAAAACTTGACGGCGATAACCGGCAAACGCCTCATCCGCGCCATCACCAGACAGGGCGACCGTGACCTTTTCGCGCGCCAATTGGCACACCCGCCAAGTCGGCAATGCCGACGCATCGGCAAAGGGTTCATCAAACATCCCGGCAAGCTGATCTATCGCGCCAAAATCATCCTGACCAACGGTTCGCGCCTCATGCTGAGTGCCGAATTTATCGGCAATTTGCTGGGCGTAGCTCGTCTCATCCAAGGCCGCGACATCAAAGCCGATCGAACACGTCTGCACCGGCTGCGCGCTCGCTTCGCTCATTAAAGCGACGACGCTGGAGGAATCGACACCGCCGGACAAAAACGCACCCAAAGGCACGTCGGAGACCATCCGCGACTGCACCGCCTCGCGCATCAAATGCACCAATTCTGCCGAAAGATCCGCCTCGCTGCCCTTGGCGCGTTCGGTAAAACTGATGTCCCACCAGCGGCGCGGCGAAGGCATGGATTTGCCCTGTTCCAGCAGCAGGAAATGCCCCGCCGCGAGCTTTTCCACCCCAGACAGGATTGAATGCGTATCGGGCACGTAGCCCCATGTCAGATACGCATCGAGCGCGACCGGATCGAGACGGCGGCGCATTGCCGGATGGGCGAGCAAACCTTTCAATTCAGACGCGAAGGCGAGGCCGCCATCCGGCAGATGCGCCATAAATAGCGGCTTCACCCCAAACCGATCACGCGCCAGCAGTAATTGCCGTTTGTCCAAATCATAAAGCGCGAAGGCGAACATGCCGTCGAGCCGCTCCAGACAATCCACGCCCCAGCGTTGATAGGCGGCTAGAATAACCTCCGTATCGCCTGAGGTTTTGAAACGTGCCCCTTCGCGTTCCAACTCGCTGCGCAGTTGGCGGAAATTGTAAATCTCACCGTTAAACGCGATCACCGCCCGGCCATTGGCGGCGTGCATGGGTTGAGGAGACCCTTCGAGATCGATGATCGACAAACGCCGATGGCCCAGCCCTACCCCGTGATCGGTCCACACCCCCGCCCCGTCCGGGCCGCGGTGGATTAGGGCATCGCACATCCGCTCAATCCGCGAAGGATCGACCGGCTTGGGCGTTTCAGCATGAAAAATTCCGGCAATCCCGCACATGGCGTCTGCGGTTAGCCCAATGCGCCGGGGGCGACAATCACCCCGAATGCTTGTGCGGCGATCCCGGCCAGAATTGCGAGCCCCGCAAATCCAGCAATCGCAACAATCGGACCCACCGCCGCCGTCTCTAAGCGAGGCAACCAAGCAAACGCGCCGACCTCAGCCAGCGTCCAGCCATAGCTTTCCGGCTCGCTTTCAAAGAAACGCCAGGCGAGCGACAATATCGCGGCAACGACGATGGCAAAGAAAATCCAGCCATAGAAAATGTGATCAAACCCGGCGGCAAATTCGACGCCTTGGCTTTGCGCGATATAGATTGTGCCCCATGCGCGAATACCATTGGCGATGATGGGGATGATGATGCAAATCGCCATAAACCCCGCGCGCCTGCTCCAACTTTCAAACCGGGTAAACGCAACGAGCACCGCCAGCGTGATCATCGCGACTAGGAATTTCACCCCAGAGCACGCCTCTGCGACGACAAACAGGCCAACCGGCGTATCGATATAGATGCCATCGACAATCGCCGGAATGCCGCTCCACAAGGTCAGCGCCACTGCAATTTCGGCAGTAATCGCTTGCAGCGGAGCGATAAATTCATCGCCAACCGGCACCAAAAACACCGCAAATGCAATCGGCAGAGCCAGCACCAGCGAAACACGCGGGCCAAGGGCGGTAACGACAACTCCCTGCAACGCTCCTACCGCACCGGCATGGGCTAGGATATTGATCTCGCTCGCCCGGCCTAGGGTCCAAAGCGCCAGCCCAGCAGCAACCAGCGCCAATCCGGGCAGCCACGCTCTCGGCGCAGCTTTGGCCAATTCATCGCGTTTTAGGATTGTCAGCCAGCCAATAATCACCGGAACGAGCAGAATGTGCGTGTAGGTGTCGATGTTCCACCATTGGTGCAGCATCTCGCCCCATTCACGCAGAGCAAGCGCCATGACAGCGGCGGCTCCGAACGCCAGAACACATAGCGTATCGCGCCACGCGGCTGGTATTTTCGCAAACACCCCCGGCCCCTGCGTTCCCGCCCCATCGGCCCCATCGACCTCAATCGGTCCCGTCTCAGGCTGCATTGCGTGCCTCCTGACGGTCCGCGCCGACCAATCCTTCTAGCGGAGCAAGCATTGCGCCCCAATCGTGGTGATCCAGCACAAATTGCCGCGCCGCAGCGCCAATCGCATCCGCCCGGCCCGCATCGCCAAGGACCTTTTCAATCCGCGCCGTCATCGCAGCGGGATCGGCGGCGGACATCAACCAATGCTCGCCATCAATCGCATCGATCCCTGTCGCGGCCTCTGGCGTCAGCAGAACTGGCCGCGCCATCGCCATCGCCTCTAGCACTTTGTTCTGCACCCCGCGCGCGATCATCAACGGCGCGATCACGAAATCAGCGCCCGCGACGAAGGGGCGCACGTCAGGAACTTCGCCCCAAACAGTCAGCCCCGCAGCGCCTACGCGCGACAGTAGTTTTTTGGTTGGATTGCGGCCAACAATATGCAGCTGCGCCTCGGGCAGCTTCTCGCGCAAATGCGGCAACAGACTATCAATCGCCCACAGGGCCGCCGTCTCATTCGGCGAATAATCCATCTGCCCGGTAAAGACGAGATGCGGGCCCGGCCTGCCGCTTAATTCGGGATGCGGCGCCGATGTGGTTGGATCAAAAAATTGCGCATCAATCCCGTTTCCGATCACTTGCACATTCGCCCTTGATGGCGATTGCAGGCGCGATCGGAACAGGGCCGCCTCTGCGTCGCTGATCAAAATCGTTGCATCCGCGCGGCGCGCCAATTGTTCTTCTTTGGCGGCCAGCAATTGCCCCTCACGCGCGTTGAGCCATACACGCTGACCAGATGCCGCGTAATTTTCGAATTTTGCGCTGTCGACATCGCACAGATCAATCACCACCCGCCCGGAGAAATCGTCCGGGATATATTGCCCCATTTGTCCGGAGAAGATCACGATTGTGGTGATCCCGCGCTGCTTGATCACATCGCGCACCCATTTCTGCAAAGCGCCGCTGTGAAACGCGGTCAGGCTGACGGGTTTGCGCGACATCACGGCCTCTACGCCCGCCAGAACCAGCGGCTTTGTGCGATTGACGATGCATTGCGACGTTGACACTTGCGCCAGATCTGCTGCGCCGGCCCGGTCCTCATCACTTTCAGCAAAGCACCCGGTGTGCACGCGGCCAATCTGCGCAAGTTTCTTGAGCAAATGATGCGCGCGAATTTTATCCCCGCGATTGGGCGGGAATGGCACCCGGTGGGCCAGAAAGAGAATATCGTCCATTTGGCCTGCGTCCCTCAGGCCAAATCGCGTGCGATAAATGGCCCAATGGCGTTTGCGATCGGCAGCGGCAGGCGTTTCCAAAGGTCGATTTTGCGGGAATAGGCGTCGCTGTTGGGATCAATATCGCGCGCCTCTGCGCCCGGCGCGGTCCATTCAGCATAGGTCAGCGGCTGCGGTTCAAAGCCCAAGTTTTTCTTAAAATTGAACGGACCGCTGCCAGTTTTTGACCGGCCAAAATCAAACCGTGTCATCCCGCGTTTACGGGCGTGCAGCATCAATTCGTAATACATCAGCTCATTCGCGCGCGCGCCGCGTGCGGCAAAACTGCCCCCGCCCCAAAACGGCAAGACAGCGCCATCATGATAGAATGACAGGACGCTGGAGATTGGCGTACCGTCTTTCGAAACGGTCAAAATGTCGCTGCTGTCTGGAAAAGCCTCCAGCATCGCGGTGAACAATTTCTTTGGAAAAACCGGTGTGCCCAAATTGCGAACGCTTTCGCTATAGACGCTGTAATGCGCGGCCAGATCGTCGCCGCTGCGGCCTGTTGTGACGGTCAGATCGTTCTTGATGCCCTTGCGAACTTCGGCGCGCGCCTTGCGCGGGATGGCCAGCAATTCTGCCTCATCATCCCCGGCCAATTCGCGTTCAAACCCGCAATGTTTATCATCCCAAGACCGCCAGCCTTCTGGCACCGCGCCGCCGCGCAATTCGACACTGGAAAAACCGTATCGCGCGGCATGATCCTGAGCAGAACGCGCGAGGATTTCTGTGACCTCTGCGCTGTCTGCCAAGATCCCGCCTCCGACGCCAAATCCGCTCGACACCAATGTCTTGCCAAACAGCAAAGAGCGCACTTCGGTTAGCGGCAACCAACCGGTGATCACCCCCAATTGCTGCGCGACCAAACCGCAAGCACGTTGCCCCGTGCCCGCATGAACCGCGCGCAGCCATGCCGGTTGGTGAAAGATGCTGCCGCTGTGTTCGCGCGCGAAGCCTTCTATCCGCGCGCACATCGCCGCATCGGACAGATCGACCAGACTGACACGCCGTTCCATATTGACGGGCGCGTTCATGCGGCGATCTCTTCTTGGCCAGATGCGACCGGTGATGGAGCCGGTGATGCGGCCCGATTTGCGAAATCAAATGGAACCGTGCGCGCGGCCTCAATCCGGGCGAGCGAATCCATCCGGCCCCAACGAAATTCATGCGCTAGAGTGCGCAATTTGCCCGCCATCTTATCGAGCTTTGTATAATGCCGCAGCTTTGATCGCAGCGGCGCGTTGGCCACGCGCGGTTGATCGGGGTCAATTTCCCATGGGTGGAAATAAAACACCGCCGGGCGCGATTCTTCGCCGTTCACTTGGCGCACGGCCCAGCGCGTGAATTGATAAGGCAGCACCCGGAAAAACCCCCCGCCCCCGGCCGCAACGCGGCGCGAACCGAGCATTGCCGTGGTCACAGGAATTTCAATTAATTCCGAATTTTCCAAAGGCCGGAACGCGAAGCGCGGCGCCTGCGGCCAGCCATAGTGGTCATGCGCGACCGGCGCGACGCTGGAGGAATAAGTATAATCTTGCGCCGCCAATTCCTCAAACGCCCACGGCGTGCGCTGATCAATGGAAAAGCTGGGCGCGCGGTATCCAATCACCCGCTGACCAGACGTATCCTGAAGAATATCGCGGGCCAATCGAATATCGTCGGCAAATCCTTTGCGATCAAAATTGAACACCCGCGCATGGTCATAACCGTGACTGGCGATTTCATGGCCGGCATCGGCAATGCGGCGCATCATTTGGGGATGCCGCTGAGCCACCCAGCCCAGCGTGAAGAAGGTCGCGCTGACCTGAGCCTCTGCAAATAGATCGAGAATTCGGGCGATATTGTTCTCAACCCGTGTTGCGGTGGTTTCCCAGTCGCTGCGGTCGATTACATTTTCAAATGCGCCAACCTGAAACCAATCCTCGACATCGACCGACAGGCCGTTGGCGATTCTGGTATCCGTGGCAGGAAAGGAGCTTTCCGCATTCATCGCTTAGGCCGCCTCGCGTGACGGGTCTTCCTCAAGCCACTCAATAAGCATGGTCAGAACATGACGGAAAGAACGCTCTTGTTCCTCCAGACGCTGTTCAATCCGGCCCAATGCGTCACCCAATTCAGGATCATCCGCCAAAGGCTGAGATGCCGCCGGTCCTGCACCGCCAGCGGCCTGCAATTCGGTGATCGCAGCTTCTAGCTCTGCAGTGCGCGCATCACGCTGTGCCAGCAAAGCCGCCACTTCGGTTGCGGGCACGGCATCGATATCCTGATTGCTAACTTCTGCGGCTGCATCTGGCTCAATGCTAAGCGGGCTTGCCTCCCCGCGTGACCCGCGCGATTGATCCGCGGACATTTCCGCCATCACCGCATCGAGCATTTCGGTGCCGATAGCGCCGCGTTCTTCGATCGCGCCCAGCAGCAGCAATCGGTTCATCACTTGGTTGACCCGGCGCGGAATGCCATCGGTTGCGCCGTAAAGCGCGCCGAGCAAGCCATCTTCGAATAGCGGGCGCCCATCCCAACCAACATGTTTCAGCCGGTGGTTGATGTAATCTTCAACTTCATCCTCATCCAGCGCCTCTAGATGGTGAGAAGCGATGATGCGTTGACGCAATTGATCAAGATCCGGGTGATGCGCCAAAGTGCGGCGAAACTCCGGCTGACCCAGCAACAGGCTTTGCAGCAAAGGATGCGCGCCCAATTGGAAGTTGGAGAGCATGCGCAGCTCTTCCAAGGCCGTGAAATCGAGGTTTTGGCATTCATCCACGATCAGCAAGCACCGCCGACCGGCCCGCGCTTCGTCTTGCAAGAACGCCTCAATCGCGCCCAGAGCGCTGGCTTTATCGCGCCCTTCAATATCAAGGCCGAAGGATTGCGCGACAACATGGATCAATTCTTCGCCGTCAAGCGCGCTGGTTACCACTTGGGCGACCGTTAAAGCGGCAGGGTCGATCCCCTCCATCAGATGCGCAACCAGCGTGGATTTACCCGCGCCGACCTCGCCAGTGATGACGATAAAGCCCTCCCCCTGATTGAGGCCGTACCCCAGATAACTCATCGCCTTTTTGTGGCTGGAGCTTTCAAAATAGAATTCTGGGTCTGGCGTCAGCTGGAATGGCCGTCCGCTAAATCCGTAATATTGATCGTACATGGCGTCGATGGCTCCGTGGATCAGAAATTGTAGCGCAAGCCGAGCAGCGCGGTTGCGGTGGCGAAATCCTCTGCGGAGAAATCGCTGTCGAAATAGTCAACGGCAACCGCAGCGCGGGCCGATAGTTTGGTGGTGATCGCGCGGTTATAGGCCGCCGATGCGCCAAAGGCTGTGAGGTCGCCATCAGCCGCGCCAGCTTCAAACCAATTGACATAGGCATTGGTTTGCAAACTGCCGCTGCGCCCGATTTCGCGGGTCAAAGCGCCGGTCACATAATAGGTTTCATCGGTCACGCCGTCCGCTGCGGCCAAGGCTGTGCCTGCTGCCGCGATGAAGGTGCGGCGATCATACCCTGCCCCGAATGCGGCCGTCAGGCGGCCAATCTGACGCTGGTAATTGGCCGACACGCCGCGACCGCGAAACGCTGCGGAACGAACCGAACCAAGCGATCCGACAAGACCGCCGCCGCCATCCGCGCCGCCGCCCGAAACCAAGCCGCCGAAATCGCCAGTGACAGGGTTACGAACCGCGTTGAAATCGCTGGACAGCGAAGCGAGCGAATTGTTGAGCGCCCCGCCAAAGCCGGAAACGCTGTCATAGACATTGATCCCCAGCGAGCTGCGCTCATCCGGGACATATGTGAAATTGCCGTAATAGGTGGTAGAATCGTAACGCTCCCCCACACTCGCGGCGAGCGATGTGCGCGAGCTAGGCCGCCACAACACGCCGACATCCCACAGCAATCCGTCCACATCAAAGGCGACGATGCGCGGTGAGGCGCTGTCGGTGACCAAACGGCCATCATTGCCGACCACCGGATCACCCGCCGCATCGCGCAGGGCGTCACGGCTGGACACTTCGACATTTTCATAACCGACACCGCCGGTGAGAGCGATCGACGGCGTAACAGGGACAATCACATCGCCGCGCACATACACATCGCGCACACGCTGATCGAGGTTGGAGATATCTTCTTGATACCCCCCTGCGGTCACGGCCACACCGATTGGCAACACTTCACCAGGACGTGTGCCGGCGCGCACTTGGCCGCTATAAGAGACGCTGTCGTCAAACACATCGACGGGGTTGCCCGCCGTGTCTGTCACCGCATCGTTGATCTCAAACCGGTTATAGCCGACCCGCGCATTGGCGGTCAGGTCCACTGGACCCGCCCTCGTCGTCAATGTTGGCCCGGCATATAGGGCGTAAGTCTGGCTGGTCGCGTCGGCGCTGACCAAGGGGTTTGGCGACACTGCACCGCCGCCATCAACGCGCGTGCGGCTGGCAAGCGCGCCTGCCTCTAAGTTCAAGACCTGCGGCACAACCGCAAGATAACCGCGCGCGATACCGCTGACGGTGTCGGTGTCGACCGCATCGCCATATCCGATATTGCGTTCATAGCGCACGGAAACAGAAGCCCCGCTATTGCGCCCTTGCGCGTTCAAATCGACGCCTGCGGCGATCTGAGTGAATGTCACCACTTCGTCGCCGGGCGTCAGTTCTGCGGAGAGAATCTGGCTGACTTCGATATAGGGCTGCACCGTAACGGCGCGTCCGCCAGTGTCTGCTCCGCCAGATCGTCCATCTTGGGCGTAAGCAGGCGAAGCCGCAGCAATGGCGGCAATTCCAACGAGCAGCGTTCCTTTAGAGTAACGCATGATTATTCCTCCCTTTCGCCATAATCGCCAAAGCGGCGACCAGACGGGCTGAATTGCGCTGCATTCAGCAGCAGTTTGATATCAGGGCATGCCGAGAGCAATTGCCGCGCGTCATCCAAAGAAGCGCGGCTGGTTTCGTCGGCGCGAACCACCAGCAAAGCCTGGCCAACATGCGCGGCCAATTCCGCAGCAGGCGACGCAGCCAAAGCGGGCGGCGTGTCAAAAATGAGGAAGCGATTGGGCGCACCGCGCGTCAGCCGGTCGAGCACTTGAGCCGTCCGGGCGCTGGTGAGATATTCTGCGTCGGCCACGCTGCTGGTTCCGGCGGGCATGATGAACAGGCCATCAATATCCGTCGGTGAAACCAATTCTTCGGGCTTCAGCGTTTTATCCGCCAACGCGTCCATCAATCCCGCGCCGCTTTCCACACCCAGACGGCGGGTGACGGAGGGGTTGATCATGTCCGCGTCGATCAGAACAACTTCGATATCCCGTTCCGCCGCCAAAGCGATGGCGAGATTGGTTGCGCAATAGGTTTTACCCTCGCCCGGCAACGGCGAACACACCAGAATACGGCGCGCCATGTCATCATCACTGGCGCGCGCATCGGCGAGCAATTCGCGCTTCACGATCCGAAATTCTTCCAGCAATCCGGTCACCGGGTTTTCTGGAACGATCAAATCAGCCGCGGCCAGATAATCGCGATCAATCTCCATTCGCGGCCCGCAAAGGGTAACGGCGCGCTCCACCTTAGGGGCTGGCTCAGGCGCATGCTGCGATGCTGGCGCAAATTTCCGTGTTGCCGGTATTGCGGCCGGTGTTGCATCTGGTGCTGCCGCCGGTGCTGCGGTTGGTGCCGCGCTGGGTGTTTCCGCCCGACCAGGAACCTTGCGCGGCTTTACCTTTGTGCTTGGCAAGTTAGCGGGAACTTTGGACGGGCTAAAACTATCCAAACCAAAGGCCGCATCGGCCCGCTCAAACAGCGACACGTTTTTGCGCTTGTGATCTGAGGCTTCGCCCCGATTGATTTTGCTTTGCTCGGTCATGTCCGTCCCCTCACGCAATCGTTCCGACAGAGACGATTTCAATCGCCAACAAGATCACCAGCACCCCAAACAAGGCGGCACTGGCCCCGGCAAATTGCTTAAACCGGCGGCGGCGCAGCGCTTTGGCGGCCTCCGAAACGGTCAAGGAAATGGAGCCGATCACCGGCAGCCCCATCGACCGTTCCAGCTTTTGCGGCGTGGCATAGCTAGAGCGAAGCTGGCTCAGCGCATAAGCGAACCCAGCCCCCGCCGCGATGCCAGCAAACAGCACCCCGATCAGCAGCAAGGGCCGATTAGGAGCCGCCGGTTTCTGAGGGACGGTTGGGGGATCGACGAGATCGAATTTATACTGGCTCGTGTCATCAACCACATCGCCGCGCGTGCGCAGTTTCTCACGGTCTTCGAGCAGTCTTTCGTAATTGGTGCGCAGCACATCGTAATCGCGGCTGATCCGGTTTGCCTCTGCGGCCACCGCCGGTTCAGACGCTTGGCTCGCCACCAAAGATGCGGCGGTCGATTGCAACGCGGCGCGCCGTGCCTGCAGCGATTCTACGCCCGCCTGACGATCCGCCCGGAGACCAAGCAGCGAGGAATAGGCCGGGTTCGGCGTGCCGGTGGCCTCTTGCGGACCAGCGGCGGCAACTTGGCGCGTCAGGATTTCGACCTGGCGATTGGTGGCGACCACATCGGGATGTTGATCCGTCAGACCGCGCGCACGCAATTCGGCAAGCTGCGATTGCACTTGCAATAAGGACGCTTGCGGACCCACGGCGCCTGCCCCGCCCGCAATCATGCGCGGCGTGTTGGCGATTTGGCTGTTAATATTGGCCAGCGCCGCCTGAGCCGCAGCAAGATCGGCATCAATGTCGCGCAATTCGGTGCGCGATTGCTGGACCTTTGTGGACAGCGACTGCGATCCGCCAATCAATTCCGGATATTGCGCCTCAAATGCGAGGCGGCGTTCTTCGGCGGAATCGAGTTCAATCCGGCGCTCTTCAAGCTGCTCATTGAGATCAGCGATTGCGCCGCTGATCTCTGCGCGGTTGCCCGAAATGTGTTCCTCACGGAAAATATCGAGCAATTTTTGCACGACATTGCGGGCCAGAACGGCGTTCTCAGAATCGCTGAGGCCGGACATGCCGACCTGTGCAGTGATGGAGAAGAGGTTGTCCTCTTCGCTATCCACTCGAACATCTTCGGACAGTTTCGCGATTGCTGCGTCCATTTCGGTACGCTCAGAGATATTCTCGCCAAGCTTCGTCGACGTGATCACTTTTTCCAGATTGACCGAGCTGAGCAGCGTTTGGCGTACCCGCGTGATTTCTTCACGCCCGTCACCCGCAATGCCCAATTGTTCGGACAAGACATCGTCCACATCTACATAGATGCGCGCCTTTGATTCGTAAGAATTGGGGATCATCGCCACAACCAGCCAACCCAGCAAACACACGCCCCACGTCACAGCCAGCGCCAGCCAGCGGCGGTGCCAGACCGAATAGAGCGCCGTGCGCACTTCTTGGAAAATCTCGTTCATTATGCGCGCGCCTTAAAACCGGCTTTCCGGGATGGAGATCGTATCGCCGGGTTTGAGCGCGACATTGGCGCTGGCATCGCCGCGATCCAGCAAGTCTTTGAGCCGCAACCGATAAACATCATTGCGATTGGTCGCCGCGTTGTAACGCGTGAGAGTGGCGCGGTTGCCAGCGGCAAATTCGCCCAAGCCGCCAATCGCAATCATCGCATCCAGCACCGTCATTCCGGCACGGTAAGGCAGGCCAGCGGGTTGCGATCCCGATCCGGTGATGCGGATCTGGTTTGGCAAAGCGCCGTTAAATTCATTGACGATGACCGAAACAATCGGCTGCTCAACATATTCCAGCAGGCGTTCGCGAATAGCCTCTTCTAACTCAGACGGCGTTTTCCCCACGGCCACAAGGTCGCGAACCAGCGGAATGGTAATCCGGCCATCGGGGCGGACCTGAATGTCTTCCGCGCTCAGTTCAGGGTTGCGCCACACATGGATAGTGATTTGATCGAGCGGCCCAAGGACGTAATCATCGGTCGCCGCGACGGACTCAGTGCTGATCGTAGCAGGCGGCAATTGCGCGCTGGGCCCACTGCTGCACGCAGAGAGGGTGGCCGCACAAAGGGCAATTCCGGCGAGGCGGATGGGGGTGCCTGAAAATGGCAACGAGTTAAGCATCGATACGTATCCTTGGTCGTAAATTGCAGACCGGGATGCGTGATGCAGGAGCGACCTGCCCATCCGGGTCCGCGAGTGACCCGATGTTTCTCGCTGATAATGGTGAACATAATGTTAGTGATACTGCCCCAAATGCGGGGCTATCCCGTTTTGGGACAGGGTCTTAACGAAGCCTAAACAAGCATTTGCGCCGCAGGACCATGACCAAGGAAATCCGCCGGAGACGCCGAGGCACCATATGCGCCCGCACAGAACACCGCGACAAGATCGCCAACATCCGCGCGCGGCAACAAAGCCTGATCCGCCAGCCTGTCGAGCGGGGTGCAAAGGCATCCCACGACATTAACCACATCGCCCGCATCGCCAACATCGCCCGCAACACTACCCAGTGGTTCGGTATCGAAATGCGAGGCAATCGCCACGGGGTAATTGCGCCGAACGACCGTGCCAAAATTGCCAGAGGCCGCCAATTGATGATGCAATCCGCCGTCGGTGATCAAATAGGTCGTACCGTGACTGACTTTGCGATCAATGATCCGGCACAGATAGACGCCCGCCTCGCCAACCAGATACCGGCCCAGCTCTAGGCACAATTCCGTTTCGATCAGCGCGCCGGGCAAATCGTCCATATATTCGTGCAAGGCGCGGCCCACTGCCGCCAGATCGAGTGCCTCGTCATTGGGGAAATAGGGTATGCCAAACCCGCCGCCCATATTAAGTTTGGGCAAGGCAGCGCCGATCTCATCGCTCAATTTTGCCGCCAAATTCAGCACATTGCCCTGCGCTTCTATGATGGCATCTGCGCTTAAGGCTTGGCTGCCGGTAAAGATATGCAGGCCGCGCCATTCTGCGCCCTCGTCAATAATCTGGCGCGCCAATGCGGGCACGCGCTCGGCATCAACGCCGAACGGCTTTGCGCCGCCGCCCATTTTCATGCCGGAGCCTTTGAGCTCAAAATCTGGATTGACGCGGATCGCGATACGCGGCGCTTTGCCGATACGTTGCCCAATGGCGATCGACCGCGCCGCCTCTCCTTCGGATTCGCAATTCAGCGTCGCGCCTGCGGCAATCGCCGCTTCCAATTCATCATCACGCTTGCCCGGCCCCGCGAAACTGACGCGCGCGGGATCAATACCCGCCGCCTGAACCATCACCAATTCACCAGAGGACGCGATGTCAAAACCATCGACCAAGGTTTCCATATGCGCAATCACATCTGGGTGCGGATTGGCCTTCACCGCGTAATTGATCCCGATCCGCGCCGGCAATGCGGCGCGCAATTCCGCCATTCGCCGGTCCAAATGCGCGCGTGAATAGACAAATAGCGGCGTCTTGCCCGCTTGGGCAACCAAATCGCTGGCCGTGCGTCCGCCAATCGCCAGTTTCGCGCCAATCGCATCATAGCCCGGCGGGATGGGTCCAACAGCTTTCACCTTCATTGTGCGCCCTCCGCTTTTGCTGCCGCCTCAAGCGGAGCTGACGCCAATTCGCGGTAAAGCGCCGTTCTATCAATCTTGCCATTGGGATTGAGCGGCATCGCATCACGCCAGTGGATCATTTGCGGTTGCATAAAGTTTGGAAGTTCCCCGCGCAACAATTTGGAAAGGCTCGCTTGTTCTGCCTCATCACTCGCCCCGCGTACAACCAAATGCACCGCATGGCCAAGCCGCTCATCCGGCACACCTAGCGCGACCGCTTCTGCTGCCAAGCCAGTCGCAAGGGCCGCTTCTTCTATTTCTTGGGGACTGATGCGGTTGCCTGCGCTCTTGATCATCGCATCGCGCCTTCCGACGAAATGCAGCAACCCATCCGCTGATCTTTTGACCCGATCGCCGGACCAGACCGCCGTCCCGCCATACTGCGATCCCTGCGGTGCGGGTTTAAACCGCTCAGCCGTGCGCGCCGCATCCTGCCAATAGCCTTGCGCGACCAGCGGCCCGCAATGGACCAACTCGCCCTCTTCACCCGCGCCTGCAACAGTGCCGTCATCCCGGACCACCAAAATCTCTGCAAACGGTATGGCAGTGCCCATTGATGTGGGATGTTCGGCCACCAGAGAAGGATCAAGATAGGTCGAACGAAACGCCTCTGTCAGGCCGTACATCGGATACAAATCGGCTTGGGGGAAAATCGCGGTGAGATCGCCGACCAAATCGGTGGTCAATGCGCCGCCGCTATTCGTTAACCGCCGCAGAGGCGCGCTGGCTTCTGCTGGCCACTCTATCTCGGTCAATTGCACCCATAGAGGCGGCACCGCAGCAAGCGCTGTAACAGCATGCTTTGCGCAGGCCTTGGCCACATCGCGGGGGAAGAGAAAATCGAGCGGGACGACGCAGCCGCCTGAAACCCATGTCGAAAGCAGCTGACTTTGCCCATAATCAAAAGACAGCGGCAAGACCGCCAAGGTTACATCATCCGCCTGCATCTTGAGGTAATGCGCGACACTCACCGCGCCCAGCCACAGATTGGCATGGCTGAGCATCACCCCTTTGGGCCTGCCAGTCGATCCGCTGGTGTAGAGAATAGCCGCCAAATCAGCCGGATCAGCGGATGAAGGCCCGTGCTCCAGCGCCGCATCATAGGAAGCCGCAAGCGCATCCGCTTCCTCCAGCACCGCGCATCCCGCTGACGCATCGCCGTCTTGCAACGACGCAAGCCGCGCAGCCGTCCCGATCAGCATCACCGCGCCGCTATCCGCCAGAATATGCGCCGCCTGCGCGCGCTTTAGCAAAGGGTTGATCGGCACATGCACCAGTCCCGCCCGCGCCGCTGCCAGTGGCAACAGGCACGTCAATTCACCCTTTGCCGCCCAACTCGCGACGCGCGCACCTTTGCCCGTTGTTTCGCGCACCTCCCGCGCCAACCACCCGGCGAGGCGATCCACACGCAGTCTTAACTCATCGTGGTTAAGCACCTCCCCACGAAGCACCAGCGCCGATGCATCGCCCATCCCCCGCCGCCCCGCCAATTCGGCGAGATGGTCAAGCGGATAGGGTGTAGGATCAGGGCTGACTGACATATTCTTCCTAAGCGGGTTCGTCCTGCGGCGGCGACCAAAAGAGAGGCACATCACCGGTGATAGAAGCGCGGTATCATGGCACGGTTAACGTCTTGCAAGACCTGTTTGCAAATGACGATAGAGCCATGCAGGCCGCGCGCGCGCCGTTCGACCGGGCAGAATGGTATGCTCTGCTTGCTGATACCGGCCTTACGCCGCTTATTGCGATTGCCAATGATGGCGAAGATTGCACCGCGCTGGCCTTGACCGAAAATTCTGGACGCATCACGCCGCTGCGCAATTGGTACAGTTTCACCTGGCGGCAATTGGCATCAGACACGGCGCAAAGCGAGGATCTGCTCACCGAGATCGCGCGCCAGTTGAAATCGCGCGGGCACCGCGTGACGCTGGAACCGGTCCCGGATGAGGATGGTTCAGCAACCCGGCTCGCCCGTGCTTTTACGAAGGCAGGCTGGCGCACCGAAGTCAGCGAATGCGACATCAATCACATATTGCATGTCAGCGGGCAAAGTTTCGCGCAATATTGGGCGGATCGCCCCGGCCCGCTGCGCACGACCCTCAAACGCAAGGCGAAAAAGGTCGATGTAAAGGTTCTCACCCATTTCGATGACGCATTGTGGGATCAATACGAAGATATCTACGCCTCAAGCTGGAAACCCGAAGAAGACCATCCCGCGATGCTGCGCGATTTTGCGCGCAGCGAGGGCGCGGCGGGGCGTTTGCGGTTCGGGATGGCGTGGCATGAAGGCACCCCGGTCGCCGCGCAGTGCTGGACGGTTGAGGGAGGCGCCGCCTTCATTCACAAGCTCGCTTATCTGGAAAGCGCGCGCAAATTATCTGCCGGCACGACATTGTCCGCCGCCTTGTTTGAACATGTGATCGACCATGACAAAGTCGATCTGGTTGATTTTGGCACTGGCGATCAATCGTATAAAGTGGATTGGATGAACGCCGCCCGGCCGCGTTACCGAATCGATTGCCTCAACATGGCGCGCCCGCGTGCATGGGTTGATTTGGGGCGTCACACTTTGGGGCGGCTGCGCGACCCTGCGCCTGTGGAGCTTGCACCAGCCCCGCCGCGCCGGTAAAGGCGCGCTTCTGGCGATGCGAGAGGGCGTATCGCGCATATGTGACCCGCAACCGGGATCTTTTGGTAACAAGAGGGTGGAATGAGCACGCAACCGGCATCCGGCGACACATCGCCAAGGGACACTGCGCAAACTGCAAATACTGCACAAACCGAAAATGCGCCGACGGATACTGCACAAGATGCAGCGCCCCAGGAGGCCCATCTCGATACAGAATTAAAATCCATCATCGCGGATGTGCTAGGCATTGATGCAGAGCAAGCCGATGCCTTGAACGAAGAAAGCGGCTTGTTCGGCCATTTGCCCGAACTCGATTCCATGGCAGTCGCGGGATTGCTCACCGAAATGGAAGATCGCCTCGATATCGTGATTGAAGACGACGATGTGGATGGCGAAATGCTCGAAACTTACGGCGGCCTGCTCGCCTTTGCGCAAACCAAGATCACCGAAGGCTAATCCCTGATCAGTATGGCACGCGCATGATCGCATCTTGGCCAGCGCCCCTTCCCAGCGGGAAAATCAGCGAAGAATTGCTGCTGTCGTTTGACGAAGGCCGAGCGACGCGCATTCTGATTTTGCCCGCATTGTTTGATGAAGCGAACAAAATGCGCCGGTTCACGGTGCAGGTGATGCGCAAGCTGGATGCCGCGGGGATCGACAGTTTTCTGCCAGATTTGCCGGGATGCAATGAAAGCACCTTGCCATTGCAGGATCAATCAATCGCGGATTGGCGCGCTGCTTCCAATGCGGCGGCGGGCCATGTCCGCGCGACCCATTTCCTGACGCTTCGCGGCGGCGCTTTGAATGCGCCCGCCCATCTGCCGGGGTGGCACTATGCGCCGCAGACCGGGGCCAAGGTGCTACGCACGATGCTGCGCGCGCGGGTGCTTTCGGCCAAAGAAGCCGGGATTGAGGAAACGTCGGAACAATTGCTTGAGGCCGGGCGCGGCGCGGGACTGACACTCGCAGGGTGGCCAATTGGCGCGGCGATGCTGCGCGAGCTGGAAACTGCAGAGCCGCATGCCAGCGATGCGGTCAGCGAGATAGCGCATAAGACATTGCGCGACGCAGGTGGCGGCGTCGGGCTGTGGCTGCGCGCGGAACCGAGTGAGGATGAGGCGCAGGCCTCTGCTTTGGCGGATATTCTGGCGGACGCCTTAGCGGGCGCGTCAGCTGACCCATCACCGGGCAACCTAGCGAACGATGCGGAGCCGGGTGCATGAGCCGTCTGCATCTCCAATTTGGCTGCGGCAGCCTCTTGCTCGGCGGCACACTCGACACCGCGCCCAGCACGACCGGATTGCTGCTGGTCAGCGGCGGCAATGAAGTGCGATCTGGCGCTTTCTCTGGCCAATCCCACTTGGCGGCGCGGATTGCGGGCGCGGGTTTTTCCGTGTTCCGATATGACCGGCGCGGGATCGGCGATAGCGAAGGCGAAAATCGCGGCTTTCGCAGCAGCAGCGGCGACATACGCGCGGCACTTGAAGCGTTCCGTGCCTTGGCCCCGCATGTTGAACGCGTTGTTGCATTCGGCAATTGCGATGCGGCATCGGCCCTGATGTTGACCGGCGGCGAAGGGTTTGATGGGCTTGTCTTGTCAAATCCTTGGACGATTGAAGACGCAGATGAGCCAAACTCCCTCAATGAGATAGATGCACAGTCCGGCGCAGAGACCGGCCCAGAGACAGGCGCAGAGACAAGCACAGAGCCAAAACATGCACCGGGAGCGATCCGGCAACGCTATCTGGAGAAGCTGAAAAACCCGCGCGAGATTGCGCGATTGCTGCGCGGCGGTGTTGATCTGAAGAAATTGGCGCGCGGTCTGACGGCCTCCTTGCGCCCCGCCCCGCCGCCCTCTTCACTGGCGCAAGAAATGCGCGCCGGGTTGAGCGAGTTTACTGGCGATGCACATATTTTGCTCGCGACAGCCGATCGCACTGCTCAATTGTTCGAGAGCGCTTGGGAGAAAAACGACCCGCGCATCAAGCGCTGCGCCGGGGCAGGACATGCCTATGTCGAACCCGCGCATCGAGAATGGCTTGAGGCGCAAATTCTCACTGCGCTGCGCTCATAAGGCTTTCGCCAGTTAGGGCCGCAAGCGGAGACCCAGCCTGATTTGCGCCGTCAGCTCCGCCGTTCAAACAGGCTGATCAATTCCACATGGGTGGACCATCGGAACTGTCCCACGGGGCGCAATTTGGTGAGCTCGAACCCAGCCTCCGCCAGCACAGCGCCATCGCGCGCCCAGCTTGAAGGGTTGCAACTAACATAGAGCACACGCTTGATGTCACTGGCCGCGATCTCACCGATCTGAGACTTTGCACCGGCGCGCGGTGGATCGAGAAGAACGGCATCAAATTTATTCAATTCAGATGCTTGCAGAGGGTTTCTGAACAAATCTCGATGCAGAGCTAGAACCCGCCCGCCCGTGCGTGATGCCGCCGATTTACACGCCAGATGCGCCGCTTGCTCCGCCTCCACTGCGAGGACCTTGCGCCCCTCCACACTCTTTGCCGCCAGCGCAAAGGCAAATGTTCCCAGCCCCGAAAACAAATCCGCCACAAGCCGCGCATCCCCGATCCAGTCGGCCGCATCTTTGGTCAAAAGCGCCTCTGCATCCTGCGTTGCTTGCAAGAACGAACCAGCAGGCAGCGACACTGGCAGGCCAGACAGCGTAATCGTCGCAGGCTCCGGCTCCCACAGCGTTTCCGCGCCGTAACCTTGATCCACACTCAACCGGGCAAGCGCATGATCACGCGCGAATTCTAGCGCCGCTTCGGTGGCGGCGAGTCCTTCCAACGGGAAGTTCACAAAGCCAAGATCTGCGCCCTGATCACAAAGCGTCATCGCAATATCGACGCTGCCCTTGGGCCCATACATCGCAACAAATTCGCGCAGCGGAGCGATCAAACGCGCCAATTCAGGCCGCAAGATCGAACATTCCGCCAGATCAACCACTCGGTGCGAACCAGCCTCTCTGAACCCGAGCGCGGCGCCTCCG
The DNA here is from genome assembly GCA_947502305.1 of uncultured Erythrobacter sp. Taxonomy (GTDB): domain Bacteria; phylum Pseudomonadota; class Alphaproteobacteria; order Sphingomonadales; family Sphingomonadaceae; genus Erythrobacter. The sequence goes on along the minus strand of CANMZA010000001.1, from coordinate 894,379 downwards.
GCTGAGCGTGCATCTTTTGCGCGCCCCACTTTTGCGGTCCGGCTTTTCCCCTGCCCGCCTTTCATCCGTCCATTCTTGGCCCCGGCTTGTGTGCGCTGGGCATGGAAGCTCGCTCTGCGGCGTGAATTGGCGGGCGAGAGGTGCTCTTCTAAAATTTGCGCCCCCGCCTTTTCAGAGGACGCGCCCTCCTCCAACAATCCCTGCCCGGCCGCCGCATTGACCACCCGGCCGCGCACAAATTCACTCAGCACTGCATCATCGGCATGTTGCAATTGGCACCCGCCGCATTCGCCGAAATGGCGGCACGGCGGATCGACATGATGTGCCCCGCGCGTAACCTCGCCCGCCTCATTGACCCGGTCGCCGGGCACGGTGCGGGCAAAATGTTCACCCCGCGCGGTGACGCCATCACCTTTTGCGGCGAGTCGGATGATTTCGGCCATTTGTGTCATGATCCGCGCGCCATAGCAGCCGCCACATTATGCGCCAGTTCAAGCGGCGTGAAAGCCGCCCCGCAATTGCGCGCGGCCTGTGTGTGCAACCACACCGCCTCGCAGGCCGCGCTGTACGGATCGCGCCCGCCCGCCATGCGGCTCACGGCGATCCCGGCGAGCACATCGCCGCTGCCCGCTACTGACAGCCAACTGGGCGCTGGCGGTGCGATTGCCAAGCGCCCATCGGGGGCGGCGATCACGCTGTCTGCGCCTTTGGCAAGGACAACCATGCCGCTGACTTTGGCGAGAGCAATGGCGCGGTCCTTGCGATTTTCGGCAAGAATGGAAAATCGGCGGCACAAACCGGCAAGCTCACCGTCATGCGGGGTGGCGAGCACCGGAAGCCCGTCTGGGATCATATCCGGCGTCAACAGCGCCAAAGCGTCGGCATCGAGCACACAGGGACGCCCAATTGCCAGTCCAGCAGCCAAAACTTGCTCAGCCCGCATGCCGCGCCCCAAGCCCGGCCCAGCAAGGACAGCATTGATGCGCCGATCAGACAAAGCTTCTGGCAACGGGGCAGTATCGACCACCAGTCCGGGATCGGCAAATTGTCCGGCATCCTCCGACAGCAATTTCACATAGCCTGCCCCGCCACGCATAGCCGCCTGCGCCGCCAGAAAAGCCGCGCCGGGCATCGCCCCGCCAATGATCGCAGCAAGCCCCCGGAGATATTTGTGCGTGTTGACATCAGGCGCTGCGATGGGCGGCTTTGTGATCAATTGCGCGGCACCTGCCACCGGCACGATTTGAATTGGCACGAGCCGCCGCCGCCCCATTTGTTCGCGGCCCGGCAATGTCCAATGCGCAAATTTCCACGCACCCAAGGCCAGCGTGACATCACATTTCGGCAAATGCTCATTGAGCAGCGCGCCGCTATCGCTGTCGATGCCAGAGGGCACGTCAATCGCCACTGTCTGCGCGTGCCGCGCCGCCAAATCACGCAGCAACAGAGCATGTTCACCGCTAAGCGCGCGAGAGAGGCCGGAGCCAAACAGGCAATCGACCAAAATGTCGCCGGAACAGCCGCCGCCAGAGGTCTGCACTGGCGCATCCCACAAGGATAGCGCCTGCCGCGCGGCATCGGTTTTCGGTTCTAGCGGTGCAATCACAGAGACCGGCAGCCCTGCCTGTCGGAGCAAATGGGCGATCACATATCCATCACCGCCATTATTGCCCGGCCCGCAAAGCACCGTGACGCCGCGCCCTGCCGCGATCCGCCGCACCCATTCCGCCGCACCAGCAGCAGCGGTTTGCATCAATTCAAAAACGCTAATCCCTGTGTCGAACAAGGCCTGTTCAGCATCGCGCATCTGCGACGCGGATAGGATCTGCGCGTCACTCATCCGCGGGCGCGGTTGCGGAGATAGCAGACATGTCCAACCTGTATCTATCCACCGTCAGACCAAATTCGAGGACGCCCGTATCATCATTCATTTCCTCGTAAACCACCGGCTCCGCACCGTCCGAAACGGCGATGGCTGAACCATCGCCGCCGCTCAGCGAAAATCTGCGGAAACCGCCATCGGGATGGTGGATGACGAATTGTCCGGGGGAAAGCGCCTCTACCACGCACACATTGGCAAATTCAGATCCCGGCCCAATCGCGCAATCGATATTGGTCCCCTCCGGCTCGCCAGAAGGTTCGCCGCAGGCCGCGAGTGTGCCACAGAGCAAAAGCACAAAGGCGCGAGGGTTAGATATCGGCAAAGACATGTTTCTCAGCTTTCGCGCCAGGATGGGTAAGAGCGCCGTCGCGCGCTGGGCCGACATTTTGGGAATAGCGCCACAATGCCCCGGATTGATAATCATTCGTGCGCGGCTGCCATTTTTCGCGGCGTTCGGCCAGAACATCGTCTTCTACCTCTAGGTCAATCGTGCCCTTCGCCGCGTCGATGCTGATGATATCGCCATCTTCTACCAAGGCAATCGGGCCGCAATCGGCGGCTTCTGGCCCGACATGGCCGATGCAAAATCCGCGCGTCGCGCCGGAAAAGCGTCCATCGGTGATCAAAGCGACTTTCTCGCCCATTCCCTGACCATATAGCGCCGCCGTCGTGGCGAGCATTTCGCGCATGCCGGGGCCGCCTTTTGGCCCTTCGTAACGGATGATGATGACGCTGCCTTCTTGGATATCGCGTTTTTCAACAGCGGCGAATGTGTCTTCCTCGCATTCAAAAACGCGCGCCGGGCCGGTGAATTGCAACCGTTCCATCCCAGCGACTTTTACGATGGCTCCGTCAGGCGCAAGCGAGCCTTTGAGCCCCACAACGCCGCCCGTTGGCGTGATCGGTTTTTTGACGTCGTAGAATACTTTTTGATCCGGGTTCCAGGTGATCTCTTCGATATTCTCGCCCAACGTCTTCCCCGTGACGGTGATCGGTTCGGGATCCAGAAAACCGCCATCAAGCAGCGTCTTCATCGCCATGTAAACGCCGCCTGCTTCGTGCATATCCTTGGCCACATATTTGCCGCCGGGTTTTAAGTCTGCGATGTAAGGCGTTGATTTAAATATCTCCGCCACATCGAACAGATCGAAATCAATCCCGCATTCGCTCGCCATGGCTGGCAAATGCAGCGCGGCATTGGTTGATCCGCCGGTCGCCGCCACAACCCGGGCGGCATTCTCAAATGCGGCGCGCGTGCAAATGTCGCGTGGGCGCAAATTGCGTTCCAGCAAAGTCATAACCTGCGCGCCAGCGGCCCGCGCGATCTCCTCACGCGAAGTGTAAGGAGCCGGAGCCATATTGCTGTTTGGAAGCGACAATCCGATCGCCTCCCCCACGCATGCCATCGTGTTTGCAGTGAATTGTCCGCCGCAGGCACCGTGGCCCGGGCATGCAACTTTTTCGAGGGCGATCAATTCTTGCAAAGGGCAATTGCCCGCCGCGTGCTGCCCCACCGCCTCAAACACATCGACGACGGTGACATCCTTGCCCGCATGCGTGCCCGGCAGGATTGACCCGCCATACACAAAGATGCTCGGCACATTCAGCCGCAGCATCGCCATCATCATCCCCGGCAGGCTTTTATCACATCCGGCAAAGCCGACCAGCGCATCATAGCAATGCCCACGCACCGACAGCTCCACACTATCGGCAATCACTTCGCGGCTGACGAGGGAACTTTTCATCCCCTGATGCCCCATGGCGATCCCGTCGGTCACGGTAATCGTGTTGAACCGGCGCGGCGTCCCTCCCCCGGCGATCACGCCTTCGCGGCAGATATCCGCCTGCGGGTCTAGGGTGGTGTTGCACGGCGCGCTGTCATTGCCCGCGCTGGCCACCGCGACGAAAGGCCGCGCGATTTCTTCTTCGGTCATGCCCATTGCGTAATAATAGGACCGGTGCGGCGCACGCTCTGGCCCGACAGAGACATGGCGGCTGGGCAGTTTTGATTTGTCGAAGGACATTTTATTTCCCGTGGAGTGTTCGATACAGGCCGATCACTGCCTTTAGTCGAGCGTGAGCGCAACCCTTCCCGCGACGTCAGCGATCATCGCGGCCCAGCGTGATTGGTCCGCGCGGTTGCTGATCAAGTCTTGGCGGACCTCAATCGCGCAGTAATGGCGGCCCTGCGCCTCTGCGTGGCGGTTCATGGTCGCGTTGAGCTGCTTGCCTGAATAGGGCTCATTATCACCGACATTCAGACCAAGCTCGCTGAACAAGCGGATGGCCTGGCGGGCCGCGCGGTCATCCTGATTGTACAGCAGGGCAATATCCCATGGACGCGGCGCGTCACTGGTTGCCAGTTTCGGCGTAAAACTGTGCAGCGACAGGATCAATTGCGGCTGCGCGGTGTCCAGCCACTGCGCCATTGCATCATGATAGGGGTGATAAAACCGGCCGAGCCGAGCGTCGATATCCGCGCCGATATTGCCGGGGATCAGATGCCCGTCGCTTTGAGACGGGACAATAGCGGGGTGGTCTTCTTCGCGGTGCAGATCGACGACCAAGCGGCTGACCTGCGCCAGATGCGCCGGGATGCCATGTTGCCGCGCCATTCGCGCCGCCACGCCGTTTACGCCGATATCAATCGCGATATGCGTTTCCAGCAATTCCGCGGGCACACCAAGCGGCACGTCCTCCGGCACAAAATTGGACGCATGATCGGCGACGCACACAATGCCGCCCGGGGTGACATTGCCGAGCTGTTTGAAAGGCAATCCGTCGATCATCGCAATTTCCCCGCCAATTGCCACCAATCCGGATGCGCCGCAGCTATTCTCTCAGAGGCCGCGTCACGCGCGGCCTCATCGTCGTACAGCGCAAAACAGGTCGCACCCGATCCTGACATTCGCGCCAGCCACGCATCACCGGCGTCCAGCGCCGCCAATACGTCGCAAATACTTGGACACAGCGACAATGCCGGCGCCGTCAGATCATTGCGCCCGTCGATCGCGATTTCGCGCGCGCTGCCGCCCGGCAAAGCGCCTCTATCTGCGCCGTCCCAAGCCTTAAAAACAGGTCCAGTGGCGAGCGGCACGCGCGGATTCACGAGCAAGACAGGCGTTCCGGCAAGATCGTTGTCCGCCGCCTCCAATTGTGTGCCGGTGCCGCGTCCAATCGCCGTTTCGCTGCGCACGCAAGACGGCACATCTGCGCCCAACTTTGCGGCACGCTCCATCCAGTCATCCGGCAAGCCTTGCAGGTTTTCTATCATGCGAAACACCGCGCCCGCATCAGCAGACCCGCCGCCAAGCCCCGCCGCAACTGGCAGGTTCTTCTCCAGCGTAATATCTAAAGATTGCGCGCGCGGCACAGCGGCAAGCGCCTTTGCCACGAGATTCCCCAAGGGATCGTCGATCCCGCCCGCAAATTCGCCGACGGTGGTTACGCGGTCTCGATCACAGATTTTCGCCGTCAGACTATCGCCGGCATCAACAAAAGCGAACAGGGTCTCAAGTTCATGATAGCCATCTGCGCGCCGCTTGCGAACATGCAACGCGAGGTTGATTTTGGCGTAGGCTGTTTCAGTAAGAGCCAACGGACCCATCACATATTCGGATAGTTAGGCCCGCCGCCGCCCTCTGGTGTGACCCAGTTGATGTTCTGGTTCGGGTCTTTGATATCGCACGTTTTACAATGGACGCAGTTCTGCGAGTTGATCTGGAATTTCGGCTCTGCGCCTTCTTCTTCGATCCATTCGTAAACGCCCGCTGGGCAATAACGCGATGATGGCCCGGCAAACATCGCCAGCTCGCTGTCGCGCTGCAAATCGGCGCTGCCCAATTGCAAATGGACCGGTTGGTCCTCTGCGTGATTGGTGTAGCTAAATGCGACATTGGTTAGGCGATCAAAGCTGATCACACCGTCTGGCTTGGGATATTCGATCTTTGGATACAAATCCGCGCGGCCGGTCATGGTGTAATCGGCATGGTGATCCATGCTGATCGGCAGGCCGATTTTCAGCGTGCGCATCCACATATCGACGCCCGCAACGATTGTACCAATGTCGCCGCCAAATTTGGCAACCGCAGGCTCCGCATTCTGCACGACCTTCAGCTCATCCGCGATCCAGCTGGAGCGGACGTTGCTTTCATAATCGGGCAATTCGGTTTTCTCATGCCCCGCCGCGATTTCCGCCGCGATGCTTTCCGCCGCCAGCATGCCGCTTTTCATCGCGGTGTGGCTGCCCTTGATCCGGGGAACATTAACGAAACCAGCCGCACAGCCAATCAGAGCGCCGCCGGGAAATGCCAGTTTTGGCACCGATTGCCAGCCGCCTTCATTTATCGCCCGCGCGCCGTAAGCGACCCGCTTGCCGCCTTCGAGCATTTCGCGGATCGCTGGGTGCTGCTTCCACCGCTGAAATTCCTGATACGGGGAGACCCAAGGGTTCTTGTAATCAAGCGCAGTCACGAAGCCGAGAGCGACCTGACCATTTGCCTGATGATAGAAGAAGCCGCCGCCCCAGCTATCGCTTTCGGTTAGCGGCCAGCCTTGCGTATGGATCACGCGGCCGGGGACATGTTTGCCCGGTTCAATGTCCCACAATTCTTTGATGCCGAGGCCGTAAACCTGCGGCTGGCAATCAGCCTCAAGGTTGAATTTCTCTTTCATCTGCTTGGTCAGCGATCCGCGCGCGCCCTCTGCAAACAGAGTGTATTTCGCCTCAATCTCCATACCCGGTTGATAATCGGGTTTGTGCGAACCGTCGGCCGCGATGCCCATATCCTGCGTGATAACGCCGCGAACATTGCCCGCCTCGTCAAACATCACTTCATTGGCTGGGAAGCCGGGGAAGACCATCACGCCCAGACCTTCGGCTTGTTCACCGAGCCAGCGGGTGAGGTTGCCAAGCGATCCAGTGTAGCAACCATCATTGCTCATCAAAGGCGGCATGAACAAATGCGGGATCGAGGTTTTGCCGCCTTTGGACAGAACCCAGTGCCAGTTATCAGTCACTGGGGTTTGCGCCATTGGGCAATCCATATCGCGCCAATCGGGGTAAAGTTCATTCAGAGCCTTGGGATCGACCACCGCACCTGACAAAATATGCGCGCCGATTTCGGAGCCCTTTTCAAGGACAACCACCTCTAGCTCTTCATTAATCTGCTTCAGCCGGATCGCCGCCGACAGACCCGCTGGTCCGCCGCCCACAATCACAACATCACATGGCATTGATTCCCGTTCGCTCATGCGCTCTTCTCACCCTTAGCTATATGGCGATTTTCTTCGCCGAAATGTCTCTATCTGCACTTGCTAACTAGGGTTTGGACAGTCAAGGCCTGCATTAGATAACATGAACGCACCAACCTCATCTTTGACCGCTGAATTGAGCGCCGCGCTGCAATGGTGGCAAATGGCAGGCGTGGACAGCGACTTTAGCGATGACGCTACGGATTGGCTGAACAAACCGGATGACGGCGCACCTGCCGCAGCGCAAGCCGGAAATGCTGGCGATGCCCCTCAGGCGCGCGCGGCGGCAAAATCACCTGCAGAAATGGCCGCCGCAGCGGAGGAAAAAAAATCTATCCCGCGCGCCGATTTGCTGGGTGAGGCACCGCCGCAAGATTTGGCTGCGTTTGGGCAATGGTGGCTGGAAGCGAGCGGAATCGACGCAATTGGCCCGCGCGGACGCACTGCTCCGCGCGGCGCGGCGAACCCTGAATTGATGGTGCTTGTGGTCGATCCAGAGGAGCACGATAGCGACCAATTGCTCAGCGGGCCGCAGGGCAGATTGTTGGCGGCGATGCTGGCGGCGATGGGCTTGAGCGAAGAATCGGTCTATATCGCCTCCGCTTTACCCCGCCACACGCCCATGGCCGATACAGGCGCGCTGGCGGCAGGCGGAATGGATGCGGTGACCTTGCACCATATCGGCCTCGTTTCACCGCAGAAATTGATAGCATTCGGCTCAGGGATATTGCCGCTGATCGGGCAAGATGTATCGCCAGCCGATACGTATTTACACGAAATCAACCAAAATGCGCGAAAGGTGCCGGTTCTGATGAGCGAGGGATTGGATAGTCTGATGGCTATGCCCCGGCTCAAGGCCCGATTTTGGCGGAGATGGATGGAATGGTCGCCCGATTAGCAATGACAAAGCGATTGCGTCCTATGCTCGGCCAGATTTTGGGAGGAGCGGGTTTGATCTGCGCCTTTTCAATAGCCTCTGGCGCAGCGGCGCAAACCGGTGATGTTTCCGGCAGCATGGCCGCGCATTATGACCGCAATGCCAGCGGTTCCTCCAGCACTAGCGCCGCCATTCCCGCTGTCTTGTCCAATGCGGATCAAGATTTTTATCGCAGCGTCTTTGCCGCGATTGACCGCGAAGAATGGGGTAAGGTCCAAGAATTATTGAACGATCGCCGCGGCGGTGTTCTGCATCAAGTCGCGCTGGCTGAGTATTACACCCACGCCAACAGCCCCCGCATCGAAGCAGACCAAATCGCCAACTGGTTGAGCACGGGCGTGACATTACCGCAGGCCGAGCAGCTCGGGCGGCTAGGCGAACGGCGCGGTGTCACTCAGCTTCCCGCTTTCCCGCAAGTCCAACGTTTCAGCCGCCAACCAGAGGCATCAAAGCGCATCCGCCCGCGCAGCGTCGTTGACGGCACCATGCCTGCCGGCACCCGCAGCGCGATCCTCGATGCCATCACCAGCGATGATCCTGCTGGCGCCTATGCGATCCTGCAACAGATCGACCCCGATCTCAGTCCCGCTTCCCGTGCAGAATGGCGCCAACGCGTCGCGTGGAGCTTCTACATTGAGAATGACGACCAGAACGCGCTCGCCTTGGCAGAGACGGTGTCCGAAGGCTCCGGCGCTTGGGTCGCAGAGGGCGAGTGGGTCGCTGGTCTCGCCGCGTGGCGGCTTGGCTATTGCTCGCTCGCAAGTGAATCCTTCGCCCGCGCTGCTGACCGATCCAGCAATGTTGAGCTAACCTCCGCCGCGCATTACTGGGCGCATCGCTCCCTTGTGAGGTGCCGCGAACCCGGCGCCGCGCAGCAGCATCTCTCCGCAGCCGCGCGATATGACGAGACTTTGTACGGCATGCTCGCCATTGATCAGCTGGGTATTGAGCTGCCTGAAACCGCCCCGCCTCCGCCCTTCACCAGCGCCGATTGGAGCGCCATTAGCGACCGGCGCAATGTTCAGATCGCCGCCGCGCTGACGCAGATCAACCGTCCGGGTCTGGCTGACGAGGTGCTGCGGCATGAGGCCCGTATTGGCCGCCCGCAAGACTACGCCTCTATCGCCCGCCTCGCCCGCGAAATGGGCCTGCCCTCGACGCAGCTGTTTATGGCTCACTACGCCCCTTACGGCATGCAAAGCGACAGTGCCTTGCGTTTCCCCGTGGCGCGCTGGCGGCCTACCACAGGGTGGCGCGTGGATCCGGCGCTGGCCTTCGCCCATGCTTTGCAGGAATCGAACTTCCGCGCCGGTGCCGTTAGCTCTGCGAATGCACGCGGCCTGATGCAGATCACGCCGATCACTGTGCGCCAACACGCCTCGCGCCTCAACATGCGCGCTTCTTATGTCAATCTCAACGACCCAGAGGTGAACCTCGCCTTTGGTCAGCGTAATCTTGAGATGCTGCGCGATAGCCCCGCGACGCAGGGGTATCTTCCCAAGATCATGGCCGCTTACAATGCGGGCCTGTCCCCGATCACCCGTTGGAACACAGAGATCAACGATCAGGGCGACCCGCTGCTTTGGATGGAATCGATCCCCTATTGGGAAACGCGCGGATATGTCTCCATCGTGATGCGCAATTACTGGATGTACGAACGCGCCGCGGGCGTATCCTCACCCAGTCGCCGCGCTTTGGCCCAAGGGCACTGGCCACAATTCCCGCAAATGGCTACGGCTCGCAGCGCGAGTATTGGACGATAACCCACTAAGCAGGAGACGCAGATGGCGATTGATCAGGCAAAGAGCTTTACCCCGATCAACATCGCCGTCCTGACGGTCTCTGACACGCGCACCGCGGCGGATGACACGTCGGGCGATATCCTCGCCGCGCGGGTCACATCCGCTGGCCACAATCTCGCCGCCCGCATGATCATCCGCGACGATGCCGCCCTGCTTGCCGACCAATTCGACGCTTGGATCGACGATGCGCAAATCGACGCCATCGTCAGCACTGGCGGCACTGGCCTGACCGGGCGCGATGTCACACCCGAGGCCCTTTCCCGCATCGACCAAGCCCGCGACATTCCCGGCTTTGGCGAACTGTTCCGCTGGCTCAGTTTCAAGACCATCGGCACCAGCACCGTGCAATCGCGCGCCTGCGCGGTGGTGGCACGCGGGACCTACATCTTCGCCCTGCCCGGATCGAACGGCGCGGTTAAGGACGGGTGGGACGGGATCCTCGCTGAACAACTCGACAGCCGCAATCGCCCCTGCAATTTCGTCGAATTGATGCCGCGCTTACGCGAAGCCTGACACACCTGACACACAGTCTAGGGTGTAAACTGCTCCTTTCCCTAAATCGCTGTTCTTTGCGCCCGTAAGGCATGCACATTTTGCCCTGTGTAGGAAAGTGATTTCCAGTGACATCGCGCAATTTGTTCTATATCTGTTCCGCGCATGGTCACCGCAGAACACCCCGATTTTACGCCCGGCAGAGGGGCCGCCTCTAGCCAGCCCTCCACCCGTTTTGGCCTCGCCGCGCGTGAGACAGACGGCGATTGGCGCGACCATATGGAAACGCTCGCGGCGCAGGACGGCCCGCCGGTAAAATTGCGCACCACTGTCACCGAAGAACACCCCAAGACCATCCTCAGCTTCAACAAATCGCCCGACATTCCGTTTGACCGTTCAATCAACGCATACCGGGGATGCGAGCATGGCTGCGTCTATTGCTTTGCCCGCCCCACCCACGCTTTTCATGACCTGTCGCCGGGGCTGGATTTTGAAACCAAATTGTTCGCCAAACCCGGCGCCGCCAAATTGCTGCGCGAAACACTGGCGAAGCGCAATTACAAACCCCGCGCCATCGCGATGGGCACCAACACCGATCCCTATCAACCGATAGAGCGCACCTACCGGATCACCCGCGAAGTGCTCGAAGTGTGCCTAGAGGCCCGCCACCCCGTCACCATCACCACGAAATCCGACCGCATTTTGCACGATCTCGATCTTTTGGAGCAATTGGCGCTGCGCAAATTGCTGGCGGTGGCGATCTCCGTCACCTCGCTCGATCCGGTCCTGTCGGGCAAGTTAGAACCCCGCTGCGCCGCGCCCGCAAAACGCATGGCGGCGCTGGGCCGATTGGTGGAGGCCGGGGTGCAGGTCCATTGCTCAATCTCCCCTATCATCCCGGCGATCACCGATGAATTTATGGAGGAAATCGTGGCCCGCGCCGCCGATCTGGGCGTGCGCAGCATGGGCTGGATCCCGCTACGCCTCCCCCACGAAGTCGCGCCCTTGTTCCGAGAATGGCTAGACGTCCACTACCCCGACCGCGCGGGCAAAGTGATGAGCATCGTGCGGAGTATCCGTGGCGGGAAAGACAATGATCCCAATTTCGGCACCCGCATGAGGCCAAGCGGCGTATGGGCGGATTTGCTGCGCGCGCGGTTTAGGGTGGCGTGTAGGCGCGCTGGTGTTGGGAAAGCGGGGTTTGAACTGGATTGCTCGCAGTTCAGACCGCCGGAATTGGGCGGGCAGATGCGGTTGTTTTAGCCTTAGCAGATCAGCGTGACTACCGCCCTTGATCACGCATTTCTGCAAATGCACCTTCGATCCGCACCGTGTGGGACCAACCCATTGTCACCATCACGCGTTCATCCTTTTCCGTCAGCTCTCGCACAATATTGAGCAGCTTCTGGTCGCGGATGTCGTTTCCATATTCAAACATATCATTGAGAAAGCTGGGAGCTCCGTAGATGCCGTTTAGCTCGCGCCAATCTTCGCCCTGATTGAATTCCTGATCCCATAGAGCCTGAAACTCATCCAAATTGCTGACGGTGCCGTCCATCCCCGGTCGGTGGCCTCTATCATCAATGATAGCCGCCATATCTTGTTCAGCCTCTGACGCAGAATTCCCGCCAGAGAATGGCCGCATCAGCAGGTAAATGGCTGTCTGCTGAGCAGTGAATTTGGCTTTCAGCAAGTCGACTTCTTCTTCCCTTGAAAGCTCCCAGGAATACGCAGGTACATTGTCCTGCTTTGCCAATTCAATCAGCCGTCCGGATTCCCCGTAATTCTCGGTCGCGTCCATAAATTGCGGCAGGAGGAAGCTCGGTCTGCCCTCTACGATCACGACAGTCGGCTCAAAATCGCGATAGGCGGCATCCAAGGCACGAAATTGTGGATGGGATGGATCGTTGGAATGTTCTGCGCCGAACAAATAGGCTGCACCTTGGCCAATAGTCCCCTCAAGCGTGACGGGTGGTTCGATGTCTGCTGCGCGCTGCTCATATTCATCCCAAGTCATTAAGGGATAGGTCTGTCTCGCCGATGTTAGCTCATAATTCGGGGTCGGATACCAAGCTGTTGCAGCAAGAAACCCGGCGCCCACGATGAAGAGCATCGCAATCGTCAGTGCGAGCTTTTTCAACGCAGTCTGCCCCTCACCCAAAGCCCCCGCCAACCTCGCCCGGCGCAAACCGCATCAGGCGGCTATCCACCAGCGCCGCCGTCCGGTTCACAACCGCGAGCTGGTAATCCGCATCCTTGATCATTTCAAAAAACGCCCCCGAATTCGGATATTGCGCGACAAAGCCGTCATGCCAGACCTTATCCTCCGGCTCCGGTCCCGTCACCATCGTCTGAAACGCGCCGCGCCACACGATCTCTCCGCCGACACGGCTAAAAATCGGGCCTGAGGTTTTGCCATATTCTTCATAGGCCCGCCGCCCGCTCCAGCCATTGCCGTGGTGCTCATGCCCCGCCGGATATTCGGCATGGTCGCGAAACCTCAGCAGGTTGAGCATATGGATCGGCTCATCACGCGGCAGGTCTTTGAACACCTGAAAATTGGCGGGCGATGGGTCGATATATTGAACGGCCACGCTCAGCTTTCCAATTTGTAGTCAGAGAACCGGTCGCGCAGGTCTTTCTTGGAAATCTTGCCTGTCGCCGTGTGCGGAATATCGTCCACAAATTCCACCGCATCCGGCAGCCACCATTTCGCGATTAACGGTTTTAGGTGATCGACAATATCATCGGCGGTGCACGCCGCGCCTTCTTTCTTGACCACGAACAGAACTGGGCGCTCATCCCATTTGGGGTGATACATGCCCACACAGGCGGCCTCTGCCACGCCCGGATGGCCGACGGCGGCGTTTTCCAATTCGACCGAGCTGATCCATTCGCCGCCCGATTTGATCACGTCCTTTGTCCGGTCGGTCAGTTGCAACGTGCCATCCGGGTGGATGATGCCGACATCGCCGGTATCGAACCAGCCATCATTGCCAACCGCGTCTTCGTCCGCCTTGAAGTACCGTTTGATGATCCACGGCCCGCGAATTTGCAGGGCGCCAGATACCACCCCATCGCGCGGCAATTCGGTGGCCATATCGTCAAGGTCCACCGTGCGCAGTTCCACGCCGAAAATCGGGCGGCCTTGCATCGCGGTTTTGTCGACCTTTTGCTCAAATGTCAGTTCGTCCCAATCCCATGTCGGCCCGCCAACCGTGCCAATCGGCGAGGTTTCGGTCATGCCCCAGGCATGTTGGACGCGGGTGCCGTTTTTCATCAGACGCTCGATCATAAAGCGCGGGCAGGCTGAGCCGCCAATCGTTGCGGCTTTTAGTGGCGGCAGATCGATCCCTTCTGCATCGCAATATTGGAAATGCGCCAGCCAAACGGTTGGCACGCCGGCGCTGTCGGTAACTTTCTCGCGTAGCATCAATTCATGCAGAACCGCCGGATCGTTGACGGCGGAAAACACGAATTTAATCCCCGCCATCGCGCCCGCATAGGGCAAGCCCCAGCTGGCCGCGTGGAACATCGGCACAACCGGCAACATGACCGAGGAACCGGAGAAATTGAAGGTCGAAGGCTGCAACCCAGAGACGGCGTGTAGGACGGTGGAGCCGTGTTCATATTGCACGCCCTTGGGATTGCCGGTTGTGCCGCTGGTGTAGCAGATCATGCACGGATCATTCGCCGCGCCGGTTGCCCATTGATAATCGCCGTCTTGCTCACCGATCCAATCCTCAAATGATTGCGAATGTTCGCTGGAATCGTAGCAGATGTAATGCTCCACCGTGGTCCAGCGGTCTTTCATCTTGTCGACGATTGGCTGAAATGCGGCATCGTACAGCAGCACGCGGTCTTCGGCATGGCCGACGATATATTCCAGCTGATCCTCGAACAGGCGCGGGTTTACAGTGTGGAGCACCCCGCCCATCCCGGCGACACCATACCAGCTTACCAAATGGCGCGAATGGTTCATCGCTAGACTGGCAACCCGCTCTCCCGGCTTGATCCCCAGAGCCTCGAGCGCTTGCGCCATTTTCAGCGCGTCGGTGCGAATGCCTGCCCATGTCGTGCGGGTCTCATTGCCATCGGCCCAGCGCGTGACGATCTCGCGTGTCCCAGCTTCGCGGGCAGCGTGGTCGATGACATGCGTGATCCGCATGGTCCAATCTTGCATTGCGCCGAGGTTTTGAGTTTGCATGATTATGAATTCTCCCGGTTCTTTGCCCTTATGGGCTTTTCACCGGCGATCATGGCGAGACAAAGCGGCTAATGCAATCACCTCAAGCGCCGCAAACACGCAGCGCGCCCTAACGCGCCCTCACCTTAATTGATGAAGTATCCCGTCAATTTATAGCCATCCGCAGAATTCAGCATGACCAGCGTTTCCACCGCCAAATCGCTGCGCCCGGCAAACTTGGTCTGAAATTGCAGGATCTCATATTCGCCCTCTGGCGCGCCGGGCAACGTTGCCGTTTTCTGGACCGAAACGAGCCGCCGCTCTTCCACTTCGCCCAGCGGACCGCGCAAAGGTTCGATGATTTCCGCCCATTCTGCAGCGCTGCTCCCATCTTGGAAGAATTCGCCTGCGATATTCCAGCTTTCGCGCCATTCGCCAGCATCGACCGCGCTTAAGAAGAC
The DNA here is from genome assembly GCA_947502305.1 of uncultured Erythrobacter sp. Taxonomy (GTDB): domain Bacteria; phylum Pseudomonadota; class Alphaproteobacteria; order Sphingomonadales; family Sphingomonadaceae; genus Erythrobacter. The sequence goes on along the minus strand of CANMZA010000001.1, from coordinate 879,366 downwards.
ATTCGCACTCGCTTTTGATTCGGGGGATTCGGGATTTTCCGCATCGCTCGTCATCGCTGACGGCGTTACCTGCGCTGCTGCGGGTTCTTTTGCCTCATCACCCGATGTGTAAACGACCCCGATGATGGCGACTGCGATAAAAAGTGACATGATGAGCATTCCTCCTGCGAGCCAAGGGAAGCGAGCCTGCTCCGTTGGCGCTTTGTTGATGAGGTCTGCAGTGTCTTCGACAGCCCCTTCGCCGGCTATCCCGAAAGATGTGTGCACATGTTTTTGTGGGTCTTCCCCCTCGGCGTCACCCAAAATTCTTGCGGCCTCGCGGCTGCTCGACACACCCAATTTGCGGCGTGCCCCGCGCAGGCGATCGTTGATTGTGTGCACCGATAGATCAAGCTGCGCCGCGCTCGATTTGGCATCATGACCGGCTAGCAGCAGCCTCAGCGCCTCTTTCTCCTTGTCCGTCAGTTCTGAAAGCGCGCCGCTCATCATGCGACCAATTTCAGCTTCGCCCGGCTACGCTGCGGTTCCAATGCGACGTTTTCAATGCCTTCCGCATCCGTGAGCCGCTCTGCCAATTCCCCGTTCAGCACGAACCTTGTGCCGAGCCGCATATACGCGTCTTCGTCTTCGCCCAGCACCAATCTGACCAACACCTCGCCCGGCGCGCTGTCTGCGGTTTCCAGCTCCAATTTCAGCTGAGCCAGTGCGTCCACGGTCAAGACATCCGCCTTTAGGATCATCGGCGTGCTGCCTGTGACCGCCGAAATTGGCCGCGCCCCGCGCACCGTCAATCGCGGCGGCTCGCCCGGATTTGGCGAATCAAGTTCCACCGTTAACAGGACACATTCGCCGCTGGCCGCCCATTCCGGGAATTTCTCGACCAAGGATTCTTCAAAACAGGCGGATGAAAATTGCCCCGAAGAATCGGAGAAATCCGCCCGGATAAATTCCGCGCCGCGTTTGGTGCGGCCCTTATTCGCGCTTTCCACCATCGCCGCGATCACCGCCGTGCTGCGCCCGCCCGCTGGCGCGCCCGCTTCCATTAGGCTTTGATAGGTCCGCGCGCCCTGCGCTGAGGCGACTTCGCGATATTGCTGGATCGGATGGGCGGAGAAATAGAACCCGAAATTCTCGCGCTCTTTCGCCATTTTTTCCGCGCGCGACCATTCCTCGGTCGGTTTTAACCGCACGTCTTCGACCGGCGCATCAGCCCCGCCAAACAGACCAGTCTGCCCGCTCTCCCGTTCCCGGATCGCGGCATCGGCCACGGCGAGCAGCATGTCGGCATTGGCAAACACAGCCGCGCGGTTCGGTTCAATCCCATCCAGCGCGCCCGCACAGGCAAGCCCTTCGAGCTGACGCCGGTTCATCGAACCTTGCGGCAACCGTTCGAAGAAATCCTTCAGGCTCTCAAATTTCCCATTCGCTTTACGCTCCGCAACGATCGCCTCCATCGCCTTTTCCCCGACATTGCGAATGCCCGCCAAGGCATAGCGAACGCCGTATCCATCATCGGTCTGCTGCACGGTAAAGCGCGCCTCTGATGCGTTGATGTCAGGCGGCAACACTTCCACGCCCGTGCCGTCGGCACGTTCCGCCGGATAGCGCCGCGCATCATCAACAAAGATGCTGAGCTTTTCCGATTGGTGCAGGTCAAAACACATCGAGGCGGCATAGAATTCTTCGGGGTAATGCGCCTTCATCCAGCCCGTTTGATAGGCCAGCAGAGCATATGCCGCCGCGTGGCTTTTGTTGAAACCATAGCCTGCGAATTTATCAATCAAATCGAACAATTCGTTGGCGTCTCTGGCCTCGATCTGAGAGTTTTCTTTGCACCCTTCCACGAACCGGCCGCGCTGAACGTCCATCTCCGCCTGAACCTTCTTACCCATCGCCCGGCGCAGCAAATCGGCATCGCCCAATGAATATCCGGCGAGGATCTGCGCGGCTTGCATCACCTGTTCCTGATAGACGAAAATGCCGTAAGTTTCGGCGAGAATCCCCTCCAATTTGGGATGCGGATATTCGATGGCGACTTCGCCCGCTTTGCGCTGTCCAAATAACGGGATGTTGTCCATCGGGCCGGGACGATAGAGCGAGACGAGCGCGATAATATCGCCGAAATTGCTGGGCTTTACCGCCTTCAGCGTGCGCCGCATCCCTTCCGATTCCAACTGGAACACGCCGACCGTGTTACCCGCCTGCATCATGTCGTAAACGGCCATGTCATCCAGCGGCAATTCGCCCAGATCAATGGTGATCCCGCGCAGCTCCAACAGATCGACAGCCTTGCGCAGGACCGAAAGTGTTTTCAGGCCCAAAAAGTCGAATTTCACCAGCCCGCTGGATTCGACGTGTTTCATATCGAATTGCGTCACCGGCATATCCGAACGCGGATCGCGGTATAGCGGCAAAAGCTGCGCCAAGGGCCGATCACCGATCACCACACCAGCGGCGTGGGTCGATGAATTGCGCGGCAAACCTTCGAGCTGCATCGCCAGATCGACAAGGCGTTTTACATCGGCCTCATTGGCATATTCTTTCTTAAAATCAGCCGCCCCATTGAGAGCCCGCGGCAAAGTCCACGGATCGGTCGGATGATTGGGCACCATTTTGCAAAGCCGGTCGACCTGACCATAGCTCATCTGCAAAATCCGCCCGCAATCGCGCAAAACCGCGCGCGCTTTCAGCTTACCAAAGGTGATGATTTGCGCCACGTGATCGGCGCCGTATTTCTGTTGAACATAGCGGATGACTTCGCCGCGCCGTGTCTCGCAGAAATCGATATCGAAATCGGGCATGGACACACGTTCGGGGTTCAAAAACCGTTCAAACAGCAGGCCCAAACGCATCGGATCAAGATCGGTAATGGTCAGCGCCCACGCGACAATCGACCCCGCACCAGACCCCCGGCCCGGCCCAACCGGAATTCCCTGATCTTTCGCCCATTTGATAAAATCGGCAACGATCAAAAAGTAACCGGGGAAACCCATATCGACGATGATTTTGATCTCGTAATCGAGCCGATCAAAATAGCTTTTGCGCTCCTCCGGCTCCATCTCGCCATACGGATCGAGCCGCGCCTCCAGCCCCGCGCGCGATAGTTCGGCGAGCATCTTGGCCTCGCCTTCCAAATCACCGGCAAGGCTGGGCAAAATTGGATCGCGATATGGCGGGGCAAAGGCGCAGCGCTGCGCGACAACCAAAGTGTTGGCCATCGCCTCTGGCAAATCGCCGAACAATTCATCCATCATCCGGTATGATTTGATGAAACTTTGCGCGTTGGATGTCGGGCGGTCGTCATTTTCAACATAGGTCGAATTGGCGATGCATAACATCGCATCATGCGCTTTGTGCATATGCGGTTCGCCAAAACTTGCCGGATTGGTCGCGACCAGCGGAATGTCGCGCGCATAGGCCATGTCGATCAGGGCGCTTTCCGCTTTCTCGCACACCGGATCGCCATGCCGCGCCAATTCAATATACAGTCGGTCTGGGAACAGACGCATCAAATTATCCGCCAGCGCCTCTGCCGCTGGGCCTTGCTCTTCTGCGATCAACCGGGTGAGCGCGCCCTCTCCCGCCCCGGTCAGAGCGATCAGGCCGTCAGTATGCCCTTCCAAATCGGCCATGCTGACATGCGGATCAAGCTCCAGCGGCCGGTCCAAATGCGCGCGCGAGACAAGGTGGCACAGATTGTCATAGCCATCTTCATCCTGAGCGAAGAGCGGCAAGTAATCGACCTGCTTGCCGCCATCTGCTCCCTCTCGCGCCACGCCCAGCAATGTGCCGATAATCGGTTGAACGCCCTCCCCCTTGCACGCGCCAGCGAACATGACCGCGCTGTACAGACCATTACGGTCACACACGGCAATCGCGGGAAAGGCGAGATCCTTCGCCAATTTGGCGCTCGCCTTAGGGTCAATCGCCCCTTCGAGGAGTGAATAAGACGATAAGACGCGCAGAGGGACGAAGGGTTCGAAGGCCATTAGATCAGGTTACGCCGCTGGCCTGCGCATTCAAGCGCCAAGCCCTGTGCATTTGGGGAAAAGCTGGGGGCAAGCTAGGATCGCCAGTGGAGGATGTGATGGGCGACATGATCGAAGTTCAAAATATCAACACTCCGGGCAAAGTGGCCCGGGTGAATGCGGCAAAATATGCAGACATGCTGGCGGCGTTTGAAAAGGCTGTGCCGCGCGCATCCCCGGGCTTGACCCAAGATCAGCTGCGCGAGGCGGTGAAGCCGCATTTGAGCGACGCCCTCTATCCTGGCGGTAAGACCAGCGGTTGGTGGGCGAAAACGGTGCAGCTCGATTTGGAAGCCAAGGGGAAGATGCTGCGGGAGCCAGTTAGGCCGCTGCGCTGGCACCTCGCCGTTTAGAGCAATTTCTTGATATCTTTCGCAATGCTGGCCGGGGTATCTTGCGGGCCATACCGCTTCACGACCTCACCTTCGCGATTGATCAAGAATTTGGTGAAGTTCCATTTGACCGAAGTGGAGCCCATCAAGCCCTTCTTCTCAGACTTCATCCAATCATAAAGCGGCGAGGCATCCGCGCCGTTTACGTCGATTTTCTTCATCAACGGGAATGTCACGCCGAAATTGACCTTGCAGAACTGTGCAATTTCGTCGGCATCGCCGGGTTCCTGCGCGCCAAATTGGTTGCAGGGAAATCCGATAACCTCGAATTCTTGGTCTTTGAATTCCTGAAACAACGCCTCCAACCCGTCATATTGCGGGGTAAAACCGCATTTGCTGGCAGTGTTGACGATCAACAGAACCTTGCCCTGTTTTTCAGCCATGTCGAGGCTTTCGCCGCGATTGGTGGTGACGGTGAAATCGGCAATGGTGGTCATGGTCGGCCCCTGAAATGTCTCGCCCGGATTGTTCAGGCTGAAGTGTTTAGGGGAAAATGGGGTCTAGAACGATCCGGCGCAAGACCGGAATTTACGCCAGCACCCCGTCATGCAGCCGCACAACCCTGTCCATCCGGGCCGCTAACCGTTCATTATGCGTCGCGATCAAAGCCGCGCTGCCCTCGCCCCGAACCAGTTCTAGCAATTGGCCCAAAACCGTGTCGGCGGTGCTTTCATCGAGATTGCCGGTAGGCTCATCTGCGAGCACCAAGGTCGGACGGTTCGCCAGCGCCCGCGCGACGGCGACACGCTGCTGCTCTCCGCCGGAAAGCTGGCTGGGCCGGTGCGTCAGGCGGTGGCCCAGACCAAGGTCGGACAGCAGGCTTTCGGCGCGTTCATGCGCGGCGACCTTGTCCGTGCCTGCCACCATTTGCGGCATCACGACGTTTTCCGTTGCGTTAAAATCTGGCAGCAAGTGGTGGAATTGATAGACAAAACCCAAATGTTCCCGCCGCAAACGGGTGCGCTGGTCAGAGGCCAGTTTCTCCGCCTGTTCGCCCGCAATCGCGATGGAGCCTTCAAATCCCCCTTCGAGCAAGCCGACCGCTTGGAGCATAGTCGATTTGCCCGACCCAGACGGCCCAAGCAAAGCGACAATTTCGCCTGGCTGAATGTCGAGATTGACCCCGCGCAGCACGTCAATACGCTGGCCGCCTTGTTCAAAACTGCGGCGCAAATCGCGCAGCGCAACGATAGGTTTCACATCACTCATAACGCAGCACCTGAACCGGATCGGTGTTGGACGCTTTCAACGCCGGATAGAGCGTCGCCAGAAAGCTGAGCCCGATCCCAAGCGCGGCAATCCCGGCGATTTCCCACGGATCAACCCGCACCGGCAGGCTGGTGAGGAAGCGGACTTGCGGGTCCCAAATCTCCACCCCGGTGACTTTGGCGATGCCGTTCACAATTCCATTGCGGAAATACAGGATGATAAACCCAAGGATCAGACCAATGACCGTACCGAGCGAACCAATCGTGGTGCCGGTGGTCATAAAAATCTTCACCAAAGACCGCCGCGTCGCGCCCATTGTGCGCATGATCGCAATGTCGCGGGTTTTTGCGCGGACCAACATCACCAGGCTCGAAAGGATATTAAAAGACGCGACCAAGACCATGAAGCTGAGGACAAAGAACATCGCAACACGCTCCACCTCCAGCGCCTCAAACAAAGTGGAATTGATCGTTTTCCAATCCGCAATCACTGCCCTGCCGGTCAATTGATCCTCTATCGGCCCCAAAATCTCACCGACATTGTCCGGGTCCGTCACGGTGACCTCGATCAAGCCGATCTTGTCACCCAGCAGCAACAATCTTTGCGCATCAGACATCGGCATGATGACGAAAGTTTCATCGAAATCATAAAGCCCGATTTCAAATATCGCTCCGACTTCATAACCGACTTGGCGAATAGAGGTGCCAAATGGCGTCGTGCGGCCTTGGGGGTTGATGATCGTGATCGTGTCCCCGACCCGCGCGCCCATATTGGCGGCCAATCGTGATCCAATCGCAACCTGTCCCGCATCCGGCGTAAGGTTGGCGATATCGCCCATCAGAACCTTATCGCCCAGATCTGCAATATCTTGCGCCGTATTGCCGCGCACGAAAATCGCATTGGCGCGGCCATTGAAACTGGCGAGCAAGGGTTGTTCAATCAGCGGAGAGGCGTTGGTTACGCCCTCGGTTTCGCGCACTTGCTGAAGCACGCCCTCCCAATTGTCGAGCTCCCCGCCATAGGCCTGAATAATCGCGTGACCATTAAGGCCGGAAAACTTCTCCAGCATCTCAGACCGAAACCCGCCCATGACGCTCATCACCAGCACCAGAAGCGCCACTGACAACATCACGACGAACACAGAGATACCCGCGACCAGCGCAATAAACGCCTCGCCCTTGCCCGGCCATAAATACCGTTTGGCGATCATTCTTTCAAAGGGAGTTAGCATAATTGCCCGGATCGTTGGCGGCCAAAGACTGAACGTGGCCTGTAGAATTGCGCCGAATACGTGGATGCTGCTCTAAGCGGAGCAGCGGGCCCGCACAATGGATGGCGGGGGGTTGGGGCAATTATATCAACACCGTATCGCGGACCTTATGCCCGCACCTATGGCGCCGCCAATATCCAAACTGCGAAAAAGCCGGGGCGTGACGCGCAATGGCACCTTGTAATTGATCGGTAACACGCTCATTGAGCGCGGCATCAGCCCGGACAGCGCAGCGGACACATAATCGCGATGGCAATTAACGACTTCGGCACCGATATCGGCGGCAATTCTCAGGGCCTATCAGGCAATCTGACACACCCGTTTCTTGACGAAAACGGTGAATGTGACGGCGACACTTTGCGCGAAGAATGCGGCGTGTTCGGCGCGATCAATGCAGAAGATGCCGCCGCGACCACCGCGCTGGGCCTGCATGCTTTGCAGCACCGAGGGCAAGAGGCCGCCGGGATCACCAGTTTTGATGGCAAGGATTTCATTTCCCGCCGCGGCCTTGGCCAAGTGGCGGAGAATTTCTCTTCTGCCGAAGCGATTGCTGAATTGCCCGGTACGATGGCGGCGGGTCATGTCCGTTATTCCACCACGGGCGGCGCGGGTCTGCGCAATGTGCAACCGCTTTATGCGGAGCTAGCGAGCGGCGGATTTGCGGTTGCGCATAATGGCAATATTTCCAACGCTCAGGCGCTGCGCAAAGAATTGGTGAGCAAGGGTTCGATTTTCCAATCAACCTCCGACACAGAGGTGATCATCCACCTTGTCGCGACCTCACGTTACCCGACCGTCGCGGATCGTTTGATCGACGCTTTGCGCTTGGTCGAGGGGGCCTATGCCTTGGTGGTGATGACGCCGACCGGTATGATTGCGTGCCGCGACCCATTGGGCATTCGTCCGCTGGTGATGGGCAAGATGGGCGATACGGTGTTGTTCGCCAGCGAAAGCGTCGCATTTGATATTGTGGGCGCAGAGATGATCCGCGAAGTTGAGCCGGGCGAAATGATCCAGGTCGATTTTGCTGGTGAAATCAAAAGCCTCCACCCGTTTGGTAAAACCCGCCCGCGCCCGTGCATTTTTGAACATGTCTATTTCAGCCGCCCCGACAGTTATTTCGCCGGGCAAAGCGTGTATGAAGCGCGCAAGGCAATTGGCGCTGAATTGGCGACAGAATCGCCCTGCGACGTTGATTTGGTTGTGCCGGTCCCCGACAGCGGCGTCCCCGCGGCGATTGGCTATGCGCAGGCATCGGGCCTGCCGTTTGAATTGGGTATTATCCGCTCGCACTATGTCGGGCGGACCTTCATTCAACCCTCTGACAGCGCGCGGCATGCGGGTGTAAAGCGTAAGCACAATGCCAATCGCGGATTGGTTGCGGGCAAAAAAATCGTGCTGATCGACGATTCGATTGTGCGCGGAACGACGTCGATGAAAATTGTCGAAATGATGCGCGAAGCAGGCGCCACCGAAGTGCATTTCCGCGTTGCTAGTCCGCCGACTGCGCATTCCTGCTTTTACGGCGTGGACACGCCGGAACGCTCCAAACTGCTCGCCGCGCGGATGGATTTGGAACCGATGCGCGAATTTATTAAAGCCGACAGTTTGGCGTTTATCTCAATCGACGGCCTCTACCGCGCCGTTGGGTCGAAGGGCCGCGACAATTCCAGCCCGCAATTCTGCGATGCGTGTTTCACCGGCGATTATCCAACCCCGCTGACCGATATTGCGCAAACGGTGCAGAAATCGGACGAGCTGCCCTTTGCCGATCCGGGCTCTGACGGTTCATCGAATGAAAACAAGGCTGCTTAAATCCATGAGTGACACCCAATCCACTGCCAAACCCCTAGAGGGCAAAACCGCCTTGGTAACCGGCGCGAGCCGCGGAATTGGCGCGGCGACGGCGTTGGCTTTGGCTGAGGCAGGCGCGCATGTGATCTTGGTCGCGCGCAAGGTTAAGGCGCTCGAAGAGGTTGAAGACCGGATCCATGCGATTGGCGGCACCTCCACCATTGCTCCGATTGATTTGACCGAGCAAGATGCGGTGACGCGTTTGGCCGGGGCAATTGCGGGGCGTTGGGAAACGCTGGATATGATGGTGATTTCAGCGGCTTATTTGCCGCAGCTCACACCGCTTTCACAGATTGATCCGAAAGAATTCAACCAAGCGATCATGACCAATGTGGTTGCAACGCAGGCTTTGCTGGCGGCGTTTGATCAATTGCTGCGCCGGGCAGAAGCAGGCCGGATCATCGGCCTCACCAGCAGCGTGGGCGCTGCGCCGCGTTCGTTCTGGGGCGCGTATGGATCGACGAAGGCAGCGTTTGAAAACCTGCTGGATACTTACGGCGCAGAGGTGGAGAAATTGAGCCCGCTGCGTGTGGCGATCCTTGATCCCGGCGCAACCCGCACCGAAATGCGCGCGCGCGCCTATCCAGGGGAAAATCCAGAAACGGTGAAGCCGCCTGAGAAAGTGGCCCAGCGGATAGCGGCATTGCTGCAAGAGGATTTCAAGACCGGGCACCGCGAACGCGTGGAGTGATCCAGCCTGAGGCGGCCTTCTGACGCGGGCGACCTTTTGTGAGCATAATCTGCACATTACCGGTGCGTTAACTTTATCTCGCAACGCTCTGGCAAGTGTGAATGGGGCATGCGTCTCTGATCGACAACCGGCATCTCCCGCCGGAAGATTGGAGAAAGTCGCCAAAGCCATGCCGTCCGACACCAACAGCTATAAAGTCGCAGCGCAAGAAGACCGCTGCTCTCCGCGCACACGTTTGACGATCCCGGCAACCTTGCGGGCGTCAGGTGGGCGTGCGTTTCAGAGCGTGGTTCATGATCTGTCGATCTCTGGTTTCTCCGCTGCGTCGATTAACCGCATGCATGAAGGGCAAATGTGCTGGCTCACCCTGCCCGGCCTCGAATCACTTCAGGGTCAGGTCGTATGGTGGGACAATTGCATCGTCGGCGTCGCTTTTGAAGAATTGCTCAGCCCGATTGTCCATGACAACATTTTGCAACGCTACAGCAACACCGGTGTTTCCCGCCTGATGTGAGCGGGAACACGCGGTGCAATTTGAAGCGTGATTAATCGATCGCCGCGATTTTCGCCGCGACACCCTGCCACGTTCTGCGATGATCATTGCTGGTGGCGGTGGACCAATTGCTGACCACTGTCAGAACCAATCCCTCCGACGGAACAATCGTGATTGATTGGCCAAAGATCCCCTGCGCACCGTAAGCGCCGGGATAGGTCCACCATTGATAGCCATAGCCAAATCCGCTGTCGCCAAAATCGACAATCGAATCGCCAGCCTCCGCAAACCATCCCTCAGGCACCGTGTCGCCGCCGCCTTCCAGCGCAAAAATGCCCATGCGCGTATAATCGGACAAGGTCAGCGATAGGCAGCAGCCCCCAACATTGCCGCCACGCGGATCGGTCATCCAGAACAGGCCCCCTTCAAAACCGGCGGGCTCCACAATCTTTTCCTGCGCATATTCGGCGAGTGACAGGCCAACCGCATTTTCGACCAGCAAACCGATCAAATTGGTTTCGCCGGTTTTATACACCCACTTTTCTCCCGCAGGCGCTTCGCGTTCCAATTCGCGCATTTGGGCAACGATGGCATCGGGGCCGTATTCGACCACAAACCTGTTCAATTGCGCCACATCGCTATTGGGATCGGTGTAATCCTCGTTCCATGCCACGCCGCTTGTCATGGTGGCGATTTGGCGGACGGTGACGCCTTCGTAAGCCGATCCCGCCAAACCCGGCACATATTGCGTAACCGGATCATCAAGGCTGGCGATAAACCCGTCTTTGATCGCCGCGCCCAGCAAGGTTGAGGTGAAACTTTTCGCCACGGAAAAACTGGTCCAGCGCTGATCAGCGGCGAAATCCAATCCGTAATCTTCAAACCGTACGGTGCCATTTTTGTGCACCATCACGCCTGCCGCGCCGGTGCTTTGCATGGCTTGGCGAATTTCCTGCGCCAAAGCGCCGGGCAATGGTTCACCGCGGGTCAGCACGCGCGGGGTCGCGGCGGCGGGCACTTCGTGTCCTGCGAACCAGCTTTCCATATCGCGGAACCGGGCGGATCGCTCCGCATCGCTCCAGAACAAAACTTGCAGCTCAGACGGATCGCGCGCTGGCGGCTGCGTCAAAACGGTTGGTTCCAGGGCGGCGGGCGCGTCATCAAACCCGGCGGCGCTGCCATAGCTGCACCCGCTGATCGCCAGTGCAGCCGCAGCCGCCCCCATGCCCAATGCCAGCTTTGTGATCGTCATAATCTCGCCCTCTCTCAATTCTTAATCAGCGTAACCTGATGCACATCAATGTTGCCAGCGCGAAAACCGCCTTCGCAATAGGAAAGGTAGAATTTCCAGAGCCGGATAAACCGTTCATCAAACCCGGCGGGCAATCGCCCTTCTGCCGCGGCGGTATCGAACCGGTCGTGCCATAACTTTAGCGTCTCTGCATAATCGCGGCCAAAATCGCGGCGGTCTTGCCAGACCAGCCCGCGTTCTTCGGCCAATGCGCGAAACTCGCTGTTTTTAATCAACAATCCGCCGGGGAAGACATAGGCCTGAATGAAATCGACCGTGCTGGCATAGGTTTCAAACAGATCATCCGCGATAGAGATATATTGGATCGCGGCGCGCCCGCCGGGCTTAAGACTGCGGGCGATACAATCCATAAAGGTGCCCCAATATTCGCGGCCCAGCGCCTCCACCATCTCCACACTGACAATCGCGTCATAAGTGCCGGTGACGTCGCGGTAATCGAGCAAGCGGTAATAAATATCGGGCGACGTATGCTGACGCGCCCAAGCAAGCTGTTCTTCCGACAGGCTGATCGCGGTGACATCGGCGCCTTTGCCGGATAAATGCTCCGCCAAAGAGCCCCACCCGCAGCCAATTTCCAGCACCCGCGCCGGGGCATCCGATTGCCCCAGTTTTAGCCGCCCTGCGATCCCGTCGAGCTTGCGCGTTTGCGCCGCTTCGAAGGGTTCGCCTTCTTGGAGGCCGAGCGCGCTGGAATAGGTCATGGAATTGTCCAGCCACGCCGCGTAGAAATCATTGCCCAGATCATAATGCGCAGAGATATTGCGCGCCGATCCGGAACGATTGTTGCGGTTCAGCCAATGCGCCATTTTCGCGGCCCATTTCACCGGGCCAGACACGCGCGCCGTGTCGCCCAACGTATGCGCATTGGCGGAAAACAGGGCGAACAGGATCGCGTGGTCATTCGCCTCCCACTCGCCCGCCTCATAGGCTTGGAACCAGCCAATCGCCCCGCTGGTCGCCAATCGCACCAAGGCGCGCCAATCTTTCAATTGCACTTCTACGTCAAAGCCCGGCGCGCGTCCGCCCAACATCCGCGTGCTGCCATCGGGCAGATGCGCGAGCAAAGAGCCTGTCTCCAGTCCCTCATCAACGCGTTCAACCATTTTGCGAAAACCCGGCGCGAGCAGGCGCGAAACCCATCCCGGCTTGGCCGCAAAGCGCCGCCCGGAATTGAGCAAACGCTCGCCCCTTACTTCAGGCCGAATTTCTGGTCTGATCCCTTGCGCGGTCATGGCCATCCCATAACCTCACCGCTCGCTTTGCCGCAAGCGGGTTGCGCGGATCAATCGCCTTTCATCACCCTATAAGCGGTCAGCGCCCGTTCGCGCGCCTCTCTATGGCCGATGATTTTTGCCGGATAAGCCTTGGGCCGGCGTCCAAATTCGTCAGGATCGTGGATGGCCGGTTGGTCCAGAGCGGCCAATTCCGGCACATATTTGCGGATATAGGCGGCGCAATCAAATTTCTCAGACTGACTGAGCGGTGCCATGATCCGCACGAACATGTTGGAATCGACGCCCGTCCCCGCTGTCCATTGCCAATTGGTGGCGTTCGATGCGTAATCGGCATCGACCAAAGTGTCCCAGAACCATTGTTCGCCGTGCCGCCAATCGATCAGCAAATGCTTGATCAGAAAACTGGCCGTAATCATTCGCACGCGGTTATGCATCCACCCGGTCTGATACAATTGCCGCATCCCGGCATCGACGACGGGATATCCGGTTTTGCCTTGCTGCCACGCCTTTAAATCGCGCGCGGCGGCGGCATCGTTTTCCGGATCGCGCCATTGCAATTTGTCGAAATCTTCGCGGTAATTGCTGCGCGCATAGAGCGGGAATTGATTGACCGCATTCGCGGCGTAATCGCGCCAGATCAGCTCGCTTTCATAAACCTGCCAGCCCTTTGACGAATTGCCCTGAAAATGGTGCCAGATTTGCACCGGGCTGATCTCCCCAAAATGCAAGTAGGGCGACATGCGCGACACTTTGTCTTGGGAGGGGAAATTGCGCGCCGGTTCGTATTCATCAACGCGCCCTTCCCACCATTCAAGCTGGTTATGGGCGGCGGCCTCCCCGACTTTCCAGAAATCCGCGATGCCGGCGGACCAATCGGGGCGTGTGGGCAGCAGGTTCCAATCCGCCAGATCATCGCTGTCTGGCAGGGTATCGGGGGCGGCGATTGTTTCGAGTTCTGGCACCAAATCACGCGGCGGGAAAACGGCGCGCACTGCGCGGCTGAACGGGGTGTAAATCTTGTACTGACCACCCGTCCCCGTCGTCACCGCGCCCACCGGCAACAGGTAATTGCCGTCATGCAATTGCAAATCCACCTGCTCTGCCAAACCGCGCTGCGCATTGCGCCACCATGGTTCGTAATGGCGATTGGCGTGAATGGTGCGCGCGCCTGTTTCGGCGGCAAGTTTGGTCAATTCCTCCACCGCATCCCCGCGCCGCAAAGTCAGCGTGACGCCGTGTTTCGCCAGACTTGCGCTCAGACTTTCAAGCGAATGGTGCAGCCACCACCGCGATGCACCGCCGTAGGCGTGGCTCTTTGCCCGATCATCATCGAGGATATAGGCGGCGATGACAGGGCCGCGACGTGCCGCTTCAAAAAGCGCCGGGTTATCGGCCATGCGCAGATCACGGCGCAGCCACAGGATTTGGGTTTCGGACATGTGAGTTGAAGCGCCTTACTGGGCCGGGGGTTCCTGACATTCGACATCGGGCAATGCGATAGAGAACCGGTCGCGGGCGCGCGGGTCGTAGAAACGGGCATCGTAAAGGGCGACGGAACCATCCTCTGAGCGAGCAGCAAACGGCGCGCGGGACCAAAAGAGGAAGGCGTCCAGCTGCGAATTGCCCGCACGCGCTGCCTCTAGGTCGGGCCATGCGCAGCGGTCTGGTGTGATCGGCACCGCATTGTCGCGGACTGGCTGAGTGCCAGCAGGAATTTTGTAAAAGTCGTTGTGCTTGCCGACGATAATCTCGCGCTCATTCGGGAAGAACGGCACCGGCGATACCACCAAAATTTCAGCTGGAAAATTCATATCCTTATTGCTGATCGAAAAGGTCGCCGCATTGCCAATCGACCACACCATATTCGCGCCAATATAGACCAGCGCGAGGGAGATCGTCGCCGCCGCAGGCCAGCGAAAGCTGCGCGCGCGTTTTTCTTGCCGCAAGGAATACCACACGCCCGCCGCCAAAATCGTCCACAGCCACACATCAATGATGAACAGCGTGTCGCCGTAAAACCATGTGTCAGAAAACGGCTCCAAGAATCGGATGCCATATACGTTAAACCAGTCGAAAAGCGGATGACTAAGGCAGCCGATAAAACTCAGCAGATACAGCCATTTAAAATTCACCGGCAAGCGATCCTTTGGCCGTTTCCCGCGTTTGGTCTGCCACCGATCAAACCACCAAAGCAGCCCCGCCAGTATCAGCGGCAAAATCACCCACGCAGGCGGGCCGTGCGTGATTCCCCGGCGAAAGCCCAGATGCTCTGTCCCCTCAAGCCAAAAGAAACACGCCGCATCCACATCCGGCAAATTCGCGCCGATAATCAGCGCCGGCATCGCCAGCCCGGTTTTCTTTTTCAGACCCGCTTGGCCCATGACCGCGCCTACTAGGCTATGCGTGAGGTTATCCATCCAAGCTGCGTAAACTTGCCGCCATCGCAATGCGAGTGGAAATCGCGCGCGCATCGCTCTATCGCAAGACAAAGCCTTTGAGAAAGAGCGATACTATGACCGACAACACTCCCTTTGTCCGCCCTGATATGAAAGCGTTTTTGGACGGTCTGGCCGCAATGGGCGGACCTGCCATCGCGGATATGTCGCTGGAGGACGCGCGGGCGTCTTATGTTGCCTTGCACGGCATGGCGGATCGCCCGGCGCGCGATCTGGCGGTGATCCGGGATCTGGCATGTTCTAGCCCCGGCGGGGACATTCCTCTGCGTCTGTATGATGCGCGTGAAGCCCGCGAGCCCGGCCCGGTCATCACATTCTATCATGGCGGCGGGTTTGTGATCGGTGATCTGGAAACGCATCACGCGCTTTGCACCGAAATCGCGGCGCTGATGGATTTGCCGCTGGTGGCCGTGGATTATCGCCGCGCTCCAGAATGCCCCTTCCCCGCCGCGATTGACGATTGCGAGGCGGCGACACGTTGGATCGCCTCATCGCCTGAGCAATTGGGCCGCACATGCACCGGGATCATCACGATTGGCGACAGCGCCGGGGGCACGGCCACCTTGGCGGTCGGGCAATTGCTCGCCGCCAATGCCGCCAATGTTCCGGTGGTGTTGCAAGTGCCGATCTTCCCGCTCGCCAGCGATGCGGCGGGTTCCGGCAGCCTCAGTGAATTTGCCGAAGGGTTCGTGCTCACGAAAGCGGCTGTGGAGTTTTTTGACGCTGCCTATGCCGCGCCGCGCGATGATCACCGCGCCTTCCCGATATTAGGCGATCACGCCAGCGCGCCGCCAACGGTTCTGGTCACCGCCAGCCTTGATCCGATCCGCGATTCGGGCCGCGATTATGGCACGGCGCTGGCCGATGCGGGCGCGGATTTCACCTTTGTCGAGATGAAGGGCGTGACCCATTCTTTCACCAATTTGCGCGGCGCGGTGCCCAGCACTCAGGCCGATCTGGAACGGATGATCGCTGCGATGAAATTCAGCCTCCAAAATGCGGCGGCCAATCCAGCATGAGCGACCTTCCTTATCGCCCATGCGCCGGGTTCATGTTGGTCAATGCGGACGGCAAAGTGTTTGTCGGACAGCGGATGGAAAAACGCGCGCGCGGCACGTGGCAAATGCCGCAAGGCGGGATCGATCCGGGCGAAGACCCTAAAGCGGCGGCTTTGCGCGAGTTAGAAGAAGAAACCGGCATCCGCGCCGATCTGGTCGACATCATTGCCGCCGCGCCGAAACCGATCCGCTATGACTTGCCGCCCGATCTGCTGGGTAGAGTGTGGAAAGGCAAATATCGCGGGCAAGAACAATCATGGTTCTTGGGCCGCTTCCTTGGCACGGACGCCGACGTCAATTTGGAGGCGCATGACCCGCCAGAATTTGACGCATTCCGCTGGGTCGATGCGGATCAACTGACCGAATTGATCGTGCCGTTCAAACGCGAGCTTTACGAGAAAGTCGTCGCCGAATTTTCGGGCAAATTCTGATCAGTTTTCAAACCGGAAGGCGATATGATCCCGGTCATCCTTCGCCCGCGCCGCGATGAAGGATGGCAGGGCTTCGATCCGGTCAAACCACGCATTGATATTGGGATAACCGGCGGCAAAGGTCCCTTTGTCGCGCGCGGCATACATGGGATAGACCAGCGTCATATCCGCCGCCGTGCATGTGTCCCCGCCAAAGAAGGGCTGCGTGCCCAAATCTTTTTCCATCATGGCCAGCAAAGCCGTTTGGCGCGGGTTTAAGAAAATCGCGCGGACCTGTCCGAATATCTTTTTCAGCAGCCAGCTAATCGGCCAAGGAGAGCGCGTCTCCAGCAGACCGAGCACCATCGCGATCCCCTGCATCGACATCAGCGACCCTTGCGCAGCGTGGAACCAAAACAGATGCCGCGCCCGGTCGGGATGTCCCGCGCCGGGGCGCAGATCGCTGCTGGGGTGAGCGTCCAGAATGTAATCCATGATTGCGTTGCTTTCCGCCAGCACCAGATCACCGTCTGTGATCACCGGTGCGGTGCCGAGCGGCGAGAGAGCCTTGTAATCATCGGGGGCCAAATTGCTTTCGGCATCGCGATTATAGAGCTTCAACTCATACGGCGCGCCCAGCGCCTCCAGCAGCCAAAGAACCCGAAAACTCTGCGAATATTCGAGGTGATGAAGTGTCAGCATCAATTTGGCCTTTTGGTTGTTCTCAATTGTTCGCAGTGGTTTCTTCCGCAGCATCCGCCGCCAATTGTTCCGCGAGCCGTTCTGGAACACCCGCCGCAATGCGCGCCTGAAGCGCCAAGGTTTCGGGGCACGTATCCCCGCATAGATCAGTAAGTCGCGCCAAATTCGCTTGCGCTTTTTCCAATGCGCCCTTTTCAACCAGAGCCTCACCCTCGCCCGAAATCGCGGCAAAATTGCCCGGATCACGGGCCAAGGCTTCGCGGTAATAGCGGATCGCTTTGCCTTGCAGCCCCTCTGCGCGGGAGGCCTGCGCCAGTTCTATAAAGATCGGCGTGTAGCCCGGATCGACCACCAAAGCGGCCTCAAACGCATCAATCGCGGCCTGCGTCTCGCCGGCTTCCAAGGCCGCCTGACCCTGCGCAATCAGCATCGCAGCGCGCGGCTCAATATCTGTTTCATTGGCGATAGACACGCTGGCCGTGACGGCAAAGAACAGCGACAAAGCAGCGGCAGCGGGCGCAAAACGCATAAGGAGCTCCTGAAAATCAGCTAGCGGGATAGATTGGGGCCTCGCCATAGGCAAAGATGGCTATCACGGGGATTGCAGAATGGCGACAAAAAATCCGTCCGACCCGTCGTGCAGCGGCGTCAGGCGCGTGCCTAGGCCGCGCTTGTTACCCGCCGCAATTTCCGCTGGTTTCGCCTGCCAACCGGGATGGCTTTGCAGGAAAGCATCGACCCTGTCTGGCCCTTCTTCGTCAAACACCGAACAGGTCACAAACACCAAAGTGCCGCCCGGCCGCACCAATTGCGCGCCCAAGCCCAAGACGTGATCTTGCAAGTCAGTAAGCCGCGCCAATTCCGTCTTGTCCAGACGCCAGCGCCCTTCGGGATTGCGCCGCCATGTGCCGCTTCCGGAACAAGGGGCATCGACCAGAACGCGGTCGGCTTTTCCGCTCCATTGTTCCAAAGCCTGCATCTCGCGGCCCGGATCGAGCAAGACCGTGTGATCAATCGCGGCCCCTGCACGCGCGGCGCGCGGTGCTAGATTGCCGAGCCTACGTTTATCAGTATCCGCCGCGATGATTGTGGCATTGTTGCCGGTGATCGCCGCCAGCGACAGCGTCTTGCCGCCTGCCCCCGCGCACAGGTCTATGATGGTCTCATTTGGCTGCGCCCCGACCGCTTCGCAGACCCATTGGCTGCCGAGGTCTTGGATCTCGATCAGGCCCTCGCGGTACGCCTCCCACTGGTCGATATTGGTGCCGGATGGAAAGCGGATCGCATGGGGCGCGGATAAGTTCTCGCCGCCATCGGGCAATTCAATTGTCGCCCGGTCCGCTTTTAACGCATTCACCCGAATATCCAGCGGCGCACGGTCCAGCAGCGATCCAGCGGTTGCCCCGTCAAGGCCCGACGCCGTCAATTTCGCCATCATCCAATTCACAGCAATCCCGGTCTTTGCCGGTTTCTCATTCTCGCCAATCGCCGGGGGGCCGTGGGTCGATCCATCAAACATTGGGGCGACCTCTTTATCATGCTTTGCCACCGCCAGCATCGCGGCACGCCCGCTGGCCGGACGCGGGCCGCACAGCCGGATGGCGCGGTACACCAATTCGCGAACCGCGCGCCGATCTTTCGATCCGGCATAGCGCCGCGCCTTGAAATATTCTGAGATCAAACGATCAGCGGGGGCCGCCTTCGCCGTTGCCGCCTCAATAATACTATCGAGGAGTTCGATTGCCGCTTGGACACGCGCCGCTGGTAACATGGTGTACCTTTATTGGTTGATGGCGCCAGAGGACGGAAATTCGCCTCCACTTCGAGCCAGGAATTGCTCTGGACTATAGGCCCAGATTTTTACCGCGTTGGATAATTCGGTGCTTCGCGGGTGATCGCAACATCGTGGACATGGCTTTCCGAAAGGCCCGCGCCGGTGATGCGCACAAATTTTGCCCGCTCTTGCAAATCGGCAATCGTGGCGCTGCCGGTGTAACCCATTGCCGCTTTCACGCCGCCCACCAATTGATGGATCACATCGGCGGCGGGACCTTTGAACGGCACTTGCCCCTCAATCCCCTCAGGCACCAATTTCAAGGCTGAGACATCCTGTTGGAAATACCGATCCGCGCTGCCGCGCGCCATTGCGCCGACGCTGCCCATGCCGCGATAAGATTTGTAGCTGCGCCCTTGATACAAAAACACTTCGCCGGGGCTTTCCGCTGTTCCGGCCAACATAGAGCCAACCATGACGGTCGATGCGCCCGCCGCGAGCGCTTTTGCAGCATCGCCGCTGGTCCGCAATCCGCCATCGGCGATCACTGGCACGCCAGATTTTTTCGCTTCGGCTGCACTTTCCATAACCGCCGTCAATTGCGGCACGCCGACCCCGGCGACCACGCGGGTGGTGCAGATAGAGCCGGGCCCGATGCCCACCTTAACACCGTCCGCGCCCGCGTCGATCAACGCGCGGGTCGCCTCTGGCGTGGCGACATTGCCGGCAATCACTTGGACCGTGCTGGACAGTTTTTTCGCGCGTTCAACCGCGCGGCTAACCTCGGCATTGTGGCCATGCGCGGTGTCGATGATGATCACATCAACTTCTGCCTCGACCAGCGCCTGCGTCCGTTCAAAACCCGCATCGCCCACGGTCGTCGCCGCGGCGATCCGCAACCGGCCAGCGGCGTCCTTCGTCGCGTTGGGATAATTGACGGCTTTCTCGATATCTTTGACCGTGATCAAACCGATGCAGCGGTAATCATCATCAACCACCAGCAATTTTTCGATCCGCCGCCCATGCAACAAGCGCCGCGCCGCTTCTTGGCCGGTGCCCAAAGGAACCGTCGCCAGATTTTCGGTGGTCATCAATTCGCGGATAGGCTGGGCCGGGTTTTCGGCAAAACGCACATCGCGGTTCGTGACGATCCCGACCAATTTGCCGCCCGCATCGGTTACCGGAATGCCGCTAATGCGGTGTTGATCCATCAATGCCTGCGCATCGCCCAAAACGGCGTCAGGGCCGATGGTGATCGGATTGACGACCATGCCGCTTTCATAGCGTTTGACCGCGCGAACCGCCGCGCTTTGTTGATCCACCGTCAAATTGCGGTGCAGCACCCCGATGCCGCCCAATTGCGCCATAACGATGCCCATATCCGCCTCTGTCACGGTGTCCATCGCCGATGACAGGACAGGGATATTCAGCGCAATATCGCGGGTAAGCTGCGTTTTGGTGTTCGCCATGCTCGGCAAGATATTGCTTTCCGCCGGGCGGAGCAGAACATCATCAAAGGTGAGGCCGAGAGGGATTTCCATGTGCACGCGTTTTTCCGTTTCTTGGTCGAGTCGAATCGTGCAGGTCCATGTAGGGCGGGTTTGCCCGCTGCGCTAGAGGCAGATGCCGGAACACCGCGTGCTATCTACGCCCTATTTCGTGCGCGACTATTCTGGCGGCGAATAAAGCGCGGTATCCGCGATCCGCTCTACCAGCGCCTGATGCAGCAAAAGATCATCAATCGCCCCGCCCAATTCGATATCCGCTACCTCATCAGAGGGCCGGTGATAATCGCTCGCCAAATACGGGCCGAGGGTTATTTCAGAACTAAACGCGGTCGATAAAAACACCGCTGGCACGCCGCGTTCTAGCAGCGCCCAGCCATCTTGGCGGCGTACAAAACTCTCGGCAAATTCGCGGTTGCCCAATTCGCGCCCGGCGGCTTCCATCACCTCCAGCACGACTGTATCGAGCGCGGTCCGCCCCTCGCCCACGAAACCGACCGCGCTGCCTGCTGGCGCAATTGCCGATGTGTCGAAATTGAACGCGGCGATCACATTTTCCAGCGGTATTGGCGGCGCTTCGGCGAAGGCTTTCGCGCCGAGCAAGCCGGATTCCTCCGCGCTGGTGGCGAGGACATAAATATCGCGGTCATGCGGAGCGCCTGCGGCGGCGCGGGCAGAAAGACGCCGGGTCAGCTCAAGCATGACGGCAATCCCGCTGGCATTGTCGACCGCCCCGTTACAGATGAGATTGCCGGTCTGTCCGCATGAACCAAGGTGATCCCAATGCGCCAGCAGCAAAACTGCGCCTGACCCCGGAACCGCGCCGGGCAGCAAACCAAGGACGTTGGAACTGGTAAATTCGCGCCGGTTTGAAATCGCTTCGATTGAAACAGTCGCCTCTAGCGGGCCGGGCGAGAAATCATCGCCCGCCGCCTCGCTCGTCAAAGCGTTCCAATGCGCCTCTCCATTGACGGCGCGCATCGCATTATGGGTGACAAATGCGCTGAGCTGTTTGCGCTCTTCACTGGCAAGGATCACGCTTTCGCGATCATATCCCCGGCTGACGCGCGCAATCGCGGCTTCGTCCTCAACCACGGTGATGATGGCAGAGGGACCGGCGGCGAACAGTTTTTCCCGGCGCGCTGGGCTGGCCCCGGGTTGGCCCAGCATCACGACGACTTTGCCTGCGATGGATTCCGGATCGACTCTGTCTGCTTCATAACCGACAAAGATCATTTGACTGCGCCCGATCAGCAGGCGGTTGGCAGTGGTGTAGGCCGCGCCTTGGTCGGACCCTACGGCGATATTTTCGCCGCCGACTTCAAACGTGATCTCGCTTTCGCTGGGCGCGGTGCTGATCAAGGCAACCGGCGCGCGCCATGCGCTGCCGGGGTCATTGGTGCCAGAGGTCAGCCCGGCGGATTGCATTTCTTCGATAATATAAGCGACAGTGCGCGTTTCACCGTCAGTGCCCGGTTCGCGTCCGCCAAATTCGTCGCTGGCCAGGACATTGATATCGCGCATCAAATTGGTTGCAATTTGTGCCCGCTCTGGCGCAGGAACCGTGGCAATCGGGGCTTTCGCGCAGGCGCCCAAAACCAGCATTGCCGCCAGCATCGGCGCCAGCATTACCGGCAGCCCAGTTGCGGCACCCCCTGCCTTACCCCAAACGCGCCCCGGCTTGATCATTCGGCTGTCCAGCCTCCATCAATGCTCCAATTCGCGCCGGTTACATTGCCCGCCTCTTCGCGGCACAAAAACACCGCCAGCGCCCCGATTTCAGAGGGCTGTACAAATTTCTTGGTCGGCTGTTTGGCAAGCAGGACGTCATTGATGACCTCTTCACGGGTCAGCCCCCTCGCCTCCATCGTATCCGGGATCTGCCCTTCAATCAGCGGGGTCCAGACATATCCGGGGCTGATGCAATTCGCGGTGACGCCGGTTTGCGCCAGCTCCAACGCGATTGTTTTGGTGAAACCGGCAATGGCGTGTTTGCTGGCATTATACGCGCTCTTAAACGGCGACGCAGTCAGCGAATGCGCCGATGCGGTGTTGATGATCCGGCCCCAACCCGCTTGCTTCATCGCCGGTATCGCAAGCCGCGACGTATGAAACGCCGCGGTCAGATTGAGCGCGATGATCGCATCCCATTTGTCCGTCGGAAAATCCTCAACCGGTGACACATATTGCATACCGGCATTGTTGACGAGAATATCGAGCGGCCCGGCCTCACTCATCATCGCCGCTATCGCGGCGGTGTCGAGCAAATCGGCATTGGCATGCTGCGCGCCCATTTCCTCGCGCAGTTCAGCGATCAAATCCGCATCGCCAAAGCCATTGAGAATGATCTCTGCGCCCTCTGCATGCATCGCGCGGGCAATCGCCAAACCGATCCCCGATGTTGATCCGGTGATCAATGCGCGTTTTCCGGCAAGACCTTCGCCCTTGAGCATTCCTGTGAACTCCTGCACTTATCAATTTCAAACAAAGCTTTCGCCGCGCAAACTGGCCCTGTCCAGCAATTTGCGCGAGATGCGAGCTATCGGGAATAGCTGGACGGGCGAAGAACGGCCCGCGATCAGGGGAATTAGAATGCGGCTCAATCCGTTTGATACGTCAAAAATCAAAGTGCGATCCAGCAGCGCGCGCGGCGGCGGCGCACGGCGCGCGGGCGGAATTGGCTGCGGCACATTGGTCATCGCCTTAATCGGTGCGGTCGCCTTTGGCGTTGATCCAGCGCAAACGATCGCGGTGCTTGGCGGGATCGAGGAACAATCCGCGCCCACATCGCAAAGCGGCGATATGTCTGAACAGCAAGTTTGCACCAGCGGGCCCTATGCACAGGAAGCCTGCGAAGCGCTCACCAGCCTCAATGAAACATGGGAACCAGAATTTGCCCGCGCTGGCATTCGTTTTGAGGAGCCATTTCTGGACCTTTACCGCGATGGCCGCGTCGCAACCGAGGGCTGCGGCAGCGCGTCTTCTGCCGCCGGGCCGTTTTACTGCCCCGCCGATATGGGCATTTATATCGATGTGCGTTTCTATCAGCAGCTGGAACAGATGAGCGGCACTGGCGGCGATTTTGCCCGGCTCTATGTGATTGCGCATGAATATGGCCATCATATTCAAAACGTCACTGGCCTGGCGGGTCAGGTCCGCAGCTTGCAACAACAACGCCCGCGTGATTCCAACCAATTGCAAGTCCGCATGGAATTACAGGCCGATTGTTACGCCGGGGTTTGGGCGGGCAAGAACCGCGACCGGATCGAACGCGGCGATATGGAAGAAGGCCTGCGCGCCGCCGCCGCAATTGGCGATGACACATTGATGAGCCGCGCCGGGCAGCGCATCAATCCCGAAAATTTCACCCACGGAACCAGCCAGCAACGCATGGATGCGCTGCGGCGAGGATTGGAGAGTGCCGATGATGCCGCTTGCGATACGTATTTCAATGTCCGCTAAAGGGCTGATCACCGGGGCGGGCGTTGCGCTGATAATGGGCGCCCTCACCACGGGCCTCGCCTCTGCCCCAGCATTCGCGCAGGGAATGCAGGACGAGCCCGAGATCGAAGATGTCGCGCGCACGCCGCTCGAAGATTTCAATATCGACAGCGATGACATCCCCGAAGTTTTGGTTGTCGCGGCGCGCGATCCTTACGCTTCCGATGATCTTGGCACTTGCAACGCTATTGTGGCTCAGATCGCCTTGCTCGATACGGCGCTGGGCGCGGATTTCGACATTGCTGAGGATGAGGAACGCCGCCTAAGCCGGGGCCGCGTGGCGCAAAGCGTCGTCGGCTCATTCATCCCATTTCGCGGCATTGTGCGCGAGGTTTCCGGCGCAAATGCGCGGCGGGCCGAGGTCAATATGGCAATCACATCGGGCATGGTGCGGCGCGGTTTCTTAAAAGGGTTGGGCCAGGAACGCGGTTGTTCTTACCCTGCCCGTCCGCGCGAAAATCGCGGGTCACTAACCAGCAGCGAATAAGCCGCATGCAAAGACGCAAAAACCGGCGCAGGATAGGATCCCGCGCCGGTTCATAGTCGCCGGTTTTGCGCCCCGACGGGTGTTCAATATTGCTTTGGACGATTTAGGTTTGCGCGTCTTTCCAACGGTCGATCTGCTGGTCCAATTCGCGCACGATCCGCTCACGCATTTCCTCGCTCATCTCGGAACTTTCCGCGATTTTCTCTCGCGCTTCTTGCAACCCTTCAAGAGCGTGGGCCATCACGCGCGCCTGACACAGCATCACAGTGCGCGTGCCATCGGCATTTTGCGTCGTCGTGGCGACTTCATCGCTGGAATTGTCGCACGACATCGTCACGATTGTCCGGCCCCTTTGACCTTCTGAACTGGCGAGCGCTTCTTCGATCATGGCGGGCACCGATTCCAGCGCCTCATTCGCCTCTGCCAAGCCAGAGCGAACTTCGAGCATGATCTCTTCCATCTCTGCTTCGCTCAATTCGCCGTCATGCGACATGCTGATCGTGTGAACTTGACGCTCAATCCGGCGCTCCGTGCGCTCTTCGTCGATATTGCCGTCTTCGTCGCGGATCACGATGACGGTTTGTTCGCCGTCAAATGTCCGTGTTTCGCCTGTGTCAGGGTCAACCGAGATGATCGTGCTGGCATTGGTGATAGCCGCAGGAACAGGCGGCGCTGGCGGAGCCGGAGGCGCTGGTGGAGCCATGCCCGCACTCATGCCCAAACTCGGCGCTGCTGGCGCGGCAGGGGCGGCAGGGGCGGATGGCGGTGCAGGCAATTCGCTGGCAGCGTAGCTGATCGAAGCGGTGAGCGGCAAAGCAATCACAGCCGCGCCCAGCATCACACGTCCGGCAAAGCGGCGTTTGTTTGAAGTGTCGGTCATTTTCAGGCTCCTTAAACGGTGAATGATAGATTTCTCGCCCAGCACCGGGCACGCCATCGGGGCGGCAAGCACAAGGTTGGGCGCAAGTTTGGGTGACAAGGCCGGGGCAGCGGTGCTGACGATCAAGTTGGCATAAGCCTCCCGCTCTTCTGCAGATTTTGCAGCGATGACGCGGGCATCGCAGGCGGCCTCTTGATCGCGGCGCAGGGCCAACCAGCCATACCGGCCAAGCGGGCTAAACCAGTGCAGCGCAAACAAAGGCTGTACCAAAACATTGATCAGCAGATCGCGCCCTTTGTGATGCTGCATTTCATGCGCCAACGCCAAATCGCGCGCCGTGCGGTCTGGCTGAGCCAGAAATCCAGCGGGCAAAGCGATCACTTTGTCGATCACCCCAAAGGCAAGCGGGGCATCGGTGCCGGGCGTTTCCACAAGGCGCACATTGCCATCGCGGCCAACGTCGCTGCCGCCTTTCAACAGTTCTGAGCGAAGCCGGAAATAGGCGGCAAAACGGTGATACAAAAAGATGGCGGCGCCGATGAGCCACACCGCAATGGCAAACTGTATCATGGGCTCGATAAAGGGTCCGAACTCAAAGCTTGTCGCAGGGGTAAGTGGCGCAGCAGCATCGGGCGCCGCCGCCTCGGTTCCCGCAAGTCCATCTGTTGTCGCAACTGGATTTAGCGGATCGAGGTTTAGAAATTGGGGGTTTGCCACCGCGTTTTGCGCGCTTTCGCTGGGCGCGGCAGGACGCATCCATGCGGGCAATTGAATGGGCGGCAAGAACAATCGCAAGGCCGGGAACGCCCACAAAGCATAGGCGAATTGCGGGCCAAACCAGCGCGCCACCGGACGGCGCAGCATCAACACAGCGGCAATCAAAACCGCAGTCCACAACAGCGTTTCAAATAGCCAGCTGGTCATTGCTTCAACTCCTTGAGCAGCGCCTCAATCTCGGAGACATCATCCTCTGTTAGGGCTTCTGTCTCTGCGAGATGTGCCACCAAAGATGCCGCGCGTCCGCCAAACAGGCGATCGACCAAGCGGCGCGATTCCCCGCCGACATAATCAGACCGTGCAATTTGCGGAGAATAGAGAAAGCGGCGGCCATCTGGCTGCGCGCCAATCGCGTTTTTCTGAACAAGCCGCGACAACAGCGTCTTTACCGTCGCAAGGCTCCAATCGCGATTTTCGCAAACCGCCTCGCACACCTCAGCCGCGGTGGCCGTGCCCCGGTCCCACAGAACTTCCATTACGGCATGCTCTGCCTCACTGATGCGTTCTGGCTTTTGTGGTGTTTGACTAGAAGACATGGTCAGGGCGCTCTCCATTCGCTTGATTACGTCTGTAGTCATATCGACTACGCTTGTAAACATTGCGCACAGATGAACGGCTCCGATGATGCCCCTTCCCCCGCTTGCTCTTCTGCAAAGACCCGATATCAAAGGACGAATGACATATCGCGCCATGCTCCTGATCCCCGCCGCCATGTTGATTTTGGCGAACACGCAAATCCAGCAGGAGCAGCCCGCGCCTGCGGCAGAAACACCGCCTCCACAGAACGCGGTGCTGAGCGCGGTGGTGGGCACGTCGGTGAGCGCGGCGGGCGAGAATGAGAACACGCCAAACAGCGCCCCCGAATTTGAAACCACGCATGTCCTGCTCGAAACCACGATGGGCACCATCACCATCGCCCTAGAAACGCAGCGCGCACCGATCACGGCGGGCAATTTCCTGCGCTATGTTGATGAGGGGCGTTTTGACGGGATCGTGTTTTACCGCGCGATGCATTTGGATTGGGGCGATCAACCCAATGGTTTGTTGCAAGGCGGCGCGCAGTGGCATCCTGACCGCGTTCTGCCGGGTATTCCGCATGAACCAACCACGCTCACCGGTCTCAGCCACACGCGCGGCGCCTTGTCGATGGCGATGGGAGAGCCGGGGACCGCCAATGGCGACTTTTCAATTATGCTCGGCGATCAGACTGGGCTGGACGCCAATCCTGACGCGGCCGATCCGGTCTGGCAAAATGGCTATGCCGTGTTTGGTTATGTGACCGGCGGGATGGACGTGGTCGAGGCGATTCACGCCGCGCCGCTCGACCCGGAAAAGGGCGAAGGGTGGATGAAAGGACAGATGTTGGCGCAGCCGGTGACTGTGGTGGATGCGCGCCGCGTGGACACAGAGGCGGAGTAGCTTACTCGCCGATTGCGGGCCGTCCGACCGGCTGCGTTGCGGCCCTCGGCATGCGCGCCTCCAACGCTGGCAACCACGCGGCAACCCCGGCTCCAATCGAGCTTTGCGGCAAGGATGCGAGCAAACGGCGGCTCGTCTCCCATTCGGCCACCGTACGATTTGCAGAACGTGCCACCTCGGCAAGCGGCACCGGTTGCCGCATGGCGCGGTTGATCAGCGCATCGCCGTAAAAGGTCCAATCATTTTGCGGCTCACACCCAAACGAATTGCGCTGAGACGCGGCGGCGGTGAGGATCGCGGTATCGGCGCTGGCCATCGCGGGCACGAAGACACCAGAAAAACACGCGCTGATCACCAGAATGCGGCGGGTGATCCCCAACTCCTCCAAAGCGCCCTTTAGCCGCGCGGGAGACAGCACACCATATCCTGTATCGCCGTAATGATAGGCAAGGCCCAGACGGTTGCCGTGGCTGGTTGTGTAGAGGACGAGCACGTCCTCATCTGCGTCCATTACCTCGGCAATGTGGGCAAAACTGATCAGCAGACTTTCAATCGACCCCCGCGGCAAATCATCGCGCGTTCCGTCTGGCCCAGCAAGGGTGAGCGTGCGCCCTGCCCCGTCATAACGCCGCGAAAGCACTCGCCCAGCCTCACGCGCTTCGCGGGCAAACACCGGATCACTGTCGAGCGCGATTGTAACCACATAAGCATCGACCACGCCGGGCCTCTGCGGCGCGAGCGTTTCGAGCGCGCGGGTCAACCGGCGGCGTTGTTCAAGCATTTCGCGCACCGGCACACCCCGGCGCAATTGCGGGGCCAGATCGAAGCTTTCGGCGATCTCTTCGCGGGTCTGTCCAGAGCCGATATTGGGGAAAGGTTCAGTG
This sequence comes from uncultured Erythrobacter sp., assembly GCA_947502305.1. Lineage (GTDB taxonomy): Bacteria > Pseudomonadota > Alphaproteobacteria > Sphingomonadales > Sphingomonadaceae > Erythrobacter. The sequence goes on along the minus strand of CANMZA010000001.1, from coordinate 851,029 downwards.
TGTTCTGGCGGAATATTGGGCGATGAATTGCCCGGCTGAGAAGATTGCGCGTCCAGCGGAGCAGCGAGCAGCGAAAATGCGATAAGGCCAAGAGCAGCGCGGTTGATCATCGCGCGAAGCTGCCCCGTCCTGCGCGCATGGTCAAGAGAAGGCGCGGGTCCTGTGCGGGTCCGGCGCAGGTCCGGCGCAGGTCCGGCGCAGGTCCGGCGCAATTGTACAGAACCGGCAATGTTCCCCAAATGGCCGATCACTACAATAGCAGCGGCGGACCGGCGGCTATTACCCGGCTATCAAATCACAAAGCAGGCACCGCAAAGCCTGTTTCTAGCCGAGGGGAATTCTCATGAACAACAGACCCGCAAACATCATCGCAGCACAAGGCAAAGCGCCTGCGCCTACCAACCTGACCGCAGGTTTGTTCGGACGCCCTAGCATTCAGAAAAACGCCAAGAGCGCTGGGCGAATTGACGCCAGCGATACTCTCCAAGCCGCTTAATTTAAGCAGCGCAAAAAAAGGGCGGGCCAGAGCAATGCTCTGGCCCGCCTTTTTATTTCAAACGCTTATCCCGCGACCTAAGCTGCGATCTAAACCGGGATCAAAGCCGGATCAGTAAACCCGCGCTTTTGGCTTAATATATTCCGCATCTTCGGTGAGAGTGTATTCATGCACCGGGCGGTAATCGATTTTCATATCGCCCTTGCCGCTGCCTTGTGCGTTTCCGCCCCAACCGTCGAACCATGTGACGGTGTGCTTCATCCACTCTTTGTCGTTCCGATCTGGAAAATCTTCGTGCGCATGCGCGCCGCGGCTTTCCTTGCGGTTGGCTGCCGATGCGATTGTGACATTGGCTTGGCTCATCAAATTGTCGAGCTCCAGCGTCTCAATCAAATCGCTGTTCCAGATCAGCGATTGGTCGGTGACGTGAATGTCCGACATCCGCTCGTTCTGAGCCGCCAGCTTGCTGACGCCCTCTTCCATCAGCGCGGTATCGCGGAACACAGCGGCGTGTTGCTGCATCGCCTTTTGCATGTCGGCGCGGATCGCAGCGGTTGGTGATCCGCCTTGCGCGTAACGGAAGTGATCCACCCGGCCTAGCGACAGATCCGTGCTGTCGCCGGGCAATTCGGGTTGCGCCGCACCAGCGGTCAAATTGGCTTTAAGGTGCAGACCAGTCGCCCGGCCAAACACAACCAAATCAATCAGTGAGTTCGAACCCAAACGGTTTGCACCGTGGACCGAAACACAGGCCGCTTCGCCAACAGCATAGAGGCCCGGTACAACCGTATCAGGACCATCTTTGCCAATAGTCACAACTTGGCCGTGATAATTGCACGGAATTCCGCCCATATTGTAATGGACCGTCGGTGTAACCGGCAACGCTTGCTTCGTCAGATCGACGCCAGCGAAGATCTTTCCGCTTTCGGTGATACCCGGCAGACGCTGAGCCAGCACATCCGGCGCGATGTGATCAAGGTGCAGGTGAATGTGATCGCCATCCGCGCCGTGGCCGCGCCCTTCGCGCATTTCCAGCGCCATAGAACGGCTGACAACATCGCGCGATGCGAGATCTTTCGCCGAAGGAGCATAACGCTCCATAAAGCGTTCGCCTTCGCTGTTCGTCAGATACCCGCCCTCGCCGCGCGCGCCTTCTGTGATGAGAACGCCCGCGCCGTAAATGCCGGTTGGGTGGAATTGCACGAATTCCATATCTTGCAGCGGCAGACCCGCGCGCAAAACCATGCCGCCGCCATCGCCAGTGCATGTGTGCGCAGATGTCGCGGTGTAATAGCAACGGCCATAACCGCCGGTTGCCAAAACGACGCTTTGCGAACGGAACCGGTGAATTGTGCCATCATCCAGGCACATCGCGATCACGCCGACGCATTGTTTTACGCCGTCGACATCGGCCATAATCAGGTCGAGCGCGAAATATTCGATGAAGAAATCCGCGTCATGCTTCAGGCTCTGCTGATACAAAGCGTGCAGCATAGCGTGACCGGTGCGGTCAGCGGCCGCGCATGTGCGCTGCACCGGCGGGCCGTCACCCATATTTTGCATGTGGCCGCCAAACGGACGCTGATAAATCGTGCCGTCTTCGTTGCGCGAAAACGGTACGCCAGCATGCTCCAACTCATACACGGCCTGCGGAGCTTCGCGTACGAGATATTCAATCGCGTCCTGATCGCCCAGCCAATCTGACCCCTTTACGGTGTCATACATGTGCCACGTCCAGTGATCGGGCGTGTTGTTGCCCAGGCTGGCCGCGATCCCGCCTTGCGCCGCAACAGTGTGCGAGCGCGTCGGGAAAACTTTGGAAATGTTCGCCGTACGCAGACCGGCTTCTGCCGCGCCTGTGGTGGCGCGCAGACCAGAACCGCCCGCACCAACAACAACCACGTCATAGACATGGTCGATAATTTTATAGCTGTCTTTAGCTGCTGCCGTAGCCATCAGGCCTGACCTCCGAATACAAGCGTGACGATGCTGAACACGCCAAACGCGCCGCCGCCAATTGCCAAGATGTTGAGGGCCATCATAGTCCCAAATTTCAAACCGGCTTCGTGAACATAATCTTCAACCAGAACGCCCAGCCCCATACGCGCATGCCAAAACAGGCTGACGACAAGCAGGATCATCGCCACGGCAGAAACCGGATGTTTGAGCCATGCGGCAACCGAAGCGTGGCTGTAATCGCCCATCATCGCAAAACTGATGATCAGCCAGCTCATCAAAACAAGGTTTGTGATCGCGCTGAAACGGTGCGTCAGCCAGTGATGCGCGCCGTGATGTGAGGAACCCAGACCGCGAACGCGGCCAATAGAAGTGCCGTTACCCATGGTGTTACTCCCAGACCCGAAGAATGACGGCCCAGAAAATGCCGGTCAAAACAATGGCGATAATCGGCGCCGCGATTGACCAGAACCGGTTGGTGTCCAGTTCATAGCCCGCGCCAATATCAAGAACGAAATGCCGAAGCCCGCTCATCATATGGGTGAAGAATGCCCATGACAGGCCAACCAGAACGATCCACCCAATCGGCGTCGTCATCAGATCGGTGAATGTTTCGTAGGCCGCCGGGCCGCTGGCGATTGCGCCAAGCCACCAGACGAGCACACCCAGCCCGACAAATGCCATACCGTCACCGGTCGCCCGGTGCAGAATAGATACCAACATATGCGGCCCCCACCGCCATATCTGGAGATGCGGAGAAAGCGGTCTTTGGCTCATGATAGTCCCATGTTTTTGATTGCCCCCACTCACACTTAGCGCAATGGCAGCGTGAGGCAAGCGCGACGCGCTCGACATGACTTGCAATTTTTAGGATAGACTTTTTTGAGGATGAAAAATGCCATGACCTCAATACTCGTCACAGGATCAAGTCGAGGGATCGGCGCAGCTGCCGCGCAGGCGCTATCTGCACGGGGCGTAGAGGTGATTGGGCATCAATCCCGCGCCGAGCCATCCGGCGGCGCTGATCACACGCGAATTGCCGCCGATTTCAGCGACCCGCTCTCCGCACAATTGCTGTGGGAAGAAGCGATGGATCGCAGTGGCGGACACATATCCGCCGTCATCAACAATGCCGGATTGTTCGATGCGAACCCGCTCGATTCGTCCGATATTGAATGGCTGGACAGTTGGGAGGAGACGCTGCGCATCAACCTGACCGCCGCCGCTCAGCTCAGCCGCTTTGCTGTAAAGCATTGGCAAAACCGCGAGGCGCGCGCGGACGGAATTCGCGGCCGTTTGGTCCATGTTGCAAGCCGCGCGGCCTATCGGGGCGATTCCCCCGCGCATTGGCATTACGCCGCCGCAAAAGGCGGCATGGTGGCGATGCACAAGACAATCGCGCGCAGTTACGGGGCGCAAGGGATCGTCAGTTTTGCCGTGACACCCGGCTTTACCGATACCGCAATGGCCGGCGATTATTTAGAAAGCCGCGGCGGCGCAGGCCTGCTCGCCGATATTCCGCTAGGCCGAGTCGCCACCCCTGAAGAAATCGCCAGCATCATCGCGTTCTGCGCGCTTGATGCCCCCGCCAGCATGACCGGCGCCGTTATTGACGCCAATGGAGCCAGCTTTGTTCGCTAAGTTTATCCTATCCCCGCTTATTGTGCTCGCTGGCTGTGTCCCCGCCGCGCAAATTCCCGAGAGTGTCGGAGGAGAGCGCGGTCTTCATTCCAGCGATATTGTGCGGTTCGCATCCGAATGCGAAAAATGGGACGATTGGGACAAGCCTGCGCGGCCATTTTTGATCCATGCAGACACCTATTATGTAGGAACTTGCGGGATCGCGGCGATCTTGATCACGACCGATGATGGTCACATCCTCATCGACACTGGCACGCAAAACGGCGCGGATGTCGTCGCTGACAATATCCGCTCGTTGGGTTTCGATCTGAGCGATGTTCGATACCTCACGCATAGCCACGAACATTTCGACCATGTCGGTGGCTTTGCAAAAATCCAGGCGCTGACCGGAGCCGTCATCATTGGCAATTCGGCGTCGATCCCGGTGCTGCGATCTGGATTGCCCGGCGAACTCGATCCGCAACATGGCATGCATGCAGCTTTCACGCCCATCCTCGCCCCGCCTGCCTCCGCCGGATGGATCAAGCTTGAGAATGGGGAGAGTGTTTCGCTTGGAGGAGTAGAGGCATTCGCAACACAAACGCCCGGCCATTCGCCCGGCGCGTTCAGCTGGTCTTGGGAAAGCTGTAAGGGCGATGATTGCCAAAGCATCGTCTATGCCGACAGCCTATCGCCCGTCAGCAGCGATGAACACCGTTTCTCCGACCATCCAACCGATGTGGCGCTCTTTAGAGAAGGGTTGGACCGTATCGCCGCGCTGGATTGCGACATTTTGCTCACGCCGCATCCCTCGCACAGCAAAATGATTGAGCGCGCCCAGACCGGCTCGTTTATCGGCGGGGTAAGCTGCGCCGAATATGCGGAGGGGAAACGCCGCGATCTTGATGCCCGCCTTGCCCGTGAAGCGGAGACGGCGCCGTGAGCGCCTCTTGGAAACTCACCGCCCACGCGCCCAAGCCGGTCGTCCATGCCGCATTGCTGGTGCATGACGAAATCGATGATTGGGATTTTGATCTGGTGATCGCTGGGCGCGAAATCAGCGAAGACAGGCCGCTGGATTGGGTTTTGGAAGGGTGGTTTCCGCGCGAGCCGGGGACGGCGGAGAAATCTGCACTGGCGAGTCTGTTCGTCGATAAAGCGCCAGACATAACAGTCGAACAATTGCCAGACGAAGACTGGCTGACCCTCAGCCAGCAAGGCACTCAGCCCATCCGCGCTGGGCAATTCTATATCCACACGCCCGATTTTCCGCCTGCCGAGGATGCGGTGAATTTTGCCATTCCCGCCGCTCAAGCCTTTGGCACGGGCCAACATGAGACCACCGCCGGATGCTTAGAGATGCTGGCCACAATGAAAGCCAGCGGCATGACCGCGCGCCGCATCGCCGATATTGGCACCGGCACAGGCTTGCTGGGCTTTGCGGCGATGTCCCTATGGCCGAGAGCAGAAGTCACAGCCTCTGACATTGATGCGGTCTGCGCCGAAGTGGTCGCCGACAATGCCGCGATGAACGGGATCGCTTTGGGTGCGGGTCCGGGCGCCATGACGATGGTGATTGCGCCGGGGATGGACGACGATCTGCTGCAAATGCGCGGGCCTTACGATGTGCTGATCGCCAATATTTTGGCCGGGCCGCTGGTCGAATTGGCAAGCGAATTTGCCGCCAGTGTGGTGCCGGGCGGCAGTGTGCTGCTCGCCGGATTGCTGGCCGATAGTGAAAGCAGCGATCAAGAAGCCGCCGTGCGCCGCGCCTATAAATTGGCTGGCTTTCGCCAAGCCAGGCGATTGCAACGCGGCGATTGGGCGATTTTGTGGCTGCGCCGCCGGGCCATTCGTTAGATGCCGGGCGCTGGTAAATCCAAAGCGATGAAAATCGCGCGCTGGGCCGCCATTTTGCTGCTGAGCCCGGTGGCGCTGTTTTTGCTCTCCGCTTGGATTGGCTCGTCAATTCCCCGCAATACAGATTGGGAGGAGCCCGCCCCCGCCTTCCAAAACACCGCCGACAAACGGACCGTGGAAATCATGGTCGGATCAAACGGCATTCACACAGAAATCGCGATGCCGCTGATCACGCCAGAGATGGATTGGCGCGGCATCTTTCCAGCCAGTGATATTCGCGCGGCGGATCGCCCCTACACCCATGTCGCGGTCAGCTGGGGGGAACGGCAATTTTTCCTCGAAACCCCGAATTGGACTGACCTGACTCTGCCAATCGCGATCAACGCCATGACGGGCGGAGAAGCGGTTTTGCATGTTGCCCATTATGTGCGCCCCGCGCCCGCTGAAGATTACCGGATCTTGCGCCTGACTTCAGATGAATACCGCGCGCTTACCGCCTCAATCACGCGCCATCTGGCCCCGCCAGACACGCGCGAAACCTTGCCCGGATATGGCGCGCAAGACGTGTTTTACAGCGCTTTGGGCACCTATCACATCGGCAACACCTGCAACCAATGGACCAGCGACCAATTGGCGGCGGCGGGCGCAAAAGTTGGATATTGGTCGCCCCTGCCCGGCGGCGTGATGAAATGGGTCCCGGACCTGCCGGAAAGTTAGAGCGTCAGCGCGTTTTCTAACAAGTTCAGCGCGTTGCGGGTGAAGCCGCCCATATTGTCGATCCTGTCGTCGCTATCTGTGCCAATTTCGCGCGTAAAATCGCCCAATGGCCCGGTCACTGCCGCAATGCTGCGCCCTGATGCGACACCTAGGGGATGTTTGCTCGCCCCAGCAGAACCGCTTTCCGCAATGCCCCACTCCGCGCCGAGCCGGTCGCGGATGGCGCGCGCTTGCAGGGCGGCATAGTCTTTCGTCACGGAACGCATGCCCGCATAGGCATCACGCGGCAGGTCAAACAGGACATCGCGCGCTTTGAACGAATAGACGATCCCCCCACCGACATAAAATTCCAATGCGCCCGGCACAGTCAGCAAGGCCGCTTGAATCAAACCGCCCGTCGCGCCGTCTGCCACCGCGATTTTCTCGCCGCGCTTGCGCAGCATCCCTGCAATACGCAGCGCTTGCGGGTGAAGTTCACGCAAAAGATCCATCAGCTCGCCGCCTCCACAATCGCGGCCCAGCCCGCCTCATCCGTAACCTCAACGCCCAATTCCTGCGCTTTCTTCAGCTTCGATCCCGCGCCCGGCCCCGCGACCAGCAATCCGGTCTTCGCACTCACCGATCCCGCCGCCTTCGCGCCAAGCCGTTCGGCTTGAGCCTTTGCTTCGTCGCGGCTCATCGTTTCCAGCTTTCCTGTGAACACCACAATTTTGCCCGCCACTGGCGAATCCAAAACCTCAACCTCGTAAAGCGGCGGCGACACTTGGCTCATCAAATTGTCCCACACGGCGCGGTTGTGCGGCTCGTGGAAGAAATCAGCCAGCGAATGCGCGGCCGCTGTGCCGAACCCATCGGTCACACCGAACATATCCTTCGCCGCATTGTCCATCCGCGCGTTGAACGGCGACACTTTTTCATCCGCCCCGCGCGGATGTTCTGCACGGTAAGCAAAGAACGCTTCGGCTGCCTCTCGCAGTTTTTGCGGAGTGCCCAGCGCCTTCATCAAATCCCGCGCCGTCACCTCGCCAACATGCCGAATGCCAAGGCCAAACAGTAATTTCGCCGCATCCGGCGCGCGCTTGTTATCCACCGCCATCAGCAGGTTATCGACAGACTTATCCTGCCACCCCTCCAGCGCCAAAATCTCTTCGCGCCGTGTGTGCAAGCGGAAGATATCCGCTGGGCTCTCCAGCCAACCAAGCGCAAAGAATTGCGCGATTGTCTTTGACCCAAACCCATCAATATCCAGCGCCTTGCGGCTGACAAAATGTTCGAGCCGCTGCGTCCGTTGCGCCGGGCAAATCAGGCCGCCAGTGCAGCGCACATCGACCTCTCCTTCTTCGGCGACCGCTTCGCTGCCGCATTCGGGACATGTATCGGCGAAGTTGTAAGGATCACGCGGTTCATCAGGCGTGAGGTTTTGCACCACTTGCGGGATCACATCGCCGGCGCGCTGGATCACCACCCGGTCACCGGGCCGCACGCCAAGCCGCGCAATCTCATCGCGATTATGCAAGGTCACATTGGTGACGGTCACCCCGCCAACCAGCACTGGGGAAAGCCGCCCCACCGGGGTCAATTTGCCGGTGCGCCCAACTTGAATGTCGATCGCCTCCAACGTCGTCTCGGCGCGCTCTGCCGGGAATTTATGCGCGAGCGCCCAGCGCGGCGCCTTCGCCACAAAACCAAGCCGCCCCTGATAATCGAGCCGGTCAACCTTATAGACGACCCCGTCAATCTCATACGGCAAATCAGGCCGCTGCCGCCCGATTTCCGTATAATGTTCGATCATCGCATCGACGCTGCCGGTGACTTTAAGAAACGGCGAAAGCGGAAAGCCCCAGCTTTCAAGCTGGCGCATCATTTCGCTTTGCGCGGCGCAGGGCACATCAGAGGCCGCGCCCCAGCCATAGGCCCAGAATTTCAGCGGGCGTTTTGCCGTAACGCTCGCGTCTTTCTGGCGGAAAGAACCGGCGGCGGCATTGCGCGGATTGGCGAATAGCTTCTCCCCCGCCTCTTCCTGAGCCGCATTCAGCGCCGCAAAATCGGCGCGCGACATGTAAACCTCGCCGCGCACTTCGAATATTTCGGGAACGCCTGATGGCAGCTGCTGCGGGATGTCGGCAATGTGCCGCGCATTGGCGGTTACATCTTCGCCCACTTGCCCGTCACCGCGTGTCGCCGCGCGCACCAATTTGCCGTTTTCATAACGCAGCGAACAGGACAGGCCGTCAATCTTATCCTCCGCCGTGATCGCAACCGGATCGCCCGGTTCAAGTGACAAGAACCGGCGAATACGCTGCGTCCATTCCTCGACTTCTTCGCGGTTAAAAGCATTGTCGAGGCTCATCATCCGCTGCTCATGCGTGACCTTGCTCAGCGGCGAGGCGGCGATGTCATGGCCGACTTTTTTCGAAGGGCTGTCATCGCGGATCAGATGCGGAAACGCCTCCTCCAACTCGCGATTGCGGCGGGTCAGCGCGTCATATTCCTGATCGGTGATCTCTGGATTGTCTTGCGAATGATACAGCCGGTCATGCTTCGCAATTTGCCGCGCGAGCCGCATCAATTCATTCGCGGCATCTGCTTCTGAGAGATGGGTGCCGTTTGTTGCCTGCGTCATGGGTCAGCCGTTCAATTGATCTCTATCTGGACGCCGTCGGCGGTTTCGGTGACTTCGATCCCTTCCAGATCGACCTGAGCGCCCGAGGTTTCCTCGATCAATTGCTCTAGCTGCGTTTCAAATTCTTCTGGCGTGATTGTCCCATCGCTCAATTGTTGGCGCAGCTCGCGGACGCGTGGGATCGCCTCCATGACATTTTCAGAACCAGAATATGCATCATTCAATTCGCCCAGAATTTCGCGCTGAAAATCCTCTTCCTCAAAAGCGGAGGAAATCCCAATGCCAAGCAATATTGGGGCCAGCAATCCGATCCCGAAAGACACGAAGAAAAGACGGCGAAAGCTCATCTCCGTGACGATGCCCAGCACCGCCATGCTCGCAAAAGCAAGGAGGGTCACAGAGCCCAACAAAGTCAGCAAAAGTATCGCCAGAAGCAAACCGCCAAGAATTTCCATCATACACCTTCCCGCGGCTCTGCCGCCCGTGCGCAGGCACACCGATTAATCATTGTTATCATCCGTCTCATTCAATCGGACAGACCAGCTATCGGGCGTTTTATGCGCCGATATTGCGACCCCCGGCTCTATCACATAGCCGAAACTGATATCGCTATTGGCGGTGCAAACGAGCGTTTGGCAGCGGACTGTACTGAGACCGACGAGCACCGAGAAATAGTCCCGGTTGCGCTCTGGCGAGCACGCCAGACGGCCCTTCAAAACCGCGCCCGTATCAGAAAGACGCCCCATCATCGCCGCAGCCGGTTCGCCATAGGAATAACCGAGGCAGATAAAATCTAGCTCCTCACCAAAGCGCGCCTGCGCACGGGCGATTTCGCGGCGAAACATCGCTTCTATAGCGTCCCCATCCGCCTGATGCAGCGGCCATTCGCCGATTTCGATGGCTTGGACGGGATATTCCTGTATCGGTGGGCGCGTTTCGGCCTCTGGCTGAGCAGCCATCATCGCCAAAACTGATGCTGTGCTCAAGGGCGCAATCATCTCAAACGCCCTCCAGCAACCTGTCCGCTTGCGCGCGCGCCTCTGGCGTGACTTCTGCGCCCGACAGCATCCGCGCGATCTCTTCTTGCCGTCCGGCTTGGTCAAGCGCCGCAACGCTGGTCTTCGTTACGGTGCCGCTGGATGCTTTGGCGATCAGGTAATGCTTGCCGCCGCGCGCCGCGACTTGGGGGCTATGCGTGACAGCCAGCAATTGCCCTTCTTCGCTCGCGAGCCGCGCCAGACGTTCACCAATAGCCGAAGCCACCGCGCCGCCGACGCCCCGGTCAATTTCATCAAAGATAATCGTTGCCGCCCCGCCCTTTTCCGCCAGCGCCACTTTCAAAGCGAGGATGAAACGCGACAATTCGCCGCCCGATGCGATTTTTGCGAGCGGCGCGAAATCGGCGCCGGGATTGGTGGCAATCAGAAATTCTGCGCTGTCCATGCCATGCGCGCCCCATTTTTCTTCGGGCAGCACGGTGACGGCGGTTTGAAACCGCGCAGCGTCCAATTTGAGCGGGGCAAGCTCCGCAGCGACCGCTTTGTCGAGCGTCTTGGCCGCAGTGACGCGTTTGCCATGCGCCTTTTCTGCCATTTTCAAATAGGCATCGCGCGCCTCTTTCGCCGCTGCTTCCAACGCGCTGAGTTCTGCATCGCCGCCCTCAATCACGTCCAATTTGGCGCGCATATCGAGCATCAATTCAGGCAATTCATCCACGTCGCAGCGATGCTTTCGCGCCATTGCGCGCAATTCAAACAGCCGCGTTTCTGCCGCATCGAGCGCCGCCGGATCATGCACCAAAGCGCGCGCGGCGGCCTCCAATTTGTCCTCCGCCTCACCCGCTTCGATAACCGCCCGATCCAGCGAGGCGAGCGCATCCGCCAACATCGCATGTTCGCCCGCGATCCGGTCCAGCTTGCGCGCCGCAACGCGCAAAGAGGCAAGCGGCGAGTCCGATCCCTCCCACACATGCCGCAAAGTTTCGAGCTCGCCCGACAGCTTCTCGCCCTTTTGCATATCGGTGCGCGTGGCTGCGAGCTGCTCTTCCTCACCCACTTTCGGATCAAGCGTCGTCAATTCAGCCAGATGCGCCGTCAGCAATTCCTCGTCGAGCTTCGCTTGCTCTTGCGCGCTGCGCGCTTCGGACAATCGCGCCTCTGTCTTCGCCCAATTGCGCCAGCGGCCCTCAATCGCGCTAAGGTCAATCCCAGCATAACGATCCAAGAGCATCCGATGCCCGCGCGGGTTCACCAGACCGCGATCATCATGTTGGCCGTGCAATTCCACCAGAGCGGGCGCCAATTCCCTCAGCAGGCCGGCGCTTGTTGGCTGATCATTGACGAAGGCTTTCGACCCGCCATCGGCCTTCACCTGCCGCCTGATCAGCAGTGGCTCCCCCGGTTCGATATCGATATCCGCATCGTCCAGCGCTTCAGCAATCGCGCTTGGCATCTCAGCAAAGTCGAAGCTCGCCGTGACGCTGGCCTTTGCTTCTCCGCCGCGCACCAACGCCGTTTCCGCCCGGTCGCCCAGCACCAATCCCACCGCATCAAGCAGGATCGACTTACCCGCCCCGGTTTCCCCCGTAAGTACACCAAGACCGCGCTCAAAATCGAGATCGAGCGCTTCTATAAGGACGATGTTACGGATCGAAAGCCGGGTCAGCATAGGATCACCGCACTAACCCAGCCCGCTCAGCTAGTCACGTGCCAACAGGACTTTGCAAACAGCTTACGTCAGTTCAGCAGCGCAGCGACCGCAAGCCCTGCCGGGTGCCCGCAGCGACGCGGCTTTTAGGACGGTGTGACGTCGCTCGCATGATCGCCGACCAGCTCGAACGCTTTCTCATACCATTCCGTACCGGGATAGTTCGCGCCCAAAACGGCCGCATATTTCACCGCTTCTTCGCGGATACCCAGCGCCAGGCTGCTTTCGGTCAAACGGTACAAAGCCTCTGGCGTGTGGCTGGTCGTCTCAAACTCTTCCACCACATTGCGGAACCGCAAGGCCGCCGCAAGCCAGCGCCCGGAACGCTGATAATAGCGCCCAATTTCCATCTCTTTGCCCGCCAAGTGGTCAGACACCAGATCCAATTTCAACCGCGCATCGGCGGCATATTCGGTCTGAGGGAAACGGCGGTTCACTTCGCGCAGCGCAATCTGCGCCTGCTCCGTGATCGACTGATCGCGGTTCACATCGCTGATTTGCTCATAATAAGACAGCGCGATCAGGTAATAGGCATAGGGCGCGTCTTTGTTGCCAGGATGGATCGACAAGAACCGCTGAGAATTCTGGATCGCTTTGTTGTAATCGCGCGCAATGTAGTAGCTAAACGCACTCATCAACTGCGCACGCCGTGCCCATGGCGAATACGGGTGCTGACGCTCAACCTCATCAAACAACGCCGCGGCGAGGATCGTGTTGCCCCCATCCAGCCTGCGCTGCGCCTCTCCATACAGCGATTCGACATCGCGCGCGACATAGGCGACGTCTTCATTCGCAGAGCCGCCCGAGCAGGCAGCGGTGGCAGTCAGCGCCGCGCCAAGGATGGCGGCACGGGTCAGTTGAGCGGTGAATGCGGTTTTCATGGACCCGCGTATAACCAGCAGAGACGTGAACGCCAAGTGAAGGTTGCCGCGATATGCGCAGTTCGAAACGCAACCGGCGAAACCCCTCACCGCGAAGCCGGCCACCCCGCCGCGCAACCGGCCGCCCGCGCCGCCAGATGCCCGCGCGGCCCACAGCGCCAAACGCGCCCGCCTGACACACCTGACACACAGTCCAAGGCCCAAAAACCAATCGATCACAAAGCGGCTCTGTGATCGGATTATTCGATCACCAGGCAAAAGAGCGAATTTGACGAATTTCATGCTCGCCGCGATACGCGCTTACACGCCTGTAGGAAAACGATTTTCCCCCTGATCAGGGCCGAAAAGACCGCTTTCCTTAGCCAAAAAATTCGACCGGAACGTCCTCTACAAATTGAGGGAATTCACCCGGTTGCCATGCCAATTGCGGGTCGAAATCTCGATGGATCACCTCGGGCGCACCCTTGGTGGCAGGAACGCTCGCTGGTTCCGCGCCCGCCGAACTGCCGAACCAATCGCCAAAGGTGTTTTCATCAAAGCCATTGGCGGTCAGGTAATCGCGCACCTGCTGTTCAGACTGATAATTTGCGAAGCGAATATTTCCATCATCATGCATCAAAGCTTGAAGAAATGCAGTGCCATCAGTCAGAGCGAAATAGACCTCTTGGATTCCGTCGCCATTATAGTCGTCCGCGCCTAGGACGCGGTTGATATTCTCAATCTCAAGATCGTTCTGGAAACGGCGCTGGCTATCAAATTCGCTGCCCTGCTCAACACTGCCATTGGCGACAAAGGGATCGATATAGATACCAGCCACGCGAGTCTCGCCAGACCAACTGAAATCTTCGAAATAGACAAGACCGTCTGGCGCCGTGCCAATGGTTGCGAAACGGCCAATCTCTCTGTTCACGACGATCTGGTCAATATCACCGTCACCGTTCACATCGGCCTCTCCGATACGAAGCCACGAACCTTCCCCGCCCAAATCATTGCCATCAAAATCGCGGACCGCGTTCATGGCCGATTGATAGGCGGAGGTGTCAGCCGTATCGAATGTGACGCTGACGCCTTCGCCGCGAAGGAGGCGTAGAGTCTGATCGTCAAATTGCACGAATTCAACATTCGTCACATCATCGAGAGACCCGCCTTGATTGGGGTCTTGCCCGTCCGAAATTTCAAATCGGCCCGTCACAATTTGCGTGATCGTATAATCGGCAAAATTGCCATCAACCACGACTGTGTCGACATTTGAACCGCCGTCTATTCGGTCAATACCGGTCCCGCCATTGATGAAGTCAGCGCCGCCGCCTGCTAAGATTTCATCATTGCCATCAAAGCCAGAAATTACATCGCCAAATGCGGTGCCAGCCAATTGATCAGGAAACTCGCTCCCCTCAATATCGGGCGCGCTCGGATTTTCCAGAACGGTGAGAGCGCCGCCTGCCTCAATTGTGAAAAATTGACCGCGAGGATCGACCAGCAACGTCACAATATTGTCTGAAATATCAGAGACTTGCAAACCGGTTTCGAACCTTTCTGCAAGACTCCAATCACTGGTCTGCACGGCGAAGATAGTGCTGCCACCTTGTCCGAGGACATAGAGCAATTCGGAATTCTCGCTAAATGCAAGTTCGCTTACTGTACCAAAATTGAAATCGGTCAGGTCTATGACCGGCTCCAACAGGTTGCCTGCGAACTGATCAACATTGAAGATACTAATTCCGGAATCAGGAACAGAAACGGCGGCGTACCGGAATGACAATCCTTGAATTGTATGATCGAGCCCTTCTAACTCGACTTCCGCATTTGCTCCTAAATCACTGACGACATTGACCCGTCCGGTGGGCTGCGTGAGCAAAGCACCAATGCCAAAATCTCCTTCTGAAAGCACTGACCCGCGAACGACACTGCCTAAAAGGTTGAAAATCAAAGCGTTCAACTCAACCGTGCCTAGTGCCCCATTGCCCTCTCCGTCTCCGACCTCGCCCTGAACATATAAGACTCTATTAGTCGGCAGGACGACAAGATCGGTTATCAGTCCGAAAGGGCTGTTCACGCCATAATCGAAAGCAGTCACTTCGTTGGATTGCAGCAGATTGACGATGTACATCGTCTGTTCTGTCCCATCCACGACGACTAATGTTCCACCATCGGGGCTCAGATCCATTGCACCTAAGCTATCGGCGATCTCAACCTCTGAAATCAATTCTCCCGTTAGAACGTCATAAATGCGCAAAACACCATCTGATCCTGCGGAATAAATACGCAGGCCATCCTCGCTGATACGGGCTTCGCCCGGGCCCGCGTTTTCTAGCATGAGGGTGGATGGCATTACTTGCTCCTAGGATTTTCTGAGGATCGCTATGACTTAGCCGTACTAACGCCTACGGTGCAATAATGATCCCGGGAAACAAGCTGTAAAGATTGAGGAATTCTTCGCAGCAGGTAAGCAGATCTGGTCGCTAGAAATGTTCGTCACATAGCCGCCACGCGCCGTTCCGTGTCCGCTTCGCGGCCACTCCATACGCCGCGTGCCGTCAGTCGGGTTCGGCGGGGCCGACCTGCTGGCCGGAGTTACAGCCTCTCGCTTGTAAGCCTGCGCTCGCTTCGCGATGCTCAGATTACGCGCGGGGCTTCACTCTTCCCCCATCCGCAGGGCTGCGATAAACGCCTCTTGCGGGATGGACACATTGCCATATTCGCGCATCTTCGCTTTGCCTTTTTTCTGCTTTTCCAGCAGCTTTTTCTTACGGCTGATGTCGCCGCCGTAACATTTGGCGGTCACATCTTTGCGCATCGCGGCGATGGTTTCGCGGGCGATGATTTTACCGCCGATCGCCGCTTGGACGGGGATTTTGAAGAGGTGGCGCGGGATCAGGTCTTTTAGACGTTCGCACATGCCGCGCCCGCGTTCTTCGGCAACGCCGGCGTGAACAATCAAAGACAAGGCATCGACCGGCTCTGCATTGACGAGGATATTCATCTTCACCAGATCGCCCTCGCGCAGGCCGATTTGCTCGTAATCGAACGAGGCATATCCGCGCGAGATCGACTTTAGCCGATCGTAAAAATCAAACACCACTTCGTTGAGCGGCAATTCATAGGTCACCTGCGCCCGCCCGCCCACATAGGTCAGATCGGTCTGAACCCCGCGCCGATCTTGGCACAATTTCAGGATCGCGCCGAGGTAATCGTCGGGGGTGTAAATCACCGCCTTGATCCACGGCTCTTCGATCATGTCGATCCGGTTCACATCCGGCCAATCCGCCGGGTTGTGGAGCAGGATTTCCTTGGCTTCTTCGGTCTTCGATTTCGACAATTGCAACCGGTACACCACCGAGGGCGCCGTCGTGATCAGGTCCAGATCATATTCGCGGCTGAGGCGTTCTTGGATAATCTCGAGGTGCAAAAGCCCAAGGAACCCGGCGCGAAAACCAAAGCCCAAAGCGGCGCTGGATTCCATCTCAAACGAGAAACTGGCATCATTGAGCCGCAATTTCGCGATGCTTTCGCGCAGTTTTTCAAAATCAGCAGCATCGACCGGGAACAACCCGCAAAACACCACCGGCTGAACCTCTTTATAGCCCGCCAGCGCTTCACTCGCCCCGCCCTTCACCGTGGTGATGGTGTCGCCGACGCGGGCCTGTTCGACCTCTTTAATCTGCGCAGTAATAAAACCGATTTCGCCCGGCCCCAATTCGTCAAGATCGGTGCGTTTCGGGGTGAAGCAGCCGACCCGGTCGATCAAATGCTGCGTGCCGCCCTGCATGAATTTGATATTCAGGCCTTTGTTCAAGACCCCTTCCATCACGCGCACCAAAATGACCACGCCAAGATACGGGTCGTACCAAGAATCGACGAGGCTGGCCTTTAGCGGCTTGTCCCGCTCACCTTTTGGCGGCGGGATTTTGGCGATGACTTCCTCAAGGATCTCCTCGATCCCAATGCCCGATTTCGCGCTGGCCAACACCGCTTCGGATGCGTCGAGACCGATGACCTCTTCGATCTCTTTGCGCACCTGCTCCGGTTCGGCGGCGGGCAAATCGACTTTGTTGATCACCGGCACGATTTCGTGATCATGCTCAATCGACTGATAGACATTGGCGAGCGTTTGCGCCTCAACCCCCTGCGCCGCATCGACGACCAGCAAAGCGCCCTCACAAGCGGCGAGGCTGCGGCTGACTTCATAGGCGAAATCAACATGGCCGGGCGTGTCCATCAGGTTGAGCTGATAGGTTTCGCCATCCTTTGCGGTGTAATTGAGGCGCACGGTTTGCGCCTTGATTGTAATCCCGCGCTCTTTCTCAATGTCCATATTATCAAGGACTTGCGCAGACATCTCACGTGCAGTCAGCCCGCCGGTGAATTGGATCAGCCGGTCGGCCAGGGTCGATTTGCCGTGGTCGATATGAGCAATAATGCTGAAATTGCGAATTTTGGAGAGTTCTGTCATTTGTCACGGCGTTTAGCGGGGAGCAGCGCCCGTGTCATTCGAGAAAAATGCAACACACGCCCGCTTTTCTATTCAGCCTGAATTTCGCCGCGAAAATCACCACCCGAATCGCCGCCAAATCACGCCCCAGATCACGCCCAAAACACAGGCCAATCCCTTGGGTACGTCCCGTATCAAGCCGCCTCAAATTTGGGCTGCACCGCATATCCAAATTGCGGGACGCTGCTGCCGCCTTGGCCCAGCAATCCGCCTTCCATGCCTTTGTAATCGCCCTGTGACAGCGCGGCGAGCGGGGCTCCGGCGGCGCTTAGGGCGTAGGGGCTGACGCGGTTGCGGGTGCACAATCCGCCCGATCCGTCATCCACCAGCCATTGTTCAAATTCGAGACCTTGCGTGTCGCCATTGCTGCGGATGACGGTGGCGACCGCCAATTGTCCGCCGCCCAGATCGACAACAAATTGCGTTTCCTTGGGCACATCGCTGAGCCCTTGGATCAGCGCACCCGTTTTGGACAGATTGCGCAAGGTCACTTCGTAAGAATGGTCATCGTGAATAACCTGAATCTTACGGAACACGGTGCGGCGGCGCGCGCGTTTGGTGCGGTCGCCGCTCGGCACGATTTTCCATGCATCGCCGATCAATTCGGTTTCAACCGTCTCGCGGCTGACTGGGTCGGAATAGATCGGGCCTTGCATGCGTTTAACGCCGCATTCTTTTAACCGCCCGAACAATTCGGTCGTCTCAATCCCGTTGGCGATTGTGTCCATTTCCAGCGCGCCGGCCAATGCGACAATTGCGCGGATCAGGCCCAAATCGTTGCTGTCATGCGCTTCAGCTTCGCTGACTAGAGCCTCATCAATTTTGATCGAATCGAACGGCGCGCGGCGCAGATAGGCGAGGCTGGAATAGCCGCTGCCAAATTCATCAAGCGTCAGACGCACACCCAACTTAAACAGCTGCGCCAGTGTGCGATCGACCGCATTGGTATCGCCGAAAAACACCGCTTCGCTGATTTCCAATTCCAGCCGGTGCGCGGGCAAATCGGCGTCTTTCAACGCGTCCGAAACCGCATCGACAAAACTATCGGCAGCGAACAAAGCAACCGGGACATTGACCGCAACGCGGACCGTGTCGGGCCAGCCAGCCGCATGGCCGCATGCCTCGCGGATGGCCCATGTGCCAACCTCGATCACTTGGCTGGATCCGTCGAGGATCGAGGCGAATTCTTCCTCGTCAATTTCCCCGCGCTGATCATGCATCCAGCAAATATGCGTCTCTAATGTGCGCACCGTTTCGTTTTCGGCCGTCACAATCGGTTCGTATTTCAGGAACAATTGTTTTTCCTGAACCGCCACGCCGAGATTTTCTTCCAACCGGCGGCGGAACAGCGCCTCATTCTCCAATTCTCCGGAGAAGAACCGATATTGCCCACGTCCGCCATTCTTGGCAGCATAAAGCGCAAGGTCAGCAGAGCGCACGACTTCATCCGCGCTCACCCCGTCATGCGGAGCGATAGCAATCCCAACCGATGCGCCGATGACGCAGCGCCCTTCGTCCAACGAGTAAGGTTGCTTGAGCATCGTGATGATCTTCATCGCAATTTCGCCCAATTCCCCGCGATCATCCATATCCGGGATCATCACCTGAAATTCATCACCGCCCAGCCGTCCGACTTCGCACTCCACCTCAATGGACCGCGTCAATCGGTCAGACACTTGTTTGAGCAGTTCATCACCCGCCGCATGGCCGAGCGTGTCGTTCACATGTTTGAACTTATCAAGATCGAGCATCATGACCGCGCAATTGCGTTTGGCCGCCTTAAACGCGGTCAGCGTCGTCTCAATCCGATGCTTCATTTGATGGCGATTGGATAGGCCGGTGAGCGAATCGAATTTCGCCAGCCGCTCGGTCTCTTCCTCGCGGAAATATTCATCCGTAATGTCGGAACCGGTGCCGCGAAAACCGATGAATTTCTTGCCGTCGCTCACCGGCTGCCCAGCGAGCCGCAGAACGGCATGGCCTGCGCCCTTTTCAGCGCGAACGGCAAAGCCGGAAAACGCCTTATGCGCGCCCAGCATTAACGGCAAAGATTTGGTCCGGCCATCGCTGTCGGCGGACACAAAGACGGACGCAAGCGGCTGTCCCAAAATCTCGCTCAGCGGGACTTCGATCCGGTCTGCAATGGCTGAGCTGATATAGGTGAGGTTGCCGCTGGCGTCGCTGGCCCAGAACCAGCCGAGGCCGGATTGCTCCAGCTCATTCAGCATCGCCAGTTTTTCGCCATCAGACAAAGCGCTCGCCGCCCTCCCCGATCTTGAACCACTTTTTGACAAGAAACCCTTCAGGGGCACTCGCAACTTCCTCTAACAATGGCATTGCCGGGGCGTGAAAACGCCGAAAAATGCCGCAAATCCAGGGACGCGCACTTCGCGTCCTTCACTATCCGTAAATCCGGTTGGTTATTTTTTGGCTAAGACCGCGGGTTAATGTGTAAAAAATCCTGACGGTGACGCCATATTTCCTCGGGAAAAACCCTGATGCGCGCGCCCATTCAGGCGCGGCGCTTAGAATTTGGAGATTTCAACCTCGACAAAGGATTTGGTGTTGGAATGCATCCCGCTAGTGACGGCGGCAACCGCTTCGTCATTAAGCGCGCGCAGGGGCCGCCCGGCGGCTTCTATTTGATATGGCGATACGCGGTGGCGTGTGCACAGACCATCGGCCCCGTCACTGATTAGAGCGGTTTCAAATTCCACCCCTTGGCTGAACCCTTCTGATCGACGCACACAGGCAACCGCCAATTGTCCGCCGCCCAAATCAACAACCACATCCGTGCCGACTGGCACGTCCAGCAACCCTTCGATCTTTGCGCCGGTTTTGGACAGGTTGCGCAGGAACACATTGTAACGATCATTGCCGTGGATCAGGCCGATCTTGCGGAATTCTGTGCGGCGTTCGGCGCGGTATTTTTCCGGCCCGCGCGGCACGAATTCAAACTCGCCTGATTCCAGCCGCTCCATGATTTCCGCGCCCGGTATTGCGCGCGAAAACAGCATGCCTTGCAAATGGGTCGCGCCTTCTTCGGTGACCGCGCGCATCTCATCCTTGGATTCGACCCCTTCGGCCACGGTTTCCATGCCCAATGCAGTGGCGAGACTGACGACGGCAGCGATAATCGCGTCATTGCGATTATCCTCTGCGGTGCAGCCGCGCACGAAACTTTGGTCGATCTTAATCTTGTCAAACGGCGCATCGCGCAAATAAGCGAGCGAGGAATAGCCAGTGCCAAAATCATCGAGCGACAGGCGGACGCCCAGCCCTTTCAGCTCATGAAACACGCGCAGCGCGCGGTCCATATCGCCGACGAAAACACTCTCAGTGATCTCCAGCTCAATCCGCTCTGGTTCGATCCCTGTGGTTTTGAGCGTGCGTTTCACGATATCGACAAATTCATCAGAGGCGAATTGCACCGCCGACACATTGACCGCCGCGCGAATATCGCCGGGCCATTCTTGGATCGTCTCGCACACGGAATGCAGCGCCCATTCGCCCAGTTCGCGGATGATCCCGACCTCTTCTGCGACCGGAATAAAGTCTGCTGGCGAAATCATCCCGCGATCGGAGTGGTTCCACCGCATCAACGCCTCAACACAGGCAACCCGGTGCGTTTTGGCATCGACGATCGGCTGATAATGCATTTCCAATTCGTCGCGTGCCACGGCATCGCGCAGATCGGATTCGATCTGATGGCGATAGCTGGCTTTGTCGCGCAGATCGCTGGAATAAAACCGAAATGCCCCGCGCCCGCCGCCTTTGGCGGAATAGAGTGCAAGGTCGGCGGCTTTCACCAATTCTTCTTCTTCAATCCCGTCAAACGGCGCAACCGCAACCCCGACGCTGCAACCGATCACTGCGCGCAATCCGTTGATTGAATAAGGTTGCGACAGCATTTGAATGATCCGCGTCGCCAATTCGCCCAGCACGCCGCGATCATCTTCATCCGGGATGATCACCTGAAATTCATCGCCGCCAATGCGCCCGATCTCGACGCCGTCGCCAAGCACCCGTTGAAGCCGGCCAGCAACCTGTTTGAGCAGCTCATCCCCCGCCGGGTGGCCCATCGTATCGTTGACTTGTTTAAACCGGTCCAGATCCAGCAGCATCATCGCGCAGGATCGTTTGGAGGCTTTAAATGCCGTAAGAGTGGCGCCCAATTGGTGCGACATACGGTGGCGATTGGAAAGGCCGGTAAGAGAATCATAGCGCGACAATTTTTCCGCGTCACGGGTGCTCTCATACGTGTCCGACACATCGCGGGCGATGCCGTGATAGCCCGCAAAATTGCCCGCATCATCGGTTTGCGGAACGGCGGCGATTTCCCACCATGACCGCCCTTCACCCATATCGATCTCAACCGTCACAGGCTTAATCGAATTGCGCGCGGCCAATTGGAATTTGAGCGGGCGCTGCGTCCCGCGATCATCGCTGTCTTCTACCGCCTGAAACACGTCGGTCAGCGGTTTTGAAATAATCTCTTCCACCGGTTTTCCGGCCCGCTGCGCCGCTGGCAGGGAGATATAGGAGATGTGGCCAGCGGCATCGGTTGCCCAGAACCAGCCAAGGTCGGAGGATTCAAGGCTTTTGAGCAAAGCTGCACGGCTGGCATTGTTGAACGCGCGGACAGGAACCCCTGCATCCGCGGCATCACCCCCTGCCGTTTCGCCTTTTAGCCTTGAAAGCAAGCCCGCCATTGCAGCCGCGTCTCCGAATGAGAGAAAATTGAAAAGAAAATCAGCGCGCGGCTTAGCGTTACAATGGTAAATAACTGCATAATTGGGTTTAACCAATCGGGCGGGAACACAGCGGCGGTGCTGCACTAGCATCTGGGAACAAGGCGGCGCGTCGGCGCTTCTTCTTGTCACAAGACAAATTGCAGGCCATCTGTGCGAAAAGCGCCATTGGCCGATTAAGCGCGAAGACGCGCATTTGGGGAGAATTGGGATGTCTGACAGCACGGTAAAACTCGAAAACGAGGCAGCACAATCAACCAGTGCGCTGGGCCCGCTGGTTGGTGTCGCGCGCGAAGATTTCGTGAGCGCCGTCGCCGTCTTGTTGAGGGAGACAGCCACCGACCCATCGCGGACCTTGCGCCATGCCCAAAGCATGGGTCAGGACATGGTCAAAATTTTGACCGGCAAAAGCGATCTTGCCCCGCACCCCAAAGACAAACGTTTTATGGACCCGGCGTGGCAATATAACCCGTTTTTCAAAGCGGGCGCGCAATATTACCTCGCGGTGCAAAAAGGCATGCGCAATTGGCTGGAAGAATTGGAGCTGGACGAGTTGGAGCGCAACCGCGCCAATTTCATTTCCAACATTATCCTCGACGGGATCGCTCCGACCAACACATTGGCGGGCAATCCGACGGCGCAAAAACAAGTGATCAATTCCGGCGGTCTGTCGCTGATCAAGGGTTTACAAAACGCCTATAATGACATCGTGCACAATAAAGGCATGGTCAGCCAAGTCGACAAACGCCCGTTCAAATTGGGTGAGAACATCGCAACGTCGAAAGGCAATGTCGTCCACCGGACGGACATGTATGAGCTGGTCCATTACGCCCCGACAACGGACGAAGTGTATGAGATCCCGCAGCTGACCATCCCGCCGCAGATCAACAAGATGTATATTAACGATCTGTCGCCGGAAAAATCGATTATCAAATGGCAGGTTGATAACGGCCTGCAGACATTCGTGATTTCATGGCGCAACCCTTCGAAGGAACAGGGTCATTGGGACATGGCCGATTACATCGCATCGTGTGAAGAGGCGCTGGCGATAGTTTCGGAAATCACCGGGTCGGACAAAGTGAACGTGTCTGCAGGGTGTTCTGGCGGTCAGACCGCGTCTGTTCTGGCGTCGAAATTGGCGGCAACAAATAACGATATTCTGGGCACGCTCACGCTGATGGTGTGCGTGTTGCACCCGAAACAAACCGACATCGAAGCCGGATCGCTGGTCAGTGAAAATGGCATGAAGCTGGCCCGGCAGCGCGCCGCGAAAAAGGGCGTGATCAAGGCCGAAGATCTGGCGCGCAGCTTTGCATGGCTTAGGCCCAACGACTTGATCTGGAACTATGTCATCAACAATTACCTGCTGGGAATGGACCCTCCGGCCTTTGATGTCCTGTATTGGAATTCCGACGCGACCAATCTGTCGGCCAGCCTGATGGGCGATTTCCTCACCCTGTATGAGGAATTGGCGTTCTCCACCCCCGGCACCGTTGAAATGGCCGATCACACGGTCGATCTGACGAAGGTGAAATCGGATATGTTTATCCTGGGCGGGGTCACCGATCACATCACCCCGTGGAAAGCGACCTATCGCTCCACGCAGTTATTTGGCGCGAAAAACGTCACTTATGTGCTCAGCCAGTCGGGCCATATGCAGGCGATTTTGAACCCGCCAACCAATCCCAAGGCGAAATATTTCGTCCAAAAGAAGAAGGGCAAATTGCCCGCCACCGCCGATGAATGGCTGCAAGGGACCGAAGAGGTCAAAGGCAGCTGGTGGCCGTATTGGATGGAGTGGATCCAAGCGCGTTCCGGCAGCAAAATGCCTGCGCCAGCGGATCTGGGCAGCGACGCCCATCCCCCGCAAGAAAGCGCGCCCGGACTCTACGTAATCGAAGAAGTCTGATACAGCGCGTCCTGAGAGAGTTTCAAAGCTTATGGGAGGCACTTGTCACAAGGGATCTGCGACAAGTGCCTCCCACCCATATCAGCGCGGGATCGCGGTATGGAAATGGGCTCTTAATGGACGGAAAAATACATGAGTGAAGTTATGGACGGCGCGGTCGTCACAATGGAACAAGTGGCGGGACGGACGCTACGGGTTGCTACATGGCGGCTGAATGAAAAGTCGGATCATTTGCCGGTTTTGTTTTTCAATGGGATCGGCGCAAATATAGAAGCGGTGGCGCCGCTGGCAGAGACGCTGACAGAGCGCCCCTTCATTATGTTCGACATGCCCGGGGTGGGCGAATCGCCTGATCCGGTGGTGCCTTACAACCCCTTCACCATCAGCTGGACGGCGGCACAATTGCTCGACAAATTGGGTGTTGATGATGTTGATGTGATGGGCATCAGTTGGGGCGGCGGGATCGCGCAACATTTCGCCATGCAGCACGCCGCGCGTGTCCGCCGTGTGGTGTTGATCGCCACCAGTGCGGGCATGTTGATGATGCCGGGCAGCCCGAAAGCGCTGACTAAAATGGCCAATCCGCGCCGCTATATCGATCCAGAATTCATGATGAAGAATTTTGAGACGCTTTACGGAGAGGGTCTGGGCAAATCGCAAGGAAAAGGCGGGCATATGTCGCGCCTGAAACCCCCTTCCCCGCGCGGTTATATGTACCAATTGATGTGTATGCTGGGTTGGACCAGCGCGCCTGCTTTGCCGTTTTTGATGAAGCAAGAAACGCTGATTTTGATGGGCGATGATGATGCGATTGTGCCGCTGACCAATGGCAAATTCTTGGACATGCTGATCCCCAATAGTGAATTGGTGGTGATGAAAGGCGGCGGGCATCTGTTCCTGCTGTCACACAAGGATGAATGCACCGACGCGATGCGCGAATTTCTTGGGCGAGACAGCGGCGAAGAGCAGGAAGCCGCTTGACCCTATTGCGTCCGTTTATGGGGGTTGTTGGTCAGCATGACGGCTGATCACCCCTCCATAGCAGACGGTTCGGAGTTAGGCGCTTCCGAGACAGCCGGTTCTAAGACAGGCGGCGCGCAAAACCGCCCGACTACCGGAGAAGGCGGCGCGCTGGACCGGACCGGCTTTGCTTGGGCGGTGTTTGAATGGGCGCGCAACCCCTATTATATCTTGATCGTTATCTATGTGTTCGCGCCCTATTTTGCGCGTGACATTATAGGTGCGAACCTGATCGCCAGCGGAACGCTCGATCACCTTGATCCGCAAACCGCGCGCGAAACGGCCAATGCGCAAGGCCAAGCGACAATTGCCTCTGTCACCAAATGGGCGGGCCTGATCGGCGCGCTCACTGCGCCGTTTTTGGGTGCGGCGCTCGACCGGGGCGGCCGGTTAAAGCCGGTCTTGGGGATCGCGCTTGGATCGATTGTGATCTGTTCGGCGCTGCTGTGGTTTGCGGTGCCGGGTGATGGCGGCCTCCCGATTTGGGCGATCATGGGCCTGCTGATTACCGCCTATGTTTCTTACACTTATTCAGAGGTCACGCATAATGCGATGCTGAGCGTTGCGGGCGCGCCGAGGAAACTCTCCATGATCTCTGGCTTGGGTCTGGGCCTTGGCAATCTGGCCGCGACCCTGATCTTTATCGCGATCGTTTTGCTGTTCGTCCTGCCCAGCATCATGGCTTGGCCTTTTGCTGATGTGCAATTTGGGCTGGATGTCGCCAGCTTTGAACATGTGCGCATCGCTGGCCCGATTTGCGCGGTGTGGCTCGCGGCGTTTTCCATCCCGTTTTTCTTAAATGCGAACGACCCCGGCGTGAAAGGCGCAAGCTGGCCGCGGGCGGTGAAAGACGGCGCGCGCGGGGTTGTGAAGACCGTCAGAGAGGCCGCAAAATATCCAGAGCTCAGCAAATTCCTCGTCGCCCGGATGCTGTATGCCGATGGCATGGCGGCCTTGCTCGCGCTGAGCGCGGTCTACGTCGCGCTGTTTCTGGGCTGGGGCTTTTTGGAGATGCTTTGCTACGCCATATTCGGGTCGGCCTTTGCCTTTCTGGGCGGATTGTTCGGCGGCTGGCTGGACAATAAAGTGGGCGTGAAGCGCGCGCTCATTATCGAGATAATCGGGATGGTCATCGCTTTCTCGGCCCAGCTTTCGATAACGCGCGATGATATGTTTTTCGGGCTGATCACCAATTCTGCCGCATGGGATGGTCTGGTATTTCAAACATGGTCAGACCTTGCCTATCTCAGCTTGATCAGTGTCGTCGCCATAACGGTAACGGCTAGCATTTCATCTAGCCGCGCCATGCTGGTGACGCTCGCCCCGCCAGGGCGCAGCGGTGAATTTTTCGGCCTCTATGCGATTGCCGGCACGATCACCGTCTGGATGGGGCCCTTGCTGGTTGAACAATTCACCTTGTGGTTCAACGATCAACGGATCGGCATGGCGTCGATCTCGCTGCTATTCGCGCTGGGATTTGCGGTGTTGCTGTTCGTTCGCATGCCAGCGGATCGGGCTGCGCCAATCTCTGGCTAAGCAGCAACTCAAGCGTCAGGCAGCCATTCTGCCAAAATCGCATTCACGGCCTCTGGTGCATCTTGTTGCACCCAATGCGATACGCCCGGCAGGCGTTTCAGAGTAAAGTGGCTCACCCATTCCTCATTCCCCTCAGTGCAGTGAATGTTCAGCGCCACATCATCCTCGCCCCACACCTGCAATGTCGGGATATCAATCGTCAGATCGCCCGGATCGACCGTGTCCTTGTGCTTCAACAAAGCGCGGTAATAATCGACCATCGCTTTGGTCGCACCGGGACGCGCGGCGGCGTCGCTATAGATGCGCTGAACCTCTGGCCCGAACCGCGCCGGGTCTGAGGAGGTTTTGGCAAATAACCGCCCAATCGCCCGCCCCTCGTCCCGGCTGAGCAGCATTTCAGGCAGACGCGGCACTTGGAAGAAAAAGATGTACCAGCTCTTCTTAAGCTGACGCCATTTGCGCATTTCGCGCCGCGCGACGCCGGGATGCGGCACGTTCATAATGATCAGCCGGGTCAGCGGGCGCAGTTTCAAAATCGCAAACATCCAAGCGATAATCGCGCCCCAATCATGGGCAAACAAAGTGACCTGTTTCGCGCCGCTGGCATCAATCAAATCGGCCACATCTTGGGTCAGCCGGTCCATCGCATATTCGCGCATGTCATCCGGGCGGTCGGTCGCGCCATATCCGCGCAGATTGGGCGCCCATACGCGGTAACCCTTCGCCGCTAAGATCGGCATTTGATGCCGCCAAGAATAATTCAATTCTGGAAAACCGTGGAGGCACAAAGCGAGATGCTGCCCTTCTCCCGATTGTTCAGGCCCCGATTGCGGCAACATTTCCGCGACTTCGAAAGTAAGCCCGGCGGTCTTGACCGATTTGATGGTGATGCCGCTATCGGCGGCGGGTGTCCAACTGGCGTTTGTGATCATGGTGCAGGCATAGCAGGCGCGGCGCGCTTATGCTAAACCGGTATCAATAAAAGACGCAATTTGAATGTGGGAGAGAAAAGCCATGGCAGTTTACGACCTGATCATCCGAGGGGGCACCGTTGTCGACGGCACCGGCGCGCCGCGCTTTAACGGCGATGTCGCGGTAAAAGACGGCGTGATCGCGGGCGTTGGCACAATCCACGGCGATGCAGCGCGGGAAATTGACGCAAGCGGCAAAATCGTCGCCCCTGGCTTCGTCGATATTCACACGCATTATGATGGTCAGGCGACGTGGGATCAGGAAATGGCCCCGTCCAGCTGGCACGGCGTCACAACCGTGGTCATGGGCAATTGCGGCGTGGGTTTTGCTCCCGCCAAACCCGACCGCCACGAATGGCTGATCAGCCTAATGGAAGGGGTTGAGGATATTCCCGGCACCGCTCTGGCAGAGGGGATCACGTGGGAATGGGAAACGTTCCCCGAATATCTCGACGCGCTGGAAAAAATGCCGCGCGCGATCGATATTGGCACCCATGTGCCGCATGGCGCGGTGCGCGCTTATGTGCTGGGTGACCGCGAACAACCCGGCGCCGTCCCAACCGATGCCGACATCAAGGCGATGTCTGACATTGTCGAAGAAGGCGTGCGCGCAGGGGCATTGGGCTTTTCAACCTCGCGTACGGTTTTGCACAAATCAGTGGACGGCGAACTCGTCCCCGGCACCACCGCCACGCCTGATGAATTGGTGGCCATCGGCCATGCAATGGGCCGCGCAAAAGATGCAGGCGGGCATGCCGTTTTTGAAATGGCCAGCGATTTGCAGCGCGAATGGAACGAATTTGAATGGATGGGCAAATTGAGCCGCGAGGCCGGTATCCCCGTCACGTTTGCCGCGCTGGAATCGATCCAGAAAGAAATGCCGCTGGCCGAACAAATTTCGACCATGCGGGCCGAAAATGATAATGGCGCCAATATCGTCGCGCAGATCGCCTTGCGCGGAAACGGCATCATCATGGCGTGGCAGGGCACAGTGAACCCCTTCGCCTTCCGCCCGAGCTGGAAGACTATCGCAGATCTGCCGTGGGCGGAGCAAAAGGCAAAATTGCTCGATCCTGCTTTCAAGGCGCAATTGTTGTCGGAATCGAACGATTATTCCGAAGCGCCAATGGACATTATCGGCGTCGTCATGGTGATCACCCAAGGGTGGGCTTTGCAATATGAAATGGACCCGGATTTCGATTACGAACCGGATGAAACCGCCAGTGTGAATGCCCGCGCGGTGGCCGCCGGTATCGACCCGCAGGAATATGCCTATGATATGCTGTGCGCGGATGATGGCACTGGCTTTATCTACCTGCCGATCCTGAATTACGCCGACGGCAATTTGGATTTTCTCCACCCGCTGCAACATTCAGACGACACCGTGAATTCGCTTTCAGATGGCGGCGCGCATTGCGGCACGATCTGCGATGCGGCCAGCCCCACATTCATGCTGGAACATTGGGTACGCGACCGCAAACGCGGTGACCGGATCACGCTTGAAAATGCGATAAAGCGCCAATGTCGCGACACCGCCGTGCTCTACGGCCTAGAGGATCGCGGCGTGATCGCGCCGGGTTTCCTCGCCGATATCAATGTGATCGATATGGAGCGTTTGAAACTGGGCCGGCCATGGCTCGCCTTTGATCTGCCCGCAGGGGGCAAACGTCTGCTGCAAAAGGCCGATGGCTATGCCTGCACCCTTAAAAATGGCGCGGTGACATTTGAAAATGGCAAATGGACGGGCGAGACACCAGGCGGCCTGATCCGCGGGCCGCAACGTGCGGAGTTGGCAGAGGCGGCGGAATAAATCCGCCGCCGCTCCAAACCAGCAAAAGTTCGGTCTTTTAAGGCTCGACCACGATACCCTTGGCCGGATCAACATGCCCGCCGATCATCTCAAGATAGGTGGCGCGCGCCGCTTCTAGCCCGCTGAGCTTCACGATCTCGACGGTGCCTTCCACCGCGCTCAAGAAACCGTGCCACGATCCGGCGACCAATTTGCCGCCTTCTACGGGGCCGTGTTCTTTGAAGAAGGCAACCGCATGATCGGGTGCAAAGAATAGGGTCGGTTTCGCGCCGGGCAAATCATCGCCGCCGCCAAACGTGCTGCGCGCCTCAATATGGGTCGCGCCGACGAGGCAGCTATATTTCAGCATATCGGTGAAATGTTCATGCAGCTTTGTAAGAACCCCGGCGTTTCCGGCGAAATCGACCGTCACACAATCACCAATCGCCAATGTTCCGATCGTGTCATAAGTGGCGACCTTGTCATACAGGCCGGTCTTCTCAACAAATTCAACATTGCCCGCAGACGTCAGGCCAATCCGTTTGATATTGGGTGAGTTTTGCTTTGCAACGCTGGCCAGTCCCATAGCAGTTTTGGACGATGCGCTGGTCATGATCACCGTGTCTGCGCCGAACCAATCGTCTTTGCGCATGAAATATTCGATCAAGAACCCGGTTTTGAACAGAGGGCCAAAAATCATCCGCTCCGCTTCGCGCGCCGGGTCATGCTCTGGATCGGCGGCAAGGCGCGAATATTGGTTGTAAATCGGGCTCATCGGTTGGCGGTAATCGGTGGTGTCGACGAAGCTGCTGGCGGAAACATTGCCGGGCACCACGTCGAGCCCGCTGCCCATCGGCAAATAGCCATAGACGCGCTCCCCAACGGCGAAATCGTCATGGTTGCTCTGCGTCACTTTCGCATGCCCCCACATCGGCACAATGCCGAGGCCGTCCTCATCCGATTTTGGCGGGAAGAAATTCCAATAACCAAACCCGTCGCCGACCACCGCATAGGTGATGTTGTTTGCCGTGACAGAGAAACTCTCCACCACAAGGCGGACCGCGCCCTCGGCCAATTCGCCGGCTTCGACATTGGCGATGGCTGCGTGAGAGAGTTCGGCTTTGCGAACGTGGACTTGAGATAGGGTCATGGATGGTTCCTCTTCTTTGCGGGGAACCCTAGCCTATCACGGCTCGCTTTCCCAGCGTGTTGCGGCGATTGAGGGACGGTTTTCGCAGGCGCGCAGCCATGCGGCGAGCGTGTCGCATTGGGCGATCCCGACCTCTCCTTGCGGGGTCAATTCCAACGCGCGGATAATGGGGTAAAGATACGCATCCGCCAGCGTGAAACCGGCAGAAACCCACGCGCCATCTTTCTGCAATTCCGCCTCCAGATACCCCAGCGCGCGGCTGATCTGCGGCAGCGCGTTGTTAATCGCCTCTGCATCCAGAGGGTATCCCGCCACCCGGTGCATAATCCACGGCATGACCAGCCCGCGTTCAAACAGCGGAAACAGGTAATTGTTCGCCACTGCAATCCATTGATCCATAACCGCGCGCGCCGCCGGATCCGCCGGTTGCAGGCCGCCGCCGCCATGCGCATTGTCCAAATATTGCGTGATCGCAGTGCTCTCGATCAGCTCAAGCCCATCGACCTCAACCACCGGCACTTTGCCAAAAGGGTGGCGGTTTTCGGAGGAATTGGCCGCGGTCGCGACGGTTTCATGGCTCAGACCGATCTCTTCGCAAGTGATCTGAACAATGCGGGTATAGGTCGAGATGACCGTGCCGAATATGCGCACTTGCGCAGCCTGCGCGTCGTCTTTCACGCGGGCTTACTCGGCCTCTGCTTCTTCGCCGGTGTTTTCATCTGCGTCTGGGCCATCAGCATCGGGGGCACGCTGGGGCGATAGGCGCGAAAGCGCGCTGCCCGCTTCTTGCAAGCGTGCGCCAAAGGCCCGCATCCGCACAGAACATGTCTGCTGAATCTCAACGGGGTTCAATTCCTGATAGATCGGATAACGGGCGGTGAAAGCGTCGGTGATTTCGATCCCGCGCTGCGCCTCATACCGGCCCACGAAATAGGTGAACGCCGATGTCAAACCCAGACGATTATCCGGCGTCATCTCCGCCTCCATCTCCGCCATCAATGCCCCGATAAAGATCGCACAATCCAAGTCGGAATCGGAGTTAAAGGCCGGTTCAAACGGCTCCGTCTCTTGCGCCGCCAAAGGTGCCGCAAGAGCCAAAGCCCCCAGAACACCGCCGATCAATCCCCCCGCGCCGCGCATTACACGCGCATCGGCATAAGGACGTAGAGCGCCGGACTGTCATCGCCTTCGCGGATCAATGTCGGCGCACCGGCATCAGCAAGGTGCAATTCGATGACATCGCTATCAAACTGGCCCAGAATATCCTTCAGATAATTGGCGTTAAAGCCAATCTCAAAACCGTCGCTGCTATATGTCGCGGCGAGTTCTTCTGCGGCATTGCCATTGTCGGGAGAGGTCACGGACAAGGTCACGCGGTCCTTATCCAGCCCCATTTTCACCGCACGTGTTTTTTCTGTCGCAATGGTCGCAACACGGTCAACACCTTGGAAAAACAGCTTGGGATCAACCTTCAGCAGCTTGTCATTGCCCGTTGGGATAACCCGGCTGTAATCTGGGAAGGTGCCATCGATCAGCTTGCTCGTCAGGACCACGCCGCCTTCGCCCGAAAGCGTAAAGCGGACTTTGCTGGCCGACAGATCGATCAAGACCGCACCGTCCATCGCTTCTTCGAGGAGCTTGCGAAGCTCCGCCACCGCTTTGCGCGGGACGATGACGTCGGGCATGCCATCGGCGCCATCTGGGCGCGGCAAAGTAAAGCGAGCAAGGCGGTGGCCGTCGGTCGCCGCCGCTTTCAAAACAGGCTCATCCTCGTCGGTGACATGCAGGAAAATACCGTTGAGGTAATACCGCGTTTCTTCGGTCGAAATCGCGAACCGTGTGGCGTCGATCATTTGCGCCAAAGTGCGCGCGGGCACCTCAAAACTGGTCGGCAAATCGCCTTCTACGATCACTGGAAAATCGTCGCGCGGCAGGGTCGGCAATTTAAACCGGCTGCGGCCTGCTTTGACTTCCATCCGGTTGTCGGATGTTTCTAAGCTGACTTGGCTGCCATCGGGCAATTTGCGGGCAATATCGAACAAGAGATGCGCCGAAACGGTGATTGCGCCGGGCGTTTCCACCGAAGCCGCCGCCATGGTTTCGGTGACTTGCAGATCGAGATCCGTCGCCATGACTTTCACATTGCCGCCATCCGATGCGTCGATCAGGACGTTGGACAGGATCGGAATGGTGTTGCGGCGTTCAACCACGGACTGAACATGAGAGAGGCAACGCAGCAGCGTCGCACGTTCGATAGTAGCCTTCATCAGGGTTGCCCTACTTCTTGTGCTTTAGATGGCGCGGCATAGGCGGAATCGCCCCTGCGGCACCGTTTGATTCCCCAAAACCTTAGCGCACCGGGCAATGCGGGCAAGTTCGCAGGATTGCGAAGGCAGATTCCTTGGGGATAAGGGGGCCAATTCTTAAATAAAGACCTGCGTGCGCTCACTGCGCTCATTCACTTCGCCGATATACCGCGCGAGCGTAGCGGCGATCTTGTCGCCCCCTTGCGCCGACGGTTCAATTGGATTGGCATAATCGCCAAGCTCTGGGCACACCAAACGCAAGTCGATCAAATCCAAACCGGCGGAATGGACGTGGCGGGTGATTGCATCGTTGAAAATTGATAAAGCTGTGGTGATCAACGGCCCCATATTCGCATCGTAGATCGTGCAGAACGCAACCGGCAAATCGATATTGGCGGCAAGTTCAACCGCGCCGTGATGTTCCGGCACAAAGGCAGCCCTCGCAGCCATCAGCACGGCCATTGCGCCGGCGATACTATCCGTTTTTTGTTCCAACAAAGCGGCATTGTGCAAGATATCGTTGCCGCCGGTGGTTACGATGACATGGGTCGCATCATTGGGGATTTGGACAAGTTGATCCGCGACTTGGAGGCTAATGCTGCCATCGACAGCAAGCAAAGTGACCCTATCATCCGGCCCCAGCCGCGCGCGCAATTGTGATGCAACATCGGGCCCGCCATCGACATAGCTGGCATTGTCAAAGATCGAATCGCCGCAAAGAACGACATGCGCCATCGCCCTACCCCAACATCGCCATGCCGCCATTCACATGCAGCGTTTCGCCCGTCACATAACCAGCCTCTCGGCTCGCTAGATAGGCGACCGCGCCGCCAATATCATCGCCCTCGCCCATTTTGCCTGCTGGAATGCGAGCATTCAGCGCGTCTTTTTGTGCATCGGGCAATTCGTCCGTCATCGCCGTGCGGATAAAGCCGGGGGCAACGCAATTTGCAGTGATCCCGCGGCTCGCGACTTCTTGCGCGAAACTCTTCGTCATGCCGGTCACGCCTGCTTTGGCGGCGGCATAGTTCATTTGCCCAGGATTGCCGGTGCTGCCGACGACGCTGGTAATGTTGATGATCCGGCCAAAACGCGCCTTCATCATCGGACGCGCACTGGCGCGCATCAGGCGAAAGATCGCTTCGAGATTGACGGAGATCACCTGATCCCACTCATCATCCTTCATCCGCATCGCCAAATTGTCGCGCGTGATCCCGGCATTGTTCACCAGAATATCAATCCCGCCCAGCGTATCGACGGTGGCAGGGATCAATTCATCGACCTGAGTGCTGTCGGAAAGGTTGCAAGTTATCTCAACGTGATCGCCATGTTCGGGCGACCCGATTTCGGACATGAGCTGCTCACGAAAGGCCCGCAATTTGTCGCCATTTGATCCCGACAAAGCCACCCGCGCGCCTTGCTTTGCCAAAGCAATCGCAATCGCTGACCCTATCCCGCCACTTGCGCCTGTGACCAGCGCGTTCATTCCGTTCAGTTGAAACATCCAAGGCTCCTCACCAGTCGAGATAATAGATCAAGGCTTCCTCGCCCTTAACCCCAAAGCTTTCATACAGGCCAATGGCGGCTATGTTGTCCGGCTCTGTTCCCAACCAAATTTCGTCAATATCTTCGTCATCGGCGCGCTCAAACACTTTAAGCATCAGCGCGCGCGCAATGCCTTGCCTGCGCCAATCGTCGCCTGTGCCGATCTCGTCAAGGTATAGCTCTGTTGGCTTATCGGGATGCAGGTGGATGACGCACATGCACATGCCAACGACCAACCCGCCTTTAATGGCGACGCACATCAGATTGGCCGGCATGGCGAGATATGCGGACAGGCGCGCGGGATCGATGGCTTCATCGAACACGCCGGGCGCGATATTATCAAGCAAACTAGCGTTGGACACATCCACCCAGTGTATGGTGATTTCAGCGGGCAAAATTGATCCGCCGCTCTTCTGTGATCCGGCCGCCGGCCAAACTTCCTTCGACAATCTGATCGCCCATCAGGGCAAAGATTCGTTCGCCGATAAAGATCGGGCGCGAATTGCCGTACCAGTCGACGCAAGATGCTTGGCATTCGCCTGCTTCCTCTAACTCTTCCATCTTCTGGGCAGCGGCAATCACCTCTTCATCGGGCTGTGTGCCAAGTTCGCCCATAGGAAACAGAGCGCCGTCTCTGCGTTCAAGGTAGAACATCGCGGTGGATGATCCGAGGTAGTAGAAATCATAACCCTCGATCTCTTTGTTGACCGGCAAAGCCATAAGGCCGCCCCCGCTATCGGGATTGTCCGCATCAGGGCGCCAATAAAACGCCTGAGACCGGTTTTCGCCTTCTTCCGCGGCGGGAAACATATAGGTTGAACCGAGCGTCGCACCTGGGCGATCTTCGGCAAATTCGATGGCGGAGAAACCCAGCGCATCGCCCTCACCTCGGCCAATCGCGACCCCGTCTGAGCCCAGACGGTCCAGACGGCTGACCCCGTGGGGCAACGCGATCCGTTGCACCCAGCTTTCATCAAGCGGGGTGACAAACAGGTCTGGCGGTTCATCGCCTGCGCCGTAATAGCCGCTGCCATACATCAAATGTCGCCCGACATAGCGGTTTTGCACGCGGCCGCGCGTTTCGGGCAAAGCGCGATAAAGCGCGCGCGGCAATTGCACCGCGCCATTGCCCATTTGATCGAGAGGAATGCGCGCCAAAGAATTGCCGCCAATCGCAGCCTCAACATCCCATGTCGTTAGCCCAAGTTCGACGTGGTAGTCATATTCGAAATCGCCGGTGGTCATCACGAACAGACTGTCCGTTTCCATGTCCTCATGAAAAGAAAACTGATCAATTGGCACGCCCTCAACAGCCATTGCAGTGGGGTCCTCGGCACTATCGAGCGGGATGCGGTACAATATCTTGCCCCAATCCTGACTGGCCCGTCCCCAGCCGTTGATATGCCCGGTTCCTGTCCAGATATAGGCAGCGTCACGGTTGAAATAATACTCAGAAGCTTCTGTGCCAAGTACCGTCCGGGTCGAACAGGCCATCGCCGGTGAAAGCACATCGCAAGACGTAATGCCGTGCATCATATCCGCAAGCGGCGACGGATCGATCAGCAGCGGCGCGCCAAGTCCCATTGACGTGGACAGCAGCGTTGACCCAATCCTGATCCGTGAACCGTCTTCACGTCTTCGCTCCAAAAACGGAAGCTCTTCACGCCACCGCGCGGTAAAAAGCGTCGGCGTGTAGGTGAAAAACGTGCCACCGATCATGCGCGATGCGTAATTGCTCGACGAATAATAGTCGGAAGATGAGAGGTAATGCGTATCCCGGTAAGTAAGCTCGCCAAGGTTGGACAGCTGAAACCGAGAGATTTCCGTGCCGTCTCCGCCGTAAGAATAGCCGATGACGATGACCATGCCTTGATGCACCAGCATCTCATCATACCATGTGTCATCCGGATTGCTGTCCCCCGGAGGGAATGCGTCGATGCTGGAAACCTGCTCAAGTGTCTCGTCTGAGTGGCGCACAACATAGACACGTCCGCGGCGCAGGATGACGAGGAATTCGGTATTGGCTTTAACAATCCCGCCCTCGTCAACGCCTGCTTCTTGAGTATTGGTGACCGAGACATCGGCGACAATCCGGCTGCCGGTGACGAGAATCCTATCGCTATTGTCAATGCCAGCTCTCTCCCTTTGCTCGCGGATAAGCACGCGCTCCGCCGCCTGCGCCCGGACATAGGCATCAACTTGCGCTTCGTTGGCGAAGGTCGGGACAGCATCGGGGGCTAGCTCGCGGGTGAGCTTGAAAGATGAGCCGGGCGTGGTCGCACAGGCGGATAAGCCAATCGCTAACGCCGCCATCGTGACAGGTTTCAGGAAATTCATGCGACCTCTCCCCTCTGTTGAAAGGGAGGCTAACGCATAATCACGGCTAGGCCAAATGGCTTAGGCGCCGATTTCCTCGGCGAATATCTCCATGTTTTCCATCGTAATCAGGCTCGTCGTTTGCGCTTCGCCAGCGATTTTCTTGATCATCGGGCTGAGCACCTTGCCGCCCAGTTCGACGAAACTGTCCACTCCGTCTGCATGCATCGCCGCAACGCTTTCGCGCCAGCGCACCCGGCCTGTAACTTGGCGGAACAACAGGTCGCGCTCCTGATCGGGATCGCTGATTTTGCCAGCGGTAACATTGGCAAAGAGGGGAACGGCAAGCGCGCCCATCTCCGTTTCGGCCAGCGCTTCGCGCATTCGGTCCGCCGCGGGCTGCATCAAAGAACAGTGGAACGGCGCGGATACGGGCAGCAGGATGCCGCGCTTAATCCCATGATCTTTCACCATCGCCGCCGCGCGTTCAATCGCGCCTTTATGGCCAGAGATCACGACTTGGCCGGGATCATTATCATTGGCGATTTCGCACACTTCGCCATCAGCTGCGGCCGCCGCCAGAGCAGCGGCTTTCTCTATATCTGCGCCCAGCAAAGCCGCCATCGCGCCCACGCCCACCGGAACCGCCGCCTGCATTGCCGACCCGCGCAATTTCAGCAGCCGCGCCGTGGTCGCCAAATCAAATGCGCCGACCGCGCAAAGGGCGGTGTATTCGCCAAGTGAATGCCCAGCGACGCACGCGGCTGTGTCGGCCAGCTTCACGCCAAAATCACTTTCCAGCACTCGCAGAGTTGCCATCGCATTGGCCATAATTGCGGGCTGAGCATTTTCGGTGAGGGTCAGTTGATCCTCTGGCCCGTCCGCCATGATCGCGGAAAGTTTCAGGCCCAGCGCCTCATCCACTTCCTCAAACACCGCGCGCGCGGCGCTGCTGGCGGCGGCTAGGTCTGTGCCCATGCCGACTTTTTGGCTGCCTTGGCCCGGGAATACGAATGCATGCATTGTGAAATCTCCTATTGGCGGGAGGGCGCGGGAGGCCTGGCCGCTTTCAAAAAACGCCGTTAAGCCGCGCCCGCTGGCCCTGCAAGTCCGAAGGGTACAACCTTGTTGGCAGCATTATGGCCAATCTCTGCGCGCCCCAGATACGGGATGCCTGCGCGGTCGCACCAATAGCGCGCAATGTCTTCTTCGCTTTGCCCAAATTCGACGTAATTTTCAGGCACCGCCGTCACCGCGCCCAGCCGCAATCCCGCCAATCGCGGCAAACTGCCCGCGAGCGCAAAGAACATCCGATCAATGGAATAGAGATGTTCAGACACCTCCTCCACCATCAAGACATGACCCGACAGATCCGGCATGATCGGCGTCCGCGCCAGCATCGCCAAAGTGATGAGGTTAAACGCCGCCGCCGGGGTGACGCCGTCAAGGCTCGGCTCTAATCCGGAATTATCCCCGCCAAACCAGCGCAGCACGCGCCGCACCGCTTCCCTACCGGTCTCCGAACGCGCGCTGACCGGCATCGAACCATGCGCGCATTGGCCAATCCCGGCGCGGTACAAAGCCGCCAGCAAATAGCCGCAATCGGAAAAGCCCACATAGGTCTTTGCCCGCGCGGCGGTATTCATTTGCGCCACCGCCGCCTCAGCAATGCGGTTGGAACCATATCCGCCTTTCGCAAACCACACCGCGTCAAAAGCGGGATCATTAGCGCAATCCAGCAGCGCCGTCAGCCGGGTCAGATCATCACCGGCAAAATGCCCACGCGATGCAAAGCATTGTTCGTGAAACGTCACGCGGTGATCGGAAAATTCCGCCGCCACCAACGCCTCTAACGCGGCGGCATGGTCGCGGGTGATGGGAGTTGCCGGGGCACAAATCGCGATATTTGTCATATGCGCAGACTATGGCGCTTGTCAGTGTCCTTGCAAGCCAATATCCATCACGCCCATGTCAAAAATCGAACCGTCATCGCTCATGGATCGCCCTTTATTCTTCTGCGGGATTGGCGGATCGGGGATGTTGCCACTGGCACAAATCGCGCGCGGCATGGGTCACAAGGTTGCCGGATCAGACCGATCCTATGATCAGGGGCGCACGCCGGAGAAATTCGCGTGGCTGGCGCAAAACGGTTTTGACCTGTTCCCCCAAGACGGCAGCGGCATCGCCTCCTCCGATCAAATCCTGATCGCCTCTGCTGCAGTGGAGGACACGGTGCCTGAGGTAGCCAAAGCGCGGGAATTGGGATGCGCTAGGATGAGCCGGGCGGAATTGTTATCGGCGATGTTTAACGAGGCGGGCTATTCCATTGCGATTGGCGGCACGTCGGGCAAATCCACCGTCACCGGAATGATCGCGTGGATCTTGTCGCAGGCCAAGTATGACCCGACCGTGATGAACGGCGCGGTGATGAAAAACTTTGCCGACGCCGATAATCCATTTGCCAGCGCGCGCGTCGGCAATCCGCGCATTTTCGTGAGCGAAGTGGATGAAAGCGACGGCTCGATCGCTTTGTATAAGCCGACAATTGGCGTGTTGCTGAATGTGAGCCTC
The DNA here is from genome assembly GCA_947502305.1 of uncultured Erythrobacter sp. Taxonomy (GTDB): domain Bacteria; phylum Pseudomonadota; class Alphaproteobacteria; order Sphingomonadales; family Sphingomonadaceae; genus Erythrobacter. Next base: position 811,814 of record CANMZA010000001.1, on the reverse strand, counting down.
GATCACAAAAGCATCGAGGAATTGCGGGTCTTGTTTGGCAATTATCTGGATGCATCGGGATGCGGCGTCATAAATTTCGACAATGAAGAGGCGCGCCATCTGGCGGTGAAGAACGCCCAATCGGTCAGTTTCGCGGTGGATTTTCCGGATGCGGATATCACGGTTGAACCTGGCTCTATTCAGCAAAGCGCCTTTGCCATTCGCGCCGCTGTCATCGACAATCGCAGCAAAGAAGCGTTCCCGCTAACGCTTCCGATGCCCGGTCTGCATAATTTGTCGAACGCTTTGGCGGCGATTGCGGCGGTCAATGCGGCGGGCATTGATATTGGCAAAGCGGTCTATGCTTTGGGACAATTTGCCGGGCTCGGGCGGCGGTTTGATGTTGTGGGGACAACGCCGGGCGATGAGGGTCAGGACGGCATCACTGTCATTGATGACTTTGGCCACAATCCGGAAAAATGCGCGGCCACTTTGCGCACTTTGAAAGGGTCGCCGGGCCGGGTCATCGCATTTTTCCAACCGCATGGTTACGGCCCGCTCAAACAAATGGGCGATGAATTGGCGGAAACCTTTGCCCGCGAATTGGGCGCGGATGACATCACCATCATGTGCGACCCGGTCTATTATGGCGGCACCGTTGACCGCAGCGAAGGGACCCAGCGGATCACCGATCTGATCACCGGTCATGGCGGCACCGCGCGCCATATCGCGCAGCGCGGCGATTGCGGCGATGCGATTGTAGAGATGGCAGAGCCGGGCGACCGCATCGTCATCATGGGCGCGCGCGACGATACGCTGACCACATTTGCGCATGGCCTGTATGACCGGTTGCTCGAACGACAAAGCGGCGGCGCATCGCGTGATGAGCAGTAAGGGGCGATGACCGCGCCCACTCTTTATGACCAAGCGCGGCGACATGCGCAATTCATGGCCGGGGCACTGGTGCTGTCGATCCTGTTCGTTCTGGTGGTGGAGCGGTTCTTTGGCCATTCCACCATCGCCTTTGGCATTGCGATTGTCGCCTTGGTGTTTGCCAATCGCCGGATGCTGGGCTTCAATTGCCCGACCTGCGGCAAAAACCTGTTCTTTCGCGGGATATTTGTGGTGCCTTGGCCCAATCGGACTTGCGGCAAATGCGGCACGCGGTTGAGCGGCACGGATGCACCGTGAAAGCGCGCCTGCGCCATAGAGCCCCGTCTGCGCCGTAAAGGCCCGTGCGACTGATCATTTTCGCTGATGGAATGCGTGGGCGCGGCGCGCTATTCCTTCGCCCATGAACCCACGTGATTTCTCGCTCGATACGCTCTTTAACAATTGCGCGGCCCTGTACGCGGCGCGCGAGGCCAGTGTCGATGGGACGCAGCGCCTGACCTATGCACAATTGGACGCGCGGGTCACTGCCCTCGCCCATTGGATGATCGCCAAAAATATTCGCCCCGGTGACCGCGTCGCCATTCTGCTAACCGATGGCGCACCTTACCTTTCAATCCTGCTCGCTTGCGGGCGGATTGGGGCGATTGCGGTGCTGCTTAACTGGCGGCTTGCCCCGGCGGAGATTGCTTGGATCGCGGATAATGCAGAGCCGAGCCTGACCTTTGTAAACCCGCGTTTTGCCGATTTGTTGAGCGAGGCCAATTCCGGCGAAATTGTCGAGGTCGACGAGGCCCATGATCCCGCTGGCACGTTCGAACAGATCGTCACCAGCGATCAGCCCAAGCAGCCGATCCCCGAGCTCAGCCCAGAGCGCCCGCTCTATATGATGTATACCAGCGGCACGACCGGGCGGCCCAAAGGGTGCCTGCAAGCGGGCAGCGCGGTGGCATCCTCCGCCATGGGGTTTGCCGTGCGGCGGGGGTTCACGAAAGACGAACGCTTGCTGTCGATCAATCCGCTGTTTCATGTGGTCGGCATGCAGCAAGTTGCCGCCATGCTCGCTTGCGGTGGGTGCAGCGTGTTTGCGGGCCGCGATGATGACAATGCGGCGGTGCTCGATCTGTTGCACAAGGAACGCTGCACCACCACCAGCGCTTTCCCCACGATCTGTTTTCCGTGGCTGGGGATGGAGCCGGTGCGCGGCGGGATCATGCCGCTCAAAAATTACACTGGCGGCGCGGGCATGGGTAAGCCGCAAATGTACGAATTTATCGAAAAAGACTGGGATGCCCGCGTTGTCGGCGGATACGGCCAGACAGAAGTGTGCGGCTTTGCGACCTTTATCGATTATGACGATATGTGCGCCCGTCCCCGATCAATTGGGTGGACCATGCCGCATGTCGAAATGACGATCCTTGATCCTGATGGAAATCAATTGCCGCCGGGCGAAGAGGGCGAAATATGCCTGCGCGGGCCGTCGGTTATGCTGGGATATTGGCGCAATCCAGAGGCGACAGAGGCGGCGCTAGGCCACGGCTGGCTGCGCACCGGCGACCTTGGTAAGATGGATGAATTGGGCCTTGCCTATCTGCTTGGCCGGGCAAAGGAATTGATCAAAACTGGCGGCGAAAATGTCTATCCCGCCGAAGTCGATGCCGTGTTTGCCGAAATGCCCGAAGTCGCCGATGCGGGATGTTGCGGTGTGCCAGACAAACAATGGGGCGAAGCGGTAAAGGCCTTTGTCGTCCTTAACCCCGGCGCGCACTTGTCGCGCGATCAGATTGCGGCACGTTTCAAAGGTAAAATCGCCGGATATAAACGCCCGCGCTATATCGAATTTGTCGATCAATTGCCGCGCGACCCAATCGGCAAATTACAACGCAAAGAATTGTCAGAAAGGCCGGTTAGCGCCGATCAGGCGGCCTAATGCGCGCCCTCAAATCCGAACACTTTGTGCAGGACAAACGCAATCACCGCGCCCAGCACAAGGCCGACCACCGCAGAGATCGCGGCATAGGTGAACCACCCTGCAAAGCCAGATAGCGCACCGGTCGCGCCCGCCACCGCATATTCCGCGCCGTGGGCGATATCATAAAGCAAGTGAAATCCGACTTCATGCGTGCCGTGGACGATAATTCCGCCGCCAACCCACAACATCGCCACCGTTCCAATGACCGTCAAAGCGACCAGCAATTTGGGCACGGAATTCACCAAGAATTGCCCAAATTTCTGCGCAAAATTGCTGTCTTGTTTGGTGAGGTGCAGGCCCACGTCATCCATTTTCACGATGATCGCAACCGCGCCGTAAACCGCAACCGTCACTGCGACCGCAACCAAAGCCAGCGCCGCCGCGCGTTCCCACCAAACGGCCAGATCAAGCTCGTTGAGGGTAATCGCCATAATTTCTGCCGAGAGGATCAAATCGGTCCGCACCGCGCCCGCGATCCGCTGTTTTTCGAAAGCGGCCGGGTCGGCGATTTCATCTTCAACCGTCTGGCCGTGTTTCGCCCCGCCCAGCTTTTCCATCACCTTTTCCGCGCCCTCGTAACACAAGAAAGCGCCGCCCAGCATCAATATCCAAATGATCGCCCCGGGCAGAAATTCTGACAACAAAATCGCGCCCGGCAACAGGATGATGAGCTTGTTGAACAGGCTGCCTTTTGTGATCGCCCAGATGATCGGCAATTCGCGCGCGGGCGACAATCCGGTCACATAGCTGGGCGTGACGGCTGCATCGTCGATCACGACGCCTGCGGTTTTGGACCCCGCCCGGCCCGCGGCCACCGCAATATCATCAACCGACGCCGCCGCCGCGCGCGCGATTACCGCGACATCATCAAAAAGTGCGACCAATCCTGATGGCATTCAAATTCCCCTAACTGCCTTTCGCAATCAGTCTATCAATCGCGGCCCCGGCGACCTTTGGCAAGCACCGGTAGTGGGTCAGTTTGAAATCTAGCCCTGCACTTTTCCCAGAACCACACTATATGGGGTCCATGGCAGATAAAAAGCCCAAACGCCCACGCGATCCGAACCAGCTTGCTAAGCTGATGGTGGATATTGCTTCTGGTGAAGAGTCAGACGAAGAGATGACGCGTTCCCAGCAACATGCAGCGAAGGGCGGCAAGAAGGGTGGCAAGGCCCGTGCTAAAGCGCTGACGCCAGCAGAGCGTTCAGAGATTGCAAGCATTGCGGCGCAAGCGCGTTGGAAAAAGAAGGGCTAAGCAGCCTCGTCTTCGATCCAGAGGCGATTTTCCTCTACATCATCGTTGAAGTCGAACGGAATTTGAATTTCTTCTTGATCCGGGTTCAGGTCGTTATAGACCCTCACATCGGTATCAAGCTGCACACAATCGCCTACGATTTGTTGCCTGCGTTGAACAAAAGCCTTGCGCATATGCTCAAGTGGCGCATTACCCATTATCGCCCACATCGTAATTTGGACGCCACCTTTGGTCACTCTTACCGCATGGTTCTTGCGATACCGGCGACCATACCGATCAGTTCCATATTCTTCTCGCAAGGCTCTCGACATGTCCTTTGCAAGTTCATCAACGGGATCGACTTCAGGCATTTCGATCATGCCTCTCGCAACTCCCCACGCACAGGCATCGCGCGAAGTGGCAGGGAGAAAGCCTTTTTCCTTCTCATATTCGTGCCAGATACGTTGCAATTGTTCGTTGTAAGATGCCATCTTTCGATCCTTAAAGTGCGACCGGGGCGGGATCGCCCCAACCATCAATCACAGCGCTTGTTGCAATGAATTTCCTAACGGCCACTTTGTGTCGAGCCAGCCAATTATAGCGATCCATTCGATACTGAAGCTGACCTACGACTATCCCCGGATGCCTCTGAATCCGTCTTGCAAAGCCCACCACGTCCTTTTCCGAAATGTAAGGAGCCTTGCGAGTGTAAAACGATTGGACTTGCTCAAGAGGCGCACAGGCGTTCGCTGCCGCCTTGTTCGCCAACTTCTCCTCTTCGGGGAGATCAGCCGAAACTTCATACCTCAGGTCAACGTCAACCTTAGGTTTGCTGTTTTTCTTTTTACCGTCCTCGTTGAGGACATGCTCCAACTCGTGAAACAGGACGAACCAAAAGTTATCAATCCGGTCGAAGCGCGTCGTCATGCCAACCACGGGTTGCGCACCCTCCCAAAAACAAACGCCGTCGATATTGGCCTTGGGAAGCGTTTCAACGATAGCAAACCGAACGCCACAATCCGCCAATATGCGAGGCACATGCCTCACCTCTTCAGGTGTTGTCATAAGTGCCGGAAGTTGATTTTCCACAGCGTCCCGCAACGCTTTCTTGGAATACTTTGGGACAATCATTTCAGCGCAAATCTGGCGAACACGATACAGCCAAGCAAGTTGCTCTGGTGTGTCACTCTCGTAATCCGACTTCTTTGCAGCATGTGCCAAATGCGGGATATTCCCAACGTCATTGGTGCGGAAGAAGCGCATGAGCTGGCCCTCCAGCATTGGAACGTCAGTATCCTCCAGCCAGCCTCTGCGGATCATTTCACGGATCGGATAAACGCCCTGAAACAGGGCGCGCTTCGCAATGCCAGGGTCAGGCTCCTTTGCCCGCGACAGGTCATAGGCTTTCTGTAGATTGGTGAAAAATTCGGGGTTCACGTCAAAGGCGTCCCCCAGCGCCTTTGCCATTTCAGGGCTGATGCCGCGCCGACCGTTCACTATCTGAGTGATGCCTTGCTCGGAAACGCCCAGAATGTAGGCAAGATCACGCTGCGACCAACCACGAGCCTCAAGCTCCTCGGCGAGAAATTCGCCGGGATGCGGGACTTCGATCATGCTCGATGCGGTGTTCATAATATTCTTTCTCTCAATGCGTATCCCCAATTTCCGTTATTCGGATCACTGGTGGATGCTCCCCATTGTCCAAGGTAAATTCGATCCTGTATTGATCGTTTACCCTTATTGACCTCTTCCCTTCCTTTTCGCCTTTCAGTTTTTTGTAATTGAGTGACCTGAGACCGTGCAGGGTTTGCTCATCTGGGGCCTGCTCAAGATAGATGATCTTCTTCTGGGCTGCCTTGATAACAGTAATCGGCAGACCGAGCTTGTGGGCATCGTCCGTGATGATTTTTGCTAGGCGTTTGTCAGCATACTCAACCTTCATGCTGAATCCCGATAACCGGACAAAGCTGGCAAGTCAATAAGCGACTTAACGCCGGTAGTTAAACTGACTGTTATGCTTGACCCGATCAAATGGGTCAGTTATAAGATCAGCATGAACAAGCTAGATGCCAAAACCCGCTCCACAATCCTTCACATGCTTTGCGAGGGTAGCAGCATACGCTCAATCGCACGGATCGTTGGCACCAGCAAAAATACGATTTCAAAGTTGCTCGTGGATGCTGGCAAGGTGTGCGCAGACTATCACGAAACGAATGTCCACGATCTGCAAACAACTCGCGTGGAAGTCGATGAAATCTGGTCGTTTACCTACGCCAAGCAAAAGAACGTCAAGACCGCTAAAGCTGCACCCGAAAACGCTGGCGATACTTGGACTTGGACTGCGATTGATGCCGACAGCAAAATGATTGTCAGCTATCTCGTTGGTGGCCGCGATGCTGAATACGCGATGTGGTTCATGGATGATCTACGCAGCCGCCTAGCTAACCGCGTCCAGCTTACCAGTGATGGCCACCGCGCTTACCTTGAAGCCGTTGAGGGCGCATTCGGTAGCGATGTGGACTATGCCCAGCTCATCAAGATTTACGGAAACTCCCCCGAAACATTCAAAGGTCGTTACAGTCCGGCAGAATGCACGGGCATCAAGAAACGCGCTGTCGAAGGCCGTCCAGACGAAAGCCTCGTCAGCACGTCCTATGTCGAGCGGAACAATCTCACCATGCGGATGCACATGCGCCGGTTTACACGCTTGACGAACGCCTTTTCCAAGAAGGTAGAGAACCACGCTCACGCAGTCGCACTCCACATGATGTATTACAACTTCGTCCGCATCCATAAGACGTTGAAAGTTTCGCCAGCAATGGCAGCGGGTGTCACTGGCCGCCTTTGGGATATTGCAGATATTGTCATGCTGATCGAAAAGGCCGAAGCCGAAGCCGCACCAAAGAAGCGTGGACCATACAAAAAAGGCAACGCTTAGTCGCATCAGTGTTGCACTTTACCAAAACATTCGCCAAAACTTTGGTACATATTCGAAAGGTTAATCATTGCTCGGTTAACATCTTTCGAAACGCCAGAGGGACATCGAATGACACACGCACAGCGTAACAAAAAAATTCTCGACGCAATTGCGGCAGAAACTACGCGCGCTTTGTCATCGCAGAAAGCTGCCCGAGAAACGTTGATCAAGGAAGGTATTTATACCAAGCGCGGTAAGCTCCGCGCTGAATTTGGTGGCGAACAAACGAAAGAGCGCGCTACCGCTTGAGCCGTCTCGCCACCTCGTTCATTCTTGGATATCATGGTTGCGATAAGGCGATTGCCGAAAAAGCCGTTCGTGATGGAGCGGACATTCTACAAAGCGATAAAGACTATGACTGGCTTGGCCCCGGTGCCTATTTTTGGGAATCGGATCCACTTCGTGCTTTGGAGTGGGCTAAGTGGAAGAAGGACAAGGGTGATTACAAAGAACCCTCTGTAATTGGTGCAGTCATCGACCTAAGGCACTGTCTTGATCTCGTATCGCGCGAAGATATAGAAATTCTCAAAGCTGCTCATGACTCATTCAAGCAGGTCCGCAAAAAGGCCGGACTGACTATGCCGAAAAATAGCAACCCGCGAGGTGCGAAAGATAAAGATAGAGTCCTGCGCTATCTTGATTGCGCGGTTTTTAGACACCTCCACCAAATTATGGAAATTCTTGAACGGGATGAGGCAAGCGTTCAGTCTTTCGATACCGTCAGGGGAATGTTTGCGGAAGGCGGGAAGGTCTATCCCGGAAGCGGCTTACATAAGAAAAGCCATGTGCAAATTGCAGTGAGAAACCCAAGCTGCATTAAAGGGCTTTTCTACCCGTTAAATTCAAACTGACCCACTACCCAAGCACCACAACACTTGCAAACCCCATCAAAACCGGTATGTGCGCGCATCCGCTGTAATTACGGCGGGCCAAAGAAAGCCGGAGGGGCCCCGTCATCCGGACGGACCAGTCAACGATCGGCATTAATGTGAAAGGAAGCAAGATGGCTCTGTATGAGCATATCTTCCTCGCGCGTCAGGATTTGAGCCAAGCTCAGGTTGACGCGCTTGCGGCAGCGGCGACCGAAATCGTCGAAGCGAACGAAGGCAAGGTCACAAAGACCGAAACATGGGGCCTCAAAGGTCTCGCCTATAAAATCGAACGCAATCGTAAAGCGCACTTTGTAATGCTCAACATCGAAGGCCCTGGCGCCGTCGTCGCTGAGCTTGAGCGCCAGACCCGTATCAACGAAGACGTCATTCGTTACATGACCATCCGTGTCGAAGAACACGAAGATGGCCCAAGCGTAATGATGCGTAAGAACGAGCGCGATCGTAAGCGCCGTTCAGACCGGGAGGACCGAGACTGATGGCACGTCCATTTTTCCGCCGCCGCAAGTCATGCCCGTTTTCGGGTAAAGACGCCCCCAAGATCGATTACAAAGACGTGCGCCTGCTTCAGGGTTTCATGTCTGAGCGTGGTAAGATCGTCCCTTCGCGCATCACCGCCGTTTCTGGAAAGAAGCAGCGTGAGCTGGCGAAAGCGATCAAGCGTTCGCGTCACATCGGCCTGTTGCCGTACATCGTTAAGTAAGAGGAGAAGACACAATGGATATCATTCTCCTTGAGCGGATCGAAAAGCTCGGCACGATTGGCGACGTTGTCACAGTGAAGGACGGCTATGCCCGTAACTTCCTGTTGCCGCAGAAAAAAGCTCTACGCGCAAACAACGCCAACAAAGCTGTGTTCGAAGCGAACCGCGAACGGCTCGAAAAAGAGAACGCTGAGAAGCGCACTGTGGCAGAAAGCTCCGGCGAAAAGGTCGAAGGCGCAGAGGTCGTTCTGATCCGCGCTGCGTCCAATGCTGGGCAGCTTTATGGTTCGGTTAGTGTCCGCGACATGGTCGCTGGCCTCGCTGAAAAAGGCCATGAAGTCGACAAGAAGCAAGTCATTCTGGGCGCGCCGATTAAAACAATCGGCATGCACGAAGTGATCGTTGCTTTGCACCCAGAAGTGCGCGTCGTGGTGAAAGCCAATGTCGCTCGCAGTGACGACGAAGCTGAATTGCAATCGCAAGGTGTCGACGTTCTGGCGCAAATGTTCGCAGACGAACAACGCGAGATCGAAGAAGCCGCTGGCGAAAGCCGCATTGATGAGGGCCTTGAGCCGGGCGAAATCCCTGCTGAATTGCTCGAAGAAGCAGCGCAGGCCAATGCCGACGCTGACACGGCTGAAGAAGACAGCGACGACGCGTAAAGCAATTGCGGGGCGCAAGCGCCGCATTGTAGCTATCTAAGTTAGCGTCAAAGCAAACGTCAAAAAAGGGCGCGGAGATCAATTGGTCTCCGCGCCCTTTTTGTAAAAGGACCATCGAAACACCATCTATGGCCTCAAGAGACACCGAAACTGCCGCAAAGAGCGGCTTTGAAACTTTGTATTTAACAAGCTAGGCGAACTGAATGACTCCAATTTCAACCATCCTCGAACAATTGCAGCAACACTATAAAGATGCGGTCAGCGCCTTACGCGCAGACGTCATCGCCTTTGGTCAAAACGGCACCGTGCCGCCCGCGCGAAAGCGTGAGGATGGCAGCTATGCCTATCCGCAATTGACCTTGCATTATTCCGGGGTGGGCGAACCATTGGACCGCAGCCGCGCTTTCGGCCGGCTCGAACAATCGGGCACTTATACAACGACCGTCACGCGCCCTGATCTGTTTGCCCGCTATTTGGCGGAGCAATTGGAGCTGATCGGCGCGGAATATGAGATCGATGTGAGCGTGACGCGCTCTCGCCAAGAGATCCCCTTCCCTTACGTGCTCGACGGCGAAGCAGGCGCCGCCATGCAAGGGATTGCGCCGAGCGAAATCGCGCAGCACTTCCCCTCCACCGATCTGTCTTTGATCGGCGATGAATTGGCCGATGGGATCGAATTTGACGAAGAAGCGGATATGCCGCTGTCTTTGTTTGACGGGCTGCGCACGGATTATTCGCTGGCCCGCCTCGCCCATTATACCGGCACAAAGGTTGAGGATTTTCAGGACTTTATCCTCTTCACCAATTACCACCGTTATGTTGATGAATTCGTCAATTGGGGTGCAAAACAAATCGGCCCGAACGATCGCGGCACCGGATATACTGGACTGACCGGCGCGGGCGGGCTGGATATTAATGACCCGGCAGAGGATGCCGAACAACAGCTCAACGACACCGCTTGGCGCAAGCACCAGATGCCCGCCTATCACCTCAAACGCGCAGATAATCGCGGGATCACTTTGGTGAATATCGGCGTTGGACCCTCCAATGCGAAAACGATTTGCGACCACTTGGCCGTTTTGCGGCCGCATGCCTGGATGATGATCGGCCATTGCGGCGGCGTTCGTTCCAGCCAGAAAATCGGCGATTTCGTCCTCGCCCATGCCTATCTGCGCGATGACCATGTGCTGGACAATGTCCTGCCGCCAGAAATTCCGATTCCCCCGATTGCAGAGGTGCAACAAGCGCTCGCGGTGGCGGCAGAACAAGTTAGCGGCGTTCAAGGCGCGAACCTAAAACAGCGCATGCGCACTGGCACCGTCGTCACCACCGATGATCGCAATTGGGAATTGCACTATTCCAGCAGCGCGCGCCGTTTCTCTCAATCCCGCGCCATCGCGGTGGAGATGGAAAGCGCCACCATCGCGGCGCAAGGATACCGGTTCCGCGTTCCTTACGGCACATTGCTGTGCGTCTCTGACAAACCGCTCCACGGCGAAATTAAGTTGCCGGGGCAGGCCAACAAATTTTATGAAGAGGCGATTGCCGCCCACCTTCAGATCGGTCTGCAAGCGGTCGCAAGCCTGCGCGATGAAGGCGACCGTCTGCATTCCCGCAAATTGCGCGCGTTTAACGAGCCGCCATTCCGGTAAGGTGCTGCCCGCAGCAGGCTGAGTGAAAACGGCCTGCGTAAAACCCACCTTGGTAAAGGTACTCAGGCGCGCGGTTCGCCGCCGATAACCAAATTCGGCGATATCGAGCCACATGGTGCTTGGCAACGAACAAACCTTTGCAAAATTCGCGCCTGCGGTGTTGATCGGTCAGGTCGCGTTGGGCGTGATCGGCATGGCGGCTTTCATGTTTGCGCCGCGCACGGATCAACCCGCATTACTGTATCCGCTCACGGCGCAGGCCGCCAAGGCTTTGCCCGCAATCATCTCCCGCCCCGGCAGCGCGATTGCCGCGCGCGGGCAGGTCGCGGGATCTTATATCGTGCTTGGGGAAAGGTCGGGCTTTGCCGAAAACCTGCTGAGCCGCGGCATCCTCACCCTCAATGCGGCCGCGCCGGGTTGCGGCCCTGCCCTTAGCGATCAGGCGCGAGGCTCAAACCTATGAATTTCGACATTCACGCTTTGCGCCAGCGCGGCATTGCGCTTGTCACAGTGGGCGGGTGGCTCGTCGTCCTAACCATTGCTCTGATGGCGATGACCCATGGCGAGGATGCGCTCTATGCCGCCTTTGTCAGTGCATTGCTCAATATGATCCCGACATGGTGCATGCTGAAAGGGCGCACCGATAGATATGCGCGCATGGCGGTTGGCGTCATGGCGGCGCTGCAACCGTCATTGATGCTCTATGTGATGCAAGGGTCGCTGTGGCAGATTGACATGCATCTCTATATTTTCGTGGCGCTCGCCTCGCTCACTCTCTTGTGGGATGTTCGCCCGATTATCGCCGCCTGCGCGATTGTCCTGCTGCACCATGCGCTCCTATCCTTCCTCGCGCCCAGCTGGGTTTTCTGGGGCGGTGGGGGCTTTGTTCGGGTCACGATCCACGCCATCGCCACTTTGATGATCGGATCGGTATTGTGTTAGATCAGCCTAAGTCTGGCCAAGATGATGGCCAATGTCGAAGAGGCCCGGCGGTTTAGCGATGCGCAAACCGAGGAGCTTCGCCAAACCAGTTCTTCGCTGCAAGAGGCGCTGGCCGCTGTGCAAGCGGAACAAGAAGCCAGCGCCCAAAGCCGCGCCAATGTGATCAAATTGCGCAAGGCCGAATATGCCAATGTTGCCGCCGAATTTGAACGATCAATCAGCGGCGTAACCCATGCGGTGGCGGAAACGGCTAACTTGCTCGAACGCTCTGCCAAGGGACTGAAAGTAATGGCGACAGAAGCCGGGAGTGAGGCGCATGATGTGGCAGGCTCTGCCGAATCGGCAAGCCGCGCGGCCAACACTGTGGCCGCGGGCGTCGCAGAAATGTCGCTCTCTATCGCCACCATCGCCGCCAATGTGGGCCAGCAAAGCGAGCTCACCGCAGAGGCAACACAGCGATCGGGCGGCGGCGGCAAAGCCATCGGATCTCTGTCCCAGCAATCGCGCACAATTGGCGAGGCAACCCGCGCAATCGTCCGAATTGCAGAGCGCACCAACCTCCTCTCGCTCAACGCCGCAATCGAAGCGGCATCGGCCGGGGTGGCAGGCAGAGGCTTCACGATTGTTGCGCAAGAAGTAAAAGCGCTCGCCACGCAGGCTGGTGAAGCCGCAACCGAGATCGACACATTCCTAAGCGGTGTGCGCAGCGGGACGGTCGAGGCGGAGCAAAGTTTTCAAGCGATCGACAGCGCGATTGCCGACCTCAATGAAACGGCCCGGTCAATCCGTTATGACGTTGAAAGTCAGAAACAATCCGCCGACACAATCGAAGCCTTTGCGCGCAATGCCGCCGGGGAAGCCGATGCCATGGTCGGGCGCACCAAAGCGCTGCTGCACCGGGCCAATGCAGCGGGCACGTTATCCAGCGAATTGGAAGATGCCGCCGCTGATCTGTCAGAAAATATCCGCAATCTGGAGCGATCGACAAGCAATTTCATGACCAATCTGAAGGTGGGTTAAGACCCGCTCTCAAACGCCGATAGCGCTCCGCTGACGGCGACAATGTTCTGGCCAAATACCAACAATTGCGCCTGAGCATTGGCGTAGCTGATGCCGTAGGATGAGTTGATATAGGCTTGCAGAATGATGATACCATCGCCGCTGCGATACACTTTGGCGGTGGCGCTCTGGTCGTTTAAATCATTGAGAAACGCATCAATTCGCGCCGGGTCTGTGGTATCAACCCCGGTAAAGACCGCCAGCACCATCAACCCCAAGCAACCTGTCTCTGGCGAGCAGGCGCGCGGTGCGAGCGTGAAATTCAATCCCCCTTCCGCGCTGGCCCGGTAATTGATCTCTCCTTGCGCGCTCGCCTCGATCCGCCAATCGGCCTGAACATCGGTGAGCAAACGCGTGATCGTGGGCGCGTTAAATTCGGTGACGACTTGCGGGTCTGATCGCGGAGCGGCCTGCTGAGCCGAAACGGGAGCAGCAAATCCGAGAGAAGCCGCCAAAAGCGCGGCACCGGACAGGGCGGTCATGTGGGTCTTAGTCATAGAGAAAATAGTCATGCCGATTTATTAGGCGCTTTTGCGGGGCAGGCAAAGGGGGCGATTATTGCCCTTCATCCTCGGCATTAGAGCCAGCATTACCAGCCGCATCAGCCGCAGCATTTTCCTCTGCGAAAACCACTTCTGCGGTCAGTTCAATCGTGCGTTCAAACTGCTTGATAGATTGCAGGAAAACGCTGGCCGGGATGCCGTCTCCGGTGACGATATCCCAAGAAATGAACGGATCGCCCTCTTCATCCAACCTGACAGAGGCAAAGCGGAATCGCTCGCTGATCTCTAACGCTTCGCCGCGCGACCATGGCTGGGCGCGGTCAAAACCGGTCGACAATTGCAAAGATGTGCACCCGTCATTCGTCTCCGCATCGCAGCCATAAAAATACACCCGCAGCGGCATCCCCGCCAATTCCGCTGAGATCATTGGATCGCCAACACCGTCCTGCGTAAGCTCAACGTCATATCCGGCATTCATCATCACGATGGTGAGTTCTGCTGGGTTTTTGGCGGTGATCATCTCGGCCCTATCCGATTGCGCCGACTGGGCGCTCAGGCTTGAACCGGGCATCCATGCACCCGCCGCAATCATCGACGCGGTGAGCGCCCCGCTTAACCCCAAGGCCGCCCCAATATATGTTCGCATCAATCGCTTTTCCTTTTGCTCACGGCAATATCGCAAGGCCGTCCCCGCCCTCACCCGTCGGCAGCCGCCGCAGCACCTCGCCGGTGGCATAGTCTACCTCTGCCACGGTGTTGCTCGCAGTTTCGGCGACATAGATTTTGGTGCCATCATCGGACCATAGGATCGTAACCTGAAACCGTTCCTGCGCCGTTTCGGGCGAAGAGACCGCAATGCTGCGGATGAGTTCGGCGCGGCTGAGGTCAATCACCGATAACCCGCCATCCATCAGATCAGAGGTCACCGCCACATCACCTTGAGGGCGGATCGCCAAACGCAGCGGGAACTGCCCCACAGCGATGGTTTCGCGGACCGCCATCGTGACCGGATCAAGCGCAAACGCCTGATTTGAGCCACGCGCGGAGACCCACAGGGTTTGGCCATCTGGCGCCAGCGCAATGCCTTCGGGCTCTTCGCCGACGATAACAGAGAGCGGCGCATCGGTGCCGGTCAAATCAATGCGGGTCACCGTTTTAGAACTCAAATCGGTCGTCCATGCCGCGCTTTCATCCGGCGCGACGGCGAGCATGTGGCTGCCTTCCTTGCCCGTCGGGAATTCCGTGATGTCCGGCGCCCGGCCCAAAGGATCGCGGATGCGGTAAACGGATTGCCGCCCCTCTGCCGTGGCATAGAGCGCGCCAGTTTCATGCCAGACAATCCCATGCGGCCGCGCGCCTGCGCCCAGCAATATCCGGGCAGAGCGCATCAATCGCCCCGTCTCAAAGATCGAGAGATGTTCGCCGCCATAGCAAGCCACCGCCACATATCCGCCGTCTGGCGACGTCGCCAGTTCATGCGGCGTGGTGCAAGCGGGCACTTCAAACTCGCTTTCCCCACTCGCAAGGTCAATCTTGGACAAGGTGTCGCCGCGTTTATTGGCAACGAACAAAGCGGGGCGAACGGTCTCCGCTTGTGTTTGGCTGAGGGTGTTTGACACCCCCTCACCCGGCGCGCAGGCACCGAGCGAAAGGGCGATCAACGATGCGGTAAAGCTGCGGAGCATCACCAGCCCGCTTCTTGCCCTTCGTTCTGTTCATCGAGCCATTCTTTGAGCGGCGCGAAATATTCAACCATCGCGGTGCCGTTCATCTGACGCTCTCCGGTGAAAGCCTCCAAAGCATCCGGCCACGGCACCGACGCGCCGAGTTCCAGCATCGCATTAAGGTTCGCGCCCACTTCTTCGCTGCCATAGAATGAACAGCGATGCAGCGGCCCTTCCCATCCGGCCTGATCACACGCGGCCTTGTAGAATTGGAATTGCAGCAACCGCGCAAGGAAATAGCGCGTATAGCTGACATTACCCGGCACGTGATATTTCGCGCCCGGATCAAACGCATCATCGGGGCGCTCAAATGGCGGGACAATGCCCTGATATTCCTCGCGGATTTCGGTCCATGCGGTGTTGTAATCCTCCGGCGCGACACTGCCGTCAAACAGGCTCCACCGATACCGATCGATCAGCAGACCGAAGGGCAAAAACGCGACCTTATCCATCGCCTGACGGAGCAGCAGGCCAATATCCTTATCGGCATCGGGCACCTGATCCGGCGTCAGCATCCCAATTTGCACCAGATATTCCGGCGTGATCGATAGAGCAATCGTGTCGCCAATCGCCTCATGAAACCCATCATTCGCGCCGGTCAGATGCAGAAAGTCCTGCTCGTTATAAGCGCGCTGATAATAGTTATGGCCCAGCTCGTGATGGATCGTGATGAAGTCATCCGCATTGGGCTTGATGCACATTTTGATACGCAGATCGTCAATATTGTCGAGGTTCCACGCGCTGGCATGGCACACCACTTCGCGGTCGCGCGGCTTCACAAATTGTGAGCGTTCCCAAAAGGTTTCCGGCAATTCTTCAAAGCCCAATGAGCTGAAGAATTGCTCGCCAATCCGGGTCATTTCGACCGCGTCCAAATCACGCTCCACGATCAAATCGGTGAGGTCATAGCCGATATCGCCCGCTCCCTCTGGCGCGACCAACGGGTAAATATTGCCCCATTCTTGCGCCCACATATTGCCGAGCAAATCGGCGCGGATCGGGCCCGTCGCGGCCTGCACATCATCGCCGTAATGTTCGTTCAATTTGCGGCGCACATAAGTGTGCAGCGCAACGTAGAGCGGGCGGACCTCTTGCCACATCCGTTCGGTATCGGCGGCAAACTCCTCCGGCGTCATGTCGTAACCCGAACGCCACATCGTGCCGAGGTCATCAAAACCTAGCTCGCCCGCGCCTTCATTCGCGATGGCCACCATGCGGGTGTAATCTTCGCGCATGGGCGCGCCGACATTGTCGTGCCAACTGGCCCACATTTCCGCCAATTCTTCTGGCGAACGGTCCAGATTGCCCATTTCCGCTTCGATGTCAGAGCCGCCGATTTCTTCACCATTGAGCGTGCCGCGCCCTTGGCCATATTGCGCGCCAAGATCGGTGGCGATCTGCGACAATTCTTCCGCCGCCCCATCGCGGCCCGGCGCGGGCAATCCAATGCCATAACGCAGCATGCCCAACTTACGCTCAACCACCGGATCAAGCCCGGCAATCTCCGCATATTTGGCCGCCTCGGTGGCGAAACCGACGCTCATCAACGTCCCTTGCGCGCCATATTGCGATGCGAGCGTGTTGGAATCGTGATTGATATTAGTCGCCTGCAACCATGCAACATGCGCGCTGGTCTTGGAAAACTCCGCAAATTCCGCCTCAACATGGGCGATAAATTCCGCTGCACCTTCTGGGGTCAGCGGGAATTGCGCGGCGCTTTCCTCGGTCATGTCATCCGCACTGCCTGCCTCAACATGCGCATCAGCCATTGCCGGAACGGATGCAGCGGCGAGCGAGACAGCCAGCGCCGCAGCGGAAGCCTTGAATGTGAACCGGGCAAATTTCATGGGCGACAATCCTCTATACTATTGCGTATTTATTGCGGGCAGTTTTGGACGCCTCGCTGCTGCTTATCAAGCAGCGTTCGACGAAAAGCGATCTGCCAAAAGCGCGGCCAAAACTGTGAAAAATCCTGTGGTCCAAGTCAGCATCTTTACCGGACGAAGCGTGGACGCAAAGGCGGCAAGGTCATCATCACCAGCTTCATTCGTCAGCTGCATAAATTGGGCGATGGTTTCGCCATAATCGGTGATCAGGAATATCACCCCCGAAATCAGCGCCGCCCAGCCCAAAATGCGCAGGACACTGTTTCTGCCAGAGCGATAATATTGCCCCGCCAAGACGCAGCCGATCCCGTAAATCCCAATGAAGATCAGATCAGTGATCATCGCCAAAGACGCCGCCCCCATCAACCCATCGGCCGCCCAAGAGGATTGGATCGCATTCACCGTGGCCGCATCGGGCGCCCGTTGATGTTCGGTAATGCCGCCGGGCACGCCGTCCGTGATCAAGGGAATGTGGAAATACAAAGTGATCCCAAAGGCGATCAATCCGCCAACCCACCACATGACGGCGGTTTTCTTCGATACGCTCATACTGCCCCCAAAAACGCCGTGATTGCTTCGCCTAATTCTGGTTTGATCACGCTGTTTAAATGCGTGCCGGGCACTTCGGAATAAACCGCATTGGGCAGCATCCCCGCCAGCTCCTCTGCCGATCCATTGTCGTCATCTTCGGCTCCGCAAATCAGCGCGGTGGGCATGGTGATATTCGCCAAAGAGGCCAGATCAAACGGCTCCATCGCATCAAGCAACAGGCGCGCCGCGACCCGGTCCACCCCTTGGGATTTGAGGAATGTGCGCGCGACATAGGCGGGATCGCCCGGTTTGATCGTGTCGAAATCGTCAATAACGCGCTTAAAATGATCCGCGCGCCGCTGCCAATCGGCCAGCCCCGCGACACCCATCCCGCATGCGATCATACGCCGCGGGGCGAGCACGTCGTTTGCGCAAGCGTGGATCGCCGTCCGCGCGCCAAGTGAGAAACCGACAAGATCGTATTCCCCCGGAGCAAGCCCCACATGATCGACCAAAGCCGCCGCATCGCGCACCAACACGCCGTCTGGATAAGCGGCAGGATCATGCGGGGCGTCGCTGTCACCGTGGACGCGAAAATCCATCATGATCGCCTCAAAACCGGCCTCAGCAAGGCGCGTATCATGCCCCCATTTCATCCAATTCATATGGGCAGAGGAAAACAGACCGTGCAGCAGGATGACGGGTTTACCGTCACCGGCGCGGTGGATGGCCAATCGGGTGCCGTCAAAACTGATAAAACTGCTCTGGCTTTCGCTCATCTACTCGTCCCATCCAACCATGCGCTTCCATTCCGCCTCATCGCGCGGCTGCGTTTCCCAATGCGGCACATGATCCGGCAGATCAAACCATCTTTGCCGGCTACGAATCCAAATATGCGCCGCCGGTTGCAACGCGTCCGGCCTGTCCAACGATCCGCCTTTGACGGTGACCCATTCTGCACGGCCTGACCCGGCGTGATAGACACGCGTTCCGCATTGCGGGCAAAAATAGCAATCGGTGACGGAGCCGCTATCGGTTTGGCGCGACCAGATTTGGAGCGGGCCAGACACTGCGAAATGCGCGCGTTTGACCGGCACCGAAATGCCAAAGCCGCTGGCCGATTGTTTTTGGCATTCGCGGCAATGGCATGCGTAGGAAATGTGAAGTGTGCCGGTTATCAGATACCGGACCGCGCCGCATTGACAGCCGCCAGTCAGGCTCGCATCACTCTGGCCTTCGCTCACCTCGGCAAAAGCCCCTTTTGCTGCATCCGCCACAGTGCCATTTCTACGCGGTCTTGGCCAAAGAAGGGCTCACCATCAAACACCAATGTCGGCACGCCCCAATGCCCCGCTGCTTCCAGCGCGGCTTGGTTATCGGCGATTTCTGCATCAAGCGCGCCCGCATCCTTGACCGCCTCAGCCTCCAACTCGGCAATGTTCAGCCCCGCGCGTGCCGCCGCGCCGGCCAGCTGATCGCCCTGATCCCAATCATCGACTTCGCCGGAGAAAATAATACGCGACACTTCATCCGCGAAAGCCAATCCAGCGCCTCTGCGCGTCGCCGCTTGCCCCATTCGGCAAATCCGGCGGATCAGGGGCTGCTCCGACGCGATTTCGCGCGTGGCAAGGTTCTGCACCACCGGATCGGGGCGCGGCCAGCGATAGGGAATGTTCAGATGCTCTGCGACGCGAAACGAATCCATCAAAATATAACGCGGCGCATTGGGATTGCCTGTGAACAGAATATCCGGATCGCGGATCGCAATCGGCCACACGGTGCGCAATGTGATGTCCAAATCAAACTCGGTCGCCATCGCCCGGTAACGCCCGATAGCAAGGTATGAATAAGGCGAGCGAAAGCTGAAAAACAGGTCTGCGGTTTTGGTCATAAAAGCATCCTAGCGAAGCCTATCTGAAAAAGCACTGCACCCCAGAATAAAGCATCGAAACAGCGTCATCTTCGATAAATCCAGCAAGATCGCCAGATATTACAAATTCCTCGCCCAAGGTGCTGTCCTCGATCGCGATATAACGCTCCAGCGCTTCTGCTTCGGCGCGCGGGGTGCCAATTTCAACGTCTGCGGAAACGGAAATCGTGTCCTCTTCGCCTTGCAGAACCCAGCCGACCAAACTGCCATTTTGGAAATTCACAGTCAGGCCGCCGGGATAATTGGCATAGGCCATCGGCCCCGCCCCGCATTCGCTGTTTTCGCCAGTGTCACTCGCTTCGCCAAGCGAGGCGGTCAGCGCGGTTTTCACTTCGGTCTCGCCCGCAGCAAAGAAAAACGACTCCGCGCCTGATGTCAGACCATCGCCTCGCAGCGTTACCTGCTGAAGATCAACGTCCGCCACCACATCGGCCGCGCCGCTCTGACGGTCCGCCGGTGACGGCACTTTGCCACTGTCACACGCGGATAGAGCCAAGGCTGCCGCCCCGATCAGCAAAAGACGCATCTCTTTATCCCTTTTTCAAATGGCGGCGGCCCAGCAATTCGGCGATCTGCACCGCGTTCAGCGCGGCGCCTTTGCGCAGATTATCGGACACGCACCACAGCGTCAGCCCGTTATCAACCGTCGGGTCTTCGCGCACGCGGCTGACATAGGTTGCGCTGTCACCGGCGGCCTCAACCGGGGTGACATAGCCTTCGTCTTCGCGCTTATCGATCAGCATAATGCCGGGCGCTTCACGCAGGATTTCCTGCGCGGCTTCAGCGGAAAGCTCTTTTTCAAATTCGATATTCACCGCCTCGGCATGGCCGACAAACACCGGCACCCGCACGCAGGTTGCGTTGAGCTTCACTTTGGGATCGAGGATCTTCTTCGTCTCGACCATCATCTTCCATTCTTCCTTGGTCGATCCATCGTCCAAGAAAACGTCGATATGCGGGATCACATTAAACGCGATCTGCTTGGTGAATTTGGTCGGTTCAACCGGATCGCCGACGAAGATGGCGCGGCTTTGTTCGAACAACTCATCCATGCCCGATTTGCCCGCGCCAGAGACCGATTGATAAGTCGAGACAACAACACGTTTAATCGTCGCGGCGTCATGCAAAGGTTTGAGCGCGACGACCAATTGCGCGGTTGAGCAATTGGGATTGGCGATGATGTTGCGCTGAGTATAGCCATCGATGGCATCAGGGTTCACCTCTGGCACGATCAAGGGAACGTCGGGGTCCATCCGGTAAAGCGAGGAATTGTCGATCACCACGCAGCCTGCTGCGGCGGCTTTGGGGGCATATTCCTTGGCCGGTCCGCTGCCTGCGGCGAACAGAGCGATATCCCAACCAGCCCAATCGAAATGTTCGATATTGCGGCATTTGAGCATTTTGCCAGTGTCGCCAAATTCGACCTCTGTCCCGTGCGAACGCGACGATGCGACCGCCGCGACCTCATCACATGGAAACTCCCGCTCAGCGAGGACCTGCATGATCTCACGCCCAACATTGCCCGTCGCGCCGACGACTGCCACCCGGTAACCCAATGTACTATTCCTTCGCGAAAAACGTGGGGTTGTGCTGCCGCACTATGCGGCTAGCTTCGCTCCAACTAGGAGGGACTATGCAGGCCGATACACAAAAGTGGCGCGAGTGTGCCAAGTATTTTCCCTTTATGCGGAATCAAATTGCCTATTGGACTGGCGGAAACCCGGATGGGCGGCCCCTGCTTTTGGTGCATGGCTTTCCCACCTGTTCTTGGGATTGGCAGCCGGTTTGGGAAACGCTGGGCGTCAATCACCGCTTGATCGCCTGCGATATGTTGGGATTTGGCCTGTCGGATAAGCCGCGCGGCGGTCATGAGGGCGGCGGCTACTCAATCTACCACCAGACATTGATGCAATTGGCCTTGCTCAAACATTTGGGGGTCACTCAATTTGATGCGCTAGTGCATGATTACGGCGTTTCGGTTGGGCAGCAATTGCTCAGTTTCCAACAAGAAGGGGACGCCGCCGCGGGTCTTGGGCAGGTCATTTTTCTGAATGGCGGGATATTTCCTGACCAACACCGCCCTCGCCCGATGCAAAAGCTGGGCGTGTCGCCTGTCGGGTTTCTTCTCGGCTTGCTGATGAACCGCAAAGGGTTCGGCAAGAGTTTCTGCGAAGTGTTTGGCCCCGATACGCAGCCAAGCGAGGCCGAGTTGGATCAGTTCTGGGAATTCATCAGCCACAAGGGCGGCAACCGGATCACGCATAGACTTTTGCATTACATCGCGGACCGGGTGAAAAACAAAGAGGATTGGGAAGAGGCGCTTGTTTTGGCGCAGGACAAAATCGGCCTCATCAACGGCGCTCTCGATCCTGTGTCGGGCAAGCATGCATATGACAGGTGGCGCAGCACCCTTCCGAATGCGCGCCACCATCTTATTTCCCATGTCGGCCATTACCCTCAGGTAGAGGCCCCGGATGAAGTCGCCGCCACCGCCTTGACATGGCTGGCGGAATAATCATTCCGGCGGCGTGACCCCATGCGCCTCAAGGAAGCGGAAAATGCTGTTCCACATATGCGGGCTGATATTCTCGCCCCCGACGCGGTGCGTGTATCCGGGATACAGCATCATTTCGAACGGCACGTTGTTCTCTTGCAGAACACTGATCAGTTCTGACGAGTTTTCGAACACCACATTGTCATCCGCCATGCCGTGGATCAGCAGCAGCGGATCGGCAATCTTGGTCGCCTCAGGAATGGCGCTGGCGGTTTCGTAAGCCTCTGGAACCTCGCGCGGGTCACCCATGAAACGTTCGGTATAATGGGTGTCATAAAGCTCCCACCGGGTAACCGGCGCGCCCGAAATGCCCGCCGCATAAAGCCCGGGATCAGCCTCCAGCTGCTTCAGCGTCATATATCCACCGTAAGACCAGCCATAAATCGCAATCTTGTCCGCATCGACAAACCCGAGCGTCGCCAAGAATTCGGCGCCCTTGCGCTGATCATCCACTTCGACGCCGCCCATCGCGCGGTAGATCGGTTGCTCAAAATCAACGCCGCGATTGGCCGTGCCGCGATTGTCGAGCGCGAACCAGATGTACCCGCGATCCACCACCGCCTGCGCCAAAGCGCCGTCCCAGCCCCGGTCGACGATTTGCGGGCCCGGCCCTGAGTAATGGTGATAGAAAACCGGATATTGCTTGCCCGGCTCCATATCAGGTTTCAGCATCATATAATGCAGCGGCGTCCCATCCTCTGCCTCTATCGTGCCAAATTCCGGCATTGTGTGGCTGAGCAGATAGGGCGTGTAGGGATGGTCCTCCGACAGCGCATTCTCCTCCACCCACGTGATCCGTTGCCCTGTGCGCGTGGCGAGATAGCTTTGCGTGGGTTGATCGGAGGCAGAGCGGCTGATCAGCAGCATCCGGCCAAGTGGATCCATGCTGGCGGTGTTGGTGTAATCCGGGTCGGTGATACGCTGCGATCCGGCATTGCCCGACAGGCTCGCACCGTAAACTTGCTGCGTCAAAACACCTTCTGCGGCGCGGTAGAAGAATTGATTGTCGTCTTCATTGACCCCAACCAGCGAGGATGCCGGTTCGTTTAAGCTGGTAAGCTGGCTCCATTGCGCGCCGTCGAAACGGTAGAAATTACCAAAGCCATCGCGCTCTGACCACCAAAGCAGGTTGCCATCTTCTAAGAACCGGTAATTGTCGGACAGGTTGATCCAATATTCTTCGCGTGCGGCGGTCTCAGTGAACCACACTTCGCTTGCACCTGTGGCTGGATCGACCTTCAGCATGTCGAGCACGGTTTGCTGACGGTTTTGCCGCTGAACATATAAAGCGCCATCCGGGGCCCAGTCGACGCGGGCAATGTAAATGTCGGTCTCTTCGCCGATATCGACCTTCACTTGATTGCCGCCATCGGGGTCCATCACGTAAAGCTCAACAATCGCATTGTCGCTGCCCGCAACCGGGTAACGTTGGTCGAACACCTTCGTGCCGGTCGCTCCGATGGCCGCGCGGGTGACGATGCCGACGGGGCTTTCATCGGTGCGCTGCACCACCAAACGGCTGTCATCAGGTGCCCACCAATATCCGGTCAGGCGGCCCATTTCCTCCTGCGCGACAAATTCCGCCTCGCCCCAGCGGATCGTGCCCGCCTCTTTCGGAGTGATCGGCGCGGCCTCTTCGCCAACTGCACCAACCCACAATTGCCGGTCTCGCACAAACGAAACATAGGCCGAGCTGTTGGACAAAGCCGGGTTTAGCTCGCTTTCCTCGGTATCGGTCAAACGGGTGACCGTATCGTCCCCATCGTCGGAGATACGGGCAAAATACAGATCGCCATCAATTGGCACCAACACGCCCGAGGCATCGCTGGCCCATTGGTAGGAGATAATCCCCGACAGACCCCCAACGCGCGCGCGTTCACGCTGCATCTTTTCATCTTCGGACAGCTCTCTGCCCGAACCAATCGCCTCGCTATCGACGAGCATCCGCCATTGGCTGGTGGTGAGATCAAAGCCCCACAGATCATACCGCTCCCGGTCATCCTCGCGGTTGCGCAGCAGCGTGAGATACCGCCCATCAGGCGAGAATTTCGCCTGACGCGGCGCCGGGCCATTTAGGCTGGGCGAGGCGAAAACGCGCTCAAAAGTCAGCTCTGGCGAGGCTTCGGTCATATGCGCATCTGCCAATGCAATGTTTGGCAGGAAAACGGCGGCTGTGGCCGCAGCGGCGGCAAGGATAGGTAAGCGCATTTCAAGGAAGGCCCCTTCGTGACTTGGTTGACATATCCCTCGCAATCGCCGCCCGCCTTGGCAAGAGGCACCGAGAAACCGCACACGAAAAAGGGCGGCACCATGCGGGGCCGCCCTTTTGAATGTCGCATGATGCGAGAATTCAGCCCAGTGGGCTTCAGCTCTTAGGAGCGTTCTCACGGCGTTCAGCGATACGCGCACGTTTACCGGTGCGGCCACGCAGATAGTAAAGCTTCGCACGGCGCACGACACCGCGGCGGACCACGGTGATGCTGTCGACGATTGGTGCGTAGAGCGGGAACACACGTTCCACACCTTCGCCAAAGCTCATTTTGCGCACAGTGAAGTTACTGTTGATGCTGCGGTTAGAGCGCGCAATCACAACGCCTTCAAAGTTCTGAATACGCTCGCGTGAGCCTTCAATAACCTTCACACCGACGCGCACTGTGTCGCCCGCCTGAAAGTCAGGAATATTCTTGGCAGCCTTGGAAATTTCCTCGGCTTCGATTTGCTGGATCAGGTTCACTGGTCCGGTTCCTTATTTTTTCGCCGCGCGCCAGAGGCAGACTGGACCGGAGCGCCAGAATAGCGTTCCCATAGATCCGGCCTGCGTAACCGAGTGTGATCCTCCGCCGTAGCTTTACGCCAAGCAGCGATCTTCGCATGATCCCCCGATCGCAGCACTTCAGGGATCGTGCGCCCTTCCCATTCCTGGGGCCGGGTGTATTGCGGGTATTCCAAAAGACCGTCCTCAAACGACTCTTCAGTACCCGAATAAGCCGCGCCCATTACGCCGGGAAGCAGCCGAATGCAAGCATCGAGTATGGCAATCGCCGCCGTTTCTCCGCCCGACAAAACGATATCGGCAAGGCTGACCTGCTCTATCTGGGGCCGCGCCTCGAAAATACGCTCATCAAAGCCCTCAAAGCGACCGCATAAAAACGTGACACCGGGGCCGCTGGCGATCTCTCTTATACGGTCCTGAGTGATCGGTTTCCCGCGCGGGGTCATGGCGAGGATCGGCGCGTCAGGCTGGCGGTGGATGGCATGATCGACGGCCTTGCCGAGGATGTCTGCTTTGAGCACCATGCCAGAGCCGCCACCAGCTGGCGTGTCATCGACGCTGCGGTGCCGGTCAGTGGCGAAATCGCGCATTTGCACGGTGTCGCACGTCCAATCGCCCCGTTCGAGCGCCTTGCCCGCGAGCGATTGACCGAGCGAGCCGGGAAACATCTCTGGATAGAGGGTGAGGATTTGGGCGGCGAAGGTCATTTGAAAGTGTCTAGCCGTGTTTTCTCGGTGCGCGATGCCTTACGCTCGAAACGCAGTGTGACTAACGTCGAGACCAGCGCACCCGTCAGAAATGTAGCAAGCAAAGTGACTTGCCCCGCAATCGGAAGTGGGAACATTATAGAAATAGTCTCTCCCACCCCTCTGCCACTTGCGAGCATAGAGATCGACACCATGAATATTAAGAAAACCAATAGGGGAATTGGCGATACGATAAATAACTTAACAAGCCAACTTAACCCCCCGAACAAACGATTGAGTAAAACTGTAAATCCCCAAGCAATTAGCGCACTAGGCACACAAATGACGAATAGACCAAGCCATCGTGGCATTGTACCGGGCGCAGAGCCGTCAACTTCAATAACAACCGGCGTAGAGCCGACCATGCCGATGATCAGCCAGTCCATTTCACCCCATCCTTAGCGCGCGTATCCACATT
This sequence comes from uncultured Erythrobacter sp., assembly GCA_947502305.1. Classification (GTDB taxonomy): domain Bacteria; phylum Pseudomonadota; class Alphaproteobacteria; order Sphingomonadales; family Sphingomonadaceae; genus Erythrobacter. The sequence goes on along the minus strand of CANMZA010000001.1, from coordinate 785,788 downwards.
AAGCTCAAACACGTCAGGCCGCGAATAGTGGCCGTCTGAGTCGAGGCTCGCCAACCCGCTGCCGATCTCGCTCAGGTCCAGTTCGGCGTGCAAAATCTCTTCGCCCTCGCCCGCCTGCGCGATCACCCGCGCATCAGGGGCGATGATCATTGATCCACCTCGGTTCAGCTCCTCGCTTTCAATCGCGTTGAACAATTCCAGCGCCTCCGATGAGCCGCCAACCCGCTCCAACCCGTCAAACAGGTCATCGCGGTGCTGCACCAACCCCGCCGCCAGCACAAAACACCGGCCCTCCATCGCGTAATGCCGCGAGGCGAGCGCATATTCTTCGCGCACGGTCGGCCATGCGGCGACATGCACCGCCTCGCCCAGATTGTGCATCGCTGCGCGCGCCAGCGGCATCCAGTGTTCCCAGCAGATCAGATTGCCCGCTTTGCCCCATTCCGCCTGATGCACGCCGATGGTCGATCCATCACCGCGCATCCAAATCAGCCGCTCGCCATGCGTCGGCACCAATTTGCGGTGGTCCAAAGGCGCTTCACCGGGACGAAACAACAATTGGTTGTTGTAAAGGCTCTGCCGCACACGCTCATGCGCGCCCAGTGAGATCAGCGCGCCGCTTTGATCGCACAATTCCTGCAAGGGCAGCAGCCGCTCGTCATTCGGAACAATCGCCTGTTCCAGCATGATCGCATGCAGCGCCTTGGAGCCGGGATGATCCCACAAGGCCGCGCCCGGTGCCTCATCCAGCCACAGCGGGTAGCCGCCCAAAAACGTCTCTCCAAACGCTACAAATTTCGCGCCGCCTTCAATGGCGTCACGCGCCAGACGTGTCGCTTTTTCGATGCCGCCGGTAAAATCGAGCGGGATTGGGGCGGCTTGGCAGATTGCTACGTTGAGTTTGGTCATACCGGCCCTCTAACCGCGCGCCCTATCCGCCGCAACCGCCGCAGCCGCCCCCTCCGCAGCCACCGCCGCCATCACCGCCGTCAGAGTGATCACCGGCATAGCCGCCAGCACCGTCGCCCGATTGCCGCATTGCGTGAACAGGTTCCCACGGCGTGCCGACCAAAACCGCCGTGCCGAACAGCGCCACTGCATAGCCCGCCTCGTTCACTGTTGGCGCGATGCGCATTCGCGCGGCATTTGCTTCTGCAACCCTCAGCGCTTCGTTGCCGGACACTGTGCGCGGATTGGATTTGAACAAACGGATAAGCGCGCAGACCGCCGTGATCACCATCATAACCACCAGCAACCCGGTCGCCTCGCCCGCTGCTGATCCCGCTTGCTGGCGGTACAGTCCAATCGCCAGCAACGCCGCGTAAGGCGCCGCCGACAGCCAGCGCAGCTTCGTGCGCTCTCCCGCATTCATCAGCAATCCTGCGCTGATCAACCGGCTTTCAATGACTGCGGCATCACCAGCGGTGCTTTCAGAAATTTCGCCTGGCCCAAATTCGCCGGTTTTGCGCAGCAATGTGCGCCCTGCGGAACCTGTTTTCGCGTCCGGCTGCGCGACCTTAAGCTGCCCTGCTTTTCCCGGCACCAACGCGCCGCGCGCGACCAAATCGGCGGTCACCACATTGGCATGCCGGTCTTTCCCGCCGGAAAGCACCGCCAATTCCTCGGCAGCGTTCGCCTCGCCGCGGCGCCCCACCGGGCGCAAATTCGCCGGAATCCACAGCCCCGCAATCACGCATGTCGCCAACATCAGCGCATAAAACAGCAGGAAATCCGCCCCGGCATAGGACCCAAAGAATTCCATCAGATCAAAACTCCAATCAAAACGGCAATCACTATGCCCAAGGCGATCCATCCAAACGCGCCGAGCACCGCCAAACGCCGATCCAGGATCATAACGTCTTGCGGATTAACGCGCTGCCCCTTGGGATCCACCCCGAACCGCCGCCGTGCATCGGGCCAGATGTCTGGCGGCGGCAATGCGTCAAAGGCGGCTTCGTAAGATGCCAATGTTTCGGCATATTGATCATAATAGCGCGAGCGTTCCGCGGTGCCGCCATTGGTGGGGCCGTGGTGCAATTCGGCGCGCAAAATGTCGGGGCAAAATGTCTGCCAATAATCGCGGCTATAGGTCAGGTGCAGGTGCCAGACTTGATCCACCGCGTCAGAAGGGGTGACCTCATGCCCGGCGGTCACAGCGAGATAACAGAACCGTTTGTATTCGGTGATCACCAGAGCGGCGTGCTCTTCGCTCCAGCGGTTTCCGCGGGCCAATCGCGCGGCGAAAGAGAATGAGGCGGCATCCGGCCCGAGCTGATACGCATCGAGGCGTTGCCAAAGCTCAGAGGTGATCGCAGGGGCGCCCATGGCGCTATTGGTCGGCGAAATCTGCCGCAATCACAAGTGTCTTCGTATCCCAGCTCAGCACCGCTTGCTTGGTCATCGGCACCATCAGGGTCTTCATCCCCTTGGCCGGAACCGGGTCAAGCGTGATTTCGATAATGTCACTAGCGCCGAAATTTTCGACCGCCGTGACACGGCCAATCGCATCCCCGCATTCCGTCTGCGCCAGCAAGCCGATGAGATCGCGGTGATAATATTCACCCTCTGCCAAAGGCGGCAATTCTGCGCGCGGTACGGTGATGACAGTGCCGCGCATTTTTTCCGCGGCATTGCGCCCTTCAACCTCAGCAAAGCGCGCAATCGCGCCGCCTTTATTGTCGGATCGCACTTTTTTTAGCGTCAATGAGCCGTCATTAAACGCAGAATGTTGGCGGAGAGCATCCAAGCCCTCCCCCAGCAATTTGAGCCGCACTTCCCCGCTTACGCCATGCGCGCCAGTGACAGCGGCCAATGTGATGGGTTCGTTTACGCTCATGATAATAGCCGCGCCGCTGGCTCTGCCTTCTTGCAAAGCCAGCGGTGCATAAAGGGCTTAACCTTCGGCTTTTTCTTCACCAGCTTCTGCGGCCGGTGCTTCTTCTGCTGGCGCTTCAGCGGCAGGCTCTTCAGCAGGCGCTTCTGGTGCAGCTTCTTCTGCAGGAGCAGCAGCTGCGGCCTTGGCTTCTTCTTCAGCAGCTTTTGCTGCTTCTTCAGCTTCCTTGGCCTTTTCAGCTTTCTCTTCAGCGCGCTCGGTCGCTTTTTCGCCGGGCTTCGCTTTGTTTGGATTGTTGCGCGCGGTGCGCTCCAAGATGCCAGCCGCGTCGAGGAAACGCAGAACACGGTCAGAAGGTTGAGCGCCAACGCCGAGCCAGTAACGGATGCGGTCTTCGATCAGCTTCACGCGGTTTTCGTCATCTTTAGCGAGCAGCGGGTTATAGACGCCAACTTGCTCCAGATACTTACCATCACGCGGTGCGCGGCTGTCTGCGGCCACGATGCGGTAGTAAGGACGCTTCTTCGCGCCGCCACGCGACAGACGGAGTGAAATTGCCATTGGGTATTACCTTTCAAGTTTAAATATCTGAATTTGCGTTATTTCGTGTAAATTTATTTCTTCTTGGGTCCGCCAAGACCGGGGAGACCGGGAGGCATTCCGCCGCCCATTCCGCCTGGCCCGCCAAGGCCGGGCATGCCGCCCATACCGGGGGGCATGCCGCCACCACCACCAGGGCCGCCGCCGGCACCGAACATGGCAGCAAGGCTCTTCAGCCCGCCCATCTTCTTCAGCTGCTTCATCGCGCGGCCCATTTCCTGATGCATCTTGAGCAATTTGTTGACCGATTGAACATCGGTGCCGCTGCCCGCCGCCACGCGCTTCTTACGCTTGGCATTCATCAGATTGGGATTGCTGCGTTCTTTGGCAGTCATCGAACCGATAATCGCATCCATATGGACGAGCACTTTGTCGTCCATGCTCGATGCAGCCATCGCCGCTTTGGCTTTTTTCATGCCCGGCATCATACCAGCCAGCATTCCGAGGCCGCCCATATTCTGCATCTGTTTGAGCTGCATGCGCAGATCATTGAGATCGAATTTGCCCTTCTCAAAGTTCTCAGCGAGCTTGGCCGCTTCGTCTTCTTTGATCGTCGCTGCGGCTTTCTCAACCAGGCTGACGACATCGCCCATGCCGAGAATGCGGTCCGCGACCGACCCGGGGCGGAACACTTCGATTGCGTCGAGTTTTTCGCCCGTACCGGCAAATTTGATCGGCTTGCCCGTAACAGCCCGCATCGACAGCGCCGCGCCGCCGCGCGCATCACCGTCCATCCGCGTTAGGACCACACCGGTTAACGGCACTTCGCCGCTAAAGCTCTGCGCGACGTTCACCGCGTCTTGGCCTGTCAGGCTGTCGACAACCAACAACACTTCGGTCGGGGCCGACACGCCGGAAACCGCCTTCATTTCGGCCATCAAGGCTTCATCGACATGCAAACGGCCCGCCGTATCGAGCAGCAACACATCAAAATTCTGCAACCGCGCCGATTCCATCGCGCGCCGGGCAATATCGACCGGTTGCTGGCCCGCCACAATCGGCAAGGTGGCAATTTCCACCTGCTCACCCAGCACCGCCAACTGCTCTTGAGCAGCCGGGCGATTGACATCGAGCGAGGCCATCATGGCTTTTTTGCCATGCTTTTCGCGGATCAATTTGCCGAGTTTAGCGGTCGTCGTGGTCTTACCAGACCCTTGCAAACCGACCATCATGATAACGACCGGCGGCTTGGCTTCGAGGTTCAGCCCTTCGACCGCGCCTTCTTCGCCATCCCCCGACAGCATGGAAACGAGTTCGTCATGGACAATCTTGACCACTTGCTGACCGGGGGTGACCGATCGCAGAACCTCAGAACCAACGGCTTTTTCTGTAACGGCGTCAATAAACCGCCGCGCCACCGGCAGTGCAACATCCGCCTCCAACAAAGCCACGCGCACTTCGCGCATCGCATCGCGGACATCCTGTTCCTTGAGCGCGCCGCGCCCCTTAAGGCGATCGAACACCCCGCCAAGGCGGTCAGACAGACTGTCAAACATCGATCAACTCCTCTTCAGGCGGCATGCCTCAGAATAAACGCGAAAAACGCCGGCGAACGAAACCTCGTTGGCCAGCGTTGCGGAGAAACATCTCCGGCTTGTTTTATCTCTTAATCCATCGGCTCGGATTTTTCGTCGGGGTGGCCGCAATTTGCAGCCCACTCCGGCGGAAAAGCCGGGTCGATGGTGGAGCCTAGCGGGATCGAACCGCTGACCTCAACACTGCCAGTGTTGCGCTCTCCCAGCTGAGCTAAGGCCCCATCTCATCAACTTTGCGGCCCAACCCAAGGATCAGACCTGTTCCCGCTTTCGCAAGAGCCGCGCGCTTTATGGCGCAGCCCCGCGAAAGGCAAGAGCTATTTAATTATCGTCATTCCCGTCATCGTCGCCTTTGCCCTTGGTCACGCCAAGGTCATCGTCGCCGCCCAGGTCAACATCATTGTCCGGCGAATCTTCTTCGTCGTCGATGTTTTCGATGTCTTTCAATTCATCATCTTCATCATCGGCGCCGCCGAGATCGGTGTCCGCCTCGCCGTCTTTCTTCTTCTTCGAATCCGGCTCAAACGGGATCGGCTGCTTCGATTTCAGCACGGGTTCCGGATCCCATTCTTCGCCGCATTCGATGCAGGTTACGGGATCATCCTTGCCGAGATCATAGAAGCGTTCCCCGCATTTGGGGCAGGAACGCTTTGTGCCCCATTCTGGCTTCGCCATTGTCGTGTAATCCTTGGGTTGGCTCGCTTGGACAAGCCGAGCACTATAATTAAACAGGTTTGTAAATGGATAGGATTTGCCCAAGCGCAAGTTTGCTTTCACACAAGGGCTGATCCGAATTTGAGCGCGCCTTGCCATAGGGCCGGGGCGCTGTCAAAGACCGCCGCTGAAATGCCTGGTTTTACCTTCCTCTCGCGCGCCGATGGCGTCCACGCTTCTGAGCCCGCTTTTAAGGGCCGCATGCGCGTGCCCGGTGACAAATCGATCAGCCACCGCGCCTTGATGTTCGCAGGGCTCGCAGTGGGTGAAAGCAAAATCACCGGATTGCTCGAAGGCGAAGACGTCCTCGCCACGGCGGCGGCGATGCGGCAATTGGGCGCGGATATCATCCGGCCAGAACCCGGAAGCGCCGATGGCGCATGGCGCGTGCACGGCGCGGGTCTCGGCAGTTTGCTAGAGCCGAAACGCGCACTTGAGATGGGCAATTCCGGCACATCCACCCGCCTGATGATGGGATTGCTGGCCAGCCACGGTTTCACCGCGACCTTTACGGGTGATGCGAGCCTGTCGGGCCGCCCGATGAATCGCGTGATCGAACCTTTATCGCAAATGGGCGCAAGTTTTGAAGCCTCCAGCGGCGGGACATTGCCGCTCATGCTGCGCGGGGCCGCGCCTGCTGCGCCGATCACCTACCGGCTGCCAGTGGCCAGCGCGCAGGTCAAAAGCGCCATATTGCTCGCCGGATTGAACACGCCGGGGATCACCCGTGTGATTGAACCAGTTGCGACGCGCGATCACACCGAACGGATGCTCACCGGGTTCGGCGCGGAATTGGAGATTGGCGAGGAAGACGGCCCGAACGGCCCGGAGCGTCTAATCGCGATCCGCGGTGAGGCTGATCTGAAAGCGCTTGATGTGGTCGTCCCCTCTGACCCTTCTTCTGCTGCGTTCTTCATCGTCGCGGCTTTGTTGGTCCCGGGCAGCGACCTGATCATTGAAAATGTCGGCCTCAACGCAACCCGCGCCGGGATCGTCACGGTTTTGCGGCAAATGGGCGGCGACATTACCGAATTGGACCCGCGCGAAGTCGGCGGCGAACCGGTCGCGGATTTGCGAGTGAAACATTCGGCTCTGAGCGGGATTGATGTCGATCCGGCGATTGTGCCCAGCATGGTTGATGAATTCCCCGTCCTCTTCGTGGCGGCCGCTTTGGCAGAGGGGACTACGCGGACCACGGGCCTCGACGAATTGCGCGTGAAAGAAAGCGACCGTTTGGCGGCAATGGCCGCCGCGCTGACATTGGCCGGTGCACAGGTTGATGAGCAGGAGGATGGCCTCATCATTCACGGCACTGGCGGCGAGAGACTTCCCGGCACGCCAGAGGGCGCAAAGGTTGAAACCAAACTCGATCACCGCATCGCAATGGCGATGGCTGTGGCTGGATTGGTGAGCCGGGACGGCGTGACCATCGACGACACTTCGCCCATTGCGACCAGTTTCCCGACCTTTATGGAACTGCTCATCGGGGACGCAGAATGACCACCCCGCTCGACATTTACAGCGTCATTGGCTTTGTCGGTACCGCCTGCATTATCGGCGCCTACGCCTATCTCACCGTCTCTGAAAAACCGGACCCTTATATCCTGCACGGCACCAATTTGACCGGTGCCGCGCTGCTAACGATTAGCCTGATCGTGCACACCAATTGGCCCAGCCTCGTGCTGGAGGGGTTTTGGGCCGCGATTGCGATCTTTGGTCTGGTCAAGGCGCTGCGCAGCCGGATTCCGAACACAGAAACAAAAAGCGGGACAAAGAACGAGATAAAGAAAACGTGATAAAACGCCGCGTCTTTGCCGCAATTCTCTTATACGGATTTGCTATTGGATCGGCGCTTTTCTGGAAAAACGGCGCATGGGATTGGTCTATCCTTGCCATCAATCTCGCCTCAGCCAGCGCCGGACTGCTGTTCCTCCATTCACGCTGGCGCCGCAAAGAAGCCCGCGCCATGACCCCGCAAAAAGTGAAGGACATCTTCTCATGATCATCGCCGTTGATGGCCCCACCGCCTCTGGCAAAGGCACGATTGCGAAACGGCTTGCCGCGCATTTCGGCGTGCCCTGTTTGGACACCGGGCTGCTTTACCGCGCGGTTGGGCGTCAGGTTGCGCTGAACGAGGGCGATCCTGACAATGCCGCCGACGCGCTGGCCGCCTGCGCTTTTCCCGATGCGTTGATGGAAGATGAGATTTTGCGCAGCGAAGAGACCGGCGGCTTGGCAAGCCGCGTTTCCGTCCATCCCGGCGTGCGCCAAGCCTTGTTTGAGCGTCAACGCGCTTTTGCCGAAACACCCGGCGGCGCGGTGCTGGATGGCCGCGATATTGGCACCGTGATTGCGCCGGATGCGGATGTGAAATTGTTCATCACCGCCAGCGTGCAGGAACGCGCCAAGCGCCGCTGGCTAGAGATGATCGCCAAGAATATCGATGATGAGGACGAAATTCCGCTGTCCGAGATCGAACGCGATGTGGTGAACCGCGATGCGCGCGACATCAATCGCAAAGACGCGCCGCTAAAGGCTGCGCCTGATGCGATGATTATCGACACCACCAGCTTCGATGCGGATCAAGCATTTGAAACCGTGTTAGAAGCGGTGCAGCAGGCTTTGCAAAAACCTTAAATAGCGCGCGTGCAGCTCAGCTCAGCTCAGTTCGAGCCCCAATCGCTGCTTGAGCCATCTTCGCTCGCCCAATCGCTGGAAGAATAGCTTGGCTGAGCATTGGCTGCGGCTTCGACTTCCTCATGCACTTCGCGGGTGATTTCATCGATATTGTCGATCACCACGGCGCTGGTGCGTTTCGCAACCATCGATTCGTCCACCGGCTTGTCATACAGCACCGCGATCACAAATTCATCGACTTGCATGGCGGCGATTTCACTCTCGACCTGCTGTTCTGCATTGCGGCCATTGGGGCAATCGGGGATGACGCGAGTCCAATCTTCATCAACGGCCTCAACCACGGCGCTGCAGGTCATGGAGCGCATATTTGCCCCGCCCACGCGCACCCTCAGCGTGTCTCCGTTCCAGCTGATCGCCGACACATCGCGGTGTTGGCCGCCAATATAGGAATATTCGCGTTCCGCCCCGGTCAGCTTCGCTTTAACCGCGTTCTTTGGCATCAAATAGGTGTTCGGCCCCTGCCCGCCGCACCCGGCCAGCATCGCCCCTGCCGCCGCGATCATTGCACTTGCCGCTGTTTTCTTGGAATAAAATGTCATCTGCGCCTCCCTTATCCGGCCATCAAACCGGTTAATTTCGCAGTGATGATAGATGCATGGGGTTAGGATATTCTTATCCGCACGGCGCGGGCGCGATGTCATTTGGCTCAACCGATCCGACAGAAGCTCGGCAATCAAAGGCGAGAATGGCGAAATTCCTTGCCTTTTCGGCGCGTTCAGCCTAGGCGCGCGGCCGTTCCCGCAATCCGAATTGTTGGTTGAGAGAACCTGCGAGCACGCATTCGGCGGCACGCAGATGACGGCCTCTTGCCCTGCTAGCCCGCGCAATAGTGCGAGGGAGGCAGTTTAAGACCCCGGATAAACCGGTGGCCGGTAGCAAAACGACACAGGAAACGCCTAACCCTATGGCAACTGCACCAAACCCAACGCGCGACGATTTCGAAGCGCTTCTTAACGAACAACTCGGCGGCGCCGGCGACGAAGGCTTTGAAGGCCGCGTTGTTAAAGGCACCATTACCGCAATCGAAGCCGGTAGCGCCGTTATCGATGTGGGCCTCAAAAGCGAAGGCCGCGTCAACCTCAAAGAATTTTCACGCGGCGACGAAGATCACGGCCTGTCGGTCGGTGACGAAGTCGAAGTGTATGTCGACCGCGTTGAAAACGCCGACGGCGAAGCCATGCTCAGCCGCGACCGCGCCCGCCGCGAAGCCGCTTGGGACAAGCTGGAAAGCGAATTTGGCGAAAGCGCCCGCGTAGAAGGCCGCATCTTTGGCCGCGTCAAAGGCGGCTTCACAGTCGACCTCGACGGCGCCGTGGCTTTCTTGCCCGGTTCACAAGTCGATATCCGCCCAGTGCGCGATGTCACGCCGCTGATGGAAGTGCCTCAGCCGTTCCAAATCCTCAAAATGGACCGCCGCCGCGGCAACATCGTTGTTTCGCGCCGCGCCGTTCTTGAAGAAACACGCGCAGAACAGCGCAGCGAGCTGATCGACAAACTGGCCGAAGGTCAGGTTATCGAAGGCGTCGTCAAGAACATCACCGATTACGGTGCGTTCGTCGACCTCGGCGGTATCGACGGTCTGCTGCACGTCACCGATATGAGCTACAAGCGGGTCAACCACCCCAGCGAGATCATCGAAATCGGTCAGACGGTCAAAGTTCAGATCGTTCGCATCAATGCCGAAACTCAGCGTATTTCGCTGGGCATGAAGCAGCTGGAAAGCGATCCATGGGATGGTGTTGCGGCGAAATATCCGGTCGACAGCAAGCTGACCGGTCAAGTCACCAACATCACCGAATATGGCGCATTTGTGGAATTGGAAGCGGGCATCGAAGGCCTGGTTCACGTCTCCGAAATGAGCTGGACCAAGAAAAACGTTCACCCAGGCAAGATCGTGAGCACTTCGCAAGAAGTCGAAGTCATGGTCCTCGAAGTGGACAGCGAAAAACGCCGCATCTCGCTTGGCCTCAAACAGGCTCAGCGTAATCCTTGGGATGAGTTTGCAGAGAAATTCCCTGTGGGCGCCGAAGTCGCTGGTGAAGTCAAAAACGCCACCGAATTTGGTCTGTTCATCGGTCTTGATGGCGACGTTGACGGCATGGTCCACATGTCTGACATCGCTTGGGGCATTTCGGGCGAAGACGCTCTGGCACTCCACCGCAAGGGTGAAGAAGTCAAAGCCGTCGTTCTCGACGTTGATGTTGAAAAAGAACGCATTAGCCTCGGCATGAAGCAACTTGAAAAAGGCGCTCCTACCGAAGCAGGCGCAGCGGCAGCTGGCTCGCTCAAGAAGAACCAGACTGTCACAGTCACCGTTCTCGAAGTGCGCGATGGCGGCCTCGAAGTGCAAGTCGGCGACGACGGCGCAACGGGCTTCATCAAGCGTTCAGATCTTGGCCGCGACCGCGACGAGCAACGTCCAGATCGTTTCCAAGTCGGCAGCAAGCTCGACGCAATGGTCATCGGTTTCGACCGTTCGAAGAAGCCAAACTTCTCGATCAAAGCGCGTCAAGTTGCTGAAGAGAAAGAAGCAGTGCAGCAGTTCGGTTCATCCGACAGCGGCGCATCGCTCGGCGATATCTTGGGCGAAGCGCTCAAGGGCAAAGAAGACTGATCGTTGGGGCTCGCCCATCCGGGCGAGCCTCCTCGGCGCTGCTCATCCGCTGCGCTCCGGGCGCATGCGGGTGGCTAGTCAGCCTCGCGGGCTCTGTGGCTGCGAACTGAGAAACACAAAAGCCCGTCTGCAGCGATGCAGGCGGGCTTTTCTCTTGGGCCCTATCGGGCTACAAACACCGCATGCTTACAGTTCATCAATTCCCGTGCCTGTCCGACAATTACGGATTCCTCCTCCACGATAGCGTCTCTGGCGAAACCGCCGCGATCGATACGCCTGATGCCAAGGAATATCTGAAACAGGCGGAGGCGAAGGGGTGGACGATCACCCATATTTGGAACACCCATTGGCACCCCGATCATGCGGGCGGCAATGCCGAGATTGTGGAGGCGAGCGGTGCACAGGTGCTGGCGCCGAAAGAGGTCGAGAAACTCTCCGCCATCGACCGCGTCGTCAGCCACGGCGACACCGTCAAATTGGGCGAACACAGCGCCGCTGTCATCGACGTTTCCGGCCACACCAATGGCCACATCGCCTTCCACATCGAAGACGCAGACATCGCCTTTGTGGGCGATAGCGTCTTTGCGCTTGGATGCGGGCGGATGTTTGAGGGCGAGCCCGCTCAATTCTGGGGCAGCCTTGAACGCATCAAGGCCATGCCCGCGGCCACAGTGCTGTATTGCGCGCATGAATACACGCAGGCGAATGCGAAATTTGCGATCCACGCCGATCCGGACAATGCCGCCTTGCAGGATTACGTCGCCGAAATCGACGCCAAGCGCGCGAAGGCCGAATGGACAGTGCCAACCGTGCTCCGCCGCGAGTTGGAGACGAACCCATTCCTGCGCGCCGATGATCCGGCATTGATGGCGAAATGGGGCGGCAGTGCGCCGCATGAGACATTCGCGGCGCTACGGGCGGCAAAGGACAATTTCTAAGCGCTATGCAGGCTCTGAGGGTTGAAACGCTTTCTAGCGACCTGTCCGGGGCAACCTTAGAGGACATGCCGATGCCGCAGCGCGCATCGGGCGATGTTCTTGTGCGGGTGCATGCCGCATCGCTCAATTTCCCCGATTTGCTGATGACGCGCGGGGATTATCAATTCAAACCTGACGTGGCCTTCACCGCCGGTTTGGAATGCGCGGGCGAAGTTGTCGAAGCCGGTGCAGAGAGCAGCTTTGCAGCCGGTGACCGCGTCATGGGCGGCAACAAAACCGGCGCCTTTGCAGAATTTGCCAGCCTGCCCGCGCGCGGCCTATCGCCTGTCCCCGGCACGATGAGTTTTGCAAAAGCCGCCGCGATGGGCGCGGCTTACTCCACCGCTTACACCGGCCTGGTCGAACTATGCGGCATAAAACCAGGTGACTGGGTGCTTGTTCACGGCGCGAGCGGCGGTGTTGGCCTTGCCGCTGTGGACCTCGCCAAAACGCTGGGCGCGCGCGTCATCGCCGCCACCGGGGTCGAAGCCAAGCAGGCCGCTATCGAAGCGCTCGCCAAGCCTGATGCGGTAATTTTATCGCACGGCCGTTTCCGCGAAGAGGTGGCCGAGATCACCGGCGGAGCGCTGTGCAATATCGTGTTCGATCCGGTCGGCGGCGATGTGTTCGACGAATCGACCCGCTGCACGGCCTTTGCCGGGAAACTGGTCGTGGTCGGCTTCACCAGCGGGCGGATTGCAGAGGTCGCGACCAACATTCCGCTGATCAAGGGATTCTCCATCGTTGGCCTGCGCGCGGGCGAATATGCCCGGCGTTTCCCCGAACGTGGGCGCGTAATCAACGCCGCGCTTGCCGAATTGGCACAACAGGGGCGGATCGATCCAGCGATTGACCGCACCTTACCCCTCTCACGCTGGCGCGAAGGATTTGAGGCGATGGCCAACCGCGAATTGGTCGGCAAAGTGGTGTTTGAGCCGGGTTCTTAAGCGCCAGAACGAAAAAGGCGGCCCACATGGACCGCCCTTCCCTAATTCAAAACCGGACTAGCTCTTAAAGCGAGCCGATAATCTCATCGGCCAGTACCTTGTCCGCATCACCATCATGCTTTTCCGCAATCAAGCTGCGCGAGGCGGCGGCGGCGGCATTGGCGGCGCTTGCACGCACACCATCAATCGCTTCACGCTCCGCTGCTGCGATTTTGTCTTCGGCCATTTGCTTACGGCGCGCGACCATCGCTTCGCTGTCGGCGGCGGCCTTTTCCAAGATCGCGTCAGCCTCGCGGCTCGCGCCTTCCATCATCGCTTCTGCGTCTTTTTCAGCGCCAGCGATTTTGGCGGCATATTCGTCGCGCAAAACTTCGGCTTCAGCGCGCAAGGCTTTGGCTTCGTCGAGCTGTTGTTTGATCTCTGCGATCTTATCATCCAGTCCGCCAGTGATCATGCCGGGAACTTTCTTCCAGACAAACACACCGATCAGAACAAGCATCGCAATCGATACCCATTGATAGGAATCAAGACCAAATGCGGACGGTCCGTCAGCGACGGTAAGGGTGATGATATCAACCATTTGCGAGCGCTTTCTTCACAGCAGACCGCGCGGTCCGCTTGTCGACCTTTGCCCCGGCGAGGCGGGCGACGATGTCTTGCGTGGCTTCTGCGGCGACGCCTTCGACTTCGGCCATGGCGCTGGTGCGCGCGGCTTCAATCTCGGATTCGGCTTTGGCCAGTTTCGTGTCCAAACGCTTTTGCGCCGCGACCAGCTTCTTCTCAGAGGCGGTCGCCGCTTTGGCTTTCGCCTCCGCGATCAAGCCTTGCGCCGCAGCACGGTTGGCGTTTTCACGCTCGCGCCATGCTTCTTCTTGTTCATCCGCAGCATCACGTGCGCCCTGCGCAGCGGCAAGGTCGTCTGCGATCTGCTTATCACGCAGCGCAACCGTGCTCATCACTTTGGGCACCATACCGCGTCCGATAAGGAAGAAGGTAATCCCGAAAAAAAAGATCACCCAGAAAATCTGGCTCGACCAGGTTGTAAGGATTTGGTCTATCTGAGGCATAATTGCGGGCCTGAGCGTTCAGTTAAAAAAGGGATGCGTGGGGCCGATCCGCGAAAAACGCGCACCGGCCCACACAAATTCAATTCGTGCAATTAAGCGACGAAGATCAGGATCATCGCAACGACGAACGCCAGCAGGCCGAGAAGCTCAGCTGCGGCGAAGCCGATGAAGAGGCGACCCTGTTGACCGTCAGCCGCGCCAGGATTGCGCAGAGCGCTTTCGAGGAACGAACCAAAGACGTTGCCCACACCGATGGCGGCCATACCGGCACCGATTGCTGCGAGGCCTGCGCCGACGAGCTTGGCTGCTTCTGCTTCCATTGTAAAAACTCCTTAAAAAATCAAATCAGTTGGAAAGGTAAAACGAAAATATCAGTGAAGATGCTCAGCGTCGTTGATGTACAGCGACGTAAGCAATGCAAAGACGTAGGCTTGGATGCCCGCGACCAGAATTTCGAGCGCGCTAATCGCGACCATCAGTGCAAAGCTGGGGATTGCCACGATCATGCTGGTCATCGCGCCGTAATTGAACCCATCGATCACGAAGCTGGAAAGAACTTTCAGCAATACGTGACCGGCCATCATCGCCACAAACAAACGCAGAGCGAGGCTGAAGGGGCGGATCAAGAACGAGAACAATTCGATCAAGAAAATCGCCGGGATCATCGGCAGCGGCGTCCCATGCGGGATGAACAGCGTGAAGAATTTAATCCCATGCTTCCAAAAACCCACAATCAGAACGATTGAGAAACTGATCACAGCCAGCACGCCGGTGACGGTAAAGTGGCTGGTGAAGGTGAAGGCGTGGACGCCGGGAATAATTCCGACCGGCATCAGGCCAAGCAAGTTGGCGAACAGGATGAACATGAACAGGCTAAAGACATAAGGCACATATTTGCGCCCTTCTTTGCCGATATTCGCCTCCAGCATGTCGTCGATAAACCCGGTGAAGGTTTCGACGGCCATTTGCCAGCGACCAGGGACCAATTCCCGCTTCATCCCGCCATAGACAAACACCCACAGCAGAGCGACCGCAATGGCCATCCACAATGCGGAATTGGTGAACGCGATGTTGTATCCGGCAATGTCCCAGATTTCTGAACCGAACAAAGGTTCAATCTGGAATTGCTTCATCGGATCGACTTTGCCCTCTTCGGCTGCCACGATCTGAGTGTCCCTAGTTACTAAAAAACACGGCCTAAAAACGCCCTTATTCGGGGTCTTCAGGGCGTGTGTTTGCGCCGCGAATAATGTTCCTGAAGGCAACGCCTATTCCGAGGAATAAGCCAACCAACAGACCCCACGGCAAAGTCCCAGCAAGCGCATCAAACGCCCAGCCAATGACCATCCCGCCAAAAACCCCGCCCAGTAAATCGGCGAGCACTCGGTTGCCGCTGCGGTAATTCGCATCGGTTCCCTGCACCACCGGTTTGTTGCGTTTTTCTTCGCGCTCGTTCGCGGCTTTTAACCGCGCCTCGAGCGCATCAATCCGCGCATCCTCAGCGATAGGTTCTCGGGCGGGTTTCTTATCGCTCATGCATGCTTCCTATGAGGGGTCGCGAGGCACACAGCATAAAGGTACCCGCCGAGGGCGCCTGCCCCTTAGAAGAGGGCAATTCTCAAGTCAACAAGGGTGGCGAGGGAGTCTTCGTTTTCCCTGCGTTCTTTTGGCTCGGTCTGGGGACATCCTCGGTGCTTATCCCTCCGCTTCGCTGCGGGGCACCTGCGGGCGCGCGCTGACAAGCAATCTTATGGACAGATCGGCAAACGCTCTGGCTCTGCCTCGGTGCGGGTCTTCCATGATCCGTCGGGGGCCTGATACTTTTCCCCCGGTATCGTGCGCATAATCGCCTGACAGCCGGCAGTGATCGCATATTCCTCAATCGTGGCGCGGTTTTCCTGCGACTTTTGCGTGTACACAACGCGGCGGCGGATATTGATGTCATTCACCAAATCTTGCAGCGACGGTGTCACCGTGCCGACAATCCCCAGATATCCGTCGGTTTGCTCACCAATGCTGCCATTCGCGCGTGCGGCGGCATAGGCCGGATCACGCTGAGCAGCGGCAGGCGCGGCGAAGCTGGTGATGGCAGCCAATCCTGCGGCGGCGGCCAAGAGAGCGGTGCGGAAGTTCATCATAATCTCGTTCCTCAAACCTCACGATGGAGGCCAAAATCTGCGCGGATCAAAAAATGTCCGCATTCTCGTCAATCGTATTGCTGGCATCTTCGGCCAACCGGTACAGCACTTCAGCGCGAATATTGATGTCGAGCTGAATGACAATCGGCTCTTCTGGTGCGGCGATATTAATGCAGCCCGCCAGCATAACCGGCAAAGCAATCGCACCCATCAACATTCCGGCTTTCGCCCTAATCTTTCCCATCACACGCCCCCGGCCCAAATCTCTACCCAAATCCTTTTTAGATGTGGCAGCGGCACAAATGCGCGTCAATTTCAGCTCTCTCATGGCAGGTCATCGCTTTCTGGAGGTTGAACGGCGGGTTCATCACGCCGTGATACATCAGCAGTTTCTTGAGGGGTTTCGGGTTCTGGAAGGGCCGGAGATGCTGGCTCTGATGCCGACTGCGACTCTGGCTCTGACGTTGCTCCACGCGGCACAAATCGCCCGCCTTGCGTCTCAAACAACCCTTGGTCGGCGGGGTTGCCGAACACTGTCGGGTCAAACAGGCCGCGCACAATTGTCGCCAGCAAATAGAAATTGTCCGACTTCACATTGATCTTAAACCGGATCGGCAGCTTCGCCAGCTCGCGGGTGACGAAATTCTGGCTCGTCCCCTCCCCTTGGCGCACTCCATCAATGTTGAAATTGGTCAGGATTTCCCCGGCCAGATCGCCGTTCAATTCAATGCTCATCTGACGGTAATCGAGCGATCGCAACGTCTGGAATGCGTAATTCGCCATCGCGCCCATATCTTCGTAAGTCAGCTCACCGACATAGGCGACATTGCCGCCGGGCGCGCGAGAGATCAGCAGACCGCCTTCGATCGAACCATTGCCCAGCGCGTCGAAATAAATCGGGATCGTCCCGTCAAACACGCCGGTCGCGCCCAGATTGGTCAATTCCATCTGCGCCACAAACACCGCCGCATCCAAGGCGACAATCTCAAACGTGTAGCGTTGGCCGCCCTTCCCGCCGTAAATCAGCGTTGTCGGGCGCAGGATCAGTTCGCCGCCCATAAACGGCCATCTTCCGTCCTCAACCTCAATCACTTCGCCGCCGGTCATGGAAAAGATGATCCGCCCGCCCAGCGCCTCCACACCCGGATTGACCGAGCCAATTTCAATGACCTGCGAAGGCGCGGTGGTGAGCGCCACCAGATCGGTAAACTCAATCTCGCCCTTCACGCCGTTCACCGGGCCAAAGGCGGCGGCGAAATCGAAATCATCGGTGCGGAATGTGCCAGAGCTTTCAATATCATCGCCAGTCCACGTGATCAGCCCCTCGCCGGTCACGGTCCCTTCTGCCAAGGCGATCACACCGCGCGTCAATTCGCTCAAATCAGTGGGCTGAAAATTGTCATCAAAACGGATGCCCGGCACAGCAATATCCGCCCGCCCGCGCCCGCTTGAAAGTTCGTGCCCGATTGTGACCGAAGTGATGAGCGTGCCGGAAGCGGGACTGCGCAAATCCGCTTGGGCGCGGATGCGGCCATCCTCGAGTGTCAGGGAGGCGCCCTGCGCCAGCAACGGCTCAAACCGCTCTTCGGGTGCAAAACCTTCGCCAGTGCGTTCGGTGAGGATGAAACTCGCCTCACCAATATCCAGCACGCTGTCTTGATAACTCCACACCCCGCCAAGGCCGGACAGGTCAAGCGGCACCGCATCCATCGCCGCGCTCGCTCCGGAAAAACTGCCGCCAATTTCCTCATCAAACGCCCCTTGGAGCGATTTGAGCGAGAGGCGCACGGCGCTTTCATCCGGGCCAAGCTGCGCGGTGAGGCCTGCAATCTCAAACGGACCGGGATAACGCATCACCGCGCGGGCGGCCGTGATAGTGGTTGGCGTCCCGCCTAATTCTCCGGCGAGTTGCAGATCATCGCTGACCACATTGATGTTCAGCGCATCGCGGTAGGTGATCATCGCGCTTCCTAGCGCCGGGCAGAGCGCGGTTTGCCGTTCCGCCAAGGTCAGCTGCGCATAGGTCAGCCCCGCCATTCGCACATTGGTGCAGCGGCGACCGACCGCTAGACCAGCGCCGCTCGACCATGTCCCTTCGACCGGCAGTTCCAGCGACCGCACCGACCCGCCGGGGATCGCGCCATTGGCCTGCACCAGACCGTTGAATGTCACACGTCCGCGCCGATCCTGACGCACTTCCATACGCGGTATGCCGATGGCATCGCTCTGCGCCCCGGCACCGGAGCGATATTCCGCCATCGTCATGCGCAGCGCCAAATCACCGCCGCCGACTTGCTCCATCCGCCCATTGATGCGCGGCAAATCAGCGCCACCTGTGAGGAAATTGCCACTCAACCGATCAGCGCCGCCTGAGCCGCCTGAACTGCCCGAACCGGCACGCGCATAACTAATCCGGGACAGCGCCAGCACTGTCTCTCCGCTCGCGCTGCGCAGCCGGGCCTCTGGGATAATCAAGTTGAGGGAGCCATCATTGCGCCGCACAGTCAGATCACCTGCAATCTGCCCGCCCTTCGTGGAGCGTGACAGGCCGCGCTCAAATTTGTTCAACAATGTTTCAAACATTGTCCCGCGAACAGCGTCGCGTGCGCCGGCAAGCGCTGCCCCGTCTGACAAGTCGCCTGCCAAGTCGGCCGCTGCACCCTCGCCGGTAAACGCGGCATTCCATTCTGCTCGGTCAAAGCCAGCAGACGCCCGCAAGTTCCCATCCAGCACCGCGCTGCCAAGCCGCATATTCGGCGCGCTGATCCCGCTGCCTTGCACATCATGCCTCAGGGTCAGGTCGCCCGCTTCTGCGCCGAAATTCCACGCCAGATCGGTCCCGCCCGCCAGCGAATCGAGCGCAAAATCACCGTAAGCCCAATCTTGCGATGTAAAATCAAACGCGCCCTGCGCCGCCGCAAAATCGCCAGAGAGCGCCACATTCGCGGTAATGTCGGCGGACTGCATCTGCACCCCAGCGCATTCCAAACCGCGCAGCCGCACTGGCCCTTCAAATTGCGGCTCTCCGCCTGGAATGCTCAATTCGCCGTATAATGTCGCGGTTTCTAACGCGCAATCCGCTGTGCCAAGGCCCGGCGCCGTTGCGGCCAAAGTCCCGGCAAAACCATCATCCAAGCGCCCTTCCCCCGCCAGCTTCGCGCCGATCACGCCGAAATCACTCTCAATCCGCGCGCGGCCGTCACTGATTTTGAGATCCAACGCGGGCAAGCCTGCTCGCTCCTCACTTTCGGCAAATAACAGCGAATCGAGCGAGCCGAGGCTGAAAGTGCCGTTTCGGTAGCTGCCGTAGAGGCGCGGCTTGATGACGTGAATTTGCCCGACTTGCGGCGATCCGAAAACATAGACAATTTCGACAATCACCCGCTCCGCCGTCAGGTCGGGCGCGGATGGGTCGCCAATCACCAAATCGCGCAAAATCTGCCGCTGCGCGCCGATGGATTCGATCTCGTAATCCGCCTGCAGGCCGCTTTCGCCAATCGCATCGTCGATTAGATTGCCCGCGATCTGTTCGCGGCTGAGCCATGCACCAGCGAAACCCAGCAGCAAGACCCCGAGCAGGATTAAACTGACCCGCCAGCGCCATCTTGCTGGCCACAACCGCCGCCCGCCCGAAAGTGTGGCCGGGGCAGCTTTTTCATGGGGTTGGGCCTCTGCCATATTGGTCTTCACTTGCGCGGAACCTCTCGCAAAGGCAATAAACACTTCACGAGAAACTGGTGGCGAGGCGCAGATTGCCCCAATCTGAAGACGGATTTGATTTCGGCGGCCCATCCTCACGGACTGAGGCGGCGAGCGGCACGGCTGCGCCAAAGACCGCGCCTGCGGCAAAGACCGCGCCAAAGAACACGCCTGCATCCGATTCCAGCAAAGCCGCCGGGAAAGGGCACCGCGCCCGGTTGCGCGAACGCTTGCTTAAAGGCGGTGCAGAAGCGCTCGCGGATTACGAAGTGCTCGAATATCTGCTGTTTGCTGCGATCAAGCAGGGCGACACCAAACCGGTGGCCAAGGCGCTGTTGGCGCGATTCGGCACGCTTGCGGGCGTCCTCAATGCCGATCCTGCTGCTCTGCAACAGGTCAGCGGCGTGGGCCAAACCAGCGCCGCCGCGCTCAAAAGCGTCGCAACCGCCGCCCGGCGCATGGCGCGCAGCGAAGTGGTGCAAAAACCATTGTTAGGCTCTTGGCAAAGTTTGATCGATTACCTGTCCATCGACATGGCGCATCTGACGGTGGAGCGCGTTCGGGTGCTGTATCTCGATGCGAAGAACCGCCTGATTGACGATCATCACGTCGGCGATGGTTCGATTGATGAGGCCGCAATCCACCCGCGCGAGGTGATCCGCAAAGCCATGGATGTTGGCGCATCCGCTCTAATCCTGGTTCACAATCACCCCAGCGGCAGCCCGCAACCCAGCCGCGCCGATATTCAAATCACGCAGAAAATCGCAGAAGCCGGGCGCTTGCTGGGCGTGACCCTGCATGATCATGTGATCATCGGGCGCGAAGGTCACGTCAGCTTGCGCGCGAAGGGTCTAATTTAAACCACTGATCTGGCGCCATTCTACGCCTGTTTTTCGGTGATCAAACGCACCCCGGAATGTTGCGCAAAGAAATTCCACGCCCAGTTGATCGCCACCGTCACGCGGTTGCGCGCGCCGGTCAGGAAACCGACATGGACAACGCCCCACAGCCACCATGCCAGCGCCCCTGACATTTTCATAAAGCCGAAATCCGCCACCGCCGATTTGCGCCCTATCGTCGCCAAACTGCCTTGGTGCTTGTAGACAAATGGACCGGGGCATTCTTTGTCGAGCAATTCTGCCTCGACCACTTGGCTGACATAAGCGCCCGCCTGTTTCGCCGCCGGGGCCAGACCGGGGACAGGGTCGCCATTCCACGCATTGCTGCCTGCGGTGTCGCCAATTGCAAAGATGCCAGAGATCGCTTCGCCATCTGCGCCGATCACGCGCATCTTGTCATTCACTTGCACGCGGCCCGCGCGGTCCGCCGCCGCGCCCAGCCATTTTGCGGCTGGGGATGCGGCGACACCGGCAGCCCACAGAACCGTCTCTGTCTCAATCCGCGTGTCATCGCCGATTTGCACATGCGATTCTGCGATTTGGGTAACGCGTCCGCCCGTGCGGATTTCTACGCCGAGTTTTTCGAGCGATTCCGCCGCTTTCGCAGACAGTTCTTCGGGGAAAGCCGGCAGAATACGCGGCCCCGATTGCACCAGAATTACCCGCGCACTGGCCGGGTCAATCGTGCGGAACTCCCGCTCCACACTGACTTTCGCCAATTCCGCAATCGCCCCGGCAAGCTCAACTCCGGTCGGCCCTGCGCCCACGATAACAAATGTCAGCAGGCGCTTAATCCGCTCTGGATCACCCGACGCCTCGGCCTCTTCAAAAGCGTTGAGGATCGAGGCGCGCACCGCAACGCCGTCTTCGATGGTTTTCAATCCGGGCGCAAACGGCCCCCATTCATCACGGCCAAAATAGCTGTGCGTCGCACCGGTTGCGAGGACGAGTTTGTCATAAGAGAGGCTTTGACCATCGCCGTAACTGACGGTTTTGGCTTCCGCGTCGATGCCCGACACTTCGCCCTTCAACACGCGCACATTGCCGTCGCCTTTAAACAGGCTGCGGATGGGTGTGGCGATGTCTGATGGGTTCAAAGTCGCGGTTGCAATTTGATACAATAGCGGTTGAAACAGATGGTAATTGCGTTTGTCGATCAACGTGA
The DNA here is from genome assembly GCA_947502305.1 of uncultured Erythrobacter sp. Lineage (GTDB taxonomy): Bacteria > Pseudomonadota > Alphaproteobacteria > Sphingomonadales > Sphingomonadaceae > Erythrobacter. Next base: position 763,903 of record CANMZA010000001.1, on the reverse strand, counting down.
TCCGCACCGGCAGACGCTTCAATTTCTCCACCGCAGCCAAACCGCCAAACCCTGCGCCAATCACGGCAATATGCGGCCAGCGATCGGGGATGTCGGCATATTCGCGGTCAAACAGGATGTTCTTCTCCATCCACGCCAAGATAGCCCGGTCGACCGAAAACACCCCAGCCCCGCGCGCTTCGTAAAGCGACAGGAACAGGAATGGGAACAAGGTCACATTGGGATGCGCGCCTGCCAGCATGAAGAACGCGATCAGAACAAATAGGCCGTAGGATACGATCACCGCGCCAAATCCGGTGAAGAAAAACACCGCAGACACCAAAGCTAGCCATGCCGGGAACCCTGCGAAAATCGTCGTCGGCAACCATGTTTGCACAGCAATCGGCGGATCAAACACGCCCGCATAAACCAGCAACGTCACGCCCATCCAAATCCGGATCAGCGCCATAATGATCGGCGCGATATTCGTGCGCAGCCATTCCCACACAATGATTGTGGGGCGCGCAAGCGGCAGAGCGCTGGTCTTCAATCCCGATGCCAGCACCCTATCGAGCGACAAGGCGCCCGGCCCGTGGAAGACATACCAAACCAGCATCGCGCTCACGATCAAGTTGGTGGTGGTGGGGATATACACCGCTTGGGCAACAATCGTCAGCGCCGCCATCGCCAGCGCCGCCGGGCGGGTGAAGAAACCGAGGATCAACAAAACCGGCCCAATCAGCTCAATCGCGAGACCCGTGGTCGCGGCGGTCACCGGGTCCATCCAGCTGACCGGATATTCATTCGCCGCAAGGAACAAGGCCGTGTCCCAATCCGCCGCCTTTACCAGACCAGAACGCAGGAACCACATGCCAATAAAGAACCGAATAATGACATCGGTGAAAGGCCAGAACGTCTCTGTCCCGTCCAGATACCATTTCGACCAACGCCGCAATGTCACCCGTATAAAGGGCGAATAGCGCTCTTCTTGCAATTTCTCATCAGGATTGGGCACAGCGATGGGCTGCTCGCCCCCGCTGGTTTGCGTATGCGATCCGCTGGACATTGATTGTTCCTCCTGCACCGCCATTCGCGCCGAATACGCGGTGGGTTACAGCCATAATTGTCAGTGAGCAGACGCTGAGCTGATTGAATCGGGGCTTTGGACCATAAAATGTGCAAAAGCCCCACCAGCTTGGCCCCTCCCCCAAAGACGCTCTTGCCAAGTATGCTCCGCCGGAATAGCCGCCTTTGCAAGAAATGCACACTGCGCGGCGCGCGCGCTGTCTATAAAACCACAATTTGCCCATTCACCCCATTTTTCAAGGATCGCCGGATCATGGTCCCACGTTATTCCCGCCCCGCAATGTCTGCCCTGTGGGAACCAGAGGCGAAATTCCGCATCTGGTTCGAGATTGAGGCGCATGCCACGCAGAAACTGGGCGAAATGGGCGTGGTCCCGGCCTCCGCTGGCAAAGCCTTGTGGGACTGGTGGGCGACCAATCCCAAGATCGACGTCGAAGCCATCGACGCAATCGAAGCGGTGACGAAACACGATGTTATCGCATTTTTGACGTGGGTGGCAGAGCAAGTCGACGCCGCTGGATACACTGGCGAGGCGCGGTTTATGCATCAGGGGATGACCTCCTCTGACGTGCTGGATACGACATTGGCGGTGCAATTGGCGCGGGCCACCGATATCTTGATGGACGATCTCGATGCGCTTTGCGCTGCGATCAAAACCCGGGCGGAGGAACATAAGTTTACCCCGACTATCGGCCGCAGCCACGGGATCCATGCGGAGCCTGTGACATTCGGCCTGAAATTGGCGCAGGCTTATGCAGAATTTGACCGGTGCCGCGACCGTTTGGCCGCCGCGCGCAAGGAAATCGCGACCTGCGCTGTTTCTGGCGCGGTGGGCACATTCGCCAATATCGACCCCGAAGTCGAAGCCTATGTCGCGGACAAACTGGGCCTGATCCCAGAGCCGATCAGCACGCAGGTTATCCCGCGCGACCGGCATGCCATGTATTTTTCCACCCTTGCGGTGATCGCCGGTTCTATCGAGCGTCTCGCCGTAGAAGTTCGCCATTTGCAGCGGACCGAGGTGCTGGAGGCGGAAGAATATTTCTCCCCCGGACAAAAGGGATCAAGCGCGATGCCGCATAAGCGCAACCCGATCCTGACGGAGAATTTGACCGGTCAGGCGCGCATGATCCGCTCTTATGCTCTGCCTGCGCTCGAAAATGTCGCGCTGTGGCATGAGCGTGATATTTCGCATTCTTCGGTGGAACGTTTCATCGGCCCCGACGCCACCATCACGCTGGATTTCGCGCTGGCGCGGCTGACGGGCGTGGTTGAGAAACTGCTGATCTATCCAGAGCGCATGCAGCAAAACCTCGATGCGATGGGCGGCCTTGTCCATTCTCAACGCGTCTTGCTCGCCCTGACGCAGGCCGGGGTCAGCCGCGAGGATGCGTACCGGCTGGTGCAGCGCAATGCGATGAAAGTGTGGGAATCAAACGGTGCGATGTCGCTGCTTGAATTGCTGAAGGGTGACGAAGAAGTGACCGCGGCGCTGTCCAATGAGCAGCTGGAGGAGAAATTTGACCTCGAATATCACTTCAAACAGGTCGATACGATTTTCACGCGCGTATTCGGGTAAAACCGGCTCGCCGAGCCGCTTCCTAGACTTTCGAGCCGAACACCCTAAAACTTAGGGCACTGATCGCAGCAACAAAGAGGTCACATCGTGCAGATCGTTCGCACCATTATCTGGGTTATGATCCTGTTTGGGATCCTGACATTTTCGTTCTTCAACTGGGACACGGTGGAGGTGAACCTGTGGGAGAACCTCGTTCTGGAAACGAAAATCCCGGTCTTGGTGATCACGGCCTTTGTCTTGGGGCTGGTGCCAATGTGGTTTTACTATCGCAGCGTTAAATGGAGCCTGGACCGCCGCATTCGCAGTCTGGAGGCGTCAATCAAATCCAACGCGCTGGCGCAGCGGCATGAACCGTCCGCCCAAAGCGATAGTGTGGACAAGCCTGTCGATAAACCTGTGGAATCTGGTGGGACAATAACAGGAAAAGCTGAGGATAGGCTGTCGCCAACTCAGAACGGCACTGCGGGCAACCCAGCATGAGCAACCCGATCTATCTCGCCCTCGACATTCCTCAGATTGAGCCTGCCAAGGCGCTGATCGAAAAGGTGAAATCGCATATTGGCGGGGTGAAATTGGGGCTTGAATTTTACTGCGCTCATGGCCCGCACGGCGTGCATGAAATCGCGCATATGGGGCTGCCGATATTCCTCGATCTGAAATTTCACGACATCCCCAACACCGTCGCCGGCGCGATGCAGGCTGTGCATGTGTACGAACCCAAAATCGTCACCGTCCATGCCAGCGGCGGGCGCGCGATGATGGAAGACGCGAAAGCCGCAGCGGCGGAAGGCTGCAAAGTTGTCGCCGTCACAATGTTGACCAGCCTTGATGAAACCGACCTAGACCGCACCGGCGTGACCGGAACGCCGCATGATCATGTGATGCGGCTGGCTGAATTGGCGCACACATCCGGCCTCGATGGGATTGTGTGTTCAGGCCAAGAAGTCGGCCAAGTGCGCAAGCAATGGAAAGACGGCTTTTTCGTCGTCCCCGGCCTGCGCCCCGCCGGAACCACAATTGGCGATCAAAAACGCACCGTCACCCCCCGCAGTGCCCGCGATGACGGGGCCAGCGTGCTGGTGATTGGCCGCCCGATCACCCGCGCCGACGATCCCGTCGCCGCCGCACGCGCAATCGAAGCAACGCTTTAACGCGGTATTATTCGGCGGCTTGCGCTTCGGGTTCTGACGCTTCTGGGGCGCTATCTTCTGCGGCGCCCTCAGCTTCGTTCAGAAAATTGTCCGATTCGACGTTCCAGCCCACCATTTGCATTTCCTCGCCGGAACCTTGGAAGGTGAACACTTCTTCCGCTTCACCTTTTTCAAACTGCGTTGTCATGGTCACCACGGTCATATTCACGCCGTTATCAGAATTGATGTTGAACCCGGCGCGCTCGCTGCTTTCCACTTTGCCCATCCGGCCCGCGACCAAAGCGATCAGCTCATCCATCTGCTGCGGCGTGGTGGCCGCGCGAAATTGCTCCCCCGTCATACCGTAAAGCACCCGCGCATCGCCATCATTATAGACTTTGTGGAACTGCGCGATCTTGCTTTCTGCGCCGTCCAATTGCGCCATTGGATTGCACGCCGCCAAAAACAACGGTGCAAACAGCGCGAGCAGTGCGGCGGTGAAAAGTCGAATTGTCATGAGAGCCCCCGGATCGATAGTCTAATGTGTAAATCGGCCCAATCGTCCGCGAAATTCTGCCAAAGTGCAAGTCACTTGGCTTCCTGTCGGCGCGGCAAAAGGCTAGGCAGGTGCAATGTCTGATCATGCCACCCCCAACCTGCCCTCGCGCGATTTTGATGCCACGGCTGCGTTTTATGCTCAGCTTGGCTTTGAATGCGGGTATAAAGATGGCGGCTGGATGATCCTGCATCGCGGCCCGCCGGATAATCGCGTGGTGCTGGAATTCTTTCCCTATCCCGACCTTGATCCGGCGAGCAGTTCGTTCAGCTGCTGCATTCGGTTGGACAATTTACCCGCGATGATGGCGCAATTGGATGCGAGCGATATTCCGCTGAAAAACAGAGGCATCCCGCGCTATCACGCCGCCAAAAAGGAGGCGAGCGGGCTGGTGATCGGCTATCTGAATGACCTCGACGGATCGCTCATCCGCCTCATCCAGAACGAGCCGCACCCTTAAGGATAGCAGAGCGAAGACTATGCGCACCTTGATCAAGATTTGCGGGCTATCCACAGCGCGAACCATCGCCGCCGCCGCCGATGCCGGGGCGAGCCATGTGGGGCTCGTCCATTTCGAGCCCAGCCCGCGTCATGTGAGCTTAGCCGACGCCAAACGCCTGCGCGCTGGCGCACCGGGAACGGTCAAAACCGTGTTGTTACTGGTCGATCCCAGCGCCGACCTGCTCGCCCGCGCGGCGGCAGAGATTCGCCCTGACATAATCCAATTTCACGGCAAAGAATCGCCAGACATGCTGGCGAATATGCGCGCAAAATTGGGCGTTGAGGTTTGGAAAGCGATGGCGGTGCGCGATGCTGAAACGCTTGGCAGCGCGGCAAACTATGCTGGCGCGGCGGACCGGATATTGTTCGATGCGCCCCCGCCATCCGCAGGCAGCACATTGCCCGGCGGTAATGGTGCGCGATTTGATTGGAACCTGCTGAAAGGCCACAGCGCAGTCGCCAGTTTGGGGAAAGATTGGGGCCTTGCAGGAGGGCTTGATCCTGCCAATGTCGCCGAAGCGATCCGGGCCACCGGCGCCCCATTGGTCGATGCCTCTTCCGGCCTTGAAAGCGCTGCCGGTGTGAAGGACATGGACAGGATCGCTGCGTTCTGCAAAGCGGCCCTAAATGCTTAGAGAAACGCTATGAACGACACACCCCCTAACTCCTTCAAAAACCAACCCGACGATCACGGCCATTTTGGCGAGTTTGGCGGACGCTATGTTGCCGAAACCTTGATGCCGCTGATCCTTGATCTGGAACGGGAATATCGCGCGGCGCAGGCCGATCCGGCATTCGCGGCACAATTTGACGATCTGCTTGAACATTATGTGGGCCGCCCTTCCCCGCTCTATTTTGCGGAGCGGCTGACCGAGGATTTGGGCGGCGCGCAAATCTGGTTCAAGCGGGATGAGCTCAACCACACCGGCGCGCACAAGATCAACAATTGCATCGGGCAAATCCTGCTCGCGATCCGCATGGGCAAGAAACGGATTATCGCAGAGACTGGTGCGGGGCAGCACGGCGTTGCGACCGCAACCGTCTGCGCCCGGTTTGGCCTGCCTTGCGTGATTTACATGGGTGCAGAGGATGTTGCGCGGCAATCGCCCAACGTATTCCGCATGAAATTGCTGGGCGCAGAAGTCGTGCCCGTCACCAGCGGCGGCGCGACATTAAAAGACGCGATGAACGAAGGTTTGCGCGATTGGGTCGCCAATGTACACGACACATTCTACATTATCGGCACGGCGGCTGGCCCGCATCCGTACCCTGAAATGGTCCGCAATTTTCAAAGCGTGATCGGCACCGAAGCCCGCGCGCAAATGCTGACCCGCGCAGGACGCCTGCCCGATTTGCTGATCGCATGTATCGGCGGCGGATCGAACGCGCTGGGCCTGTTCCACCCATTCCTAGACGATGCCGATGTAAGAATGCTCGGCGTTGAGGCGGCGGGCCACGGTTTAGACGGCGACGAACACGCGGCGAGCCTTTTGGGCGGCGCGCCCGGCGTGCTGCACGGTAACAAGACCTATCTGCTGCAAGACGAGGACGGCCAGATCACCGAAGGCCACTCAATTAGCGCCGGTCTGGATTACCCCGGCATCGGCCCCGAACATGCGTGGCTGAAAGAAATCGGGCGGGTCGAATACACCGCTGTGACAGACGAAGAAGCCTTGGAAGGGTTCCAGCTGCTGTGCCGGACCGAGGGGATTATCCCCGCGCTGGAGCCGTCCCATGCAATTGCCGCCGTTGCCAAACGCGCAAAGGATATGCGCAAGGATGAGATCATCCTGATGAACCTGTGCGGCCGCGGCGATAAGGATATTTTCACTGTGGCTGAGAAGCTGGGAGTGGAGATTTGAGCGCATCAGAGTTCGTTTGGGAAACTGCTATTTACCTAGCTTTGTGTGTTGGGGGCGTGACGATTGGCCAAGTTTGGAAAACCGGTTGGTTGGATTTGAATGACGCCGGGTTTCAAGGTGCCTTAATGGGTGCCTCCCTCGCTGCGCCAGTTTGTGCCCTATTCTCTTTGCGCCGCGCCAGGAAACAACGGAAATGACCCGCCTCCAATCCGTCTTCACCAAACCCCACGCCGCCTTCGTTGCGTTTATCACCGCTGGTGATGGCGACACCGCTGCCAATCTCGACGCGCTTGTCGCGGGGGGCGCTGATGTGATCGAACTCGGCATGCCCTTTACCGATCCGATGGCCGATGGCCCTGCGATTCAGGCGGCGAATTTGCGCAGCCTTGGCGCGGGGACGACCACCGCAGATGTGTTTCGTATTGCGGCCGAATTTCGTAAAAGGCACCCAAATACACCCTTGGTGTTGATGGGTTATGCCAATCCGATGATCCGGCGCGGACCGGAATGGTTCGCCGATGCCGCCCACGCTGCGGGCGTTGATGGCGTTATCTGCGTCGATATTCCGCCAGAGGAAGACGCGGCGCTTGGCCCTGCTTTGCGCGCAAAAGGCATTGCCCCCATCCGCCTAGCCACACCCACCACCGACGCCGCGCGCCTGCCGCAAGTGCTCGATGGCTCAGACGGGTTTCTCTACTACGTCTCCGTCGCCGGGATCACGGGCAAACAACAGGCCGCCACCGCCGCGATCGAAGAAGCCGTGATCAAATTGAAAGCCGCCACCGATTTGCCCGTTGCGGTTGGTTTTGGTGTGCGCACCCCCGATCAAGCCGCCGCTATCGCGGCACATGCGGACGGGGTGGTCGTCGGTTCGGCTTTGGTTGAATTGTGCGGCGAATTTGGCAGGGATGCCCCTGCTAAGCTACAAGAGCTAACAACAAAGATGGTCAGCGCCATCAAACAAGCGCCAAAAGCCTCCGGCAGCTGAGGGAAAACAAATGAACTGGTTCACCCGCGTCCGCAATTCTTTGGGCTTTGATGCCGATAAGAAAAGCACCGAAAAAGACCTCTGGATCAAATGCAAATCCTGTCAGGAAATGCTGTTTGTGGCCGAATATGAGGAAAATCTCAGCGTCTGCCCGCGCTGCGAATTTCATGGCCGGATCGGGTCAGATGCGCGTTTGGCCTTGTTGCTGGATGATGGATATCAATTGGTCGCGACGCCGCAAGTCACCGAAGATCCGCTGAAATTCAAAGACACCAAGAAATACACCGACCGATTGAAAGCGGCCCGCGCGGCGAACCCGCATGATGACGCTTATCAGGTTGGATCGGGCGAGATTGACGGACGGCCAGCTGTGGTCGGGGTGCAAGATTTCTCGTTTATGGGCGGCAGTATGGGCATGGCGGTTGGCATGGCCTTTTGCGCCGGGGCTGAACGCGCTTTGACCCGCAAATGCCCCTATGTCGTAGTGACGGCCGCGGGCGGAGCGCGGATGCAGGAGGGGATTTTGTCCTTGATGCAAATGCCGCGCGCAACGGTGATGACGCGGCGGTTAAAGGCGGCGGGCCTGCCCTATATTGTCGTGCTGACCGATCCGACCACGGGCGGGGTCACGGCCAGCTATGCGATGCTGGGCGATATCCATATCGCCGAGCCGGGATCGCTGATCGGGTTTGCCGGACAGCGCGTGATCCAAGACACGATCCGTGAGAAATTGCCCGAAGGGTTTCAGCGTGCGGAATATCTGCACAAGCACGGCATGGTCGATATGGTCGTTCACCGGCGAGATTTGAAAGAGACGCTGGCCAGTGTGCTTGATTATCTGCAACCCGCCGATGGCGACGTAGCGGCCTAGACCCAAATGCTCGATTTCGGGCGATCTGAGGATGCGCGGGTACAGGCGCAATTGGACAGGCTGTCCGCGCTTAGCGTCCCGCAAGGGCGGCTGGGGCTGGCGACGATCCGCGCTTTGATGGAGCGTCTGGATAACCCTCATCGCAAATTACCGCCGGTTTTTCATGTGGCTGGGACCAATGGAAAAGGGTCCGTCTGCGCCTTCCTACGCGCGATGTTGGAGGCCGATGGGAAGCGGGTGCATGTCACGACGTCTCCGCATCTGGTGCGCTATAATGAGCGGATACGGATCGCGGGCGATCTGATTTCGGATGAGGAATTGGCCGCGACGTTGGAGGAAGTGTTGGATGCAGGGGAGGATCTTGCGCCCAGTTTCTTCGAAGTCACCATCGCCGCCGCATTTTTGGCATTTTCGCGCACGCCAGCCGATGCCTGCGTGGTCGAAGTCGGCCTAGGCGGGCGATTTGATGCGACGAATGTGTTGGAGGCGGATGCGGTTGCGGCCTGCGGGATCGCAGCGCTGGGGATTGATCACGAAGCATTCCTGCTCGCGCCCGAGGATGGCGTGCCGAAAGAGCCGATGGCGCGGATTGCGTTTGAGAAAGCGGGGATTGCGAAGCGCGGCGTGCCGTTGGTGTCGATGGGCGTTACCTATCCCAAGGAAGCTCGCAAAGCTTTGGCGAAGGTAGCCAAGAGCGCTTCGGCACGTTTGATCGAATTCGGCCCCGATTGGGGCGTGGATGAATGGGGTGGATATTATTCCGAGAGCGACATGGACCTGTTTCCGTTTACCGATGTCGCTCTACCCGGAGAGCATCAGTTCCTAAACGCTGGACTGGCCATTGCGCTTTTGCGCCATCAAAACTTCGTCCCCGTCTCTGAGGACGCCTTGATATCTGGAGCTATGCAGGCTGTCTGGCCCGCTCGTATGCAATGGCTTGGCGATGGCCCCTTAACCGTGCTGGTGCCGGATCAAAGTGTACGGCTCGATGGAGGTCACAATCGAAGCGCGGGTGAAGCGATTGCGAAGTGGGGTGCTTCGAATTCGATCCACCTCATTCTCGGCATGTTAGAAGCAAAAGACCCACTAGCGCTGTTGGGGCCGTTCTGCGATCAGGTCCGTACATTGCAAGTGGTTCCAGTGCCGGGGCACGACAGCCATTCTGCAAGCGCATTTGGCGAAAACGCCATCCCTCGATCGGATCTAGAAGACGCACTGCTCAATGTACCTTCGGACGACTACCCAATTCTCATCGCAGGTTCGCTCTACCTCGCGGGCGAAGCGCTGCGGCTAAATGACGAAGTGCCTACCTAGCTTAGCGCCTTTAGACCTCAGGCTCCGGCGGCGGCGCGTTTTCGGCTTTGCCTGCCCGCGCAATCCGCACCCATTCCACGAGGCACAAGAACACCGCAAACAGCCCGATCAGCGTCGTCAGGATAAACACGTCGTAATAGCCGCGCTCCTCGATCATTTGACCCAAAGCTGGCCGCCCCAATGTGCCCACCAGCAAGGTCAGCGATGATAGCAGCGCATATTGCACCGCGCTGTATCCCTTAGCCACGATGCTGGAGAGGTAAGCGACGAAAGCTGCGCCCGCGATACCGACGGCGATGTTTTCCATCCCAATCGTCAACATCAATTTCGACAGACGTTCATCCGCGCCGAACAATCCGGTCAGCCAGGTAAAGCCGGTCGCATCGCTGGCCGCTTGCATCCGCGCGCCGCCAATGGCGAGATCGGCGTAGAGCAAGTTTGTCAGCGCCGCGATCAGCGCGCCCAAAGTGAGCGTCGTCATCCGGCCAATCACCGTCAGCAACAACCCGCCAAGCGCCAATCCGACCAGCAATGCGCCGACACCGAAGAATTTCGATGCAATCGCGACCTCGTCCTTGGTATATTCCAGCTCGCCGAGGTAAAATGGATAGGCAAAACTGCCCCAAATCGCATCGGTGATCCGGTAGGTCAGTACCAAAGCGATCACCAAAACCGCAGCCCAGCGCAGCCGTCCAATAATCTCTGACAAAGGCAGGATCAGCGCGCGGTAGCCATGATCAAGCGCCGTATCCGCCGCCCGCGTTGCAGGTTCCGCCACGGTCAGGACATGGCGGCCTTTCTTACGCAGATATTCCAAATAGCCTGCAATAAGGCTGGGGATCACCACCGTTGCGATCACAATCAAGGGCCCCATCGTGCTGACGAAAGCGGTGCTGTCGGGCCGCGCGTCGGGATCGGAATTGAGCGAGCGAACCATAAATACCAGCACCGTCACCAGCGCCCACAGCCACAAAGCGCCAACCGCGCCCAGCCCCATGGCGCGGACCTTCGGCGTCAACTGACCCGGTTCCCGCAGGGTGAGCAGATTGCTGCGTTCATCCGCGATAGCCTCGGCGCTGCGTTCTGCATCGGGGGCGAACAGGCCGAGGAAACCGACCACCAGCAAAATCCCGCCCATAGAGGCATAGACCGCGGGCCAGCCCAGCCGCTCCGCCATGAACAGCGCCAATGCGCCGCCGACCAGCGCCGCCGTGCGGTATCCCATTTGATAGACGGTCGAGAGGATATCGATGGTCGCTTTTTCATCGGCGACATCGACGCGCCACGCATCAACCACAACATCCTGCGTCGCGCTGGCAAATGCACCAATCCCGGCGAGCAAAGAGAACATGCCAAGCGAAGTCAGCGGGTTAAGGAAGGACAGCACGACCAAAATCAAACCAAGCATCAATTGCGCGGTGACGATCCACTGTTTGCGTTTACCCAGCCGCCGCAAAAACGGCACATCCACCCGGTCCAGCGCCGGTGACCACAAGAATTTAAACGCATAGGCCAGCCCGATCAGCGAAAAGACGCCCATCGTTTCGACATCCACCTCAGCATCGGTCAGCCACGCATAAAGCGTACCCAGCAACAACGCATAAGGCAGGCCGGAGGCAAAACCGAAGATCAGCATAAAGCCGGTCTTTGGCTGGCGCAGCGATCCAAGCAGCACCATCCAGCGCGAGATTCGGTTTTCCTCAGTTGGTGCAGTTTGTGACATTATTCCTCCGCAGGCGCGCCAGTTTCATTCGTGGTCCATTTGCGTTTGCGCCAAGCTGTGCAACACTACCCTTGCAAGCCGCCGATAGGGAAGCCGCAATGAACGCAGACGCAACAGATTTACCCAATTTGCGCGCAACACCCGGAACAACGCCCAGTGCAAAACCTAGAGCCACGGGCGGCCAATTGGCTCTGGCAGAGGCGATCCGCGATGGCCGATCCCGGCCAGCAGATCGGATTACCACCGTCCCGGCGACCAATTACACCGACCCGGATCAATTCGCGGCAGAGAAAGAGGCCCTGTTTGACCGTTTGGCGCAAGTGTTGGTGCCCAGCGCATTATTGCCCGAACCCGGCATGGCCGTGCCGCATGATGCCTCGGGCCGCCCTTTGCTGATCACCCGCGACGCGGACGGGACGGCGCATGTGTTCCTGAATGTGTGCCAGCATCGCGGCACACGGCTGGTGGAGGGGAACGATGTCCAATGCGCGAAGCGGCTGGTTTGCCCCTATCACGCATGGACATACAACCTTGATGGCCAATTGTTCGCCCTGCCCCGGCCAGAGACTTTCCCCGGAATGGACAAAAGCGCATACGGTCTCAAAGAACTCCCCAGCCTAGAGGCAGGCGGGTTGATCTGGTTTTCCCCTGCATCAGGCGCAGATTTTGGGGACGCGCAAACCATCAGCGAGGATTTCGCCGCCTTTGGCATGCCAGACGCGCATCTCTTCCGCCGCAAGACCCATACGGTGCGCGGCAATTGGAAGCTGATCATGGATGCCTTCCTCGAAAGTTATCACGTCACGCGTCTGCATGCAGATACGATCGGGCCGTTCTTTAAAGACGGCGTAACCGCGGGCGATGTTGTCGGGCCGCATTTGCGCTCTGCTGTGGGGCGGCTGGAGGAGATGGAGAGCATCGACCTGTCCGATATGGAAGCAATGCGGCGGGTCGTGACCTTCGCCTATCAATTGCTGCCGGGAACGGTGATCGTGCCCAGCCCTGATTACGTCAACGTCATGACCCTGATGCCGCAGGCGCATAATCTGACTTTGGTGGAGGATTTTATGCTGATCAAAGAGCCGCCCCAGACGGACAAAGCGCGCGATCATTGGGAACGCAGTTGGAATTTGCTGGATGGCGGCGTTTTTGCCAGCGAAGATTTCCGCGCCGCAGAATTGGGCCAGCAAGGCTTGGAAAGCGGCGCGATCACTGATTTGACGCTCGGCACGCTGGAAAGCGGGATCGGGCGATTTGCTGAGATTGTGCGCGAGGCATTGAGCGAGCGGTGAGGAGCGCCTAAAGGGCGGCCATGCCCACAAACCCTAAACAATCAGAAGATCGCCCCGAGGGCGACCGTATCGCAAAATTGCTCGCCCGCGCTGGCGTTGCCAGTCGCCGCGAAATAGAACGGATGATCGGCGATGGCCGCATCACGTTGCATGGCAAAATTGTCGAGACACCCGCGACGTTCCTCACGTCCCTGCGCGGCGTCAGCGTTGATGGCAAAGCCGTCGGCCCGGCGGAGCCTTCGCAATTGTTCGCTTTCCACAAACCCACCGGGCTGTTGACGGCGGAGCGTGATTTTTCTGGCCGCGCGACGATTTACGATGCGCTGGTCAATGCCTTGCCAAAGGGCACACCGCGCATGATGCCGATCGGCAGGCTCGATCTCAACACCGAAGGGTTGTTGCTGCTTACCAATGATGGCGGTTTGAAACGCAAGATGGAATTGCCCGCCAGCGGCATCCCGCGCACCTACCGCGCCCGCGCTTTTGGCGATGTGTCGCAGGAACAATTGGAAGATTTGGCCGAAGGTGTCGAAATCGAAGGCGTAAGGTACGGTTCGATCAACGCCAATCTGGAACGCGGCAGCGGCAAATCCGGCGCGCGCAATCAATGGATCGAAATGACGATAACCGAGGGGAAAAACCGCGAGGTTCGCAATGTGCTCGAATATCTCGGGATGGAGGTGAACCGCCTGATCCGCACCGCCTATGGCCCGTTTGAATTGGCCGATTTGCCGCGCGGACAAGCGGCGCGAATCCGCAAAGGTGATCTCGACCGGTTTGTCAGCACGCTGAAACAGGCCAATAAACAGGCAGGCAGGCAGACGGATAACGATCAATGAGAGTGATCTCTGGCGAATGGGGCGGCCGCAAATTGTCGGCACCCAAAGGCGACGCGACCCGGCCCACGGCTGACCGCACCCGCGAAACGCTGTTTTCAATGCTCACCAGCCGCCTTGGCAGTTTTGACGAATTGCGCGTCGCGGATTTGTTCGCTGGATCTGGTGCGCTGGGGATTGAGGCGCTGTCACGCGGCGCCGCGCATTGCCTGTTTGTCGAACAAGACCGCGCCGCCGTGGATGTGATCCGCGCCAATCTCGCCGCATTTGGCGTGCGCGACCGGGCGACGGTGGAAACCGGATCGGTCATGCAAATGCGCGCCGCGCGGGAGCCTGTCGATGTCTTGCTGCTCGACCCGCCATACCGCACCGGCGCGGGCGAAGTGGCGCTTGACCGGTTGTTGAGGCTCGGTTGGATTTCGGATGCGACATGGATCGCGGTGGAAACGGCATTTAACGAAGAGGTCGAGGTAAAAGGCTTCACCATCGAAAGCTCTCGCAAAATCGGCAAGGGCAGGCTCACGCTGTTACGCCGCGAACCTGCCCCCGCCGAAACACACGCCGACACGCCAGAGCCCTCAGCACCAGATGGGCATGGCGACCTCCCCGCTTGACCACCAAAGACGTGGGAGCATGGCGCGTGATGACATCAGCTGCTTAGATCAACCGTCAGAGGGCGGCGTCGTTGCACGGCTTTCGATTTGATCCCAGGCGGCGTCACGTTCCGGGCCAGTCATCGCGGTGAGAGAAATCTTGTCCTCATCCGTTAAACGCCAAAACAGCATTTGACGCGGCGGGGTTAGCGACCAGAAATACGCCTTTGTCTCGGCCGGCCACAATTCATAAGCGGCCTGCTGCTCGGTTGGCCAAGAGCTGAATTCTGCCTGCTGCTCGGCCGTCAATTCGCCTTCTTCTTGCATAGCGACAGTGGTTATCGCTTTTGCGGGATTCGCGGCGGTTTGGGTGGCGGTTTGGAGGGGGCTTTGTGCAGCACTGGGCGCGGCGGCGACCACGCCGACTGTCACAATCGCAACGCCAAACAGATAGAGATGGGAAATACGCATTGGGGGTTCTCCTTTGCGGCCGGGGATGGCCAAATGTTAAGGCATGAACGAACGCGATTGCAGGCGGCCAAACGTTCCCTTTTGACCGCTGCGCATTGGTAAATGACAGCTATTCCAATATGTTGATAGCCCCGCGCCGCCCCTGCACCGCGCATCACGCACAGGCCAGCGAGAGGTGCCCTGAAAACGCGATCAGGCGAAAATTGCATTGGCGTTGGCGGCAAAAATTGCCGTGAACGGGGGACTCAAAACGGGGGACTGGCGCGCCGCCAATAGGTGCGCCCGCCCGCGCATTGTGCGATGTTGCAACCTTCCCATTTGTTCTATATTTGTTCGCGTAATATTATGAGTCATAACAACACCCTCCCCGCCGGCGCGCCGCCTGCTTCTGGTTCGCATGATGAAACGGTGCCCGCTTACGCCGCGCAGCTAAACGCGCCGCAACGTGACGCCGTGCTCACCACAGAAGGGCCGGTTTTGATGCTCGCGGGTGCGGGGACAGGCAAGACCGCCGCCCTCACCGCTCGGCTCGCGCATTTGGTGGCGACCCGCCGCGCCTGGCCAAGTCAGATATTATGCGTGACCTTTACCAACAAAGCCGCACGCGAGATGCGAGAACGCGTTGCCGGACATTTGGGACCAAGCAGCGAGGGGCTGCAATGGCTGGGCACGTTCCATTCGATTTGCGCCAAAATGCTGCGCCGCCATGCTGAAATGGTCGGCCTAAAATCGAATTACACGATCATTGATACCGATGATCAGCTGCGATTGCTGAAACAGCTGATCATCGAAAACGATGAAGACCCCAAACGCTGGACGCCGAAACAGCTGGCGGGCTTGATTGATCGCTGGAAAAATCGCGGCCTCAACCCCGCTGATCTGGATGCGGGCGAGAGTGAGGCTTTCGCCAATGGCCGGGGCCGCGAGTTTTACGGGCTGTATCAGGACCGGATGAAGGCGCTGAATGCCTGCGATTTCGGCGATTTGATGCTGCATGTGCTCAATATTTTTCGCGCGAATAACGATATTCTGGCGGAGTATCAGCAGCGCTATAAATACATTTTGGTGGATGAATATCAGGACACGAATGCGGTCCAATATCTATGGCTAAGGCTGCTGGCGCAGGCGCATAAAAACATCTGCGTGGTCGGCGATGATGATCAATCCATCTATTCATGGCGCGGCGCAGAAGTCGCCAATATCCTACGGTTTGAAAAGGATTTTCCCGGCGCACATGTCGTGCGGCTGGAACAGAATTACCGTTCCACCCCGGATATTTTGGGCGCGGCATCGGGCCTGATCCGGGCGAATAGCGAACGCCATGAAAAGACGCTGTGGACGGAGGTTAATGGCGGCGACAAAGTCAGCGTGATCGGCGTGTGGGATGCCCCCGAAGAAGCACGGCGGGTGGGCGAAGAGATTGAGCGGCTGGAGCGCGAAGGCGCGCCGCTTGACCGGGTCGCGATCCTTGTGCGCGCGCAATATCAGACGCGCGAATTTGAGGACCGGTTTATCCAAATCGGCGTAAATTACCGGATTATCGGGGGTTTCCGTTTCTATGAGCGCGCCGAGATTCGCGATGCTTTGGCCTATTTGCGGGTGATCGCTCAGCCGCAAGATGATCTCGCCTTTGAGCGGATTTATAACCAACCCAAACGCGGGCTCGGCTCCAAAACTTTGGAAAAAATGCACCAACATGCGCGCGCCACGGGGATGCCGCTGGCTGCGGCCTCTTTGCAATTGGCCGATAGCGATGAATTGCCCGCGCGCGCGGCGAACACAATCGGCGGCTTGCTGCGATCATTCTTGGGCTGGAGAGAGGCGGCGGAGGCGATGACCCCGGCGGATTTGCTGCGGCTGGTGCTGGATGAAAGCGGCTATAACGCGATGCTGTCGAATGATCGCAGCCCCGAAAGCGCCGGACGATCCGAAAACCTCTCAGAACTCGCCCGCGCGATGGAAGAGTATGAAACGCTGGGCGATTTTCTCGAACACGTATCGCTGGTCATGGATAATGACCGGGGCGACGGCGAAGATACGGTCACGATCATGACGATCCACGCGGCCAAAGGACTTGAGTTCGACAATGTGTTTTGCGTCGGCTGGGAAGAAGGCGTCTTCCCCAGTCAACGCGCGATTGACGAAGGGGGTCTGGCGAGCCTCGAAGAAGAACGCCGCCTTGCTTATGTGGCGATTACCCGCGCGCGGCGGCGCTGCATTATTTTGCACGCGGCGAACCGGCGGATTTACGGGCAATGGACCAGTTCAATCCCCTCTCGCTTCATCGAAGAATTGCCTGAGGATCACATCGAGCAAGAAAGCACGATGACCGGCGGCGCATCCCTGTGGCGGGCCAATTGGTCTGAAAACGAGGACCCGTTCGCGCATGTCGCCCGTGATCGCCCGGCGCGCGCCGAAACACGCGGCCCCGGTTGGCAACGCGGCGTGGCGGCGGGATATGATACGCAGCAAAAACGCCTGACCGAACCGGGCCGCTCCGCCGCCAGCTTCGCCGCAAAACCGCGCAGCGACGTGCGCATTGGCGCGATGGTTGAACATGCGAAATTTGGCACAGGATGCGTGATCGATCAGGAAGGCAACAAGCTGACAATCCAGTTTGAAGAAGCCGGCGAGAAGCGCGTGATCGATAGTTTTGTGACTTTGGCGGGGTAAGCGGACGGCGCGATGGTTGGGCAGATTTCACATCAGATTTTGCGCCTTTTGGCCGCCGCCGCTCTGCTACTCCCGCTTTCCGGCTTGAATGCCGCGAATGAAAATGGTCCGCCCGATTGCGTAAAACCGGATGGTTGGCGCGGCATTGCGGCGGCGTCTCCGCAATTTGTGGTCTTTGGCGAAACCCACGGAACCACTCAGGCGCCCGCTCTCGTTCAGTCGCTGATCTGCGCCTTAGCAAAGGACGGCAAGCGCGTTCTGTTCGCCGCAGAGTTTAGGGCCATGCACAACCTCGCATGGCAAGCCGCATGGGACGGCCCACCCTCGCATTTTCGCGCAACTGTTGCACAAGGCGGCTGGATTGGGCGTGAAGACGGCGTGGCAAGCGAAGCAATGTTGGCGCTTGTGACGCATCTTCACCGCCTCAAATCTGACGGCGCGGCGATTGATGTCGTCGCCTTTAACGGCGCGCGCGATGATGAACAACGCGCGCGCTTTGCCGATTTACCAGGACAAGGGCCGCACGAGGCCGCGCAGGCAGAAAATATCGCCAATGCTGCGCGGGATGGCGAGTATGATTTTGTGATCGTCTTGGTCGGCTCGCTTCATGCGCAAACGGCGGCGGTCACGATGGCGGGCATCACTTTTGAGCCAATGGCGATGCGACTGCGCGAATATGGCCCCGTCATCAGCCTGCGCATGTGGCATGCGGGCGGATCATCCTGGAGCTGCTATCCGCGCGCCGATTTCGTGTTCGTTCCGGGCCGCCCCGTCCCCGCCGATGCCATTCAATGCGGCGCGAGCGAACAAAGCGGTACGGGCGAATTTGGCGGCAATATGGACGAAAAGCCGTTCTTGTCGCTGGCAAGCCGCGAGAATTACGATGGCTATTTCTGGGTCGGGCCGATCACCGCTTCGCGCCCTGCTTTCCCCTCGCCTCTTCCAGAAGCCGCCTCGCAATAGGATTGGCCGCGATTAATTTGGCACGCTTTCGCTAAGAGTAAGAATATGCCAGTCTTGCGCCGACACAGATTGAGCGGGAGCGAAAAATGGGAATTCGGACGGTAATAACAGGCGCGATTTTGGGTGCCATCGCACTCTCCCCCAGCGCAATCGCCCAAGAAGAACCCGCCCCGAGCGGCGTGACCCTCGGCAATGGTGAGGCGAATTGGATCATCGCGGATGACGTAACCCGCAGCGCTGAGACCAAAACCTACACTGAGCAGCGGATCACCCAAGACCGCGCCGCCATCCGGCGCGGTGACGGCACGACGCTCACCTTTTCAGAAGTGCATATTGATGGCGATGGCTGGCTCGTGATGCATCCATTTATCGGCGGGCAGCCCAATGGCGACTACGTCGCCGGATACACATTTGTGGAAAGCGGCACGAACAAGGATGTCGCAATCACAATCAACCCTGCGCCTGATACAGGCGATATGTTCATTGTGATGCTGCACAAAGACAGCGACAATGACGGTGTTTTCGACTTCGTCTTTGTCGATGACACGAATGTGGAGGACCGGGCGGTGTTTGAAGGAAACCGCATGATCGCCCACGCAATCGCGGTTCCTTAAACTCTAAACGCTCGTAGGAGCGTTATTCCTTAAAACCCATGTCGAGAAAACCCGGTTTTGGCCCGTTCCACTCGCCCGCTGGTACGGGCGTATCGTCCTGATTGCGCGAACGCGAACGCGGTTTGCGCTCTGGCTTGGCTTCTGAACGGTCTTCACGCGGTGCCTCTTCGCGAGGTTGCTCCTCGCGGGGCTTCTCATCACGGCCACCTTCATCGCGTCCAGCTTCATCGCGTTTTTCATCACCGCGAGCACGATCACCACGAGCACGGCGCGGTTTGCGCTCGCGTTGTTCTGCCTCTTGGCCATCATCGCGTTTGCGGCTGCGCGAACGGCGCGGTTTTTCCTCACGGCTTTCCCCGCGCTCCTGATCGTCAGCCTGCTTGCTGTCGTCGGACTTCGCCGCTCGCTTGCCGCCAGATTTTGCCGCCGGATCGGCCAATTCGACGCGCACGTCGTCTTTGCCGAACACTTTGATCTTATTGCCCGTCAGTTTTTCGACATTGTCGATCGCCTCGGCATCCGATTTGGTCACGAATGTAAAAGCGCGCCCTTTGGCCCCGGCGCGGCCTGTCCGGCCAATCCGGTGGACATAATCATCCGGGTGCCACGGCGTGTCATAGTTGAACACGTGGCTCACACCTTTGATGTCGAGCCCGCGCGCGGCAACGTCAGAGGCAACCAATATATTGATATCGCCCGACTTAAACCGCTCCAACTCTTTCTGACGCGTGTTCTGATCAATATCGCCATGGATCTCTCCGCTGCGGAAACCATCGCTCTGCAATTTCTTGTTCAGCTCGCGGACCATCGTTTTCTTGTTCGAAAAAACAATCGCAGTTTCGACGTGATCATTGCGCAGGATCCATTGCAATGTCGACAGCTTCGCGCGCTGCTCCACATTGACCTTAAACGCGGTGATATCCTTGTTCGTGGTCGCGGCGCGCGCAGTTTCGATACGCTTCGGGTTGCTGAGGAATTTCTTCGCCAGTTTCTCAATCGGAGCAGGCATCGTGGCCGAAAACAGCATGGTTTGACGCGTTTCGGGCAGTTTGGAACAGATGAATTCAATATCGGGGATAAAGCCCATATCGAGCATCCGGTCCGCCTCATCAATGACCAGCAATTCGCAGCCATTGAGCAGGATTTTCCCGCGCTCAAACAAATCCATCAACCGGCCCGGCGTGGCGATGAGGACATCGACGCCTTCATTCAGCGCTTTCACCTGATCGCCCATTTGAACTCCGCCAATCAGCAGAGCCATTTTTAGATCGTGGTTTGCGCCGTATTTTTCGAAATTCTCTGCAACCTGCGCGGCCAATTCGCGCGTTGGTTCCAAAATCAACGAACGCGGCATCAATGCACGGCGGCGGCCAGAGGCCATCACATCGATCATCGGCAGCACAAAGCTGGCGGTTTTGCCCGTCCCTGTTTGCGCGATCCCAATCAGGTCCTTCATCATCAGGACGGCGGGGATGGCTTCTGCTTGGATGGCGGTCGGCTCTGAATAGCCGGCCTCATCAACAGCCTTTAGCAATTCGGGTGAGAGGCCGAGATCGGCGAATGTCATGCGTTTCAAAATGTCCGGATAAGGCGGCCGAGGCCGCAATTGTAATCGCGCCATGCCAAAAACATGATCGCTGCAAGGGCGCGATTGGCCAAAAAAGGCCGAAAAGTCAAGAAATGCCGCCGGTCTAGGCCGAGGGGCTGGCGATCAAGCGTCAAAAGCCGTGCGGCTTATTCGTTTACCGCCACCAATTGGCGCATCCGTTCGACTTCGCATTTCGCGCCGCTGCGCGATTGCAATTCGTCGCGGCCCACACAAAGCTGCCCGTCTTCGTTGCGCTCAACATAAAAGCCGGAATAGAAATCGCGCGCCCGGCACGCCCGTTCGAGATTGACGCTGATGATGCGTTGATCATTCAGGAACAACAGCAAGCGATTGCCATTGCCGGTCTGCACGCCCGAAATACCGCTTACCGCGAGGCAGCGATCCATTTCGCGCTCTTCAAATTGTGTGTTGAGCCCGCGCTGAGGCAAGCGCGCGAGCAATTCGTTGCGATTGCCCCCGCGCTGCGGCGTGATGCGAATGATGACGCGTTGTTCAATGCGGAACTGATGGTAGGTTTGGCCGCCGTGAAAAGCGTCCAGCGGGTTTACTGTAGGCGGCGCAGACGGCCCGCTTGTGGGAAGGGAGCGCGTATATGGCCCATCCGCAGGCGCCTCATAATCCGGCGCAGATGAACTGGCCGATGTTTCAGTCCCAGAATTGCTCGGCGGCACTCCGACAAGCGCCGCGCTCTGCCCAATCAGGGGCAGGATCAGCGCAAGAGGCGCTGTCAGGGGGAGCATGCTTGGCATAAAGGGCTGGAGAGGTCCTTAATTCTGTATCTGCGCAGGCGTTAATGCCCACTAATCTTAGGGCCACCACCTATCAATAGCGATTGAACGCTGGCTTAACTGACGGTCAGGAAAGCGGCGGAAACCGGTATTTTGCGCCAAGTGACTGGTACATTCGCGCGCAACTGTGGCATAGCCGCCACAATGACGACCCTGACCACACCATCCGAAACACTCGAAACTTTCCTGCACGAAGCCGCTGAATTGCTGGGGCCGAAGGGGTTTTCCACCGATCCCGGCGATCTTGACGCATGGCTGACCGATTGGCGCGGACGGTATTCGGGGCGTGCGGCGGCGCTTGCCTCACCCGCTTCGACGCAAGAAGTCGCCGCGCTGGTCAAACTATGCGCCGCGCACCGCGTGCCGATTGTACCGCAAGGCGGCAATAGCGGCATGGCAGGCGGCGCCACGCCCGATGACAGCGGCGCGGCAATCCTGCTGTCGCTCAGGCGGATGAGCCAGATCCGCTCTTTAGACGCCGCCGCGGGTCAGGCGGTGTGCGATGCTGGCGTGATATTGCAGACCTTTCAGGAGGCGGCAGAGGCGGCGGATATGCGTTTCCCGCTGACGCTGGGCGGTAGAGGGTCGGCGACAATCGGCGGTCTGGTGTCCACCAATGCGGGCGGGACACAGGTGCTGCGCCACGGCACGATGCGAGCGCAGGTGCTGGGGATTGAGGCGGTGCTGGCGGATGGGCAGGTGTTTGACGGCCTAACTGCGCTGAAGAAAGACAATCGCGGGTTTGACCTCAAACAATTGTTGATCGGGTCAGAGGGGACTTTGGGCATTGTGACGGCGGCGACCTTGCGCTTGCTGCCTGCGCCCAAAGCGCGCGCGACCGCTTGGGCGGGCCTGTCTTCGATCACGGATGCGCGCGCATTGCTGCGGCGGGTGGAGCGCGCGCTGGGCGACACGTTGGAAGGGTTTGAGGTGGTACCTGCGCATTGTTTGGACAGCGTGTTGGCGCTGCTCCCCGATGCGCGTGCGCCGCTGAATGCGCGGCATGAATGGAATGCACTGATCGAATGTGTGGCGGTGGACGGCGACGATGCGCAATTGCGAACGCGCCTCGAAAATGCGCTGGCCGATGCGGCGCAGGACGATGTGCTGGCCGATGCGATGATCGCGGCCAGCGGGCGGCAGGCGGATGATTTGTGGACATTGCGCGATTCGATTTCCGCTGCCGAACGCGCGCTCGGCCCCGCGATGCAGCATGATATATCCGTTCCGGTGGAAAAAATGCCCGAATTTATCCTCGCCGCATCGCCCGCGATCGAGGCAGATTTTCCCGGCACGCAGGCCGCCGCCTTTGGCCATTTGGGCGATGGCAATGTGCATTTCCACGTGCTCGCCCCGCCCGGCTCCACGCCCGGCATTTGGGAGGAAAGCACCGGCAAACAGATCAGCGCGCGCGTCTATGATTTGGTCACACAATGGGGCGGATCAATCAGCGCCGAACACGGGATCGGCCAGATGAAAGTTGCCGAACTGGGCCGCCTCAGCGACCCGGCCGCTTTGTCGATTATGCGCAATGTGAAAGACGCGCTCGATCCGCTTGGCTTGCTCAATCCGGGCAAACTGGTGCCGCCGGCGGACGAATAGCCGCACGCGTCGCTTGCACCGCAGCGCGCCAGCGCCTAAAGCGCCGCATTCCGGCGTCTGGGGGGACGGCCAATACACTGCACCCTCGGCCCCGCCGCATCGTAATTTTTTCATCCGCAATCTTTCCGGAGACATTCTCATGGCGACCGCGCCGCAACCGCAACTTCCGCTGTTTTATAAAGACCTGCTGCCACTCAACAGCCGCGATCATGGCGACTGGAAAGTCAGCAGCTTTGACGACGCCAGCTTCCTCGCAACCACGCATGCCATTCCGCTGACGGTTGACGAATTTGTCGACGCACAGCGCAGCTATCCGGTTGTTTTTACAGCAGGTGACAACCCGCTGCCGATCGCTTTGATGGGTCTAAACGAAGGCGTAAACACCTACATCGCGGACGATGGTAAGCTGGAAGCAGGCGTTTACGTTCCTGCTTATATCCGCCGCTATCCTTTCATCCTTGCAAAGCTCAACAAAGACAGCGACGACATGTCCCTATGCTTCGATCCGCAAGCAGGCGTAGTCGGCAAAACGAAAGACGGCCAAGCGTTGTTCGACGGTGAAAACCCAACCGAATACACCACCGGCGTATTGGAATTTTGTAAGCGTTTCGAAGAATCGGGCCAGCGCACCAAAGCTTTCCTCGAAGAACTCAAGAAGCTCGACATTTTGATGGACGGCGAAATTGCGATCACTCGCAATGACATGCCAGACACGCCGTTTGTTTATCGCGGGTTCCAAATGGTTGATGAGAAGAAGCTGCGCGAGCTTCCTGCTGAAACCACGCATGAGCTGAACAAGAACGGCATGATGATGCTGATCCACGCTCAGCTGTTCTCGATGAACCTGATGCGCACCTTGTTTGAGCGTCAATCGGCACAGGGCAAAGTCCCAACACCGGCGGCTGCGACACCAGCGGTTTAAAACTGGCGGCAGCTTTGAGCGGCGAGTTTCGCGCGATTGATCGCGCGGCGATTGCGCCACAAAGCCAGATCGGCTGAGACGCCGATTACCGCCAAAAAGGATGCAATTTGGGCGGGGCGCGACTTGATCGCGCCCCGCCCTCTTCCTATCTGGGCTGGGTAGATGGCTTTCCCCTCATAAGCCATTTGCGCGGCATACCTTTACCGGTGTGTTGCTCCCTGAACCTGGCCGCCCCGTGCTTTCCCTAAGAGCGCGCGGGGCGGTATTTTTCATCTTGGGGCCTGCGTCTTTGGGGAAAGCGCTTTTTGCAGGAATGCGTTTTTGCGGAATTGGTGGTTGCCTGTTTCGGCGCACAGTCCGCAGCAAAATCCGCCGCTTTATCCCGCAGTCTTATTCTGCGGCTTGCGCGAGGCCGTCATCCGAGAGGCCGCCATTGCCCATTCTCGCGCCCATCCGCGCGCCTAAACCCGCCGTCGCTGCGCCCAATTCGCGCACCAATCCCGCCAGCATCATGGCCAGCGGCTTCACCGCTTCTGTGGGTTCCGACAGCGCCGCATCGAGATAGGTGGAACGGCAAATTTCCAGTTGAACGGCATGAATACCGCGCGCCGTCGCCGCGTGACGGTCAAGCACATAGCCGCCGGAATAGGGGCGATTATGCGACGCTGCGCAGCCTGCCTCGTCCAGATATCGAAAGGCGCGCGACACCAATCCCGTGTGGCACGATGCCCCAAATCGGTCGCCCAGCACCACTTGCGGTGCCGGTTCGTCATTGCCCGCGCCGCCCTCTCCTCTGACGCCGGTCTGTTGGCGGCGCAGCGGCGGCATTGAATGCAAATCAATCAGTAAAGCCGCGCCCCATGCGTCCCGAATCCGTTCCAATTCGCGGGCCAAAAATTCGTGATAGGGCCGGTGGATCGTGTCGATCCGTTGCTCCAATTCGCCGCGCGGCAATTTTCCGCGCCAAATCTCGCCAAATCCCGGCAGACGGCGCGGCACCAGACCAAGCCCGCTGCGCGCGCGCGCATTATTACCTCTATTCGCCGCAGAAAATGCCCCGGCATTGTCCGCTGCCGACGCGCCAACCGCCCCCTTGGCAGGACGTTCAATCATATCCCAATCGACGTCATCATCAGCGCGGTTCAAATCCAACATCGCGCGCGGCGCATGGGCGACCAGCAAACCTGTGCCTGTTGCCCGCGCCACTTCGACCCCGACATTGTCGATATGACGATCCTCTAGCCGCAATTGGCTCATTTCCGGATCGCGCATTTGCGCCAGCACATCGCCCGTATAAGCGCGCCCCGCATGCGGAACGGCGATTAAGACCGGAAGCGGCATGGATCGCGGCGCAATATGGACAAAAGCAGCGCCCGCGCTGGCTCTATCACCAATAGCACCGCTCCCGATCAAACCGCCCCCAATCGCTCCACCACGCGTGGTGATCAGGTCACGGTCTATTCCAGTGTTAGAAGCGGCTGCTCGCATGCCCGAATTGCTGCCCGGTTTCGCACGACAAGTCAAAACCAACATTAAGCCTTTTAGGTAACACTCCAAATGGCGGCGTCTCAAAGCTGACCACGCGGTGATACGGGGAAAGATTTCTTAAGCGATTGCGGCTAAGAGACAGCGCATGACATCGACACCCGCGAATCCTGCCCCCCGCATCCTCTTGGCTGAGGATGATGAAGCCATGCGCACCTATCTTGAACGTGCGCTCACCAATGCAGGCTATGAAGTCAGCAGTGTGGATCGCGGGACAGAAGCGGTGCCTTTGCTGGAAAAAGAGGAATTTGACCTCTTATTGTCCGACATCGTCATGCCTGAAATGGACGGTATCGAACTGGCCCAACGCTGCGCAGAGGTTAGCCCGCGCACCAAAGTGATGTTCATCACCGGTTTTGCCGCTGTGTCACTGCGCGCAAGCCGCGAGCAGCCGCATGCGAAAGTTTTGTCAAAGCCGTTTCATCTGCGCGATCTCGTGCTCGAAGTGGAACGGACATTCGAAGACCGCGCGCAGGCATCGATTTAAGCGCAAGGTGCAGGCGCAGTTTACGGCAAGTATAAACGAATCGCTTGCACGCCGTGCAGGCCTTCGCTAACGCGCCGCTTCGCTTAGTAGGTTTCGGCCCACGCGGCGGATTTGACGATAGAGTGGGCGTATAGCTCAGTGGTAGAGCACTATGTTGACATCGTAGGGGTCGGGAGTTCAACTCTCTCTACGCCCACCATCGTCGGGTAAAATCGCGTTAGAAAATACGCCGAAAAACATGCCACAAAGCATGATGAAAACATGAGAGCCATCGCGGATTTGCGGTGGCTTTTTTGTTGGGCGCGCGCGGGAAAGCGGCGCATGCGTGGTTTTTCATTTTCCTACAGGTGTTTGCTCTGGTTTGGTGGCGCAATGCATCCCGCCGCGCCCCCATTGAAACACGCCGATACCGGCGCAAATATCGCGGCCAGCTTTTGTGCCTCTGGACTGTGTGTCAGGTGTGTCAGCGCGGGCCGGGCCAGCCATCCTTCACCCCTCCCCTTGCGCCCGTCTGCGCCTCTGCTAGAGCGCGCATCAGGGATCACATCAGACAGAGCTGTTGTGTGCATTCAAATCAAAGGATGAGGCGGTAGCCATGCAGAAAATTCAGGTCAAAAACCCAGTCGTCGAGCTCGATGGCGATGAGATGACAAAGATCATCTGGCAGTGGATCCGCGAACGGCTGATCCTGCCTTACCTTGATATTGACCTCAAATATTACGACCTCTCAATTGAGAAACGCGACGAAACCGACGATCAGATCACGATCGATGCGGCCAATGCGATCAAAGAACACGGCGTTGGCGTGAAATGCGCAACCATCACCCCTGATGAAGAGCGCGTTGAGGAATTCGGCCTCAAGAAAATGTGGCGTTCGCCTAACGGCACAATTCGCAACATTCTGGGCGGCGTTGTATTCCGCGAACCTATCGTGATCGACAACGTACCGCGTTTGGTGCCGGGCTGGACACACCCGATTGTGGTGGGCCGTCATGCTTTTGGTGACCAATACCGCGCCACCGACACGCTGATCCCGGGCCCGGGCAAATTGCGTCTGGTGTACGAAGGTGAAGACGGCACGAAGCTCGACCTCGAAGTGTTTGAGTTCGAATCGAGCGGCGTTGCAATGGCGATGTACAACCTCGACGATTCGATCCGTGCCTTTGCGCGCGCCTCGATGAACTATGGCTTGGACCGCAAATGGCCGGTTTACCTCTCGACAAAGAACACGATCATGAAAGCCTATGACGGGCGTTTCAAAGACCTGTTTGAAGAAGTGTTCGAGAACGAGTTCAAAGACAAGTTCGATGAAGCAGGGATCACTTACGAGCACCGCCTGATCGACGACATGGTCGCATCTGCGCTGAAATGGAGCGGCAAGTTCGTTTGGGCTTGTAAGAACTATGACGGCGATGTTCAGTCAGACACGGTTGCGCAAGGCTTCGGCTCGCTTGGCCTCATGACGTCGGTTCTGATGACGCCCGATGGCAAGACCATCGAAGCAGAAGCAGCCCACGGCACCGTGACCCGCCACTACCGCCAGCATCAGCAAGGCAAAGCAACCTCGACCAACCCAATCGCATCGATCTTCGCATGGACGCGGGGCCTGATGTATCGCGGCAAATTCGACGAAACGCCCGATGTGGTGAAATTTGCAGAAACGCTGGAGCGGGTCTGCATTGAGACAGTCGAAAACGGTCAGATGACCAAGGATCTCGCACTGCTGATCGGCCCAAGCCAAAACTGGGCAACAACAGAGCAGTTCTTTGAAGCGATTGTGCAGAACCTCGAGAAGGAAATGGCGAGCTGGTCCTAAGCGCCTAGCTCACCATGAGAGCACGCCCGGCCAAGCATTTGGTATCGGGCAGGAAATCGGGGGCGGCCATCTCGCAAGAGTTGGCCGCCCTTGCCGTCTGGAATACGGCCTGTTTTGCGCCAAGGGGCGCGGCCGGCCAAGAATTGGCCGTCACTTGTCCGTGACTTGAGTGAGGAGGAAGGGTAATCCGTTGACATGGCAGGTGAACTGACCCTTTCCCCGGTGATGTCGGATGCTCTGGTGATCCTAGGGTCGGCTGGCATCGTCATCCCTGTGTTTGCGCGGTTCCGGATTACGCCGATCATCGGGTTCATCCTGATCGGGATCTTGGTCGGCCCTTATGGCTTGGGGACCTTGGTCGAGCAGGTGCCTTGGTTGAAACATGTGACCATATCCGATCCGGAGCGGCTGACACCGTTTGCCGATTTCGGGATCATCCTGTTGCTGTTTGCCATTGGACTGGAACTGTCGTTCAACCGCCTGTGGCAATTGCGCAGGCTGGTGTTCGGCCTCGGCAGCCTTGAATTGCTGATCATCGGCAGCGTGTCGGCGGCGTTCTTCGGCTATTACAGCGGGATGGGGTCGACCGCCGCTCTGGCACTCGGGTTTGCGTTGGCTTTCTCCTCCACCGCAATTGTGCTGCCTATATCGGGCACGCGCAGCGCGGTTGGCAGGGCGGCCTTGTCGATGCTGTTGTTTGAGGACATCATGATTGTCCCGATCATCTTCATTCTTGGCGCTTTGGCCCCAAATGCGGCGGCGGACGGGGTTGGCGGTTTGACGACGACCTTGGTGCAAGGGGGGCTGGTGATCCTCGCTTTGCTGGTGATCGGCCGCTTCGCCCTGCCCCGTCTATTCAGCCAAGCCGCACGCACCAAAAGCCCTGAGCTGTTTCTGGCCGCTTCGCTGTTGGTGGTGATCGGCGCGAGCCTTGCCACAGCAGCGACCGGATTGTCCCCGATTGTGGGCGCCTTGATCGCAGGATTGCTGATCGCAGAGACCGAGTATCACGGCGAAGTTGAAGCAATCATGGAGCCGTTCAAAGGCCTCGCGCTGGGCATATTCCTGATCACTATCGGCATGAGCGTCGATGTGATGGAAATCTGGCGCAACCTTGGCGAGATCGCCGCCGCTGTCGTCGGTGTCTTGGTGTTCAAAGCGATCATCACCGGCACACTGCTCAAACTGATGGGCGCACGCAGCAGCACCGCGGCGGAAACCGGCGTCCTGATGGCTAGCCCCAGCGAAACGACCTTGATCGTCTTGGCCGCCGCCACAAGCGCGTTGGTCATTGACGTTGAAACCGCGCAGTTTTGGCAGATCGTCACCGCCATCGGCCTCACCATCACGCCGGTTCTAGCCAAGCTAGGCCGGGTCATCGCGCGCCGGGTGGAAAGCGTGCCTGAATTGCCCGAGGAAGATACTGGAGAGGCACGCACCATCATCATCGGAGCCGGCCGCGTTGGGCGGTTGATCGCAGACATGCTGGTCGCGCATAATCAAGCATACGTCATTCTCGACAGCGATCCCGACACAATCGCCAAGGCAAAACGCGATGGATACCGGGCAACCTTTGGCGATGCAGTGCGCGGCGATGCGCTGTCGCGGTTGGGCATTGAAACGGCGCCCGCTTTGGTGCTGACCATGGATGAGCCGGTCTTGGCTCAGCGGCTCGTGGGCAAATTGCGCGGGGTTTATCCTGAACTTCTGATCGTGGCCCGCGCGCGTGACACCGATCACGCCGCCGCGCTCTACCGCGCAGGCGCAAGCCATGCTGTGCCCGAAAATCTGGAGAGTTCGTTGCAGCTGTCCGAAGCCGTCTTGGTCGATATCGGCGTTGCGATGGGCCCGGTGATCGCATCCATTCATGCCAAACGCGACGAATATCGCGAACGGTTGGAGGTCGATGGCGGTTTGACCGAGAAACCCAAATTGCGGACTTCGATCAACGACGTTTAGCAGATTTTATCCAGCGATAACCTGCTTCACAGCGGCAATCGCGTCTGCGCCCTTCGTGCCGTCCGGCCCGCCGCCTTGCGCCATGTCGGGACGGCCGCCGCCGCCCTTCCCGCCCAAGGCTTCGACACCTGAGCGCACGAGGTCCACCGCACTGAACCGCCCAGTCAAATCCTCGGTGACAGCCGCAGCGATGCTTGCCTTGCCGTCATTCACAGCAACAATGGCAGCGATGCCCGAACCTAGCCGCGCCTTAGTCTCATCCAGCAAGGGGCGCAGTTCTTTCGGGTTCAATCCTTCGATCACTTGGCCGCTAAAGGCGATGCCCGCAACGTCCTCATCACTCGGCGCGTCGCCGCTTGCTCCGGCCCCGCCGCCGCCAAGCGCCAAAGCCTTCTTCGCCTCTGCCAGTTCCTTTTCAAGCCGCTTGCGCTCATCCAGCAGCGCCGAAATACGCGCAGGCACTTCTTCCGGCGTCGTGCGGATCACGCTCGCGGCGGACTTCAGCGCATCTTCGCGCCCAACCAGCCAAGCGCGCGCGGCATCGCCCGTCAGCGCCTCAATCCGGCGCACACCAGAGGAGACTGCGCTTTCAGAAATGATGCGGAACAGGCCAATATCGCCGGTCGCTTTCACATGTGTGCCGCCGCACAGCTCAACCGAATAATTGATACCCGCCTCGCCTGCGCGGCCCATCGACAGCACGCGCACTTCGTCACCATATTTCTCTCCGAACAGCGCCAGCGCTCCTGCTTCAACAGCATCATCGGGGCTCATCAAACGAGTCGCCACCGGCTCATTCGCCAAGATTTCCGCATTCACTTCCGCTTCAATCGCCGTGATATCCTCGGCTTCGAGCGCCTTGGGATGCGAGAAATCAAACCGCAAACGGTCCTGAGCGACCAGCGAACCCTTCTGCGTGACATGCCCCCCCAACTGATTGCGCAGCGCCGCATGCGCCAAATGTGTGGCGGAATGATTGGCGCGTATCTGGCAGCGGCGCGCGGCGTCCACGTCCAACTGGACATTGTCGCCCACTGCGACTTCGCCAGATGTGATCGCCGTGTGATGGGCATGCAAACGGCCCAGCGGCTTGCTCGTATCGGTGACCTGCGCGGCCAATCCGCCGGGTGTGCTGATTGTACCTGTATCGCCGGTCTGCCCGCCGCTTTCGCCATAAAACGGCGTTTGATTGGTCAAAATGACGACCTCATCACCGGCACCAGCGCGCTGCGTTTCGACGCCGTCTTTGACGATGGCGACGACTGTGCCTTCCCCTGATGTTGCGGAGTAACCGGTGAATTCGCTCGCGCCTTCGCGTTCTGCGATGTCGAACCAAACTTCGCCCGATGCCGCCTCGCCGGAACCTTTCCAAGCGGCCCTCGCGGCGGCCTTTTGCTGCTCCATTGCGGCGTCAAATCCGCTGCGGTCAACACTGATCCCGCGCGCGCGCAGGGCGTCCTCGGTCAAATCGTAGGGGAAGCCGTAAGTGTCATAAAGTTTAAACGCCGTTTCCCCGCCAAGTTCGCCGCCGCTGGCCATGTCGCCGGTTGCTTCGTCCAACAATTTCAATCCCTTATCGAGAGTTTTGCGGAACTGCGTTTCCTCGCGCAGCAACACTTCCTCGATAAGCGCCTGGCCGCGCTGCAATTCGGGATAGGCCTGCCCCATTTCGGTAACGAGCGCGGGAACAAGCCGGTGCATAAGCGGCTCATTCGCGCCGAGCAGATGCGCGTGCCGCATGGCGCGGCGCATGATGCGGCGCAGGACATAGCCGCGCCCCTCATTCGACGGCAAAACACCGTCCGCCATCAGGAATGATGTTGACCGCAAATGGTCCGCAATGATCCGATGCGACCCCGTATTCGCGCCAGTCGCGGCAACATTGGTGTGGTTTTCAGAGGCCGCGATCAGCGCCTTAAATGTGTCGATATCGTAATTATCATGGACGCCCTGCATCACCGCGGCAATCCGTTCCAAGCCCATGCCGGTATCGATTGACGGGCTTGGCAAATCGCGGCGAGTGCCGTCGGCGCCTTGGTCAAATTGCATGAAGACGAGGTTCCAGATTTCAATGAACCGATCGCCATCCTCGTCCGGGCTACCCGGAGGGCCGCCGGGAATGTGGTCGCCATGATCGTAGAAGATTTCCGAACACGGCCCGCATGGCCCCGTTTCGCCCATGGACCAAAAATTATCATTGGTGGCGATGCGGATGATGCGGTCTTCGGGAAGGCCCGCAATCTTGCGCCACAGATCAAACGCTTCGTCATCGGTGTGATAGACGGTGACGGTCAATTTTTCGGCCGGCAATCCCCATTCGCGCGTCAGCAAAGTCCAGGCGTTGAGGATCGCTTGTTCTTTGAAATAATCGCCGAAGGAGAAGTTTCCGAGCATTTCGAAGAATGTGTGATGCCGCGCGGTGTATCCGACATTGTCGAGATCGTTGTGCTTACCCCCGGCGCGAACGCATTTTTGCGAGGATGTTGCGCGCGGTGCTGGCGGTGTTTCGAGGCCGGTAAAGACGTTCTTAAACGGCACCATCCCGGCATTGACGAACATCAATGTCGGATCGTTATACGGCACCAATGGCGCGCTCTGCACGGCGGCGTGGTCTTGCCCCCCGAAAAAGTCGAGAAAGGAGCGGCGAATATCGTTGGTCGAAGTCATAAATTGGCAAGTAGGCAATGCAAACCGGCGCGACAAGCCAAAGCGTAAGCGGCATTGTTGATCAACTCACGCCCTCCCTTGCACGCCCGCTGTAAACCCGGTGCAAAGTTAGCGTGAAGCGCCGCGCGCACCTACCGGCACCATAGCAAGCCGCACACGAAAAACCGGCGCAAACCAGGCTCCCTCAAAAGAGGAAAAAGGTTCACGCCGGTATTCCGGTTTTCCAAGCGCGCGGCCCGATTCAATACCAGGATTGGCCGCAACAGCGCTCGCTTGAGGATCAGTCTTCGGGTTCCGCGTCCGGCCCCGTCATCATTTCCTCGGCAACTTCATCGGTTTTACCGCGAATGGCGGCTTCCAATTTGTCGCAAACTTCTGGGTTTTCGGCGAGATAGGTTTTCGCGTTTTCACGCCCCTGACCAATCCGCACGCTGTCATAAGAATACCAGCTGCCCGATTTCTCAACGATGTCAGCCTTCACACCAAGATCGAGGATTTCCCCTCTCTTTGAGATGCCCTGACCATACATGATATCAAATTCGACCTGCTTGAACGGCGGAGCAACTTTGTTCTTCACCACTTTCACGCGGGTCGAATTGCCAACCACTTCGTCGCGGTCCTTTATCTGACCAGTGCGGCGAATATCCAAACGAACCGACGCATAGAATTTCAACGCATTGCCGCCCGTTGTCGTTTCCGGGTTGCCATACATAACGCCGATTTTCATGCGCAGCTGGTTGATGAAGATCACCATGCATTTCGAACGATTGATCGAGCCGGTGAGCTTGCGCAAAGATTGCGACATAAGCCGCGCCTGAAGGCCCACATGAGCATCGCCCATTTCGCCTTCGATCTCTGCGCGCGGGACAAGCGCCGCGACCGAATCGACAACCAGCACGTCAATCGCATTGGAGCGAACCAGCGTGTCGACAATTTCGAGCGCCTGCTCACCAGTATCCGGCTGAGAAACGATCAATTCATTCGTGTCGACGCCCAGTTTTTTCGCATAAACAGGATCAAGAGCGTGTTCCGCATCCACAAATGCCGCAGTGCCGCCGTTCTTTTGCGCCTCTGCAATGACATGCAGCGCCAAAGTCGTCTTGCCTGAGCTTTCCGGGCCATACACCTCAATGACGCGCCCTTTAGGCAGGCCGCCTATTCCCAGTGCAATATCGAGCCCGAGCGAACCGGTGGAAATCGCTTCGATCTCCATCGCTTCTTTGGAGCCCAGCTTCATCGCCGAACCTTTACCGAACGCGCGATCAATCTGCGCGAGTGCGGCATCGAGAGCCTTTTGACGGTCCACGCCTTTTCCCTTCTCTACCAGCTTAAGTTGGGCCGTCATCGCATGCGCTCCTTCGAATGCCTAGGGCGATTAAATTGTTTTAACCGGCCCTGTTGGAGAAGCACTCTGCCGCCCCCTGTAGGAGTTCATGTACCCAGTTTGTTCCAAAAGAACAAGAGCGGAACAAGACTTTTTTTGATCACACCGTTTCGGCGCCCACAACATCTTCTGACGCCGCACGCATCACCGCGCCGACTTTATCGCTGATTGCGGCGACGCTGAATGGCTTTGCAATGAAATGCATATCAGGAATGTCGATCTCGCTGCGCAAGGCTTCTTCGGCATAGCCGGACATAAACAGCACCGGAATATCTGGCCGCTGCCCTCGGATTGCGCGGACCATCGCTGGGCCGTCCATGCCGGGCATCACCACATCGCTCAGCACTAGATCAAATTCGGTGCCCTGTGCGATCGCCGCCAATCCCTCTTCGCCGCCGGGGCATGCGGTGATTTGATATCCCGCGCGTGCCAAGGCGCGTTCTGCAACCATGCGCACCATATCTTCGTCCTCGACCAACAGGATGCGCCCACCCTTCGACCATTCGGACGATGCCGGTTCGGGCGCTTCTGCGCGGCGCGGTGCTTCGCCGTGATGGACGGGGAAATAGATCGTAAAGCGCGCGCCGGTCACCCGGCCGCCAGCATCGGCAATATTATCGGCAAAGATAAAGCCGCCCGACTGCTTGATAATCCCATAGACGGTGGAAAGGCCCAGCCCGGTGCCCTTCCCCTGTTCCTTGGTCGTAAAGAACGGCTCAAACAATTTGGGCAGGACCTCTGCGGGAATGCCGCCGCCATTATCTTGCACGATCAGCACGGTGTAATCGGCAGCAGGCAGAACCTCTGATCCCAGCTTGATAACCTCTTTGGATCGAATGCTGCGCGTCAGCAGCGAGATTCG
This sequence comes from uncultured Erythrobacter sp., assembly GCA_947502305.1. Taxonomy (GTDB): domain Bacteria; phylum Pseudomonadota; class Alphaproteobacteria; order Sphingomonadales; family Sphingomonadaceae; genus Erythrobacter. The sequence continues at coordinate 729,231 of CANMZA010000001.1, read as the reverse complement.
GCCCTGTTCAGGCTTTGTATTCGTGGGCGGTTTTGAATTGATCGCATCGCGGGCATTCACCGCGAGGTTCATGATGACCTGCTCCAATTGCTGCGGATCGGCGCGCACAGCGCCAAGATCGCGGTCATGCTGAACGAAATAGCCGATTTTCTCGCCCAAGAGCCGTTTGATCAACGGGCCAACTTCGCTGACGACATCGGGCAATTGCAAAATTTCTGGCCGCAAGGTTTGCTGACGCGAGAAGGCCAGCAATTGCCGGGTCAGCGACGCCGCGCGGTTTGAATTGGCGCGGATCTGTTGGATGTCGTCATAATCGCTGTCACCCGGCGTATGCCGCAGCAGCATCAGATCACACGTCCCGATTACCGCCGTCAGGACATTGTTGAAATCATGCGCCACGCCGCCAGCCAATTGCCCAACGGCTTGCATCTTCGTGGCCTGCGCGACTTGGCGTTTCAGCTGCGTCTCTTCCGACGAATCGGTCAGGCTCAGCAGCACCGCCGCCTCCCCTAGCCCGCGCACCCCGGCGAGACCCATCGAAACCGGCTCATCAGGGCGCGCGCCCAATCGCACCGCCATATCGCCGCTGGTCGCGGGGCCGCGTCCGTGGCGGCGCACAGCGTCAGACAGAGCCGCCTTATCTTCGCGGGTAACAAGATCCGTTGGGAAGGCAGGCAATCCGCGATCCTCCCGTTCGACTGAACGCAAGAAGGCGTCATTGCCGAACAGGAACCGGCCATCGCGGTCGGTCATGGCAAGGCCCAGCGGCAATTGCGCCAGCAAGGCTTCCAACTGGGCTACTCCCGCCTGCGAAGTGCCATCCCAGCCGCTGCCGATACCCACACCGCTATCCACCAGCAACATCAAAGACGCGCCATCATCAGGTCCGGGCACCGTGCCCGCTTGCGAAGGTTCACTAAGCGGAACGTCGATCAGAGTTTGCGGCGTACCGCCCCGCCCTTCGCGCGCGAAGAAAATGCGATCACGATCATCTGCGCGGAGCAATGCGGCAAAATCCTGGCCCGCCAAGGTCGCCGCTTCATCGCCAGAGGCGCGTTCAGCGAAACCGGCGCTGACGCTGCGCACGACGCCCTCTGGCCCCGTGATCGCCGCCTCAATCCCGGCCCGGCTCAGCATACCGCCAAATGCACCAGACAGATCAAGATCACTCAAAATATCGCGGACCTCTGGAACTGTGCGAGCGAAACGCCAGATCAGATGATCTTCGCCCCGCCCCGCGCGCTTCGCAGACACCGCCCATTCCAGCGCGCCGCCGCCTTCGACCGCGTCATTATCCGCCGCCCCGTCGCGCCATGCGCGGCGGGCAAGTCTGCTCATTGCCTCCAATGCCGGGCGTTCAAACGGCAAAGCGGGCGGCGCATGGCCCGCGCCAAATGCATCGACATAGGCGGAATTGGCGCAGACCAGCCGATTGGCGCGGTCTGTGATGGCAATGGCTTCGTTTTGAGCCTTGCTCGTTTCTTCGATCGCGGCGACGGTGACGGACCAATCGGGCGCATTGGGCTCTTCATCGGCCGGTTCTGCACCGATCCGTGCAAAGGCGAATACTCCGATCAACAAGACCACCAAACCGGCGGCGTATGCGCCTGTAAGAACCGCGCTGCTGCTCGCGAAAAAGACGAGCGCCGCGCTGAGCACAAAAGCACCGAATAGACCGGCAAGCACAGGCATGCTGGCACCAAGGCCAGACGATTGGTCTAGGCCAGCGCTCAGATTAGAGCCCACTTGCGAGCCCGCCTGAAATGCCTGTTCTGAGATGTCTTTGCTCACGCTGATCAATTCTTCGGCAAGAATGGGGCGTTTTGCCCCGGGCGTGCCAACCTTAATTCGCGCTGGCCCTTTGGTCGAGTTGCTCTTCCATCCGTTTCAGACGTTTTGCCCGCCTTCGTGCAACCAGAACACGCCAAATCGCGCTGGAAAGCAGATAGCCGACCGCTGACGAGATCACCGCGAGCACAAAAAAGCCAACCACAGTAACGCCGGCAAATTGGAACGCGTCGATAACCCATTGCCAATCGCCGCTTTGCAATTGTTCGTTCGCCATCCCGGATGTGGCCGCATCAACGCGCAGAATGAATTGCCCCACACGGTTTGCGATCACCGCCCAAAAAGCGATGGTGAACGGGTTGGTCACAAACGTCACCGCCGCAGCGAGCGGAACATTGGCACGCGCGGGCAGCGCCAAGAATGCCGCCACAAATATCTGACCAACTGGGATAATAAAGGCCGCGAACAAGCCCAATGCCACGCCGCGCGGAACAGAACGGCGGGTGAAGCGCCACAATTCAGGGTTCAAAAAACGATGCGCAATCGGACGCAAATATTTGTTGCGCGCCATTTCCTCACGCTTGGGCATATATTTGCGGATCATGTCCGAGGCCCAGGTCTTGCGCCGCGCTCTCATCTACGCACACCCGCCCCAAACGGCGTAAGGCGGCAAGCGCAGCAAGTGGGGCGAACGATCATAGCTGTTCATATAAGTAAGCAATCGCGTCTGACCAGTGGGTGAACTCACGCAATTGTAGAATTTGCAGCCCTTATCCGCGCTCTCGCATCAGGCGCGCTTTATCCCGTTTCCAATCGCGGTCTTTTACGCTGGCGCGTTTGTCATGCGCCTGCTTACCCTTGGCCAGTGCCAGTTCGACTTTCGCGCGGCCTTTCTGGTTGAAGTAAATTGAGAGCGGAACGATCGTCATGCCCTTCTTTTCAACCGCCCCGAACAGCTTGTTTATCTCCCGCGTGTTCAGCAACAATTTGCGCGGGCGGCGCGGTTCGTGATTGATACGGTTGCCGTGGCTGTATTCGGGGATGGTCGCGTTGACGAGCCACACTTCCCCTCCGCGAACCTCGGCATAGCTCTCTGCAATCGTTGCCTCGCCCGCGCGCAAGGCTTTCACTTCCGTGCCTTGCAGCGCCAATCCGGCCTCAAATTTGTCCTCGATATGAAAATCGAACCGCGCGCGGCGATTTTGCGCGACGGTTTTGAGCTTGTCGAAAGTTTCGGGTTTGGGGCGCGCCATGATGCCGACGCCCTTACGCGCAACATTGCGGCTTGAAAAGACGCCTTCGCCGCGTGCGGATGCGCATTGGTTGGGCGGAATTCTTACGAAAGCTATTGTTTTTCATCAAAGACAGCCTCAAACTTCGCCGATTGCTTACGTAAGGCAAGAAGGGGCGAGAATTTCATGCATCTGTTGCAAAGAGCGTTGCTAATTGCGGCGACATTTGGATTGGCGCTTGTATCAGAGGTATCCGGCGCAAGTCCTGCACATGCGCAAACAGCGGGGAGCGATATGCCGCCGCTTAGCGCTTATGGCGAACTGCCTGAAATTGAGAGCGCTGCTTTGTCGCCCTCTGGTGAGCGAATTGCAGCTTTGATGACGGTGAACAACTCGCGGCTGCTGATCGCATTTGACGGTGAAAACAACGTCATTTCGCGCACCAATGTGAACGATATGAAAGTGCGCGGATTTGATTGGGTTGGTGAGGATAAATTGCTGCTTACATACAGCATAACCGAGGATCTCGGCTATTCCTTCACCACCGACAAGCATGAATTTTCAATCGCCGTCACCATCCCGCTCGACAATGCATCGGAGGGCGAGACTATCTTTGGCCGCCGCCGGGATTTGGTCGATTCTGTGTTTGGTAATTACGGCCTGCGGCAAATCAACGGACGCTGGTACGGGTTTTTCGGCGCGATCGAATTGGCGCGCGGATCGCGGGTGGGCGAATTGGAATTCCGCCATGGCAGGCCCTATCTCTATCGGGTTGATTTGCAGGATTATTCTACACAGCGCGTTGCGCTGGCCGCCGACACCAGTCGCGACAATGATTGGTTGATCGATGCGGGTGGCGAGGTTGCGGTCACCTATGAAATCAATCTCGAATCTGGCCGCTGGGACATTCGCAATGCGGAAAATGATGTCATCGCAGAAGGTCGCTCCACCAGCGGCCGCGGCGGTCTAATCGGTTTGGGCTTTGGGGGCCGCTCGGTCATCTATTACGAAGTCACAGAAGACAATCTCACGCGCCGGTACGAAGTCGCCTTGTCTGGCGGTGCGCCAGAGCGTTTCTTGCAAGGGGTTGAGATTGAACGTCTCTATTTCGATGCGCAGACTGGTTACCTTAGTGGCTATCTCGAAGAAGGCGACAGCCAACGCCTCGTCTTCGATGACCCGGAGAAAGCGCAAGCTATAGGCAGAATTCAAAACGCCTTTCGCGCATATAATATGCGGATCATGGATTGGAGCGACGATCTCAGCCACGTCATCGTCAGAACCACCGGGCTGGAGGATAGCGGCAGCTGGTTCACCGTCGACATCGAGAATTTCAGCGCCAGAGCCTTCGCCTATGAACGCAGAGCGATTGAACCGCAGCATGTGGGGGCGTTTTCGAAATTTGAATACACGGCCTCTGACGGCATGGAGATGGACGGAATTCTGACATTGCCGCCAGGGCGCGAAGCAAGCAATTTGCCAGTTATCATGTTGCCGCATGGCGGGCCGCATTCTTATGACCGTGAACATTTCGATTGGTGGGCTCAGGCATTTGCATCGCGCGGCTACGCGGTGTTCCAACCCAATTTTCGCGGGTCAACCAATCGCGATGGCGATTTCCGTCGTGCAGGATATGGCCAATGGGGCAGAAAGATGCAGACGGATATTTCAGACGGTCTAGCGGCTTTGGCACAAGCCGGCATTGTTGATCCAAGCCGCGCATGTATCGTTGGCGCGAGTTATGGCGGCTATGCTGCACTGGCGGGCGTGACTTTGCAGCAAGGCATTTATCGCTGCGCCGTTGCGGTTGCACCGGTCACGGATATTCGGCGCATGTACCGCGAAGATTACCGCGCCAGCGGGCGGACTCGCACCACCAGAACAGCTTTGCGCGAACAATTGGGTGATCCGGACACTTGGGACGAAGTGTCGCCGGAACGTTTTGCGGACCGTGCAGATGCGCCAATTCTGCTGATTCATGGCCGTGACGATACGGTGGTGCCTTATGTGCATTCTGTGCAAATGGCCGATGCGCTGGATGATGAAGACAAACCGCATGAATTGATCACTCTGGACGGAGAGGACCATTGGTTATCTTTGTCCAAAACGCGGCAGCAAATGCTGGAGGCAGCGGTTGCCTTTGCTCAGGAACACAATCCGGCGGATTGAGCGTTTTCCTAAACCAGCCCCGCATGCGCCAGCGCGTCATCAACGGCGCGGCGCGATTCTTCGCTGGCCTCTAGGATCGGCAGGCGCACCTCGGGGGAGAACCAATCATGCACCCGGCTGAGCGCATATTTCACCGGCCCCGGACTGGCATCGGAAAACATCGCATAATGCAGCGGGAAAAGCCGGTCATTCAGCTCGCGCGCTTTCTTCAACTCATTGGCGGCAATGGCGGCTTGAAATTCGGCACAGAGCGCCGGCGCTACATTCGCCGTCACCGAAATCGCACCGCGCCCACCAGCGGCGGAATGCGGCAACCACAATTCATCATTGCCCGATAGCTGGCAAAAATCGCGGCCAATGCCCATCCGGTGATCGGCAACGCGGGATAGGTCTCCGCTGGCATCTTTGATCGCAACAATCCGCTCTGGATATTTGCGCACCAGCGCGACCACCGTATCATCCTCAATATCGGTGACGGTGCGGCTGGGCACATTATACAGCACGATCGGCAATTCGCAGTTTTCCGCCAAATAGCTGAAATGCGCAATCAAGCCCGCTTGGCTTGGCCGGTTGTAATATGGCGCAACGCACAATCCCGCCGCTGCGCCAGCTTTCTTAGCAAACACCATGTGCATTTCGGCATTGCGGGTATCATTGCTGCCGCAACCCGCGATCACTGGCACACGCCCGGCGGCTTGTTCGATGCAAATTTCAATCACCCGGTGATGCTCTGCATTGGAAAGCGTGGATGCCTCCCCCGTTGTGCCGCACGGCACCAAGGCGGCGCTGCCTTGGTCGATCTGCCAATCGACCAACCGGCGAAAAGCGCCCTCATCCAACGATCCGTCGCGGAAAGGAGTCGCTAGAGCGGGAATAGAACCGCTGAACATTGCTTTTATCCTATTGCAGACAATAAATGGCGGGTAACGCGCACAGATCGTTCGCGCACCTCTCTGTTAAGCGCCTGATAAGGAACCAATCGGCACTATGTCCAGCATGGCTAGAAATTTGCTTACCTCACCGATTTCCCTCGCGGCCCTTGCGGCGGCCTCCTTTGGCGCGCTTCCGGCGGTGTCTTCTGCGCAAATGTCAGGCGATCCTTCGCGCAGCAATATGGTGGCACAACAACCAAGCCAGATTGGCGCCGCGATTTCGCGTTGGGAATTGTTGCAGTCCAATCGCACGATGCGTTTTGCCGATTATGCTGGATTTGCAATCGCTTATCCTGAATTTCCGCGAACAGAGATAATCCGCATTCGGGCGGAAAACACGCTTAATGACGAAGCGCCGTCTCAGGCGGAGATTTTGAGGTTCTTTGACGCCCTGCCCCCGTTGACCAATGCGGGCCGGGCGCGGTACGCCTTGTCTCTGGCGGCGGCGCAGCGCGGCGAGGCATTTGATGTGGCGCGCGCGGCATGGCGCGGCGGCGAGATGTCTGGTCCTGCGGAAGCCTATATGGCGGGCCTTTTCGGCAGCCGCTTTACCCCCGATGACCACGCCGCGCGGATGGATGCGCTGCTTTGGCAGGAACAAGCAGAGGCTGCAGAGCGGCATCTGATCAATCTGCGCCCCGCCGACCGCGAAATGGCGCTGGCACGGATCGCGTTGGTGCGCGGATCGACACCGCAGGCCGCCGGTATTCCTGTGCCCGCGCGCGCTCAGCAAAATGCGGGCTATGTGTTCAACCTCGTCAATTATTACCGCGCACGCCGCCAAACGCAGGCCGCGATCAGTCTGCTCGCCAATCGCCAAAATTTTGACGCGCCCGCTTTTGCCCCTGAAGAATTGGTCGGCGATATGCTCGCCATGGCAGAGGCGGCGGATGTAACCAGCACGGTTCGCATTGCCAGCCGGATCGACGATTTGTTTGTGCCCGGCACGGACATTTCCAAAGGCTCCTTTGCCCTGCGCGATCGTTACACCGATCTGATGTGGAAAGGCGGCACCAATGCGCTGTGGCGTCTGAATAATGGCGCATCCGCCGCTCCGTTGTTCCTGCGTTATGGTGAGGCGGCGCGGACGCCGCTGACCCGGTCAAAGGGTTTTTATTGGGCAGGCCGCGCCGCGCGTCAGGCCGGATTGCAAGCCGACGCGATGCGCTATTTCGAAATGGCGGCGCAATATCCGCATTATTATTATGGTCAGCTGGCGATTACCGCGCTGGGACGTCCGATGCCGGACTTTGCGCAATTGCCGCCAGTTCAGGCAGATTCTGCAACGCGCGCCGCATTCGAAGCGCGCCCCTTGGTCCGCGCGATCCGCACAATGGCGGCCAATCGCCGCGATTGGCGGACAGAGCGCCGGTTCTTCCAAGCCATCGGCAGCAGCGCCGAAACCCCGCAAGAATTGATGATGGTCAACGCCCTCGCAGCGGAGGTGAACCTGCCGGAAATGGCGGTCGTTGTGGGGATGGAAGCGGGCTCGAATGGGCTTGCTGGATTTGAACGCGTTGGTTTCCCCACTTACCCGACCCCGCGCGTCAATGATTGGACGATGGTTCACGCCATCAGCCGCCAGGAAAGCGAATTTGATCGCACCCGTGAAAGCCACGCCAATGCGGTCGGCATCATGCAATTGCTGCCCAGCACCGCGCGCGAAGAGGCCGGGATTTTAGGCGTTAGATATTTGCGCGCAGACCTGACCCGCGATCCGCAATATAACATCCAATTGGGCGATGCTCACTTTGCCCGGCGCATGGATTTGTATGGCGGCGCCTATCCGCTTGCCATTGCATCCTACAATGCAGGCCCGGGCCGCGTGCGGCAATGGCTGCGCCTGAATGGCGATCCGCGCCGGGGCGAGATTGATTGGGTTGAGTGGATTGAGAAAATCCCGGCCAATTTCGAAACCCGTTATTACGTGATGCGGGTGATCGGCAATGCGGTGAGCTATTCGCATATGTATCCGCAAGAGGCAGGCTTGCCGCGCACTGTCGATACGTTCCTGCCTTAAGCGCATCGCGGAATGTCTGAAAAACCCGGCCCGCCAATAAGCCCGGCGGGAATGGCTGCGTTAAAAGCGCGCTATGACCACTTGCTGGGCAAGGAACGACCCGAAATCGTGGAAATCGTCAGCTGGGCGGCGGGCAATGGCGACCGCAGCGAAAATGGCGACTATATTTATGGCCGCAAACGGATGCGCGAAATCGACCGAGAGCTCGCCTATCTTTCGCGGCGGATGAAGGCGCTAAGGGTCGTCGACCCCGTAAATCAACCCGACAAAACTCGCGTATTCTTTGGCGCTCAGGTCGAATTGGCCGATGAGGATGACGCACGCCAGACAGTGCGATTGGTCGGCGATGATGAGCAAGATGCCAGTGCAGGACGCGTCGGCTGGAGCTCCCCCATCGCAAAAGCCTTGCGCGGGGCGCACTTGGGCGATGTCCGCACGGTTAGGCTCCCCGGCGGCACAAAGGAATGGGGAGTGATGGGGATTATCTACGATTGAGGGGTGTGAACGCAGCGCAGAAAACCGCGCAGAGCACTGCACGAACCAAGGCGGCGGTTGCAATATTGCGAGAGCGTGCCAATTTCACGCCGATGATTGTCCGTGCCTTACTCACCCTCGGCGTTCTAAGCGCCGCCGCAGTGTCACCGATTGCCCCGCTGGCGGCAAAGGACAGCTTAGGCGTGTATTCCAATTGGGCGGCGTTTCGCGATGACAGTCCGGCGCGCTGCTATGCCATCGCAAAGCCGCGAAATGGCCCCGATAACGGCCCTTTCGCCAGCGTCGCAAATTGGCCAGCACAGAATATTCGCGGTCAGTTGCATATCCGCTTGTCACGCAGCGTTGATGAAGCGGCTGAGGTGACGCTGACTGTCGGAGAGCGCAGTTTCCAATTGGCCGCCAATGCCCGCAACGCTTGGGCAAGAGACGCGCGGATGGATGCCGCTGTGATTGCCGCCTTACGATCCGCCTCGCGTATGAGTATCGCCGCGCGCGATGGTTCGGGCCGGCGTTTTACGGATCGATACGACCTGTCCGGCGCGGCAACGGCGATTGACGCGGCGGTCGTGGGGTGCGCGCGCGCTCGCTAAGCCTGCCCCCGCTAAGCCCGCTCTCGTAAAGAAAGGGCGTCATACTGGTATTGCCGATCCCTGGCTGGTCAAATGCGTGCCCTCCCCCTATATCCGCCATCAATCATGGCAGACACGAACTTAATGAGCATCCCCGGGCAGGTTGACCCGGTTCCCATCGCACGTGACATCACGCCGCGCGAGGATGGGCGTATTGATTTGATGGGTATCCCCCGCAGCCGCATCCGCGAGATATTTTCCGATGCCGGGCTTGATGAACGCCAATCAAAACTGCGCGCAAAGCAGGTTTACCACTGGCTCTATCACCGGGGCGTCACCGATTTTGACGCAATGACCGATATCGCAAAAACGATGCGCCCGTGGCTGACGGAGCGATTTGTGATTGGCCGCCCCAATGTGGTCGAGGCGCAGCATAGCAATGATGGCACACGCAAATGGCTGCTCCAGACCGATGACGGTCACGATTTTGAGATGGTATTCATCCCAGACGCTGACCGGGGCACTTTATGCGTGTCGAGCCAAGTTGGCTGCACGCTCAATTGCACATTTTGTCACACCGGCACGATGCGTCTGGTGCGCAATCTGACACCGGGAGAGATCGTGGGTCAGGTGATGCTCGCACGCGATGCTTTGGGTGAATGGCCCAAAGGCAAAATGGATTTCGGTGCCCATAATCCAGAGGGCGGCGACGCCTCAGACGATCCAAATGCTGAAAGCGAGGCGGAATACCGCGCCGATGGACGCTTGCTCACCAATATCGTCATGATGGGTATGGGAGAGCCGCTCTATAATTTTGAACATGTTCGCGATGCGCTAAAATTGGTGATGGACGGCGAAGGTCTGGCCCTGTCAAAACGCCGCATCACGCTTTCCACTAGCGGCGTCATCCCGATGATGGAGCGCTGCGCTGCAGAGATCGGCGTCAACCTTGCCGTCTCATTGCATGCAGTGACAAAGCCGGTGCGTGATGAGATCGTGCCGCTCAACAAAAAATACGGGATTGAGGAGCTGCTGCAAGCCTGCGCCGACTACCCCAAAGCCTCCAACGCCCGGCGCATTACGTTTGAATATGTGATGCTCAAGGATAAAAACGACAGCGACGACGATGCCCGCGAATTGGTGCGCCTGATCAAACATTACGGACTGCCTGCTAAGGTCAATTTGATCCCGTTCAATCCGTGGCCGGGCGCGAATTACGAATGTTCTGATCCAGACCGGATCCGGTCATTCAGCAGCATCGTATTCGATGCCGGGATCAGCGCGCCGATACGCACACCGCGCGGGCGCGATATTGATGCGGCCTGCGGACAATTGAAAACCGCGGCGCATAAAAAGAGCCGCGCCGAACGCGACCGCGAGGCCGCAGCATTGGCGGCGCAATAGCGGGGCAATAGCGGCGCAAGAAGTGTCAAGCGCCAGCTTGGCGAAAACGTGCAATCAGCCTAGGCTCCCCTCCATTAGGAGGAGCGGCATGACCAAATCACTTAGAACCACTTCGCTTTGTCTGGCCGCGGCGGCGATGGCCCTGTCCGCCATCCCTGCACAGGCGCAATTTCGCGGCCTATTTCGTGACGCGCAACGCGGCGCACAAGCAGCCGAAGGGTGCGAAAAAGGATCAACCGGCGACACCGCGCGCGGCGTTATTGGCGGATTGCTGGGCGGAGCAGCCGGACGCACGGCTCGCAGTGTGGGCCTCGGGCAATTTGTTCCAGTGTCTGAATTTACCGATCAATTGTCGGCAGAGATCGCCTGCAAACTGGACGAGCAAGAACAAAAGCAAGCCGCAGATGCGACATTAGAAGCAACGCGCAGCGGCGACGAAGACGGCACTGTGGGGCCGCCCGTTGGCCAGACATCGTCTTGGACTTCGGAAACACGCGATGATGTCAGCGGCACCTCTACCGTCACCGCCAGAGAAGCATCCGCCAGCAGCGGCGATTGCATCATGGTCACCGATGTCATCATCGTCGAAGGCGAAGAAACCCGCGCCGAGAAACGGATGTGCCGTCCGCCAGGCTCCGCGCGCTACTCGATTGTGGCATAATCATGCGCATGTCTCCCAAGACGCTGCCTAAAGCGCTGGCCAGATCGCTCGCTGGGTTAGGCATACTTGCCTTGCTGAGCGGGGCGGCCACTCCCGACCCCAGCAATCCGACCTGTCCGGCGGAACCCGATTGGGGCCCGTCTGATGCGATGACATTGACGGCGGCCGATCGCGGCGGCGCGCGCGTTTTGCTCGCCGAGGGGCGAATTGACGCGGGCCTTCCTGACCGATTGCGCGCCGCGATTGAAGCCGATGAGATGATCTCTGAAATTTGGCTGCGCTCACGCGGCGGCAATGCCCGCGCTGGCAATGAAGCGGGCCGCATCATTCGATCCTATCGCGGGATGATGACGCGGATCCCGGCGGATTGGACGTGTTTTTCAGCCTGCAATTTCATGTTCATGGGCGGCGACCGCCGGTATGTCGACGCAGACGGCGTGTTTATGGTCCACATGTTCACCCATACGCGTGACCGCTGGATCATCGACGACGCCGTGATCGATGGATCGCAAGCGACCACGGAATTGATCGCCAGTATTGAACAATCCTCCGCATTGCTTGCGACAGAGGATAATGACTTTTTGATCCGCATGGGCATCAGCCGCAAATTGCTAACCGACATTATGTATCAACAACAAGCAATCAGCAGCGAAGACGATCCCAGCACCCGTTATTGCCTCAGCCAATCCGAGGTGAGCGAATACAACGTCATGCCAGCCGAACGGCGCGCGCCCTAAGCTGCCGCCTTGCAATAGGAAAGACAGTAAGCGCGGCAATGGCGAACCCAATCGATCCGGCGACCTATGATTTTTATCAAAGTGGCGCGCCCTATTACACCTCCAGCAGCGCGCAGGGGCAAAGCCGCCATTTGGACGGGTTCTTGAAACGACTCGCGCCTGGCGCGCGGATTTTGGAACTTGGCTGCGGCGGCGGGCGTGATGGCGCATATATGGCGGCGCATGGCTTTGACGTGGATGCAACCGATGGCATTCCGGCAATGGTGGCAAAGGCCAATGAGCGCCACGATCTGGACGCGCGGTTGATGCAGTTTGACGAATTGGACGCGCAGGAAAGCTATGACGCCATCTGGGCGCATGCTTGCCTGCTCCATTGCCCGCGTGAACAAATGCCGGATGTCGCGGCGCGCATCCACCGGGCCTTGAAATCCGGCGGCCTGCATTATGCCAGTTTTAAACTGGGCGATGGTGAGGGGCGCGACTTGCTCGGGCGGCTCCATAATTTTCCCGGTCCTGAATGGCTGCGCGCGCTCTATGCTCAGGCCGGATTTGCAGGAGTGGATGAAGCAGTATTTGCTGGCAAAGGCACAGACGGAACCCAGCGCGATTGGATGGCGCTCACTTTGAAGAAAGGCCCCGCGCCATCATGAAACACATATTAGAAGCGATCTGCACCGGAACAGCGCGCCCTTTCAATGGGGCCGAAACCAGTGCGATCGTGAAACGCCCGAAAGAAGGGTTGGTGCAATTCCTCAAAGACGGCCTTGCCCCTGATGAGCAAGCCGACCGCCGCGTGCATGGCGGGCCGGAAATGGCGGTCCATCTCTACCCGCTCGATCATCACGAATATTGGCGCGGCGAATTGGGCGTGGTCGATGTGCTGGATGAACCGGGCGCGTTCGGCTCTAACCTTGGCGTGCGCGGCCTGAAAGAAGATGAAGTGCATATTGGCGACCAATTCCGGGTCGGCACAGCCGTGCTCCAGATCAGCCAACCGCGTCAGCCTTGTTGGAAGATTGAGCACCGATTTGGCGCGCATTGCGATGCCAAAGGGATGGTTGCAAAAATCGTCAAGACGGGCCGTTCGGGCTGGTATTTTCGCGTTCTTGAAATGGGTGAAGCGCAGGCTGGCGGCACGATTGAACGGACGCACATTGGCGAGGCAGGTTGGAGCGTTGCCCGCACATTTGCGGCGCTGATGGCGGGCAAAGCCACGCGCGAGGAACTGGCTGAACTGACTGATATGGAAAGCCTCTCGCCCAAATTGCGCGACAAAGCGCGCGCGAAACTGGGCACTTGATTGATACGCCCGGCGCGCGCTGATAGGGCGTGACCATGCCAGAAGACGCCCCTCAGCACACCTCCAATCCCGCCAATCTGCCCGCCATTTTGGTCACGGGCGGCGCAACCCGCATTGGCGCGGCCATAGTTCAGGGTTTCGCGGCGCAAGGCTGGCATGTCATCATCCATTATCGCAGTTCCAGCGAGGAAGCCGACGCATTGGCCGCCACATTGCCAAGCGCAGAGACGATTGGGTGTGATTTGAACGATGATGCGGCGGCACGAGAAATGGTCGCCGATCTGGCCGCGCGCCTGCCGGGTTGGCGGTGTCTGGTGAATTCGGCATCGATCTTTCGCTATGACAGTGCAACCAAATTGGATCCCGATACGAACCGGGAGGCGATGCAGGTCAACGCCCTATCCCCCGCTTTGATGGCGCAGTGTTTTTTGGCCGCCGCGCCCAGCGATAGCGCGCGCCCACATTCGGCGCGCCCGCCGCGCATTGTGATCAATGTGACCGACATGAAATTGCAAAATCCAAACCCCGATTTCTTCAGCTACACAATGTCGAAACACGCGCTTGCCGCCGCCATCCCGATGCAGGCCATGGCCGCCAATAGCGAAGATCGCATTTACGGTATCGCCCCGGGCGCAATCCTCGCCAGCCATGACCAAAGCGAAGGGGAAACGGAAGTTTCGCACCGCCTGAACCTGCTGGGCCGCAAAACCGGCGCCGAAGAGATCGTGGACGCCGCCTTGTTCCTCGCCACCGGCGCGCTGAAGAGCGGTTCGACCCTGTTCATCGATAGCGGTCAGCACCTCTTGGATCAGAGCCGCGATGTGATCTATCTCGCCCGCGAGCAGGCTCAAATGCCCACTCAAATACCCACTCAAATAAAGGCCAAGGAGCAAAGTGGCAGCCGGGAGCCCGCCGCATGAAACGCCATTCCCTGATCACCCGGATTTGGCATTGGATCAACGCGGCCGCGCTTGCCGTGCTGTTTATGTCGGGCCTCAATATCTCAAACGCGCACCGGCACCTTTATTGGGGCAATTATGGTTTTGATCCGGCGGATGCTTGGATGACGGTCATGCGCTTCCCTGCATGGGCGACCATTCCGCAACGCTATGACCTTGCTGAGGCGCGCGATTGGCACAACACCACCGCATGGGTCTTTGCGATTGGATTACTGGTCATGTGGATCGTCAGTATCGTCAGCAAACATTTCTGGCGCGATATCGCCACCGCGAAAAAGGATTGGTCCCCTGCATCTTGGGTCGCCGCTACCCGTGATCATAAACGCGCGGCCTCCGGTGAAAAACGTAAATATAACAGCGTTCAAAAGATTGCTTACGGCACCGTGCTGGGCATATTCCTGCCAATGATGGTCTTTACCGGCCTGGCGATCAGTCCGGGGTTTGAAGTCGCTGCACCGTGGTTGGTGGAGATATTGGGCGGGCGGCAAAGCGCGCGCAGTTTGCACTTCATTTTCACATGGGCGCTGTTTGCGTTTTTCATCGTTCATATCGTCATGGTGCTGGTGTCGGGGCCGATCACTCAGATTGCCGCGATGATTACCGGCGGCAAGAAACAGGAGGCCGATGATGCCTGATATCAAACGCCGCGCGCTGCTCGCTGGATTGGCCGCCATGCCCGCCGCGGCCTGCACCGAATTGGCCGAAACCGGCCCGGCGCGTAATGTCTTTGATGCCGCAGAAGATTGGCACCGCACCGCGCACCGCGCTCTTGCCAATCGCCAAGCGCTCGCCCCCGAATATGCGCCAGAGGAACGATCACCCGACATACGCGGCAATGGCACGCGGGTGATCGATACGCCCGAATATAAAAACGCAAAGGCCGAAGGCTTTTCCAATTGGCGGCTGAGCGTAGGCGGGTTGGTCGATACCCCCCTCAGCCTGACAATGGCCGATATGCATAGCCTGCCTCAGCGCACCCAGATCACCCGGCATGATTGCGTTGAGGGGTGGAGCGCCATTGCGCAGTGGCGCGGGCCGCTGCTGTCAGATTTGCTCGATATGGCAATGGTGCGCGAAGAAGCGAACTTCATCATTTTTCGCTGCGCCGATATTTTGTATGGCCGCGATTATTATGAAAGTGTCGACATGGTCGATGCCTATCACCCGCAAACCATCATCGCGCATGAGCTGAACGGCGCCCCCCTTCCCGAGAAAAACGGCGCACCGCTGCGCATGCGGATTGAACGGCAATTGGGATACAAACACGCCAAATATTTGACCGCCATCGAAGCCGTCGCCAGCTTTGACGACATTTACGGCGGCAAAGGCGGGTTTTGGGAAGATGTCGGCGATTACCAATGGTATGCCGGGATTTGATCGGACTTAAGCGGGATAAATCCGCCGCATCGCTGCCCAATCCTTAGCGATCATTTCTTCAAGCACTTCCAAATCAACATCCGACAACTTGTTGATATACAGGCATGATTTTCCGGTCTTGTGCTTCCCCAAACGGGTCAATGCTTCGGCGCGTTCGCCTGCGGCAATGTCATCGCAATATCCACCCTGAAGATAGAGCGAATGTTTCGCCTTTCGCGGGGAAAATCCCGACCGCATCCAATGCACATCGCGCCCGCTGGCATAGGTCGTGCGATATTCGCCAAACCCAATGATGGACCCGCCCCACATTTGCGGTTTTGCGCCGGTTATCCGTCCAAACATCTCCAACAAGATACGCGCATCATCCTGCTTGGCAGGCGGCTCCACCGCCGCGATAAATGCCTCCACCGATGCGTCATTTGCTTTTGTTTTTACGTCCGCCATCACGTTTCCCCTTTGGCCCTTCCCCATCCAATCCCAAATGCGAGATTGACAGCGTAACATACGTACCCTCATCAGGCAGAAACGTTTTTGCAGGGGACTGAGCAAATCCATGTGGCTTCTTGATAAATTCCTCAGCCGGGTCCTGAAGGATGGACGGCTGATCGTGACCGATTACGACGGCAAAGTTTACGATTACGGCGACAAAAGCGATGGGGCGGCTGAACCGCTGCGGATCACGCTGACGAATAAGAAAGCCGCAAACCACATTGCCCGTTATCCGCAAATGGGCGCAGGCGAGGCCTTTATGTGGGGCTGGCTCGTCGTTGAAGAGCCGCATGACATCCGCGACTTGCTGCTGTTTGTCACCGCACAAACCAAGAAAATCGGCGATAGCGCCATTCAGGCTCAAGGGCCGGTAAAGAAGATCGTGCAAAAGATCGGCGCTGCGATTGATGGCATCAATCTGCGCGCTTCGGCCCGATCAAATGCGGAGCATACCTATAATCTCACCCGCGAATTGTATGAGCGCTTCCTTGATGAGGATCGCCAATACACGATGGCCTATTACCGCGAGGATGATCCAGACCAGACATCGCTCGAGCAAGCTCAGATGGACAAAAAGGCGCATCTCGCCTCCAAACTCTATCTAGAGCCCGGCAAGGCCGAAGGGATGCGGGTTCTTGACATTGGTTGTGGTTGGGGCGGTTTTGGCCTGTATCTCAACAAGATGTACGGTGTGGAAGTGCTCGGCGTGGCGCTGGCGCCGGATCAGATCAAATTCTGCAACGAACGCGCAGAGGCCGCCGGTGTCTCGGATAAGGTGAAATTCGAGCTTCTCGATTACCGCGATGTTCAAGGCGAATTTGACCGTATTTCCAGTGTCGGCCTGCTCGAACATGTTGGCACGATCCATTATCCGCAATTCTTTGAACACACGAACAAGATCCTCAAAGATGACGGCGTGATGATTTCGCATTGCTGCGGCCGCGCTGGCCCTCCGGGGACGACGGATGCGTGGACGCGCAAATATATCTTCCCCGGCGGCTATATCCCGGCTTTGTCCGAATTGGTGACGCAGAGCGAGAAGTTCGGTTTTGAAGTGATGGATGTGGAGGCGATGCGTTTCCATTACAGCCACACTTTGGAAGAATGGTACAAACGCACCGTCCGGCACCGCGAAGAAATCACGGATATGTATGACGATATGTTTTACCGCATGTGGTTGTTTTATCTGGCTGGGGCAGAACAGAGCTTCCGCAATGGCGGCATGGTCAATTGGCAATTGCAATATGTCAAAGACCGCGGTGCAATCCCCATGACTCGCGAATATATGCATCATGAAAGCGCACGCTTGCGTGAAATTGGCGAGATTCCCACGTGGCGGTTTGATGGCGTGATGAAAGAAGCGGCGGAGTAAAATCCATCCGCCTTAGCTAAGCGGCGGCGACCGGTATCCTGCGCTCATTTGCGTAACCTTCGGCTTATTTGATACGAACCTGATTGCAGTGTTTGGCAATTCAGGATTGAGCAAATGTCCAGTTCGCTGATTGATAGGTTTCTGTCGTCTTTGGTGAAGCGTGGTCAGCTGACCGTGTCTATGCCCTCTGGTCAGAAACACGTTCTGGGCGAACCGGCAGAGGGATTTCCTGAAGTTGCGGTCACTTTGACCGATGCAAAAGTTGCGCGCGACATTCTATTCAACCCCCGATTGGGCGCTGGCGAAGCCTATATGGATGGGCGGATCGTCATAGATCAGGGCGATATTATGCAGCTCGTCCAATTGCTGCGCGCAAACAAGCCGTGGGAGCGCGCCGGCGCGCTTAAGGCGCCCTCGCCTCTCGCTAGGCTAAAGGCGAAAGCGCAGTTTCTGCGGGCATCGGTGAATGAGGCGGCATCCTCAAAGCGTAATGTCGCCCATCACTATGATATCGGTAATGCGCTTTACGAATTGATGCTCGACCGGGAGCATATGCAATATAGCTGCGCCTATTGGGCGAATGGCGTGAACACGTTAGCCAAGGCGCAGGAAGCCAAATTGGCGCATATTGCGGCCAAATTGGCAATTGAAGACGGGCAGCACATTCTCGACATTGGGTGCGGCTGGGGCGGCATGGCGATCTACCTTGCGCATCATTACGATGTGCAGGTGACCGGCATCACGCTTTCGCAGGAACAACTCGCGCTCGCCAAAGCGCGGGCAGAGGCCGCCAGTGTCGCTCATAAGGTTCGCTTTAAACTGGTCGATTACCGCGATCTGGCTGAGCAAGGCCAGAGCTTTGATCGGATCGTTTCCGTCGGCATGTTCGAACATGTGGGCCGCCCGCAATTTGCGACATTCTTTCGCGCCTGCTCGAACCTGCTCAGCGATGATGGGGTGATGCTCCTGCACACGATCGGTCGATTTGGCGGGCCGGGTCAAACCGATGCGTTCACATCCAAATATATCTTTCCCGGCGGTTATATTCCCGCCTTGTCAGAAACCCTGGCCGCGTCAGAAAAGGCGCGGTTGATTCACACCGATATTGAGACTTTGCGCCTGCATTACGCCCGAACGCTGCGCGAATGGTACGCCAAATGCGAAGAGCACCGCGAGGCTATAATCGATCTGATGGATGAGCGTTTTTATCGCATGTGGACGTTTTATCTTGCCGGCGCGACCGCCGCTTTTGAGAGCGGGGGCATGGGCAATTATCAAATCCAATTCGCGCGCAGCCGCCACGCTTTACCGATCACCAGAACGTATCTGGAACCGGAAGAACGGCGGCTGCTGCGGGGTTAAGCCCCTTTGTTTGACGGGCGATAGATGGGCCCAAAACCCATCAATGCCGCGCCAACGAATGGCAAGGCGACGACCCACAAACGGATACCCGACAGGCTCTCAGGGCTGGCAATTGTGATTGCCGCTGTTGCCGCAAGACCAGCGCAAATCATCAACACGCCCAGCACAACGCGGACCTTTGGCACCGTTCGGCCGCCTCTGATCGGGCCAAAACTGCGCTCATGCTTGGCAAAAATTGCGATCATCGGCAGCAAAGCGAGAATATAAATCCCCAGCCATAGGGGCCGCGAAAGCCACCAATCGCCACTGCCCGGGACAGAATTCAGCCCCGCGCCCCCAAATGCCAACCAGACAATCGTCATCACCAAAACAAACGCCGTCAGATGCCACAGATAAACGGTCATGATCATCCCGTTCATCAACACAGTCGCTGTCCAGATATTTAGGTTATCGAGCATTTTGCGGCCCAGCGGCTCCAGCGCCAAAACCAGCCCCGATTGCGCCACACCCAAAGCGAACAGCGCCAAGGTCGGCGGCAATGAGTTAGAGAACCCGCCCGGCGCAGACACCATCGAGACGGGGTAGAAACCATAAACCGTGATCGAGATCAGCACCGCCAGCCCGATGACGAACCAGGCAAGCGCAAACCATTGTTTTTCAAAGCGCCCTTCGCGCCAAGCAAAACCGAGTTGGTGGATCGCCAGAAACACCCAGAGGAAATTGGTGAAATTGAGATATTCCACCCCTGCGGCAAATGTCAGCCAATCGACCGCCATTGCCAGCGGAATGTAGATAGCGCAGCTGAGCCAACCAAACCGTTTCCACGCGCGGTAGGTCAGCGGCGTGCAGGCCGTCACCACCAAATAGACCGCGAGGAACCAGACCGGGATCAACGCTGCCTCTGTCGCGTCACGGATTTGTGTGCGGTCCAGGCCGACCTGCGTCATCACCACCGCGAGCGCCGCCCACAGCAACAGAACCGGGAATGTTGGGACGATCAGCCGCTGAACCCGGCTGGCGAACCAATCGCGGTACACGCCGACCTGATCCGGCGCCGCCTTGCGCAAGGTGGCATCCCAGCTGACGCCGTTGGAATATCCGCCGACAAGGAAGAACACCGGCATCACCTGAAACGCCCAAGTCAGCCACTGCGTCCAAGGCTGAGTGGTGAGCAAATCGGCGCGCTGCAGCGCGCCCGCATCGTCAACATAGAGCCCCGCCATCAACCAATGACCAAACACCACCGCCAGGATCGAAATCGCCCGTAGAAAATCCACCCAGCGGTTACGCTCTGGCGGGGCCATTTGCGCCAACTCGCGCGCCTTACTCCACATTTATCTCTCTCCGACCCCGTTTGTGCACAAGACATTGGTTCGCTGTGCTGCCCGCGCAAGGGGTTAGTCGCAAATCCTCTCTAAATGCGAAATGCGCCGGGATCGCGGAAACTAACGCCGCAAACCTCTTTCCTAATCGCGTATTTATGGGCATGGGGCGCGTGCAATCAGGAGCCTTGCAACAATGTCCGATACCAAAAAAGTCGTCCTTGCCTATTCCGGCGGCCTCGACACATCCGTGATCGCCAAATGGCTGAGCACGGAGCGCGGGCTCGACGTTGTCACCTTCACCGCCGACCTTGGCCAAGGCGAAGAGATTGAGCCAGCCCGCGACAAAGCCCGCGCCATGGGCATCCCTGATGAGCATATCTTTATCGAAGATGTGCGCGAGGAATTCGTGCGCGATTTCGTCTTTCCGATGATGCGTGCAAACGCCCGGTATGAAGGGGACTATCTGCTGGGCACCAGCATTGCGCGCCCGCTGATTTCCAAACGATTGGTCGAAATCGCCCATGAAACAGGCGCAGATTACATTGCCCACGGCGCGACCGGCAAAGGCAATGATCAAGTGCGATTTGAACTCAGCGCCTATGCGCTTGATCCCAATATCGAAGTGATCGCCCCGTGGCGCGAATGGGATTTGACCAGCCGCACGGCCTTGATCGAATGGGCAGAGGCGCACCAGATCGCGGTGCCCAAAGACAAGCGCGGCGAAGCGCCCTTCTCCACCGATGCAAACCTGCTGCACACATCCTCCGAAGGCAAAGTATTGGAGGATCCGTGGGAAGAGACACCCGATTATGTCTATTCGCGCACCGGCCACCCAGAGGAGGCGCCCGACACGCCCGAATATATCGAAATTGGCTTTGAACGCGGTGATGGCGTTTCGCTGAATGGTGAGGCGATGTCGCCCGCCACTTTGCTGACGGCCTTGAACGAGCTTGGCCGTACTCACGGTATCGGACGGCTCGATCTGGTGGAGAACCGCTTTGTCGGCATGAAGAGCCGCGGCATGTACGAAACACCGGGCGGCGAAATCTACGCAGTCGCGCATCGCGGCATGGAACAGATTACGCTGGATCGCGGCGCGGCACATCTCAAAGACGAGTTGATGCCGAAATATGCCGAGCTGATCTATAACGGCTTCTGGTTCGCGCCTGAACGCGAAATGCTGCAAGCTGCGATCGATCTGAGCCAAGAGCGCGTGACCGGCACGGTGCGGCTGAAACTGTACAAAGGTCTCGCCAGCGTCGTCGGCCGCAAATCGCCCCACTCGCTCTATTCTGAGGCGCATGTGACCTTTGAGGATGATGCCGGTGCCTATGATCAGCAAGACGCGGAAGGCTTCATCAAACTGAACGCTTTGCGGCTGCGCCTGCTTGCACAAAGAGACCGCGGGTAAGGTCAGTCCAGACACCAAGGCAGTGTTTTGCGAGTCGCGCGACCTGGTTCGCATAGGGTGTCGCAAAAGTGTAATATTTGAAAAGCCGCGCTTGCCGCTTTGAACTTAGGCCGGGCGTTTGAGGCGGGTGATTTCGCGCGGCATTAAGCAAAATGCGATGGACCGCTGACTTATCCACCCTCGTCCACAAGCGATATCGCCAAAAGTGGATAAGTCGCGTTTTGGCGGCTTGCCGAAACCGCGATTCCAGCGCAGTTTCTACATGTCTTCGGAACAAGAAGGCCAATCAATGAAAGCCGCAAGGCCATGAATTGAAAGGCATTTTCTAGGATCGAAGAGACGGTGGCGACTGTCCACGCGCTGTCTGAGAGAAGGCATGCAAAAGGTGAAAGCCGGATGCAAGTCAGCTTGTTTGAGGAAAGTGCGAAAGGCGTCATCGTGAAGGGCCACAATACTGGCAGGTGATAGCTGTAGGAAAGTGTTTTCGGACATGGAACTGGAGTGTTTGACTTACCAATCACCAGAATTGCGGCCTCGGCTTTGACTAGCGATTGATCAGCGAAGCAAGCGTTTCGGCGCGAACGGAGCGAAGCAGTCACAAAGCATAGCCGTATGCTGGTGCGAGCGACGAAGCGAGGACCGCGAAGCAAAGCAGCGCAAGCGAGTGCAAGCTCACAGGCGAAGCTGGACGCGGAACAGACATCGGCCGCCAAGTGCGCTGCTGGAACAGCAAGGTGACGGGTTCGCCCAAAGCCAAGCCAGACCGCAGTGACCACGCGCTGGTAAGAGTGGGGTCGGCAGCAATGCCGGCCCCATTTGCTTTTGGGCTACCGTTTGCTTTCAGGCCCCGTTTGCCGCCTCCATCTCCCTCACCTCCTCCGCTCTTTCCGCGACGAACCGCGCGCCATTCGCGCCGTTTGGCCGCCGCCCCATTTGCGCAATCGCCCGGCCTGTGTGTAAGCTGCTTACCGAATGGGAAGTCCAAGCAGCCTCGACACAGCACCGCCGCGCCGCATGACGCCGCGCTTGTTCGCCGTCTTGGCGACCTGCGCGCTCCTGACCCCAATCGGCGCCTCCCACGCCCAATCTGCCGAGGGTGATGGCGACAGCGCGGACGAGCCTTCCTTCGCCTCCCACTTCGCAGGGGTCATCGACCCGCTTGGCCCTGACCTCCAAGACATCGACCCCATCGTCCCCGACACCGCCGTCGATCTCGACACGTTTGACGCCCCTATCGAGCCTGAGCCGGAACCCGCAGGTGTCATCCGCAACCTAGGCACAGGCGTGGCATCCTATTATGGCCGCCGGTTCCACGGGCGTCTGACCGCCAATGGAGAGCGCTTCAACATGCGCGCCATGACGGCGGCGCATAAGACGCTGCCCTTCGGCTCCATGGTCCGCGTCACCAATCGGCGCAACGGCCGCTCCGTCACCGTGCGCATCAACGATCGCGGGCCGTTCATACCGGGCCGCACCATCGACCTGTCACGCGGCGCGGCGGAGCAGATCGGCATGATCAGCCGCGGCCATGCCCGGGTCGAGCTGGAGCTGCTGAGCCGCTAAACCGCCGCTTTCGCTCCCTCACGACCTCTACATCACCGGCACCCTGACACACCTGACACACCTGACACACTGTCCAGGGGGGAATTGTCCAAGCGGGAATTGCCCGCCGCCGAAATGTCTGCCCGTCCGTGCCCAGACGCGCGCGGTTGCGGCAATTCCACCTCCGGCTCATCCAGCAAATCCTCCAGCGCAAATTCAAACCCAAGCGACGCATCGCGCGCCTCGCGGTTTTTGAGCAACCGGTCGAGCCGCCCCAAATGCGCCAGCAACAAACGGCTGTCATACCGCGTCCGCGTGGCGACCTCTTCGCCGTGATAATAGACCGTTTCCTGAACCCCGTTCACGGCGCGGTCGGCGAGCACCTCCTCCACCTGAGGCCGCGCAATCAGCAATGCGCCATCCCAAAGCGCTCGAAACCGCGGACAGGCCCGCCGCATGCGATAGGCCGTTGACCGAGAAATCCCCGCCCGCCGCGCCGCCCCGCGCACATTGCCCCACGCGGAAAGCGCGTCGAGAAACTCCGCCTGCGTGTCCCGGTCAAAATGCTGCGGGGCCGGCACGGATTGGTCGATGGTGATCGGGAGATTGGCGGTCATGGGGAATGCTCCGAGTGCGAGGGGAATTTTTGGAGCGGTCCAAGTATCGGATTGCGGCGGTGTAGGAAAATGATGCGAGCCAAAGGCAAGCCAGCGGGCGACCGCCCGCCGCCGCTTATGCGGCGTAGCCAAGTGAGCGGATGCGAACGCCGGCGCTTGAGCCGCGACAAAAAACGCTGTTGTGGGTGCGGTTATGGTCGTGGGACGCGAGGGTCGTGGGTGCGGTGATGGGAGTGTGCGTTTTTGTGTTACGCACCCCCATCCGGGGGTGCATCCTCGGTGCTAATCCCTCCGCTTCGCTGCGGGGCACCTGCGGGCGCGCGGTCGCGCTTGCGGACCCTTTCGGGTCCGATGTTGGACACTACGGTAGTGGGGGAGGACCGAAACTAGACGCTACCGTGGCGGCAAATTCCCAACGCAAACCGAGAGGCAGGGTGGCGGAGCACGGCGCGAAGCGCCGCAAGGGCGACCGCCCGCCCGCAGCGCCGAAGGCGCGAGGAAATCGCACCCCGGATGGGGTGCGCAAACAAAAAATCCCGCCCAACTCTTGATCGAATGCAGGCGGCCTGCACCAAAAGCCTCAGCGCAAACTTCCTACGTAACTTAACCTAGACAACCGTTTGGAGCCCAGCGGAAATCGGAGACGTGCCGAAGGGCGTTGAGCCTTCTGCGATAGATTTGAGCATGGCCTCTGATTTTTTTCGCCTGACTAGAAGAGCGGCGAAATATCGGGGAGGTTAGCAAGTTCAGAGCCGATGCCCTCCGCTTGTTCAGCCGCCTGCGCCAAGAGATCATCGACTGCCCTGCTTACCTGACGCTCCGCTGTCTTCTTCCCAATTCGTTTGAGAGCGCCAGTTATCGCGTCGAACCGCCCCGCATTCACCGCTGGCGCCTTGAGCTCTTCAATTGCAGCCGACAGAATTTGAATGATCGTTTGCCGATGAAGTTCGGTCATGTGCTCATTCATACTGACAGAATTGGAGTATTTGAAGATTCCAATGATCTCACCAATTGTTTCGATCAATTGAGCAATCGAAATCGCCAGATCAGTGTCAGTCTTATCGATCCATCTATCATATAAGTACAACCGGCTGTTTACAGACCGAATTTCCGACTCAATTTCTGTCGACACTTCACCAACGGCAACGATATCCTCGCGCACCAACTCGCCTTCGTTCTCTAGACGGGTGATCATGGCAGAGGCTTTGGTTAGAAATAGCGTTACAAATTCAAGTTCAGGCCGAAACCGGACAGAAAGAAATTCAAGTTTTCGAACGAGGCTGCGGATTTCCTCAAGGTCGGCCTCTTGCCACTTTACCCCGGCCAAAACTTTCGCCTCAATCTTAGCGACGAGTTCGAGAGCTTCGGACAATCCCTGACCGCGGCGGGCAAGTGTTTGATAATCCTCAGATTGGGTCATCTTTCATTCCACCTCCACGATACGCTGAAATTGCCAATCAAGGTTTCTAGTCTTGATCCGCGTCTTTCAATTGCTCAAGTCTATCAATCGCGCTGCTCACAGTGCTGCGACTGCTGTCTGATAAGGCGATTTCCGCTTGGCAATTGCCACATTTGAAATGCTTGCCCATCAACAATCCCGCTGTATCAAAAGCAACCGGTGTTTGGCATGCGGGGCATGGAATTGTTTGCTCAGTCATTCTTGGTCTGCCTCCCGTTTGGGGTTCAACATCCCCCGCAAATACCCGCCGGTAAAGCTCCGCTCCACCTGCGCCACTTCCTCCGGCGTCCCTTCCGCCACGATCTCGCCGCCGCGCACGCCGCCTTCTGGCCCAAGGTCCAGCACCCAGTCGGCGGTTTTGATCACATCGAGGTTATGCTCAATCACGACGACGCTGTTCCCCTGCTCCACCAATCGGTGCAGCACTTCGAGCAATTTGCGCACATCTTCGAAATGCAGGCCCGTTGTCGGCTCGTCCAAGATATACAGCGTTTGGCCGGTTGATCGTTTGGAAAGCTCCTTGGCCAGCTTCACCCGCTGCGCCTCACCGCCGGACAGAGTGGTCGCTTGCTGGCCGACTTTGACGTAGCCTAGGCCAACCTCATTCAGCATCCGCATTTTGTCGCGGATCGGCGGCACGGCTTTGAAGAACCCTTCTGCGTCTTCGACCGTCATATCCAGCACGTCGGCAATGCTCAGTCCTTTGAACTTCACCTCCAACGTTTCGCGGTTATAGCGTTTGCCGCCGCATTCCTCGCATGTGACATAGACGTCGGGCAGGAAGTGCATTTCGATTTTAATCAGGCCGTCACCGGTGCATTGTTCGCAGCGTCCTCCTTTCACGTTGAAGGAGAAGCGGCCCGGCTTGTACCCGCGCGCTTGGCTTTCGGGCAGGCCGGCGAACCAATCGCGGATTTGGGTGAACGCGCCGGTATAGGTTGCCGGGTTGCTGCGCGGGGTACGGCCGATGGGCGATTGGTCAATCTCGATGACTTTGTCGCAATATTCCAGGCCCGTCACCGCCTCATGTTTGCCCGCAATAATGCGCGCCCCGTTGAGCACCCGCGCCGCCGAGGCATAGAGGGTGTCGATGGTGAAGGATGATTTGCCCGACCCCGACACGCCGGTGATGCAAGTGAACGTGCCCAGCGGGATGGAGGCGCTGACGTCTTTGAGGTTGTTCGCTTTCGCCCCTGTCACCGTCAGCTTATGGCCATTGCCTTTGCGGCGGACGGTCGGCACCTCGATCTTGCGCCGCCCGGTCAGATAATCTGCGGTCAGCGACTTTTTCGACTTCATGATCTGTTTAAGCGTGCCCTGCGCCACGATCTCGCCGCCGCGCACACCCGCACCGGGGCCGATATCGACGATATGATCGGCTTGGCGGATGGCGTCCTCGTCATGCTCGACCACGATCACTGTATTGCCCAGATCGCGCAGGCGCTTGAGCGTTTCTAAGAGCCGGTCATTGTCACGCTGGTGCAAGCCAATCGACGGCTCATCCAGCACGTAGAGCACGCCGGAAAGCCCACTGCCGATTTGGCTGGCGAGCCGGATGCGTTGACTTTCGCCGCCCGACAAAGTGCCCGATGTCCGATCAAGATTGAGATAATCGAGCCCGACATTGTCGAGGAAGCCCAGCCGCTCATTGATCTCTTTCAAAATAGCCTTGGCGATCTGCGATTGTTGATCGGTCAGCTGGTCATCGAGGGCGAGGAACCATTCTTTCGCATCCGAGACACTCATCCGTACAGGTTCGGCAATGTCCGTGCCCGCAACCTTCACCGCCAAAGATTTCTCATTCAGCCGCTTGCCGCCGCATGTCTCGCATGGCTGCGCGGTTTGGAATTTGCCCAGCTCCTCTTGCATCCACGCGCTTTCGGTCTGCATCATGCGCCGGTTAAGGTTGCCGATGACCCCCTCAAACGCCTTGTTCACCGTATATTGCTTGCGCCCGTCCTTGAATGTCAGCGCGACCGGCATGCCGCCCGTGCCGTGCAGGATGATCATCCGCTGATCCGGCTCCAGCTCGTTCCACGGGGTCGTGATGGTGAAATCATACGCCTTCGCCAGCGACGTCAGCACCTGCATGTAATAGGGCGAAGGCGGGTTCGATTTCGCCCACGGCGCAATCGCGCCCTGCTTCAGCGTCAACGCCTCATTCGGCACCACCAATTGTTCATCAAACAGCTGTTTCTCACCAATCCCGTCGCATGTCGGGCATGCGCCCTGCGGGGAGTTGAAAGAGAACAAGCGCGGCTCAATTTCCTCAATCGTAAACCCGCTGACGGGGCAAGCGAACTTTTCCGAAAAAACGATGCGATTGGCGGGCAGGCCCGCGCCCTTCATGGCCCCGCCCGAAACGCCATCATCCTCGCGCCCCGGCACCACACCATCGGCCAGATCGACATAGGCGAGCCCATCGGCCAGCTTCAGTGCCGTCTCAAACGAATCCGCCAGACGCGTCGTCATGTCGCCGCTTTCCTTGGCGCTGTTTTTCACCGCCAACCGGTCCACCACGACTTCAATGTCATGTTTGAATTTCTTATCGAGCGCGGGCGCCTCTTCGATCCCGTACATTTCGCCGTCGATCCGCACGCGGGTGAAGCCCGATTTCTGCCACTCGGCCAATTCTTTGCGATATTCGCCTTTGCGGCCGCGCACGACCGGCGCGAGCAGATAGAGCCGCGTCCCTTCCGGCAATTCCATCACCCGGTCGACCATTTGCGAAACCGTCTGCGCCGAAATCGGCTCTCCGGTCGCAGGCGAATAGGGCACACCAACACGCGCCCACAACAATCGCATATAATCGTAAATCTCTGTCACCGTCGCAACGGTGGAGCGCGGATTGCGGCTGGTGGTTTTCTGCTCAATCGAAATCGCTGGCGAAAGCCCGTCAATATGCTCCACATCCGGTTTTTGCATCATCTCCAAAAACTGGCGTGCATAGGCGGACAGGCTCTCAACATAACGCCGCTGCCCCTCTGCATAAATCGTATCGAAAGCGAGGCTGGATTTGCCCGATCCCGACAGGCCCGTAACAACGATCAAAGCATCGCGCGGCAGATCAATATCAACGCCCTTGAGATTATGTTCTCGGGCGCCACGAACGGAGATTTTGGTTAGAGACATAGGGCGGTCTGTTCCGGTAATGTTCGATTGAGTCAAGGGCCAGTACTGGGCGTGTGCACGGCGACGATAGCGCCTGTCCTTGAAATGGCTCCTTGCTCTCGCTTTGCAACAGGCCCCCTGACAATTCGGAGCAACCTGTTTGTGCGAAAAATCACCAAGTTTTCGGATGACAGCGAACCACCTCTTTGAGCATCTGAACCAAAGAAGATGTAAAGTATTCGTACAAG
The DNA here is from genome assembly GCA_947502305.1 of uncultured Erythrobacter sp. Lineage (GTDB taxonomy): Bacteria > Pseudomonadota > Alphaproteobacteria > Sphingomonadales > Sphingomonadaceae > Erythrobacter. The sequence continues at coordinate 700,652 of CANMZA010000001.1, read as the reverse complement.
CGCGGTTCGCGAGTTTGCTGATCAAAATATTTGGGGGGAACAATGAAAACAGCACGCCTTTTCGTGACAGCAGTCACCGCAACAGCACTGAGCGGCTGTGCCGCGCTCGATACGGTTCATTATGCATGGCCCGGACCCGGCAACACCGATGTGATTACAACAGACGCAAAAACGCGAAACTTGATAATGAATGAAAGGACGCCGGGCGACTTCCGCGTCTGCGCAGAGCCTGCGCCCGACGTCTTCTCCGCATTTGCGAACAGCTTTTCGTTTGGCGGGGTGTTTGGAGCGACTTCGAACGACGTTCAAGGCGCCAACGCATTTGCATCGAGCGTTGCAACAATCGAACGGACCCAGACTATCAATCTGCTCCGCGAATCCTTTTTTCGAACATGTGAAAGATACTTATCAGGCGCTATCGAACAGAATGAGTTCATGATCTTAGCGGCTCGCGATCATCGAACAATGATCGCAGTTTTGGCGATTGAACAGATGACGGGAGTTGTAAAACCACCTGCGACAATCATTAGTGGCCCTGCAGTACAATCGAGCATTTCCCAGTCGGAGGAATTGCTCGCGCTTTTGAAGCTTTACGTTGACGAACGGGTCGCGGCCGAAAAGGCATATGTTGACGCAAAAGAAGCCTATGATGCTGTCAATGTGCTTTTCACGCCTGCGGCACCGGTCCCGGCGCCTACACCGACGCCAAGCCCAGCACCCTCTGGAACTCCCTCGCCAACTCCCTCGCCAACCCCGGCAGCCACACCAAAGCCGCTCTGCAAGGAAACTCAAGCTCCAGCCGGAAAGCAGACTGAGTTTTCGAAATGCGCTCCTGCGAAAGAGAGGGTGGACGCAGCAAAAGCGCTGTTCGACGCAACGTCTAGCCGTGAAAATCAGGTGCTATCCCAGCTTGCTGCGCTCTCAGGCGGCATCGGGGCTGCAACGAGCGCCGGCACCACGAATGTTGGCGGCCTTCCAGCAACTGGAGAACGAGTCTCGGATTTCCAAATGGCGATCATCGCGCGTTCAGTTGAGAGAATTGCACTAACAGCGGGTATCGACGAGGCACTGATGTTTTGCATGGGGTACCTCAGGGAGCAGTCAGAGCTTCGAAATTCTACGCATGAAATGTGCAATCAAATCATTGCACAGCGGGCGCTTCAGGACTCGAGAACCACAGCGAGCATTGCTGGCGCGTCTGAGGTCCAAAGCGTTATTCAATTGGCACAAGACCCAGAGGGACAGGGTCGAGCCGATTTGCTGTTCGCGCAATATCAAGTTTTCAAGTTCGATCTGTTGTTCGCGCTAACAGGAACTGAAGAGTCACAATGGAACGAACGCTGGACTGCTTTCGTGCAAGCCACAAGCATTCCTGCGAGCACCTGCACATCCTTAACCGCCTGCCGAGAGTTCGTTTCAGCGCAAGATACCAGCCCATTCTTATTCGAATTTCAGACAAGAGCTGATGCAATGAGCGCCGCGGCAAAAGCGTGGAGAGCGGCAATCCGTGAGAATTCTGAAATAGGACAATCGAGTAACTGAGGAGAAATACAATGAGCACACAGGCATGGGCAGCGCAAAGCAGGCAGCAAGCAGCACAATACATTCAATCCCTCAAAGCGGCGGGCTACGATAATGTAGTCATTGTCGGTCCAGGAACGTCGGTACAAATGCAACCCGCATCCAATGCGAATTGGTTGGTTGTAGGCACACGTTCCAAAGTGACCATCTTACCTTAAAGACAAACGGGCAACGCTCGCCGTAAAGACGGCTCCATCGCGGCGGCAGGCAGCCGGCCGTAACGCCAATGGTCCCTGAAATGATATCGGAGAGCCGCGATTGAAGTCAGCGAAAGTTGCGTTCGGGTCTTAGTCCTAAAGGCCGATGATGCGATAAAAATCATCAACCAGCTTTTGCGCAGCAGCCAGCGCAGCCCTGCCCGCAGGCGTCGCACTGATCGAGGCCAACGATCCCAAAGCCGTCAGCAGGCCAAACCCGAACCCGCCGACATTCAGAACATATCGCCGCATCGCCCAAGACGCCTTATCGCCCTCTTTCATTGACGAGGCTTCATATTCAAACTCGCGCCCTTCATTGATGAAATCGCCGACATGCGCATCAAACTCTTCGCTGGTCCTATCGTCATTTTTGAGCTCGACTGAGATTTCTTCGAGCCCCTTCACAAGCGCCGAAAGGTCGGCGGCATCGCCGTTCACCGCCGGGATCGACGCGGTGTCGCGCGCACGCAAATCGGGATCGCGCAGCGAGGTCATGCAATTGTTATGAGCCGCAATGATCTGCGACAGGGTCGACCTTTGGCCGGGCGAAAATTCCTCTTCGCGCATCTGTTCCAGCCCGTCAGACACAATCGCCATCATCCGGTCGAGCGCACCCCAATGCGCGTCAGCTCCGGCATCTTCGATGGTTTCATCATAGCGCCTCAAGGCGCGCTGCATGAAGCTGGAGAGGTTGAAGGTTTGATCACGGACCAGATCAAGCAGCATTCGAAGTTCAACCAGAGCGCTGGCGAGTTCGGCGGGGAATTCCGGCTCATCAAACACCGGATTGGGGGCCAGAACGAGCCTATTGTCATTGTCATGGACGATTTGCGGGCTGATCGTGCTCATCAAAACGCCGCGCACCCAATCGCGCGTGGTTCGCGGTATCGACGGGTCAATCCATTCGCGAATGGCAATCCTGCGGCGCGCGCCGGTCAGATCCATCAAGGATTGGTAATTCACCCTGTCCATAAGCGGCGGAAAATCGGTGGGCTCTAAAAGGAAACCCACCACTTTGCGGTCTTCAAAAGAAGGATCGAGTTTATAGTAATGGTTCCATTCGGTGAGGCAGTGATCGGAGCGAACATAGCCTTTCGAATAGAGCGGAATGATCCGTTCGGAGCGCGATAGGGCGTCGTTCATGGCCACGGCGAAATCGCGTTGTTTGAAGTCGCGATATTGAACGATGTAGGATTTGCCGAGTTCATCGAGGACGTCTGCGACTTCGCGGGCAGCGGGTTCGTCTTTGCTGGTGTAGCTGATGAAATAAGCGACGGCGTCTTTGGGTTTGCGCAGGGAATCGACAAGGGCCGTTATGTCGGCGTTGACCTTGGCGGGTGAGCGGGACCAGAAATTTTTGCTATGCTTGAGGATTTCTTCGTAGAATTCAGTGTCAGCTTGGTCGTCGAACCTCGCGAACGCATGTGTAAGGCCTTCTAGTCGACCGTAATACCATTCGCGCCATATAGAGAAGCCGTCTTCCGGGCGGGAGAGCCACCGGGAAGCACTAGCCCAGCTCTTCTCAAAGGTAGAAGGGCGCGCCGCGAACAACTGTCTCGTTTTTAATGCAGCGGGTTCAACACCGTCTTGAAACGCATCGCAATCTGAAGAAACATTGGCCCATGCTAAATCACTTTCGTCGCCGTGATGCGAATAGAAATGAGAATTCAGCGAGATGCTCGCAACAGCATGCTTCAGTACGAAAGGACGGTGGTTTGACGCAGCTGATAGAATTGCGTCTTTAGCTGAAAAGGCACTTTCCAACGCTCGCCTATTGTGCGGAGCACGCACCATTTGGGTGTTGATATTTTCCGCAGCCGAGAAACGTGCGGCGGCCCGCTTTAGTGGATCGGCGTCGATATAGATTGCCAACGCTACGCATCTAAAGACGGCGAGAGCAACATTGGCGTTGACGCCGCTTGCGCCCCATTTCGAAGGATCAGCAACGTGAGGAAATTCTCTCAATGCTGAGCGACAAGCGATAGAGCTCATCCATTCACGCGGCTTGCCATCAAGCCAAGCCTCCAACTCCTCCCGGGATGTAATCTCAACACTCATACCGCCGACTATCCCCGCCGCGCCCGCATCGCGCAACCCCCGGTGTCAGCAGTTCACAACCCCAACGCCAGCACCTCCGCGCGCTCTCGCTCGATCTGCGCTTCTATCGGCCCCAGCACCGCGCGCACTTCGGGCATTTGGCGCACTTCGTCATGCAGGGCGTTGCTGCCCAACAATCCGATAGAGGCGGCGTCGCTATGTCCCATGATCCACGGCCAATTGTAATCCGGCAGGCGCTGGATCAGAGCAGCCGCGCGGGCGTTCTCGCCCTTTGCCGCGGCCACATCTATTTCCATCAGCAGCGCGACGATCCACGTGGTCCCGGATTCGTTCCACCTCGCAATCTGCTCCTCTGCGCTGGCGAAATGAGCGGCGGCCTCGGCAGTGCGCCCGGCGTCGCGCATCGCCGCCCCGATCAAAGATGACGCCTCCGGGATCATCCGTTCCGGCACCCCGGTCGCCGCTGCCAATTCGAGATAATCGCTATGCTGCGCAAACCGCGCATCATACAGCGTCAGCAAGTCTTCCCCGCGCCCTTCGCGCAGGAACATGGGCGTGGCCAATGATGCGATATACCGGGTGTCCCAATACTCGCCGCCGCCAAATCCCGCCGCCTCAAATTCCGCCAAGCTCGGCAATTCGCCGCCATGCAGGCGCAGGGCAATCTCTCGCTCGGGCCCCTGTAGCATCATCAAATTTTCATCAACCGGCAGGCCCAAAATAGCCCGTATCAAACGCATCTGCGTCATATTGCCATATCGCCGCTCCGCCGGGGTCTGCAGCGGCGCGGCCTGCGCATTCAATTCGACAAATCGCGAAAAATCACCGCCCAGCCGCGCCAATCGCGCCTCTGCCATCAATCGCTGTGACGGGGTTACGGCGGCTGATAAAATGTCTTGCTCAACCCGGAGCGCAGTGTCCACTTGGCCAAATTCTGCGGCCAAATCGGATGTGCGCCACGTGGCTGGCCACAGGGGATCAATCGCCACCATTTTGAGCGAACTGCCCAGCGGATCGACATCAAGCAGCAATGATTTCCGCTCTACAATCGAAAGCCAGAACCACGCCTCTGCATCACCGGGATCAAGCTGCGTGGCGCGGCGCAGCATCTGTAAACCTTGTTCGGGATCGTCGGCCAATTGCCCCGCCACTTTCAACGCATCGACCGAATTCGGATCAAGCGTCAGCGCGTAATCCGCCAGCCGCTTTGCCTCCCCCCTATTGCCGCCTTCGATGGATGGATCGGGACCCGGCATCAAAAATCGCGCCTTTGCCAATCCCGCCCAGCCATCGGCAAATTCGGGATAATCCAGCGTCAATTGCTGCAAGATCTCAAAGGCGGCGCGGCCTTGTTCCTGCCCGCGCCCTTTGATCAGGCCAATCGCGGTCAGATACAATCGGTATCCGCTGGCAGAAACCGACCTTTCAGGCGTCCGTTGAGAGACGGGGCGGCCCAAAGCCAGCGCCAGCGAACGCGCCGCGCGCAGCGGCAGATATTGCGCGGCGCCCGGAGCGCTGAAAATCTCGTCTTCCCACACCGCCGCGCCATCGGTGATCCGCACCATGCGCGCCGTCAGGCCGACGCTGGCAGCCTCCGACGATACCGTGCCAGACCACACATATTGCACCCCCAGTTTGCGTCCAATATCTTGCGCGCTCATGCCGCCTGCCATCAGCTGCGCGGCGCTTTCACTGGTGGTGACCTCCATCGAACCAACGCGCGCAAATTGGGCGCGCAATTCCGCCTCCAACCCGAGTGCGTAAATGGGATCGACACCGTCTGCGGCATTGAGCGGAAGCATCGCGATCCGCACATCTTCGACCGCAGGCTCGTTTGCAGGTTGCAACCAATAAACACCGGCGATCACGGCCAGCAATGCGGCAAGCCCGGCGGCGATCAACTTCATGCGGCGCTTTGGCGAAAACACCGCCTCCGCTGGCCGCGCGATCTCCTGCTCAGGTTCCGGCTCAGCGCCCGGCTCGGCGGCCCGCGCCGTCTCGCTCACGATGATCCGGTAGCCAACCTTTGGCACGTTTTCGATTGTCACATCATCGCCCGCGACCTCTTTTAGCGCCCCGCGAAGCAAAGAGATGACCCGGTTGATCGAAGTATCGCCCACCACGCGCCCATCCCAGCAGCGTTCGATCAAATCATCGCGCGACAAAATCGCCCCAATCGGATCAGCCAGCGCAACCAGCACTTGCATCACTTTGGGCTCCAGCATGGTGTTCGCATCATCGCCAGCGATCGTGCGCAGGGATGGCTGAACCCGAACCGGGCCAAGGGCAAAATCGCCTTGATGGGCAAGGTCGATACGGCGTGCCCGCGCATCCAATTCTTGCTCAGACCCTTTGAAAGGTTCGTTCATTTTCGCCCCCAATAGGCCGGTTGCTGACATTGTGACGGGCAATGAACCACTGTTCCGATGCAATTGCCCGATTGCCTCTACCAATACGGCAGGAAAATCGCTCAATGTCACCCGCCCGGGCACGAAATAAGCTTTTCATAAGACGAAAATCACTGAGAACTCAGCGTTTCTGTGCAGCGGCATAAGATCAGGTCCGCCATTCTCCAACTCGTCCACACCGGACCCGCCGCGTTCCTCGCTTCAACAGGCTTCGCTTCGACAGGCCTCGCTTCGATTAGCCAGCGCAGCAATTGGGAGAATACACATGAACACTCTGAAGACACTTGCCGCCGCCACCATCGCAATCACCGCCGCTGCGCTTCCGCTTGGCGCAGCAAGCGCCGGTGAAGCGCGCACCGCTACGATCAGTTATGAGGATCTCAACCTATCCTCGCAGGCTGGTCAGGACATTTTGGATCGCCGCATTGAAAACGCGGTTGAGGCGGTATGTGGACGGCTGCAAGGGCGCCCCACTTTCGACAGCGCCGTGCGCGAATGCCAAACGCAAACCCGCCTGACCGCCATGCAATCCCGCGATATTGCCGTGGCCAGTTACGGCCGCACACAGCTGGCCGGTAACCCGCGCGCATCCCGTCAAATTCGTCTTGTCGCCCGTTAAAAACGGAAGGCACTGGGCGGGCCGCTAAGAAGCGTCCCGCCTACCTTAGCGATGCCGGGTTGCTTGTATCCCCTTGGAGCCCGGCATCGTTTTTTCAATTTTTGAATATTCGCGTCAGATCAAAGTCTGACGCAGAGGCACTTTCAATCCCGCCTGATCCGCAATCATTGTGATCCATTCCCCGACCTTGGCGATTTCATCGTCTGTCACCGCGCTTTGAATGGCGGCGGCATCGCGGGCAGATTTGGCGGCGTAATCCTCCCCGGTTTTGGCATCGGCGGTAAAGACTGGCCCGCTGGCAATGCGCGCGGCCCGTGCCGCATCCAAAGAGATTTGAGTGAAGCTGCCAGCGGCCTCCAGCACTTTGGCTGGTTCGCGGCCAAAATCATCCCCGTCCAGCACCCGCACCCGGCCTGCATATTTGCGTGAGAGCGCGTCCAAAAACCGCTGATTTAAAAACCATGCCAGCCCAGCGGCCTGCAAATCGGTCATCGCGAATTGTTCGCGGGCGTCCATGCCCAAATCCATCCCGGCATAGGACATCACCTCCAAGTACAATTGCCGCGCCCAACGCCGCCCCAGCATCCCCTTGCGGATGACCGCCGCCAAGAATGACGGCAGCGGGTTGGTCATAAGCAGCGCGCGCGCGTCAGGATTGGCCTCCATCAAAGCCGGGATCAGCGCATTGGCATGATTGGTTGGCTTAACAAACACCGCCTCACCATCACCCCAAGGGCGCGCCAAAAGCCGCGTCACAGCAGGCAAGACATGCGGCCCCGCCCCGCCAATCCGGGCGAGAATGCCGGGTTCGCTAAGGGCAGCACACAGGCCGGGTTGCTCCAGCGCCCGCGCGAGCAAAGTGGACCGGCAAAAGGCGGTGTGAAAGATGAAATGCAAAGGAGCAGAGGGAACCGGAGATGCGGCGGTGATTTGCGCGATTTGTTCCATCGAAATGGACACGGGCTGCGTGCCTGCGGCGGGCTTAGCATCTGCCAAGAATGCCGATTGCGCCAGACGGCTGCGGTCAATTTGGATGAATTGCAGCGTGTCCGCCTGCGCATCAAAGCCATGCGGTATCCAGCGCGCATCCTGCAAAATATCGGTGTGCATATCGGTGTGCATATCGGCGCTATTTTCAGCAAAATTGGACATTAAAACTTTGAACCCTGACTGATTTTAGGCCGCCCTTACCCGCTCATTTTAGCCCAAGAATGGCGGAAATCTAGGGTTTTCGCGCTGAAATAGGGGCTATAGGAAAAATGAAGGCGTCTGTTTACGAAATATACCCGATACTAGCGTCCTCTTTGCTGGTCTTCTGCTTCTTGCCCTTCGGGTCGCACCAACGGGCTTTAGAAGATTTCGAATGAGAGATCGCGGCGAAACCCTAACCCGCCGCACCGGGTCGGCTTGCGGACGACACGAGGGGCCGCGCTGACTTGCACCGTCAAACCGGCCCAAGCGTGATGAGCGCATGCTGGCCCGGATTATTGGGGGCTCCTTCATTTTCTTGGGCCGATACGGCATCTGCGCCCGATTGCACCCAACGCGCTTGGATGTTCCAAACTCGCTCAATTATATCCTCAGCCAAGGCCGCCTCAGGCGGACCATCGGCGGCCAGTGTTCCTTTGTCCAAAACGATCACGCGATCCGCATAATTCCTGGCCAGCGCCAGATCATGCAGCACGATGACCACGCCCGCGCCGCCCTTCGCGCAGGTTTTCAAATGCCCCGCCAAATTCAATTGATGCGACAGATCCAGCGCCGCCAGCGGTTCATCCGCAAGGATCCAGCGCGGCTGCCCCGCCAGCACCCGCGCGAGCAGAACCCGCGCGCGCTCCCCGCCGGAAAGCTGGCTGATCGGGCGTTTGCGCAAAACCTCCAAATCCAGCGCGGCAATCGCGGCATCGACCGGCGCGATCAAAGTGTCGCCATGCGGCATCCGCCCCAATGCCACGACAGATTGCACCGCCACGTCCCACGCAATATCCGCCCCTTGCGGCAAATATCCGATCGCGCGGCCGCGTTGGCGCAGCGGCAGATCGGCGATATCATCCCCGTCCAAAGTCACATTGCCCGCCCCCGGTGTCAGCAATCCGGTAAGCGCCATCAGCAGGCTCGATTTACCCGCGCCGTTGGGGCCAACAATGGCGGTGATCTCACCCGGCTGCATCGCGGCGGAAATATCGCGCAACACCTGCACCTCTCCCCGTTCCAGCATCACAGAATTGGCGCAAAGCGTCATAACGTCCCCCGCCGCATCCGGATCAGCAACCACAAGAAGAACGGCGCCCCGATCAGCGACAGCGCAATACCCAGCCGCAATTCCGTGACCAGCGGCAAGACCCGAACCGCGCTATCCGCCGTCAGCACCAGACAGGCGCCCGCAAGCGCGCTGGGCACGATCAATGCGGACGGCATTCGATTGGTCAGCGGGCGCACCAGATGCGGAACGATCAGGCCGACAAATCCAATAATCCCGGCCACCGCAACCCCCGCGCCCACACTGAGGCCAACGCCAACAACCAGCAGGAACAGCAAGCGGCGCGGGTCGATGCCCATGCTGCGCGCGGCTTCTTCGCCCAAGGTCAGCGCGTCAAGCGACCGCGCCGCGACCAGCAACACGCCAATGCCCGCCAGCGTCAACGGGGCCGCGATCCACACCTCATCCCATGAACGATCCGTCAGAGCGCCATTGAGCCATAGGACAATCTGGCTGAGCGCGAAGGCGTTGGGTGCCATCGTAATGGCGAGCGCCGTCAGCGCGCCAGCGAGGCTGGCGATCATAAGCCCCGCGAGCGTGAACAGCGCCAGCCCGCCGCCCGCGCCCGAAGACGTACGCCCCGCGATCAGAGCCAGCAGCGCCATCGCCAATCCTGCCCCGGCCAATGCGAATACCGGCAGGCTCCATGTCATTCCAAGCCAGAAACTCGCCACCGCGCCCAAAGCCGCCATTGGCGCAATCCCGAACAGGCCGGGGTCCGCGAGCGGGTTGCGCAAATAGCCCTGCATCGCAGCACCAGCCGCGCCCAGCCCCGCGCCAACCACAACCGCCAGCACCGCGCGCGGCAAACGCAATTCCATCAGGATGAGCGCGGTATTCGCCGCGCCAGAGCCGCCACCAAACGGATCGATCCACACCCGCCCGGCAAGCAGCGACAGCGGCAACAGCACCGCCAGCAGCCCGGCAAAGAGGAGATTAGCGCGCATCGCCCACCGCAATTCTGGGCTCCGGCAGCACGAACGCCTCACGGATTTCATCCAACCGTTCTTGCGCGCGCAGCAGGCTAGGCCCGCCGCAATAGAACAAATTCGCCTCAAAACGGGCCACGAATGTGCGATCCAATTCGGCCAAAGCAGGATGCCTCTGCCCCGGCCCATCGCCAGCGATCAGCAGCAAATCAGGCGGGTCCGCGAGCACCGTTTCCAAAGTCACATAACCGGCCTGACCCAGCCCCATTTGGGCGCTGTGATTGACCAGACCTTGGCGCGACAATTGATCCCAAACCAAAGTCGCCTCGCCCGGAACAATCTGGCCCGGTTGCCATAACATCGCGGTCACATCGCCCGGCGCGTGTTTTGGCAAAGCCTGCGAAATCCGCTCGGCCAGCGCCTCGCCTTTATCGCGCGCTCTGTTGCCGCGCGCTTTGTTGTCGCCGCCGGTGATTGCCGCCAATTCGCGGATCTGGGTCAGGCTTTCCTCAACGCTTGCCGGGCTGCCGAAAGTTTGCACTTCCAATCCCGCGCGTTCCAAGGCCGCGCGGGTGGCGGGCGCGATAAATGTGCTGGCGAGGACAATGTCGGGTTGCAGGGCCAGCACTTCTTCGGCTGTCCCGCCATTATAGGCGAATGTGGCGGCGACCTCAGTGTCCATCGAACTGGCGGAAGGATCGCGGCTGTAATGGGACAAAGCCAAGATTTGCTCCGGCTCGGCCACTTCGACAAGGATCGCGTCGATACACGGATTGAGGCTGACGAAGGTTGGCGCATCGTCGCCAATTGCGGCTTTGCCCGGTTCAGGCGCAGCGCAAGAGGCCGCGCTGGCCGCCAATCCCGCCGCCGCCAGCGATGCGGCAAACGCTCGCCCCCAATTGATCCTGTGTGCGCTCATACCGCCTCTGCCGATAGTCGCGCATCCGCGTCCCTGCAACACAGCGCTCTGCCTGGAGGCGCATTGCCAATAGGCTTCGGGCGCAAATCCATCCGCCGAAATGCGCGTTAACGGTTTTGATCTGGGTGTTCGCTTTCGGGACGCCCCTGCCGCGGCGCTCGCGGATCGGGCATCGCCGGGATAAGCGCAAAGCGCGCTATGAAAGCACTTCAAAACCTCTTTGGCCGTACGGGCCGCACACCCGTTTTTGACGCCGTTTTTAACCGGCGTTTCCTGCCGTTTGCGGCGGGCACGCCAAACGTTATCCGCTTGCACGATAACAGCGCGCAACGGCCAAGCGCTTCTGAAACACGCTCACCTCAATCACAGGCACCTCGATCACAGGCAACTCAATCGCCCGAACCTGCCCGCCCGCTGACCTATCGCAAACGTTTGGCGGTGTTGCTGGCCGCGATCACTGTGCCTGCCATGGCCGCGCCGGGTGATTTTGGCGCTTTGCCGGGCGGTGCACCGACTGAAGCCGAACTCGTCAGTGCCCGCCTCGCTGCGCAGCTTGCCGAAAACCCGGCCATGCCATTTGAGCGGCCGGGCATGAGCTTTCCCGGTTCGGCATTCTTCTTCCTCGCCGATCCGCCAGAGGGTGCTTTAATCGCCCTGCCCACCGTCGATGCGACCGATACCGGCGCAGAGGCGGGCCGCGAATTGGGCGAATTGATCGATTCCGGTCCTTCTGCGCGGCCTTTCTTCAGCGCCGCCGGGACGAGCCATCTGCGCGCTTCTGAATGTTTGGCGCAGGCCGTTTGGTACGAAGCCGCCAGCGAAAGCGAAGCGGGTCAGCGGGCCGTGGCGCAAGTCGTGCTCAACCGCGTGGCCCATCGCAGCTGGCCGGGCAGCGTTTGCGGCGTCGTTTATGAAGGGGCACAGCGCAGCACCGGTTGCCAGTTTAGCTTCACGTGCGACGGCAGTTTGTCACGGCGCGCAGGCGGCGCATCCTGGGCACGTGCGCAGCGGATCGCGGGCGAGGCCTTGTCCGGCAGCGTCTATGGCCCCGTCGGCCATGCAACACATTACCACACGCTTTGGGTGAACCCCTATTGGGCGAGCAGCCTCGACCATGTCGGCACAATCGGCGCGCATCGTTTCTATCGCAATCGCGGCGCCGCGGGTCAGCAAGGGGCCTTCACCGGCGGTTATGCCGGATATGAACCCAGCGTCTCAGGCCGCACAAATGCCAGCTTCTCCGATGTTTCTGGTGCCGGTTCGCCCGCTCTGCCTGCCCTACCCGCTTTGCCATCTGCATCCTCGGCATCATCGGCAAATCCGGGCGCGGCTCCCTCTGCATCTGCGGCGAGCAGAACCAACACGGGTGCAGCACGAAACGGCGTACCAGCCGCCTTGCCCGCGACGCCCGAACCCGTTCTGGCGGACCCTGCTTTGTCGAGTGCAGGCCAAGTGCGCGAAGATTATGCCCGCGCTGGCCAATGGAAAAGCGATGCAGCGCGAGAGGCCTTGCAAGCGGAACGCCGAGCGCGCGAAAATGGACCGCCGAGCGAGTGAACAAGGCGTCCTGATTGGACCAAAAAGCCCTCGGTGACCTTGCGGGCAAACCATTGAGATACTGCAGAAATCTGCACGGCGTAGCGCCGCTCAAGAAACTCCCTCCAAAACGGTTCCAACTGCGATTGAAAGTGCAGGGTTAACGCCCTCTAAACCTTAGCTAATCACCAAGCCTTAGAGGGTTTCCGCGTATCACACACGAACTCGCAGAAATCCCGCGCCAACGCGCCGTAATGGACAACACAAAACCTATGGCCCTTCGCTTTGCCCCCGCTGCCTTTCCGGGCCGCTCGCTCGCATGCTCTCCTGTTGCCAAAACAATGGCGCGGGCGCTGCTGGGCCGCGCGATTGAGCGTGTTGCGAATGACAATGGCGCGCCGCCTGCCGGGCAGAGCGCGAATGAGCAAGTCTTGCGCGCAGCTTTGCGCCATTTTGCTCAGCATGGGATCGGTGCCGCACGCGAGGCACGCGCGCAGGCAGAACAAGCGTTTTTCGCCGATGATCGCCAGAAATATGACTGGTGGCTGGCAATTACGCGGGTCCTCGACCGCCGATTGGCAGAAGAAGCAGCGCTGATGAACCCGGCACTTGTGCAACCGTAACTGGCGAAAATAGCCGAGATTTTGCCAAAGGGCTCAACCCTTTAGGCTACGCACTTGCAGAATGCGCCTGCCCCCCGCCACATGCGGTAAGCAAGGCGTTAACCTGACCTTGACCACTTCACACTAAGCCCGTGCGTCTATGGGAGTGACCAATTTCCTATCTGTGCTGCGCAAGCCCCCTGGGGCGAAGGCGAAGCCGCGACCCGCACGTTCGGACCAGTTGTCCGAGCGCGTGCGGCGCATGCTGGTCACCACGCTCTATGCACAGCCCTCCAGCTTGGCCATCGGCGCTGTCGCCACCGTGGCGGCGGCGACGGTTTCGGCATGGATTGCGAACCTCCCAGAGCTCTATATCGCCGCCGTAATCCTGATGTTGATCGCGGTGGCACGGATTGTCGCCGCCTTGGGCATTTCCACCGATTCAGAAGAGCGCAGCACCGCCGCACTCGAATTGATCTATGAGATTGGCGCGTTCAGCTATGCTTTGATGCTCGGCTGCACGGCTGCCTTCACGATCCTGATCGGCACCCAAACTCAGGTCGAGGTTTTGATGGTCGCCAATGCCATCGGTTACGGCATCGGCGTGTCGGCACGAAATGCCGGGCGACTGACAATTGCGATTGGTCAGCTCAGCCTCTCCTGTGTGCCGATTGCGCTTGCGTGTTTCTGGACGGGCGAAATCGGCTTTATCGCGCTGGGCGTCACCATTTTGTTGTTGATCCCGGCGATGGTCTCAATCGCCAGCAATATTTTCACCGTCCTGCGCGATTCCATCGCGGCGGCGGAAACCAGCAAAAAACTGGCGGACAAGATGCAGGTTCTGGCCCGCACCGATGTTGTCACCGGCCTCGCCAACCGCGCGGGTCTCAACCACGCCATGGTCGAGACGATGATGGGCGTTGATGAAAACAGCCGCCTCGCTTTGATCTGGATCGACCTTGATCGGTTTAAGGAAGTCAACGATCTGCTTGGCCACCCCGTTGGGGACCGGGTGCTTAGCGAGGTTGCAAAACGATTGGCTGGCGTCACCCCGAAAGGCGGCACGGTTGCACGGTTTGGCGGCGATGAATTCATCGTCTTCTGCCCAATCGAGGATCGCAAGAATTCCGAGCTTATCGCCAGTGAAATCCATGCAGAAATCATGCGCCCCTTCCGAATTGATGGCGAACGTCTCGAAGTCCGCGCCTCGCTTGGCGTCGCTCTGCTGCCGGATAATGGCAATGATGCCGACACCTTGATGCAAAGCGCCGATCTGGCGCTGTATCATGCGAAGGTCGGCGGACGCGCGCAGACCTGTTTCTTTGACGGATCAATGACCCGCGATCTGGTCCGCCGCCGCGAGATTGAAGACGAATTGCGCGCGGCGCTGCAACGCGATGAATTGTCGATCTTCTTCCAGCCGATTGTCGATCTGGAAACGGGCCGCATCAAGACCTTCGAAGCCTTGGTCCGCTGGTTCCACCCAGAAAAAGGCGAATTGAAACCCGACGAATTTATCCCGGTCGCCGAAGAAACCGGCGTGATCGTGACCTTGGGCAATTGGATCACGGCTCAGGCCGCGCGGATCGCCGCTTCTTGGCCTGAGGACGTCACCATCGCGGTAAACCTATCGCCATTGCAAATCCGCGCGCCGGGCGCTGCTCTGGGTATCAAAAACGCTCTGCGCGAAGCCGGGCTGGACCCGCGCCGGTTGGAGTTGGAGGTGACAGAAAGCCTGTTCATCGAAGACAACCATTCCACCGCCGCCTTCATCGAAGAATTGTCCGAAATTGGTGTGCGCTTTGCCTTGGATGATTTCGGCACCGGCTATTCCTCGCTCGGCTATATCAACAAATTCCCATTCTCTAAAATCAAGGTCGACCGCAGCTTTGTTTCCGGCGAACAGGTCGGGCGCAAGAGCGATGCGATCATCCGCGCCGTTGCCGAAATGGGCAACACATTGGGCATGGATATTGTCGCCGAAGGGCTTGAGACGATTGAGCAAGTGCAATCGGTGAAAGACGCCGGCTGCAACCTGGGCCAAGGGTATTATTTCAGCCGCGCCGTGCCAGATTATCTGGCCGCAATGTTGCTGGCCCAAGAACGCGAGCAACAAGGCCGCCAAGCCGCCGGGTAAATCGGACGGATTGCGCCAGCCAATCGGCGGCGTGCATTTTCAACAAATTGTATCCTGTACTGCCAAAACCGCGATGCCAGTTTGCGGCTAAGCTTACCGCAGGCTTAGGCCGCAGCACGTGTATTCGCTTAGCCTTATTGCTCTTGCAAACTATTTGCAAAGATAGTTGGCAGATAGGCCGGTTTCGCGGTTGCATTCACCATATTGCGGGCGTACCGCGCGAGTATATGCAAGCGTCCGGCTTTTGGGATGAGAGCTGGGGCATTATTTGCACATCGTCATCCCGATTGTTTTGGGAAGGAAGCCTACTCTCATGGCCCGCAAGAAGATTTCACTCATCGGTTCCGGCATGATCGGCGGCACGCTCGCGCATCTCGCGGCGAAAAAAGAAATGGGCGACATCGTCCTGTTCGATATCGCCGAAGGCATGCCGCAGGGTAAAGCGCTCGACCTGTCGCAATGCGGCCCCATCGAAGGGTTCGACGCGAAAGTCACCGGATCAAACGATTACGCCGATATCGCAGGCAGCGATGTGATCATCGTAACCGCAGGCGTGCCGCGTAAGCCGGGCATGAGCCGCGACGATCTGCTCGGCATCAATTTGAAAGTTATGAAAGCCGTTGGCGAAGGCATTAAGAACAATGCGCCAGACGCTTTTGTAATCTGCATTACCAACCCGCTCGATGCGATGGTTTGGGCGTTGCGCGAATTTTCCGGCCTTCCGCACAACAAAGTTGTCGGCATGGCGGGCGTTTTGGACTCGGCGCGTTTCGCGACCTTCCTCGCATGGGAATTTGATTGCAGCGTCAAAGACGTGAACGCATTCGTTCTTGGCGGCCACGGCGACACAATGGTCCCGGTCCTGTCCTACTCCACGATCAACGGCATCCCTGTGAAGGATATGGCGAAGATCAAAGGCGTTGCGGAAAGCCGCCTTGATGAAATCGTTGCGCGCACGCGTGCTGGCGGCGGTGAAATCGTGAAGCTGCTGGGCAATGGCTCAGCCTATTACGCACCGGCCACTTCGGCGATTTCGATGGCCGAAGCCTATCTGGGCGACCAAAAACGCATCCTGCCAAGCGCGAGCTTCGTTGAAGGCAAATATGGCCTCGACGGTCTGTATGTCGGCGTTCCGACTGTGATCGGCGCAGGCGGTACAGAAGACGTTGTTGAAATCGAGCTGTCCGAAGAAGAGCGCGCGAACCTCACGGTCAGCGTCGATGCGGTTAAGGAATTGCTCGAGGCGTGTAAGGCGCTGGATAGCAGCCTTGCTTAAACGGCTGACGATACTTGGGTCAGCATTGGCGGTGTTTGCATCGCCAACGCAAGCCCAAATGCGTGAGGCACCACTCATGCAGATCTTTGAAACCTACAACGATTGCTTCGCAGCTACTGAGAATGGTTCAATTGATACAGTAGCGCTTGGATCACTGGGCTGGGCACGAGCCCGCATGACTGCCGATGATGGAGCGGCCATTGAAGACGGGCCGATTATTTTCGGTCACAGCGAACGGGCACCGATCATTTTGCTCAGCGCGCTCGAAGGCGATGGTTTCTGCATTGTTATGGCACGCGCCGAGAATTCAGAAGTTTTTGAACAGTTCAAACAGGCGTTTGGCGATAATTTGCCAGACCCCGATGAGAACGGTGCCATCACCTTCTTTGCACAAGGGCACATTGTCCAAATTGCCCAAACCGGTTCACGCGACGAACCAAGCATTCGCTTGGCCGTCGGCACCAAAAATGGAGACTGATTAATGTCCATCCTGATTAACAAAGACACCAAGGTCATCACCCAAGGGATGACCGGCAACACCGGCACATTCCACACAGAGCAAGCCATCGCGTATGGTTCGCAAATGGTTGCTGGCGTTACGCCGGGCAAAGGCGGCTCCACGCATGTTGGCGTGCCGCAATTCAACACCGTGCGCGAAGCAAAGGAAGCGACCGGCGCGACGGCATCGTGCATCTATGTGCCGCCTCCGTTCGCTGCCGACGCGATTTGCGAGGCGATTGATGCTGAAGTTGAGCTGATTATCTGCATCACCGAAGGCATTCCTGTGCTCGACATGGTGCGCGCAAAGGCTGCCCTCACCGGCTCCAAGTCGCGCCTGATCGGCCCGAACTGCCCCGGCGTATTGACCCCGGATGAGTGCAAGATCGGCATTATGCCGGGCTCTATCTTCAAAAAAGGCAGCGTCGGCGTTGTCTCACGTTCCGGCACGCTCACTTACGAAGCGGTGCATCAGACCACTGCGGTTGGCCTTGGCCAGACCACGGCGGTCGGCATTGGCGGTGATCCGGTCAACGGCACGAACTTTATCGACGTGCTCGACCTGTTCCTCGACGATCCTGAAACCACATCGATGATCATGATCGGTGAAATTGGCGGATCGGCAGAAGAAGAAGCCGCCGAATTCCTGAAACAAGAATCCGCCAAAGGCCGCAGCAAACCGACCGTTGGCTTTATCGCTGGCCGCACGGCGCCTCCGGGTCGCCGCATGGGCCATGCCGGTGCGATTGTATCAGGCGGCAAAGGCGGCGCGGACGACAAAATCGCGGCGATGGAAGCGGCGGGCATCCGCGTTTCGCCGTCGCCATCAGAGCTTGGCACCACATTGGATGCGATGCTGAAAGAACTGGCCTGAGACACGGCCTAACGGGGTGCGTCCGCCTTGTGCGCGGCGCACCCTTTCTCCTCCCCCGCCCCGTCTCTCCTTATGAGAACCGCCATGAACAAAGAAACCGCAAATTTCGTCCCTGACATGACCGATCAAGAAGGTCCGCAGCCCGGCCCATCTTGGGGCAATCCAAAATGGCTGGATCAGGTATCGGATGCTGGCGCCGATTTGACCGGCGCGATGGACCCGACGCAAATGCAGTTGGCGGTCGAAAAGGCGGCGAAGAAATCGGGCAAAGCGGCCGATCCCAAAGCGATTGAGCGCGCGGCGCAGCTGTCGATTGCGGCGATGACATTGGTGCGCCTTTACCGGGTGCGCGGGCATATGGCGGCCGATCTTGATCCGCTGGGCCTCTCGGCGAAACGCGGCACGCCAGAGGATCTGACGCTCGCATTTCACGGGCTTGCCGGGCATGAGGCAGAAGAGGTCTATGTTGGCGGCGTTCTGGGCATGGAATGGACCACAGTTGGTGCGCTGCATGCACGTTTGATTGAGGTGTATTGCGGCAAAGTCGGCCTGGAATATATGCACATTGCCGACACTGAAGAGCGGCGGTTTTTGCAAGACAAGTTTGAAAGCCCCGGCGACACGATCCAGTTTACGCCAGAAGGCAAGAAAGCGATCCTGGCCGCGGTTCTGCGCGGCGAAGGGTATGAGGAATTCCTCGGCAAGAAATATGTCGGGACCAAACGGTTCGGCCTAGATGGCGGCGAAAGCATGATCCCCGCGCTAGAAGCGGTGATCAAACATGGCGGCAGCGCCGGCGTGCGCGAGATCATTTATGGCATGGCGCATAGGGGCCGTTTGAACGTCCTCGCCAATGTGATGGCCAAACCATACAAAGTCATCTTCCACGAATTTTCCGGCGGCAGCGCAAACCCCGAAGATGTCGGCGGTTCGGGCGATGTGAAATATCACCTCGGCACCAGCACCGATCGTTCGTTCGACGATGTCTCCGTGCATATGAGCCTTGTGCCGAACCCTTCGCACCTCGAAACGGTTGATCCTGTCGTGCTGGGCAAGGTCCGCGCGCAGCAGGCCGTGCGCGATGACTTGGCTGAAAAGCAGCAAGTTTTGCCGGTTCTAATCCACGGCGATGCGGCCTTTGCCGGGCAAGGCGTCGTTTGGGAAAGCCTCAGCCTATCCGGCGTCAATGGCTATGACACGGGCGGCTGCATCCACTTTATCATCAACAACCAAATCGGCTTTACCACCTCTCCGCAATTCGCGCGGTCATCGCCCTACCCATCTGACGTGGCGAAGGGCGTGATGGCGCCGATCCTGCACGTCAATGGCGATGATCCCGAGGCGGTGACATTTGCGTGCAAATTGGCGGTAGAATACCGCCAGAAATTCGGGCGCGATGTGGTCATTGATATGTGGTGCTATCGCCGCTTTGGCCACAATGAAGGCGATGAACCGAAATTCACGCAGCCGCTAATGTATGGCGTCATCGGGAAACACGCGAAGGTTTCCGTGCATTACGAAAACCGCCTGATCGAAGAAGGCGTCGTTGAACCCGGCCACCGCGAACAAGTGGCGGCGGAATTTGTCGCTTTGCTCGACGAAGAATGGGACGCGGCGAAAAGCTACGCCCCGAACGAGGCCGATTGGTTCGGCGGGCGCTGGGCCGGTTTGAACAAACCCGCCGACGATGAAAGTGCGCGCCGCAATATCGAAACCGCGATTGAACCGAAAGCGTTCGACGCGCTGGGCCGCACGCTGACGGAAGTGCCAGAGGATGTGAATATCCACCGCACTTTGGGCCGCGTGCTCAAAGCCAAAAGCGAAATGTTCGCCAGCGGTGCCAAAGACCCTAAACAAGGAGGCTTCGATTGGGCGACTGCAGAGGCGCTGGCATTCGGCAGTCTGGTGATGGAGGGTTATAATGTCCGCCTGTCCGGGCAAGATTCCGGGCGCGGCACATTCTCTCAGCGGCATGCCGTGTGGGTCGATCAAAAGACCGAAGACAAATACATCCCGCTCACGACCCTGCCGCATGGCAAATTTGAGGTCTATGACAGCACGCTGTCCGAATACGGCGTGCTCGGCTTTGAATATGGTTTTGCCATGGCGGACCCGAAATCGCTGGTCCTGTGGGAAGCGCAATTTGGCGATTTCGCCAATGGCGCGCAGATCATGATCGACCAATATATCGCGGCGGGTGAGGCAAAATGGCTGCGCGCCAATGGCCTCGTGATGCTGCTTCCGCACGGATATGAAGGTCAAGGGCCAGAGCATTCCTCCGCGCGGCTTGAACGGTTTTTGCAGCTGTGTGCGAATGACAATATTCAGGTGTGCAACATCACCACCCCGGCCAATTATTTCCACGTTTTGCGCCGTCAAATGCTTCGGTCTTTCCGCAAGCCTTTGGTGATTATGACGCCGAAATCACTGCTGCGTCATCCGCTGGCGAAAAGCCCGCGCGAAGAGTTTCAGGGCGATTGGCAATTTAAACGGATCAAATCCGACCTTACCGAAATCGCGGATGAAAAGATCAAGCGGCTCGTCCTGTGCAGCGGCAAGGTCTATTATGATCTGTATGAAAAGCGCGAAGAAGAAGGGCTCAAAGACGTCTCGATCGTCCGGATTGAACAGCTCTATCCCTTCCCCGGCGATCCGCTCGCGGTGCGCCTGAAACGCATGACGAACTTAGAAGACGTCGTGTGGTGTCAGGAAGAACCGAAGAATAATGGCGCATGGTTCTTCGTCCAAAACCAGATCGAAGATTCGCTCACACAGGCGGGTCATGATGGGAAACGCCCATCCTATTCGGGCCGCGATGCGGCAGCGTCACCCGCCACGGGCCTCGCCAAACGTCACGCTGAACAGCAAGCGGCCTTGGTCGCGCATGCGCTCGGACTATCCAAATAATTCAAACCGGCATTTAAAGCTGAGGAATACGAACAATGGCCACTGAAATCACTGTCCCGGTTCTAGGGGAATCGGTCACCGAAGGATCAATCGGCGAATGGCTGAAACAACCCGGCGAAGCGGTCGCCGCTGATGAGCCGATTGTCAGCCTTGAAACCGACAAGGTCGCCGTCGATGTGCCCTCCCCCATTGCTGGCGTAATGTCAGAACACCGCGCCGAAGTTGGTGACACCGTCGAAGTCGGCGCTGTGATCGCAATTATCGAAGCGGGCGAAGGAGCAGCGGCGGCATCAACGCCAGCACCGGCATCAACGCCAGCACCTGCATCAACGGCATCAGCGGCCAAGGGCGCCGCGGATTCTGGCAGCGCGTCTTTGACACTCTCACCAGCCGTCCGCCGCGCCGTCCTTGAACACGGCGTTGACCCCTCCACCATCAAGGGGACCGGCAAAGACGGACGCCTGACCAAAGAAGACGTGCTCGCCGCAGCGAAGGCGAAAGGCGATCCGGCACCGGCAGCCGCGCCTGCCCCTGCTTCTGCATCCGGCGCTGCTCCTGCCGCCGCTCCATCAGGCGCGCGCGGAGAAGAGCGCGTCAAAATGACCCGCATGCGGCAAACCATCGCCAAACGTTTGAAGGGCGCTCAGGAAGAAGCCGCACTGCTGACGACGTTCAACGATGTCGATATGTCCGCCGTCATCGAAGCGCGCACAAAATACAAAGACCTGTTCGCGAAAAAGCATGACATTCGCCTCGGCTTTATGGGCTTCTTCGCCAAGGCCGCCTGCCTTGCGTTGAAGGACGTGCCGAGCGTCAACGCCTATATCGAAGGCAATGAGATCGTTTATCACGATTATGTCGACATTTCGGTCGCTGTGTCTGCGCCAAACGGCCTGGTCGTGCCGGTGATCCGCGATTGTCAGGATAAGGGTTTCGCTAGAATCGAAAAAGACATCGCCGATTATGGTAAGCGCGCGAAAGAAGGCACGCTGACCATGGCCGACATGACCGGCGGCACCTTCACCATCTCCAATGGCGGCGTGTTCGGATCGCTGATGTCGACCCCAATCATCAACCCGCCGCAAAGCGCCGTTCTCGGCCTGCACCGGATCGAAGACCGCGCGGTTGTTGTAAACGGCGAAATCGTGATCCGCCCGATGATGTATATCGCGCTGTCATACGATCACCGCCTGATCGACGGGCGCGAGGCTGTGACCGCGCTGAAAATCATCAAGGATGCGATTGAAGATCCGACCCGGATGCTGATCGACCTTTGATCTGCGCCTTCTGCAACCCTTTGAATATACGCCGTCAAAAACGGGATTTTTTAAGCCATGGCTGACCACACTTACGATTACGATGTCCTTGTTATTGGCGCTGGCCCGGGCGGCTATGTTGCCGCCATTCGTGCGGCGCAATTGGGATTGAAGACCGCTTGCGTGGAAAGCCGCGAGACCTTGGGCGGCACCTGTCTCAATGTCGGCTGCATCCCGTCAAAGGCTTTGTTGCATGGCTCTGAATTGTTTGATGAGGCATCGAACGGTCATTTTGCCACATGGGGCATCACGGCCAAGCCGACGCTCGATTTGGGCCGGATGATGGAAGAGAAAACGAAAGCCGTCGGCGAATTGACTGGCGGGATCGAATTTCTGTTCAAGAAAAACAAAGTCACTTGGATCAAAGGCCACGCCGCTTTTGAAGACGCGCATAGCGTTAAGGTAGGCGATGAAACCGTCACCGCGAAAGATATCGTGATCGCCACCGGATCCAGCGTCACACCTTTGCCGGGCGTGGATGTTGACAATGCGGCGGGCCGGATTGTGGATTCAACCGGCGCTTTAGACCTTGAAACCGTGCCAGAGCACCTGGTGGTGATCGGCGGCGGCGTTATTGGGTTGGAATTGGGCAGTGTGTGGCGGCGTCTCGGCGCGAAAGTCACCGTGGTCGAATTCCTCGATCAATTGCTGCCGGGTATGGACGGCGAAGTGCGCAAGGAAAGCCAGAAACTGTTCAAGAAACAGGGCATGGAAATGATGCTCGGCCACAAAGTGACCGGCGCGAAAGTGAACGGCAAGAAAGTCGCCCTTACGCTCGAGAAATCGGCGGGCGGCGATGAGCAAACGCTTGAGGTCAGCCATGTGCTGGTGTCGATTGGGCGCCGTCCGAACACTGACGGTTTGGCCCTTGATAAGGCCGGATTGCAGGTCAACAATCGCGGTCAGATCGAGATTGACCATGATTTCCGCACGGGCACCGACAATATCTGGGCAATCGGCGATGTAGCGCCCGGCCCGATGCTCGCACACAAAGCCGAAGATGAAGGCATTGCGGTGGCGGAAAACATCGCTGGGCTGACCGGCATCGTCAATCACGATGTCATCCCCAGCGTCGTCTATACCCTGCCCGAAATCGCAGGCGTCGGACTGACGCAGGAAGAAGCGATCGAGAAAGCCGGCGGCGACAAGAAAGCCATCAAAATCGGTAAATTCCCGATGATGGCCAACAGCCGCGCCAAGGCAAACCGCGACACTGACGGATTTGTGAAGGTTATCGCGGATGCCGAAACCGATCGGGTTATCGGCGTGTGGATGATCAATTCGCTGGCCGGGACCATGATCGCGCAAGCCGCGCAGGCGATGGAATTTGGCGCAACATCCGAAGACATCGCCTATACCTGCCACGCGCACCCGACGCATGCAGAAGCCTTCAAAGAAGCGGCGATGGCGGTGACCGGTAAACCGATCCACATGTGATCCCCGCACACGCTGGGCGGCACGCAGAGTGGCTCGCGGGCCGCTAAACTTTTAAATTTCGCGGCCTTGCGTTCCGCTTATCGCCTGTTATCTGTGTTACTGCATTGACACACCGATACAGAGAGGGTTTCCTATGTCGTTCAACCGCACGATTGCACGCTGCTTGGCGTCATTTGCGCCGATTGCGCTCGCTACGCTTACCGTCACCGCGCAGGCGCAGAGCAGCGAAGAGCTAGCAGCCATCGTTGAGCCGGATGCAGAGGCAGGCGTCTATATGGGCGCCGTCTTGGTCGCCGAAGGGGATCAAATTCTGCTGGATCAGGCGTGGGGTTCCGCCAACCTAGAATGGGATATCGACAACTCCAATGATACCCGTTTCCGCATTGGATCGGTGACCAAGCAATTCACCGCGGTTTCCATATTACTGCTTCAAGAGCGCGGCCTCTTGAATGTTGATGATCTGGTTTCGCAGCATATCCCCGGCGCGTCAGAGGCATGGAGCGCAATTACATTGCGCGATTTGCTGCAGCACACTTCGGGCATTCCCAATGTCACGTCACTTGATGATTTTGGGACGCAGAAATTCCTGCCGACCTCGCAAGATGAATTGATTGCCATGTTCGCGGATCTGCCGCTTGAATTTGAGCCCCATTCGCAGTGGCGCTATTCCAATTCCAACTTTGTCCTGCTGACGCGCATCGTCGAAAATGTAAGTGAGCAGAGCTATTCCAATTTTGTCCAAGCGAACTTGTTTGATCCGCTCGGCATGGAAGCAACCGGGATTGATCGCAGCGCCGCAATCTTACCTAACCGCGCAGCGGGATATTCACCGTCGGAAAACGGAGTGGTGAATGCCGAATATGTGAATATGGCGATCCCTACGGGTGCAGGCGCGCTCTTTTCCACAACTGGTGATTTGCTGAAATGGCAGCGCGGCCTGTTCGGAGGGGCTGTGTTATCAGAAGCGAGCTTGGTCCAGCTTACCACGCCAAGCGAATTCGAAGCGGTCGCTGGCGCGAAATATGCGATGGGCCTGTTGGTGACCGACGGACCAGACGGCCGCATCATTTGGCACGGCGGCGGGATTGAAGGGTTCAACGCCTTTCTCGGCCACGCGCCTGATACTCAAACGACCGTGGTCGTGCTTGCCAATTTGAACGGCGGATCGGCCTCTCGGCTTGGTATGAGCTTGCTCCAATCGGCGCGCGCAGAATGAGCGTTTAACCCCGCAGGCTAACGCTAGTCTTCAATTGGCTACGATGTGCATTGTCCTACCGCCCTTGGCCAATTAGACCTTGGGTTAGGGAGATAACTTACATGGCCTATCCGCAATTGACCGATAAACCCGGCGCCTTGGAAACGGCGGCGGCGATCCGCGCGGGCGAAATCAGCGTCGCCGAAGCGGTCGATGCGGCAATCACCCGGATCGAGCATTTCGATGCAGAGATCGACGCGGTCGCCGTGCCAGATTTTGAGCGGGCATCGGCCGCCGCTAAGGCGATGGACGCGCAGCTTTCTAAGAACGGCGGCCCCGGCGCCGATCAGCCTTTATTCGGCGTGCCGATGACGGTGAAGGAGAGCTTTGACGTCGCCGGTTTGCAATCATGTTGGGGGCATCAACAGCACACCGATTATGTCGCAAAGCGCGATTCTGATTTGGTGCGGCGGTTGAAATCGGCGGGCGCGGTTATTCTTGGCAAAACCAACGTGCCCGTGGATCTCACCGATTGGCAAAGTTTCAACCCGGTCTATGGCCGCACCACCAATCCGCACAATTCCGCGCGATCCCCCGGCGGATCATCCGGCGGCAGCGCAGCGGCGGTCGCATCGGGTATGGTCGCGTGTGATTTTGGCACCGATATTGGCGGGTCCGTTCGTGTGCCGGCGCATTTCTGCGGTGTCTGGGGGCATAAGAGCACGTGGGGCGTCGTCTCAAAACAGGGCCATGACCATCCGCAAATGGCGAAAGCAGACGGGTTCGTCGCGGCGCATGACGGGGTACTTTCCATCGCCGGGCCGCTGGCGCGCAATGCTGAGGATTTGGCGGTTCTTATGCAGATTGGTGCGCAAATTCCTTTGGCGCGCACGCCTAAACCGCTGAGCGAATGCCGATTGCTCGCGATTACAGAATATCCCGGCGGGCCAGTTGATGCGAGCGTGGCAGAACCTACAGAAGCCGCGATTGCCGCGCTGATCAGCGCAGGCGTGCGGGTCGATCGCAGCAGCCATTTGATCCCGGATCTTGAGCGGCAACAGGGCGCGTATTTGCGGATGATGAACACCGCAATGGCGCGCGGCGCGCCGTCACCAAGCGGGGAACGCGCCAGTGCGACCGACTGGTTCGATCTGCTCGATGCGCAGGCGGCCAATATGTTTGAATGGGCGCGCGTCTTTGACGAATATGATTTTATCCTCGCGCCCCCTGCCCCGGTTTTGGCGATCCCGCATTTGGACGAGGCTGTGTTCAAATCCACCATCCGCGTGAATGGCCAAGATGTGCGCGCCGGATCGGGTTTAACCTGGGCCGGGATTGCGACCTTCCCCAATCTGCCAGCGACCGTTCTGCCAATCGGCAGCGGATTTTACGAAGGGGCCGAATTGCCTTGCGGCATGCAAGTGATCGGACCGCAATATGGCGATCTTGATTGCATTGATGCAGCGGGCCAGATCGGGAAAGTCTTGCACGGATAGGCAGCGCGCGGCATGGGGCAAAACAGGTTCAATTTTAACCACATGGCCCCCTCCCATGACGCAAGATTCCCCGAATGTAACACCGCCAAAGCCGCTCATGCGGCGCCTTGCCAAATGGCACATCTGGCTCGGATGGCTGATTGGCTTGCCGCTCGTGATGTGGACAGCGACCGGCCTGTTCATGGTCGCCAAACCCATCGAAGAGGTCCGCGGCAATTACTTACGCCTGCCTGCTGCCGACGCCGCTTTGGTGATCACCGATAGCCCGCTGCTGGCCGCCGATATGCAGGTGAAAGAGATGCGCGTGCGGATGCAGGATGGGCGCGCTGTGGCGGTGCTCACCTCGCTGGACGGCGATATCACCCGCATTGATGTGGAAAGCGGCGATCGCCTGCCCGCTCTGGATGCTGCCGATGCGCGCGATGTAACGGCGCGCAGCATCGTTGGCGGCGATAAAGTGCGCAGCGTGACATTGTTTGAAGCGGATGAAGTGCCCATCGATTTCCGCCGTCCGATGGCCGTGTGGCAAGTCGCATTGGAGGATGGCGCATATATCTATATCGGGCGCGACACTGGCGATATTGAGGCGGTGAGGACGCGCTGGTGGCGCTGGTTCGATTTTATGTGGGGCCTGCATATTATGGATGTGTCGGATCGGGAGGATACCAGCCATCCGACATTGATCGCCTTTGCGGCGCTTGCCTTGATCGGCGCTTTGTTTGGATGCATCCTGCTTTTTCGGCGGCGTAGCTCCCGCGCGAAACCAGTTTGAGAGGGCCGCCTGAATGAACGAAACCGTCCTCACCCCGATCCTCGATATTCTCGATGTTGTTGGCATCGCAATCTTTGCCCTGTCCGGCGCATTGGTTGCGGCGAAGGAGCGTCAGACCTTTGTCACGATGGCGTTCTTTGCCTTGGTAACCGGCGTTGGCGGGGGGACGGTGCGCGATCTTTTAATCGATGCGCCGGTGTTTTGGATGACGGACCCTTGGGTGGCTGCGATCTGCCTCGCAACCGCGCTGATCGCGTGGTTTACGCCGGTGCGGGTTTGGGACGGCAAATTGCTCGATTATGCGGACGGTGTTGGCCTCGCCGCCTATGCCGTTTTGGGCAGTGCGAAGGCGATTGCATATGGCATTCCGCCTGTGCCCGCTGCTTTGATGGGGATCATCACCGGCTGCGTCGGCGGCGTGATCCGCGATGTTGTTGCCGGGCGGCCATCGATCATTATGCAGCCGGAATTATACGTGACCGCCGCCGGGTTAAGCGCTGCCGTGACGGTGCTTGGCATGCAGGTCGCTGGGATGTTTGGCTTTTTGGACGCCTATGTCTGGGGCGCGGCGTTTGCCGCAGGTTTCGCCTTGCGCAGTGCCGCTGTTCGGTTTGAATTGGGCCTGCCGAGTTATAGCAAGGGCGATGCAGAAATAGAAAAGGGCGACATCGCTGCCGCCCCTCCCGTTTCTGATCACGCATCAGATCATTCAGAGAATGTTTCGCCCGGCAAAGGGCCGCCGGGATAGGCTGGCTGCGCGCTGTTTTGGCTATCAGGGCCAGTGCCGCGCATCGCGGCGCGCGCATCGGCATAGCGGCCATCGGTCAGCTGGCGCGTATCGGTGCCAGCGCCAGTGCTTGATCCGTCATAGGAGCTGCTGGAGAAACCGCTGTAATCGACATTTGAAATCCGGCCATCATTGCCGATTTGGCAGGTAAAGCCCGAACCGTTGAACAAGGTGCCGGTAACCACCCAGCCTTGCGGCAGGCGGCTTGCGCCATCGACGCTGTCGACACGCACATCGCGTTCAATCTCGGTCAGGCATTGTGAAACGGCACTGTCTAGGCCGGACCCACCTGAGGAGCGCGGATTGCTGCGATCATCCCGGCGGTCATCATAGCGCCTCTCATCGCGGCGCTCTTCATAGCGGCGCTCGCGTTCGCGTCTGTTGCTGTTGCTGGCGGCACTGGCGATGGCGGCAATCCCGCCCAGCACCAATACGCCCGCGAGCACATCGCCGCCGCGCACACGGCCGCGTCGCCAACCGCGCCGCCCGCGCCAACGCCTTCCGCGCCATTCGGCGGTTTCCGCTTGCTCGTCATAACTGCTGCCGCCGAAAATGCCGTGGCCGCCCGCGCCTTCACCAAAATCCGCATGGACTGCGGTCGAATATCCGGCAGTGCCGATGCCATCGGCAGGCACAAGCTGCGCCGCTTGGGCCGCATTGGCCGGGGCGATTGTCATTGAAGCGGCGGCGATCACGCCAGCATACGCCCCTATCTTAGAAAATTGAGCCATGATTGCTCCTTCCCTGTTTGCGCCTTATTGGCGCTCAATTGTGTGCAGGCGAGCGGCCACCACGCGCTCAAGCAGGCACAGGATTAGGCGGCCCAGGCTTACAATCGCCTGAACCGCCCAATACGTTTCATGTGTCACCCATTACGGGCGCCGTTGGTGATGGTCTGCTCTATCAACGCAGACCTCGGATACCGCGAAATTCAATTTGCGGGCGGTTGCCGCGTTCAACATAGCAAGTGAACCGTCCGCGATCGAAGTTACGCCCGCGATAATTGTTCGAACCTTGCACTTCCATCCGGCCCTGAACGCGGAAACCATAGCGTGTCCGTTCGACATCGCGGATCTGCGTCACATCGGCAAAGCGCCATCCGCCAAATCGGCGCGCCTGGCGTTCGGCGCGGTTGATACAGCGTTCAACTGCGCGCTGGCCGCCGCCGCGATAGCCGCGATTGCCATTATGGCCCCGGCGACCATCATAGCGGTCACCTCGGTAATCCCGGTCACGATAGCGCCGGTCCCGGCGATCATCATTGTCAAACGCCCCAGCCAAGGCGGCAATACCGCCAATAATCACAGCGCCTGCGATCACATCGCCAGCACTGACACCCCGGTCACGATGGCGATTGTCATCGGCCATAGCAGGGGTTGCAGACGCTAGGGCCATCGCGCCAGCCGCGACAGTCCCCAAGGCGCCCTTGGTGATGGTCTTTTTAAGATCAGTCATAGGTCTCATCCTCGGGTAAGGCCGAGACACTGTGTCCCGGCTACATTCCCCTTATGGATGATTCGCTCTTAGGCGAGCCTGACTGGCCTTAGCAGCTTTTGTTCAGGTTCAGAGCCTTTAACCTGAACGTCAAGTTCTACGCCGCACTATTCCTCTGCAACCGCAGCCAGCACATCGCGGGTGAAATCCGCAATGTTGAACCGGGTGCCCGCCATGTCCTCTCCGCGCCGCACGATCACGATATTGCGGCTAGGCACGACGACGATGTACTGCCCTCGCCGACCGGCAGCATAAAACGCGTCATCAGGGATACCCTCAAACGCGTTGCCTTCTGGGCGGCGGAACGTCCACCAGCCCGCGCCGTACCCCCGATTGGTGCCGGCAGGTTGCGGGCCAGAGGGATCGGAAACATAATCGGTCCAGCCCTCCGGCAATATCCGCTCCCCTTCAAACATGCCGTCATTCAGATGCAGCTGGCCCAAGCGCCCCAAATCGCGAGCCGTGCTCCAAACCTGGCTTGAGAGGACCAAACCGCCGCTCCATTCCGTCTCTGCAATGGTGCGGTGCATGCCGAAACGGCCCAGCACACCCTCTGCGCCGTAAAAGGTCAAATAACGCTCCACCGCCTTCATCGCGAGCAGCGAATCGTTGTTGGCATAGCGGAACACCGTGCCCGGCGCGTGAAGGACCGGCCAAGCCAGCGCGGTTTCGTTCACCGATGAACCGCCCCAATATAGTGGTACCGACCGATTGCCCGGCGTGTCAGAATACCGCCCGGTCGCCATCCGCAAAGCGTGATCGACAGTGATCTGGTTGCGGATGTCATATTCCCCGCCTTGCCGCCAATAATTGAGCGCGATGGGATCGCTGACCTCCACATCGCCTGCCTGTGCCGCAACGCCCACGAAAGTCGCCGCGATGCTTTTGGCCACGGACCATGTCCGCTGCGGGGTCGCGGGGCCGAAACCGTCGCGGTAATCCTCCATGATAATTGCATCGCCGTGAATGATGAGCGCGGCGGTTGTCCGTGACCCTTCGCCGTACATTCCATCAAATGCCGCACGGGCCAAGGATGACTTTGTGGAGCGTGACAACGCGCCCTCATCCACCTGCCAGCCATCATCCGGAACATTGTCCGCCGCACTTTCAGCTGTAAGCGGCGGCGCATCCTCCAAAGGAGAACCAATCGGGCCGACATAGCATCCACCGACAGCCGATTGCGTCGCAGTGCGCGCGGGCATGTCATCCGCCCATTCGACACGGACTTGATAGACCGGGCCGCGATCCATCCCTTCTACTGAATAGCGGAGCACTTCATATGGCAGATCACGGACAATCGCATCGAGCGGCGTTTGAATACCCGTCAGTTCAAATTCATGGATGCTTTCCGCGCTGCGCGAACCGCCAAGCCGTTCCGAGGTCGACATCGCGCTGCACAGCATCATCGCCTTATACCCGGCGGCTAAGGCCCGGTGATATCGAGCGTCAAGCGCCTCTTGCGCGGATTGCGCCGCGACGGGTGTAGTGGAGGTCACAGCGAAAGCAGCGAGCGCCGCGCCAGCGAATATGTGCGTCACGTTTTTCATGGCTGCAAGTTTAGCCGCCCGCCCAAACCAATCAAGCACGCAAAAGCCACCGCCAAGCAGCAGGGAACGCCGCGCGAAAAGCGTCAAAACCAAAGACCTCAAACGCAAAAAGGGCCGGCGGATCGCTCCGCCAGCCCTTTGCTATTTCGTGATCGCAGCTCTTTACGCTTCTGCGTATTCGTCCGCTTCGGCCATTACCGGGCCGCTATCTTGACCGCGAGCGTCTTCATCACGCTCAACGAGTTCGATGATCGCCATCTGCGCAGCATCGCTGGTACGGTAACCGGCTTTGATGATGCGAACATAGCCGCCCTGACGGTCGCTATAACGCTCTGCGAGAGTGCTGAAGAGCTTCTTAAGCTGCGTTTCGTCCAGCAAGCGTGCTTGCGCCAGACGGCGATTGGAAAGACCGCCACGCTTTGCGAGCGTGATCAGTTTTTCAACGTAGGGACGCAGTTCCTTCGCCTTAGGCAAAGTGGTGACGATTTGCTCATGCTTGATAAGAGCAGCCGACATATTGCGGAACAGAGCCTTACGGTGGCCCGACTTGCGGCTCAGCTTACGCTGTGAAATACCATGACGCATTGTGTTTTCCTTTGTTGGCTGACCCTTCCGGGCGGGAAACCGGTTCCCACTTTCCCTAAAGGGATCAGCGGTTCGATAGGGGCCCGTATCAGGTAGCCCAAAGCTGGCGGCGCTTTCTCAAATGAGAGGTGCGCCGCCGATACCTTGATGGTTAGCCCAACAATTCTTGTTCGAGCTTCTTGGCCATTTCCTCGATGTTCTCTGGTGGCCAGCCTGGAATGTCCATGCCGAGGCGCAGACCCATGCTGGAGAGAACTTCTTTGATCTCATTGAGCGACTTGCGGCCAAAGTTTGGCGTGCGCAGCATCTCGGCTTCGGTTTTCTGAACCAGATCGCCGATATAGATGATGTTGTCGTTCTTGAGGCAGTTCGCCGAACGCACCGACAATTCCAACTCGTCGACCTTCTTGAGAAGGTAACGGTTGAGCTGGTTCGCATCGTCTTCTTGCGGAGCCGCTGCGTGGCCAATCATCGCTGATTGAGGCTGCGGAATGCCGTCTTCGAAGTGGACGAACAGTGTCAGTTGATCCTGAAGGATGCGCGCAGCGTAAGCGACCGCGTCTTCTGGAGCAACAGTGCC
This sequence comes from uncultured Erythrobacter sp., assembly GCA_947502305.1. GTDB lineage: Bacteria > Pseudomonadota > Alphaproteobacteria > Sphingomonadales > Sphingomonadaceae > Erythrobacter. Next base: position 668,642 of record CANMZA010000001.1, on the reverse strand, counting down.
ATCGGTTTCGACAGTCAGTGACAGCTTATCATAGTCGAGTTCCTGACCAACGCGGGCATTCTCAACTTTATAGCTGACCTGACGGACAGGCGAATAGAGCGAGTCCACCGGGATCAGACCAATCGGCGCATCCGCCGGGCGGTTTTGCACAGCAGGCGAGTAGCCTTTGCCGACATCCGCAGTCAGTTCCATGTTCAGCGTCGCGCCTTCATCGAGGTGACACAGAACAAGATCTTTGTTCATCACTTCGATATCGCCGGTCACAGCAATATCGCCAGCCTTCACAGTCGCAGGCCCCGTCACAGAAAGCTGCAAGCGCTTGGGCCCTTCGCCTTCCATTTTAAGAGCGATCTGTTTCACGTTCAGGACCATATCGGTCACGTCTTCGCGCACACCGGCGAGCGATGAGAATTCGTGAAGCACGTTTTCGATCTTGATCGACGTGATCGCCGCACCCTGAAGCGAGGAAAGCAATACGCGGCGTAATGCGTTGCCGAGCGTCAGGCCAAAGCCGCGCTCCAGCGGTTCAGCGACGAACGTCGTCTTGCGCTGCTTGTCGCCGCCTTCCTTGATTTCCAGAGCGTTGGGTTTCTTGAGTTCCTGCCAGTTCTTCATATTGACGGACATGGATTTCCCCTAATTCGCTGTTTTAAAGCGTTTAACATTTAAGAGCGGGCCCGAAATGCCGGTGAAGGCGTGTGATCGAACCCGGTGAGCGGCGGCGGCCAGAACGGCCACCACCAGCAATTCGGATCAGACCCGGCGACGCTTCGACGGGCGCACACCATTGTGCGGGATCGGCGTAACATCGCGGATCGAAGTGATGTTGAAACCAACCGCTGCGAGACCGCGCAATGCGCTCTCACGGCCAGAACCTGGTCCCTTCACTTCGACTTCCAGCGTGCGCACGCCGTGATCGGCGGCTTTCTTGCCAGCGTCATCGGCGGCAACCTGAGCAGCATAAGGTGTCGATTTACGACTGCCTTTAAAGCCCATGGCCCCTGCACTTGACCAGCTGATCGCGTTGCCTTGGGCATCGGTGATCGTGATCATCGTGTTGTTAAAGCTGGCGTTGATATGCGCAACGCCGCTTGAAATGTTCTTCCTGTCGCGGCGCCGTACTTTGCCGCCTTGTTCGCGTGCCATTGTCTCGTATTCCTTTTAACTGCGGAATGAAGGGAAAAGCGTCTGACTAAGTCAGAGCTTACTTCTTCTTCCCTGCGATCGGCTTGGCCTTACCCTTGCGGGTGCGGGCGTTCGTGTGCGTGCGCTGTCCGCGAACAGGCAAGCCATTGCGATGACGCAAGCCGCGATAGGTCCGCAGATCCATCAAACGCTTGATATTCATCGAAGTCGTCCGGCGAAGGTCGCCTTCCACTTGATGATCGCTATCGATCGTCTCACGAATGCGCAGGACTTCCTCATCAGTGAGGTCCTGAACACGTGCAGAATGCGGGATGCCAAGTTTATCGGCGATTTGAACAGCCGTCGTGCGGCCAATTCCGTGAATATATGTCAGCGCAATAATTACGCGCTTATTTGTTGGGATATTTACCCCGGCAATACGAGCCACTTAATTCTCCATGCTCCACAGGGGATTTCAGGCCGACCGGCCCTTGCCCCCATCTCAACGCTCTACAAAAGACACGGCCTCTTACCACTCGCCTTTCAGCATCAGGTTTTCCGAGTATAGGCTTGTGTGCGACCACTTACCTTGAAACGGTTCACCTAAAAAAGGCAAAAGCCCAGATGGCGCACCGCAATTGGCGCAACCTGCCGGACTCGGTTCGAACGTGTCGAATGAGCCGCGCGCTTACGGTGATTCGCCATGCCCGTCAACCGGTCAGCTGCGCATAATCGACTGAGCCGCCAATATGGGCGGGCGAATTTGGCGTTCAAGGGGGTGTCGCAAAGGAGTGCGGCAAGAGGGTGCAGCAAGAGAGTGAGGCCCCAGGAAATTATCCGTCGCTCAGATCGCCAAACGCATCATCCACACTTGGACCGGGCTCGCTCGTTTCGGGCCCCTCTTCGATCACGGGCTGCGCATCAATCGTGATGGCTGCGCCCGCTTCATCTGCCCCGCCCTCTGCCGCGTCGCTTGACGTTTCAGACTCTGGGTCTGGTTCAGGAGGCGCAGGAGGCGGCGGCGGCGCTGTTACTGGGCCCTGCACTTGCCCAAGCATTTCGGAAAGCCGTGACAATTGGAGGTTCATCACTCCATCAACCGCGCTGGAAATAACCGGCACAGGATAGCGCATCGCGCCGCCGACATTATATTCCCAAACGATCTTGGTGCCCGCCTCACCCTCACTGATCGCGATGGTCAGGATACCGGTAACCGGCTCGCTCTGCAGCGGGCCAAGCGCGCCCTGCATCCTGAGCGCAACCTCTGGATAGGCTTGAATGACGCGCATATGTTCGACGCTGCCCTCAAGCGTGAAACGCCCCGGCTCATCGACTTCTGGAATGCGCTCACAAAAACATCCGCCCGCTTGTGGGGTCAGTGTCAGATTTGCGGCATCTGCGGACCAAGTGTGCTCGCTCGACCACCAACGCGCCGGGCTGATCAGCGCCAGCCACGTTTCCGTCGGGGTCGCTTCCACCACGGCCTCTGCCCTTGTGATGAAATGGCCATCACTGGCTTCAACCACCTCTGCCTTAGCAGCAAAGGCGGTGCTCGCCATGGCGAAGCAAGCGGCAAGTTTGAACGATGTATGCACGGTGGATCCCTCTCTCATTGCGAGAGGGTTAGAGGAACGGCCTGCAAGTGGAAAGCCCGCTTTCGCAGCAATCCAGAAACCGTCAGCCCAGTGTAGCGTCGATCGCGCCGGCGACTTCGTCAATCCCGGCCATACCGTCAACTCGCGTGACAATACCGCGCGCTTCATAACCCGGGAGGATCGGCGCGGTTTCGCTGCGATAGACTTCCATGCGGTTGCGCACGGTTTCCTCAGTGTCATCAGGGCGGCGCTTAAATTCTGTCGAACCGCACGTGTCGCAAGTGCCCTCAACCGCAGGCTTGTTCGCGGTGTCATGATAGAGCGCACCGCATTTGGCACAGGAATAGCGGCCCGTGATCCGTTCCACCAAAGCATCAACATCAACGCCCAATTCGATCACATGATCAAGGCGGCGTCCATGCTTTGCGAGGATAGCGTCAAGCTGTTCCCCTTGGGCGGCCGTGCGCGGATAGCCATCAAAAATCGCGCCCGTATCGGCATCCATCGCGGCTAGGTTGTCATCAATCAATTTGGAGACGATTTCGTCCGAAACCAAATCACCCCGGTCCATCACAGCTTTCGCCTCAAGCCCGACCGGCGTCTGAGCCTTCACCGCAGCGCGCAGCATATCGCCCGTGGCCAATTGCTTCATACCGTGGCGCTCAACCAGACCGGCACTTTGCGTGCCCTTACCAGCGCCCGGAGGACCAAGAAGAATGATGTTCACGAACAACCCCCTAATACCGCGCCGCATTCCCGCCTGCGCGTTTTATTTATGCCTCTGGCGATCGCCTGCGATTTAACGCGTGCGGCCTTTGAGCTTCGCCTTCTTGATAAGGTCGCCATATTGATGCGCCAACAGATGCGATTGCACTTGGCTGATCGTATCCACGGTCACGTTCACCACAATCAGCAAACTGGTCCCGCCAAGGAACAACGGAATGCCGGTTTGCGCGATCATATATTCCGGAACGACACAGACCACAGTCAGATAAATCGCGCCAACCACAGTGATGCGGGTCAGAACATATTCGAGATAATCCGACGTCCGCTTACCGGGGCGAATGCCGGGAATGAAGCCGCCATTTTTCTTCAGGTTCTCAGCATTCTCCTCTGGGTCAAAAACAACCGCAGTGTAGAAGAAGCAGAAGAAGATAATGCCCAGCGCATAGAGCGCCATATAGATCGGTTGACCATGCGCGAGATATTGGTTGAGCGTCACCAACCAAGACCCCGCCGTGCTGGTCGTATCAACCGAGCTGGAAGAGAATTGCGTGATCGTCAGCGGCAGCAGCAAGAGCGAGCTGGCAAAGATCGGCGGGATAACACCAGCTGTGTTGAGCTTCAGCGGCAGATAAGAATTGTCCGCCTGCATCATGCCGCGCTGCGTCGCGCGTTTGGGATATTGGATCAGCAAGCGGCGCTGGGCGCGTTCAACGAAGCTGATTAGCAAGATCAACACCGCGACCATGATGATGAAACCGATAATGATCGTCGGCGCGATGGAGCCTGTCCGGCCCCCTTCAAACAGGTTGGTGGCGAAGGTTGGGAATTGAGCCACAATACCCGCCATAATGATCAGCGATACGCCGTTACCAATGCCGCGCGCGGTGATCTGTTCACCCAGCCACAGCAGGAACATCGTGCCGCCCACCAAACTGATGACGGCGCCAACGCGGAAACCATATCCGGGGTTCACAACCGCAGCGATGCCTTCATTGCCCGCGAATGTTTCAAGACCAGTTGCCAAGAACCAGCCTTGGATCGCGCATAGGAACACGGTGCCGTAACGGGTGTACTGGTTGAGCCGTTGACGCCCGGTCGCGCCCTCTTTCTTCATCGCGGCCAAAGTCGGGTGCAAAGCAGACGCCATCTGCACCACAATCGAGGCGGTGATATAAGGCATAACGCCCAGCGCGATCAGGCTCATATTCGCCAGCGCACCGCCGGTGAACATGTTGAACATATCCAAGACACCGCCCTGACCCAGCTCAGCAAGCCGGTCGAGCGCCTTAGGGTTGATCCCCGGCAGCGGCACAAAGCTCAAAAACCGGAAAACAATCAGCACTCCGATTGTAAACCAGATACGCTGGCGCAATTCGGTGGCCTGGGCGAAATTGCCCAAGTTCAGATTGCTGGCGATGTTGTCGGCGCGTGATGCCATTGTCTTGTTTCGATCCTAGGTTCGGTAAGCCCGAGTGTTCCTGGCCCATCGCATCAGCCTAAAGCCGACGCCAAAATGGCCACTGCGACGTTAAATAGGAACAGCAAGCGGGATTGTCGAACCCTGCCTGCACAATTTCACCACCTGCGAACCGGCGCGGCAAAAATTGCGCGCCTGTTCGCAGGGAGAAATGGCTTACTTAGCAGCGGCTTTTGCTGCTTTCGCGGCTTTTACTTCGGCGTTGATCGGCGCAGTCACTTCGACGCTGCCACCGGCCTTTTCAACCGCTGCGATGGCGCCTTTGGTGGCGCCCGCAACGATGAATTTGGCTTTGGCTTTGATTTCGCCTTTACCCAGCAGACGCACACCGTCTTTACCGCCGCGAACCAATCCGCATGCGCGCAAAGCGTCTTCGGTGATGTCTTTCTTGCCGTCGAGCTTCTTATCGTCGATCCATTTTTGGACCATACCGATGTTCACTTCGGCGAAGTCTTTGCCAAACGGGTTGTTAAAGCCGCGCTTTGGAAGGCGCATATGCAGCGGCATCTGACCGCCGCCAAAACCATTAATCGCTACGCCAGAACGGCTCTTTTGGCCCTTCTGACCGCGCGCGGCGGTTTTACCCTTGCCAGAACCGATACCGCGGCCCTTGCGCATGCGCCCTTTACGGGCACCTTCATTGTCACGGATGTCATTAAGTTTCATGTTGCACTCGCTTTCGCTTTCTTACGGCCCACAATGGGCTGCGCGCTATAGGAAGCGGGCCGATAGCGTGAGAGCGCCCCCCGTGCAAGGGGGAAAAGTAAAGGCGGGCACCGATGCCGGTACCCGCCTGAATTTCCGCAGAGCCTGATGGCCCCTGCCCTTAGCGGGTTTCTCCCGCTTAGGAGCTATGCCCTTCTTGGCCTTAACGCTGCGCGTAAACGCCGATGCCGTAATAGCATGGTTCAACATTGCAGGTGATCATCCGCGTGCGCAAAGTGAAGCGCGCATTGCGAATTGGCGTAACATTCGTGATCGGCGTGTCATCGACCAGCACGTCTTCGTCGATCAAATTGCCGTTTTCGTCATACAGCCACATATCGATATCGCTACAATCACGGTCACATTGGGCGACCATCATATAGCTGGTGCCTGCGTCGAGATCGAGCGTGACGGTGCGTTCCTGACCATTGCGCAATTGCCCATTATAGCGCGCATGGCTGGATGAAAACCCGCGCGAATTGGCAAGGTTTTGCGTTAGATTGAGCAAACGGTTGACCTCTTGCTCATAGGAACTTTGCGCAATTGTCGGAGCCGCTGCGCCAAAGGCTACTGCTGCTGCCGCAAATGCCGCGATCCCGAACTTCTTTTTACTTACAGTCATTTATAACCCCCTAGTTTGAGGCCGAGGCCCCCAATATTCACCACCTGAACGGTGAATTACCATCACCGAAGCATCCAAACTAGCATGGATGCGACAGGGTGCAAAAGTTGCGCCTTCCGCTCCAACCGCCCGTACCAACACGCGCCGACCGAAGGCCAAACGGAAGCCAAACGCAAAACGACCCGCCATGCACGGAGCATGGCGGGTCGTTTTGTTAGACTCAAAGAGCCGTAATCAGTGTCAGTCGACAACCTTAACCAGATGCGGGATCTTAGCGATCGCGCCGCGAACTTCAGGAGTATCCTGACGTGTCACAACCTTGTGCATCTTGTTAAGCCCAAGACCGATCAGGATCTTGCGCTGACTTTCTGGACGACGGATCGGCGAACCGATCTGTTTGATAGTTACAGTAGCCATGCTTGCTTACTCCACAATCGCAGCGGCATCAGCCTCTGCTTCGGCTTCAGTCACCTGGCCGCCGCGACCCAAAAGGTCGGCGACTTTCTTGCCCCGGCGCTGCGCAACCGACTTCGGTGAAGTCTGGTCAGTCAGAGCGTCAAAGGTGGCGCGGATCATGTTGTAGGGGTTCGACGAACCGACCGATTTGGTCACAACGTCAGCAACGCCCAAGCTTTCGAACACAGCGCGCATTGGACCACCAGCAATAATGCCGGTACCCGCAGGCGCGGTACGAACGGTGACTTTACCAGCGCCAAAGCGGCCATTGCCGTCATGGTGCAAAGTGCGGCCTTCTTTCAAAGCAACGCGGATCATCTTCTTGCGAGCCGCAGCAGTTGCCTTGGTAATCGCCTCTGGCACTTCGCGGGCCTTGCCCTTGCCAAAGCCAACACGGCCCTGACCATCGCCAACAACCACGAGAGCTGCAAAACCGAAGCGCTTACCGCCCTTCACTGTTTTGGAGACTCGGTTGATGTGAACCAGTTTCTCGATGATGCCATCATCTTCTTCTTGACGGCCGCCACGGCGATTGCCGTCACGTCCGCCGCGACCACGGCCACCGCCGCGATTGTCATTATTGCCGCCACGTCCCCGGCCGCGCCCTTGCTTGGGCGCATCCGCAGGAGCCGCTTCTGCAGCAGCAGGTGTCGCTTCAGGAGCTGGTGCTGGTGCCGCAGCCGGAGCCGCTGTTTCCGGCGCAGTTTCTGGTGTTTTCTCGTCAGCCATAATCAGAACTCCAGCCCGCCTTCACGGGCGGCATCGGCCAATGCTTTTACGCGGCCATGAAAGAGGAACCCGCCGCGATCAAACACGACAGTCGTGACGCCCGCCTTCTTCGCAGCAGCAGCAATGTCTTTGCCAACCTGTACGGCGGCATCCACATTGGCACCCGATGCTTTCGCACCCAGCGTAGAAGCCGCAGCAACAGTGTTGCCTTCGGCGTCGTTGATGATCTGAGCGTAGATGTGACGGCCAGTGCGGTGCACTGACAGGCGCGGCTTGCCACCCGAACGCGCACGGAGTGCGGTGCGGACGCGGCGACGGCGCCGTTCAAAAAGGGAAAGTTTTGCCATCTTACTTCTTCTTCCCTTCCTTGCGGAAGATGTACTCGCCGCGATATTTGATACCCTTGCCCTTGTAAGGCTCAGGCTTGCGGAATTCGCGGATCTCGGCAGCAAACTGACCAACGGCCTGTTTATCCATGCCAGAAATTTCGACAGTGGTTTGATCCGGTGTCTTTACATCGACACCTTCTGGAACAGTCAGATCAACATCGTGGCTGAAACCAAGCTCAAGCTTCAGGGTCTTGCCCTGCGCCTTAGCACGGTAACCAACACCAGAGATTTCAAGTGTCTTGGAAAAACCTTCCGTCACACCTTCAACCAGGTTCGACACCAAAGTCCGCTGCATGCCCCAAAAGGACCGCGCTTGCTTGCTGTCATTCGCAGGGTTCACTGCGATTTCACCGTCTTCGATCTTATAGTCGATCAAATCAGACATACCCATCGAAAGAGTGCCCTTGGGGCCCTTGACGCTGAGCGTGCCGTTTTCGATGCTCGCCGTAACCCCAGCAGGGATCGCGACAGCTTTCTTACCAATGCGGCTCATCAGAAGACCTCCGCAAGCACTTCGCCGCCGACTTTGCCTTCGCGTGCTTCGTTATCCGAAAGCACACCGCGCGGGGTCGAGACGATGGTGATGCCAAGGCCGTTGCGCACAGTCGGAAGTTCTTTCGAACCCGAATAGACGCGGCGGCCCGGCTTGGAGACGCGCGCGACGTGTTTAATCGCCGGCTCGCCTTCGAAATATTTCAGTTCGATCCGCAATGCTTTGTGCTTGCCAGTCTCGTCTTCGCTGTAACCGCGAATATAACCTTCGCGGGTAAGCACTTCGAGAACGTTTGCACGCAGTTTGGAAGCAGGTGAAAGGACACTGTCCTTCTTAGCCTGCTGGCCGTTGCGGATGCGGGTGAGCATATCACCCAGTGGATCGGTCATAGCCATCTATCAGGTCCTCACCAGCTCGACTTGGTCAAACCAGGGATCATGCCCCGGGTGCCGAGTTGACGCAGTTCGATACGGTTAATGCCGAACTTGCGGTAATAGCCGCGTGGGCGGCCGGTGGTGGCGCAGCGATTGCGCACGCGAGTGGGATTCCCGTTGCGGGGAATCTCAGCCATTTTCAGGCGCGCCATCAAACGCTCGCCCTCTTCAAGACTCTCGTCATTAGCGATCGCCTTCAGCTTCTCGTACTTCGCTGCATATTTCTCAACGAGCTTCTTGCGACGCTCGTTTTTGTTAATCGAACTCAGTTTCGCCATTGGACTTAAGCTCTCTTCTCTTGTGTTGTCTTTGTCATGAGATGCGCGGGCGGCTTATGCCGCCTCCTTCTTTTCGTCTGCTTTCTTCTGTTCTGCTTCACCTTCGAATGGGAAGCCGAACAGACGCAGCAATTCACGCGCCTCTTCGTCGGTGTTCGCAGTGGTGGTCACGATAATGTCCATCCCGCGAACCTTGTCGATCTTGTCATAGCTGATCTCTGGGAACACGATTTGCTCCTTAAGACCCATCGCGTAATTGCCGCGGCCATCGAAAGATTTCGCATTCAAACCGCGAAAATCTCGGATGCGTGGCATAGCGATCGTCACCAGACGGTCCATGAATTCGAGCATACGGTCACGGCGCAAGGTAACCTTACAACCAATCGGCATGCCTTCGCGCAGCTTAAACTGAGCAATCGATTTCTTCGCCTTGGTGATGACAGGCTTCTGACCAGCGATCAGAGCCATTTCTTCAGCAGCGGTCGCCACCTTCTTCTTGTCCTGGCTCGCTTCGCCAACACCCATATTGAGTGTGACTTTCTCGATGCGCGGGACTTGGAGACGGTGTGTGTAGCCGAATTTTTCCGTCATCGCTTTCACGATTTCGTTTTCGTACTTCGCCTTCAGGCGCGGAGCGTATGTATCAGTCATTGACGACCTCCCCACTCTTTACAGCAACGCGAACCTTCTTGCCGTCTTTAACTTCAAAACGGACGCGTGTGGCTTTGCCATCTTTCGGGTCAGCCAAAGCAACCTTGGAAAGGTGCATCGGAGCCGGGAACCGGTCGATACCGCCTTGCGGGTTTTGCTGGCTTGGCTTGCGATGACGCGCAGCAACGTTGATGCCTTCGACGACGACCTTGCCGTCTTTCGGCATGACCTGCTGGACAGTGCCGGTGCGGCCCTTATCCTTGCCCGAAAGCACGACGACGCTGTCGCCTTTTTTGATCTTTGCAGCACCCATGATTAGAGCACCTCCGGAGCGAGCGAAATAATCTTCATGAAGCCGCGAGCGCGAAGTTCGCGAACCACTGGGCCAAAGATACGAGTGCCGATTGGCTCCTCGCTCTTGTTCACCAAAACAGCAGCATTGCTGTCAAAGCGGATCACGCTGCCGTCTGCACGGCGGACTTCTTTGCGAGTGCGAACGATGACAGCCCGGTGGACGTCACCCTTCTTCACTTTCGCGCGTGGTTGGGCTTCTTTTACAGAAACCACGATCACGTCGCCAACGGAGGCAAACCGGCGCTTAGACCCACCCAGCACTTTAATGCACTGGACGCGCTTTGCGCCGCTATTGTCCGCGACGTCGAGATTGGATTGCATCTGGATCATTGATCCGTTTCCTTCTCTTGGCTTTCCGGGACTTACCTTTGGTCAGATTTTCATCTGGGCCAAAAACCCGCCCGGGAGTTCCGTTATCGTCTTCTCTGTCTCAGCGGGGCTGGAACAGAGAGGTCAAATCAATTGCTTGCTGCCTCAACATCGAGATCAGCGTCGACTGCCTGCACACCGCCGGCCACAACCCGGTCCTTAACGGCCCAGGTCTTGGTCTTCGAGATTGGCTTTGTTTCTTCAATCCGCACAATATCGCCGATGGTGAAAGCGTTCGCTTCGTCATGGGCGTGGTATTTCTTCGAGCGGCGGATGATTTTCCCGTAAAGCGGGTGCTTCACCTTGCGCTCAACCAATACGGTCACAGTTTTGTCAGTTTTGTCAGAGGTGACAGTCCCGACCAGAATACGTTTCGGCATTGTCTACTCCTTACGCTTTTGCAGCGGCGGCAGCTGCCGCGCGCTCATTTTGAAGCGTTTTGACCTGCGCAATTTCGCGGCGAACTTCACGGATCCGTGAAGGCTTCTCAAGCTGGTTTGTCGCAGCTTGAAAACGCAGATTGAACTGCTCTTTCTTCAGATCTGTCAGATCAGCCGAAAGCTGATCATCAGTCTTAGCGCGAAGATCTTCAGTGGTGGCCATTATGAACCTCCCAAGTGCGAGGTGTCGCCAAACCGGGCAACAACCTTGGTTTTGATCGGCAATTTCATCGCAGCGCGTTCAAATGCAAGCGCGGCAACAGGGCCGGGAACACCGTCAAGTTCGAACAGGATGCGGCCCGGTTTTACCCGTGCTGCCCAATATTCGACCGAACCTTTACCTTTACCCTGACGCACTTCAGCAGGCTTCTTGGACACTGGCACGTCTGGGAAAACGCGGATCCAAAGACGGCCCTGACGCTTCATAGCGCGGGTGATGGCACGACGAGCCGCTTCGATTTGACGCGCGGTCAAACGATCGGGCTCGAGAGCTTTAAGACCATATGCGCCAAAGTTCAGCGTGGTGCCGCCCTTTGCATCGCCTTTGATCCGGCCCTTAAAGGCCTTGCGATATTTGGTTTTCTTTGGTTGCAACATATCTAGTTACCTTAGCGAGCCGGACGGACGCCGGAAGTCTGAGCTTCCATCATCAAGCGGTCTTGCGCGGTTGGATCATGAGCGAGAATTTCGCCTTTAAAGATCCACACCTTAATGCCGATGATCCCATAAGCGGTCAGCGCTTCGGTTTCAGCATAATCGATGTTCGCACGCAATGTGTGGAGCGGAACGCGGCCTTCACGGTACCATTCAACGCGGGCGATTTCAGCGCCGCCAAGACGGCCACCGCACACGATCTTGATCCCTTCTGCTCCGAGACGCAGAGCGGATTGCACCGCACGCTTCATAGCGCGGCGGAAAGCGATCCGGCGAACGAGCTGATCAGCAACGCCTTGAGCAACGAGCTTCGCGTCGATTTCCGGCTTGCGGATTTCAACGATGTTCAGCTTCACTTCGCTCGAGGTCATCGTGGCAAGTTTCGCGCGCAGCTTTTCAATGTCTGCGCCCTTCTTACCGATGATCACACCAGGGCGAGCCGCATAGATCGAAACGCGGCACAATTTGGCCGGACGCTCAATAACCACCTTAGAAATCGCTGCCTGTGGCAGGTTCGTGGTGATGTATTTGCGGATCTTGATGTCTTCCGCGAGAAGCGATGCGTAATCACGCCCTTCGGCGTACCAGCGGCTGTCCCAAGTGCGGTTGATCTGCAGACGCAGACCGATCGGATTACTCTTCTGACCCATCTTACGCCTCCTCTTCTTCGTGTTCGCGAACCACAATGCGCAGCTTGCTGAACGGCTTCAGGATGCGTGTCGATTTGCCGCGGCCACGTGTGTGGAAGCGTTTCATCGTGATCGACTTGCCAACCGATGCTTCGGCAACGACGAGAGCGTCGACGTCGAGATCATGGTTGTTTTCCGCATTAGCGACAGCAGAAGCGAGAACTTTCGTTGCATCGCGTGCCATAGCTTTTTTAGAAAAGGAGAGGATGTTGAGAGCCTCTTCCACTTTCTTGCCGCGGATCAATTGCGCCACGAGGTTCAGCTTTTGAGCCGACCCGCGAATTTGCGTGCCAACTGCCAGAGCCTCATTATCTGCAACGCGGCGTGGGGATTTTGCCTTGCCCATTATCGCTTGCCCTTCTTGTCGGCGGCGTGACCGGGGAAGCTGCGCGTGGGTGAAAACTCACCGAGCTTGTGCCCAACCATTTCTTCCGAAACAGAAACCGGGATGAATTTGTGACCGTTGTAAACGTTGAACGTCAGACCAACGAACTGCGGCAGGATGGTTGAGCGGCGCGACCAAGTTTTGATCGGCTTGTTGCTGCTCGCTTCCTGTGCGTCCTCTGCCTTTTTCAGCAGGCTGAGTTCGACAAACGGACCTTTCCAGACGGAACGTGCCATCGTGTCTTACCTCTTCTTCTTCGCGTGACGCGAACGGATGATCATCTTGTCCGTCTGCTTGTTCTTGCGGGTACGGGCGCCCTTAGTAGGCTTGCCCCATGGAGTAACCGGATGACGACCGCCACTGGTACGGCCTTCACCGCCGCCATGTGGGTGATCGACAGGGTTCTTTGCGACACCGCGAGTAAGCGGACGGCGGCCCTTCCAACGGGTCCGGCCAGCCTTGCCGAAATTCTGGTTCTGGTTGTCGGGGTTCGAAACCGCACCAACCGTGCCCATGCATTCGCCGCGAATATAGCGTTGTTCACCAGAATTCAGGCGAACCATAACCATTCCGCGGTCACGGCCAACGATCTGAACATAGGTGCCAGCGCTACGAGCGATCTGACCGCCCTTGCCCGGCTTCATTTCCACATTGTGGCAAATGGTACCGACAGGCATTTGCGACAGAAGCATGGCATTGCCCGGCTTCGTATCGGTCTTTTCACCGGCCACAACCGTATCACCTTCGGCGAGACGCTGCGGGCAAATGATATAGGCCAGTTCGCCGTCTTCATATTTCAGAAGCGCGATGAAAGCGGTCCGGTTAGGATCGTACTCAATCCGCTCGACAGTCGCAGGAACATCCCACTTGCGCCGTTTGAAATCGATGAAACGATATTTCTGCTTGTGACCACCCGCGATACCGCGTGAGGTGACATGCCCTTTGTTGTTCCGACCACCGGTCTTGCGCTTGCCTTCTGTGAGCGATTTTACCGGGCCACCTTTGTGGAGGCCTGATTTGTCGACCAAGATAAGACCGCGCCGTGCGGGGCTTGTTGGTTTATAACTCTTGAGTGCCATGATCCGCCTCAGATACCGCTAGTGATGTCGATCATCTCGCCTTCAGCGAGCCTCACAACAGCCTTTTTGAAATCCGAGCGCTTGTAAGGTTTACCCTTCCAACGCTTCGTCTTCCCTTTGGTGAGAATAGTGTTCACCGAAACGACCTTCTTTTCGTAGATCGCCTCGACCGCTTCTTTGATTTGCGGCTTAGTCGCGTCATTCGCCACCTTGAACACCACCGCGTTATTTTCCGACGCAAGTGTCGATTTTTCGGTGATGTGCGGTGCGAGGATCACGTCGTAGTGACGGGCGTCGATGTCTTGCTTTTTAGCCATTATTTAGCACCTCCCGTGAGGGCGAACCGCGCTTCAAGCTTAGCGACAGCATCCTTAGTCACGATCAATGTGTCGTGGTTGAGGATGTCATAGACGTTGGCACCCTGTGCCGGCATCACATTGATACCCGGCAAGTTACCAGCGGCCATTGCGAAACCGTCATTGACCGCGTCGCCGTCAATCACAAGAACCTTGCCCGCATAACCAGCTTTGTCGAGCTGACCTTTAAGAGCCTGGGTCTTCGCATCTTTCAGCTCAAGACTATCGACAACAACGAGGCCGTCTTTAGCTTTGGTCGAAAGCGCCATTTTGAGGCCGAGAGCGCGGATCTTCTTGTTGAGGTTTTGATCAAAGTCACGCTTGCGCGCGCCGTGAGCCTTACCACCGCCAATAAAGATCGGAGCACCGCGATCGCCGTGACGAGCGCCGCCCGAACCTTTTTGAGGACCGAACTTCTTACCTGTGCGAGCCACATCTGAACGTTCCCGTGTAGGGCGCGCAGTGGCACGGCGGTTTTCAAGCTGCCAAGTGACAACGCGGTGCAGAATGTCTGCACGCGGCTCAACACCGAAAACGGCATCGTTGAGCTCAATGTCGCCGGAAGCCTTCCCGTCGATTTTTTGGACCTTCACCTTCATGGATCAGCCCTCCTTATTTTCGTCAGCGCCAGCTTCTGCAGCGGGAGCAGCAGCTTCCGGAGCAGGAGTGTCAGCAGCTTGTGGAGCAGCAGTATCAATGACCGCGCCCGGGAAAGGCAGATCGTCAGGCATTTTCAGCTTCACCGCATCGCGGATCATCATCCAACCGTTCTTCGCCCCAGGGACAGAACCCTTGATGAAGATCAGACCGCGATCCGCATCGGTGCGAACCACTTCAAGATTTTGCTGAGTGCGCTGGCGATCACCCATGTGACCGGCCATCTTCTTACCCTTAAACACGCGGCCCGGATCCTGACGGTTACCCGTCGAACCGTGCGAACGGTGAGAGATCGAAACGCCGTGAGTAGCGCGCAGACCGCCGAAGCCCCAACGCTTCATCGCGCCTGCAAAGCCCTTACCCTGGGTGTGCCCAGTGATGTCGACTTTTTGGCCCGGAACGAAGTGTTCGGCGCTGATCAGCGAACCAACCGGCACGAGGCCTTCTTCGCTTTCAACGCGGAATTCGGCAACGCGCATTTTCAGGCCAACACCGGCCTTGCCGAAATGTTCACGCTGAGGTTTCGCTACGTTCTTTTGTTTTGCTTCGCCTGCACCCAACTGAACAGCGAAATAGCCGTCCGTATCTTGGGTGCGGTGTGAAACAACCTGGCAATCTTCCAATGCAAGAACGGTAACCGGCACGTGCCGGCCGTCCTCTTGGAAGAGGCGGGTCATCCCAACCTTCTTTGCGATCACGCCTGTGCGCATCGTCATTACTCCTTAACAGAGGCACCCAGAGGACCATCCCCAAGGTGCGTGAAACAATTTTTAGTGCTGCGCCCCGTCTGGGCTGGTGCTCTCGCGGCGCAGGGCCGGTGGAGCGAGACGGAGGACGCAGCCCGGTTCAAACCTTGCGGTTATTCCGGCGGTATCCGATGTCTTGCCAAAACGCCCCAATATCGGGGCAAATCAGCGGGGCCATCAGAGCCCCAAATTCTCAGGCCAGTTTAACGTCCTTCCTAAAAGACGTGTGAGACGCTGCTATTAAGCGAGCTTGATCTCAACATTTACGCCAGCAGCCAGATCGAGCTTCATAAGCGCGTCGACCGTCTGGGCGTTTGGCTGAACAATGTCCAGCAAACGTTTATATGTGCGCACCTCAAACTGCTCGCGCGACTTTTTGTCGATATGCGGGCCGCGGTTCACGGTGAACTTCTCGATGCGCGTCGGCATGGGAATGGGACCACGTATTAGAGCACCCGTACGGCGAGCTGTTTCCGCAATCTCTCCAGTTGCCTGGTCAAGAACGCGGTGATCAAACGCCTTAAGGCGAATACGGATATTCTGTGCTTCCATTACCTACTACCGATGCGAAAGAGCCAAGGAACCTGTGACAGTTCCCAAAAATAAAAGGCCCACCCTGTTTACCCCGGTTACCCGGAACGGGAGGCCCCATGAATTTCGTTTCACAAGAGACGAATCTCTTGCCGTTGGCGCGCGTATACGTCTGGTGTTGGATTCTGGCAACCCCGAAACCATACGTTTTTACGCGCCGCTTGCTTGGCGCGCCCCGCGCCGCAGCGCGAAACAAGCCTTACATAAATTGAGGCCCGGCTCACTGCAGTGAACCGGGCCTCGAATTTTGCTCATCCCGAAGGATAGCGCGTCAGTTTAGGCAGTGATTTTCGAAACCACGCCAGAGCCAACCGTGCGGCCGCCTTCGCGGATCGCGAAACGCAGACCTTCGTCCATTGCGATTGGTTGGATCAGTTTAACACCGATCGTCACGTTATCGCCAGGCATAACCATTTCAGTGCCTTCAGGAAGGATCACTTCGCCGGTCACGTCAGTGGTGCGGAAGTAGAATTGCGGACGGTAGTTGGCGAAGAATGGCGTGTGACGGCCACCTTCGTCTTTCGACAACACGTAAACTTCTGCACTGAAGTCGGTGTGCGGCGTAACCGAACCCGGCTTTGCGAGAACTTGACCGCGCTCAACGTCTTCACGGCCAACGCCGCGAACCAATGCGCCCACGTTGTCGCCAGCTTCACCGCGATCAAGCAGTTTGCGGAACATTTCAACGCCGGTCACTGTCGTTTTGCCAGTGTCTTTGATGCCAACGATTTCAACTTCGTCACCAACGTTCACAACGCCGGTTTCGATGCGGCCGGTCACAACAGTACCGCGGCCAGAGATCGAGAACACGTCTTCGATCGGCATCAAGAAGTCTTTATCAACCGGACGATCAGGCTGTGGGATGTAGCTGTCGACAGCTTCCATCAGAGCTTTGATCGATGTTTCACCGATTTCAGGATCGCGGCCTTCGAGTGCAGCAAGAGCCGAACCCTTAACGATTGGAATTTCGTCACCGTCAAAACCGTACTCGCTGAGAAGTTCGCGAACTTCCATTTCAACGAGTTCGAGGATTTCTTCGTCGTCGACCTGATCAACCTTGTTCATGTAAACAACAAGCTGAGGAACACCAACCTGACGAGCAAGCAGGATGTGCTCGCGCGTTTGTGGCATTGGACCGTCAGCTGCGTTCACAACCAAGATAGCGCCGTCCATCTGAGCGGCACCAGTGATCATGTTTTTCACGTAGTCGGCGTGACCTGGGCAATCGACGTGTGCGTAGTGACGCGCATCGGTTTCGTATTCAACGTGAGCGGTCGAGATCGTGATCCCGCGCTCGCGCTCTTCCGGAGCCTTATCGATGTTACCGAAATCAACCGCAGAGCCTTGCACTTTGGTGATCGCCGCAGTCAACGTCGTCTTACCGTGGTCAACGTGACCGATGGTGCCGATGTTGCAGTGCGGCTTGTTCCGCTCAAATTTTTCCTTCGCCATTTCTCGATATACCTTCTTTAGAATTGAATAATCTGCGGGAGAAAGGGCGGCCCGCTGAATCAGGCGCCGCCCCTAGACTGATCGCTCGCCTTAGGCAAGCTTCTCCTTAACATCTTGAGCAACACTCGCTGGCACTTCATCATAATGAGAGAACTGCATCGAGTATTGTGCACGGCCCTGACTGAACGAGCGCAGCTCATTCACGTAACCAAACATATTTGCGAGCGGAACCATGGCTTCGACGGCTTGGGCGTTGCCCCGGCTGTCTGTACCTTGGATCTGACCGCGGCGGCTGTTGAGATCGCCGATAACATCACCCAGATAATCTTCCGGGGTCACCACTTCAACCTTCATCACCGGCTCAAGCAATTTGATCCCGCCGCGCTCTGCTGCTTCGCGCATCGCGCCCTTGCCGCAGATTTCAAACGCCACGGTGGACGAATCGACATCGTGGAAGGCACCATCGGTAAGGTGGATGGTGAAATCGATGATCGGGAAGCCGATGAGATAACCGCTATCGGCTTGCTCACGAATACCTTTTTCAAGCGATGGGATATATTCTTTCGGAATATTACCGCCCTTGATGCTGTCTTCGAAGACGATGCCTTGGCCGCGCTCACCTGGGGTGAAGGTTGCCTTGGCACGAGCAAATTGACCGGTACCGCCCGATTGCTTCTTATGGGTGTAATCCACAGCGATTTCGCGGCCCAGCGATTCGCGATACGCCACTTGCGGCGCACCAACGTTTGCTTCGACCTTAAATTCGCGCTTCATACGGTCCACGAGAATGTCGAGGTGAAGCTCGCCCATGCCCTTGATGATCGTCTGACCAGATTCGTGATCAGTCGTCACGCGGAAGCTTGGATCTTCAGCGGCCAAGCGATTGAGCGCAACGCCCATCTTTTCTTGGTCAGCCTTAGTTTTCGGCTCCACAGAAAGTTCGATCACGGGATCTGGGAATTCCATGCGCTCCAATACGATTGGTTTGGCTGGATCACACAGCGTGTCACCCGTGGTCGTCGCCTTCATCCCAGCCAAAGCGACAATGTCGCCGGCCCATGCTTCTTCAATGTCTTTACGGTCATTGGAGTGCATTTCGAGGATACGGCCGATCTTTTCCTTCTTGCCTTTTACCGAGTTCAGGACGGTGCCCTTCGTCAGATGGCCGGAATAGATGCGGGTAAAGGTGAGCGAGCCCACGAACGGATCATTCATGACCTTAAAGGCCAACGCCGAGAACGGAACGTCATCGTCGGATGCGCGCGAGTCTTCTTCGTCGGAATCCGGCAGGACGCCTTTAATCGCTTCAACGTCGAGCGGGCTCGGCATGTAATCGACAACTGCGTCGAGGAGAGGCTGAACGCCCTTGTTCTTAAACGCGCTGCCGCACAGTACAGGCACGAAGCTCTGGTTGAGGGTACCCTTGCGGATCAAGCCCTTAAGCGTAACCGTGTCAGGCTCATTGCCTTCAAGATACGCTTCCATCACGTCATCGTCTTGCTCAACAGCAAGTTCGATCAGCTTCTCGCGATATTCAGCAGCTTCGTCAGCCATGTCGGCAGGGATATCTCCATAGACATATTCCGCGCCGAGGTCTTCGTTCTGCCAAGTAATCGAACGCTGGTTCACCAGATCAACGAGACCCGTGAGGCTCGCTTCGATACCAATCGGCAAATACAGCACAGCTGGTGTCGCACCGAGACGTTCGATGATCGAGTTCACGCAGTACTTAAAATCCGCACCCGTCCGATCGAGTTTGTTGATGAAGCACATCCGTGGAACTTTATACTTGTCCGCCTGGCGCCACACGGTTTCCGACTGAGGCTCAACCCCAGCCACGCCGTCAAAACACGCAACCGCGCCATCGAGCACCCGCAAAGACCGCTCAACTTCAATCGTGAAGTCAACGTGGCCCGGCGTATCAATAATGTTGATCCGATGCTCAGGTGTCTGACGCAGCGCTTTTGGCTCACCTTTTGGATCCATTGTTGGATCTTCTGGGTTCCAGAAGCATGTCGTCGCAGCAGACGTGATCGTGATCCCGCGCTCCTGCTCCTGCTCCATCCAATCCATCGTCGCCGCGCCATCATGCACTTCGCCGATTTTGTAGGATTTGCCTGTGTAATACAGAATGCGTTCGGTCGTCGTAGTCTTACCAGCATCGATGTGAGCCATGATGCCAATATTGCGATAACGCTCCAGCGGATATTCGCGGGCCATATCTAATTCCTTGGGTTCAAGAGACGGGGTTCTGCCGCGCCTCATATAGTTACAAGTGTGACGAGTTGAAGACGCCCCCTGCCCGCTGTCCCCATCTAAGGGGGATCAACACCGCAGGTGCGCCCTCAAATCCGCCAAACAAATTACCAGCGGCCGCCTTACCAGCGGTAGTGCGAGAACGCGCGGTTGGCGTCAGCCATCCGGTGCGTGTCTTCACGCTTCTTCACCGCGTTGCCGCGATTGTTGGCCGCATCCATCAACTCACCCGAAAGGCGCGCCGACATGGTGGTTTCTGGACGACCACGAGCCGCACCGATCAACCAACGAATGGCCAATGCCTGAGCGCGCTCTGGGCGAACTTCAACCGGCACCTGATAGGTCGCACCACCAACACGGCGGCTGCGAACTTCGACCTGAGGCGCCACATTGGTGAGCGCATCATGGAACAATTGCACTGGATCGGTCTTGGCCTTCGCCTCAACCGTTTCAAATGCCGAATACACGATGCCTTCTGCAACGGCTTTCTTACCGTCCAGCATCAGGTTGTTCATGAACTTCGACAAAACCTGATCACCAAACTTGGGATCGGGAAGGATAACCCGCTTTTCGGGCCTACGACGACGTGACATATTTCTAAACTCCTTCGGAGCGGTCGCTCACATTGCCAAGAAACTTTGGCGTGAACGCCCTGCGGTGCCGGCCCTCTCCCCCGCCCTTCCACCCGGATATTATCCTTATGGGTGAAAGGGCGGGGAAGAGGACCGTCCCCGCGCTAAACCTTACTTCGGACGCTTGGCGCCGTACTTCGAGCGGGACTGCTTGCGGTCCTTGACCCCTTGCGTATCGAGAACGCCGCGCAGGACGTGGTAACGAACACCAGGAAGATCGCGAACACGGCCGCCGCGGATGAGCACAACAGAGTGCTCCTGCAGGTTGTGGCCTTCGCCCGGAATGTAGGTGATGACTTCGCGCTGGTTCGTCAGGCGCACCTTGGCAACCTTACGAAGAGCCGAGTTCGGCTTCTTTGGCGTCGTCGTATAAACACGTGTGCAAACGCCGCGCTTCTGCGGGTTCGCTTCCATCGCAGGGACCTTGGACTTGGCCTTCTGCGGGGTGCGGCCCTTGCGGACCAGCTGGTTAATCGTAGGCATAGTTTCTCACTTCACCGTGTGGATGGTGGCGACTTGGAGATGACTTGCATGAAATGAAGCTTGGCAAAGCGCCCTGCCCTGATCCTGCGGTTGCAAGAGCACGGCGGCGCACGGCCAAGCTGAATCACTCCACCCAAATCAGCCCTTCGGCCACCGGGTTACTTTGACGACTGCCCTGCTAAAGTGAGCCCGTGAGGGTTCGCTCCAATAGAAAAGGCCCTGCTCGCCCGGATAATCAGGTTCGCAAGACCTCGCATGACAAGGCCGGCAATGTTCAGCTCTATTGCCCAGCGGGACTCGGATGAGCACCGTTGGATTGGGCGCGCTTAGGGGGATTGGGGCTGGGGGTCAAGGGTCAGGCTAGCTGCGGCTTAGTTAGACCAAGAAATTCGGCCAATATCTCAAACCGCTCCTTAATACTGGATGCATCGTTGGTTCCTTGCTGGCTGAGCCTGTCAAATTCAAGAAGCGCGAAGGACGAATTCGCATAGTCATCCTCAGCTTGCTCCCGGTTTCTCGACAAACCCTCACGAAAATCAAGGAGCTTGCGACGATCTAGTTTCCCTAATTCCATATGAAGCTCAGCATACCGGAAGAGAAGGAAATAGACGACTAATATCCCTTGCGCCTGAAGCAATTCATCACGAACAGTAAAGGCATCTGCCATTTTGTCTAAGGTCCGAAAAACCCGGTCTCTGATTTCCGCGACTTCAGCAGCCTTTCCGGAATGCAGATCTCTAGCGAGAGCGTCTAGATAGACCTTCTTAGTGTCAATTAACCTCCGATTCTGAAGCAGGTTTCTTTCAGTCAAAAGCATACGGGCGGCAGCCTCGCGATATTGGTAGCGGTTGTTTGCGAACCTTGCATTTCGCGTGAAAAATCTATGCTCAGAAACCTCTCTAATCGCACTAACCATTTCCCCCCCAATGGCATTTCTCTTCTCCGCCGCATTGAGAGGCACCGCTTCATTTAGCCGCGAAAACATATCCTCAATTAGATCGATTGCATCTCCTGACGTACTGACAGTTACGACTGGGAGATTGAACGAGTCGAATTTTATCCTAATTTTTGGGTATTGTTGAGCCATGTCTTGATACGATAATCCGGACAACTTTACGTCAGCATCGCGCTGGTACTCAAAGTCACTCGACAAGGTGAAATCGCCATCCATGAACGACCAGATTGTCTCAAGGCGCTGTCGCCCATCGATCACGGCATATCGAAAGCCAGTCCTGGAAATTTCCTCATTCGAATACTGATGAAAATAAATCTTCGGAATATCGTAGTCGTTCAATATTGAATCGATCAAGAGTCGTTTTTTTTCTTTGGTCCAGACACCGCCCATACGTTGGTAATCTGGGTCTAACTTTATCTCATCCCTCTCCGCGTAGAGAAGCATGATAGTACTATTTTTGAGTTGAGATGTTTCCACGTAAGTCATACGAGCGATTCCTTTATTTGACGCCCAACGCTTGCGAGCTCTGGAAACATACTGAAACGGTTTATACCAAGCAGCCTAAGCTCCTTCAAAACTGAAGCACAACTGGCTGCTGGAATAATAAATTTACTCATATGGCCTCCATCACCAACTTGCTCGATCGGAACATGATTGTTGTGATGAACTGTAAACGCCCCCACTTGCGCTTGGATTCTTGCATTATTTCTTGTTGCAATCGTTGCGACTGGAAACAATTCGAGCCGACGATTTTGACGGACGCTTGAAGGGCCGTAACTCTGAATCACTTCATCTTCAAAGGACGGAATATAATTCTCTTCGTCAGGATCGACAATATTAGCGTTTCGATTAAGAAAGCTAGGATTTAGACGCCAAAGCGCAGCGTCAGAATCTCCATCAGCCCCCTCCACGGCAAAATACAGACCGACTAGAGGGCTTTCGGACCAGTCTAGCAGTCTGGTCGGCACACCATAGTGCTGCATCACAAACAACCAATCAAAGTCAGATTTCGGCTCTAATTCAGTCAGCATAGCAGCACTTTGCTTGAATCTAGCCATTAGCGTTGACTCGGATAGCCGCATTTCACGCCTGAAATAGCCTGGCACTAAAGACCAACCTGAATTCGACTGGCCACGATACCAATGGACCAACGTGCCATCGTCAGCTTCTTTCGACCGAAATTCAAGGAAGTCGCTTATCGACTGGATTACAACTTCGTTCATTCGAAATTCTCAACGTTACCAAATACAGAAAGTGTTTCGTAGCCTACCCCTAACTGAACTTCCAACTACAAATGGGCAACAGCACGCTTAACTCCACTGTAATTGTTGCCGCACATTTTCTGATCCTAGGTTTGTCAATATGCGCAATTCTATGGCTCGGCGGCGAAGCCGCCGCAAGGGCGACCGCCCGCCCGCAGCGTGCCCGTAGCGAAGCGAAGGGCGTCTAGCGAGGACGCTCGCCCGGATGGGCGAGCGCAAAACAAAAACACAAAACCCCTCCTCTTGGTGACACCCTCACGTCACAGCACCTGTCGCGGCCAGATACCGCGCGGGACGCATGCTCCGAGTTTGGCTGGAACCGAGTCTTTTGTTTGCGCACGCCATCCGGCGCGCGATATCCTCGCGCCTTCGGCGCTGCGGGCGCGCGGTCGCGCTTGCGGTCGCTTCGCGACCGTGCTCCGCCAGCACGCGTTCACCGTCGCGTTAGGAGAATTTGCGAGAGGTTAGTGTCAACATGACGCCGCAGGCGTCACAGCGCGCGACCGCGCGCCGCCGCCCCTGCGGCGTAGCCAAGCGGGCCGGATGGCCCGCGCCCGGCGCTTGAGGGTGCAAAACAAAAAACACTATTTTCCTACTCCGCAAAATTCTGCTTCATGCTTTGGTCCTTGCCTCCTGCCAAAAGGACCACCAGTGACACACCCCTCCCCATACGACCCAACCGCGCCGCTTCAGCCCGGCCGCTCAAACCTTGGCTGGTCCGCGCCGCCGCAGGATAAAGACACGCCTCGGCATTTTCGCGATTGGCTCGGTCATCTCGAAGCGGGGCGCATTGGGGGCAATCCGCCCTGCCCGCCCGACGTCGCCGCCCGGCGGGAGCGCAATGAGGCTGTGCTGCGCGGGGTTCTGTGCCCTTGATCTGCGCAACCTCCCTGTTTTTCCCCAGAACCTTGGTGGCAAACGATCAAACTGCGCTAGCTCGGCGCGAAGCGCCGCAAGGGCGCCAAAAGGACGAGGCGCGCGCCCGCAGCGACGCGCCCGTAGGGCGTGTGAGCGAGGATTTCGCACGCCGGATGGCGTGCGGACAACAAGAATGACTGAACTCGTGCCCAAACGCGCCATTCCGCGCCAAGCCACCTCTGCCGTTGCGCACATTGCCGCGCCGCCTGCCGACGACGATCCGCTTTTGTCCTTCACCCCGGTTCCGCATGTCGCACCGCGCCGCAATTCTATTCTCCCCGATCTGCAACGCGCTTTCATCGCGCATTTGGCGGCCACGGGCATCGTCTCCGAAGCGGCGCGGCATATCGGCAAATCGATGGAGGCCATTTACAAATTGCGGCAGCGGCCCGGTGCTGAGGGCTTTCGGGAGGCTTGGGACGCCGCCGTGGATCGGGGTGTGGCGCGTTTGGAATCGGGGGCATTGGCGCGGGCGATAGAGGGCGAGGAGCGGATGGTTGTTTCCTCAGGCAAGCTGATCGGAACGGAGGTTCGGCATAATGAGGCGCTGGTGATGTTCTTCCTGCGCAACCGTGCACCGGCACGCTATGGCAGCGCGGCGGAACGCGGATCGCAGGTGCCGCTTGGCCCCGATCATCCCGATTATGAAGCGCTGAAAGCGGCTCTGCGCGCGGAGTGGGAGGAGGAGCAATATGCGGCGCGCCATTCTGACGAGAACAAGGAGGCGAATGCGGCGTTCTTCCGGGCGCTTAAAGCGCGGTGGCGCACAGATTGGGAGAATGAGCGCGGTGTTGGCGCTGGCGGTTAACCCCCGCTCCATTCGCTCCGCAACAAGCCGTAGAAATACACATCGCACAGGCCGATATGCGTGGTTTCATGTTCGCGCAAATGCGCCTCTCGGGTGAAGCCGAACTTTTCTAGCAAGCGCACGGAGGCGATGTTGCGCGTGTCGACCTCAGCGATGAGTTTGCGCGCGCCGCCATCGGCCACAGGCAGGGCGAACAAATGTGTGATCAGGGCGCGGGTGCATTCCGATGCGACCCCCTGCCCTTGGCGGTCGGCGCAGACGATATAGCCGATCTCGAGCACGCCCTCTTCATGCGCGGTGTGTGCGACGAAGCGCCCAAAGACAGAATCGGTGACAGAATCGGTGACCGAACCCGAAGTATCCACCGCAATCCACGTCCGCCCCGGCCAGTTGGGATCGGTCAGCCATCCGTGCAGCTCCTCCTCAGAAGCAAACTCAGGGCGCGTCAGATAATGGCATTGCTCCGCATCAGATAGCGTCGGAAACAGCGCCGCCGTGTCCGCATCGCGCAGCGGGCGCATGGTGAAACGGTCGGTGTTCAGAACTGCGACGTCACGCATCCGTCAGGAACGCCAGCAACGCCTTGACCTTCTTCGATCGCCATTGCGGCGTCGGCGCGACCAGCCAATATGCACGGCGGCTGTCTGCTGGTTCATCCAGCACTTTCAGCTGCCCGCGCTCCACCGCGCCCTCTACCAGCGGCAAGGGCAAGACAGTGCGCCCCATCCCCGCCAGCGCGCTCGACAAAGCCTGCCCCGGACTGCCCGCTTTGATACACGGCAGCACCCCTTCGGGCAGGGCCGCGCCGGGCCAATCAATCCACGCATCACGCGCGCCATCAGCCTCAACCGTGACGCGCTGCGATGGGGCCAATTGCACCCCTTCCAAATCGCCCGGCCCATCAACCAAACGGATCGCCAGATCGAGGTTTGCTTCGGTAAAATCCGCCGCCTCATCCGCGATGATCGAATACACAACACCGGGCGTACTCGCCTGAAACACCGCCAATCGCGGGGCCAGCCATTCGGCATAAAATTCGCGCGGCGCGGCGATAGTATAGCGGTCCGACGCCTGCCCCGCCTGCATCGCGGCCACGCTTTCCTCAAACCGCAAGAACCCCTCACGCAGCGCATCCAGTCCGGCACAACCTTCCGGCGTCAGCTCCAATCCCTTGGACGTGCGCCGAAACAGCACCACGCCAAGGTGGTCTTCTAAAGCGCGGATCTGCTGACCCACCGCCGCCGGGGTCACCGCCAATTCATCAGCCGCGCGCGTAAAGGACAGGTGCCGCGCCGCCGCATCATAGACGCGCAGAGCATTCAAGGGGAGATGGGTGCGTTTCACAGGCGGTTACTCGGTCAGATAGTCGGGCGGCCCGTTACCCTCGACCGGTAACACTCAGCCAGTCAAACTCAATCGGCGCGCTTAGTCAAACGCGCTTAATCAAACACGTTTAATCTTGGCGCCCGTCGGCGGTTTCAGGCGCGGCGAGCGGAAAGAACGGAATGCGCACCTCGAAAGGCGAACCATCACCCTTTTCGCCAGCACCCTTGTTGAAAGTATAGAACCCTTCCATCGAGCCATGCGGCGTTGTCAGCGGACAACCAGACACATAATCATGGCTTTCGCCCGGCGCGAGTTTGGGCTGTTCGCCAACCACCCCTTCGCCGTCAACATGGTTCACCATCCCGCGCGCATCGGTGATCCGCCAATGGCGCGTGCGCAATTGCACGTCTTCGTGCGAACCATTTTCAATACGGATATGATAAACCCAAAACCACTTTCCCGCCTCTGGGTGGGATTGTTCGGGAAGGAAGCTAACAGCCACCCGAACGGTAATCCCGTCAGTGACCGCAGCATGTTGGAACAGCTCTTTCATAAGCGCCCTAACGTAGCAATTCTGCGCTGGGCGACAAGAGGGCGCGCGCGCTTATTCCGCCGCACAATTGAAATTACCGTGAATTGCGCGCGGCTTGCGATGTCATTCTGGCATCGGGGCCAAATCGCTATCGGCTGTATTTTCGTTCGGATTTCCGACCGTATGTTCGCCGCTAGCTTGCGCGCCATAATGCGGCTGATCCGCATCCAACGCGCCGCCTAGACCCAAAATGTCCCGCGCCGTTGGCGGCGCCTGTTCCTCTGCCTCGCCGCATTGCTGCCCGGCCATATATCCTTTCAGGTAACTGCGCCGCGCGACCCCGGCATAGACCGCCTCTTCCCATTGGCGCTCCTGCGCTCTGGCACCCGAAATCCGCCGAACAATGCCGCGAAACGGAATGAAGCCGCTGATCATTTTGCCGCCCGTGCGCAGGCCGCGATTGATCAGGCCAGTCCCCTCGCGCGGTTGATCAGCATCCGGGCCAAGCACGTCTTCCAATCGTGCCAATTCGCCGCGTATCGCCGCGCAACCGCGTATCTCGGTCAAATCATAGGGGGCATCTTGCGCCAATATCAGGATCAAGGGAATCTCGCGGCTGCGCAGGTTCAAATCGCTCAAGGGCTGCGTCACCGCATCGACCATATCCTCGCCAATCGTGTCCTGCTGCGCGCCGTTTTGTGCCGATAGCGGCGCACCGATTGATGACCCGGCCAAGATTATCGCAGATACGGCGAGAACGGCGCTTTTGCGCTTGTTCCCGCCGCCTGCCTGCGAAGACGTACCGGCAATGGGCGACCCAAAGGGCGTCTTTCGCAAGTGCCCGCGCATCAAAACTCCCCCCGCTTTGATGCAGAATGCGATACGGCCTGCGTTACGGGCTGATCTGCGACTTTTCGTTCGGCGTGCTGGTCGGCTTGCTGGTCGGCTTGCTGGTCGGCTTGCTGGTCGGCTTGCTGACGGGTGGCGGATTGCTGGCTCGAGGCTCTCATCAGGCGCAATTCCCGCTTTAGTTCCGCCTTGTCGGTCAAGCGCGCAAGACCGCTATTGGTAAGGCCGACAAAGGCGACCGCACCGTGGACCAAGAGCGGGATCGGATCGCCGCCGCTGAGCATCATAACGGCCGCCGCCGCGATACCGGTGACGAGCAGGAATTCAGCCGCAAAAATTGTCACCACCCGCATCCGCAACAATCCGCCAACCGCCAGAATGCCGCCAAACACGATCCATTGCACCGCAAGGATCAAACCCGCCGTTCCGGTTTGGATACCGGTCAAGGGGGTTGCAAAGAGCGGGAGCGCAAGCTGCGCCGCGCCCAATCCCACCACCATCACTGCGCTGGCTGCGGCAACGTGATCGACCGCGCCGCCGATCCGCGAAGCAGGGGCAGAATTGTCGGTCATCGGACGGATTTTATCGCTCTTTGCAAACATGCTCTCTCTCCTCATAATAGGCCGTGTTTGATAGGGGCCCGCGCGCAGTTTTTTGCGGCGGGCCTTGGCTTTCAGCCCCTATCTCTCAGAGCCGCCGCTTATCGGCGGGTTGGCCGCTGGCTGGCGCGCTCTGCGTCTGATTTCATCGCGAGGCCTTCATCCACTTGTGCCTGGGCATCATCGACGGCTTCCTGCGCGTTTGCTTGCCGGCGCAGGGCGCGGTCCAATTCGCGCACACCCTCGCTGCTGCGGCTTTCAAACCGGTCCCAATCGCTGGCCAATTCTTCGACCTGTTTCGCCCAATCCTTGGCGTCATCGCCGCTGGTGAAATTGGCGCGCACGGTCAGGTTCTCAAACGCCTGACGCGCATTCAGGGCGCGGCTGAGCGAGGTGTCACGTTTGTCCTGTGCGGTGACAACATCGGCGCTGTAACGGACCAGATCGCGGCGGGCGCGCTCCAAATCACGCAGGCCATCGGCCTCCATCCGGTTGCCCCGGTCCCAGGTGCGCTGATGTTCAGCCGATACGATAATTTCTGCGGTCGCTGAGCTGCTGACGGCGTTGTCGTCGCCGGTATTGGCGAACGCGACTTGCGGCGCAGCCAAGGCGGCAAAGACGGCGGCGCTGGCGATAAAAAACGTTTTCATCGGTGTTCTCCTTCAATCTGTTGAGCGGCAAATACAGCCGGTTTCAATTTTAGAGAAACGCAATTGTCAGAACTTTAAATTCGGTATATCCAAATTAAATGGATGTTGTGAGTTTTCAAACCTTCCTCGCCGCCGCCGCCGCCGGCAGTTTTTCTGGCGCAGCGCAGCGGGTGAATGCGTCCCCCTCCAGCGTCACCGAACGGATTAAGCAGCTGGAATATCGGCTGGGCACGAAATTGTTCATCCGTGACAAACGCGGTTGTCAGCTGACCTCAGCGGGCGAACGCTTCGTTAGCCCGGCACGGCAAGCGGTGCGGGCATGGGAGGTTGCCCAGCACGAAGTCGCCCTGCCGGATCGGTTTAAACATTCGCTGTCCTTTGGCGGGCAATATTTCCTGTGGGATCAATTGCTGCTCGGCTGGCTGGATGATGTGCGCGGCGCGATACCCGATCTGGCCTTGCGCGTGACAACGGGGGCATGGGCGCGGCTTAACCGCGATTTGGCAGAAGGGGCGCTGGATATGATCGTCGTTCACGATCCGGTGTTCCGCCGCGATGTCGCGGCGCAGCGCTTGTTTGAGGACCGATTGATATTGGTGACGGCGGGCGATCCTGCCGATTGGAAGGATAATTTCGTGCGGATCGATTGGGGCCGCTCAATCGGGCTGGAAATCGCATCCCGCCTTGGGATCGCGCCGGATGCGGGATTGGTGCTGGATCTGGGTCAGCGATCGGCGAAATGGCTGATCAGCAATGCGATGGCGGGCTATATGCCGCAATCACTGGTCATGCCTTTGGTGGAAACGGGGGCGCTCAGCATTGTTGCAGACGCACCGAAGTTTGATTTTCCCGCTTACGCCTGTTGGCGGCGCGACCTAGAAGAAGATTTGGCGGCACAGGTGTTCGCAACGTTAAGGGCGGCGGTGCGGGCCGCAGTGCCAGCTCGCGAAAGCGCCGCCAGCGGCCTCTAACCCGCCGCCAATTCCTCTTCAATCTGGCCCAATCGTTCTTTGCCAAAGAACATTTCGCACGCACCGCCTTTGGGTCCGACAAACATCGTCGGAATACCAAACGCGCCGCGCGCAACCGCGTGATCAGTGTTTTGGACGAGGCCTTGCTTTACCTCATCGCTCTGTGTTCGGGCGAACAGATCGGCGGCGTCAAAACCGGCGGCGGAGAGGACCGCGCCGAGGGCTTCTGGATCGGTGAAATCCAGGCTTTCTTCCCAGATCGCGGGCAAAATTCCGTCGACAAATTGCACCCCGCGCCCATCCTGATCGGCAGCGAACAGCATGCGTTGCAGCAAGATCGAATTGAACGGGAATGCCGGATGCATCTTGTATTTGGTGAGGCCATGCTTGGCGATAAAGCGCTGGATCTCCAGCATCGAATATTCGACCTTACCCTTCACATCCGCATCGCGAATCATCGGCGGCGCATTGCCCGTCAGCTTGTGCATCCCGCCAAGAAATACTGGCGTAACATCCAATTCTGCCCCGGTGCGCCGAACAACATCACGCAGCGGCCCCCAGATGAAATACGCGTTGGGGCTGACAAAATCGAAAATTAGCTCGACGCGGTTCGCCATAATAATGGTCCTCTCCTGTTGATGCTTGAGGTCGCACAATGGCGCAGACGGCACAACGCGTTTTTGTTTGCGCCCTCAAGCGCCGGGCGCGGGCATCCGCCCGCTTGGCTACGCGGCAAAAGCCGCGACGGCCGGTCGGCCTTGCGACGCCTGCGGCGTCGAGCGTTCTTGTTTGCGCACATCATCCGGGGTGCGATGTTCTCGCGCCTTCGGCGCTGCGGGCGGGCGCCCCCGTCCTTTGGGGCGCTTGCGGTCGCTTCGCGACCGAGCTCCGCCATTAAGCAGGCAGGACAGTGACGGGATTAACCCACTAACGGCAGCGTGAGCATCGGCGCGAAGCAGCCGCAAGCGCGCCAAAGAGACAAGGCGGGCGCCCGCAGGTGCCGCGAAACGAAGTGGAGCGAATAGCACCGAGGACGAACCCGCGGATGCGGGTTCGCAAAACATCAATGCGGCAGCAATCCGCTTTCCAGACCCGTCCGGTCCTCCAGCGCGAATTTGTCGAACAGATCGGCGCTGGCTGCGTTCAGCCCGACGATCCGAGTGTGGCGGCCATTGCGGCGCATCCGGTCCACCACTTTTTCCAGCGCGCCGATCGCCGAAATATCCCAGAAATGCGCCTTGGAAACGTCGATCACAACGTGGTGCGCGGCGTCTTCATATTGGCTCTCTGGCCCCAGCTGATCCATGAACTTATCGACGCTGGCGAAGAAAATCTCTCCGGTCACGACATAGACCGCGCTGTGCGGGCGGCGGATGCGTTCCACACTGAACAGGCTGCGCACTTTGTTGGCGAAGAAAATGCCCGAGAGCAGCACCCCGACAAGCACGCCAAGCGCCAGATCATGCGTCCACACAACCACCACGACTGTGGCGATCATCACCACCGAACTGGAGGAGGGATGACGGCGCAAATTGGGGATCGAATTCCAGCTGAATGTCCCGATGCTGACCATGATCATCACCGCGACCAAGGCTGGCATGGGCACTTGGCCCACATACGGGCCCAGCACGGTGAGCAAGAACAGCAAGAACGCACCGGCGGTAAAGGTCGAAAGCCGCCCGCGTCCGCCCGATGCGACATTGATAACCGATTGCCCGATCATCGCGCAGCCGCCCATGCCGCCAAAACACGCCGCAACCACATTGGCGATCCCTTGCCCGGCGCTTTCGCGTTGTTTGTTGCTGTCAGTATGCGTCATATCGTCGACGATTTGCGCGGTTAGTAGGCTTTCCAGCAGGCCCACCGCCGCCATCGTCGCAGAATAAGGCGCGATGATCTTCAGCGTTTCCCATGTCAGCGGCACATCCGGCAAAGCAAACATCGGCAAACCATCGGGCAGTTTACCCTCACCCGCCACATCATTGACCGGCAGCCCCCACCATATCGTCGCCGCCGTCAGCAGCACGATGGCGACCAGCGGGCTCGGGATGGATTTGGTGATGCGGGGGAAGCCGTAAATGATCGCCAAACCGGCCAGCACCATCACCCAGGTCCACGGGCCAACGCCGTCATTACCGGGCATCAATTGCGGGATTTGCGCCATGAAAATCAGGATCGCCAAGGCATTGACGAAGCCGGTAATGACCGAGCGGCTGACGAATTGCATCAGCAAGTCGAGCCGCAGCAGCGCCGCGATCCCTTGGAACACGCCCATCAGGATCGTTGCCGCGAACAGATATTCCACGCCCCATTCGTCCACCAGCGGGATCACCACCACCGCAACGGCGGCAGTCGCGGCGGAGATCATGCCGGGACGCCCGCCCGTTAGCGCGATAACCATCGCAATCGCCACGCTGGCATAGAGGCCCACGCTAGGGTCAACGCCCGCAATCAGGGCAAAACCAATCGCCTCTGGGATCAGCGCCAGCGCCACCACAATGCCCGCCAAAATGTCAGCGCGCGGCTGCGCCAACCAATCGCGGCGAAAGGTTTCCGCAAAGGAGCTTTGGGTGGTCATGGGCCGGTTATCCAAACTGTGTTGCCGCGCCAAAACATGCGCAGGCGATGAAAAGATAGTGAGGGATTGCGCGCCGGTTATACAATGATGCTGCACCGCACAACTGCGCAGGTGCAGTTTTTCGGTCCAGTATGCGCCCAATCACAGTAAACGCCGCGTTAGGGCTGACTGATATCCGTTTCTTAGCGACACCGCAGCGATAGCGCCAATTGTCATCGGCAAGATGGCAACTGCTAGTCGTTCCAAAGCGCCTCGAACGGGAGGCTCGGCCAACCAGGCCCATGCTGACGAACGGGGCGATGTGCTTAGAAACCGGAGTGGTGGGCGCGGCCTGCTGCTCCGGTTTTTGATTGGGGTTTTTGAGTAGGGGGTTTTGATTGGGCGTTTTGATTGGGGTGTTGGATAGTTTGCGGGAACTCGGCAGCCAAAAAACCATTGAACTATACAATGACCAAGCGCGCGCTCCTTTTAACAGTCGCAGGCTTAGCGGCCTTCTTTAGCCCGCTCACCTTTGCCGAAGTCGCAGCTCATCCCGGCGGCCTCAACCGCGAAGGATGCCATAACAATCGCTCCGATGGCACATACCACTGCCACCAAAACCGCAGAGCAAACCGCCCCGTTAGGCAAGCGCAATCAGTCGACGGCAGCGTCTATTATCCAAATTGTACCGCCGCGCGCGAAAGCGGGCGCTCAAACATACGGCGCGGGCAACCCGGTTATCGTCCAGCGCTTGACCGCGACAATGACGGGATCGCCTGCGAAAGCCGCTAGACGGGTTTTAAACCCCAGCCGCGCTCAGCGCCCGGTCCATATCCTCGGTAATGTCGGCAATATCCTCCAGCCCAACATTAATCCGCAGCAAGCCCTCGCTCACGCCCATTTCGCCGCGCGCCTCTTCGCCCATATTGGCGTGGGTTGTGCTGGCGGGGTGGCACATCAGGCTGCGCGCATCGCCGATATTGTTGGAAATATCGATCAATTCCAGCGCGTCCAAAATGGTAAAAGCCTTGTCCCGCGATCCCACATCAAAGGCAAAGATCGGCCCGGTCGCATCCATCTGCGCCGCGGCAATGTCATAGCGCGCATGGCTGCGCAGGCCGGGGTGCCGCATATGGCCGCCTGCTTTCACAATGCGCGGCTCCATAAATTCGCCCAGCGCCACCGCATTGCGGCTTTGCCCATGTGCGCGCAGGTTCAGCGTCTCTAATCCCTTGTGCACGACCCATGCGTTAAAGGCGGCAATCGTCGGCCCGGTGTTACGCTGATACGGCATCAGCACCTCGTCCACCCATTGCTGCGATCCGCAAATCGCACCGGCCAAAACGCGCCCTTGCCCATCCATCAATTTGGTCGCGCTATAGGCGACCACATCGGCGCCAAATTCCATCGGACGCTGCAATGCGGGCGAGGCAAAAGCATTGTCGACGACCGTCGTGATCCCATGCGCGCGCGCCAGATCACAGACCGCCTGCATATCGACAATATCCAATGTCGGATTGGCGGGGGTTTCAAAGAAAAACACTTTGGTGTTCGGCTTGATCGCGGCTTCCCATTGCGCGTTATCCGCGCTGTCGATCACGGTTGTTTCAATGCCGAATTTGGGCAGCAAATTGTCCACCAACCAGCGGCACGATCCAAACGCCGCGCGCGCCGCGACGCAGTGATCGCCTGCCGACAATTGGCATAATAGCGCCGCCGTCATCGCTGCCATTCCGCTGGCCTGCGTGCGGCATGCCTCGGCCCCCTCCAGCAAGGCGATGCGTTCTTCCAACATCGCGACCGTTGGGTTTTGCAGGCGGGAATAGGTCATCCCCTCCGCATCACCAGCAAACCGGTCCGCCACCGTCTGCGCATCGTCATAAGTGTAGCCAGAGGTGAGGAACAAAGCCTCGCTCGTCTCGCCATGTTCACTGCGCCAAGTACCGCCGCGCACGGCCTGCGTTGCGGGGCGCCATTTTTGCGTGACAGCGCGGTTCATTCCGGTGGTCTTTTTCATGAGGCCGGGATTAGTCGCCGACCAAATCGCTTGCAAGCCCGCCCGCTAATCCACTGGCTCTTAGGCCTTCACGCGCGGTGCGTGCATGGCCAACCGTGCCAAGCATCAATGTCCCTTCCATCAAAGTCAGCAAATACCGCGCCCCGCCCGCCGGATCGGGATCATCGGCGGGCATCTGCGTTTCAAGCCACGCCAATTGCCGCGTCATCATCGCATCTGCGGCCTCTTTATACCCGGCCTGCCCGCGCGCCGCGCCCGCGACAATTTCCCACCATAGCGCCATAAAGTTCTGCATCGCCGGGGCGCGGATCTCTGTCAGGATGCGGGCGAAACATTCTTGCCGAGTGTGCGGACGGCTTTGGCCGATGGCGGCGTCCAAACCGGCGGAATAAATGCCCGCGATATATTCAAGCAGGTCAGAAATCAGTGTCTCTTTATTGCCAAAGTGATAGATCAGCATCCTGTCAGACGTGCCCGCAGCCTTGGCCAGCGGACGCAGACTGGCCCCGCCCAACCCATGGTCAAGCACATGCGCAGCCAGCAGCGGCAGCAGCGCCGCGCGGGACATGGTTTCGCGCTGAGAATTTTGTTGGGTCTCTGGCTGAGGAATTCGGCGGGGATCTTTTTGCATTTGCCTCTTGTAGCACTTGCTACACTTCGCTATCAAGCCATGTAGCACTCGCTACATTAACTTAGGAAATCGCCATGCCATCCCTGTCCCCCACCGAAATCCTCACCATTGCCGGGCTTATCGCTGGCTTGATCGCCTTTGTGATGATCTTGACGGCCAACCGCGTCACAGGAAACGCGCTGCTCGCCGCGATGCTTTCGGCGGGATTTGCCGCCTTTACCGGGGTGCAGATTTGGCAGGACGGGATTGTCATGTTTTGGACCAACCATTCGGTCAACCTCACCGGGGTTCAGGTGTGGTGGGATTTGGTTATCACCGTGATGGTCGCGCTGTTCTTTGTCGCGCCGCGCGCCCGCAAGCAGGGCATGAATGTGCCGCTATGGGGATTGTTCGTCGCGTGCACCGCCAGCATCGGATTGCTGGCAATGATCGCGCGGTTGTTCTGGTTGGAACAGGCAGCGGCGGATGTGGCTGCTGCGAAAGCACCAGATACGAAAGCAGCTGCCAAACAGGCGACTGATCCAGCGGTCTAAACACCCTTGCCCGGCGGACGGCGCTTGCGTAATCGCTGGTGCCAGATGTCAGGCTCCGCTTCCTTAGAACCGCATGCGAAAGAGCAGCCGCCCGGCCCGCCAGAACACGCGCCCGATCCGTGGCTGTGGTCTTTGGCGATCCCGGCGCTGTTTGCGCTGCTGGCCAGCATTCGTTTGACCACGCCGTCTTCGCCGTTCTTTGATGAGGTCCACTATCTGCCCGCGGCGCGCGATTTGGTGACCCTGATTGAGGGGTCCGGCGGCGCATACGCCAACCGCGAACATCCACTGCTCGGCAAAGAGCTCATTGCGCTGGGTATTTATCTGTTTGGCGACAATCCGCTGGGGTGGCGGATTATGCCTCTGATCGCGGGAACGGTCGCCATAGGAGCCGGAATGCGTGCCCTGTGGCAGGCGAGCCATGATCGGTTTGCGACGATTGCCTTTGGCGTCTTGCTGGTCACCGGGTTTCACCTGTTCGTCCATGCGCGGATCGCGATGCTCGATATTTTTATGGCCGCGTTCTTGATGCTGGCCGCGTGGCAATTTGCCGCCGCATGCCGCGCGCCAGAAACGGGCCGCTGGCGGCTGGCGCTGACGGGGATCGCGATTGGGGCCGCGCTTGCCTCGAAATGGAATGCGGTGCCGCTGGCTATGGCGTTTGGCCTGACATTTTTCGCCGCGCGGTTGTCGGCGGGGCGGCGGCGATTGCTACTCAGCCGCCGGGGCGTGCCGGTGCCGGGGATCAGCCTGGTTGAGGCGACAGTATGGCTCGGCATCGTCCCACTGGCGGTCTATGCGCTGACATTCCTGCCGGGATATTGGCTTGGGACGGCGTTTCATGCGTCCCCCTTGGCGCAAAGCGGGCTGATCGCGCTGCATGTTGAAATGCTGGATTTGCAGCAGCAAGTCCTCACCCCGCACACCTATCAAAGCACATGGCCGCAATGGGTGATGAACACGCGCGGCATTTGGTATCTTTATGAATTTACCGACGGGGCGCAGCGCGGCGTGCTGCTGATTGGCAATCCGCTGACGATGGTTCTGGGATTGCCGGCGATGGCGTGGTGTTTGGTGATAGGCCTTTATCGCGGCGCGGAGCCAGAATCCTGGGCGAAATTGGCGGTGGTGGTCGGATATGGCGTATCGCTGGGCCTATGGCTGATCGCGCCAAAACCGGTGCAATTCTATTACCATTACGTGATGCCCAGCGTGTTTCTGCTGGCGGCACTGGCGCTCTCGCTCAGCGATCTGCGCCGCGCCGGGCACACATGGATCGCCAATGGTGTGCTGGCCAGCAGCGCGGCTATGTTTGCGGTGTTTTTCAAAATCCTCAGCGCCGCGCCGCTGGATGGGCCGATGAGTTTTGCCGATTGGACGTGGATTGCCGGATGGCGGTGAAGATGCCGGTCTAAGACTGGGCCTAAAACCTGCCCCAGACGAACCGGCTGGAAAGGGCATAGTTCCACACCGATCCGATCACGATCCCCGCCAGCGCAGCGAGCGCCCAATGCGCGCCCTGCCCTTGCAAGAACGTCGCCGCCGCCACATTTGCAAACGCCCCAACCGCGCAGGTCGCGCAGAACCCGGCCCAGCCGCGCAGCACCGCGCCCCAGCCTTTGAGCCGTTTGTCGCGGTAAGTCAGCCAATTGTTCAGCCAGAAATTGAACGTCATCGCGGCCCAAACGGCGGCGGCTTGGGCCAGTACAAAGCCCTCTCCAAAACCCAGCAGCAAAATCGCCAAAACGGCCATGTGGACGATCACGCCCAGCGCGCCGACAGTGCCAAACAAAGCAAAGCGCGTCGGGATCGCGCGGCCTAAGAGCTTGTCATAAAGCCCAGCGAGAAAATCGAACAACACCGCGCGGTCCAACTTGCTCACCCCATCGCGGCGCGCGGCGAAATTGAGCGGAAATTCGCGCACTTTCAATCCTGCGCCCAGCACTTTTGGCGCGGTGGCCAGCAGGTCGAGCAATATTTTGAACCCAATGCCCGACAATCGCGGGGCCAATGTTCGCGCGGTTGCGGTGGACACCATGAAATACCCACTCATGGGATCGCTCAATTGTGTGCCCGTAATCCGCCGGGCAACCGCATTGGCGATGCCGGACAATTTCTCCCGCTCAGGCTCGGCCCAATCCGCGGTGCTGGCCCCTTCGGCAAAGCGGCTGGCGATGCAAATTTCCGCATCATCCGCTTTCAGCCCCGCGAGCATTTCAGGCAGCAGCGCCGGGTCATGTTGATGATCGGCGTCCATCACCGCGACAAACGGCGCGGCTGTGGCGCAAAACCCTTCGATGGCGGCGCTGGCCAAACCGCGCCTGCCGATCCGTTGGATGACCCGCACGCGGCTGTCGGCGCGGGCCAATTCTCGCGCTTCATCGGCGGTGCCGTCACCGCTATCATCATCGACGATCAACACTTCCCAACCGTCTACGCCCACCACTGAACTCAGCGCCGCGTCAATCCGCTGCACCAACGGCGCCAGATTGCCGCGCTCATTCAAAGTCGGCAGGATTACAGCCAATTCTAAGGGCATGATCAGGCCTCTAGAGCCGCTCCAACACCGCCGCGCCGATCGCCTCAGTGCCGTGCGTCCCGCCCAAATCGCCGCCGCGAATACCGTCTGCCAAGGCGCCAGAAACCGCCGCTTCGATCCGCATCGCCTCTGCTTCCATCCCGAATGAATGGCGCAGCATCATCGCCGCAGACAAAATGGTGGCCATCGGATTGGCTTTGCCTTGTCCGGCAATGTCAGGCGCGCTGCCGTGGATCGGTTCGTACAAGCCAAACAAGCCGCCCGCCGTCGCCCGGTCACCCATTGATGCACTGGCCAGCAACCCAATCGAACCAACCGCCGCGCTGGCCAAATCGGACAAAATATCGCCAAACAGATTTCCGGTCAGGATCACACCAAATTGCGCCGGATTGCTGATGATCTGCATCGCGGCATTATCGACATACATGTGGCTCAGATCGATATCGGGATGCGCGCTGGCCGCGTCCTTGACTGTGTCGCGCCACACTTGGCTGGTTTCCAGCACATTCGCTTTATCAACGCTGCACAAACGGCCATCGCCGCTGCGCGCCGCGCGAAAGCCGACGCGGGCAATTCGGCGCACTTCGGTGTCGGAATAGGACATCATATCCCACCCCTCGCGCCCGCCATCTTGCGCGACGCGCTCGCCCTTATCACCGAAATAGACGTCCCCAGTCAGCTCGCGGACGATCAACAGATCGAGCGTCGCTGCGATCTCTGGCTTAAGTGGGGAGAGATGTTCGAGGCCCGGAAACACTTTGGCCGGGCGCAAATTGGCAAACAGATCCAATTCTTTGCGCAGGCCCAAAATCGCCTGTTCTGGCCGCAAAGACCGCTCCAACCCGTCGCAATCAGGATCGCCGACCGCGCCAAACAGCACCGCATCCGCCTCACGCGCCATGGTCAGCGTTTCTTGCGGCAAAGGATGACCGTGGCGCTTATACGCCGCGCCGCCAACATCGCCGTCAAACAAGGTCATGCCCGGCAAATCGAGCGCCTTCAGCACCGTCACCGCTTCGCGTGTGACCTCTGGCCCGATGCCGTCCCCGGGTAGGATTGCGATTTTCATGCCGCCAACCTCATACAGTCCGCCTCATTTTTCCTGTCTCATGTCATCATCCGCTTCAGCCGTTCGCCCAAAGCCGTGCGGGCGGCCATAACATCGCGGTCACGCTCGGCAAGAAGGTAGTCGCGGATTGGCCTGTGGAGTCCGCGAAACACTTCAAATTGCGCGGCGAAATCACCATCCAAATCGGGCTTCATCCCGCCATAGCCTAATTCGCGCAAAACCATCGCTTCATAGGCCACCATCACCGCCAACCACCCGCGCGCCGATGGCGCATGGCAAACCGCCGTCAGCAATGCATCCAGGCCGCTATAAATCGTCGGATAAGCGAGGCGTTCGGGCAAAACACTGGCCGTGAGGGCGCATGCCCACCCAATCGCAGCAGCCGGAAGCGGCTCCGTCATCCACGGCGCGCGGCTTTCGATCAGTTCCAGCCGCACAAACGGCAATTGATTGTCTGATTTGGCAGAAATCTGCGCCTCAAGCGCATTGCCGGGGATCATTAAAGGCCGCAATTGCCGCCCGCGCCCGCCCGCAACATAACCGGCCACAAGGCCGTAATTCTCGGTCAAGAGACGCGCAATCGACGCCGTTTCGCCATGCGG
This sequence comes from uncultured Erythrobacter sp., assembly GCA_947502305.1. Taxonomy (GTDB): domain Bacteria; phylum Pseudomonadota; class Alphaproteobacteria; order Sphingomonadales; family Sphingomonadaceae; genus Erythrobacter. The sequence continues at coordinate 629,001 of CANMZA010000001.1, read as the reverse complement.
GCGAGAGGCGATCAGGATAGCAGGAGCGCGCAAATTCATCGGCGCAGGCTCCCTTGCATCACGGCTCGATTATTTGGAGATTTTGGCTTCCAGCTCAGCGACTTTCGCCTCAAGCGCGTCGGCTTGTTCGCGCGCTTTTTGTGCCATCGCTTTGACTGTGTCGAATTCTTCGCGTGACACGAAATCCATGCCGCCCATGGCTTCGCGCATTTTTTCGCGCGCACCCTCACGAGCCTCGCGCGTCATGCCGGCCATAGTCCCGGCCGCACTGTTGGCGATTTTGACGAAGTCGGCGATGATTGGGTTTTCACTTTGCATGGCTGCGTATTTGGAGATGCTGGCCCAAATTGTCTAGAGCGCGGCGCAAAATGTCTAAGCGGAAACCTTAGAATTCGATCCGCTCAACGGCGCCTTCTTCACTGACATCGCTAACATTGCCGCCATCGGGGTTTTCCGCGATGAATTGATAATTCAGCACGCTCGCAAACATCACCCATGCCAAATATGGGATCAACAATAGGGCCGCGCTGCGCCGCACGCGCCAGAACACCGCGATGACTGCGATCAGGCTCACGACCGTATAAATCAACACGCCCAGCCCCGCCGTCATATTTTGCATGCCGAAAAACACCAAGGTCCACGCCAGATTGCCCACGAAATGCACCGCGAAAATGATGATCGCAAAGCCCCGGCCATGCGCGCCCCATGCGCTGACCACGCCCGCCAGCGACAGGCCGATCATTACGTACAGGATGCTCCACACAATCCCGAACCACATTGGCGGCGGGAAAATCGCGGGCTTGGTCAATTCTTGAAACCACACGGTTTGCGGGCTGCCCAATTGCCCGGCGCTAAAGCCCAGCAACACAGTGAGCGGCACCAGAAACAGCGCCCAGCGGATAAAACTTGCGCGCAATTGCGCCTTAGAAGCCAGAAAGTTCATTTTTTCTCCCGCCAGATTTAGACAGCAGTCATTCGGTTGTTGCCGATGCAGGGTCCCCACCCCGCGCCGGCACGAATGCAGCGCCTTAACCCGCCCTCAATTCACACGGCCTGATTCGCAGCAGAACCGTGAGGCGCTGCGATACACGAGCCTTAACGCAGCGCCAATTGATGGGCCAAGCGCGCCGCTGATAACCGTCTCTATTTGACGCATTTCCTGCATTTTTTGTCGCAATTTCGGCGCAGTTTTAGCGCGGTCCGCCCCTGATCCCCCTGAGAATGGTCCGGTTTTCGCCCTATTTGGCCGGATTTGATGGGTTAATGCGGTGAATTATCAACATTGGCTTTCCCGCATCCGCCCCATTGTGATAGCTTCGCCACATTCTTGCCGTGATTCGGGGCGCTGTTCGGCAAGAAATCTATTGCGCGCTCTATCTATCCACTGGGGTTTGGCGGGTTTGGCCAGGCTTCAATGAGGGGAACGATTTAATGAAAAAGACCAACTTTGCATCGATGCTCGCTGTCGCTGGCGGCCTGGCTGTTGCAACTGCTGCTTGCTCAGCTCCTGCTGACGAAGCTGCGACTGACGCTGATACAACTGCTGTTGCTGATTGCGCAGCTGGCTGCTGTGCAGCTGCTGAAGGCTGCTGTGCAGCTGAAGGCTGCTGTGCAGCTGAAGGTTGCTGTGCTGCTGCTGAAGGCTGCTGCGCCGCTGAAGGCTGCTGTGCAGCTGCATGCTGTGCCGCTGCTGAATAAGCACCGCGCCTTAGCGTAACAATTTCGGCCGATGGCAGCATGTGTTGCCATCGGCCGTTTTGTATCTGGAATCTGAAAATTTGGATTTTACGCAATTGCTTGCCGCAAGGCCGCGCCCAGAAATTTGACGCAAAATACCCTTTTGTAACTTTACCAGCACCCCGCTAGAACCCCTCCCATGACCACCACAGCAAGCACAACAACAGACGGCGCAACAGACGGCGCAAAAGGCCCATCATCAACAGAAGGCGCCCGCCAACCCCGTAACTCGCCAATGACTGAGGTGGAGGCCGCGCATATTGTCATCGAAACCATCACGCAGATGGCGCAGGAACAACGCCCGCTCATGCTGCGCGTGGTGCCAGAGGACGGCGCGAATTTCTGGACCCATTATCCAAAGGCCGACGCGCGCGACCAATTTTGCAAAGCGCGCTGGTATTATCACGTCCACGCCCCGGGCAGCCGCGAAGAAGACGAGCACGGCCATTTCCACCTGTTTCTGCACCGCACGCAATTGCCAGAAGGGTTGGAGCCAAAAGTTTGGCCGCCGCAGGGCGAAGAAGCCAAAGCCCATGTCACCCATGTGATCGGCCTGTCGATCAACACTCTGGGCATCCCGCGCAGCTGGTTTTCGGTGAACCGCTATGTCACCAATGAATTTCTCTACCCGGCTGAGGTGATGATTGATCATCTGCCCGATTTCGACGTTGATCATACGAAAGAGGATGATTGCGTGAACCGTTTCGTCACCGCGATGGTGGCGCTGTACCGCGAAGAGATCGCCGAATTGCTGCGGGGCCGCGATGCGCGCCAGGCGGAATTGGTCGCTCAGCACGGCGAAGACGGTTATGAAAAGGCGAGCGGCGTAGAGGTCCTGTCATCGATCCCGATTGATCTGGACGCGAAAATTGGCGGGATGGATTTGGGTTAAGACCTTGCGGCGCTGATCAGAAATTCGACATTGCCTTGGGGGCCGGTGATCGGGCTTTCGACTATCCCTTCAACGTCCCAACCAAGCCCCTCTAACCATTCACGAACTTCGCCTTGGACGCGGATGTGCAAATCCGCATCACGGACAACGCCGCCCTTGCCCACTTCGGCTTTGGCGACTTCGAATTGCGGTTTGATCAGGGCCACCAACCGGCATGTCGGCGCGGCCAATTGCAGCGGCACTTCGAGCACTTTGGCAAGACCAATAAAGCTCGCATCGCACACAACCCAATCGCAGGGCGCATCAATCTGTTCGCGGGTCAAAATCCGGGCGCTGGTCTGTTCCAAAACGGTGACGCGCGGATCTTGGCGCAGTTTCCACGCCAGTTGGTTGGTGCCGCTATCCACCGCAAAAACGCGGCCCGCGCCATGCGTCAGCAGCACGTCGGTAAAACCGCCGGTCGATGATCCGATATCCATTGCCGTCGCGCCCGCCGGGTCCAGGCCGAAATGCTCCAAAGCATGCGCCAATTTGATCCCGCCGCGGCTGACCCAAGGATGATCGCGCCCGCGCACATCCAGCGCCGCGTCTTGAGCGACCTGTTGACCGGATTTTTCGACTTTCACCTCGCCCACAAACACCACCCCCGCCATGATCAAAGCCTGCGCACGGGTTCGGCTTTCGGCAAGGCCGCGTTCGACCAAGAGATGATCGGCGCGCTTCTTGGCCAATTTGCCCAGTTGCTTTTGCGGGCGCTTAACGGACTGCTCCGCTGAGCTTTCGCCCGACTGGCCTGATCCAGCGTTTTTTTTGGGGTTTTGCTTCGATTTGGTCATGGACCCTTCAGCCGATAGCGCGCATTACGCCTGCATGAAAGCCACCTATTTCCATGCCGCCGGGGCGCTCGCGCTGACCTTTGGCCTTGCCGCTTGCATTCCCGCATCTGAGCCGCCCGCACCGACACCGCCGCCGGTCCAGCAACCCGCACCGACACCGACGCCTGCACCAGCTCCCCTGCCGCCTGTTGTGCAAGAGCCGGTTTATGACAGCTATCTCGACGCACCGCAGACGCCGGGTGACTGGACCTATGCTTCTGAGCCGGGCGAGACGCTGGCGATCTATGGCACTTCGCCGCGCGACCCGGTGTTTCTAATCCGCTGCGCCGGGGGCCAAATCGGTCTGGCGCGCGTCACTACATCACCATCCACAGGGCAGGCATCAGCAACCCGCGCGATGAGTGTGACCGCCGAAACCGTGAACCGCCAATTGCAAGCATCGCCCGTTGCAGGCCGCGCAATCGTCGCCGCGACACTTTCGGCCCGCGACCCATTGCTCGATGCAATGGCGATCACCAAGGGGCGTTTTGCCGTCGGCGTAGAGGGCGAACGCACGCTGTACCTGCCCGCATGGGTAGAGGTCAGCCGAGTGATCGAAGATTGTAGATAATGCGGCCTCGCGCGCCAAATGGTGCGCGTTAACAAACCCGACAAAAAAAGGGCTGTTTTCCGCGAACGGAAAACAGCCCTTTCATGGTCAGCGGCCGTAAAGAGCCGCTCACGAAACCTCACTCGGTAAGGACGTTACCGAATATGCTCCGTAGGGATCTTCACCGACCTCGCTACTGAACCATGAGACATCGGATCACCTCCTTTCGCGCTATTAAAGCTAAGACCCATCGCGTTTCACCGGGGGCCGGGAGCCGCGTGTACCGCGCCTCTTGCGTCAATTTGTGCCGGGTGACCCCGCGCCATACAAGTCTTGTTTAAATCTTTTCCCACGTCATAATCATCCGTTCCGGCCTGAAATAGGCAGTCGGAACGCGAAAAAACTGCCCAAACCGCGGTCCAACCCGCTGCCCGGCCAGATGCAAACACAAGACTTGCCCTGATTTGCACTGCCCAGTAATTGCACCTCATGCAATTTGAGACGATCCCGCACCCCGCCCCTACTTCCGACGCTGCGCGCGAGGCCGCCGTTGCCGATCCCGGCTTTGGCACGGTCTTCACCGATCACATGGTCACGATTGATTATGATGAGGAAAAAGGCGGATGGCATTCGGCGCAAATCGGGCCGAGGCAGCCAATCCCGCTCGATCCGGCATCAAGCGTGCTGCATTATGCGCAGGAAATCTTTGAGGGGATGAAGGCTTTTCCGCATGCTGATGGCGGTCTGGCGATGTTTCGCCCGCGCGCAAATGCGGAACGTTTTAACGCCAGCGCGCGGCGGATGGCGATGCCGGAATTGCCGGAAGACTTGTTTTTAGAAGCGGTGCGGCTGGCGGTCAAAACCGATGCGAAGTGGATGCCAAATGTAGATGGCGGCTCGCTCTATATCCGCCCCTTCATGTTCGCATCAGAGGCGTTTTTGGGCGTCCGTCCGGCCACGCAATACAAATTTGTCGTCATCATCTGCTCTTCGGGCAGCTATTTTAAAGGCGGCGTGAACCCGGTCAAAATCTGGGTTTCGCAAAACCATGTGCGCGCGGCGATTGGCGGCACTGGCGCGGCAAAAACCGGCGGCAATTATGCGGCATCGCTCGTCCCGCAAGCAGAGGCGATCGAAAAAGGGTGCGACCAAGTCGTGTTCCTTGATGCCGCTGAACACAAATGGGTCGAAGAACTGGGCGGCATGAACCTGTTTTTCGTGCGCCGCGACGGCAGCGTGATTACCCCGCCGCTAACGGGGACAATCCTGCCCGGCATCACCCGCGACAGCCTGATCGAAATGCTGCGTGAAGAAGGGCTGACGCTGCGCGAAGAACCTTATTCGATCGACCAATGGCGCGAAGAGGCGGAAAGCGGCGAATTGCTCGAAACGCTCGCCTGCGGCACGGCGGCGGTGGTTACCCCGGTTGGCACAGTCGCTTCCCCCGATGGCGAGTTCACAATTGGCACCGGCGGCATTGGTCAAATGGCGATGAAAATGCGCGAAAAACTGGTCGGCCTTCAACATGGACGCATCGCCGATAAACATGATTGGGTGATGCGGCTTTGAGGCGGAATTTTAGACATGTCTGAACACGCCGCATCCGCGCCCATCCAGGTCGCCGCGCTTTACAATTTTACCCCGCTGGATGATCCGGCGGCATTGAAAGAACCGCTCTTCGCCGCCGCTGAGGCAGCAGGCGCAACGGGCACTATTTTGCTCGCGCCCGAAGGGATCAACGGCACCATTGCCGCCTCCTCCGAAGGCATCGCGGCGGTGCTGGACCATATCCGCACTATTCCCGGCTGCGCAGAATTTGACGTCAAATACTCCTCCGCGCCGGAAATGCCGTTCAACCGGCTGAAAGTGCGCCTCAAACGCGAAATCGTCACAATGGGCCAGCCGCAGGTTGATCCCACCGCCAGCGTCGGGCGTTATGTCGATCCGATGGATTGGAACGCTTTGATCAGCGATCCTGACACTATCGTGATCGACACGCGCAACAATTACGAGGTCGGGGTTGGCACATTCAAGGGCGCAGTCGATCCAGAAACGGCCAGCTTTCGCGATTTTCCCGCTTGGTTTCGCGACCACCGGGACGAATTGCTGAGCGGGAAGAAAAAGGTCGCGATGTTTTGCACTGGCGGCATACGCTGCGAAAAATCGACCAGTTTCCTGCGCGGCGAAGGGGTCGAGGATGTGTTCCATTTGAAAGGCGGCATCCTCAAATATCTCGAAAATGTGCCCGAAGAACAAAGCCTGTGGGAAGGGGAATGCTTTGTCTTTGATGAACGCGTGACCGTGCGCCACGGCCTTGTCCCGGGCGAATATGGATTGTGCCGCGCCTGCCGCCGCCCGGTCGATGCGGCTGATATGGCGCATGAAGATTTTGCCGAAGGGATCAGTTGCCCCGCCTGTATTGGCGAAAAAACGGAAAGCCAGCGCGCGCGTTATGCAGAGCGGCAAAGGCAAAACGCATTGGCGCGGGAACGCGAAGCGGCGCGCGCCGGATCGGCCAAAACGAAAGCCAAATGAACCCGCTCCCGATCCTCTATTCCTTTCGCCGCTGCCCCTATGCGATGCGCGCGCGGATGGCCTTGTGGATCGCGGGGTTCACGGTGGAACTGCGCGAGGTAAAACTGGCGAAGAAACCACCGCAATTGGCGCAGGCTTCGGCAAAGGCGACGGTGCCGGTTTTGGTGCTACCCGATGACACAGTGCTGGATGAAAGCATCGCGATTATGCGCTGGGCGCTGCGCCAGAACGATCTCGAAGGGTGGCTGGCGGGGGACAATGTGTCGCTGATCGGGCGGGCTGATGGGCCGTTTAAACATCACCTCGACCGGTATAAATACCCAAACCGTTACGAGCATGAAACAGACAGCGCCGCGATCGATCACCGTGCCGAAGGGCTGACGATCCTGCGCGAATTGGACGCGATATTGGCGCCGCACGGCCAGCTTTGCGGCGCGCGCCGCACCCTCGCTGATATCGCATTGTTCCCCTTCATCCGCCAATTCGCCAATCATGACCGCGCATGGTTCGATGCCGCTGATCTGCCGCATTTGCACCCGTGGCTTGCCGGGCATTTGGCATCGCCTTTATTTGCCGCGATCATGCCCAAATTTACGCCGTGGGCCGCCGGGGATGCGGCAATCCACCTCGGGCCGAACCGCGAGCAAGCGCTTTAGGATAATTTTACGCTTTTACCCGATGGTAAGCTCATGGAAACGCTCGCCCCCACTTTTACCGTGTCGCGCAATGATGGCGCCCGCGAAGTGCATTGGTCGGCCGCTGGCCTTTGGACTGATGGCAAAGTGGCTGAGCTTCAGGGCGCTCTGTTTCAAGCCGCCAAACCGTTTATCGACGACGCCAAAGGCTTCCGCGTGCTGGGCGATTTGCGCGAATTTGCGGTGCAACCGCGCGATCTGGCGGAAAAGATGCGCCTATCGCAGGAAAATTCCGCGCGCGTCGGTGTGACCCGCATGGCTTTGCTGGTGTCATCAACATTGGTGAAACAACAATTCCGCCGCGTCAGTGCCGCGCTTGAATGTCAATTTTTCTCAGAAAAAGCCGCCGCGCTTGCATGGCTGCGCGGTTGAGGACGGATCACCTATGGAATCGCTCAAACCAATATCCAGCGTCTCGAATGATTTGATTCATAATGAGCTGTATTTCTCCATCTCCGGCCTTTGGGATTTGGCCGGGATGCAGGCGTTTATCGTTGAATTGAACAAAGGCGCTTACCCCCTCACCAAAGAAGGCCGACCCATCCATGTCATGGGCGCGATGGACGGGTTTGTGGCGCAATCACGGGAAACCGGCGACGCCATTCGCGATCATCTGATCGCGTCGCGGCAATATGGCCTTTCGCGGGTTGCGCTTCATGGCGCTTCTGCGCTGGTAAAGCTGCAATATAAGCGCCTAAGCGACGGGCTTGAGGTCGATTTCTTCGATGGCAAAATTGATGCCATGCGCTGGCTCAGGCGGCCTTATCAAAACGCCGCCTGACTGATTTGCTTAGCCCCAGCCCCGCTAGCCCTGCCCCTTAATCCTTAGACATCGGCGGCAGAGCTGCTTTCAATTCCTCCACCCACACATCCGCCACTGCATCGGACGGCGCGCGCCAATCGCCGCGCGGTGACAATGCGCCTTGCGAGCTGACTTTTGGCCCATTGGGAATGGCGCTGCGTTTGAATTGAGAAAAACCAAAGAAGCGTTTCAAGAACAGCTCAAGCCAGCCTGCAATTTCGGCCAAATCATATTGGTTCTTGCGCGCCTCTGGGAAGCCCGCTGGCCATTCGCCCGCCTGCGCATCGCGCCATGCGTGATAGGCCAGAAACGCGATCTTTCCGGGACGCTGACCATATCGGATCGTGTGGTGGAGGAAGAAATCGTTGAGCTCATACGGCCCGATTTTCTCTTCCGTGCTCTGGATCGCGCCATCTTCGCCCGCGGGCACCAATTCGGGTGAGATCACCGTGTCATAGACCGCCATGAGCACATCGGCGCAGGCATCGGTGAATTGCTGTGTCTCCACCGTCCAGCGGATGAGATAGCGGATCAGCGTCTTAGGCACGCCGGAATTGACGCCGTAATGGCTCATGTGATCGCCGACGCCATAGGTGCACCAGCCCAGCGCCAATTCACTAAGATCGCCCGTGCCCACGACAAAACCGCCATGCTGGCCCGCAATACGGAACAGATAATCGGTGCGCAGGCCCGCTTGGACATTTTCGAACGTCACATCATAGACCGGCTCGCCCTTGGAATAAGGGTGGCCCATATCTTCGAGCATGCGCGCGGCGGCGGGTTTGATGTCGATCTCTTGCGCGGTGATGCCGAATGCTTCCATCAATTTCCACGCATTGCTCTTCGTCTCATCCGAGGTGCCGAAACCGGGCATTGTGTATCCGCGAATGGCGGTGCGCGGCAGGCCCAGCCGATCGCAAGCCTTGCTCGCCACGATCAGCGCATGCGTGCTGTCCAGCCCGCCAGAAATGCCGATCACTAGGCTCTTGGCATGCGTCGCCTTGATCCGCCGCATCAGCGCATCGACTTGGATGTTGAACGCTTCGTAGCAATCCTCGTCCAGGCTTTTTTGATTGTTGGGCACAAACGGGAAACGGCGCACGGGCCGCGTCAGGCCAATATCGCCGCCGACCGCGTGATCGAAGACGATCCGGCGGAATGTGTCCTCGGGTCTGTTATGAGCTTCGGCCGCGTCACTAAAAGTCTGATTGCGCATCCGCTCGCCCGCAATCCGGTCGGTATCGATATCGACAACGCACAATTCCGGGTCAAGGTCGAAACGTGTGCTTTCGCTCAGCAATCCGCCCATTTCATAGATCACGCCCTGCCCATCCCAAGCAAGGTCGGTGGTGCTCTCACCGTGCCCGCTGGCGGAATAGACATAGGCGCAAATGGATCGCGCAGAGCTGGAGCGGCAATGCAAATGCCGATCATCCGCGCGGCCAATCGTGATCGGCGAAGCGGAAAGATTACACAGGATCAGCGCCCCTGCCAATGCCGCCAAAGTGCCCGGCGGGTTCGGCGCCCAGAAATCCTCGCAAATCTCTACGCCGAATGTAAAGCCGGGCAGGTTCGCCGCGCTAAACACCAAATCCGTGCCAAACGGGACTTCTTCACCGTTCACGCCGATCCACATATCCTGACAATTACGGCCATGCGCGAAATAGCGTTTTTCATAAAATTCGCGGTAATTGGGCAGATAACTTTTCGGGATCACGCCCAGCAATTCGCCATGCGCAATAACAATCGCGCAATTGTAAATCTTGTTATTCCGCCGCAGCGGCGCGCCCACCACCAGCACCGGGCTCAACTCTTCGCTGGCCTCCAAAATCTCACCCAGCGCCGCCTCTGACGCATCGAGCAAAGCATTTTGCAGCAGCAAATCGTCAATCGCATAAGACGACACGCACAATTCAGGATAAACGACCAAATCGACATTTTGCGCATGCGCCTTTGCCGCCTCTGACAGGATGCCGCGCGTATTATACGCCACATCGCCAGTGCGCACGCAGGGGGTGGAGGTCGCCACGCGGACAAATCCGTGGGCGTGCATATCGTAAAAAGGATGCGTCGTGTCGGCCATATTTCGGCAAGGTCCTGTCTGCGTGTTTGCAAGGGCTTTAGCCGCTTCCATGCGCGCTTCATAGAGACTGCGAATTGCGCCGCGATCGGCGCACAAGTCTTGCTATTCCTCCTAACAGCGAAACCTTGGCGCGGCGGTGTTGCGCAAATTGTGCGAAGCGCCCAATTATGCGCCCAAGGCAATTGCCAAAACACTTGGAGCACGCATCATGTCCGATCCCACCTACACCCCGCCCGAAGTTTGGAACCCAGAAACCGAATCCGGCGGTCGTTTCGCCAGCATCAACCGCCCCACAGCCGGCATCCGCGAAGACAAAGATTTGCCGCGCGGGACCAATCCGTTTCAGCTGCATTCGCTGGCAACGCCCAATGGCGTGAAGGCGACGGTAATGCTCGAAGAATTGCTGGAATTGGGCCACACAGGCGCAGAATATGACGCCTATCCGGTGAATATTGGCGACGGCACGCAATTCACCAGCGGCTTTGTCGGGATCAACCCCAATTCCAAAATCCCGGCCATGATCGATGCCAGCGGTGACAGTGAATTCCGCGTGTTTGAAAGCGGCGCGATCCTTGTCCATTTGGCCGAGAAATTCGGCGAATTCCTGCCCTCTGACCCGGCCAAGCGCGCCGAGGTGCTTTCTTGGGTGTTCTGGCAAGTCGGGGCCGGTCCCTTTATCGGCGGCGGCTTTGGCCATTTTTACGCCTATGCGCCGGAAAAATACGAATATCCGATCAATCGTTATGCGATGGAAACAAAACGGGTTTTTGACGTCGCGGATCAACAATTGGGCAAGACCCGGTATTTGGCGGGCGATGAATACACCATCGCCGACATCGCCAATTTCCCATGGCTTGCGCCGTTTGTGGCGGGCACGATTTACAACGAGGCTAAGACGTTTTTGTCGATTGATGATTACAAAAATGTGGGCCGCTGGGCGCGCGAAATTGCCGCCCGCCCCGGCGTACAGCGCGGGCGATTGGTGAACAAGGTTTGGGGTGATGAGGACCAGCAAGTCCCAATCCGCAATTCCGCCGCCAATTTTGACGGCAAGAACCTCGATTTCACGTTCTGATCTCAATTTTGATCCGAATTCTGATCTAAATTGCATTGATCCCTTCAATGGGCTGGAAGTTCTTAGGCTTGCGGCCCATTACTGTTTGGGCATAGGAGTGACGATTGGCAGACAAGGCGAATTCTAAGATCCGCCTTGGCGAAAAGCTGGGTTACGGCTCCGGCGATCTTGCATCGGGCCTGATCCTCAATTTCTTCGGCTTTTTCCTGCTCTATTACTTTGTCGATTTGGGCGGGCTTTCCCCCGCCGCGATCGGCCTGATGCTGCTGATCACGAAATTGATCGATGCGGTCACGGACCCGGTGATGGGCGCGCTCGCCGATCGGACCCGCACACGCTGGGGCAGATACCGGCCATATCTGTTGTTCGGCCCGGTGCCCTTGGCATTTTGTCTGGTCCTGATTTTCAGCGCGCCTGATAACCTTGGCGATACGGCGCTGCTGATCTGGGCCTATGTGACGTACACGTTGACGATGCTCGCTTTTACGGCGGTCAATGTGCCCTATGGCGGATTGCTGGGGGTGATATCCCCGTCATCGCGTGAACGCGCAAATGTGACGATGTTCCGGATGTTTTTCTCCGCGCTTGGCGGGATATTGGTCGGCGCTTTGGGCACGACTTTGGTGCGCGAGTTGGGCGGCGGAGATGACAGGTTGGGGATATTGCTCACCATGTCCTGCATCGCGGCGGTTTCGATCTTTGCGCTGCTGACGACGTTTTTTGCGACAAAAGAACGCATCCCGCCCGCGCCCAACAACGGCTCTATTGCGAAGGATATTCGGGCGCTGGTGAAAACCGGGCCGTGGATCGCCACCGCCATCGCCGCGATTTTGGGCGTGACCGCGATTTCTGCACGCGCGGGCACGGCACCGTTTTTCTTCAAATATGTCGCGGGCGATGATGGCACGCCGGTCTTTGCCTTTTTCGACCGCGCGGCGCTGTTCCTGACCGCCCTTGCCTTGGGCCAAGTTGCAGGCGTGCTGTTGGGCTTCCTTGCGCAGAAACGGATCGAAAAACCGCATATCCTGATCGCTGCCGGGCTGCTTAAGGCAATTATGATCACCGTTTTCTATTTTCTGCCGCTTGATGCTGTCTGGCCGCAAACCGCGGTGCAATTTGTCATCGGAATCGGATTTGGCATGCTGATGGTGCTGTCATTTTCGATGTTCACCGACATTGCCGAATTTATCGATTGGAAAACGCGGCGGCAAATGACGGCATTGGTCATCGCAGCGTCGATTTTTGGGGTGAAGGCGGGGATTGGACTTGGTTCGGCCATTCCCGGTTTTCTCCTTGATGTGACGGGTTTTGCGGCCAATGCGCAGCAAAGCGAGGCGGCGTTGATGGGGATTCAATTGTCGTTTGCGATTGTCCCGGCGGCGGTCTTGATCCCGGCGGCGGCGGCGATGCTGTTCTATCGGTTGGACCGGAAAACCATCGCCCAAGTGGAAGAGGATTTGGCGATCCGGCGCGCCAGTCCCGCTTAGGCACGCGAAAGCTGCGAAATAAGCGATCAAACCCCCTTCACATCCGCGAAAGAGCCGCTATATCGCCCCTTCCTGCTGGGGCGTCGCCAAGTGGTAAGGCACCGCTTTTTGGTAGCGGCATTCGCAGGTTCGATCCCTGCCGCCCCAGCCAGGAATTTATTTCTTTTTGTTTGCGCATGGCATCCGCGACGCGATTTCCTCGGCCCTGACGGGCCTGCGGGCGCGCGGTCGCGCTTGCGACGCCTGCAGCGTCGAACCAGCGCTTCCCTCAATTCTTGATCCTGGTGCTACAGGGCAAACTAGGTGGCGGAGCTCGGTCGCGCAGCGACCGCAAGGGCGACCGCCCGCCCGCAGCGACGCGGCCGTTAGGCCGTGTGAGCGAGGAAACCGCGCGCCGGATGGCGCGCGCAAATCAAACAGTCCCCGCCACGCATAGGTTCTGGCCCGTCACCCACTCGCCGGAATTACCGACCAGATAAAGCACGCAGGCCGCAATATCGCGCGGGGTGCCCAGCCGTCCTGCGGGCAGGTTCAGTTGCTCCAGCAGCGGTCCAAAATCCTCGTCTGACATATTCAGCGCCTTTTTCACCGTATCCGTCGGCACGAATCCGGGCAGGATCGCATTCACGCGAATCTTTTGCGGCCCCATTTCCAGCGCCAGCGTCTTGGTCAGCATATTCACGCCCGCTTTCGCCGCGCTGTAATGGCCTGATCCGGGGAACGGATCACGGCCCGCCATGCTCGACGTGTTCACAATGCTGCCGCCATTGGTCATGTGCCGCGCCGCTGCGCGCACGCCGTAAAACACCGATGACAGGTTCACCGCCAGCGTCTTGTCCCATTCCGCCGGGTCCAATTCGGTGATCGGCGCCGACACCAGCGATCCGCCCGCATTGTTGATCCAGATATCGAGCCGCCCAAATTCATCCACCGCCCGCTGCGCAAGCGCATCCATATCCTCTGCGCTGGAAACATCGGTGGCCTGCGCGATTGCCCGGCCCGCCGAATTGCTGGCATTGATGTCGTCTGCGACCTTAGAGATTTCATTTGTCGATCGCGATGCACACACGACATTTGCGCCTGCTTCGGCGAGCAAATGCGCGATCCCTTCGCCAATCCCCCGGCCTGCACCAGTGATTACGGCGGTTTGGCCGGTTAGGTCGAATAGGTCCTGCATCATGTTTGCTCCTGTCATTTCAGGATCAAACTACAGCCGCAGACAGCGCCCCGCCACTAGCCCTATTGGGGGCGGCATGCTCGCTCTCGCGGCGCTTTGGCTCTTACGGCGCGGAAAGCACTTTTGCCGCGAGCGCCGATCCGGAGAGCCATGCCCCCTCTACGCGCGGCGAATGCAGATAATCACCCGCGATCCCAATCCGCGCCTCAGCGTCAAAATGCGCCGCCTCTGCGCCTTTAACCGCGGCGGGCTGAGCATAGAGCCAGCGATGCGCGGCGATATGGATCGGGGTTTGGGCATCGATCCCGGTTTGCGCAAAGAAATCCGCAAGCAAAACCTGCGCCGCTTCTTCTTTCGGCATGTCGATAATCGCGCGGCTGCGCGCGGGCGAGGCGTGCAGCACCCAACCCTCACCGCCGCTGCGCCCTGGTTTTGCAGAATTGCGGGCCGCCCATGAGATTTTGGCATCGGGCTCGCTAAGCGAATCCTGCTCCAGATCAAGCGGCTGCGCAAAGCCCGCCATCACCGCCCAGCAAGGCTGAGACACCACCGCCGCCGCAATTGCGGCGAGGTCCGGCGCGGCTGCACTGAGCAACTCGCTCGCTTGTTCTGCGGGCACGGCGATGAGGGCGGTTTTGGCGGAGAAACTCTCTTCACCCGCGCCCACATGCCAGCCCTCGCCATGCCGCTCTATGGTCAGCGCGCGCGTGCTCCAATGCACATCCAATTCATTCGCCATGTGTTTGATCGGGCCGTTCATGCCCGGCGTGCCGACCCATGCCTCATCCCCGGCGGCGGGCCACTGCGCCGCTGCGCCGCTGGCCTGCCATGCGGCAACCGCCGCGCGAAAGTCAGGATCGCGCGCGGTGAAAAACTGCGCGCCGTGATCAAAACCCACCGTTTCGCCCGCAATTTCAGCGCGCCGCGCCGCCATACGTCCGCCCGGCCCGCGCCCTTTGTCCAAAACGCGCACCGAAAGGCCCGCTTGTTTCAGCCGCTGCGCACAGGAAAGCCCGGCCATGCCCGCGCCGATGATGATGATATCGCTATGTTGAGAATCCATACCCGCCTAACGCGCCAAAACGCGCGGGGTTTCAAGCCATTTTTAGGGTGCCGACCGATTGGGCCGCGCCTCTGCCAAGATCAGCGAAAAGCGCCCTTCCCCATCCAGCCACCGCGCCTGCGGTTCCCATCCGCCAGCAAATAACAGCATGTTGGACGTGCGCCGGTTAAATTTGTGGCTGTTTTCGGTGTGGATAGTTTCCCCGGCCTTCATCGCAAAGCCGCGTCCATCAACGCAAAAATTGATGTCCGCCTGCGCCACAAGATGCATTTCGATCCGGGCATTGTCATCGTTCCAGCGCGCCTCATGCTGCAGATGATCCAGCGGAATATCGCCGTCCAATTCGCGGTTTATGCGGCGCACCAAATTGTAATTAAACTCCGCCGTCACCCCGGCGGCATCATCATAGGCAGCGATCAAAATCTGAGTGTCTTTGATCAGATCCATCCCGATCAACAAATGCGCGCCAACCCCCAAAGTCTCTCGCATATTGCGCAGCAGATCGACCGCAGTTCGCGCCACCATATTGCCGATGGTGGAGCCGGGGAAAAAGCCCAGTTTTGGCATATCCGACACCGCATCAGGCAGCGCCACTTGCCGCATAAAATCCGCCTCCACCGGGTACACCGGCAGGCCGGGAAACTGCTTCGCCAAATCCGCCGCCGCCGCGCGCAAGAAATCGCCCGAAATATCCAGCGGCACGTAAGCCGCCGGATCAATCGCAGACAGCAGCAAGGGCGTCTTCACCGAAGAACCCGAGCCAAATTCCACCACAGCGCGGCCCGGCCCGATCATATCGGCAAAGCTGCCGCCTTGTTCGCGCAATATCTCTGTCTCTGCGCGGGTTGGATAATATTCGGGCAACCGCGTGATTTCTTCGAACAATTGCGATCCGGCATCATCATACAGCCAGCGTGCCGGGGTCGCCTTTTGCGCCTGCGACAGGCCCAGCAGGATATCGGCGCGGAACTTCGTATCGACCCCGCTTTCGTCTTTTTCGACGAGCTTCAGGCCGTCATTGCTAGGCATATTCAAATGTCTTTCGGTCAAATATCTTTGGCAAGCCGCAATCCGGTGAATTGCCAGCGTTGATGGGGGTAAAAGAAATTGCGGTAAGAGGGGCGCGAATGGCCGCGCATAGTGGCGCAGCTGGCCCCCTTCAACACAAACTGGCCGCTCATAAATTTGCCATTATATTCGCCAACCGCCCCCGCCGCCGGGGCAAAACGCGGATAGGGCAAATAGGCGGAACGGGTGAATTGCCAGCAATCGCCAAACAGATCGCGCCCCCCTTTGGGTATGGGTGGCGTTGGCGCGGCAGCACCTGCTAGTTGATTGTCCAGTTGATTTCCGCCCGCCGGATCATGCGCCGCCGGTGTGTCTGCACCGTCTTGGCCGCGTGCGATTGCCTCCCACTCAAATTCCGTCGGTAGGCGCGCGCCCTTGTGATGATGCGCGGCCCATGTCGCAAAGGCGTCCGCCTCATAATAAGATATATGCGTGACCGGCGCATCGGGATTGCGGGGCTGCCATCCGGCATGGGTGAAATGATCCTCGCCGCGCCAATAAAGCGGCGCGGTGATGCCTTGTTCGCGCACCCAAGCCAGCCCGTCAGAGAGCCAGAGCGAGGCCGTTTCATACCCGCCATCTGCGATAAATTCGGACCATTCGCGGTTGGTGATCAGCCGGTCCGCCAATGCGAAAGGTTCAAGCAAGGTCCGGTGCCGGGGCCCTTCATTATCGAAAGCAAAGTGCGGCCCATCATGCCCAATCAAAGCAACCCCGCCGGGATGCGTATGCCAGCCCAATTCGCGGGCCTGTGTCGGCTCTGGCGTGGCGGTGTTGGCGGAGTGCGCAGCCTGGGCGGCGGGGACGTCTGGTCCTTCTGACCACATCCTAGGGCCAAGCGGGTTTTGGAACAGCGCATGTTTGATATCGGTCAGCAGCAATTCGATATGCTGCTGCTCATGCGCAATGCCGAGCCTGATGAGATCATCATGCGCGCCGCTTTCGATAAGCGGCACCATCGCTGCATCCACCACGCGCCGCCATTCCAGAATTTCTTCCAAAAGCGGGCGCGACAACATGCCGCGCGCAAAGCGAGAGATCCGCGCGCCTTCCGCCTCGTAATAAGAATTGAACAGGAACGGCCACCGTTCATCATACAAATGATATTCCGGCGCGTGTTCGCGCAGCAGGAACGTCTCCCAAAACCATGTCGTATGCGCCAAATGCCACTTGGCCGGGCTGGCATCCTCCATCGATTGGATCGTCGCATCGGCATCGGATAAGGGCGCGGCGACGGCCTCCATCACCGCGCGCGTGCGCCGATATTCTTGCGTCAGAATGTGCTGCGGATTGCGCGAGGCATCCGCTGCCGTTTCCTCGATCCGCTTGCTCTGGGGCAAAGGGGCCGCTCCACTTCTTGTCGTTTAAGCAGGCGCAATTATGGCGCATGCCAGTGACAAAAGAAAGGGGGATGCGGGCGTTTCAGACGCGCCATGCATCGCGCGCAGCGGTGCGAAAAAGGTCAAAAATCGCGGTATGCGCGGCGGTTTAAGCGCAAGGCATTACGCCGCCATGCGCACCCGGTTGCGGCCTGAATCCTTGGCATCATACAGCGCCCCATCGGCCCGTGCGAACAAAGACAAAGCCGTATCGCCCGCTTGGATCGAGGTGTAGCCCAAGCTGATCGTGACCGCCGACACCGGATCAACGCCGCTATCGCTGGCGATGGCCAGACGCAGGCGTTCCGTCATGATGCGGGCCATGCCGTCAGACGCGCCGGGGATGACCCAGACAAATTCCTCGCCGCCCACGCGCCCAACAATGTCGCCGCCGCGCGCCTGTCCGGTGGCGAGCGCCGCGACGCGTTGCAGCACTTTGTCACCGGATGGGTGGCCATGCGTGTCATTCACGCGTTTAAAATGATCAATATCAAACATCACCAGCACCAACGGCATTTGCGTCACGCGGGCATTCATCACGATCCGGTCCAGCTCTCGCATGACCCGGCGGCGATTGGCGAGGCCGGTGAGCGCGTCGGTTTCCGCCAATTCGCGGGCATAGCGGGCCTCATCCATCGCCTCTGCGCGGGACGATTCCAAGGCGCGTTCACGTTCGATCTGTTCGGTGTTGTCGCGCACAACCGCAACGACGCGGTGCAATTCGCCGCTGCCATTGGTCAGATTGCAGGCGTGAACGGAGATGGATTGCGGTTTGCCATCAAATCCGTGCACATCAAATTGCAGAGAATAGGGCTCAACCTCATCGGCATGTTCGTTAATCTGGCCGATCAGGTCGATATTGTTTGCAAACAGCAGCGTCTCTGCATCCCCTTCGACGAACACTTCATTGGCATCGACATCGAACAGGCGTTTTAGCCCGTCGGACCACCATTGCGTGCCGGTTTTCGGATCATATTGCCACACGCCGATCCCGGCGATGGTTTCGGCCATGCGAACGGTGCGCAGCAATTCGCGCATGCTTTGTGCGCGGCTGCGCGCGGTGCGAGCGGCGCTGCGGGCTTGGCGGCGGGCAATGACGACATTGGCAATCGCGGCCATCGCAATCAGGCCCAAGATGACGGTGAAAACCATCAGCATATCCGCGCCAATCGCCGCCCCAAGGGTAGAGGCCGGCACGTCGATGGGCGCTTCATTCACGCCAGAAGGGCCGCCGGAAGGGCCGCCAGAAAGCGCTCCGGTTAGAGGCTGGGTTTCGGGTTGAGCTGCACTTGCCATATCAGCGCCTGTCTTAAGCGCATAACAATGTGCAGCGGCCCCACGCCGCCCCTAGGGATCGTACCTAACCGCGCGGCTAACGCCCTTAACTTAGCCTCAAGCCGCGTCCGCTGCGCGCTGCTCATTCACTTCTGTGTTGAGCATTTCCGCCAGATCAAAAGCGAGTTCCAGCGATTGTTCGGCATTCAAGCGCGGGTCGCAATGCGTGTGATAACGGTCGCCCAGACGCTCTTCGGTGATCGCCACCGCGCCGCCAACGCATTCGGTCACATCTTGGCCGGTCATCTCAATATGGATGCCGCCGGGATGGGTGCCCTCTGCGCGGTGGACGGCGAAGAAACCGCGCGCCTCTGTCAGTATCCGGTCGAACGGGCGGGTTTTAAAGCCGGTGTCGGATTTGACGACATTGCCATGCATCGGATCACAGCTCCACACCACCGAATGCCCTTCGCGTTCAACCGCGCGGACCAGTTTCGGCAAGCCTTCTTCGACCTTATCATGGCCAAAGCGGCTGATAAGTGTCATCCGGCCCGCCTCACGGTTCGGGTTCAAAATATCGAGCAATTCGATCAGCGCATCCGGCTCTAGGCTTGGCCCGCATTTCATGCCCAGCGGATTGCCGATACCGCGCGCAAATTCGATATGCGCGCTGCCGGGGAAACGGGTGCGGTCGCCGATCCACAACATATGTGCAGAGGTCGCATACCAATCACCCGTCAGCGAATCCTGCCGCGTGAGCGCCTGTTCGTAAGGTAGCAGCAAGCCTTCATGGCTGGTGTAAAAACTGGTGCCTTGCAATTGCGGAACGGTGGCCGGGTCAATCCCGCAAGCCTCCATAAAATCGAGCGATTCCCCGATCCGGTCGGCGGTTTCTGCGAATTTCTCGGTCCACGGTGTGCGGCCCATGAAATCCAGCGTCCATTGGTGGACCTGCCGCAAATTCGCATAGCCGCCGCCAGCAAAAGCGCGCAGCAAATTGAGCGTTGAGGCGGCTTGGGAATAGGCGCGCACCATTCGGCCCGGATCATTGCGGCGCTGTGCCGGGTCAAAATCAATGCCGTTAATATTGTCGCCCAAATAGCTGGGCAAAGTCACATCGCCGATTGTTTCGGTGGGTGAACTGCGCGGTTTTGCAAATTGCCCCGCCATCCGGCCCACTTTGACCACGGGCCGTTTGCTGGCGAAGGTCATGACGACCGCCATTTGCAACAGCACGCGGAATGTGTCGCGGATGTTGTTTGGGTGGAATTCTGCGAAACTCTCTGCGCAATCGCCGCCTTGCAACAAAAACGCATGGCCATTGGCCACGTCTGCCAAATCCGATTTCAGCGCGCGCGCCTCACCCGCAAACACCAGCGGGGGATAGGCCGCGAGCGTCGCTTCGGCTTCTGCCAATTCGGCGGCGTTTTCATAATGCGGCAAATGCCGTGCTTCGTGTGTCTTCCAGCTATCAGGCTGCCAATTCTGGGCCACGGTCGGTTTCTCTTTCAAATGCTTCGGTCTGCGCGAGTTCGGGCGCAACTAAGGGGGTGTGTTTTATATGTAAAGCCGATTGGGGCTTTAGGGCAACTTTATTTCGCGGGCGTCTTTGTTTTACTTGGCGCTTTACCTGTCGCTTTAACTGGCGTTTTATCGGCCACTGGTCACCGGCAAAGCCCGCACCGCCACAGGAGCGGCAGGCGCCGCTGGCGCATCAGGCAATTCGGGTGCTTCGGCCAATTCCTGCCCCTCTGGGATGACAGCAAGTTTCAGCGGGCTGCGTTGTCCGAAATAGCGATCCGCCAAGAACTGCATAATCTGCGGATTGGTGTTCGAATAATCCGACAGTAGCGAACGTAAGAGCCGCACACGTTGCGGGTCAAAGCTCGCCCCTTCCAGATTATACAGCCAAAATTGATTGCCGGTCGATGCACGGCGCACACGCTGGCTGAGCGGTTCTGTCACACGGGTGATTTCATCGGCGGTCGGCGGGTTGGCCGCCAGATCGCGCGAAATACGGTCCGCCTCGGCGAAGAAGATCGGAACGAAATCCGGCTCCAACTGAGCCAGCGCCACGATCCGCCCACCGGTCGCAATATCTGTTGGCCAGCGCGAAAACACTTGCGGGGAATAGCTGGCCCCGGCGCGTTCACGTAGAGCCTCCAGCAGGCGATTGTTGAAGATCTGCGTCAGGATTTCGAGCTGACGGGATTCGCGGATGCTTTCCATGCCGCCGCCGCTGGGCCATGCAATCACCGCCGCCGCCTGATTGGCATCGCCGCGATGCGACAGAACAGTCGGCGCACCGGACGTATCTGGGAAATTCGGCACACGCTGCGCCACCGCTGGGGTAATCGGCGCGCGTTCGGGCAATGCGCCAAATGTTTCGCCCAATTTCGCAACAATCGCATCGCGATCAAATTCGCCAAAGATCAACACCTCGACCGGGCCTTGCGCCAGCAATGGCTCCCACACGGCGCGGAAACCTTCCGGCGTTACTCCTTCGAGCATCGCCGGGGTCGGCGTTGCAAAGCGCGGATCGCTGTCGGTCGCGATAAATTCCAGATCACGATTGAGCACCGCGCCGGGACTGGTGGAATAGGTGTTATAGGCCAGCTCTGCCGCTGCCTTTGCGCGGATTACGGGGTCTTGATCCCAGCGCGGATTGCTGAGTTTTTCTGCAAACAAATACAGTTGATCGGCGACATCATCGCTGCGGGTTTGCGCGGTGAAGGTGAAGACCGCATCGCTGATCGCAAAGTCAAAGCCGAGCTTTCGCCCGGTCGCCAGCCGATCAATTTCGTTCTGGCCCAATTCGCCCAGACCCGATCCGACCAGCGCCATCTGACCAATCGGCGCATAGACCGCGCTGTCTTCGTCAAACGCCCGGTATCCCGCACCAAACCGCACACGCACCGTAACCCGGCCCGGTTCGGCATCGTTGGACCACAACAAAGCGCGCACGCCATTATCGAACTCAACCTGCTCCACCTCTAATATGCCCAGCGGCCCTTGCGCGGTGATGGTGCCCGGTTCGCCAACCGGCGGCAGGTCGTCAAAGGAAATGCTTTGCGCCGCCAGCCGCGCGGTGTTGTCGACCACGACTTCGCTGGCCAATGCGAGCTGCAAGGCGCTCTCGTCCGCTTCGCCAATGCCTGGTGTGACATAGACGGATCGCAACACATCGCCTTCGAACAAAGCGCGGGTGCGGGCGTGCACTTCTTCTGGGTTCATCCGTTCGCGCATTCCGCGCCACACATCCAGCACCACTTGCGGGCTGGCGACGGTTTCGCGGATATCGACGGCGTTGATCAGATTATCGGCCAAATCGCGCCCGGCTTGCACCGGCGCTTGCTCTACCGAATTGGCAAAAGCGACATCGAATTCCGCCGCCTCACGGTCGATCTCTTCCTGCGTTGGCGGGGTTGCGATGGCATCGGCCAGCACCCCGCGCACATCGGCCAAGGCCGCCTGCCAATCGGATGTTAGCGGCGCAAATGTTACGAAGGTCGCATCGGTGGAGCGGGAAATGTCATCCTGACGCACCTGCGCATAGAGGTACGACCCGCCGCCGCGCGCGCGCGTTTCCAGCCGGCGGTTGATGATCGATTGCGACAGGGAATCGAGCAGCAAGCCTTCATTATAGACAATCGTATCATCGACTTTGCGCCACGGACGCATGATCGAATAGGTCAGACTGCGCGGCAAATCAGGTTCCACCGCCACGCCCAACGTGCCAATCGGCAGGCCGCTTCCGGCCGCGATTTGTGCATCATCCGCCGCAATTGGATCGCCAAAATCTGGGGCGACGCCGGGTGTCCCCTGCCCCTCCCAATCGCCGAACCATTGTTCGACCAGACCGGCCAGCACCATCGGATCGGCATCTCCTGCGACCACGACCACGGTGTTTTCGGGCCGGTACCAACGGCGATAAAACGCCTCAACAGTGTCTCCGCGCGCGGCCTGCAAGGTTTCAACCGTGCCGATGGGATTGCGGGTCGCAAGGCGTTGCCCTGCGAAAAACGTGCGGCGGGTCAAATCAGCCACCCGCTCAGACGCGCCGCCGCGCTCGCGCTTTTCCGCCAGCACAATCGGCAATTCCGCCGCGACATTCTCATCGCTCAAAACAGGCTCTTTGATCATGCCGGAAAGCAAGCGGAAGCTTTCATACAATTTGGCATCGTCAATATCGGGAATGTCGAGCTTATAGGCCGTGTGCGTCGGGCTGGTTTCAGCATTGGCATCGCTGCCAAAGGTCGCGCCCAAACGCTGCCACGCGGCAATCGCCTCTGCTTGGCCGAGATATTTGCTTTCACGAAACAGCAAATGTTCGAGCAAGTGCGCGAAACCCTGCTCGCTGTCTTCTTCATGCAGAGAGCCCGCATCGACCCGCACCCGGATCGACATTTGACGCGGCGGCACACCATTGCGGCGCACAGCATAGCGCAGGCCGTTCTCCATCTCTCCAAACAGCCATTCGTCATCAACCGGAACATTGCTGCCTTCATACAGCCACGGCGTTTCACCGGCGGTTTGCAATGCGCGCGGTTGCGACACCTCAGGAGTGGTGGATGCCTGGGCGGCCGGAGCCTCTTGCGCGAACACAGGAAGGACCAAAGCAACCGGTGCAGCGATGACGGAGAGGGCGGCAGACGCCCGGATAAACAGATTCATACCCCCTTTATAGGGATGCAAGCCATGAAGGACCAGTGAATGTCTTCAAACAATCGCGCCATTCTAGACACCTTGCCCGCACGCCAGACACGCCCTATCTAAGCGGCATGTTTATTGAGACCGAAACCACACCCAACCCCGCCAGCCTCAAATTCTTGCCGGGCCGCACCGTCATGCCGTCTGGTACGCGCGAATTTGCCTCACCAGAAGCCGCAGAAGCCAGCCCGCTGGCCCAAGCGATTTACGACACAGGCGAAGTTGTGAATGTGTTTTACGGTTGGGATTTTGTCACCGTCACCGCCGCACCGGGTGCCGATTGGGGCGCGCTGAAATCACAAGTGGTGACAATATTGCTCGATCACTTCGTATCAGAGGCGCCTTTGTTCATTGGCGGCAGTGCGGATGGGATCAGCGTTCCGGATGATGACATCGCGCCCGTGGTCGAGGACCGCGAAGAAGACGCAGAGATTATCGCCTCGATCAAAGAATTGTTGGAGACGCGCGTGCGCCCGGCGGTTGCGGGTGATGGCGGCGATATCGCCTATCGCGGATTCGGCGAAGGCATTGTGTATTTGACCTTGCAAGGCGCCTGTTCCGGTTGCCCATCCAGCACCGCGACGCTGAAGCACGGCATTGAAAGCCTGCTGAAACATTACGTGCCCGAAGTGGAAGAAGTGCGCGCGGCCTAAGTGCGCTCCCTCGTTATAGAAACCGCCACGGAGGCGTGTTCGGTGGCGTTATTTGAGGGGCCATTGGGCGCGCAGCACGGCGGCTGCACTGATGCCGATCGCCTGATCGCCAATGATCACCGCGAATTGGGGCGCGGCCATGCCGAACGATTGGTCCCGATGATCGCAGACCTGCCCGAAAATGGGCGCGCAACCCGTATTTACGTCTCGCTCGGCCCCGGCAGTTTTACCGGCGTGCGGATCGGTATTGCGACGGCGCGGGCGCTGGGTGTTGCTTGGGGCGCTGAGGTGCTCGGCTATCCAACACTGGCTTTGGCGGCGCAAACCGCCCGGCAAAAAGTGCCCGGCGCGCAGGCGCTGACTGTTTGTATGAATGGCGGCCACGGTGAATATTTCGTGCAAAATTACGGGGCCGATGGCGCGGCGCAGGACGATTTTCAATCGCTAGCACCACACGCCGCAAAACCGTTTTGTCAGCACCCTTTGATCGCCGGGAACCGGGCCCAGGAATTGGCGCGGTCGCTTGACGGTGATTATCAGGCCTTAAACCTGCTTCCGGATGCCAGCATCGCCGCATTCTTGCCCGATGCCGCCTTCACACCGAAGCTATCACCGATCTATGGACGTGCGCCCGATGCCGTCCCGCAAGCGCGCCCGAATTGATTGAGCAGCCTCCCTCCTCCGGCGCGGCGCGCCCCAGCAGCTCTAACGCTGGGTCCGCAAAACCTGCCACTAATTGCCCGCACCATATTGCGCGCATAATGGCGGTGATGGAGGCCGCCTTCGACCCCGCATATCGTGAAGCGTGGAACCACCGGCAAGTCAGCGATGCGCTCTTAATGCCCAGCACCCATTCGGTTGTGGTTGATGAAACCGGCGCGCAAATCCCCGTCACCGCCGCGACCGAGCCGTCTGCAAAGGCCCCCGCCGGTTTCGTCCTGACTCGCCATGCGGCGGATGAGGAAGAATTGCTGCTGATCGCGGTAAAACCCGAACATCGCGGATGCGGATTGGGCAAGGCCTTGATTGACCGATTGGTCAAATCCGCTAGAGAACGCGGCACAAGCCGTATCTTCCTTGAAATGCGGCGCGGCAATCCGGCGGTCAATCTATACGAGAGAGTCGGATTTGAACCTATCGGTGAGCGTCCGAACTATTATCGGATGGCCAATGGCTCCCAAGTGGATGCGATTACTTTCGGACTTTCAATCTAAACTGCGGCTTGTCTGTAAATGCACACCATTATGGCGCATTTATTTAAAGTTGCGCCAGACGCACTCTTGCCAAGTATCATGACTTGATGCATGCGGCCCTCATCGGAAAAATCCGAATTCGAAAAAATTGAGGGACTCACCGCATATGCAAGACTTGGAAATTGAGATGAAAGAAACACTCATCACACTCACCAGCGACATTGTCGCCGCCCATCTCAGCAATAATGACGTCAGCGTCGACGCTGTCCCAGAATTGATCACCAATGTTTATGGTGCTTTGTCTGGCTTGGGCGAAGAAGCCGAACCAGAAGAAGTTCGCCCTGAACCGGCTGTATCTATTCGTGCGTCAGTAAAACCTGATTACATTGTTTGCTTGGAAGACGGCAAGAAGCTGAAAATGCTTAAGCGTTACCTTCGCACCAATTTCGATATGACACCCGAAGAATATCGCGCACGTTGGAACCTGCCATCTGATTACCCGATGGTCGCCCCCAATTACGCCGAAAAACGCCGCGATCTGGCAAAGAAAATCGGCCTTGGCCGTAAGCCGGGCACCGGACGCGGGCGTCGCAAGGCGAAATAAGCCCGCCTGAATTGATCAGGCAAAACACGAAAAGACACGCGCCCTCAATTGCTCACGCGGTTGGGGGCGCCGTCCTGTTTGCGCTTCTGCCGAAGGTTGCCAAAGGCTTCCACTCGGCTGTCACGCGGCTCTCCCCCAGAAGTTTTACCCTTCAACAGGGCGCAAACTTGAGCAATTCGCCGCGCATCGGTATGAGGCGCGAGTGCCCCGCCCAAAAGGCGCACACAAATGACCCAAAGGGCGCACAACAATTTTGCAAGGAAGCCGGTCGCTTGAGCCAGAAAATTGATCTCGAACAACTTTGCGCCGAAAAAGGGCTGCGCATTACCGAACAACGCCGCGTGATCGCCAAAGTCCTATCAGACAGCGACGATCACCCCGATGTCGAATTGCTGCACAGCCGCGCCTCTGCGGTCGATTCCAAAATCTCTATCGCCACCGTCTATCGCACGGTGCGCCTGTTTGAAGAGGCCGGGATCTTGGACCGCCATGATTTTGGCGATGGCCGATCCCGCTATGAACCCGTGCCAGAGGCGCATCATGATCACTTAATCGATGTCGAAACCGGCAAGGTCGTGGAATTCGTCGATCCTGAAGTGGAGGCGTTGCAACGCCAGATAGCCGAGAAATTGGGATACCGCCTCGTCGATCACCGGATGGAACTATACGGTGTACGTCTGACGCGCGAGGATTGATCTGGATATGCCCGAAATAGCAGCACAAACGGGCACCGACGCCCCCAACGAAGACAAAGCGTGGCAATTGCGTGTCAAAGCCGCGGAAGGGGCAACCACGCCGATTTCGATCCGCGGGTGGTTCCGGGTGGTTCTGCGGTCATTGATGTTGCTGGCATTGATGATTGCATTTGTGCCGCTGCATTATCTGTACCGCATTTTCGCCTATGGATCGCCGTTTCCGATGCTGTTCCTGCGTTATGCTGCGCGAATTTCCGGGGCGAAGGTTGAGGTGAGCGGCACGCATTTGAAACGCGATGTGTTCTATGTCGCCAATCATGTTTCATGGCTCGACATCCTTTCAATGGCGGGCGCTTGCGGCACGGCTTTTGTGGCCAAAGCAGAATTGGCCGCCGCCCCGCTGGTCGGGTGGCTTGCATCGCTGAACCGCACCGTATTTGTAAAACGCGAACACCGCATGGGCGTGGCAGAACAAATCAACGCTTTGAAAGAGGCGCTGGCGGACAATTGGTCGGTCACAGTTTTCCCAGAGGGGACGACGACCGACGGGCAATCCTTGTTGCCGTTCAAAACCAGCATGCTTTCTGTGCTGGAGCCGCCGCCGCCCGGCGTACTGGTGCAACCGGTTCTGCTTGATTACGGATCGGTGGCGGAATGGATTGGCTGGATCGGCGAAGAAAGCGGATTGAACAACGCCAAACGGGTGTTGGCGCGCAAGGGGACGTTCCCGTTAAGAGTGACGTTTCTGGAGCCGTTTAGCCCCGAAGATTTTCGCGGACGCAAGGCCATTGGCCAAGAATCGCGCCGCCGGATTGAAGAGGCGCTGTGCGAGACGCTGGGAAAGCCGCTCCGCCCATTTGCGCATGATGTGGCCCCGGTTCGGTATGACCGTGGCGGCGCGACAGAGGGTGTGGGCGTAAAGCCGCTGATCGGCGGAGTGCAGGACTTGGCAGACAGCCCGTCAGATACGGCGACCCAAATTGCCGAGGACGCTGAGGTCTAACAACCGGCGAAACACCCGGCCTATTACAGGCCAGCGCGCACCAGCCAATCGTGGAACAGCCGCACGGGGCGCATTTCCAGCGCCGTCGGCTTGCACACAAACCAATAGCTATAGGGGCTCTGAACCTCCCCGCCGGGCAAGTTGGTCAAACGGTTATCAGCCGCGCGGCGCAAGTGATCATCATGCATGATCGCAATGCCAAGACCCTGAGCCGCCGCCTCCAGCATCAATTGCCCTGAATCGTAATGATCAATGGCGGTCGGCTCCATATCTTCCAGATCATTCGCCTTTTTCCACGCGGCGAAACTTTCTGGCAATTCGTTGTGGATCAGGAAAGTCTGCTTCGCGAGGCTTTCTTCGGTGACTGTCTCGCCGACCATTCTGGCGACTTCGTGCGAGCAGATGGCATGGACCAAATTGTGATCCAGCCGAACCGCATGCAATCCCGATGCCGGGCCGCGTGACAGGATAATCGCCGCATCCAACGTATCGCCCACCCGGTCTTCCAGATGCGGCGCGGTATCGATGTCGATATGCAACAATGGATGCCGTTTGCGCAATTCACCAAGGCGCGGGAACAAGCGCTGGCTGCCGAACATCGGCAACACGCCGAGCCGCAGACGCAGCAGCGAAATATTATCCGATTGGCTTTCCACCGCCCGCGTCAACGATTCCAGATGCGGGTTCACCGCCTCATAAAACGCTTGGCCTTCATCGGTCAGCTGCATGGATTGCCGCGCCCGCGTGAACAGTTTTTTGCCAACAAATTCTTCGAGATTTGTGATCCGCCGCGACAAAGCGGACGGGCTCAAACCTATCTCCTCAGCCGCGGCGCGGGCGGACCCGAGGCGGACTGTGCGCATGAACGCTTCGAGCGCGCGCAGGGGAGGAAGACGACGTGACGGCATTGGTTTAACTCCTTTAGCTCTAGAGCTACGGACAATGCCGAGGCCTAGATGCAAAAAGTCGAAGCACTTTTATACTTTTTTGTACTCGTATGCGATTATTGCAAGTCGCTCGCAGGTGCAGCCGGGTTTCCGACCCCCGATTGCGGCGCATGCAGACGCAATCGTTTCACATGCGTTTCATCCGCGCCAGTGACCTCAATCCGCCACCCGCTGGGGTGGTCAAGCATCGCGCCGACCGGCGGCACCGCCTCGGCCAAAACAAAAGCCAAGCCGCCCAAAGTGTCGACCGATTCTTCCACTTCGGCAAGGCGCGGATCGACCGTTTCTGCGATATCTTCCAATTCCGCGCGGGCATCGCAATCCCACATGCCGTCGCCAATCGGCACGATCAATGCCTCTGGCGTCTCGTCATGCTCATCCTCAATCTCGCCGACGATTTCCTCGACCAGATCCTCAATCGTGATCAGGCCGTCCGTGCCGGAAAATTCATCCAGCACAATCGCCAAATGCACCCGGCGCGCGCGCATATCCGCGAGCACATCGAGCGCCCCGCGAACTTGCGGCACATAAAGCGGCTGACGCATTAAAACGGTCCAATCGCGCGGGGCCTTCTTGCCGCTAGCGAGATAGGCGAACACGTCTTTAATGTGGATCATCCCGATGACATTATCGAGCGTATCGCGGTAAACCGGCAGGCGCGAATGGCTGTCTTTGCCGAATGCCGCGACCAATTCATCCCAATCAATCGAGGCTTCTACCGCGACGATCTCTCCGCGCGGCACGGCGACATCATCGGCGTCATGTTCGCTGAAATGGAGCAAATTGCGCAGCATCTGACGCTCAACTGTTGAGAGGTCGCCATTGCCGCTATTGGCGTCATCCTGCGCGGCGTCGTCGTTTTCGCCCTCATGCTCGTCGATCGCTTCCTCTAGCTGCGCGCGCAGAGAGCGGTCGCCATCATCGACCCCAATGAATTTCTTAAAAGCGTGCCACAGTCCGGACCCCTGATTAGATCGGGGCCCGCTGGTACTCTCCGCGTCTCCTGCGGTGGTGTTGGAATCGGGCATTATGTGTCTCGGGCGGTTGGCCCTGATTACTCCTAAAGGTCTCTATCCGCATATGGGTCACTCAGGCCCAGTTTTGCAAGGGCCGCTATTTCCAAAGCTTCCATTGCTTCGGCCTCGGCATCGCTGCCGACATGGTCATATCCTGCCAAATGCAGCAAGCCGTGGATGATCAAATGTGCGGCGTGATCGGCGATGAGGATGTTTTTCTCCGCCGCTTCGCGCGCGCAAACACCGTAAGCCAGCGCAATATCGCCCAGCATCGCCGGAGGGCCATCGGTGGCAAGGTCCAGCAATTCCTCACGCGCCAGCATCGGAAAACTCAGCACATTGGTGGGCTTGTCGCGGTCTCGCCATTCGCGGTTGAGATTGTGCACTTCGGCGTCGCTGGTGAACAACACGCTGACATGCAATCGCCGCGAAGCAAGCTCCGGCGCCGCCGCAGCCGCCGCCTCAGCGGTGCGCTGCGTCAGCGTATTCCATTCGCCCGCGGGCCAATGTTCAATATCAAGTTCAAGCTCCATCGCGGCCGCATTAGACCAGATTGGCCGCATCAGGAATGCGCAAAACAAACCGGAGCGCGCCTAAACTTGCTCAATGAGAGCCTAGCCCTTACGCCCGCGCATCAATGGGGGATCAATGACACAAACACACATGCCGCCTCGGGTGGTTGGAACCTTTGGTGCGAGCTTGCTCAACATCAACGGCATGATCGGCGCTGGCATCTTTGCCCTGCCCGCTTTGCTCTATGCAGGTGTGGGTAATTTTTCGCCGTTTGCGATCCTGTTATTCGCCATTCCGATCACCTGCCTCGGCCTGATCATCGGCAAATTATCGACAGTTTTTGAAGAATCGGGCGGGGTTCAACTCTATGTTGAGAGCACTCTGGGCAAATTTGGCGGGTTTCAGGTTGGCTGGTTCGTCATTTGCGCCAGCGGCACCGGCAGAGCGGCCAATTTCCACGTTTTCGTGTCCTACTTGGCCGCTTTGTTCCCAGTTTTTGATGGTCCGATTGCCCGTCCCGTAACGATTGTCTGCGCGATTGCTTTGGTCACCGCATTGACCGTGGCGGGGACGAAGCGGTCGATTAACGGGTTGTGGGTTGGCACTGTGCTCAAACTGGCGCCGCTGTTTCTGATTGTCCTTTTCGGTTTCGGGATGAACGGCGTGCCGACCGATATCACCTTGCCAACATTTACGGGGCTGGAATCGGTTGCGCTGCTGATTGCTTATGCCTTTTCCGGCTTCGCAACCGCGAACATCGCCAGCGGTGAAGTGAAAAATCCGAGCAGCAGCATTTTCCGCTCAATCCTCTATTCCTTGGCCGGGGTGGCGGTGATTTATGCCGCGATCCAATGGGCCTATATCGCCATTGGCCCGGAAACAGCGGCGGGCCCTGACGACGTACCGCTCGCCAATGCGGCGCAAGTGTTGTTTGGCGGATGGGGCGCGGTGATGATCAGCACCGCCGCCGTCATTTCCATCGCGGTCAATCAATTGAGCGGCTTTATCGCCTACCCCCGCGTCTTTTTTGCGATGGGTGAGCGCGGATTGCTGCCGCGATTCTTCGCCCATGTCTCGCCGCGCTTTTTGACCCCGGATTATGCCATTATCTCTTACGGTCTGTTTGTTGCCGCTCTTGCGGTGTCGGGCGCATTTGCGGCGCTGGCGACATTGTTGGTGGCGATTGAGCAGGTGATTTTCATCTTGCTTTTGATCGCCTTTGTAATCCTGTGGAGGCGCAATTTTCGCGGAATAGCAGAGGCGTCTGGCCCGTTCTGGCTGGCAATTTTCGCGGTGTCCTGCGCATTGGTGGCGTGGATGTGTTTGCAATTGCCGATCAGTGCGGTTTTCCCAACTGCGGGCATGGTCGCGATTGGCGCGGTGCTTTATGTGCTGGCGAATAGGCGGGCTGCGTTCGGGAAAACGGGCACGGGTTGAGGTGGCGAACGTCGAAATATTGGAAAGCCGAGGTCAAATTCGAAAACCAATAAAGCGCCGGAGCCCTCGTATGGAGTAGGCGTCACCTCTCTACGTTCATACCGATCATGGGCAGATTCTCTTGCCAATAATATTGTTAAAATTCAATATGGTATTACGAAATATGGTGTTCGTACTATTTGTCGCTTTGTTCTACGAAGTTCGATTACAAGCCGCCATCGTTCCATAATTTATCGTAAGCTGGAAACTGCGTAGGAAGTGCAGAGGTGCATCCTGATATCCGTTGAAATGACGAAAATCCGACTTCAGATTCAAGTGATTTGATATATTGCTCCTCTAGATAGTGCCGCATCCTTTCTCTTTCCAGAAAGAACAGATCAAACGACCCTGGATTCTCCGCGGTCATCTCTATTGTTTGTTTAGAGTTCAATATCGCATGCGCCTTCGCGCAATCTTCATTCTCCCAAAACTTGGTTTCGCAGACTGTTTTCCGGCATTGTAGGATCGCTGATCTAGCGGTCTCTAGAAAGTTTGACTGATCGGCGTTTAGTCTTGGCTCATTGCAACTGGCAGAACCAAGAGACAAGATGCCGAGCATCAATACGCTCCAGCGGTTCAATTCGCTCTCTCTATGACGGGCATCCCGCTCCCCCCTCGCCCTCATACGCCTCCACAATCCGCCCAACAATGGGGTGGCGCACGACGTCTTTGGCGGTGAAACGGATTGTGCCGAACCCTTCGGTATGTTCCAATTTATCGACCGCATCGGCCAGGCCGCTCATCCGGTCGCCGCCGGGGATATCCACCTGGCGCGGATCGCCGCAGACGACCATCCGGCTGTTTTGGCCGAACCGGGTGAGGAACATTTTCATCTGTTCGCGGGTGGTGTTTTGCGCCTCATCCAAAATCACAAAAGCGTCCGCCAGAGTGCGCCCGCGCATAAACGCAATCGGGGCGATTTCGATCTCTCCGCTGGCGATACGGCGCTCCACCTGTTCCGGCGGCATGCAATCGTTCAAAGCATCGTATAGAGGGCGCAGGTAAGGATCGACTTTGTCTTTCATATCGCCGGGCAGAAAGCCGAGCTTCTCCCCCGCCTCCACCGCAGGGCGCGATAGGATCAGGCGCTGAACGCTGCCGCTGATCAGTTGGCTGACGGCCTGCGCGACCGCGATATAGGTCTTGCCCGTCCCCGCCGGACCCAGCGCAAAAATGATATCATCGCGCACTAGGCTGCGCATATAGGTCGTTTGGGCGGGCGAACGCGGCACGATGGTTT
Organism: uncultured Erythrobacter sp.; assembly: GCA_947502305.1. GTDB lineage: Bacteria > Pseudomonadota > Alphaproteobacteria > Sphingomonadales > Sphingomonadaceae > Erythrobacter. The sequence goes on along the minus strand of CANMZA010000001.1, from coordinate 596,258 downwards.
TGCGCCGGGTGCGGATCATAATCGGCGGTTCGTTTTTGTCCGCCGATACGATCCCGTTCAATGTCGGTTCATTCGACATCGAAATCAGCGCCTCTATCGCGCCAGCATCCAAATCCTGTCCCAAAGCCAGCTGATCATACATCGTCGTCAGCGTATCGCGCGCACGGGCGACGGCGTCTTCGGTCCCTTCGATCAGGATTTTATCGCCGCGCGCATGGATATAAACGCCCAGCCGGTTTTCAACCTGCACCAGATTGGCGTCAAATTGCCCGAACAAAGCGCCCAGCAGCGATTGGTTTTCAAAACTGACTTCGGCCTGCGCCCGATTGGCGTCATCATCCGGCGCGCCGGCCGCCCCAGAAACGGAATGAATGGCACCCGGCAAAACGGCCGGATCGATTGTGCTTGATGGTCTGCGACTCATAGGCTGCGCGGCGTCTCCTTACCCTTGGTTTAGAAGGTAAGCGCCCGCTGTCTCAAAGCAAGCGGAGGAGCGGTATTCAGCGGTGGAAAGTCGTGAAAGTGTCACGCCAAAGTGACGCGTGCCAAAGTGAGGGGCGCCAATCGAATTGGGCAGAGCGCGCGTGAGCCTAAGCGTGGGGCTTCTAAGCGTGGGGCCTATGCGTGGGCGTTCTAAGCGTGGGCAGCCGCGCGCGCGACGCCCTGCACCGAATTTGGCCCCGCCTCGACGATCTCTACCTGCACCATATCGCCCAGCGCAGCCGAACCGCCGGACCGTTCATCCAGCCACACCGATTGCAACCACGGCGATTTGCCCAGCCATTGCCCCTCATGCTTGCCCTTACGCTCAATCAGAACGTCGCACACCTTGCCGACGGTCGCGTCATTAAAGGCGCGTTGATCGCGGTTGATGCGGGCTTGCAGACGTTGCAGCCGATCATCCATCACGTCGCGCGGGATTTGATTGTCCATTGTTGCGGCGGGCGTGCCGGGACGCGGGGAATATTTGAAACTATAGGCCTGAGCATAGCGGACCTCGTCCACCAATTGCAGCGTCTCTTCAAATTCCGCCTCGGTCTCTCCGGGAAAACCAACGATAAAATCGCCCGACAGCGCAATATCGGGCCGCGCCGCGCGCATCTGTTCCAGCAACCGCAAATAGCCGCCCGCCGAGTGATTGCGGTTCATCGCTTTCAGCACCCTGTCCGCGCCCGCTTGCACCGGCAAATGCAGGAATGGCATCAATTTATCGACATCCGCATGGGCCGCAATCAGCCCCGGCGTGAAATCGTTAGGGTGGCTCGTCATATACCGAATACGCTGCAATTCCGGTATCTTAGCAAGCTCTCTGATCAATCCATCCAGCCCTTGATGCACGCCCGCTTCATCAGGGCCGCTCCAAGCATTGACGTTCTGCCCCAGCAAGGTGATTTCGCGCGCGCCGGTTTCGACTAGGCCGCGCGCCTCTTTCATCAGATCGCCAAAGGGCCGCGAGATTTCCGCGCCGCGAGTATAGGGCACAACGCAATAGGTGCAGAATTTGTCGCACCCTTCCTGCACAGTCAAAAACGCCGTGGGGGATCGCCGTTTGCGCGCGGGCAATTCAGAAAATTTCGCGATTGCCGGCATGTCTGTATCCGCCGCACGTCCGCCTTTAACCGCTTTTTCCAGCATATCGGGCAGGCGGTGATAGGCCTGCGGGCCGACGACCATGCTGACCGACGGGGCGCGTTTCATGATCTCCTCACCCTCCGCCTGAGCAACGCAGCCCGCCACCGCAATCATCGGTGCCTTTTCCTGCGTTTTGCCCTTGGTCATGCGGCCAATGTCGGAATAAATCTTCTCCGCCGCGCGTTCGCGGATGTGGCAGGTGTTCAGCACAACCAGATCGGCATCCTCGCCGTCGGGCGCGGCAGACAGCCCCTGCCCGTCCAGCATTTCGCCCATGCGCTCGCCGTCATAGACGTTCATCTGACAGCCGAAGTTTTTGACCCGGTAAGTCTTGGGCGCCTCGCCGGGCGCGATTTTAGGGGCGGTGATCTTGCTCATGATGCGGCGCGTCTAGCGGGAAGCGCGGCGCGGTTCAATCAGTGTTGGTATCGGGGCCAGTATCAGTATCGCTCGCGCTGCTGTCATTGTCTTCCTCATCCCGCCGCGCCTGATGGACGCATGGCGTCGCCGGGCGGTAACTTGCACCGGGATGCGGTTTGTCTGCTTCGCCGCATTCCACCATCGGGCGCATGATGCCATTGGCGGACACCACCTCGCCCGCTTCGTCATCGCCATATGCCGCGATCCAGATCAGACAATCGGCGAGCGGGCGGACTTTGTGTTTGGTGAAGCTGTCATTTTCTGGGCCGCAATTGAGTGTAAACACATCCGCCGCCGGGTCCGCATCAAACCGGGCGAACCGGCGCAGCACCTCTCCGCGTTCGTTAAACACCGTGCGCCGCACATCATTGGTCATCGCATCGCCGCCGTAAAAGGGCGATGTGTTGAACATATAGGCGCGCACTTCGGGATGCTTCATCGACACTTCTGTGGCGAGCGCCCCGCCCAGCGAATGACCAACCACGATCCACGGGACACCATCGGCGAACTCCTCGCGCGCCTGCTCCGCCTCAAAATACCGGATGGCCAATGCAATCTGATCATTGCGAAGCGTGCCGTAGAAAATGTCGGTAAAGCCGTCGAAATCCGTGCCGCGAAAAGCCATGATCCGCGCCGCCGGCCAGCGACGCGCATTGTTGATCGTGACGGGCGCAAACTGTTCAAACAGTTCATATCCGAACCCCTTCGCCGCGTCTTCTTCCGCTATTTCGAGCCGCTCAAGCGTCCGCAAGGTCGGCCCGATATCTTCGTACAGATCATCATCGCCCGTATATGCATTGGTGGCGGCGATGGCATAAGGATAGGCCTCCACCGCGGCATCACGCACGAAAGAGCACCACCCGCCCGCCTCCATGCGGCACGGGCTGCGCGATTGGGATATGTCGGGATAGGTCACGCAGGCGGATAGGGACAAAGCCAGGAGAGCAATCGAGAGGGTGCGTAGGTTCATAAGGGCCGCGTATCCAATTCAAATTGTCGCAGAGCTTAACAAAAAAGGGCGGCACACTGGCCGCCCTTTTTCAAAATGCGATTGGGCCGCCTTACGCAACGGTCGCCTTAACAATCTTGCCAGGCGCTTGGGGTGGTTCGCCTTTTGGCAGTGCGTGGACATGTTCCATACCGCTCTGCACTTGGCCCCAGACGGTGTATTGGCCGTCCAAAAATTCCGCGTTTTCAAAGCAGATGAAGAACTGGCTGTTCGCGCTGTCCGGCATTTGCGAACGCGCCATGGAGCAGGTGCCTTCGGTGTGCGGTTCAGAATTGAACTCCGCTTTCAGATCCGGCTTGTCGCTGCCGCCCATGCCGGTGCCGGTTGGGTCGCCGCCTTGCGCCATGAAACCGGGGATGACGCGGTGGAACACGACGCCGTCATAGAACCCTTCGCCCGCCAATTCGACGATGCGCGCAACGTGGCCGGGGGCCAGATCTGGGCGCAATTTGATGACAACATTGGCGTCATCGGATGTGTCGAGGGTGAATGTCAGTGTTTCGGCCATTAAGGTTTCTCCGTTGAAAGTTTGCGCGCCCCTCTAACGGTTTAGTGCGGTCCTGTCACCCGTCTGTCACCCGCCGGTCACCCTTGTGGTAAGTCCCCCGGTTGCTTTTGCCTGACGCCTGCCTAAACAAAAATTATGGCAAACCTCGAAGACGAAATGCTGGTGGATGATCGCCCGGAAACGCACGAAGACGCGCGCCCGGATGACCGCGTCGATGATGAACGCCATGACGAGGAAAACCGCCTGAAACCTGAATTTGTCAGCGCGGTCGGCGATGCGTTGGGCATAGGCGACACGGCGGCGGTTTACGACTTGGTCGAGCCGTTGCACCCGGCGGATATTGCCGATTTGCTCGAATTGTTCGGCGCAGAAGACCGCGCCTTGCTGGCCGCGTCGATCACCGATTTGATGTCATCCGAAGTGGTCGCGGAGTTGAACGACCACGTCCGCGAATTGATGATGGAGGCGCTGGAGCCTCAGGACGTCGCCACGATCGCCGAACAATTGGAAACCGATGATGCGGTCCAATTGCTCGAAGATTTGGACGAAGACGACCAAAAAGCGATCATCGCCGAGCTGGAGCCGGAAACGCAGGCCGCCGTTGAAAGCGCGCTGTCCTATCCAGAGGAAACCGCCGGGCGGCTGATGAACCGGCACGCAATGGCGGTGCCCGAACATCTGACCGTTGGCGATTTGATCGACTATCTGCGGCTAGAGGGCGATCTGGAGCATGATTTCCACGAAGTCTTCGTTATCGACGCCGCGCATCATCCGGTTGGCACTTGTTCGCTCAATTGGATTTTGACCTCGCCGCGCGGGATCAAATTGACCGATGTGATGAAACGCGATCAAACTTTGATCCCGGTCACGCTCGATCAAGAAGAAGTCGCCTTGATGTTCCAGAAATACGCGCTGATCTCCGCCGCCGTGGTGGATGAAAGCGGGCGTTTGGTGGGGCAGATGACGGTGGATGATATCGTCCACATTATCTCCGAAGAAGCGGGCGAGGATGCGCTGCTTTTGTCCGGTGCGGGTGACGGCGATATTAACGAGCCGATCAAGGAAGCGTTCTCCAGCCGGGTGCGCTGGTTGATCGCCAATTTGGGCACGGCGGTTGTGGCATCGGCCATCATCGCGTTTTTCGGCGCGGCGATTGAGCAGCTGGTGGCGCTGGCGGTGCTGATGCCGATTGTGGCGAGCATTGGCGGCAATGCCGGGACGCAGACGATGGCGGTATCGGTGCGGGCGATTGCGACCAATCAGCTGACCCGGGCGAACACATGGCGGATTGTGTGGCGCGAATTGCGCGTCGCTTTGCTGAATGGCGTCACGATTGCGGTTCTGATCGGGATCGCGGCGGGGCTGCTCTATTCCCCGATGATGGGCGCGGTCATTGCCGCGGCGATGGTCCTGAATATCGCGGTTGCTGGGCTAGCGGGCGTGCTGGTGCCGGTGATTTTTGAACGGCTGGGCCAAGATCCGGCGGTGGCATCATCTGTGTTTGTGACGATGATCACCGATTCTATGGGCTTCCTCGCCTTCTTAGGTTTGGCAGTGGCAGCGGGGCTTGCGCCGCTGTAACCCTCGTCTCCTGAAGAATATGGGAGATGATTGATGGTTGAACGCACAGGACGCGTAGAGGGTAAAATTGTACTGCTGACCGGCGGCGCAATGGGGCTTGGCAAGGCATCGGCAAAGGCGCTCTTGGCAGAAGGCGCGCGGGTCATCATCACCGACATTGACGAGGCAGCAGGGGTGGCGACGGCGCAGGAGCTTGGGCCGGACTGTTCATTCCTCCCGCAAGACGTCACCGATTGGGATCGCTGGCAGGCGATCATCGCTGAAATAGAGGCGGATCGCGGGCGGCTCGACGTGCTGGTCAACAATGCCGCGATTACGGTGTTCGGATCGTTCATGGACATCTCTCCGGCCGATTTCCGACGCTGTTATGAAGTGGACGTGGATTCGATTTTTATGGGCTGCAAAGCGGCGATCCCCTTGATGGCGAAAGGCGGCGGCGGGTCGGTCGTGAATTTCTCCAGCGCCGCGGGCAACAAAGCCGGGCCTGATCTGGCCGCTTACAATTCCGCCAAGGCCGCGATCCCGATGCTGACCAAGAGCATCGCTTTGTGGTGCGCGCGCGATGGCAACAATGTGCGCGTCAATTCCGTCCAACCCGGCACGATCCTGACCCCCAATGTCGAAAGCGTCATCGCCGGAACCCCTGATCCCGACGCCACACGGGCGGCATTTTCCATCGCGCAGCCGATTGGCCGGATGGGCGAGCCGGAAGATATCGCGCATCTGGTCGTCTATCTCGCCAGTGATGAGAGCAAATTTGCAACCGGCGCGCCGTTTATCGTGGATGGCGGGCTCAGTATGGCCTGAACGGGCTTGATCGTTTCGCTGTGCTCGCCACATTGGAACGATGCCGCTCCATATGACCAAAATCGCGTTTGGCGCGAAAAGCTATGAAGACCTTGCGGGCTGGTATGAGAACAGCCCCAATCCGAAACGGCTGACCACTAAATACCGGCCCAAGCGGTATGAGGAAATGGTCGGCGGATCGCTCTATTGGATTTTGAACCACGCTTTGGTGGCGCGATCCGAAATTTTGAGCTTTACCGAGACCGAGGAAGGCCGCTGGCACATCAACCTGAAACCGGAATTGGTGCGCGTCCATCAACAACGCAAACGCGCGCATCAAGGCTGGCGGTATCTCGCAGAAGACGCCGCGCCGCTTGATGTAAAGGACGGCGAGGATATTGGCGACGCACTGCCCGGGAAACTGGCCGGTAAGTTGGAGCGATTGGGGCTGATTTGAGGGGGCTTACCTGAGTCAGTTTTGGGGTGGGAAGCGGACATCAAACGAGGGGGTAATCTCGCCGATAATGAGGCTTAACTCGCCCCCATTCACTCTTTGCCAGACGAGGCTGTGATGCATTGACCGCATGAAGTTCAGCATTGAAGATGTCACAGAATGAAAGGAGGTAGTCGCGATCCACAGCTTTAAGGGTCGAGGTCGCCTCTATTCGGCGCCGAGCTTCTTCAAGGCGCTCCGAAGACTTGTCTCTGCAAAACTGCCTTTCGATCCAAGCCGCCCTCAGAAAATACTCAAACAGGTTATTACGAGCATCGCTACCTCCAACCAGCTTAATCGCGTCGCCTATGCGAGCACGAGCTAACTCATAATCCTTGTCGTCAAATGCGTCGCCCGCTCGCACGAAATAGAACACAGATTTGAGCTTCTTGATCAAGCCGGGCATCTGGCCAAACTGGCATAATCGGCCAAAGTCCGCAATTAGGTCGTTAGCAGACGAAAGACGCGCCCACGTAGGACATCCATTGGAGATGCGACCTCAGCCTTACCCCAGCGGCCAAGCCCCAAACCACACCCAAACCGCCACGCCAACCGCCACAACAGCCGCTCCCAAAAACCGCCCCAATGACGCGCGTGAATTGCCCTCTACGCCCACCGCAACTTCGCCTTTGCCAACCACCATCGGGCCGACGAGGTTCTGCATCCGCACCCCTGCGTAAATCGAAATCGCGGTGATGTGCAGGCCGATCATGCCGAACACCGCATAGACGAACCATTCATGCGTATCGGTGATCCAATCGGCGGTGCCCACGCCCACCAGAGCGTTAAGCGGCCCGGTTGCCCCATCATACGGATCGCCCGCAAACAGCCCCATTGCGACCTGCGCCGCGATCACGCTGAGCATGGCGATCACCGCCAGCGCGCCCAGCGGGTTGTGGCCAATCTCGCGCTTCGCATCGTAATTGCCGCGTAGGTAATCGAGCACAGAAGCAGGGCCGCGAACAAAGCTGCGGAAGCGCGCGGTATCTGTGCCCACAAAGCCCCAAATCACGCGAAAAATCAGCAGAGCGAGCAGCACATGTCCCAGCCGCGTATGCCAATACCACAGCGAATTATCCGCCGTGAACCACATCGCCGGGACTAGCAGCGCGAGCGACCAATGTGTCACCCGCACTGGCACGTCCCAAATGCTGACCGCTTCTGTTTTGTCCGCCATGGCTTACGCCTGTTCGGGGTCAGTCATCATCGACGCGGAACTTGTCATGGCACGCTTTGCACCCGTTCAGGCCCAGACTGCCGACCTGTTCGCCGACCGCCGCCGGATCACCCGATGCCGCAGCGGCCATCATGCCTTCGCTTGCGGTGATCGCGTTTTGTGTGGCCTCTGCGAAGCCATCGGGGTCTTCCCAAATGGCGGCCAAAGCCTCTGTGTCATAGCCAGCTTCCATGCTGGAGCCTTCGGGGAAGTAATCCGGCACACGCTGAAGCCGCGCATTGATATCGCCCGCCGCTGCTTCGATCGCGGCCATGTCGGGCGCGTCTGTCTCCAGCTCCTCGCGGATCGTTTTAAAGCTGTCGCCGATCCCTTCAAAATTGTCCTGCCGCTGCGCGATTTCTGCTGGCGGCGCGCCCGCACTCTCGGCTCCTGCGGCTCCATCACCGGCTTCCTCACTGGCCTCCCCCCCACATGCGGCCAGCAAAGCGATCAGCGGCGTTGCGGCGATCAGGCGGACATTTGCAATACGGATCATGGGAAGCTCCTAAAGTGAGTAGAAAGTCTTGTGCGCCAACCCCTTACCCTTTTGGCGGGCGCGGGAAAAGGGCGGGCGTTTTGGCGCGGTATTCTTGATAGGCCGGATCGTCGCCCCAGCGTTCCTTTGCCTGCGCATCTTGCAAATTGATCCCGCTGACTTTGGTGAGCAGTAGAAAGACAAAGATCGGCGATATCACGACGAGCCATGACAGGCCGCTGAGGACCGGGATCGCGATCACAAACATGCCGGTCCACAAAGTGATCTCACCGAAATAATTCGGATGGCGGCACCACGCCCACAGGCCGACATCAATAAATTTACCTTTATTGGCCGGGTCTTTCTTAAACGCGCTTTTTTGATTGTCGGCGACCGTTTCAAACACAATCCCAAACACCCAAATCGCCGCGCCAAGGGCGAAGAACAGGCCGATTTCCGCCCGCTGCGTCGCGGTGATGGCAGCGATGGCGGCCGATGCTGTCAGGATCACCCAAAGCGCCTGCAACGTCCACGCCACCAGGAAACGCGGCGGGTTCACTTTGATCTTTTCAAACCGGCTATCCGTGCCGCCAGCCGCGTGGATCCGCATGTACAAAAATGAGCCGAGCCGGATGCACCAAATCGCCACCATCACCGCGACCGCAATGCCGCGCAAATCGAGCGACCCCATCGCTGAATACGCCGCGAAACAAGCAAACGCCGTGACCGACAAATAGGTGAGCGCGCCGACACTGTCATAGAATTTGTCGGTCTGCGCCGCCGCAGAGGGGAGGAAGGCAATCCAGTTCACAAGCAGCGCGATAACGCCGCAGGCAAACATCGCCGACATGCCGTAAATCGCGACGCTGTTTGCCCCTGCAAAAAATGCGAAGACCAGCGCGATGGCGGTCACAAATGCCGCCACGAACAAGCTCTTAGTCGATTTTCCCATGTGCCCCGTATGTCCCCGTTTTATGCCGGATAGGTCATTTCTTGCCTGCGGCTTGTTTCAATTCTGCCATCACCAATTGCACATCGTGTTTTGCATCATCCGCGGCGGGCAATGCAAATTCAGCGTAACTGGCGGCCAATTCATCCATGCGTTCATCAATGCGCACTGTGTTGTATCCGTGGCTAACTACGAAACGGCGGCGCAAAAGGATTTGCGGCACGATGATATCGGCATAATCCTCCACATCCATCCCAAAACGCATGAACCGTTCTGGACCCAGCGGAGTGAACACCCATCCCGGCACGATCAGGCCAGCATGGACATGATCCGGCAAATCCCCGCGCAGGCTTTCGGTCATACCCAGCACGGCGTGTTTCGCGGCGATATAGGCGGCGGTTTGTTTGACAGCGCAAAACCAGCTGTTTTCGCTGCCGGTGTTGTAGATGGCTGAGGGGCTCGATTGCGCGATCAGGCGCGGGGCGAAGGCGCGGCAACCGTTCCAAATCCCCCAGAAATTGACATCGAAATGCGCGCGCGCGGCGGCGGGATCAACTTCCCACATCGGCCCATGCACGCCCCCTTGCCCGGCATTGTTGAGCAGCAGATCAACGGTATCAAATCGCGCAAAGGCAGCATCCGCAAGCGCTTCAACCTGGTCGAGGTCTGCGACGTCGCAAACCACAGGGGTGATGTTTGAGATTGCTCCGGCCCGTTCCAAAGCCGCGATTTCTAAATCGGCGACGATGATCTGAGCGCCCTGCCCCGCCAATCTCTTGGCAACCGCCAGCCCAATCCCGCTCGCGCCGCCGGTGATGACAGCGGTTTGCGGTTCGAAGCTCGCCGTATTTTTTGGCACAATTAGGCCGCCGCCTCGCGCGCTTTCTGCGCCACCCGGCGCAGCGCATTCACATAAGTCTCTGGCGCCTGCGCGCCGGGGATCATGAATTTATTCTCCACAATCATTGCGGGCACGCCGGTAATGTTGAAATCCCAGGCTTGCTGTTCTTCTGCAATGACGCGCGCTTCTAACTCTTCATCATCGAGAGCGGCTTTCGCTGCGCCCCGGTGCAGGCCTACGCCCGCCGCAATGTCCAGCAATCGCTCGCGATCCGCGAGGCTTTCCCGGTGGTTGAAATGCGCCTTGAACAAAGCGAGCTTTAACTGCGTCTGCACGTCCGGCCCGGCCTGCTGCAGCGCGAAGCCTAGCAATTTGTGGCAATCGCGCGTGTTCCACATCATCGGTGTGGGCGCTTCGCTTTCGCCCTCATAAGACAAGGACACCCCGGCGCTATCCGCAACCGCTTTCATTTGGCCGCGCACTTTGGAGCCTTCTTCGGCGGAGCGGCCATATTTGCGCTGCAAATGCGCTTCTTGCTCCTCCCCCTGAGCGGGCATGTCGGGGTTCAATTCAAACGGACGCCAGCGGATTTCTGCTTCGATCTCGCCTTCAAGCTCACCCAGCGCTTTGGTCAATTGGCCATATCCAATCGCGCACCACGGGCACACGACGTCGGAATAAATGTCGATGGTGAGTTTTTGCGGATTTTCTAAGGGCGCATTCATGCAGGTTTCTCCAACCACCATTTGAGCAGACTATGCGCAATCGCGGCCTTTGGCGGGGCGTTAAAAGGGCCCTCTTCTGAGCCAATCGTGGCCATCGCTTCTGCGACTTCTTCGCGAGAGAACCAGCGCGCTTCTTCCAATTCCTCAACATCCAAAGTGATGTCGGTTTCATCGGTGCGCGAATAACACCCGATCATCAATTGGCTGGGAAATGGCCATGGCTGGGTTGCGATATATTGGACATCGCGCACGCGCAGGCCAGCTTCTTCGTGAACTTCGCGCGCCACCGCCTCTTCGATCGTTTCGCCGGGTTCGACAAAGCCCGCCAAGGCTGAAAAGGCGCGCGGCGGGAAGCGCGGTTGGCGGCCAAGCAGCAGGCTGCCGCCTTTGATCGCTTCATTTTCCACCAGCATGATGGTGACAGGGTCTGTGCGCGGGAAATGTTGCGCCCCGCATGCCCCGCAATCGCGCTGCCAGCCGCCTTTCGCAGGCTTCGTTCCTCCGCCGCATTTGGCACAAAAACGGTGCCGCGCATGCCAATCGACCAGACTGCGCGCGCCGCCATAAATCGCCAGATCGGGCGGGGACAATTGCTGGATCGCCTGCCACGCACGCGGCATTGCATAGGCCGGCCCGGTCGCGCCATCATCCGGCACGGCGGCAAAGCATGCCTTTTCCTCAAGCATGCCAAGGAACACCAATTCCGCATCCTCAGCCACATCCGCGAGCGTGCCCCAGAGCAGCCCGCCCGCATCATCAATTTGCGGCAACAACCCATCGAGCAGCAGGACTTTCGCCCGCCAATTCATCACTCCCGCCAGAGCATCCGCATTGGTGCGGATATGGTCGGACCGATCAATTGGCGATCCGGCAAAGGCGATTGCCCCGGTCCGCGCCAATTCCGCATGCGACAAAGCCGTGCTTGGAGAATGACTCATCAGATGCCGTTCGCCCGGCTATCAATTGCGTCATAATTCGCGCCCATATCCGCCTGCAATGCGGCCAAATATTCGTCGCGGATGGGATAGGCATCGCTGGGCATATATTGAGTCCACAATGCCGCACGCAGGCCGACATTGTAATCCACCGCCGCCAACGTACCGGCAGCGCCGCCCCAACCGAATGTGCCATTGATCGAACGCCCGCCCGCGCCGTGGCCCTGACCTTCCATCCACGAACCCGTGAGATCAACCGTTTCAGGGATCAGGTCAGAAATGCCGACCCGCACGGATTCTTCGCTCATCACGCGCGTTCCATCAAACATGCCGTAATTCAGCAGCATACGCAGGAACCGGTCATAATCGCGCGGGCTGGATACCAGACCGCCGCCGCCCGATGGCACTTTGGGTGCATCGAGATAGATCGAATTGCTGCCCGGATCGAGCGGCAGGACCTGACCAAAGGCGATCCCATAATTGTCGGTCAAACGCCCTTTTTCGCTTTCTGGGACCGTGAGCCATGTGCTTGTCATGCCCAACGGATCAAACAGCCTCGCTTTCAAAAACGCCTCAAACCCCATGCCAGAGGCGACTTCGATCACCCGGCCCAGCAAATCGATGGAGCTGGAATAGCTCCATTTCGTCGCGGGTTGATACATCAGCGGCAAGGTCGCCAGCCGATCGGCCCAAACCTCCAGCCCCGGCGCCGGGGTCACATCAGGAAAACCGGGGATCGGAAAACGGCTGACCCGTCCGCCGACAATGCCGTTTTCATTATAGGCATCCAGCAGCGGCCCCTTGCTGATAATGCCGTAGCCTAGACCCGCAGTGTGGGTGAGCAAATGCCGGATTGTAATCGGCATATTGGCGGGCACAGTGTTGTCCAGCGGCCCTTCTGGATCGACCAAAACCTGCATATCGCGGAACGCCGGCAACACATCATGCAGCGGCATATCCATCGTCAATTTGCCGTCTTCGATCAGCATCATAATCGCCATGCCGGTAACCGGCTTGCTCATGGAATAGATGCGGTAGAGCGAATTTTCATCGACCTCGCTCGCCCCGCCCATTGTCAGCGTGCCGCCGCCAACCGTGTGAGCATGCGATTCCTGACCATTGCCGAATGTGAAGAACAAATTCGCCAGCTTGCCTTCCGACAGATATTTGTTCGCCATCGCGGCAACATTTGGCCACGCCTCTGCCACATCATGCGCAAATAACGGCCGTTCAAAAGCGCGCCCGCCAAACGGCAGGCCAACACCATAAGACGCAATCGCAGCGCCAGCCGCCATAGTGGCACCCCCGCGAAGCAAAGCGCGGCGGGAAACGGGTGAAGTGTCGAAAGAACGGGTGGCCATAATAACAAATTCTCCGGAGGATTTTTCGCATTTGTGGGGCAGCGGAGCTGAACCGTCAATTGCGCGCCCAAACACAGGTGGTAAAAAGAGACTTGAATTGCGCCTCCCTGTAAAAGCCTCTTGAAAGTCAAAGCCTCTTGAAATCACGAGGTGTCATAGCCATATAACACACATGGGAAACTTACTTGCATATCTGTTTGGGCTCATCAGCCTTGTGATCGTCATTCCGTCGCAAATCCCGTTTTTGGGATGGGGCAATTGGCTGGCGCTACCGCTGATTGTGATCGGAATTGTGTTTGGCGCACTGTCCTCGTCTGATGGCGGGCGCAATTTCTGCCTAATTGTGCTGCTGATTGCTGCTTTGCGGCTGATGCTTGGCGGCGGTTTTGTCTAAACTTTGACGCCCCAAATTAGCGCCAAACCCTCTAGGAAATCGCCAATCGCGCCGCTTTGGCAAACAAAGTCGGCAAGCCCGCCTCTTCAATCCGCCCAACCGGCCACCAGTCTTTACCAGACGGGTGGTCCTTACCGAACGGGTGGTCCTTACCGGACGGGTGGTCTTCACCAGACGGGTTACCTTCACCGGACGCGCTTTCGGTTGCTCTTATGCGGACGACTTTTAGCGTCAAATGCGCGTGGGTGAATGTGTGACGCACCGCGCCTAACTCTTCCGCCTCGCCTGCTATTGGCGCTTCGCCTGACCCATCTTGCCGCGCGGTCCACCCGTCATCGGGCAATCCGCGCATCCCGCCCAGCATCCCGGTGCCCGGCCTTGTCACCAACCACACTTCGCGGTCCGCACCCGTCCCGCGCTCTATCCAAAATGCGGAGCCCATGCGTTCCGGTTTGGCCTTTTTGGGCGCTTTTACCGGCAACCTTTCGGGGTCTCCAGCCTCGCGCCCGGCACAATGCTGCGCCAGCGGACACAGCAAACATCGCGGCGCTTTGCTGGTGCAAATCTGCGATCCGATATCCATCAACCCTTGTGCAAAATCGCCCGACCGCCTGTCTGGCGTAATGTCCTGAGCCCTCGCCCGCATCTCTTTGCGCGCGCCCGGCAGCGGCGTATCAATCGCAAACAAACGTGCCACCACCCGTTCCACATTCGCATCGACAATCACCGCGCGGCGTCCAAAGGCGATGCCCGCAATCGCCGCCGCCGTATAAGCGCCCAGCCCCGGCAATTCGCGCAATTCTGCCTCTGTGTCTGGGAAAGCGCCGCGCGCCGCCACTTGCCGCGCGCATTTCACCAAATTGCGCGCCCGCGAATAATATCCCAGCCCCGCCCATGCCGCCATGACGTCATCTTCGCCAGCCGCGGCGAGATCAAATACGCTCGGCCATCTCTTGGTGAATTTCGCGAAATAGGGCTTCACCGCCGCCACGGTCGTCTGCTGCAGCATTACCTCAGACAGCCACACGCGGTACGGCCAATTGGGATCATTGGGCATGGCTGTGCCCGGCGGATTGCGCCACGGCAGGCTGCGGGCATGTGCGTCATACCACGGCAGAAGAATATCGGCGATTGGGCTAGAGATACTGGCGGTCACAACGGGCCTATGGCATGGCCGCACACATCATGGGAAGTGACACCGACAAACCTGCCAAAAAAGCAGCCTCAAAAGCCCCGGCAAAGGGACGCCCGCGCAAAACGGCAAAGCCGTATGAGCGGCCGCGCGGACGCGGCGCGAAGGCCATCGGTGATCTTATGCCAGAAATTGGGCGCACCGCATTTCGCCGGTTTGGTTTTGTCCAAAGCAGCGTCGTCACCCGCTGGCCCGAAATCGTTGGCCCAACCCATTCGCGGATTTGCGCCCCAGAGGCGATCCGTTTCCCGCCCGGCGAAAAATCAGAAGGCATTTTGCAATTGGTTGTTATGCCCGCCCACGCGCCCCTCATTCAGCAAGTGACGCCGGAGATTATGGAGCGGGTGAACCGCTTCTTTGGCTATAACGCCGTGGCGCGCGTCAAAATCCGGCAAGGCGCGGTTAAGCCGCCACCTGCTGAAGAGCGTCCGAAACCGCCGCCTTCGCTCAAACCCATCCCGATGGAATTGGGGGACAGTTTGCGCGATATTGGCGATCCCGAATTGCGCACGGTGCTGGAATCGCTGGCGCGCAGCATGGGCGGTAAGGATAAAGAAGAGGGCGAAACGTGAAGAAATCAATTTTGGGGGCGGTTGCTGCGCTTGGCTTAGCGGCACTCATGCCCGCTGCGGCATCCGCGCAAAGCTCCTCCTCCAGCCGCGATGATTCGCCCAACGGCCTGTCTGACCCCAGCAGCGCATTCACCGGCGACACCCGCCGCGCGGCTTGGCATGCGGAAATTGAGCGGACAGAGCGCGGGCATTTGATCGGCAACCCGGATGCGGATGCCGCGCTCATCGAATTTATCAGCTACACTTGCGGCCATTGCGCCAGTTTTGCCCGCGAAGGGGAAAGCGCGCTCGACATCGCATTGCTCGCGCCGGGGATTATGAGCGTCGAAGTGCGCTCCGTTATCCGCAACCCAATCGACCTTACTGTATCGCTGCTTGTGGCTTGCGGCACCGCCACTGGTTTTAAAAACCGGCACCGTATGTACTTGCTTTCACAAGACGCATGGCTGGCCAAGGCCCGCAGCGCGCCCGCGGCGCAGCGCGCCATTTGGGCACGCGGAGACCGCACCGGGCGGCTGAATGCGGCGCGCGCACTGGATCTGGATGACATGTTGGCGGAACGCGGCACATCGATGGCCGATATCAACACTTGCCTCTCCGACGATGCCGCCGCGCTAAAACTGATCCGCGATGGTAATGCCGACCGCGCAGAATTCGCCGTGCCGGGTACGCCCAGTTTCGCGCTTGATGGCGAATTGCTGCCCGAAGTGCACGATTGGAGCGCGCTTTACCCCGTGCTGGCGGAGCGGTTTCGCCCCTAATTCGACCACCAAATGGCCGCATCTGACGCTTTTTGCACAATAGAGCGCAAAATCCGCTTCCGCTGGAGCGGCGCATCATTATAGTTCGCAGCTTAAGTTCAAAGGATCTACTCGGTATGAAATCGCGCGCTAACCTCACGAAACTCTCCTTCGCTGCGCCGCTTGCGCTGGCGCTCACCTTGGCGGCATGCGGCGACGCGCCCACTGGCGATGCGGAAAGCGACGTCATTGCGCCTATCGCGGCGCCAGACGGCACCAATTGGGGCGAAACGGTCACCATCAGCGAGCAAGACGGCTATGTCCTTGGCAATCCCGACGCGCCATTGAAACTGGTCGAATATGCCTCTCACACGTGCGGCGCCTGCGCGAATTTCGCGGCGACGGGTAAGCCGGGCATCAAAGAATATGTCGCCACCGGCGTCGTCAGCTTTGAACAGCGCAATCTGGTCCGTGACCCGATTGATCTGACCATCGCCACCCTCGTACGGTGCGGGGCGGATGAGAATATGCAGGTTCTGTCTGATCAAGCATGGAGCAATCTGGAGGCGACTTTTGCCGCTGTGAACGCCAATGGCGCTGCTTACGAAGCCGCCGGAAACCTGCCGGTGGATCAACGCTTTGTCCAAATCGCGCAGGCTGCCGGTCTCATCGACTTCTTCGCCGCGCGCGGATTGTCGGCCGATCAACAACGCGCCTGCCTGTCTGATACCGCCAAGATCGAAGGCATCGCGAACAATTCCACCGCGCAAGCGGCAGAATTGAACATCACGCAAACGCCGACATTCATTTTGAATGACCGCAAGCTGGACGTGAACGGTTGGGCGGCGATTGAACCGTTGTTGCAACGCGCCGGTGCCCGCCAAGAATAAGGTAGGGAATAAGCGCCCGCATGCAGATCAGCCGCCTCAAACTCTCTGGTTTTAAGAGCTTTGTTGAGCCGGCTGAATTGCGCATTGAACCCGGCTTGACCGGTGTTGTCGGGCCCAATGGGTGCGGCAAATCTAACCTGCTGGAGGCGATCCGCTGGGTCATGGGCGAAAATTCGCCCAAGAGCATGCGGTCCGGCGGGATGGAGGACGTCATCTTTGCCGGCACCGATACCCGGCCCAGCCGCGCCTTTGCCGAGGTGGTCCTGCATGCACAAGATGACCGCGACGAAGAATTGGTCGTCACCCGCCGGATCGAACGCGGCGCAGGCAGCGCGTACCGCGTCAATGGCCGCGATGTGCGGGCAAAGGACGTGGCGCTAACTTTTGCCGATGCCGCGACCGGCGCGCATTCTCCAGCTTTGGTCAGCCAAGGAAAAATCGCGCAGGTTATCGCCGCAAAACCCGCCGAACGCCGAATGATGCTGGAGGAGGCCGCCGGGATTGCCGGGCTGCATGTGCGGCGCAAAGATGCCGAGAGCAAATTGCGATCGACCGAGAAAAATCTCGAGCGGCTCGAAGACCTAATGGCGGGCCTCGACACGCAAATGGCGTCTCTGAAACGGCAGGCAAAGCAGGCCGAGCGCTACACCAAATTGACCCAGCAGATTCAATTGGCAGAGGCGCGGTTGGTCTTTGCCCGTTGGCGCGACGCGGCGCAGGCTGCGAAAGAAGCGCGTGAGGCGGCGCAAGGCGCGGACCAAAAGGTTGCCGAGGCAAAAGAAGAAGCAGACGCCGCGCAAAAGGCGCAAGCCCAAACGGCGGAGAAAATCGCCGATGCCCGCGAAGAATTGGCCGACCGCCGCGATGATGCCAGCGCGCATGGTCACCGCATGGCGGCCCTGTCTGAGAAATTGGAGGCGGCGCAGGCGCGGCTCGCCGATCTGGAGCGGCAGCGCACGCGTCTGAGCGAGGACCGCGAAGCCGCCGACCGGATGACCAGTGATGCCGCCGAAGCGTTGGAGAAATTGGAGCGGGATTTGGAGGTTTTGCGCAAAAGCCTTGCCGAAGCCGAAGCCGAACGCCCCGCCCTTGCCAGCCGTAGCGAGGACAATGAACGCGCCAGCCGCACCGCCGAATTGGCATTGGCGAAGGCGACCGCCGATCATGCCGGTGTTGAGGCAGAATGGCGGGTCGCAGAGGCAGCGATTGATCAAGCAGAAGCGCGTTTGGCGCGGCTCAAGCGCGAAAGCGAGCGGATCGCAGCGGCGCGTGGCGAGCTAGCTGGGGCAGAAGATACCGAGAAAGCGGTGACCGATGCGCGCGCGGCGGCGCAGGATGCGGAACGCGATGTGGCAAGGCTGCGCGCACGGTTGGAAGAAGAGCAAGCACGCAAGGGCGAATTGCAGACCACGCGCGACGAAGCCGGTGCAGCCTTGGCGGGCGCGAAGGCTGAGTTGGCGGGGATTGAGCGTGAATACACCGCCCTATCGAGGGACCGCGATGCCCGGGAAAAGCGCGCGAAAAACAGCGCGGGCCTGCCCGTGGCTCTCGACCGGGTTAGCGTCGCCAAAGGGTATGAACGCGCGATCGCCGCCGCTTTGGGCCGCGATGCCAAATCCCCCCTCGGCGCGCCGCCAGAACCCAGCGATGGGCGGTTCTGGACCGGCAGCGGCAAGAGCAGCGCCCCTGCTCCGGTCGAGGGCAGCTTGCTCGATCACATTCGCGATTGCCCACCAGAATTGCGTGCGCGGCTGGCTCTGGTCCACTGCGTAGAAACCGATGACGGCCGCACGCTTGGCCCTGGCGAATGGTTGGTGACGAAAGGCGGCCATTTGCGCCGCTGGGACGGGTTTGTCGCGCGCGGTGAAGGATCAGCGGAGGCCGCCCGTTTGGAGGCGGCGAACCGGCTGGAAGAATTGGAGCTTCAACTGCCCGCTTTGCGTGATGCAGCGCAAAAAGCGGCGGCGGGCGAAACGGCGGCACGCGAAGAATTATCGGCCTTGCAAACGGCTTTGGTTGGTCAGGAACGCGAGGTTGCCAGCGCGATTGAGGCCGAGCGAGCCAGCCTGCGCGCGCTCGATTCAGCAGAAGCAGCGCGGGAACGAGTGGCCGCGCGGCTCGAAGAATTGGCCGCCTCCAGAAGCGACCTTGAAGAGCAATTGGACGCGGCGGAGGCTGATCTAAAGACCGCCAAAGAGGCGCGATCCGCCCTACCCGCCCCCGATGCGGGCCGCGCGTCGCTAGAGGCGGCGCAGGCCAAGCACGAGGCGGCGAAATCCGCCGTCCAAGCCGCAATGGCGCAGCTCGCCGCGCATGATCAGGGGCTGGCTGTGTCACGCGAAAGGTTCGCTGCGCAGCAAGCCGATCACACCAATTGGAAGGCCCGTTCTGGCGAAGCCGCCGCGCGCGTTGCAGAAGCGGGGCGGCGGCTCGAAGAAATCGAGGAAGAGCGCGCAGTGACCGCCGCAAAGCCGGCCTCTTTGATTGAAGAGATCGAACAAGGCGATGCGGTGCGCACCCGTTTGACGCAGGAATTGGAAGCGGCACAAGCGGCAATGGATCTGTGCCAAGCGGCCACGACGGCGGCGGACCGGGCGCTTGCCGATGCGCAGGAAAAGTTGACCGTCGCGCGGGAGGGCCGCGCAACTCTGGCCGCGCGCGCCGAAAGCCAAGAGGCGCGGCGCAGCGAGATGGCGCGCATTTCGGGCGAGCGGTTCCAATGCCCGCCGCCTTTGTTGGCGGATCGGTTTGAATTTGCAGAAGAGGACATCAAACCCGCCAGCGAAGAATCCGAAGAGATGGACCGCCTAAGCGCCAGCCGCGAACGGATCGGCCCGGTCAATCTGGTGGCAGCAGAAGAGCTTGCCCGGATTGAGGAAGAGCACGGATCAAGCGCCGATGAACAGGCCGAATTGACCGAAGCGGTCGGGCGGTTGCGCGGTTCTATCGGTAATCTCAATCGCGAAGGGCGCGAGCGATTGCGCGCCGCATTTGAGGAAGTGGACGGCCATTTCCGCGTGCTGTTTACGCGCCTGTTCCAAGGAGGCGCCGCGCATCTCGCATTGGTCGATTCCGACGATCCGTTGGAGGCGGGCCTTGAGATTTTTGCGCAGCCGCCGGGCAAGCGCCTGCAATCCTTGTCGCTGCTATCGGGCGGCGAGCAGGCATTGACCGCGACCGCGCTGATTTTCGCACTGTTTTTGACCAACCCCGCGCCGATTTGCGTACTGGACGAGGTTGATGCCCCGCTCGACGATGCGAATGTGGAGCGGTTTTGTGACTTGCTCGATTCGATGGTGAAGACGACCAAAACCCGCTATTTGATCGTCACCCACAACGCCGTCACCATGAGCAGGATGCACCGTTTATTCGGGGTAACAATGGCGGAAAAAGGCGTCTCTCGCTTGGTCAGCGTCGACCTTGGCGAAGCGGCCCTGATGGTGGCGGAATAGCGCCCCAGTTCAGGCCAATTCGGGCGAATTCGGGCCAATTCAGGCCAGAATTCCTACGCCTCAATCGCGCGCGCCAGACGTCCGCGAATATCCTTCAACTTCGCCACAGCATCAAGCGGAATGTCGAGCAGCAAGGCGGGTGCAGCAGCGCCGTCCGATTGGCCTGAGGCACTTTCCCCGGTACTCGCGGTACTCGCGGCGCTGTCTGAAGCGCCTTCTCCCCCGCCACCGGCACGCCGATCACCGACCCTGCGGTCATTCTGCCGCCGGTCCAATCCCTCAATCCCGCTGGATCGCAGCACAGCTTCCGCGCCTTTCAACGTGTAGCCTTCTTCATTCACCAGCCGGTCGATCGCCTCGACCATGGCGACATCGGCGGGGCGATAATATCGCCTGCCGCCGCTGCGCTTAAGCGGTTTGAGTAACGTGAATTGCTGTTCCCAATAACGCAGAACATGCGGTTTGATGCCAAGACCCTCGCTCACCTCGCCAATCGTGCGAAGCGCGCCGTCATCTTTGCCGTCTTCAAATTCCGCCATTGTGTCCCTGCTGGGCGTTAACCCTTGGAAATCTTCTCTTTCAAAAGCTGGCTCGCGCGGAAGGTCAGAACCCGGCGCGGCGTAATCGGCACTTCGATCCCCGTCTTAGGATTGCGGCCAACGCGTTCATTTTTGTCGCGCAGCACAAAACTGCCGAAACCAGAAACTTTGACGTTCTCGCCTTTTTCCAGCGCCGCCGTCATCTTATCCAGGATTGCTTCCACCAGATCGAGCGATTCTGCGCGGCTGAACCCCATTTTGCGATTGATTGTCTCGGCCAAATCAGCCCGAGTTAGCGTACCAACTGAACGCATCATTCGCATGTCTCCCTATTTAAAGTGCGACCCACCTAAGATGCACGGATCGTAAGCAATTATTGAAAAATTCGCAACTCACGCCGCTAACCATAGTTGTTTTGTCTGGCATTTTTGCACAAGGCGCGGGCGAAGCACCCGCAGCAAGCCGCCACGGCAAAGCCCAATTGGTCACATACGCACGAGGCTGGCGCCCCAGGTGAAGCCCCCGCCCATCGCCTCAAACATGACCAAATCGCCGGGCTTTATCCGTCCATCACGGCGCGCCACATCGAAAGCGAGCGGCACAGATGCCGCCGATGTGTTGGCGTGTTTATCGACGGTGACAATCACTTTATCGGCAGAAATTCCCAGTTTCCGCGCCGTCGCATCCAGGATCCGCGCATTCGCTTGATGGGGTACGACCCAATCAATGTCGTCGGCAGATATTCCTGCATCTTCAATCACTTCGCCCAGAACATTGGCAAGGTTTACAACCGCATGACGGAACACTTCGCGGCCCTTCATGCGCAAATGCCCGACGGTTTGCGTGGTTGACGGCCCGCCATCGACATAGAGCAAATCATGGTTCGCCCCGTCGGCATGCAAGCGGCTGGCGATAACGCCCGGCCCGCCATTCGCCGCACTGTTTTCTGCACTAGCGGAGCCAGCCGGATTGCTGGCATCCGGCGCCTCAAGCACAATCGCGCCAGCACCGTCGCCAAACAACACGCAGGTCGTGCGGTCTTCCCAATCGAGAATGCGGCTGAATGTTTCTGCGCCGATGACCAAAGCGCGTTTTGCCGTGCCCGTCGTCAGCAGCGAATCGGCAGTCGTCATCGCATAGAGAAAGCCCGAACACACAGCCGCAACGTCGAATGCGACCCCGCCATTGCATCCCAGCGCATGTTGAACCTTCGTCGCGGTGGCAGGGAAAGTGTTGTCGGGTGTGGCCGTGGCGACGATGATCAAGCCGATATCTTCCGGCTTCAATCCCGCATCATCCAGCGCCGCCAAAGCGGCCTCGGTCGCCAAAGTTGAGGTTGTCTCCCCCTCGCCCGCTATGTGACGTTGGCGGATGCCGGTGCGTTCAACAATCCATTCATCAGAGGTGTCGATCTGCGCGGCGAGTTCGGCATTGGTGAGCACACGTTTGGGAAGCGCCGAGCCGGCTCCCAAGATGCGAGAGCCCGTCTTACTCACGAAGCAGCCCCGCCGCTCAAACCGCCGCTCAAACCGTTGCCATTCTTGCGCAATTCGTCTTCGCCCAATTCAGACAGATCATTCGCGATCCGCTGCGTCAGATCGTTTTCGAGCAATCGCGCCGCAACATTCACCGCATGGGCAACGCCCTTTGCGGTTGCGCTGCCGTGGCTTTTGACCACCACACCATTGAGGCCGAGAAACACTGCGCCATTGTGATTGTTCGGGTCGAGATGGTGTTTGAGCAATTCCGTCGCTGGCTTTGACACCAGAAAACCGATTTTAGAACGCAGCGAACTGGTGAAAGCCTGCCGCAGCAAATCGGTCACAAACCGCGCCGAGCCTTCGATCGCTTTCAGCGCAATATTTCCTGAGAAACCATCGGTGACGACGACATGCGTTTCGCCGCGATTGATTTTGTCCGATTCGACGAAACCATCAAATTCCAGCGCCAGCGCCGTCGCATCGCTGAGACGCGCGGCGGCATCGCGCAGAGCGTCTGTGCCTTTGATCTCTTCGGTGCCGATATTCAGCAAGCGGACCTTGGGCCGTTCAAACCCGTTGACGATCCGCGAATAGGCCGCGCCCATCACCGCAAATTGCACAAGATTGCGGGCATCCGCCTCGGTATTCGCGCCGAGGTCGAGCATGACGACATCATGCGCCTCCAACGTGGGAAGCAATGCGGCAAGCGCCGGGCGATCAATGCCGGGCATCGTGCGCAAAGCGATCTTGCTCATCGCCATCAAAGCGCCGGTATTGCCCGCGCTGACGGCTGCTCCAGCCGCGCCTTGCTTCACCGCATTCACAGCGAGGCCCATGCTGGTTGTTTTCGCGCGGCGGATCGCTTTTGACGGCTGTTCATCGCCGCTGATCACGTCGTCGCAATGCAGGATTTCAGACGCACCGCGCATGCCCGGATGGCTTTCTAAAGCCTTTTCAATGCGTTGCTGATCACCGACCAGCAGGAATTGAAAATTGTCATGTTCGCGGCGGGCGAGTGCTGCGCCCTCGACCATAGTGCGCACGCCTTCATCGCCGCCCATCGCATCAACAGCGATACGCGGTAAAGTCATGCGCCTGGTCCTTTCTTAGTGACGGGTCAGATGCCCTTCGGCACCATCACTTCGCGGCCATTATAAAAGCCACAAGCCGAGCACATATTGTGCGGGCGTTTGAGTTCACCGCAATTGGAGCATTCCTGGAACGCATCAACTGACAAGGAATGGTGTGCGCGGCGATTGCCGCGGCGATGCGGGGAAACTTTTCTCTTTGGAACAGCCATGGCTAAGCCACTTTCTCAAATAATTCGTGTGTTTGCGCAGGGGTCTGCGCCGGATGTTTCGCTAACGCCTTTAAGGCAAGGCAGCATTGCGCACAAGGTGTATCCGAGTGCGCAAAAGCGTCCATGCCGGTAGGGCGGAAAGCGCGCGATATAACGCAAAAAACCGCCGTTGCAAGCCCAGCTGTGCGAAGCCCAACCATTGCAAGCGGCCCGGCCTCCGCCTAGCAGTCGGCCAACAACACTAAAGTAAAACAAACAAAATAGACTGAGGGGCTCCGCCAACATGACATTACTACCCGTAACACTCGCCGCTGCCGCTGCCGCTGCGATTCTCAACATCTGGCTGATGGTGCGCGTTGGCGCGGTGCGTAACGCGGCGAAGGTCTTTGTCGGCGATGACGGGAATGAGCACGTGATCCGCCGGATGCGGGCCCATGCGAACTTTACCGAAAACGCGCCCTTTGTCCTGATCCTGATTGGCGCGATTGAGCTGACCGGCAGGGGCGAACCGTGGCTCGCTTATGTTGCGGGCCTGTTCATTCTGGGCCGGGTTGCACACGGTTTCGGCATGGATGGCGGCGCGCTGGGCGCAGGGCGAATGATCGGCACGCTCGTGTCGATGCTGACGCTGCTTGGTTTGAGCGTGGTTGCGGTTCTGATCTTGTTTGGGGTGATGTAAGCCGCCCCGAAGAAGCGGTGCCAAACAGCCGCTTCCTAAGAAAGCGCGTAATCGCTCACAAAGGCGTTGGTCTTGCGTTCTTGACCAAATGTGCTGGTCGGGCCGTGGCCGGGGATGAACATCACGTCATCACCCAGAGGCCATAGCCGCTGCGTGATTGCGTCGATCAAGTCCTGATGATTGCCGCGCGGGAAATCGGTGCGCCCGATTGATCCTTGGAACAGGACATCGCCGACAATCGCAAAGCGGCTGGGTTCGTGGAAGAAAATGACATGTCCGGGCGTGTGTCCGGGGCAATGGATCACATCCAGCGTGAGATCGCCGACGGTTACAGTATCGCCCTGCTCCAGCCAGCGATCCGGCGTGAAGCTTTTCGCCTCCATGCCGTAACGCGCGCCGTCATCGTCGAGTTTCTCGATCCAGAAAATGTCGTCTTTATGCGGCCCTTCGATGGGGATACCCAATTCTTCGGCAAGCATCCCGGCCTGACCGCAATGGTCGAGATGGCCGTGGGTAATCAGGATTTTCTCCAGCGTCACGCCCGCTTTGGCCACCGCCTCTTTGAGCTTGTCGAGGTCACCGCCGGGATCGGTCAGCGCGGCTTTGCCGGTCTTGGTGCACCAGATCAGCGAGCAATTTTGCTGCAAAGGCGTCACCGGAAGGATTGCGGCTTTCATGGGCGGTGTTGGTTTGTCGGTCATCTCATCCTCATACAGCTTGAGCGATCCACCTCAAGGGCCTGTACTCTTCGAAAATCGACGGAAATTCATCAGCGCAAAAGTGAGAGCAGAAATAGCACCGAAGACTGCAAAGAAAGGCCAAAGCGTTGAGCGCCCGTAAAGCCCGTCGAACAAGAAAGGGACGATCGCGATCGAAGCACCAAGCAACACGAATATGACCATCTGATCAACGCGCCGCGAAATCCTAATCGGCAATGTTAGCCAAGCGAACACCAAGAAACACAGACCAAGGGCCGTAAAGGCCCAGGACGCTAAAATAGCAAGCAAGATCATTACTGGGTCCCGCTCCCAAATCGGGATGTGGAAGGGATGGCGAACCACGTACCCCTCCCACACGTCCAGAATTGCGATATGGATTGGCGAAACGACTACGCTAGCTTTTAGAACGGCCATTCTTAGACCACCGCCACCTTTGAATGAGTTCATATCCGCCCGCCCTTCCAAACAACCCGGCCAATCACCTCCATCTCATCCGCGCTCACATCGACGGGCGGATAAGCGAGGTTCTGGCTGAGCAGTGAAAAGCGCCCTGCCCCGGCCTGCGCGACGCGCTTCACCATTAACGTATCGCCAAGCCGCACGACGTGCACGCCGTCGCGGAAAGGTTGCGGGCGGCGGTCGATCAAGATTTCATCGCCATCGCGCAAGATCGGATCCATCGAATCGCCCTCCACCGTGATCATCGACAATTGCGCGCCAGATAATCCCTGCTCCGCCAACCACTGACGGGAAAAGCGGAAAGAATCGAACGGCGTCTCTCCCATTGGCACCGATCCGGGGCCAGCAGAGGCGCCGATATCAAGCCGCGCGACATCCACCCATTCGGGCGATTCGCGCCTGTTTTGCAAGACCGGGATGGTCGCATAGGAATTTTCCTGTGCGCGACCCATTTCTGCGCCGTCTCTTGCGCCGAAATCGCCCCGCCCTGCATCCGCCGCACCCAATTCCGTTTCGGGCACACCAAAGAACCGCGCGAGCGTCTTGCGGTCCCCTTCCTCCAGCTTCTTAGGCGAACCCTTTTTGATGAATTGCTGGAGGTAACTCGCGTTCCGTCCCAGCAATTCCGACAGGCTGGCAAGGCTAGCGCCCCGGTCCCGTGACAATTCCAACAGGCGAATACGCGGGCCATCAGAGGCAAGCGCGGAGGAGTCTTTGGTCGTCTTCATCATTAAAACTTCCTACACGAAAGATTTTTCCTAGACAAGTAGGAAATGGCGTGGAACATTTAAGGAACAACAAGTGATTCGCAGTCACTTGTTCGCACTTAGTAATTCGTAGGGTCGCACCTCCCGAATTGCCCCGGTCAAACTGGCTTCACCGCCATCAGGAGAACACAGATGCTGTTACGCAAAGTCGAAAAGTTCATGTCCACCCACGCCATGCCCGCGACCAAATTCGGACGGCTGGCCGCTAGCGATCCGCGCTTTGTGCTGGATTTGCGGATGGGCCGCACGCCGCGTGCCCAGACAGAGGCGCGCATTCGCCGCTGGATGGCGGATTACGAAGCGTCACTGCGCACGCCGCTGGCTCACACACCTTCTCTTGGCGTTTTTGAAACGAAGGAATTTTCCCATGCTGTATGAAACCGCTCTCCACACTCGCTTGAACGCTGGCGGCGAAACAGCTGCGCCCTTCGGCCTTGAGGTCAAATCGGCGGCCCCTGATGCGGCGACACGCAAACGTCCGCGCCGGTATCGCCCGCGCCGCACCACATCGGACCGTGTGCGAGAGGCTCTGCTGATGCTCGCCGATGGCCGCGCGGATTTGCTGACGCATGAAGAGAAAGCGTGGAATTCGATCACCTTTAATGGCACGCGCCACGAAGTGATGTTGGATTTTAACGGGGCGGAAGCGGTCGCGGCGGGCGAAGATTTTATCGCCGACCTGCCAGAGCATGAATTCCGCATCCCCGGCCAATTGGTCGCCGATGCGACGATTGGTGAAGTCGATCACCGGTTCGGCGCGGATGAACGGATGGTGGTGACGGCGGTGTTGTTGCTGCTGGAGGAAAGTTGAGCGCGCGAAACTGACACGGCGGCGGGGCGCTGATAAAGCCGCCCCGCCCCTTCCAATAGGCTATCCAAGAATACGCACCCGCAGCGAGTGCAGCTTTGCTGCGCATCTAGCGAGGAGGCAGGCCCGGATGGGCCCGCCACACATCACGCCTTGATCACAATCATCTTCTCATGCGTCATTTCGTGCATCGTGTACCCGATACCGCCGACACCGTGCCCCGATGTGCGCAAACCAGCAAACGGCATCCAATCGGTGCGGAACGCGGAATGGTCGTTCACCATCACCGCCGATGCATCGATATTGCGATAGGTGTTCATCACGCTGCTGAGGTCGTTGGTGTAAACCGCCGCCTGGAACGCCACGTCGAGCGAATTGGCCTGCGCAATCGCAGCATCCACATCGTTATAGGAATAAAGGCACACGACCGGCCCAAACACTTCATTGCGCGAAATCGTCGCATCCACCGACGGGTTAAGCAGCAAAGTCGGCGCGTAGGTCGTGTCAGACAGCTTCTCGCCGCCGCACAGCACAGTTGCACCGCCCTCGCGCGCCTCTTCTACCCATGCGGCCACGCGGTCGCATTCTTTGGGACGGATCAGCGGCCCGCATTCAACGTCGCCGTCGATTGCATTGCCAACTTTGAGCGCTTTTGCCGCCACGGCCATCTTCGCGGCCAGCTCGTCAATCACGCTGCTATGCGCAAAAATCCGCTGAACCGAGACGCAAACCTGACCCGAATGGTAGAAACCGCCCTTGGTCAGACTGGGCACAGCCGCGTCAATATCGGCGGTCGCGTCCACGATCACCGGGGCAACGCCGCCATGTTCCAATGCGCACCGCGCACCCGGAGCCAGCTTTGAACGCAGCGACCAGCCAACGCCCGCCGATCCGATAAAGCTGAAGAATGCGACACGCGGGTCGCTCACCATTTTCTCCGACACATCGCGCGGCGGCTGAACGGCGCGCGCCCAATCTTCGGGCAGGCCGGCCTCATGCAGGATCGAGATAAATTCAAAGCATGACAAAGGCGTATCCGCCGCCGGTTTGACGATCACCGGGCACCCTGTCGCAACCGCAGGCGCAACCTGGTGAACGATCAGATTGAGCGGGTGGTTAAAGGCCGAAACCGCCACCACCACGCCAATCGGTTCGCGCGTTGTCCACGCGATCCGGCCATCGCCAGCCGCCGTCAGCCCCATCGGGATTTCGGTGCCTTTGATATTGGCCAAATCGTGGATGCACAATTCCATCCCGTTGATCGCGCGGTCCACTTCGACCACCGCATCGACCAGCGGCTTACCGCCTTCATTGGCGATCTGGTGCGCCAAGTGATCCCGGCGCTCTTCCATGATTTTCATGGCTTTGTGCAGGATCGCCGCGCGCTCATGCGGCTTTTTCCAACCGCTGCGATCTTTATAGAGCGCATCGGCCTTGCTTAGATATCCATCAACGGTTTCCCAATCGGCGGTCGGCACAGAGCCGATCACCGAAAGGTCGAAGGGATTGACGACTTCATGCATGTCTAACGTCCTTTAATCGGCAAATCATTTTGCTCAGGCAGCTTTAAAGATCGGCGCTGAGTTTCTTGATGTCGATGTTCAGGATCTGGTCGTTTTCGGTGTAATCAACCGGGCAATCAATCAGATGCACGCCCGGCGTATCGCGGCAATGCGCGAGAACTTCGGTAAGGTGCTCAGACGATTCCACCCGGTGACCGTGGCCGCCATAGCTTTCGACATATTTGACGAAATCAGGGTTGCCGTAAGTCAGGCCGAAATCTTCAAAGCCCATATTCGCCTGTTTCCAGCGGATCATGCCGTAAGCATCATCACGCAGGATCAGCACGGTCAGGTTCAGCTTCAGACGGACCGCTGTTTCCAGTTCTTGGGAATTCATCATGAAGCCCCCGTCCCCGCAAATCGCCATAACTTTGCGATCAGGATAAAGCATCGCGCTCATCATCGCGCTTGGCAGGCCCGCGCCCATTGTCGCCAGCGCATTGTCGAGCAGAACCGTGTTTGGCAGATATGCGGTGTATCCGCGCGCAAACCAGATTTTGTACACACCATTATCGAGGCAGATGATGCCGTCATGCGGCATGCAATCGCGGACTTGCTGAACCAGATGCGGCGGGAAGATTGGGAAGCGAGCGTCCGCCGCCAATCCGCCAGTGTGATCCAGTTCCGCCTGATGATAGGCGAGCATCTTGTCGAAATTCCAAGAGCGGTTTGGCGTGATGTCTTCTTTCATCTGCCAAATCGCATTGGCGATATCGCCGATGACTTCGGTTTGCGGGAAGTAGACCGGATCAACCTCTGCTGTCTTGGTTGAAACGTGGATCACTTGGACGCCGTTATCCTTCATGAAAAATGGCGGTTTTTCGATCACGTCATGGCCGACATTGATAATGCAATCGGCGTCTTCGACAGCGCGGTGAACGAAATCGCCCGCCGACAAGGCCGCACAGCCCAAGAATTTTGGATGGCGTTCGTCAATCACGCCTTTGCCCATTTGCGTGGTGAGGAACGGAATGCCGGTCTTCTCAACAAATTGCTCCAGCATCCGCCCGCACAATTTGCGGTTTGCGCCCGCGCCGATGACCAGCACTGGGGCCTTCGCCGCTTCGATCGCTTTTACAGCGGTGCGAACAGCCTTGGCTTCTGCCGAAGGACGGCGGGCCACACTTTTTGGAAGTGGTTTAAAGTCGGTCGCTTGTTCTTCGGCAATATCTTCCGGCAATTCGATCAAGGTCGCGCCAGGCTTTTCTTCTTCGGCCAGACGATACGCTTCGCGCACGCGGCTGGGCAGATTGTCGCCCGCTGCGATTTGCACAGCATACTTCGTGATCGGCTCCATCATCGAAACAACGTCGAGGATTTGGAAACGGCCCTGTTTTGATTTCTTGATCGGTTTTTGACCCGTGATCATCAAAACCGGCATCCCGCCCAATTGCGCGTAAGCCGCCGATGTCACAAAATTTGTCGCGCCGGGGCCGAGTGTGGCGACACAAACGCCGGTTTTCCCGGTATGGCGGCCATAGGTCGCGGCCATGAAGCCGGCGCCTTGTTCGTGGCGTGTCAGGATCAGCTTGATCTGTTTTGACCGGCCCAAGGAATCGAGAAAATCGAGATTTTCCTCACCCGGGACGCCAAAGATATATTCGCAGCCTTCTGCTTCAAGGCACTCGACAAAGACGTCCGAGGCTTTTTTGGATTCGGTCATTTAGAAATTCCCCCCATATTTGTGCGCGGACGATTGCGGCGTCCGCCTGAATAAATCTTGCGCGGTCGGCACCCCTTAAAAGAGGCTGCACCCCAATGGCCTAGACCCGGCAAGCCGTGTGTAACCGGGCCGTGATGTCCCAGTTTGTGCAACATGTATTGCAGGATTCCGCCAGAATCCAAGTGCGCCATGATCTTTCGGCAAAAATAAGCGGGGCCTTAATAGCCAAGGCGCGGGTCGAAGACGGGGCCAACGGCGTCTCCTGCTCGGTATTTTGCGAGATTGTCGAGGAAACGCTGAGCGCTGCGCACGAACATTTTTTCCTGCGCGCGGCCGGATAAGTGCATGGAAATATGCGCATTATCCAGCGTCCATAGCGGATGATCGGCGGGCAAAGGTTCTGGCGTTGTCACGTCCAAGAACGCGCCTGCGATTTGCTTGGCTTCCAGCGCGGTGATCAACGCCGGCTGGTCCACCACGCTCCCGCGCGCGATATTTACCAGCACCGCATCCGATTTCATCGCTGCCAATTCGTCGGCGCCGATCATATTTTCCGTTTCCGGAGTGGCGGGTACGGCGAGGATCACCCAGTCAAACTCGCCCAATTTGCCGCGCCATTGACCCGGGGTGAGAACGCCTTCGCCAGCAGTGCGGCGAACCACGGTCACATCGACATCAAACGCCTTCAGCCGCGGCTGGATCAATTTACCGATCGCGCCATAGCCGAGCAACAGCGCCTTTGATCCGGCCAATTCGCGCTTACCCGGCGAATCGAGCAGCCATTCGCGCCGTTCCTGCGCGCGCACAACATCGCGGTATCCCTTGGCGATGTTCAGCATCCCCATCACCACATATTCGGCAATAGTGATCGCGTTGATCCCGGCGCCATTCGTGACGGTGATGTTCCGATCGATCAGCACATCCATCGGCAGAAAATCGAGGCCAGCATAGATCGAATTGAGCCATTTCAAATCCGTCGCCGCGCGCAGAGTTTCGGCCATCGCGGCCTGATCATTCATATCGAACCAGCCGATCTCAGCGCCCTTCACCGCCTCTTGCGCTTCCTCGTGCGTCATGAACCAGCGGACATCGAGATCATCCGGCAATTGCGGTTCGAGCAGCGGACGGATGAGGCCAGAGATCGCCAACGTGTTTGGTGGCGTTGATGTCATGATAATTTCCAGTCCCATCCCAAGGGGTCGCCATCCATCACCTCAATGCCTGCTGCGACCAATTCGTCGCGGATTGCATCGGATGCGGCGAAGTCTTTTTCCGCCCGCGCGGCTTTGCGGCGGGTAAGCGCGTCTTCGATTTCGGCCTCATCTATGCTGGCATTGACCGGGCGAATGCGCAGGTCGGCGCGGGTGAGGTCAAACAGGCGCAGGCCAAGCACGCTGTCCATATGTTCAACCACGGCGCGTTTGATCCCGGCATCAACCTTTTTAACCGCCAGCGCATCTTCCAGCGCGGTGAGCGCAATCGGCGTGCCCAAATCATCCGCAATCGCCGCTTCAAATTTGGCGAGGATCGGGGCAAATTTGGGATGCTCTGCAAATGGCTGCGAGGTCGCATCGGCCAATCGCTCCGCCGCCATCACCATCCGTTTGAGCCGGGTCAAAGCCGCCTCCAGCCCCTCCCACGAATATTCAAGCTCGCTGCGGTAATGCGCCTGCAAGCACATCATCCGATATGCCAGCGGGTGAAACCCTTTATCGACCAGCAATTGCAGGCGCAGAAATTCGCCGGAGGATTTCGACATTTTGCCAGAACGTTCGACCAGGAAATTGTTGTGCATCCACATCCGAGCACCGGAATTGGTCGCCTCTGACAATCCGCCGCATCCACAAAACGCCTGATTCTGGGCGATTTCATTGGGGTGATGGATTTCGCGGTGATCGATCCCGCCTGTGTGAATATCAAACGGGAAGCCGAGCAATTTTTCGCCCATAACGGAGCATTCCAGATGCCAGCCCGGCGCGCCTTTGCCCCATGGCGAATCCCATTCCATCTGCCGCGTTTCGCCCGCCGGGGTCTTGCGCCAGATCGCGAAATCGGCGGCGTTGCGCTTCCCTTCGACCGTCTCAATCCGGCCTTCGCCATCTTCGGTCACCGCGCGCGCCAGCCGCCCGTAATCCTCAATCGTGGTCACATCGAAATACAGGCCGCTTTCGGCCTCATAGCAATGTTTGTCCGCGACCTTTTGGCCCCAGGCGATCATCTCTTCGACGTAATCGGTCGCGCGCGGATGCGCTTTCGGCTGGACATTCAGGCGCGCCAGATCGGCCTCAAAATCTTCCTGATAAAACCGCGCAATATCCCAAGCAGATTTGCCCTGAAGCGCGGCCATTTTCTCCATCTTATCCTCGCCCTCATCCGCATCCGAAGTCAGATGACCAACATCGGTGATGTTTATGACATGGGTGAGTTTCAGCCCCTTATATTGCAACACCCGGCCCAAAGTGTCAGCGAAGACATAGGCGCGCATATTGCCGATATGCTGAAAATTATAGACGGTCGGCCCGCAAGTATAGACCCGCGCCTCTCCGGCATGGATCGGGGCGAAGGGTTCAATCTCTCGTGTGAGAGAATTGAACAGGCGCAATTGAGGTGTCGCAAGGCTATCGTTCATGGCGCGCAGCCATGCACATTTGCCGCCGCTATGGTCAAGCGCTTCTGCTCAGCGACCCCAGCCAAAACCGTTGCCGAAAACCGTCTCAGAATGCCGATTGCCG
Organism: uncultured Erythrobacter sp.; assembly: GCA_947502305.1. Classification (GTDB taxonomy): domain Bacteria; phylum Pseudomonadota; class Alphaproteobacteria; order Sphingomonadales; family Sphingomonadaceae; genus Erythrobacter. The sequence continues at coordinate 563,378 of CANMZA010000001.1, read as the reverse complement.
AATAAAGGCCCGATAGCCGCAGCAATCAGCTGCAGCTATCGTCTTCTTCGCATTCTTCTTCATCGCTGACCCACAGATCCTCGTTACCCGCTCCGGTCACCGGATCATCAATCAAAGGATCGGTGGTAAAGGCCGCGTCTGGGCGAATCTCGATCAAGCCGCCTTCGATGCTTCCCGCCTGGATGACTTGCTCTGGCTCCAACCCTTCTTCGATCAGATCGCGCGTATCAGGATCAGGCAGACCCTCTGGGCTATCAGGATCGACGGGGGACGGCGTTGTTGGGCCGCCAACTGGTGTGGTCGGCCCTCCAGTAGGAGGGGTGACCGTTGGCGCGCATGATGCCGGATTGGCGATCACACAGCCATTGATTGTCGAGGCGGCGTTGAGCGGGCTGGCCAGATTGGCTTGCGGAATGGCGTTAAACCCGGTCACTCCGGCGATCACACCGTTGATCACAATCGGTTGCAACGACCCTGTGCCGCCGCCGCTCGAAATATTCAGCGTGTTCACATCGAAACCGCGGCGTTGATCAAAGTCAGTGCCGGACACAGTGTTCTGGATGAACACTTGGCTGGCCGTCGTTGCGATATCCAGCGTGTCGGCGCGGATGACGCCGTCGGCGCGTTCTACCCCGTCACTATTTGCCAAACGCGCATCGATCTCTTCAACGCTCAGCCCCTGAATATCTGCAAAGGCCGCATCAGTAACGGCGTTAAAGTCCGTCGCCGCGATCTCAATCAATCCGGCCAGCGCGCCATTGGCATCGGTGAGGAAGATGCCGCCTGTCTGGGTGTTCAAACGCACCAGATTGAGCGCATCGGCAGCGAAGGTCGTGTTCGCTGTTGCGCCGGTAATGGTCGCATTGCCAACAATGTTGATGTCACCATCCGCATTCAGGATCAGCGCGCCGTTCTGGCCGATATTCTGCCCCGTCGCGCTGGACCCGTCACCGGCGATCACATCCAATCGGCCCAGCGTCAGCAAAGCGTCGGCCGCACTGCCGCTGGCGAAGGCGTTGAAGATGATATCACCGCCAGAGAACACGCGCGCAAATTCGGTGTTTTCCAGATGGAATGGCGGCGGATTGTCGGTGCCATCCCCGCCCACGCCGACTTCGCCGGTCGCGTTGAACGTGATGGTTTGCGTGCGGGTTGCGTCGCCCAAAATGCCATCAGCGCCGATATCGACCGTCATCGCGGTAACATCGATTGTTTGCGCCGTGGCCGTGCCGTTGAGGGTGAAGTCATTGATCGCATCGATCCGCAATGCGCCGTTTGCATCCACAATCCCGGTAATTTCAACTGCACCGGCAGAGACCAGATCAATGGCCTCGCCCGATGCGTTTCCGACGGTCAAGCCGCCATCATTGGTGGCCAAGGAGACATTGCCGGTTGCCGAAGCATTTTGCGCATTCAAACCGCCAGCAGCCAGGACCGAGACATCGCCGTCACTGGCATTGACATCGGCGGTGAGGCTTTCGCTCGAAACAATCTCAATCGCGGTGCCATCTGCGGTCAGCAGCGTGCCGATTACGGCATCATCGATTGTCACTTCTGCGGCGGCCAAAAGGTCTGCGTTTTCGGCGGTTAAACCTTCCAGCGTAATCGCGCCTGCGCCCGCCGTCAGATTGGCCGATCCGCCCGCATCGACCCGCGCACCGATCAATGCGCCGCTATTGGCCGTAAGGGTCACGTCGGTTCCTGCATCGACCGATGTGAAATCAATCGTATCGCCTGTCGCGCTAAACGCGCCGCCGGTTGCCGCATTGCCGAACGCGATGGCTTGGCCCGTGATCGCCGCGCTGGTGCCTGCTGAAATGTCTTCGGCATCGACGTCTTCGCTCGCGGACAAAGTCACGCCCTGCTGCCCGTCAATTGGGCCGCCGACAATCAAAGAACCGGCGCGCGCAGTGATCGCAATGCCGCCGCCCGTCACCGATCCTGTGGTGACTTCATTGCCCCGGATCGTGGTGATCGTATTGGCGCTGGTGACATCACCAAGGGTGACATTGCCATCCGCGTTCACATTGACCTGACCAATCCCCAATGCACCGGTCAAATCGCCCGCAGTGATGTTCCCGCCAGCGGCCAGCGAAAGGGAATCGTCTGTATCAAGGGAGCCTGTGATCGTGATGTCTTGCCCTGCGTCCAACGCAATATCTTGCGTCGAAGCCGATCCGTCACGGCGCACGGTGCTTGCATCATCGATTGTAATCGAACCGCCTGCATTGGCTCTGATCGATCCAAAGTTTGATACGATCGAACCAAAATCAATATTGCCGCCTGCATCGATGTTGAAATTGCCCTGATTGCTGGCCTCGCCAAAGGCGACGTCGCCGCTGGCGTCGAGATCGACAATGCCGCCGCCAAAGCCGCCATTGGCCGGCCCGCGTGCGATAATATCGCCCAGCGAAATGGATGCGCCATTGACGATAATATTGCTGGCCGCATCAATATCGCCGGTCACAATCGGGCCGTTTACAGCCGTCAGTGTAACCACGCCGCCTGCATTGATATTGGCGGTGTTAATCGCCTCATCATTGCCGCCGCCGCCAATCACGACGGGGCCGCCAGAGCCGCCCCCGCCCGTGCCAGCAGGCGTGCCGGTTGCCGTCGCGGTGACCGCGCCGCCGGCATTGATTTCATTCACATCGATAAATTCAGCCAGCAAGACCACGTCGCTGCCGCTGATAATATCACCGGGCCCGGTATTCGCACCGATCACGCCCGCCGTCGCTGTCAACGAAATCGCATTGGGTGATTGGATCAGATTGAAGAGAATATCGGTCGCACTGGTCAGGTTGATTTCATCCGCGATCACATCGCCAACCGCAATATTTTGCGCATCCACCGACACCGCATTGGCCGCGTTCAAATCGCCGCCCATGACCGATCCGCCAGCGGTAAGGTCAATGAAATCGGTGCTTGTGGCGCTGACAAAAGCCAGATCGCCGCCCGCATCGACAACGAAGCTACCGCCTGCTGCGGTGAGCGCACCGAAACCGACATTGCCGCTTGCGGTGAATTCAATCCCGCCGCCGACGCTGACGGCGCCATTGCCGTCAATATCGCCGTCCGCCGCGTTCAGCGTTAGATCGCCGCCAATTGTGCCATTGTCGAATGTGACAGAGGCGCCGGAGATCGTCGTGTCGCCGCCGCTGATCGCGTTCAGCACGCTAGGCGAACCGGACGCTGTGATGGTGATATCCTGCGCCGCATCGACAACGCCAAATGTCGCATCGCCTAGGCTGGCATCTGCCGTCACGGACCCTTGCGAGGTTACGTCGCTGATCGCGATTTGCAGCGCCGAAAGGTTCACGTCACCGTCGCTAATGATGTCTCCGGGGCCATTATTGGCCGCGATGCTGCCATTTTCCGCGTTGAGGTTGATCGCATTTGTCGATGTCAGGCTGTCGAACAAAATGTCCGAACCGCTGCTCAAATCAATATCGGTCGCGATAACATTGCGCACCGCGATCGACGTGCCGCTGATCGAGGCCGTATCGGCGGCGTCAACATCGCCAATATCAATCTGATCACCATCGACAGAAATATTGCCAGAGAACAAATCGCCGCCAAACACGCCGCCGCCAGACAGCGAAATTGCGCTGCCCGCATCAAGCGAGTCGAACCCAATAGATCCGCCATCGATGGATATCTCGCCCGGCACGCTGGCAAGGCCGAGGAACACATCAAGCGCGCTCAATGTGATGTTGTCGGGCGAATCTGCTTGGCCAATGTCGATAATGCCGCCCGCGAACAGATCGATATCGGCGGACCCCTGCGAATAGATGCCCGCAATGAAATCGCCATCGACGGAATAGAACCCTTCTGCCGGGCCGCCCACATCGGCAATTTGAGTTAACTCACCATCGGTCACAATGCCGCCCACAATGATGGAATCGCCAACCGTGATCCCGATATCATTCGCGCTGGTCAGGACGCCTGTGCCCAGCACGCTGCCCGCGGCGTCGATCAAGATTTGATCCGCCGCGATTGAGGCATCACGCAGATCGACATTGCCGGTGTTGCTGGTGGCGCTGAATGTGCCCGTCGCGTTCAATTGGGTGTCGATCCCATTGGTGCCCATGACAATATCATTGCGCGTGGTGATCAGAATATCGGTCGCGCTTATGGTTGCCTGTTGGACGAACAATTGGATGACATCATTGTTTGAATTTTGACCAATTGCGATCCGGCCCGTCGCCGTCATGTCGCCAAGGCAGATGATCCCCTCAACGCAAGGTTTACTGAGCAAGCCGTCATCATCGCTGAGGCCCATATCCCCCGGCGGCGCATCAACGATATCGGCGCTGATGGAGCCTGCGATGAGAGTGCTATCCAGCCCCTGAATCGCGTTACCCAGCAGGATAATCGCGCCATCATTGGCATCCAAAGTGCCGTCCATCACCAATGAGGCAATCGGCGTTGCAGGGAGCGACAGCAGGTTTTGTTCGCCGCCCGCATTCAATGTCAGATTTGGGCCGCCTTCAAACGGATTGAGCGGGTCAATCGCATCGGTCGGATTGTTTGCAGAGGACAACAGCGCCCCTGCCTCTACGATAATATCATCGCCGGTGTTCACCGTCAGCGAATTGTCCGCCGCCGTGACCGATCCCGCCGCAAAGACAGCATTGCCGCCAGCGGTGACATTGATATCGGCATAAGAGCTGACATCGCCGGTGATCGTCGCGCTGGCGATGTTGTCGAACACCGTCAGACCGGATCCCAGATCGAACAGGCCAGCACGGATCGTGATACCGCGCAGATTGCTGATGCCTTGCGGACCAGTGGCGACCGCATTGTTGAGCAAGACATTGCCGCCAGCGCCCAAATCAATCGCCGCCTCCGCGCGCAAATCATCTGCGGTAAGATCGCCGCCGGTCGTGATCACCAATTCGCTGCCGGAACTGACGATTGAACCGGGCGCAGAATTGAACGCACCGCCGACATCAATCCGGAATGGCGCACCAACATCAATCGACACAGTGCCCGCATCATTGTTCGTATGCGTCACACTCATATCGCCAGTGGCGTCGAAACTTGCATTGCCTGCGACAAGCAATTGCTGCGTCCCGTCAAACGCCAGCGTGATGTCGCCGTCTTGTGCATCCAGAACCAAATCGCCGCCAATATCGCCGCCATCCAGGGCGATTGAGGCACCCGTCAGCGTGACGTTGCCGCCGCTGGTGACGCTTTCGACGCTTGGGCTGCCTTTGGCGTCGATAGTGATGAATGTGCCCGCCGTCAGCGCGCCAAAACTGGCATCGCCCGCACTTGCATCGGCGGTGATCGAACCGTCGCTGTCAATATCGCCCAGATCGATTGCTTCCGCCGTCAGATCGACGGCCCCGCCGCTGTCGATATCGCCTTCACCCGGTGTGGTCGCGCCGATTGTGCCATTGATGGCGCTGAGCGTGATCGCATTGGGAGAGATCAGCCCGTTGAAACGCAAATCGCCCGCAGCGGTCAGAGCGATAGTGCTCGCCTCCAGCGTGCCGATTGCAATATCAGCAGCAGAATTGAAGTTTGCGGCTCTGCCAACCGTGATTGATCCCAGTCCGGTGATATCGCCAACGCTCGACGTGACTCGCAAGTCTTGCCCGACATCGCCGCTATCCAATGTGACCGACGCGCCATTGATCGTGGTGTTCACGCCGGACACAGCGTTGCCAATGATCGCCGCCCCGCTGGTTGTTATGTTCAGCGTTTGATTGAGCGATTGCGCAGACGCAATATCCACCGACGCCGCGTTGATTGTGACCAAACTGAACGGGCCTTGGCCAACAAAGTCGCCGCCGCTCAGCGCGCCATCGACGTTAACATTCAGCAAGCCATTGGCCGTCGCACTGGCGATGTCCGCATCGCCTGCGACTGTAAGGGTCATGCCCGGGCTGTTTGTCCCAGAGAACAAGTCACCTGCGGTAAGATTGCCGCCAGCGTTGATGACAGCGGAACCATTGGCATCGACATCGCCGACAATCGCATCACCGACAGAATTCACCCGTGCGTTGCTGTTGGTGGTGATGTCACCCACGATCGCTGATCCGGCGGAATCCACCGTTGCACCCAAATTATCAGACGTAACCGCGCCGGCTACAATATCGCCAAGCGTAGAGGTAAGCAGAACAAAACCGCCGGTTGAGCGGGTATCACCAATGTCGATGCTGCCTGCCGTTAAATCGACACCCGCAGCGGCAACAAGATCACCGCCTGTGATTGTATCGCCGACCAAATTAGCGAGGCTCGAGGCATCAATCGAATTGTAACTGATATCGCCGCCAGCAGTCAGCCGCACAAAGGAAGTCGCCCCCGTCGTGGTTAGCGATCCAATGAATATATTCCCGGCTAAGGCGTCAGCAGAAAATCCGCTGGTATCGGCGGTGCCGATGATAATGTTGGCTGCTGAATCCAAATTAACATCAGTGAGGCCGGTTATTGTGTCGATCGCAAGATCGCCCGTGTCACTGGTGAGGTTGGAGATAAAGCGTGCGTTGAGCGTGCCAAGATCAATCATCCCGCCATTGATCGTCACTGTGCCAATATTGGTGGCAGATGTGTCCACCGTACTGACCCTGACCAGTCCGGGCGCGTTCAAATTGATGGTTTGGCCAGAGGTCGCGCTGCCGCCAATGATGCTTCCGCCTGCATTGATATTAATATTGCCATCGCGCGTCGCGGGATCGCCATCAACGTTGTTCAATATCCCAAAGGTCACGTCGCCCGTGGCGGTCAAGATGATCGCGTCATTAACAGCAGATGCGAAAATGAGGCGATTGCTGGTTATGTCGCCATTCGTCGCGGTAATGCTGGTGGAACGCTCACTTGTAATAGCGCCGTGATTTACATTTTCGGCGGTTATCGAGACGAACCGTTCCGACCGAATTTCTGCATCGGCGGATGCGTCAAAATCGCCCGCAGTGACAAGCGCGGTAAACGCGCCGTCGGTACGGATCACAGTGTTGTCCGGGACCGCAACCGGGCGGATGATATTGATGCCGCTCGTCGCGGTTAGTGTCGTATCGCCAAATATCTCGATGCGAGCGTCACCTGCAAAAATTAAGTCCATCTGGCCCGTAACGTCCGCAGTGACAGCGCCATCAACGAAAATAGCGGTGCCGTTCGACGCGATCGTGATCACGCCGCTATCCGAGGCGACATCGCCCGTCGCATCGATGGTTAGATCACCGAATATGTCGAATACGTTTGTCCCCGTGGGATCGACGGAAGTATCGCGGATCGTCACCTGACCGCCGCCGCCAATGCCATCGGCTGCACTCCGCGTGCCTTCCCCGCCGGTTCCGTTCGCCAAAATCGTGACGTCGCCGAGGCTGATTTCGCCATCAATTCCGCCGGTCAATTCGATCAGCGGCGTACCGCCCACACCGATCCCGCCATTCGCGCCCGCACCGGACGGTCCGCCAACGTCATTGTCGCCGCCATCGCCTGCAGTAGCGCCGCCGCCTTGCGCGATAAATGTGATATCGTCGGTCGTAATGGTTGCGCCGTCGACGCGCAGGAATGGCGATCCGCCAATGCCAGCGCCGCCTGCGCCGCCATTACCGGCCTGGGTTCCTCTTGAACTGGCAAGGCCGCCTTCGCCCCCATTCCCGCCGGACCCAATCGCCGACAAGGTGAGTGGGCCAGAACCACCGGCTATCGTCACATCCGCGCCCGAAGTCGCGATTACACCAACAGCGCCAGCCGTTCCCGTACCGCCCGCGCCGCCATCGCCAGACACAGACGTGATTGGGGCATTGGTGGTGCCAGGCCGGCCCGTAAAGCTACCGAAATTGTCGCCGCCGTCGCCGCCCGCGCCGCCGGACGAATCCGCGTTGAAAGTGAAAGCATCAGCGATGATTGAAATTTGGGCGTTGTCGCTGACGATGATCGAGGCTGATCCGCCGGTTGCATTGCCGCCTGCCCCGCCATTGCCGGCGTCGCGTTGATCATCAAAGCTAAAGGAGCCTTCGCGGCCCACCCCGCCGGTCGCTCCGGCGCTAAGGCTGGCCGATGACGCAACCTGAAAATCAGCGTCTGCGCCAGTGATTACCAAACGCGCTTCGCCGCCCTCACTATCGCCGCCAGCCGCGCCTGCCGCGACCACTTGCCCGTCGATAAAGCCGCCATCACCGCCCAAGGCGGCGGCATCAATCGCCAATTGGTCAAATACGACCGAAACATTGTTGATCGCCAATTCGGCAATTCCGCCAACCCCAAAACCGCCGGCGCCGCCGGTCGCGCCTTGGCCGCCATTGCCGCCCTGCCCCTGGGAAATAACGCTATAATTTTTGGAATCGGCATCGTCTTGGTTGAGCGAGATCAGCGCCGTACCGCCAGTGCCATTGCCGCCCGCGCCGCCTTCGCCAAGCGCATCGCCGGTGGTGTTGCCGAAACTGCCGCCGCCAACGCCGCCGACACCGCTGGAATTCACCGTCAAAGTGCCAAAACTGATATTGCCTGCCGTGTCATTAAACACCGCATCGCCGCCGACCGCATCGCCGCCATCACCGCCGCCCTGATCGGGATCGCCGCTGAAGTTTGCAAAGGAATCGCCGCCTTCACCGCCAAAGGCTTGGGTGGAAACAATCACATCATTGGCCGTGACATTGGCTGTGCCGGTAAGGTTAAACACCGCATTGCCGCCCACTGAAGAGCCGGCATCGCCGCCCGCCGAACCAAAGCCATTGCCGCCATCGCCGCCAGAGACGCGGCCCGAAGAACGCAGCCTGTTGCCTGTCGCCTCGACCGACAATGTGTCAGTGACCGTCAAATCACCAGACAGCGCATTGAGGGTGGCCGTCCCGCCAACCGCCGCGCCGCCAGAACCTGCATTGGTACCGTTAGTCCCGCTACCAAATGCACCATCCCCGCCAAGCCCGCTGGCCGTCACCGTCAGATTGTCGACAGAGGCATCACCGCCATCAATGTTGAAAGTAACCTCGCCCCCGGTTCCCGCGCCGCCGTCACCAGTGGTCAGCAAACCGTTCGCGCCGACCGTGCCGTCGGGCAATTCGCCGCCCGGGCCGCCTTCGCCATCCGATGATACGGTGATATCGGCTGCGCTCAAACTGCCGCCGAGCACGTTGAAGGTGGTTTGTCCCCCGACCCCGCTGCTGCCCGCACCGATGAAGAAGGTGTTGACGACCTCTCCATCAAATTCAAACGAGCCATCTGTGCCCGCATCAACATCAGCAAAGATCAAATTGCCGGTGTCACCTTGAACAGTGATGTCGACTGTGCCGCCGATCCCTTGGCCCGCGGCCCCGGCATCATTCACACCGGCGAACGCAAAACCATTGGCACGCAGAGTCAAATCCCCGCCGAAATTGATCGTGCCGTCATCGGCCAAAATCGTGATTGTACCGCCGCGGCCAATGCCGGCTCCGGGATCATTTTCCGTCGCGCCCCCTGTGGCATTGGCGTTCAGGTCGCTGGTCCCGTTGAATTCGAGCGTTCCGCCATTCGTCGCAGTTATGGTGAGATTGCCGCCGACAAAATCGGTGCCCTGCGCGTCAAAAGCGGAGAAAAATCCATTGCGGAAAGCGCGGATATCGACATCCAAACCGCCGGTGGAAAGCAAGCCGTCATCAGTAAAGATATCGACATTACCGCCCAGCGTCAGCTCGCCAATGCCGCCGCCTTCTGTGGGGGCGACAATTATCAAATCGCCGCCGATAACAAAGCCGCCGCCATTGCCAGCATTGGCCCCTAGTACAGAGACGCTCGCCACATCCCTGCGCGAGGCGCTCGTATCGCCAAGCGTGTCGGCGAACACAAACACATCGCCGGTAACCGACAACAACGTGCCTGCGTTGGAGACCGAAATTGCCGTCAGGCCGCGATTGGCACCGCCGGGTATGCCGTCGCTATCGCCGCTGCCGTCGCGCGAGCGCGCGGATTCTGTCGCTGCGGTGACGTCGATGGAACCGAATGTGTGCGATCCGCCGGTGACATTGAGCGTAAAATCACCAGCCGTCGCATCATTGGATTGAACAACAAAAACGTCAGTCCCAAGGCTCGCCTCTGCGCCAACATTCGCGGCCAGACGGCCCGCATTAAACGAACCATCGGTGAGGTTGATCGTGACATTGCCGCCGACGGAATCGCTGCCCTCTTCTGCTGTCAGGCTCCGGTCAAACGTACCGGCGCTGCGCCCGATGGCGTCGACAGACACATCGCCGCCGACATTAACCGTAGCGGCCCCAACATTCATCGTAAAATCGCCAGCCGCCGAGGCGCCATGGCGCAACAAACCGCCGCCGCCATTGGCGTCCGTCGTAATGTTGAGGCTGCCGCCAATATCCAACACGCCGCCATCAGCGAGATCGAGCGTAACATCGCCGCCAAACCCATCGCCGCCAATGCCGGTGCCGCCATTGTCTTGAATATCGCCGTTATCGTCCAACCCAGCCGCCGACGTATCAAGCGAAAGCGTGCCGCCGACCTGCAAAGTGCCGCCGCCAAGCGCGCTGGCCGCGCCCGCAGCATCAACGCTGACATTGATATTGCCGCCATTGCCCAAACCATCATCGGCCGCGATATTGAGCGAACCGGTGACGTCAATCCGGCCATTGGCCGTCACATTGACATTGACGCTGTCGCCAGCGGTTAAATTGAGATCGGCGCCATTGACGCTGCCATCGTCGACGGTGATGAAATCGGCGGCATTGGTGACGCCAGCCTGAAGCGTGATCGACCCTTCGGAGAAGATGTCTGTGTCACTGGTAAATTCGATATTTTCAATCGTGACATCGCCCGCCGGGCCGCCATCAACCGACATATCGACCCTGTTCGTTGACACATCAACAAACCCCATTCCCGATATGAATTGCGTACTCGTCTGCCTTTCCACCCGGTCGCCTGTGGTGAGGATGATTTGACCGTTGCTGATGGATGCTGACGCCGCCGCATCATAACCAATCGCGCCGCCGACCAGCATCGAAATCGCGTCATTTTTCGGAACAGCAACGAAATAGATCGCCTGTTCATCGGTGATCCCAGTGGATGCCGCGCCGCCGGTCGACCCAGTTTCGGAATGGACGATACCATTGGCATCCTCTGTTCCGACTGTGACAGAGATATCGAACAAGCCATTTTCAATCGTCATCACCGCTTGTTCTGCGGCGACATAGGCGACCGAACCGTTCGCGGTGACGGTGCCCTCTTGAACGATCCGCGGCGCAACCAGAGCAATGTAAGAATTTGAATTGTTCGCGCGCAAAGTCGCGCCGCCATCAATCTGAATCGCAGACGCGCTGTCCGAAGTTCCTGTGAACGCCACATCGAAGGTGCCCGCAGAGAATTCCAACGGGTCAATCTCACTGGTGGAAAGCAGCAGGCTGCCGACATTGAAACTGCCGGTATCGCCCACGATTATGCCGCCCGCGCTGTAAAACCAAATGCTACCGCCGACCGCTGCGCCGCCAAGTATCGTGGATTCGATATCGCCATCGATCCGGATCGCGCTGTCGAAACCGGGCGTCAGCACCCGGTTGAGCACGGTGTAATCCGACAAAGAGGAATTGAATTGAAGATTGCCGCCCGTACCGAGGAAAGTCACCTCAGACCCTGATGCCCCCGCATCAAATGTCGTCCAATTGATAATGGCCGTACTGTCCAGCACATTGACGATATCCGCCGCCACGCCCGGCGTGAAATCGATCTGAACATCGTCAAACTGCGCAAAGGCGCGGACATTGATCCCCGCCTCGCCCGGCGCGGCATTGATCGCGCGCTCCACTGGCTCGGCGCTTTGGCGGATGATCGGCACGCCAGAATTGCCCTGATTGGGATCAAGCTGCACCGTGGGAATGGATGGCACCGCGCCGCCATTCACCTGAGTTTGCGATGGCATGGCGACCGGATTGCCGTTCAATGTCGGCAGAGCGCCCACCGGCGCATTGGGCACCGTATCAACGCTCGGAATCTCGCGGTCGATACCGCCTCTCCCTGCGCCCGTCCGCCCTCGGCGGTTTTGGATCCCGCTGCCATTGCCAGACCGCGATCCAGCGCGTGCCGCCTCAAACCGGTCCTGACCCGTGACCACAACGCCGGACATCGATGATCGCGGCGCGGCCTGCGCAAAAGCAGGGGTCGCGGCCGAAGTGAACGCAGCAGCGGCAGCAATTGCCGAGGAGCCAACCATCCAATTGCGGCGCGCGACCATTCGATTGAAGCGAGCCGCGCTGTTGGCGGTGCGAGTTGCGGTCATGGTCTGGGTCATCATCATTCTCTCATCCCGGTTCAATTGAACCACGGCTCCAATTGCACGGTCAGCGACATCAGCGCGCGAACGCTGCCTTTGCTGGTGGCAAAATCTGTTTGCTCAAGCGGCACCGCGACGGTCACATCGAGGATCGCCTGGCGTCCAATTGCGACGCGCATACCGCCGCCGGTTGAAATGAGCCGGTCACTGTCGCCGGGAACATTGTTCACCGAGACGCGGGCCAAATCGAAAAACACAAAAGGCTGCACCGCCGCACTGTCCGCGGTTTCGGGAAGTAGCGATCCGTAAAACACCTCAAACTGAGCGCCGAGGCCGTTATCGCCAATAATCGCGCCGGGATCATAGCCGCGCCCAATGGTGAAGTTGCCGCCCGAAAATTGCTCATATCCCAGCAAAGCATCCGGCGAATATTGGAACCGCATCCGTCCGGTCATCCCCAGCAACGGCGTGGGCCGATATGTCACGCTGGTATCGCCGCGCACCAAGAACCCGCTGGGGTCGGCATCAAGGCGGCTGGGCGGGATAAAGCCGGGCGTCAGGCAATTAACAAAACCGGCGCCGCAAGACGGGCTGGCACCCAAAGCATCAATGCCTTGGCGCACCTCCAGCATGGCTTGATAGGCGACCTTCGGCTCCAGCGCGGAATACCCACCGCGCCCATTGATGCTGTCTTCGTCGCTGCCCCAATAATCGAGGCGGGCGAAACCGACGCGCAAACTGTCTTCGCTGAAATCTTGGCCGGTAAACTCCACCTGTTGTTCAATGAAATCCCCGCCCGCCGACAAAGTCAAATTTTGCGCCTGCGACCGGATCAGCGGATAGCGGGCATAGGCGGAGCCGATAAAGGTTTCCGACGTGAACACATTGGGCCCGGGAATATCAGGCTCTGTAAAGGCCAAGGTTCCGGCGAGGCCGAGCGTCAGCCCCTCTCCTCCAACACGAAATTCGTGATGCGCCGATGCGACCGCTTGTTCGTTGAAATCCTGCGCGGAATAGACGCTGAACATGGTTTCATCGCCCAGCCCGGTCAGGCCATTGATCCGGATCCGCGCCAAGCCGCCAAAACGGCCAATCTGCGGGGAGCCGTAATTCTGGATATTGGCGTCAATAATCAGCGGTTGATACGACACATCAAACACGCCGACGACATCGCCGGGCTCACCGCCTTGTTCTGCGGTGAGCGGTTGGAGCGTCAGCCGCACATCCAGCCCCGGAATATCCCGCGCAAGCAGCAGATAACGCTCTGCTTCATTGGCGTTAAAAACGCTCTGCCCCTGCAATTTTCTGACCACTTGGCTGAGCGCGCCGCCGGATCGGCCCGCATCGCCGCGCACTTGCACTTCGCGAATACGCGCCAGCAAAACGTCGAATTTTACTGTACCTTCGCCAATGGTTTGCACCGGCACTTGCACCGCCGCGAGATAACCCTTTGCCCGCAGCGCAGTCGCCGCGCGGTCACGTATATCGCAAATCGCCGCAACGGGGATTTCTTGCCCCACGAGATCGGCCCAGCTGGGGACCAGCAATTGCGGATCGACATCGCCCAATCCGGAAAACTCTGCCGCAGAAAAAGTGAATGTCAGATCGGCAAATTGCGGCGCAGAAAGCGGGCATGGCGCGCGCTCGACTTCGCTGGCGACGGACAAAGCATTGGCATCGCCGCGCAATTCCGCTTCTATTTCGGGACGCTGCAATTCCTCGCGCGTGGGCGCGATTTGCGGGCCCGCTTGCGCCTGCAGCGTGCCGGGGATCAGCAACCCAATCGCACTCGCGGCCAAAGCCAATCGTGTAAACGGCGAAACTGCGTTCGAAACCAAGATAGAGCGCTCCATTATTCTGCTGCCGATCCGTTGCTGCGATACGCCGCGGTGTTGGCGGCCACCGTATCCGTGCCTGTGCCAGCACCAGCATCTGGCGCATTACCGCCCGACAAAAGCGGCCGCGCCGCATCGCCGATCACTGCGAAACCTGCCCAATAAAACGGGTGCGAGGTTTGCACATCATCCATCAGCATTTCGCGTGACCCGGACAAAGCCGCGCCAATCGTCTGCGTCTGACCGCGCCGGAACATTTCCGACATCAACCGTTCCGTCGCGTCAAAATCATCGGGCGCTGGCCAATGGCTGGCCATCACGGCGCGTCCGCCCGCACCGATAAAGGCACGGACCAGACCTTCCAATTCCGACCCGCCGCCGCTGGCCACACCAGCGGCGCGCGTCGCGGCAACACTGGCTGCACCGGCAGTGTCACAAGCGGAAAGGATGACGAGATCGGCATCCAAGTTCAGTTCGAAAATCTCATCAAAACTGAGCAGACCGTCGGAATCGCTGGAGCCAAAGGATGTCACCAGCGCCGGTTTTGCTGGGCAATTCGGATTGGGCGGTGTCACCAGACCATGCGTTGCAAAATGCAGCACGCGGTAATTGCCCAGATCCTCTTTCGCTTTGATCTGATCATCGCTGAAACCGGCATTGGTGATGACTTGTGACCGGCCCATGCCGATCAAATTCGCCGCGGTCGACAATTCAGCGGCATCAATCGGATCGTTCCACTGACTGACGGGCCAATAGCAATCCGCCGCCAAATCGGCGCTGCTCTGATCGAAGGATGCAGGATATGCGTCCCCAATCGGCGCATTCTCGCCCAGCCCCAGATATTGCTGGGTCGCGCTCGACAATTCGACTTTGCGCGATTGGACGAAAGCCTCAGCAGAAACCGCCGTGCTAACCATGCGCCCTTTGCCCAGCCAATTGACGCCAGTGAAATCATATTCATCACCCGTCGGCGATGCGATCCGCGCCTCATACAAGGCAACCGACGCATCATCGGCAACCAGCAAATCCACTGGCAAACGCAGCATTGCGCCATCGGGTTCAAAAATAACGTGATCGGCGGCGGCAATCTTGTCCGCAATCGGCGCGAACAATTTGGTGTAAAGCCCGCGCGCAGATGCGATGTCGAAGGGATAGGTCACATATTGGCTGCCATCGAAGGCCGAGATCGTCTCGCGGATGATGTCGACCTGTTCGTCCAGATCATCGGCGCTCATATCGACTTGATAGGCCATCGCACTGTCACGGTCGGCGTAGAACATGAACACGTCATCGCTAACAATCGCGATCCGGGCATAGACTTCACCAGGCTGCATCGCGGCACGAAATTCGCTCAGTTCGAGCGAGGACGGCGCCACTGCGCGATATTGCGGATATTCGTTCAACTGCACCTGCGTGCTGATCTGAGCGCGTTCCAGAACGCTGATCTGCTCCGACAATTCGGCCATTTGGACACGCACAGCAGAATTCTGCGGACCTGCGCCCAAAGCTTCAAAACGGATGCGGGATCGTTCGATTTCCCGGCCCAGATCGATGGATTGGCGGAACAGGCGCGATGCCTCGTCCGAATTGGCACTCAGCCGCCGAGCAAGGATCGCTTGCGTTTCGGCAACGCCGGGCCGGATCAGAACTTGGGTCGCGCGGAAAAACGCATCCGCTGCGGCGGGATCACCTTCAACTTGGCTCGCAAGTTCGCGGTAGTAAGGGTTCAATTGATTGGCAAAACCCGTGATTGCATTGCGTTTGCCAACCGCGCGTTCGACCACTTTGCCATATAGGGCCATCGCCTCCTCATCACGCCCTTGGCGCAGCAGGAATGACGCAAGCCGCGCTTCCAACGCGCTGACCGCGCGGCGCTCTGGATATTGCGCCTGCACGAGCGACAGACCATTGCGCAAATACGCCTCTGCATCGCCTAACGAGCCGCGTCGTTCTGCAATGAGTGCAAGGTCTGCAAGGACTTGGCTGCGCAATCTCGTAATTGACGTCACCCGGCCATCACGCACGGCGATGGCTTGTTCATAGGCGCCAATCAAATCAGCGCGCGAACCGTCAAGATCGCCATTGATCCGTTTTGCGGTCCCGCGAATTTGCAAAGCCTGCGCGTCAATAATCTGCGCGCGCTCTTCAACCGTCAGGCTCAGCTCATCGACAATCCCAAACAGAAAACCGGTTTCCTGCGCGCGGTTCAGCCGTTCCGAAATCGGCAAGGTGATCGCCAAACCGCCATCGACATCCGCCGCGCCCGCAGCGCTTCCCTCAAGCTCTTGATTAAGCCGATCAATCGCCGCCCCATCAAACCCTTGGTTGAGCAAATGGATCGCCTCAAAATTGCGCAGCAAACGCGCCGTGATCGGGTCATCCCCGCCAAAGGCGGCGGCTTGGGAGAACAAGCGATTGGCAACGCTAAACTCGCCCAGATTACTCTTTTGCAAGGCGCGATTGACGTAAAATTCGCCCGGATTGATCGCGCTGTCCGCATCCCCTTCAAGGCGTTGTTGCAGCGTTTCAAAATAGGCTGCCGCTTCCGCATATTCGCCCGCCAGATTGCGGCGATATCCTTCGGCGAGCGCCTGCTCAGGCTTCAAAGTTTCGGCCTGTACCCGCGCAAACGAAAGCGGGTCCGACACCGAAGTCGAAGCCACGTCGATTGTGCCGCTGGCGACAGAATTGTTCAGCACTGACCGCAAAGCGAGGATGGTCGCATCGTCATAGGCTGCGAACCCTTCCGCATAATAGGTGAGATCACCCGAAGCGGCGGTAATCTGGCTCCAGCCAAGGTCGCTATCATCGATCAAGCAGCTTTGTTTGCGAGAGCCCGCAACCGGTCCGGCGCCGGCGTCTGTGCCCGCGCATGTGACGGGGAAACGCCGCGCGGCTCGCACGGCGTCTTTTGCCGCGCCATCGAAGTTTTGGAACGCATACACTTCCGCGATTGGTTGCGGATTGTCGCGGCACACAACGGCCCAGCGGCGATCAAAAATGCTCTGTTTTGCCGGGTTCGAGGCGCTGCGATCCTGCACTTGGCACAGGATGCCTTCGCTGTTCCCAATTGGGAAACTGTCGCGGATCAAGACCGACCGCGTTTGCGCCGATGCCGATGTCAGGCATACCGCCGATACCACAAAAGCCGCTGAAATTGCTGCAGTCAAACGTCCCACAGGCGTTCCCCCTTACCTAATGGACAGATTTAAAATCTTGGGAGCCGTTCGCTCCTATGTGGAGGGTTTTTGACCCCCATTGCTCGATAATGGTTCTACTCGCAGCAGCGTTTGGTCAATAGTATGTATTGGACACAATCGCGCGATTGTCCCGGTTTGGGCCAGCAAAAAACGCTTATTTTTCAGTGGTCGTGCAGGATTTGCAAGCCAGACACCGATCCTC
The DNA here is from genome assembly GCA_947502305.1 of uncultured Erythrobacter sp. GTDB lineage: Bacteria > Pseudomonadota > Alphaproteobacteria > Sphingomonadales > Sphingomonadaceae > Erythrobacter. The sequence continues at coordinate 545,933 of CANMZA010000001.1, read as the reverse complement.
TGATCGCCGCCAGCCTGTGCAAAAATTCCCTGCGACTCGGCTTTATTCCCAGCCGAGAAACTTCACCTGATCATCCAGCGCCACGCGTTCCCGGTCATAGGTGTTGAGCGGCGCATCCGGTTCTCGGTAACCAATCGCCATGCCGCAAAACAGCATATAGCGTTCATGATCCAGCCCCAGATGATCGCGGATAATATTGGCATAGAGCGCCATATATTCCTGAAAACAGCTATCGAGCCCCTCTTCGCGCAGCAGCAAAGCGACGGTTTGAAGCCACATGCCAGTATCCGACCATTGCGGTTCTTTCATCAGGCGCGGGAAATAGACGAACATGACGGCGGGCGCATCAAAACTGGTGGCGTTGCGCATCATCGCTTTCATCCGCCCTTCGCCATCATCGCGGGCGATCCCCATCGCGCCGAACATACCTTTGGATACGCCATTGAGGCGCTGCTTATACGCGTCCTCTGTGCCCGGCGCGGTCCAGTCATATTCGGCGGCTTGCGGGGCCGATGTGGTGATTTTTGCCTGCAAATCCGCCAGTGTCTGTCCGGTCAGGATGGTCGCTTCCCAAGGCTGAAAATTGCAACCTGACGCGGCCCAGCGGGCGGTATCCATAACGCGGCGGATTTTGTCGAGCTCAACCGGCTGATCGGTGAAAGCGCGGACAGATCGGCGGCTGGTCACGGCTTCGGTTACGTTCATTGGGTCATTCCTTGGAAAATGGAAACACATCCCAAAGCGAGCCCGATAAGGCCCATTCTGCGGATCGTTTGATTGCTGGGGTTATAGCGCGGCGTGTAGGATTCAAGTTCGCGGCGCTCTTCAAAATAGCGTTCTTCCGCTCCGCTACGAAGCTCGTTCAGCCTACGGTCCCGATTGCGCAGCGATTGATTTGTCAAAGCGTGCGGACGAACAATGGCGGGGATCGCGGCAGCAACCAACGCGAGGCCTGCCCCAATCAGTAAACCATCCATGCTCACCGCCGACCGCGCCCCGCACCCTTCTCATCCTCGAACAACTCCGCCAGCTGCTCCATAATCGTGCCGCCCAATTGTTCGACATCCATGATCGTCACCGCGCGCCGGTAATATCGCGTCACATCATGCCCGATACCAATGGCGACCAATTGCACCGGCGATGCTTTTTCGATCCACTCGATCACGCCGCGCAAATGCGCCTCCAGATAACCGGCACTGTTGACGCTCAACGTGCTGTCATCAACCGGCGCGCCGTCGGAAATTACCATCAGGATGCGGCGTTCTTCGGGACGGTAGATCAGGCGGGAATGCGCCCATAAAAGCGCCTCGCCATCGATGTTTTCTTTCAGCAGCCCTTCGCGCATCATCAGGCCGAGATTGCGGCGCGCGCGGCGCCATGGTTCATCGGCCTGTTTGTAGATGATGTGGCGCAAATCATTGAGCCGCCCCGGCCCTTCCGGCTTGCCATCGGCCAGCCATGCTTCGCGCGATTGGCCGCCTTTCCATGCGCGGGTGGTAAAGCCGAGAATTTCGGTCTTCACGCCGCACCGTTCCAGCGTGCGCGCAAGGATATCGGCGCTGATCGCGGCGATGGAGATCGGACGTCCGCGCATGGAGCCGGAATTGTCGATCAACAGCGTGACAATCGTGTCCTTAAAATCAATGTCCCGTTCCACCTTATAAGTCAGCGCAGTGCCGGGTGAGACAACGATCCGCGACAGCCGCGCGGCATCCAAGACGCCTTCTTCCTGATCGAAATCCCAGCTGCGGTTTTGTTGCGCCATCAATCGCCGTTGCAACCGATTGGCCAAGCGTGTGACAACGCCTTGCAAGCCGGTTAGCTGGCTATCGAGATAAGCACGCAGCCGGTCCAATTCCTCTGCATCGCACAATTCAGGCGCTTCGACTTCTTCGTCAAAACGTTCGGTAAAGGCCGCATAATCGAGGCCATCGGGAATCTCAGCCGAGGGGCGATTGGGGCGGACGGGCGCGTTGGAGGCATCGCCTTCTTCGCCCGGCTCGCCGTCCTGCATATCTTCATCGGCGCTGAGTTCGCTATCCGCATCGCCCTCCCCATCGCCTTCGGCCATGTCGCCGGCGACTTCGGCGCTTTGCGGGTCGGCATCGCCCTCTTGCTGCTCATCGCCCGACTGATCGTCCTGCTCGCCGTCATCCTCATCGGAATCGTCGCTATCCGTGTCGTCGGGTGCGTCGGTGGGCCGCGTCAGATCCAGATCGCGCAGCATATCAAGCGTGAGTTTCTGAAACGCCGCCTGATCATCCAAGGATCCGGCGAGGTCTTCAATCCCCTCGCCCACGCTGTCTTCGATCCAGCCGCGCACCATATTGACGGCGGGCAAAGCGCTGTCTGGGATCGTTTGTCCGGTCAGCTTTTCACGCACCAACAAAGCCAGCGCGCCTTGCAAGGGCACTTCCTCTGGATTTTGCGCGCGGGTGATCGGATCACCGCCCATCCGCACCGCCAAGGCGCCATCCAGATTATCGCGCATCCCGGCGTAATTGTTAGAGCCCAGCGCCTCATACCGGACCAGTTCAACCGCATCATAGCACGCGCGCGCCACGGGTTCTGGCGGCGCGCCGATTGCATGCATTCCGGCGTCATGATGGCGCAGTTTGAGCGAGAAACTGTCGGCAAAACCGCGCGCCTCAGCGACTTGATCGGCGGGCAAATCGCGCGCGGGCAATGGCACTCGGAAACGGTTGCCGGACGCGCCGGGCACATCCGCGCTCCACGCGACCTCAACCTCTGCATCGCGGGCAATCGCGCGCGATGCGCCGGTCAGCGCATGCTTAAACGTGTCGAGAGGGGTTTCTTCTGCCATTTGCGTCCGGGTCTTAGAGGATCGATTGCCCGGTCTTGGCCCAATCGGCCATGAATGCCTCAATCCCTTTGTCGGTCAGGACATGTTTGAACAGGCCCATGATGACTTTCGGCGGCGCAGTGATGACGTCGGCGCCAATTTTCGCGCTTTCCAAAATATGGGTCGTGTGGCGGATGCTCGCGACCAGGATTTCGGTGTCATAAAGGTAGTTGTCATAGATCAGGCGAATATCCTCGATCAGGTCCATCCCGTCGAAACCATTGTCATCGTGCCGCCCGACAAATGGCGAGATAAAGGTCGCGCCCGCTTTGGCCGCCAGCAAGGCCTGGTTGGCAGAAAAGCACAGCGTCACATTGACCATAGTGCCTTCGCTGGTCAGCGCCTTGCACGTTTTCAAACCATCCACCGTCAAGGGCACTTTGATGCAGACATTATCCGCGATCTTGCGCAGGACTTCGGCCTCTTTCATCATCGTTTCGTGATCAAGCGCGACGACTTCGGCAGAAACCGGACCATCGGTGAGGCCGCAGATTTCCTTTGTCACTTCCATGAAATCGCGGCCCGATTTGTGGATCAGCGACGGGTTGGTCGTCACACCATCGAGAAGGCCTGTGCTGGCCAGTTCTTTGATGTCGTCAATTTCTGCGGTGTCGACGAAGAATTTCATACTCGGCGCTCTTTCGTTTGGCCCCAAATGGGCGATTTTGATTCGTTGCAGCGGGAAATGGCACAGCGCCCCGCATGACGCCAGCACGCGCGCATGCAAAAGGCCCAGCATTTTTGGTGGGGAACCCGCATGGCGCCTAGGGGTTTAACCGGCGAACAACCAAAATTTTTGCCAACGGATCACGAAAACCATGCGCTTTTTATCCCTGTTTATTGCCGCTTTTGCGGCCCTGACGAGCGTTCAAGCAGCGGCGACGCAGGAGGATTTCAATGTCTGGGGCGCGCAAGTCGCGGTGATTGATCTGGGCGAGGATAATGATTGGTTTGTGCGCGCGGAGGCGCAGGAGCGGTTCACCAATGATGCGGATCGGCTGGGGCAATTGTTGCTGCGTTCCTTTATTGGAAAGCGGGTCAGCAGTGCGGTCACGATCGGCGGCGGCTATGCTTATATTCTTACCGATCCGATTGGTCCGGTGGAGGTGAACGAACACCGGATTTATCAAGAGGCCACAATCGTCCTGTTTCGCGGACAGAACGGCGTGAGCGTCACATCGCGCAACCGGTTTGAGCAGCGGTTTTTCGAAGAGGATGGCGAAACGGGCTTGCGGTATCGCAACCAGATTCAGCTGCGCGCACCGATCAGCGAAGCGGCGACCCTGGTTCTTTATACCGAGCCGTTTATTGGCGTGAACGAAACGCGCTTTAATCGCGGCGGCATCGCCGTGTGGCGCAATTTTGCGGGCGTGTCCCTGCCTGTCGCAGAAGGGATTTCGGTGACGCCGGGATATTTGAACCAATATGCTGTTCGTGACGGCGAAGACCGGATTGATCACATCGCCAATATTGGAATTACTGCGCGGTTTTGATCGCGGCCAGAACGCACTTGGATCAGCCCTAAAGCGCTGAGCCGATACCGAACACGCCGATCAAAACGGGATCATTGGTGCTGCGAGGATTGGCGCGGATTGCGGCTTCTTCGGTGCCAATCTCTGTCCAGATTGCATCGTCAATATTGCCCGCAAGCCTCTGCGCAATCCCGGACACATCGGTGCCCGCCGCAGAATTAATCAGTTCCGCCACCAAGGGATCAGAGGCGATGCGGATAGCTTGCCCCAATTCTGGCACCATTTCTTCGATCAAACGCCCACCCAGCTCACCGCGCAAAGCCTGTGTCGCAGCTTTCGGCCCGCCGCGCACCAATTGCACCGCATTCGCAAGGCCAATGACCCGCACCGCATCGGTGACAATCGGAGCAGCCCGAGCCGACCCTTCGACCGCAATATCGGCAAAGGCCCCTTCGAGCCGGTCTTTAAACAGCGCCGAAGTCAGCAATGTCGATAAAATATCACCGCGCGCACCGATCAGATTGCTGAGCCCAAGCCGGCCCACTTGTTGATCCCAATAGCCATCGGGTGCGGTCAACCGGGCAAAGGCATTCTCGCTCGCCAATAACAGCAATCGCCGCACCGCATCGGTCATGCTAAAACCCGGCAGGCTGGCGCATCCTGCCAAGGCCAAAGCCAGCGCCCCAATCCCGCCAGTTTGCAGAAAAGCGCGGCGGTTTGCGTGTTTGGCGATCAGTCCGGTCATATCAAAATCCTCTCCTCTGGTGGTACTTATCGCAAAGCGTCTCTATGTCACGAGGCGATGACCCGTGTCCGCCTTCTTGTCCTCAACGCTGCGCTTGGTCCGCTTGATTACAGCGTGCCCGATGGGGTCGAAATTCGCCCGGGCAGCGTCGTGATCGCGCCCTTGGGCCCGCGCACGGTGACAGGGATCGTATGGGATGAAGGGCGATTGCCCGGCGGCGATTTTGACGCCAGCAAATTGCGCCCGATCCGCGAGGTCGTCGATGTTCCGCCGCTATCGGCGCCGCTGCGGCGCTTAATCGAATGGACCGCCGATTATTATTGCGCGGCCTTGGCCAGCGTGGCGCGGATGGTCTTATCCAGCGGCGGCGCATTGGGCGGCCCGGCAACGATGACGGAATACCGGCTGAGCGGCGAAGAGGCCGAACCTAAGAAAACCGGGCGGATTACCCCTCAACGAAAACAGGCGCTCGCCGCTTTGATGGGCGAGCAAGGAACGATCCGCGAATTGGCTGAGATTTCCGGCGTCTCTGACGGGGTGCTGCGCGGGATGGTTGGTGCGGGGTTGATTGAGCCTGTGACGGTGGCGATTGACCGCCCTTTCCCACCCGCCAATGCCGATTATCATCAACCCGCTTTGTCACCCGATCAATTGCGGGTCGCGCGCGAATTGGTTGGCGCGGTGGAGGAGCGAAAATTTGCGCCCTTCCTGCTCGACGGGGTCACAGGATCGGGCAAGACAGAAACCTATTTCGAACCCGTGGCAGAGGCCATCCGCATGGGCCGCCAAGTGCTCGTGCTGCTGCCTGAAATCGCGCTCACTGAAAACTTCCTCACCCGGTTTGAACAGCGTTTCGGCGCCGCGCCCGTGCAATGGCACAGCTCGCTCAAATCCACCGAACGGCGCAGAGCATGGCGGGCCATCGCGCAAGGGCCAGAGGGCGGCGGGGCGCAAGTCATTGTCGGCGCGCGTTCGGCGCTGTTTTTGCCCTATGCCAATCTCGGTCTGATCGTTGTGGACGAAGCGCATGAGATCAGTTTCAAACAAGATGACGGCGTCCGCTATAATGCCCGCGACGTGTCGGTTATGCGCGCCCGGTTTGAAGAAATCCCCGTCGTCTTGGCCAGTGCGACCCCGGCGCTGGAAAGCCTGCATATGGCGAATAGCGGGACTTACACAAAACTGGTCCTGCCCAGCCGGTTTGGCGGTGCGCAATTGCCCGAAATCAAACTAGTCGATCTCACCTTGGAAAAACCGGCGGCGGGCGCATGGCTTTCTGCGCCGCTGATTGACGGGATTAAGGCGCGACTGGCGGCGGGAGAGCAATCTTTGCTGTTCTTAAACCGCCGGGGATACGCACCGCTGACTTTATGCAGAAATTGCGGGCACCGGTTCCAATGCCCCAATTGCAGCGCGTGGCTGGTCGAACATCGCCTATCCTCCCGCCTTGCATGCCACCATTGCGGGCTGGAAACGCAGCCGCCGGAAAAATGCCCCGATTGCGGAGAGGCCGATTGCCTTGTCGCCTGCGGCCCCGGCGTGGAAAGGATAGCCGATGAGGTCAAAGCGCTGTTTCCAGAGGCGCGCATTGCTGTCGCCACATCAGACACGCTTGGCTCCCCCGAACGCGCCGCCGAATTTATCGCGCAGGCGGAGGCCAAGGCAATCGACGTTATCGTCGGCACGCAATTGGTGACCAAAGGGTTCCATTTCCCTGAACTCACACTGGTCGGGGTGGTCGATGCCGATTTGGGGCTGGAGGGCGGCGATTTGCGCGCGGCGGAACGCACCTATCAACAGGTCGCGCAGGTTGCAGGGCGCGCGGGCCGAGGCGCAAAACCGGGCGAAGTGCTCTTGCAAACGCGCCACCCGGATGCACCTGTGATCGCGGCCTTGGCAGATGGCGATCGCGACGCATTCTATGCAGCCGAAACGGACGCCCGCAAAGACGCCGGCGCGCCGCCCTTTGGACGTTGGGCCGCTATCATCCTATCCAGCGAAGACGAACGCGAAGCCCGCGCCGCTGCCGCCCGGTTGGGCGACAACCGCCCTGCACAAGATGATTTCTACATCCTAGGACCGGCCCCTGCCCCGATGGCATTGCTGCGCGGGCGGTATCGCTACCGTTTCCTCGTCAACGCCCGGCGCAGCGCCAATTTACAAAGCGCCCTGCGCCATTGGGTCGCCAGCGTGAATTTCCCGCCCGGCGTGCGCGTCGGGATTGATATTGATCCCTATTCCTTTGTGTGATGGCATTTGAAAATTGGGACGAAGTGAGTAGTCTAGCGCGATGATTACACGCGCTTTTTTCCTGTCGCTCGCCCTTTGTCTGTCGCACGCTCCGCTTTCTGCCGCCGATTGGCTTAAGGCGGAAAGCGACCATTTGGTGGTTCACGCGAAATCTGATGAGGAAAAACTGACCACGCTCGTTCAATTCATGGAAGGGTTTGAACGGCTTTTGGATAACCTTTTGCCTGCGCAGACGCGGTCGGGGCGAAAGCTGCATGTCTTTCTCGACAAAGATGATGACCGGATCACCCGCGCATTCGGTATGCGCTTGAACGGCGGCAATGTCTCCTCGCCCGAAATTTCAGCGGCCTTCTCGCAGTACAATACCGCCTATGAACCGGTGTTCCGCAATTCCTCGCTGCTATTTGCGCAAAGCGTCCATCACATCGACAGCGGATATCTGCGCACGACTCCGATCTGGATCATGACCGGATTGTCGAATTTTTTCTCTGCCACTTATGTGAGCGAGGATGGGCACTTCATCCTTGGCGCACCTGATATTCGGCGTCCGATGCGCGGCAATGTCAGTGCATCGACCCTGTCTGACCTTATTATGACCGACGTAAAACCGCGCACGGATCGCGGTTGGGGCCAGTTTTTCCGCTATAGCCGCGTCGCGATTGATCCACTGATGGTTGATCCGCAATATTCGGGCGCATTGGACCGGTATTTGGATGCCTATAGCGCGGGGCGGACGATGGAAGATGCCGCCAGCGAACTGGGCGATTTGGCGCAATTGGCGGACGATATTCGCGGACGGATGCGCAGCAGGACGCCCAATATGCGCCGCGTCACCTTGCCACCGCAGCCGCAAGCAACGGTCGAAATTCGGCCCATGACGCCGGATGAAATCGCTCTGATTGCGATCAGGATAGAACGGTTGGTGGACAAGAAACGCGAACGCACCGCGCGTAGGCTGAGCGATTTGACTGAGGAATTCCCGGATAGCGCGCCGGTTTGGTACGAATATGCGGCGGCCGAATTTGCCATCGCGCGCGCCAGTCAATTGGGCGGCGATGCGGCGTTTCGCGGCTTCGGTTTTTCCAACGGAGAGCTCATCGTCACCGCCAATCCCTATTCCGATGCAAAGGCATGGGCAGCGGTGAACCGGTCCCTAGCGCTCGACCCGGATCAACCGCAGGCGCAGATTCTGCGGGCGGAGATTGTGCTGTCGCGTCTGGTGAAATTGGAGGAAACCGGCGATGCAGCGGCCTTTGATGATCTGCGCGAAACGCTTGAACCGCTCGCCAGCGATGCAGAGCGGCATCCGTTGGCCGCCGCACTCTCTTTCCAATCTTACATTGAGCAAGGGCTGGAGCCATCTGATACCGCGCTGGACCGGTTGGGCCGGGCCTTTGTGGCCAATCCGGGGGTCGAAGAATTTCGCTATGCCTATGCGGTGGCTCTGACGCGTGATGGGCAGCGCAGCGTCGCGGAACCCTTGCTGTCGTCAATGCTGAACAATCCTGAATATCGCAGCGCCGCGCAAAGGGCGCTCAATCAATGAGTTGTGCGGACCCTTTTTCCCGGCACCTTTTTAGACCCTGCGCATTGATCCGAAATGCCTGACAACCCGATCCTAATCCCGATCCTTGGCGATCAATTGACCCGCACCTTATCCAGCCTGCGCGGGCGGACAAAAGACGATAGCGTCATCTTGATGATGGAGGTTTGGGACGAGGCAACCTACGTCAAACATCACAAGCAAAAGATCGTCCTGATATTCTCAGCCATGCGCCATTTTGCCGCCGAATTGCGCGATGCCGGGTGGAGCGTCGATTACATAAAACTGGACGATACCGGCAATTCCGGCACCTTCACCGGCGAAGTTGCCCGCGCCATCGAACGCCATTCCCCCCGCGCGATCCATGTGACCGAGGCCAGCGAATGGCGCGTGCAACAAGCAATCGAGGAATGGCCCGATAAATTTGAATGCCCGATTGAGCTGCTGCCTGACGACCGATTTATCGCAACCCATGCCGAATTCCGCGATTGGGCGGAGGGGCGCAAGGCTTTGACGATGGAGCATTTTTACCGCGAGATGCGGCGCAAGACCGGTTTGCTGATGGAGGATGATGGCAAACCCACTGGCGGAGATTGGAATTACGACAAGGAAAACCGCGAATCCCCCGGCGACATGCCCTCCCCGCCGTCTGTCCCGAAATTCGCGCCCGATGATATGACGCAGGATGTGATCGCGCTTGTCGAGGACCGTTTTTCCGATCATTTCGGCGCGCTCACCCCGTTTGAATGGCCGGTAACCTCCGCCCAAGCAGAGGAGGCCGCCGACGCATTTTTCGCCGCGCGGATTGAGAATTTCGGCCCCTATCAAGACGCGATGGTGCACGGGTCAGACGATCTGTTTCATTCGATGCTATCGACCAGCATCAATTGCGGATTGCTGGACCCGCTGGAACTGTGCCGCCGCGCGGAAAAAGCATACGAGGATGGACGCGCGCCGCTCAATTCGGTCGAGGGATTTATCCGCCAAATCATCGGCTGGCGCGAATATGTGCGCGGGTTTTACTGGATGCATATGCCCGGCCTGGCGCATGACAATGAATTGGCCGCGACGCGCCCTTTGCCCGAATTTTTCTGGACGGGGGATACCGATATGCGGTGCCTGTCTGATTGCATCCGGTCCACGCATAAAAACGCCCATGCGCATCACATCCAACGGTTGATGGTGCTGGGCAATTTTTGCCTGCTGGCCGGGATCAATCCGCGCGATGTTCAAGATTGGTATCTGGCCGTTTATGCCGACGCCTATGAATGGGTCGAATTGCCCAATGTGGCGGCGATGATCCTCTATGCCGATGGCGGAAAATTGGCGACAAAACCGTACGCAGCCAGCGGCAATTACATCAACAAAATGTCCGATTACTGCAAAGACTGCGCCTATTCCGTATCGAAAAAAACGGGCGAAGGCGCATGCCCTTTCAACCCGCTCTATTGGCATTTTATGGACCGCCACCGGGACCGTTTGAAAAGCAATCACCGGATTGGCCGTATCTTTGCGACATGGGACCGGATGGGGGAAGAGAAACAGCACGATTATTTGGACAGCGCCGACAAATTCCTCGACTCTCTGGAGCCTGCCAGCGAAGGGTGGGCGCGAAACGAAAATTAGGAGCCTATCCCAATGCTTACCATTCACCACCTTCGCATTTCGCAATCCGAACGCATTGTCTGGTTGTGCGAAGAATTGGGCCTCGAATACGATCTCAAACTCTACAACCGCGACCCTGACACGCGATTGGCACCGCCGGAATTAAAGGCGCTGCATCCGATGCAAATCGCGCCTTTGTTGCAGGACGGCGACGTTCTGCTGGGGGAAAGCGGCGCAATCGTCGATTACATCGTCGGGAAATACGCACCAGAGAGCGATTTGGTACCGGGCGCGGATCATGCTGATTTTGCTGATCACCTCTATTGGTTCCACTTTGCCAATGCGACATTCATGACCAATGGCATGATGCAAATCGCAGTGGGTGCATTGGGCGGGGAAATGCCGCCGCCATTGGCGAACCGGGTGACGAATGCTTGGACGCAAATTGAGACGCGTTTGGGTGAGGCTGACTATTTCGGCGGATCGCAGCTGACCACGGCGGATATCATGATGGTTTTCCAACTGACCACCAGCCGCGCGTTCAACAATATGACCATCGACCATATGCCAAACCTAAAAGCCTATTTGCAGCGTATCGGCGCGCGCGATGCCTATCAGACGGCGATGGCCAAGGCGGAGCCGGGCTTCCCACCAAAACTGGATTAAGTGCGCGCGGTTACCGGCCGCCGGTCACATAGAGGCATTGCCCCGTCACCCAGCTGGCGGCGGGCGATGCCATGTATATGACGGCGGCGGCGATATCCTCTGGCGCGCCATAACGGCCCATTGGGATGCCAATGTGATCGAGCAATTTTGCGCGTTTTTCATCGGTGTCGGTGCCCATGCAATCGTCGAAATTTTCCGTCGGCACGGGTCCGGGGGCGACAGCGTTCACGCGCACTTTGGGCGCAAGTTCATAGGATAAAGTCGTCGTCAGGCTGTTCACCGCAGCTTTGGCCGCACCATAGGGGCCGTTTTTAACCTGCGGGCCGAATGCGGAGCGGGATGAGATGTTGACGATGGAGCCTCCCGCTTCCGTCATCGCCCGCGCCGCAACGCTTGCCCCCATCCACACCGCTTTCAAGTTGAGGTCGATCTGCGCGTCGAAATTCTCCTCTGTCGTCCGCGTCAGATAACGCGGCGTCCCATCGGGGATGCCGCCCGCATTGTTGACCCAAATCGTCACCTTGCCCAGCGCCTTCACGGTTTCCGCTGCGAGGTGTTCTAAGGCTTGCAAATCGGTCGCGTCGGTCTTCAAGGGCAAAGCGCGGCGGCCAAGCGCGCGAATTTCTTGCGCCACCGCCTCCAGATCGGATTGCGTACGCGAAGCCAGGGCGACATCGGCTCCCGCCTCCGCCAGACCGATGGTGATGGCGCGCCCAATCCCCTTGCCCGCCCCGGTGACGACGGCCACTTCGCCGTCCAGCCGAAATTGATCCAGAATACCCATATTGTCGCTCCTCACCGGTGAGATTTCCCGGCGGTATTCGCAGGCGGGCGTGTGCGGCGACACTGATTGATCAAATAGGCCAGCTCATATTGGGCCATCTTATAGGAGCAAATCAGCGTCCCGCTCAATTTCGGCCCCCTCGCGCCGGAGCAATTCGCGCTTAATCTGCGGCCCGTAAGCGTATCCACCAATGCTGCCATCGGCCTGCACCACCCGGTGACACGGGATCAGCACGGCAATGTTATTCGCTCCATTGGCCCCGCCCACCGCGCGGCTGGCATTGGGATTGCCCAATGCTGCGGCCAGCTCACCATAGCTGCGCGTTTCGCCCGCGGGTATTTCGCGCAAAGCCGTCCAGACGCGCTGCTGAAAGGCGGTGCCTTTTACGTCGATCGGGATGGCAGACATGTCGCTCGACGGCTCCTCCACTGCAGCAACGACCCGGGCGAACAGCGCGCGAAACTCTTCATCCGCCGGCAGCAACTCTGCTTTCGGGAAACGGGCGCGCAACTCCGCTTCGCCTTCGCCGAATGACAGGCAGCACACGCCCTTTTGTGTGGCGGCAACCAACATGGAGCCGACCGAAGTTTCGATCACGCTCCAAGAGATCAACCGCCCCTCACCGCCGCGTGCCCAATCTTTTGCCGTCATGCCCAATTTGTCCTTTGTGTCGTTGTAAAAGCGCGAGGGCGCAGAATATCCCGCTTGGTAAAGCGCATCGGTGACGCTGACGCCATCTTCCAATGCGCCGCGCACGCGGCTTTCTCTTAAAGCGCGGGCGAATGCGGCAGGGGAGAGGCCGACCGTGCGTTTGAACAGGCGTTGGAAATGGGTCGGCGAATACCCCGTCAAGTCGGCCAACTGATCCAGCGTCAGCGCGCCCTGCCCATCTGCAACACGCTCTCTGATTGCCGCGATGGCGGCGAGAACGCAGGCTTCCTCTGCGCTTTGCGTGTTGGGGGAACATCTTTTGCACGCGCGCAAACCAGCCGCCTCGGCATCCGCCGCGCCAACGTAAAAGCGCACATTCTTTCGGTAAGGCGCGCGGGCAGGACAGCTGGGGCGGCAATAAATGCCGGTGGAATGCACGCCGGTTACAAATGCGCCATCATAGCGGCGATCCTTTGCCAGCGCGATTTGCCAGCGCTGATCATCAGTGAGATTTGCGGCACTTATAATAGGGTCGCGGAACAGTTCGATTGCCTCTGTCTTTTGAGCCATTTCCAATTCCTAGTCTCTCGCCGCTTCGCGACTGCTCTCGCAGGGCCCACGCATTGATGCATCCCGATTCTTGCGCTCAATGCTCGGCGCCATATTTTGGCTCCTTATTTGGGCTCCCTATTTTGGGACGGCCCCGCTTAGTGTTAGATCAAGCGCGATAGGTTTGCGAATTTTGCGCGGAGGAGGGATTGGTGATGACACGCACGGCTCTGGCCGGATTGCTCGGAGCGTTTGGGATGGGGGCAATCGCGGCAACTGCCGTGGCGCATCCTTCTGAGCGGGCCGATCAACCGCTTTTCGCAGAATGCCGCGCTGTTCTTGGCGATACAGAACTGTGCCCTTGCATCGTTACAGAAGCGCGCGGGGCAGGCGTTCTGGACGCTGAACTTAGGACGATTTTCGCCAATGAGGCTGAATTCGCGGCATCTGCGGCGACATCAGTTTCAGGGTCGGTGCAAGGCGTGAACCGGGTGCAATATAACCGGTTTCGCCGGGCACGGATGCATTGCGTCAGGCAAAGCGCGATGGCGCAAATGGGCGGCGGTCCCGATGCTCCAGCCACCGGCGTTCAAAGCGACGGTAGCTATTCCGCGCGTCCGATCCCGCCGCAACCTTTGCCCGCAGATCAATATATTGGTCAGGCTCCGCAAACCGGTACTCCGCACTAGCGCGCGCCCGAACAAGAGCCGTTGAAGCAAGCCGCGAGATAATCGCATACCTTCTTTGCATCACCGGTTATAAGGCCCGCATGATTTCTGATTCTGTCCGAATGTTCGCGGTGCTGGCCGCCTTGTTCGCCGCCCTCTTCTCCGCTCCGGCCTCCGCCGATCCGGCTGATATTGATGCGGCCGCGCGCGGCGTGGTGCGTGTGGTTTTGATCGATAGCAGCGGCGATGAAGTCGTGCCTGTCACCCATGGCAGCGGCTTTGCCGTCGCACCGAATATGATCGTCACCAACGCCCATGTCATCCGCGAGGCCTTGCTGGATGACACATTGCGGATTGGCATTGTGCCGAGTGAGGGGGAATCGGGGACTTTCGCATCACCAGTCGCCGTCAGCCCGCGCAATGATCTGGCGCTGTTGCAAGTGTCCGAAGGCTCGCTGCGCCTTCCGCCGCTGACTATCGCAGGCGGCGCGTCGCGCGATACGGGCGAGGTTTCCGCGATTGGTTACCCCATGAATGTCGATCTGGCGCAGGGGTTGGAGATCCGCGATATTTTCCGCGCCCAGCCGCCTGTAAAAAGCCGAGGGTTCTTGTCAGGAGAGCGCCCAAGCCGGCAATTTGATACGATTTTGCACACTGCACCGATTGCGCGCGGCAATTCGGGCGGGCCGCTGTTGGATGGTTGCGGGCGCGTGCTGGGCGTGAATTCGTTTGGTGCGGATTCTGATGGTTCGGATGCGGAGTTCTATTTTGCCGTTTCTTTGCGCGAATTGCTGCCGTTCTTGCGCGAAAACAATGTTGAACCTGCCGTCAACGCCCTGCCCTGCACCTCAATCGATGATTTGAACGCCGCAGAACGCGCGCGATTCGATGCGCAGCGAGCCGAAGCGCAGCAACGTTTGGACGCGCGCGAGGCGGAATTGCGTGACGCCCGCGATCAAGCACGCATGCAGGCGCAAATCGAGATTTTTGAGGCGCGTGACAATGCGATGGCAACCGCGATGGTGTTGTTATTGGTGACGATTGGCGCAGGCTATGCCGCCGCGCAATTGCGCCAGAATGAGCGGAAAAATGAGGAACAAGCGACACAATTGCGCACCCGCGCGATGATCGCTGCTGGTATTGCAGGCGCGGCCTTGATCGGCGCGGTGCTGGTTTGGATCACCCGCCCTGGCTTCAACGAGATTGATGAGCGCGTGGCCGTGATATTGGGCGAAACGCCAGATGGCGGCGGCGAGACCAATTCGCCAGAAATTGGCGGATCGGGCGAAGGCACGCTGATCTGCACATTGGTGCCAGAACGCAGCCGGATCACCGGCGCGCGCACGGATGATGTGGAATTTGATTGGGCGGCCAGCGGCTGCGTCAATGAACGCACGCAATATGGCATGGTGGGCGGCGAATGGACCCGGGTGCTTGTCTCTGACGACGAGGCGGCCGTGTCGGTCAACACTTACGCCCCCGAAACACGAACTTTCCGCACCGACAGATACTTGCTGCGCCGCGCGGCAATGGAAACCGCGCGCACCGCCCGCAGCAATTACGATCCGCCCGCTTGCGGCGTTGGTGGTGCGCAAATCACGCTGGGCGAACAGCAAAGCGCCTTGATCGCGCTGCTGCCGGATCGCCCGAATGAACGGCTGGTCTATAGCTGCGAAACGAAACGCGCCGGAGTGATTGGCGGGGAATAAGAGCTCCGGCAGGCACACGCCCGCACTCGGGGCAAGCGGTGCCCGCTTAAAGCAAACGGACCGCAGCGCGCGGTTCGCAAGGCCGACCGGCCGTCGCGGCCCCTGCCGCGCCTCTTCGGAGCGTCAGGCCAAAGGCCTGTTAAGCGTGAGAGAGAATCACGCCGCCAAAGCCTCGCCGCTCAGCGTAATCCGGTGCATTTCGCGGCGGTGGCCGGCATAATCATTCATCGCATTGTGCCAGCTGGTGCGGTTATCCCAGATCGCCACAGTGCCCGGCTTCCATTGCAAGCGGCACTGATTGTCCTCGGTCAGAGCAGCGTCGCACAATTCATTGAGCAGCGGCAGGCTCTCTTCGCGCGTTTGGCCCACGAAATTGATCGTGAAAGCGGTGTTCACATAAAGCAGCTTGCGACCCGTTTGCGGATGGCGGATCACAACAGGATGCACCGCGCCGGTTTTCAAATCCTGCCCGCGCAAATGTTCGCCCATATCCGTCTGAGCATATAGGCCGCCTTCTTTATAGACGTGGTCAGCGGTGTGAAACGCCTCCATTCCTTCAAGCCGTGCCTTCATCTCATCAGACAGCGCATCATAGGCGGCGCCCATATGCGCCCACATTGTGTCGCCGCCGGTCGGTGGCAATTCGCGCGCAACCAGAACCGAACCCATTGCGGGGATTTGATCATAGGAATGATCCGTGTGCCACGCGCCGCCAATATTGGTGTTCTGCGTAGGCTCTTTCTTCACCACGGAAATTTCGTCGTAATCGCCCTGCTGGGGGAAGTAATTGTTGATATCCATCCCGCCCCAGCGTTTACCAAAGGCGATGTGATCTTCTGGCGAGAATTCCTGATCGCGGAACACGGCGACGCCATGCTCATAAATTGTCATGCGGATTTCCTGCATCTCAGCATCATTGCATGACGCCAAAGAAACGCCGGAAACTTCAACCCCGCATTTAGGGGCCATTGGTGTGAGTTGCATATCTATTCTCCCATTGAACCGGTTGCTGCGTCTTTAAAAGAAGCGGACGTAAACACAAAGAATCGCACCACTCTATTTACCGGTCGGTAAGTAGATGCCTCAGCCTAGCGGCAATTGCAAGCGCAAATGAGATAATGTCTTATTGCCCTGCGGCGGTGCGGCGATACTTTGGCGTTTGTGACGTGCCAGTTTGCGGACAAAGATGGGCCCATTTTCGCGCTCCGCTTGCGCAATGCAGAATCAATTGCTAGGCGCGCGCCAGCTTTCGGGTCGGTGCCCCTCACGTATCCGACTCCCGTTTGCTGCACTTAAGCGTCACTGATTTTCTTCATTCCTTTAAAGGGACACACAGCGCGTGGATATTTCCGCCGGTATTCAGGCTAGCCTAGCGGGCCGCTATGCCTCGGCCCTTTTTGAATTGGCCAGCGAGAGCGGGACGGTTTCGGCCGTCGAAACCGATCTTGAAACACTGCATGCTGCGCTTGCCGAATCGGATGATTTGCGCGCCGCAACCACCAACCCGCAATTGTCGCGCAGCGCGCAGGCAGATGCCGTCGCAGGAATTGCGAAACATCTTAAACTGTCCGATCTCACCACCAATTTCCTTGGTGTGTTGGCGGGCAATCGCCGGCTGGCAAAACTGCCCGATATGATCGCGGCGTTTAAAGCCATCGCAGCAGCACAGCGCGGCGAAGTCACCGCGACCGTCACCAGCGCGCATCCGCTCAGCGATGATCAGATTGCCTCGCTCAAGAATAAATTGACCGCGCGCGAAGGGCGCACGGTTATGCTTTCGGCTGATGTCGATCCCGACCTTTTGGGCGGGCTTGTCGTCACCATTGGATCGCAGCGCATTGATGCCTCGATCCGCACTCGTCTCAATTCACTTTCCCAGGCCATGAAGGCTTAAAGGACTACACTCATGGAAATCCGCGCAGCAGAAATCTCCAAGGTCATCAAAGACCAGATCGCCAATTTCGGCACCGAAGCACAAGTCAGCGAAGTTGGCTCTGTGCTTTCCGTTGGTGACGGCATCGCCCGTATCCACGGCCTTGATCAAGTGCAGGCCGGTGAGATGGTCGAATTTGCCAATGGTGTTCAGGGCATGGCCTTGAACCTTGAGGCAGACAATGTCGGCGTCGTGATCTTCGGCTCTGACTCAGAGATTAAAGAAGGCGACACGGTTAAGCGGACCGAGACCATTGTGGACGTTCCGGTTGGCATGGGCCTGCTGGGCCGCGTGGTTGATGCGCTGGGCAATCCGATCGACGGCAAAGGCCCGATCAAAGCCGACAAGCGCAGCCGCGTTGAAGTCAAAGCGCCGGGCATTATCCCGCGCGAATCGGTGAGTGAGCCTGTGCAATCTGGCCTCAAAGCCATCGACGCTCTTGTGCCGGTTGGCCGCGGTCAGCGCGAATTGATCATCGGTGACCGTCAAACCGGTAAAACCGCTGTCGCCATCGATACCTTCATCAACCAACGCGAAGCGCACCAAGGCGATGACGACAAGCAGAAGCTGTTCTGCGTCTATGTTGCCGTTGGTCAAAAACGTTCGACCGTTGCGCAAATCGTGAAGCAGCTCGAAGAAAACGGCGCGATGGAATATTCCATCGTTGTGGCCGCGACCGCTTCTGAACCTGCACCGCTCCAATATCTCGCGCCATACACTGGCTGCGCGATGGGCGAGTTTTTCCGCGACAATGGCATGCATGCCGTGATCGTCTATGACGATTTGTCGAAGCAAGCCGTTGCCTACCGTCAAATGTCGCTGCTGCTGCGCCGTCCTCCGGGCCGCGAAGCCTATCCTGGCGACGTGTTCTATCTTCACTCACGTCTGCTGGAACGTGCGGCTAAGATGAACACATCGGAAGGCGGCGGCTCTTTGACGGCTTTGCCGATCATTGAAACGCAGGCTGGTGACGTTTCCGCCTATATTCCAACTAACGTGATTTCGATCACCGATGGTCAGATCTTCCTCGAAACCGACCTGTTCTATCAGGGCATCCGTCCTGCGATTAACGTGGGTCTGTCGGTATCTCGTGTGGGCGGTGCCGCTCAGACGAAAGCGATGAAGAAGGTTTCCGGCTCGATGAAACTCGATCTGGCGCAATACCGCGAAATGGCGGCCTTTGCTCAGTTCGGTTCGGATCTCGATGCCTCGACGCAGAAACTGCTTAATCGCGGCGCGCGTCTGACTGAATTGCTGAAACAAGCGCAGTTCTCGCCAATGCCATTTGAAGAGCAAACGGTTTCGATCTTCGCTGGCACCAATGGCTATATCGACGCTGTCGATGTTACCCGCGTAGGTGAATATGAAGAGCAAATGCTTGCCTTCATGCGTAGCGAACATGCTGACGTGCTCGGCGACATTCGTTCTTCGAAGAAATTTGAAGGCGAAGTGAAAGATCGCACCGTCGCGGCTCTCGAAGCTTTCGCAAAACAGTTCGCTTAAAGGACAGTAAGGCCCATGCCTTCACTTAAAGAACTTAAAGGTCGGATCGGGTCGGTTAAATCGACTCAGAAGATCACCAAGGCCAAACAAATGGTCGCCGCTGCGAAACTGCGCCGTGCGCAGGCTGCTGCTGAGGCTGGACGTCCCTATGCGGAACGTCTGGGCGCGGTGATGGCGTCGCTCGCGGGTAAAGTGTCTGGCGACAGCGCCCCCAAATTGCTCGCCGGAACAGGCTCAGATCAGCGTCATCTGCTGGTCGTGGTCAACACCGACAAAGGGCTTTGCGGCGGCCTCAACTCCAACCTCGTCAAAGCGGCGCGCGTGAAAGCCAATGAGCTGATCGCGGCGGGTAAGACGGTTGAGTTTTACCTGATCGGTAAGAAAGGCCGTGCGCCTCTCAAACGCGATTTTGCCAGCCAAATTGGCGGCGGCTTCGACACATCCACGGTAAAAACGCCGGGTTTTGAAGAAGCAGACAGCATTGCCGCTGAACTCGTCACCATGTTTGAAGGTGGCAAGTTCGACATCGCGCATCTGATTTTTCCAACGTTCAAATCAGCACTGGCTCAGGACCCGACGGTCAATCAATTGATCCCCGTCCCTGCCCCTTCGGCTGCCGATGACAGCGGCGCTGTGGTTGAATATGAACCCGGCGAAGAGGAAATCCTCGAAGAATTGCTGCCACGTTATGTGAAAACGCAAATCTTCGGCGCGCTGCTGGAACGCGAAGCATCCGAACACGGCGCTTCAATGACCGCCATGGACAATGCGACGCGCAATGCCGGCGATCTGATCAAAGACCTAAACGTCGAATACAACCGCCGCCGTCAGGCAGCGATCACCACCGAACTTATTGAAATCATTGCCGGCGCAGAAGCGCTGTAATCGAAGGCTAAGGAAAAACCATGGCTACCGCAGTACTTAATCAGACCACCAACGGCACCATCGCCCAGGTCATCGGCGCTGTTGTCGATGTGCAGTTCGAAGGCGAGCTGCCCGCGATTCTCTCCGCGCTGGAAACCAAGAATGACGGCAAAACGCTCGTCCTCGAAGTTGCTCAGCATCTCGGCGAAAACACCGTGCGCACCATCGCGATGGACGCGACCGAAGGCCTCGTTCGCGGCGCAGAAGTGATCGCAACCGGCGCGCAAATCAGCGTTCCTGTTGGCCCGAAAACACTTGGCCGCATCATGAACGTTATCGGTCAACCGATTGACGAACTTGGCCCGGTTGGCGCGGATAAAACCATGCCGATCCACGCAGAGGCGCCTCCCTTCATCGACCAGTCGACCGAAGCGGCCATTCTGGTGACCGGTATTAAAGTTATCGACCTTCTCGCCCCTTACGCAAAGGGCGGTAAGATCGGCCTGTTCGGCGGCGCGGGCGTTGGTAAAACCGTTCTTATTCAAGAGCTGATCAACAATATCGCAAAAGGCCACGGCGGCGTGTCTGTCTTTGCCGGCGTTGGTGAGCGGACCCGCGAAGGTAACGATCTCTATCACGAATTCCTCGACGCAGAGGTGATCAAGAAAGACGAGAACGGCGTTGCTACGCCTGAAGGTTCCAAAGTGGCCCTCGTCTTTGGTCAAATGAACGAGCCTCCTGGCGCGCGCGCCCGTGTTGCTCTGTCGGGCCTGACCATGGCGGAATATTTCCGCGATGAAGAGGGTCAGGACGTTCTGTTCTTCGTCGACAACATCTTCCGCTTTACCCAAGCCGGTTCGGAAGTGTCCGCTCTGCTGGGCCGTATTCCTTCGGCGGTGGGCTATCAGCCGACCTTGTCGACCGATATGGGCAACCTTCAGGAACGCATTACATCGACCACCAAGGGTTCGATCACTTCGGTGCAAGCCATCTACGTTCCTGCTGATGACCTTACCGATCCAGCCCCTGCCACATCGTTTGCTCACCTTGACGCGACCACGACGCTGAACCGCGCGATTTCGGAGCTGGGCATTTACCCGGCTGTTGACCCGCTCGATTCGACATCGCGCGTTCTGGAACCGCGCGTTGTTGGCCAAGAGCACTACGACACGGCCCGCCGCGTTCAGGAAACTTTGCAGAAGTACAAATCGCTGCAAGACATCATCGCCATTCTCGGCATGGACGAGCTGTCTGAAGAAGATAAGCTGACCGTGGCGCGTGCGCGTAAGATTCAGAAGTTCCTCTCGCAGCCATTCCACGTTGCGGAAGTCTTCACCGGCATTAACGGCATCTTCGTGCAGCTCGAAGACACTGTGAAATCGTTCAAAGCGGTTGTGGACGGCGAGTATGACCACCTGCCAGAGCAAGCGTTCTACATGGTTGGCGGTATCGAAGACGTGGTGAAGAAAGCCGCTGAACTGGCTGAGGACGCGTAAGTCAGATGCCACTTCACTTTGAACTCGTAACCCCGGCGCGGCAGGTCCGTAGCGAAGACGTCCATATGGTCGTCGTCCCCGGCTCTGAAGGCGAATTTGGCGTCTTGGAAGGCCATGCGCCTTTTATGAGCACGATCCGCGACGGCGCGGTTCAGGTCTATAAGACCGAAGGCGCGGCGCCAGAGACGATCGAAGTGCGCGGCGGCTTTGCCGAAGTTGGCGAAAGCGGGCTGACCGTTCTCGCGGAGCATGTTGAAGCCTAAGGCTTTGATCAGACTTGAATTTGAAAGGGCGGCCCAATGGGTCGCCCTTTTGCGTTGGAGAGGAGCAAATAAACGCGGACAGCGCCGATCCTCACCCACGCTTGCAGTTCCGCCTGACCCCGCCCAAGCTGAGCCGTAAGGGAGACGAGAAATGAGCGAGCTAAAAGCGTATCACCTGCCGGGCGTGTCTGGAACGGATGGGGGCTTGGTCACGGTCAGCCCGTTTTGCCTCAAACTCGACAGCTTCTTGCGGATGGCTGGCATCGAACATCAATCGATCACCGCCTCTACCCCCTTCCCCGGCCCGAAGAAAAAAGCGCCGTGGATTGAATATCAGGGGCGCACGCTCGGCGATTCCACGCTCATTATCGACTTTCTGAAAAGCGAATTTGGCAAAGACCCCGACGCCCATCTGACTGATGCGCAGCGCGGCACTGGCATCGCGATACAGCGATTGATCGAGGAAAACCTCTATTGGGCGATGGTCTATGACCGGTGGTGCCGCGAGGAAAACTGGCCGATCCTCAAGGGCACCGTGCTTGGCTCAATCCCCGCAC
Source organism: uncultured Erythrobacter sp. (assembly GCA_947502305.1). Taxonomy (GTDB): domain Bacteria; phylum Pseudomonadota; class Alphaproteobacteria; order Sphingomonadales; family Sphingomonadaceae; genus Erythrobacter. Next base: position 523,812 of record CANMZA010000001.1, on the reverse strand, counting down.
CGATCCGAATGGCGCTCGCCCCTATTGCGCGGCGCGGAGTCAAAAAACAGCTTTCGGGACATGGCATGGGCCTGCATTCCCCCGCTGAAATCGAGACAATAGCAGCAAAGGATATCGGCGCATTGGCGGCAATTTTGAGCGGAGGTCCATGGTTCTTTGGCGCGTCAATCAGCAGCACCGATGCCGCTGTCTATTCTCTGCTCGCCAATATCATGTTCGTGCCATTCTCCAGCCCGATGAAGGCCATGATCGAGGCGCATCCTACCCTGATCGAATGGCTGCACCGGTTCCGCCGCGAAATTTATCCAGAACGCAGCTAAGCCGCGCCTTTCCCCCTTCACAAGCATGCGCATCCCCGTCACACTCGGCGGCAATATTCCTATAGGAGAGGACATTTGAAACTTGTCTCTAAGCTCGCACTTTCTTGCGCGGTGGGCGCAGTCATGACTGCCGGTATTGCCACATCCGCATCGGCTGACGCGCATAGCGAAGAGGTCGCCGTCCCCGGCCCTGAACAAGATCCGTTTATCTGGCTGGAAGAAGCCCGCAGTGAAGAAGCGCTGGCCTGGGTCGATCAAGAAAACACCCGGACATTGAGCGTGCTGGAGGCTGATCCGCGCTTTGACGCGCTTAAGGCAGAAGCGCTCGCGATTTACGACAGCGAAGACCGCATTCCCTTCGTCAGTTTCCGCCCCGACGGCCTGTATAATTTTTGGCAGGACAAGGAAAATCCGAAAGGCCTGCTGCGCCGCACCACCCTAGAAAGCTATCAAACAGACGCGCCCGAATGGGAAACTGTACTCGATGTGGATGCGCTGGCTGAGGCGGAGGGTAAGGAATGGGTCTATAAAGGCTCCACCTGTCTGCCCCCGGCTCTCAATCTGTGCATGATCGCGCTATCGGATGGCGGCGAAGATGCGACGGTCTTGCGCGAATTTGACACCGCAACCGGCGAATTTGTTGCGGGCGGATTTGAACTTTCCGAAAAAAGCCAAGGCGGCGTCAGCTGGGTCGATGAGAACACCTTGATGGTGGGCCGCGATTTTGGCGACGGGACGCTGACCGACAGCGAATATCCCTTCACCACCCGCGTTTGGACACGCGGCACCGACATTGCCGACGCACCGGAAATCTTCCGCGGAGAGCCCAGCGATGTTTCCGCGGGCGCCTATCTGCTGCGCGACAGCGATGACGTGGTTCATGCGCGCGTCGCCTATCGCGGCATCAGTTTTCATGAGCGGGAATATTATGTCGAGCAGGACGGCGAATGGGTAAAACTCGACCTGCCTAAGAAAGCCAATCCTTACGGTATCGTCGATGGTCATTTGCTGATGTCGACCGATGTCGATTGGGATGTGGATGGGCAAACCTTCCCGGCGGACAGTTTGATCGCCGCCAATCTCGAAGAATGGAAAGCCAACCCAAATGGCGCGGCCAAAACCCTCGTCTGGGCCCCGGCGGATCGGCAAACCAAGCGCGGCGGGGCGATCACCGCCAATGCGCTATTTGTGGGGATGCTCGACAATGTCGTCGGCAAGGTTCTGCAATTTAATTTTGAAGACGGCGAATGGGTGAGCGAGCAAGTCGCCCTGCCCGGCAATGCCACTGTCGGGATCGCGGCCAGCTCTGACGAAACCGACCAGATCATGTTCACCGTCACCGGATTTTTGGAGCCGACGACGCTCTATTACTCCGATGGTAGCGGCGATCCGCAAGTGCTCAAAACCTCGCCTGCACGCTTTGACGCGGCGGGAATGGAAGTCGAACAACACGAAGCGACCAGCGCCGACGGCACCAAAATCCCTTATTTCATCGTCAAGCCTGCGGGCATGGAAATGGACGGCGAAACGGCGGTCTTGATGAGCGGGTATGGCGGCTTTCAAGTCCCGCGCCTGCCCGGCTATCTCGGCTCCACCGGCAAAATGTGGATGGAGCGCGGCGGGGCTTACGTGCTCGCGAACCTGCGCGGCGGCGGCGAATTTGGCCCCGGCTGGCACCAAACCGCAATCCGCGAAAACAAGCAGCGGACGTGGGATGACTTTATCGCCGTTGGCCAAGACTTGGTCGATCGCGGTTTCACCAGCCCCGAACATCTGGGCATTCAAGGCGGCAGCCAAGGCGGATTGCTGGTCGGCACCGCCTTTACGCAGCGGCCCGATTTGTTCGGCGCGGCGATTGTGCAAATCCCCTTATTCGACATGCTGCGCTATCACCTGATCGGGCGCGGCGCGTCATGGATCGGCGAATATGGCGATCCGCGCATCGCAGAACAGCGCGAATGGATTGAGGGTTACTCGCCCTACCAAATGCTGGTGGAGGGCGTGGATTACCCCACGCCGTTCCTCTGGGCCTCCACCGCCGATGACCGCACCCACCCCGCCCATGCGCGCAAAGGGGCCGCGCGCCTCGCTGAGTTGGGACAGCCCTATTATTACTATGAAGACACGACCGGCGGCCATTCCGGCGGCGTTGACAATGAACAACGCGCAAAACTTCAGGCGCTGCAATATATCTATTTGATGCAGCAATTGATGGATGAATAAAGCGGCGTAAGAGGCCGTTTCTGACGGCACATTTTGCCTATTCCGATTGCGAAAGGCGGCTCTTTGCGGGGCCGCCTTTTGCGTCGCAAGCCGCATTGGGTCAGCGGCGCGTTAACCACCGTATTCCGCAGAAAATCGGGAAATTCGCCGCATTGTAAACCAAAGTTTTAGGGTTTCGCCTCATCACGTGCGGTGCAATGGGTAACACATATCCTCTGAAACCAGCCGCCCCGTGGATAATCGGCATCGGGCCCGCGATGACGCAGCAGGCAAAAGCCTATGCCGCCGCGGTTTTCATCGTGCTGCTCGTGGTGCTTGTCCGCTCGCCTTATCTGGGCGATCCCGCTGCCGATCCCGACGAGCAGCTTTATTCCGTCATGGGTCAAGCGTGGCTGGCTGGGGAAATACCCTATCGCGACCTGTGGGACCGTAAGCCACCGGGCCTTTTCGCTTTGTTTGCTGGGCTGCACTGGATCGGCGGATCATCCCCGCTTGCCTATCAGATCCCCGGCATTGCCTGCACGGCCGCCAGTGCGTTGATGGTCCACAATTTGGCGGCGCGTATCGGCACACCATTTGGCGCGATGGTCGTGACGATACTGTTCGTGCTGAACATTCCCTTGTTCTTCATGCATTTGGGGCAATCTGAGACATTCCTGACCCCGCTGCTGCTATTCCAATTGATCGCGATGCGCCGCGTCTTTGAAAGCGACGATCCGGCGAAGATATTCCGGCTGCTTTGCGGCATTATGGCGCTGGGCGGGATCGCGTTGCAGATCAAATATTCTGTTCTGCCATTTTGCGCCCTGTTGGCGGTGATGGCCGCATGGCGACTGTGGCAATTGCAAGTGGGTGCCGTTCGATTTGCGGTGAGCCTCGCATTCTTCGCCATCCTTGGCTTGCTCCCGACCCTTTTGTTCGCCGCTTATTTCGCCTCTCAGGGCGAATTTGAGAGCTTCTTCTTCGCCAATTTTGTCTCAATATTCTTGCGCAGCGAATTTTATCCGCTGCTTGCTGAAACCAATGTTCAAAAACTCAGCACAGCCGTCTTCCCGCTTGCTGCCTACGCGCTGCTAAGCGTGGTCACCGCTTACAAAATGCAAGACCGCATTGACGGCGTACTGTTTGGCATGATCGCGGCTTTCACTGGTGTTGGCGCATTTTCGCTGATCATGCTGGGCTCGCCCTTTGTGCATTATTTCGGACTGACGCTCCCGTTCATTTGCCTCTTGTCGGCGACTTTCTTCAGCCACCATTCCTCGCGCAAAATCTTCAGCGCCGTCGCTTTGCTTCTGGCGCTTGGCTGCGCTTCTTTTGCGGAGCAGTTGGAGCACGCCTCCTCCCACCGCGCGGCGATTTCGACACTGACGAGCGGGATCGAAAGCCATGTTCCGCAAGATGAGTGCCTGTTCATTTTTGACGGGCCGAGCATTCTTTACGCGCGATCTGCCAGATGCATTCCCACTCGGATGGCTTTTGCCCCGCATCTAAATAGCCATCACGAACGCACCGCCTTGGATGTCGACCCAGCACAAGAAACCGCCCGCATCCTGTCCCAGCGGCCCGGTGCGATCATCGTCACCGATGCATTCAACACGCCGCAATTTCTCGGCGAAACCCGCGAAATGGTGCGCCGCGCATTGGTCAATGACTATGTGCTGGCACAGGTGACGCCGTTTTATCCGGGCATGCTTGAGCTGTATGTTCGCGCTGATCTTGCCCCAATTGAAGCCGCAAAAGGCCCACAAGAAACGGCGATCCCTTGCACCTTGCGTTATGGCAAACCTTGCGGAATCTACGCGCCGCTCTCCGATTGACGCCGCCGGGCGTAAAGCAATCCGACACTTTCGCTTCGCTTTACCGCAGTTAAGCCACGGGGGGCGTCGTCAATGCCAAATTAACCATATTCAGTAGTGCAGAATTAAGTCTTCGAGCGTGAATTCGGTCTCAACAGGGATGCAAAACCGAATGAAACCAACAATATGGAGACGAAAATGGCTTACCCCCGCGATGTTTCGATCGCCGATGCAATCAAGCGCTATGGCCTGCCCAAAAGCCACAAAGTGCATTGGTCATCCACCCGCAAGGCCGATGTGGTCCGCGCCGTACATGACCGCGCGATCAGCTTTCACGAGGCCCGCAACCGCTATCTGCTAAGCCGCAGCGAATTTGAAGAATGGGAACGCGAATACACCGCCGGATCAGCGGCGCGTTCTGGCAAAGTGGATAGCCGGACGAAGGACCAGCTGGAAAGCGTGTGAGCTGAGGAAGAGGATCGCCGCCGGGAGTAGCTTAGCTTTGTAGTCTCCCGGCTCCCCGTGCCCCCCGCGACAGCGCGGCTTACTCGGCGGCGACCTCAAACATCACTTCATTGCGCCGCAGCGGCCCCGGTACGCGCGGCGCGTCATAGGATGCGTATTCCGCCCCGCCGACTACCGTCAGCTCTTGCTGCGCAATCCATTCCAGCAACATCGCTTCCATCACCGCCCAATCGCCATTGCTCGCAAAACCGTTAAACCGCACCGCCGCAACCCGGCGCGAGGATACTTCCGTCAGAGTGATGTCTGATGGCGGCTTTGGCAAAGTTTCCACTGTGAAACGCGACGGCATGACGAACCGCATGCGCCATGCGCCTGCTTCTGTTTCTTCCTGCAGAACAGGCGCCGTCATAGCGATTTGCTGGTTTTGATCGACACTTTCTTGAATGACGCGCTCTTGAATTACCGGAGCGGTCATCGCGATGCTTGCCCCAGCCTCTCCGGTCTCCCGCCCTGGCCGGTCCTGCGCAAAGATATAGGCGGCAAGACGGCGAAAACTTTGCCCGCTGGCCCGGCGGCGATCGCCCGTATGTGTGACTTCGGCGACGATCATCGGCGCATATTTGCGCAATTCAAATTCATCGTCCGATGTAACGACTTCATAAGCTGGCTCTTCGCCGCCGCGATCGCGATATTGCGCCGAAACAGCGGCGCCCCCGATTGCCGCAAGCGCGATGCCCGCTGTCACCCATTTGACTGGCCACTTGCTGGCTTTTTTAGCAATCATCATCACGCCCGTACTCCTGTTACTTTCTCTAACAGCAATTACGGCGCGCGATTGTTCCGGGATGCAGGCAAATCATTCTGATGGTGCGATCAATTTCTCCAATTCAGACGTCAGCCCAATATTCTGCGACGATCCTTCAATCGCCGCCTCTGTGTCATCGCGCAAACGCTCCATACCATCCAGCAAGCTGGCAAAGCTTTCAATGTGATCGCCGCTTACCTCGCCCGCAACATCGGCGTGCTTGGCTGAGACCAAGACGTTTTCGTGTACGCGCCGCAGGGCATTGAGGTTGGATTTGCCCGACTGCGCGCCGCTCTCAGCCAAATCGCGCAGCGCGGCGCAATCCTGAGACATCTTGCCGGTGTCTTGCAGCAAGCTGCTGAGCCGGGATGAAATGATTTCTGCGGAATCGCCGGTTGCCCCTGCCAATTCGCGCACTTCATTGGCGACCACTTGAAACCCTCTGCCATGTTCGCCTGCGCGGGCGGCTTCGATCATTGCGTTTATGGACAGAACATTGGTGCGGTCGGCCACGTCAATTATGGTCTCAGACACGGATTGAACTTCTAGAAAGCGCGCCTCAAACGCGCCGATCTGTTCATCGAGATAGGCAATGCCCTGCATGGTTTGGTCCATGAGTTCAGCGATGCTTTGCACCTCGGCAATGATTTTTTCTGCGGCATCGGCGGTCACACGCAAATTGTCTTGCGCGCCGCGTGATTGTTCACGCAATTCGCCAATTTCGCCGCCGACCCGCCGGGATCTTTCGATCAATTCACTGACGAATTCGCTGCGCTCTCGAGAGGCTGTGTTGACGCGTTCCGCATTGGACCGGATCGTGCGGAGCAATTCCAGCGCATCGCGCCCGCCCGAATGCGAGGGCGGCGCGTTATCAAGCAGTGGCCTAAGCGGTGGCTGTTTTATCTGGTGCGCACGGTTTTGCATCGCGCACTGTGTGTCGCTGTATGGTTTAAGAATGATGCAGCGGCCACCGGGGATGTCTGCTGAGGGCGGCTGGTGGGCGGGTTACTTTGGCTTCTGACTTGCCTTGGCCGCCGCCTTTTTCTTTTTCATCGTATCATGGAAACGGTCGGCCCAGCCTTGCTTCACCATCTGCTCTGCGCGGACCATGCGCAATTCGCCTGCGCCGACATCGCGGCTGACGGTGGAACCGGCGGCGACGATGGCATCCGGTCCGATGGTGACGGGGGCAACCAAGGCGCTGTTCGATCCGATAAAGGCACGCTCACCGATAGTGGTGTGATATTTGAAATAGCCATCGTAATTGCACGTGATTGTGCCCGCGCCGATATTCGCATTCGCCCCGACAGTGGCATCGCCAATATAGGACAAGTGGCTCGCCTTCGCGCCCTTGCCGAGGGTCGCTTTCTTCATCTCGACAAAATTGCCGACAAAGCTGTCTTCTTCCAGCACCGCACCGGGCCGCAACCTGGCAAACGGGCCGACTTGAACGCCGGAGGATAGCTGCGCGCCCTCCAGATGGGTGTAGGCTTTGATATGTACGCCATCCGCGACGGTGACACCGGGGCCAAACACCACATGCGGATCGATTGTGACATCGCGGCCCAATTTTGTGTCGTGGCTGAAAAACACGGTGTCTGGCGCTTTCAATGTCGCACCATCTGCCATTGCAGCCTCGCGCCGGGCGGCTTGCCAGCGTTGCTCTGCACCGGCGAGCTCGCTGCGGGAATTGATCCCGGCGACTTCATCCGCATCGCATTCGACCACAACCACACGGTCTCCGCGGGCAATGGCCCCTGTGGCGACGTCAGGCAGGTAATATTCACCCTGCGCATTGTCATTACCCACTGCATCCAGCAGCGGCCACATATCATCGGAATGCGCGACAATCAGGCCCGAATTGCACAAATTGACCGCGCGCTCGTCCTCGCTCGCATCCTTAAACTCGACCATTTTCGCAACGGTTCCGTCTGCGTCTGCAATGACCCGGCCATAGGCAAGCGGATCATCGGGGCGAAAGCCGAGGACGGCGACTTTGGCATTATCTAGGGCATCAAGCAGTTTGCGCACCGTCGCCGCGCTGACCATCGGTACATCGCCAAAGGTCACGAGGATATTGCCGCTGAAACCGGCCAATGCTTCTTTAGCCTGCAATGCCGCATGCGCGGTGCCATGCTGGGGGTCTTGCAAGGCAGAGACGACATCGCGTCCCGCCAGCGCACCGTCGACCTGTTCACGCCGGTCGCCAACCACCACGACGGTGCGCTGCGGCTGCAATTCGGCAAAACTATCGAGCAAATGCATCAGCATCGCCTTACCTGCAATCGGGTGGAGCACTTTGTGCAGGTCGCTTTTCATGCGGGTGCCCTTGCCCGCGGCAAGGATGATGGCGGCAAAATCTGTCATGGGGATCCTTTAATCAATCCGGCACATGCCAGCAAATGCTTGCAGAATGAAGAACCTTGGCGCACCGAATGCAGCCATGGCTGATTTTCCTTTTGATGCGGTGGGTTTCGACCTCGACGGCACGCTTCTCGATACATTCCAAGACCTTGGCGCGGCGGTGAACCATGCGCTGAAAATCGGCGGTTTCGCGCCGGTTCCGGTAGGCACCAGCAAGGATTTAATCGGCGGCGGGGCGAAAATGATGCTGGCGCAGGCGGTCGAGGCGCAGAAAGGTGTCGGCGGCGGATTTGAGGGCGGATTGGAAGGCGGAGAATTCCGCGCGCTCTATAAGGTCATGCTCAAATATTACGCCGAGCATAACGCCGTCCATTCGGCCCCCTACCCACATGCCCGCGAGGTTGTGGCGGCGTTGAAATCACGCGGCGTCAAAGTCGCGGTGGTCACCAACAAGTTTGAAGAATTCGCCCGCTCAATCCTGACCCAATTGGATTTTATCGCCCCATTTGAAACGGTGATCGGCGGGGATTCGATGGGCAAAGGGGCAGATGGCAAATTCCTGTCCAAGCCCCATCCTGAACCAATTTTCGAAGCGCAAAAACGTTGCGGCGGCGGCTCGTTCGCGTTTGTCGGTGACAGCACTTACGATGTGAAAGCCGCGCGCGCGGCGGGCGTCCCAGTCATCGCGGCCGCCTATGGCTATTGCGACCTGCCCCCGCATGAATTGGGCGGCGATGCGGTTATTGATTCGCTCGATGCTCTAATTGCAGCGCTGGAGGCACTTTAGAGCGCATCCTAACCCTACGGCATGGCGGACCGGGCGCGGGGCCGGTGAAACCCCTGTTGCAACGCAGCAGAGAAAGTGTCAGGCAGCGCCCACAGAAGTTTACGTTTCCGTAAGGCAGGCCCCTAAAGCCGACCTGACATAGCGGGACCAAAGACCAAACAGACTATAATAGACGAAAGAGGATCAACCCATGAGCATCTCCTTTAAAGACAAAGTCGCCATCGTAACCGGCGCCGGCGGCGGCCTTGGCCGCGCCTATGCTATTGAACTGGCGAAGCGCGGCGCGAAAGTTGTCGTCAACGACCTTGGCGGCGCACGCGATGGCACCGGCACTTCGGATGCGGCAGCAGAAGTTGTTGCCGAAATCGAAAAAGCGGGCGGCGAAGCCATCGCCAATGGCGGCAGCGTCACCGAATATGACCAGATGGAAAAGATGGTCGCGGATACAAAGCAAAAATGGGGCGGCGTTCATGTCCTCATCAACAATGCCGGTATTTTGCGCGATAAGACGTTCCACAAAATGACCCCAGAAGATTTTGAGCTGGTTCTCAAAGTCCACCTGACAGGCTCCGCTTTCGTAACCAAAGCATGCTGGGAAACCTTCCGCGAGCAAGCCTATGGCCGCGTTTTGATGACCGCATCGTCCACCGGCCTGTTCGGCAATTTTGGCCAAGCCAATTACGGCGCAGCGAAATTGGGGCTCGCAGGGCTTACCAAGACGCTCCAGCTTGAAGGCGCGAAATACAATATTCGCTGCAATTCGCTCTCGCCAGTTGCGGGCACGCGGATGACCGAAGACCTCTTCCCAGAAGAAGCGTTCAAACTGTTTGCCCCTGAAAACGTGGTGCCAGCGGCGCTGTATTTGGTCAGCGAAGATTCGCCCACCAACGCAATTGTCGGCGCAGGCGCAGGCGGCTTCCATTCGTCATGGACTGTGATGAACGACGCTGTGTGGCTGACCGATGAAGAGCGCACCGTGGAAGGCTTTGCTGATCGCTGGGACGACATCAATTCCTTCACCAATCTGGTCGCCCCGCAATCCGGCAGCGAGCAATCGGGCAACATCCTGAAAGCGATGCAGAAGGTCACAGGGACCGGCCCCGGCAGCGCGCGCGGGTAAGGCGAAGAGAGAGGCGCGGCAATGCTGCGCCGATCTGAAAAAGACACATTCGGCCCTCGCATTGAACGATGCGGGGGCCGTTTTGTATCTGGCGCATATCTTGGGCCGCCCTCCGCCAAGCCGTATTGACACAGTAACACACCTTCGATAGCGTCCCGGCAATTCTAAAAGAAGCGGGCCAAACCTTTCGGCCAAAACCTTCGGAGAAACCGCGATGTACAGCGAAGACGATATCAATTCCGCCGTAGCCGCTGGTGCTATCAGCGCCGAGGCCGCCTCTGGCTTTCGCGCGCATATGAGCAAAGTGCGCGAATTGCCGCGCGGATCGGAAGAGAATTTTCGCCTGATCAACAGCTTCAACGATATTTTTGTGACCATCGGCGTCGTCATTCTGCTCGTTGCGGTCGGCGCCATTGGGCAAGCGATTGCCGGGTTCCTTGCGCCGGTTGAAGATTATAGTGAGTTCTTCTCCCGTTTACCGCAACCGACCGATGCTCAGATGGAAGCATGGTCGGCCTCGCGCGAATTTGCGGAGGTTTTAACCAGCAGCCTTGCGGGATTGCTAGTCGCCGTCACGGCTTGGCCGCTCACCGAATTTTTCACCCGGAAACGGCGCATGGCGCTCCCCTCGATCATCTTGCTCTTGGCATTTGTCGGCGGCGTGTTTTTTGCAGTGTTTGGCGCCGGCATGGCGCTGGCTATCGACGGCAGCGAAACTGTCGGCGCGTTGATGGTGTCCTTTGCGGCTCTGGTCGCAGCGGGGGCCGCCTATGTGCATTGGCGCCGGTTCATGGTGCCCATCACGGTCGCGGCAGGCGCGGCGGGTATTGCGGCCACTGTGATTGGCTTGATTGTCGCGGCTATCGGCCCGGAGGTGTTAGATGACAATTTCGACATCGTCTTCGGACTCGTCTTCGTCGCCGGGCTCGCCGTGTGGGTCTTTGCCATGCGCTGGGATATTTCTGACCGTGAACGGATCACCCGGCGCAGCGATGTGGCGTTTTGGCTGCACCTGCTCGCCGCGCCGATGATCGCGCATCCCATCTTCGCGCTGCTAGGCGTAACCGAAGGGGACAATCTGGGTATTGGCGCGGCGTTTGGCGTCGTGGCCGTGTATATTGCCTTTGGCCTGGTGGCATTGGCGATTGATCGCCGGGCGCTGCTCGTATCGGCGCTGATCTATGTGCTGTTTGCGCTCACATTCCTGTTCCGCGAATTTGGCGCGGTGGAATTGAACTTTGCGCTCACGGCTCTCGTAATCGGCTCCGCATTGCTCAGCCTTTCGGCATTTTGGCAGCCCATTCGCCGGGTGGTGGTTGGGGCAATGCCGGTGGGTATCCAAGACCGGCTGCCCGCGACCGAGGACACAGTGCCGGCCGCTTCTGCGATTGAACCGAGCGTGGCTTAATCGACCGCTTTCATCAACTTGCGCTCCATCGGCGCTAGGACATTGGCGAGATCTGATCCGCGTTTGAGCACTTGCCCGTGTTCGCCAAACAAGGTGTACATGCCTTGTTTCGCGCGCAAAGAAGGCCGCTTTTCGACCCGCGCATTGGGGCGTTCCGCTGTCCGGCGAAAGGCGGCGAAAGTGGCGGCGTGCTTGTCGAAATCCATCGCATAATCGCGCCATTCTCCGGCGGCGACCATGCGGCCATAAAGGTCAAGAATGCGCTGTAATTCGGCCCGTTCAAAACCGACTTGACCTAGCGCATTGCCGCCTGCTTTTTGCGGAAATGCGACGACTTGGCCGGAATGCCCGCCGCCCGATGCTCCGCCAGTCTTGGCATTCATCAGGCGCCGGTCCCGCTCTTCTTAGACAAATCGAATGAGGGTTGATCGGCCTCGTCCTTACCCGCTGCGTCCGCCTTGATCGCGGCCACTTCTGCGCGCAATTCTGCAAGCTCGCCTTCCAGCTTTTCGATGCAATCGACTTTATTGCCCTCTGCATCCTCGCACGGTGTGCCGTAGGGGATGAATTCCTTGATCCATTCCTCTGCCGGCAGAAGCGTTGATCGCGCCTTAAACCCAACCATTGTCGCGCCGCCCGGCACGTCCTCCATCACCACCGCATTCGCGCCAATACGCCCGCGTTCGCCGATTGTGATGGGGCCGATGATTTGCGCGCCTGATCCAACAATGACGTTGTCTTCCAATGTCGGGTGACGTTTGCCGCCCACGCCATTGGTCGGGTTCGTACCACCCAGTGTGACGCATTGATAGATCGTCACATTGTCGCCGATCTGCGCGGTTTCCCCAATCACTGTAAAGCCGTGATCGATGAAGAAATTCTTGCCGATTTTGGCGCCGGGATGGATGTCAATTGCGGTCAGCAAGCGGCTGAAATGATTGATGAACCGGGCAAGGAAATAGAGTTTCGCATTGAACAACCAATGGGCAATCCGGTGAAAACCCAGCGCCCAAACGCCGGGATAGAGCAGGATTTCCCACCGCGAGCGCGGCGCAGGGTCGCGCGCTTGGATCGAGTCCAGATAGTTCTTGAGCCGTTCAAACATGCTCAGATTCTCCCACCAAAACCGCTCAATTGCAAATCTCACCTACAACAGTTTTTGTTGCTGCGGCCCTTGTAATGCTTCTAGCGCGGCTCTCCAAACTGACATGGTGGCGGGCGCTTGGCGTTCAAGGCTGATGCGATCAATTGCGGCCACCAACCGTTCAATATCGGCAAAACTGCGCGAAGTGCGCGGGACGAGATATTCCGCCGCTCCGTCTGCCAGCGTCAGCGCGCGGGCTTCTGCATGTACTTCTATCAGCGATGCCGCCATGGCGTCATCCGGTTCGCCAATCGCCAGTTGCAGCGATCCGCCCAGCCGCGATTTGAGATCGGGCAAAGTGATATCCCACGGCGTATCATCCGCGATCAGCAAGAGCGCAGTCCCCGCGCGTGATCCGCCATGTTGAACCGCGTTCCAGCGGTGAAAGATATCCGCTTCCTCCCGCAAATCCGCGCCGTCGATCACTTCAATCCCTTGGCCAGCGGCCCACTGGCCGAGCAAGGATTTCCCGCAACGCGCAGGGCCCGTCAAAACGGCGGTGTGAAACGGCCAATTGCCGGGTGATTGCAAAGCCTCAATCACGCCCGCATTGGCATCGCCAATAACAATCCGCCGGGGATCACCGCGTCCCTCCGCCAGCAGCGGCAGCGCAATTTGACCAGGGTGTTGAGCGGACATCAGCCAGCCATCATTCTGCGCTTAGCGCGAAATGGCGAGCGCGTTTGCGCCCTCACGCACGGTAAAGCCGCGTGCACGCAAAGCCGCCGCCAGTGCGCTGATCTCGCCGCCATAGCTGACGCTCATCACCGAGGTGCCGCCCATCGCGGTGCTGGTAACGGCCAAACCGCGTACCCCTTGCACTTGGCGCACCGTCGACAATGTCGCGTCAAATGTCATCGCATCGGGCGTTGCAAATTGAACGGCAAAGGCGCGAACAACCGCCGGAGCCTGCGTCGGAGCAGCAACCGGCGCAGCAGCCGGAGCCGCGCTCGCTGCGGCTTCAGCTGCCGCCACGGCGCTGTCGCGCGCCCGAATTGCGCGCCCGATTTCAATCAACCGTGCAATCGCCGGGTCAACCTGACCCGATCCGCCCAACCGCAATGTCGGATCCGGCTGCAAGGCGCCATCGGCCAAGGCTTGCTCATAAATACGGTCAAACCGGTCGACCGCTTCGCTGAGCATTTCGTCCAGACCGCCCGGACCATTCGCCTCCAGCGAGAAACGCTCCAAAACTTTACTGTCAGGGCCGTAGCGCGCGGTAAATGTCCCCTTGATCGGGCCGCCGGGGAATTGATGTTCAAGCCGCGCAATCGGAACCAGTGCATCGGCCGCGCCATATTGATCCAGCGTCGTGCGCCACCACGCGCGGCTGCGCCGACCTGCTTGGCCATAATTCAGCAGCAGCGAATCGCCGCCCGCGCCGCTGGGGCGGACATAATCAATCCGGCTCGTGCCCGGATTAAAGCTCGCCCAAGCCCGCTGCCACGGATTGCGAACCTCAAATGCCGTATAGGCCCCGCCGCTGGCCGTTACCGGGATTAGCAGCATCGGTGCAGAGGAGCGCGCGCGTGAATTGCCGCCTAAGAATCGACCGGCCCGTTGCCGGTCAAACGACACGCCCAGCGTTGCTACATAACGTTTGGGGCCGATTCTCTCGCGCTGAATCACGATTGCCGTGACCATGCCCGACAATTGCCCATCGGCGATAGCAGGCCCGCCAGCGCGGCTCCAAGCCTCTCGCTGGGCCTGACGCCATGCGGTGCTGCGCGCCTCCATCGCATTGTCGGCGCGCACATCCACTTCGATCCCGCGCACTTCGATATCCGCGCTAGAGGCGGTTGGCGCGATGCCCCGGTCGCCCGACACCTGCGCCAAAACCAGCGCATAGCCGCCGCCAAGCAATGCCAAGGCGAGCAGCACAGCGAATGTCCAACGCACAGAAATTGCGGCGGGCTGAAGGGCGCTCAAAATCGGGCCAAAAGGGCGTGATGCGATCGTCATCGGGGAAATCTTCACGTCCTTTGCCCAATGGCGAGTGGAATTCCAAGTGTGAAAGGCTAAACACGCGTCCATGACACGTAAAAACTCACCATACACCTATGCCGATGCGGGCGTTTCTATCGATACGGGCAATGCGCTGATCAAAGCAATTGCCCCGCTGGCCAAGGCCACCGCGCGCGCCGGGGCCACCAGCGAGCTGGGCGGATTCGGTGGATTCTTCGATCCCAAGGCGGCGGGATATAAAGACCCCTTGCTGGTCGCAGCCAATGACGGGGTTGGCACAAAACTCAAACTCGCCATCGAACATGATCGCCACGATACGGTCGGCATTGATCTGGTTGCAATGTGCGTCAACGATCTGATCGTTCAAGGGGCGGAACCTTTGTTCTTCCTCGATTATTTCGCCACCGGCAAATTGGAAAACGGCGTCGCGACCCGTGTCGTTGCCGGTATCGCAGAGGGGTGCAAGCAAGCCGGGTGCGCTTTGATCGGCGGGGAAACGGCGGAAATGCCGGGCATGTATGGCGATGGCGATTATGACCTTGCCGGATTTTGCGTCGGCGCGGTGGAACGCGGGCAACAATTGACCGGTGATGCGGTCGCGCCCGGCGATGTCTTGATTGGTCTGGCGAGCTCCGGTGTGCATTCCAACGGGTATTCACTGGTCCGGCGGCTAGCCGAAGATAAGGGCTGGAAATTGGATCGACCGTCTTTGTTTGACCAAGACCGGTTGCTCATCGACGCCTTGATCGAACCGACGCGCATTTATGTCGCCAGCCTGCTGCCGCTGATCCGCGAAGGGTTAATCCACGGCCTGGCGCATATCACCGGGGGCGGTTTGCTAGAGAACCTGCCGCGCATTTTGCCTGAAGGCGCGCATGCCGCGATTGATGCCGATCTGTGGGATCAACCGCGCTTGATGGCGTTTTTACAAGCGCAAGGGCATATTGAGCCTGCTGAAATGGCGCGCACTTTTAATTGCGGCGTCGGCATGGTGTTGGCGGTGGCTCAAGAAAACGTCGCCGCGATCACTGAACGATTGGAAGCCGCGGGTGAAACAGTCTGCGAAGTCGGCGTGATCCGCGAAGGGACGCGCGGCTGCACCGTGCGCGGGAGCCAAGGGACATGGTCCGCGACGCAGGAGTGGGAAGCGGTCCACAATGGCTGACGCTGGGCCTGACAATGTGGCGCAAACGGCGCGCAATCGGGCCAAAATTGCGGTCTTTATCTCAGGCGGCGGCACCAATATGGCCGCGATTCTTTATGCCAGCAGACTGGCCGATGCGGCGTATGAAATCGTCCTCGTCGCCAGCAATATGGCCGATGCGGGCGGGCTGGAACTGGCTCAGTTGGAGGGCATCGCAACCTTCGTCCATTCGCATAAAGGCCATAGCCGCGCCAATCATGACGCCGCCATGGAAGCGGCTGCGAAGGAAGCTGGGGCGGACTATCTCGTGCTGGCGGGATATATGCGGATTTTGTCCGATGAATTTGCCCAACGCTGGCAGGGGCGTATCCTAAACATTCACCCTTCTCTGCTGCCGAAATATAAAGGGCTCAACACCTTTGCCCGCGCCATTGAGGCCGGTGACAGCCATGCGGGCGCGAGCGTCCATGTGGTGACGCCCGATCTGGATGCTGGCGAAGTCTTGGCGCAGGCGCGGGTCGCCATTGCGCGGGATGATACGGCTGAAACTTTGGGCGCGCGGGTTAAATTGGCAGAGCACCAACTCTATCCGCGCAGCATTGCCGATTATGTGTCGCGCGGCTCCGATCCCGGCCACCTATTCGCGCGGGTCCGTGAACTGGCCCTCGCCCTGCCCGAAACGCATGAACGGACCAGCCACGGCTCCCCCGGATTTCGCGTAGGCAGCGAGAAGACAGGCAAATATTTCGCCTATTTCTCAGACCGCCACCACGGCAGCGGGCACATTGCCTTGCTCGTCAAAACCAGCGGCATGGATGAGCTGCTGAACCTCGTCGAAAGCCAGCCGGACACCTATTACAAGCCCGCTTTTTACGGCGCGAGCGGATGGGTTGGCGTGATTTTGAACCGTCCGGATGCAGATTGGGATCACATCGCCGAATGGTTGGAGCGCAGTTGGCGCAGCGTCGCGCCCGCGCGGCTGACTAAGCTGATTGATGCGGCGGATATGTTTTGAGCGGACTGAACGCTCGAAACGTATGGCTGGGCCGCATCCACTGCGGCGTTGACGGGATGAACATGACACCGCGCTCGCACGGTTTGCAGCTTTAACGATGCCGCTTTTTAAGAAGACCGTCCCGCTGCGCCCTCACCCGCTTGCGCGCGGGAAATTGGCACAGCGAGCGAGCGATCTTTTGGGCCGCGCTTGGGCCAAGGGGTGGCTGCCGGAGCCTGAGTTGAATGCGCAAGCATTATGGCAAATGGCGGCGAAGGGGGCCGATCCGGCGGCGGAAAGCGGCGGTCGTTCAGCCGAAGATGTAGCCGATTTTCGCGAGCGGTTTGAGCGTCTGTGCAGCGCCGCGACTGGCGAAGCCGATCTCAACCCGCTTGGCCGGGCCATGGCATTTGGCCAATTGCAACGCGCGGTAAAAAACCGGCTGGCCTTTGGCGCGCTCTGGAACGCTCAGCCGCAGCTTCTTCAGACCCACATCGCCCCGCCGATCATCGTGATTGGCCATATGCGCAGCGGCACAACGCGCATTCACAAATTGCTCGCCGCCGACCCGGCGCATTCGCACACCCGGTACCGCGATGCCTATCATCCGGTCCCTACGCCATTGGGGTTGAGCCGGGTCAAAAGCGCAGCGGAATTGGCGATGCTGGGCGCGCTCAATCCGTGGATGCTATCAATCCACCCCATGGCCGCCAATGAAGTGGAAGAGGAGCTGGCCTGGATCGCGGCGGCGCTCAACCATTCGATTTACGAATCGCAATGGCACATCCCGTCCTACAGCGCCTTTAGCGAGACCCGCGATCCCGCGCCGATCTACCGCGAATTTACGCGTATGCTGCGCAGCGATGCCGCGCATCGGGGGAATGCTGCCTTGCCCCGTGTGATGAAAGTTCCCGCCTTTTCAGAGGATTTGGACACATTGCTCAGCATCTTTCCCGATGCCCGATTGGTGGTGGCGCAGCGTGACAAAGACGCAGTATTACGAAGCGCCGTGTCCTTGGCCGCCAATCAAATGGCCGTGCAATCGGACACATGCGACTTGGCCCGGATCACAGCGTTTTGGCAGCGCAAGATCGCCCTGCGCGAAAAACGCATGGCGGCGGCATTGAGCCAGTGGGACGGACCCATCGCGCATTTGCATTTCGATGCTTTGGGCGATGATTGGGAAAGCGAAATTCGCCGGGTCTATGGCGAATTGGCGATTGGCTTATCGGCACAAGCCATCACCGCAATGCGCGCGCAAATGGCGGGCAGCAAAGACGGCCATCACCGCGCCCATGCAGAGCAGCTGCGCCGCTTTGAAAATCAGCCATAGAAACAAAAAGGGCCGCCCAGACAGGCGACCCTTTTATAAATTCAAGGCGTTCGGAAATTATCCGACGATTTCGTCCGCGCTGAAGAAGAAGTCGATTTCGATCTTCGCATTTTCTTCGCTGTCGCTGCCGTGGACGGTGTTTTCACCGATCGACAAAGCGTGCTCTTTACGGATTGTGCCGTCTGCGGCGTCGGCTGGGTTGGTGGCGCCCATGATGTCGCGATTGCGGGTCACGGCGTCTTCGCCTTCGAGGACTTGGACAACCACAGGTTCGCTCATCATGAACTCAGTGAGTTCGCCAAAGAAGGGACGCTCGCTATGCACGGCGTAGAAGCCCTCGGCTTGTTCTTTGGTCATGTGAATACGCTTGGACGCGACAACGCGCAGGCCAGCGCCTTCGAGCATAGCAGTGACCGCGCCGGTCAGGTTGCGGCGAGTGGCATCAGGTTTGATGATCGAAAAAGTGCGGGTAACCGCCATAGTGAGTTCCTTAGATAAAGCAGGGAGGGGCGCCGGTTGACGCTGAAATGATTTCCGGCGCGCCCCTACGCGGGCTCGCGGATCAATTCAAGCCTTCGCTGATCGTCAACTGTCCTGTCGTGCCCTCTTCGCCGGGATAAGCGGTGATTGAAAAGGTCGTGCCGGTCGCTTCATTTTCGCCGCCCAGCATCGCGCCGCCATTAATGTCTGTCTCGATCTGGATCGTGATCCCCGCTGCCTCTGCTTGCGCGCGGTAATGCTGTTTGATTTGCGCGGGGCTTTGGCTGGTTTGGAAGGTGATAAGCGTGCCTTTTTCTCCCGCCTGATCAATGGTGATGTTGTTCAGCACCTCTGCCCCATCGATCAAGGTAAAGCCCGCAGGCAAATCGACCGGCACATCCGCGCCGGTGCGCATCGTGACGTCGCCCTCCGGTGTTTCAACCGTCATGCTGGCCTCGCCCGTTTCCGAATCGATCCGGTATTCGCCGCTCTGACCTTCTTCGGTGGTGATCGTGCCTTCTTCTTGCGCGCCGCAGCCAGATAGAGCGGCCGCCGCGACCATAGATGTCAGGATTGCTGAAATACGCATGTTCTACTCCCCCCAAATTATCGCGCGATCAGGCGACCTTAATCCATTTGCCGCCATCTTGGCGAAAGAAAGCGCGCTCTAAACCTTCCGCCTCGTCGAGCGATTTCCATGTGCCGCGCGCGGCTTGCTTTGTTTCTTCATCAAACAACAAAAACGCTCGCGCAAAACCAGCCGGATCGCGGTATTCCCCGTCGGCATAGATGACATGACTGGCAGAATTTGCAGCGTCGACCGTTTCAGACAATAGGATCGGTTGCTGCGCCGCGCCGGGGGCCGATGCCTCACCATTAGCGAGGAAACTTTCCGGCCCTGCCTTCCACAATTGGCGCGAAATCACCTCTCGCTGCGCGGCATGCGCGCTGACGACCAGCAATTTTTCACCGGAACCGATCACCCGCTGAGCGATGAGGGCAACGGTTTTTTCCACCGGGTCGCGCGACAATTGCCAGAAATCGACTTTCATGCGCCTGCCTTCCCCTTGCTTCGCTTACACCGCTCCGAACAATATCGGACGCTGTCCCAATCGCGTTCCCACTTCTTGCGCCATGTGAAGGGCAAATTGCAGGTCTCGCAAATCTTCGAAGGAAGCTCCGATTTCTTGCGCATTTTCGCCATGCGCCCAATCCTCTGATCTTCTGATCTTTACCCTTCGGCGTTGTCGGCAACGAATTGGTCGATCAAACGCACGCCATACCCGGTTGCGCCCTTGTCCCAAGTGTGGCCCGGCTTATCCGCAAACACCATGCCCGCAACATCGCAATGCGCCCATTTCGTGCCTTTTTTGATGAACCGGTGCAGGAATTGCGCCGCCGTGATCGATCCAGCCGGACGCGGGCCGACATTCTTGATGTCGGCAATCGGGCTGTCGATCAATTTGTCATAAGCAGGCCCAATCGGCAGCCGCCACAATTTGTCGCCAGTCGCCGTGCCTGCTGCCATCAATTGATCGGCCAGATCATCGTCATTGCTGAACACACCGGCATATTCATGGCCCAGCGCAATAATCATCGCGCCGGTCAGCGTCGCAAAATCGACAATCCGTGATGGCTTAAACACGTCCTGCGTCCAATGCAGCGCATCGCACAAGACCAAACGCCCTTCGGCATCGGTGTTGAGCACTTCGACCGTTTGGCCGCTCATGGTAGTCAAAACATCGCCGGGGCGGATCGCATTGCCATCGGGCATGTTTTCAACCAGCCCCATAACCGCGACGACATTCGCTTTCGCCTTGCGCTTCACCAGCGACAACATGCCGCCCGCCACTGCGCCAGCGCCGCCCATATCCCACTTCATATCTTCCATACCGGGGGGCGGCTTCAGCGAAATGCCGCCTGTGTCGAAAGTAACGCCTTTGCCGACAAACGCGGTCGGTGCTTCGCCTTTCTTGCCGCCATTCCATTGAATCGCTAGCATCCGCGAGGCGCGGACAGAACCCTGCCCCACGCCCAGCAGCGCGCCCATGCCAAGCTCGCCCATTTGCTCTTCATCCAGCACGGTCAGCTCAGCGCCGGTCCCGGCAAAGGCTTCTTCGCACAGAGCAACGAAGCTTTCTGGGTAAAGAATATTCGCAGGCAATGTGATGAGCTTCTTGGTGAACTCCGCCCCGGTCGCGACGGCTTGCGCGATTTCCCAAGCCTGTGCGGTGCCTTCCGGTGCGCCTATGACATGGACAGTTTTCAGGGTGATTTTCTTCTCCGCCGCCAATTTGGTGCGGTAATCATCATAGGCCCAACTGCGCAGGCGCAATCCCAACAAAGCCGCCGCCGCTTCTTCGCCAGAAAAAGACGCATGGCCCAGATCGAGCACCATTTCCGTTTCGCCAGAGCGCAAATATTTCGCCATCAAAGCCGCGCCAGCGCGCTCTACATTAAGGCGGCGCTTGCCCGAATCCGGCTCCCCCGCCCCGGCAATTGCGACACGTTTCAAAGAGCCAGCATCGGTCACGAACCCTTCAAACACTTGGCCCGCGCTGCCCTTAAACCGCGCAGCGGGCGCGCCATCGCTTAAGGCAGCGTCAAGATCAGACAGGGCATCACCCTGATTCACGATCCGCGCAATGAGGCGGACATTGGCTGGGGAAGTTTCGGTGAAGAGGATATTCATGCTCGCTCCGATAGGTCATCGACCCATTGGGCCGGAGGCTTCCATGCAGAAACCGGGAAAAACGGGCGCTGTGTTCAGCCAAAAGGACCGCCAAAATTGTTCGGCTGACCCCGGCTCGAATAGCGCCCAAGGAATGGCGATTGCGATTAGGCGCGAGCGGTGCAATAGGCAAGCCATGTCGGGAGTATCACGGGCCAATGAACAGGCGCAGGCGAATGAGCGGGCGAAGAAACGCGTGTTTTACCGAAATCCTGCGCGCGGCATGACCAGCACACTTGCATTTGGGGCGGCTTACGGAGCTGCTTATGGGGCAGCGGCGCTGGCATTGATCGGCGGCGCCGCGCCGGTATTCGCGCAAGAATTGTCGGATGACCCGGCCGAGATCGCGATCACCACTCGCGCGGCAGATCCGGCAAACGAAGCAGGCGTGCTCTCCGCAGATCAGGCGGACGAGGCCGGGGACGCCGAGCAAATTCGGTTCGAGGCCGATCAAGTTACCAATGACAATGAGGCCGGCACGGTCACCGCGCGCGGCGATGTTATCTTGCGCAGTGATCAGGCATCCGTGCGCGCCAATGAAGTGGTGTGGGACCGAAACACAGGCGAAATTTTCGCGCGCGGCAATGTTCGCTTTGTCGATACCAACGGCAATCAAATCTTCACCGAAACCCTCGCGCTCAATGACGAATTTGAAGCGGGCGCGATGGATGAATTGCTGCTCGCTTTACGCCAAGGCGGGCGGCTCGCTGCGCGTTCGGCTCAGCGAGACGGTGATGGCACCGTATTGCTCACCGATGCGGCCTACACCGCCTGCGCAGTGACGAGCGAAGATGGCTGCGCTCAGGACCCAAGCTGGCGGATCACCGCCGACCGGGTGACCTATGATCCTGATGAGGCCCGCGTGAGTTTTGATGGCGCGGTGCTGGAATTGTTTGGCGCGCGCATTCTGCCGCTGCCCGGATTGGCGATCCGCACCGATGGCGGGGCGGAAACCGGCTTCCTGGTGCCGGATGTACGGTTTGATCAGGTCAACGGGCTGGAATTATCGGGCGAATATTATTGGCGGTTGGCGGAAAACCGCGATCTGACCTTGGGAGCGTCGATCTATTCCGATGCCGCGCCGATGGTAAATGCACAATGGCGGCATTTGACCGAAAAGGGCGCCTATCAGATCACCGGCTACGCGACCTCCAGCCGCCGCGTTTCCAACTTTGGGGCGACGCCGACCACGCAAAGCGACCCGCGCGGCTATCTGTTTGCCAATGGCAAATTTCTGTTCTCGCCGGAATGGAGCCTCACCGGTTCCGTCAGGCTGGCCAGTGACCGCACATTCTTGCGGCGCTATGACATCAGCCGCGATGACCGTTTGCGTTCGACCATCAATCTGGAACGGATTGATGACAATTCTTATTTGAGCCTCGCGGGTTGGGCGACGCAGACCTTGCGGATCAACGCAGATCAGGGCCAAGTTCCGCTCGCGATCCCGGCCTTCGATTATCGCCGCATTTTGGATGATCCGTTGCTGGGCGGCGAAGTGCAATTGCAAGCGAACACGCTCAGCCTGATCCGCAATGACGGACAAGACACTCAGCGCGCCTTTGCCGGGGCGCGGTGGGATATGCGGCGTCTGACGGGGCTTGGCCAAGTGGTCACGGTCACCGGCCTTGTTCGCGGCGATGTGTACAACACGCAAAACAGCTTGGCGACTTTGACACAGGTCTATCGCGGCAATGAAGGGTGGACGACGCGCGGCGTTGCGACGGCGGCGATTGATATGGAATGGCCCTTTGTCGGCGAGGCGTTTGGCGGCACACAAGTGCTCAAACCCCGTGTGCAAATTGTTGCCAGCCCGCAGATCCGCAACCTTGCCGTGCCCAACGAAGATGCGCGCGCGATTGATTTGGAGGATTCCAACCTCTTCGCGCTCAACCGTTTCCCCGGATATGACCGGGTTGAGGACGGAACGCGCGTGACGTGGGGCGTGGATTGGGAACTGACAAAGCCGGGCTGGCGGGTCAAAAGCACCGTCGGCCAATCCTATCGTTTGACCAGAGAACGTGAAATTTTCCCCGACGGCACGGGCCTGTCTGGGCGCGTTTCTGATTTTGTGGGCCGGACCGAAGTTCGCTTGCGCAATGACCTTGCCTTCACGCACCGTTTCCGCATCGACAAAGACAGCCTTGCCATTCGCCGCAATGAAATTGATGCCACGATCGGCTCACAGCGAAATTACGTCGAATTGGGCTATTTGCGGCTGAACCGGAACATCCAAACGGTCGAAGATTTGCAAGATCGCGAGGAAATTCGCGCAGCCGGACGCTTTACGATTGGGCGGCATTGGTCGGTGTTTGGATCGGGCGTTTTCAACCTGACCAGCGCTGCAGAAGATCCATTATTTGCGCCTGATGGCTTTGAACCGATCCGCACGCGTTTGGGCATTGCTTACAATGATGATTGCATCGAATTTGGCGCCACATGGCGGCGCGATTTCATCAGCGCGGGTGACGCAGAACGCGGCAACAGTTTTCAGCTGTTCTTTGCGCTGCGCAATCTCGGTTTCCGCTAGGCCCGTCATCAAACGGGGACGCAGCTATTGCCAGCCCGCTTTGCCTACCCGCTTTTCCTGCCTGCTGTGCCTGCCCGCTGTGAGTGCCTGTTTTGCCTGCCCACTTAGATTGCGCACTCCGATTGGCAGCATCCACAAAAGGCGTTAAGGCTCGCGAGAACGCAGGCTCAGCGTGTGTTAAGCCTTCGCGCGCCAATTGCTTACACAGATGTAAGCACGCGGGGCGGCAACAGACATAGACCGGGCAAGGGTGGGGCCGCGCCGGGTTCGAATGATTAAAGAATCGGGATTAAAAATCGTGACGTTGAACGTATTTTCAAAGAATTTTGGCTCGGCTCTTGTAGCGGGCCTTTTGGGCTCTGCGGCGTTTGCCGTTTCGCCGGTGTTGGCACAAACCGCAGCGACACCGACGGCCGCTGTGCCGACCTCTGCCAATCCACTTGGCATCCCAGACAATTTCACGATCTTCGGCAGCGACAATCCCGATGATCGAAGCGCCACCGCCGTGGTCAATGGCTATGTCGTGACCGGCACCGATATCGATCAACGCGTCGCCTTGGTCACCAACGCATCGGATGCAGAGGTTTCGGATCAAGAGCTTCAGCGGCTGCGTGTGCAGGTGCTGCGCAATCTGATTGATGAAACGATCAAAATTCAAGCCGCCCGCGCACAGGAATTGCCGGTGGACCGGGCGCAAGTTGAGCAGACCTATCAACAGCTCGCCGCGCAAAACTTTGGACAAAACCCGGAACGGATGGACGAATATCTCGCCTCTATCGGTTCATCGCCCAACGCGCTGAAACGCCAGATCGAAGGCGAATTGGCGTGGGAAAATCTGCTGCGCCGCAATATCACACCCTTCGTCAATGTGTCGGCAGAAGAGGTCAATGAAGTCCTGCGCCGCCTAGAGGAATCGCGCGGGACCGAGGAATATCGCCTTGGCGAGATTTACATGAACGCAACCATCGAAAACCGCGATGCGGTGATCCAGAATATGCAGCGGATCATGCAGCAATTGGAACAAGGCGGCAGCTTCGTCGCCTATGCCCGCCAATTCTCCGAAGCCACCACCGCCGTTGTGGGCGGCGATACTGGCTTCTTGCGGCTGGAAACACTGCCGACGGCCATGGCCGATGCGGCGCGGCAAATGTCGACCGGGCAATTGGTTGGGCCACTGGAGATTCCAGGCGGTTTCACGATTATCTATCTGATTGATAAGCAACAGGTTCTGGGCGTTGACCCGCGCGATGCTTTGCTCAGCCTGAAACAAATCTCAATCGCTTTCGACCCCGGCACCACCGAAGAAGAAGCCAATGGCCGGATCGAACAATTTGCTAATTTTGTCGGTACTCTGCGCAGCTGTTCTGATGCAGACAGCGCGCGAACCGTGCTGAACGCGACAGTGGTGGCCAATGACCAAATTCAAGCGCGGCAATTGCCTGATCAGCTGCAAAATATCCTGCTGAACTTGCAAGTCGGCCAGGCCACTCCGCCCTTTGGCGGTGTAGAAGACGGCGTGCGTGTTTTGATGCTGTGCGGCCGCGATGATCCAGAAGACACCAGCGCGCCGACATTCGATTCCGTCATGCGCTCAATTGAAGAAGAGCGGATCAACAAGCGCGCGCAGCGTTATCTGCGCGACCTGCGCAATGACGCCTATATTCAGTACAATTGAGGCAGATTTTCGCGCGCTTTGATGGCTGATCGTGCCCCCGCCCATCCCTCGCCGCGACCCTTGGCCCTATCAATAGGCGATCCGGCGGGGATCGGCCCCGAAATTGTGCTGCGCGCCTATTTGCAACTGCGCCTTGCGCCAAATACGGCCCCATTCTTCGTGGTCGGCGGCGCTCAGGTGCTCGCCGCGGCGGAAGAGCATTGCGGGATCGATTGCCCTGTCGTCGTCATCCAAGACCCGGCTCAGGCTGCGGCGGCCTTTGCCGACGGTCTACCGGTTCTCAAAAATGGCGCCCCGCAAACCGACTATACCCCGGGAAAGCCCAGCGATGCCGGTGCGGCTTTGGCGCTTCATTCGCTGGCCGAGGCGGCGCGCTGCGTCTTGGCGGGCTCTGCCTGCGGGCTGGTCACCGCGCCGGTCAGCAAAGCGCAATTGGGCAAAGTTGGATTTGAATTTCCCGGCCAAACCGAATTTCTTGCCGAGATTTGCGGGCTTGGCGCTCAGGATGCCGTAATGATGCTGGCCGGGCCCAGCCTGCGGACCGTTCCGATCACAGTGCATGTCGCCTTGGCCGATGTGCCCGCCATGCTCAGCGCCAATCTGATCATGCACAAAACGCGGATCGTGGCCGCCGCTCTCGCCAGAGATTTCGGGATTGAACGCCCGCGTCTGGCCATCGCCGGGCTGAACCCGCATTCAGGCGAGAACGGTCAATTTGGATCAGAGGAAACGCGGATAATCGAACCAGCGATCGCCCGATTGCGCGAAAAGGGATTGGACGTGACCGGCCCCGTGCCCGGCGATGCCTTGTTCACGCCGCGTATGCGGCCAACCTATGATGCGGCGCTTTGCATGTATCATGATCAGGCGCTGATCCCCTTGAAAGCGTTGGAATTTGACGAAGGGGTCAATGTCACATTGGGCCTGCCGATTATTCGGACATCGCCCGATCACGGCACCGCTTTCGATATTGCCGGGAGCGGGGTCGCCGATGCCAGCGCGATGATCGCGGCAATCCGCATGGCCACTGCTTGTGCAAATGCGCGCGCAAATGTCTGACCTGCCCGACCTCCCCCCGATCAGAGAGACGATTGCTCAGCACGGTCTCAGCGCGTCGAAAGCTCTGGGGCAGAATTTCCTGCTCGATGAGCAATTGCTAAGCCGCATTGCGGCGCTTCCCGGAGATTTGGCGGGCGAAAATGTCCTCGAAGTCGGCCCCGGTCCCGGCGGTTTGACGAGGGCATTGTTAAGGGCAGGCGCGCGCGTGACCGCGATTGAGATGGATGAGCGGTGCATGCCTGCTTTGGCGGAATTGAGCGATGCGTTTCCGGGTCAACTCACCATCATGCACGGTGACGCGATGAAACTGGATCATGATGAAATCATGTCTCAGGACGAAGAGCGCACGCCGTTCCACGTCCTTTCCAACCTGCCCTATAATGTCGGCACCGCGCTGTTCGTGAAATGGCTGTCGGGCACCAAAGGCTCCGCCGCGTGGCCGCCGCAATGGCGCTCGCTCACCTTGATGTTTCAACGCGAAGTGGCAGACAGGATCGTGTCAAAACCGGGCAGCAGCGCCTATGGCCGGCTCGCAGTGCTGGCGCAGTGGCGCAGTCAGGCGAAATTGGCGATGAAAGTCCACCGCAGCGCCTTCACCCCGCCGCCCAAAGTGATGAGCGCGATTGTCCATGTAACCCCCGGTGAAGCGCCCGGCGGCGTATCAGCCCCCATGCTGGAGCGTTTGACGGAGGCGGCATTTGGGCAGCGCCGCAAGATGCTACGCCAAAGTCTTAAAGGCGTGCCGGGCGCGTTGGATGCTCTGGCAGAGGTCGGTATTGATCCCACCCGCCGGGCGGAGACTTTGAGCGTGGATGATTTTGTGCAATTGGCACGTGTGCTGAGCTAGAGCAAACGCGCTAATCTAAGGGCACCTCACAGCACAAAGAACGCCGCGGCCAGCGCTGTCATAATCGCGATACCAATCAGGTTTAGCACCCTAATCGCGGGTCTGGGCCGCGCTTCTTCGGGCATGGCGCAACGTGTCACCACCAAGTGATTGAGCGCCGCGATAATGGGCGCGCCGACGAAAGATGCGCTGATCGCAAAATCCAGCATCACTGTGAAATTCGCGGTGAACACGAACAAGACCGCGCCGGTCAAAGCGACCAGCACCGCGATCGCCATGCGATAGGTTTGCTTGAACGCAGCCGGACCGCGATCACCGCCAAGCTCTTGCCGAACGCTCGCAATATGCCGCCCGCCAATATCCAGCGCGACCAGCAATGTCGTCAGCATCACCGACAATGCCGCCACCGCCGCCAAGGCCGCCGCCCATTCGCCCAAAGCGGCGCTGTATAATCCGATGATCTGCGCCGCGAAACCGGGGGCGCTGGCCTCTGGCGCGATGCCGTCTGCGTGCATCACGCCTGCGCCCATAATGCAAAAACACACCGCCAATAGCGCCGTCATTGCATACCCTGTCACGAACGCGCCGCGCGCTTCGCCAAGCGAGGTTTTGATGCCCCCTTTGCCGCGCTCCAAACGCTGCTCAGCCTCCGCCGTCCACATTGATTGCGATACGGACACGTCGAGCGGATTGGGCATAAACCCCGCCAAAGCGACCACGAACAGGATCGCGGTCGGCTCAAACGCCCAACTGGTATCGAGCATAGTGCCCCATTCGACGCGCGGCAGCACGACCGCCGTTGTCACCAAAGTCGAAGCAATCAGAAACAGCAGCAAGACCCGGTTGATCGGATCGAGCCAATCATACCCGCCGATCATCAAAACCACCGCAACGCCCGCAAACGAAACAATCCCGATCATCGGCACCGGCAAAGACAGGCCGAACACCGCAGAAGCGATCCCCGCCGTCCCCGTCGCCAAGGCAGCATAGATCACCGGCACAACCGGGATAGCCGCCAGAGCAAACAGCAAAGGCGCCCACACCCCCAGCTCTCGGTATCCCGACACCAGTGATTTGCGCGCGGCATGGCCGTAATCCACGCCGAACCGGAAAGCGGGGTATTTAAGAATGAAACTGAGCAAGATGACCACGATCAGCGCGCCGCCATACAGCGCGCCCGCCCGCGTCGATTGCACCAGATGCGACGTGCCGATTGCCGCCCCAGAAAACAGCAAAGCCGGCCCAATCATGCGCCACATAGAACATTTCCCCCGCTTTGGCCCCAGCTTTGATCAGGGCTTTGGCCCCCGGTAACGCAGGCCCAGCAGCCTAGATGTCACAGATCGCGATTGCGGCGAAGCGGTTCTTTAATTCTGCGCCGATTTGGCTTTTTGCCGCCATGCATGCAGCAAGGGCTCTGTATATCCGCTGGGCTGCTCGGTCCCTTTGAAAATCAGATCCTTCGCCGCACAAAATGCCGCGCCGTCCTCATTCCCCGTCAGCGGAACGTATGTCGGATCGCCCGCATTTTGCGCATCAACCTTGGCCGCCATCCGCGTCAGGCTGTCTAGCACTTGCGCCTCGCTTACAATTCCGTGCAGCAACCAATTGGCGATATGTTGAGACGAAATGCGCAAAGTCGCCCGGTCTTCCATCAGGCCCACATCATTAATGTCCGGCACTTTTGAACAGCCAACACCGGCATCAATCCAGCGCACCACATATCCCAGCAACCCTTGCGCATTGTTGTCCAATTCCTCGCGCAGCTCATCCTCCGGCCAATTGGTGTTCTCTGCGAGCGGAATGGTCAGCAAGGCATCGAGCCCCGCAGGTTCAGGCAGGTTTTGCTGAATTTCAAACACATTTTCGGCGTGATAATGCAAAGCGTGCAATGTCGCCGCCGTCGGCGATGGCACCCATGCGGTGTTTGCCCCGGCGCGCAAATGGCCGATTTTCTCCGCCATCATCTGCCCCATCAAATCGGGGGCGGCCCACATGCCTTTGCCGATCTGCGCCTTGCCAGACAGGCCGTGTTTCAGGCCAATGGCGACATTGCGCGCTTCGTAAGAACCCAGCCACGGTGACGCTTTCATCGCGCCCTTTCGCATCATCGGCCCGGCATGCATCGAAGTGTGCATTTCATCGCCGGTCCGGTCGAGGAAACCGGTGTTGATAAACACGATCCGGTCCCGAACCGCATGGATACACGCGCCCAGATTGGCGCTGGTCCGGCGCTCTTCATCCATCACCCCGACCTTGATCGTGTGGCGCGGGATGGACAGCAAGTCTTCCACCGCATCGAACAGATCATTGGTGAAGGCGCATTCTTCTGGCCCGTGCATTTTGGGTTTGACGATATAGATGCTGCCGCTGCGCGAATTGCCGTATTTTGCCAAGCCTGGTTTCTTGGCATTCTCCACATCCAACGTGCTGATCGCGCTGGTGAAAACGGCGTCCATGATCCCTTCTGGAATCTCGCCGCCACCCGGCAAAAGGATCGCCGGATTGGTCATCAAATGGCCGACATTGCGCACAAACATCAGGCTGCGCCCTGACAATGTTTGCTGCGCGCCCGACGCGTCAGAATAGACCTTGTCGCCCGCCAATTCGCGCGTCAGCGTGCGGCCGCCTTTTTCAAAACTCTCCGCCAAATCGCCGCGAATAATGCCCAGCCAATTGGTGTAAGCCAGCGCCTTATCCTCACCATCAACCGCCGCGACCGAATCTTCGCAATCGGCAATCGTGGTCAGCGCGCTTTCGACCAGAATATCGGCAATGCCCGCTTTATCGGTGCGGCCAACCGGCGTGCCTGCATCAAACACCACTTCGATATGCAGGCCATTATTGACGAACAACAAACCCTTTCCGGTCTTGCCGACATATTGCCCTTCATCCACCAGCTTGCCGTCATGCTCATCCGCCATATCGGCCCAGCTTTGATCGACCAGAGGCAAAGCGGAATCGAGAAATTCACGCCCGCGCGCAATCACCGCATTCCCGCGCGCCTCATCATAGCCGCCCGGCCGTGCAGGCGGCGCGTCTAGGGCATCGGTGCCGTAAAACGCATCATACAAACTGCCCCAGCGGGCATTGGCGGCGTTCAGCAAAAACCGCGCATTGAGGATCGGGACAACCAATTGCGGCCCGGCCATTGTCGCAATTTCGGGATCGACATTTTGCGTACCGATCTGAAAATCGCCGGTCTCCGGCACCAAATAGCCGATCTCATGCAAGAATGCCTGATATTCGGCGGCGTCATGCGGCTTGCCCGCCCTTGCCTGATGCCAAGCGTCGATCTGGCCTTGCAGATCCTCTCGCTTCGCCAGCAATTCGGCATTACGCGGCGCGAAATCCGCCAGCAATTTTGCAAAACCTTGCCAAAACGCCTGCGCATCGCGGCCCAAGGGTGCGAGCACCTCATTCTCAAGCAAACTCGCCAACCGTTCATCAACGGAAAGTCCAGCGCGAATTGTCATATCTGTCATGTGTGTCCTCGGGGTGCGATAAAATCGGGCCTGGGGAGGAGGACGCTGGCGATATGGCCAAATCCGCAGGTGATTGCAACCGGGGGAAAAATGGCTTCGCCGCATGGCTTGGACAGAACAGATTGCCGCGCTAGAGGTGGTTGCCGATGAAACTGACAAAACCCGAACAATTCGACGCTTCTGCCATGCTGGATCAGGTCCAAAATTGGTGCGCGATCAACACTGGCACCGCGAATGTCGATGGCCTTGCCGTGCAGGCAAAGGCATTGGCCGGCGCCTTTTCCGCCCTGCCCGGCACGATTGAAATGATCACCCCTGCCCCTGTTACCGGCATCGCGGCAGATGGCAGTGAGTTTGAAAAGGCGCATGGCGACCATTTGATTGTGCGCGTGCGGCCAACCGCCAATCGGCGCATTTTGCTCACCGGGCATATGGATACGGTGTTTCCGCTCGATCATCCCTTTCAACAACAAACTTGGCTCGAAGACGGCGTGCTAAACGGCCCCGGCGTCGCGGATATGAAGGGCGGGATTGCCGTCATGCTCCATGCATTGATGGCGTTTGAAGAAACCGCCAGCGCGGGATCGCTGGGCTATGATGTGCTGATCAATTCCGATGAAGAAACCGGATCGCTCGCCAGTTCCGCTTTGATTGCAGAAATGGCGCGCGGCAAATTGGCGGCTCTCACCTATGAACCGGCGGCTTTACCCGATGGCACATTGGCCCATGCGCGCGGCGGCACCGGCAATTATTCGATCACCATTGCGGGCAAATCCGCCCATGCAGGCCGCAACCCGCATGAAGGGCGCAACGCCTTGGTCGCCGCCGCCGATATGATTTTACAACTGAAGGCGATGGAGCGCGAGGATATCACCGTGAACCCAGCCAAGTTGGAAGGCGGGGGGCCGAACAATGTCGTGCCCGATCATGCCGTCTTACGCTTTAACATCCGCCCCAAATCTACAGAGGCGATGGAAGGTTTCGATAAAGATTTGAACGCTTTGCTGCGCAATATTGAAAGCGCGCATGACGTCCGCATCAGCCGCCATGGCGGCGTAACCCGCCCGCCAAAGCCCGTCGATGAAACCGCGCAGCGCCTGTTCGATCTGGTGCGCGAATGCGGCGCAGAATTAGGCCAAGAGATCGCTTGGAAAAGCACAGGCGGCGTGTGTGATGGCAACAATATTGCCGCTTGCGGAGTGCCAGTCGTTGACACGATGGGCGTGCGCGGCGGGTCGATCCATTCCGCAGACGAATTTCTAATCACTGCCAGTTTGACGGAGCGCGCCGCTTTATCCGCGCGGGTTATCCAAAAATTGGCTGAAGGAGCCCTTACATGACTTTCCGCCTTCGCGCCGCGCGCGCCGCCGATCTGGAACATCTTTACGAGATGGCGAAATTAACCGGCGGCGGTTTCACCAATCTGCCGCCTGATCGCGCCGCCTTGGGCGCGAAGCTGGAAACGGCGGAGGCCGCTTTCGCCAGAACAGAGGACGTGTTGGCGGATGAGCAATTCGTGCTGGTGCTCGAAAACCTAGAGACAAAGACGGTGCGCGGCACCTGCCAATTGATGACGCAGGTCGGGCAGCAATGGCCGTTCTATTCCTACCGGCTCAACACCCTGACCCAATACAGCCAGCAATTGGACCGCACAGTGCGCGCCGAATTGCTCAGCCTTGTCACCGATCTGGAAGGGTCGAGCGAGGTTGGCGGATTGTTCCTGCACCCCAATGAACGCGCAGGAGGGCATGGATTGCTGCTCGCGCGCAGCCGCTATCTGTTCGTCGCCATGCACCGCAAACGGTTTGCCGACCGTATTCTGGCCGAATTGCGCGGGATCATTGATGAACGCGGCGGATCGCCATTTTGGGACGGGGTTGCCGGACGCTTTTTCGGGATGAGTTTTCAAGAGGCCGATTATTTCAACGCCATCAATGGCAATCAATTTATCGCCGATTTGATGCCCAAACACCCGGTCTATATCTCAATGCTATCCGAAGACGCGCGCAGCGTGATCGGCGTGCCCCACCCCACCGGGCGGGCGGCGATGCGGATGCTGGAAAATGAGAATTTCCGTTACGAAGGCTATGTCGATATTTTCGACGGCGGACCCAGCATGGTTGCGCCCACCGACGAAGTGACCAGCGTGAAAAACAGCAGCGAGGCCAAGCTGACGAAAGTCGATCTGGCTGAGGGTGAACGCGCGATTTTGGCAACTGGGAAATTGCAAGATTTCCGCGCCTGTTACGGCGCGCGGGCCTTGGACGAAGATGGCGGGATTGCAATTGATGCGGTCGCTGCGGATGCTCTGGTTGTCAGGACAGGCGATATGGTTTGGAGCGTGGCGCGATGAGCCTGATCGAGATCAATTTCGACGGTATCGTTGGGCCCAGCCACAATTACGCCGGTCTTTCCTTGGGCAATATCGCCAGCGCCAGTCACAAGGGCGATCCGTCTTATCCGCGCGCCGCCGCGCTGCAGGGGGTCACGAAGATGCGCGGCAATCTGGCTCGGCTGGGCGCGCAAGGGTTTCTGCTGCCTCTGCCCCGCCCCAACGCTTTGCTAGCGGGCGCGCTGAACCTCGACGGGACAGAAGCGCCGCAATTGCGCGCCGCGCCGTGGTCCGCATCGTCAATGTGGACAGCCAACGCAGCCACCGTCAGTCCTGCGCCCGATACGCAAGATGGCACTTGCCACCTCACGCCTGCCAATCTGGTCACCATGCTGCACCGCGCGCAAGAATGGCCGGACACGCTGCGGATGCTCGACATTGCATTCGGCAATCGTGATCATTTCACCGTTCATGGCCCCGTGCCGCCAACCTTTGGTGATGAGGGCGCAGCCAACCACATGCGCCTGTGCGAAGGGCACGGTGCGGCGGGTGTCGAAGTGTTCGTTTACGGCAAAACCGGCGGCGCATTTCCCGCGCGCCAACACGAACAAGCCAGCCGTCTGGTCGCGCGCGCGCATGGACTGGACCCGGCGAAATGCGTCTTCATCGAACAAAACCCCGCCGCGATCGAGGCCGGCGCGTTCCACAATGATGTGGTGTCGGTCGCGAATGAACGCGTCTTGTTCACCCATGCCGAGGCCTTCGCTGATCAAGCGGGCGCTTACGATGCGATCCGCGCTGCATTCCCGGCTCTCGAAGTGGTCGAAGTGCCCAGCGATGCCGTTACGTTGGCAGAGGCGATTCGCACCTATTTGTTCAACGCCCAATTGCTGACATTGCCGGATGGCGCGATGGCCCTGATCGTCCCCGAAGAATGCCGCGAGAGCGCCAGCGTTTGGGCCTGGGCAGAGGCAATGATGGCGTCAAACGGCCCCATCCGCGAAGTCATCCCGGTTGATGTGCGCCAAAGCATGGCCAATGGCGGCGGCCCCGCCTGCCTACGTTTGCGCGTCGTGTGCGATCCGGCGGCGGTCGATCCGCGCTTTATGCTCAGCGAAGCCAAAGCGGATTTGCTGGAGCAGGTCATCGCGCAAAATTGGCCGGAGCAAATCGACCCGGCTGACCTTGGTGATGAGACGCTCGCCAGCCAAATCGTCGCGGCGCGCGCAGCCTTGCTC
This sequence comes from uncultured Erythrobacter sp., assembly GCA_947502305.1. Lineage (GTDB taxonomy): Bacteria > Pseudomonadota > Alphaproteobacteria > Sphingomonadales > Sphingomonadaceae > Erythrobacter. The sequence continues at coordinate 489,570 of CANMZA010000001.1, read as the reverse complement.
AACGCGCTCGATCTGAACGAATTGATTTAATCCACCAATCCGGCGCGGCTTTTAAAGTTAACGCGTTTGGCCTTTGCGTCGGAGGCGCTTACACTCGGGCCAACGTTAACCCTTCGGACCCGCACTTTTGCGCGATTGGCACAGGGTGTGCATCGTCAAAGGTTAAGGGCACCGCCAAGGAAAGCCCAGGAGGATTACCTATGCTGCAGAAAATCGGGAGGCTGTTCATCATCAAGAACAGGTTTGAAGCCTTCGTGATTATCTACGCATTGGCATTGGGCGCGACTGCGCGCGGTTCGGCCTATCTCACCGAATATCCCGGCTTTGGCGGAAAATTGTTGTTTCTGGCGGCAACGGGCGCCGTGTTTTTGGCCGGTGCGGCGATTTTGGATTCGCTCAAGGCGAAGCAGGAATTGGCCGAGTTAAAGGCGCAAATCGAACAATCCTGATCTTACTCAGACAATATCGGCTCACCATCGCTGTCAAAGCGGGGGAGCAAGACGATATCATCGGCATTATCGACCTCTAATGTGACCTGTTTTCGCCGAAAATCCCGGCGCGCGCCGATCAGCACCGCCTCCAGCCGGGGCGTCCCCCGCACGACCACACGCCGCCCGCGAAAATAGGATCGCAATTGCGCGAGGCTGGGCTGGATCAGTTCGCGCTCTGCATCCCCTTCGACGATGATCGTGCCGGAATTGTCCGCGCCATCCGAGGGATTGGTGGTGCCGGAATTTTGGGTCAAAGGCGTCGCCGAATTGAGCACGCCGAAAAATGCCTCTTCATCAATTTCAATGATGATCAAATTTGGATCAGTCCCGCCCGTGCGCCCGCGCGGCAAACCGCCTATGCCATTGCTGCTTGACGCATTGATCCCCGCCGATGCCAAAACCGCCTGATCCAGCAGGCTGGGACCGTTTACGTCCATGCTGAGCAATTGGAATTTGTCGCCCATCCGGCGCACGGCTCTGACATCCATAATCACTGCCATATCCGCTTCGGCATCGCGGCTGCTGCGGCGTGCGGCCCGCTGAAATTCGCGAGGCGGCAAGCATTCGGCGGCGCAAATATCGCGCATCCGTGAGAGGTAAGACTGGTAAGATTCCGCCGCCGCCGGAGGGGCCGGAACGAGCAAAAGCGGCGCTGCGCAGAGTGTCATGAGTATGGGAAGGCGCACTTTAAACTCCTGTTTCTAAGTCAATAACTCCGCAGAGCGGCGCTGGTTCCGCTGGCTAGGTTCTCGGCGCACAAAACAATCGTTTCGGAATGATCGCCGGGCCATTGCGAAATGTAAAGTGGGGAGAGAGAGAGAGCTGTTGCTAGCAAACAGCGTTTTGTGCGTGGAACGGGGGAGGACCGTCGCGCTCGCGGAGCCGTCGCGTTCGTACACTACTATATGGGTGGGGGGTTCTGTTGCTAGGCCCCCGCGTCTTGCTCTTAGAACGGGGGTAGGACCGTCGCGCCCGCCGTACCGCTGCGCTTTTACACCACTGTAAGGGTGGGGGTTTCTGTTGCTAGCTACCCCCGGAGCCCCGGAATCCGTTCTGTTGCCCGGTCGGTCCAACCGCGCTTAGCTTTGTAAATTCAGGCCGTTAGGCCGTAAAATTACGCAGCGATTGCGAGTGCTTCGTTATCGTTTGCACTTATGAGAATGAACAGTTTTACGGGGTTTTCAGCCCGGGCAAAAACAACGCTTTTCGGCCCACGTCGATCCTAGTTCGTCCCCGTCAAAAGCCCCTGATAACAGGAATTTATGGTGGAGACGCCGGGTACTGCCCCCGGGTCCGTTGTGCTTATTGCACGCTGCAATTTATCGCCATATCCGGTTGCCCGGCATGACCTATATAGCGCGTTGAGGCTGAATTGGAAGTGATCGTGTGTGTCTGAGCCCGCCAGACGGGCTGATATTGAAGCCAGACACAAAAACGCCCGCACCCTCTTTCGGGCACGGGCGTTCTTGAATTCTAACGCCGCTGTTACTTCTTCAGCGCGTCTCGAATTTCCGTCAGCAGTTCAACCTCGGTTGGGCCAGCTGGTTCTTCTGCGGCGGCTTCTTCTGGTTTTTCCATCGCCGCTTTTGCTTTGTTCGCATAACGCACCAGCAAGAAGATGATGAAGGCGAGGATCACGAAATTGATCACCGTCGTCAGGAACGCGCCCCATGCCAGCACATTCGCACCCGCTTCGCGCGCCGCCTCGAGCGACATGCCCGCTTCAACCTCGCCGGACAGCACGTAATATTTGTTGCTAAAATCAACATCTCCAAAGATCGCGCCAACAACCGGCATGATCAAATCAGCGGTCATCGACGACACGATGACGGCAAATGCGCCCGCGATAATCACCGCGACGGCCAGTTCCATGACATTGCCCTTGGCAATAAAATCCTTAAATTCGCTCAGCATTACGATCCCCTCATATTGTGCTGTATTTGTCTTTAACCTCTCGCTTTTCGCAGCTTCGCGCCCGCTTGCCAAGCGGTCAATTGCGCGCATTGAACAGCCGTGTTCGCCCGCGCAAGCACGCGGCGCCCAGAATGGGCATCGACCTTGAAACAGGCGGGCGGTGTGCTATATTAGCAATACGGATATTTCGGCGCGTCATCACGATATTTGTGGATGTGCGCCCTTGGGAGGGATTTTATGAATTTTCGCAATTTCGGGCGCGCGATCGTTGTCGCCGCCGTTTCCATGACGCTTGCCGCTTGCGGGATCAATTCGGTCCCCGCCGCCGAGGAACAAGCCAAAGCCAAATGGGGCGATGTTGAGGCGGCCTTCCAATCGCGCGCCAATTTGCTGCCGAATATCGAAGCCTTGGTCAAAGGCGCGCGTCAGGGCGAAGAAGATATCTTTGTCGGCGTTGCAGAAGCGCGGTCGCGCGCGGGATCGGTTCAATTGTCCGGCGACGATCTGAGCGACCCAGACAAAATGGCGCAATTTGCTGAAGCGCAAAGCGCCTTGGGCAGCGGGCTTTCACGTTTGTTTGCGACGGTTGAATCGAACCCCAATCCGCAATTTACCCGGAATATCGAAACCGCTCAGGCGCAAATCGAAGGGGCAGAGGCCCGCATTCGCATCGCGATCAAGGATTACAACGAGGCGGTGCGTCAATATAACACCACGATCCGCACATTCCCCGATACGATCGGCGCCAACATCATCCACGGCGCAGAGCCGCTGGCCCCCTATGAGGCCGCGACAGAGGGCGCAGAAGAAGCGCAGGTCATCGACATTTCCTAAAGCGGTTCGGCATGTTTCGGGCTCTTTGCATTGGCGTTTTTACGGGCACTGCGGCGCTGACCCTCTTGGGCTGCGCCGCGGAGCAGCCTGAGACCAGCAGGCCAGAGAGCGGCAACGCAACCGGTAATGCTGGGGCCGATGTTGGGGGTGATGCTGAGCGCGACGTTGCTGGCAGCCCAAACCTCCGCCTAACCGGACGCGTTGTCGATGCGGCGGGGATTCTGTCAGAGGAATTTGAAGCCGAATTGACGGGCATGCTGGAAGAGTTTGAAACAGGCTCGGGCGTACAGCTAGTGGTAGTCACCGCGCCCGATCTGGGCGGCAAAGACATCGCAATTTTCGCCCGCGATCTCGGCAATGATTGGGGGATCGGCGATGAAGCCCGCGATGATGGCCTATTGGTGTTGATCGCCCCAAATGAACGGCAATGCCGCATCGCGGTTGGTTACGGATTGGAAGAGATTGTGACGGACGCAGAAGCGCAGAATATTATCGACAACGATATGTTGCCCCGGTTTGCTCAAGGTGATTTTGAGGCCGGTACTGATGCAGGTGCGCGCAGTTTGATCCGCGAAGTTGACTCCGAAAACCTCAGAGCAGACCCCCTAAAGGACGCCGCATGAAACACGCTTTTAAATCGCTGGCGCTTTCCTTTGCGGCGTGTTTCGCATTGCTCGCATCCCCGCTTGCGGCGCAGCCAGAATTTCCTGCTTTGACCGGGCGGGTTGTTGATGGCGCCGATATTATTCCGGCCAATATAGAGGCCGAGCTGACCGCGAAACTGGCCGCCTTTGAGGCCCAAACCCAGCGGCAATTGGTGGTCGCCACCCTCCCCTCTTTGCAAGGGTATGAGATCGGCGATTACGGGTATCAGCTTGGCCGCGAATGGGGCATTGGCGATGCGGAACGCAATGATGGTGTCTTGCTGCTGATCGCGCCCAATGAACGCAAAGTGCGCATCGAAGTCGGCTACGGCTTGGAGCCTTATCTGACCGACGCCTTGTCATCGATCATCATCCGCGATGAGATCACGCCAAGGTTCCGCAATGGCGATCTGCCCGGCGGTATTATCGCGGGAACCGACGCAATCGTCACCCAATTGCAGCTCTCGCCAGAAGAAGCCGCTGAAGTCGTCCAAGGCGCAACCATCCAGCAGAAAAGCGGCGGCGGGATCCCAGTGGGGACGTTGATCTGGCTCGGCTTTTTGTTCTTTTTCTTCGTTGTCCCGGCCATTCGCGGCGGGCGGCGGTACCGTTCCAAGGGCAAAGGGCCTTGGGGTGAACGGGGGGGCGAACGGGGCGGCAGGCGCGGCGGTCAGACCGCTGGCGATGTCGCATCCAACATTATCCTCTGGGAAATCGGCAGCGCAATCGCTTCGGCCGCGATCCGGGGTGGTTCTGGCGGCGGCGGCGGATTTTCCGGCGGCGGCGGCTTTAGCGGCGGTGGCGGTTTTTCCGGCGGTGGCGGTTCATTCGGGGGCGGCGGCGCCTCTGGGGGGTGGTAAGACATGGCCTATTTAGATCAAACACAGCACAAGATTGTCACCGATGCCGTTGGCGCGGCGGAGCTTGAGACCTCTGGCGAAATCGTCACCGTTTTGGCCGACCGATCCAATGAATATGACGATGTCGCGCTGCTATGGGCGGCGGCATTATCGTTCACCGTGATGAGCGTGTTTGCCATGCTGCCGGACCCATTCCTCAATTTCTGGGACATGTTGATCGGCGGGTGGAGCCATGAATGGACCACGGGCGAGCTGGCCAGCATGACCATCGGACTGGGCCTGATTGCTTTTGTGGCCGCATGGGCGGCTCAATTGTGGGAACCGCTGAAATTCGCGTTGGTCCCCGGCCCGCTCAAAACCGCGCGCGTGCATGCGCAGGCGATCAAACATTTCAAAGTCGGCGCCGAACGCCGCACGCATGGGCGCACCGGGGTACTCATCTACCTGTCGATGCGCGAACACCGCGCAGAGATAACCGCCGATGACAGTATCGCAGAAAAGGTCGAAGCCGAGGTTTGGGGCGAGGCGATGGGCGATATGCTGGCAGAAATAAAGCAGGGCCGGATTGCCGAGGGCATGGCCGCGGGCGTGCGCGATGTCGGCTTTGTCTTGGCGCAACATTTCCCGCGCGGAGAAGATGACGAAAACGAGCTTCCCGATAGGCTCATCGAAGTCTAAGCCGTCCGCCATGGATGATTATAGCGACGAGAATGATCTGATCCGCGATTCTGACGCGGACGCCACCGAAGAAATCATGTGGGAAGGCCGATTTATCGCGGCCAAGCGGCGCGGACGGTGGGAATATGTCGGGCGCACGCGCGGCATTCGCGCCGCCGCGATCATTGCGATCGATGAAGATGATGACGGCAGTCGCCATGTCATTCTGGTCGCGCAATACCGCGTCCCGCTGGGCCGTTTTTGCCTAGAGATCCCCGCCGGATTGGTTGGCGATGATGCGGGCGCAGAAGGCGAAGCCGCCATCGACGCCGCCGCGCGCGAACTGGAGGAAGAGACCGGCTATGCCGCGGACCGGATGGAGGTTTTGGGCGAGTTCTATTCCTCCCCCGGCATGGTGTCAGAATGTTTCACGCTGCTGCGCGCCAGCGGCCTCACCAAAATTAGCGAAGGCGGCGGCGTTTCTGAAGAAAACATCGTCGTACACCGCGTTGCGCTGGATGATCTGGCTGATTTCGTCGCCAATTGGCGCGGCGAAGGCCATGCCGTCGATGTGCGCATTGCGATGCTGCTGGCACCTGAATATCTTGGAGAAAATGACTATGACTAAACGCTGCGAAGGCAAACTCGCACTCGTCACCGGCGGCGCTCAAGGGCTTGGCCGGGCGCACTCAATCCGTCTTGCACAAGAAGGCGCGCGGGTTCTGGCCACCGATATTAACGGCGAAGGCGCAGCGGAAACTGCTGAGATCATCAATGCCGAAATGGGCGCCGGAACCGCGTTCAGCGCCTCGCACGATGTCACCGACCCGGCGAGCTGGGAAGCTGCCGTCGACGCCGCGCGCGAGAATATTGGCGGGCTCAATGTGCTGGTCAACAATGCCGGGATCGGCGTGCCGGGCAATATCGAACAATGCGATTTTGCCGATTGGCAGCGGTGCTTTTCGATCAATGTCGATTCCATCTTTCACGGCTGCCAAAAGGCTTTGCCATTGATGCGTGAACACGCGCCGGGATCGATCATCAACATCTCCAGCATTGCCGGCCTGATCGCCAGCGATACAATGCCCGCATACAATGCCTCCAAAGCCAGCGTTTGGATGCTGTCCAAATCTATCGCGCTGCACTGTGCGAAGAAGAACATGCAGATCCGCTGCAATTCCGTCCATCCGACCTTTGTTGATACGCCGATCCTTGATGGGACGGCGCGCTCGGCTCAGCTTGACAAGGATGTTCTGCTGGAAAAATTGGCGCGGCAAATCCCGCTCAAATTCGTGGGCGAACCCAATGATATCGCCAATGCGGTGGTTTATCTGGCCAGCGATGAAAGCCGCTTTATGACCGGGGCGGAATTGAAACTGGATGGCGGTATTTCCGCGATGTAGTTCTTTTTCTCTCGCGGTAAATCGCTTCGCGATTGCCTGCCGAGGGGGCGGCCTATCGGCCGACGCGTGGTCACGCTTGCGGACCTAACGGGTCCGAATGATTTCTCTCGCGGTAAAAAGAAGAAGAGGGGCCACAACGTGACCCCTCCCGGTTTTCTTAGATTGTTAGGCGAAGCTCGCCCGAAAACCGGGTTCAGCTTCTGTTGAACGTCGCCCTCAATCTGCGATCAAAGCGACGGCGAGATAGATCGGAATGGTCAGGCCAACGCCGAGCAAAGTCGCGACAACAAGACCAAGGCGCCAGACCATCGCATCAACACCAGACCAGTTGGCAAGGCCTGCGCAAACACCGAACAATTTGCCTTCGTTCTTATCAAGACGGAAGCCGTTTTGAGGCGGGCCGCCATTGCGGTTAGTCAAATTGCTCATGCCAATGCTCCTGCGGTCAGGGTCAAAGCAGGGCTAGCGGGGATGATTGCGGTTGCCATCATTAGGGCGGTGACAATCAAAGCGCCTGCGGCTGCCGATAGTCGGGCGCCTGTGGTGCTGGAAAGTTCGAAAAACGAGTACATTATTTGGTCCTTTGGGTTGGTGTTAAAAATGCCGGGGTAAGGCGTTGTCTTGAACGATTAGGCCATGACGCCGGGGCTTGCGGGGATGATTGCGTAGGCAAAGAATGCTGCTGATACTGCGAGTGAGAAAGCGGCAGAAGCGAAGCGAGTTGCGGTTTCGTTGGTAAACATAATGAGGGGCTTTCTATTTGAGGGAGGCGTAAGGCCAGAAGGGCCGCGGCCGTTTAGATTAGGCCAGCGATGGAGTGGCTGGGACGATGGCGTAGGCGAACATCGCTGCCGAAATGACCACTGAGAAAGCGGCGGCGGCGAAACGGTTGCTGAGATCGATTGCGGTCATTTTGAAGTCTCCATTTAAGTGTTTGTCTGTTTCCCCAAGTTCATCCTGGGGACGCCAAACACTCTGCAGGAGGCGTGCCAAACTCGAAAAACCCCAGAATTCCGCCATTCTGGCATGATACAGAAATTTACCCGCTGTTCATCAAACCGAAAGATTGGGAATTTTTCCCATCTATTGGGATTGGGGATTTTCAAGGCCACCGCTCTGGCGTTTAAGAGCGCGCATGCTACCCCGGCTGCGACCATGGCGCTTGCAAAGATCACCCTGCAAAACTTCCGCAACCATGCGGGCAGTGAATTGACGGATACGGCGCATTTCAACCTGCTCGTCGGGGAAAATGGCGCGGGCAAGACCAATGTGCTCGAAGCGATCTCCTTGCTCAGCCCCGGACGCGGTCTGCGGCGTGCGGCGCTGCCGGAACTGGCCCTGCGCCTTTCGCCGGACGCAGATCCGGCGCCTTTTGCGATTGGGGCCAGCCTGATTGAACAGGGCCAAGTCTCCGCCCGGATCGGCACCTATACGCAAGCGGATCGTCCCACCCGGCGACTGGTGCGGATCAACGGCGCGGATGCAAGCGCCAGCGCTTTGTCGGAATGGCATGCAGTGTCGTGGCTGACCCCGGCGATGGACGGCCTGTTTACAGACAGCGCGGGCGCAAGGCGGCGATTTATGGACCGGATGGCGCTGGCGATAGAGCCGGGGCATGCCAAAGCCGCCAGCCAATTGGAGACCGCTCTGCGCGAGCGCAATCGCTTGCTGGAGGATCGCGGCGATGCGCGGTGGCTGGACGCGATCGAAGCGCAAGCCGCCCAGCATGGCAGCATGGTCGCCCAAACGCGCGCAAGGCTGGTGGCGATGCTCGCCGATGAATTGTCCGCCCTGCCTCCGGAACCCTTTGCTCGGCCAATCCTGACCTACCGCGCTGGCGGCCCCGTGGATGCGGCGGAATTGCTGGCCGAGTTCGCCCGCGCCCGCCCCCGCGACCGTGCCGCTGGCCGTGCCCTTATCGGGCCGCACCGCGACGAATTGGAAGTGGTGATGGCCAATGCAGGCCAGCCCGCCGCGTCTTGTTCTACCGGAGAGCAAAAGGCGATGTTGATTGCGATCACATTGGCGCATGGCGTCTTGGCGTCATCGGGCCGCCCCAGCGTCTTGTTGCTGGATGAGGTCGCCGCACATCTCGACCCGGTTCGGCGGATCGAATTGTTCCGCCGCCTGCGCGCGGGCAAAGCGCAGATTTGGATGACCGGCACCGAAATCGCGCCCTTCGCCGATATCGAGGCGGAAGCCGCGGTCTGGCGCGTCAGCGGCGGCGCGTTAACCCGCGTCTGAGGGTTCAGGCAGCACCGCCGCCACGGCATCCACGGTAGAAGCAACCAGCGCCTCTATCCCCTCAGCCGTGGGATGGATGCGGTCATTCTGGAAAAGGGAGGCATCTTCATAAATGTCCTCCATCCAAAACGGGATCAGATCTGCATCAAATTCCTGCGCCAGATCGGCATAGATCGCGTCAAATTCTGCCTGATATTCCGGCCCATAATTTGGCGGAGCGCGCATCCCCATGAGCAACACAGGAATGTCCCGTTCCTGCAAAATCGTCAGCATTTGGGTGAAATTGCTGCGTGTTTCGGCGGGCGAGATATTGCGCAGCAGATCATTGCCGCCGAGCTCCAGAATGAACAGATCCGGCTTTTCCTCCAATTGGTCGAGGACAAAGGCGATCCGGCTCAGCCCCGCTGCGCTGGTGTCGCCCGACACGCCCGCATTGGTGATCGCCGCATTGGTGCCGCGCGTGCGTAGCGCCCGCTCCAGCTTCGCCGGATAGGAATCGCCGGGGTTTTCAAGGCCATATCCCGCAAACAAACTGTCGCCAAAGGCAACAATGTCCACTTGCTCTCCCATCACCGGGATCGCCAGCTCTTCTGAAACACTTTCATTAGAGGCCGGATTGGGAGCGTCCGCAGGAGCCTCTGCCCCGCATGCGCTAAGCGCGAAAGCCGCGGACAGACCAAGCGCAATTCGCGCTGCTTTCTGCAAGATGCCGATATTCATCTGCGAACCTTCCTAATTCGACCTTGTTTGAAACCCTTCCCTATCCCATTTGTTGATGGTGACAATGCAGAAACAAACTTCGCCAGAAATGGCCATCTCCGCCCGGAACCTCACCCTTACGCTCGGCAGCAATGATGCGCCGGTCGATATTTTGCGCGGTATCGACCTCGATATTGCGCATGGAGAGGTGGTCGCTTTGCTTGGCCCCTCGGGCTCCGGCAAAAGCTCTTTGATGGCGGTCTTGTCCGGGCTTGAACGGGCGAGCGGCGGCTCGCTTACGGTCGCAGGCGCGGATTTCGCAGACTTGAACGAAGACGGCCTCGCTGCCGCGCGCCGGGGCCGGATCGGGATCGTGCTTCAGGCGTTCCACCTGCTGCCGACAATGACGGCGGCGGAAAATGTCGCCACTCCGATGGAGCTTGCAGGCAGTCCGGATGGATCAGTGCGGGCCGTGGCTGAACTCGAAGCCGTGGGCCTTGGCCACCGGATCGCCCATTATCCCACGCAATTGTCGGGCGGCGAACAACAACGCGTCGCCATTGCGCGCGCCACCGCGCCGCGCCCGCAATTGATCTTTGCCGATGAACCGACCGGCAATCTTGATGTCAGCACCGGCGAAGAGATTGTCGAATTGCTGTTTGCCCGGCGCGCGGAAACGGGCGCGACTTTGTTGATCATCACCCACGATCCCGCACTGGCGGAGCAATGCGACCGGGTGTTGACCATGGCGGACGGCGTTGTGGTGTCGGACATACGCGCCAACACTGCCAGCGCGGCAGAAGCTGCGGAATGAGCGGCAGCGATTTAAACTCCGGCGGCCCCAATTCCAGGGGTCTGGGCTGGGGCGGCGTTTGGCAGATCGCTCAGCGTGATCTCAACGCCCGGTTTCGCGGGCTGCGCCTGCTGCTCGTGTGCATTTTTCTCGGCACCGCCGCTTTGGCAGCGATCGGCACGCTGACCGCATCGATTGAGCGTGAATTGCAATCCAGCGGCCAAGCCTTGCTGGGGGGCGATCTTGAGGTTGAAGTCTGGCAGCGCGACCTATCCGAAGAAGAAATCGCCGCGCTTGGTGAATATGGCACATTATCCAGCGGTTTCCGGATGCAAGCGATGGCCAGCACTGACGACGCCGCCGCACCCGTCGAATTGAAGGCGGTCGATACGCAGTGGCCGCTTTATGGCAATTTCACGCTGGCCGATGGCACCGAACCGGGCGCGCCAAGGGCCAATGATGCCTATTTAGCGAAAGGGGCGCTGGACCGCCTTAATATCGAAGTCGGCGACACATTCCGCATGGGCACCGTGACATTGCGCGCCGCCGGAGTGATCGACAGCGAGCCGGACCGTCTGTCCGAAGGATTTCAGCTTGGCCCCACCGTTCTGGTCGCGCGCGAACTGCCCGCGCAGGCCGGCTTGATTCAGCCCGGCTCGCTCTATCAAAGCAAATACCGGATCGCCTTTTCCGACGCCTCTGCCGATCCAGAGAGCGTAGAAGAAGCGCTGACCGACGCCTTCCCCAATGCCGGGTTTGATTTCCGCACCCGTGACCGGGCATCCCCCGGCGCGGATCGGTTCGTGCGGCAGATGAGCGATTTTCTAACCTTGGTTGGCCTTGCCGCTTTGGTGATTGCCGGCATCGGGATTGCGGGCGGGGTTTCGTCCTATTTGGATCAACGCCGCGCCAGCATTGCGACGCTGAAAGTGCTGGGTGCGTCGTCACGCGATATTGTCCGCATTTACGCGCTGCAAATCGCGGTGGCGGCTCTGATCGGCAGCGCGCTCGGCTTGGCCACAGGCGTACTGGTAACGCCTTTGCTGGGCGCGGCTCTGGACGGGTTGCTGCCGGTTGAAAGCGGTTTTGTGATCGAGCCTGCGCCGTTGCTGCTGGCGGGCGCATATGGTTTGTTGGTTGCGTTTGCCTTTGCGGCCGCGCCGCTGCTGCGCGCGCGCAGTTTCCCGGCGATGGCGCTGATGCGCAGCCGCGTGACACCGCTCGCGCGGGATAAACGCGCTTTGATCGCCACCGGGATCGGTATCGCTGCTATTTGCGCGCTTGCGCTGCTGACCACGGCTCAGCCGCTGTTGTCGGGCGGATTTTTGATCGGCGCTGGCGGGGCATTGGTGCTGCTGGCGGGGCTTGGCCTATTGCTGCAAACCATAGCGCGCAAAGTGCCGCGCCCCTCCAACCCCTTGCTGCGATCCGCTTTGTCCAACATTTACCGGCCCGGCGCGCCGACCGGGGCATTGGTGACGGCGCTAGGGTTCGGCCTTGCGGCTTTCGTCTTATTGGCAGCGATTCAAAGCGCGATTGATGGCAATATCCAAAGCCGCGTGCCGCAAGAAGCGCCCGATTACTTTGTGATCGACGTCCCGCCAGAGGGGCGCGATCGGTTCTTTGAATTGGTTGAAACCCCCTTCCCCGATGCGCAAGTCCGCGCTGTGCCGACCTTGCGCGGCGCGATCCTGGCGTTCGGGCCAGAAGGCGACATGCAACGCACCGCCGACCTTGAAGAAATCCCTGATGGTGCATGGGCACTGCGCGGGGAACGCGGCATCACCTATTCCGACACCGCGCCAGAAGGCAGCCGCGTCGTGGACGGCGAATGGTGGGAAGCGGGTCATGACGGCGAACCGTTGGTCTCCATCGACGCCGAATTCGCGCAGGCCGCCGGTCTGAATGTTGGCGACAAGCTGACGATTGGCATTCTGGGCGCGGAACGCGAAGTGCGGATTGCAAATCTGCGCGAAATTGATTGGGAAACGATGGGTTTCAATTTCACCCTCGTCTTTTCCGCCAACGCCATTGCAGACGCCCCGCACAAATTGGCCGCGACCATTGATCTGCCAGAGGGCGCCGATCCGGTGGCTCAGGGGCAACTTTTACGCAATATGGTGCGAGAATTCCCGTCCAGCTCTGTCGTCGAAGTCGGCGAAGTGTTGGTGCAAGCGCGCGAATTGCTCGAACAGGTGGGCCTCGCAACTTTGGCCGCGGCTGCGGTGGCGGTGCTCGCTGGCTTGGCGGTGCTGATGGGCGCAATTGCGGCGGCGCGCGCAGCGCGGACATATGATACCGTGGTGCTGCGGGTGCTTGGCGCGAGCAGACGGCAGATTTTGGGCCTGCAATTGGCCGAATATGGATTGATCGCGGCATCATTGGCGCTGGTGGCTCTGGCGCTTGGTTCGGGGCTGGCTTGGGTGATCATTACGCAGCTGTTTGAATTTGACTGGTTGCCGGATTGGGGCGCTGTTTTGGCGGTTCTTGGCCTGGGGCTGGCGATGGTTCTGGCGTTTGCATTGGGGGGGTCTTTGCCGCTGCTGCGGGCGAAACCGGCACAGGCGTTGAGGGAATTGTAGGGCGCTGGGCAAGCGTCCGATCCCACCGCCGCTGAATAAACGAAAAAGGCGGGGGATGCGCCGAACGCTCCCCCGCCTTTTTTGCGATTTTCAGCCTCCGTTTCGGATCAGCTGAACGTCTCTGCTCCGGACACCCCTTTGGGGTCTTCGCCAAAACGGTTTGGCCCGTCTGTTCCCGGCAGGAACATGACCACAATAAACGCAATGCTGGCCAAGAGACCGATAAGCGGGATGATCGAGGCGACGATAAAGCCCAGATACCACCAGCCCGACATATCCCGATCATGTAACCGCCGAACGGTAACCGCGATATTGGGGATCAAGGTCGCAAGCGCATAGAGCGAAAACAGACCAATCCCGATCATCCCGAACGTCCCCGCCCCCGACAGCATCGCATCGGCCATGGCGGCATCCGCGCCGGGCGAATTCGGATCGACCGACAATGTCGCGCTGAGCATGGCGTAATAAAACGGCCCCGCGAGCACCAGACCAAGGATCATGTTGAAGAGCGCGAAGCTCCAAAATTCCATCCGGCGCGAGCGCCCGTGAAATTCTGCGTAACGTTTCAGCGGCAAAAGCACCCACTGCATAATACTATCCCCTCAAAAATTAGGCACCCAACGCACCACAATTTGCCGTGCATGGCAATGCGCCGCGCCGGATTGGGTGGGCAAAGTCCATTGGACAGGATTTGAAAGCGCGCAGTTTATTGGGCAGATCAGACGCGCCCAAAATCGCGATTATGCGGAACAGGCACAAAAAAGGGGCCGCACCATTTTGGCGCGGCCCCTCTTTTAAATCACTCTGATCGAATGGATCAGAACTTGAAGCGTACAACGCCGCCGTAAGTGCGCGGCTGGTTCGGGTAGCCCGAAACCGTACCGGCCTGTGCCACACCGTCGAACACTGTGCTGATATACTGATCATCGGTGAGGTTACGCGCATACGCACCTACTTCAAATCCGTTGTTCAGCGCCAATGTGATCGAGGCGTTCACCAGATTAACTTCGCGGTTGAAGATCTGAGTGTTGCCCAATGCAGCATTGAAAGTTGGCAGACCGTTATTGATCGGCGTGTTGCTTTCATGGTTGTAATCGATGCGGCTGATGATCCGGCTGCCGCTGTCGAACTCATGTGTGTAAGTCGCGCTGGTTGCGATAGCGATTTCCGGGATGCCGGCCGGTCTTACGCCGGAAAGATCGCCCAGAACGCTGCCTGGGAAATCATCGAACAGCGGATCGAGATAGGTCATCGCGAAAGTCAAAACCAAGCCATCGGTTGGAACGATGGTGGCGTCAAATTCCGCACCCTTAACCGATTGGCTACCCGCGTTTTGAAGCGCAAAGCCAGTGCCGGTGAAGGCGAGGCTTTGGAAACCATCAATCGTTTGGTCAAACAGAGCGAGGTTGAAACCAAACCCATCCCACTGTGCTTTGATACCGATTTCAAAGACTTCCGCTTCCTCTGGACCCGCAAAACGCGTGCCTGAGACGAGGTTTGGAATGGCCAAACCGGCATCCAGAATTGGCGAGGATGGCGCAGCGAAGGTCGAACCGCCCGGCCCGGCAACAAAGTCCGCGCTGGAAGGACGGCTGTCACGCGACAGGTTGACCGAGCTTGCTTTAAAGCCGGTTGCGTAGCTGCCGTAGACATTGACTTCGTTGGACACCTGATAGGCGACCCGCAGAAGATAGGTCAGTTCATCATCATTCGTCCGGCCATCTTCGACAGCGTTTGGAATGGTCAGGAATGGCGGCTGGAACTGGAATCCAGCCAGACCGAGCAGCGGGTTTTGCGTTGGGTCAAGAGCGGCTGCCAACAGGCCCGCTTGCACGGCTTCTGGCAGGGCTTGGAAACCAGCACGGTCGGTCACCGTTGGCAACCCTGGGTTAGCCGCAGTCGCACCAGTGATAAAGGCATCGACCAGATTGACCTGACCCAATGGATCAAAGCTCTGTTGCTCAAGAGCAAAGTCTTTGCTGTCGTCAGTGTAGTTAAAGCCAGCGGTAATCACGAGGCCGTCGGTCGGTTCAAAATCAACCGTACCGAAGATCGAATAGGACGTGTTGTCCATCGTGAAGAATTCGTCGCTAAGCAGCGGGGTAAGGAAAATGCTTTCCTGTGGCAGGCCAAGGGCCTGTTCCACGCCGTTAAACACGGAAGGCGCACCCGACAGAACGTCTGCTGGGTTGCCGCCTGCGAGCAATTCAAACACGTCGCGAATATCGTCGCCGTTTTGAATTGCGCTGTCTTGCGTGATTGTCTCGTCGAAATAATACCCGCCGAGCAAGAAGTTGATCGGGCCGTCAAAATCCGAAGTGATCCGGAATTCTTGGGTGAAGGTATCAACCGCCTGATCGCGTGTTTCCGTCGCGAGCGATGCACTGGTGTAATCAATGTCCGACAGGAAGAAATTGCGCAGTTCACGGTAAGCCGTGATCGACGTCAATGAAATCGCGCCGACTTGGTAATCCATCTGGACCGAGGCGCCGTAATTCTCAACTGTGTTGGTCGGTACGAAATTGAGGTTTGCTTCGTAGTCGAAGAAAGTCTCAGGCGTACCGATCGCACCGCCGACGGCGTTGATCGCGGCAACCGTTGGGCCAGCCACAAGAGTGCCAACCTGGCAGCAAATTTCATCAATTTCGGAATAATCGACAATTGCGCGGATTTTGAAATCCGAGTTTGGCTCGATCAGCAATTGGCCGCGAACCGAGTAACGATCGCGGTTGTTTTGCTCTTCATCGAGGTTGACGATGGTCGAATACCCATCGCGGCGCTGATAATTGCCGTCGAGCGAGAAAGCGATCGAATCGGTCAGTGGGCCGGTGATGTCACCTTTCAAAACGACGGTGTTGAAATTGCCATATACGGCCTCAACACTGCCGCCGAAATCAAATTGCGGCTCTCGCGTGACGACCGAGATAACGCCTGCCGATGCGTTCTTACCGAACAGGGTTGATTGCGGGCCGTTCAAAACCTCGATGCGCTGAACATTGGGCAAATCGCCCAGTGCCGCAGCAGAGCGCGAACGGAACACGCCGTCGATGAAGACGCCGACCGATGGCTCAATACCAAAGTTGTTATCGCCGTTACCGAAACCGCGAATGATGAAAGTCGATGCAGACGATGTTTGCAGCTGGCTAACGCGCAGCGACGGAGTAACCGTTTGCAGATCGAGCACGTCGCGGATCTGTGCGTTTTCGAGCGTTTCGCCCGTGGTCACAGAAACCGAGATCGGTGTTTCTTGCAGAGTTTGCTCCCGCTTCGACGCGGTAACAATGATTTGGTTGCTGGATTGCGGTGCTTCAAGCTCCGGCTCATCAGCGTCAGGGGCGGTTTGCGCCAGAGCAACGCCGGGCGCGCTCAAGGCAAAAGTGGCTGCACCTGCAAGCAGGGCAAAACGAGTAGTGCCGGCGGCGCCGGAAATATTGGAACGCATGGATTGTCTCTCCTCAAATCCCATCGACGACAGCCGGACTTTATTAGCGCATCCCCAGATGCAGGTCCGATCAGCCTCGATTGCCACTTCTGATAGGCCAGCCCCGGATGCGCGACAAGCGGCTAACCGGCGCATTTGCGCGGGTCAGGCCGGGAATGTTGCAACTGAGTCACACCTATAGCGGTGATATTGCCTGCGGATTTCGCCTCAGAGCTTGCCGCCTCGCCCCGCCTGCGCTAGGCGCGCCGACGAACCCGCATCTATGGTGCATTGCAACACACAGTCCGGCCTGCGGCTCTTTCCGTAACGTCGGCCTCAATGTTGCAAAGCAGCCACTAACCGCCCCAACCGCGCTGCAACATAGCGTAATGCCCGGCCCCGCATCTCAATCGCGGAGCCGCACTGATGGAAATCAAGAAAATGTCCGCAAGCTCTAATTCACTGCGTAATATCGCAATTATCGCGCACGTTGACCACGGAAAGACCACTTTGGTCGATCAATTGTTCCGCCAATCCGGCACATTCCGTGAGAACCAACGCGTCGAAGAACGCGCAATGGATTCCGGCGATTTGGAAAAAGAGCGCGGCATCACCATTCTCGCCAAATGCACCAGCGTTGAGTGGGAAGGCGCCGATGGCAACACCACCCGCATCAACATTGTCGACACGCCGGGCCACGCCGACTTTGGCGCAGAGGTGGAACGCATCCTCTCTATGGTCGACGGCGTTATCCTGCTGGTCGACAGCGCGGAAGGCGCCATGCCGCAAACCAAATTTGTGACCGGCAAAGCGCTGGCGTTGGGTTTGAAGCCGATTGTGGTCGTCAACAAGATCGACCGTCCCGATGGCCGCCCACAAGAAGTTCTCGACGAAGTGTTCGACCTGTTTGCCTCGCTCGATGCGAATGACGAACAGCTCGATTTCCCATCGCTTTGGGCGTCGGGCCGCGATGGCTATGCCAGCGATGATGAAAGCGCGCGCGAGGGTACTTTGGCGCCGCTATTTGAACTGATCACCAAACACGTCCCTTCTCCGGGCCTCGACCCAGAAGGCAAGTTCAGCTTTCTTGCAACCTTGCTTGACCGCGACAATTTCATGGGCCGCGTTCTGACCGGCCGCGTCCAATCGGGCACCGTCAACATCAACGATCCGATCCACGCGATTGATATGGACGGCAATGTCGTCGAAGTCGGCCGCGCGACGAAGCTGATGAGCTTTGACGGGCTTGAACGGGTTCCGGTTGAAAGCGCGCAGGCGGGCGACATCATCGCGCTTGCCGGCCTTGAAAAAGCAACCGTGTCGAACACCATCTGCGATCCTTCGGTCACCACCCCGATTGAGGCGCAACCGATTGATCCGCCAACACTCGCCATGCGTTTTTCGGTGAACGATTCGCCGCTTGCTGGCCGTGAAGGCACCAAAGTCACCAGCCGCATGATCCGCGACCGTTTGCTGCGCGAGGCGGAAACCAATGTCGCCATCCGCATTACAGAAGCGGACGATAAAGACGCATTCGAAGTCGCTGGACGCGGCGAATTGCAGCTCGGCGTGCTCATCGAAACGATGCGCCGCGAAGGGTTCGAGCTGGGCATTAGCCGCCCGGTCGTGCTGTTCCGCGAAGAAGACGGCCAGCAAACCGAGCCATTTGAAACCGTCGTCATCGACGTGGATGATGAACATTCCGGCACCGTCGTTGAGAAAATGCAGAAGCGTAAAGCCGACCTCACCGAAATGCGCCCATCGGGCGTGGGCAAAACCCGCATCACCTTCTCCGCCCCGTCGCGCGGATTGATCGGGTATCACGGCGAATTCCTGTCCGACACGCGCGGCACCGGGATCATGAACCGCCTGTTCGAAAAATACGGCCCCTATCGCGGCCCGATCGAAGGGCGCAGCAACGGCGTGCTGATCTCTAACGGTGATGGTGAGAGCAACGCTTATGCGCTCAACATGCTGGAAGAGCGCGGCGAGATGTTCGTGGGCGCGTCGATGAAAGTCTATGAAGGCATGGTCATCGGCGAAAACGCGAAGCCGGACGATCTGGAAGTGAACCCGATGAAAGCGAAGCAGCTTTCCAACGTGCGCTCCACCGGTAAAGACGACGCCATCCGCCTCACCCCGCCGCGCCGGATGAGTTTGGAGCAATCAATTGCTTACATCGACACCGATGAAATGGTCGAAGTAACACCGCAAAGCATCCGCTTGCGCAAAACGCTACTGTGCCCGCATGAGCGCAAGAAGGCGAGCCGCAAGAAGAAGGCGTAAGGTTAGATAGGCTCGGCTGTTCAAGCCGGGTCCAACTCACCCAGAACAAGCGGTTTTTTCCTGAGCATAGCCTGCGCGATGAAATCCATCGCCAGGCGAATGCGCGGCGTGTTCCTCAAATCAGGATGGGTGAGAACCCAGATATCTTGCTGCGGATCCGGCGTCCGTGCATCCAAGCGAACCAGACCCGGTTCTGGATCCGCCATAAAACACGCCCCCCGGCTAAGGCCGAGCCCTTTCACCAACGCGCGGTGACGCGCAGTGATGTCATCAATCACAAGCGCGACGGGCGCATCGGGAAAAGGCGACCGCTCAACCCATCCCGCTGAGCGCGTTTCCGGACTGGGCGCGATCCAGCGCAGTTCCTCACGCGGGGTTGCCGCGAGGTATTCGCGATTCCCGTAATATGTCACGCAATTGGGAAAGAGCCGCCGACCGACCAAATGATCCGGCGGTTCCTGCGCGCCTCGAACAACAATATCCGCCTCTGACCGGTCAAGATCGACAAACCGGTAACTCGTCTCAACCCGCAGATCGATTGCTGGATAAAGAGCGGCAAATTCGAGCAAATCTTCTAGCAGCAAATATTGCGCAATCGCCTCCGGCAGAGACATTGTGATTGTGCCGGAGAGGGCATCGTCCAGAGCGCGTTGATGCCGCGCACCGGTCAGCGAAAGGCTCTCCATCTGTTCAGCAATGCTGACCAATGCCCGGCCAAGCGTATTGGGAATGTAGCCGTCTGGCGTCTTTTCAAACAATTGCCCCCGCGCATCCTGCAGCGCCGCCAGCCGCCGCGATACGGTTGTGTGGGTCAATCCCAACCCCGCCGCCGCACCGCGCAAAGTGCCCGCCCGCATCAATGCCAAAATCAGCCGAAAATCATCCCAATCATCCATGATACGCTTCCATTCTGGCTTTCGGACACTCTGCCTCTGTGGAACTATTTTGCACCAAGTGCGGCATAAATCTAGCCAAACGGGTGCAGGCTTCCCGTGTATTGGTGCATTTATCAACCACGTAGACTCAGGAACCCTTTGATGAACACGTTTCTCAAAACCGCCATTTCGACCGCAGCCCTCATGACCAGCGCCTTTGCGCTAACCAGCGTTTCGCATGCCGGAGAAAAAGGGCACGACCATGCCCGCACTTCTGAAGCCGCTCCCGAAGCAGCCTCCGAAGTGGCACCGGCATCGGCACCGGCATTTTCGGTTGAAATGCAGCGCGGAGAAGTGCTCCAGATCATTGCATCACAAGCCCGCAAAGGCGGTGAAGCGGCGGCGCGGTCCTATGGTCAGACAGCCTTCCCAATCGCATCCAGTTTTGGGTTTCAGCGGCTGGGTCAATTGAATGTCTCACGCAACGTCTTCAGCGATTTTGAACCAGAGGTTTTCTCATTCTTCTCTTGGCCGGATCAAGCATCCGCCGATGCATTTGCCGCTCACCCCGATTGGCCCGCAATCAAGGCCACTCGTCCTGATGCATGGAGCGAGTTGAAGGTTTACAGCGTGGAATTGCAGGAAGACCTTTCGCTAAATTTCGATCCGGCAAAACATTACACTGTCGTCGTCGCGTGGACTGATGGGGCCAATGCGGGCGATTATGCGCGCTATCTCAGCGGGATTGAACCGGCGATTACCCGTGCTGGGGGACGGTTTATCTACAAAATGAAGCAGCCTTCGCTGGAGGCGCATGCCTCCCCGCCAGAAGCGCCGGCGCAGCTAACCTTTGTTGAATGGGAAAGCACCGATGGTTTTGATCAAGTGCAGCAATCGCCGGAATATCAGGCCCACAGCCAATATTTTACCAGCGGTGTAAGCCGGGTTGAATTTTATTGGCTGCAAGCGCCGCAGGGGACGAGAGCCAACTGAGTTTTCCTACATGCGGCGGCGCTGATATAGGGGCACCCGCTCTTTCAAATCGTCAGCCTCGCGCCGCCCCATGCCCTGCTTTGGGCTGAGCGGTTTTCTGCCCCAGGACTGTGTGTCAGGTGTGTCAGGGGGATCGGTGCCGCTTTGCCAACCGAGGGGCTTGCTGCCCCGGTGGCCAATCCCGCTGCACCCTGTTACCCGGCGCAGCTATGAATAGTGCAACACTGCTTTCGCTCGCCGCTTACTTCGCGTTGATGATCGGCATCGGTCTGTATGCTTGGCGGCGCTCCACCAGCGACAGCGAGGGCTATCTGCTGGCCGGGCGCAATTTGCCGCCTTCGGTCGCGGCACTGTCAGCAGGTGCCAGTGATATGTCGGGCTGGTTGCTGTTGGGCTTGCCCGGTGCGCTGTATCTGACGGGGCTGTCAGCGGCGTGGATTGGAATCGGGCTGTTTGTGGGCGCGGTGGTCAATTGGATCGTGGTCGCCCCGCGATTGCGCGCCCAGACCGAGGATTACGGCAATGCGCTGACGATCCCGCAATTCCTCGCCAACCGGTTCCCGGATCAGGGCACCAATTTGCGGGTGATCAGCGGGCTGGTGATCGTGGTGTTCTTCACCGTCTACACCGCCGCCGGGCTGGTTGGCGGGGGCAAATTGTTTGAAACCGCCTTTGCCGGCGCGCTACCCGATACCGGCCTATCGGATTACATGCTCGGGATCGTCATCACCGCTGGGATTGTGCTGGCTTATACGATGGTTGGCGGGTTTTTGGCGGTGAGCCTGACGGACTTTGTCCAAGGGATCATCATGGTCACCGCGCTGATCATCATGCCGTTGGTGGTCATGTTTGGCGGCGCATCGGATACGCCTGTTTCGCTCGGCTCAGTGCCGGTGGATGGGTTCCTCAGCCTGACCGAGGGGCTGACAGTCTTGGGCTTCGTCAGCGCGGTCACATGGGGGCTCGGCTATTTTGGACAACCGCATATCATCGTGCGTTTCATGGCGATCGACACGGTTGAGAAGGTGGCCGCCGCGCGCAATATCGGTCTGTCTTGGATGGCCGCGGCGCTGGTCGGCGCGATTGGCGTTGGCATTTGCGGACGCGCCTTTGCGCAGGCGAATGGGATTGTGGTTGAAGATGCGGAGACGATCTTTATCGTGCTTGCCGAATTGCTGTTCCACCCGGCGATAACCGGGTTCCTGTTCGCGGCATTGCTGGCCGCGATTATGAGCACGATTTCATCGCAGCTGCTCGTCAGTTCGAGCTCTTTGACAGAGGATTTCTACCGGTTGTTCCTGCGCAAGGAAGCAGGCGAGCGGGAGGCAGTGAATGTGGGCCGGGTCTGCGTCGCCTTGGTCGCGGTGGCGGCGATGGTTCTGGCGCGAGATCCCGGCAGCCAAGTGTTGGCCTTGGTGGCGAACGCTTGGGCCGGGTTTGGCGCGGCGTTTGGACCGCTGATCATCCTTGCTCTGACTTGGGATCGGATGACCGGCGCTGGCGCAGTGGCCGGATTGGTGACCGGCGCAATTGTCACCGGCGCTTGGATAATGCTCGGCCTCAATGCCAGCTTTATCGGCGGCGAAGGGCTGTATGAAATCGTCCCCGGCTTCATCGCGGCATGGGCGGCAATTGTGATCGTCAGCAAAGCGGGCGGGCGCGCGGTAGAACCCGCGAAATAATACGCCCCGCTTTGTAACCACGCCCGCATTTTGCGCGAACCTACCAGCATATAGTCGGCACTTCGCCGATCATTCCTGTTGGAGCCTGATTGAAATGACCCGCCTCTTCGCCCTTATCGCCGTTATCGGAGCGCTCGTGATCGGCGCCATGCAGCTCAACGCGCAATCCTCCTCCGCCGGTTGGCAGAGATATGATGCCGCCGAATTCACGATGGCCCAGGAAAAAGGCAAGACTATCGTTGTCGATATCTACGCCGATTGGTGCCCAACCTGCCGCGCGCAGGCCCCGATCCTAGAAGAGCTGCGCCAAGAACGAGGCAGCGATGATGTGCTATTCGTAAAGGTGAATTTCGACGAAGAAAAAGCGTTCCTGCGCGCACACCGCGTGCCGCGTCAATCGACCGTTCTGGTGTTCAACGGCAATGCTGAGGTCGCACGCTCTATCGCCGAAACCAACCGCACCCGTCTGCGCAGTGTGGTGCTGGGCGCACTTTAAGCGCTCGGCATCAACGCGCATTTCACATCTGTCTCAGGCTGAACATCCATGCTGGGTAGCGCATTTCTGTCCTTCGTCGCCGGGCTGGTGACGATCCTCAATCCCTGCGTCCTGCCATTGGTGCCGATCTTGGTCGCATCTGCGCTGGGTAAGAGTAAATTTGGACCGCTCGCACTGGCAGCTGGGCTGGTGACGAGCTTCACCTTGTTTGGCTTTACCGTCATCGCTTTCGGCTATTCGCTCGGCATCAATGAACAAATGGTGCGGCTGTTTGCGGGCGCAATGCTGGCGGCGGCGGGCGTGGTTCTGCTCGTCCCTCAGGCTCAGGCGGCTTTATCTGCGGCGGCGGCCCCGATTGCCAATTTCGGAAATCGGCGATTGTCAAAAGTCAGCGGCGATGGCTGGCACGGACAATATGCGGTCGGCCTATTGCTCGGCATTGTCTGGGCCCCTTGTGTCGGCCCCACCCTTGGCGTTGCGATTGCGGCGGCCAGTCAGGGTGAGAATTTGGTCGGAAGTTTCCTGATCTTCCTGATCTTCGGATTGGGCGTTGCCACCTCAGTGCTCGCTTTCGCCTATGGATCACGCAAAGCGATGGGTGAACGGCGCAAGACGCTGGGCGCGTTGGCGAAATATGGAAAACCCTTGTTTGGCGGAGCGTTGCTTATCGTCGGACTGATGGTGATGACCGGGTTTGATAAGGTGATCGAAATCGCCATTCTCGACCTCTTGCCCGACGCGATCATTCAATTCACGACGCGTTTTTAGGTGCGCACCCCATCCGGGGTGCGATTTCCTCGCTCACACGGCCTAAAGGCCGCGTCGCTGCGGGCGCCCGGTCGGGGTTGCGGTTGCTTTGCGACCGATTTGCGCCATCTCTCGCCTTAGCTACCAGTTGCGAATGGTGCGCCCCTTCCCACCCGGCCCGCTCTGCGCCATATTGCGGCGCATCTGAGGGAGGACCATCCATGACCGATCAATCTACACCGCGCGTCACCGGCCTTGGCGGCGTGTTTTACGTTGCCGCCGACACCGACGCGACCCGCGCATGGTATCGCGAAAAGCTGGGCGTTGACGGCGAATATGGGCCGCAGCTCGCCTGGGCTGATGAACCAAAGCTCAATCCCTATTCCCTCATCAGCCATTTCAAGACCGACGAATATATCCAGCCCGGCAAAGGTGGATTTATGATCAATTTGCGGGTTCATGATCTCGATGGCTTCGTCGAAGTGCTCAAATCCCGCGATGTCGAAGTGCTTGATACGGCCGATGAAGGATACGGCAAATTCGCATGGATACTCGATCCAAACGGCATAAAAATTGAGCTGTGGGAACAAGTCGCCGAAGAACTGCCCTAATTCTAAAGGCGTTTTGCCGCAGAATTCCCACGAACAATCCCGTATTCGCGCGGTAGGACTTGGTTAACGCTAAGCCTTCCTCGTGCGTTAACCAATTCCCGGTAATCATCCTTAGGTATGAACCACTGGGTATCTCTACGGGCGATGGCGCCCGCAATCGCGGCACTTGCACTGGCAGGATGCGGGTCTGTCATTCCTGTCGGCAATGCTGGCGCAGGCGGCACCTCTGCTGCCAGCTCGCAATCTGGCTCAGACTCCTCTTACACACGCACGGCCCCGCGCCGCGTCGCCTCCGCCCCGCAAAACGTCATTTCGCGCCCGGCTGATGCGGCCTGTATTACCAATCTCAGCGCGGCGGGCGCGCGTTTTGACGCCCTGCCCGATACTTATGCCGCGCCGGGATGCAACAAATTGGGCACGGTGCAATTGTCCGCTCTCGCCGGGGATGCTTCGCAATTCCGGATCAGCAATATCGGCCCTGTGCAATGCCGCGTCGCCAGCGCCTTTGGCGAATGGGCCCGCTTTGGCGTGGACCGCGCCGCGCGCCAAATTTTGGGCAGCCCGCTGGCCCGGATCGAAACAATGGGCAGCTATGCGTGCCGCAATGTCGCCGGATCGACCCGCCGCTCGGCCCATTCGCGCGCCGAAGCGATCGACGTTTCCGGCTTCGTATTGGAAAATGGCCGCCGGATCTCCCTGATCGACGATTGGGATGGCGGCACCGCTGCGGAACGTGAATTTTTGCGTGTGGTGCATTCCAGCGCCTGCAAACGTTTCGGCACCGTGCTTGGCCCGGAATATAACCGCGCCCATGCCGACCACTTCCATTTGGAAGGCACAGGCTCCAGCTTTTGCCGCTGAATTTGCGGCGCCAACGCTGCGCCGTGATCCGTTAGCGGGCACCCGGGCGCGGGTGACAGCAAAGCCCCCCGCATAGAAAACGAAAACCACAAAAAACTCGGCCCCCACCATCACGGGAGATGGTAGGGGCCGAGCGGGCACCGAGAGGGCTGAAGGGTTTTCCCAATCGGGGGACGGGTCGCCAAAAACGGGCAGGGTCGCAGGTAGGAGGGAAGGCCTAGACCTCGATCTTGGGTTCCAGTTTCGCCTCGAGTTTTAGCCGCACTGCCTCCGCAGCGTGACGCGCACCCAATTTGTGCATCATATTTGCGCGGTGGATTTCGACCGTTCTCGGACTGATATCCAATTCGCGGGCAATCACTTTATTGCTGCTGCCTTCTGACAGCCATTCCAGCACCTCTCTTTCGCGGCCCGAAAGGCTGGAGATGCGATCGCGCGCTTCGATCATCTTGCGGCGGGTTGCGCCGAACACTTCGGCTTCTTTTTCAATCCGGTTCAAACACCGCTCAAAACGGTCTGTATCCAATGGCAGTGACAGGTAATCCAATGCCCCTGCTTTGATCGCCTCAACAATGCGGCCCGGTCGCGGTTCCGCTTCTACTGCGATCAGCGGTAGCCAAATGCCAAGCCGGCTGAGGCGTTCAAGGATCATAGAGACCCCGCCTTCCTCTGGCGTATCACGGGCAATGATGATGCCTTCGCGTGGTGGGTGAGCCGATAATTCGGACAGGTCGCCGTAAACTTCTGAGTGGTGGCCGAGTGTGAACCCGACCCTCGCCAATTCAGCACGGTGGCGGCTGTTGGAATCGATGAAGTGGAGTGAGGCTTTTCTGGTCATGCCATTGTGGTGACCGCGCCTCAGATTTAATTCACGCTGCACCTAACCCAATATGGATCAATAGTGGCGCTATCGGGGGTTAAGTGTTTTGAATCGTTCAAAAACACACCTCCAAAACGAACCTTTAATTGCCTAGGTAATCGCAGTTACGTGGCAGTTAGTGGGGACAGACTCACTCCGAATCGAAACTGTAGTCTGGCAAAGAGTGGAAAGCAGAGCGTAAGGCTTCGCCCCAATTTGCCGATATTCTGCCAAAATAAGGATCATCTGGGGTCACGCGGTGTTCGTGCGTGGGGCCAAAATCATCTTTGCCGATCACCAACAGATCGAGCGGCAGACCAACCGACAGGTTCGCTTTCAAAGTGGAATCGAACGACACCATCACCAATTTGACCGCGTCTTCAAAACTCATATCGTGATCATAACCCCGGATCAGGATCGGGCGGCCATATTTGGTTTCGCCAATTTGAAAGAACGGCGTGTCCGCGCTGGCTTCGATAAAGTTGCCTTCTGGGTAGATCATGAACAGGCGCGGTTCCATCCCGGCAATTTGTCCGGCGACAATGATAGTCGCGGTGAATTTGCCCCGGCCCCGGTCGCCATTGGCCTTTTGCTGTTTATCGATGGTGGAGCGCAGCAATTTGCCGATTTCGCTGACGACGCTGAACATGGTCGGGCCATTGAGCAAGGTCGTCTCGCGGTCATCCGGCTGTTTGGTGCGTTCCTCAAGCTGGCTGATGACCGATTGCGTTGTGGCAAGATTGCCCGCGGTCATAATCGCGATCATCCGTTCCCCGGGCACTTGCCAGTGGAACATTTTGCGGAACACAGAGATATTATCGACGCCCGAATTGGTGCGGGTGTCGCTCATGAGAACGATGCCTTTATCGACGATCATACCAACACAATAAGTCATGAGGAGAAGCTCCGAGAGATAAGGCCGCCGCCGTTAGAGGAGTTGGATAACAGAGTCTTGTGTTTTGTTTGTGCGCACGCCGCGCAGCGCCCCGCAAAGAAGCGCAGGCGCTAGCGCTGGACGCGGATTATTGATTGTCCTGCTGCTGCTCCACCGCCACATCGACGGTCAACATTTGCTGCGACGCGCCAAAGCTGATGCCGGTCACAGGCGCAGCATCGCGGTAATCACGCCCGGTTGCGACGCGGACGTAACGCGGATCGGGGCTGATGCCGTTGGAAATGTCGAACCCGACCCAGCCCAGCCCATCAATATGCGCCTCTGCCCATGCATGGGTGGCCTCTTGCTCGATGCGGTCATTCATCATCAAATATCCGCTGACGTAACGCGCCGGAATATCCGCCGCGCGCGCCGCGCCGATAAAGATATGGGCATGATCTTGGCACACGCCGGACCCTTCGGCGGCAGATTCTTCCGCTGTCGTCGTCACTTGCGTTGTGCCGGTTTGATAGATCACGCCTTCGCGAATGCGGGCCGATAATGCGTGAAGGTAATCGAGCTTAGCGCCCTCCTCCGGCCGGCCAATATCCCGTACCAAAGCGCGCACTTTCGGCCCCGGCTTGGTCAATTTCGTTTGCGCCAGAAAACTCCACAAGGGCAAATGCCCGGCATGGCTGCCGATGACCCCGGCATTGTCTTCGGTTTCGACCATGCCCCGGCAGGTGATCGTGACTTCGCTGGCACCCGGATTGACCGCGACCAATGTCACCGTGTTGAAATTCTGATCATCAAATTCCAGCTCAAGATGCGCGTTTTCATAGCGCATTTCCCATTCCAGAATTTTCTGCCCCTGCGTCTCTTTCGGGGTCAGGCGCAAACGTTGCAGCGCGTGAACAACCGGTTCATCAAACGAATATTTCGTCGTGTGGCGGATCGCTAATTTCATGCTGACTTCCTCACGCCAAGAACCGGTAATCTTCGCCGATCGCCTCTGCGATGGCGGCGTTGCGCGCGGTGTAATTGATCAAGAATTGATGCAGGCCGTTTTCAAAAATCTGCTCCACCGTCAGGTCGTTAATGTCCATATCGGCCTCACGCATCAATTCGTTGCAGCGCCCCTCTGCCCCGTGCAACCGGGCAAGCGCGGCGAGATGTTGGCGCTGCGCGCTGCGGCAAAAGGCGAGGCTGCGCGGGAAACGATCATCCAGCACCAGAAATTCGACAATGCCGCGTGCGTCAATTTGCCCCGCATTCAGCCATGTATAGGCGCTCGCCCCGGCCACCGAACGCAGCACTTGATCCCATTGCCCGCTATCCAGGCTCGACCCGACATAGGACAGCGAAGGCAGCAGCAGGTAATATTTCATATCGAGGATACGCACGGTGCTTTCCGCGCGTTCGATAAAGGTGCCAGCGCGGGCAAAATGATACCCCTCATTGCGCAGCATCGAACCATCCAGCGCCCCGTGCACCTGCGTACCGGTGCGGCGCAGGCGGGCCAGAACTTCGCCCAATTGCCCCTGACTGACAGGGCGCGCCAATTGCTTGTCGAGCGCAATCCAATTTTCATTGACCGCCTCCCAAACCTCGCTGGAGATATTGGTGCGCGCGGTGCGGGCATTGTTGCGCATGGCGGCAAACATTTCGCGCACATTGGCGGGGTTGGCTTTATCGCGCAGGACAAAGTTCCACACGGACGCGCCGTCATAACTGACCTGACCGGTTTCAAACTGCGCCTCAAATTGCGCCTTTTGCCCCAAGGTTGCGATCACGGATCGCCATTCATCCTGCGCCGTTTCCACATCCCGCGTCAGCGCCATTCTCAGGCCCGCATCGAGCAGGCGCGCAGCATTTTCCGCCCGTTCCAGATATCGGAACATCCAGAACAATCCGTTTGCGGTTCTTCCTAGCATAGCGGCCCCCGCATCAATCCTTCAGCACCCAAGTGTCCTTGGTGCCCCCGCCTTGGCTGGAGTTAACGACCAGCGATCCCTGCTTCAGCGCCACCCGCGTCAGCCCGCCGGGCGTGATATCAATCCCATTGGGCGACACCAGCACATAGGGGCGCAGATCGACATGGCGCGGGGCCAGACCTTTCTTCGTATAAATCGGACAAGTCGACAGCGACAAGGTCGGCTGAGCGATGTAATTTTCCGGATTGGATTCAAGTTTGGCGCGGAAGGTTCGGATCTCTTTCTTCGTCGCAGTGGGGCCGATCAGCATGCCGTATCCGCCCGATCCATGGACCTCTTTCACGACCAATTCTTCGAGGTTGTCGAGCACGTAAGCCAAACTGTCCGCATCCGCGCACCGCCATGTTTCGACATTCGGCAATAAAGGCTTCTCGCCAGTATAAAATTCAACGATTTCGGGCATGAAACTGTAAATCGCTTTATCATCGCAAATGCCCGTGCCCGGCGCATTGGCGATCGTCACCCCGCCCGAACGATAGACATCCATGATGCCCGGCACGCCCAGCACGCTGTCGGGTTCAAATGTCAGCGGATCGAGGTAATCATCATCGACCCGGCGATAAATCACATCAACAGGCGTGTATCCGCGGGTGGTGCGCATCTGCACCCGGCCATTGACGACCCTAAGGTCACTGCCCTCCACCAATTCTGCGCCCATTTGATCGGCGAGAAAGGCGTGTTCAAAATAGGCGGAATTGTAGATACCCGGCGTCAACACGGCGACCGTCGGCTTGCCTTCACATTTGGGCGGGGCACAGGCGGCCAGACTGCGCGCAAGGCGGCGGGGATAGTTTGAGACGCTTTCCACCCCGACCCGGCTGAACAGGTCAGGGAACATCGACATCATCGTCTCGCGGTTCTCTAACATGTAAGACACGCCCGACGGCGTGCGCGCATTATCCTCCAGCACGAACCATTCATCCGGGCCGGTGCGCACCAGATCAATGCCGACAATATGCGTATAAATTCCGCCCGGCGGCGTCATGCCCACCATATGCGGCAACCATGCGGCATTCTGGCGGAACAACCGCTCTGGCACGCGGCCTGCGCGGATGATCTCTTGGCGGTGATACAGGTCATAGAGGAAACTGTTGAGCGCCCGCACGCGCTGCTCAATCCCGCGCGTTAATCGCCTCCATTCGCCCGCGCCAATGATGCGCGGCACCATATCAAACGGGATCAGGCGCTCTTCTGCCTCATCCTCGCCATACACATTGAAAGTGATCCCGGTACGGCGAAAACTCTCATCCGCTTCTGAATTTTTGCGTTTGAGAGAGGCCGCGTTTTGGTCATCATACCAGCCGCAATAATCCTCATAAGCGGGCCGGGTTTTTCCTTCCGCATCAAACATCTCATCAAAATTCTGGGTTTGATCCCCCATCGATTCCCCGATTTCTCATTCCCGATTTTGACGTGCCGCGCAGATGGCGACGCGCATTCCCCCGACTGTTGTAACGGGGCCCTCAGGAATAGAAAGGTTCAGGTGCGTTCTAGTTCCTTAAGAACCGCAAGGATCGATTCCGGCGTGTAGGTAAACCCGGCATGGGTGCAGCGCAGAGCAACCGCGCGGTCGCGTTCGCCTGCTTGTCCCGCCGCGCTGCGCGGGGCGATGGCGCCGTCACTGGGGCTCCATAATGCAATGGTTTCAACCGGCGGTTTAACGGCGATCTCTGCCTCGATTGGCGGTTGATCGACGCGGTGGCCTGCAATCGCCTGATAGGCGCGCCAGACATTGTTGGCGCGCGGGGATCCGGAAAAGGGCGATCCCATGGTGATGACTTTGGAAATGCGCGCCGGGTGGCGTTTGGCCAGCTCTCGCGCATACAATCCGCCCAGCGACCAGCCGAGCAATACGGCCTGATCATCATAGCGCGTGCAAACATCCTCCAGCCGCGCCTCCAGCCGTTCCATCGATGCCTCTGCCACTCCCCAATTGCGGCCCAAGCCCCAGCGTTTGGTGATGTGCCCGGCCTCTTCCAATTTGCGCGCCATATAGCGCATCCGGTTCGGCCCTGTGGCAAATCCGGGCAGGACAATGATCACTTGCGGGCGGGCGGTTTTGGGAATGGTAAACCGCCGAAACGGGCGGCGCGCTGGCTCTAGCAGCAGGTCAAGCTCGCCCGCAAAGCGCAGCAGCGAAGGTTTGCCGCGTTCGTCATCCGGATAATCTTCCGACGCCAGCGCAATCCGCCGCGCCAGCTCAGTCTCGCCAAGCGCGGCCTTGGAATTTTCCAGCAAAGTTTCCCGTTTGGTCATAGCTGCGTCACCCTAGACAGAGCGCGTGAATAGCCGGTGAAGCGGCCTGAGGAGAAGGAGGCTGAGATGAAAAGGGCGGGAGAAGATTGCTCCTCCCCCGCCCTATTCTTTTTCGATCGGTGATCGGCAAAAGCCCTCACTCAGAGCAATCGCCGATGCGCTCTTGCTCGATATTCATTTCCATCTTGCCCTCGCCCAGCGGGCCAA
The DNA here is from genome assembly GCA_947502305.1 of uncultured Erythrobacter sp. Taxonomy (GTDB): domain Bacteria; phylum Pseudomonadota; class Alphaproteobacteria; order Sphingomonadales; family Sphingomonadaceae; genus Erythrobacter. Next base: position 458,287 of record CANMZA010000001.1, on the reverse strand, counting down.
AGGAGCCTTCTGAAATCATGTTCATCTCAGAACGGGTTGGCGTAATCGTGCCGGTCATGGAAATCGTCACTTCGCCGACTTGCGGCGGATTGCAGGTCATCGCCATGTCCATATCGCCGCCATCAATCTTCAATCGGCTGATCGTGCAACTGTCGTCCTGATTTTCCTTCATCGCCTCGCCATAACCGGCATCGGCCATTTCCTGGGTCATGCAAAATTCATTGGTTTGACCCGAAGCAAGGTTCATCATCTCCACCATTTCTGGCGGAGCGCCGGGGAAATCGGCGGATACGAAATTCATCGTCGCGCGGTATTGGCCCGGCTCTGGCTTCACCTGATCGCTCAATTGTTCAGAGGCAGCCTGCGCCTCTTCCTGTGTCACTTCGCCGTCGCCATCGGCATCGGCATCAACCGCACCGCCAGCGCCGCCACATGCGGAAAGCGCCAAAGCCGAACCGGCTGCTACTAGAAATTTCTTCATCTGTTTCCCTTTTGTAAAACCCAATTGCGGCCGCCCAATAGCGGTCACCACATAGCCGCCAAATCAGCAATCGCTGACGCGTTCCTGAACGATCCGCATCGTCATAGAGCCCGGCCCCATGCCCATATCGCCGGTCATGGTCATCGTCACATCCGATGAAGTGGGCGATCCGGTCCCGGTCATCACCATCCGCATTTCGCGGCCATCGGCATTGCATGTCATTTCCGCATCAATCGTCCCGCCAGAGGCGTTGAAGCGTTGATAGGTGCAATCGCCCTGCTCCGCCCGGCTCATGACCGAACGGTACCCTTCCTCAACATCCTCAGCAGACAGGCAATAATCGAACTCTCTGTTCATCATAGAGCCCATCATATTCGCAATCTCTGGCGGTGCATCGGGCATGTCGAGCGATACGAGCTGCAAATCGGCTTTGTATTTCCCGGCGGTGGGACGCATTTCTTCTTCTAGCGTTTGCGCGGACAGATCGGTCGTCGCCGCGTTCCATGAAACCAGCCCAGCTGCCGCGGCCGCAGCACCCAAAATCAACGTTCTCATTGTTTATTCCTTTGAAAAAAATGCAAATCCGGCGCGGCCTTATGTTTTCCTGATCTTACAGACGCACGCGCCACTTCACAACCGAGCCATTGGCGCTCATATAATCGTCATGTCAGAATTGATCATCAGACGCGGATTGGCCGAACCAGAAACCGGCGACGATTTCACCCCGCATCGGCCCAACCGCCCAGAAAAATCGATGCCGGGCAAGCCATTCAAACTGGTTTCCGACTATGAACCGGCTGGCGATCAACCGACCGCGATTGCGGAATTGGTGGCGGGCACACGCGATGATGAGAAGACGCAAACGCTGCTGGGCGTCACCGGTTCTGGCAAGACGTTCACGATGGCCAAAGTGATCGAGACGTTGCAGCGCCCTGCTTTGATCCTCGCGCCCAATAAGATTTTGGCGGCGCAATTATATGGGGAGTTTAAGAGCTTCTTCCCCGACAATGCGGTCGAATATTTCGTCAGCTATTACGACTATTACCAGCCCGAGGCCTATGTCCCGCGCTCAGACACTTACATCGAAAAAGAGTCGAGCGTGAACGAGGCGATTGACCGGATGCGGCATTCGGCGACGCGCTCGCTGCTGGAACGCGATGATGTGATCATCGTGGCGTCGGTTTCCTGCCTGTATGGTATCGGTTCGGTTGAGACATATTCGGCGATGATTTTCGACCTGAAATCAGGCGATGTGATCGACCAACGCGAATTGATCCGCAAACTCGTCGCGCTGCAATATAAACGCAATGACACCGCCTTTGCGCGCGGCTGTTTCCGGGTGCGGGGCGACAATTTGGAAATCTACCCCTCGCACTACGAAGACATGGCGTGGCGCATCAGTTTCTTTGGTGATGAGATCGAGGAAATCGCCGAATTTGACCCGCTAACGGGGAAAAAGGGCGAAGTGCTGGAGAAGGTGCGCGTCTATGCCAATTCGCACTATGTCACGCCCGGCCCAACGATGAAACAAGCCGCCGATGCGATCAAATTTGAGCTGGGTGAGCGGCTGAAAGAGCTGGAGGCGGAAGGCAAATTGCTGGAGCATCAGCGGTTAGAGCAGCGCACGCATTTCGATCTGGAAATGATCGCGGCGACCGGTTCCTGCGCAGGGATCGAGAATTACTCCCGCTTTCTAACGGGCCGTTTGCCGGGTGAACCGCCGCCGACATTGTTTGAATATCTGCCGGAAAATGCGCTGCTATTCGTCGATGAAAGCCACCAGACAGTGCCGCAAATTGGCGCCATGTCGAAAGGCGATCACCGCCGCAAAATCACTTTGGCAGAGCACGGTTTTCGCCTGCCATCCTGTATCGACAACCGCCCCTTGCGCTTCAACGAATGGGACGCGATGCGCCCGCAAACCTTCGCCGTCAGCGCCACGCCCGGCAATTGGGAAATGGAGCAAACCGGCGGTGTTTTTGCCGAACAAGTGATCCGCCCCACCGGCCTGATCGACCCGCCGGTCGAAATCCGCCCGGTCGAAGACCAAGTGCAAGATTGCATCCAAGAATGCCTCGCCACTGCCAAGAAAGGCTACCGCACGCTGGTTACAACCCTGACCAAACGCATGGCCGAGGATCTCACGGAATTTATGCATGAGGCCGGCGTGCGCGTGCGTTACATGCATTCCGATGTGGAGACGTTGGAGCGGATTGAGCTGATCCGTGATTTGCGCATGGGCGTGTATGATGTGCTGATCGGGATCAACTTGCTGCGCGAAGGGCTCGACATTCCTGAATGCGGATTGGTGGCGATTTTGGACGCGGATAAAGAAGGGTTCCTGCGCAGCGAAACCAGCCTTGTTCAGACCATTGGCCGTGCGGCGCGCAATGTGGACGGTAAAGTCATCCTCTATGCCGACCGCATCACCGGCAGCATGGAACGCGCAATGGCGGAAACTGATCGCCGCCGCGAAAAACAGCAAGCCTATAACGAAGAACACGGCATTACGCCGACCACGATCAAGCGCGACATTGCCGATATCGTCGCCCATTCCGCCGCGCAGGACGGCGTGACGGTGGAGATTGAGGAAGGCGTCAACAACCTCGTCGGGCACAATCTGCGCGGTTATATTGAAGATCTGGAAAAACGGATGCGCGATGCCGCCGCTAACCTTGAGTTCGAGGAAGCGGGACGTTTGCGCGATGAAATTCGGCGGCTGGAAAATGATGAACTTGGCCTGCCGGATGCGGAGAAAAAAGCGCCCAGAGTTGGGCGTTCAGATGCGGGCCGCCCGGGCACGCGCAACACGCGGTATGGGAAGAAGAAGACGAAATTTATGGGCGGGAAGCCGTGAAGAAATTCGCCGCGTCTTCGCTTATCCTTCTAGCGGCCTGCAAACCGCCGCCGACCGATGCCGATGTGGTGCGCGATATGCCGGAGGCCGCGCCGACATTTGCGTCTGACCCGCTGCCCTCGCCCGAAACAGAGGGCGCGTTTTGGGCGGTGCCAGAGGCGGATGAAGCCCGCATAATTTATGGCGTAAGCGGCGAGCCGCCGCTGGTCGCGCTTCGCTGCGTAAGCCCTGATGATATGATCCCCGCCCTTCAAATCACGCGCCTGTCCCCCGCCGATGAAGGGGCAAAGGCGCTGCTGGCGATGGTTGGCAACGGGCATATTGGCCGGATACAGGTCGATTCCACCGATGTCAGAGGGCGCGGCGTTTGGCATGGCGGGACGCCCGCTGCGGATACGGCGTGGGAGGCCTTGTCAGGCCCGCGGCAATTGACGTTGACCGTGCCGGGCGCAGGGATGGTGACGCTCAACCCCAGTGAAACGCCGGGCCAATTGATCGAAGCCTGCCGAAGCGGGCAAGCCTTTGAACCGGCGGCCGGACCAGAAGATGAGCCAGAAGACGAACCGGAAGCCGGGCTAGAGCCAGCACAAGACGGCAATCTGGCGCCGCCCTCACCGATCCCGTAAGGCGCGCTCCGCCAGCAAATCGGGCGTCAGGACCTGCGGCAATTGCTCAGGCTCTGCACCGGGTTCATACCACAAATAGAGCGGCACGCCCGCTGCGCCTTGATCGGTCAGGAAAGCGGTGATCTCTTCATCGCGCACGGTCCAATCACCAACCATCGCGATCACGCCCGCCTCTTCAAACGCCTTTGCGGTGCTTTCACGCTCTATCGCGACGCTTTCATTGACCTTGCAGGTTACGCACCAATCTGCGGTGAACCAGACAAAGACCGGTTGTCCGCTCGCCCGCGACTGCGCCAAGGCTTCGCGCGAAAATTCTTGCGGGGCGAGCAGGCTTTCCCCGCGCCCTGCGGCGCCCGGTTCATAGCTGGATGGCAGAGCGAATGCGCCAAATATCACGAACGGCGCCGCGATCAGGCCGAATGCAGGCCACGCCATTTTGCCCGCTTTTTGCAAGCGCCCAACCACCGCCAGCGCCAACACAATGCCAAACACCATGACCAGCGCAAACAGAGCAAATCCGCGCCCGCCCAATTGCGCGATAAGCCAAATTAGCGCCAGCGCCGTCAGCCCCATCGGGATCGCCATGATGCGCCGGAATGTCTCCATCCAAGCGCCCGGTTTCGGCAGCATCCGCCGCAAAGCTGGCACAAATCCCAGCGCCAAAAACGGCAGCGCCAGCCCCAACCCCAACATCGCAAACAAAAGCAGCGCCAGCGGCGTCGGCAACAGTAACGCCGCCCCCAAAGCCGCCGCCATGAATGGCCCGGTGCACGGGGTCGCAGCAAAAGCGGCGAGCAGTCCAGTGGCAAATGCCCCGCCCGCGCCTTTTCGTGCGCCCGACCCGGTGTTGACGCTCGGCAATTCAAACACGCCGGCAAAATTTGCCGTGATCGCCACGGCGAGCACCATCAGCACCACGACAACGCTGGGGCTTTGCAATTGGAACGCCCAACCGACCTGTTCCCCCGCCGCGCGCAAGGCAAGCATCACCGCGCCCAGCCCGACACAGGCGATCACCACGCCTGCGGTATAGGCCAGCCCCTCGGTCCGGGCCTCCGCTTCGCTGCCGCCAGCGCGCACCAGCGCCACCGCTTTCAAACTCAGGATTGGGAAAACGCACGGCATGATATTGAGGATCAATCCGCCCAACAGCGCCCCCAAAATCAGCGTCCAAAGCGGCGGCGTTTCCGCGCCAATCGGCCCCGCAATCATCGCGCCGCCTGCGGCCACGTCGCCGGGCATGGCGGCAAATACGACGCCATTCTTCGCGCCGCCTTCTTCGCCAAATGCCAAAATGCCGGTAATCTCAGCTGGATCTATGTCCGTATTGCGAAATTCGCTGAGCGGGATTTCAGCAATTAGCGCGTCGCCTGACCTGCGAAATGTCTGAACCGCCGCATAATCGGCCAATCGCGTATTCGCGATAAAAACATGCGGTTTTGGCAAAGGCACTGCCGCCGGCAGCGGGATCGAGAGGCGCAGATTTCCGCCGCTCACTTCAAATTGACTGGCGGCATCCAAAGCCGGGGCGATCTGTGCCCGCCAACGTGCAAAATCACCGCCCACTCCGATGCTCAAAACGGCATCCTGCGGCACGCAAACCTGATCGGTGCAGGCTAGATAATCGACGAAGCCGCTGATCTGCGGCATCTCTTCGATCACCGCATCCGCAGGTACCTGAACGGGGACGAGGACAACATATTGCCCTTCGTAAATATGGTTCATCAGGCCAGAAATCAGCAGCGTTTCGGGCACCGGGTACAAATGCTCTCCGGCGCGCCACCCGTCTGGCAGATTGAGCGACAAATCCATCCCCAGACCGGCATCGCCGGGGTTCGACCAATATCCATGCCACTGCGCGTCGCTGGGCGTGAAACGCAGCGCCAACATCCATTCCTCACCCGCACGCGGCATCCCATCGGCCAGCAATTCCGCGGCAATGTTTTCGCCGCCATAGCGCGCCTCTCGCGGCGGCGCGGGATCTTGTGCAAAAGCAGAACCGGCCAGCAACAGGGCCGCCATCATCGCCGCAAACACCAGCGTCAAGCCACGCCCAATTGCGGCGTTTCTGATTGCAGCAAGCACAAAGCGTGCAGCAGGCGCAAAGGGGGATGCAGCGAACAATCTTGCCTCTTGTCTATTAGCGCGTAAAAATCCCAGAACGGGTTCAAAATGACGGTTAGCGGGCGAAATAGCGTTCGGCAAAGATTGGTTTGAGAGTTACAGACATATCCATGACGAAAACATCCAACACGAACGCGGCTGCGACAGCTGACACCGACACCGCCGACCTGCTCATCCTAGGCGGGGGGTTGGTGGGTATGACGCTGGCCTTGGCGGCGGCGCGGCAGGGTATGACCAGCCATGTGATCGACCGCGCTGATCCGGCGGAATTGACCGCGCCGGGCTTTGATGACCGGGCCACGGCAATCTCCACCGCCAGTTGGCATCTGTTCACCAATATCGGCATTGCGGATGGGTTGGAGGAATTTGCCTGCGACATCGCCAGCATCGCGGTGACCGATCAGAACAAGCCGGGCAGGCTCGATTTCACCCCCGGCGCGGATGAAGGAACCTTGGGACGGATGTTCCCCAATCGCCGCTTGCGCCTTGCTTTGTTTGAGGCGGCGGCGGCGGAGCCTCTGATCAATTGGGCGTCGAAGGCGGAGATAACAGAGCGCCAGCGCAGCGAATTTGGCGTTGCCGCCATTCTGCAAGATGGGCGCAAATTGAAAGGCCGCTTGATGATAGCAGCCGAAGGGCGCGGATCGCCAACGCGTGAGAGCGCCGGGATCACCATTGCCAAATGGGATTACAAACACCGCGCCGTGATCGCTGGCCTCACCCATTCAAAACCGCATGATAATGTGGCGTGGGAAATCTTCTTCCCCGCCGGTCCATTTGCGCTGTTGCCGATGAATGATGATGCGGATGGCACGCATCGTTCCTCTCTTGTGTGGACGGTGTCTGAAGAGGACGGGAAAGCCGTCACCAAACTGGGGGACCGCGCGTTTTTGGCCGAAGTGCAAAAGCGAATGGGCGATATTCTAGGCGAAGTGACCAGTGTGGGGATGCGTTCCAGCTGGCCGCTTGGCTTCCATCACACCGCAAAGATCACCGAACAACGCCTCGCTCTGATTGGGGATGCCGCGCATGGGATCCACCCGATTGCAGGACAAGGATTGAACCTTGGACTGCGCGATGCGGCGGCTTTGGTTGAGGTGCTGGCCGATGGCGCGCGTCTGGGGCTTGATCCCGGCGATGCCAGCCTGCTGAAACGCTATGAGAACTGGCGCGGGCTGGATAGTTTTATGGTGGCGCTTGCGACCGATGGGTTGACCCGGATATTCGGCGTGGGCGGCAAAACCGCCAGCGCGGTGCGGCGGATCGGTATGGGCGCGGTCCAACGGACCCCGGCACTCAAAACATTCTTCATGGACGAGGCACGCGGCGTGTCAGGCGCGCTGCCCAATCTGCTGCGCGCTTAGGCCCAAAGCCGAAATCGCTGCTTAAATCCGCCGCTTAATCGGCATGCTCAATCGGCCTGTTCGATAGGGCTTGGCTGGCGCACCACATTGCCGGCGCCATCGCGCAATCCGCTTTGGTCCAGTACGGCGGCGGTTTCGATCACTTCCAACGCTTCCATCGCATCGCGGTACCGTTCAGCATCCGCGATCCAGCTTTCTGCTTGCTCCGCGCCCGGCATGCCTTTGATCTCGTCAATCGCGTTTTGATAACGCCCTTGCTCCAGGGCAATCCGCGCCCGCTCCAACCGCCGTTCGGGCTGCGGCGACGGGGTGTTTTCGCGCCGCACAACGAACAATTCGCTGATCTCGCGCTGGACCCGGTCCCAGCTCATCCCTTCGTTCACTTGCACCAATTCTGGGCCAAGCCCGTCGAGACGCGCGGTGAGGTTGTCGATCCGGATCGGTTCGCGCGCAAAATTGATGATGTTGCTGACGGCATTCGGCCATTGATCGCTGAAACGCAGCCGCAATTGATCCGCCAGATAACCCAGTTCCGCCCCGCGTTCGACGGCGCGGCGTGTGGCAAAAGCAATCAGCAAGCCTTCTGCCCGCGCCGCATTGCCCGCGGCGGCCTGCGCCTGAAGGTCGAGCCGCGCGAGCCGCTGCTCTGCTGCGGCGAGACGTTGATCAATCCCGCCTTGTTGATCGACCACACGGTTCACCGCTTCGGCGGCGACTTCGGCATTTTCACCCTCCAGCGCGGCGACCGCATCGGCCAGCGGGCTTGGCGAGGCGGAAACCTCGGCGCTCGGCGTTTCCGCGTCGCCTTCCACCACCGGCGCATCAGGCAAAGCCGGAGGCGTATCAGCGGCGGTCAGCGCCTGCGTCTCATCAGAGTTCAGATTGTAATAGACGACATATCCAACCAGCGTGCCGCCGATCACAAATGATGCCAATGCAGCAAGCATGAAGCCTCTTAACGAGGTCGGCTTCTTGCGGCTGCCATATTTCGATTCCATCGAGTTTCCGTATTTTGTGCGAACCACATTTGAATATTATTGGCCGGTTTTAAAGCCCGCGGCAGCAGGCCGTACCAACTTGTATCATGACTATATGCACACCTCCTGCGCCAATTCCAACATTGCTGCATCATTTGGCTGCGGCGAAACGTGGATAGCGCGCCACCCCGGCCCCGCCGCCTCGGCCACGCGCGGGCCGATCACGATCAAAGTGATACGCCCGCGATCCAGCGCTAGCTGTCTGCTTTCGCGCACAAATTGCGCCGCAGCGGCGGCCGAATGGAGCAACACTGTAAGGCCCAAATCCTGCAAAGGGCGCAATGGTTCAGGTAATTCTTGGGGGACAGTTTTATAGGCGATCACTGTGGTGATTGTGACCCCTTCGGGCAAAACAAGCGGCACATGATCCGCGCCAGCGATGCGCAGCAGCCGCAAAGGCGCCTTAATAGTATCGAGCACATTTTGCAGGCCGCCCGTGCCCACCAGCGCCAACTCGAACCCCGCATCGCGCGCGGCCTGCGCGGTGGTTTCGCCAACGGCATAGACCGGCTTGGCTTTAAGGTTTTCCAGCGCTGCGCCGGCGCTATTCAACCCATGCCGGACTGCGTTGACACTGCCGATTAACAGCGCGTCGATTGCGTCTGTGTCGGGGCATTCCCAATCCACCGGCTCAATCTTAAACAAGGGATATCCAATTGCGTTCAGCCCCATCGCATTGGCCGCCGCAACGGTTGCGGACAGGCCCGGTTCGGGCCGCACGACAAGGAGGTATCCGCCCATCGAGCGCGCTATAGACTGCGGAAATGCGGCGCGATGCCGGGGGTCGCGCGGGTCAGCAACCTTTCGGCCAAATCGGCGACAGGCGTATGGTCGCCGGGCGCGAATACCGCCTCACCCTCAATCCGCTCGCTGCCGTCGGGGCTGAACAAGACAGCAATCAAGGAAAGCACCGCACTCTCTTGCGCGTCAGGTCGGCACAAAACCGCAATCGGCGAATGACATGTCCCGCCCAGCTCGGCGAGCAACGCCCGCTCCGCCTCCAATTCTGCCCGTGTGCCCGTATCATCAATCGCCGCCAAAGCCGCCGTTGTCGCCGCATCATCCACCCGGCATTCCAGCGCAATAACACCCTGCGCCGCCGCCGGTATCCACGCGCTTTCATCGAGCGGCGCGCCAACATCTGATTGCCCCAACCGCTCCAACCCGGCGGCGGCAAGGAAGGTCACATCCGCCTCGCCCGCCTCCAGCTTGCCCAGCCGCGTTGCGACATTGCCGCGAAAGGTCACCACGCTGCAATCGGGGCGCAAATTCAGCAATTGCGAAGCCCGGCGCGGGGCAGAGGTGCCGACCACTGCGCCTTGCGGAATATCGGCAATGCTGGCCGCACCGACCAAGGCATCACGCCGGTCAGCGCGCGGCAAGAACCCGGCGAAATGAAACGCATCGGGGCGAATGGTCTCGACATCTTTGGCCGAATGGACGGCGGCATCGATCAGCCCTTCGCCCAGCCACGCGTCCAATTCCTTAGTCCACAGCGCCTTGCCGCCAATTTCTGCCAGCGGCCGGTCGAGCACTTTATCGCCGCTCGCCATGACCGGCACCAATTCCACATCATCCTCGCTCCACCCATGCGCGGCGCATAGGCGCGCGCGGGTTTCCACCGCTTGCGCCATGGCGAGCGGGGAATTGCGAGTGCCAAGCTTTATGCGCGGCGGGTTTTTGGCGGACGAAGAGTGTGCATCATTCATAGGTGAGCTTGCTCTAAACGCTACACACCTTAGATGGAAGCGCGATGGAAAGCGTATCGCACAATCTTGATCGGAAAATCGTACTGGGCATCGAATCCAGTTGCGACGAAACCGCGGTTGCTCTGGTAACCGGCGGCCGCACGATCCTGGCGCAGCGGATCGCCAGTCAAGAGGCGGAGCATGCGCCCTATGGCGGCGTCGTTCCCGAAATCGCCGCGCGTGCCCATGCAGAACGCTTGGCCCCGATGATCGCGGATGTGCTCGATGATGCGGGCATGACACTGGCGGATGTGGACGCGATTGCCGCGACGGCGGGGCCGGGATTGATTGGCGGCGTGATGGTCGGATTGGTCAGCGGAAAAGCGCTGGCGATGGCGGCGGATAAACCATTGATCGCGGTCAACCATTTGGAGGGGCATGCTTTGTCGCCCCGTTTGGCAGATGGCGATCTGGGCTTTCCCTATCTCTTGCTGCTGGTGTCTGGCGGGCATTGCCAGATTTTGAGCGTTGAAGGCGCCGGCAAATACCGCCGGCTTGCCACCACGATCGACGATGCGCTGGGCGAGGCATTTGATAAAACCGCGAAGATTTTGGGCCTTGGCTATCCCGGCGGGCCGATGGTGGAAAAATTGGCCCGCACAGGCGACAGCACGGCGGTGCCCCTGCCCCGCCCGCTCAAAGGATCGAAAGAACCGCATTTCTCCTTTGCTGGTCTAAAAAGCGCGGTTTTGCGCGCGCATGAAAGCGGCAAATACACACCCGCCAATATTGCCGCGAGCTTTCAAGCAGCGGCGGTGGATTGCTTGCTCGACCGATTAAAGAAAGCGATTGCAGAAAACCCGCCATTTCCCGCTTTGGTTGTCGCGGGCGGGGTGGCGGCCAATGGCGCGGTGCGCGGCGCGCTGGAGGGATTGGCGGCGCAGCATGATATGCGCTTTGTCGCCCCTCCTTTGGCGCTGTGCACGGATAATGCGGCGATGATTGCATGGGCGGGCTGCGAACGTCTGGCACATCAACCGGATTTCGCAGGCGATCCGCTCGATATAAAAGCGCGCCCGCGTTGGCCGCTTGATCCAGAGGCGGAAGTGGCGCGCGGCGCGGGAGTGAAAGCATGAGCGAGACACAGATGATCGGCGTGATCGGGGCAGGGGCTTGGGGCACGGCGCTGGCGCAAATGCTCGCCAGCGATGGGCGTGACGTGCTGCTCTGGGCGTTTGAGCCTGAGGTGGTGGAGGCGGTGAATACATCGCGCCGCAACCCGCAATATCTGCCCAGCGCTGAATTGTCGCAAACCATCCGCGCGACCGGGGATTTGGGCGAATTTGCCGGCCTAGACACCGTTCTGGCCGTCACGCCTGCGCAAGTTTTGGGCAAAGTGCTCAGCGGATTGTCCGCTGCGCCGCGCGATTTGGTTTTGTGCTCTAAGGGGATCGAAGCGGGCACCGGCAGGTTGATGAATGACGTCGCCCGCGCCGCCTCCCCCGGCAGCGAAATCGCGGTTCTGTCTGGCCCCACATTCGCGCATGAAGTCGCCGCTGGTCTTCCGACCGCCGTGACATTGGCCTGCGAAGGCGGGCGGGCGCAGTGGGAGCGGCTTTCCCCCGCCATCGCACGCGGCACATTCCGCCCCTATTTCTCCGACGATGTGACCGGCGCAGAGATTGGCGGGTCGATCAAAAATGTGTTGGCGATTGCCTGCGGCGTTGTCGAAGGGTTGTCGCTGGGCCAGAACGCCCGCGCCGCCTTGATCGCGCGCGGCTATGCCGAAATGTTGCGGTTTGGCGGGGCGCTGGGCGCGCGGTCAGAAACGCTGGCGGGTTTGTGCGGATTGGGCGATCTGGTGCTCACCTGCTCCTCCACCAGCAGCCGCAACTTCTCGCTTGGCAAGGCGCTGGGCGAAGGGCGCAGCGCGCAAGACATGATGGCCGACCGCACCACGGTGGCAGAAGGCGCGCACACCGCCCCGGTTCTGGCAGAATTGGCGAATACCCGCGGGATCACCATGCCGATTGTCGCGGCGGTCGATACGATCCTGAAAGGCGCACCGCCGCGCGATGTTGTCGCAGAATTGCTGGCCCGCCCCCTGACGACTGAACAGAATACGTGACGGCCACTCCCTCATCTGGCTCATCTGGCTCAGGTTCAACGAACCCAGCCGCAGAACCCTTGCGCCCGGATAAGGGCGGCGATGATATGCAAACCCTGGCCAAAGGCGGGCGCACCAATGCGCTTGGCTTTATCTTGCGCTTGTTGGGCGGCATTCCATTCTTGTTCGTCGGCTTTCGGTTTTACGGCGTTGAGGAAATGGGCCGCTTTGCCGCCGCCTTTGTCGTCATTGAAATTTTCGCGCTGATTTGCGCTTTGGGTGAAAAACGCGGGCTGGCGCAGCGGCTTACGGACGGGGCAGAAGATCACGAAGCCTCGCCCGCCAATCTCGTCTTTGACGGATTGCTCACATCCTTGGTCTTTTCGCTGGCGGCTTGCGCGCTGCTGCTGCTCTTTCCTGTGCTGATCTTCCCCAGCGGGGTGAACAGCCAGTTTGACATGTGGATGATCGCCGCAATCCCGGCTTTCGCGCTGACAGAGATACTGCTGGCGGCACAGGCTTACCGCTATGATATTGCCACAACGGTGCGCGCCCGCGCGGTGGTGGAGCCGTGGACCAAATCAATCTTGGTCGTCGTGTTCTTCTATCTGAATGCGCTGTTTCTAGGGTTTGAATGGGCCCGCGAAGGGGGCATCGCGCTGGCGTTCATCGCCTCAATTTATGCGGCGCTGTTCACCGCCGCCTTTTCCTTCCTCAAAACCTATGGCTGGCCCAAAGGGTGGCGTCCGCGCCCGCGCTATCTGGCGAAGATGACCGCGCGCGCTTTGCCGCTGATCGGGGCCGATGTGATTGAACGCGGCACCCGGCTGCTCGATGTGTTTTTGCTGGGGCAATTCACCTCGTCCGGCACGGTCGGCATTTACTGGTTCGCCAAAGAAGTCGTCAGCCTGCCGCAAAAACTCAAAAGCAGTTTTGAACCAATCCTATCGCCCGTCATCACCAAGAATTTGAAGATCGGCAATCTGACCGCGATCGCGGCTCAAGTTCGGCAAGTCGGCTTTTGGATCATCGCTCTGCAATTCGGCATCGCCTTGATGCTGGCCATTCCGGGTGAGGCGGTGATGGGACTTGGCGGGCCGGATATTGTCGGCGGCACCGGGGCGTTGGCGATCCTGCTTGCGGCAGAAGTCATCGCGTCGATGGCGGTCGTTTCAGAAGGGGTGCTGGTTTACATTGCGCGCAAACGCAATTTGCTGATCTCGCTGGGCGTGATCGCGTTGCAGGCGGGTTTGACCATTGGCCTGATCCTGCTGGCGCAGCATTTGAATTACGGCGAAGGGTTCCAAGCGGCAGGCGCAGCGACGGCTCTGTTCGTGGCGCTGGGCGTCTCCAGCCTTGTGAAAGCGATTGTGCTCAAGACGCTGTTAAAAGCGCCGGTATCGAATTGGCGCTGGGCCTTAATCTATGCCGCGGCACCGGCGGTGGTGGTCGGATTTTTGTTCACCGAATATGCGCCCGAATGGGCGGAGATCGTATTTGGCGGGCCAGCGATATTGGCGGTGTATCTATGGGTGATCTGGAAACGCGGATTTGGCGAAGAGGACAAGATATTGTTCCGCAAAAACGTGGTGCCAGCGGCGGATGCGGAGCCGGATACGGAAACCGAAAAACCCGATCCTACAAAGGCTTGACCGGGGCTCAAACGCTCCATAGCTTTGGAAGCTGATCGGAGAATTGGGATGCACGCTACGGCAATAGTGAAATCAGCGGCAGCAATTCTGGCGCTTGTCGCTGCCTACCCCGCAGCCGCGCAAATGCCGCCGATTTCGGAGTTTCAGCAAACCCAAACGCTCAGCGAAGCGGAAGCAATCGCAGGCTGCGATCAATTTGCCGGCCATCCGCTCGACCCGATGAAGCCCGCCAATTTCGCCGGAGTTGCAAGCGATGGCGATATAAACGCGCTCAGCGCTTATCTGTATTGTTATGCGGCGTTTCAGGCGGATCAGGACAATCCGCGCATCATGTTCCAATGGGGCCGCGCAAACCACGCTTATAACCCGCGAATGGATGGCCAGCCGCGCCAGATGTACCGGCTCGCATATCAAGGCGGGTCAGAGATCGCGGGTGTGTATCTGGCACGGTTGCCGCCGGAAAAGAGCTTCGCCGAATTGGAGGCCAGTATGCAGGCCAGCATCGCGCGGATCCGGCGCGAACAGGCCGACCGCGCTGCGAGCCGCCCGATGACCGGGGCGCAGCGCGATCAGATGCTGATCGGCAGCATCGTGACGATTGGCACGGTTGCCATGTTGAGGATTCTAAGCGGAGAAGCCGCGCCGACGAGCGAATGTTCGGGCGGTTATATGATCGATATCAATACGCATGAAATGCTGTGCAATGGGCTGGTCGTGGGGACCTATTGAGAGGGGTTTCCTGATCCTTACAGCTGCATTCAGTCACGATTAACGCGCGCCCGCCGATTTTTGGACATGCAGGTCATTCGTGGGGGACTTTCAATGCGCGCATCACAAAAACTTCAAACCAAAATCGCAGGCGCGGCCACCTTGGCTCTGGCGATTGCGGGTTGTTCGCAGCAGACAAATATCGCCAGCACAGGTGAAGCACCGGGCGATGATGTCGCGATTGCGCCGCCGCCCCCACCTCCGCCGCCTCCGCCACCACCTCCTCCGCCGCCGCCTCCGCCCGTTGCAAGTGCCGATCAATCCATCGTGGTCACAGGTTCCCGCGTTCAACGCCCTAATCTGGAATCAGCGGCCCCCGTCGCTGTCCTAGGTCAGCAGCGCAATCGCACCGGCGCGGTGCGCAGCGGTGTCCAGCAAGGCTATTCCATCCCGCCCGTTATCGTGCCCAATGATCCGGGCCGCGAACAATATGACGGCGAGGAAGTGTCCCCCGTCAAACTCACCAGTTCCGATCCGGTCAGCACTTTCAGCGTCGATGTCGATACCGGCGCCTATGCCAACACCCGCCGCTTCCTCAGCCAAGGGCAGCGCCCACCGCAGGCCGCCGTGCGGACCGAGGAAATGATCAATTATTTCCGCTACGATTATGATCGCCCGCAAGGCCGCGATATACCCTTCAGCGTCACCACCGATGTCGCGCGCAGCCCGTGGAATGACGACACCTATCTGATGCGGATTGGCCTGCGTGGTTATGATATTGAGCGCGACGAACGCCCGCCCGCCAATCTGGTCTTTCTGATGGATGTATCCGGATCGATGGGCAGCGCGGATAAACTCCCGCTGGTCAAAACCGCCTTGTCCGGCCTAGCCGCAGAATTGGGGCAGCAGGACCGCGTTTCGATCGTCGTCTATGCCGGGGCCGCTGGCCTGGTGCTGGAGCCGACCAATAATACGGGCGCCATTCGCAATGCTTTGAACCAGTTAAGCGCTGGCGGATCGACCGCGGGCGGCGCAGGCATTCAGCTTGCCTATAACATCGCCGAGGACAATTTTATCGAGGGCGGCGTCAACCGCGTCATTCTGGCAACCGATGGCGATTTCAACGTTGGCCTGTCCAGCACAGACGCGCTGGTGGAAATGGTGGAGAGTAACCGCGACCGGGGCATCACGCTGACGACGTTGGGGTTCGGCACGGGCAATTATAACGAAGCCCTGATGGAACAGATCGCCAATAAGGGTAACGGCAATTACGCCTATATCGACAGCGCGCTGGAGGCGAAAAAAGTATTGGGCGATGAAATGTCGAGCACGCTTTTCACCATCGCCAAAGACGTCAAAATCCAGGTGGAGTTTAACCCGGCAGTGATCGGTCAATACCGATTGGTGGGGTATGAGAACCGCGCGCTGAGGGAGCAGGATTTCGACAATGACGCGGTCGATGCGGGCGATATTGGCGCCGGGCATCAAGTGACGGCGATTTACGAAGTCGTGCCGACCGGCGCGCCTGGCTGGATCGCGCCGCGCCGATATGAGGATCAACCCGCCGCCGCCGCAATGGCGCGGATGACAGAGGCGGCGCATGTCAAATTGCGTTTCAAATTGCCTGATGGCGATACGTCTCGGCTGATTGAACAAGTCGTTCTGGGCGAGAATTTCATGAACGCCGCCGCGCCGACCGGTGATTTCGCCTTTGCCGCCTCAGTCGCGGCCTATGGGCAATTGCTGCGCGGGGATGATCTGATGATGGGCTTTAGCCACAGCGACATTGGCGATTTGGCCGGGCAACAGGGCAATTTCCTGCGGCAGGAATTTTTGGAGCTGAACGCGCTGGCGGGCGCTTTGCAGCCGCAAGCGCGCCCCGGCGGTTAGCGCTCGGGTAGCGCTCGGATAGCAAGGGGATAAACCAGCAATTGAGTTCAGGCGTGCGCCCCTGCTAAAGGGGTGCGCGTTTGATTTCATTCAAGAGGTTTGTCCATGTCGCCCCAATATATCCAAGCTGCGGTCCTGATCGGTCTCGGCATCCTGCTTATCGCTTTAGCGGTTTGGCTGTTGATGCGCGCCAATCGCAAAACCACGATTGTTGGCGAAGAGACGCGCGGCAAAGATGTGCTGGATGATGGCGCGGCCCCAGCGGCGCGCAACCAGGCGTTGATCGACGCGCCCAGCGACATCAAGGCACCAACGGTTCCGGCCCCTAAGCCTGCTCCAGAACCTGAGCCTGCGCCTGTGCCGGAACCTGCACCCGCGCCAATAGCTAAGCCCGCACCGGCTCCGGCTCCCGTTCCGACTCCCGCTCCAACGCCAGCCCCGGCCCCGGCACCAACCGCCGCCGCAGCGACTGCCGATGATCTGCGCAAGATCAAAGGCGTTGGCCCCAAACTTGTCGCCATTTTGGCCGAGCAAGGCGTCACCACTTTCGCCCAAGTTGCGGCGTGGTCTGATGCGGATATTGAACGCATTGATGCCGGTCTTGGCCGTTTCGCTGGGCGCATCACCCGCGATCAATGGGTCGAACAAGCCAAGCTGCTGGCATCCGGCGAAGAGACTGCTTTTTCAGAAAAATTCGGCCAAACCAAGTGACCCAAAAAGTGACCCAAAATAGATAGGCCAAAATGGACCCAATAGACTCGCGCTTTGTGCCCAGTGTGTGATAGGCCTCTTACCGTGGGGTCAGTAACTTAATTTGGGGGAGCTGAACGTGAGCCAACGAATCCTTGTCGCCGAAGACGAAATGGTCGTCGCCTTTGATCTTTGCGACACTGTGGAAGAAGCCGGTTTTGAAGTGGAAGGGCCGCATGCCGGTATCTCTTCTGCAATGCTCGCTTTTCAAAAAGCGAAGCCTGATCTGGCCATTCTCGATATCAGCCTAGATGATGGCAATGTGTTCCCGCTTGCGCGCAAATTAGCCGCAGAGGACGTGCCCATCATCTTCCATTCTGGCCGTCACACTTCAGAAGAAGTGAAGGCGCATTTCCCGCAAGCAGTCACGCTCTTAAAACCGTGCCCGCCCGCCGATATGCTGCAAGCGGTCAATGATGTGCTGGAAGAATGCGCCGCCGCCGGAGACTAGGCAGCCAGAGATTTGGCCACTAATTCCGCCCCGCTAAATAGCCCGCCGAATAGCTGGCCAATTTGCCGGGGCCGCGCCTGCACTGACTCACCTGAATTTTCCGTCCCGCTTGATCTGCCCTTTTTGCGAAAGGGCGGTCTTGCGGCGATGGTCTAACCCTGCGAAAGCACGGGTTATAAAGTTTCAGGAGTAACCAGTGCACGTCCCCTCCCATCAGCCCTCTAGCCCCGAACTCGCCACCGCTGGTCTTGTCCCGTTTAATTGGGAAGACCCCTTCGATCTGGAAAGCCAGCTGACCGAAGAAGAGCGGATGATCCGCGATGCAGCGCATGGTTTTGCGCAAGAAGAATTGCAGCCGCGCGTCATTGAGGCATTTCGCAATGAGACAAGCGCGCCGGAATTGTTCCCGCTTATGGGCCGCGCAGGATTGTTGGGCGCGACCATTCCAGAGGAATATGGCGGCGCGGATGCGGGCTATGTTTCTTATGGCTTGATCGCGCGCGAAATTGAGCGCGTCGATAGCGGATACCGGTCCATGGCCAGCGTCCAATCCAGCCTCGTGATGCATCCGATCTATGCCTATGGTTCTGAGGAACAGCGGCGCAAATATCTGCCGGGCCTCGCCTCTGGCGAATTGATCGGGTGTTTCGGCCTGACCGAACCCGATGCCGGCAGCGACCCTGCGGGCATGAAAACCTATGCCAAGAAAGACGGCGATGGTTATGTGATTTCCGGGTCCAAAACATGGATTTCCAATTCGCCCTTTGCCGATGTGTTTGTGGTCTGGGCGAAAAGCGAAGAACATGGCGGCGGCATTCGCGGCTTTATCCTTGAAAAAGGCATGCCGGGCCTGTCGGCGCCGAAAATCGAGGGCAAGATCAGCCTGCGCGCCTCCACCACCGGCATGATTATGATGGACGAGGTGAAGCTGCCAGCAGAGGCTTTGCTGCCGAATGTGCAAGGGTTGAAGGGGCCGTTTGGCTGTCTCAACCGGGCACGTTACGGGATCAGTTGGGGCGCGATGGGCGCGGCGGAATTTTGCCTGCATGCGGCGCGCCAATATGGGCTGGACCGCAAACAATTCGGCGCGCCTTTGGCGGCAACGCAATTGTTCCAGAAAAAACTCGCCGATATGATGAGCGATATTGCCTTGTCGATCCAAGCGTCTTTGCGCGTGGGCCGATTGATGGATGAAGGGCGGTTTTCGCCGGACATGATTTCGATCGTGAAACGCAACAATGTCGGCAAGGCGCTCGATATCGCCCGTCAGGCCCGCGACATGCATGGCGGCAACGGTATTTCAGAGGAATATCAAGTGATCCGTCACGCGGTAAATCTGGAAACGGTCAACACTTATGAGGGCACGCATGATGTCCATGCGTTGATCCTTGGCCGCGCGGTCACGGGGATTGCGGCCTTTGGTTGAGCGGCTATTTCCTACTTCGATCATAGCGCTTATGAGGGCCAAGATGAATGATCGGATGCGGCAAATCTTGACCCCATTTCACGCCGGACAGGTTTTGCCCCTGAACAGTGTGTCAGGTGTGTCAGGCGTGTCAGCATTTGAGGGGGGAAGCGGCGCATGATGAAGCTCCACGGATATTACCGCAGTTCGACCAGTTACCGGCTGCGCATCGCGCTGGAACTGAAAGGGATCGCTTACGAGCAAGACCCGGTGAACCTGCTGGAATCGGCGCAAAAGGGCGCGGACTATACCAGCCGCAACCCGTTTGCATCGGTGCCGATGCTGGCGGCGGACGGCCGCGACCGGGCGCAAAGCATGGCGATGATCGAATGGCTGGACGAGGCCTATCCAGACCGTCCGTTACTGCCCCGTGATATTGAGGAACGGTTTACCGCGCGCGAGTTGACCTATGCCATCGCAACAGAGCTGCACGCTCCGCTCAACCTGCCGGTTCTTAAATACCTCAAAGACCCGCTGGGCCACCCGCAAAGCGTGATCGACACATGGTATCGGCGGTGGCTGAAGAAGACGCTGGACCCGGTAGAGGCGCGGCTCAAGCAGCTGGGCACGGGCAGCTTCCTGTTTGACGATCCCGGCATCTTTGAAACCGTGCTGATCCCGCAAGTCTACAATGCGCGCCGGTTCCATTATGACCTGACATTGCACCCGCGTATCACCCGGATCGAGGCCGCGTGCCTTGCCCTGCCCGCATTCCAACGCGCCCATCCCGGCACGCAACCTGACAATCCCGCCAACACAGCAGAGAAAGCCTGAAGCTCATGAAACTAGCCACGCTCAATAACGGCACGCGCGACGGTAAGCTGGTCGTCGTTTCGAAAGACCTCACGCGGTGCTGCGCGGCGGGTTACATTGCGCCGACCATGCAGGCGGCACTGGATGATTGGGCGCGGATTGCGCCGGAACTGGAAGTGCTCGCCCGCGATGTTGAGCATGAAACGGTGCCGTGCGAACGCTTTCACGAACGCCAAGCGCATTCGCCTCTGCCGCGCGCCTATGGCTGGGCCGATGGCAGCGCCTATATCAACCACGTGGAATTGGTACGCAAAGCACGCGGGGCAACACTGCCAGACAGCTTCTATCACGATCCGCTGATGTATCAGGGCGGGAGTGACACGTTCCTGCCGCCGCGCGCCGATATCCCCTTGGGCGATACGGCGTGGGGATGCGATATGGAGGGTGAAGTCGCCGTGATCGTCGATGACGTGCCGATGGGCGTCAGCGAGGCGGATGCGGCCGGTCACATCAAACTGATCATGCTGGTCAATGACGTGTCGCTGCGCGGGTTGATTCCGGACGAATTGGCGAAAGGGTTCGGCTTCTTCCAATCCAAACCCTCCAGCGCGTTCTCTCCTGTTGCGGTTACGCCCGAAGAATTGGGCGATGCGTGGAAAGACAGCCTGATCCATTTGCCGCTGATGGTCGATTACAATGGCGAACCGTTTGGCCGTGCACAGACCGAAAAGGACGCAACCTTCAACCTGGCGCAATTGGTCGCCCATGCGGCGAAGACCCGCGCTTTGTCGGCGGGTACGATCATCGGATCAGGAACAGTGTCAAACAAAGGCGCAGATGGCGGCCCCGGCAAACCGGTTGCAGAAGGAGGCCTGGGCTATTCCTGCATTGCAGAGATCCGCATGATCGAAACCATCGCGAATGGAGAGGCGACCACCCGCTTCATGGCGCCCGGTGACACGGTGAGGATCGAAATGCGCGACGCGGATAACCATTCGATCTTTGGCACGATCGAACAGGAAGTCGTCAGCGCCTGAGAATTAAGACGCGAGCTAAGACTCGACCTAAGAGGCGCGCTTCTTGTCGATCACATCGACAAAGGCGTGGTTCACATCGCGGTGCTCTGCCTCATCCGCTCGCACGGCGATGATGACATCGCGCAAGCGCGCATCGGCGGGCAATTGCCAGTAATCGATGGCGATCTGCGGCGCGGCGATGTTCTCATGCCGCCCAGCGTCAACTTCTGCGAGGTAGCCAGTATAGCTGATAACGGCCTCCTCCTCGAAATAGCCGACCACACGGTGCGCAGTGCGCGGGGCGAAGAGATAGAGGAAGAAGTAGAAGTTGTAGAACACCATCTGGACAGCAATGATCAGGGCGCGTTCAAACCAATTGGGCTGAGCAATCTCGACAAAGGTCATGAGATGCATCCGCTCATTCTCAGCCTCATCCAGCAGAGTGCGGATCCAACCGTCATCATCGCGCATCATGCGAAGCGCGCGCAAATGCTGCCACAAGCCGCCAATCATACCGGGCACAGCGGCCACCGTTTCTAGCACCACCGCGCGGTGGCCATAACGATGGGCGAAGAATGTATCGGCGCAAAAGCGCAGCATTTTAACAAACGCGAAAGCGACCCGGTCGCTCAGGGATTGCGGGGCGACATGGCTATCAATCACGGCGTCATGGTTGACTTGACGAACAATGGGGCGGGTGCCGGCGTGTTGCATTTTTCACCTCGAGACTGGGTTTCTGCTCCAACTCATACGGGCGCAGAGGAGTTCCCCCTCAGCCCGTTTTCATAGTCCGCATATAGAGGTTTTCACCCCGAAACACCCGCGACTCCGTGGCACCATTAGTTCAGTTTTATGCAACACTCAAAAGCCGAGGCTCTCAGACACTGCAGAATTTACAATCTTGCCCTCATGCACATTCAAGCCCAGCGCGAGATGCGGATCCGCTTCGCAGGCGGCCACAACCCCTTTGCGGGCCAGTGCCAAACCAAATGGCAATGTGGCATTGTTGAGCGCATAGCTCGACGTATGCGGGACCGCGCCGGGCATATTGGCGACGCAGTAATGGATGATGTCATCAACCAAATAGGTCGGCTCTTCATGCGTTGTCGGTTTCGACGTTTCAAAGCATCCGCCCTGGTCAATCGCCACATCGACGAGCACCGCCCGGTGTTTCATCAGACCCAGCATATCGCGGGTCACAAGCCGCGGCGCGCTGGCGCCTGCGACGAGCACCGCGCCGATCACAACGTCGGCCTCTGTAATCGCGTTTTCAATCGTGCCCGCATTGGAATAACGGGTGGTGACGCGGCCTTGGAACATGTCATCTAGCTCGCGGATACGCGGCAGAGAGCGATCCAAAATCTCCACATTCGCGCCCAAACCGGCCGCCATGCGCGCCGCTTGCGTGCCCACAACACCGCCGCCAATCACGACAACTTTTGCTGGCAACACGCCCGGCACGCCGCCCATCAAAATGCCGCGTCCACCTTTGGTTTTGTGGCTGGAATGGGCGCTGGCCTCAATTGACAACCGCCCGGCAACTTCGCTCATTGGGGCGAGCAATGGCAGCGAACCATCCGGCGCTGTCACGGTTTCATAAGCAACCGCCGAAACGCCGCTCTCCATAAGGCCTTTTGCCTGCGCCGGATCAGGCGCGAGGTGAAGGTAAGTGAACAAAATCTGCCCTTCGCGCAATTGCACCCATTCGTTCGGCTGCGGTTCTTTGACCTTCACCACCATTTCGGCGCGCGCGAAAACTTCTTCTGCGGTGCCAACGATAGTGGCCCCGATCGCCTCATAATCTGCATCGGTTTTGCTAATCCCCAGCCCCGCGCCGCTTTCGACGATGACACTGTGACCCTGCGCGACATATTCGCGCGCCGCTTCTGGAGTAAGGCCAACACGATATTCGTGGTTCTTGATTTCTTTTGGAACGCCGACAAGCATGGGTTTCTCCTCTGCAGGATCATAAGGGACGAAGTATCTTTCCCCGCTAGTCCCATGACCGCCGATGCGCAAGAAAGTTTCAATTGCAACGAATACAATTGCGCGCCATGTATAGACGGATCAACGCCAAAAAAATCCCCGCGACAGGAGAACAATCATGACCGCCTACCCACAAGTGAAAATGTTGATCGGCGGCGAATGGGTTGCGGATGGCGGTGCGGGCTCCATGCCGGTTCTGAACCCCGCGACGCAGGAAACGCTGGGTAATTGCCCTAAGGCTTCGGCGGAGCAATTGGACGCTGCGCTTGCGGCGGCCGATGATGGGTTCCGGCTTTGGAGCCAAACGCCGGGGATCGAACGCTACCGGGCCCTGCGCCGCTCTGCTGATTTGTTGAGAGAACGCGCACCTGCCATCGCCAGAGTGGTCACTTTGGAAATGGGCAAGCCGCATGGCCAGGCGCTGGCTGAGACAAATGGCGCGGCTGATCTGATTGATTTTCTGGCAGAGGAAGCCAAGCGCCAAGGCGGCCGTCTGGTCCCGGTCCGCAGCCACAATTTGCTTGAGCAGCGGGTGACGCAGGAACCGATTGGCCCGGCTGTTTTGCTGACGCCTTGGAATTTCCCGATCAATCTGGCGGCCAAGAAATTGGGCGGCGCCTTGGCGGCTGGTTGTTCGGTGATCCTAAAACCGGCTGAGACAACGCCGGCCTGTTCGCAAATGCTGGTGCAGTGTTTCGTCGATGGCGGCGTGCCCGCTGGCGTCCTCAACTGTGTCTACGGCGATCCCGCGATGATTTCTGAACATCTCACCGCGTCGCCGATCACGCGCAAGATCAGCTTCACCGGATCAACCGCGATCGGCAAACAATTGGGCGCTTTGGCGGCGCAGCATATGAAACGTTTCACCCCTGAACTGGGCGGTCATGCCCCAGTTGTGATCGGGGAAAGCGCCGATTTTGAGCGTACCGTTGCCGCCTGCGCAGCGACCAAATTCCGCAATGCCGGTCAAGTCTGCGTCTCTCCCACGCGCTTCCTAGTTGCACGCGGAATTTACGACAAATTTGTGAGCGAATTTGCGCGCAGATCTCAAGGCCTCAAAGTCGGCGATGCCAGCGCCGATGACAGCGTCGAAATGGGCCCCTTGGCCCATGCAGGACGCGTAGCCGCAATGACCGAGTTGATGAGCAGCGTAAGCGCGCAAGGAGGCGAAATCGTCAGCGGCGGATCGGCCATTGACGGGCCTGGCAATTTCTTTGAACCGACCATCATCGCTGGCCCTTCCCTCGATAGCCGGATGATGACCGAAGAACCTTTCGGCCCGGTCGCTGGGATCGTTCCCTATGACGACATCGAAGACGCGGTAAAAATCGCCAATTCGCTGCGCTACGGCCTTGCCGCCTATGCCTTCACCGCGAACCTTGATGAAAGCCACTATCTGGGCGGCGCGCTGCGTGCGGGCATGGTTGCGATCAACCACTTTGCGGTCGGCTCACCCGAAACGCCATTTGGCGGCACCGGCGACAGCGGCTTTGGGTCGGAGAGCGGTGTCGAAGGGTATCTTGGTTATACCGAGACGAAATTGGTCACGGTCGCAAAATCTGCGCCGTGAGCCCCGCCTAACTCGCAATTAAATCCCGAATTAGCCGAGCGGATTAAACCGAGAGAACACGTTCATAAGTGAGCGCGGTTCGCTCATCGGTTGAATCCGTCCGTAACGCGCGCGGCGCGAGCTTTCGTCTCCGAAACAGACGGTTCGGCCCATTGTATCTGGGCCCGACGATATGATTGTCGGTCTTTCCATGTGTCATTTTCCCCGGTGCGCGCCCGATTCGCGTCTTGTTATGCGGGGCAAGCTAACAGTTATATTGTGGAAAACTGAGTCCAATTTACCGATCGGAAAGGTTTTTTACAAACCACGCCAATCAAGGGCGGCACAAACTGGTTGTACGCCCCCACTTTTGCGCAACTATCGCTCGGTCAAACCCGCTGAACCCCGGCATCGCGCACATCGGCTAAGCTCGGATGGCCATTCACCGCCATCAACAAATCCGCCTCTGCGAGGATGGAACGCAGCACCCAAGCTGCGCCTTGTGCCCCGCCAATCGCCAATCCGTAAGTGTAGGGCCGGCCGACGCCCACCGCCGTCGCGCCCATCGCCAACGCCTTGACCGCATCGGTGCCCGAGCGGATGCCGCTGTCAAACAAAACGGGTAGATCGCCGCTGGCCGCAACAACATCCTCCAGCAGATCAATCGTTGCGATCCCGCCATTGGCCTGACGCCCGCCATGGTTTGAACAATAGACACCGTCCGCCCCGTGATCGGCCGCCCGGCGCGCATCATCGGGGTGGCAAATCCCTTTCAGAACAATCGGCAGATCAGTGACTGATTTGAACCAGGCGACATCTTCCCAAGTCAAAACCTGACCAAAGATCGCCGCGAACAGCATAATCGCCGCCTTGGGATCCTCCTCCGGGGTTTTATCAAGCATCCCGCGGAACACCGGGTCAGAGAAATAGTTCTGCATCACCTTGCCGCGCAATTGCGGAAAATTCGACGCATTCAAATCGCGCGGCCGCCAACCGGTGAGCCACGTATCGAGCGTGACCACAATCGCTTTGGCCCCGGCGGCCTCTGCCCGTTTGATCAGGCTGGTCGCAAGCTCGCGGTTGCGCGGGGTGTACAATTGGAAGAATGCGGGCGTGTCACCGGTCGCTTCAAACACATCCTCCATCGGGTCATTCGACAGGGTCGATGCGCAAAACGGAACGCCGGTCATTGCAGAGGCCCGCGCCGCCGCCATATCGCCGTGCCGGTCCTGCGACGCCTCTCCATTCAGGCCGATGGGCGCCATAAATAGCGGCGATGGCAATTTCATTCCAAACAGATCAATCGACAAATCCCGCTCTGTGCAATCGACCATCATGCGCGGGATCATGCCCCAATGATGAAACGCGCTGGCATTTGTATCTTGCGTGTTTTCATCGCCGCATCCGCCCGCCACATAATTGGTGAGCATGGGGCCGAGCGCTTCATGTGCGCGTTTTTCGAGCGTCGCAAAATCGACCGGATAGTCAGGCAAATGCCCCTGAAGCCCGGCATTATAAATCTCGTTTTGCATGCCGCCGTAATTTTGCATTGGAACCATCCTCAGTGCGCATTTTTTCTATGCAGCAAGGAGAGCGCAAGTCAGGCCCAGCGGCAAGTGTTTTGTGCCCGCTCAGCTCAGCAATCTTTGCAAGGAAGGGCGCAGACGCAGAAAAAGCAGATACAGCCTTTCAAGCACAGCAAGCACCGTTGGATTGCGCGCCGCGCGGCCAAGCCAACGCAGCCGAGGGATAGCCCGCCACATTGCGGCAAACGCAGCCGCGCCAGAGAGCACCTCGCCGTCCTCTTGCGCATGAAAGCGCGCGAGCAAATCGCGTTGATCAATCGGGCAGCTTGGATCGCCGCCTTTTGCAACATCAACAAATTGAATCGCGCTGGCCCGGTCGAGCCGTTTCAGGAAAGCAATCTCGCGCCGGCAAAGCGGGCAATCGCCGTCAAACCAGACCTTTACCGGCGATTTTTCGCCATTTGATGGGACAGGAGCGGCGGGCATGTTCATGGCTTAGAAGATGCGCCCTCGCCCGCATATTTCAAGCGTTCAAAAACTAAACCGCAGCGATCCGACCGCTTTGACCTCGTCCGTCTCCACCACAGTCACGCCGTCCGAAACAATCGTTCGATCGGCGTGATTGACCCCCAGATTGAGCGATAGTCCGCGCGCCACAGCATAATCGGCGCCCAGCGCAACGGCGATTTCTTCATCCCCGGCGGCCTCTCCATAATGCCCTTCTGCCGACACTTGCAGCGGGCCGAGCTGCGTTTGCGCACCAGCGGAAACGAACCAGCGATCAAAGTCTGAAACGGGGCCATCGAGCATTTCATACCCGCCGCCCAGATCGAACAGGCTGCTGCCGTAAACGAATTCTCCAACGACGCCCGCGCCGCTTGTGTCATAGGCGGTGATACCATCGGCAGCGGTGAAACGGCCTTGGCGATAGCGCGCTGCAAATCTCAGATCGCGGACGCCAATCGGGCGCTGAAAGACGCTGCCGACTTCAAAATCGCCATTTTCATCGACAGTCACCCCGATCACGCTCGGGCCAAATCGGCCAATATACGCCCCGCCCCAATTATCCAGCCCGCCCAGAAAATCATCAAATGCCAAAAAGCCATTGCCGACCCCGCGCCGTCTGCGCGTCAATTCGCGCACTTGTTGGTTCACATTGCCGCCGATCACCGTGCCAAAACTGGTGCCGATAAAACCAGCGACATTGTCGGAATATTCATCGGCCCCGCCAAACCCATCGAGCGGGCTTGAGGCGTATTGGCCAAAATAGGCGACCCCGGCTGTCCAACGATTGGACAGCTGCGTTTCGGCCGTGAATTGAAAATTGCCGACGATTTCGACCGTCACATCATCGCCGCCCGTCACTTCGTCAAATTGCGCCACGACCGGCACATCAGCAAGGCCGGTGACCGCAATCGTGATCCCTTCAAAATCATAGGCAAGCGGCTCCTCAAGCGAGGACAGGCGATCATAATTGAGATTGACGTCCTGAGCATGAGCCGCGCCCGGCATCACTGCGATGCACAGCGCCGATCCGACTGCGAATGTGTGTGTAGGAAGACCGCGCATGCTTAAGCCTTCCTGCGGAACATCGTTTCAAAGGCATGGCGCGCAATGCGGCGGCCCGCTTGATCGGCGGCCTCGTGATCTTGCAACCAGTGAACCCCGCCATACAGACGGCTCCACCCATTTTCATGCGCGGCCTGATCCAGGCTGGTGAAATGGCGGCGCTTGCCGACCAGTGTTGGCCACAAAACCTGATCCGGGCTTTCATGAGAGAAATTGACGGCGTCAGTGCCAATCAACAGCTTCACCATCTCAACGCCCGCCGCGCCAAAGGTGGAATGGCCGGATGTGTAAGCGGGAAAGTTCGGCGTGGGTATATAGCTTTTCCAGCGCGGCTGAGCCGCCACCCGCGGATCGGGATTGCCAAATTCGGCGCATCGGAATTTGATCGCGGTTTCTGGGCGCAAAATATCGTGGGCATATTTGCTGTCCCACGCATTGATTGACGCATCCGCCTGGGTCGCGCCCAGCAAAGCAAAATGGCGGGCGTGGTCGAGGAAATCGAAACCGCGGTCCTGCATCACTTGCAAGCCGATATAGAGGAAATGACCCGGCGGGGTGATGCCCCAGGGGCCGTCCTCCCAAAACAAGGCGATTTCCGATTGATCCTCGGTGCGTTCGGGCGAATCTTTGCCGCCCAAAACGCGCACTTGATCAAATTGTGCGGCGAATTCGGGGCTGCGCGGATCGGGGAAAGCATCGACGCGGAATTGCGATGGGCTGGTCATCGTCCACGGTTTGATATCGCCGTGGCCAGGGAACAGTCCGCGATCATAAGCGCCGACGCTCGGCCCCGGACGGGCACTGTAAGTGGGGCCGGTTGGCGTCCATTTGAGCGCATCTTCGCGGCGGGGATAGCGGCCAAGATAGAATTTAACCCGATCTGGCTGCGCCCCGTCATGGGTGCGCATTTTGTTGATCGCAATGCCGACATGGCGGCCCCATGCGGCGCCCAATTCTTTGGCCTCGCCGCTGGCAAAACGGGCCATGAATCCGCGCCGTTCCCACAGGAAAGGTTGCTGAAAACACTCTGCGGCGGCGATGGCGAAGGCGGTGCCATAGGCGACCTCTGGGTCCGCGCCCGCAGGCGCTTCGCCAAAATCATAGGGGATATCATATCGGCCCATGATCGCATTGGCAGCGACGAAACCGGCGACCATTGGCGCGGCAAAATTATAAGCGGCACGCGGCGGGGCAACACGCTGATCGCGCACTTGCTGCATCGCGATATCGACCCAGTGATACACGGTGTTGGAATTGCCGGGCTGAACAATATTGGTGAGATAGCTTGAGCGCGACCCCATCGAAGCCGTGCTGCACCCGGAGAGCCCAGCCGCAGCCATGCTGGCCGCAGCGCCCGCCATCACGGTGCGCCGTGAAACGTCCATCAATTCCTCCTACGCCAGTTTTGGCGCGTATCGTTATTCGGTACGGCCGCCTGACTTGCCGCAACCGCCGCGCTGTTTGGTCAGCGGGGCGGATGAGCAGCGCCTAGCGCGCAAAGGAAAAAATTTCGTTTCTATGGTTGCCCGATCTTTACCACGTTCGCGGATGGGCGGCGCAGATACAAAAAGACCGCTCACAATGGAGCGGTCTTCTGGAGTGTTGCTTTAAGAGAAATCCAAGCGGGCGGGATGGTGAAAAAATCACCATGCGCGCCGCCGGGAACCCCGCTTAGCGACGCCTGATTACTGGGCAGATGCCTCAAGCGTATCGGCCAGCAAGCCGAGCTGCGTTGTGCAGCCATTTTCGATCAGCGCCTGCGCCAATTGATCCGGCGCAGCATATTGCTCCGTCAGGGCAACGAATGTCACATTGACGGTGGCGGCTTCGCCATCTTCGCTCGCCGGGGCGGTGATCGTGTAGCTTCCGCCGCTCATCAGCGGCAGACCTGCCGGGTCGAGGGCGCGAACCGTTTCGGTTTCCACGAAAGGAACCTCGACTGAACTTTCGCCCGCCGCATCGCGGATTTGATAGGTCTGCGCATCTTCAGATTCAGGGCGCCACAGACGCACCGCATTCAGATCATAAAGGCACACATTGCCCGATGCTGCGACATTGACGAACCACAGGTTCGGGCTGCGCGCTGTGCCAGCGGTTGCGCCGCTGCGCACCGCACCCGTGCGGACACGGCGGTTCGCATTACGGCGTGTCAGATTAGAGAACCGCGCGCGGGTACGGGTCGCCCCTTCGCCAACGCGGAACGTGCCCGGCCCCTGCATCACGCGGGTGCCGCTATCCGTAAGAACGGTGATTTTATCCCCTGCACGCAAAGTGATGCTCGCAGAATCGGCCACTTGGCGACCGACAGGATAACTGCTCGATGATGGGCCGGTTGATTTCACAACCACGCCCGCCGAAGCAGCCGCAGATATCGTCATAACAGCGCCAATCAGCGCCATGCCCGCAATGCGGGTCTTCAATTTATCCGAGAACATAAGCTCCCCCCTCATTCAAGTTTCGAATGCGACTGCTATAGTTACGCAGCGCCGGGTCTTCCGGATGCATAGCAGCCACTTCATCGATTAATTGTACTGCTACGTCATGTTTGCTTTCGCTAAGCTGAGCAGCTTCGACAAGTTTCGCGCGGTGTTCGGCGGGAAAATCGGGCATCGGTTGCAAAATATCAACCGGTTGTGCCCGCCCGCGCAGGACAATGCGCCCCATCGGCACCCACCAATCAAGGCCGGACCGTTCGATGAATTCGCGGCTGGCTGAGACATTGGAATCCAGCGGTTTGTTCGCTGCCTCAAGCCGGGCGGCGGTGTTCATACTATCACCCAGCGCCGTATATTGGATGCGCGTATCGCCGCCAAAATTGCCGATCACTGCCTCACCATAATGCAGGCCGACGCGGGTTTTGCCGATGGGCGGCAAATCATCATCCATTTCGGCGACCTCTTTGCGGAATGCCTCGCCCGCTTGCCACATCGCATAACCGGCATTGGCCGCCCGTTCTGCATCGTCAGGGCGCGAAATTGGCGCGCCCCAAAATGCGACGACCGCATCGCCAACGAATTTATCAATCACGCCGCCATGATCGAGGACAACTTGGCTGAGCATCTCAAGATAGCGATTGAGCAATTTCGCGACCATCTCCGGTTCGATCGCGTGGCTCATCTTAGTGAAGCCCTCCAGATCGCTGAACATGACGTAGATTTCGCGTTTTTCCCCGCCAAGCGAGAGCAAGTCCGGCTCATCAATAATCTGCTGAGCGATGTCCGCCGGGATATATTTGCCCAGCGCCCCTTGAGCAAAGCTACGCTGTGCCGCTCCTGCGGAGCGCGCCGCCGCCGTCACTGCGGTAAAGGCCACAATCCAAGCGATGAGCCAGCCGACCGCCGGCAGTCCGTAGGTGTCGACATCCTGAAAATGCAGCACAAACGGAATGCCAACAAACAGCGCAAAAAGCAGCAGCAACATCGGCACCAATTTCTTCGCAGGCCATTCGAGCAAAGCCGTCAGAACCGCCGTCGCCACCACCAACACAGCCATCGCCCAAAGCATCCAATTGGGCACCGATGGCAACACTTTGCCATCGAGCATTTGGGCAATGATCTCGCCATGCACCGACAATCCCGATGGTTCAAAGCCGGTCCAAGATGTGAACGGGGTCTCCACCCTGTCATAATCGGTGATATCGCCGCCGATCAGAACATATTTACCCTCAATCTGAGGCGCGACAAATTCGGCGACAGCAGGGTCGAGGTCTAGGAAAAGTTCGATTGAAATGGTTTGGAACAGCGGCTCTTCAACATCGGCTCGCGCGCCCTCCACTTGCTCTTCGCCATCATTCTGGCCTTCTCTTAGAGCGCGCCGGTATTCGATCGCGCCTTCATAGCCTTCAAACGCAGCATAGGGGCCGCCAGCGTCCTGCAACATTGCCCGGCCAAGCAAGGGCGGAAGGCCAGGTTCAATACTCGGCCAGATACGCGTCCCGCCAAATTGTTCGTCAAGCCGGATGCTGGCGGGCTGGGAATTCGACCCTTCGAGGGCCCCCATAAATTCCTCAAGGAAGAGCTGTTGCTCATAACCAATGTCGTTTTCGTTGGTGGCCACATTGGCATATGCGACCGAAGTCGGCGTTTGCATCGACCGCAAGGCATCGACCAGTTCTTGGTCCTCAGACTGCGGCTGATCGAACAGAATATCGATCCCGATGGCTTTCGGGGCCATCTGATCAAGATTGCGAAGCGCCTCTGCCAGAGCATCACGCGGCAAGGGAGACCGTTTTTCAAGATTGATGAGCGCCTGATCATCGTAAACAACCAGAACGATCCGCTCGTCTTGCTCAACCAGATCCGCCGCCAACCAAGCTCTCATATCATAAAGAGAGCGTTCGGCCGCGTTCGTCAGCGGAGTGGGCTCCTCCCCATCCGGCAAGATCCAGCTGAACCGCGCAAGGAACAAAGCGAAGAGCAAAAGCAGACACGTGGCGAACATCTGTATCTTTCCCGCCTCGCGCACACTGCGCCAGCCGCGAACAATAAAGCCGCTCTTTTTCTTTTTGCTCGATTCGTCAGACATTCACCGATCCCCCCGGAAGTAGGGTGAACCAAAGACGCTTTGTGCGTTTCTTGCAAGCCGCCAGGCCTAAGCAATCCCCCCTAAGATTGGGCGATTGCGGCAAAAATCAGATCGCAAAACCTTACCGTGTGACTTTCGTCGCCCCGTCGCCGACCACCGCGAATGCCGACCAGTAGAAGGGGTGCGATGTGTCGATATCGTCCATCAAACCAAGCTGAGATCGACGCAAAGCCCCTGCGGTTTCGCTGTCTGCCTCATCAAACAGTCCGCCAATCAAACGCTTGGTCGCGTCAAAATCATCGGGCACCGGCCAATGGCTGGCCAGCACAGTGCGCCCCCCGGCCCCAACAAAGGCGCGCACCAGACCATCCAGTGCAAAATCACCGCCCGATGTGATCCCAGCCTCCAGCGTGGCACCGACGGTGGCGCTGCCGGCGGTGTCGCATGCCGACAGGATCACCAGATCGGCATCAATCCGCAGCGCAAAGATTTCCGCAAAGCTGAGCAAGCCATCGGAATTCTCATCGCCAAAGGATGTCAGCAGCGCCGGGCGAGGCGGGCACTCCGGTTGCGGCGCGGTCACCAGACCATGCGTGGCGAAATGCAGGATGCGGTAATCACTCAGATCATCGCGCGCTTTGATGGCGGTATCGGTGAAGCCGCCTTGCGTCAGAACCGTTGCCGCCGACGATTGCCCGCCGCCCAAACGCGCCGCGGCGTCATACAGCTCATCCGACTTGATCGGGTTCGACCAGATACTCTCTGACCAAAGGCAATTCGTCCCGCCCGCCAAAGCCGAGCGAGTTGAGGCCGTACCAACCGGACCATCCGCAATCGGGGTGTTTTCACCAAGGCCAAGATAGGCTTTCCCAGCCGAACTAGGCGGCGCGGCGCGAACATCGCGAAACGCGCTGGGCGCGACCGAGGTGCTGATCTGCGCTGCGCGGCCCAGCCATGCGACCCCGCGGAAATCATAATCATCCCCTTCTGGCGTCGCGAGCTGCGCTTGATACCGTTCTAGGCTGGCATCATCGGTCACTAGCAGATTGATCGGCAATTTCAGCATCGCGCCATCGGGTTCAAAGACAATATGGCTGCGGCTCGCCAGACGGTCTGCCACTGGCTCAAACAAGCGCAGGTAAAGATCGCGCGAGGCGGCAAGATCAAAGGGGAAAGTCAGGACCTGACCGCCCTCTGCCACTGCGATGCTCTCGCGGATGCCTGCAACGATGTCTTCAAGCTCATCCGGGGTTGCATTGACCCGGTAAGCCAGCGCTTCTTCTGGCGAGATGTAAACGATATAGGCTTCTCTATCGAGCGCGATCATCTTCACATACGCCTCTCCTTCACGCAGGATGGATTGCATCCCGGCAAGGTCAATCGCGCTGCCGGTGACTGCGCGGAAACGCGGATATTCGGAGAGTTTCTGCAAGACTTCTGCTTGCTGTCCCAATAGCGATTCCAGCCGAGTTCGACGTTCCGCCAAAACAACCTCGGCTTGCGGATTGATCAGCGCCTCTCCTTCGATCTGAATAATCGAAACGCGCATCCGCTCGATTGACCGGCCCAAATTGACGCTGCGCCGGAACAACATCGACGCCTCATCACTGCCGCCGGACAGCTCGCGCGCCAGTACCGCTTGAGTTTGAGCAAGGCCGGGACGCAGCAACAATTGGCTGGCGGAAAACACATCATTCGCGGCAGATGCACTCGCGCCGTCTTGCAACAGCAAACCGAAATAGGTCGACATATAACTGCGCAAAGATGGCGCCGGACGGCCCTCCGCCTGCGCAACAATATCCCGGTACAATTCAATCGCATCACCTGTGCGGCCATTGCGCGAATAGAAACCTGCCAGCTGCGCCTGCGCGCTGTAGAGAGCGGGCGATTCAGGATAGGCATTGGCAAGCAAAGCTATACCCTCACCGTGCAGCTGCTCAGCATCAGCCGACCGGCCCGAACTTTCGGACAATTCCGCCAATTCGCTCAGCACTTGCGCCCGCAGCCAGACGATCGAAATGATGCGTCCATCGCGCACTTCGGCAAGATTGGTGTTGGCACGGTTCAGATACGTCGCCGCCTCTGAATTATTGCCAAGCAAGCGTAGGCCGGTTGCCCGCAGATAATCCGCCTGACCATCGAGCAATTGCGCACGCTCCAACGGCGTCAGGCTCATTGAAATCGCGCTGGTGGTTGCGGTTTCGCTTTCTGCGGACAGACGCCGGGCCAATTCCGGGCCGATTTGCAAGCTGCGCAGCGCCCCTGTGTCGACGAAATCGGATGGCAAGGGCGCGCTGATGATCTGCACGGCTTGCTCGGGTTCTCCTCGGTTCAGGGCATCGATTGTTTCGTAATTGCGTTGCAAGCGCGCCAAAACTGGACTGTTTGCCGCACCGCCGCGCGTCTGTTCAAACCGGCGCAAGGCTTCTGCGAAATTGCCGATATTGGATTGCAGCAGGCCTTCGTTCAAACGCGCCTCAATCTCGCTATTGCCGGTCAGCGATTCCGCCGATGCGGCAAAGAATTCGGCCGCCTCTGCAAATTCGCCGCTATTGGCGCGGCGATAGGCTTCGGAAAGAGCCTGATCGGCGGTGATTGCTTCTGCTTGCTGACGCGCAAAGGCCAAAGAATCTGTCGTTTGCGTGAGAGGAATATCGACCGTGCCGGGCACGATCTGATCCGTCGCCAGCGAAGCGACGCCCAGCTCCAACGCGCTGCCGTAAGCAGACAGCCCGGTCGCCGCAAAAGTGCGATTGCCGACTTCTCCGACGAGCAATTCTGTACGGATAATGCTTCCCTCGCGGGTGCAGACAAGCCGCTGACCACCGGCCAAACCGGCGGGCATTTCTGCGTCTGCGCGCGCTTGGCAGGTCGCGCCGGGGCCAACGAAACGCGCCGCGGCCTCATCGGCGGCCCGGCCGCGCACAACCCACATTGTGCCGATTGACGCGGCAGCATCGCGGCACAGGATCGAATATTTGCGGTCAAACAATCCGGCACCCGCTTCGGGTGCTTGGATCTGCGCCTCGCACAGGCCATTGGAGCCAACCGGGAACGTATCGCGCAAGCTGATCGAACGTTGCTGAGCCATTTGCGCAGTATTGGGAGACGCCCAGAGCGCCGCCGTGCCCACCGCCGCAGCGGTGCAGACAGACAAGACCGTTTTGGTAAAGATTGAACGGTTCATCTCAATTGCCTCCCGCTTCTGTTTCAGCTGCGGTTTCAACTTCAACTTCACCGCTTATCGCTTGACTATAAAGCGAACTGTCGCCGCCGCTGGCCACTGGATCGTCAACATCCCCTTGCTCTTCGGTCTCAGGTTCTTCGACTAGACCGGGGAAATCGATGCCGAAATCGTCATTGCTTTCCTGTTCGGTGGCCGCGATCTGCTGGACAGAAGAGATAGCTGCTTCGACCGTTGCAGGGTTGTTGATCACCGCAACGTCATCCTCCTCCAGCGGATTGTCAGGATCAGGCTCGGGAGTGCTACCACCGCCAGTGCTGCCTCCGGTGCTTCCGCCAGTACTGCCGCCGGTACTGCCACCAGTGCTTCCACCAGTCCCGCAATCGGCCGCAGCGATCAGGCAATCGTTAAATTCAGATTCTGCAGTGTAGGTCGCACCCAATGCGCCAAAGTCGATCTCGTTAAAGAACGCCTCCCCCGTCACCAGCGAACCGTCAGGGCGTTGACGCGCGCCATAGGCGAATACGTCAAGGTCGCTGCCGCCGGTCGAACCGCCAGAAGAATTGAAGATCGACAAACCGCCATCCCCAACCAAAATGCCGCCCGGTTCCGCAGCGGTGCCGGTGTTGCGCACCAACAAAGAGGTGCCGATTTCAAATTCAATCGCATCGCCGCGCAAGAAGCCAAGCGGTTCATTGATACCCGTATCCGCAACCGCCAATTGATCATCGCGCCCGGCGAAATTAGGATTGTCGCGTAGCAAAGCGAGCAAGTCAGAATCCGCAATCCAGATATTGTTGGATGCAAGGAACACTGTGCCCGTCGGATCGCCGTCTAGATCAACGACCCCGATCCCGCCCGGCGTGACGATCTCAATTCGCTCTGACGCGGAAAGGTTGAAGGAATTGTCTGGCCCCGCATCGAGCAAGACGACCTCTCCATCGACCCGCACAATCCCATCCATGCCGACAATGTCGACGAAAATGTTCGAAACGCCGTCATCCAGCGACCCGATCGCATCGACGCTGCGCAAAATTGCATCCGGATCATCTGCACCCGCCGCAATCACGGGCAAGGCGAAGAAAATATCGATCCCTTCGATCCGGCCCAATTCCTCTGCAATCAAAGTATAGCCTTCGCCCGCGACCACACCATCTGGCGTGCCCGCGCCGCCAAGAATGGCGGGATCCTCAGTATTGAGCGAGACAAAGCTAACCGTTTCCGCACCAAAGCGCGCGCCGTCTTCGATCACAATATCGCGCGAGGTAAGCTCAAGCTCTTGACCGCCAAAGCTGATGAAGTTGTCATCATCGCCTGTAATGAAGATCGTCCCTTGCGAGGTGACCGAAATCTGGGCGGTCGGATCAAGCGGATTGGGGTCGCCAACAACGCTGCCCATGGACGTTTGGATGAGGAAGCCATCGAGAACGTCAATTTCCATCACGCCAGCGACAAATACATTGCCGCCCAGCGCTTGAATTCTGGGGATGCCCAATTCGCCCGGCAACAAATCACCCAGCGCAGTGCCGGTGAAGGTCTGTAGGTTCAAATCGCCTTGCTGCGCCAAAATCGAGAGCGAGCCGGCAGTATCCGTAGCGCCCATTGCATCGAAACCGCCCGTCGCATCAGCGGTCATTTCGAGATCGACAACATCCACTTGCGGCGCGCCGGTCACATCCGATCTGCCAATGGTCAGTGCAGCATTGCCACCAAGCGCCTGCCCGCCGCCGCCGCTGACAGCGTCAGCGAAGAGGAAGAGATCAACAATATCGACATCCGCTGCGCCGTTAAACTGCGCATCAACCTCGCCAGCATCGGCAATCCCGGCATTGCTACCAGAAACAAGATCGGTCGAACTGGCTGTTGCGGTTGCACGCAGCAGATCAGCGCTGAACGATCCGCCTTCAACCTCGAAAGAGGTAAAGCCAGCCGTGGCATTGCCGGATTGCGTTGTGCCCTCGCCGCCTGCGGCGTCAGTGGAGAGGTCGAACTGGCCAGGCGAGCTGTTAGCTGGCGCGACTGTCACCGTAGATTGCGAAAACCCGATGGAAATTGAGCCACCAGTAGCCGCCCCGCCAGTATCACCTTCGCCGCCAGTTGCAGCAGCGTCGACTATATTTTCGCCAGCGAAATTGAGCACGGAATTGCTGGACAACATATCTATCGATCCACCGATTGCATCACCGCCGGTGCCATCGCCGTCTGTTGATGCGCCGCCTCGCGCGGTGCCATTGATGAACCATGTTCCGGCATCGGCTGCGGAATCGGTGATCGTAATGTTGACTGTGGATCCAGCTGCATTGCCGCCTTGGCTTGCACCCTCTCCGCCGCTCACGGTGCCGCCAATCGCAAGCCGCGCTTCGCCAGCCGCGTTGGGCGTTATGTTCAGGGTGCCCGAAGTGATGTCGATTGATACCGCCCCGCCATCCGCGTTGCCGCCAACATCACCATTGCCGCCGGTTGATTGATCGACGAAAATTCCTCGCCCGACGATGTTCAATGTCCCATTCGTAATGGTGAGATCATTCTTCCCGCCAAGGGCGTTTCCTCCGCTGCCACCCATCGAACCGGTCCCGCCGATTCCACCTGTCGTACCGCCAGCAAGATCGGCCGTTACCGTGCCGCCATTGATAATTTCAATTTCGCGATCGCCGCCTTCTCCGTCGCCTCCGTCAATGCTGAGATTGGTATCAAGGCTGGATCCGCCAAGACCGAAAATGGAGAAAATCGTTTGCCCCATTGTGATCGTTCCGGCGTCAGCTCGCATTGTCCCAATACCGCCAATGCCAAGCCCGCCCGAACCGCCATCGACAGATGATCCGCCACCCACACCGCGTGCAATAATACGGTTAAAACCACCACCATTGATATCGCCAGCTGGATCGGCAGGAAGCGCGATCGAACCGCCATTGATAGCCAAAACAATGGCGTCGCCGCCAGTGCCTGTTCCGCCAAGTCCAATGCCGCCATTGCCGTCGCCGCCAATGCCCGCGGCCACCATCAACGAGTTAGACTGCGTTAGTGCTCCATTGCCCGCCAATCCAAATGGTGTGCTGTTCAAAATGTTGATCTCGTCGCCGGTGAGCGATGCGCGCAGTTCCACCGTTCCGCCAATCCCGTCGCCGCCCAATGCGTCCACGCCCGAGCCACCTTGTCCGCTGGCGACCAATTGTGCGGATCCCAATGTGACCGTTCCGCCGTCCAGCGCAATGACGGAGGCTGTCCCACCGCGTCCCGTACCGCCGGTGAAAATGTCAACAACATCACTGCCGACACCGTTCGCAAACAGCGAAGCGTGGCCGGTGATCGTAATATCGCCTACGCCGTTCAGGATGTTGATTGTCGCGGATCGCCCGGTGCCGCTCGCGCCGTCACCATCGCTGGTCGCGCCGCCAGTGCCGTTGCCCCGCAAGGTCGCATCGCCGTCAATCACCAGGCTGCCGCTGTCGATCACCGTGATATCAGCGCCGCCGCCAAGCCCTGCGCCGCCAATTCCAGTAAAGCCTTCGCCGCCGACACCCTGAGCGAAGATCGAGACATTGCCCAAAACGGCAGAGCCGCCGGCGCGCACTTGAATGGCCCCGCCGTTAGAAGCGCCCGTGCCGTCACCGCCATCAGAACCGTCGCCGCCCACACCATTGGTGAGTACTGAGACGGCATCCGCGCTCAGCGTGCCGCCATTGACGTTGATACCGGAACGCCTGCCAGCAATCGTTCCTGTACCAAGGCCGCCATTGCCTTGCGGATCACCGGTTGACCCGCCCGCCCCGCCATCACCGCCGAAACCGTCGGCGATAAAGGTCAGCGCCGCCACAGAGGCGTTGCCATTGCGGGTTGTGCCGATCGCTTGCGGGAGCATTTCGAGGACCGCGACGCCGCCTTCGCCGGTGCCGCCATTTCCGCCCGATTGCCCCAACCCGCCATTGCCGCCGCGTCCGCCCGTGCCAACTGCATTGAGCAGAGCTGCACCTGCAATAGATAGATCGCCATTCTCTGAACCGATCGACAATATGGCAACGCCGTCAAACCCGTCACCGCCATTGCCTGCTGCGATGACGCTGCCATCGCCGGTTCCGCCAATGCCGCCCGCGCTGTTGGCGAGCAAGTTGACATCACCGCCGATCAAAATGGACCCGGTTTCCGTTGGAGTGCCAGTCGCGTTGAAACTCGCGACACCGCCATCGCCGTCACCGCCATCGCCGCCAAATCCAATTAAGCTCACAGAATTGCCGCCAGTTGCCCCGGCGCTGGCATTGGCGGTTGTCGCGATTTGAATAGTGCCAAACAGCGACTGAGCCCCGGCAAAACCGCCTTGGGCTCTGCCGCCGCCTAGACCATTGCCGCCAATCGCGGTGCTAGTTGCATTGTACGCGTTCATTTCCACCGTGCCGCCGCCATCGACGGTTACGATTGCGGCACCGCCGCGCGCATTGCCGCCTGCGCCGGTGCCATCATTGCGGCCGCCCACGGCATCTGTGGTGACATTGACCAAGCCATCAACTCGAATGGTACCCGCACCCTGAGTTTCGATTTGCGAAGTGCCGCCAATTGCGCCTGCCCCGGCGCCTGCAAAATTGCTGGCGCCGGCTGTGGCATTGGCACTGAGACCAAGGGTGCCCGTCACATTCAATATGCTGGCATCATCGAGGATGACGATCTCAGACAGGCCGCCATTCGCCGCGCCGCCAGCGCCGGTCGCTCCGGCACGGCCCAATGCCCGAGAATCTATGAAGACATTGCCGTTCACAGTGACGTCGGCATTGTTGAGTTCAATCCGCGCAGTGCCGCCCGTGGCGGACCCGGCGTCAACGTCGCCTTCGCCCGATACGCCAGCAGAGAAAATGTTGATCTGGTCAGCGATCAAAGAGCCGCCCAGCGCACCGCGAATCTCGCCCTGCCCGCCAGTGCCCGATCCGCCGATTGCGCCGTCTCCGCCGTCAGTGTCGGTGGTAAATTCAACATCCTCCGCTGTAACCGAGCCTGCCGTTACAGTCAGAAACACACTGCCGCCGGTTCCATCGCCGCCAATTCCGCGCCCAGAGCCAGTGCCGCCGCCATTGCCGCCATCACCGCCAGTCGCGAACCCTTCCATGGTCAAATTGGCGAAGCTAACGGTGCCCAGACCAACAGAGCCATCACCGCCAAGCAATGCTTGGCCGGTTTGGACAAAGCCGCCGATCCCCTCGCCGCCTGCGCCGCCATCTTGGCCTAGCCCGCCAGTGCCGCCATCCCCGCCTTCACCAACACTGGAAACATCGGTGTTGCCCGTCACCGTCAAAAACCCATTGTCACCGCCGGCGAGCACGAAAGAGCCGCTGCCGAAATTGGTGTCGGCTTGGTTCGGCACAGCGAATTGCCCGCCCGTGCCGGTGCCGCCTGCTCCGGCCGCAATAACGCTGCCATCGCCCTGTCCGCCATTGCCGCCTATGCCGTCTGAATCGATCGAGATAGCCCCGCCGACTGTGATCGTCCCTGTGTCGGCTAGCGTGCCGTTGGCCTGCACAAATGCATTGCCGCCAGTGCCATTGCCACCATCACCGCCAAA
Source organism: uncultured Erythrobacter sp. (assembly GCA_947502305.1). Taxonomy (GTDB): domain Bacteria; phylum Pseudomonadota; class Alphaproteobacteria; order Sphingomonadales; family Sphingomonadaceae; genus Erythrobacter. The sequence continues at coordinate 417,435 of CANMZA010000001.1, read as the reverse complement.
TCCAACATTTGCCTGACCGCCAAAACCGCTGACCTGAGCCAGCACATCCCCGCCAACATCAACCAGACCCGTAATAACCTGAACGCCCGCCACACCCGCAAACGCATCGCCGCCACCAATGCCAAAGCCGCCGACTGAACTAGCCGCCGTGTTAAGCGTGCCGCCAATCGTCAGCGTGCCGCCATTGGGCAGCAAAACGCGCGCCGTTCCGCCCAATCCATCCCCGCCGCGCCCGCCGAAATTGCGCCCGCCATTGGCATTTGCAGACAATTGCAGTGTCCCGGTGATGTCGATTGTCCCGTCCGCTTCGATATTGACAAATGCGTTACCAGCATCCGCCAGCCCGCCTTGCGCCGTGTCATTCGATTGCCCGCCATTCGCCCCGGCAAAGGCGGTAACATCATCGCCAAAGATCAGCGAGCTGCCGTCGAGCGTTTGAATGCCGACTGTTCCGCCAAACGCGCTGGATGCGGTAGAAGGCGCAGTGGACGAACCCTGTGCACCAAACGCATTGGCGCTCATACTGACGAACCCGTCAATCGTGACCGAACCGCCTTGGGAAGCGAAAATTTGCGCGGTGCCGCCGGTAAAAATATTGCCGACAAGAATGGGCTGCGCAACGACAGCTGCATTCGCGGTCGCGCTGACAGTCGCGGTACCGTTTATCATCAATGTCCCGCCAGTGGACGCAATTGTGGCGTTGCCGCCCGTTGCCGAACCGACCGCACCTGAGCTGAGGTCAACGCCCGCAACCGCGTTGGAGCTAACAAAAACATCGCCGCCAATCGTCAAAGTGCCTCCGCCAAAGGCGTCAATAAATGCCAGACCCGCCGCTGCGTCGAGAGCATCGGGCGCGACCGTGGTGTCGACCCGGCCATAATCATCGGCGGTAACGTAAACGTCGCCGGTAATATCAAATGCGAAATTGTTGCTAGCTGTCAATTCAGCGAAATTCCGACCAACCATAATCAGATTGCCGTCAATGGAACTGGCGCCGGTATTGGTCGTGATTTGCACTTCTTCATTGGCAATCGCCAGAATGCTGCTGGTGGAGACAAATTCCTCACCAAAAATGCTTCCCGGTGTCGCAGTCAGAGCCGAATCCGCGGTGAAATCCGCACCGTTTCCGTCGGTGATCGAGCCGCCATCAACCGTCCGGCCAAACACATTGTAATTGGCCGATAGAATGATCTCTCCATTCACAATGCCCGCGCTTGCAGCCGCGTCGAAGCCTAGATTGCCGCGGAAAATCATCGAAATTGGGTCGTTTTGCGCGGCGGCAACGGCATAGATCAGATGGTTATCGTTTAGGGCACCCGTGCTCGACGGGCCGCCAATATTGCCGTCCAACTGAATCGCTGTACCGACTGTGCTGCCAACCGGAATTTCAATATCGAACAAGCCGTTTGAAACTGTCAGATTGACCGTTTCGCCCGCAACATAAGCGTGGCTGCCATTGATGTTGGCATTGCCGAACATTTGCACTTCTGCGCCGACAACCGCGAAATAAGAATTTTCTGGGCTGGCAGTGATGGTTGCACCGGGGGAAATTATGACACTGGCGGTCGTCGGTGATCCGCCCAGTGGCAATGTGCCGCCCATCGAAAAGGCTTCGAAATCCGCCGGGTCAATCTCAATCGAACTGAGGATCAAATTGCCCACGTCGAAGATCGCGTTGCTGCCGACCAAAATGCCGGTGGGCGAATAAAACGCCACTGTGCCGCCGGGCGTGACCGCGCCGCTGCCGAAATTAATCTGAGATATGAGTGAACCGTCGAGCACGGTGACATTGCCATTGGCGGCTGGCAATATGATATTGAGGACCGCAAAGTCACTGAGCGAAATGCCGTTCTGGAACGTTACCTCATTGCCATTTGGCAAGAAATCGAGCGCATTGCCCGCGCCGTCTTCGGTGGGGGTCCACTCAATAACAGCGGTCGCAGTGTCGACTTCGATGGTTTCGGTTGTGCTGCCGGTGGTGATCCGCGTGGCGCTGCCGATCAGCACATTTTCCGTCGCTTGGATCGCCTGAGCCGAGGCACGTTCGGGTGCAGCCGCCAGCCCCATCGCCAAAGCGGCAGAGCCGCACCCAAGCAGCAATTTTGAACGGTTGAGGTTCAGATGAGCCATCTTAAAATCTCCACGGGAAAAGTCGGGCGGTCAAAGAGACCATAAAGCGCACGTCCCCGCGCTGCGCCGCCAAATCAGGGCGTGACAGCGGGACGGCGAGGAAAGCATCGGCTTGTAATTTGGAACCCCATGCGGCGCGCACACCGCCGCCAGCGGACCACAATCGATCCGGGTTCAGCGGCCTGCGACTGGGGTCTTCGTTCCACGCATAGGCGATGTCGGTGAAGGCGTAAGGTTGCCATGCCACGGCCTCCGGATCGGCTGGGGCAAGCGTCCCGTACCGGACCTCCACCGCCGCGCCGACACCGCTATCGCCCAGAACCGCGCCGGGATCATACCCGCGTCCGATGGAGAAACTACCAGCGGCAAATTCTTCAAAGGCGGGCAGCGGATCACTGGAAACCTGCGCGCTCGCCTCTAGCGAGAATGTCAGCATCGGATCGAGGCGATATTCGGCGCCTGCATCATATCTGAGCAGAAATGGCGTCGGATCGCCTTCAATCCGGCTGGGCGGAACGGCAGTGCCTAGGAAGCAATTGATCGGGTTGACCCGGCAATCCGGGCTGGTGCCGAATGCGCTGATCCCCTGCCGCGCCTCAAATGCATAACGCAGCCGCAGTTTCGGTTCGAACGGGCTGTAACCATCGAGCCGCTGCACACTGCGTTCGTCGGTCCAGTCGCCTGAAATGCGCGCGAACAATGTCCGCACGCGGTCGCGCGTCAATTGCACATTGTTAAAATCAACATTCTGATCAACGACATCAAAACCCGCAGCTGCAAAGATGCTCGATTGACGGGACCTTTCGATTGGATAGCTCGCCTGCACTGTCGCCAATACGGTTTCAGATTGCAGATCGACGCCCGGCAAATTCAAATCTGGGCTCGTCTCGCTATATGTCAGCTGTCCGCCCAACCGCAGCCCATGGCCGCCAAGCGCAAAATCATGCGCGAGCTGGACCGTTTGCTGCTCTGTAAATTCCAGCGTGCTGAAAATCGCAATGGATGTGCGATCACCCATTCCAGTGAGGTCATTAACCTGCACCCGCGCCAATCCGCCAAAACGGCCAATCGATTTAGACCCGAAATTTTGCAGGTTCAGATCGACACTGCCGCGTTGCCGGACCACTGCAATCTCGCCGGTCAAATCGCCCGGCTCTCCGCCCGCCGCCGGGCGCAGCGATAGGCGCACATTCACACCGGGCAGATCATCGGCGAGCAACAAATACCGCTCCGCATCCTTGGTGTTGAACACGGGCTGCTCGGTCAATTTTTCTAGGTAAGCCGCCACGACGCCTTCTGATGGCCCCGCATCGCCGCGCACACGCAGGCCCGTCAGCCGCCCAAACACGACGCCAAAATCGGCGACCCCATCGCTCAAGTTTTGCTCCGGGATTTCGACCGTCGCCAAATAGCCTTGGCCGCGAAGAATGGCGTTTGCTTGCGCGCGAATGTCGCACAACACCGCAAGCGGCAATTCGCGGTCTAAATATCCATCATAGGCAGCATCGAGTGATAGGCCGGGGACTCGGTCAAGTCCGCCAAATTCCACTCCGCTCAATGTCAGTTTAATGTCCGCATATTCGGCCCGGTCGAGCACGCATGGAGCCCGCTCCAGATCGCCATCAATCGTAAGCGTCACGCTGCGCTGCTGGCGGCGTTGCTCTGGCGGGGTTAGTTGATTTCGGGTTGGCGGCGTTAGCTGAGGCAGGGCCTGAGCAGCAGCAGCGCCCGGCCCTGCGCCTTGCGCCATCACCGCGCCTGCCGGAAACACTGCGGCGGCGCACAATCCTAGCGCCGATGACACACTCAGAAACGCGGCCTTACCCAGCGTAGCCTTGCCGCCGGACGCAGTTTGAGCAGCGCGAAGAGTGCGAATGGTCGCTTGTGCCGCATTGCGCGAACGCCAAACACGGTGCGACATCGGATTAATCGTAAACAAGCCAGCCCCCTAATTTCGCCATCAGACATCCCCATGTCTGGCAGACCTCAATCGGCCCGGTGAAATTTTTCAAAATTGGCGCATCGCGGTTTTTACCGCTTCGAACACGCCCTATCTGGCGACCCTGTGCTTGCGCCCGGTGATACTCCGATTAGGACCGAAAACAAGGCTAATGGGAAAAATCACAAAGCTAACCGCGTAAGTTGTCGCGTTTTCACAAGTTTCCCGCTGATCGCCCCTGAAATGGCCGCGATCTGAACCAAGAGAAGCCTCCAAAATGGCGGGATAATAGGAAATAATTCACACTTTGCTGCTGGGGTCCTTAGTGTCGCAGACTGATGCAGGAGAAACTGTGCAGCATTTGGTAGATATCTCGCCGGTTCTGGGTGCCTATGATGGCAAGCCCAAAAATGGCCAACCCAGACCATTTGGCAATTGGGTTAAGCCGCGCTATGCTCGCCGCATGACGGGCAGCACATTGGACTGGAACAACGAACAGCGCGCGGGCGCAGCGGTGCTTGCGCCTAGTGGGCGAGTGGACGAATCGACTGCCGACGCTTTCAAAGAACACCTCCTAACAGCGATGGAAAGCGAGCCGGCAACCGCCGTGATCGATCTCGCTGGGGTCGATTATATGTCATCACGCGGGCTTCGCGCATTGACCCTGGCGCAGCGCGCCGGTCAGGATGCCGGGACGACAATTGTTTTGGCGCGGCCGAACGATACGATGCGCGAAATTCTGGCGATCAGCCGTTATGACATGGTCTTCCGTGTCGCCGATACGATTGAGGACGCGCTGGGCAACTAAGACATATTCGAAGGGGGGAATATGCAGATCCGTTTTTGGGGTACACGCGGGTCACTGCCGGTGGCACCGCATGCCTCCACCATAACCGATAAAATCGCTGACGCCCTGCTGCACGCCAATGGCAAAAGTTTTGCCGACAAACAGGCCGCGGCCACCTATGCCCGCGAGGAACTCGAATTCGCCGTTGGCCAAGGGTATGGCGGCGCAACCAGCTGTGTCGAAGTGGACGCAGGCAAAGGCGCATTTGTCGTGTGCGACATGGGATCGGGCCTGCGCGAATTTGGCCTCGACACTTTGCGGCGATTGTCGGATGGCAACCGCCCCAAAGAATGGCACTTCTTCCTATCGCACCTGCACTGGGACCACATTATGGGGTTCCCGTTTTTTGTGCCCGCCTTTGTCGAAGGGGCAAAGGTCATCATCCATGCCGGACACGCAGACGCAGAAGAAGCTCTGCGCCGTCAACAGGAAGAAATATCCTTCCCCGTGCCGTTCCATTGGCTGAAAGCGGATATTGAATTTCGCACTTTGGAAACCGGCAAAGAATATGAGATTGGCGAGCTAAGCGTGTCGCTGATCCAGCAAGAACACAGCCATGCAAGCTATGGCTATCGTTTCCGCGATGCCGCTGGAAAGACGGCGATCTATTCAACCGATGCGGAGTATAAAATCGACAATATGGACGCCGAAAGCGCGATGGTGGAATTCATCGCCGGGGCGGACTTAGTGATCGCGGACACGATGTATTCGCTGGCTGACAGTGTTTCGATGAAAGAGGATTGGGGGCATTCCTCCAACATTGTCGCGGTTGATCTTTGCCATGAAGGCGGGGCGAAGCGGCTGGCGCTTTTCCATCACGAACCGACCTATAGCGATGCCGATATTCAGCGGATGCACGCCGAAACCATCCGTTATGAAGAACTGACACGCAGCGGAGACGAATTGGCGGTGCTGTGTTCGTATGACGGGCTCTGTGTCGATCTCTAAGACCGGCGGCAACGCCGGAATTCTCGCCCCAGATGCGGGAACGACTGAGAATAGCGGCGTGGCCCAAAATGCAGGCGCCCAAAATGCAGGCGACGCGCCGCCAAGGACACTCGCCTTTGTAATCAGAGCCTTTGTTATTGGCGCTGCCATTGGCATTGCGTTGAGCCTGCTGGCATCCGACTTTGGCCAGCGCAGCGTCTTTGACACATGGCAACGCTTGTCCCCACGAGAGATTTCGGCCGACAATGTCGCAATTGTCCTCATCGACGATGAAAGCGTCGGTTTCTCGGGACAATGGCCATGGCCGCGTTACGAGACGGCGCGGTTGATTGGCCTGATCCAACAAGGCGATCCGCGCGCAATTGGCATCGATATCTATTTCACTGAGCCAGACCGAATGAGTCCGAAAAATTTTGCCAGCAGATACCTGCCGGAGGAGATGGACGACGAGACGCGCGCCAATGTGCAAGCGCTGCCGGACATGGACGAATTTTTCGGCTCGATCTTGGATCAAGGTCCAACCGTTCTGGCCCGCGTCGCCACCGATGATGCCGGCAGAGGGCCAGAGGAGTATTTCTTCGATCCAGAAGTTGGCGGAACGCCTCCGCCAAATGTTCTCAATAGAAACAACGTGCTGGCGAGCATCTTTGAGCTCGATGGGTTGGCGATGGGTCACGGCATGGTCAATGGCGCGCCCGATAGTGACGGCGTCGTCCGGCGGGTGCCGCTGTCGGTGCAGGTCCAAAATATCAACGCCGCCGGATTCGCGATGGAGTTAGCCCGGATCGCCATCGACGTTCCGCAGGTTAGCTGGGACAATGGCAAAATGGCCGCTGGCGATGCGCTGATCCCCGCCGATGATGGCGGCAATATGCAGTTTCGGATGGGCACCGTCCCTGCCTCCGCGCGCTATTCGGCGCTGCGAGTATTGGGATATGGCGACCCCATTCCGGCGGACGCCTTTGCCGATAAGGTGGTTTTGGTTGGCGTGTCTGCAACCGGCACATTTGATATCGTGGCCACCCCGCTGAAAAGCGAGGTTCCCGGCGTTCTGGTTCAGGCACAGGCGGTGGATGCGATTTTGGAACAGCAGTGGTTGTCGCGTCCGCCCGCGATGATCTTGCTGGAGATTGCAGCTGCGCTTGTTCTGCTTGCCCTGATCTTTGTGGCTGCCCTGACATTGCGCAATTGGGCTTTTGCCACCGGCCTCGCCTTTGCTGCGGCGCTTCCGCTCTCCTCATGGCTTGCGTTTACTCTGGCCAATGTGCTGTTTGATCCGGTCATGCCGCTGATCATCGGGGCGTGCGTCGCCATTGCCTTGGCAATCACCCGCTATGCATTGTCCCGCGCGGAACGGGCGCGCCTGTCGGTGCAATTGATCGAAGAACGCGTGCGAGCATCTGCACAAAAGGGCGAATTGGAAGCCGCGCGCCGCATTCAAATGAGCATGATACCAGGACAAAAAACCCTGTCACGGCTGGATGAGCGCGCTGAGATCGGCGCCGTGCTTGAGCCGGCAAAATCGGTGGGCGGTGACTTTTTTGATGCGATCAAGATCAATCAGGATCTGCTGTTGTTTATGGTCGGCGATGTAACTGGTAAAGGCGTTCCGGCGGCCCTCTTCATGGCGCTTTCCAAGACCTTATCCAAAAGCAACCTCGCCCGCGCAGGTGATGGATTGGCGGAAGCGGTGGCCGCGCTAAACCGCGATCTGATGGATGAGGCGGACGATGAGATGGGTTTGACCATGCTCGTCGGGACGATCGATTGCAGCACCGGCGCGATGCAGATGATCAATGCCGGTCATGAAAACCCGATGATCGTGCGCGGCAATGAAGAGATCGACACATTTGAGATGAAAGGCGGGCCGCCATTCTGTGTGATCGAATTCCCCTATCAAGTCGAAACGATCAACCTCGCCAAGGGCGAGACATTGGTCGTGATCACGGACGGCGCGACCGAGGCCGCGAATGAGGCGGATGAATTGTTTGGGATGTCAGGCGTGACCAACGCGCTCACCGCGCAAGGCGACGGCACAGCCCACAGCCGCGCCTCTCATCTCGCCAAAGAAGTGCGCTTGTTTGAGGGGACCAATGATCCCACAGACGATCTTACGATTTTCGCCTTGCGGTATTTGGGCAATGATTAGCGGATAACGATATCGACCCGGCGAAAACTAGGGTCAGGTTGTTCGTCACCGTTCAAACGCGCGGCTTCAAATTCGCTCATCCCGATCACATCTGCCGGATCAACCGCAAAACCGAGTTCCGTCAGCACCACGGCGACACCATCGGCGCGGCCTTGCGATACGGTACGGTTTACAGTTTCTGACCCGACAGAATCGGTGAAACCGCGAATTTCAATCTGATAGCCGGGGCGATCGTCTAGGCCGGTGAAATGCTGACGAATTGCCTCTTTTTGCTCATCCGAAAGGCTAAAACGCCCGGTCGGAAAATCGGTTAAGGTTAAGGCAGAAGCCGATGCAGGCAGGCTGCCGATCAATTCGACATGCGCCGGATCGGTTTGCGCCAAAGTGCGCAGCCTTGCACCCCGACTAGAAAGCCGCGCCTGCTGGTTTGCGGCATCAAGAACCGTCTCCCCGCGCTCTTCATCCAGCACAGCAACCGATCCAACCGGCCCGCCCTCTGAATGCGGAAGCAAGGTTACCCGGTCCCCCGCCACGCAGGCGCTAAGCGTTAGAGCAGTGCCAAGAGCCAGAACGAAGCGCATCCCCCCGCGCCGCATCAGCCTGCGACCTCAACCACGAAGGTGGTGCCGCGCACGCCCAATGTGGACGTTGGCGTACGCACGCGCATGCTGTCTCTGCCGGTGCGTGTAATATTGCCAGATGTCACACCCAGCGATCCGCGATTGACAGACATCACCGAACGGCCCGTTTGGCGGCGGCGATCATATTGATATTGGTCCAACGTCACGCGGCTATTTGGCCCCACGGCCATCCGGGTATCGTCTGACAAAGTGATACCGATGCGCGCGCGGCGGCTGGTGACGATCACATCGCCTTCTTCCAATCGCAGCCCAGACCGCGCCGTAATCGTGCGGCCATCGCGCACAATTTGAACCCCGGTCGTCACATTTTTGATCCGGCCAATCTCTGCCATTGCAGGTTGAGCAACCATGCAAGCCATCGCGGCGATAAGGATACTAAATTTTCTCATGTGTTCCCCCCATTGGGTTCTGTGTTAGCATAGAATCATGGATCAAAGCAGACGATTTTCGGCTTTCGTTGCCAGCGGGCGTGATCCGCGCCCCACAATTCGCGAAGCGTTAGAGTTTGCGCGCGACTATTTAACGCAAAGCTGCCTTGATGAGCGCGCCTATGTCAAGGCGGCAATCATCGTAGAGGAGCTAATATCCAATTGTTTACGTCATGGCGGGGGCGCGCAAGATTTGTCGGTCTCGCTTGTGCTCGAAGACATAGGCGATGCGATTGTGCTCGAAGTCGAAGATGATGGCCCCGCATTTGACCCCACCACTGGTGCGGGATTTTCAGACGATTTTGCTGGACCAGATCCCGAAACGGGCGGCGGCATCGGCCTCGCAATTGTGCGAGCATGGGGCGAAGACATCGCCTACACGCACAATGGTCAGCGCAACATCCTGCGCCTGACGATTAGATAATTGACTGCGCAGGCTTACGTTACCGCGGCCACTGTCCGATAAGCTGGCCTATCCCAACTGCGCGAACGGCACACTTCCCCCAACCTGCTCACCGCTTCGACAATATCGCTATGCCGCAAGGTGAGCGGGGTTAGGCCGAAACGGATCATTTCGGGCGTGCGGAAATCGGCGATCACCTCAACCTCTCGCAAAGCCTGCACCATCGCATAGGCATTTTCATGCGCGTAGCCGATATGACTGCCACGCTCCGCCGGGTTCTCTGGGCTCGCCAGCGTAAAACCATATTGACGGCACAATGGCTCCATCGCCTGGATCAACAACTCGCCCAGCGCGATGGATTTGGCGCGGACTTGGCGCATATCCGCCTCCAGCATCACATCAACGCCGACCTCCAAAGCGGCCAAGCCCAGCACATAAGGCGTGCCGCAAAGGAAACGATCCGCGCCATTTGCGGGCGTGTATGCCTCTTCAAAGGCGAAGGGTTGGGCATGGCCGAACCAGCCGGAGAGAACCGGCGAAGCGTTCTGATTGCGGCCCGCCACATAGAAAAAGGCAGGCGCGCCCGGCCCGCCATTTAAGAATTTATATCCGCAGCCCACTGCGAAATCAGCATTGGCGGCAGTCAGATCAATCTCCAGCGCGCCCGTACTGTGGCTCAAATCCCAGATCACAAGCGCGCCCGATTGTTGAATGCGCCGCGTTGTTTCGGCCATGTCGCGGGCACTGCAGGATTTGTAATGCACATGTGTCAGCAGCACAGCGGCAGTGTTGTCATCAACCGCGTCCAGCACCGCATCCGGGGCCACCGCGCGGGCCTTGATCCGGCCGCCTGAAAATTGCTCAATCCCTTGCATCATATAGGAATCGGTCGGGAAATTGGTGGTTTCGGTTAGGATCACAGAGCGGTCTGGCCGCAGCGAAAGCGCCGCTGTCAGTGCCTTAAAGATATTCACCGATGTGGAATCGGCTGCGATCACTTCGCCGGGCTTCGCCCCGATCAGGCGCGCGATTTTGTCGCCAATCCGCTGCGGCGCGGTTGCCCATTCTGCATCTAGCCAGGATGTAATGAGCCCCTCTGCCCATTCCGCCTCCAACGTCTGCGTCATGCGCGCCGGGGTCGCCTTGGGCATGCAGCCTAAAGAATTGCCGTCGAGATAGATGAGGTCTTCGCGAATATGAAAACGGGACCGCAGCGCGCCAAGCGGATCGCGTTCATCCAAAACGCGCGCGCGGTCGATCAAATTGCCCATCACGAAACTTCCCTCAAAATCGCACGAACCGGGCTGGCATCGGCGCCCTCTATCTTCAGCGGCAATGCGGTGAGATCATATTCACCCGGCGTAATATCATCGAGCACCAAGCCCTCCAATATCCGCATATCCGCCGCCAAGACGGCATGATGCGCGTCCATTGTCTTTGATGTTTGCGGATCAAGCGAAGGGGCATCCACGCCGATCAGATGAACGCCCTGCTTTCCTAGCCTTGCAATCACATCCGGTGCGATTGCTTTGAAATCAGAAACCCAATGATCATGCGGGAAGCGGGCGTAGGTGCGCAGGATCACGCGCGTGTGCCCTTCGATCGCACCCCAGTCGCAATCACTCATTTCAACCCGCATGCCCGCTTTGGTGACGTCGATCAGAACGCAGCGGCCAATATACGGCCGCAGATCGCAATCGGCGCTGGACACCGCCCCATCTGCATAATGCAGCGGCGCATCGGCATGTGTCCCGGTGTGCATCGGCATCGAAACCGCACCAATATTGACCGGGCATTCCGGGCCGATAGCGGCATGGCGCGTGACCTCAACCGGCGGCTCTCCCGGCCAAAGGGGTGTCGCCGCGCCAATTCGTTGAGACACGTCCCAAATGCGGCCGATTTCATGTACGGGCGCGGTCATACTGGGCACCCATTGCCATAGTCACCGCCCTCTTTCGGCGCAGACATGCGCGTGCGCATCGACCACAATTCGGGGAAGAACTGTAGGTCCAGCGCCTTCACCAAATAGGACACGCCTGACGATCCACCGGTGCCGTGCTTGTGACCAATCACGCGGGCGACGGTTTTCATGTGTTTGAAGCGCCATTCTTGAAAATAATATTCCAGCGCGGTGACTTTCTCACCCAAAGCATAGAGGGGCCAGTTCTGATCCGGCGCGGTGTAAATTGCGTGCCATGCCTGTTCGATCTTTTCGCATGCCTCGTAAGGCTGTGACCAATCCCGGTTCAACTTCTCCGCTGGGATCGCCGCACCACCGCGAGACAGCGCGCCTAGCACTTCGTCATAAAGCGACGGCGCATTCAGCGCGGCATGCAAAGCGGTGGTGGCCGCATCATCGCCATTATGCACCAGAATGAGATCGGCGCGCTTCAGCCCAAGCAGAAATTCCAGCTCGCGATATTGCTGCGATTGAAAGCCCGACGCTTTGCGCAAAAACCCGCGAAAGGTCAGGAAGTCATGCGGGGTCAGCGTCGCCAAGACCTCCCAAGAATGGATCATATGGCGCATAATCGTCGCGGTCCGGTCCAGCGTCTTGCCCGCCCGGTCCAAATCGTCCTCGCGCAAGGACTTAATCGCGCTGCGCACTTCATGCAGCATCAATTTGATCCACAATTCCATCGTCTGATGCATGATGATGAACAGCATCTCATCAGGCTTGTCAGAGACAGGCGTTTGACTGTTCAGCAATTGATCGGTTTGCAGATGGCGGCTGTAAGTCAGCCCCTTATCCCACTGAATCCGCTCCCCCTGAATGGTGGCCTCAAAAGTCTCGACACCGTCTTCTATTGTGGTTCGGATCGGCGGTCCTTCAGCTTCGCTTTCATCGCTCATGCGGCATCAATTGCGACGATAACGTCGCCCTCATATTCTTGGCCCGGCGCCAGGACCGGATGTCCGTCCAATTCTTCGTAAACCTGCGACAGGCTGGTCGTCTCCATCACCTCCAGCAGAGCGGCAAAACTGTCGATCACGAAATAAGTTGGCTGAAATTTGTCGAACAAATAATCGGTGCGCATCATTCGCGGCAAATTGAACGCGACCCGCCGCGCCTTCGGATTGGTTACGGCATGCACAGTTTCAGCATAGCTCGACAGCAATCCGGCGCCATAGGCCTTCACGCCGCCGCCCTGCCGGATCAGGCCAAATTCGACTGTGTGCAAATAGAGATGCCCAAGCAGATCCGACATGCCCGCCCCCTCTGCCCGCAATCCTGCGCGGCCATAGGCGGCCATGAAATCGCCGAAAGTTCGATCAATAAACATCGGCAAATGGCCAAAGACATCGTGAAACATGTCCGGCTCTTCATTGTAATCAAGCGAGCTGTGTTGCCGGACGAAATTGGCCACGGGGAAACGGCGCGCCGCGAGATGCGCAAAAAACGCGCCATTGGGGATTACACCGATGACCGGCACCGCTTGCCATCCGGTCTGCGCGAGGAAGCGGGTGTTAAATTCGTCAAAATTGGGGATGCCCGCCGCGCCCAGATCGAGTGTTGCCAGACCGTCCAAAAACGCCTCGCACGCTAGCCCTTGCAGCCCTGCTGTTTGGCGCGCGACGAGATCGGACCAATGGCTGTGATCGGCATCTTTATAAGCGGCCCAATTTTGGGCGACGGTCCAATCTTGCGCGGCGCCTGGCGGCGGCTCGTCAAAGATGTGCAGGTCTTGCAAGGGTACGGGGCTCCTGAATGCGGATTGGTGTGAGACAGCCGCTACGGCTTCTTTATCCGAACATCAATTGCACCGCAAAAGCATCGAGGCCAGATCAGCCGTTCCGCGTGAGCGATACGTCCAATCCGGCCTCGGCATTGTGTACAGCAAGTACGGCGCGTTACCGCCGCGGTTTGTATCCGGCATTGCCCATTTCATTGCGGCCAACAACCATGTGGTGAACCTCATCCGGGCCATCTGCTAAGCGCAAAGTACGCTGGTTAGCGTACATACGTGACAGAGGCGTCCATTGCGAAACGCCCGCCGCGCCGTGCATTTGGATTGATTCGTCGATGATCCGGCACACGATTTCGGGCACATAGGCTTTCGCCATCGAAACCCAGACGCGGGCTTGTTTGTTGCCCATCACATCCATCGCTTTGGCGGCTTTCAGGACCATCAACCGCATCGCTTCGATGTCAATCCGCGCCCGCGAAATCACTTCAAGGTTCTTCCCAAGCAAGGCCAAGGGCTGGCCAAAGGCTTCCCGGCTTCCGCCGCGATGCACCATCAATTCCAGCGCCCGTTCCGCAACACCAATCGAACGCATGCAATGGTGGATGCGACCAGGGCCGAGGCGCAACTGAGAAATCTCAAAACCGCGTCCCTCGCCCAGCAGAATATTCTCCTCTGGCACACGGACATTGATGAACTTGATATGCATATGACCGTGCGGCGCATCATCATCGCCGAACACATGCATCGGCCCAACAATCTCAACTCCCGGCGTGTCAATCGGGACCAAAATCTGCGATTGCTGAGAATGCGATGGGCCGTCGGGGTTGGTTTGCACCATCGTGATCATAACTTTGCAGCGCGGATCACCAGCGCCGGAGATGTAGAATTTCTCTCCGTTGATCACCCATTCGCCTTTTTCCAGCTTTGCCTCTGTGCGGATATTGCGCGCATCTGAGGATGGATGTCCCGGTTCCGTCATCGCAAAGGCAGAGCGGATTTTACCCTCAAGCAACGGCACCAGCCATTGCTGTTTCTGGGCCGGCGTGCCGACGCGTTCCAGAACTTCCATATTGCCCGTATCCGGCGCGCTGCAATTCATGCATTCTGATGCCAACGGATTGCGACCTAAGACTCCGGCGATGAAAGCATAATCAAGGTTCTTCAGCCCCTCGCCCGATTCCGCATCCGGCAAGAAGAAGTTCCACAATCCTTGCTGACGCGCTTTGTCTTTTACCCCTTCGAGCAACTCCAACTGACCCGGAGCATAACTCCAACGGTCTTCGCGCCCTTCGCCCAATGCGAAGAATTCTTCGGTGATTGGATCAACCTCTTCCGCAACAAACCGCTGCACCTCGTTGTAGAGCACGCGCCCTTCTTCAGACATGCGCAGATCGTTCATTTCGGAATCGTTGGAATCGTGTTGCATCGCCATCTTACCTCAGTTGTTTGGGCCCGCATCCAGGTGAATGCCGCGCCCTCCATTTAGTTCATTGTTGAAGTATATGGATTTGCCGCATTTTGGCAAGTCCGTCCCGACTTTGAGGCGAATATCGAGCACCATCCTGTCGAATTTCCGGGAATTTTCGTATCAGTGGTGAAGTTAAATCATTCACAGAATGATCGTTCTGGGCTATGCAAATCCGATGACAGCCAAAAAACTGCGCTTTTACTCACGCCTGCAAATTGCGGCCCATGTGATGAAGAAAGAGCTGGATCGCCAAACGATTCAAGCGCTTGGCGTAACCGCTGCGCAGATCTCTGCGCTGTCGATCATCGCCTCGGAAAAGGCTGCGGCGCAGACATTGTTGGCCAAAGAATTGGGCCTGAATGATTCCGCGATCACTGCAATGGTGCGGCGCTTGATTGAACTGGAATTGGTGGAACGGGTCCGGGACGAACGCGATGGCCGGGCGTGGCTGCTAACCCTGACCGAAGCCGGGGCAGAGGCAGCGGAAAAAGCGGCCTCTATCACCAGCCAAACCCATGCAAAGGTAGATGATTTGCTAGGTGAGAAAACAATGGCAACCGTTGTCGCTGCGCTAGAATTGATCATTCAGGACGCTGAATAAAGCCGTCTAAAGCGCGGCAAAATGCTCCAGAATCTCCGCCTCGCTGACCACATCGGCATATTTCGCATTCATATCGAACAGGTTCGCGTCATGCGGGTCCTGATGACGATCGCCGACCGCATCACGCACGACGGTTGTGATAAATCCGTGCGACATGGAATCGACACATGATGCGCGAATGCATCCGCTGGTGGTGAGGCCGGTCAAAATCACTTGGTCGGCGCCCAAGGCCGTTAGTGTCGAGGCCAATGTAGTCCCAAAAAATGCGCTCGGATATTGTTTGGAGATGACCAATTCATCCGCATGCGGCGTCAAACCCTCTGGCCAAGCGCCCATAGCGCCGCCCGCGACAAAACAGCGCAGCGGCTTCAGCTTCTCCAGAAACCGGCCGCCATCCAGTTCATTGGGATGATAGACCACATTGGTGAGCACCACCGGAACCTCGGCCTTGCGCGCCGCCTCACGAATTCTCAGCGCCGAATTGAGCGCGTCCTCTACGCCCGCATAAAGATCGCAAGACGGATCGAAATAGGCTTGCACAAAATCGATCAGGATCAAGACGGGCCGCTTGCCATGGCCCGCCTTATGATCGTCAGTGTTCGCGTAGCTTGCATCCAGATTACTCATCAGCAAACCCTTGCCATGCCTAAGCTGCGCCCGCCAGCATTAGAAGCGGTACCCGACCTCCGCACCAACCAAACGGCGCGCGCCTGGTGAGATGAACGACCCGCCAAATTCAATCGCCGGAATAACCTCGTTCAAATATTCGCGATTGAGCGCATTTTCAGCAAAGATGGCCGCCGTAAAATCGCCCACTTCGATGCCAGCCCGCAAGTTTAAAACACCAAACGCCTCGCGCCGGGCGACCCCGTAATTGGCGTTGCCGACAAAATCAGGCAGCGCCAAAGCCGAAATCGGCAAGAGGCCAGAAAACAGCGTCGGAGCCTCTTGGTCTTGGAAAGAGTGGAACCATGTCGGCCCGGTGATCCGGTAATCGGCGCGCATGATGAGATCGACGGACGAGCTCATCGGTACATCAATCTCTGTGCCCAGATTGATCGTGTAATCCGCCGTGTATGGCGACTTGTTCCCCACGGTTGACGGGCGCGAGCTGTTGGCGAGGATCTCTGAATCGGTGACATTGATAGCGCCGAAGAATTTCCACCCTTCGACCACTTCTGCCGATGTGTTGAATTCGATGCCGTACACCTCAACCTCATCAATGTTCGACACCACGCGCAGGAGGCCGAATGGGCCGACGAAGAATTCGAAGAACTGCATATCGTCGATGTCGGTATAATAACCGGCGAGATCGAAGGTGATTGCACCATTCGCAAATTCACCTTTGACCCCGACCTCGAATGCAGACGACACTTCTTTGTCATATTGATCTTCGATCGCCACGTCAGCGCCAATGAACTGCACGAAATTGGCATCAATAATGGCGGAAGACCCCTGATTGTTGAACCCGCCGGATTTAAATCCGATGCCCCAGTTTGCGTAGAAATTGAGGTCCGGATTGGGCTGCCAGCTGAGGCTTACTTTCGGCTGCAATTGCTTAAAGGTTGCATCAACGGGTGTGAACGCGCCGAATGCCAAGCCGGGATTGATGGGACCGCCGGTAAAAGGATCAATCGCGCCAACAGGCACTTGCGATTCTGATGACCGATCCTCGATATCGTAGCGCAAAGCGAGGCCGGCAGTGAAATCGCCGAAGCTATATTCTGCATTGCCGAACACCGCGAAGACGGTTGTGTCGAAAGAGTCCGCGAGCAGCAATGATGTTGGGTTGGCGCTGCCGGGGGCGTTGAACAATTCTCGGCTGACGCCCGCCCCGGTATCGCCGCCAATGCTGACCCCAGTTTCGCGATCAATGCTGAGGAAATAGGCGCCAATCTGCCAGTTCAGATCGCCGCCGCCGCTCGATGCGAGACGGACTTCGCCGCTGATATCTGACTGATTGCGGATCTGCAGCTGTGTTCCGTCGCAGGTCGTTGGGCTATACGCGCCGAATGTTGATCCATTGGCCGGAGCGAAGATGAAGGGCACGGGAATTTGCCCAATCGCGCCGGGTTGATTCACCGGAAAGCCCGTCAAGTTGGCCGTGCTGGCGAAGCAGCTGTCGACGACATTGCTGACCGCTGGATCGACAGCAGAGATGAACCGGGCGAAATCAGCCGAAGTGCCATCTGCGGTGAGTTCCTGCTGAACATCCGAATACAGCGCCCATGCGGTCAGGCTGACATCACCGAAATCATGTTCAATCTTGGCAGAAATGTCGAAACTGTCTTGCTCATTCGTTGGGCGGATATTGCCGTAATAGCGGAACGGATGCTCGTTCACATCTTCAAAGAACGCCGGGTTGGCCCCCGCAAAATTGGGCAGGTGGAATGAAGAATTGAAATTGATCGACGCCCCGCGAAGCTGCGAATATCGCCCCTTAACATCCAATTCCGTCGCCTCGCCCAGATCGGCAATGATGCGGCCGTCCACGGACCAAACCTCTTGATCATCGACAACATCCGCATCCAAAAATTCATTGCGGAAAAAACCATCAGTCGTGCGGTAATAGCCCGACAGGACAAAGCCGAGATTTTCTGCCAGTGGTCCAGAAATGAACGCGGTACCGGTTGCGGTGTTCTCATTAGCAAAGGAGCCTCTGACAGCCCCTTCAAACGTATCGCCCGGCCGCTGCGTCTGCAGCACAATCGCACCGGCAGCAGCGTTGCGGCCGTAGAGCGCGCCCTGCGGACCTTTGAGGATTTCAACCTGCCGCAAAGTCCCTTGGTTCTGGTTCAGCTGCGCCGTGTTGGTTTTGAGGATACCGTCCACCACCAACGCCACGGAGCTTTCCGCATCGCGTGCTCCATTGATACCGCGAATGTTGATTTGCGTGTCGCCCGCCTCTGCGGTGCCGGTCACAATTGTGACCCCAGCCGTTAATTGCGCAAAGTCCGCCGCATTTTCTGCACCGGTTTTCTCAAGAGCATCCGCCGTTAAGACAGAAACCGATGCGGGCACATCTTGCAAACGCTCGCTCTGGCGGCGCGCGGTCACGATGATTGCATTGTCATCATCCTGCGCCGCAGTCTGATCAGAGGCGGACTGCGCCATTGCCGGCGTGGATGCACATGCGATGGCGGCGAAAGATGCTGCGGCCAAAAGGCGGTAATGACGCATGGAATTATTCCCCTGTAAGACGGCCCTCGCGGTGGCGGGACAGAACATTGTTTACCCCCAAGACACGCTTGATTGATGCGCTGCTGACACGATGGCGAATCGCGTTTCTTCACAGACCACATCAAACTAACGGCTTGTGTTAGAGGTTCTGTATTGTATACAATTTGGATAAGTCAAGTTTGATGCGCCATTGCAAAGCCACCCCAAACAACCAGCCCCATCCGGCAAACACAAGATTAGCGAAGCGACAATTATGACCAAAGCGTCAGACCGCGCATATGATGCGATCAGAGCGATGATCTTGTCCGGCGAATTGGCCGCCGGTGACCCTGTGCGCGAGGAAGCCCTTGCGGAACGTTGCGGTGTGTCGCGCACACCGATTCGCGATGCTCTGCGCAGGCTGGAGGGCGACTTACTGATCCGTAAGACCGATTCTCAACGCAGCTTCGTCGCGGACTGGTCGCTCGATGATGTGGGTGATGCGTTTGAATTGCGCGCAATGCTCGAAGGATATGCCGCAAGACGCGCGGCACGGAACATGTCAGCTGAGGTGTTGGAGCAGTTGCGCGCGTGTAACGCGGCGATTGCAGCGGCGATTTCTGGGCGCAAACCGGATGTCGCCACTTTCCTTGACCGGAACCGTGAATTTCATGCTCTGGTGCTGGAAACCGCCGGGTCGCGGCGACTTACCAACCTGCTCACCGCATTGATCGAACAACCCGTGGTCTGGCGCACAGCCCATCATTACGATCCAGAAGCCTTCCAAAGATCGCATAGCGAACATGGCGATTTACTCTCTGCGTTCGAGCGCGGTGATGGCGCATGGGCAGAATCAATCATGGCGGGCCATATTCGCCGAGCCTTTCACGCCTATTCTGATGCACATTTGGGCATGAAGGCCGCCGGGCGGGACGCGGCTTAGTGGATAAAATGTATACATTACCTATCGAAATTGTGGAGGTCAGTCCGCGTGATGGCCTGCAAAATGAGAAGATTCAGATTGGCACTGGCGACAAAGTCTCTTTGATTGAGCGCGCAATCGAGGCGGGTATTCGCCGGATCGAGGTTACGAGTTTCGTCAACCCGCGCAGCGTTCCGCAAATGGCCGATGCCGATGATGTGTGCGCCGCCCTGCCGGTGCGCGATGACGTGACCTATATTGGCCTAGTGATGAACCAGCGCGGCGCAGACAGAGCGCTTGCGACGGGCAGAATCGATCAATTGGGCGCGGTCTGCGTTGCCACCGATACATTCGCAATGGCCAATCAGGGCCAAACATCAAATGGATCGGTCGATGTCGCCAAGGCGATCATCCGCAGCGCGCAAGCCGCGGGCAAGAGCGCGCAAGCCACGATCGCGGCCAGTTTCGGATGCCCATTCGAAGGGGAAGTCGCAGAAGACCGTATCGCCGGGATGGCTCACGAACTGGCGCAAGCGAACCCAGCGGAAATCGCGCTAGCCGATACAATTGGGGTCGGCGATCCGTCGCATGTCACGCGCCTTATCACCAAAGTAAAAGCCGCCATTGGTGATACCCCGATCAGGGTCCATTTTCACAACACTCGCGGCACGGGGCTTGCCAATGTCTGGGCCGCGATTGGTGCGGGGGCGCACACAATTGATGCGTCGATCGGCGGCCTTGGCGGATGTCCCTTTGCCCCCGGCGCGGCGGGCAATGTTGCGACAGAAGACGTGGTGTACATGCTAAATCGGGCAGGCATTGAGACTGGCGCGGATTTGGACGCGCTGATTGAAACGAACAAATGGCTAACCGAAATTATGGGCAAAGAATTGCCCGCTTTGGTGGCCAAGTCGGGCGGCTTTCCTGCCCCGGCAAACCCGCAAAATTCTATTGATAAAAAAGAGGAAACGGCCTGATGCGCTATCGACTTGGGGTGGATGTCGGCGGGACTTTCACGGATTTACTGCTGTTAGATAGCGGCACAGGGGCGTTTTGGCGGCACAAAACGCCGTCAACACCGCATGACAGTTCTGAGGGGATCCTAAACGGCGTCACGGCGATCACGGCTCAGGCCGGCGTCGATCCGGGAGAGATTGAATTTTTCCTGCATGGAACAACGGTTGCGACCAATGCTGTGCTGGAGGGGAAAGGCGCGCGCGTCGGTCTGATCACCACCGAAGGTTACCGCGACATCATGCAGATCGCGCGCAGTTTTGTGCCCGGCGGTTTGGCTGCTTGGATCGTATGGCCCAAGCCGCAGCCGCTCGCCGCGCTTGAAGACACGCTGACGGTTGCGGGGCGGATGGACGCCAATGGCAACGAAGTGCGCCCGATCGACGAAGCGCAAGCGCGCGCAGTAATGGAGCAATTGAAGGCGCAAGGGGTCGAGGCCGTCACAGTCAGCCTGATCAACGCCTATGTGAACGGTGCGCATGAAAAACGCATTGGCGAAATTGCAGTAGACGTTTTTGGCGATATCCCAGTTTCCCTCAGCCACGAAGTGCTGCCCGAAATGCAGGAATATGAGCGGACATTGTCTACCGTCGCAAATGCCGCTGTGCGCCCGGTGGTTGGCAATTATATTTCGAACCTGCGCGACAAATTGGAGGTCGCCGGCGTCACTGGCAAATTGTCCTTGCTGCGATCTGATGGCGGATTGATGAGCAGTCAGAAAGCCGAAGAACACCCGGTCAACATTCTGATGTCCGGCCCCGCTGGCGGCGTCACAGGCGCGGTTTGGGTGGCGAAGAATGCTGGTTTCAAGAATATTTTGACTTTGGATGTTGGCGGCACATCGACGGATGTGGCGCTGATCGAGAACCTCGAACCGCGCCGCGTTCGTTCTACAGAAGTCGGCCACCTGTCGGTGCGCGCCTCTTCGCTGGATGTAAAAACCGTTGGCGCGGGCGGCGGTTCAATCGCGCATGTTCCCGAATTGACCGGTGCGCTGCGGGTTGGCCCTGAAAGCGCCGGCGCGGTGCCGGGTCCTGTTGCTTATGGCAAAGGCGGCGAAGTCCCGACTGTAACCGATGCCAATGTTGTGCTCGGCTATTTGCCAGAAGATTTGCTTGGCGGTTTGTTTCAGCTCGACCGTGAAGGCGCGACAAAAGCTGTGCAGACGATCGCCGATGCGCTTGGCATTGGTTTGATGGAAGCTGCGCGCGGAATCATCGATATCGTGAATGAAAACATGTTTGGTGCGCTACGTATGATCAGTGTCCAACAAGGATATGATCCGCGCCACTTTGCGTTGATGGGATTTGGCGGAGCGGGTCCGCTGCATGTGAACGCAGTTGCCAAATTGATGGGCAGTTGGCCCGCGGTTAGCCCGGTCTCTCCCGGCGTGCTATGCGCTTTGGGCGATGCCACCACCCGCATGCGCACCGAAACCGCGCGTAGTTTCAGCCGCCTCGCTGGGCAAACGGATGTCAGCGAGCTGGTCGCTTTGCTCGACGAAATGGCCGCGCAAACCCGCGCAGAATTGGAGGCCGACGGCATCCCAGCAAGCAGCATCATCAGCGAATTTGAAGTGGATGTCCGCTATGCTGGACAGGCTTTTGAAGTGCCTTTGACGATTGATCAGCACACTCTGCATGAGCAAGGGATTGAGGGCATTCTCGCGCGTTTTGACGAGGAGCATCGGCGGCTGTTTACGTTCAACATGGATACTCCGCATGAAATCGTAAACCTGCGCGCAGTGGCCTTGGGTGAAACGCTGGAATTGGAAACCGCTGAGCTGGAAAAAGGCGACGGCGATCCCTCAGCGGCGAAAATCCGCGATCACACTTTATGGATGGATGGCGAGCAACGTGCCGCCGTAATCTATGACCGCGCAAAATTGCGGCAAGGAGACATCGTGCCCGGCCCCGCGATCATCACGGAAATGGATTCGACCACTCTCATCGAAAATGACTGCACCGCGGCCATCGACGCAAATGGGAATATTCTCATCAATCCAAACGAGACCCAAGGGACGGAGGGCTAAGTCATGCCAGCACAAATCGTCGAAACAAACGCCCAGCCTTTCAATCGGCTTGATCTCGATCCGGTCACGCTCGATATTATCGAAAACGCACTTCGCAATGCCCGGATCGAAATGGACGCGACGCTGGTGCGTACCGCCATGTCGCCCGGCATTCGCGAACAAGGCGATGCTTTCCCGCTGATCGCAGACCCTTCGGGCAAGATGATCGTTGGCCAATTTGGAAGCTTCATTGGCGGCTTCCTTAAGAGCTTTGATGGAACAATCGAAGACGGGGATATGATCTTCCTCTCCGATCCTTATTCGTGTGAAGGCGCGATCAGCCATTCGAACGATTGGCTGGTTATGTTGCCGGTGTTCAAAGATGGGCGGCTGATCGCTTACACAGCGATGTTTGGCCACCAATCGGACATTGGCGGCATGGTGCCAGGGTCCATGCCGATTGAGGCAACGTCTATTTTCCAAGAAGGCGTGCGCATTCCGCCGGTCAAAATTTGGAAGAAAGGCGAATATAATGAAGACCTGATGAAATTGGTCATGCATCAAACGCGCAAACCCGATTGGTGTCAGGCCGATCTCAACGCTCTGATCGCATCGTGCCGGGTGGCGGCCAACCGGGTTGTCGAAATGGCGGGCCGGTTTGGCGATGATGTCTATTATTCTGCAACGCAGGAATTGCTGGCGCGCAACCACCGCGCGATGAAGGCCCTTATCGGTCAAGCCATCCCGACACAGCGCGCCAGTTTCGAAGATTTCATTTGCGATGACGGCAAGGGTTACGGGCCGTACAAGATCAAATGCACGATGTGGCGAGAGGGCGACAAAGTCATTCTCGACTTTGATGGCACCGACCCGCAATCAGCTGCTTCGATCAATTTCTACCTCAATGAAAACATGTTCAAGATGTTCTTTGGCATCTACATGATCATGGTCTTTGATCCGCAGATCCTGTTCAATGACGGCTTCTATGATCTGATCGAAGTGCGCATTCCCGATGGCTCGCTGCTTAAACCCAAATTCCCCGCCGCTTTGTCTGGTCGCACGCATGCATTGGGCCGCATTTTCGATATTCTCGGCGGTTTGCTGGGACAGGGAACGCCAGAATTTTTGAACGCCGCAGGCTTTTCCTCCTCGCCGCATATGTTTTATTCTGGCTGGGATAATCGCGCGGGCAAAGAGGGCGATTGGTTCCAACTGTTCCAAATTGGTTTTGGCGGCATACCTGGCCGCCCGCTTGGCGATGGGCCCGATGGGCATTCGCTGTGGCCGGGCTTTACCAATGTGCCGAACGAGTTTCTCGAACGGTATTTCCCCTTGCGCATCGAACGCTACGAAACAGAGCCCGATAGCGGCGGCGCGGGCTTGCATCGCGGCGGCAATGGCATTCACATGACCTACCGCTTCCTCGCCGATGGCGCGGTGGCGATCCATGATGATCGTTGGTTCGTGCCCCCATGGGGCGTGAATGGCGGCCACCCGGGCAAACGCGCTACAAAAGTGCTCGAACGGTTGGATGGCACCACCGAAATCGTCGGCAACAAAGTGGAAGATGTCGACGTCAAAGAAGGCGAGCAATTGCACTTCATCACTTGGGGCGGCGGCGGCTGGGGCGACCCGCTAGAGCGCGATCCTGAACTTGTCGCCCTCGAAGTGCGCCAAGGCCTCGTTACAATCGACGGCGCGCGCGAATACGGCGTTGTCATAACCGCTGATCAAACCGTTGGGCACATTGTTGATGGCGCCGCGACAAAAGCTCTCAGAGCGGACATTGCAGGCCAGCGCGGCGAATTGTCGCTGTTCGATTATGGGCCCGGTATCGAAGCTTTGCGCAGCGCCTGCGAAGAAGAAACCGGCCTTCCCGCACCGATCCAGCCGGTTTGGAAAGACAAACATATTGCCGAGGCCGCGGAATGAACGAGGCTCCAAACACAGGCGCGCTAAAAGGTTTGCGCGTGGTCGAGATGGGCCAGCTGCTTGCCGGGCCTTTTTGCGGCCAATTGCTGGGCGATATGGGCGCGGATGTGATCAAGGTTGAGCCCCCCGGCAAAGGCGACCCAATGCGCGATTGGGGCCAAGGCGAGGAAAAGGTTCAATGGGAAGTGATCGCCCGCAACAAACGATCCGTCACGTGCAATTTGCGCGTCCCAGAAGGGCAAGAAATCGCCCGCAAACTGATCGCCAAAGCCGATATTTTGGTAGAGAACTTTAAACCCGGAACGCTAGAGAAATGGGGCCTTTCGCCAGAGGCTCTCCACCAAATCAATCCCGGTCTGATCATCGCCCGCATGTCAGGCTATGGCCAAACCGGCCCCTATTCCACGCGCGCCGGTTTCGGCGGCATTGGCGAAGCGATGGGCGGCTGGCGGTACATTGTCGGCGATCCCGACCGCCCGCCTGCCCGTATGGGTGTCTCTATTGGTGATACTTTATGCGCCACTTATGGCACTATGGGCGTACTAGCGGCGCTGCATCACCGCGAAAAAACCGGCGAAGGCCAAGTCATCGACACCGCGCTTTACGAAGCGGTCTTGCAAGTCATGGAAGGGCTGGTCCCGGAATATGACTATAATGGCTTTATCCGCGAACGTTCCGGATCGATCCTACCCGGCATCGCGCCCAGCAACGTCTATTCCTGCAAGGACGGCCCATTTATGATTGGGGCCAATAATGACGCCATTTTCGCGCGCCTTGCAGAGGCTATGGGACAGCCTGAATTGGCCGAAGACCCCGAATACAAAACCCATCTGGCTCGGGGCCGCAATCAAACCGTGCTGGATGAAATGATCAATGAATGGACAGGCGCGCATACGATTGACCAGATTGATGCGCTGATGATCAAACATTCGATCCCGGCGGGCCGGGTCTACACCGCGAAAGACATGCTGGATGACCCGCATTTCAAATCCCGCGAAGCCATCATTGAGGTCGAAACCGAAGGGCATGGGAAGTTGAAGATGCAAAACGCATTCCCGCGATTTTCCAAATCACCTTCAGGCTTCCGCCGCTCCGCCCCGACCACCCCGGGTCAGCACAATTCAGAGGTTTTCGGCGAAATGCTCGGCTGGGATGATGAAACACTGCGCGATCACCGGAATGACGGCTTGATCTAAGACTGCGGCCCATTTTCACAACTGAGCCACGCCATTTGCATCATGGGTAACAATTGCACACAGTGCCCGTGTGGATAGAAGAACCCTCCTGGCGGCAATGAGTGCGAGTATGGCGTTAGGCCCAGCCCTTCCCCAAATCATGGCGGCACCCAACCGCAGACTTACCGGATATTTGCGCACCAATTGGAGCTGCGATCCGCTCTCATTCGGCTCTTATTCTTATGCGGCAAAAACCGCTCTGCCGACTGACGTTCAAACTCTTGCCGCACCGGTGGGCGACAGTCTGTTTTTCGCAGGGGAGGCCTGTCACCCGCAATTCAACAGCACGGTTCACGCCGCTTACGAATCGGGGCGAATGACGGCTGAAAGCGTGTTGGGCGCGTCCAAAGACAATATCGCAATTATAGGCGCCGGCGTCAGCGGATTGGCGGCGGCGCAATTGCTCGCCAAGGTTGGCCGAAACGTGACCGTGTTCGAGGCGCGTGACCGGATTGGCGGGCGCGTCTGGACCGATAACAGTTTGAACGCGCCGCTCGATATGGGAGCAAGCTGGATACATGGTTCAATAGGCAACCCTCTCACACAATTGGCCGATGAGCTTGCGCTCGAGCGAATGCCAACATCTGACAGCTATGTTGTTCGCAGCGGTGTAGGCGGCCAACTGGCAGACAATTCTGCTCCGGATTGGCTGTTCGGCGAGGGAGAAATTCAGGTCGCCTATGGCGCAGACATGGACCTCATCAATCCCGATATTTTCGAGACCGGCGATGGCTATAGCGGCGACGATGTGGTCTTCACGCGCGGATATTCGCCGATCCTCGATGCGCTGCGAGCAAGTTACGCACTCGAACTTTCGGCAAGAGTGACCGAAGTTTCCTTTTCAGACCGGATGGTCGCTTTGAGCATGGCAGACGGAAATCGCCGCCAGTTCGATGCCGCGATTGTCACCGTTCCGCTGGGTGTTCTCAAGACCGGCGATATCGCGTTCAATCCAGAACTTCCCGCAGACAAGCGCGGCGCGATCGCACGCATGGGAATGGGTCTTCTCGACAAACTCTATTTGCGGTTTGAAGACATGTTCTGGGACGAAGAGACGTGGATCTACACGCCGCACAACAATCTGCCGCGCGGACAATTCAATCAATGGCTCAATCTGCAACCGTACTTCAATGAACCGGTACTCGTCGCCTTCAATGGCGGCTCAGCGGCGCTAGCATTGGCGGAAAACAGCGACGCTGAACTGGTCCAGAAAGCGCTATCGACGCTTAAGCTTGCATATCCGGCTTAGGATGCTTGCGAGTATTTCGATCTCGGCTGCGGAGTTTTGGTCCCTGCGCGCTAATTCGTCGCTGCCTACCATTTGCTGAACTAGTGGCGGAGAGGGAGGGATTCGAACCCTCGGAACCCCAGAAGAGCTCAACAGTTTTCGAGACTGCCCCGTTCGACCACTCCGGCACCTCTCCGCATTCCTGCGGCCCGCTACGATCGCTTGGTGAAAGCGATGTTGCACGGCAAAAAGCGGTGCGGGGCCGAACAAGAGCGCGCCGGTTAGCGCAGGGCTTGCCGCTTGCCAAGCCCCGCTGTGCAGGATTGGCGCATGATTGGCGTACGAATTGTGTCTATGATACCGCAAATGCGGGCATATCTGGGCTTTGTCAGCCTTGCGGCGCTTGTTTTGCGCGGTCTAAGGTCCATATTTGCCACCATGGATCGCGCTCACTTCTTTTCCAGCCAAGCGGGACGCACAATCAATGCGCCGCGCCAAACCCGCAGCCGTTTTGGCATTGGCGACATTGTGCGCCACCGGCATTTTGATTTTCGCGGTGTGGTTTTCGATATCGATCCGGTCTTTGCCAACAGCGAAGAATGGTATGCATCGATCCCCGAGGAAATTCGGCCGCCGCGCGATCAGCCGTTTTATCATCTGCTCGCCGAGAACGAAGAATCCTCTTATGTCGCCTATGTCAGTCAGGGCAATTTGCTCGCAGACATTGAAGGCGGCCCGGTCGATCATCCCACTGTCCCGGAATTGTTCGAACAATTCAAAGATGGTCGTTATCGGATGCGGCGCTCGCTAACGCATTAAATGCGCGGCCTGACGCTGCGGTTTTGTGGGGGATGCAAATATCATGAGCAACGCGCGCACTATGCACGGTACGGTTCGCCAGCGATTGGACCGCGCCTTGATCAGCGAATTACGTGAAGGCGAAACGATTGTTTGGCAGGGTATGAAGCTCGCGCGGGTGGAACCGAAGGGTTTCGCAATCTATCTTTTTGCGATTCCTTGGACGGCATTTGCCCTGTTTTGGACCGCGATTGCCGCTTGGGGCACCTCTACCATGAGCGGAACCGACGGCGATGTTGGATTGATCGGTTGGGCATTCCCGCTGTTTGGCACGCCGTTTATCTTGATCGGTCTTGGCATGTTGGCGACGCCGTTTGTCCCGCTGTTTCAACGCGGGCGCATCCTATTCGCGATCACGCAGCAGCGCGTTTTAAAATTGAGCATGGGGCGCGATCTGACGGTCAACTCCATTCCGGCCAGCCGCATCGGCGATATTGTACGCCGGGAAAGCGGCGATGGATCAGGTTCGGTGGAGCTGTCCCTTTCGGCCGCATTCACAGACTTCAATGGAAAAACGTCCAAACATATGTCGGTCGGCCGCGTTGGCGATATCAAAGGCGCTTATGAAGCCGTGTTGGAGCTAAGCCAGCAGGACTAGCTTTTCAGTTTCCAGCCAGAGCGCAGCACGAAATACACCGCCAAGGCGATTGCGGCATTGAGCACCGCCAAACCGGCCGCCGCCATGACGACTTGACCGTGCGTGCCAATATCGCTTTGCCCCAAAAATCCATAACGGAAGCCTGAAATCACATAGAAAAATGGGTTGGCGCGGCTTACCGCTTGAAATGCAGGGGCCAAATTATCGATCACATAAAATGTGCCCGAAAGCAGCGACAAAGGTGCAATTACAAAGTTGGAAATAGCGGCATTGTGATCGAATTTCTCCGCCCAAATCGATGTGGCTAGCCCGAGCAGCGCGAGCAGCACGCTGCCCATCAAGCCAAACCAAAGCACCGCCCAAAGATGCGCAATATTCAGCGACACGCCCGGCCACAGCAACATCGCCAGCGCCACAGTGCAGCCGACCGCGACCGCACGGGTAATGGCGGCGGCAACAATCCCGCCCATCATTTCCCCCGGTGACAATGGCGGCATCAACAGATCAATAATCGTCCCCTGAATTTTCCCGGAAAGCAAAGAAAACGACGAATTGGCAAATGCATTTTGCATCATCCCCATCACAATCAGACCCGGCGCAACGAAGCTGGCGAAGGGCACACCGAGCACTTCGCGCCCGCCGCGGCCCAATGCGACCGTGAAGATGATCAAAAACAGCACAGTTGTGACCGCAGGAGCCCAAATCGTCTGCGTCTGGACCTTGAGAAAACGCCGCACTTCCTTCATATAGAGCGCATACAGACCCACGCGGTTCACCCCGGTAATCACCGGCACGCCGCGCGGGCTGAATTTTCTCGCCGCGCCTGCTCCAATTTTTGAGGCTTGCGCGGTTTGGTTTGTATCGGGGTTCGCTGAAAGCTCGTCTGCCATAGACGAAGCGACTAAGGCCTCTGGCACATTGTGACAAGCTGCCTATCTAAGCAGCGCACGGTCAAGATGACCGAATGGAGATTGAAGAGCTATGAGCTGGACTGACGAGCGCATCGCAACGCTCAAGAAAATGTGGGAAAGCGATTCCACCGCGAGCCAAATTGCCGAAGAGCTGGGCGGCGTCAGCCGAAATGCAGTGATCGGCAAGGCGCACCGCCTTGGCCTGAAATCGCGCCCTTCCCCGGTGAAGGCGAACAGCAAAAAGAAAGCGGCGAAGAAGCCTGCGACAAAGAGCGCAGCGCCGCCCAAGAAAGCAGCGGCATCGGCCAAGCCTGCGCCTAAGCCAGCGGCTGCAAGCGCCGCGCCTGCTGCGGCCAAGCCCGCCGCAGGGCGCGCAACTGCACCCGCGCCTGCGGCCGGTGCTGCGGGCAATTCGCAGCCTGTGCCTAACCCAGCGCCTGATCTGCCGAAGATCGTTTCCGTTGGCCCCGGCGGGTTCCTGCGTCAGGGCCCCGGCGATCAACAACCGCCGATCCCGCCCGCTCCGCCGCGCCGCCTTGTGCCGGCAAAGCCCAGCCCAGAGATCGCGGACAAAACCAGCTTGCTCGATCTGTCAGACAAGGTCTGCCGCTGGCCGATGGGCCATCCGGGTGAACCTGATTTCCATTTCTGCGGAACCGACGTGAACCCGGGCTTCCCCTATTGCGTCGAACATTGCGGCCGCGCGTATCAGGCTCAATTGCCCCGCGGTGCGCGCAGACCGCCGCCGCCTTTGCCGTTTGGCGGGCCGCGCGTGCGCTAAACCAGAATTTGATTTTGAGAAGCCCGGCGGCCCATCGGCTGCTGGGCTTTTCGCATTTTTAGGAGGAGCCTTTCTGATGCCATTGACCCTGCATGATGCATTTGTCCCAAGCTGCGCCCAAATCTTAAAGGGCGTGCGCGCACAGATCGACAAGGCAGAAACGTTCACCGCCGAGAACGATATCCCTGCCGCGGAACTCATCGAAGCGAAATTGGCCGGCGACATGTGGCCGCTGCCCTATCATGTGCGGTCTTGCTGGGTGCATTCAAAACTGGCCCTTGAACTCGCGCCGAGCGGGGAGTTCAGCCCCGATTTCACCGATATCCCCGGTGATTGGGACACGATGCGGGCGATGTTGGATTCGGCTTTGACGGCCCTCTCTTGCGTCGATGCAGACGAGCTGGAACGAATTTCAGGCGATCACGTTCATTTTGTGCTGGGCGGTAAGCGTCTGATGCAATTTACTGTTTCAGAATTTCTGCTGAGCTTCTCGCAACCGAACTACTATTTCCACGCTACAACCTTTTACGACATCCTGCGGATGAAGGGCCTACCTTTGGTCAAACGCGATTACCTTTTCGCGCCGCGCACTATTGGGAGCTAACCCTTGTTGAATGTGTTGAATTCGAAGACTGTTTTGGCCGCTGTGACGGCCACCTACCTGACCGCCCTGCCCACCGCCGCCCATGCCGAATTGCCCGCCCCCGTGCGCGCAATGATCGATGCAGCACTGGCCAGCGGAGACGATAATACAGTCCGAACCGTCATTGATTTGGCGCGAACAACGAACCCCGATGATGCGAGCGACTTGGACGCGATTTTGGCCGCTTATGAAACCGACATAGCCGCAGCTGAGGCACAAACAGCCGCCAACCAAGAAGCAGAAATCCGGAATGCTGGCCTGTTCGACAATTGGAGCGGTCAAGGGCAATTGGGCGCCTTTCGCAGCACTGGCAACGCCTCGAATACCGGCGTCACGGCGGGTCTAAAACTAGAGCGTGTTGGTATTGATTGGCGGCACAAACTGACCGGTCTGGTTGACTATCAAGAAAACAACGGCGTCACCACCCGCGAACAATTTCTCGCCGCGTATGAAGCCAATTACAACCTATCGGACCGGATGTTCGTCTATGGCCTCGCGCAATATGAGCGCGACACATTCCAAGGTTTCTCCGCGCGCTATTCCGCATCTGGAGGCATCGGTTACCGGTTGATCGAAAATGACGCCATGCAATTGTCGGTGAAAGCTGGTCCAGCATATCGCCAAACGCAATTTGTCGGCGGCGCGTCAGACAGCTCGATCGCAGGCCTTGGAGCGCTCGATTTCGATTGGCAGATCGCCGAAAACCTCAAGCTAACGCAAGACGCGAACGCTTTTGTGCAATCGAGCAACAACACCTTTGTCAGCACCACTGGTCTGACCGCAGCGTTGGGCGGGGGATTGTCCGCGAGCCTATCCTACACGCTTGAGCATGACACCGATCCGCCACTGGGTGCGGTGCAGACCGATACGCTCAGCCGGATCACGATTATCTACGATTTTTAAGTCTTTTTCCGCCCAAACCAGATGACATGATGCGCGCCCTTATTGTTGGGCCGCGACCTGACATTGCGCTCCTCCACTTCCAACCCGGATTCCTTCATCCTGCGGCGAAAGCCGGGATCGGGGGCGGCGGACCACACAGATACTATGCCGCCGGGTTTCAGCGCATCGCGCGCCTTACCCATCCCAGTGCGTGAATAAATGCGGTTATTGTCTGCGCGTACCATGCCGTCTGGGCCGTTATCGACATCGAGCAAGATGGCATCGAATTTCTCGCACGTTCCGTCATTCGCATCGTCAATTAAGGCGGCGACATCGCAAATTTTCAGATCGAGCCGTGGGTCAGACAGGCTGTCGCCAGTCAAATCGGCCATCGGCCCCTGTGCCCATTCGACGATCTTTTCCGAGATCTCGGCGACGACGGCTTCTGAATTTTGACTAAGCCGGGCGAGTGCCGCCCGCAACGTGAATCCCATGCCGTAACCGCCGATAAGAATACGCGGATTTTCGGCCTCCAGCCGGTCGAGGGTCAATTCCGCCAATTGCTCTTCTGAAAAGCGCATGCGGGTGCTCATCAGCTCGTTATATCCCAGTACGATCATGAAATCGCGGCCATGGGAAAACAATTCGAGTGTCTCGCCATCTCGAATGGTCACGGTGTCTATTAGTTCGCGTTTTAGCATGGCGCGCAGGGTTAGCCGATTGCTACGCCGCGCGGTAGAGGGCGTTTTGTGTAAGACAGTTGATCCATCGGCCCTGCTCGTTCTACTCGTTTGCCACTCCGCAAAACAAACCGCGCATACAAAAAAGCCGCCCGGATCGCTCCGAGCGGCTCTTTTTCGTCTCACTTAGGACGCTTAGTCCTTCAGGAAGTCCGGCAGATCGGCTGGGCCATCACTGCCCTTATCGCCGCCGTTTCCGCCGCGACTGCCACGGTCACCACCGCGACCACCACGGTCACCGCCACGGCCACCGCCGCCGCCACGTGGACGGCGATCACCGCGACCACCGCCGCCTTCACGCTTTTCGCGTGGTGGGCGGGTGTCTTCGAGCTCTTCGCCAGTTTCCTGATCAACAACCCGCATCGACAGACGGACTTTGCCGCGCTGATCGATTTCGAGGACTTTGACCTTCACTTCTTGGCCTTCGGAAACAACGTCAGTTGGTTTCTCAACTCGCTCGTTCTTCATTTCCGACACATGGACCAAACCGTCCTTGCCGCCCATGAAGTTCACGAATGCACCAAAATCAACGATGTTGACGACCTTGCCGTTGTAGATTTTGCCGACTTCAGCTTCTTCCACAATGCCTTCGATCCATGCCTTCGCCGCTGCGATTTCATCGGCATTCGAAGAACTGATTTTGATCGTGCCTTCGTCGTCAATGTCGACCTTCGCGCCGGTTTCGGCAACGATTTCGCGGATGACTTTACCGCCGGTGCCGATGATGTCGCGGATCTTCGATTTGTCGATCTGCATCGTTTCGATACGCGGAGCGTGCTTCGAAACTTCACCGCGCGATGCGCCAAGTGCTTCGGTCATTTTGCCCAGAATGTGCGCACGGCCAGCTTTCGCCTGCTCAAGCGCCTGAGTCATGATTTCCTGCGTGATGCCGGCAACCTTGATGTCCATCTGGAGCGACGTGATACCGGCTTCTGAACCGGCGACCTTAAAGTCCATATCGCCCAAGTGATCTTCATCACCCAGAATATCGGACAGAACGGTGAAATCGTCGCCTTCAAGGATCAGACCCATCGCAATACCCGAAACCGGACGCTTCAGCGGAACGCCAGCATCCATCATCGACAGCGAGCCACCGCAAACCGTTGCCATCGAAGACGAGCCATTGGACTCAGTGATGTCAGACAGCATGCGGATCGTGTAAGGGAATTCCTCAACCGACGGCAGCACAGGGTGCAGAGCGCGGTAAGCAAGCTTACCATGACCCGTTTCGCGGCGGCTGGTGAAGCCAAACCGGCCCACTTCACCGACCGAATAAGGCGGGAAGTTATAGTGCAGCATGAAGTTATTGAATGAGAGACCTTCGAGCCCGTCAATCATTTGCTCAGCGTCTTTGGTGCCAAGCGTTGTCGTGCAAATCGCCTGCGTTTCACCGCGAGTGAACAGAGCCGAACCGTGTGTGCGTGGCAGCAAACCAACCATCGCCTCAATCGGGCGAACTTCGTCAGTCTTGCGGCCATCGATCCGCTGACCATCCTTCAGGATGGCGCCGCGAACGATTTCCGATTCCAGCTTCTTAACGACTTTGCCAGCCGTCATCTGTGTCTGACCGTCGGCATCGGCATAGGCTTCTTTTGCCTTACCACGCGCAAGGTTCAGCGCGTCGGAACGCTCCGATTTGTCGGTCAGCTTGTAGGCCGCTGCGATGTCGTCGCCGACCAATGCGCGAAGCTTGTCCTTCATTTCGGTGTTGTCGTCGGCTGCTGGCATATCCCATGGATCTTTTGCAGCTTGTTCTGCCAGATCAATGATCGCGCCGATAACTTTGCGGCTCTCTTCATGTGCGAACATAACCGCGCCAAGCATGACTTCTTCGGCCAATTCCTTGGCTTCGGATTCGACCATCATAACCGCGTCTTGTGTCGCCGCGACCACCAGGTCGAGATTGCCGTCTTCGCCCAGAGCGTCGGTGACGGTTGGGTTGAGGACATATTCGCCATCATTATTGTAACCAACACGTGCCGCGCCGATTGGGCCCATAAATGGCAGGCCGCTAATGGTCAGCGCTGCGGATGCAGCAACCATTGCGACAATATCTGGCTCGGTCTCACCATCATAGGAAAGAACCTGACAGATCACGTTGATTTCGTTGTAGAACCCTTCTGGGAACAACGGGCGACATGGACGGTCGATCAGACGCGAAGTCAGCGTCTCTTTTTCCGTCGCGCGGCCTTCGCGCTTAAAGAAACCGCCAGGGATGCGGCCAGCGGCTGAGAATTTTTCTTGATAGTGAACTGTGAGAGGGAAGAAATCTTGCCCTTCGCGCACAGATTTGGCGGCGGTCACTGCGCACAGCACCACGGTTTCGCCATAAGTGGCCAGAACAGCGCCGTCGGCTTGACGGGCGATTTGGCCTGTTTCGAGGGTGAGGGTTTTGCCGCCCCACTCCAGCGATACGGTTTTCTTGTCGAACATGTATTTTCCTTTTGAACCCGCGCCGCCTTATTGCGCGCACGGGGCCTCTTGTGTCCGGGGATACCGTCCCGGTCCGGTGCGGGGCTGTAAAACAACGCCCCAAAGGCTCGCATCGCCGAATTGCGGTGCCTGCCTTCCTTACAAAAAGAGCGCCGCATTTGCGAGGCGCTCTAAATGCGAAAAGGGCGGCCCGTTTGAGCCGCCCTCTCCCAAAACTCTTACTTACGCAGACCCAGTTTCTGGATCAGCGCATTGTAGCGCTCAACATCTTTACCCTTCAGGTAAGCGAGCAGCTTGCGACGCTTATTGACCATCATCAGAAGGCCGCGGCGCGAATGGTTGTCTTTATGGTTGCCTTTAAAGTGGTCAGTCAGGTTGCGGATACGCTGTGTCAGGACCGCGACTTGCACTTCTGGGCTGCCCGTGTCGCCATCGGCGCGGGCATTGTCTTTGATGATTTCGGCTTTTTGCTCGGGTGAAATCGACATATTTTACTCTTTCTACTCAGCGACATCGGGTAGGTTAAAACCCCGTACGACTTTCGACGCGCCATCTGATATTTCAAGCAGCGCCACCGGAACATTATCCAGCATGCCGCAATAAAGCCCAGATGGTTGGGGCAGTTCAGACAAGACCCGGCCCTGTCGGACCGCCTGCGCGTCTGTCTGAGTGAGGTGAAGGGCCGGGATGTCGTCCAGCCCCGCCTCTAACGGCAGGAGGAGGTCTTTCAATGGCGCGCCACTAGCGATTTCGTTCAGTTTGTCCAGCGAAATCGCGTGATTTTCGGTGAATGGCCCCGCCTTTGCCCGGCGTAAATAGGTGACATGCCCGCATGTGCCAAGGGCGCGGGCAATATCTCGGGCGATACTGCGTATATACGTCCCCTTAGAAACATGCGCAGTGAGCGTGATTTCGCCAATGGGTCGTTCACCCGTTTTAGGCTCTTCTTCCGCAGTCAGGGCATAGACCGTAACCGCTCGCTTTTTCAGCGCCACTTCTTCCCCTGCCCGCGCCAAATCATAGGCGCGCTTGCCATCCACTTTCAGAGCAGAAAAAGCCGGCGGGACTTGCTCAATCGCCCCGGTGAATTGCGGCAATACCGACAGAACTTGCGCGTGCGCCGGTCGAACGGCGCTGGTGTCTGTCACCTCGCCTTCGGTGTCGAGCGTGCTGGTCTCTTCACCAAATGCAACCGTGAACGTATAGATTTTGCTGGCGTCGAGCATACGCCCGGCGAGCTTCGTTGCCTCGCCCAAAGCGATCGGCAAAACCCCTTCTGCGAGCGGGTCAAGCGTGCCGCCATGTCCAACCTTTGTCTTGGCAAAACCGCCCTCACGCAAATTGCGTTTCACCGCCGCAACTGCCTGCGTCGAGCCCAAACCGCGCGGCTTGTCCAAAATGATCCAGCCATTGGGGGCAGGCTTTTTCAGGCTATCTTGGGGCTTTTGCATAGTGGCCCTCTAGCCAAACGCCCGGCAATTCGCCAACCGTCCGTTTGAGATGAACAAACATTACGACATTCTAGTCATTGGCGGCGGTATCAACGGCGCCGGAATTGCACGCGACGCAGCGGGTCGCGGGCTAACGGTCTGCCTTGCCGAGAAAGATGATTTGGCCAGTCACACCTCCAGCGCCTCAACGAAATTGGTGCATGGGGGGCTGCGTTATCTGGAACATTATGAATTCCGGCTGGTGCGCGAAAGCCTGATTGAACGCGAACGGTTGCTTGCAATCGCGCCGCATATCATTTGGCCGATGCGATTTGTGTTGCCGCATGACAAAGGCCTGCGACCCAAATGGATGCTGCGTCTTGGCCTGTTTCTCTACGACAATTTGGGCGGCCGGAAATTGCTGCCGGGCACCAAAGATGTGAATTTGCGCAAAGAGCCGCATGGCGCTTTCCTGCAAGACCGATTGACGCACGGCTTTGAATATTCCGATTGCTGGGTTGAGGACTCGCGGCTGGTGGTGCTCAATTGCATGGATGCGCGCGAGCGCGGCGCGGATATTCGCACGCGCACCGAATGCACCGGGTTAGAGCGCGGCGCGCAGCATTGGACCGCCAACCTTCGCAGCGCATCTGGCGAAGAAACAATCACTGCCAGCAAAGTCGTCAACGCCGCTGGGCCATGGGTCGATACTGTGCTGGGCCGCGCCGTACCGGGGGAAGAGCATACCAATTTGCGCCTGGTGAAAGGGAGCCATTTGATCTTCCCGCGCCTGTTTTCTGGCGATCATTGTTATATCTTTCAAAACAAGGATGACCGGATCATCTTTGCCATCCCGTATGAACGTGATTTCACGCTGGTCGGCACCACCGATCAATTGTTCAAAGGCGACCCGTCGGGCATCGACATTAGTCCTGAAGAATCGGCCTATATCTGCGATGCGGCCAATGAATATCTGCGCACCAATATTGCACCAGAACAGGCCATCGCCAGCTATGCCGGTGTGCGCCCCCTCTATGAAAACAACGCGTCATCCAATTCGACCGTCACGCGGGATTATCAATTTGAGCTGGATGAAGGCGAAAATGGTGGCGGCCCTGCTCTGCTTTCCATCTTTGGCGGCAAGCTGACAACCTATCGCAAACTTGCTGAGCATGCGCTTGAAAAATTGCAATTATCTGGCGCTTCTTGGACGGCGGATAACGACTTGCCCGGCGGAGATATTGATCCGTCGCGCTTTGATGCTTTCGTCGAAGATCAATGCACCGCCTATCCATGGCTCGCGCCGAAAACGGTGCTTCGGCTGGCGCGCGCTTACGGCACTCGGATGGCGGATCTGCTGGCTGGGGCTAAGGGAACCAATGATCTGGGCGCGCATATGGGCGGCGATCTCTATACTCGGGAATTGGAATATCTGGCAGCGCAGGAATTTGCGATGACCGCAGAGGATGTGCTGCGGCGGCGTTCAAAACTCTATTTGCATTTGGAGCCGGAGGCACAGGCCCGCGTTGCGGAATGGTTTGCAGCCAACGCGCCCAGTTCGCTTGCTTAACTCTTAGCTGCCCTCGTTATCCAGCCATTCCCGTTTCAAAAGCCCGAACAAAGCGGTATCGCGGCGATAGCCGGTCCATGTCACCATATTTTGGCGGATCGTCCCTTCTCGCTGAGCGCCCAACTTGGCCACCGCCGCCATTGATCGCGCATTTCTGGTGTCGACCCGGAATTCCACCTTTTCAAATCCCTCGGCAAAAGCGTGGTCAATCATCAGCGTCTTCATCGCCCGATTGAAATCGCCTCCACGCACGCCAGGTGCAATGAAAGTCCCCCCGATTTCAACGACGCCAAATATGGTCGGGCTGATGTAATTTGTCATACCGGCCAATTTGCCATTGCGCGTGTCGATCACCGCGAAATTGGTCCATTCCGGGCTGGCGCGAAACATCGCAATCGCGGCGTCAAACCCGTCGCCGCCAAGGTTCACCGGGTAAATATCCCACACCTCTTGGTCGAGGGCGCAGACCAAACGCAGCGGCTCCAAATGCCGATCCTCAAACGGTTCGAGGCGCACGGGATCACGCTCCAATATCGCCAAGAGATCAGCCATTGAGAGCCTCGCTGAAATGTTTGCGGCACAGCGCCAGATAACGGTCATTGCCGCCAATTTCGGTCTGCTCACCCTCTTTGATGGCGGCGCCGTCGGCATTCACGCGCAAGTTCATGGTCGCCTTGCGCCCGCAATCACACACCGCCTTCAGCTCAACCAAAGCATCCGCAATGCCGAGCAGCGCCGCGGAACCGGGGAACAGCGCGCCCTGAAAATCGGTCCGTAGCCCATAACACAGCACCGGAATGCTCAGCTCATCCGCTACCGCCGCCAGCTGCCAGACCTGCGCCTCGGTCAAGAATTGCGCCTCATCCACCAACACGCATCCCAATGCACCGCCTTCATGCTGCGCGGCAATATCGGCCAGCAAATCACTGTCTGGCCGGTACAAATGCGCACCTGCATCCAAGCCAATCCGGCTGCGCACCATCCCATCGCTACGCGTGTCGAGCGCGGCAGTCCAAAGCATCGTCGCCATGCCGCGTTCGCGGTAATTAAAATCGGCCTGCAAAAGCGAGGAGGATTTGCCAGCATTCATGCTTGAATAATAGAAATAGAGTTTTGCCATTTGCCTTGCCTAACTGC
Organism: uncultured Erythrobacter sp.; assembly: GCA_947502305.1. Taxonomy (GTDB): domain Bacteria; phylum Pseudomonadota; class Alphaproteobacteria; order Sphingomonadales; family Sphingomonadaceae; genus Erythrobacter. The sequence continues at coordinate 378,708 of CANMZA010000001.1, read as the reverse complement.
CTGCTCAACCGTGTGCCACTGGGCCTGTTGATTAATACCTGTGACAGGTGCGATCCGCGATGCTAGCCCAATATACAAACGACATTCTACGGGGATCAAGAATATGGCATCTGCCGCACCAGACACGGCGAAACCAGAGGGCATGACAGGCTTTCTAGGATGGATTGAACGCAGCGGGAATAAACTGCCCGATCCGGTGTTCTTGTTCTTCTATCTGATTTTCGCTTTGGTGGTCGTGTCGATCATCAGCGAGCTAGCCGGGGTATCCGCCCTCCACCCCACTTCGCTGGACGAGGGAACCGGCGCGCCGCTCAAGATTGAGGCGGTCAGCTTGCTTGCCGCAGAGAATATTCAGCGCCTCTGGGTCGAAATGCCCAAGACGTTTACCCACTTCCACCCGCTTGGCTATGTTTTGGTGGTGATGCTTGGTGCGGGTGTGGCGGAACGTTCCGGCTTCTTCGCAGCGGGCATGGCCAGCGCGGTTAAGAGCGCGCCGAAAGCCCTGCTGACGCCGGTCGTTGCGCTGGTCGCGATGCTTGGCAATCACGCGGCGGATGCCGGATATGTGGTGTTGATCCCGCTTGCGGGCATTTTGTTCGCGGCGGCCGGGCGGCATCCGATGGCCGGTATTGCGGCGGCATTTGCCGGAGTGTCTGGCGGTTTCTCAGCCAATATCTCTCCCGGACAGCTTGACGCTTTGCTCTTTGGCATCACCGAAGAAGCCGTGGGCGCGAGCATGCTTGATCCCACATGGACCGCGAATATTGCGGGCAATTGGTACTTTATCTCCGCCATGACGTTCCTGTTCCTGCCGATCATTTGGTATGTGACGGATCGGATCATTGAACCCAAGCTGGGCCCGTGGACGGGCGGTGCGTCTGCCGGCGCAGATGCCGATGGCCTGAGCCCGGACCCGACCGCGCAGGACACAGAACTTGCCGCAAAAGGTTTGCGCCATGCGGGTCTGGCGGCTCTGTTTGTGATCGGCCTTTGGGCCGCGATGGTGTTTGGCCCTGGTACGCCGCTAGTGAATGAAGCCGCCTGTGACGGCGTACCCGCTGGCGATTGCTCCATTCACTCACAATTGCGCCCGCTTTACCAATCACTGGTCGCGGCATTCTTCCTGTTATTCTTGCTCACCGGCTGGGCATATGGCCGGGCGTCGGGGTCGATCAAAAATCACCGCGATCTGGTCAATATGATGGCAGAATCGATGAAGGACATGGGCTATTACCTCGTCCTCGCCTTTGCTGCGGCGCATTTCGTTGCAATGTTCAGCTGGTCAAACCTTGGACTAATTTCGGCCGTGCACGGCGCGGATGCGATCCAATCGACCGGGCTGCCTCTGCCGATTGTGCTTGGTTTGATGGTCCTGTTTGCCGCTTTGCTGAACCTATTTGTTGGTTCAGCCAGCGCGAAATGGGCGCTGCTCGCACCGATCTTGGTGCCGATGTTGATGCTGCTGGGGATCAGCCCAGAGGGCGCGACCGCCGCGTACCGGGTTGGGGATAGCGCGACCAATATCATCACGCCGCTGATGGTCTATTTCCCGCTTATCCTCGTCTTCGCTCAGCGTTGGCAGCGTGATTTCGGGCTTGGCAGTTTGACAGCGATGATGCTGCCATATTCAGTATTCCTACTGATCTCGGGCACGGTTCTGATCGTGGTGTGGTTCTATCTTGGCCTGCCACTCGGTCCGGATGCCCCTGTCGGATACGCGTTGCCCGGTGCGTGAGGCAGTGCAGTGTCCGGTACAGCTGGCGTAAATTAAGGGCGCAGCAGGATTGGAAGGATGAAACCAAAACCCATTCTGCTGCGAACCCTTCGGTATGATTAGACATTCCTACCGTAGCTTGGGCCTTGCCCTTCTGGCGCTGTTAGCGCTGTCCATTCCGGGTGGTGTTGGCGCACAAAGCGACCGCGTTTCTGGTGCGCCGGTCAATTACCGCCTCGATGCGAGCAACAGCGATGTGAACGCGCGCGTCGCGTTCTTTGGCCTTTCCAGCAAGACCGCACGTTTCCCGCGGATGCAAGGTAATGTCACGATTGTACCCGGTGCGCCAGAACGCGCGACCATCGATGTCACCTTCGACGCCGCCGCATTGGAGGCGCCCGATGAAACGACGCTGGAACGCCTGCGCGGGGAGCGTTTTTTCTGGGTCGAACGCTACCCCTCGATCCGCTTTGTTGGCCGATCAATCAATTTAACATCCCCGACACGCGGCACAGTAACCGGCGAATTGACCGCCCGGGGCGTCACTCAGACAGAGGTTTTGGATGTGACCTTCGCTAGCGATCCCAGCGCGGCGAACGGGCGTGCCGTGACGTTTACGGGCGAAATGGAAATCGACCGTCGCGATTATGGGATGCGCAGTTATCAATTGATCGTCGGCAACACGGTCAAAATCCGTTTGGCCGCACGGATGGTACCGCGATAAAATCTATTCTGCTTCGCCATCCAAACCTTCGCTCAAATCTCGGGCAACCTTCGGATCGCGGAGCAATTCTTCAATCCGGTCCGCTTCTGCGAAACTTTCATCCTTGCGAAACTTCAACTTGGGCGCGAATTTCAGGCCCAGACGCTTCGCCACTTCGCGCTGAAGAAAGGCCGTGTTCTGGCGCAAAGCCTTCACAACCTCATCCTCGCCCTTGTCTAGCAAGGGTTTCACATAGGCCGTCGCATTGCGCAAATCCGGCGTTAGACGCACTTCCGTCACAGCAATGTTCGACGCGCTGAGCACTTCGTCATGCACTTCTTGCCGGGCCAGCAATTCCGATAGAATATGCCGCACCCGCTCGCCCACTTTGAGAACGCGGACCGATTGTTGTTCGGCAGTGTGATCCTGTTTGTGCGCCATAAATTCAGCTCATCTTAGACAATATATTTTTCAGCGAGTTCATGTTGCGGGCCGTCCCGGTGCATCCGAGCCGGCGCCGCAGAAATTTGCTCGACAGATCGGACACGCCGACCCCGTGGACGTAATCCAGATAGAGCACCCGGTCTCCCAAAGCGAGCCGTTCGCTACCTTTGCTAGCATGTTCGGCAATCACAGCGTCGACGGCGGTTTTTTCGGGCTGCCGGCTGAGAAAAATGGAATGTACCATTTTATCCGATCCGTTGTTCGGGCCGGTGCCGCGAAAGGGATTTTCATCAATCGCGGCGCGCACTTCTTCGGCGGTGCGCACCATAACGCAGGAATCGAATCCAAACTCCGATTTCAGCAAGGCTTCCAGTTGGATTTCCAGCGTCACTGGATCGTAATTGCCGTCCATAATGACATTGCCGCTGGCCGCGACGGTTGTGACATCGCCATAACCTGCGGCGGCAAAGGCCGCTTTGATTTGCGCCATTTTTACCCGATTGCCGCCAATATTGATACTGCCCAGCAGCGCCAGATAGCGCTGAGTTTGCGCGGCCATCAACCCATTCCGGTTTCGGTCGCGGAAGGACGCGGGGTGGGCAATGCGGTGGAGGTTGCGCGGGCCATCAACTTGCCATCCTCGGAGTGCAATTCGCCTTCTAGAATTATCACTTTGCGGCCCGCCTTCACCACGCGGCCCGTGCCGATTAGCACCCCTTCCGGGATCAACCGGATGAGGCTCATGGAAATTTCCAGATTTAGCGGCGCACTTTCCCCGCTCGTCGCGGCAACATAGGCAAAACCCATCACATCATCGAGATAACCCGCGACCAAGCCCCCCTGCACGCCCCCGCGCCACGTGGTCATTTCTCGCTTTACAGTGAAACGCATAATCGCAGTGCTGGTCGCTTCGTCAAAACTGACGAATTCCGACCCGAGCAAAGACATATGCGGGCTATCGCCTGCATCCTCTGGGAAGGGAGACGTGGTGTTCACTTATGCGTCGCCATGCTTAGAGGCCTCATTAGAACTCCAACGTCCGCTCACGCAGCTCGACTTCAAACACCTCAAGGCTATCGCCCGGTTTGATGTCATTGGTGTCTTCGAGAACCACGCCGCATTCGAGGCCGGAGCGGATTTCATCCACGTCGTCCTTAAAGCGCCGCAAAGATGCGATTGTCGTCGCCGAAACGATAACATCTTCGCGAGTAAGGCGCGCGTGCAGCCCCTTGCGAATGATGCCCTCTGTGACGAGCAAGCCAGCCGCTTTGTCTTTCTTACCCGATTTGAAGACCTCTTTGACCTCCGCACGGCCAACAACAGTCTCGATCCGCTCTGGGCCGAGCTCCCCGGCCATTTCCTTCGCGACTTCTTCGGTCAGATGATAGATCACATCGTAATACATCATCCGCACGCCGTCGCGTTTCACCAGATCGCGCGCTTTGGCATTGGGCCGCACGCCAAAGCCGATAATCGGAGCGCCCGAAGCCGCCGCCAATGTCACATCGCTTTCCGTGATTGCGCCAACACCAGCATGCAAAACGCGCACTTTGATATCGTCGGTGGAGATATTGTGGAGCGCTGTAACGATCGCTTCGACCGAACCCTGCACATCGGCTTTTACGAGCACAGGCCATTCGATCAAATCGGACGCCATATTGTTGAACATCGTATCGAAACTGGTCGGAGCCAGCGCCGTGCGTTGCTCAGTCGCCTTCTCGCGGCGATATTGTGCAACTTCACGGGCGCGCTGTTCGTTTTCAACCACGGTCATTTGATCGCCAGCCGAAGGAACTCCGCCCAGGCCAAGCACCTCAACCGGCATCGATGGCCCTGCTTCTTTGATCTGTTTGCCCGCATCATTGACGATTGCGCGCACACGGCCCCGTTCGGTGCCGACGACGAACGTATCGCCGCGTTTCAATGTGCCGCGCGTGACCAGCACCGTGGCGACTGGGCCGCGGCCCTTATCCAGCTGCGCCTCAATCACGGTCGCATCTGCGGCACGGTCCGGGCGGGCTTTCAATTCGAGCAATTCGGCTTGCAAAGTGATCGCTTCGACAAGCTGATCCAATCCGGTGCCTTTGGTTGCCGACACTTCGACATCCTGCACTTCGCCTGACAGCTTCTCGACGATCACTTCGTGTTCCAGCAAACGGTTGCGAATATTGTCTGGATTTGCCTCTGGCTTGTCCATTTTGTTGATCGCAACGATCATCGGGACGCCGGCCGCTTGCGTGTGCCTAATCGCCTCGATCGTTTGCGGCATGATGCCGTCATCCGCCGCCACAACCAAGACCACAATATCGGTCACATTGGCGCCGCGTTGACGCATTTCGGTGAATGCGGCGTGGCCCGGCGTATCAAGGAAGGTAATAACCTGCTTATTCTTCGCCTTGATCTGATAGCTGCCGATATGCTGAGTGATGCCGCCGGCCTCACCCTTGGTCACATTGGCACCGCGCAAGGCATCCAGCAGAGAGGTTTTGCCGTGATCGACGTGGCCCATAATGGTGACCACTGGCGGACGTGTCTCCAGCGTCTCTTCTGGATCGACATCTTCCTCGACCTTGATCTCAATATCGTCGGCGGAAACCTTCTCAATATTGTGACCGAATTGTTCGACCAGCAATTCTGCGGTGTCCTGATCAATCGTTTGGTTGACGGTGACCATCATATCCAGATTGAACAATTCTTTGACGAGATCTGCGCCTTTTTCGCCCATCCGTTTGGCCAATTCGCCAACAGTGATCGCCTCGGGCACGATAACATCGCGCACTTGTTTCTCGCGCGGCTTCGATGATCCGCCGCCTTGCATACGGCGTTCTTTTTCGCGCGCACGTTTCAGCGCGGCGAGGCTACGGGCACGGCGGCCTTCGTCCTCATTCAGCGCCTTGGTAACGGTCAGCTTGCCCGAACGGCGCTTGTCTTTGCCGCCATCGGACTGCGCATTGCCCTTTTCTTCTTTTTTCTTCTTCTTTTCAGGGCGCTTCGGCTCGGGCCGGGCAACCGGTGTAAATTTGCGTGCGGCGGGCGCAGGGGTGCCTGCGGCTGGCGCTTCCTGCGCTACTGCTTCGGCTTCCGCTGCGGCGGTTTCGGCTTTGGCTACGGCCTTGGCTTCCTCTTTCGCATCTAGCTCAGCACGCTTTTCTTGAGCGCGGTTTTCTTCGGCCCGCTTTTTCTCCGCCTCTGCTTCTTGTTTCGCCTTCTCATCGTCGCGTTTGCGCGCGGCTTCGGCGGTTCTCAGGCGGTCTTCTTCTGCTTCGCGCTGCATCCGCTTGACACGTTCCTGCGCGGTTTCCCCCGCAGGCGCTCTCGGCGCGGGTTTCGCAGCGGGCTTCTTCGCCGCAGGAGCTGGCGCCGGTTCTGGCGCGGGCGCAGGTGCCGGCTCAGGCGCTGCTTCAACCTCTGGCGCAGCGGCCGGTTCAGGCGTTTCGCCTGGTTTCAGGAGCTTACGGCGCCGCTTAACCTCAACCGCAACCTTATTGGTGCGGCCATGGCTAAAGGTCTGCTTGACCTCCCCTGCATCAACTGGTCGTTTCAGACCCAGCGGTTTGCGGGCGGGTTTTTCTGTTTCGTCGCTCATCTAGCTCGTCAGTCCTTCAAAATTCTTCATCGCCGCGCTGGAAGCATATCCAGCCGCGCAAAATATATGGTCTTCAAGGCGTTAGTCCGGGGGGTCGCTGCCGTCTCGCGATCCTTCGGTTTGGCCTAAAAATTTCGACAAGCGCGTCACTGCCTGCCCCACCCGGCCCGATGCTGACGACGTTCTGCGCCGCCCATCATTCTTGCCAGAAACGCCCAAATGGACGACATTTTCTCGGCCCAATGCCACAGACAGCGCGTCGCGGTCCAGTGGCAAGACCGTCCCGCGCAATCCCGACCCTTCGGCATCTGTGCCGACGCGCCATGCTTGGTCGAGCTTTTTGCGCCCATCCTCACTGCTGTCGCTGGCATGCAGAACCAGCGCAATGCGCCCGGTGCGCGCCTGTTCTTCGATCCGAGCAGAGCCAAGCACCACATTGCCGCCGCGCATTTCCAAACCCAGCCGATCAAGCAAGGTCCGCGTTAGCGCCGCTTCGACCGCTTGAGGCAAATCGTCATTGTAGGAAAGCGTTTCATCTTTCGGCCCGCCTTTGAAGGCGCGCATCAATGCCCGTTTCAAATGGCCATCGGCCATCGCGGTTTCAAGCGCACGGCGATCAGGCGCAATCCATGCTCCCCGCCCCGGTGCTTTTGCATTCGGGTCGGGCAACACATCACCAGTCGGCGAAATGGCCAGCCGGATTAGCTCCTCGCGGGGTAAAACCTCGCCAGAAAGGACACAGCGCCGCTCACTTTCAGAAGCATCGTCTGCTCTTGAAAGATTGGCCGCTTCAGCGTTGTCGGACGTCAGGCTCTCATTGTGTGGAGTCCGCATCAGCGGCCTCCTGATTACTTGGCTGCGTGTCAGGCTCAGACGCAGCAGCAGGCTCCTCGTCGTCGAACCAATGCGCGCGCGCGGCCATGATGATTTCGTTGCCTTGCTCTTCGCTCAGCCCGTAATCACCTAGAACGCCGCCCTTATCTTGCTCCCGCTGAGGCGGACGCCGCATTGGCGGACCGTCTGCTGGATTGTTGCGGCGGCGTGGCGCTTCGCGTTTCTTGGCGATCAATTCGTCGGTCGCCAGATCAGCGAGGTCATCAAGTGTCTTGATCCCCGCCTTACCCAAAACAACCAACATCCCTTCGGTCAGATGCGGCATTTCGGCAATGGCATCTTCAACGCCCAATTCGCGGCGGGCCTCGCGGTGGGTTGCTTCCTGGCGTTCCAGCGCTTCGACCGCACGGCTTTGCAATTCTGCGCCCAGCTCTTCATCAAAGCCTTCGATCGCAGCCAGCTCAGAATTGTCGACATAGGCGACCTCTTCGAGCATCGCGAAACCTTCCGCGACCAGCAGCTGCGACAGCGTTTCGTCCACATCCAGCTCTTCTTCGAACATTTTCGAGCGTTCGGCGAATTCCTTGGAACGTTTTTCTGACGCTTCTTCCTCGGTCATAATGTCGATCTGGTGACCGGTCAGCTGACTGGCGAGACGAACGTTTTGACCGCGGCGACCAATTGCCAAAGACAATTGATCATCCGGCACAACGACTTCGATCCGGCCTTCTTCTTCGTCCAGAACAACGCGCGCCACGGTGGCGGGTTGCAAGGCGTTGACGACGAAAGTTGCAATGTCATCGGACCACGGAATGATGTCGATTTTCTCGCCCTGCAATTCCTGCACGACGGCTTGAACGCGGCTACCCTTCATCCCGACGCAGGCGCCGACTGGGTCGATGCTGCTGTCATGGCTGATGACGCCGATTTTCGCGCGGCTGCCCGGATCGCGAGCGGCTGCTTTAATTTCGATAATGCCGTCGTAAATTTCGGGCACTTCTTGCGCGAACAATTTGCGCATAAAATCAGGAGCAGCGCGCGACAGGAAGATTTGCGGACCGCGATTGTTGCGCTCCACCTTGCTGATCAAAGCGCGGACGCGTTCATTGGTCCGGGCGGCTTCGCGCGGGATTTGCTGGTCGCGGCGGATAACGCCTTCTGCGCGGCCAAGATTGACGATCACATGGCCGAATTCGACCGATTTGATCACACCGGTGATGATCTCACCGCCGCGATCTTTAAACTCTTCAAACTGGCGCTCCCGCTCCGCATCGCGGACCTTTTGGAAGATAACCTGCTTGGCCGATTGCGCATCAATCCGGCCCAGATCAACCGGAGGCAGCGGATCGACAATAAAGTCACCAACCGCTGCGCCCTCTTGCAGCTTCGCCGCTGCTTTCAGATCAACCTGCTTGAAGTAATCCTCGACCTCTTCGACGACCTCAACCACGCGCCACAGCGTCAAATCGCCAGTGACCGAATCGAGCTTTGCACGAATGTCGTTTTCAGCACCGTAACGGTTACGGGCCGATTTCTGGATTGCTTCTTCCATCGCTTCAATAACGATCGATTCGTCGATCATCTTTTCCGATGCAACGGATTTCGCAATTGCGAGCAGTTCTGCCTTATTGGCGGAAATGGCACTGGCCATCAGCTGTCAGCCTTTTCTTCTGGTTCTTCGATTAATTCTTCGGCACCGTCGGTGTCGATCGGTTTAGTAGCAGCGATCAGCGCGTCAGTCAGGACGAGCTTTGCACTGTGAACTTGGGTCATCGGCAGCGAGGCCGCGCCGGTCTTTGCGTCATTGATGGCAATCATGCCACCCGACAATCCGACAAGCTCGCCTTTATACACGCGTTTCGTGTCCGCCGCCTGCCCATAACTTTTATCCATGACGATCCGCGCCACGTGACCAGCCCAATCGGCATAGTCTTTTTCGCGGGTCAATGGCCGATCAATACCGGGTGATGACACCTCTAGGTGGTACGCCCCTTCGATCAGCAATTCGCCAGCCTCTTCGCGGGCATCCATCATCGCGGAAACCGCACGCGACAGCTCTGCGCATTGCTCGATCACCAACTGGCCCGTTGCCGGATCCTCCGCCATGATCTGCAACGCTTCGCCGCCATCACCGGCCTCTGACGGCATCATCTTAACGCGCACCAAATCAAACCCGAGCGCAGACGCCTCAGGTACAATTAGGTCAGTTAAGCGAGCAATATCAGTCATAAAGTCCGTGTTTAACAGGTAATTGTGACACCTTGGCTAGCACGGGTTTTTGATGCCGGCCCCTTTCGGCGCCAGCCCTACACTATGTCCATGATGTCGGGATGACATGCAGTTAGGCGCGGCAAGCGCATTTGGCAAGAGCCGTCTTCGCCCCTCGCCAGTGATCGCCCATTACTGCCCGATGCGCGCTTTGCGCCCGTCTATTTAGCCCCGGAAACCCAAGCCTGGACTTCTGCCCGTAATTGGCGGCTTTCATTTTCTGCGAAACTTTCGGCGAAATGACGTAAAGCGATAACGTCTGTATCGGATAAAGGGCATTCAAACAAAAGTCCGTTGACCCCTCCGCCCAGACCAACGGCGCTCCGCACCACCTCTCCGAACTGATCAATGCCTGCCAATTGCAAGAACGCGCCGTCCCCTTTTTTTAGGGGCTTTTCGAGGCCAATTTGCGCGCCAGTGCGCGACACATTCACCAAAATGCAGCGGCGCGTATCGGTTAAGGTGACCAGCCGCGCTGGCATCGAAAGCCGCAAACGCGGCGCAGCTCGGCGCCCGACCGGAGCCGCGGCGTCATTGGCCAGCCAATCTTCATTGGATGCGAGTGATGTTTGCATAGCCGCATAAAGGTAATGCGACAGGGTGAACGCGGCACTTTACGGCGCCTAAGGGTTTACGCGCAGCGGACGCTCAATCTCGATACTGGGCGTAAGCCCCAAACCTCAAATAGGACCCGCATCTTCGCCTGATGTCCAAGCGCGAACGGTGGCCATCAATTCCTCGGCTTCGCGCTCTTCAAACTGTTCCTGAAAACGGCGAATGCCAAACACGAAAATATCGCTCACCGGAATTTCAAATTCGAGCGCGTTCATACCAGTTCCCGCCCGTGTAACAGCCATGAAATGATCAATCGGACCGCCGCGTAAAAAACCTTCCTGACCGACCCGCAATGGCTGCTTGATCGCAATCCGCAAACCGGTGCGTGACAGATTGGTGATAATGCAGCGATGATTGCCTTCTACGCCCAAGAATTGCGCTGGCAGGCTCAGGTCCATCCGCGGCGCGGCGCGCTTGTGGGATTGAGCGTCGGCCACTGCGCCCTCTGGGCTGCCGATTTCTGCTTCATTCTTAGCCATAGAGGTCGTGCTTCGTATTTATCACCGTCTTCAGTCGCGGATCATTTGGCGTCGTCACCCCAACCTCCAACTTGCTCGCCATCGGCATCGAGGCTTGCACCGCTGTCATAGTCAGAAAATGGGTCGTCATCGAAGCGACTGGAGCCGCTTCGATTGTTAGCACCGCGCGATGGCGGCGATTTTGAAAAGTTTTCGCGCATTTCTTGTTCTTCGAGCGCTTGATCAACTGCGTAAGATCCGACACCGACCAAACCGACACAGCCCACCACAGATAACAGCGCCAAAACACCGCATCCTGCCAATATCGTCTTTACTGCATCCATCGCGTATCTGCCCTACAACCTGCGATTGTTAACCTGCGATCATTGTCGCCAGAGGCCTCGTTACAGATACAAGGTAAACAACGGGTTAGAGGTCGGTTTTAGCGGGGCGCATTTAGCGAATAGCAGGAGCAACCATATCCGCAGCGAATCAGGCTATTCGCCTTCTTCCATCAACCCATGTTTTTTGATCGCATGGCGGATTTGGTCATAACTCAGACCTAGCGCCTTGGCCGTTTGTCGCTGGTTCCAGCGGTGCTTGCCTAAGGCATGTTCGACAATAGCGCGTTCATGGCTATCGACGGCGGCGCGCAAATCATCCACCGCCTCAAAATCCAGACCCGGAGGCACCGCGCCATTCGGTTGAACGCCGCCGCTGGCTGGCGGAGCAGAGGCTCCGCTTGGTACGGCGTGGTCGATCCGGTGCGGCGGGGCCTTAGGCTTCCACGGACTTTCAAATGGATCAAATTGCGCGTGTGAGATTGGCGTTTCCGGGTCATCCCAGCGGTAGACCGCCCGTTCCACCACATTGCGCAATTCGCGCACATTGCCCGGCCAGGCATAGTCTTCCATTTGTGTCATCACATGCGGGGCAAATCCGGGCCAGCTGCGCCAATCCAGTTCTGCCGCCATACGCCGGGCGAAATATTCCGCCAGCACTCCGACATCCCCTTCGCGGACGCGCAATGGGGGAAGTGTGATCACCTCAAAACTGAGCCGATCGAGCAAATCGGCGCGAAATTCGCCCGAATCGGCAAGCGCCGGCAAATCGTCATTGGTCGCCGCCACAATCCGCACATCCACGCGCGTGGGGCGCGACGCGCCGATCCGGGTCACTTCGCCATATTCAACCGCCCTCAGCAATCGTTCCTGCGCGCCCATCGACAGCGTGCCCAATTCGTCGAGGAACAAAGTGCCTTGGTCGGCTTCTTCAAACCTTCCCGCTCGCGCTTTAGTAGCGCCAGTGAAAGCGCCCGCTTCATGGCCGAACAATTCCGCTTCGATCAGGGTCTCAGGCAGGGCCGCGCAGTTCATCGTGACCAGCGGCTCTCCCCAACGGCTGGAGAGGCGATGGAGGCGCTCTGCGATCAGCTCCTTACCGGTGCCGCGCTCGCCAATGATCAGCACCGGGCGGCTCATTGGAGCGGCGCGGCTGGCGCGCTCTACGGCGTCGAGAAAGGCGCCTGATTGCCCTATGAATTGATTCTCGCGCTCCATGCACCGAGATATAGTGAAATTTCCCAATGGTTGGCAATAGAAACCAACATTTCAATTCACACAATGTTACAAATCGGCGGAAATCCGCCATTTGTCCGGTTTGGCACGGCCGTTGCTAAACACTTAGCAACAGTTTCACAGATGCACTCTTGGAGATACGCACCATGTTCAACGCAACTTTCTTCGGCACCAAATTGGGCCAAGCCTCGATCGCCAGCATCTTTGCAATGACAGCAATGATTGCTCTGACCAGCCAAATGAATTTGGGCGCAGCGGGCGTAAACATTGCCAGCCCCGCTGGTGAGAGCGCCATGCTGGTCGAGCTGGCTTGAGCGGCACGTGACCAAGTCAAATGATCTTCCCCTCGGGCCGGAGCGCAGTGTTCCAGTCGCTGATGCCGATTTGAGTGATGCGCTTTCCCCGACGCGCTCAAACTCAAACGGCGTCGCTTCGGCCCAACCTTCTTCTGCTGTTTCTTTGGGAACAACTGCGAAAACCGCATCGAAAAATGCGCTGTCGCGGCTCGATGCCGAAATCGAAGCCTTGCGCCGCAGCCCCACTCCGACGCAAGGTCACAGCAGAAGTGCTGGCGATGACAAAGCGCGCAGCAGCACAAACCCGTTTCTAGATGGAGTAGCCTTTATGGGCATTTTCAGCCGCACTCGCGATATCATCGCGGCCAATTTCAATGACATGCTCGACAATGCCGATGATCCAACGAAGATGATCCGCATGATCATCCTCGAAATGGAGGAAACCTTGGTTGAAGTCCGCGCCAGCGCGGCGCGCACCATTGCCGATCAAAAAGAAATGCACCGCCACGTTGTCAAACTCGACAAGCTAGAGGCCGATTGGGGTGAGAAAGCCCAACTCGCGCTGTCGAAAGACCGCGAAGATTTGGCCCGCGCCGCTTTGGTAGAGAAAAAGAAAGCCAGCGGTACTGGCGATCAATTGCGCGCCGAAATCTCTGTGCTCGATGATGCGTTGCGCGCTTACGAAGACGACATTGCCAAATTGCAGCACCGCCTGCGTGAGGCTCGCAGCCGCCAGACACAAATCGCGGCGCGCCTCGAAAGTGCAGAAAACCGCGTCAAATTGCGGACATTGATGAGCACCGAGCGCACCGACGAAGCGCTCGCCCGGTTTGACCAACTCGAACGCCGCGTCGATTTTGCCGAAGGGCGCGCGGATGCCTTGTCGATCACCGAAAAAGCTGCACCGTCATTGTCTGATGAGATCGCCGCGCTCGAAGGGGCCGATGCGATTGATGATGAACTTGCCGAAATGAAAAAAGCGCTGGGTAAAGACTCCAGCGAGAAGGAGGGCTGAACCCATGTTTCCTGAAGAAATTATCATCGTACCTGCCGTCCTGATCGGATTGCCATGGCTCATCCTTCACTATGTGACGAAATGGAAGACCGCCGCGACCATTACCTCTGATGACGAAGTGCTCTTGGAGGAACTCTATAACCTCGCCAAGCGCCTGGATGAACGCATGGACACAGTCGAGCGCTTGGTCGCCACGGACGATCCCACATTCAACCCGGTCAAACGCCTTCAAGCGGACCAAGAAACAGACAACCAACAGCTGCGCGAACTTGAGCAGATGATGGCCGAAAAGAAAGGCGCAAGCCAATGAATAGCCCCCGCACAACGCTTTACCGCGACAGCGCCCATGCCAAACTCTTGGGCGTGTGCTCCGGGATCGCATCCTACACTGGTGTAAACCGTTTCTGGGTCCGCGCTGGCGCCGTCGCTCTTACCCTGTTTGCTCTCGGTCCGTTTGGGGTGCTCGCCTACATTATCGCCGGTGTCGTTTTGAAAAAGAAACCGCCGCATCTTTACCGCGATGTTCAGGAAGAGAAATATTGGCAGCGCGTCCGGCAAAGCCCGAAACGCACTGCCCGCGAAATCCGCGCCCGGTTCCGGGATATCGATCGCCGGCTGGCCGATGTTGAAACCTATTACGTCAGCAACAATCCGCGCCTGACCGCGCAGATTGAACGGCTGCGCTGAAACGCAAATATTGAGGGGCAATCGCAATGGACGTAGAAATAATTGGAGTGATGATCCCGGTAATCGCAATCGTTTTCGGTTGCAGCATCGGGCTCCTCGGAGTGTGGACCAAGCACCAGCAAAAAATGGCTGAGATGCAGGTCAACACCACCGCCGAACACACGGCGGAAAAGGCGGCGCAATATGCCAGCCACATTCAAAAACTCGAAGACCGGGTTCAAGTGCTTGAGCGGATCGTGACGGACCGCGGATATGACATCGCCACCCAGATTGAAGCGTTGCGCGACACCCGCGAGGTCGACGCGCGACCTGATCAGCAAGGTGCTGGCATCCCGCTCGATATGGGCAGCAAGGAAAAGGTTTGATGGACGGGAATATGAACTTTATTGTTTTAATCGTCTTGGTTTCGACCGCTGGCTGGCTGATCAACAACTGGATCCGCGCCAAACACGGATATGAGTTAGAGGATGAGTGGGGCGGCAAGACCGGCAAAAACCCATCGCCCGAAACTGCGGCAGAAACCGAGCGTCTGAAATCCGAAAATCGTGAGCTGAATGATAAGCTCGATCAGATGCAGGACCGCATGATTGTGCTGGAGAAGATTGTGACGGATCGCGGTTATTCGCTTTCTGAAGAAATCGAAGCCCTGCGCGATGTGCCAAGCAAGGCAGAAACCGGGACCACAGATCGCGGCGTACCGCTTGATCTTGATAAAAAGGAAACTCGCGCATGAGCGTCGATGCAGCGGCAACGATTGTGCCGCACCTCCCCTGGATTGTTGGCGGCGCCTTTGCGCTGGGCGGGGCCGCGATTTTTGGCTGGGTCCACACGACTCGCTTGCGGATCCAACACGGCTATCCGCTCGATGGAGCATGGGGCCAAGCGCTCAAGCCAGCAAGCGATCATGAAGCCAAACAGCGGGTCGCTTTGCTCACGCAAGAGAATGCGGAGCTGAGGGCGGAATTGGGATCGGTGAAAGACCGGTTGATCAATGTCGAACGGATCGTGACCGATAGCGGATATGGTCTGGGCAGTGAGATAGACGCCCTAAGAGAGCGGGCGCTTGAAAACCGTAAGGATGAAGGGAACGCCTGATGGAAGACGAGTTGGTCATTATCTTTTCCAGCGTCATTGTCTTGGTCTTGATCCTTGGATTTTCGATCAATGGCGTGGTGTCAAAAGTGCTCGCCCACAAACGCGAATTGCGCGAATTTAAGGCCGGAGCGAGCAGTCCCAAGATCGAACAGATCGCGGACCGGACAGATTTGATTGAGGACCGTTTGCGCGTCCTTGAGCGGTTGGCCACGGATCGCGGGACGATGCTGGCGGATGAGATTGACGCGCTGCGTGATGAACGTGCGGCGATTGCGGCCCCTTCCTCAAACAGCCGTACACAGCAGGAGCCGGGTTGATGTTTGGTGCCGATACGCCGCTGATGATGGACGCTTTGCAGATCGTCGCCTTAACCGCTGCCATCAGTGCTGGCGGAGTGATGCTCCTGTTGCGCCTAAAAACACGGGAAAGCAGACGCAAAGCCGGATCACGCACTCTTTCGGAGATAGAAAACGCGTCTTTTGGGAACGGTAATTCAGAGCCGTCAAATCTTGAGCAGCGCGTGCGCGTGTTGGAGCGGATTGCCACCGACCGCCCGGTCGATCTGGCCGAAGAAATTGAAGCTCTGCGCAGCGAGACTGCGCCTGAGAAATCCAAGCAAGTAGAAGGAACACTCTGATGGATTGGACCGTCATCGCCATTGTCGCAATTGTCGTATGGGGCGTTGTGCAACTCGCCAAGGCGCGCGCGGGGATTATCTCCGACGAAGATGGCAATGAGACTTTTGTGGGCCGTACAGATGAGCGCGGCTCTGAAAAATCAGCCGCAGAAATCGAAGAGACCCGGCGCGAGATCGAAGGCCTGCGCGAAAGACTTCATGTGTTGGAGCGGATTGCGACCGATAACAACACGATGGATGCCCGCGAACGCGCCCGGATCGCGTCTGAAATAGAGGCGCTCAGAGCGCCGTCGGAACCCTCACTCCCCCCTTCTTCACTTAGGCCCCCTGCACTGTCTGGCAATACCAGCCAGAAGGAGCCAACTCCGACGGAGAAAAGCTAATGATGATGGACCCTACCCTTGTCGTAACCGCAGCCTGCGTCTTCGGTATTTGTGTGATCGCCTTTGCCTTCTTGCGCGCATGGCAGGATTGGTTGGCGCTAAAACGCCAAGAGCTCAGCAGCTTCCAAACCGGCGGCGGATCAAAAATGCCGCTCGCTGAAATAGAAGGCGGCGCAGCAGTTGGTGCGGCCCGGATTGAGCTGGCCGACATGAAAGAGCGGATCAAGAAACTCGAAGCCATCGCCAGCGGCGTTGAACTTTAAACAAGCAGAGTGAGCATTTAGGCCAGCGCCCCTTTCCATGCGCGCCCACGCACCCTAGATGCGCTGCATGCGAACGCTGGATGACATTTTAGAAGAATACGAATTTCTCGAAGGCGATGAACGCTATCGACTCTTAATCGAACTGGGGCGGGATCTGGATGAGATGCCCGATGCGCTCAAAACCGATGCGACTTTGGTGCGCGGCTGTTCCGCTTCCGTCTGGGTCTATCCGATGGAGCAGAATGAAGGCGAGCAAGGCGGTGGCAAAACCGCTTTGCATTTCCTCGCGGACAGCAATGCCGCCATCACCAAGGGGATTGTCGCATTAGTGATCGCCGCGGTCCAGGACCGTCCCGCGCACGAAGTGGCCGCGATGGATGTGATGGGCGCTCTCGGGCCGTTTGATTTGAAAAACCAATTGTCCAGCAACCGGACCCAAGGGGTGCCGAACATGATTGCTTTGGTGCAAGAGCACGCCGCGCGGATTGCAGCGGCGCAATAGGCGCGGCGCATCAAGTTCGGCGCAGAGCCGCAAACACCGCGAAAATTTTACCGCACCAATTCCATTTCAAACGGACCGCTATTGTCCGCATGGCGCCATGTCCCCGCAATTATCTTGCGATCATCGCTGAGCCTGCCTTCATAGAAAACTTCGCGGTCATAGACCTCGCTATTTTCCAAATAGTGTTTTGAGAATGTCACCTTTTGCCCATCAATCGCGCCGGTGATTTGGGCTCTTACGTCGCCTGTCCCATGGGCGTGAAGTTCGACGACAATGCCGCTCAATTGATTGCCGGTCATGGCGATGCGCGCTTTGAACGACCATTCGCCGATATCTTCCGACGCAAAATAGCTAAACTTGCCTTGCCACACGCCGTTTAGCGCGCCCGCATTTGGCACCATCGCCGCTTGCATCTGAGCTTGTGTCTGTACCATCGCTCTTATTCTACCCACTTTCAGTATGCTGTTGGTACTGAAGGTCAGAGGTAAAAAATCCGCAAATTTGGAAGGTTTTTCTCAGCGTATCTATACCAAGACATCCGCCCCAATTTTAGGTCCGGTTTTGGCCGCGGCTGCCACCTCAGCTTCAATACCGACATCGGCGGACAATTCGCGCGTCATCTCAAATGGGCCGCGCCAATGGTCGATGCGCCATTCACCCGATACACATTCTCCATCCGCGCTCAGCTCCCCATAATAAAGCACGGTTTCAACATATTCTTCCCCGGCGCCGCTATAGGTTTTGGCAAAATGCACAGAGCGGCCAACGCGTTGGCCGATCAAGGTCGCATGCGCGGTTCCGGAACGAAATTCATTCGGTTCCATCACCGTCCCTTTGAGAACGCCGTTACAATCGCGCAACGTCACCACGAACGGCGTAATCGGTCCCGCTTCGGGAACGTCCGGATAGGAGAACGTCCCGTCCCACCGTCCAGTCATATCGCTACAATTTCCGCTCATTCCCCCCGGAACCCTCTCTAAGCAATCATTCTGTGAGATTTCGGCTTTCTCGCACGGTTGCAGTGCCGTTTCTGGCTTGCTCGCGCAATTTTGCCTTCAGCTTCACCGGATCGCCCGCAAACACAAAGCCAAAGCTCACGCCGCCTTCTTTGCCGATGGTTGCGTGGTGCAATTTATGAGCCTGAACCAAGCGTTTGGCGTAGCCACTTTTGGGCACGAAGCGAAAGAAGCGTTGATGCACCAACCCATCATGCACAATCGCGTAAATCACGCCGTAAAGATTTACGCCGAGCGCTGCCCACCACAGCCATTCCCAGTAAAGCGAGCCAAAAATATACATTGCGGCGTTGATCGTGCCAAAGACGACAGCGAACAAATCATTCTTTTCAAACGTGTTATCATGCGGCTCGTGATGATCTCTATGCCAGCCCCAACCCCATCCATGCATGATGTATTTATGAGCATACCACGCAAACAATTCCATCCCGACAAGGGCCGTCATGGTCACGGCAATGGCCTCTAGCCAAGTCATGCAGGAGCCTCCGCTTTCGTGTCTTGTTCGGCCATTGATTGAGCGGAAGCAAGAGAGCCCGCGCCATCCGCGCTCAGTTCCTGCGCTCCGATGCCTGCGCGCTTGGCGGCTGGCAACGCCCACCACGGCACGTCAGGACGGCGGTGATGTTCAAGGTGATAGCCAAAGTGAAAACAGGTCAAGAGGCTGAGCAGGGATCCAAAATTATTGGACCGGGCATTGTGATGATCGGCGAAATCGCTGCCGGCAATATGGTGATGCGGGCGGTACGTACCGAAATAGAACAATTGCAGCGAAGAAAGCAGCGCCGGCGCCCCGTAAAGCAGCACAATTTGGACCATCGGAATACCAAGCACGAGCCAGTAAACCCCGACCACCGCATGCACGAACAATAGCGATTGCCAGCCAAAATAGCGTTTAAAGAATGTCCCGTACCACGGCAAAAACTGCCCTGGATGATGTTCATCAAAGTCAGGGTCGCCCGCGTGGCCCGCCATTTTGTGATGGGCCAAATGCGCATCGCGCAATTTGCGCCAACCAAAACCCGCATAAAGAAACAGCAGCACCGCAGCTATGACCGCGGTTAACCGGCCACGGCCCGGTGCCAAAGTGCCATGCATCGCATCATGGCAGACGATAAACACTCCAACAGACAGCCAGCATTGCACCACCGCCATCAGCACCACGAACGGCCAATTGCTCCAGCTCAGCTCAAACACAAACATCGCATAGGCATGGATGCCCAACCATCCGCCCGCGACCAGCGCCGCGAGCGTCAATCCGATCACACCCTGCATATGGTGGTTCGGTAAAGAGAGGTGGGTTCCTGTCATCTCAAAGAGTTACGCGCTCCGGGGCCATGCGGCTGCATATAAAGCGCGAGGCGCTTTGCGCAAATGTTTCGCGAGGCAGTGCGTGAGAGAGTGCGAGAGATTGTACAAAATCATCGCTGCATCACTGCAATGCTCGCCTCGCCGTCTTCCTCGGTTACGCCCCAAACACGCTCATCAGCGGTCGTAATTACCGCCACAGGAATGCCCAGCGCAAACATCGAAAAAACGTGAATTTCCGTTGGCACCGGGTCCAGAATATGCGCGATGCCGACCATGCTGGCACGCCGCCCCTCTGGCCCGGTCTGGCCCATCGCAAGACAGGAATTGGTGAATTTGCGGTGCGCGATCACTTCGCCATCCACCACCTCAAATCGGTAATGCCCGCCAAATTCCACTTCCCCGGCGACAGGTTGCGGCACGAGGAAATAGACATAATGTCCGCCATCCGCGTTCCCAGTGGGGATCACGACGCTGTTGAATGGTTGCTCAGAACAGCGGGTCATTTGCACATCGCTGCTTAGTGGTGCGTTGCCCGCAATCGCCAGAGCAGCCTCTGCCGAGGTCAGCGGGCGGTCGCCGGGGCCGTAAACCTGTTCAGAGGTAACCGTGCGCCCGTCATAGATACCCGACCAAACCGCCTCAAAACCTTCTGTCAGCGGACGATAAAACAGCGCCTCATGTCCGCGCTCCACCGGGTTGATGATCCATCCGCCAATTCCGCGTGCCACTGGGTCATCAAAGGTCGCCAACATCGCATCGGTCGTGTGCCATGCCGCCTGATCATAACGGTAAATCGTCTCCCCCAACGCGATCGCTCGATCAATCGCGGCGGCTTCCTCTGAAGATATTTCAGGACGTTCATCGGCGGCCTCATTGGCCTGTGCCGCGACAGGCACGGCCAACGCGGCAGCAAACGCCATCACAGCACCATGCAGTAAAGTTGTGCCCAGTTTCACCGGCGCCGTCCCCTTCATACAAATCCGAATAAGGCTTTGAACTTGCGGGAGAGCGTACATCATTCGCTGTCTGGAAAAAAGAACTCACGCAAATGCTCGCCAATGCGCGCTGGGCGCAGGGTTTGCGCGTCAATACAGCACCAGCTCGATTGCACCTCGGCCAGCACATCTTCACCGCGGCTGATAACGGTGCGATAAAAGGCACGCGCGCCATTATAGCGTTCCAGAACCGTCTGCGCGATCACGTCATCCTCTAGAAATGCCGGTTTGCGATAAGTGATTTCGTGCTTCAGCGCGACCCAGGCCTTGCTTGCGACATCTTCTGCGGGGGCAATCTTGTTCCAATGCGCCAGCACCGCATCCTGCACCCAATTCAGATAGCGCGCATTGTTAACATGGCCCATAAAGTCGATATCTTCTGGGGCGACGGTGATCGGAAATTTGAATGGCGCTGCTGACATTAATGTAAGTTAGCGGCAAACTGCTTTTAATTCCATGACAAAATGCCGCAAAATCACTGGATATCTTGCCATTGCGTACCCCGCGCCGCTAACCGAGGGGAAACACTCTAACAAGAGAGCCAAATGGCCAACACTGCCCCTCGCACGCTTTACGCCAAAATCTGGGACGATCACGTCGTCGAAACCCGCGGTGACGGGACAGCGATTGTCTATATCGACCGCCATTTGGTGCATGAGGTAACCAGCCCGCAAGCCTTCGAAGGATTGCGCAGCGCTGGCCGCAGCGTACGCCGTCCAGAATTGACGCTGGCGGTGCCAGATCACAATTTGCCCACAACCGCACGCACAGACGCAAACGGCGCGCGCATCCCGATTGCTGACCCGCAAAGCGCCGCACAATTGGCCGCGCTAGAACGCAATGCGCCAGAATTTGGCATACGCTATATCGACGCAACTGCCGCAGAGCAGGGGATTGTGCATGTTGTCGGGCCTGAACAAGGGTTCTCTTTGCCCGGCACCACGATTGTCTGCGGGGATTCGCACACGGCCTGCCATGGCGGATTGGGCGCGCTCGCTTTCGGCATTGGCACGAGCGAAGTGGAACATGTGCTCGCCACGCAAACATTGTTGCTGCAACGATCCAAGGCGATGGAAGTCCGCGTCACCGACGCGCTCGGCCCCGGCGTTACAGCCAAGGATTTGATCCTGCACATTATCGGCGAAATCGGCGCGGCGGGCGGCACCGGATATGTCATCGAATATCGCGGGCAAGTGTTCGAAGAAATGAGCGTCGAAGAGCGCCTGACTGTTTGCAATATGAGCATCGAGGCAGGCGCGCGCGCAGGATTGATCGCACCAGATGAAACCGTGTTCCGGTATCTCAAGAACCGCCCAATGGCGCCAAAGGGCACAGATTGGGATGCAGCCGTGCGTTACTGGAAAACTCTGCATAGCGATGACGGTGCCGTGTTCGACAAATCGGTAGAAATCGACGCCAGCACCATTGCGCCGACGGTGACGTGGGGCACCAGCCCGGAAGACGTCGTACCGATCAGCGGCGCGGTCCCGGCTCCGGAAGATTTTGCCGATCCATCGAAGCAGGCCGCAGCAGCCAAAAGCCTCGACTATATGGGCCTGACCCCGGGCACAGCGATGACAGATGTGGCAATCGAAAATGTGTTCATCGGCAGCTGCACCAACAGCCGCATAGAAGATTTACGTTCCGCCGCCAAAGTGCTGAAAGGCCGTGTCAAAGCCGACAATGTACGCTGGGCCATCGTCGTCCCGGGCTCCGGCCTCGTCAAAATGCAGGCAGAGGAAGAAGGGCTCGACCAGATATTCACAGCCGCCGGATTTGAATGGCGCGAGCCGGGTTGTTCAGCCTGCCTTGGCATGAACCCCGATAAAGTTCCTGCTGGCGAACGTTGCGCCTCCACCTCCAACCGCAATTTTGTTGGCAGGCAAGGTCCGGGCGCGCGCACGCATTTGGTATCACCAGCAATGGCGGCAGCAGCCGCCGTCACTGGGCGACTGGCTGACGTCAGAACCTTGGATCAATGACTGACGGATAAGGAGGCTTGCGAGCCTTTTGTCAAAACCACCGCCCTCGCCCTCACCCTTGAAACCTGCGCAATGCAAGAGCATGAGAAACCCATGACTGATAAAGCCCCCAAAGATACCCCCGCCGAAAAAGCAGAAGAAGCGCCAAAATCAAACACGGCGCGCAATGCCGCGATTGGCGCGGCGGCGACGATTGGTTCTGCCGCTGTGGCCGCCGCACTGCTATATGCCGGTAAGCGTTTTCGTAAAAACCCAAAAGACAGCGCAATCGGCGCGAACCAGTCGGACGTCGCGCCGTCTGGTGAGCCGCCTGAAACGGACTGAGGGTAGTACCAATGGACGCTATCTCTCGGGTGTCGGGCCGCGCCATCGCGTTCGGCGCGAAGAACGTTGATACGGATATTATTATCCCGGCAAAATGGCTGAAAACCATTACTCGCGAAGGGCTAGGCGAAGGGGCGTTTGAAACGATCCGCGCTGACCCTGACAATATTTTCGACGCGCCTGAAAATGCGGGCGCACCGATCCTGATTGCGGGCGACAATTTCGGCTGCGGCTCCAGCCGCGAACATGCCGCATGGGCGATGCTGGATCTGGGGATCAAGGCCGTGTTGGCACCCAGTTATTCCGATATATTTTCCGGCAATGCGGTGAAGAACGGCATCCTACCGATTGTCTTGCCGCAATCCGCGATTGATCGGTTGATGGAGGTCGCCAAAGCGGGCGAGCCGATCGATATTGATCTGGACACGCAAACCGTCACAACTCCGTTTCAAGACCGCTTCACATTCGACATTGATCCGTTTCGCAAACATTGCTTGCTCGGCGGCCTAGACGAAGTGGCTTTGACTTTGGATAGCCAAGAAATCATCGGACAATTCGAAAGCCGCCGCGCCTCTGCGCAAGGATGGCTGACTGCGGGAACTCACGTTTAAGGAACGACACTATGAAAGCCATCCAAACTCACTCCGTCGGCGGCCCAGAGACGCTGACCCTCGACGAAATTGACACACCAGCGCCCGGCAAAGGCGAAGTGCTCGTCGCCGTCAAAGCCTGTGCGATCAATTATCCCGACACGCTGATGATCCGCGATCTGTATCAATTCAAACCAGAACGTCCTTATTCGCCCGGCGGCGAAATTGCCGGCGTGGTTGAGGCGGTTGGCGAAGGCGTCACGAATTATAAGGTTGGCGACAAGGTCATGGCCGGAATGGGCAATGGCGGCCTGCGTGAAAAGGCGATTGTACCGGCGGACCGGATGTTCCCTGTGCCAGATGGCGTGCCCTTTGAAAAAGCCGCCAGCCTGCTGATGACTTATGGCACCACAATCCATGGCTTGAAAGATCGCGGCCACATCAAAGAAGGCGACGTGGTACTCGTTTTGGGAGCAGCAGGCGGCGTTGGCTTGTCGGCTGTCGAACTCGCCAAGGCATATGGCGCGCGCGTTATCGCGGCGGTTTCCAGCGAAGCCAAAGGCGAAGTTGCAAAACAAGCGGGCGCAGACGAAGTCGTCATCTACCCGCGCGAAGAAATGGACAAAGCGGCCTCCAAAGAGCTGGCGGGCGCTTTCAAAGCAGCCTGCGGCCCCGGCGGCGCAAACATCGTCTATGACATTGTTGGCGGTCAATATTCCGAACCAGCACTGCGCTCTATCGCGTGGGAAGGACGCTTCCTTGTCGTTGGCTTCCCCGCTGGCATTCCCAAAATGCCCTTGAACCTCACTTTGCTGAAATCCTGCGATATTTGCGGCGTGTTCTGGGGCGCGTTCACCGCGCGTGAACCGGCCAAATTTGTGGCACAAGTCAATGAACTGTTCGCGATGATGAAGGCGGGGACGATTGACCCGCTGGTCTCTGAAACATTCCCGTTGGAACGCGCTGGCGAGGCGATTGCAAAACTGGAAAACCGTGAGGCTGTCGGCAAATTGGTCGTCACGATGGAGTGATTTACGGGCCTGATGTTGAGCGTGTGGTCGAGCACCGCTTGCCGAGCGCCCCGCCCGCACCTATTTGCTAATTAGACATTCCAAGAGGACAATTCATGACTGATTTCAAAGATCGCCAACGCGGCGAAGAAGCCAAATTCGCGATGGACGAAGAAACCGCCTTCAAAGTCGCTGCGCGCCGGAACAGGTTGCTTGGCGAATGGGCAGCGGGTGTGATGAACCTGACCGAAGAAGAAACTGACGCCTATAAAAAAGCCGTCGTTCAAGCCGATTTTGAAGAAGCAGGCGACGAAGACGTGATCCGCAAATTGCTGGGTGATCTGACCGCGGCGGAAACGAATGTAAGCGAGGCGGACATTCGCGCGAAACTGCAAGAAATGGCCGCTGAAGCGCAGCGCCAATTGCTGGGCGACGCTTAAGCTCATGCCAATGGCAGGGCCAGATATCGAAGCGGCTATCCTCGCCGCATTGCCCGGCGCGATAGTCGAATTGCGCGACCTTGCGGGTGATGACGACCATTGGGCAGCCACCGTCACCGCGCCGCAATTTGCGGGCAAGAACCGGGTGCAGCAGCACAAGATGGTTTACGCCGCATTGGGCGACAAGATGGGCGGTGTGCTGCATGCCTTGCAAGTCACGACGGTGGTCCCCAAATGACTCACAACCTGTTCTTCACGTTTACCAAAGGCCCAGATCATGGCTGATACCAACTCTCGCATCGCTACCCTTGTCGGCGATAATGACGTTGTCCTGTTTATGAAGGGCACGCCCCTGTTCCCGCAATGCGGCTTTTCCAGCCGTGCGGTCGCGATCCTCGATCATTGCGGCGTCGCCTATGACAGCGTCGATGTACTGCAAGACATGGAAATTCGCCAAGGGATCAAGACCTATTCCGATTGGCCAACCATCCCGCAGCTCTACGTCAAAGGCGAATTTGTCGGCGGCAGCGATATCATGATGGAAATGTTCGAAGCCGGTGAGCTGAAGCAATTGATGGATGACCAAGGCGTCGCCAAAATGGAAAGCTGATCAGGCAAATTGCTGGCACGCCGTGTCTGCAAAACCCGAAAATTCAGACAAATAAAAAAGAACCCCCTCGCGGTACCAAGGCGAGGGGGTTCTTTTTTTAACGGGGAGGTGGGACACAAAGACCAGGAGGGTCTCACCTCAAATTTGAAGACCACTTAACTTCGCTGTATCTCATGCACCGTGTGTGCCAAAAATGAAATCTCGTGGAAATTACGTAAGTTACATGGTTTCGCTGCGTTAAGCATTTTCGCAAATGTAAGATATACCGACAGCGTGCCCCCCGCCACTTGGCAAGACCGCGCGCACCCGGCATCACAGGGTCATGAACACCGAATCCACACCAGCGGCCATCCCTGCTGCCACCATCATAATCTTCCGCGATTGCCCCAAAGGCGGGGCGCCAGAGATTTTGATCACCGTCCGGTCACGTACGATGAGTTTTGCTGGCGGCATGGCCGTCTTTCCCGGCGGGCGCGTTGATCCTGCCGACTTCGCCTTAGGCGCGCAATTTGCCGAGCAGAGCGGCAGCGCGATTGACGCAGAAGAGGCCGCTCATCAAATCGCCGCAATCCGCGAAACGCTGGAGGAAACCGGCTTGGTCTTAGGCCTGACCGGCGAGATTGATGCGGAGAAAGCAGCAAAAGCGCGGGCGATGCTGGAGGAGAAGAACGAACTTGCCCCGGTCTTGAAGGAATTCGATTGGACGCTCGATCTGGCTCAGATCACACCGTTTGCGCGGTGGTATCCTAAGAATGAGAAACTGAGCCGCGTGTTCGACACGCGTTTTTACCTCGCCAATTTGGGCACAGGCGCGGTGGATGTGTCGATCGACAATTCCGAAAACACGCGCCTATTTTGGATGAGCGCGAAGGGCGCGCTGGATGCGGCGGATACGGGCGATATCAAGCTAATCTTCCCCACAAGGCGAAATCTGGAACGGCTCGCATTGTTCAGCAGTTTTGAAGAAACCCGCGCACAGGCGGAAGCGATCCCAGTGAAAACCATCATTCCGCAAATCGACAATAGCAGCGGCCAACCGATGCTGACGATTATGGAAGACGCAGGCTATCCGATCACCGGCGAATTGCTGGAAACCGTGGCGCGCGGCTGAAAATCAGAGGAAAAGCGCCCGCCCGGCGAGCGCAAGCTCGAACCATTTAAAACGAGGGCGTGATTATCTGAACGAAGTGAAAATGGCGCGCCCGGCAGGACTCGAACCTGCTGCCTCAAGATTAGAAGTCTCGCGCTCTATCCAGATGAGCTACGGGCGCTTGCGGGCCTTCCAATAGCGTGCTTTGCGCAGCATTCAAATCACGCTACGCCCGCAGTGATGGAAAACAGTCACACACCGCCCACCGATCCCGGCATTAACGTCGCCGAAGGACAGCAGACACAGCGCCAAACTGATCGGGCGCCGAGCCATTTTCGTTTCTACGAATATGTCATGGCCGCCTTCGTCGCGATTCTGCTGCTGTCCAACATTATCGGTGCGGCAAAACTCTCTACCGTCGCCGGCTACACCTTTGGCGCGGGAATTTTGTTCTTCCCTATAAGCTATGTGATCGGGGACGTTCTGACCGAAGTCTATGGCTATGCCCGCGCGCGGCGGGTCATCTGGACCGGGTTTGCCGCGCTGATCTTTATGGCTTTCATGAGCTATATTGTGGTCGCGATGCCGCCTGCTGCCTCATGGGAGGGGCAAGAAGCCTACGAACAGGTCTTCGGCAGCACATGGCGTATTGTTGTTGCCTCAATCATCGCGTTTTGGGCGGGCGAATTCGTCAATTCCTTCATCCTGGCAAAGATGAAGATTTGGACCAAAGGCAAGGCGCTGTGGTCGCGCACGATTGGCTCAACCATATTTGGCCAGGGCGTCGACAGCCTAATTTTCTACCCAATCGCATTCCTTGGGATATGGGAAACGCAGGACGTGATCACTGTGATCGTCACCAATTGGCTGCTGAAGGTCGTGTGGGAGGCATTGCTCACCCCGGTAACCTATGTGGTAGTGGGCAAATTGAAGCGCGCAGAAGGCGTCGATCTGTTCGACACTGACACCGATTTCTCACCCTTTGGCGGCAAAGAAACAAACGCAGGCACTTAACCCGCCTTTCCGGCGAGCAATTCCTCGTCAGACACCACTTCTACTGCCCATTCCAAACCGAGGCGGCCGGCCAACAGCTTGATGTCTTTCTCTGTCGGGATACCAAACAGGTCGGCATGGCTGCTCGCGAGGCGCAAGATCAACAGGTCGTCTCTCACAAACAATTGGCTAACCCTGAGCGAACGCGCCGAACGCGCGCCGAGCCGCCGGGCAAGTCGCACAGCCAGCCCCCAGCAAATCGCTTCCTCCAGCGCTTCTTCACTGGCAAGCGCGCCCAGCTCGTTTGGCAAATCCAGCGCATTGCCATTGGCGGCAATTGCCGCGGCGAGCATTGCGCGCTCTGCCCCATCCAATGCGATCCAACGTTTATGCATCGCCCAATCAATCGCCTGAGGCAGGCGGATATTCGGCTCAATCTGCATTGAGGCAAGCGCCAACATCGTTGCCGCCATGCGCAGCCGTTCGCTGCCCATTTCTGACGTTTGCATGGCGGGAGGCGCGGCATCGACAGTCCAAGCCGCAATCCGCGTGGCCAACGTTGGCGGCGCGCCGCGCTGCGTCGCAAATACCGAAATTCCGGCGAGCAGCGGATCCTGCGCCTTTCCATGCGACGCCAATCTGTCGAACAGCAGCCCTTCGCGCAGCCCCCATGACGAAAACACTACGCCGCTCGGCTTCAACTGCGCCAGCAAAGCGAGCAACAAGACCGCCGCATCAGGCAATTTGTCCGCGCGCATTGCTGAAATTCGCTGCCGCGTTTTTAGATCATCGGCGCTTTCCTGCGTCAGTAATTCGGCAAGGCTTTGTGCCTCATCCGCGCTCAGTTCAAATCCATGCGGGTCAGACAGCGGATGCCCGCGCGTTTGCATCGCAAAAACCGCCATTGCGCGCCAAGTTCCGCCAACCAGATAGAGCGGCGCAGGGGTATAATCATCCTCAGCAGCGAGATTCCAGCCGCTCTTGCGCACGACTTTTTCCAAAGATTTGCGCATGTCGGTGAGCGGGTTTTTGGCTTTTTCATCCCGGTAATCAGGCAAGCGCAACGCGCCCAGCGGCAGTGTCACGGCACCGCCCGGCTCGCCCTGTTCAATTGTGACCAATTCCAAACTGCCGCCGCCCAGATCGGCGACATTGCCGCTGGCGCCGGGGAAAGCGCCTGCGACGCCGCTCGCGCTTAAGCAGGCCTCTTCTTCGCCAGAAAGGATGCGGGGTTTAAACCCCAGCCCCTCCAGCGCCGAAATAAATTCGCCGCCATTGCTGGCTTCTCTAACAGCAGCCGTGGCGACCGTTTCAACGTCATCAATGCCCAGATCATCGAGCAACAATGCGAAGCGTTTCAAACCGCGCATCGCCAATTCAACGGCTTCCTGTGCCAGGGTCCCGTTCGCGGCAATATCCCGCCCCAATCGTGCGGTGACCTTTTCATTCACCAACACCGTCGGCGCTCGCATCGACCCGCCATAAATCACCAGTCGTACCGTGTTTGACCCGATATCAATGATCGCGCGTTCTGGCGTGTTGCCCGCAAAGGTACCATCGCGGTCGCCGCGTTTGCGTTTCAAATTCATACCGTGCGGCCCTTACGCAAAGTCAGTTTGGGCACCGCCCCCGCCTCCAACGCGCCGCCGCGCCCGGACAATGACGGATTGGTCATGAAATAACGGTGGCAATTGAACGGCTTCCCGTCCGTTTCCACCCGCGAATAGGAGCCGTCGGAATGCAACCACCAGCTTTGCTCAGTATCCAACATATTGGCGAGCAGCACCTGTTGCAGCATTTGATCATGGACCGTTCGGTTCAAAATCGGGATCAGCGATTCGACCCGGCGATCAAGATTGCGGCCCATCAAATCTGCCGAAGAAATGAAGATCGCTGCATCCGCACTAGGCATCGCATGGCCGCTGGCGAAGGCGTAGATCCGGCTGTGTTCGAGGAACCGGCCAATAATTGATTTAACGCGGATATTCTCGCTCATCCCTGGTACGCCCGGGCGCAGACAACATATGCCGCGCACCACCAATTCAACCGTCACGCCCGCTTCGCTGGCGGCGTATAGCCGGTCTATCATCCCACAATCAGTGATCTGGTTGCATTTCATCCAAATCGCCGCGGGCTTTCCTTTGTGCGCATTGGCAATTTCTGTGTCGATCCGGGCGTAAATTTCCTCGCGCAGATTAAGCGGCGCAATGGCGATCAATTCCAAGCCATGCGGTTCGACATAACCGGTGACGAAATTCATCATCTTCGCCGCATCACGCCCCAATTTTGGGTCGGCGGTGAAGAAGCTCATATCTGTATAGATCTTCGCCGTGACAGGGTGATAATTGCCAGTGCCAAAGTGACAATAGGTGCGAAAACCGTCTTCTTCGCGGCGCACCACCATTGCGACCTTTGCGTGGGTTTTCCAGTCGGTGAAGCCATAAATGACTTGCACCCCGGCACGCTCCAGCTTGGTCGCCCATTTGAGGTTTTGCTCCTCATCAAAGCGTGCCTTCAATTCGACAACGGCGGTGACGCTAATCCCGGCCTCGGCCGCTTCGATCAGCGCGTTGATGACGGCGGATTGCGTGCCTGCGCGGTAGAGCGTCTGCTTGATCGCCACGACGTCGGGATCGGCGGCGGCCTGACGGATAAAATCGACCACCACTTCAAAACTTTCATAGGGGTGGTGGATCAAGATGTCTTTTTCTTTGATAGCCGAGAACAAATCACCATCATGTTCGCGCACACGTTCGGGGTAACGCGGAGAATAAGCGTCAAATTTCAGGTCTGGCCGGTCTTCGGAAGCGATTTCGGCGAGGCCATCAATGCCGATCATCCCGTCGGTCTTGATCACGGCGGCCTCATGCACGCCCAATTGTTCGAGCAAGATTGCTTCTGCTTTGGGGTCGAAATCCTCTTCCAATTCCAACTGGATCACTTGGCCGCGTCGCCGCCGCTGGATAGCGCTGCGGAAGGTCCGGACCAAGTCTTCGGCTTCTTCTTCGATTTCAATATCGCTGTCGCGCAAAACGCGGAACAGGCCGTCACCCTCGATTGTGAAACCGGGAAACAGTTTTTTGGCGTAACGTTGGACCAAGCTGGCGATGGAGATGTAGATTGCCTCGCCCCCTCCGCTCCTGGCCCCGCCACCTTCGCCCGCTTCGGTCACTGCATCAGGCACGCGCACATATCGGGGCAGCGCAGTCGGGATCAGGATCATTTCAATGATCTGTTCCTGATCCGCGTCGCGGGTCAGCGTGAAAAGCAGCCCCATCCCCTCATTATGGACAAAGGGAAATGGATGCGCCGGGTCGAGAGCTTGCGGCGTAATTACCGGCAAGATTTCCTCGAGAAAAAACGCCTCTAGCCATTCATGCGCCGCCGGTTTGATCCGTTCATCATCCGCAATATGGATATCGGTGAGGGCCAACGCACCGTGCAAATCACGCCAGATATCCTGCTGCAAAGCGGAAAGCTGCGCGAGTTTTGTGCGGATTGCGGCCAATTGCTGCGTCGGGGTGCGGCCATCGATTGAGGTTTTATCAATGCTGCGCTGTGCCTGTCCGACCAGACCAGCAACCCGGATCATCATGAATTCATCCAAATTGCTGCCAGAAATCGACAGGAATCTCAGCCGTTCGAGCAGCGGATAACGAACATTGCTGGCCTCTGCCAAGACGCGCTCGTTGAAGGTCAGCCACGACAATTCACGGTTGAAATAGCCGTCCCCGGCCAGCGCGCTGCTTTTGGCGGAACCGGGGGCGGCAGTGTCTGCGGCAGTGGCAGTGGTAGTGTTCGGTTGACTGCTCATCGTTTCCTTCGCGGTGTCTTGGCGGTATCTTGGCCCAATGCGCATGGGCGCTCTGGTTCATTGCCTTATTCCCGGCGAATAAGTTGTGCCGCGCGTGTAAATCACAGGCTGTGGCTTGTCACACTTTTGTCAATTTTCGGCAAATTTAAGCGGGTTTTTCAGCGCCGATCTACGGCCAATAGTCAAACCAATGAGGCGCTGTCTGCGATGGCGGTGATCCCGCGCTTGCCATTGGCGTCGCGGCCCAATTGCACCAATACGTCAATCACGCTGGCGGCATAGGCGATCGTGTCAGGCCGGGTCAGGCCAATCCCGGTTTGCATCACCATCAGCGACAATTGCTCCAACGCGCCGCGCAATGAATTGGCATGGATCGTTGAAAAGCTACCGGGATGGCCGGTGTTGATCGCTCGCAAGAAAGAAACGCTTTCCTCCCCGCGCAATTCGCCGAGCACGATCCGGTCAGGACGCAAGCGCAAAGCAGCCTGTAGCAATTCGTTCGGCGTCACCTTTGCCTCGCCCAATTCGCCCTTCACCGCGACCAAACCGACCGAATTCTCACCCGGGAATTTCAATTCCGGCGTGTCCTCAACCAGAACCACGCGCTCATGCTGCGGAATTTCGCCCAGCATCGCATTGAGGAACGTCGTTTTACCCGTGCTCGTGCCGCCAGAAATTAGGATGGTCCGGCGGTTACGAATTGCCTCGCGTAAATAGGCAATGGGCTCTGCTTGCGGATTGGGCATTGGCGTGGGCGCTTCGCCCGCCAATGGTCCGGTGTCGTAAGCGTCCAGCGGCAGATCAAGCCGCCGGTGCCGCCGGATTGCCATCACCCAGTGTTTGCGACTGGCGGGCGGTCCGCAAAATTGAATGCGGGCACCATCTGGCAATGTCGCGCCCAATAAAGGGTGTTCGCGGTTGATCCCCTGATGGCTGACGCGGGCAACCTGTTCGGCGAGCCGCTGCACCAACCGATCGTCAATATCCGGAGTTGTGATCTTCTTAATGCCGGGATCAGAAGCATCTTCGATCCACACTTCGCCCGGTTCATTGACCATTATTTCGGTCACCGTATCCCGGTCTAGCCAGCGTTTGAATGGCGCGAGATAAGCATCGAGATAGACGCTCCGCTCGCTGTCTAACGGCGCGTGGTCCTGCGTAGAACCGGAGGATAAGGGGTGAATATCAGCGGTCATTGGGCGCGCCGAATTACTGCGTAACTGCGCTGAAATCGAGGTTGCGAGCGGTAAACACGCGGATCGGTTCGCCCATCCGCACCCGGATCGTCGGACTGCGTTGACCGTCTTGTTGCAATGCGGTGCTCGCGGCGCTTTGCCCAGCTCCGCCAACCACTACCGATGCTCCTCCAGTCGCAATCGCGCCAAGACCGCCAACGACAGACAACAGCATCGCGGACCCAAACCGGCTGAAGAAATGCGTATCAACATCGCCCGCCAGGCCGGTTGTCCCGTCAAAGGCGACAGCGGGCGAGGAAATCTGAACCGATGCGCCATCGGGTCGGATCAGGTCCGTCCAAATAACATAGGCGCGGGTTTGCCCCTGCTGCACTCCGGATTGATACTGCCCAATCAAACGGGATGAGCGCGGGATCAGCACCTTCGTGCCGTCAAAACTGCGAACGTCTTGGCTGACCACTGCACGGACATAGCCGGGCACATCGGTGTTTATCGCCGTTTCCAAGACCGCTGGGATCATGGTCCCTTTTGTCACCGTGACCGATGGATTCGCCATGGCTTGCGCTTGCGCCGGGGCACCGCCAACACCGCCCAGACGGCTGGCAAAGGCAGCGGCGGAACCAATGGCTCCGGTTGACCCAGTATCCGCGCCCGCACCGCTTGCCGCACCGGGAGCCGCTGGAACGTTGCCGGCATTTTGGGCCGCGCCGCTGGCGTCAAAGATCAAGCTGGGACTGGCGTAAGGATTGGCTGAGGGTGCAAGGCCCGGCGGGTTTGCAAGAATGGGTGCCGGCGCAGGATCAGGCCGCGCAGCAGGCGGCGGCACTGTCGGGCGCGGCGCGGGCACTTGCGCAGGAGCGGGAACTGCTGCGGCCTGCGCTGGGCGAACCGCGTTATTACCGGTCGTCTGCGGCTGCGGCGTTTCGGCCGCTGTCATCGCCCAGAACGAAACCGCGCCCAGCAGGCCGACAATCGCAACGCCAGCGGCGAGGCCCAGTCCCTCGGTCTTAGATTTGCGTTCCACCACAGAGGAAAATCCGCTGCGGCTCGCCAGATCAATCACCTCTGCGGATTCGCTTTCACGCGGATCAACAGTGTTTTCTGCATCGCCCTTTTTGGGCGGAAGTCGCATGGCAAGGCGCATCAGTTCATCTCCCCAAGCTCACACTCAAAGCCGTACATCATGATCCGCGTGCCCCTGCATCGGGGCCCATATTGGTGAGCGCGGCGCTCTCTGCGCCTGATCGCAGGATAATCTGATCCGGCACCATATCGAGCACCACTGTTTCGCCTCGGACCGTAAAATTCACCGGTCCCTCATCCCCCTGATCATTGGTGACCAGAATGGCAGGGATCGCAGTGCCAGCGGGCCATGTGAGGAACACCGCTTCGCCATCATCATAGGCACGCGCAGGCAGCAATTCGCTTTGCCCTTCGCCCGCCCAGCTAAAATTGAGCGCCGCCGGATCACTGACGGCATAAGGGTCATTCGCCGCCGCCAATTCGATCGCATTGGCTTGTTCCTGCCGCGTATTTTCGGCCGCGGCCAGGGCGGCTTCCTCTGCTTCTGCCTCCAATTCAGGATACCGGAATTGCAGCACATAAAGCGGCGCGTTGCGGGGGCTTGCAATCAAATCAAACAGATAGGTCCGGCGGCTGGTCACAACCGTCATATTGGTCCGCGCGCTGGTTTCGAGCGGTTTCACAAACAGGATCGTTTGCGCCTGATTGGGCTGAATCTGCCATGCCGCACTGTCACCAACCGCGACATTCTGAATTGTCTCATCGGGTGCAAATTTGATCGTGGTCTGAACACGGGTCTTGCCGTTGATCGTGAAAACTTGGCTTTCATCAAACACCAAAGTGACCAAACGCGGATCGCTCGCGGCTCCGCCTGCAGCCTCAGAACCACTATCCTGAGCGGTAGCGGGCGCGCCCAGCAGCGCCGAAAACGCCACCACTGGCGCAATCATTAACGCAAAAACAAACCGAAGCGGGTCGGCGCGGGTCATCAATTTTTCTCCGATTTGGTCGCCGCTTTCAGACCGCCGGATGTGGCGGTGCGAAAGCGGTTGCCGATACCATGGGTGCGCGAAGTGCCTGATCCTGCCGATTGCGCCTGAGCGCCGCCTGAAGAGGTCGCAAAAACCTTCGTCTCGCGGATGGTTTCGCGACCGCCTGCTGCGGAACCGCCAGTATCATTTGCCGCCTGCTGGACGGGCACCGAAACGTCGATACGGCGCGCATTGCCGCCCGCCGCAGCCGGTGCCATTTGCGCCGCGCGGTCCGGTATGGAAACAGGATCTGCGACCGGGGCCATTCGGGGATTCTCAGCGGGCGCCGGTTCCGCAATATGCGGCGCGGCAAAGCCAAAAACTTGCCACCCGCCCACCATTTTGGCGGACACAAACAAAATCATCAGCATGAGCAGGACGTGGACAAACCCCACGACAAAAAATGCCATTGCGGCCTGCTGATCAATCTGCCCGGGCACGGCGACCAAAGCCGCCAAAATCGGCACCGCCATTTCCAGCATTACGGACCCAGCCACCACCGCGAATAGAGGCGCAAGCGCCAGCATCACCAGCCCTTTAAGCCAGCCAACAAACAATCCGCGCGTGCCATTAAACAGCGCCAAAACCACAAAAATCGGCCCCAATGCGAGCAGCAGCGCCAACCCAATCCGCGCCGTCACGAGCAACCCGACCGTGCCGAGCAACAACAACATCGCGCCCGCCCACATCATGCCGGGCGGCGAAAATAGACTGATATTTTCTTGCCCCGTACTGGCCTGTTGCACCGCGAGAAAGACAATATCGAGCTTCGTTGCAAAGGTTGCCGTCGCCGAACCGTCACTGTCGGTCAGAACGCCCGCGAGCCAATCGGGGCTTTGTACAAAAACGCTGTGAAAGAACCCCTGATAAGCGACAAAGCTGGTCGCAAAGGTAAGCACCAAACCGACCGTCATCATCCGCGGTATCATCGATCGGATCGACAGGTTGGAACGGCCAAGGATCAGGCTGATCCCCAAAAACGCGACATACATCGTCAACAGGATGATCAATGCCGTGCCCAATTGCCCATCTGATCCGAATAGACGCTCAAACGCCTGCTCGCTGACTTGGCTAGCGATGCAATCCACCGCAGTCAGCGCCGCGGCGACGCCTGTGCCCATGTCTTGGGATGCAAGATCGCAGCTGGTCGTCATTCCGCCGCCTGCCAAACCGGCGTACCGTCATCATCGGTTTCGCTTGCGCCATCCGGCCATGCGCGGTTTGTGAGTGCCGGGTACCAGGCGCTCGGCTCATCCCCGACCGCTTCGCGAAGCAAATCGAGCCGCCGCACGGACGCCTCTCTGCCGGAAAGAACCGTCAAAACTTCGGGCGCGCCAGACAGGTCAAGCCGCACCACTACGCTGGCATCGGGTTGCCGCACGAGGAAACACCGCGAATGTGCTGGCAAACTGCGGATGAGTGCCAATTCATGATCGGTCAGGCCAAACCCGTCACAATAATCCTCTGCCCGCGCGCGGCTGTTGGGCATGAAGATCATCGTTGCGGTTTGTTCAACCAAGGCGGTGGAAATGCGGCTTTCCAATGCATCGCGGGCCGATTGCGTGGCAAAGCCCACCAACGCATTGCGTTTGCGCAGGGTTTTCAGCCAATCGCGGATGCGCGCGGCGAACACCTCATCATCCAGCGCCTTCCACCCCTCATCGATCAAGATCATGGTCGGTTCGCCGTCGAGCCGTTCATCTATCCGGTGGAACAGATACATCATGGTCGGCGTGCGCAGGCGCGGATTTTCAAGCAATTGCGTCATGTCAAAGCCCAGCACGCGCTGATCCAGATCAAGCGCATCATGCTCATTATCGAACAGCCAGGCATGTTCGCCGCCATTCAGCTCCGCGCCGCCGATCCACGCGCTTAGCCGATCCGCCAGATCGCCCGGCTCAGGCCGTTTTGCACCGGCCAGCAATTCTTTAAAATGGCGCAGCCTCCGCAAACCGGGATCATTGGCATAGGCTGCGTCGACCGCCGCGCTGATCGCCGCAAATTCTTCCGGTCCATCGGCGGCCAAAAGCACGCCCATCCAATCGCGCAGAAATGCCCGATTCGATGGATTATCCGGCAAGGAAAGCGGATTGAAACCGGTTGGCTCGCCAGAATTGATCCGATCATAACGGCCGCCAATGCCGCGAATAAACAGCTCCGCCCCGCGATCCTTATCAAATAGGATCGTGCGTGGGCGGAATTTCTGTGCCTGTGCAGCAAGGAAATTCATCACCACCGTTTTGCCCGAACCCGATGGGCCAATGACGCTGAAATTGCCCAAATCGCCGTGGTGGAAATTGAAGAAAAACGGCGTGGCGCTGGTCGTTTCAAGCAACGTGACAGCGTCGCCCCAATGGTTACCGCCAGCCTGCCCCAAAGCGAAACCATGAAAGCTACCGAAGCTCGCCATATTGGCCGAGGATATGAGCGCGCGGCGCACAATATATTCCTCATTTCCGGGGAACTGACCCCAGAAAGACGGCTCTAGATTGGTGTCCTCGCGCACCGCAATGGCGCCGGTGTCTGCCAAAGCCGCAGAACAAGCGGCGGTCGCATCGTCAAGACGATCGAGCGACCTCTCACGCACCAACACCGTTAGATGGTGGTCACCAAATCCGACGCCGCCATTACCCAGAGCGTCGCGTGCATTCATCATATCGGCGCGCTCAGCAGCGGCCTCTTCATCGACCGAACGCGACCGGCGCAAAGCGAGATCAATCCGTTCGCGCGCCGTCGTTCGCTCATTCGGCGCGTAACTTTCGGTCAGCACCATCTCATACGGCAACCGCAGCAACGGATCGAGCAGGCCCGGCGATGTCGCCTCTGGATAATCTTTCAGGCCCAAGATTGCGGAAAATTCTGGCGAACCAGAGCCGCGCAATTCCATCGCATCAAGGCCGAAACTTGCCCGGCGATAGGGGATCATGTGGCCGATATCGGTGTCCGCATCGGGCCGCCGCACCGGGCGCATTTCGCCATTATAAAGCGCCGACAACAACTCCAGCATTTCGGAGTTGGTGCCGCGCTGGCTGTCCGGCGCGGCATAATCGCCCAAAACCGCCGCGCCGTAAGGTGCGAGCGACGCCACAAGCCCGCCAATTGCCGCTTTCAAACTGCGGATGTCTTTTGGGTCCGCTTCCAATTCGTCTTGTGCTTGGCGCGAAAAGAACTTTGAAATCCGCTCCGGCAGGCCAGTCTTGCCGCGCGCCGGGCGGCGGATCAGCGTCACGAATTGATCGTTGATAAACAGCGACCCGCCTGCCAACCGCTCTTTCCAACGTGCATCGATATGCCGCGATAAAGGATCGGGGAATTCGGCGTCCAATTCCACCTCTACCCGGCGCCGAATGACATGATGATACAAGACGAATCGCGCATCCAGAGCGGAGCGAAGCACGACTTCGCGCGTTGCGGCATGGGCATTGAGTGCGGCGGAATCTTCAGTCTCAAACAGCAATCCGGGCACTTGGATCGCGCTCATCACCGATCCATCGCGCAACAACACGGTGTTCTCGTCGATCAACCGTTCATAAGGCAAGCGGTCGCCGACGCGCGCTTCTTTCGCGCTCCACGATGCAGGTCCGATCCATTTGCTCATATTTCGGCCCTCCTTATCAGGCCCACACCCTAAGGCGCGTAGCTGTTGCAGCTCCACCGGCGATAATTCGGAACACGCGGGCATTTTGAAACTTTAGTCACCCAAAGGTCAAAAATGCGCGGTTCGCGCAGCGATGCGAAATAGCCGACAATGTGCATGATTGCCGGCACCGCAATGATCCAAAAACTCTCTAGGATCAGGAACGCAATCGTCGTCACCATCAAATTGATGATGAAAAAATTCATCGTCACACCCGCAAACATCTGCGGACGGGTCAAAGTGCGATAGACAGGGTGCCGCACTAGTGGTTGATTGGCAAAATCACTCATAGCTCAGCCAAACCCGCTGATCCCGGCGACCAAACGTGGCGCGCCAAAAATAATAAAAACACCAACAATAACCGTGCCGCCATAACGCCAATTCATCCGCCCGGTCAGCATCATAAAGCCAACCCCCGCGACAGCCATCACAGCCAAGCTGGTGGCGATTGGGCCAAGCAAGATTGACTGCATCCATTGCAGGGCGTTCGTGATCGGATCGGCGCCAGTTTGCGGCCCGGTTTGTGCCATTGCTGCGCCGGGCATCAGAACGCTGGGCATCAAAACCGCCAAAAGGGCGGCAGTAAATCGAAGAAACGACATCATTGTAAGGTCCATAATCCTCATCGGGAGATCACTGTTTCGCCCCTGCATCACCGCGCACCGGCAAGGCGCGGCGCAGATGGGCGCGAATAATTGGATAGTCGCCCCATGATCGCGGCGACATAGTTCTGCGTTTCGCGAATATTGGGAATGCCGCCGGCGCGAATGACGCGGCCCGGCCCGGCATTGTATGCGGCCAAGGCTTTTTCCAGATCACCATCAAACCGGTCGAGCTGTTCACGCAGATACCGCGCGCCGCCTTCCAAATTTTGCATCGGATCATCGGGGTTCACCCCCAGATAACGTGCCGTGCCCGGCATCAATTGTGCAAGGCCGCGCGCACCGGCATGGCTGACGGCGTTTTCACGCCAACGGCTTTCTTGCCAAACCAAAGCTTCGAGCAGGCTGGGGCTGAGGTCAAAACGCTCGGCCAGCTCGGCAATCTTTGCCGCATATTGCTGCGGTATCCCGGCCGCATGTTCGGCGGTGTTGCCAATTATCGCATCGGGAATGTTCATCGCGTTTAAGTCTGCGGTGCTTGTCTCAGAACCTGCTTCGCCGTCTGCGCCAATTGGAGGCAGCAAAACCGAATTGCCGCCCGCGACCCAGCGCGCGCCATCTGCGTCGACCACCATTACATCGGCATAGGCCGGGGCATGTGCATGCAACCCGGCAAATGCCAGCGCGGCAGCGATGCAGTAACGGCTTGCTTTGACGAGAATCATTCCGGCCCTCCAGAAGCTCCCTTTTGTCTAGCGTAAATGACATGTAGGTGACAGCATGGTTTTGCGGCGCGGCCAAAAGCGCTTTTTAAGCGCGAGACTGTAACGCAAGAAGCGGCAGGCGCTCAGGCACCGGCCGCTTCTTGAATGTCATCCTTCGCTTACGAATTAACGGTTAAGCGTAAATTGCCCTGCACGCGCATTGGTGCGGCGGAATTCGCCGCGATCCAGCATCGCCAAAGCGCGCCGTGCAAGTCGCCGCGAATCCGTGGTGGTGCCATTCGCCGTTTCGAGCTCAATCATCTCACGCCCGCTCATTGCGGCCTGAAAGCTAGCGCGGGCCTCGGCATCATTGCCGCCTTGCGCATAAGCAATGCCAAGATTGATCAGCAGCGCCGGATCACCGGGAAATTCTTCCAGCTGAGCGCGGAGCATTGCAATCGCGCGAATGCTCTCCCCTTCCGTCAATGCCGCAGCAGCAAGGCCCGCATCGCTTGGAGTTTGATCCAATGTCGTTGTCTGGGCCGCAGCCGATCCCGCAAATGTCGATCCCGCAGCCAGCAGCGCGGCGAAAGCAATTGGTTTCATATTGAACCAGGTCATAGCCCGTGTCCTCCCTATCTATGCCCAGCATAATGCGTCATGTTTCATCAAAATGCAACATGATTGTAACATTGTCATTTTCGAAGCTTTGATCGCAATTTTTGGACGGTTTTACAGTGGTTTACACCTGTACAAATATGACATTCTAGTGACTTATAAGTCATCACACCTAGTCGCATTTGTCATTTTTCGGTCATGTGACAGTGGTGTCGCACAAAAGTTCTGACCGCAAAAATTCTGTCACACATCGGCCCTAGCGGGGATCTCGCGCACTCATTCGCGCATCCACCGATTCTCGGTTTTTTAAGGGGACCGCTCGCTGTGAAAAATTCGAACCGTACTTTCCGCCGCACACTCATCCTTGGTGCCAGCCTCACTGCTCTGGCTGGTTGCGGAGCGGACGAGATCGTCTCCCCCGGCACATCGGGCGATATCATCATTAACCCCTCTCCCACGCCGTCCCCCACTCCAACCGCAACCGGCGGCGGAACTGTCGTCGCCGCGGCGGGATGCCCCACCATCGCATCAACAGGCGGGCTCACCGATCTGGGCACGTTGGATGGCACGCCGACCGGCGATTACCGCGTTTGCCAATTGCCAGAAACATTCGATGTGAATGACAATCTGCCGTTTGTGTCGGGCCTGCTCTATCAAATCACCGGCCGCGTGAATGTCGGCACCGACCAAGGGTTCGCTAGCACTGGCACCGATGTAACCTTGTCCATCGAGCCAGGCGCGATCTTGTTTGGTCAGGGCGAATCGTTCCTGATCGTCAATCGCGGCAATGCCATCCAATCCAACGGCACGGAAACGATGCCGATTGTCTGGACCAGCCGCGACAATGTCCTTGGCCTGTCAACAGATGGCAGCGACGCACAATGGGGCGGCGTTGTCTTGTTGGGCCGCGCGCCGGTTTCGGATTGTTCGGACGGCACATTCAACACCGCCGCCAACCCCAACGCCAATCCGACCTGTCAGCAGCAGCTCGAAGGGACCACAATCGTAACCCCATATGGCGGGACCGACTCCGCAGACAGTTCCGGCTCCTTCACCTTCAACCAAATCCGCTATTCTGGTTTTGAGCTTCAGCAATCGAACGAATTGCAATCGCTCACCACAGGCGGAGTTGGTTCGGGCACTGTCATCAACAATTTGCAATCGTTCAATTCATCCGATGACGGCGTCGAGTTTTTTGGCGGCTCAGTCAATGTCCGCAACCTCGCCGTGATCGGTGCCTCGGACGATTCGCTCGATGTGGACACCGGCGCTCAGGCCAATGTCGAAACCGTTTTGGTGGTTCAGCGCAACAACACCGGCGACAGCATCGTCGAATTGGATTCGCCGGGCGGCGAACAGGGCACGCCGGGCACTGCGATCCCGCAAACGGTCTTCCAAATGAACAATGCGACCTTGATCCAGCGCTCAGCCGCATCCAGCCAAGCCGTACGTGCGCGCGGCGGTGCAGCGATAGGCCTAACCAACAGCGTTATCGACATCAGCACGGCGGACAATGTCTGTATCCGTGTCGATGAACAGATCACGTTGGATGCCATTCTCGGGTTCGACTCGGTTGTGTGTGACGGAGTAAATCGCCCAGTTCGCGGGTCTGGCGGCCCGTCCGATGCGGATGTTCAGGCAGTCGTCGATGCGGGCACCAACAACAATTTGCTCGCCACCCTCACCCTCACCAGCGCATTTGTAAACGGCGCGAATGAGAACGGTGTGACGGTGTTCGATGCAACCACGCGATCCACCTTCTTCAGCAATCTCGGATTTATCGGGGTCGAGAATGACACGGTCGGCGATAATTTCGGCGATTGGACCTGCAATTCAGGGATCGTGGATTTCGGCAGCGCCAGCGGCGCTTGCACTTCGCTTCCGGTCAACTGATCCGCTTTCTATTCGAGAGGCGCTGCAAATGGTGTGGCGCCTCTTTTGACGCATTTTGGCCGGTCAATTTTCGTCCGGTTCTGGTTTCCAAGACCTATTTTGAGGGGGTCTCTTAAATGTCCACTGGCACGCGTTTGGCAGGATTGCTGCTTTTCACCACGGCGCTGACTGTTCCGTCCGTTCTGCATGCTCAGAGCACTGGCGAGCCTGAGGCGGCAGAGCCAGAATTGGCACCCGAAGATGACGCCCAAGCGGAGGACGATTTTCAAGACACGGAAATCTCTGTCCCCGGCGGATCGGGTATTATCGTAACCGGGCGGCGCAATCGCAATCCAGAACGATCCTCTTCGCAGGTGCTCAGCGTTCTTTCCGAAGCCGACATTGCCCGCACCGGCGAAAGCGATATTGCCGGCGCGCTTGGGCGTGTGTCTGGTTTATCACTGGTGGGCGATGGCCGAGTGTTTGTGCGCGGACTTGGCGATCGCTATTCGCTGGCTCTGCTCAATGGCTTGCCGCTGCCTAGCCCGGAGCCGCTGAGCCGGGTTGTGCCACTCGATATCTTCCCGACCAATGTGATCTCTTCCTCGCTCGTCCAGAAAACCTATTCGGCCAATTATCCCGGTGAATTTGGCGGCGGCGTAATCAACCTCACCACCAAAGCTGTGCCGGTTGAGAACTTTCTCACCGTCAGCTTCAGCGCCAGCGGCGACAGCGAAACGACCTTTCAGAACGGTCTGACTTACGATGGGTCGAGCCTCGATTCTTTCGGTTTCGACACGGGTCTGCGCGATGTGCCGTCCAATCTTCAGGCGTTTTTCGACAGCGGCGAACGCATTGGCGCGGTACCGGTTGCAGTGGCAGAAGGGATCGCGTCTCAGCTATTTCCGTCGCAGCTCGTCACTCTGCAACGCGAAGACGCGCAGCGCCCGAATTTCTCCGGCTCGATCACTGGCGGCGCATCGCTGGAACTGGGCGAAGACACATATCTGGGCATCATCGCCACGCTCTCGCTTAAGAATGGTTTGCGCAATCGCAGCGTCTTGAGCCAGCAAGGCAGCAATGATCTGTCCGAAGTGTTCCAACAGGAAGAAACCTTCATCACCGATGAAACGTCGCTGGTGAACGCAATGCTG
The DNA here is from genome assembly GCA_947502305.1 of uncultured Erythrobacter sp. GTDB lineage: Bacteria > Pseudomonadota > Alphaproteobacteria > Sphingomonadales > Sphingomonadaceae > Erythrobacter. Next base: position 335,622 of record CANMZA010000001.1, on the reverse strand, counting down.
AGCTTTGGTTTGGATTTCGGCGAGCACACAGTTCGTTGGACGAACCTGTTCATTCGCGACACGCTGAAAACGGCGCGATTGTCGGAAGGGTTCGATATCTTTCCGGGCGCGACCGGGTTTGATTTCATCAATCAGCAAACGGCGTTTTTTGAGCGGCAATTGATGGACACGCAGGTTGTTGCGGAGCTGGATTTTGACCGGATCAGCGTCGATCTGCGCGGCGGTTATGCGCGTACCGACCGCGAGGCGCCTTTTAATTCTAGCTTTAGCTACACCCGCACGAATCTGCCCGGCAATCAATTCGGCGATTTGTTCGTTGCCTATTTCAATCAGCTGTCTGATGCGGGCATTTCGACCGTGTCGTTCGACGATCTGCAGGAAGAACTCTGGTATGGCGGGATCGACCTTGGCTATGAAGTAACCGACACATTCGAAGTGACGGTCGGCTATGCCTACACCGACACCGACCGGCGCAGCGAAAGCCGCGAATTCCGTCCCTTTATCTCGCCGGACACCAGCGACCCTGCTCTTGCTGGGTTTGATGAAATCGCGGCGACTTCGGTTGGCCTGCGTCAGCCAGGGGATATTCTGGGCGCTGACACTTTGGCCGCTTTCAATGTGACATTGACCGAAGCGACACCGTTCCCGGTGTTCGATGCCGCTTTGGAAGTGCAGGCGGGTTATGGTCTGTTCCGCTGGCTCCCGGCGGACACACTGACCGTGGAATTGGGCGTGCGGTATGAGGATGCGACACAGACCGTCGCACTTGACCAATCCTTGTTCAACACGCCGGTTGTGGGCGCGACCGCGACCAATATTGCCAATGATTATTTCTTGCCCGGCGGCACGATCACTTGGGAGCCGATTGACGATTTGCAATTGCGCGGATCTGCATCGCGCACCATCGCCCGCCCGCAATTCCGCGAATTGATCGAGCAGCGTTATTTCGATCCAGAATCAAACCGTCTGTTTCAGGGCAACCCGTTGCTGCAAGACAGCCGTTTGCTGAACGCCGAAGTCCGCGGCGAATATTACTTTGGCGGGCCAGACCGGGTTAGCATTGCCGGTTTTTATAAGGAAATCGACAACCCGATTGAGAACACATTCAACGTGGCATCGGGCCAGATCTTCACCAGCTTTGCCAATGCGCCATCGGCCGAACTCTACGGCGTTGAAATTGATGCGGTTTACGGCATCGGCCTGTATAATATGGGCGGCAGTTTCTTCGAAACTAAACAGATTTTGATCATGGCGAATTACACTTTCGCTCAATCACAAATCTCGGTTAGCGAAGGGGACATATCGCCCACCCCGCTGAACCCGAACCAACTCGCCAGCCTAATTTTCGAAGATGGCGACCCACTGGTCGGTCAATCGGATCACGTTGCCAATCTGACCATCGGTATTGAGGACACTGAAAAAACGCAGCAGCTCAGCCTGCTGTTCAACTATGCTAGCGAACGGGTGACGCAGCGTTCCGGAATTCAGCCTGACTTTGTCGAAGACCCCGGCCTCACGGTCGATCTGGTCGCCAAGACCGAGGTCGATTTGGGCATCCCGATGGAACTGAGCTTTGAAGTGCGCAACATTTTTGGCCGCGACAATTTCGAATTTCAGGACAATGGGACCAACCGTCTGGACTTCAACACTTACGATGTTGGCACGTCGGTTTCGCTAGGAATCTCCGCAGACTTTTGACCCGGCAGGTTAGGCCACTGACACCTGATCCATGCCGGGCAATGCCATGCCCATCCCTGTCGGCCATTTGGGCCGGTATGGCGCTTCGATTGCGGCGATTTCTTCAGCGCGGATCTCAATATCGAGCGCGGCGATGGCTGACCCGATATGATCCGGCCCGGTCGCACCAATAATCGGCGCGGCGACGGTGGGTTTGGTAAAGTGCCACGCCAGCGCTAGGCTCGCCATGGGAACACCACGCGCCTCAGACAGAGCCGATAGGGCGGTGATCACTGCATCATCGGCCGCGTCTTCGGGATAGATGACTTTGCCGAAACCATCGGTCTTACTACGCACGGTTTCCGCGCCCAGCCCGCGTGCCAAACGGCCCCGCGCCAACGGGCTCCAAGGGATCACTCCGACGCCCTCGCTTTCGCAAAGCGGCAGCATTTCGCGTTCTTCTTCTCGGTACAGCAAGTTCAGCTGGTTCTGCATCGCAATAAACCGCGTCCAACCATTCGCCCGCGCGGTTTCTTGAGCCTTCGCAAATTGCCACGCATACATGGACGAGGCACCGATATAGCGCGCCTTACCGGCCTTCACGATGTCGTGCAGCGCCTCCATTGTTTCCTCGATCGGCGTTTCTTCATCCCAGCGATGGATTTGGAAAAGATCGATATAATCCATGCCTAGCCGGGTCAGGCTGTGATCAACGGCTTGAAACAGGCTCTTGCGCGACAATCCGCCCGTATTGGGGGCGTTGCGCCACGGGATAAATGCCTTGGTGGCCACGACAATTTCATCGCGCCGCGCCATTTCGCGCAGCAATTTGCCCGTAATTTCTTCCGACGTCCCGCCAGAATAGCCATTGGCGGTGTCGAAGAAATTGATCCCTGCCTCTAACGCTTGCCGGAAAAACGGGCGGCTGGCTTCCTCGCCCAGCAACCAGTCGCCATGCCAACCCTTCGTTGTGTCGCCGTAACTCATACAGCCAAGGCAAAAACGTGAAACGGAAAGGCCAGAGGTGCCGAGCCGGGTAAATTTCATAGGACTATTCCGTTCTAAAACCGCCGATAGCAGCAGCATCATTAAAGGAGATCATTCAAGACAGCGTAAGGCCGCCATCAACCACCAAAGTTTGGCCTGTCATATATGCGGAAAGCGGAGAAGCGAGGAACAGCGCCGCGCCTGCCATATCTTCGGGCGTGCCCATCCGGCGCAACGGGATCGCGCGAAGGCTCGCTTCCAATCGGTCTGGATGGTCAGTTGTTACGCTGGTGAGTTTTGTCGGCACCAAACCCGGCGCAATCCCGTTCACTCGCACCCCGTCACGCGCCCACGCTTCGCCCAGCGATTTGACCAGACTGGCCGCGCCAGCTTTCGACGCCGCATAAGCAGGGGTGCCCATTGTCGATTTAAATGCGGCCACAGATGACACGATCACCATTGAACCGCCGCGCTGTGCCAGCTCCGGATGGAAGGCCCGCGCAGCATCCATTACAGAATTCAAATTGACGTCGACAACCGCATCCCAGCCGCCGCGCTCAAATTCCTGCCGTTTGTAGCGCACAATTCCTTGGCTCTGGATCAGCACATCGGCGGGGCCAATCTGTGCTGCCAAGGCATCAACCGCGCCCCGGTCCGCACCGTTCAACTGATAATATGTCAGCCCGCGCACATCGCTGTCTTCGGCCTCCAGATAATCGCCGCTATCGGGGCGCGTGCCGGTGACGGTGACCTCAGCCCCGCGCGCGCGGAACCCTTGCGCAATGCCATTGCCAATACCGCTGGATCCCCCGATTACAACAACGCGCTTTTCGGTGAAATCAATCGGATCTGTCATCGGCATAATTTGCGGCCTCGTGTATCGACATGAGGCGGCAATTCACGGCATTACGGCGTAAATGTAAAGCGAGAAGACGCGACGCAAATAGGCCGCGAATAGGCGGGCCAGCGCGTCTATAACCGGTTGCAAATCACCAGTACGCGCAATGTATCGCCATCCGCGCCGAACACTTCGCTGGCTTGCCCGGTGGGCAATGCTTTCAGCATATCGCGGATTTGATCCGGCAATTGCGACGCCCTGACAAAGCGGTTTCTGCGGATGTCGGTGTCCAGTTCCTGCGCAACATTCATCGCGTCTTGGCAGGATCCGATTTCCTGTGTTTTGGAGGAAAATTGTTCGGCAGCAGCGGCCCCGCTGTTCACTGACAATTGCACGAGGTGGTAACTCGTCTGGTTAGATCCTCGCGCCCCGGACACGATCTGCGCCGATAGCGCAGTGGGGACAAGAACGGCTGCGGCGATCGCCCACGCACCGATCATTTTGCGAAGATTGCGTTGCTGGTTCATCGCGGGATGATCGAGCAAATTTTATGAACCCGGCATGAATTTTGCGACCAATACTGGGCCGCCTAGCACAAGTGCCTAGATCAATTTATCCAACAAATGCGCGTTCGATTACAAATTGACCGGGCTTATTATTCGCACCTTCTTCAAAACCGCGCGCTTCTAAATCCGCTGCGTGGTCTTTGATCATGGCCATACTGCCGCACATCATGATGCGGTCTTGCTCTGGGTCCAGATGATTTGGCCCTTTGCTGTCTTTAAACAGACGTCCATCATCAATCAGCACTTGAATGCGGTCCGTCGTGTGGAAATCTTCCCGCGTTACCGTAGGCACATAGATCATCCGCGCGCGGTCTTCGTCTTCGAGTAAGGGATCACCCTCCAGCTTGCTTTCCAGCAAGTCCCGATACGCCAGATCAGCCACCCGGCGCACGGAATGCACCACGATCACTTCATCAAACATGCCGTACACTTCGGGGTCGCGCACCAGGCTCATAAACGGCGCAAGACCAGTGCCGGTGGAGAGCATGATGAGCCGTTTGCCCGGCAGCAATGCGTCCGTCACCAAGGTGCCTGTGGGCTTTTTACCAAGGTAAATCGGGTCGCCCGCTTTGATATGTTGCAAACGCGATGTCAGCGGACCGTCTTGGACGATGATGGAAAGGAACTCGAGTTCCTCTTCATAGCTGGGCGACGCCATTGAATAGGCGCGCAGCAGAGGTTTGCCGTCTTCTTTTGGAAGGCCGATCATAATGAATTCGCCAGAGCGGAAGCGGAACGATGCCGGGCGCGTCATCTTAAGACTGAAGAGGTCGTCATTCCACTGGTGGACGCTGGTAATCGTCTCAACACTGATCGCGCCGCCTTCTTTGAAAGCATCGCGATCTGGAATCGGGTTATGAGAGGTGGGAGCGGTGGTCATGTCGGTCAAAACGAAAGCCTCAAGCAAAAGCCGGAGCGCATCGGCACCCCGTTATCAAGGGCGCAAATGGCGGTTTCGCGGCCCTGCTTCAAGGTAGTTTAGTGATAAGGCCTAAAAGCAAGGCTTGAAGCCGATCTGCGCACGGGCTTAGAATTGGGCATGAAGCGCGGTTTCAAGCCAGGCTTTCAGGGTTCTTTGACTATACCGATCAATTCCAACCGGCGCGGTCGAAAATCTCTACCGCTTGGCGTTGGTTCCGTCCGATTTCGGCGGCATTCAGCGTGTCGGGCTTAAATTCGCCCAGCTGCTCAACCGCAGAATTGGCCGCGAGACCAGAAACGGCGGGATATTCATTGTTACCATCGGCAAAATAACGCTGCGCGCTTTCGGAGGTAAGGTACTCTAGGAAGGCAATGGCGTTTTCCCGGTTGGGCGCGTTGATTGTGACCCCGGCTCCGCTGATATTCACATGCGTGCCATTTCCATCTTGGTCCGGGAAGATCACACCGAGCGCGTCAAAAACCGCCTTTTGGTCCGCATCACCGCCGGCAAAGCGCGCCAGATAGTAAGAATTGACAACCGCAATCCGGCATTCGCCGGCTGCGACGCTTTCGATTTGAGCGGTGTCATTGCCTTGCGGATCACGAGCAAAATTGGCGACGACGCCTTTCGCCCAATCTTCGGCAACTTGTGTGCCGCTATGGGCGATCATGCTCGACAACAATGAAATGTTATAAATATTGGACGAGGAACGGATGCAAATATCACCGCGAAAAGCAGGATCCGCGAGATCTGCGTAGTTTTCGAGGCCTGCGGGTTCGCCAGACGCTTTGTTGTAGATGATCACGCGAGCGCGAGTGGAAAGGCCAAACCACAAACCATCAGGATGGCGCAGGTAATCAGGCAAACGCTCATTCAAGGTTTCAGAGGTTGTGGCGGACAAAATGCCAGCCTCTTCGGCGCGCCATAGCCGTCCGGCATCAACCGTGATCAGCAAATCAGCAGGAGAGAATTCACCCTCGCTGGAAATACGTTCGATCAGGGCGTCCGCATCCGCTTCAATGCGATTGACAGTGATACCGGTTTGTTCAGTGAAATCCTCATAAAGCGCCAGATCGGTGTCGTAATGGCGCGAGGAATAGATGTTCACTTCGCCCGAAGCGGCCGCACCATCAGTTGTTTCTGAAGTTTCGGCGCAGGCTGTGACGGCCAGAGCCATAGTGGCGGCAAGAATCAAACGCTTCATTGGGTGTGCTCCATCTTTGTTGCGAATGCGTTGCAATAGTATTTTCTAAAACGCAAGTTTTATATGCGCATCGCTACGCTCTTGCTGAAGCGTGGGCCTTGGGAAGGTACTTTAATCGCGCAGGAAAGCGCGCGCGGTACCACTGCGCGGCGTCGGCCGATATCGGGCTGCCGGATCAATCGGGGCGTCCGTTATCGCGGTGATTTCATCCGCGCCCGGCCCCTCCAGCAACACTCGTTTGGTTGCGCCAAGGGGATGCACATCGCGCGCGGGCAATCCCGCACCATCTGCGACAAGTTCAACTTGCTCAGCATAAATCAGCAGATCAAGGTCTGTGCCTGATGGGAGAGCGCCGTTGACGCAGCTCGCGGGCCAATCGCCAAAGACAGTGCGCAATATGTCGCCATCACCCTCGTCGTCACTGCAAGGCTGGCGACTTGCGCGAACCACTTGCGCACCGCGAAAGATTGCCCCGACCGATGCCGCCGCTGGGTTCTCATGCAAATCATGCGGCGTGCCAAATTGCACTATTTTCCCGGCATCCATCACCGCGATCCGGTCGCCAATATCCAGCGCCTCTTCGGGATCATGTGTGACCAATATTGTGGTGGTGCCGCGCGCTTTCAGCAGCATCCGGCAATCGCGGCGCAAGCGGCGGCGCAGGACGATATCGACGCTGGCAAATGGTTCATCCATCAGCAGCACGTCCGGCCCGGGTGCCATCGCACGGGCAAGCGCGGCGCGTTGTTGCTGACCGCCGGATATTTCATGCGGATAACGCGCGCCCAGTCCCGACAGACCCACCTGATCCAGCCAGCTTTCTATCACCTGTGCCTCGGCCCGGTCCATTCCAAAGGCGATGTTTGCCGCGATCGTCATATGCGGGAATAAGGCGCCATCCTGAAACACCAACCCCACACCGCGCGCCTCTGGCGGCGGGTTGACGCCCGGCTCTGCCAAGATTTCGCCAGCGACGTGCACACTGCCTTGCTGAACCGGCAAAAGTCCCGCAGCAAGATTCAGCAAGGTTGACTTCCCGCAGCCGGACGATCCAAGCAGACAGGTGATTTCTCCGGCAGGTGCAGTAAAAGACACATCGCTAAGCGCTGCCACCTCTCCGTAAGCATGGGCAATATGACGAAATTCGAGGCTCACATATTTGTCCTATGCCGAAAGGGTTGGCCGCTATGCCGGTAAGCCGCCTTACGCAATCCGCGCGGAATCATGCAAGTCCGAGCGCATCCCGCCATGCAAGTTCCCGCATCCGTCTCGATGGTTGGAGCATCTCCGCGCTGATCATCGCCTTGCTCTCCGCCATGCCTATTGCGGCAATCCTCGTCTCCGCGCTGAGCGGCGACTTTGCAGCCATCACCCACCTCGCCCGCACCGTGCTTGGCGGATATGTCATCAACACATTGCTGATGATGGTGCTTGCGGGCGCGCTTGCCGCGATTGTTGGCACCGGATGCGCATGGTTGGTCAGCGCAGCGCGATTCCCTGGACGGCGATTCTTTGCATGGGCATTGGTCCTGCCGCTCGCAGTGCCAGCCTATATTGCGGCCTATGTTTATGCCGATTTGCTTGACTTTATTGGGCCGGTGCAAACGGCTTTTCGCGGTGTAACGGGAATGGGCGCAGGCGAATATGGGTTCCCGCAAATCCGGTCCTTACCCGGCGGTGCTTTTGTCCTCGGCATTGTCCTTTACCCCTATGTTTACCTCCTCGCCCGTACCGCCTTTGCAGCGCAATCCACCAGCCAATTCCGCGCCGCCCGCAGCCTCGGCGCACCGCCCTCGCGCGCGTTTTGGCGCGTCGCCCTACCCGCTGCACGGCCCGCAATTGCTGGCGGTCTAGCATTGGTGCTGATGGAAGTGCTGGCCGATTTCGGCGTCGCGCAATATTTCGCCATTCCCACATTCAGCACCGGCATTTTCCGCAGCTGGTTGGCGATGGGCGACAAACAAGCAGCACTGAAACTGGCGGGTATCATGCTGGTGTTTGTCATCGCCTTGATCGTGTTTGAAAGCCGTACCCGCGCCGGGCGCAGTGACAGCAAAGATGGCCTCTCAGCCCGCGCGCGAGGCCCAAATGATGAACCGCTGATTGCACTTACGTCTCTTGGTAAAGCGCTTGCTATGTTGGCCTGCGCTGTGCCGGTTTTGCTTGGATTTGCCATTCCCGCCGCGCATTTGGGCGGCATGGCGGTGACCCCGGCGGCCCTCTCCGCCGCCGGTGATTTGTGGAGCTATGCCAGCGGCAGCCTCACACTTGGCCTCGCCGCGTCCGCAGTCTGCCTCATTGCGGCGCTGCTGCTTACTTTTGCGAAAAAGCGCTCCAATTCCAGCATTGCATCCGGCGCCATTCGCGTCTCGACGCTCGGCTATGCGCTGCCCGGCGCGTTGCTGGCGGTTGGCTTGCTTGCGCCGCTCGGCGTGATCGATGTCGGTCTCAGCCGGTTTGCCCGTGACAGTTTTGGTTATACTGGAGGTTTGATCCTGACAGGCACCAGCGCCGTGCTGATCTATGCACTATGCGTCCGGTTTCTCACCGTTGCCTTCAACACGGTGGACGGTGGGATGAGCAAGATTCCGCCCTCATTGGATGCCGCCGCGCGCTCGCTTGGGGCGAAACCTGCACGGGTGCTGGCGCGGATTTATACACCCCTGCTCAGCCCCAGCCTTGCTGCGGCTGCTGCCTTGGTCTTCATCGACACGGTGCGCGAATTGCCCGCCACCTTGATCCTGCGCCCATTTAACCTCGAAACGCTCGCGACCCGGACATACCGCCTCGCCAGCGATGAACGCTTAGTCGAGGCGTCGATCCCTGCGCTAATACTGCTCGCGGCGGGGCTGCTGCCGGTCTTGTTACTGACGCGGACGGGCAAACATTGACTGTAAAGTGAATTTGTCACGCGGACTGTCTGAAACTCTTGTCGAAGCGCGTCCAAGCGTTCACAAGGTCAAACCTATGGCACGGTTCCCTTTTTCCGCGATCGTCGGTCAAGACGAGATGAAGCTGGCTTTGTTGATTGCGGCGGTTGATCCGTCGGTTGGCGGCGTGATGGTGTTTGGCGACCGGGGCACCGGCAAAAGCACCGCGGCGCGGGCCTTGGCAGGATTGCTTCCGCCGATCACAGCGATCCAAGATTGCGCCTATGGCTGCTCCAAGGATGATCAGGCCCGTTACCCCGAAATTTGCGGCACCGGGCCGCTGCGCAAACGCGCCGTGCCCTTTGTCGATTTGCCTTTGGGCGCGACCGAAGACCGCGTGATCGGCTCGCTAGATCTGGAGCGCGCTTTGCGATCCGGTGAAAAAGGATTTGAGCCGGGATTGCTTGCCAAGGCGCATCGCGGTTTTCTTTATATTGATGAGATCAATCTGCTCGAAGACCATCTCGTCGACCTTCTGCTCGACGTCGCGGCGTCGGGCGAGAATGTGGTGGAGCGGGAGGGCTTATCTGTGCGCCACCCGGCGAAATTCGTGCTGATCGGCAGCGGCAATCCAGAAGAAGGCGAATTGCGCCCGCAATTGCTCGACAGGTTTGGCCTATCGGTGGAGGTGCGCACACCCGAAGACATTGAAACCCGCGTCGCGATCATGCGTATGGTCGCGGCGAATGAGCGCGATCCAGACGGTTTCGCAAAAGAATGGGCGGGTGAGGATGAGAAAATCCTCAAACAAATCGCGCGCGGCAAAGCGAAACTGGCGAAGCTCGAAACGCCAGACGATGTCCTGACCGATGCGGCGCATTTGTGCATGGCAGTGGGCGCGGATGGTCTGCGCGGGGAATTGACATTGATGCGCGCGGCGCGGGCCTTTGCCGCGTTAAAGGGGGCACGTTCAGTGAAACGCGATCATTTGGTTGCGGTTGCGCCGTCGGCCTTGCGCCACCGTTTGCGCCGCGATGTTTTGGATGAAACAGGGTCAACAGTGCGTATCACCCGCGCGATCACAGAGCTGTTTGGGTGAGCGGCAAAGAGCCAGCGGATCCTCTCCACGATGCAGTCTTAGCAGCGCGGTTATTTTCGCTCGCGCCGCTAACGTTTGGCGGGATGACCCTGCGCGGTTCATCTCCCGCACGCGATGCTTTGGTGGAGGCATTGGGAAATGCGCTCCCTTGCAGAAAACTGCCCGGCCATATTGATGATGAAAGGTTGCTTGGCGGGATCGATATCGCCGCTAGCCTTGCTGCGGGTCGTCCGGTTGAAACCACGGGCTTGCTGGATGAGGCAGCAGGCGGCGTGTTGATTGTGCCGATGGCGGACCGGCTAGACGAAGCCGCTGCCGGGCGATTGGCGCAGCCGCTGGATGATCGGCAAGTGGCTCTGGTAATGTTGGATGACAGCGCCCGAAATGATGCCGGTGAACCGGAGGGTGCTCCCCCGCAAGCCCTGACGCAGCGCGCGGCGTTTACTTGCGATCTGGGCGCGTCGCGTGAATGGCAAGTGCCCAAAATACAGGCTTCGGGTGATATGCGCAGCGTCGCGCCGCTCAATGATGACGCGCTGACTGCTTTGGCGGCGACGGCGGCGGCTTTAGGTGTGGAAGGTTTGCGCCCCTTATTGCAAGCAAGCCAAGCGGCGCGGGCCCATGCGGCGCTGAACAAACGGGCTGAGGCAGAGCGTTCAGATTTGGAGGCGGCGGTGCGTTTGGTTCTGTCCCCGCGCGCCACGCAATTGCCGCCAACAGATGCCGAGCCTCCGGAGGACGAAACACTGCCGCCACCGCCGCCGGACACCAATGATGAACCCTCAGATAGAGAAAACAAGAATTCTGACCAAACACTCGAAGACTTAATGGTCGAAGCCGCCGCCGCCGCCATCCCGGCGGATTTGTTGGCGCAATTGGTGAAGGGTCAAACGCCAAAGCGCGGCGGCGGAGCGGGTTCGGGGCAGAAACGCAAATCCGGCCTGCGTGGCAAACCGCTTACCGCCCGCCCGGGAATGCCGCGTGGTGGGGCGCGATTGGCGCTGATTGATACATTGCGCAGCGCCGTGCCCTGGCAAGGGATTAGACGCCGCGAAACAGGCGCAGCGGATGATGCGCCCATTTTGATGCGCAAAGAAGATTTACGCGTCCGGCGGTTTGAAGAAAAGGCCGCGCGGGTCACCATTTTTGCGGTCGATGCATCAGGATCGGCGGCGGCGGCGCGTCTGGCGGAGGCGAAGGGCGCGGTCGAATTGATGCTGGCGCAGGCTTATGTCACACGCAGTGAAGTCGCACTGCTCGCCTTTCGCGGAGAGGTCGCGGAACAATTGTTGCCGCCCACCCGCTCGCTCACCCGCGCGCGCAGAGCTTTGGCCGAATTACCCGGCGGCGGGGGCACGCCGCTGGCGATGGGTTTAAACGCGGCGCGCGAGGCGGCGCAGGCGGTGGCGACAAAGGGGCGCACACCCAGCCTTGTTATCCTGACAGATGGCAGAGCGAATATCGCCGCAGACGGCGCACCGGGCCGCAAACAAGCGGGTGAAGACGCAGAGGCAGCAGCCCGGGCGATTGCACGCTTACGCATTGATGCGTTGGTCGTGGACATTTCCGCCCGTCCAGGGCGCGAGGGACCAGACTTGGCAAGCGCGATGGACGCGCGATACCTCGCTTTGCCCCGCGCCGACGCAAAGGCATTGCACAAGGCGATCTCCGCCCAAGAGAGCGGCAAAATTGGTGCCAAAGCAGACGGGCGTGTTTCCGCATGAGCAGCCCGCTAAACTGGGATCGCGAAGGGCGCATTTGGCCAAACCGGGAGCTGAGTACCTTTGTACCAGTTGGTGAGGCGATTTGGCATGTTCAGCGCGCTGGGAAACCCACGCGGCCTAAGGTTCTATTGCTTCACGGAACTGGAGCCTCTGTTCATTCGTGGCGCGGGGTCCTGCCAATTCTGGCGAGCACTTTCGATGTGGTTGCCCCCGATCTGCCTCGGCATGCTTTTACAACGGGGCATTCGCCCGAGGAAATGTCCCTGCCCAAGATGGCCGCCGCAACGGCCCGCTTGTTGAAGACACTGGATTTTGCGCCCGACATTATCGCAGGCCATTCAGCGGGCGCAGCGCTGGCTTTGCAATTGGCGCTGGATCACGGATTTGACGGGCCGATTGTTGGGTTGAACGCAGCCTTGCGTCCATTCCCCGGCCCAGCGGCGCAATTGTTTCCAGCCCTGGCGAAGGTTCTGTTTGTTAATCCCCTAATCCCAAGGATTTTTTCAGCAGCAGCCGGAATCGGAAAAGAGGCAGAGCGGTTCATCTATCGCGCAACGCATTCGAAATTGGATCACGAGGGCTTGGCTTGTTATTCTGCCTTGCTGCGCAATTCTGCTCACACAAAAGGCGCGCTCGCGATGATGGCGAATTGGGATCTGCCGACCCTGCGCACCCGGATGGATCAGATTAATCAACCCGTGCTGCTACTGCATTCCGACAATGATGCCGCCATCCCGCTGGATTGGGCGAAGGAAGCGCATGAGTGGTTGCCGACATCGCGATTGGAAAGCATGCCGCGTCTGGGGCATTTGGCCCACGAAGAGGCGCCGCAGCACGCGGCCCGGTTGATCACCGCTTTTGCCGCGCAGCACATTACAGCAACCGAAACCGCCAGCTAAATTGGAGCCAGACATGGGCAATATTGCATGGATAGAGCTGGTATTCTTCTATGGCATCGCAATGGGCTTTGGCATTTGGCAATGGTCCAAAATGCGCCGCGAATTGCGCGAAAGCCGGGAGGCGCGGGCCGCTAAAGAAGCAGAAGATGCCGCTGCAAAAGCTGCGAATGAAGACAGCCAAGACATCAATGATAGCGCTTAGCTTGGAGTTTCCGGCCTATGCCGGCCTTCGCGGCATCCGAAATGGCAGCATGAATTGCACCACCCGCGAATCAAAACGCCGCATATCCAGGCTCTCCTGAACAGCCACCACGTCCTCTCCATAAAGCCGCGATGTCAATTCGGACCGCGCGTAAAACGGTGTGTCTTCCCACGTCCGCCGCACTTCTGCGACGCCGATTTGTGACCGGGTTCTGCGGCCCACGCGCCATTTGCTGCTGGGCAAAGGAGCGATCGGCGGCAGAGGTGCCTCTGTCGGAATGCCATCGCGATCAAAACGAATTGCGCTGGCGAACAAAGAGCCATCCCCGCGCTCTCCTTCGTAACAAACCACGGCCCCCTCTTTCATATGCGCCCGCGACCAATGCCAAGTGTTGAAGCCCGATTCGAGCGGTTCATCGCCGCGATTGTGATCGAAATACCCTTGCCCGCTCCACGATAGGCCGGGCTTTTCCATCTCCACTTCAATGCGTGCGCGCGGCGCCATGCAGTGCCAGATATGGTTTTGTGCCGGGTCGAGCGCAAAACTAGTGGGGTTCAGAGCTTCTGGAATCACCCGCACTTTACCGCAAACGCGCCGGTGGACCGGGTTGAATAGCCGCGTATCACGCTCTTCAATATCGATCTCCAGCACATTCCCATCCCAGCGGACCTGACTGTCGCCAATCACCAAATTTTGGGCATCTCGGCTCACATCTTCGCTGGGCCGTTCATGCATGACCCAGCGATTGCTCGGCCCATAAAGAGCGACGTTAAGAGATGAGTGGTCAATCGGATCACCCCGCCCGCTGGCTTTGTAATAGGGCGAGAATACACTGCCCAAAAAGGCAATTATCGTCAGCCCGTGACGCCCGTCTGCGCTGATCGCGTCGATATACCACCAGCTATACCCACCCGGCTGGATTTGTTCATCAAAGCGAGGTCCGCGTCGACCTTTTTCGCCGCGAGCAGCCCGGACAAGGCGGCCATCGGGACCCCGGCTGAGGGATGCGTCGCCCCGCCCGCGCAATACAGTCCGGGCATCCGCGTGCGCGGGCCTTGCCGCAGGAAGGAGGCCGCCGAGCCGTGCGACGCTCTGCCATAAAGGGCGCCGCCCGTGGCCGGGAACAGCCGCTCCCATTCCGCTGGGCTCGCGATTTTGTGCGGCATTTCGTGTTCCAACGTCAGACCGCATCGTGTGAGCGTCGCTCTCATTTCGGCTGTGCATTGGTCGGTCTCCTGAGGTGGATAGGAATGGGTGTCGCCATTTGCCGGTGCGTTGACGATGATTTGGATGCGTTCGCGCGATGCGCTCTTGATTTGATCCGCAGCGCCGCTGCCCGCGCTGTCGCGGCCGCCGCGATCTTGTGCGCAGACATAGACGGATGGCTCGCTAGGCACGCGCCCGGCCGCGATCTGGTCAAATTCGTTTTTGTAGTTGGGTGAGAAAAAGACGTTGTGGTGGCTCAGATCAAAGCCGGCGGTTTTGGTGTGGGCGAACCAAACCATGGCGGACAACGATCGTTTCGCTGGCTTTAGGGCCGGAACTGAGCTCGCGCTTTTGCCGCCAAATTTACCGGCGGCGATGGCATTCGGATCCGCGTTGCAAATCACCGCATCAGCCGAAATCCGCTCTCCATTGGCGAGCCGCACACCGACCGCGCCGCGGCCCCGCTCTGTCAAAACTTCCGCGACGCCGGTGCCCATCCGAAACGCCGCTCCCTTTGCCTCAGCAACGGTGCGCAGCGCCTGCGCCAAAGCGTTAATCCCGCCATCGATCAACCACACGCCAGTCGCCTCGACATGTGCGATCAACATCAAGGTCGCAGGCGCAGCAAATGGCGATGACCCGCAATAAGTGGCATAGCGGCCAAACAATTGCTGGAGCCGGGGATCTGGAAAAAACCCGCCCAAAGCCTTCCACATATTCTGATGCGGACGCATCGCGGCAAACGCATCAAAGCGCCACAGACCGATCCGCCAGAGCAGCGGCAGCGGCGTGCTAACATTGTCGCCGCGCATCATCGGCTCGTTGAGAATGTCATACATCCGCCGGGTGGCCTGTCGGAACTGACGGTACCCCTTGGCAGCTGCTGCACCTGCAAAATCGCCAATCGCCTCTTCGCTGCGCAGCGGATCGGCAAACAGGTCGAGTCGTTCGTCTTCACTCCAAGCATGGCGAGCGATCACTTCGGCGCGGCGAATACGGACGTAGTCTTCGAGGTTTGCGCCGCAACTTTGGAAGATGCCATCGAACACATCCCGCATGGTGAAGACCGTCGGACCGGCATCAATTGGCTGTCCATCCACGGAGACACGGCGGGCTTTTCCCCCGACCTCGGCCTCTTTCTCAATGACCGTCACATCATAACCGGATGCCGCGAGCCGTGCGGCGCTGGCAAGCCCGCCCATTCCCGCTCCGATTATGACGACTTTGCCGTCCATTTGCCCTCACCTGCCCCGATTGAGTCACAATAACATTGACGCATGCGTAGCATCTGTCCAATCATTTGGACATGTTTAGTGTAAATTATGCGGAAACTGATGACTGAGGCTGATCCAAACCACAGTCACAATGATGACAAAGGCAATGGCAACGTCACTAGCAATGGCAAGCACTCGCTGAAGGTCCGCTATGTTGCCCGCCGCAATGCGATTTTTGCGAGCCCTAGATTTCAGTATTGGGCGGCAAAATTGCCGCTCATCAATCGCATCGCCCGGTCCCGTGCCAGCAGCGCTTTTGATCTGGTCGCCGGTTTTTCCTACACCCAAATCTTACGTGCCTGCGTGGAAAGCGGCTTGTTTGACGTGCTCTCTCGCGGCCCCATTGGCCACCAGACAGTCGCCGCAGAACTGAAATTGTCCAATGAAGCTGCGCTGACCTTGCTACGCGCCGCGCGAGCTTTGACTTTGTCAGAAGAGCCGGTGAGCGACGGTTGGATGCTGGGCGAGCAAGGTGCGGTGCTGGCCGCAGATAAGGGTGCACAGGCGATGGTCCGGCACCACCGACTGCTTTACCGCGACCTTGCTGAACCGATGGAACTGCTGCGCAAGGATCGCAAAGAAGCGACCGAGCTGTCGCGGTATTGGTCCTATGCTGGCGCCTTGCATGGCGCTGCGCACGCGGGGCAAGAAACGGCGGAATATTCGCAGCTTATGGCTGCCTCTCAACATTTCGTAGCAGACCAGGTACTCGCCAGTTTTCGCTTTCCGGAATCGGCAAAATTGCTGGATGTTGGCGGCGGCTATGGGGCATTCTTGCGCGCAATAGGCGAAGCGAACCCCGATTTGCATCTCGGCCTATTTGACCTGCCCGAAGTTGTCGAATCAGGCCAAGAGATTCTCGTCGATGCGATGGGAAGCGCGCGAGTCAGCGCCCATCCCGGCAATTTTTTCGAAAGCGACATTCCCCGCGGCTACGATATCGTCTCTTTGGTTCGCATCCTACACGATCACGACGATGAACCGGTGGCAAGGCTGCTCGCCAATATCCACAAAAGCCTCGCGCCGGGTGCTCGCCTTCTGATTGCGGAACCTATGGCGCGCATGGTTGGAGCAGAGGGTATGGGTGAGGCATTTTTCGGCATGTATTTGTGGGCCATGGGCTCCGGCAGAGCACGTTCGCCCGATGAAATCTGCGCCATGCTGAAAACCGCCGGTTTTAGCCGAACTCAGACGATAAAAACCCCTCAACCTATCAATGCCGGGCTGATTGTCGCGTTTGCCTGAATTTAATGTGTCCGCTTTATTTGACACTATTAAGTGTAAGGCGTAGCAAACGGATGAGAGAGACCATCTCAGGCATGTCCAGCGAGTCGCACGGGAACGACACTTCGGCATGCAATTTGGGGAATGAGGCGAGAATGGACGCACTTGCGGTTATACTTGAGGGACCTGAGCGCTTGGCGCTCCGTTCGCTTGAGTTGAATCGTGCAGAGGCAGGCGATGTCGTCGTCGAAGTGGTCTGGAGCGGGATTAGCAGCGGCACTGAAAAGCTGTTGTGGAGCGGGCAGATGCCCGCATTCCCCGGCATGGGTTACCCTTTGGTACCCGGTTACGAATCTGTCGGCAGAATCGTCGATGCCGGCTCCGACGTGCGCGGCCGCATCGGTGATTGGGTTTTTGTTCCCGGCGCAAATTGTTATCAGAAGGCGCGCGGGTTATTTGGCGGTACCGCCAGCCATGTTGTGGTGCCATCGGCCCGCGCATTGCCTGTACCAGAGCGACTTGGCGCTGACGGCGTGCTTTGCGCATTGGCAGCGACAGCATTGCATGCAATCAATGGTGGTACTGCGCCGGATCTTATTATTGGGCACGGCGTTTTGGGCCGCCTGCTGGCGCGGATTACAATTGCGATGGGTGCACCGGCCCCAACCGTCTGGGAAACCAGCGAACAACGCCGCGCAGGGGCGGCGGGTTACGCTGTAACAACGCCGGATGCTGATGATCGCCGCGATTATTCCGCAATTTATGACGCCAGCGGTGACGCAGACATTTTCGACGCGCTGATCCGGCGACTTGGTAAGGGTGGCGAGATTACCCTTGCGGGCTTTTATTCCTCCCGCATCAATTTCGCTTTCCCCGCCGCCTTCATGAAAGAAGCCAAACTGCGCATCGCCGCCGAATGGCAGCCGTCTGACATGGATGGCACGCGCGCGCTGATCGAAAGCGGCAAATTGAATTTGGGCGGTCTGGTTTCAAACCTACGCCCCGCCGAAGAAGCGCTCGACGCCTATCCGCAGGCATTTGGCGATCCGAATTGTCTTAAAATGGTTCTTGATTGGAGCAACGCACAATGACGATGTTAGACGTTCAGGCTGACGCGCTGCGCGATGAGGCCAACCAAGAGCCCGATCCGGTTCACACCGGCGAAGTGACCAGCGAAACGCAGGTTATCGCAATTTACGGCAAAGGTGGTTCGGGCAAGAGTTTTGCACTTTCCAACCTCAGCTACATGATGGCGCAGCAAGGCAAGCGCGTTTTGCTCATCGGCTGCGATCCAAAATCGGATACGACCAGCCTATTGTTTGGCGGCAAGTCCTGCCCGACCATTATCGAAACATCATCGAAGAAAAAACTCGCGGGCGAAGAAGTCAGCATCGAAGACGTATGTTTTCAACGTGACGGCGTTTTCGCAATGGAGCTAGGCGGACCGGAAGTTGGTCGGGGCTGCGGCGGTCGCGGGATCATTCACGGGTTTGAATTGCTCGAAAAGCTGGGGTTCCACGAATGGGGCTTTGATTATGTCTTGCTCGATTTCCTAGGCGATGTTGTTTGCGGCGGCTTCGGTCTGCCAATTGCGCGTGACATGTGCCAAAAAGTGATCGTGGTTGGATCAAACGATCTGCAATCGCTCTACGTCGCCAACAATGTTTGCCACGCTGTCGAATATTTCCGCAAAATGGGCGGCAATGTCGGTGTTGCGGGTATGATCATCAACAAGGATGACGGCACAGGCGAGGCTCAGGCTTTTGCCGATGCCGTCGATATTCCTGTGCTGACTGCGATCCCGGCTGACGAAGATATTCGCCGCAAATCGGCCAATTATCAAATCATCGGCAAGCCCGGCGGTGAATGGGCCGGATTGTTTGAAACGCTTGCGACGAATGTGGCGGAGGCTCCACCAAAGCAGCCGGCGCCACTCGATCAAGATGGGCTCTTGAACCTGTTCAGCCCTGAGGAAACCGGCGGCGACATTCGCCTCGTGCCAGCGACACAGGCCGACATGCGCGGCGGCGTCTTCGAAGAAAAAGAGTCGCTCGAAGTGGTTTACGACGAAATCTGATGGCGGATATTTTCTCCACCGAACCGGCCCCCAATCAAGGGCGCGCGCCTGACCGGATCGATCTGAGTTCCGGCAGCGAAGCTGCGTCTGCGGATGGCGGTTGCCATTCGGGTAAGGACAAAATGATGGAGGCCGCGCGCTCCGCTGGCAAAAGCGAAGTGCTCGATCAATATGCCGCTGACTATCCCGTCGGCCCGCACGATCAACCCCAATCAATGTGCCCGGCTTTCGGTAGCCTGCGCGTTGGCCTGCGGATGAAGCGCACGGCGACGGTTTTGTCCGGCAGCGCCTGCTGCGTTTATGGCCTAACCTTTACATCGCATTTTTACGGCGCGCGGCGGACGGTTGGCTATGTGCCGTTTTCTTCCGAAACGCTGGTCACTGGCAAGCTGTTTGAAGACATCAAGGAAGCGGTCGAAGATCTCGCTGATCCAGAAAATTATGACGCGATCATTGTCACCAATCTCTGCGTGCCAACGGCCAGCGGCGTTCCGCTCCGACTGCTGAAAAACCAGATCAATGGCGTGCGCATTATCGGCATTGATGTGCCCGGTTTTGGCATCCCTACCCATGCAGAGGCGAAAGATGTCCTTGCCGGCGCGATGCTGAAATATGCACGCGAAGAGGTTGCGGCAGGTCCTGTGGCCGCGCCGAAAGAGCGTTCTGATAAACCGACTGTGGCATTGCTGGGCGAAATGTTCCCGGCTGATCCGGTGGTGATTGGGCAAATGCTCGAACCGCTAGGGCTCGCCGCCGGTCCAGTTGTGCCGACCCGTGAATGGCGCGAGCTTTATGGCGCGCTTGACTGCAGTGTCGCCGCAGCGATCCATCCATTTTACACTGCTAGCATTCGCGAATTTGAGGCAGCTGGGCGCCCCGTGATCGGTTCTGCTCCGGTGGGTGCGGATGGTACAGCGGCTTGGCTCGATTCCATCGGCAATGTCATGGGCCTGCCCCAAGCAAAAGTGGACGGTGTTAAAAACACCATGATCGGCGCAATCAAGGGCGCTTTGGCGTCGGCTCCTATCAAGGGCCGGATCACAGTTTCAGGCTATGAAGGCTCGGAACTTCTTGTTGCCCGGCTGCTTATCGAAAGCGGCGCGGATGTCCCCTATGTCGGCAGCGCATGCCCACAGACGAAGTGGTCCAACGCAGATCGCGAATGGCTTGAGGCACGCGGTGTTCGCGTGAACTTCCGCGCAAGTCTGGAAGAAGATATTGCCGCGGTCGAAGAATTCCGCCCCGACCTCGCGGTTGGCACCACGCCAGTTGTTCAGCATGCGAAGGCGAAGGCCATTCCGGCGCTGTATTTCACCAATTTGATCTCTGCCCGCCCTCTGATGGGTCCGGCGGGTGCAGGCAGTCTGGCAACAGTCATCAACTCGGCGATGGGCAACAAAGCCCGTTTCGATAAAATGCGCGATTTCTTCGAAGGCGTTGGCACAGAACATGCCGCAGGTGTCTGGGAAGAAAAGCCAGTTGATCGCCCGAAATTCCGCAAGAAATACGCCGCGCTCAACGAGGCAGCCCGCAAAGCGGCCGAGGCGGTGGGCACATGACTTTCGTCATCGATCATGATCGGGCTGGCGGCTATTGGGGTGCGACATACGTCTTCACCGCGGTAAAAGGCTTGCAAGTCATCATTGATGGCCCGGTGGGCTGCGAAAACCTGCCAGTGACGTCTGTCTTGCATTACACTGACGCCCTGCCCCCACATGAATTGCCGATTGTGGTGACAGGTCTGGGCGAAGAAGAGCTTGGTAAGACCGGCACCGAAGCGGCAATGAAGCGCGCCTGGCAAACGCTTGATCCGGAACTGCCCGCTGTGGTGGTAACAGGGTCGATCTCTGAGATGATCGGCGGCGGCGTTACGCCTGAAGGCACGAATATCAAACGGTTTTTGCCGCGCACTATTGATGAAGATCAGTGGGAAAGCGCCGACCGCGCGCTGACGTGGCTTTGGACCGAATTTGGGCCGAAAAAAGCGCCCAAACTGAAAGAGCGCAAAGAGGGGGAAAAGCCGCGCGTCAACATTATCGGGCCTTCTTACGGCATGTTCAATATGCCAAGCGATCTGGCCGAAATCCGCCGCTTGGTCGAGGGGATTGGCGCAGAAGTCGGCGTGGTATTCCCGCTTGGCTGTCACCTTGCAGACATTCGCCAGCTTGGCATGGCAGAAGCCAATGTTTGCATGTACCGCGAATTTGGCCGCAACCTGTGCGAGACGTTGGAGCGTCCGTATTTCCAAGCGCCCGTCGGTCTCAGCTCAACCACAAAATTCCTACGCGCGCTTGGCGAAGAACTGGGGCTCGACCCGGAGCCGTTTATTGAGCGTGAGAAGCACACAACGATCAAACCTTTGTGGGATCTATGGCGCTCTGTGACGCAAGATTTCTTTGGCACCGCGACGTTCGGCATTGTCGCCAATGAAACCTACGCTCGCGGGATCACGCACTTCCTCGAAGAAGACATGGGACTTCCCTGCGCGATGAGTTTCTCTCGCTGTGCCGGGGTTAAACCGAAAAACGAAGACGTGCGCGCCGCCATTCATGCCAACCCGCCTTTGGTGATGTTCGGCAGTTATAACGAACGCATGTATATGGCCGAATGCCCCAACACGATGGGGCCAAGCGGGACGTTTATCCCCGCTAGCTTCCCCGGAGCAGCCATTCGCCGCCACACCGGCACGCCTTTCATGGGCTATTCTGGCGCGACCTATTTGGTACAAGAAGTCTGCAATGCGCTGTTCGATGCGCTGTTCCATATCTTGCCGCTGGGCACGGACATGGACAAGGCCGATGCAACGCCCGTCAAAGGCGCGGCCAGCAAACAGGCTGAGGTCATTTGGGACACGAGCGCGAAAGCTCGGCTCGATGAGCTGGTTGAAGCGCAGCCTGTTCTTGTCAGAATTTCAGCCGCCAAACGGCTGCGCGACGCCGCAGAGCGTCATGCGCGCCGCACTGGCGCCTCGACAGTTTCCGCAGATTGTCTCGCTGAGGCGTTGCTTGAAGGGGAGGCTGTATGACCGCCCTTCTCACAAGCCGCACCGATGCGGGACCATGCATTTTGCCTGACAGTTACAGGCATCCGCATTTCGCGTGGGGGATCACGCGCGGATACCCGTGGGGGCAATTTCGCCCCCGCTCCTACAATAGTAAATGGAGTAACTATAATGGCCGATACTGATCGCCCTTCAGTGGGAACGTATCTGACCGACGATGAAGCGAAGGAAATCCATGGCGCGTTCATGGGCACCTTCACTCTCTATGTCGGCATCGCGCTTGTCGCACATGCCCTGATGTATTGGTGGAAGCCTTGGTTCGTCTGATTTGACGGATTGAGTTTTTGCCCCCTGCGCCGCCGATTTCGGTGCGCGTAAGAGCAATCTACACCTCAGCAAAAGGTAATTGATTATGTATAAGATTTGGCATCATTTCGATGTACGCCGGACACTCGTCGCGCTCCATGTGGGCCTGGCCGTTCTGGCTTTCACGATCCACTTCATCCTGCTCAGCACGGAGAAGTATAACTGGCTCGGCGGCGTTACGCCTGCTGGCTAAAGCCTGCGACAATTCGTGAGGGGGCAGGCAAAAAGCGTCAGCTTTGCCTGCCTGCCTCCCACACATTGTTTCGATCACGAAAACACCCGCCGTTCAGGCGGGAAGGATGGACCTATGGCGCTCCTTAGTTTCGAGCGGAAATACCGCGTGCGCGGTGGCACAATAATCGGCGGCGACCTTTTCGACTTTTGGGTCGGGCCGTTTTATGTCGGGTTCTTTGGAGTATTGGTGGCAGTCAGCGCCCTTTTAGGCACAATGCTGATCTTTGCCGCTGCTGCTGCGGGACCGACCCTCAACCCCTGGCTAATCGACATTCAACCACCGCCGATTGAAGCCGGACTCGCTTTGATGCCCTTAAATCAGGGCGGCTATCACCAGATCATTACGATGTGTGCATGTGTCGCCTTTATCTCTTGGGCTTTGAGGCAAGCAGAGATCTCTCGCAAATTGGGTATGAGCTATCATATCCCAATCGCATTTAGCGTTGCGGTTTTTGCTTTCATCACTTTGAATGTGATCCGTCCGTTTTGGATGGGCGCCTGGGGGAATGCGTTCCCTTACGGCATCTGGTCGCATTTGGATTGGGTATCAAACACCGGATATTCCTATGTGAATTTCCATTACAACCCCGTCCACATGCTGGCGATCACGTTCTTCTTCACCAACTGTCTCGCACTGGCTTTGCATGGGGGCTTGGTTCTGTCGGCGGTTAATCCCACCGATGATACCGACGTCAAAACGCCCGAATATGAAGACACGTATTTCCGTGACTTTATCGGATATTCGGTCGGCACGCTGGGCATTCACCGGGTTGGATTGCTTCTCGCGCTGAACGCAGCGTTCTGGAGCGCGATTTGCATCGTTATCTCGGGCACACTCTATACAGGCAGCTGGATCGAGTTCTGGGATTTCTGGCGCAAGATTCCGATCTGGTCGGCAGGAGCATATTGATATGGCTACTTATCAAAACATCTTCACCCAGATCCAGTTGAAGGCAGCCCCAGAGATGGGCGTCCCTTTCACCGATGGCAGCGAAGGGCGCGTCAATGCGACCGGATACAGCTATTGGGCGGGAAAGATCGGTCAGGCTCAGCTTGGCCCGATCTATCTCGGTTGGCTCGGCACGCTTTCGCTGGTTTTCGGCTTGGCGGCGTTCACGATCATCGGGCTTAACTTCTGGGCGCAAGCCGGGTGGAGTCCGCAGGTCTTTATGCGAGAGCTGTTCTGGCTTTCGCTGAACCCTCCGGGTCCGGAATATGGTTTCAGCTTTATGGTGCCGCTGAATGAGGGGGGCTGGTTTATCTTGACCGGCGCGTTCCTCACGATTTCGGTGCTATGCTGGTGGACCCGTACATATATGCGGGCCAAGGCGCTGGGCATGGGGATGCATATCCCTTGGGCCTTCGCGTCGGCAATCTGGCTGTTTTTGGTGCTGGGCTTTATCCGCCCTGCTCTGATCGGCAGCTGGTCTGAAGCGGTGCCATACGGGATCTTCAGCCACCTTGATTGGACGAACAATTTCTCGCTCATTCACGGTAACCTATTCTACAATCCCTTCCACGCACTCTCGATCGTGTTTCTTTATGGCTCCGCTGTGCTGTTCGCCATGCACGGGGCAACGATCCTTGCACTTGGCCGTTACGGCGGTGAGCGTGAGATTGAGCAGATCACCGACCGCGGCACAGCCTCGGAGCGCGGTGCTTTGTTCTGGCGCTGGACCATGGGCTTTAACGCCACGATGGAATCAATCCACCGTTGGGCGTGGTGGTTCGCGGTTCTCACAACGCTAACGGGCGGTATCGGCATTCTGCTTTCGGGCACAGTCGTCGACAATTGGTACCTGTGGGCTCAGGAACATTATTACGCACCTATGTAGTAATCGCTCCGTGTGATCCGTTGGGTCACTGAAGAAGAAGACAAAGACCTGCCATAGGTCAATTCAAAGAGGCCCGGCTCCGCAGAAATGCGCAGCCGGGCTTATTTGTGTGTGACTGTTGGGCGCCGAAATCTAGCGGGAGTTTACAGGAGCATCTGATTGGTTGGCTCTAAGAGGAAAGCCGGCTGCGCAGGTCTATTAGATGCAGTGGGAAAGACAGCGCTAGCGGTATCGCAACCCACCACCAATCTGCGCCAACCAGAGCGGCGCGCAGGCCCATCACGATCAATGCCGCAGGGCCAAGCAAACCTGTGATTGCAGCTAAACTCCAGCCGCGCCATCTGAGCCAAAGCCCCTCCAGCGCAAGCACGACTAACACCACTTCTGCGGCGTGCCCGTTGGCGAAGAAGGCCGCTATCACGTCCATAGCCAGTCAGGTCAGCCGAACGGCCCGTTCAAATCCACAATCGCCCAATTGAGCGCAGCGGCAAAGGTGACCCAAATCAGATAAGGCGCAAACAGCAAAGCCGAATTGCGCGAATGCCGACCGCAATAAAGAATCAACGCCAGGATAGAGAGCCACAAAAGCATCACTTCTATGAACGCCCAATCGGGGCGCTGAATGCGGAAGAAAATCATGCTCCAGGTGATATTCAGGAAGGCGTTGAGCGCAAACAGACCGATGATCGTATCTGAAACCTTAGGCGTCGGCGCCGCCCGCCATGCAGAGACGACCGCGCCAGTGTTCAAGGCGTAAATCACTGTCCACCCAATCGGGAATACCCAGTCAGGCGGGTTCCAATCTGGCTTAGCCAACCCCTGATACCAAGGACCAAGGTCAGTGATCGTTGCGCCTAGAATTGCGACAATCGCCGCTGCCACTGCCGCCAAGACAGCGGGCAGAATCCAAGTTTTACTCATGCTCATGAGCGCAAGCTAGCTGCTTGCTGGTCTAAGGCCAAGCAGGTGCGCGGTGTCTTTCAAGAAGATCTTGATATGCGCCATGGGTTTGGAGCGAACCAGCTTCTTGTTCATATATGCTTGCCACGTCAGATGTTGGACATCTTTGTCGTCGCACATATCGACGAAACGCTCGCGCCGTTTGTCACTGGAATACCAGAAATATTGCATCATCCCGAGTATCCAAAACACCCGGCCATGCTCTTTCATAAAGCGTTTGCGCGCTGTGCGCAGCGCTTTGGCTTCACCGGTTTTGAGAAAGGTGCTCGCCGCCTCCGCACTCACGCGGCCGCCGACCATGGCGTAATAAATCCCCTCGCCCGATGCCGGGGCAACGATACCCGCTGCATCGCCAGCGACAATAACATCGGCGCCGTTATCCCATCGTTTGAGCGGTTTGAGCGGGATTGGCGCGCCTTCCCGGCGGATAGTTTCGCAACGCGTGAGATCAAGATCAGAACGCATAGTGGACACCGCGCCGCGTAAAGAGAACCCTTTGTTGGCGCTACCCACCCCCACACTCGCAGTGTCGCCATGCGGGAAAACCCAGGCGTAGAAATCAGGCGATAATTTGCCCTGATAGAACACATCGCAGCGGTTTGGATCAAAGACTTCTGTACTACCAAATGCATCCGGTTCCGGCGATTTGATGATTTCGTGATAGGCGAAGACGCATTTCACCCGCTCCGCATCAGGCAGGCATTGTTTTGCGACTGCAGAGCGCGCGCCATCTGCGCCAACGATACAGCGCGCGCGGACGCTTTCGATCGGCGCGCCGCGTTCACGGCGAAATGTCACCAGCGGATGCGCATGTTCATCACGTTCAACTTTTTCAAATGTCCCCATGAGGCGTTCTGCGCCCGAATGCTCGGCACGCTCCCGCAGCCATTCGTCGAAATCCTCACGGTCAACCATGCCAACATAGCCAATTTCTCCGACCGGCATATCGACGGCGCGGCCCGAAGGGGCGATCATGCGAGCAGAGCGTGCTTTCGCAACCAGCAAACTATGGGGAATATCGAAATCTTCGAGCATACGCGGCGGCACCGCTCCGCCGCAGGGCTTGATCCGCCCGCCGCGCTCCATCAGCAAAACCGAATGGCCAGCAAGTGCTAGATCAGTCGCAGCGGTGGCGCCCGATGGCCCCCCTCCGATTACGACGGCGTCATAGATTTTTTCTGTCATGCGAATGCCTCTGCTTCCCTATTGCTCTCGTCGTGTTCCGCTAATTTTTGGGCGGGGCTTGCCCGCTTGCCGATTGCAGGCCCAGTTGCTCTGATTGCCAATGCTGCGGCGATCACAAACAACGCCGCCTCAATGGCGAAGATGATTTGAAACGCATTGCCATCCTGCGCTTGCACTTGGCGCGCCAGATCAACGCCTAACGCTCCCAGCAATCCGCCAAGACCAAAAGCAATGGCTTGGCTCGCGCCCCAAACGCCCATTCGCACGCCTTCGCGGGTCCGTTCGCCAGCCCCCGCCAATCCCATCATCGCGCCAATCGCGGCAACCGCGAACACACCATTGCCAAGTCCCAGCACAAACACGTTGATTGCCAGCGGCCAGCCCGGCCCAGTCACCGCGGCGACCGCCAATCCTGCCAGCCCTGCCGCCGATGCGAGACATCCTGTCACAATCCAGATCCGCAAGTCCGAAGGCAGCCGCCCTTCAAACGCGCTCCCGCCAATTCCAGCGACAATCATACCCACTAAGATACCGCCTTGATGCTGACCGCCAAGCTGCGTGGATTCGCCTGGCGCCATGCCAAAAACAAGGCCCGCAAATGGCTCGAGGATCAAATCCTGCATGCTAAAGGCGATCATCGATACGAAGATGAAAATTGTGAACCGGCGAGCCGCAGGCTCACTGAGGATTTCTACGATCGCTTCTCTAAATTCGGGTGCGGGCTCATCCTTCGCTGTCTCGGCAAAGACGTGATGCCCAGTTTCTAGGCGGAAGGTTGCGATCATCGTGATCACAAATCCGACGATAGCCAATCCGCTCGCCACTAAAATCAGGCGCTCTGGCGTGAATGGTTTGATCAATTCGCCCACGGTGATCGCGGAAATGACAATGCCCGCGATCATCATGATCCATGTCACCGCCGCAGCAGCTGCTCGTCGCCGCGGCGCGACGGAGGATGCCAGCAGAGCCAAAGCGGATGTTCCACTCGCGCCGACGCCCGCGCCAATCAAAGTGTATGCAAGAACAGCCAAAATGGCACCGGCAATCCAATCGGATTGGAACATCAAGGTCGCATGGGTCGCCAACAGTGACCCGCCCGCCAGAACCGCCATTCCGCCAATGATCCAAGGCATGCGTTTACGCCCACTATCTGCACCGTGTCCAAATAGCGGCCGTGACAATTGTACGGCGTAATGCCACGCAACCAACGCCGCCGGGATCGCCGCAGCCATCGAATATTCGACGACCATCAAACGGTTAAGCACTGTTGAAGTCAGCATCACGAAGCTGCCGAGGCACGCTTGCACGATACCGATACGCATGATTGCAAACCAGCTAAAGCCGTTCGAAAAAGCTGGCACAGCGGTCATCAGATGTAGCCCCCGAGGCCCAACGCCGCGGCGAGCATCCCCAGCACATATAATGTCACGCCCACGCCGTTATACCACGGTGCATATTTCGCCGGGTCACGAAGCAATCGCGGCATTGCAGCACATTGCGCGATGAGCACAGCGCCGACCAGCCCTGCCGAAAGAACGAAACCCCAAATTGCGAGCAATACGATCACCGCAATCTGGGCGATCGCCATTACAGCGCATGCCAATCGCGCGGCATTTTCCACGCCCATCGTCACAGGCAGAGATTTCAGCCCCGTTGCGCGGTCGCCTTCGACGGCTTTAAAATCATTAAGGGTCATGATCCCGTGGGCGCCGACACTGTAAAGAACCAATACGACAAGCACCTCGCTCGCTGGCAAAGCGCCTAACATTACGGTCGCTCCAGTGAACCAACTCAACCCTTCATAGGTCAAGCCGACCACCGCCGGTCCGGTCCAGCCGCTTGTCTTGAAACGAAATGGCGGCGCGCTGTATCCCCACGCCAATGCCAAACCGACTAAGCCAGCAGCGAACACTAGCGGGCCAAGCAGCCACGCAACGAGCGCCGAAACAGCTGTCGCAATCAAAGCAATGTAAAGCCCCCAGCGGCCCGCAATACGTCCCGAAGGGATTGGTCGATCTGGTTCGTTGATCGCGTCCACTTCGCGGTCAAACCAATCATTGACCGCTTGACTGGTGCCGCAAACCAGCGGCCCCGCTAGCAAGATTCCGCCCAACACGAACAGCCAGCGGCCATCCAGACCAGCTCCCGAAGAAATCGCCCCGCACATGAATGCCCACATAGGCGGAAACCATGTGATCGGTTTAAGCAGTTGGACGACATCGCGCGCCGCCGGAATTGGCGCATTTCGAGTCGAGATAGCGGATCGCTCCATAACGACTGAGGCTATGCCTGACAGTAGAGGGCGTCAAATTAAATTGACACTCTTGATCCGAACATGTGCGATTTTGCGCCGAAATAATGACGACACTTGCAAAAAGCGCCCAATAAGAGGGGCAGATGAAGTGTCTAGTTTCAAATTGCTCAAGAATTTGTTCGAATCGCGGCGACCTGCGCCCGCTCAAACGAAAGAGGTCAGTCGCCCTCACCAGGCAGATTGCCCAGCCCGTGCCGGTGCAATTTAGAATAAAGACTCTGCCGCGACAGTCCCAAAATTTCTGCCGCAGAGGCCCGATTATCCGAGGTGTATTGCAGAGCCGCTTCGATACATAGACGCTCAATCAAATCGGTGCTCTCACGCACAATTTCCTTCAGCGACATACGACCAACAAGATCAGTAAGCTGCTCCACGGATCGCGGCAAATCCTGCGACCCGGGAGGTAGATCGCGCAGACGCCTGCCAATGGGCCGGATGACGAAGCCATAATGGCCGCCCTCGCCTTCGCTACGCACCGCAGAAATTTCAATCGGCTCGCCCTGAATATCATCGCCAGCGCGCAAAACTGTGCTCACATTACGCGCGGCGCCATGCTGATCAATCTGACCTTCAATCAGGTCCAAATCAATGCCGGGACGGCCAATCCAATTCGCCAAATGCCGACCGCGCAGTGGATCGAGACTGGGCGATTGGACC
Source organism: uncultured Erythrobacter sp. (assembly GCA_947502305.1). Taxonomy (GTDB): domain Bacteria; phylum Pseudomonadota; class Alphaproteobacteria; order Sphingomonadales; family Sphingomonadaceae; genus Erythrobacter. Next base: position 306,301 of record CANMZA010000001.1, on the reverse strand, counting down.
AATTCGACAAAGGCTCTGTTCGCACTGACCACTTCGAGGTTGGTGTCCGCGACAACGAAAGCGTCCGGCATGTGATCAACCAAATCGAGAACCGGAGACTTCGCCTCAGCCGCGATCATTCCGTCTGCCGACAGGCGCAGCAGCAAGAATTGCCCACGGTCCTGCGTAAATCCGGCCAGCGATGCCATCACTTTTTGCGATCCTTTGGCAATCGTCAAAGGCGCAGGCGATGTCACACTGGACACCATCGCCGCACCAACCATCGCCTGCAACGGATCGCGCGATGCCTTGTCGACAAGCGACGGCAATTTCTTGCCCGGCAGACTACCTGCACGCGCACCCAGAATAGTATGCGCAGCCGGATTTGCTTCCCTAATTCGCAAGGTCGCCGCTTCCACAATCAGCACCGCCTCGCCAGCCATTTCAAACAGCATGCGATAGCGCGATTCAAGCTGCCGCATCCGCATGTAATCACGCTCCAGCGATTGCTGCACTTGGAGCAGGCGCTGCTGCATCTTGCCCGCTTCACGCAAGTCGCGGCCAAAGGCGATGCGGTGTTCGCCGCCATTCACATTGACAACCGCATATCGGATCGGAACGTCACCGTCGCGCGTCGGGTGATTTACCTGACGCCAATGCTGAACCTCTCCGCGCCGCGCGGCGGCGAGCATTTCCATAACTTTTGGGCGGCTTTCAACCGTGACGGTTTCGATCCAATTGGTGCCTTCCCACCCTTCGAACCCAGGAAATTCATTGGGATCAAAGGCGGTATCAAGGATGGTACCGGTGTCATCGAGAACGAGAGTGATATCGCCCGCGACCATAGCGAGTTTCATCGCCGCATCGGAATCGAGCGTATCAAATAATTCTGCGGCTTTTCCGAAGGCATGTTTGCCTTCGAGGGAGTGCTTGCGGGTAAGCATCGAGAGGGTCGCCTTATCGCGTTATGTGCGCTCGCGCCGCGTCGGACTGGACCAATCGCTGTGCCACTTCGAGGGCAGCACGAGCGTCGGCGCCGGTCCCATCGGCTCCCACTTCGGCGACAATTGCAGGGTTTTGGTTGATCATATGACCACCCACGAGAATGGAGATATTTGGATTCGCCGAAACGCTGCGCATCGCCTTAATAAGATTTGCGATCGCGGCGTTAGGGCAATCGCGAGAGAGGGTCAATCCGACCACATCAAATGACTCCCTAGATAAGGTATCCAACAGTTCTTTGCGCAAAGGTTTCGGAAGAACCGTGCTGTTCCAACCCGCGCGCGCAAAGATCTCATCAATCATGATGGCGCCGAAATAATGTTGATCGCCGGGCATTGGCGCGAACAAAACGCGCTTTGCTTCCGGCGCAAAGGCACCGCTTCGAACGGGCGAGCGCGACGAAATTTCGCGCATCACTTCTTGCAATCGCCAAAGCCCCATCGTGACATCAATGAAGTCGCAATCGTCGTCTTCCCACATCGTACCAAGCTGGCGCGCAGCAGGGGCGAGCAGGTCGAGATAAATGGATTCGACACTGACGCCATTGGCTAGGAATGCGTCGACTTCTTCAAGCAAACTCGCCGCTTCCAACCGCAAAGGCAAAGTAGCAAAACGGTTCGCATCAGACTGCTTAATCTCAGAAACGGTAATAGTATCTGTTGGCGCGCCCGCGGAATGCGCCATCAATAGGCGCGGAATAATATCGCCTTCGATAATTGAATTGATCGAGTCGCCGGAAAGAGGACCGGGGTTCGCATCGTCAGCAGCATCACTGCCGGTGATCGCGCCAAGCTTCAGCTTGCCAAGCGGATTGGCCATAACTTTGCGCAGCGCTGCCGATCCCGCGCCTATGACGCCTGACCCCTTGGCGTCAGACCCTTTTGCGTCGGACTCATTGTTGTTTCGCATTCAGACCCCTCACGTTTCCCGGCTGATAGTCTCCGAGAATGGCGCGGACTGCGTCGAGGCTGCCGAGGTCAGATTATGTCCGACTCCTAATCCAGCAGCGACATATAGCTACACCAAGTCCCAAGGATACGCAACGAGCGGTAAAAACTCGCACATCTCCACTGTCCATTTTGTTTTACGTCTAATTTATTTGACACCCTTCATTTGATAGGCCTAGGCTCGTCCCCAGACAGCAAAGGCTATCGAATCTAAGATGACTCGGCAGGATCAAGTATCCCCAGTCGAACCTGCTCCGACTAGGCGGCAGGAGGGCACGGGAAAGGGGACGTCCGGAGCGCTCTACTCAGCAGAGGAGCGCCAGCGACGCGACGATTCGCCTTGGACATTAGTTCAGGGAATTCTGGCACCCATTCAATTTGTCGTATTCTTGATCAGCCTCGGCCTTGTGGCTCGTACGCTGTTAACCGGCGAAGGGGCCTTCGCCGCGGATGCATCGATCGTGCTTAAGACGTTGGTGCTCTATACGATCATGATCACCGGTTCGATTTGGGAAAAGGTCGTCTTTGGCCGCTGGCTATTTGCCCCGGCGTTCTTTTGGGAAGACGTTTTTTCAATGCTCGTTCTGGCGCTGCACACGCTTTATCTCGTGATGCTGTTTGGCGCTATCGGTTCGGTTGAGCAGCGCATGATGGTCGCGCTGGCGGCCTATAGCGCTTATGTCATCAATGCTGGCCAGTTCCTCTGGAAATTGCGCATGGCACGCCTGCAGGGCGCAAACAGTGCGACCGGCCCTCAAGATGCGCAACCTCAGGCGGTGGCAGCATGAACGCGCCAACCGTCCTTCCTGGATGCAGCGATCCAGCCAGTGAAAAAGCGGCTCGTCCGGTTTTACGTGAACGCGGGCAACGCGAAGTCTTCTGCGGCCTTACCGGCATCGTCTGGCTGCACCGCAAGATGCAAGACGCCTTCTTCCTCGTGGTCGGGTCGCGCACCTGCGCGCATTTGCTGCAATCAGCAGCTGGCGTCATGATTTTTGCAGAGCCGCGCTTCGCCACGGCGATTATGGAAGAGCGCGATTTGGCCGGGATGGTCGATGCTCAGGATGAGCTGGACCGGGTCGTCACCAGACTGCTTGATCGCCGCCCTGATATTAAGACGCTGTTTCTGGTGGGTTCGTGCCCTTCCGAAGTCATCAAACTTGATCTTGCCAAGGCCGCTGAGCGACTTGGCAAGCAGCATATGCCGAATGTGCGGATCTTGAATTATTCGGGCAGCGGGATCGAAACGACCTTTACACAAGGCGAAGACGCCTGCCTGACCGCGCTGGTCCCCGAAATGCCTGCGTCCGCACCGGATGCGGCGAAACAATTGCTCATCGTTGGCGCCTTGCCGGATATTGTCGAAGATCAATTCCTGCGCCTGTTTGATCAACTCGGCTTTGACAAGGTTGGCGTTTTGCCCGCGCGCAATGCCCGCGATCTGCCTCCGGTTGGACCGAATACTCGCTATTTATTGGCTCAGCCATTCTTGGCAGAAACCGCGTTGGCGCTTGAACGGCGCGGGGCGCAGCGGATCGACGCTTTGTTCCCATTTGGCGCAGAGGGCACCACCGGTTGGCTGCATGCCGCCGCGATGGAATTTGGCATTGATGAAATGCACTTCAACCGCGTTGTCGCTCCGGGCAGAGAGCGGGCTAAGCGCGCGATCGAACATTCCCGCGACAAATTGGAAGGCAAGCGGATCAGCTTTTTGCCAGATTCGCAGCTCGAAGTGCCGCTCGCTCGGTTCCTTGCAACCGAACTTGGGATGGAGCCGGTCGAGGTTGGGACGCCTTACCTGCACCGTGCGCACCTCGCCCAAGAACTCGATTTGATCCCGCCATCCGCGCGCATCAGCGAAGGGCAACATGTCGACCGTCAACTCGACCGGGTGCGTGAAGACAAGCCCGATCTGACAGTGTGCGGCCTTGGCCTTGCAAACCCGCTCGAATCCGAAGGGTTCACGACCAAGTGGGCCATCGAACTGGTCTTCTCGCCGATCCATGGCTTCGATCAAGCTGGCGATCTCGCTGAACTCTTTGCCCGGCCGCTGCGGCGCCGCGACGTGCTGGAGGTATAGGCGATGCAATTGTCCGTCTGGACCTATGAAGGGCCGCCGCATGTTGGCGCGATGCGTATCGCCACTGCGATGGAGGGGCTGCATTACGTCCTCCATGCCCCGCAGGGTGACACATACGCCGATCTGTTGTTCACAATGATCGAGCGGCGCGGCAAACGCCCGCCGGTAACATATACGACATTCGAAGCCCGCGATTTGGGCAAAGACACCGCGCAATTGTTCCAAGACGCCGCGATGGAGGCCGCCGAGCGGTTCAAGCCGCAGGCGATGATCGTTGGCGCATCTTGCACGGCAGAATTGATCCAAGACGACCCCGGCGGTTTGATCGAAGCGATGGACCTGCCCTGCCCCGCGATTCCGTTGGAATTGCCCAGCTATCAGCGCAAAGAAAACTGGGGCGCGGCGGAAACATTTTATCAGGTCGTTCGGCACCTTGCTGACGCCAATATCACCCGCGAACCACGCGAAGGGCGCCCTGCCCGCGCAAATATTCTCGGCCCAACAGCGCTCGGCTTTCGCCACCGCGATGATTTGGTCGAAATTCGCAAAATTTTGGATACACTCGGGGTCGAGATCAATCTGGTCGCGCCTTTGGATGCGACCCCCTCGGACATTGCGCGGATCGGCGCGGCCGATTTCAACATCATTCTTTATCCCGAAATAGCAGATGAGGCCGCTCGCTGGCTTGAACGTACGTTCAAACAACCCGCGATCCGGACCGTCCCTATCGGTGTGGGCGCCACTCGTGCGTTCATTTCCGAAGTCGCCGAGGTAGCAGGTGCAGATCCCACGCCTGCCCTCGGCGACAACCAATCACGGATGCCTTGGTGGAGCAGGTCGGTCGATTCGACTTATCTCACCGGCAAGCGCGTCTTTATCTTTGGCGATGCCACCCATGCCGTCGCCGCCGCACGGATCGCGCGCGATGAACTGGGTTTCGAGGTTTGCGGGCTGGGTTGTTACAACCGCGAATTCGCCCGCGACGTGCGCGAGGCGGCCAAACTGTATGGCGTAGAGCCACTGATCACTGACGATCATTTGGCAGTCGAAGAAGCGATCATCGAAGCTGCTCCAGAAATGGTTCTGGGCACACAGATGGAACGCCACATTGCCAAGCGTTTGGGCATGCCCTGCGCGGTAATTTCATCGCCGGTCCATGTGCAAGATTTCCCCGCGCGCCATTCGCCGCAAATGGGTTTTGAAGGCGCCAATGTAATCTTCGACAGCTGGGTTCACCCGCTAGTGATGGGACTTGAAGAGCATTTGCTCACCATGTTCCGCGAAGATTTTGAATTTTCAGACGAAGCCGGAGCATCGCATCACGCCGCGCATTCGCCGAAGACCGCTGCTGCGACTGGACAAGCGCCAGAAAACGCTGCGGTTGCCGCGCATGCCTCCGCTCCGGCGCAGCCTGCCAATGACGCTAATCTTTGGACCACCGAGGCCGAACGCGAATTGAAGAAGATACCGTTCTTTGTTCGCGGCAAAGCCCGCCGCAACACAGAAGCCTTCGCGCAAGATCACGGCCTAGCTGAGATCGGTCTCGACACATTGTACGACGCAAAGGCACATTATGTACGGTAAGGCGCCAAATTCGGTCCTTCCCGCAAACGCCGCCGTCAAGGTGGCGATCATCACGCTCGACAATCATCTGAAAGGGTCGGTTGACCGCGCGGATAGCATGTTGTCGCCTGACAATATCGAACTCAGCCTGCACGCCGCATCGGATTGGGACCGGGATAGCAGCACGCTCGATGCTGCAAAAGCCGCGATTGCTGAGGCTGATATCGTGATCGCTTCAATGCTGTTTCTTGACGATCACGTTCGCGCGATCTTGCCTACATTGGAAGAACGCCGCGAGCAATGCGACGCGATGGTCTGCCTGATGTCCGCGGGCGAAGTCGTGAAGCTAACGCGGATGGGCAATTACCGCATGGATGCGCCTGCAAAAGGACCGTTGGCGCTGCTCAAAAAACTGCGCGGGTCTAAGAAGCAAGGCGCAAGTTCGGGCGCAGGGCAGATGAAAATGCTGCGCCGGCTGCCCAAGATACTCAAATTCATTCCCGGTACCGCGCAAGATGTCCGGGCCTATTTCTTAACGATGCAATATTGGCTGTCGGGTTCGGATGAGAATGTCGTCGCCATGGTGCGCTCACTTATCGACCGTTATGCTGCCGGTGAGCGTGAAGCACGGCGCGGCGAAACTACCGCTGAAGCCCCGCTCGAATATCCAGAAACCGGGGTTTATCATCCGCGTGCAAAGCAGCGCATTTCCGACAGTTTGCGCGCTCTACCCCGCAGCGGGAAGGCCAATGGCGGCGGCAAGAACGGAACGGTTGGTCTGATCCTTTTGCGGTCCTATTTGCTTGGTCAAGACAGCGGCCATTATGACGGCGCAATCGCCGCGTTTGAGGACGCTGGGATGAAAGTTATTCCGGTCTTCGCCAGCGGATTGGATGCCCGTCCTGCAATCGAAAAATACTTCATACACCGCGAAGAAGTGATGGTGGATGCAGTGGTCAACCTGACCGGGTTTTCATTGGTCGGTGGGCCTGCATATAACGATTCCGTCGCCGCGCGCGAAGTGCTTGGTCATTTGGATGTCCCATATCTCGCCGCCCATGCGATTGAGTTTCAGGGCTTAGAAGAATGGCGTGCGCGTGACCAAGGTCTCCTGCCACTCGAGGCGACTATGATGGTGGCCCTGCCGGAACTCGATGGCGCGATTGCGCCGAGTGTGTTTGGCGGTCGTTCGAGCGAAGCAGCAGGCCCAGTGCGCAAAATGGTGTGCGATACCGAGCGCGCAGAGGCACTGGCCGGGCGAGTTCTGAAAATGATCGCCCTGCGCCGTTCGGAACGCGCCGCGCGCAAATTGGCCGTCGTGCTCTTCAACTTCCCTCCCAACGCTGGCGCAACCGGCAGCGCGGCGTTCCTTGCGGTTTATGAATCGCTCCACGCCGCGCTCACGCGATTGGCGAGCGAAGGTTACAGCGTCGACGTTCCGGAAAGCCTTGATGCGCTGCGCGATGCTCTGCTTAAGGGCAATGCAGAACGCTATGGCTCCGACGCAAATGTCGCGCACCGCGTACCCGCCGATGAACATGTGCGCCGCGAAACGCATCTGGCCGAAATCGAAGCGCAATGGGGCCCCGCCCCTGGCAAAGCGCAAAGCGATGGCGGGCATATTCGGGTGCTCGGCGCGCATTTCGGCAATGTCTTTGTCGGCATTCAACCTGCCTTCGGTTACGAGGGCGACCCAATGCGCTTGCTCTTCGAGGGGAATTTCGCCCCCACCCACGCATTCAGCGCATTTTACCGCTACATCCGCGAAGATTTTGGCGCGCATTCGGTCTTGCATTTCGGCACGCATGGCGCGCTGGAATTCATGCCTGGCAAACAAGCGGGCATGACCGGCGATTGCTGGCCTGAACGCCTGATTGGCGATCTGCCCAATTACTATCTTTATGCGGCGAACAACCCGTCCGAAGGAATGCTCGCAAAACGGCGTTCTGCGGCAACTTTGGTCAGTTATTTGACACCGCCTTTGGCGCAGGCTGGTCTTTATAAAGGCCTGACCGAACTCAAGGCTTCGGTTGAACGCTGGCGGATGACTGGCGGCGAAGAGAATGCTGAGGAACGCAGCGATCTGGAACAGATCATCGCGGATCAATGTGATGCGCTCGATATTGAATGCGGCGATATTGGCGAACTGACCGGCAAACTTTATGAACTAGAAGAAGCGCTCATCCCGCATGGCCTGCATGTGCTGGGCCGCAATCCAGACGGCGAAGCGCGCGCCGATATGCTCAATGCGATGCTGGAGGCTTCGCCAGACGCGGAGCGCGAATTGCTCGCTGCTAAGCTCGATTCAAGCGATGAACTTGGGTCACTCATTCACGCGCTGGATGGCCGCTATGTTCAACCCGCACCGGGCGGCGATGTGGTTGCCAATCCTGACGTGCTGCCGACGGGCCGTAATATTCACGGCTTTGATCCCTTCCTAATTCCCAGCGCCTATGCCTGCCAGCAAGGCCGCGAACAGGCGCAAACACTACTTGCGCGGCATGTCGATAACGGCGCCGACTTCCCCGAAAGCATCGCGATGGTGCTGTGGGGCACGGATAATATGAAATCCGAAGGCGTGCAGATTGCGCAGGCAATGACGCTGATGGGTGCTCGGCCTCGCCGGGACAGCTATGGGCGGCTATGCGGCGCGGAGCTGATTTCGCTCGAAGAACTAGGCCGCCCACGCATTGATGTGGTGATGACGCTGTCGGGTATATTCCGCGATTTGCTGCCGCTCCAAACGCGTATGTTGGCGGAGGCGGCGCTGCTCGCCGCGCAAGCCAATGAGCCGATCAAAGCCAATTTCGTCCGCAAGCACAGCCTCATCCATGCCGAAGCGCACGGCATCGATATGGAGACAGCTGCTTTGCGCGTCTTCTCCAACCAAGAAGGCGCTTACGGCGCGAATGTGAACCAAATGATCGATGGCGGCGTCTGGGCCGACCCCGATGAATTGGCCAATGCGTTCGAGATCAACAAGGGTTTCGCATACGGCGTCAACGGCACACCAGTGCAGCGGCGCGAATTGCTGACCAGTGCCCTGAAAGACGTAGAGTTTACCTATCAGAACCTCGAAAGCATTGAAGTCGGGATCACCGATCTTGACCAATATGTTGACGGGCTTGGCGGGATCAGTCGCTCCATTTCCCGCGCTAAAGGCGAAGACGCGCCGGTCTACATTCTCGACGCGACACGCGGGAATGCAAAGGTGCGCACTTTGGCCGAACAAATCGACCTTGAAACCCGCACTCGCACGCTCAACCCGAAATGGTTTGAGGGGATGCTGGATCACGGTTTCGAAGGGGTGCGCAATATCGAGCAGCATGTGACGAACACGCTGGGATGGTCGGCCACCACAGGTGAAGTCAAACCGTGGGTCTATCAACAGATCAGCGAGACCTTCGTCCTCGACGAAGACATGCGCCGCCGCCTGTCCGACCTTAATCCAAAAGCTTCCGCCCGGGTTGCTGGCCGCTTGTTGGAAGCATGCGACCGCCAATTGTGGGAACCAGACGAAGAAACACTTGCCGCCTTGCGCGACGCCAATGACGAACTCGAAGACCGCCTAGAAGGCGTCTTTGTCGCCGAATGATTTTGAGGGATCCGATATCATGAACCTGCAAACACCCAATTCCGCCTTTAGCAAGCCAGATGGCGAAGGCTCCGTTCAGGTCGGGCTGGACCCGCAAGACCAGATTAAAGGCGCAAAGGTCTTTGCAGTTTACGGCAAAGGCGGGATCGGCAAATCGACCACATCGTCGAACCTATCAGCTGCGTTTTCAAAGCTGGGGCACCGGGTTCTGCAAATCGGCTGCGACCCGAAGCATGACAGCACGTTTACCCTGACCAAGAAACTGATGCCGACTGTCATTGATGTTCTCGAAACGGTGGAGTTTCACTCAGAAGAATTGCGGCCCGAAGACTACATGTTCGAAGGCTACAACGGCGTCATGTGCGTTGAGGCAGGCGGACCGCCAGCGGGCACAGGTTGCGGCGGATATGTTGTCGGCCAAACGGTAAAATTGCTCAAGCAGCACCATTTACTCGAAGACACTGATGTCGTGATTTTCGATGTTCTGGGCGATGTCGTCTGCGGCGGCTTTGCCGCACCATTGCAGCATGCAGAACGGGCAGTTGTGGTTGCCGCCAATGATTTTGACAGCATTTTTGCAATGAACCGAATTGTCGCGGCGATTGCGGCAAAATCCAAAAACTACGATGTGCGCCTTGCGGGCGTGATCGCCAACCGGTCTCGCGAAACCGACGAAATTGACCGGTTCTGCGACCAAATCGGCATGGAGCGACTCGCGCATTTCCGTGACGTGGATGCAATCCGCCGTTCGCGCCTCAAAAAATGCACTCTGTTTGAAATGGAAGATAGCCCGGAAGTTCAGCAAGCGCAGGATGAATATCTGCGTCTCGCGGCGATGCTGTGGGCCGGCGTTGAGCCATCACTGGCGCAGCCGATGAAAGATCGCGATATCTTTGATTTTCTGGGGTTTGAATGATGGCAACACGCGCTCCCAATAGAAATGGGCCAGAAACGCCCTACACAGCGCGCCGCGAAGCGCTGGCGACCTATTTCGACAGCACCGCAAAGAAGGCGTGGATCGATCTGACGTCTGATGCGAAGGTTAGCGGCATTCGCGCGACTGTGCGCGCGGGCCGTGACGAAATGCGCGGCACTTTGCTGAACTGGTTGCCGCGAGATTTGCGGCGCATTTCGGTTTTGGATGCTGGCTGCGGCACCGGCGCTTTGGCCGTCGCTGCCGCCTATCGCGGCGCAGAAGTCACTGGCGTTGATGTCGCTGGCGGATTGGTCGAGGTCGCAAGAGAACGGACGCCTGGCTTTATCGGGCATGGCCGAATTCATTGGCGCTCTGGCGATATGCTTGATCCCGCATTGGGTTCATTTGAGCATGTCGTGGCGATGGATTCCTTGATCCATTATTCGCCCGCCGACCTGGTGGACGCCGTTGCCGAATTGGGCCAACGCGCCACGCGCTCAATCCTATTCACCTTCGCCCCGCACACTCGCTTGCTCGGGGCGATGCATACGGCCGGCAAGTTCTTTCCAAAAAGCGACCGTTCTCCTGCGATCGTGCCGGTTTCGGAAACCGAATTGCGCGCTCGGCTCGGCGCATTGAGTGATTGGAAAATCGGGCGGACACACCGCGTCTCCAGCGGCTTTTACACCAGCCAAGCGCTGGAATTGATGAAGCGCGGATGAGCAAAGCCAATCGCCCTTCTGGTAAGGCCGGCCCTGTGCGGATTAGCAAATCCGCTATGGCGCTGTTGCCCTTTGCTGATGCGGCGAGCACGGAATTGCCACTCGGCCGCTTACTGCGGCTGTCGCTGTTTCAGGTCAGCGTTGGGATGGCGATGGTGCTGCTCAGCGGGACATTGAACCGCGTGATGGTTGTTGAATTGGGCACGCCAACTTGGCTGGTTGCTCTGCTGATAGCGGTGCCGATGCTGGCTGCACCGTTTCGCGCCTTGATCGGGCACCGTTCGGATCGTCATATCTCGGCACTTGGCTGGCGGCGCGTGCCATATATTTGGTTTGGTACGCTGATGCAGTTTGGCGGATTGGCAATCATGCCATTCGCCCTCCTGCTGCTCAGCCGGCCTGATAGTTTTATTGGCGGATTGATTGCGGGCGCAGGGGCGTTCCTGCTGACCGGCATTGGTTTTCATGTCACGCAAACGGCGGGATTGGCTCTGGCCACTGACCTTGCCCCTGCTGAAAAACGCCCACGCGCGGTGGCATTGCTCTACGTGATGCTGCTGGTGGGGATGATGATTTCTGCCTTTGTTATTGGCGGATTGCTTATTGAATTTTCGCCCACTCGCCTCGTGCAAGTCATTCAAGGCGCAGCTGTGCTGACCATGATCTTGAACCTTGTCGCATTGTGGAAACAAGAGGCGCGCGCGCCGGAGCGGACCAAGGCTCATCCTGATGCGCCGAGTTTTGGGCAATTGTGGCACGGCTTTGTGCGCGATGGGCGCAACGCCCGGCTGCTGACGGCCATTGGTATCGGGGCCGCTGGTTTTGCCATGCAGGATGCTTTGCTGGAGCCTTATGGCGGCGAAATTCTCGGACTTTCTGTGGGGGCGACCACGGCGCTTACCGGGGCTTGGGCCTTAGGGGCATTGATTGGTTTCACGCTGTCGGGCCGTTCGCTCGCACGGGGACGTGATCCGCTGCGTATTGCAGGTGCGGGCCTAGTGGTTGGATTGAATGCGTTCATTCTCATCCTGTTTGCCGCGCCCTTTGGATCGCCACTCATGCTTTATATGGGTGCTAGTCTTATTGGGCTGGGCCTTGGGCTGTTTTCCGTCGGCACTTTAATTGAGGCGATGAACCTCGCCAAAAGCGAGACCGCAGGCCTCGCACTGGGCGCTTGGGGCGCGGTGCAGGCGACCTGCGCTGGCGCTGGCATTGCGCTTGGCGGGGCTTTGCGCGACCTCATCGCGATGATCGCCATGAACGGCGATCAGATCACCGGGGCAACCCGCGCCACCGGTTACACATCCGTTTACGTCATCGAGATCCTGCTGCTTTTGGCAGGGCTTGCCGCGATCGGGCCGCTTGTTGGCCGCAATCGTAAAAACACCGCCACATCTGGGGACAATGCCGGGCAGCCTTTCGGCTTGCAGGAGTTCCCAACATGACCGCGCCAAATGGGATAGCGCAAACACAACTGGGGGTGGGTCGCTACCACCTCCACTCCAATGAGAGGAAAGTGCTATGAGTACCACCTATATCGCCGGGACATTTGATGTCGCCGAACTGGCGTTCATTCTCTTCTTTATCTTCTTTGTCGGGCTGGTTTTCTATCTCAACAGGGAAAGTCGCCGCGAAGGGTATCCGCTGGAGCACGAGCAATCGGGCGCAATTCTGGGCGGTACTCCGCTGTCGGATGGCGGTAAGAAGACGTTTAAATTGCCGCATGGCCGCGGCACCTACACACCAGAAGATGTTGCGCGCGATGATTTTGAAATCGCAGCAGAGCAATCCTTTGGTTCTGCTGGTGCGCCCTATGTGCCGACAGGTGATGCGATGGCGGACGGTGTTGGACCGGCGGCTTATGCTAACCGCGAGAAATATCCTGACCTGACCTTTGATGGGCGCCCGCGCATCGTTCCAATTGGCAACAGCCATGAGATCGAAATCGCGCCAAATGACGAAGATCCAGTGGGTCTGCCCGTATATGGCGCAGACAAGAAACTGGCCGGAACCGTCAGCGACGTTTGGGTTGATCAGGCTGAGCACATCATCCGCTATCTCGAGGTGACCACCAATTCGGGCAAGAAAGTGCTCACCCCAATGGGTGTCGTCGCGGTGCAAGGCAGAGGCTTTCTTGGCGGGATTACACCGCTCGTGGACGATCAGACTGCTTTGATCGACATTGACGCGATCCGTTCGGATCAATTCGACGCAGCACCTCAGGTGGAGACCGCTGGTCAGATCACACGTTTCGAAGAAGACAAAATCATGGGCTATTTCGGCGGCGGGTACATGTACGCGACGGCGGAGCGCTCAGAGCCTTGGATGTAAGACTAAAGGGAATGTAAGATGACGAGGGATCACATCGAACATAGTACGCAAGAACAAGAGCCCGCGGCACATGGCGACCCAATGGGCACGCCGACGGCCGATGAACGTGTGTTGTGGAAGGGGCGTCCAGAATTGGCGCTCCTTTCCCGCCACGCTTTTCACACTCGCAAAGTGGGGCTCTATTTTACGGCACTGATCGTGATTGCTGTGATGATCGGCAATACGAATGCGGCAATTGTCTGCGCGGTTTTGGGGGTTGCGGCGACTGCGATCCTTCATGGGCTGGCGTGGCTGAGCGTTCGCAGCACATTGTACATCATCACCGATGTGCGCGTGATCATGCGGATCGGCATGGCGATTGAGACACGGATTAACGTGCCGCTCAAACATGTGCTTTGCGCTGACCTTAAGAAGCGCGGCAAAGATCACGGCGATATTGCAATGCAGCTCGGCGGAGAGCGGCTGCTTGGTTATGCTTTGTTGTGGCCGCATGTTCGCCCGTTCCGTCTCGCCCATCCAGAGCCGATGCTGCGCGCTGTGCCAGAGGCAGAGACAGTTGCTGCATTGCTGGCCGATGCTTGTGCGGCGCATGTCGCGATTGATCGCGGCACCGCCGAAACAGACGCTCCCGCTCCAGCTCGCGCGGGCGTGAACGAGGGCTCCCATGAAGGCGTCAATGAAGGCGTGCTTGAAGGAGCTCCGGCATGATTGTCCGCGAATATGAAGAGGACGAAATCACCGTCCAACGCGTTCCGTTGATGATGATGGGCGGCCTTGTCGCAATCACACTTACATTGACGACGATGGTCAGTTTTGGCGTCTTTGAACGGCAATCGATCCCCAGCGAAGCGCGCGCAGAGGCCGGCACAATGTCGGTCGCCACGCGCTCTTTGCTGTTCTTTGACGAGGCAGACGGCACCGTCCGGGTTGAGGACGCCTTTTCCGGCGAAGCGATCTCTAGCTTTGGCCCTGGCACCGGAGGCTTTGTGCGCTCCACCATGCGTAGCCTGGTTCACGAACGGCGCATCAACGGCATTGGCCGCGCCACTCCATTCGAACTGATCGAATGGGACAGCGGCGCCCTAACCTTGCGCGATACGGCGACAGGCGGGACAGTCGAGCTTGCTTCATTCGGGGCGGATAACCGAGCGGTGTTCGCCGCAATGTTGAATGGGAAATCACAGTGATGACGGCGACGGTCCAGAAAACGGCGACGCAATCGCCAAGTGGTTTGGCCAGTGGATTGACCAGTAAGGTGGCCCACGGTTCAGTAAGCGAGGCAAGACGGTTTGAAACGACTTGCACAATCACGGTTGAGCAAAGCTCTGAACATTTTCACGCCCATGTGGAATTGGCAGACGGCGTCGTGATGGAAGCAGGCGACAAAGTCTGTGTCCACGGCGATCCCATCTCGATCCCCTTCGGCAGCAAGGAGGTGTTTGAACGCACCGCCACCGTTACCCGTGCCGGTCCCGTATCGCGCGCACTCACACGCATCGCCGCCTATTTCGATTTTGCTGAATTGTACGAAGTCAGCTTCCACGCGGGGAGGATCAAATGAACGCCCATACGCAGATTAAGGCATCCCAAGACGATGCCATGATGACCAGCGAAGAAGCTATGGCACTGGCGCAGCAGGACACGGTCCTAACTCCGCGTTTTTACACCACCGATTTCGATGCGCTTGATGCGATCGATGTGTCATTGGTCCGCGAAGAGTGGGATCAATTGATCGCCGATATGGTCGGCGACCCAAATAAGAAGCACTTTCGTCACAAGAATGATTTCGCTGGGATTATCGAAGGGTTAGAGCCTGAATTGCGTAAGGAGTTCACGGACTTCCTCGTAAGCTCGATGACCTCAGAATTCTCCGGCTGCGTGCTCTATGCCGAAATCGCAAAGCGGACGAAGAACCCAGATGTGAAACAACTGTTCAAGCTTCTCGCGCGTGATGAGAGCCGCCATGCCGGTTTTATCAATGAGAGCCTGAAAGATGCCGGGATCGGTGTGGATCTCGGCTTTCTGACCAAGACCAAGAAATACACATATTTCAAGCCGAAATTCATTTGGTACGCAGTCTACCTATCTGAAAAAATTGGATATGCGCGCTACATCACAATTTACCGCCATTTGGCCGCCAACCCAGATAAAAAATTCCACCCGATCTTCGATTGGTTCGAAGAGTGGTGCAATGACGAATTCCGTCACGGCGAAGCCTTTGCCATGCTGATGCGGGCGGACCCAAAACTTCTCGAAGGCGCGAACAAGCTGTGGATCAGGTTCTTCCTGCTCTCGGTCTATGCGACGATGTATGTGCGCGACCATGCGCGGCCTGTTTTTCATAAGGCATTGGGCATCGATCCGACCGAATATGATTACGAAGTGTTCGACATCACCAACAAGATCGCTCGTCAGGTGTTCCCAGTTGAATTGGACACCAACGATCCCGCATTCCGCGTTCGGATGGAGGCTCTGCGTCAAGCAGCAATGCGTATCGAAGATGGAAAAGAACAAGGCGGAATTGGCGGTTTTGCGAAACGTTTGAGCGGCATGGCCGGCGCTGGATACAACTTCGCGCGGATGTATTTCCACCGGACCAAGGCCAACGAACTTCCGCAAACCATCCGGCTTCAACCTTCGTGGTGAGTTGGAGCGGCCATATTGTCCCGTTCATTGTGACGGTGGCCATCTGGTTTGTGGCGACCGGGCTGATTGCCTGGGCGGATAACCGTGAACGCGCCACCTTCCGGCGCAGTGTTGCTATTGGCGGCGCGGCTGGAATTGCCGGTTTGATTGCGATCCTATTTTCCGCACAATCCGCCACTGTCGGGGCGATCTATATCTCTTTCGCAGGTGCACTTGCGGTTTGGGGTTGGCACGAAATCGGTTTCCTTACTGGTGCCGCCGCTGGCCCCCGCCGTGAGGCCTGCCCACCAGACGCGCGCGGGTTTGAACGCTTCACCAGCGCCAGCGCGACAGTGATCCATCACGAGATCGCTTTGGCGCTCACAGCTTTGATGCTGATTTCATTGTCTTGGAACGCACCCAATCAAATCGGGGCAACGGTGTTTGTGCTCATGTTTGGGTTGAGACTATCGTCGAAGATCAATCTATTTATCGGTGTGCCAAACACCACGACGGAGATGCTGCCGGACCATCTCGCATATTTGAAAACATATTTCGGCCGCAACCGAATGACTGCGCTGCTTGCGCTATCCATCGCTGCGATCTTTGCGCTGGCGTGGTGGTTTGCCGGTCTTGCAATGGCGGCGCCTGCTGGCAGTGCGGAAATGGTGGGCGCTAGCCTGCTGACCGCATTGTGTCTGTTGGGTGCAATTGAACATTTATTCCTTGCGCTACCATTTAGAGATGGGATGTTGTGGGGATGGGCATTTTCGCGGCAGGGTGTAAAGCCCGGGGGCGCGGCGAAAATTGAACGGACGTGAGAGAATAATCATGGAAAAAGAGGGTAAACCCATGGACTTCGAAACCTATTTCGCAGGCGAATTGGACAACGTGCGCGAAGATGGGCGTTACCGCGTCTTCACCGATATTAAGCGCCACCGCGGAAAATTCCCTCATGCAACACGCTTTGTCGGCGAAGAAACGCAAGCGGTGACCGTGTGGTGTTCCAACGATTACCTCGGCATGGGGCAACATCCCAAAGTGCTTGATGCGATGCATTCAACCCTCGATGAATGCGGCGCGGGCGCAGGCGGCACCCGCAATATTTCCGGCACAAACCATTATCATGTCGAACTTGAGGCGGAACTGGCCGACCTGCACGGTAAGGAAAGCGCTCTGCTGTTTACCAGCGGATATGTTTCCAACTGGGCTGGCCTTGGCACGCTTGCGGGTAAGATTCCCGGTTGCGTCGTGTTTTCTGACGCGCTGAACCATGCAAGTATGATCGAAGGCATTCGCCACAGCCGCGCGCCCTATAAGATCTGGAAGCACAACGATCCTGAAGATCTGGACCGGATGCTGTCTGAATTCGGCCCGGACGTGCCCAAATTGGTTGCGTTCGAAAGCGTCTATTCCATGGACGGCGACATCGCCCCAATCGCAGAAATTCTTGACGTCTGCGAGAAGCATGGCGCGATGAGTTATATCGATGAAGTCCACGCTGTTGGGCTGTATGGCCCTCGCGGCGGCGGCATTGCTGAACGCGAAGGGTTGATGGACCGCATCACCGTCATCGAAGGAACGCTGGGTAAGGCTTACGGCGTCATGGGTGGATATATCGCGGCGAGCCGAAATCTCGTTGACTTTGTTCGCAGTTTCGCCAGCGGCTTTATCTTTTCGACCGCCCTCCCTCCTGCTGTTGCAGCAGGCGCAGCGGCCAGTATTCGGCACCTTAAAACCAGCGATGAAGAGCGTGAACAGCAAAAAGAGCGCGTTGCGCAGGTTCGCCGTAAACTTGATATGATGGGCATCCCGCATTTGGACAATCCCAGCCACATTATCCCAGTAATGGTTGGCGATGCGAAGAAGTGTAAGATGATCAGCGATTGGCTCATGGACAATCACGGTATCTATGTTCAGCCGATCAATTATCCGACGGTGCCGGTGGGGACAGAGCGGTTGCGCGTGACCCCATCACCTGTGCATAATGAGGGTGATATTGACCGACTTATCAATGCTTTGTCGGAAATTTGGTCACAATGCGAATTGGCACGGATGGCCAGCGCTGCTTAAGCTGCACCGTCCTTAATCAAGCAATCCCAGCTCTTCGGCCTCTGCGAATATTTCGACAAATTGCGGAACGCCGAGGCCGGGATGGCCCGACATTTTGGCAAGGTCCAGATTGTCGGTTTTGCCTTCGCCTTCAACAATGATCACGCCCACCATGCCAGCGGCGTAATGCGGTACGCATTGGTGACCGTAAATGCCCGGCGCTGGTAGAACGTAAGAGAACTCTTCATTGATCGCCCCTTCCCACCCGCGAACGCCATCGGGCAACATCGCGGAGATAGAGGAGGATTGGTGGCTTGGTTCGGTCGGCACAAAGCGGATCGTATCGCCGACCTTTGCTGTGACCAATCGCGGCTTGAACACATGCTGACGGCTCGAATCGTCAGGATCGACGGTGTACATCAGGATTTCAATAACGGTGCCATTGGGCTCAACATCGTTTGCCGCCCTGTCTGCGCCAGTGGCCGACAAATCAGCCTGAGCCAATTCGGATTGCTGCGGCGCCTCGGCTCCGTCTGCACTTGCCGTGCCGCTTTCATCAGCGCCGCGGTCACAGGCAGACAGAGTCAATAGAGCCGCTGGAGCTAAGGATGCCAGCAAATGTGCACGCCGCAAAGTCATTGGTCACCCCACCGGTCCGCACCGCAATTACAGCAGGCGAAAATACGCGACCAAAAAACGCCCAAAAACGCAGAAGCCCCGGAAACCGAGATTATCATCTGGTTTCCGGGGCTTCGCATTTTCAAACGCCTTATCTTTGCAACAAGCTGGCGAATTATTCGCCGTTGGTTGTCAGATAAGCGATCAGGTCAGCGCGGTCTTGCGCGTCTTTCAGACCCGGATAAGCCATCCGTGTGCCTGGCAGATATTCGCGCGGCGCTTCGAGATATTCGAACATGATTTCCGGCGTCCATGTGATTCCGCTGCCTGCGTTGGCGTCGGAATAATTGAACCCGTCAATCGAACCCGCTTCGCGCCCGATCACGCCGTAAAGCGATGGGCCAACGCCATTTTTGCCTTCTTCGAGCAGGTGGCAGGTTTTGCATTGTACGAAGATCGTCTCACCCGCACCGGCATCGCCGGTCAGGTCGGCAAAGGTCAGCTCGACCTCTGGCTCGGTTGCTTCGGGTTCTGCTTCAACGACCGTTTCTGGTTCAGCCGGGGCCTCCTGCGAAGCGGGGCTTTCACCGCAAGCCGAAACTGCAACGAGGCTGGTCAGAGCGAGTGTGCTCAAAACAATCTTACGCATAGTGATCATCTTCCCTTAAAAATTTAGTCCGATCATCAAAGGTCGCCACCCCGCTTTAACCCTCTGAAATTGGTGACGGATCGCCAAATTCAGCCAAAGCATCGTCATCCCAACGACGTATGATCTTGTGGCCTCAACGCATAAGTCCGCGATGAGTTTCCGACATTTGCATGAAAAATCTGATTTTGGCCACCACCCTTCTGCCTGCGCTCTCCGATGGCACCCGCCCCTGCGGTAATTCTTACCGCAAGTGAAGGCCGCTAAACATTGCCTAATGCCGTACTCGCGTTAAAGAGGCTGGCATGAAAAACATACCTTGGCACACAAAACTCGTCCTCGCTCTGCTGGTCTTTTTGCCGGTCTATTTTGTCATTGCCGCGCTCGGCACCAAAATCGGCTTGTGGAGCTGGCAGATGGGGTTGATCACCTTGACCGCAGGCGGCGGCGTGATTGTGCTGGGCGTGACGGCTGTCGCTGCGCTGATTTCGTTGATCATTGGTTTTGTGAAGAAACCGCGCAGGAAATTCGTGATCGGCGCAGGTGTTTTGGGCTTGCTCATCCCCGGCGCAATGTTTGGCAGTCTGGCTTCAACCGGTGGGACCGCTGCTGCCAATCCGATCCATGACGTCGCCACCGACACAGCCGATCCGCCAAACTTCTCAGCAGAAACGATGACAGCGCGGATCGAGAGCGAGAGCAATCCCTTGAGCGACTATCAACTGCCGCTGCGCGATATCGAAATGTATGCGGGTAGCCCGCCGGAATTGGCGATCAAAAGTCACGCGCAAATTATCAATGACACCTATGCCGAATTGTCACCTTTGCCACTTGGCGGGGCAAGCAAGAGCGACGCCGTCGCCGCCGTTGCCGCTGCAATGGGCAATATGGGGATGAGCGATATTCGCCCCGACGCCGAAGCGGGCCGGGTTGAAGGCGTGGCGGAAACATTCTGGTTCGGATTTCAAGACGATGTTGTGGCGCGGATTGGCGATGCAGAGATCGACTTCCGCTCTGTAAGCCGCGTGGGTCAAAGCGACCTAGGCGCCAATGCCGCACGTATCACAGAATTGCGCGAACGGGTTGCGGAGCAAATCGGCCAGCGTTGATCTCCGCATTAGCGGATTTAACGGCTAAACTGTTTCACAGCCAGCGCGCTGCGCTGAAACACCGTCAGTGTGCACAGCGCGGCATAGGCATACGCAATTACGCCGAACCATGCCGGAAACAGGCACATGGCGATGAAAGCCGCAATCGTCTCCGTCCCCTCCGCCAGACCGGTTGAATAGAAAAAGCTCTTTTTGCCATGCGCCTGCGTCGTCTCTCCGCGCTGAGCAGCGATAACGGCAAAGGCGAGAAAGCTGACCCCGGTCAGCACAAAACTAGCGGTCAACACCAAAGCGGGCACAGCGTTCTGCGCCGCCATGACGCCAAAACCGAGCGGGACCGAGACGTAAAAAGCAAAGTCGGCGACAATATCGAAATAGCCGCCTAGATCCGTCGGTGCGCTGGCCCGCGCAACCGCTCCATCGAGCCCATCTGCAAGTCGGTTCGCGATGATCAGCAAAAGACCGATCCACACCTCTCCAAAGGCAATCGCGGCCGCAGCGGCCAAACCTAAGGCCAAGCCAGCGAAGGTCAGCATATTGGCCGTAACGCCGAGGCCAGCAAGCGAGCGTCCAATTCGGTTAAGCGGCGGATCAATTAGTGGGCGAAGTTTGGCATCAAGCATGATCGTATCACTCTAACCCCCAAAGGTGACAAGACCAATCCACGCCCCGGTCATGGCGGTGGCGATATTGCCCGCAATCCAGCTCTTGATGCCCAGCCCCGCCGCTTCTGCCCGGCGTTCCGGGCAAAGCGTACCGATGGTCGATACCAGCAGGCCGACGCTCGCCAAATTGGCCACACCGCACATCGCATAGGTCACGATCAGCAGACTGCGCGGGGCGAATGTTTCAGCTGGCAATGCCGCCAGTTCGAGATAGGCAACATATTCGTTGAGGATCACTTTTGTGCCCATCAATCCGCCCGCCGCCTGAGCCTCAACCCAAGGCACCCCGATCAGCCACATGATCGGCGCAAACAGCCAGCCGAAAATCCGTTTGAGCGTCAGCGCCTCATCACCCACCATTGGCAACAGGCCAAGCGCCTGATCCGTCAGAGCCACCAGCGCAAAAATCACAATGATGATCGCGATCACCGCCAAAAATAACTGCATCCCGTCCATCGTGCCCTTGACGATTGCATCAATGCTGCCTTCGTATTTGAGGCCGGGCTCTTTGGTTTCCTGCTCCTGCGCCGTTTCTTCGCTGTCACCGGGAACCATCAATTTTGCAATCAACAAAGCAGCCGGCAGCGAAATGAGGGATGCGGAGATCATATGGCCAACCGCGTCGGGCACAGTGTCTTGCAAAGTGGTAGCATAAAGGATCAGGATCGCGCCGCTGATCGTGGCCATCGCCAGTACCATGGTTTGGAACAAATCCGACCGGCTCATCTGCGCGAAATAGGCGCGGACAACCAACGGGCTTTCCACCACGCCAAGGAACATATTCGCCCCGCCTGATAGCCCCACCGCGCCGCTAACACCCAATGTCCGGCGCAGAGCAAAAGACAAACCGTTCACCATCCAGCGCAGCACGCCCCAATGCCACAGCAGCGCCGCGAGCGCCGAAAAGACAATCACGAGCGGCAATATTTGAAACGCAATGATTAGCGGAGGAGCCGCCCCATCCCGAAGTTCAAAGGGCAATTCCGCACCGCCGAGATAGCCGAACATGTAAGACGAACCGGCCAAGGTCGCTCGCTCCACCGCGGCAACAGCGGAATTGGCATAGGCCATCAAGTCCCAAACAAATGGAACCCGTACAATCACCAGAGCGAGCGCACCTTGCATCACCAGCGCACCTAAAATCCAGCGGATACTCGGCCGCCGCGCCCTCGCTTCGCTGAGCATCCATGCAATGCCGATCAGCACCGCAATCCCGACTATCCCGCGCAGCTGATCAAACAGTTCCAAAGATCTAGCCCCGCCGCCAGTCGTGATATTTCTCAACAAAACGCAGCAAGCCGTCAGGCTTGTTCGCACGCTTCCAATTGCCAGCCGCGAATTTGTTCGCCTCTGCCAATGTCGGGTAAGAATGGATCGTGCCGAGTATCTTGTTCAGCCCAATCTTGTGCTTCATCGCCAGCACATATTCCGCCAGCAATTCGCCCGCATGGCTGCCCACAATGGTAGCGCCCAATATAGTATCCTTACCCGGGGGCGTCAGGACTTTGACGAAACCCTTGGTTTCGCTTTCTGCAATCGCGCGGTCGAGATCGTCGAGTTCATATCTGGTCACCTCTACGTCGATGCCTTGTTCTCGCGCTTCGACTTCATTGAGACCGACGCGCGCAACTTCTGGGTCGAGGAATGTAACCGCCGGGATCACGCGATAATCCGCTTTGAATTTCTTGAACTGACCGAACAGCGCATTGACGCTGGCGAACCAAGCCTGATGGCTCGCAGTGTGGGTGAATTGATAGGGGCCCGCGACATCACCAGCAGCAAAAATGTTGGGAAATTTGGTCGCTAAGAATTCATCGGTCGTAACCGTCCGATCAGTGTCGACGCCAATATCTTCTAGGCCAAATCCTTTGAGCCGCGCCTTGCGTCCCACTGCGATGATCAGCGCGTCATAAGGTATGCTGACCTCAGCTCCGTCTGCATCCGCAAACAAGACGCCATCCACCACGCGGGTGGCGCGGTGGCCAGTGAGAACGGTGACGCCCGATTCTTCCAATGCCACCCGTGCAAGATCCGATACATCGCCGTCTTCGCGGCCCAAAACATGTTCGGCCATTTCCACCTGAGTGACCTGCGATCCCAGCCGCGCCAGAGCCTGACTGAGTTCGCAGCCAATCGGCCCGCCGCCCAGGACCGCGACACGCGCGGGCGCTTTGTCCAATTTTGAAAATGCATCCCAGAGTGTTTCGCTGGTCAAATAGCCAGAATTCTCGATCCCCTCAATCGGCGGCACAACCGGCTCTGCGCCGCTGGCGATCACGATGCTGCGAGTGGTCAGGCGCTGACTGCCGCCATCATTCTGCGCGATCTCCACCGTCCACGGATCGATGATTTTTGCATAGCCTTTGACGACATTCACGCCGAGACCTTCATACCGCTCCACACTGTCATGCGGTTCGATCGCCTTGATCACATCCATAACCCGCGCCAGCGTTTCCTTAAACGGTACCTCCGGTTCAACCGGCGCGATCCCGTACCGATCTGCATTACGCATCGTGGCCGCGACTTTCGCACTTTTAATCAGAGCTTTGGACGGTACGCAGCCTGTGTTGAGGCAATCCCCGCCCATCTCATTGGCTTCGACCAAAGTCACCTTCGCCTTCACCTGAGCGGCAATATAGGCAGACACCAAGCCGGCAGAACCGCCGCCAATGACCACCATATTGCGATCAAAGCGCTTCGGCTTTGTGAAACCAGCATAAACTTTGCGCCGTTTGATCAACCCAATAATCGCCCGCGCAATCCACGGCACAATCGCGAGCAGCACCAGCGACCCGATAATGCCGGGCGACAAGATGCCCTCAAGACTATCAAGCTGCGCCAGCTGTGTCCCAGCGTTCACGAACACAATCGTGCCGAGCAACATGCCGACCTGACTGACCAAAGCAAATGTCAGCGTCTTTATCCGAGTCAGGCCCATCACCAGATTGATGACGAAAAACGGAATGGCCGGGATCATTCGCAGCGTGAACAGATAGAATGCTCCGTCACGTTCCAACCCCTCATTGATGCTTTTCAGCCGCTCTCCAAAACGCCCCTCGATGGAATCGCGCAAGACATAGCGTGAGGCAAGAAACGCCAAAGTCGCACCCAAAGTCGATGCAAATGACACAAGCACAGTGCCAACAAGCAAACCAAACAGCGCGCCCGCCGCCAAAGTCATGATCGCAGCGCCGGGCAGAGATGCCGCAGTAACCCCGACATAGATCAGGAAGAATATCGCCAGCACCAATACTGGGTTGCGCGCGTAAAATTCGCCCGCATCATCCGCAACTTGCTTGATCCCCTCAAGCGTCAAATACGCCCCGAGATCGAACACAAAATAAGCCGCAATAAGCGCAGCAATACCAGCGATAATGACAAGTTTTTTCATGAATTCCCTTTGACGCGCCCGGTTCGCTCAAACCGCCTCTATCGTTACAGCGCCGGCACCATGGCTTTAGCTTTCGCGGCCATCAACAAGCGCAGCGTATTGCTGGATCCAGCGGTTGTCGATCCAATGCTTCAATCGCCTAACCCATGCCCCCTGCGCGGCAAACGGTCCATAGCTGGCAATCGCGCTGCCATCACCTGTCGACATCAAATACAGATTATGGCGGCGCGGGCGATAGCTGCGCGAAGGTTCCTTGCCGTGCATGAGCGCGCGTAAATTGTGCGCCAAGACTGGGCCAGCAAACACGGCATGAACGCCCGAATGCGGCACATTGCGATCCTGGCGAGCAGCAACATCGCCAGCCGCCAGAATATGCTGATGCGATACCGAACGCTGATACGCATCGACGGCGATAAAACCGTCCTCATCGCAGACCATCCCGCCCGCCTCCGGCCAATCCGGCGCGCCGCTGCCGAGAGCCCCGACCACCAAGTCGAACGCGTCCATCTCCTCACCGCCAACAAACAGGCGCCCGTCTTCAAATTTAGCATTGTGCGTGATGACGTTGATGCCCTGCCGCCGCAATTCTTTGGCTACGACCTCTCGGACAGGGGAAGAAAAGTCGGGTAGCAGCCCATTTGCGCCGGTGATCAATGCAACCTTCAAAGGGGCAGCCTCGCACGATGGATTTTGTGGAGAAGCAGAACGCAACGAGCGATTCTTGAGCGCGAAAGCCAATTCTGTGCCCCCAGCGCCGCCTCCGATAACGGCGATACGTTCCGCCGGGCGGGCCTCAACAACTGCCCCGACGAAACGATCAATCGGCCGAATATCGAGCAAGCGCTTGTCCTGACCCAAGACATCAGCCGCGCGTCCAACGCCGCCTGTGTCGATCGAAGCGATGTCGAATGATATCTGCCGCCCATCCTCCGTCACAATGTACCTAACATCAGGATCAATCGCAGCGCACCTGCTTTGCACAAACTCCGCGCCAGCACGCTCCGCCAGTGCCGCTATATCGACAATTCCGACATCGCGTTCATACTGACCCGCGATCCAGCCCGGCACCATGCCAGAATAACGCAAATGCGGCTCTGGGGTCACCAAAGTAGCCCGTGCCGCTGGCAATCCGCGCCTGATCCAATCCGCCAACACCGCCACATGCGCGTGGCCGCCTCCGATCAGCAGAATATGGTCTGGCGGCTGTGTCATACGTCCTGCCGCCTTCTGCCATCCCTTCCCTTCTGTCCAGCCGCATATCCGAAAGCGCGCCGCAATCAGAACATGTGGCGGAACCCGCGCACAACATAAGCGTTTGGGAAGCAATGTCGGAGATGGGATGCCGGCTGACACCAGAAACGCAAATGTGGGGCGGTCCAGTTCGTGGGCCGTTCACTGCACCATTTCAGTTGGCCTAATCGGACGAAAGCGACATTCATGGCACTCGAATCCCCCAGCTATGGCAGCCGGATTTCACTGGTAACGTTTTTCAGGCGATTTTTCGAAATTCTAAAACCCGAAAGCAGCTTTTATTGGCTCGCCATTGTTTACGGTCTTGGCATCAGCCTTCTGTCGCTGGCCACGCCAATTTCTGTGCAAATGTTGGTCAACACCGTCGCCAACACCGCTTTGGCCGCGCCTTTGGTGATGCTGTCGCTCACCTTGTTTGGATTGCTGCTGATCTTCGGTTTGCTTTACGCTTTGCGCATTCACTTGATGGAGATTTTCGCCCGCCGTTTTTACGCGCGAATGGTGGCGGAAATATCGTTGATCTCGGTGTACGCTCAAGACCCGTTCTTCGGTGACGCGAAATCAAGCGCTTTGTTCAACCGGTATTTCGACGTCATCAATGTACAAAAAGCGGTGCCGGTTCTGTTTATCGGCGGCTTCAGCGTTGTTTTGCAGGTTGCCGTCGGCTTTGTGCTGGTGTCGCTATACCATCCTCTGTTCCTTGTGTTCACATTGGTGATGTCGGCGTTGATCTGGATCATCTGGCTGATCTGGGGTGCGAAAGCGGTGCGGACGGGGATCGACCTTTCGCATGCGAAGCACAACACGGCAGGCTGGCTGGAAACGGTTGGCGGGTCGAACGGATTTTTCAAATCACAACGCAGGGTGGATTACGCGCTCGACCGGACCGATGAATACACTCACGCCTATCTGCATGAGCGCAAGCGGCATTTCCGCCAGCATTTCGCTCAGACGCTGGCGTTTCTGGTGCTCTATGCCGCCGCCAGCGCCGCGCTATTGGGCCTTGGCGGGTGGTTGGTGATCCGGGGACAACTGGGTCTGGGACAATTGGTCGCAGCGGAATTGGTTTTGTCGGTGGCTTTCTTTGGCGTCGCGCAACTGGGCACATACCTCACATATTTCTACGATCTGTGCGCCGCGATTGAAGAGATCAGCTTGTTTTATGATGTTGAGCAAGAGGAACCGAGCGGCGAAGATTCGATCACCGGCGATGATCACACATTGGTGTTTAAAAGAGCGAGCGCCACCGCGCGCAGCGGCCAGGCCGAATTTGATTTGGAAGTGCCCAGCGGCGCAATCATCATGGCCGCCGCCAGCGATCACGGGGTACAGCGCGCTTTTACCAATTTGCTGAAACTGCATGAACGGCCCAGTTCCGGTTTCCTGACAATGGGCGGGATCGATTATCAGGACATCGAAACCTACAATTTGCGCAAAGACGTCCATGTGCTGGAACGGCCCAGCTTTGTTGGCATGACGATCCGCGAATATCTCAGCCTATCGTGCCCTGACACTGCCAGCAAACGGATGGTCGGGGCACTGGAAACCGTTGGGCTGATCGACACAATCTCTGGCTTTGACAAAGGGCTTGATACGGCGGTCTCACATTCAGGCTGGCCGCTATCTGCGGTCGAATTGCAGCAATTAAAATTGGCCAATGCGCTGCTAGAGCAACCGCGTATCCTAGTGCTGAGCCGGTTGTTTGATTTGCTGGACGAAGACAATTTGGCGCGTTCAATCAAGGAATTGCGCGAGCAGGCCTATTCCACCGTAATCTATTTCTCCGGCCGCCAAGCCGATTTGGGCTTTGATCAGTTTTTGTATTTGGAAGAAAAGAGCCAGCGCTATTTCGACAATTTTAGCAGCTTTCGCTCAGCGGTTGATAGCAAGCCCAGCGCCAGAGCAAGTGACGCGCAGCAGGTGATCAAAAGCGCAGACAAAACTCAGGTGGCGGGAGGATAATCATGGCTAGACTTGAAAAAGACATTGCCCATTTCACCGCGCTCGCCAGTGTAAAAACCCCGCGCATTTTTCGCCGCGTGTTTGTGCTGCTGCTGCTCGCAATCCTCGCTGCTATTGCCTTCCTGATTTACGTCCCTTGGGTGCAAACGGTCGGCGGGCGCGGCGTGGTGACGACGATCAATCCTGACGAACGGCAACAAGAAATCAACGCGCTGGTGTCTGGCCGCATCGAAGAATGGTTTGTGCGCGATGGTAGCCGCGTCAATAAAGGCGATCCGATTGCACGCATTGCCGACATCGACCCGCAATTGGTTCAACGACTGGAAGCGGAGCGTGCACAGGTTGAAATTCAGCTACAGTCGGCGCGCAATGCGCAGGCCACAGCAGAAATCGATCAGCGGCGAATGGCGGAATTGTTCGCCGCCGGGCTGACCGCGCGGCGTGACTACGAACAAGCACAAATCCGGGTGGAAGAAATGCGCGGCCGCGTCGCAGCAGCGCAAGCGAATTTGACCCGGACTGAGACGAATTTGGCACGGCAATCGGTGCAATTGCTCACCGCCCCGCGCGATGGCTTCATCCAAAGCATCAATGCCGGGGACAGCGCGACATATGTCAGCGCTGGCCAAGTGCTCGCCACATTCGTCCCCGAAGTACACGGGCGCGTGATCGAAGTGTTTGTCGATGGCCGAGACGTGGCCTTGATAGAAGCGGGTGAGAAAGCACGCATCGAGTTTGAAGGCTGGCCCGCGGTACAATTTAGCGGTTGGCCATCGGTGGCCGTTGGCACTTTCCCCGCAATGGTCACCAATGTCGACCAGGTCGCACAGCCCGATGGACGTTTCCGCGTGCTGATCGGCGAAGATCCGGATGCAGAGCAGCCGTGGCCGGAGGAGCGCTATTCGCGTTTTGGCACAGTGGTTCGCTCGTGGATATTGCTGGAAACCGTGCCGGTCGGGTTTGAAATCTGGCGGCAGCTAAATAACTTCCCACCCGAATTGCCCGCGCCCGCTTCCGAAAGCGGCGGCGGAATGGGTGGTGGTACTGGCGCGCAGCGGTGAATATTCGGACGACATTAGGCGCTGCGCTAACAGCAGTGTTGCTGGCGGTGGCGCCTGTGTATGCGCAGGATATTGAGGCCAATCTTGATCCGTTGGAGGAGACACTGACGACTGGGCCGCTTTTGCCCGAAGAAGTTCTGCGCAGTTCCGCGCTCACATTCCCCAGCATCCTTGAAAGTTTTGAACGCGAAGCCGCCGCGCGTAGCGACCAATTGTCGGCAGACGGCGCGTTTGATTTGATCCTTGAAGGTGAGGCCTATGACCGGGTGACCGGGACCTTTTCCGGCGGCTTCGCGCAGGTCGGCGCGCGCCAGCCGCTCGCCGCAATGGGCGCGGAGGTTTACGGTAGGTACCGCCTGTCCGACGGACGGTTACCGATATATGAGAACATTTATAACACCAATCAGGCGGGTGAATTTAAGGTCGGCGGATTGCTATCATTGCTACGCGACCGTCGGATCGACGGCAGGCGCTTTGCCGTCGAAGACACCCGATTGGCAGCGAACCAAGCAGGGCTGAATGTTCTGCTGGTGCAGCTCAATGTTCAGCACGAGGCGCTCAAAACCTATTGGCGCTGGGTCGCAGCAGGCAGCGAAATCCACGTTTACGAAGAATTGCTGGAGATTGCGGAGGCCCGCGCCATCGGCCTTGCCCGCGAAGTGCGATTGGGGGCGACGCCGCGCATCGCTCTGACTGAGAACGAACAGAACGTCATCCGCCGCCGCACTTTGCTAGCCGAAGCTCAGCGTAATTTTGCGCTCACATCCACCTCGCTCAGCTATTATTTGCGCGGCAGCGATGGCCGGATGATTGTGCCCACCCGCGCGCAATTGCCGGACCGTGAAACGCTGGACGGCTTGCCCGACATGCAAACGCTGATCGCAATGCGGCGCAGCGATATTCTGGAGGCGCGGCCCGAATTGCAGAATTTTCGCCTCGCGATACAACGCGCCGAAAATAAGGTTGAATTGCGTCAGAACGATTTGCAGCCGCAGCTTGACCTGAAGGTTGAGCTCAGCCGCGATTTTGGTGGAATTGGCGATGGCGGATCGACTTTCGATTCCACCGATACGACCGTTGGCGTGACATTTACTGTGCCGCTGCAACGGCGCGAGGCGCGCGGGCGGTTGGGCCGGGCAGAGGCGGAATTGCGCGAAATGGAATTTCGCGAACGCCGCGTCGCGGATCAGATCGAGGTTGAGCTAGACAATATCCTCACCAGCCTCAACGCGTCCCTACGTCTTGCAGAATTGGCCTCTGACGAGGTCGAACAAGCCAGCGCTATGGTCGCAGCAGAACGCCGTCGTTTCCAATTGGGTGCAGGCGATTTCTTTCT
Organism: uncultured Erythrobacter sp.; assembly: GCA_947502305.1. Classification (GTDB taxonomy): domain Bacteria; phylum Pseudomonadota; class Alphaproteobacteria; order Sphingomonadales; family Sphingomonadaceae; genus Erythrobacter. Next base: position 276,450 of record CANMZA010000001.1, on the reverse strand, counting down.
CGTCAATCTGCGTGAAGAAAGCGCCGCCGACGCGCAAATCCGCGCCATTCGCGCCAATTTAAACGGCAGGCTTGCCGCCGCGAGTTACAACACAGCGACGATGAACCTAGGCGAATTAGGGCTGGAATAGGCGTTTACGTTTTTTGCCGCCCTTCGATCAGACGTTCGACCAGCGAAGGGTCCGCCAGCGTCGAAGTGTCACCCAGCGATCCGTAATCATTCTCCGCAACTTTGCGCAGGATCCTGCGCATGATTTTGCCGCTGCGGGTTTTTGGCAAGCCATCGGTAAATTGAATTTGATCAGGGGTCGCAATCGGCCCAATCTCGGTGCGGACATGCGCGCGCAATTCTTGGTAGAGCGCGTCTGAACCTTCTACGCCTGCATTCAAAGTGACATAGCAATAAATACCCTGCCCTTTGATATCATGCGGAAAACCGACGACAGCGGCCTCCGCGACCAAGTCATGCAAGACCAGAGCGCTTTCCACCTCCGCTGTGCCCATGCGGTGGCCGGAGACGTTGATCACATCATCGACGCGGCCCGTTATCCAGTAATAGCCATCATTGTCGCGCTTACATCCATCGCCGGTGAAATATTTGCCAGCGTAATTGCTGAAATAGGTCTGCTCAAAACGCTCATGATCGCCATAGACACTGCGCGCCTGGCCGGGCCAGCTGTGGGTGATGCACAGATTGCCTTCGGCCGCGCCCTCTAAAACGCCGCCTTCATTGTCCACCAATTGCGGGCGTATGCCAAACATCGGCAATCCCGCACTACCCGGTTTCATATCATGGGCCCCTGGCAAAGTTGTGATCATCACGCCGCCGGTTTCGGTTTGCCACCATGTGTCGATGATCGGGCAACGCCCTTCGCCCACCACATCGAAATACCAGCGCCACGCCTCTGGATTGATCGGTTCGCCCACCGATCCCAGCAGCCGCAGGGATGACCGGTCGCGGCTAGTCACAAACTCATCGCCTTCGCGCATCAGGGCGCGGATCGCGGTGGGCGCGGTGTAGAGGATGTTCACCTCATGCTCGTCCACCACATCCCAGAACCGCCCGAAATCCGGGTAATTCGGCACCCCTTCAAACACCACGCTGATCGCGCCATTCATCAGCGGACCGTAAACGATATAACTATGCCCAGTGACCCAACCGATATCGGCAGTGCACCAAAACACCTCGCCTTCGCGGTAATCGAACATGTATTCGAATGTTGTCGCCGTCCAAACGCCATACCCGCCGGTTGTGTGCAGCACGCCTTTCGGTTTTCCGGTCGACCCAGACGTGTAGAGGATGAACAAGGGGTCTTCGGCTGACATAACCTCACACGGGCAATCCGCATCAGACCGCGCATCATGGAACCAATGATCGCGCCCTTCTTCCATCGGAACATCCAGCCCGGTGTGTTTTACCACCAGCACCCCATCCACCGCCACGCCGTCGCGCGCCAAAGCAGCATCGACATTGGCTTTTAGCGGAACGCTTTTGGTGCCGCGTTTGCCTTCATCGGCGGTGATGACAAACCGGCTTTCGCAATCGGTTATCCGCCCGGCCAACGCTTCTGGCGAGAATCCACCGAACACCACCGAATGGATCGCCCCAATCCGCGCACAGGCGAGCATCGCAGTTACGCCTTCGACTATATTGGGCATATAAATCGTCACCCGCTCCCCTTTGCCCACGCCGATGGCTTTGAGAGCATTGGCCATCTGAGTGACTTCGCGGTGAAGGTCGCGGTAGGTGAGCATGCGGCGTTCGGTCTGCCCCTGCACACCCGGGTCATCGGGCTCGAAGATGATCGCGGTTTGGTCTCCCCGCGTATCCAAATGCCGGTCCACCGCATTATGGCACAAGTTTAATTCGCCATCAGCGAACCATTCAATCCCCACCGGATCATAGGACCAATAGCCGCCTTTTGTGGGCGCGGTGAACCAATCCAGGCGCTGTGATTGCTCCAGCCAGAAACCGTCTGGGTCCGCGAGGGAGCGATCATAAAGCTCCCGATATTGCGCATCGGTGCAATGGGTTTCATGCGCAGATTGCGGACGCTGGACGAATTGGTTCAAGTCTCATCTCCCTTTACGGATGTCTTAGAATTAGACGCGCCCGGCTGTCTATCAATTCGCGCGTTCGCTTCCAGCATTTCCGGCGTATCGATGTCTATAAGCCATTCCGGCGGACACGTGGCGACACGCGCCTGCGCAAGCAAATCGCGCGCACCTCTATCGCCGCTCATCGCCGCGAGTGTGCCGAAATGTTCGCGGCCAAAAATCGCTGGCGGCATCGGCGTATCTGCGATGGCGGAGCAGACAATATCTGCCGGTCCGCGCAAGTCATTGGCAAGCGCCGAGAGATGCTGCGGTGGCACCATCGGCATGTCGGCAAGTACGATCATCAGCGCATCTAATCCGGCCTGCTGCGCCAATTGTGCGGCCATTGCAGCAGATGTGCCCATCCCTTCCGCCGCGCGTCCAATCACAAACGGCACAAATCTGCGCTCGCGCCATAAGGGCATGCAAGGGTGAACAGGATCAGCGGTTACCACCCATTTTTGGGCAAATCGTCCTTTTGGCACAGCCAATGCGGCGTGTTCCCCCAATCGCATGCCCCGAAAACTTGCCGCCAATTTGTCAGAATCGCCAAACCGACGCGACGCGCCAGCTGCGAGCAGCGCCGCACCAAGACGCAGTTCATCCGCCAATCACGGCCTCAAAATCATATTCGTGATAGGCCCGTATCACCTGCGCCAAAGTTGAAAGCGCCAATGTTTGTGGATCGCGAGAGGAATGGAACAGGCCTATCGGCGCAGCGATATTGGCCAGTGCCGCATCGCTAACTCCGCGAGTGCGCAAAGCCTCACAACGCTGCGCATGCGCATGACGCCCGCCCATCGCACCGATATAGAAATGCGGTATCTCGAGTGCGCGGACCATTAAATCAGTTTCCCAATCATGGTCATGAAACAGGAAAATTGTCGCCGTCCACGGGTCGCCTTCCAGCATGCCCGTCTGGCTCGCGCGCATGATGCGCCTCGCACCAATATTTTGCGCTTTTAGAGCCGCGATGATCCGGTCATCTGAGGTCAAGACATCCGTCCAGCAGCCCATCACCCGCGCCAGTCGGGCCAGCGCCTCCACTCCCGCGCCGTGCCCGATGATCTGTAGTTTAGGCGCAGGCCAGTGGCCAAAAATGCTCGTCCCCGTTTCGGGATTAAAGCTGCTGGGCCGCCAATTCGGCACATGGGTAACGCCGTCGCGGCCCACTTGGATCGAAAATGGGGTGCGCGCACGCAATGTGTCCAGACAAGCCGCTGACAAATCGGAATTGATCAGCGGGGTAAAATGCAAATCCAACCCGCCGCCGCAGGGCAGTTTTATGTCCAGATAGGGTGATCCTGCGCCAAATCGAACCATCCGCGCATGCCCTGCTTTGAGAACATCAAGCGCCTCTGCCACCACCGCATTTTCGATACACCCACCTGACAGCGAGCCAGCAAAGCTGCCATCCTGCGCCACGCCCATAATGGTGCCGGGACCGCGCATCGACGCCCCTTCTACCGCGCATACAGTGATCAGAACGCTAGACTCACCGCGCAGCCGCGCTTCGTTCAAAAACAGGCAAACCGTCTCTAAATCCACTCGCGACTCCAAAAGCGGCGACGTGGCCGCGAATTACTCGCTAGGAACGGAATTGGCGGCAAGATAGGCGATGATCGCTGCGCGTGTTTCCTCATCACGCACTGCACCGGCGAGCATATCTGTACCCGGTAAATAGCCGCCCGGATCGGCCAAATATTGATCGAGACTTGCATCATCCCAAACGGCTTCTGATGCCGTCAAAGCATCTGAATAGGGAAAGTCTTCGAGGCCGCCGACCACACGCCCGACAACGCCGTGCAAGTTGGGCCCGGCAGAAGAAGGCGCGCCCGTCTCGATCACGTGGCAACCGGTGCACATTTGAAACGCATCTTCGCCCAAGGCGACCAAATCATCTCCACCTTCTGACACGGCGGCAGCCAAAGGTGCCGCGCCGCGCTCGCGAACAACGATCTGTTCGATGACTTCTGGTTGTTCCGCAGAGCCGCAAGCCGTCACCATTACGGTGAGCAAGCACGCAGCAAGAATGGCCCGATTGCGCATCACTGTTTTCCTTTAGTACCGCTTCACGTGAATTGTTTTGCGATTGGCAATTCGCGCAGGCGATTGCCGCTGGCTGCAAAGATCGCATTGGCCAAAGCGGGTGCAGCAGGGGGCAAACCAGGCTCACCCGCGCCGCCAACTGGAACATCGCCGCTATTGATCAGTGCCACTTCGATATTGGGCACTTCGTTCATGCGCAGCATTTTGTAATCGTGGAAATTGCTTTGGACGATCGCGCCGTCCTTCAATTCCAATTCGCCATACATCGCCGCGGTCAACCCGAACACAATCCCGCCTTCGATCTGATTGCGGAAACCGTCTGGATTCATGACATATCCGGCATCGCAAACGGCCCAGCAATTGGTCATCTTAGGCTTGCCAGAGGACATATCGACTTCGATCACTTCAGCGACAATCGTGCCGAAACTCTCGACGATTGCAACGCCTTTCGCCGTTCCTTCGCCGCCTGCTTCGCGCCAACCACTAATCTCCGCGACTTTCTCCAGCACCGCTTTGTGGCGCGGCGCGTTTTGCAGCATTGCCAAACGATAATCGAGCGAATCTGCACCTGCGGCGTGGGCCGCCTCGTCGATGAAGCTTTCGATGAAAAAACCCTGCTGCGAATGGTCAACGCTGCGCCATGCTTGGAAAGGCAAATGCAATTCTGCTTCCGCCACGCGCACAGATGTGTTGGCAATGTTGTAGATCGCCGGGACGCAGGCCTCAGCCGGGTCATGGCGCTGCGTGAACACGCTATCATAAGCGACCATCGCGCCGCTTTCATCCAAGCCAGCGCGGATACGCGACATATCGGCGCAGCGATACAGCGCCTTTTGCGTGTCTTCCTCGCGGCTCCAAATCATCTTAATCGGATAGCCGGTCGCTTGCGCTACCCGCGCCGCCATGGCGACATATTCACTGCCCAGACGCCGCCCGAATGCCCCGCCCAAATAAGGGTGGTGGATCGTGATATCCTCGGTGCCCATACCAATTGTGCCCGCCACTTCGCTGCGCGCCATCAATGGCACTTGCGTGCTGGTCCAGATGTCGCATTTGCCATCCGCAACATGGGCGGTGCAATTCAGCGGCTCCATCGGAGCATGCGCCAGATAGGGGGCGCGATATTCCGCTTCCACGTTGCTCGCCGCATCGGCCAAAGCCGCCTGAGCATCGCCCCTCGCTGCGGCTTGATTGCCGCCGGTCTCGCCCGCCTCGTCAAGCGCGGCGGCGAACACTGCGAATTGATCGTCCATCGTGCGCACCGGACTATCTGACGCGCTCCATTCAATTTGCACCGTGTTTACGGCCTGCTGCGCCTGCCAATAGCTATCGGCGACCACCGTCACGAAATTGCCCATGTTCAAGATTTGCAGGACGCCCGGCATCGTTTCAGCACGGCTAGCATCCATTGCGGTAACGGTGGTGCTGGGAACAGGGGGGCGAACCACGGCGGCATAAGATAACTCCAGCCCGTCGGGCTCAGCATCAATGCCAAATTCGGCAGTGCCGTTGATCTTTGCCGGGATGTCAGTGCGCGCCTTGCTGCGCCCCATCAGGCGGTATTGATCACGCGTCTTCAGCTTCGGCGTGTGATCCATCGATTGATCCGCCGCCGCGCTCGCAAATTCAGAATAAGGCGCAGAATTGCCCGATGCTTCATGCGTCAATGTGCTGTCGCGTGTGGTAATCTCTGCCGCCGGGACACCCCAAGCATCCGCCGCCGCGCCGACCAGCATCTGCCGTGCCGCTGCACCGGCGATCCGCATTTGGTATTGCCCGGTTGTGCGGATCGAAGACGACCCGCCCGTAATCAGCAAATCCATCGATTTGCCCAGCTGCGTGAACAATCCGTCCCAGGTTGGCTCCAGCCAATCTGCGGCGTTCAAGGTGAATGGCGCAGCGAACAAGCGCGCCGTGTCTGAGACAACATAACTGCCATCAGCGGGTGCCTGCATGACTTGCACTTGATCCCATGCGGCATCCAATTCATCTGCCAACATCTGTGCCAGCACTGAATGCGCGCCCTGCCCCATTTCGCAATGCGGCACGATCGCGGTCACGACATTGTTCATGTCGATCTTGACCCAGCTATTGACCAATTGCTCGCCCGCATTCGGCGCCACTTTTGAGGCGAGTGAACCAATCGGGTTACCCGGCCGCACGCCAATACCGATCAACAATCCCCCGCCTGCTAAAACGCCTGCGCCAATAAATCCCCGGCGGCTCCATTTCGCGAGTTTTGAAGGCTTCTTATCTTCTGGAGACATATCGTTCATGGTTTAGGCCTCCTCACCTTCGGCTTCGGTGCGCGCGGTCTCTTGCCCAGCGGCAACTTTGATAGCGCGGCGAATGCGAGTGTAGGTCCCGCAACGGCAAATGTTGCCAGACATGGCCGCGTCAATATCATCATCGCTAGGCGAAGGGTTATCGCGCAGCAGCGCCGTCGCGCTCATAATCTGTCCAGACTGGCAATATCCGCATTGCGGCACTTGTTCGCTCACCCAAGCTTGCTGAACTTTCGACAGCTCACCATCCGGCCCAGCGATACCCTCGATCGTCGTCACTTCGCGGCCTTCTGCCTGAGAGATCGAGGTGGAGCAGCTGCGCACGGGTTGTCCATCCAAATGCACGGTGCAGGCACCGCATTGGGCAATGCCGCAACCAAATTTGGTGCCCGAAAGCCCGACTTTCTCACGCACAACCCATAGGATTGGCATCGCCGGATCGGCATCGACCGTCACCGGCTGACCATTGAGGATGAAACTCGCCATTTTTACAATTCCCGCCAAACGTTCTCAGTTGCGAAACGCAATTTATCGCAAAGCCTCCATCTTGGGAAGGGCGCTTGGCATACGCTCACTTTCGGGCTTAAACTCAGCCGCTATGGACACAATTCAATTTGATGATTTCATGGCGGTCGATATCCGCGCGGGCACCGTCATTGCGGCGGAGCCTTTTCCAGAGGCCCGCAAACCGGCGATCAAATTGCGCGTGGATTTTGGCGAAGAGATCGGCGTAAGAAAGAGCTCTGCGCAAATCACCGAGCATTATTCGCCTGATGATCTGGTGGGGGAAACCGTGATGGCGGTTGTCAATTTCCCGCCGCGCCAAATCGGCCCTTTTATGTCTGAAGTGCTGGTGCTCGGCTTTCCTGATGCAGACGGTGCGATTGTTCTGGCGAGGCCGGATCAAGGCGGTGATCGCCCAGTCCCCAATGGATCGCGAATGGCCTAAAATCAGGCGAAAAATTGTACAGGAACGTCAATTAATGGCGTTTGCCAACACACCTCTTGCGCCCCGCGCACTTTGCGGGGATACAAGAAGACACATAGAAACCACTTGCTTGGTCGCTTTATTCCTATGGGGGGAGAACAAAAATGGCCGTATCCGATCACGTCGACCTAGAAACATTCATGGCGGGCGTCACAAAACGCAATCCAGGACAAACCGAATTTATCCAAGCCGTACACGAAGTGGCGCAGGATATTTTCGAATTCATGGAAGACAAGGTTCATTATCACGAGGCACAAATCCTGCGCCGGATGGCGGAACCCGACCGCGTTATTTCTTTCCGCGTTTGCTGGGAAGACGACAATCACAATGTCCGCGTTCAGCGCGGTTGGCGTGTCCAAAACAACAATGCAATCGGCCCTTATAAAGGCGGCATTCGTTTCCACCCAAGCGTGACAGAAAGCGTTTTGAAGTTCCTGGCGTTTGAACAGACCTTCAAAAACTCGCTGACTGGTTTGCCAATGGGCGGCGGTAAAGGCGGCGCAAACTTCAACCCGCGCGGCAAATCCGACGCGGAAGTGATGCGTTTCTGCCAAAGTTTCATGTCCGAACTGTATCGCCATATCGGCCCTAACACCGACGTCCCTGCGGGCGATATCGGCGTTGGCGGACGCGAAATTGGCTATATGTTCGGTCAATACAAACGCCTGACCAATCGCTGGGAAGGTGTCCTGACCGGTAAAGGTCAGGAATATGGCGGCTCGCAAATGCGCCCCGAGGCTACCGGCTATGGCGCGGTGTATTTCCTGCGCAATATGCTGAAGCATCAAGGCATGGATGTTGAGGGCCACACCGCTGTGATCTCCGGCTCAGGCAATGTTGCCACACACGCTGCGGAGAAAATTACGCAGCTGGGCGGCAAGGTTCTGACGATGTCAGATTCGGGCGGCTTCATCCACGATCCTGATGGCATGACCCAAGAGAAAATCGATTGGATCAAGCATCTCAAAACGGTGAAGCGCGGCCGCATCAGCGAATATGCCGATGAGTTTAGCGGGGCGACCTATCATGAAGGCAAGCGCCCTTGGGATGTGGCTTGCGACTTAGCTCTGCCATGCGCAACCCAGAATGAACTGAACGAAGACGAAGCAAAATCCTTGGTCAGCAACGGCGTCAAAGGCGTTTCTGAAGGCGCGAATATGCCAACAACTTTGGAAGGCGTTAAAGTCTTCCACGATGCCAAGATCATGTACGGTCCAGGTAAAGCAGCCAATGCTGGCGGCGTTGCGGTTTCGGGTCTGGAAATGAGCCAAAACTCAGAGCGCATCAGCTGGAATTCAGAGCGTCTCGGTGAGATGCTGACCGATCTGATGGAAGGCATCCATGAGAAGTGCACCGAATATGGCGAACAAGAAGGCGGCTATGTCGACTATGTGAAGGGCGCAAATATTGCGGGCTTCAAAAAGGTCGCCGACGCCATGATGGCATTCGGCGTCGTTTAAGCTTCGGCTTCAACGCACTAACGATACAAAAAGGGGCGTCCTCGCGGGCGCCCCTTTTTTTGGCCTTATCTTACAGGTTTGCTCTCGCAGGTTTGGTCTCTGCGGCACGCTCGCATCGATCTAACGGATGCCGAGTTGCTCCGCTTGTGCGCGCAATTCTGTTTCCTCGCCCGGATTGGCCGCAATCGCCGCCGCCAACGCATCGCGCGCTTTGCCGGTTTCACCCAAAGTCATGCGGCTGCGCATCAGCATCACCCAACCATCAAGGTTTTGCGGCTCATCCTGAAGACGCGCCTCAAGGCTGGCGACCATTCCCGCCACCATACTGTCCTGCTCTCCCGGCGTCATCCGGCTGGCTTCTGCAACTTGCTGAGCCGAGGGTCCACGCAGATTTTCCGAAGCAGCATCGCCGGCCGCTTCGCCAGAACCGGGCACCAGAACTTGCGGTGTTCGTGCTTCCATTACAGTCGCCAAACGCTGCTCAATATCAATATCGTTGATCGCGCCGACCTGCTGAATTGTTCGCACCAAATCGCCTTCCCAGGGGGCGCCCGGCGGCGTTTCGGAAAGCAGAGCAAGCCACGAGGAAATCGCGCCTTCATGATCCTCTTCCAAGTCTTGTTTCACGGCCATGAAATAGCGTGCCCGCGGATCACTTGGGTCAAGTTCGATAGCGCGTTCAAACGCTTCTAATGCTGCGGCAGGCAAAGGGTCGCGTTCGCTCGCATAGGCCCGTGCTTCACCCAATGCTGACCACAAAACCGCTTCGCTATCGTCGATAGCGACCGCGCGTTCATAGGCCTGCGCCGCGTCGCCAAATTCGCCGCGCTCAAAATGGGCAAAGGCCAATTCGCTCCACGGCCCTGCATCATCGCTGGAACTATCCGCCGCCGCGCGCAATTCATCAAGCGACGCAGGAGCATCGGCGGCGACCTCGGTTTCGCTTGCCGCGTCCCCGCCCTCATAAACATTATAGCCGATGGACCCAGCCGCCAGAACAGCCGCCGCGCCAAGCAAGAGCCATCCGGCTTTACCGCCAGAACTTCCCCCAGAGGTTTGTTCGGTGATTGGAGCCGCCCCCTGATTCGACGTTTCGGTGGATTCTGGCGTTGAATCAGGCGCTGTTTGCGCCTGCGGCGTGTCATTTGCATCAGTTGTCATAAGTTTTTCACTAGCAACCGGTGCAGAAAACGGCAATTGTCTCTGGCAATGGTGAGCGCTTTCTTTATGGTGCTCCTTGTGTGAAATCTATCCAAGGGGGGGATGGATTGGGGGATTTGTATAAAGTCGCCATAGTTGGCTCCGGTCCAGCCGGGATGAGCGCTGCGGGTCAAGCCGCAATGCGCGGCATGTCGCATGTCCTGCTGGAAAAAACGGACCATCTTTCCGACACCATCTTTAAATACCAAAAGGGCAAGCACGTGATGGCGACGCCCTCTGACCTGCAATTGCGGGCTGGCGGTTACGAAGAAGGCGGCCAGGAAGGTATGGAATTCGAGGAAGGAACGCGCGAGCGAATCCTTGGAATTTGGAACAAACACTGCGGAATCCATGATGAACGCATGCCCACCTATGAGGGCGACGTTCAAAACTTTGAGATCAACACCAAACTGAACGCCGAAGTGACAAAAGTCGAAGGGCAGAAGGGCGATTTTACGATCACGCTGAAAAGCGGCGACGTCATCCGAGCGGAGACGATCGTGCTGGCTATCGGCACACAGGGTAATCCGAACAAGTTGCGTTGTCCGGGTGCGGATCATCCGATGATCACGCCCCAGCTGGATGACCCCGAAGATCACGTCGATAAAAACGTTATTGTGGTTGGCACCGGCGATGCCGGGATTGAAAATGCAATGGGGCTGGCAACCGATCCAGCGCTGGGCAACAATGTCACCATCCTCAATCGCGGCACCGATTTTGCGAAAGCCAAAATCAAGAACGCCACAGACTTGGAAAGCGCGGACAGCGAAGGGCATCTGAAAATCGCCTATCGCACGTCACCTGCAGAGGTGCGTGACGGCGAAATGGTGGTCGAAACAGAAACCGGCCAAGAGGTCATTCCCTGCGACATGATCATCACGCGGATCGGTTCGCAACCGTCGCGCAAATTCATCGAAAGCATGGGTGTGGAGTTCACTAGCGAAGATCGCAGTGCATTCCCCAAATTGTCCGCTGAATTTGAAACCACCAATTCGGGCATTTTCGTTATTGGCGCGCTGGCGGGTTATCCGCTGATCAAGCACTGTATGAATCAGGGCTATGATGTCATCGAATATCTGTCGACCGGCACTGCGGTGAAACCGGCGGATGAGCCGTTGTTGGAGAAGGTTTTTGCAAACCTTCCGGGCAATAAAGGCGTCGATCACTGGTTGGACGTTTATCAGAAACAAGTCGGCATTTTCAAAGGTCTATCGACCTTGCAAATGCGCGAATTGATGCTCGATTCTATCTGCAGCGCATTTGAACCGGGCGAACCTATTTTCCGCCGTGATGAGCCGGGATCTTCGCTATTCGCGATTGCGCAAGGTAGCGTTGCGGTGGAGGTCAATCCCAACAATCCATCGATCACCGTGCCGATTGGGCAAGGGTCGATCTTTGGCGAAGTAGGCCTGATTTCTGGCCGCCGCCGGGGCGCAACCATTCGCGCCGCAGAAGATGTGGTGGTCGTCGAATTGTCGCGCAAAGCTGCATTGAAATTGATCAAATCTTCGCCCGAAGCGGAAGCGGAAGTTACCCGTATTTCAATCGAGCGTCAGATCCTGCAAATCTTTGGGTCGGGCCTGACGCCGGATGACATCGCCCCCATTGTGGCGAGCGCGGAAACACGCGAAATCCCGGCGGGCGCAACCGTTATTACCGAGGGTGATGACGACAAAGACCTCTATATCTGCCGCATTGGCTCGATGAAGGTTGAGAAGGAAATGGATGGCAAACCCGTCTTTCTTTCTCTGATCCCGGCAGGCAATTTCTTCGGCGAAATGGCTGTGATTGACGGGTCAAAGCGCACCTCAAGCGTAAGCGCCTCAATCAAATCCGAAGTGATCCACATACCCGGCGAAGGTTTCCTCGCGCTGCTTGATAAAAAGCCGCAATTGCGCGAGCGAGCATTGGAAGTGATGGCCGAAAGACGCCGTTCCAACGAAGAAATCGAAAGCCAATCGAGCAAGGGCGACAATTCGCTCAATGACTTCTCTGGCACCGCAGCATTTCTGTTCGATCAAGGCATGGGCGAAGCGACCGACGCACTGCTCATCGATGAAAGATTGTGCATTGGCTGCGACAATTGCGAGAAAGCCTGCGCGGATTCTCACGATGGGCTTTCGCGGCTGGATCGTGAAGCGGGCAAGAGCTTTGCTTATCTGCACGTGCCGACCTCTTGCCGGCATTGCGAACATCCGCATTGCATGACGGATTGCCCGCCTAACGCCATTCAGCGAGGCGCGGATGGCGAAGTGTCAATCAATGCCGAAACCTGCATCGGCTGCGGTAATTGTAAGACCTATTGCCCATATGGCGTCATTAATATGGAACCGGTGCCGCCTGAAAAACCGAGCCTATTGAGTTGGTTGATGTTTGGCACTGGCCCAGGCCCAGGTCAGGCGTCTTATTCATGGCGCAAGGAAAACAGCGAGCCGAACGTCGCGAAGAAAGCAGTCAAATGCGACATGTGTGCCGGGATCGAAGGCGGCCCATCATGCGTGCGCGCCTGCCCAACCGGCGCGGCCATTCGCGTCGCACCTGACAAATTCATCAATTTCGCAAAACTCACAGAGGATGTGGAAGACTGATGGCGAGCGTAGCTGACAACAAAAGGTTCAAGCAGGCGGAGGAACGGCGCAATGCCGATCACGTCAGCTTTCTGAAATATCGCGGGTATCGCTGGCTTTGGGTGGCGCTCCTGCTGTGCCTTGTAAGCGGGCTTGGCTATGCCCTGATTGATCAAGACCCCCGTCCCAATGGCGGATCCTGGTATGGATACACTCTCGGAACAATCGGGCTTTTGCTGATCGTTTGGCTTTCGCTCTTGGGTGTGCGCAAACGCAAGATTTCCGAGGGCGCATGGAGCCTGAAAGCCTGGACCAGCGCGCATATTTATCTCGGTCTGGCGCTGATTGTGGTGGGCACTTTGCACACCGGATTTCAGATCGGCTGGAACGTCCATACGCTTGCCTATTTCTTGATGCTGATTGTAATCATCACCGGCATCTATGGCGTGGTAGTCTATGCAAAACTTCCCAAGACATTGTCCGCCAATCGCAAAGAAATGACACGCGGCGACATGCTCGAAGAATTGTCTGTGACAGACAGGCAATTGGACAGCGCAGCGCAGCCGCTTGGCCGGGCAGAATGCGATCTGGTGATCGGCGCCTTGGGTCAGGACGTCTTTTCCGGCGGCGCCTTTGGCCGCCTGACCGGGGCATATCCTGGTTGCAAGACCGCCCGCGCCCTATCGCAGATTTCCGCAGGCGACAGTGAGGCGGCAGGAGCCGTCCATGCCTTGCTCACCAAACGCGCCGAGCAACTCGGCCAAATTCGCCGCCACCTTCGCAACAAAGCATTGCTTGAAGTGTGGCTGTTCATTCATATTCCGGCGACGATTGCTTTGCTCGCCGCACTGCTCGCGCATGTCGTGAGCGTGTTCTTCTATTGGTGAGGCTGGCGTCATGGCATTCCTGATCCGCACCATCGCAAAGGCGAAATCTGGTCGTGAAATCGTGCGTGACCGCTCGGTTGATCAATCCGAATTGATCATCGGGCGCGATCCCGCCAGCGATATTCACCTGGCCGATCTGTCGGTTGAATTACGGCATTTGAGCCTGTCCGACGCTGGACGCGGGATGCTCAGGGCGACATCTTTGGGCGAATTGCCATTCGACGTTGATGGCAGCGCAGTCACTGACGCGACAATAGATCCAAACAGCGGCGCAGAGATTGCCGTTGGCCCAGCGCAAATGGTAGTTTCACGCGAGGGTGACGGTCCAGTTCAGATCGTCATCCAAAACCGCGACAAACCCAAAGCCGCGAGCGAGCCGTTACAAGGTTTCGCTTTGGCAAGCGCCATGCCTAGCAAGCGCTTGATGGCCTGGGGTTTTTCTGCTGCGATTTTAGTCCTGCTTTTGTCCATCCCGGTCATCACTCATTTGACCCGGGCGCCGGTCGAAAATGACCCTGACAATATCGCAGAGGGTCAAGTGCTATTCGATGCATCGTGGAGCACCGGGGAACTAAGCATGGCGCATCACGACTTGGAAGAGAACTGCGAGGCGTGTCACACCACTCCGTTCGTCTCCGTCCAAGATGAAACGTGCCTGACATGCCATGAAGAATTGGGCGATCACGCCGAAGCGCCACGCTTGGCAGAAGGCATGGCCCCGCTCAGCAGCGGCGATGCGTTGCAGTGGCAAATCGCGGAAACCCTCGGGAAAGAAGGCCCGCTGGGCTGTGTATCTTGCCATACAGAACATGAAGGCCCCGTGGAGTTAGAAGCGGCGAGCGAACAATTCTGCTCAGACTGCCATAATGAACTCGACACCCGGTTGACCAACGCGTCCTTCGGAAATGCATCTGATTTCGGCAAGAAACACCCGCAATTCCGCCCGCAATTCTACACCGAGCATTTCGCTGAGGAACCAAAGCGCGTTTCTCTCGATAGCCAAGTGCCTGAAAAAAGCGGACTGATCTTTCCGCATGACATTCATATGTCTGAAAGCGGCGGGGTAGCGCGCATGGCGCTCAGCCTTTCGGGCTATGGTGCGCCGCTAGAATGCAGCAATTGCCATGAGGAAGAGGATGACGGCGTCGGATTTGCTCCGGTCGAAATGGAACCGGCATGCGAAAGCTGCCACAGCCTTGTTTTCGACCGAAATGGACCCAATTTTCGGTCATTGCGTCACGGCGATGTTGATGATTTGATGGCCGACCTCGCAACAATGGATCGCGGCCCTCGCCGCGCTGTCGTTTCGGGGCGCGGACGCCCAGGGCAATTCGCCCGCGGCGGTGCCTATTACACCAATTTCGGTCGCCCGATGAGCGCCTATATCGCGATCAATCGCGCATTGGAGCCAACCGGCGTTTGCGGCGAATGCCACATCCCGACCAGCACCAATGGTAGACGTGATTTAACGCCGGTAAATCTGCCAGATAGGTTCTTGCTGGGCGGATATTTCGACCATGCGGCACACGGCGATGACGTGGCCGAATGCACCGATTGCCACGAGACAGATACGTCTGGCGAAGCGACCGATTTGCTGATCCCGAATCTTGAAAGTTGCCGTGATTGCCATTTGGGCGAAACGGCGGTCAAGACCGAGGAAATCACGCCATCCAGCTGCGCAATGTGTCATGGTTATCACACACCGACCATGCCTTGGCGGCCAGAGGATCATCCCGAAAATGGCGGCAATCAGAGTGTCGCGGCGCTTTTGAGCAGTCTAAGACGGTAAGTATGGACAGCGAGCGACGCGGTGTGCTGATCGCACAGATTACCGACACCCATATTGGTTTCGAGCCTGAAGCGGGTGAGAACGAATTTAACTTTGTACGATTTCGCAATGTCTTAGGGCATTTGCTGAGCCAGTCCGTATTGCCGGACATGCTGATCCTGTCGGGCGATCTGGCAGATGGCGGGCAAGCCGATTGTTATGCCCGGATACGCGCATTGGTCGAAGATTGCCCGTTTCCGACCTATGTCATCCCCGGCAATCACGACAATCGTGAGGAAATGCTACGCGCGTTCCCCGATTGCCCAACCGCCGATGGATTTGCGCAATTTGCGATCCCTTGCGGCGAAGGTGACGATGCGCTGCGGGTGCTGTGTTTGGATTCATTTGAGCCGGGCCGACATGGCGGAGCCTTTTGTGAGGTTCGCGCGGCTTGGCTGGCGCGGGAATTGGCGGCGCATCCCGATA
The DNA here is from genome assembly GCA_947502305.1 of uncultured Erythrobacter sp. GTDB lineage: Bacteria > Pseudomonadota > Alphaproteobacteria > Sphingomonadales > Sphingomonadaceae > Erythrobacter. Next base: position 260,664 of record CANMZA010000001.1, on the reverse strand, counting down.
CGCCGACTGTCCTGTTTGTTCACCACCCACCGGTCGTGGCCGGCATTGATTGGATGGACCCAAAGCCAAGCGAGGCGTGGTTTAAGCGGTTTCATGAAACTGTGGCTGGACACAAGCAGATCATTTCTATTCAGGCAGGGCATTTGCACCGCCCTTTGCATTCCATGGTCGAAGGAATTCCGGTTAGCGTGACGCCAGCGGTCGCGCCGGCTGTGTCGCTGGATTTGCGGCCAATGGACATTGATGTGGCGGATCAGCGCCCAATTGTCGCGGCAGAGCCGCCCTTTTATAGTCTGCATCTGTGGCGTGATGGGACGTTAGTCTCGCATTTCCAACCTGTTGGTCATTGGCAGACATTGGCCCGGTTCGAAGATCATTTGCGCCCAATGATGCAAGGCCTCTTTGCTGAGCGCGATTGAAGGCGAATACCAAAGCGCTCAAAGCAAATGAGCGCAGGCCCCTCATGTGCCATAACCTTACTGCGCCTCTGCGCATTCCCGTAAGCGTTCTCGCTCGGTTGGAATGGCTATTTGCAAAGCAGGCCCGCGCTTGAGCTCACTCTTCGAAAAGCATCCGACGCTAAAAGAGTTCAGACAGCTAATCCAAATGTTGAGCGCCGCTAGCTCAATCTCCGCCGAGTGCCTCGCCATCCGGCTGAACATCGATGTCTGCGTTCCGCCGCAGCGGGCCCGCTGATCGTCCGACCCAGCGATCCATATTGACCTCATCCGTAACGCGCCATGGAACGCCAGAGCGTGTCATGAACAACCGCTCCATCTCATCGCGTGTAAAGGGCCGCGAACCAAGTCGTCCGAACACAGCCATCTGGCCGCCCGTTTCATCAACGGCGCGGTCACGGTCAATCCCTTTGGACAATGCAATCGCAGGCGATGGTGTTTCGGCAAACGCGATCAATTCCGGCACCGGCGCAGGGCTAAAGCCGTAGAAATTGCGCTGACTATCTGGGCTGGTCAATTGCAGCACCTTCATCCCATTTCGGCCGTCTGCCACGTAAGCGAACAGCGACGCATTTGTTGATGCCACAATCACATCCTCGGCATCATTCAACGTGCCGTCCAATGTCACTTTTTGCTGCAATACTGGTGCACGCGGATTCTTGACGTCTAGGATGACAAGCCCGTCGCCCTTCGCGGCCACATAAGCATAGGTCCGCGCCACGTAGATCCGGCGCGCATCGGCCAATGGATAGGTCGCCTCCGGCACCGCAATTGGATTGCGCAGATCCGTTACGTCGAAGAGTTTTACGCCCTCGGCATCGCTGACCCACAGATAACGGAACTGAATCGCGCTCGCTTTTGCATTGGTCAGCTCTCGCACCGCGGAAATTTGCGGCGCGCTAGGGTTGGACAAATCGACCACCACAAGGCCGCGATCTGAGGTCACATAGGCGACTTCACCAGCCAGATGAATATGGCTCGCCCCGGTCAAGACGCCGTCCGGGTTCCAAGCATCGCTGCCATCAGTGAACTCAAGCCGTTCGAAGAAGTTGTCACGGAATTCGCCGTCAGCCAGCGTGTTGACATCCACCAGGATCAAGCCTTCGACCGCATCAGTCACAACCGCATAATTGTAGATCGGCAAGAACGGCTGCTCTTGGTTCACTTCGCGCATTTGCGGCGTATTGCGTTCTGGTGCGATTGGCTGATTCGTAGCCAGCGCCATGCAGGTCGCGTTTTCACTGCTGATATGCGTGTCATGACCAAGCGGCGAGAACGGAGCGGTGATAATCCGTTCCGACACGCCTTTATTGGCGATAGATGCAACATCATAGGCCCGGAAACCACCGCGCCCTTCGGCAACGAACAGATACTCACCGCGCAGCTGCAAGCAGCCTACCCGGCCCGGCGTGCCTTCGTGGACATTGACGAACTCTTCGAACGGCTTGGTTTCCCCAGAAACGTCCTCGTCAAACGCCTGACCGCGCACCCAATTTTTCAGTTCGCGCCCATTGTCTTCGACATGCATGCGCCAATAATCTGGCGTCGAATAACGATGCAGGTAAGAACCAATGACAGCTTGCGGCTCGTCATATTCGGTTACGCGAACAGCCGTCAGCCCGCCTTCCAAACCTGTCCAAGCATGCATGCCGACAAAATTCACGTAATTCGTACCGAGCAAGAGCAATTGCGACATGATCGCATTGTTGTCTTCTTCTTCGGAAAGGTGACAATCCGTGCAGGTTTTTGTCTCGTTCAAACGAACCGTATGCGGGAAATGCGGCGCAAAGGCTTGGCTGGAGAAACCAATCGCTGAGATCGGCGGCTGTTGCACATAGATGCGTTCGCGGTTGATATTGGTCGATGACAGAACCAGCGCAGAGGAAGAACGAACCGGAGCGGTCTGGTTGCCCTTAGTCGTCTGGTGCACGCCCAATTGGAACATCTGATCACGCGCGACCTGCGGGTTGTAACTCGCAAAGTTGCGGGTCGATCCGCCCTCATAACGATGCGATTTGGTTTTCCAGTTCGCCTCAATCGGCAAGTGGCAACCACCACAGCTGGTTGTCCAAGACAGATGACATGTGAAACACGCCATCTCTTCATCTTGGTGGGCGCGGTCGCCCTCTTCGATGCCGCTGCCAAATTCAAAATTGCCAGTTTCTGCGCCGTAACGGCTCATTAATTTCGACCGCGCGGCCCGGGCGTTGAAAACCGGCGTTGATGGGTCGACGGAATCGCGAACGAGGCTCATTTCCCACTGCAGTTCTGGATCAACGAGTGAACGCTGGATCAGGACGCGGCGTCCTTCTTCATTTTCCATCCATTCGAAACGGCGTTGACCATCTGGATTCCTCAGCAGGGCAAGATTGTGCCCTTCTGGAGGAGCAGCAGGACCGCTGGTGCGCAAAGTTGGATATTCATCAGCGGTGCCGTGGCAATCCTTACACCCGATCTCAATCGCATTGGCGACTTCGCCATAGATCAAGCCGTTGCCATGTGTGTCTTGCTCAAAGTGGCAATCGACGCATTGCATCCCAATCTCAGCATGGATGCTCATCATATGAACGGATTCGCCCGGATTCGTTCCCGGTTCTACAAACTGTCCCTCGCCATCGCGCCGCCACCGTTGGCGCCAGCGATCATCGTGATAGGCGGCCTCTTCGGGCGTATCGCCTTCTTCCGATGGACGTAAAATTTCGCCATCAGCATCGAGCATATTGCCATCGCGGTCGCGTTTGAAGATCGCGCGGAAATTCCACCCGTGACCGTGATAATCGGCGAACTGCGTGTGCTCCAAGGTCGGGTTCAGATCATAGACGTTCCGAAGGAAATCGAGATCGCCCCACAGTCCCTTGGCCGCAGCAGCCTCTGGATTTCGGTCGAGGATTGTGCGGATTTCTTCCGAGGTTGGGAAACGCTGAGTTTGGTAGAATTCTTCATATTCCTCATCGCTCATACCCTCTGGGCGCGGCGTAGTGTTTTCCGGCCCAGGCCACATCGCTGGCGCGTCGCTTTCGTAATCCCACATCGTATAGCCGAGATAGGAGTTCAGGAAGATGTTGGGCTGGTGCATGTGGCATGACATGCACTGCGATGTCGGGATTGAACGGGTGAAGACGTGTTGCAACGGGTGGCCGGATTCGCGTACTGGCGCTTCGCCGTGGCCATCGCCATTGTTGTCGTCGTAATTTTCGCCAGGTTGGCGCAGACCGCCATGACCACTTGCTTGGCCGTCATCTGCATGATCGCCGCCGCCATGACTGTCATACCCATGCTCTTCTTGCATCTGAGTGTTGATTGTCGGATCAACCGTGATCGTCTGACCATCACGTCCATATTGCGCATAAATCAACGAATGGCGCGGCTCGCGGTCATTGGCATATACCACATGACAGCTGGCGCAGCCGGAATGGCGATAATCGCCCGGCTGATCATTGGTGCCCATAAACCAAGTGAACGGGTCATTCAGGCGCGTTTTGTGAATGTTCAGCGCCGGAATTGCCACGCGCAGACCGGTGCCCGGGCCGCGGTTTGATTGTTTTAGATCCGGGCGGCCGGGCTCTTCCAAACGCTGGATAAGTCCGGTCGGGTTGGGAATGCCGATCTCTGGGAATTGCGACAGGATCGTGCGGCCGCCGCGCTCAAACACGCGGAATACATCCGCAGGTGGGATGACGTGCCAAGTTGGCAATGGATAGAGTTCAGACAACACACCGCGCGCACGTTGTGCGTCTGACAATTCGCCGTCCTCTCCATCGCCCGGCGAGGAAATAACATTGGCTTGGCCGCTAATGACGGCGGGATCGCCGCTGCGCGTATAAGCCTCACCCAGCATGTAGTTTTTGAAGGGCAAAATACCGTTGTTGTAGGTCGCACCGCCCCAAAGCATGGCGCCCGTCGCCATGATCGAACGCTCGGCAGCTTCGATGGATTGGATGTGGCAAGAACCGCATGCCTCGCGTGCCACGCGGTAATCGGATGGGTTTACGAACTTCACAAATTCCGGCGATTCCTGATTGAGCAAAGCATAGGAACGCTCTGGGTTCGCGGATGATGGAAAATGCCAGCTGTCGGGATATTTGGGCAAGACGTGCGCCGTGTCGCGGGCCGCCACGTAATCAGGATGGTCCTGCGGCAGATCAGAATTGCCGCGCACGCTGGCATTGCCGCCATGACAATCAGTACAGCCCAACCGCACCGCCGGCGTGGTGTGCATTGTCGGTGCATCAGTTTGAAGGTGGCAGGAATAGCAACCTTCTGATTTTGCGTCCATTTCCGCTTGCGTCTGACGCGCTGGCGCAGGAGCCGCGATCACTTGCGAATAATCGCGATAGGTCGGCGTCTCTTTATCAGCGGCCTGTGTTTCCGACTGGAAAACGGACACGCCGAGTAAGAGCGTCGCGAAGCCGAGCAACGTATATCGCGGTGAGAAAGAGCGGAAATTTGCGAACATCAGTAAGCCAACGTTACGTTTGCGAGGATAGAATAAAATGCATCCTGGTTGCCGAGATTGTCGAACAGGTCCTGGAACCCATCCCCTCCGATAAGAGTGGCGCCCGACAGGCGGAATACTATGTTCTGATTGGCCTTAGGCCGCCAGATAGCTGAGGCGGAGAGGTCATAGCCAATCTCGCTTGGAATGCTTCCTTCGATCCGTAAATTCTCCAGCGTCGCTGTGTCCTCAAACCAGAGGTGATTGGCATTTGCGCTGATGCGGAATTCAGGCGTTAGGTCAAAATCGGCGCCCACGCCAATTAACCACAGACCCGGATTGTTAAAGTTTGACTGGCCTTGCTCTTTCGAAGAACGCAGATTGTTCAAAATGCCGTTGCGGCCATTGACCGAAACCGCGCGCCCGCCGCCTGCAAATGGAATTGTCTGGCGTATCCAATAGGACGTATCCGCACCGGCAAAGACAGGGTTTTCGAAAATCGCATCAAAGCCATTTTCTTCATTGTCATAAGGATCGCTGTCGCCGCTTTGATAGAGGCCCGACAGACGGAAACGGATCCAATCACGGTCATAGCTCAACTCAGCGGCAGCAAATTGTGCGTTGATATCGGCCGGAATGCCGGTGAAGAAATTGTTGCGATCCTCGCCCAGTGCCCAATAGGCGCTTGCCGTAATGTTGATCCGGCCAATTCGGCCATCGGCGTTATATCCGATGTAGAACACGTCATAATCGCGCCCGCGAATATCGCCAAGCAACGCAGGCCGAACGGGAAATCCGTTATCATCGATCTCAATATCGTTGCCCTCACGATTGCGATTATAGGCAAGCGTGATTTGGCTAGTTAGCGCCGGGATCAAGAAATCTTGGCGATAGAGATTGGCAATGAAAACAAAATCATCGCGCGGGCTTTGAACAACCGAATTCAGCCCGCTATTGGTGTCTTTCTCCAACCGCCAAAATGCGGCGAGATTGAATTGGAAACGGTTATTGTCGCGGTTACCAAACAGCCGGACGCCCAATTGCTGATCATTGAACAGGAACCCGCGAAAATCAGCCTGAAACGGTTGAATACCGGCGCGGATCGAGATAAAATCGTACCGGTCATTATCATATTGTGAGAAGTGATAATCGACGAAGGCTTCTTGCACGCCAAGGAATTGATCGAGCCGGTCGCTACCCTTGGATGGTTCCACGAAAAGCACACGGCGTTCGGGCACATCGACGTAATTGACATTGTAAGCCAGCGTAAGGCGGTATTCTACGCTTGGCGGCTTATAAGCTGTGCTGCCCTTGAGCAGCGCAAAGCCTGCGATGAAGGTTTGCGACAATACAGTCGAGAAATCATCGCCAAACACATCGAGACGATCCGGATCTTCTGTCGTTTGGATACCGACCGGGATCGGGAATGTGCGCGGTTCGTAAACCGTATCGCTGATCAAGTTTGCGACAAAGAACCAGTCATCACCGGTAATCGGCAACCACGGAACCTTTTCGCGATTGATCGGGCGGTCGCCCTTATAGGTGTTCTGATTATAGGGATCGAGCAGGTCTTCTTCGACAATGCCAAGCCCTTCGATCAAACGCCAGCGATCAGGGATCGGCACTTGATCAGGAGAGAAGGCTTGCGGCGGCGGCGCGCGGATCGCGCCTTGGTTCTCTTGCTCGATTTCCTCAGGCAATTCTGAGGTAAAACCGGGGCGCTCACGCCCTTCGATAATGTCGCGGTCCAGTGGCTCTGGATCGGCCTTAGCCGTCTGGTTTAAACCCTCAGCCGGGCCAGCCTCGCTATTTTCTGCTGATTCGCTTCCCTGTTGCACTGGCGGTGGAGCAGCCGTCGGTGCTGCCTCCTCCATCGCGGAGGGCTGCGACAGCAGCACGAGCGGGATGAGGGAAAACGCCATCGTTACAGCCCCTCACACACATTCTGCGTCGGGTCATTCAGGAACGGCGCAAATGGACAGTTTACATAGCGAAGCCGCGTTTGCCGCCCATTGAGCGTGACGACAATACGGTCTGCACGAATTTCATTGGGCGCATTGCCTATCGTACCCGTGCGCACCCCTGCATTATGCAGGCCGAGGAAGCTGATCATATCATCCTGATCAATACCGTCGCCCGAAACACCAATCCCGCCGACCAGTTCATTGCCGCGATAAACCGGAACCGAGCCGGGGAAAATCTGGATACCATTGTCCAAGCGAGTGCCCTGCCCCGCGATCGACGGCAGTTTGGAACACCCACGATTGGTGTCATCCGCCCCGCCCAGAACAAAGCCCAGATGCTCTTCGAGGTTTTGCAGAATAAGCGCCGATTGCAGGCCAGTTGAGAATGGATTGAATTGTTCAATCGGGCGCGACAATGGTCCTGGCGGTGTGCCGACTTCGCCATCCGGGAAATAAGGCCGCGACAGATTGCCGCCCGACCGGTCAGCAAAAGCAAATGCCCCGGTCAATGCTGACGGATCGCCGAGGAACGAACGAACCCGCCCCACATATTCAGGGACCTCACGCTCCCCAAGCAGCAATTCATCGGCGGCGAACGCACCGGAGAAGAAATTCGCCGTGCGCGCCTTTTGCAAGCTCACATCAGTGCCAAAAATCGGCGCATCGGGTGAACGCACAATGCCCAGAATCCGCCCGCGCGTATCAACCAGGCTGATCGAAACCTGCGCCGGGCTGTCGAGAGGACGGCGAATTTGCGCCCGCGCCCGGCTCATCACAGCAAATGCTTCTTCGATAATCGCGGTCGCTTCTGCTTGCGTGATAGGCGCGCTGATATCAGCTCCATCAGTGCCTGCACGCACGGGGAAGCGATTGTTTCCTGCGCCGTCTGTCAAAACATATGCGTCAGGGTTAGAAAACTCAGCGGCTGTCGATGGGCGCATGCCAGATGCTTCGGTGCCATAGGCGGCTCCAGAACGGATCACGGCATCGGTGTAACCGCGCACTGCCACTAGACCGCCCGCAGTGCCCGCAAAGGTGGCCCCGGACACATCACTCAAGGCATTATAGGTCGCATCAGTGAAGCGCAGCGAGGTACCATCAGCCGAAATACGATCAGCGCGGATTTCCACCGGCGCTTCAAAGCCAACTGTCCCGGCCAATGCGATTGATTCGTCCGCATCAACATCAACATCGAGGACATTGGGATCGAAGCCGTAAACACCATCAGCAGCAACACCGACACCGCCAACCATCACACCGTTCTTATAGAGTGGAAAGCCGCCCGCATCTGCCGACAGACCCAGCGGCGAACGCTGAGGCCCAATCATCCCATCACCAAAGCGCGAAGAAAGATCCGAACAGGGAAGTTGACTGAACTGCACACCGAATAGCGGCCCGCTTTCCAGCCCCAAAGTGGTGGGCGAAGGCGGAAAATGCTCTTGTACAATTTGCGACGCCACGCGGGTCGAGAAGGCGTTGCCGCCGCTCGACAAATATGCGCCGGTTATCGCTTTCGCGATTGCAGCCGCCTCTGCCGGAACGTCGAGATTTTGAATATCAGCATTCTGACCATTGGGCGCACCGGGAATATTCACCGTCATGGGCGCATTAGGCATACGGAATACGGCGAGGACATTTCCGGGCCGGTCCACAACTGAAATTACCGCCGCATCACCCTGCGCACTCGCCTGAGCGGCCGCACGGGCGATAACGGTCTGAACATCAGCAGCAGAAAGACTTTCCGCCGCAGGGAAGGAGAAGACTTGACCCGTAGCCGGCGGGGTGGGCGGAGGAGGCGTAGGCGGCGTCCCGCCAGTCCCGCCGCCAGCAGGCGCGGAATCACCGCCTCCACATCCGCTTAGCGCGCAAACAGAGAGCACCAGCATCGGTGCGGCAATTAAGTTTTTCCACCCCCCGGCCATATTTATTGCAACCTTCGAATGGCGGTAGTCGCCGAGTTAATCGCTGTGCGGAAATCAGCCGGTTTGTAACCATTTGGCTCTTCCACTGCGGCATAGGCGCGATTGATATTCGCGCGGATTCCTGCGGCCGCCCCGGCCGTAACCCGTCCATTTGTGACCAAGCCATTGAGCAGAGTGTCAATCGCCATCACCGCCTGCACCGACCCAGAATAATCGGTGTACCGCGCACGGGTTGCATTGGCCCCGATGATCTCAATCACACGGAATGCATCGGCATCGATGTAAGCGCGCTGGCTCAACGCATTGGAAAGCGCCCGCGCCCGCTGCGCCATCATGCCAGCCGCTTCACGCGCAGCAGCCGGACTGCCATCACCCATCGCACGGTGGAAATTGCGGCTGGCGGTGCGGAAATTTTCCGCTTGGCCAGGCACCAACGCGCCCGCAACCGCAGAGAGCATGATGATATTTTCATCATTAAACGGTGGATTGCCAAACGGAATAGGGCGCCCCGGATTGGTTTCAAACGTCAGACGACGCTGATCCGCATCTTGGATTTCGCGGTGGCAGCTATGGCAATCGTAAAAATACAATTGCGGGAACGCCCCTTCCATCCCAAATTTCGGTTGCGCAAACAGGCTGGTCGCGCGGCGCACCGCCTCCGCCTGACCAACAGCCCAGAAACGCACAGCATTGGGCTTGCGTTTGCGCGATGTGTAATCGTCATCAATATCGTGATGCTGCTGCAACGCGCTGAACAAATCGAGTTCGAATGATACACGCGGATGACCAGCGGCCATCATTGAGTGAGTTACAAACTGCCCCGTCTTCGCAGAACCATAATGACAATCGAGGCAAACATTCGCCCGCGCCTGAGGGTTCTCAAGCGGCGCCAGGCCATTTGAAACATTAGAAGCATGCGTGGCAGGCCGGGCATAATGCTCCGCCAGCCACCCACCGGAGGCGCCGTGGCAGCTTTCACAACCAACACCATCGGAAAGCTGAAAACGATCGCCGCGCTGCGCCGAAGGAGCAAAAGTCGCATGGCAACCGAGACATTCGGTCGCTTGCGTTGCAGGCCCCAACCCTAGACTGCTGGCGATTTGCTGGCCCCGCCGCCCGGCGAGGACGGCGTAAGCGCGGCTATGCGCGCCGCTTGCAGAGGACGGCTCTTGCCATGTCGCAATTTCATCCTGACGCACGACCGCGCCATTGCCTTCTGCGCGCCCGTGGCAGGTCGAACCCGCACAACTGGCGACACCTTCAAAGGTCTCATTGCTCGATGCAGTTGCCGCAGGATAAATCGCAATCAGTCCCAGCACCGCAAAGACGCGGAACAACCCCGCACTTTGCTTGCGCAAGAGGGCGATTACCCCCCAATTCGGCCTTGATATTGTCATCCCATACCCCCCACGAGATGGCTTAACTTTGCTTTTTTCTCCGCTCAGCGCAAGTCTTGCATGACTTGCATTGGTCAGAGGCCGCAAGCAGCGGACCGCATATGAAATAGCGGCCAAACCCGCTTTAGGCTTGTACAGTCCCGTCAAGTCGAAGCGTTTTGCCCCCGACTCTCACTTTGTTACGATCCGCAGCCTTTGTCACCATGTTACGCCTAGGATGCAACCATGAATGCGCCGAAATGCGCGTAAATGCTCCAAAAAATTCATATTGCCTGCAGGATGGCGCTCGTAAGCTCCCTTGGCAGACACCAACGTGCGCCTGTCCTTGCCCGGCTTCTGATCAGGCGATCTCGAATAAGGGCTTCCACCTGATCCCAGACATTGCCATGCTCTCGCCGATCAAATGGGGGCAAATTTCAATATGACGGCAACACCAATCCGAATCGGGAATGACGGTTTTTATCATCCTGCCAGCGAAGCGGATGTGATTGCGCTGGTTAAACATGCGCGCGCAAATGGATTGCAAATCCGCGGACGCGGCGCGACGCATTCTGTCGCTTGGAGCATTTACACCGATCCTGTCGATGGCTCTCCGCCCAATCGCACATTGCAGCAATCCCCGCCTTCTGGAGAATTAAACCTCGCCTTTGACCAAATGCGCGCGCTCGATTGGACCGACGAGGCAAACGGCGTGATCGAAGCGGAACCGGGGATCAATTTGGGCTGGGACCCGCAGGATCCTTTTGGTGTATCAACGCGGCAAAACAGCTTGCTCCATCAGATATTTGAGAAAGGCTGGGCGGTGAACACGCTGGGCGGGATCACGCACCAGACCCTGGCAGGCTTCACCGCGACCGGATCGGCAGGCGGATCGACCCGCTATGCCTGGGATAATGCGATCGCCTACCGGATCATCGATGGCACGGGTAAGGCGGAGTGGATTGAGCAAAGCGACGCCCGTTTCGATGCCATTGGCACCTCAATGGGCCTGATGGGGATTGTCACCAAAATCCGCATGCAGCTGGTACCGATGTACAATATTTCGGGCACAGAGGTCACAACCAAGATTGGTGTTGCCAATGCGCCAATGGATTTTCTTGGCGATGGCACCGCTTTTCCGAACCAGCCCAGCCTAGAGAGATACCTCAAAGACGCCCCCTACACCCGGATTGTATGGTGGCCGCAAAAAGGGGTTGAACGCATCCAGACTTGGCGCGCCGACCGCGTGCCAGCATCGAATGATGGCCTTTCTCCTTATGAACAATTCCCGCCCACATTTTTTGGGCAAACGGAAATGTTCCTTGGGTCCCTCGTCTTTGTCTTGTTCGGCAACACCAATCCGTTGCGGATCATTAAATTGATCTGGCAGAAATGCGGGTTCTATCTGGAAAACCTCGCCTATGTGCTGACACAAAGCGGCAAGGGCGGCTTTGCCCGGTTCTTCACTTTCCTGTTTGGCTGCATTGTTGCGGTCCTATTGTTCGGGATTGGCAGCCTGCTTGGATTCGTAAACGGCCTGATGCGGGCGGCTTTTCCCATGCTTCTGCCGCTGTTTAACGGCTTCACGAAAAAGGGCGCGGAGACCACCTTCAACGATTATTACTGGCGCTCTTTGTGTATGGACAACACCGTCAGTGACGGGTTGCTCGGCACTGAATTTACCGAGATTTGGGTGCCAATTGGCCGAGCAGAAGCGGTCATGAACCTCTATCAAGAGATGTTCGACAAGGGCGGCTACAGCGCTACCGGCTATTTCTCCACCGAGATATACGGAGGGCCGCCAAGCTCTGGATGGATGCACCCCGGATACACCGACGGATCGGATGAGTTTAAAGACGGCACAGTGCGAATTGATGTGTATTGGTTCCGCGACAATTCCGGCATTCCGAATACGGACGAGGCGTTTCTTGACCAATATTGGGAAGTTTTACGGGACGCGGGCATCCCATTCCGCCTGCATTGGGGCAAATTCGTACCGCGCTATGAATTTGCCGATTGGGCGGCGCATTACAAAACGAACTTGCCGCGCTTTCAGGACTTTCTCGACCTGCGAGAGCAGCGTGATCCAGACGGCATATTCTACACCAATTATTGGAAAAAGCGCCTGACCGGAACGGCTTGATCCGCGAATGTCACGGGCGGAGCGCCCATTGCGCCCCGCCCGTGACAGGTCCGATTTTTCAGTTCGCGCCGACAGGTTTCGTGCCGTCACCAAGGACGATGAAAGCGGCCCAATAAAACGGGTGCGATGTATCGGCATCATCCATCAATCCGCGCTGAGCTGCGCCGAGGGAACTGGAAAGTCCCTGACCAGGTTCGCCCGCAATCAAGCCTTGGACCAAACGCTGCGTCGCGTCGAAATCATCCGGCACTGGCCAGTGACTAGCGACAACCGCACGAGCGCCTGCGCCAACGAATGCCCGCACCAATCCGTCAAGAGCATAATTGCCGCCGCCAACCACGCCCGCTTCACGCGAAGCGGCGCTGGTAGCCATTCCGGCAGTGTCGCAGGCCGACAGGATCACAACGTCAGCATCCAGATTGAGGTCAAAGATTTCCTTGAAGCTCAAGAGCCCGTCCGACCCTTCCGCCCCGAATGACGTCACCAATGCTGGGCGCGCCGGACAGTTGGGTTTCGGCGCCGTCACCAGACCATGCGTTGCAAAGTGGACAACACGATAATCAGACAGGTCTTCACCGGCCAGCAATGCCGTATCGGAAAATTCGGCCCCAGTTTTCACCGCACTGGTCGCTTCGCCATATTGGGATGCAGCAAAGAAAAGCTCACCCGGATCAATCGGATCACGCCACGTATCGAGCGCCCATGCACAAGGATCGGTCGATTCCGAACGATCCACCGGCAAAGCGTTCGAGCCCACACCCAGATAGCTTTTCTGTGCGCGTGATGGTGCGATCTGACGAATATTCAGGAAACCGCGCGGGCTGACCGCAATCGACACATCACGCGAACGCCCAAGCCAGTCGATTTCGCGGTAATCGTAAATATCCTCATTCTCGTCTGCGGTTCGCTCAAGATAGGCGTCGACCCCCTCTTGTGACGCTATCAGAACTTGCGGCGGCAATTGCAGCAGCGGTCCATCGGGTTCGAAGATGATATGTTCAACATTGGCCAATTCCGCCTCTAATGGGCCGAACAGGCGCAGATAGAGTTCCCGTGCACGTTCTACATCAAACGGATAGGTGACCGTCTGTCCCGCCTCATAGACCACGATGGAATCGCGAATAAACGCCACCGCATCGTCCAATTCGGCAAGACCGCCCTCGACCTTGAATGTCCGCGCGCTGCCTTTCGTAATGTAGAGCGCATAGACATCCTCATCGACGAGGATCATTTTGTAATAGCCCTCATTGGCATTCAGCCCTGCCTGCAACTCAGACAATTCCAGTTTGGTCGGCGTGAGCGCGCGAAACCGCGGATATTCAGCAAGCCGTGATAATAGCCCCGTCTGTTCGCCGCGTAGATAATCGAGCGTTTCATTGGCTGCGATCAAACCATCCGCCTGAAGCGGTGTTGGCGTGGGCAAAGCGGCGAGCCGATCGGCCCGCGCCTGTGTCCGTGCGATCTGGCGGCTGCGATTTAGCGAGAGACGGAAAAGGGCCGAAGCCTCATCATCGCCCTCCGACATTTGCCGGGCGAGGATAGCCTGCGTCTGCGCCACGCCGGGACGCTGCAACATTTGCGAGGCGCTGAAGAATTCAGCGGTCGCTTCGCTTGATCCATCTTCGGCCAGCAAAGCGAAATACGGCTCCAGCAAGTTGCGCAAACTCGCGCCGCTATCGGTGGTGTTCGCAGCGCGATCAACCACGTCGCCATACAAGATGCGCGCTTCATCCGCGCGCCCTGCTCTGATCAAAAACCCCGCTTTGCGAGCGTAAGCGGCGAGCAGCACTGGCGATTGCGGATAATCACGTGAAATCGCATTGGCCGCCACATCATAAGCGCGCAAGGCGGTGTCTGTTTTTCCTTGCCCTTCTGCGACCAAGGCACGTTCAATCGCGATTTCCGAACGCAGCCAGCGAGCCGAAGCGACCCGCCCTTCACGCACAGCAGCGATCCGCGCATCTGCCTGCCGCAGCAGAGTGGTGGCCTTTGTCAATTCGCCCGCCTGGCGCGCGATTGACCCGCCAATGGCATCCGCTTGCGCATCGAGTAACTCCGCCCGCTCGATTGGCGAGAGGCCGAGTTCAACCCCGCCCAAACGCTGCAAAGCAATGTTTTCGCGGTTGATTTGTGCCGATAAGGGGTTGTCAATGAAGCCTTCGCGGATGGTAAATTCTTCCGTATCAGGATCAACATCGCGCATTTGCTGGGCAAGGACATCCGCCGCGTCCTCTGGCAGGCGGCGGTTGAGGAAGTTCATAGCGCGGTAATTGCGGATCAAGCGCTGCGCCACGCCGTCATTGCGGGTGAGCGTTTCGTCAGCTTGAGTGAACAAACGTTCGGCCGCCGTAAAATTGCCGAGGTTGGATTGTTGCAAACCTTGATTGGCGAGCACTTCTGCAAGCACAGAAGAGCTGTCTTGTGAGCGCCCGACAAGGTTCTCAAAAAATTGGCCCGATTCCGCGAAACGGCCACTATTGTTGCGGATATAGGCTTCATTTAACGCGTCAAACTCGCTCAAGGCGCCCGCCTGAACGCGCGCAAAGGCGGCGGCGTCACTGACTTCGGTTTGCGCAACTTCGATGGTGCCTGGCAAGGCGCGGTCATTGTAAACCGATGCCAATGCGAGCCGCAGGACCGGGTCATACCCGGCCAGACCCTCGGACAGATAGGTGCGGCCGCTTTGCTGCACACTATAGCTGCGGTAGGAAACACCGGCGGCTTCGTCCGTGCAAGTTTGCTTGGTCACATCGCCAACCATGTCGACCTGTGCCATCTCCGGCGCTTGGCAGGACAATTGCGTACCCGACCCGCTTGGCGCAGTATCAACCGCAGAGGCATCGCGCAGGATCAGCAGCGCCCCCACCGCGCCCGCCGCATCGCGGCAAGTCAGACGGTAAGCACGATCGAACATACCGCCCAAGCGCGGCTCTGTCGGGGCGTTTTGCGCAGTGCAGCGCACCCCAGCATTGCCCACGCGGAAATTGGTCTGGATCGACAGAGGCGGATCTTGCGACGCAGCCGGAGCGACAATCACGGCCCCGAGAGCGCAAGCAGCGCCAGCGGCCAAAGCCGTTACACTTCTAGCGAATTTCATGGTTGCTCTCCGTTTCCATCATTCGCTGGCACATCAATATCCGGATCGATCAAGGCCGGGTTACCCGAACCGCTGATTGGGTCATTGATTGCACCGCGCCGATCAAGCGTGCTGGTGTTGATAATGCTGACAGGTGGAGCGATTGGGCCAGAGGCTGGTCCCTCGCTCTCCTCTTCGTCCTCTTCAGCGGCTTCCTCCTCTTCCTCTTCGGCTTCTTCTTCCTCAGATTCTTCGGTTTCCTCGCTGTCTTCGCTCTCTTCGGCTTCGCTTTCGTCGCCTTCAGCTTCGGAATCGCTATCCTCGCCGCTGCTCTCGCTGTCACCGTCGGAATCGCTCGACCCGCCGTCTGAATCATCCGATCCAGAGCCGCTGTCGCTGCTGCCGTCATCAGTGTCTTCGATCACGAAGTCTTCATTACCGCCGCCGCCATCATCGACATTGTCAGGCGAGACATCACCGCCACCATTCGAACCAGAATTGTTCGATCCAGTATTGGCACCGGCCGATGAGCCACCGACATCGTCCGAACCGTCATTACTGCCGCTGTCGTCACCGCCGCCAGCATCCGCGCCGCTGTCGCCGCTACCGCTGCTGCCGCCAGTGCTGCCTGAGCCAGAATTCGAGCCCGTACCGCTGATTGCGGCGGATACGGTCGAGGTGATTTCGCCTTGGTCGCTTGCGGGTGCGTCCACCGCGTCACAGCCGCCCAATTCGCAGCCGTTAAAGCGGCTGCCCGCGGCAAAGACCGCATCGTCTGGTAGGCTTTCGATGATTGCCGTCGCTGCTTCATCACCAGTAAGCAAATTGCCCGCTCCATCGTTGATCTGCGCATGAACAATGAACAGCAGATTTTCCGGATCCGCCCGGTTGGTGTTGATGCTCAACCCTTCGCTTGTGGTCGTCACAATGCCAGCGGCCACTTCTTCGGTGCCAGTGTTTTGGACCAAGATGCGGTTACCGGCAGAAAGATTGATGGCGGCCCCGTTTAGTACCCCATCAGGCCGCGCCGTCGCAGCCCGAGCGGAAAGCAATGCAAACAACTCTTCCTCAGTCTCATCGCCCGTGAGCGCGTCGAACAGATCTGTTTCACCGATCGCAATCGTATCAGCGAAGATCGAAATCACTCCGCCATTATCGAGCAGATCAATGCCGCCGGTTGCGGTGTCGATAGCGAATTGCCCGCTGGTAAAAGTCAGACCGATCGGACCATTTCCGGCGCTTGCGGTGATGATACCGGATACAAGAATATCGCCCTGTGCATCATTGGTGCGCAATGACAATTCGCTCAGCATCGTGCTGCTCGACAAATCAAGGTCACCGATTTCAATATCGGCCCCATCGATATTCGCGGCGCCAGCGACAACCAATCGGCCAGTTTGCAGCTGCGATAGCGTATCCGCATCGACCACAAATCGGGCAATGCCGCTGCTGTCACTATCGGCCAGCAAGACGCCCTGATCATTGGTCGATGTCAGATTGATCGTGCCATCCATGCCCGCATCGACAAGCGCAGCGGTCATAAGCTGCAGGTTTGCTGCTGTGATGTTAACCAGGCCCGCTTGCCATGTGCCATTCACTTGAACTGTATCGCCCGCATTGGCGGTGATCGCCGCGGCCGTCAGATCACCCAGCGCCACATTGCCGCCTGAGTTAAAGGTCGCCGAACCACTGACCACAATCGGATCAGCCCCGGTGATATCGCCAATTTGCGTACTTGCACCGAGCGAGCCTGCGTCGACGCCTGCGAGATTAATCGAACCGACCGCATCAAGATCGAGCAGCCCGGCAATATTGAGCATCTCAGTCGCGGTGATGTTGCCATCAAGGGCCGTTGCATCGAGCGAACCGGCGGTGACTTCGGCCACTTCGACACTGCCACCGGACCCAATGACCACAGCACCGCCTACTTCGGTGGAGCCGCCCAGAATCACGTTGGAAAACTGACCCGTCGCAACAGTGAGCGAGTCCGCCGCGATATTCGAGGTTGTAACCGGGCCGCTGGCGCTCAGATTAATGCCGCCGCTCGCCGAAAGCGCCGACGCTGCGAAGATTTGATCGCCAGAAACAGCGTTGATTGAACCCGCATCCACCGCAGCCTCGAACTGGATAAGGCCGCCAGCGTCCAAATCGAGCGCGCCGCTGATAGCCAGCGGGTTCTGATTCACGAACAGGATGACGCCATTGGCGGCCTGCGCATTCAGCGATCCCGCATTCACTTCGGCAATTTGAATATCGCCAGGTGCCTGCAAATCGACCAGACCAGTCACATTGAGCGTGCCAGACGAAATGACATTCCCGTCCAGCGTAATCGCGGTCACTGAACCCGCCGTTACATCCGACAATTCAACCGTGCCGCCTGCGCCAATACCCAAAGTGGTGTTCAGCACAGTCGCGCCGTTCAAGCGAACGCCGCCGAATTGTCCCGTCGTCGCCTCCAGCGAATCTGCGGTGACATCGCTCAAATCAATCGAACCGCCCGCATTGAGATTGATGAAGCCGCTCACATCCAGAGGCTCATCTGCAACAATATCGCCATTTTCGGATTCAGCGATCAGCGTACCGCCCACCAAGCCAGCCAGTTGGACCAATCCCGCCGCATTCAGCGCAATATCGCCCATAGCGATCAGTGGGCCAGAGAAGATGATGTCACCGGTCTGCGCCGTCGCAGAAACCGATCCGGCAGTAACGTCACCCAGCAAGATAGAACCCGCCGCCGTCAGATCGAGCGCGCCCGTCACGTTAAGTACGCCGGCGGACGTAATATCCCCGCCGGTTGAAACCGCCGTCACCGTGTCAGCAGTTATCGAACCAAGGTCAATCGGATCGCCAGTCACCAGCGAAACCGAACCGCCGCCGGAATTCACGATGCCGGTTACAATCTCACCATTCGGCGCGATTAGCTCAACGTTTGGTGCCGTCACGTCGCCGACAAAGATAGAACCCGCTGAATTCAGCGTGATTGCACCGTTAGTGCCATTGGCGGCCGACAAGTTTGCCTGCGTCGCAATGTCACCGACCGTCGATGTCAGGTTCAATGTCTGAGTAATGTCGAGCGTCCCCGGTGTCAGTGGCGGATCGCTAGGATCAGGCTGGAAGAAAGAGGCCGCTGTGATGTCGAACAAACGGGTCGAAAGCGTCGAGTCTGCAACGATCAAATTGATCTCACCCGGCGTCGTCATTTCGATACCAAATGTGCCAACATTGAGCGTGGCATTATCAAGCGCAAATCGGAATGGATTGACAGTAACCGGTACAAGCGCGCCCATGCCATCATCGACAAGGAAGTCAGGCGTAGTTTCGCCGCCCAGATTGATATCGATCTCATTGATTACGACATCGGCTTGTGTGATCGTGAAACCGCCGCCGGTTGAATATTGGCTACCTCCGGCGGTCGCTCCGCTTCCCCCTACTGATGTGGATTCAATCAGCAAGTCAGCGAGGCTCATCGAGCCGCGACCGGGATTTTCAAATGCTTGCGAAACCGCAAGCGAAAGGGTCGCTGCTGCTGCGAAGCCGCCATCGCCTTGCGTTGCTCCGTCGCCTCCATCGCCGCCTTCCGTCCGGCCGATCAAGTCAACATCACCCGCAGTCACAGCCGCGCCGCGGCCCAGCAGTGTTAAAAAGCCCTGACGCGCATCGCCGCCATCGCCGCCAACTCCGCCGGTAGGCCCCGTTGCCGCATCGCCGCCATCGCCGCCAATATTGACGACCTCAGCGCGAATACGGCCGAAATTCGCCGCGCCTTCGACCAGATCGGGGACCGGACCGCCGCTGGCTGTGCCGAATTGCGTAGAACCAAACAGTGCATCGCCGCCATCGCCGCCATTGACACCATCACCACCTCTGCCGCCTCTAGTTTCGACGTTTATATCGGTGGCGCCTAGCACTTCCAATGTACCATTGATCGCCCGGCCAAAGACAAATGCGCTGGCGCCATTGGCTATGCCGCCAGCCCCGCCATCGGCCATTGCTCCGCCGTCTCCGCCGCTGCCGCCATTGACATCGGTATCGATATCCAGACTACCGAGTCTGATCAGGCTTGGGATACCGCCATCATTGTTGCGCGCATCGATGAGCAACGTGTTGCCAGTGCCGGAACCGCCATCTCCTGCGTTCGCGCCATCGACGCCGTCACCCCCAGATACGTCAGTTTCAACGGTCAATTCGCCGCCGATAATCAGGCTGCCGCCGGTAACGGCAATCCGTGTGGTGTTGCCGCTTGCATCGCCGCCGATTGCACCTTCGCCGCCGGCGGAAGTGGCGATGACATCGACATCGCCAGCAATATTCAACTGGCCGCCATCAGTACTGAGGCCGATAAACCCGTATTGCGAAGTACCGCCCATTCCGAGCGTCGAATCGCCACCTCTGGCGACGCTGCTTAAGCTGACGATACCGCCAACATTGATCGTACCGGGTTCGAAGGTGCGCAGCTCTGCGCCGCCAGCAACCGCATTGCCGCCGTCACCGCCAAGCTCGCCGCCATCGCCTGCTATGGCGTTAGCAATCAAGCGAACATCACCCGTGAAAGTCACTGGCCCATCGGCCACGCCGCCATCTAAGCTGATTGTCGCATTGGCACCGTTCGCATCGCCGCCCCGGCCTGCACCGCCAGACTGGATTGATCCACCTGTCGCGCGGGAGCTCGCTTCGTAAGCGCCAGCCGTAATTGTTGATCCGCCAAACATACCAACGAATGTTTCGACAGCGTTCGCATTGCCCGCCGTGCCCTCGCTGGCGTCACCGCCAATTGCGTGCGAGCCAATCGATACATTTCCTTGCGTATTGAGCGCCGTATTGCGAATTTGCATGCCGACAAATTGGCTGGTGGCATCGCCGCCCGATACCGCGCCGGTGCCAATGCCGGCGCCGCCTTCTGCCGTATTGTCAATGGACAGGCTTCCGCTGATGTTAACGGTCGAATTTTCAAAAAATGCTGTCCCGCTTGACCCGATTGCAGAGCCGGCTTGATGACCATCACCGCCGCGCGCCTCACTCGAGACAAGCACGCTGGACAGGATATCAACGGTCGAGCCTGTAACCGTAAAATCAAGAGGACCGCCATTTGCATCGCCGCCGACGATCCCATCATCGCCGGTTCCATTTCCGCCGAACCGGTCGAGAATGATGTCATCAAACGCGGCATCAACATCCGCGTCAAGGAACAACAATTGCACCGCTCCACCAGAGGCGCTGCCGCCATTGGTCCGCTCGGCACCGCCGATTGCAGAACCGCCGAACGCACGCGAGATCAGCGACAATCTCCCCAGATCAGCCGATGAATTGCTGACCTCAACAGTGATATTGGAGTTTGTCGCGGAGCCGCCTGAACTGTCACTCGCCGCAGTATCGCCGCCAATCGCTGTGCTAGCCACCCTTAGCGCCGCACCGGGCGCGTCGGCGAAAGAAGCGGAACCGCCATTGCGAATATCGATATTGACGAAGCCGCTCGACGCATTGCCGCCCGCTCCGGTGACCCCCGCTCCGCCGAATGCTTCGGATGACATGAAGTCAAGTTCACCCAGTGCCGCGTCGCCGGTAATATTGGCGCCGAGGACCGTGATCAAAGAATCGGTATCTGTCGAAGCCAGACGAACGGTGCCGCCAGTAGCAGCACCGCCGCCGCCGCCAATATCAAGGCCGCCGGTCGCATCGGCGGACATATTAAGCTCCCCGGTGGTGAACAAAGCGCCGCCGAGTGTCACCAATTGCGCATTACCGCCGGTCGCAGAACCGCCATCACCCGCAATCGCATTGGTGACCATTCGCGTCACGCCGCCGACAGTGACCTGTGCGCCGTTCTGCATGAACAGTTCTGAGAAACCGCCTTGCGCGATGAGGCCGTTATTCGTCCCCGTCAGATCAGCGCTACTATCGAGGATCAGGTTACCGGTAACATCCAAAGAGCTACCGATATCTTCGACGATCAGCCGGGCCGAACCGCCCGAATTGGTACCGTTGCCATCAAAATCGCCATTTGCCAGTGCGCTCAGCAAGACACTGGCCCCAACCGTCACAATCGAACCGCCAGTGATGAAGAATTCTGATCGGCCGCCATCCGTGCCGAAATTCGGCCCTGTCGACATCATCGAAATTCCGCCGGCGACATCAAGGTTGGTGACATTGCCAGAATCTATATTTTGCGCAGCAGTCAAAGAAATGGTGCTGGCCAGCAGATCGATATCGCCATCAATCGAAACGTCCGCTCCAGAGAAACCAATCAGCAGATTCTGACTGTTGGTGGAGGAACCATCGCCGCGCATTCCCGTCGCGCTGATCGTGAAATCGGACAGGATATCGAGCGTCGAATTTTCGACATTTACCGTGTAGTTGCCGGTGATCAGCGACCCATCTGCACCGTTGCCGACCGGCGTCCCGGCCCCAGCGGCCGCATCGAATTGAAAATCACCAAAGACAATATCAACGTCCGATCCGCTGATCAGAAATTCGTTGAAATCAAGAAGCGCATCACCGCCAAAGCTCTGATTTCCGGCAACCGCCGAACCGCCGATGATATTGACGAGAAATGACAGGTGACCCAGATCGACAGTGGAATCGGTGATTACAAAGCGATTGAACCCGCTTTCAGCGGACCCTGCGGTGGAGTTGTCCGCGCTGGTGTCACCGCCAATCGCGGTGTTGACGATCAAAAGCGGATTAAACGACGCATTCGGCAGGTTGACGACCGCGCCGTCTTCAATGTTGATATTCGTGCTGCCGGCTATGGCATTGCCGCCATTGCCTACGGCGCTCATCCCGCCAAAGGCTTCCGAGGACATGAATTCTAATTCGCCTAGAGCCGCATCACCAATGGTGTTGCCGCTCAACACGTTCAGCGTGCTGCCAGTGCCTGCGACCGACAATTCAACCGTTCCGGATTCAGCATTGCCGCCTGCTCCGCCAATTCCTTCGCCGCCGGTCGCATCGGATGAAATGCTCAATTCGCCTGTTGTGAACACGCTGCCGTCTTGCACGCGAAGCAAAACAAATTGGCCAGTGGCATTGCCGTCAATTGCCCCGATAGCGTTGGAAGTGAGGCGCGTGACCCCGCCAACATTCATGGACCCAGCTTGCCTCACAGAAAGGTTAGCAGAGCCACCTCTTGCATTCAGGCCAACGTCGCCGCCGGTTTGATCGTTAGAGGCATCAAGAACAGCATTGCCACCAACCGTAAGACTGGTGCCCGTGCCCTCAACCACTAAGCCGACAAAGCCGTTGCTGATAGTGCCGTCATTGTTGACATCCGCAGTGGCGTTCGCAGCGATACGAAGATTGCCGCCGATCGTCGCAGTCGATCCTGCAAAGACATTAAACGCAGCGTCATCGGTATCATTGCCAAACCTCGAAGTCACACTCTGAAGCGTGAGATCGCCAGTAACGTCAAGCAAGCCAGGCGTCGTCATGCCGGCGCCGTCATCAACGGTAAAATTGACCGCCGCGCCTGTCGCACTCAAGTTTCCATCAACGTTAAATTCGCCGCCACTGCTCGTAATGTCGAGCGGGATGCCAAAACCTGGCCTCCCATCGCCGTTCAAGGTGAGTCCGGTGATGACCATGTCCGACACCACGTTGAAAATCGTGGAGTCGAGATCGACTATGACGTTAGAACCATTAGCGACGCCGTCTGTGCCAAGGCCATCTGCGGAACCCGCGCCCGCCAGATGTTCGATGCGGATTTCGTCAAAGGCGGCAGTAACATTGGCATTTTCGAAATCAAGCTGAGTGAAGCCGCCCACTGCATCGCCGCCCGTCGTGCGTTCCGCCGGAAGAAGAGCCGAACCGCCAACCGACATCGATCGGATCGCGAGCCGGCCAAGGTCAGCATTGCTGTCCGTCACCCGGAGGATCGTCTGCCCAGTGTTCCCGCGGCCGCCCACGCTATCACTTGCCGATGTATCACCGGCAATTGCTGAATTGCGCATAAACAAAGGGTTGCCGACGTCATTTGGCAAGGTGATTGTCGCACCACCTTCGACGATAATCTGAGTGTTACCGGACGTGGCATCACCGCCATTACCTGTTGTGCCAGCGCCGCCGAATGCTTCGGAGGATAGGAAATCAAGATCGCCAAGCCCGGCATCGCCAATCGTGTTGGCACCTAGGACAGTGACCGCAGACCCCGCGTTTTGGACATTGATTTGGGCACCGCCAGACGTCGCATTCCCCGCGCCATCGCCGGTATCATCGCCGCCAAAGGCATCGGCAGAAATATTCAATTCGCCCGTGGTAAATGTACCGCCACTGGCCGATAATAATGCGGTGTTGCCAAATGCATTGCCGTTATCGCCCGCAATCGCATCGCTGCGGATGCGCGTAACGCCGCCAACAACCACGGAACCGCTGTTCACAAGAATGCGTGCCACCCCAGCGTTTATCTGAAAACCGTTTACGGTATCGGCGCTGAAATCGTTGCTACCATCGACAATCAAATCTCCGCCAACCGTGAGCGAGCTGACTTCGTTGATGGAGAGTGACGCAGTGCTATTCGCGACGATGTTGTCGCCATTCGCATCCACCGAAGCGCGAGAGGCGATAAACAGGTCGCCCGCAATATTGGCGGTGCTGCCATTGCGCAGGCGCATGTCGGAAATGCCAACATCTTGCCCCGCGTTCGGCGTATCAGAAACGATCGACAGATTGCCGCCAACCGTCAGCGACGCCAAAGAGCCATTGGTCACAACCGCAGAGCGGCCTGAGGCGATATCCAGATCCCCCTCAAAAACGGCGAGATCCGTAAACGAGCCTGACGCCAACCCATCCGCGCGCACGAGCACGTCTGACGTTGCGGTTAGGCCGGTGCCCAACCCACTATCGGACAGGATGATATCGGTTTGCGCGCCGCTGGGCGCTTGCGGACCAATATCGCCAACGGTGATGTTATAGCCGCCCGACAGAACGACGGTTTCGCCGTCCATGCTGGCCGATCCGGCAATATCAAAGCCCAGTTCGCTGCCGCCCTGGATCAGCAAAGTTGCGGCTGTGTTTTTCGCAACCGTGACCATGTAAATGCGGTGATTGTCGCCCATGCCCATACTGGCCGGTCCGCCAGTGCTGCCGGAATGCTCAATCGCGCCAAAGCCCGCATCCGTTCCGACATCAACCTGAATGTCGAACAGTCCGTCTGGGCTGAATGTAATTGTCCCAGCCTCTGCCGCTACAAAGGCGGCTTGGCCGTTGACGTTGATTTCGCCGTCTTGAACAATTCGCGGCGCAAACAAAGCGACGTAGCTGCCCTCTGACAAAGCATCGATCTGAGCGCCTTGCTCAATAGAGATGTCAGAAAACCCGTCGGCTTGTTGAAAATCAACCGTATCGCCAACGATGAAATTGCCCATGCCATCGGTCAGCGGCTCAGCGGTTGTCAGACCCAAATTGCCGACATCAATGACCGCATCCGCGCCGATAATAATTCCGCCGGGCGTGTAGAAGAACACGGTGCCGCCGGGCACACTGCCGCCCATGCCATCTTGGATGCGGGATATGATATTGCCGTTCAAAATGATCCGGCTGGTCGGGTCGACGGCCAGAATTCGGTTCAAGACCGCGAAATCGGTAATCCCGGTGCCATTAGTGAACGTCGCCGTTGTGCCGAAATCTTGGAAGAAGACGTCGCCGATGCCAGAATCGTCAAACGGTGCCCAATCAATCACTGCGCTGTCGGAATCGACCGTGATATCGGTTGTATCAATACCCTCGGTGATCGTCGCACTGCCTTCGACAACCGTCCCTTCCGCTAGGAAAGACTGCGCCTGAGCAGGACTGGATGCGAGCATTAAGCCGGTTGCAAGCGCCAAAGCGGAAGACTGAGTCAGTGCCGCGTGATTTTTATAAGCCACAATCGTGTTCCTTGGGTCTTAAATGCTTGCAGTGAATGTGAAGAGCACGCGGACATCGCCGCGCTCGGTCTGAAGCCCGGCCCGTTTCAACGGAACGGCGACACTGGCATCCAGCGTGAAGCGTCCATCAAAGGACGTGCGCGCACCGGCACCAACCGAATACAGCTCGTCATCGCGCTCTGGCGCTTCGTTCCAGACCCGTGCGAGATCAAAGAACGCATAGGGTTGGAGCGCAACATCGCCAGATTCGCCCAATGGCAAGGTTGCGGTGCGGACCTCTGTCGTAACGCCAAATCCGCTATCACCAATGATCGTCCCCGGGTCATAGCCGCGCCCGACCGTAAAGTTGCCCGCGGCGAATTCTTCAAACCCAAACAATCCGCCGCTCAGTGAGAGCTGCGCGCGCGGTTTCACGCTGAGCGCAATCAGCTTGCTCAGCGAAACCTCGACCAAGCCATTCGCGCGGATGACCGAACTGGTCGGCTCCCCATCCAAACGGCCCGGATTGATCTGACCAGCGGGGCAAGCGGGGCCAAAGCATACCTTAGATGCACCAAACAGGTTCAACCCTTGGCGAAACTCAATCGTCGCAGCGGTTCGGTAACGCGGTGCCCGGCGTTCCAAGTCGATGGAATCGTAATCGAGCTTTATCCAGCCAACCCGGATACGGTCGCGCGACAACGGCGCGATAAAATCGACGTCTTGGTTGATGTAATCAAAACCGCCGCTGACGAAGAAATTCTCGCCCTGCGTCCGTTTAATCGGGTAACCGACCGAAAGACCGGCAAACAGCGTTTCAGCTGTAAGATCCGCCACAGGCAATCCGGCGGCTGCAGCGGTGCCTAGGTCAGGTTTCGTCCATGCATAGGTGGTTTGCCCGGTGACCACGATCCCGTCCCCACCCGGCCGAAATTCATGCGAGGCTTGCAAAACGTGCTGTTCAGAAAAATCGCTGCTGGTGAAGTAAGAAAGCGTGGTGACATCGCCCATTCCCGTAAGGCCAAAGAACCGCCCCCTGACCTGTCCGCCAAATGGGCCGGTCGATTCCGCGCCGTAATTCTGGATCGCCAAATCAAAAGAAGACTTTTCGCGCCGGACAGTCACTTCGCCAATCAAGGAGCCCGGGTCACCGCCCGCAGGCCGAAGCGTGAGATTGACATTGTAGCCCGGCAAATCGCGGGCGAGCAGCAAATATCGCTCCGCCTGATTGCGGTCGAAAATTTCGTCTTCTGACAGACGGCCCAGATATTGCTGCAACTTACCTTCCGCACCGCGCGTTTCGCCGCGCGCGCGGATCGCTGTGATCCGGCCATAAAGGACTTCGAAATTGACGCTGCCGTCCTCGATCCGCTGCGTCGGGACCTGTGTCGCGGCGAGATAGCCTTTGTTACGCAGGATCGTCGCAGCCGCATCGCGGATTTCGCATAGGACAGCGACCGGATGCTGTTGCCCTTCAAATGGCTTCCACGCGCTCTCTAGCTCTTGCGGTGTCGCGCCCTTCAAACCGTTGAAATTCACTTCACGAATAGTGACATTCACGCCCGCATATTGCGGATCGGCCAGCGCACAGGGGGAACGCTCAATCCCGCCTTCAATATTCAACCTAGGTGCGGGCGCATCGCCGTCACGGGCCACGCCCTGCAATTCTTCACGAGTAGGCGCCAGCGTTTGTGCGGCCGCCTCAGGAGCGAGGCCGATAAAAAACGGACCCAGCGCAGCGGCAAGACCCCCCGCTGCATAGGATATATTAGACGTCATTATTCCCCCTTGCCGCGCCAAAAAAGAGCGGCAGGCCCATAATTCTCGACGCCAAAACGCCGATGATACAAGCCGATACACTTGCGTGCATTCGTTGCAATTGCGTATGTAAGTCAAGCATTAACCATAGAAAATTCGCAACTCCGGTATCTTACGGGTTTACCGAGGGGTAAATAGCGTTTCAAATACAAGGGCTAATCCGCCGGTTTCGCAAAGCATATAATTGCGGAAAAAATGGTTTTTGAGATCGATCACCGCACTGACAATTAACCAAGCCCCGCTCGTCATTCATTCCTAGGCTGTGCAGTTTGCTCATTGCGTAACACTGCCTTACGCAGCCGCCTCTAGTTTGTAATTTGTCAGTTGTCGGTTAGGGCGATGCGCGATCATGACTGAACCTGAAAACGACACCCTTTCTGACGGCCCAACTGGTGCCCCATCCGATCCTATCGCTGAGAACCGCCAATTGCGGCGCACTATCGCCTCCATGCGAGAGGCTCTCGAAGAGAAAGATCACGAAACCCGCCAAAAATTGCAGCAGCGCGAAGCAGAAGCAGCGGCGGAAATCGGCCAGCTGAGAACCACTGCGCAGGCGTTGAGGGATGAATTGGAGCACAAGGCCCATGACGCCCAAAACCTTGTGCAAGCGGCCCGCCAAGAAGCAGCAGCAGAGATCAAAATGCTGAGGGAAACAGCGCAGGCCTTGCGCGATACTTTGGACGATCATCAGGCCGAAACCGGCGGTCAATTACAAGCGGCAAAGCAAGCCGCCGCCGGTGAAATTGCGCAATTGCGCGCAGCAGTGCAGGCGCAGCGTGATGACATGGAAAATATGCAGCAAAAGTTTAACGAGGACCGGCAGGCTCTTGAACGCAAACAGCGCGACGCCTCTCGTGAATTGATGGATACGATCCAGAATTTACGCGACCAACTCACGGGCCAAAGCCTCTCGGAGAAACAAGAATGACCGCCGACAAATCCCCGTCCAAAGGTAAAGTCTCAGGCGGCGCAGAATTGACGCAAGCGGAACGCGTTGAGCAATTACAGATGATGCTCGACGTTTCTCGGCAAGTGGCTTCGATGGATACGCTCGACGCGGTGCTGGACACTCTGGTCACTGTTGCGGTGGATCAGACAGGGGCGGAACGCGGATCGCTGTTTTTGCACGACGCCGCATCGGGGGAATTGTTCAGCCGCATCGCGCAAGGGCTCAAGACCCGCGAAATTCGCATCCTCGATGATGTCGGCATCGCCGGCTCAACCTTCCATGGCGGGGAAGGCGTGATCATCCATGACGCCTACAACGATGAACGGTTCAACCGCCAAGTCGACGCAGAAACAGGCTTCACCACCAAATCTATCCTCGCCACCCCCGTCCGCAATGCCAAGCACGAGATTATCGGCGTGGCGCAAGTGTTGAACAAAGTGGATGGCGAATTCACAGCACAAGACCTCGCCGTGCTCGAAGGGGTCACCACACAATGCGCGATCACCTTGCAATCGATGCAGCTGGTCGAACGGATGGAGGACACGCGGCGGCGCGAGATTGAATTCCTCAATATTGTTTCAGAAATGACGTCGGAACTGGAACTGTCGACCTTGCTGCGCCGGGTCATGACTGAGGCTACCGCTATGCTGGATGCCGAACGTTCTACTTTGTTTATCAATGACGAAAAGACCAGCGAACTCTTTAGCCATGTCGGCGAAGGGCTCGATGCGATGGAAATTCGCCTGCCCAACCACCTCGGCATTGCCGGGTCGGTCTTCACCTCTGGCAAGGCGATCAACATCCCGCATGCCTATACCGATCTGCGTTTCAATCCCAGTTTTGACAAGCAATCAGGGTTCTTCACCCGCTCCATTCTGTGTGTGCCGGTCATCAACAAAGCGGGCGATGTGATCGGCGTGACACAGGTGCTGAACAAGAGCGGCGGCCCCTTCACGGCAGAGGATGAAAGCCGCCTCAAAGCCTTCACCGCGCAAATCGCCATCGGGCTGGAGAACGCGAAGCTGTTTGGCGACATTCAGTCGATGAAGAATTACAATGAAAGCATGCTGCAATCCATGTCGAACGGTGTCATCACCTTTGACGAAGTGGGCACCAATCGTACGTGCAACCAAGCCGGCGGCAACATCTTGCGAACGGTACCAGCCCAGATGGTTGGCAAGACTCCGCTAGAGGTTCTGGGTGAGGCGAACCAGTGGCTGGTCGACAAGATTCAGCGGGTCACCGAAACCGATGAAGGCGAAAGCCTGACCGATGTTGAACTGATCTTTGGCGAAGACACCGTTTCCGCCAATGTTACCGTTTTGCCGATGGAATCGGGCGAAGGTGCCTCGCTTGGCACGTTGGCGATGATCGAGGATATTTCGGACGCAAAACGGGCGAAATCGACCCTTTCACGCTATATGGACCCTGGCCTTGCTGCGCAGATGCTCAATGGCGGAAACCAAGACGATATTCTGGGCGGGAAAGACACAATTGCGACTGTGCTGTTCTCCGACATTCGCGGGTTCACGACGATTACAGAGAAACTAGGCGCGCAGGGCACTGTGGCGCTGCTCAATGATTACTTTGAATTGATGGTTGATTGCATTTCCGAACAAGGCGGGATGCTCGATAAGTTCATCGGTGATGCGATCATGGCCGCATTCGGCATCCCGATCGCGCATGACGATGATGAGGATCGCGGATTGCGTGCCGGGATCAACATGATCAAATCCCTGCGCGAATGGAATTTGGAGCGGGAGGCGCGCGGCGAGATGCCGGTCGATATGGGCCTAGGCCTGAACACTGACCGGATTGTGGCAGGTAATATCGGCTCTAAAAAACGCATGGATTACACCATGATCGGCGACGGCGTGAATTTGGCCGCGCGGTTGGAAAGCGCCTGCAAACAATATTCTGCCCGAATTTTGCTGTCAGAATATACGGTTGCCAAATTGAAGGGCGTGTACCGTTTGCGCGAGGTCGACAAAGTGGTCGTCAAAGGCAAGACAGAGCCGGTCGGCGTGTTCGAATGCCTCGATTATCACGATGACACGACCTTCCCGAACCTGATGGATGTGCTGGGCAACTTCAACGAAGGCGTGAAGATTTACCGCGAGCAGGAATGGGACCGCGCGGCGGCGTTTTTCCAAAAGGCTTTGGATGCGAACCCACAAGACAATCTGAGCGATATTTACATCGACCGTTGCAATCGCATGAAAGCCAATCCGCCGGGTGATGATTGGACCGGCGTGTTCGTGATGACAGATAAATGATAAAACAGGGCGCGGTCCAAAACCGCGCCCCGTCCAAAATTCGCTGTTTATGAAAGGGCGATGTGCCGTTTCATGTGGTGATCAACATTGCCAAATTCGGAATCGAAGATCGTCAGGCGCTTGAAGTAACTGCCAATCGCCAGTTCATCGGTCATGCCCATGCCCCCGTGGATTTGGATGGCATCTTGACCAACATAATGCGCCGCCTGACCAATCCGAACCTTCGCAGACGACACTGCCAGTTTCCGCTCTCGCTCGGACGCGTCAAGTTTCAGCGTCGCAAGATATGTCATTGAGACGGCCTGCTCATACTCAGTGAACATATCGACCATGCGGTGTTGAAGCACTTGGAACGACGCAATTGGAACGCCGAATTGCTTGCGCTGTTTCGCGTAATCTAGCGTCATCGCATGAGCGACCTTCATAGCGCCGCACGCTTCCGCGCATTGCGCCGCGATCGCCTCGTCGGTGACCCGTTCGATCAGCGGCAGAGCAGCGCCCTCTTCCCCAATCAGTGCTTCTGCCGGAACAGAAACGTTCTCCAGATACACTTCAGATGCCCGGCGACCGTCGACCGTGGGGTAATCGCGCGTCACGACGCCATTTGCTGCCTTCTCCACAACAAACACTGATACGCCTTCGCTGTCGCGGGTATCACCACCGGTCCGTGCCGTAACGATCAAATGGCTGGCCCAAGGCGCACCGATGACCACGGCTTTATGGCCGTTCAAAACATAACCGCCGCCCTCTTTTTTGGCGGTGGTTTGCAAATCGGCATAGTCATAACGCCCGCGCGGTTCTGCATAAGCGAAAGCATAAACGCGGCTGCCATCGACGATCCCGCCAATATGCTCTTCTTTCTGTGCGTCGGTGCCAGCATGTTTCAAGAATCCGCCAGCGCAAACGACTGTCGGGACGAAGGGCTCAACCACTAGGCCTTTGCCGAATTCTTCCATCACGATCATTGCGTCGA
The DNA here is from genome assembly GCA_947502305.1 of uncultured Erythrobacter sp. Classification (GTDB taxonomy): domain Bacteria; phylum Pseudomonadota; class Alphaproteobacteria; order Sphingomonadales; family Sphingomonadaceae; genus Erythrobacter. The sequence goes on along the minus strand of CANMZA010000001.1, from coordinate 229,438 downwards.
CAGCGCCGCCGCCAAAACCGCCATCATCTTCGCTAAAGGGCATGCCCAGCAGGCCTAGCTCCGCCATTTGCGCCCAGATTTCAGGGCGCCATCCGGCTTCACTGTCCAGCACGCCGCGGCGCGTTTCCCAGTCATATTGTTCACGCACCAGCCGGGTCAGGCCGTCGCGCACCATCTGTTGTTCTTCGGTAAAGTTGAAGTCCACGTATTCTCTCCGGGTGTCCGTCTAGACCTTAAAGGCCGAGGATCATTTTTGTGATGATATTGCGCTGAATTTCGTTCGATCCGCCATAGATCGAGGTCTTGCGCATGTTGAAATAGGTCGACGCGGCATGCTGAGCATATTCAGGACCGACCGGATATTCGTTCGATCCCACATCCGCGATGCTGCCATACATTGGCGTGCCATAAGAACCGACCGCCTCAAGAGTCAGTTCGGTCAGACGCTGCTGAATTTCGGTGCCTTTGATTTTTAGGATCGAGCTTTCCGGTCCGGGTCCTTTGCCCGCTTGTTCGCCGGCCAAAGTGCGCAATTCGGTGATTTCGAGCGCAGCGAGATCAATTTCCAACTGGCTTACTTTGCGCGCAAAATCGAAATCGCTCATCAACGGCTCGCCATCGAGGATTTCTGATCCAGCAATTTCACGCAGTTTCTCAACACCGCGTTTTGACCGCGCGACACCGGCAATCCCGCTGCGCTCATGCGCGAGCAGGAATTTGGCATAGGTCCAGCCTTTATTCTCCTCACCAACGAGGTTTTCGACCGGCACGCGCACATCGGTAAGCCAGGTTTCATTGACCTCGTACCCACCATCAATCAGCTTAATCGGGCGCACTTCGACACCCGGAGTGTTCATATCCAGCAGGATAAAGCTGATGCCCTCTTGCGGTTTCGCCGCATCTGGATCGGTGCGGCACAGGAAAAAGCCCCAATCGGCATGTTGCGCCAAAGTCGTCCATGTTTTTTGCCCATTAAGAACATAGTGATCGCCGTCGCGCACCGCGCTCATTTTCAACGAGGCAAGGTCAGAACCCGCGCCCGGCTCAGAATAACCCTGACACCACCACACATCGCCGCTGCGGATGCCGGGCAGATGCTGCGCCTTTTGTTCTTCATTGCCGAAAGTGTAGATCACTGGGCCAACCATCGACACACCAAAAGGCAGCGGCATCAGCGCATTGATACGCGCATTTTCTTCGCCCCAGATATAGCGCTGCGTCGGGGTCCAGCCGGTGCCGCCATATTGCTCTGGCCAAGCCGGCGTGGACCAGCCTTTTTCGCCTAGCACTTTATGCCATGCGACCATGTCTTCTGGCGAGATATCTTCGCGCAGACCAGTATCGCCAAGGTGCTTGGGATAATTTGCCTCGATAAAGGCACGAACCTCCTCGCGGAAGGCCACTTCTTCGGGTGAGAATTCAAGATTCATCGGGTTGCTCTCCAAACCAAAACTGCTTTGGACACTGTGTGACACACCTTTACGTTTACGGAAAGAAGAATTGCGATTTGAAACGGATCATTCTGCGATTTTCTTATCCTGACAGGTGCTTTCGCAGCAACATGAGCATGGCTGCGGCGAACCAAACCGCAATGGCGGCGGCGAAGATCACCATTGCGGGCCCAGCCAATCCGATCACAATCATCACCGCCAATACCAATGCGTAAACATCACGCGACGTGATCTTGGCGAGGAACGTAATAAGCGGCGAGCGCGCGGCCTGCGCCTGATGTTTCAGTGCATCGAAGCTAAGCGGGCCGCCCGCGCGTAGCGAGAGCAGACCCAAAATCGTCAGGCCAGTAAACAACAACGCCAACCCGCCTAGTCCGGCCCAGCCCGCTTCGCTCTGACCACTCTGCAAGAGATTGACGCTAACCCCGGCGATGAAAGCGAAATTTGTGAGCGCATCTGTGGCCGTATCCAATGTCGCGCCGCACTTTGATGATCGCTGCGTCGCCCGCGCGATCTCTCCATCCACGCCGTCGATGATAGAAGCGATCTGAAACAGAATAGCACCCGCGATCAGGCCCGCCCCGCCGCCAAGGAACAAGCATGCCGCCATAACCACGCCGGTCAATCCCGCCGCAATCGTAGCGTGGATGGGCCTTACAGCAGGCCAGCGCAAAAGGATTGAAGAGATAAATTGAGAGATTGGCCGATTGATCCACTGGGAAACAAGGCCGTCAGTGGGTTTGCCGGTCTTTTGGATAATTTCGCGGTTAGCGGCTGAGATGGTGCGGCGCATTGCAGCATCCTCGTGAAAATCCCCCTGGATGATTTGGTCAATCGGCATGGCCTCGATTGGGGACTTTCCCGCAGCCGCTTTTAGCCCATCGATGGCCATATCGCCTGCTCCGGTTGCATCTGCGTCATATGCAGCAAATTCAACCCTCGCGCCTGGATAGAGGCGCGCAATCTCACGCTCCAAATGCAACGGCATCTGTACGCCACCGAGCACCATGATCTGAAATGCTCCATCCGCCTTGATCGCCCCTGCTTTGCAAGCATTATCAAATGCGCGCGCGGCGCAGGGTATTCCCGCAATCAAACGGCACGCAGCATCTACGCTTTGGAACAGGATGGGTGGGTTGTTCATAACAAGTCGGACCTTTACCGGATGGCCGGTTTTATGCCTCTTTTTGGCCCTTTGCGGCCCCTTTGCTGTTTGCCAGATCGTCCCATTGGGCATAGCGGGACTTATGAGCAAGTCTGATCGCCCTCATACCAGACCCGCTGAGCTGGAGGATTGGCTCAACCACCGCGTCTACCACCCCCTGTCCTATAGATTGGCGGCGGCGCTCAAGCAGACACCAATCACGCCCAACGCCGTGTCTGTGATGGGCGGCGCGATGGTCGTAGCTGCGGCCGCAGTTTATTTTTATGGGGGCAGCTTCTGGGCCAGTATGCTTGGCCTAACGCTACATCTTGGTTGGCATATTTTAGACGGCACAGATGGGGATCTGGCGCGGTTGACTGGACGCACCAGCCCATTGGGAGAGTTGATTGACGGGCTGTGCGATTACGTTGGCCATATCGTGCTTTATCTCGTGCTCGCGGCGGTATTAGCGGCACAAATCGGACCGATTGGTTGGCCGCTTATGGTGGCGGCGGGATTGGCGCGGGCGGTGCAGACAGTGTTTTTCGAAACGCAGCGCCGGCAATATCAACGCTGGGTTTACGGCACGCCTTGGCTGCGCGTTTCTAACGGTCAAGGCACGTCTGGTGCCCTTGGATGGCTCGCGGGTCTCTATTTGCGATTGAGCACCGCACTGTCAGCAGGGAGTGAGAAATTAGATGGCGTTATAGACCGATTGCCCGCAGCAAAGCGCGATAGCATGAGGATACTCATACGCGCGCAGATGGCGCCTTTGATGCGGTTTAATTTCGCGCTGTCTTCCAATTATCGCACATTGGTGATCGGCGCGGCGATGATTGCGGGGCTTCCGATTGTGATCGTCCTGTTCGAATTGATCGCGCTGTCGGTTGTGTTGTGGCTTGCCCTGCGCCGTGCACGTTTCGCGCTGGACAGCGTCTTAAATCAAGCAGTTAAGATGGAGCGATAGAGCGCGATATTTGCCCGCGCAAAATCGGCCCAGTCCAATTGACGCGCACGAGCTAGCCCTGCCTCTCTCAAACCACTCGCAAAAGCCGCACTTTCCCAAACCTTTCTGAGCGCCACCGCAATTTGCGCATTGTCATAAGGATCCGCCAATGCCGCAGCGCCGCCTGCGACCTCTGGCATGGCGCTCATATTGCTGGTGATCACCGGGCATCCACAGGCCATCGCCTCTGCGACCGGATTGCCGAAGCCTTCGCAAAAGGAGGGATGAAGCAACATCACGGCATTTGAATAGAGTTGCAGCAGCGCATCGCCGCCAACGCTGCCCGCGAATATCACTTGATCGGCGACACCCAATTTTTCGGCCAAAGATGCAAGCGGCGCGGTGCTCGGCCCTTGCCTTTGCACAAACACCAACCGCGCGTCAGGCTCCTGCGCAAATGCACGCGCGAAGGCCGTAAGTGCGCCCTCGTGATTTTTATACGGCGCATATTGTCCCACCGCGAGCACATATCGCATGCCCGGCCCAATCCCCATCGAGTGCAGTACTGCTGAATCTGCCTCCACCGGTTTAAAGCGCGGCGACACGCCGGATCGCGTCAGTGTCAGCCGGTCCTGCACCCTTGGATCATGGGCCGCAATCGCAGCGCGGGTCGCTTCACTCACAACCGCGATTTTGCTCGATTGGTTGAGCGCCCGGCGGAGGCCGTGCCCATAAAACTGGCGCTTTACGAGGCCATAGGCCGATGGATCGCACCATTGCGGGTCAGTCAGCCACATGATGTCATGCACTGTCGTCACGCTAGGTATATTCAACCGAGCGGGTAATATGTTCGCAGGTGCATGGAAAACATCACAATCGGCCACGGGAGCACATTCAGGCAAAAACCACATGCTCGCCGGACTGTTCGCGCCAATTTTCACACTGTGCTCGCCTACATTGGCGGCGGTGCTCAGCGGCGAAGGTGCGCTTGGATGGGTGAGCAAACGAAAGTGCAAGTCAGGCGCCAAAGCGGGCGCATGATCGACCAGAGCCCGAACCACTTCTGCAATCCCGCTAGGCCGGTCGCTAATATAGCGGCAATCGATACAGACGGTCGGGATCGCGGCACCTTTGGTCACAAAACATACATCTTCGCCGCGACAAGGGTGACGGGGCCGATCGGCGCTTTACCGGATAATCGAGCGGCGCGTCAAAACCTGCACCGTCACGGCTGCTGGGATGTACGGCCTTTTCTCGCTGGGCCACCAATTGTGCGGATTTTGGGGCCAAATCACTGGTGAGGCCATTGAAGCAGACTGATGCGGCTTGAAACCACCCCGCTTCTCAGCCATTCGGTGGAGCGAGAACTGGAGAGGGCGCTAAGCGCGGCTATCCCCCTAAGAGTTCAGGGCGGGTACTGGCGGATGTGCGGAGACATGAATGCGACTTCAGGGGAAACATCAATGAAGCCCATTAGGGTTGCCATCATCGGCCTTGGCAATTGCGCAAGCTCGCTTGTGCAAGGTATTGCCCATTACCGCAAAGCCCCTTCCTCCGCTGGCCTCATTCAGAAGTTTGTCGGCGAATATTCGGTCGGCGATATCGAAGTGGTCTTGGGCGTTGATGTCGATGCGCGCAAAGTCGGGCTCGACATTTCGCAGGCCATTTTTGCTGAACCAAACAGCACCGCCGTCTTCAACGCAGACATCGCGCCAATGGAAGCGCCGGTCATCATGGGCCGCATATTGGACGGCGTCGCAGCGCATATGACCGACGCCGGCGCGCGCGGATTCAGCGTTAGTGATGCCGCCGAAGCAACACAGCAAGACATTACCGCGCAGCTGAAAGAACGCCGCGTCGATGTGCTCGTCAATTTCCTGCCCGTCGGCTCTCAAGAGGCCAGCGAGTTTTACATGACCTGCGCGCTCGAAGCCGGGGTTGCTGTGGTCAATTGCATCCCGGTATTCATTGCCAGCGATCCCCAGTGGGAGGGGAGATTTAAGCAAAAAGGTCTGCCAATTGTTGGCGACGATATCAAAGCGCAAGTCGGCGCGACCATCGTCCACCGCATGCTCAGCCAGCTTTTCGCATCGCGCGGCGTGGATGTGGATCACACCTATCAACTCAATACCGGCGGCAACACCGATTTTATGAATATGATGGACCGCGACAGGATCGGGTCCAAAAAGGAATCGAAGACACAGGCCGTGCAGAGCGCGCTCGCAAAGCGCCTCGCAGACAGTGACATCGTTATCGGCCCATCGGAATATGTCCCGTGGCAGAAAGACAATAAGGTCTGTTTCCTGCGGATTGAGGGCGATCAGTTTGGCGGCGTACCGATGCATTTAGAAATGCGCCTGTCGGTCGAAGACAGCCCAAATGCCGCCGCTTGTGTTGTTGATGCGATCCGATATTGCCGTGTGGCGATGGAACGCGGTGAAGCAGGCGCTTTGGCCGCTCCGTCGGCGTTTTATTGCAAGCACCCGCCGCAGCAAATGCCCGAAGAGCAAGCGGAAAAATTGCTGGCGGCGCAATATGGCGCCTATTCTTGCGCCGCTGAATAAGCGCGGGTCAGGCGATTTCCTTGGTCAATTCTGCGATTATCCTTGCCGCTGGTTATGGCAGCCGATTGCAATCACGCGGCGCGTCCAAACCCTTGGTACAAGTGAACGCGGTGCCGCTGATTGAAATTGCGGTGCTGCAGGCGGCGGCGGCAGGCGTGTGCAATATTGTCGTGGTCACCGGGCATGAGGCGGAGCGGGTTGAGAATGCGCTTGAGCATATCTCCTTGCCAGACGGTTGCCGCGTGATCCCGCAAAGGCTTGATGATTGGAGCAAGCCCAATGGTTGGTCCGTTATTGCCGGAGCGCGGCTGGCTAGAGAGCTGGCCGCTGGGCCATTTTTGCTCATGATGGCCGATCACATTTTTGACGATACAATCCTGCCCATGCTGGCGGAACAAAAGATCGGCGCGGTCGATGTTGTTCTGGCAACGGATCGCAACGACAATCCGCTTATCGACCCCGATGATGCAACATGGGTCGCGCTAAGCGATGGGCATCGTATCCACCGGATCGGGAAAGACATTTCTGAATACGATGCCGCCGATTGCGGGGCGTTTCTGGCGAATGACGCGCTGCCCGCTGCGATTGAGCATGCGATTGCCGCTGGGAAGCCGGGCAGTCTATCGGACGGGATGCAGGTGTTGGCGAATGCAGGCCGCGCCACCGCGATGGATGTTAACGGCGCGTGGTGGATCGACGTCGATGATCCGCGCGCGCATGATTTGGCGCAGCAACAGATCGGTGACCACCTTGCCATGTTTGCGCAGCATAAGGCGCGTGCATTGAAGGTAGCCTCCGATGCGTAATCGAACCGGTTCTGGCGGTCGGCGCGCTAATCACACAGTCTTGCTCGACGTCACCCGGCTCATCTCGCGCAGCTGGACAGCGCGCCAATCAACCGGGATCGACCGGGTCTGCTATGCGTATCTCCGCCACTTTCACCGGACTGCTCTTGCTGTGGTGCAGCACCGGGGCATTGTCCGGACACTCTGCGCGGACAAGTCGGATCAATTGTTCGATATGCTGCTTGGCCCCGCATCAGGATTTCGTATGAAATTTCTGACCTGGCTGCCGCGCGCATTGCGGTCTTCACTGCCGATGACAGACATTACAGGCATGCCATATCTCAATGTCAGTCACACCGATTTCGATCTGCCAAAGCACTTTGATTGGACCGCGCGCAGTGGGGTGCGTAGCATCTATCTCATCCATGATTTGATCCCGATCCGGCACCCTCAATTCTCGCGCCCACATGCCGTGCAGCGCCATCAGGGCCGGGTCAGACGGGCGCTGAAACACGGGGGCCAGATAGTCACATCCTCACGCGCTGTGGCCGATGATCTGGAAGCCTTTGCGCAGAGCGAGGGGCTAGAAATGCCGCCAGTTTTGGTCGCACCTATCGCAGGCGAGACATTCACGCCGCCGTCAAATGCGACCAAACCATCGCCGGCCTATTTTCTGTGCGCCGGGACAATAGAGCCGCGCAAGAACCATCAATTGCTATGCGATGTTTGGCACATTCTAGAAAGCCGAATGGGTGCAAAGACCCCGCAACTGATCATTGCAGGCCAGACCGGGCCGCTAACCGGCGATATTCTAGCCTCGTTTATGCTTAGTCCTAAAGTCGCGCCTTTCGTGGATTTGAGTACCACTTGCAGCGACTCAGAATTGGCGGGCCTGATGCACGATGCCGCCGCATTGCTGATGCCTAGTTTGGCAGAGGGATACGGTCTGCCCATTGTTGAGGCTCTAAATTTGGGAACGCCGGTGATCGCGAGCGACAGTGCCATTTTCCGCGAAATTGGTCAGGGATTGCCGCAATTCATTGCGCCAGACGATGCTGCGGCTTGGGCAACAGCGATTGAGGAAATTTCGACCTTCCGTGCCGATGTATATGGCAAGTCGGCTAGCGTTGAGGGGAGCGGCATGGCAAGCAGCAAAGCGAAACGTGCAGCACAGTTTTCTGCGCCCAGCTGGGCTGCCCATTTTGAACTTCTCGATAGTGTGATCGCTGCGCCTGATGCTCCGGCAAGCTTGAAAACCGCTTCGGCATATGAAAGCAACCTAGCGGCATGATGGAACGATTAAAGCGCTTCGGCCCACTGGGCGTTATCACGGTGATCCTGCCCACGATCATCGCGATCCTGTATTACGGCGTGTTCGCGCAGGATATCTACATTTCGGAATCGCGCATCATCGTGCGCAACCCTGAACAATCCGCGCCATCACCGCTCAATCTGGCGCTCGACCAAACTGGCTTTGGCAGCACCAATGAAGGCAACAACACCGTCATCGCCTATCTGGAATCGCGCCAAGCGATCGAAGAAGGCAATGAAGACGGTTTTATCACAGACGCTTACGGCGCAGAGGATGTCTTCTGGTTCGACAGGTTCGGATCGCTTGGTGGGACAAGCAATGAAGAATTTTACCGCTATTTCTCGCGCAGATTGACCGTCGAAGAAGGCGCCTCAACACAGGTGCTTACGATCACCGTTCGTGCCTATGATCCAAACACCGCGCAGATGATAAACCGGCGGCTTGTCGAACAATCCGAAACGCTGGTGAACAGCCTGTCTGGACGCGCGCAATCCGATCAGATCGCCATTGCGCAAGGCGAAGTAGAGGCCGCCGCCGATGAAGCGCGCCGGGCCGGACTCGAGCTGGCACGTTTCCGCGATACTAGCGGCATTGTCGATCCGGCGGCGCAATCGGAGGTCGGATTGCAGATGATCTCAAAGCTCCAAGATGAGCTGATTGGTGCGCAAACTCGGCTGCGGCAATTGCAGACCTACACCCCGCAGGCATCGCAAATCCCATTTCTTCAAACGCAGGTGCGCGAATTGCAGAATGAGATCGCCCGGGCACGCGGCCAATTGACTGGCGGGCGCGCTTCGCTTTCTTCGGCATTGGCGCAGTATCAAGAATTGGAATTGGCCGCAGAATTTGCTGAAACGCAATTGGCGGTAACGCGCGCATCCCTGCAAGAGGCCAAGGCCGAGGCACGGCGTAAACAAGCCTATCTTGAGAAGATTTCTGCGCCCAGCCTGCCGGATTATCCGGTTGAGCCGCGCCGGATCAGAAGCATTCTGGCAACCTTCGTCCTTGGTCTGCTGGCGTGGGGCGTATTGTATATGTTGGCAATCGGTGTTCGCGAGCACAAGGATTGATGGCAGCCTCCTCGCATTCCTCTTTGCCCCTTCAAACGGGCCCGAGTTTCACGGCAAGTCTGCGCATCCAATTGCGCGTGATCGGGGCTTTGCTGCGGCGCGAAATGCTGACGCGATTTGGACGGCATAATATTGGGTTTATGTGGCTTTTTGTGGAGCCCATGCTGTTCACAATCGGCGTCACCATTTTATGGACAGCGACCAAGTCGTTCCACGGCAGCGATCTACCGATTGTCGCCTTCGCGCTGACGGGCTATTCCAGCGTATTGCTGTGGCGTAATATGCCGGGCCGCTGCATTGGCGCTTTGCAAGCGAATTTGCCGCTAATGTATCACCGCAACATCAAAGTAGGCGACATTTACGCCGCGCGTTTGCTGCTTGAATTTGGCGGGGCGACGATCTCTTTTGCGGCGTTATCGCTATTGTTCATTGTCACCGAATGGATGTCACCGCCGGACGATTTTCTGAAGGTCGCCGCTGGTTGGCTGCTGATTGCGTGGTTTGGTGCGGCTTTGGCGATGGGCCTTGGCGCTCTGTCCTATCTTTATGATTTGGTCGAAAAGCTATGGCACCCATTTTCCTATCTGCTGTTTCCGCTGTCAGGGGCGGCCTTTCTGGTCGCCGCTTTACCCAAATTTGCGCAGGAAATTGTCCTGTGGATTCCGATCGTTCACGGCGTCGAAATGGTACGCGAAGGGTTCTTCGGATCAAAAGCGCAGGCGATTTATGATCTTGGCTATTTGATCCCGTTCAATCTCGTTCTGACGGTCATATCGCTTATTATCTTGCGCTATGTTTCGCGCCGGGTGGTTCCAGAATGATTGAAGTGCGCGACTTGCGAAAGGTCTATCCCACACGTTTTGGTGAGAATGTCGTCCTCGACGGGATCAATTTTAACCTGAACATGGGTGAAAAGCTCGGCATTCTGGGCCGCAATGGCGCAGGCAAATCGACCATGATCCGCCTCATTAGCGGGGCGGAACGGCCAACGTCGGGATCAGTAAAATCGTCCATGTCGGTTTCTTGGCCGCTAGCCTTTGGCGGTGCGTTTCAACCTAACCTCACTGGCCTAGACAATATCCGGTTCATCAGCCGAATTTACGATCAAGACATCGAAAAAAACCTTCAATTCGTTGAAGAATTTGCGGAATTGGGCCCGTATTTGGGTGAAGAAGTGCGCACCTATTCATCGGGTATGCGGGCGCGTTTGGCCTTTGCGATTTCGATGATAATCGAATTTGATTGTTTCTTGATCGACGAAATTGGCGCGGTCGGCGATGCACGGTTTCATGATCGCTGCAATCAGGAATTGTTCCGGAAACGCGGCGACCGGGCGATGATCATCATATCGCACGATGCATCCTATATTCGTGATCATTGCACCCGATTTGCGGTGTTGCACGATGGGCGGCTGGAGCAATTTGCCGATTTTGATGATGCCTATGCTGATTTCCGCACAAAAATCGGCCTGGACGCGAATGAGCGCGCGGCAGCGGACGAAATCCCCGACAATCGCCGCCAATTGATCGAAACCACGCATATTGTTGCGATGTTGGACGATGCGTTTCGCACCGCAGTTCAAGCCGCAGATTGGCACCGCGATGATGGCCAATGGGATAAAGCTGAGGCCGAGTATCAAAGCGCTCTCACGCTATATCCCTATCAACGCTCCTATTGGGTTCAGGCCGCGCATGCGGCGAAGGAATCCGGCAACAATATTCGGGCGGAAATCGGATACCGCACAGCCATCGCCTTGGGCGAAAACTATGCCGATGTGCGCGAACATTTGGAGTTCGTGATGCAGCGGCAAGGCGCAGACATTGCGCAATTCCCTGCGCATATTTACGCAGGCACTGATGCTCAGAATGCGGCGCCCAGCGCGAGCGATATCGCGCTGTTTGGACGGATGCTTTGGACAGGGCACGGCGGCCACGTTGACGATGCCGCAATGTTGGACTTGCTGCGCACGTGTTCGACTTGCGATGCCGCATTGGCAGCGATGCTGCGAGACGAAAGGTTTGCATCCGGCGCGGATCGGGCCGCCTTGCTGAGCGAGCAAGACATCGCAAATTTGATCGCGATTGCTTGCCCGCAGCTTTCACCGAGTGAAAAGCAGCGGATCGCGCAATTGCCTGAAATGGGCAGCCACCCCTGGCAGACATTATTATCTGTCGAAGGCTTCGCAGAATGGGATGCGGCCCAGCATTTGGCGGAGACAGCGGCATGATTGCGCGCCATGAATTGTCCCTGATCCCTGAAAATAGGAACCGATAGTCCCGTGTCTCGCATTCTGATCGATGGCTATAATCTTGGGCTGGAAAAGGGGACCGGCGTCGCAACCTATGCCCGCAATCTCAGCTATGAGATCGGCAATTTGGGCCATCATGTCGATGTGATTTACGGCAATCGCGCCAATTTTGTGCGTGATGAATTGCTGCGTGAGGTTCACTTTTTCGATTCTGCACCGGATGATCGGTTCAAATTGCTCGAAATCATCGAACAAATTCAGCAAGCGATCCATGGGCCTTTCACCTTTCGCGCCAAACAGATCCCGATTTCTGGGCGTGTGATCACACGAACTTTTGAATCGCGGCTCCCGCATTTTGACACGCTCTACAACGCATCTGATCTGTTTCAGCGTGCGCAAAGTGCATTCAAATTGTGGAAGCGTCCGTCGCAAGTCAGGCTGCCGCAGAAGCCCGATTTGGCGCATTGGACATACCCGATCCCACTATGGATTACGAAGCGGCCCAATATTTACACATTGCATGATGTGGTGCCGTTGCGGCTGCCTTATACGACGCTGGATCACAAACGCCGCTATCTTCAATTGCTTCAGCAGCTCGATCAAAAGGCCGAACATTTCGTCACAGTTTCGGAAAGTTCGAAGCGCGATTTGGTCGATCTGGTTGGGATCGCGCCGGAGCGGATAACCAACACCTATCAATCAGTGAGCATTCCCGCGAAATATCGTGACAAGCCAGAAGACCAAGTTTCGCGCGAAGTGGAAGGGCTAACCGGCTTTGACTACAAAGGCTATTTCTTGTTTTGGGGTTCGCTAGAACCAAAGAAAAATATTGGCCGTCTGATCGAAGCCTATCTTTCTTCAAAGGTTGAAACACCGCTGGTCATTGTTGGCGCGCAGGCGTGGAAAGCGGATCAAGAGCTCAAGATTTTGGGCCAGACCGACACGGTCTATGCCAGTTTGGAGCGCCGGCGCGGGGCGCGTAAACGTGTCATACAATTGCCCTATGCTCCCTTCCCGCTACTCGTCAGCCTGATCCGCGGCGCGCGCGCGGCGATGTTCCCTTCCCTCTATGAAGGATTTGGATTGCCGGTGCTGGAGGCGATGTTGCTGGGGACACCAGTGATTTGTTCAAACACCTCGTCTTTGCCAGAGGTCGCCGGTGATGCCGCGCTGATGGTGGATCCTTATGATACCCAAGCGATCACTCAGGCGATCAGAGCCATGGATGCCGATGCAGATTTGCGCGCCGATTACAGCAGGCGCGGACGCGAGCGGGCGGCGATGTTCAGCCCCGAAATCTATCGTGAGCGGCTCAAAAAAGTCTATGACAGCCATCTATGAGCCTCAGCAGGAATATTCGCATGCGCAATCTTAAGTCAGCCCCGCTTCTGCCGCGCCCAACAGCTGGTCTTGCGAAAACCGCGCTTGCTTGTGCGTGTTTGGCCACCGTCTCCGCCTGTTCCACTTTAGGCGCAGCTGGGCCATCGGCCGGGACGATCCGCGAAACGGCACAAACGCCCACCGGTGATTATTCCGCAAACGGCATTCAAGTCATCGAATTGGTGCCCGGCGTGGCAAGCCAGCTCAACGCGCACAATGCCACGACCAGTTTTGCGCAAGTGTTCGGCGACACATCCGCTTCGCCAACAGTGATCGGCCCCGGTGATGTTCTGGACATTGCCATTTGGGAGGCACCGCCCGCGGTCTTGTTCGGTGCGACCACGCCCGATGCGCGTCTCGGTCAAACATCAGACATCGCCAGCAGCGCGGAAATCCCGCAGCAACAGGTCGGCGATGACGGCAAGGTCACCGTCCCCTTTGTTGGAAGGATTGACGTTCTGGGTCTTCGCCCAGATCAGGTTGAGCGCATTATTGCCTCCCGCCTGTCAGGCCGCGCCAATGATCCGCAGGCTTTGGTTCGGCTCGTCCTGAATGAGAGCCGCACGGTGACCATATTGGGCAATGTTGGTTCGAGCGGCAGGATGGTCCTGTCTGCGCGCGGTGAGCGCCTGCTGGATGCGTTGGCCAGTGCGGGCGGCACGCGCGAGCCGGTCGAACAATCGACCATTCAATTGGCCCGGGGCACCACACAAACAGCGATGGCGCTGGAAAGTGTAATCGCCGATCCCAGCCAGAATATCGGCCTGCGCCCGGGCGATGTGATCACATTGCAGCACAAACCCTTCAGCTTTGTTGCCTTGGGCGCCGTCAATCAAAATGCAGAAGTTCCGTTTGAAGGTGCAGGGATCAGTCTAGCAGAAGCGCTGGGCCGGGTCGGCGGGTTGAACGACCGGCGCGCCGATATAAAGGGCGTGTTTGTTTTCCGAATGGAACCGCGCGGAGCCATCGCGACAATGGTAGGCGGCGATGCAGGATTGAGCTCAGCTGAGGCGCCGCAAACAACCTCCGATGGGCGTGTGCCGGTGGTCTACAATCTGCGCATGTCTAGCGCGCAAAGCCTGTTTGCAATGCAGGATTTCAAGATGCAGGACGGCGACGTGCTCTATATCTCAACCGCGCCGGGGGTCGAACTGGAAAGGTTTTTGAATACCCTTTCCAGCACGGCCTTCTCTATTGTTGCGGTTGGAAACGCGCTCGACACCAATCGCTAGCTGTCTGCGCATTCCCTTCGATCATCGCGCTTCGTTTAGCCGAAGAATTCCACAGGAACATCTTCAAATGGCCGTGAGCCAAATTCACCATTTTGCATCGCGAACAGAGCATCAAAACCATCATGGATCGGGTCAGGATTGCCGAGGCCTTCCTCTGCAAAAACTTCTGCCTTGCTCTGCGGCGCTTGCTGCGCGCTTGAGCCTGTATCGGCGCTGGAGCCAGCATTTTCAGCATTGCCAAACCAATCGCCAAAGGTGCTCTCATCATAGCCATTGGCAGTCAGGTAATCGATAACCTCTTGTTCTGATTGATAGTTCGCATAACGGATATTGCCGTCTTCATGCATCAAAGCACGAAGGTATGCGGTGCCATCGGTTAGAGCGAAGAACACTTCTTGGATGCCGTCACTGTCATAATCGTCGGAGCCAAGAACGCGGTTGATATTCTCAATCGCCAGATCGTTTTGGAAGCGGCGCTGACTATCATTGTCGCTGCCCGCGACAACATCGCCGCTTCCAACCAGCGGATCAATGTAGATACCCGCAACGCGCGTTTCGCCGGCCCAGCTGTGATCATCAAAATAGACGAGGCCATCAGATGCCGTGCCAACGGTCGCAAATCGTCCAATCTCTTGGTTGACCAAAATCTGATCAATATCACCGTCACCGTTCACATCGGCGCTGCCAATGCGCAGCCAAGCGCCATCGCCGCCGAGAGCATTGCCGTCAAAATCGCGGATATTGCTGAGCGCGGCTTGATACGATGACGCATCAGAGGTTTCGAAATTCACCGAGACCCCTTGGCCAGGCAACAGGCGCATCATTTCATCATCAAATTGCAAGAATTCGATACCGGTAAGCGTGTCTGTGCCATCCGCCCCGACAACTTGAAAAACGCCGGTTGAGGTTTGGGTCACAGTGTAAGCAGACGCCAGACCGCTGACGACAGCTGTGTCGATATTGCTACCGCCGTCGATCGTGTCATTGCCCAGTCCGCCGGTGAAAATATTGCCAACATCATTGCCAATAAATTCGTCATTGCCGCTGCCGCCGACAGCGTTCTCGATAACCGTGCCGCGCGCAATGCTCATATTGCCGATACTGCCGCCAATATTGGAAAAAGTTTCGGCATTCAGATTGATCAGCTGCTGTGCTGAAAAAGTCGAATAGTTGAGTGTATCAGTCCCGCCATTGTCGATGATGGTAAAAGCGAGCAGATTGCCAGAATTGTTCGTCGCCTCTGCCGTGACACCGAAAACCGTGCGGCCTGTATCATTGCCGACGCCGTAAGTGTTGTCGCCCGTGCGGGTTGAAGTGACGGTGCCGTACGCCTCTTGGATCGCGATCAAATCGGCGATCATCGGGGTCAGTGTAAAAACCCGGCTAAAATCTTGGTCAGAGAAGAACGAGTTTTCGCTCTGGCTGAAATAGGACATGACCGTGGTTGCCCAGCTGTCATTCGCATACAAAGCGTCTTGCTCATAATTGGCATCGCCATTGTAATTGCCGCCATGCCGCAGTCCAAGCGCGTGGCCCACTTCATGAATATAGGTCTGGAACGAATAGCTATCCAAAGTCGTGCCGGAATTTTCAAGCCATTGCGTCGAGACATTGACCGTTGCGCTGGTGATCGTTGTGCCAGTGCGAGAGGAGGAAGCAAACGCCCCTTCTTCGGTGTCTTGGAAGGTGATTTGGGCCGTACCGCTCACTTCGCTGAAAATGATGCCAGTGGCATCCGTCCATAGCGCCAAGGCTTCGCGAGCGAGGAACATTCCGTCATCCGTCAGCGTGGTAATGTTGACGGTGATCGTGTCGCCTTCTTCTGCGTTAAACCGGCGCAAATTGGAGGTGGAGCCGGTCGATCCATAAAGGAGTTGAGACGCGATTTGGTCATTTGTGAATTCCGCCAGAGGCTCGGCGATACCGGCGACAACTTGGTAATCGCCCTCTTCACCGTCGGCCCAGCCGCCCACATCAAGGTAGAACGTGCCGCTGGTGGCGGCGGTGAAGCGGATGTTGGAATAAGTCCCAACGCTGTCATCATTGTAAGCAACAACATTCCCCGACGCATCGCGCAGCGTCAGAGTGGTGTCGACATCATTCGCCCCGCCTGTCGAAGAGGTCGTGAACTCATAACGCTCTCCGGCGACCAAGGTGACCTCATACCAGTCACGGTCCCCGGTTTCTTCAAGCGCCCCAGACGTCGCAGCAGCGTCAATCGTCAATTCGCCTGTGGTCGTATCATCTCCTGCAACCGCATCATCAACAGGGCGCGAGCTGGAAATGACATAGCGCCCGGTTGCATTGCCGAATGCGCTCACATCGAGATAATACGTGCCAGTGGTGTCAGCGGTGAAAGTGATTTCTGAGAACAGCAAACGTGCATTGGTGTTCACATCATCATTGGTAGAAATGGTCGTACCCGCCGCATCGCGCAGGGTCAGGATACTGTCTGAAAGGCCTCCGCCGGGCAGGAATGTGGTGAATGTGTATGTTTCACCTTCGACCAGATTGATGCTGAACCAGTCATGGTCACCCGCTGTATCAATTTCACTGATAGCAAAAGCGCCCGGCGCGATTGAATCGGTCGTGTTCGTACCGGCTTCGACATCTTCTTCGCTGCTTGATCCGGGGATGACCACGGTGGAAATGCCGTCGGCCTTTTCCCCATGACAAGCCAGACAAGCGCAGCTGTGCGTGTGAACAGCATTTTTCAGCGTGTCGTCAAAAGCTACGACGCTATCGACGCGGTTCCCGGCTGGTGACAAATTGGTTGTGCCCATTGCGCCGCCGCCAAATTCGCCGATGCCCAATTCGAAAGAGTTTTCTCTAAACACGCTGCTCTCACCTTATGCTTATGATCCGGGGGCCGCTTGGCCCGCCAGCTCGTTCATCACCATCTGCCCGGCCGCCTCAGCAACCCGGTCAATATCACTCATATTCAAACCGCGATCCATGACATCCACAGATACGGTGGGATAGGGCGTTTGGACGCCTTCCCGGCTCTTGCTGACAACAGCGTCGATTGTGCCGCTCTTCTGGACAACCAAGGCGAAGGACAATTGTTCATCTTCGCCAATTTCGACACCAGCATCGCCCATCACTTGGTAGAACCGCTCCTGAAAACGGGCACACAGATCGACCTCGCCCGCGCTGTCACTCAGATGCTGCGCACCATCAACGCGGCAAGTTAGGTCATTTCGACTGTCACTCTGACTGGTCATACAGCCCGCCTGCAACGTCGCAGCGATTAGAGGAACGACAAATGATAGCTTGGTTTTCCCTGACATATCCGGCTCAGCAGCCTTTCTTCGACCCGCATTGCTATTCTCCGCTGGGTTACCAAATACGGATCGCACATGCTTAATTGGTGTTACACTAGACCAGTTCGGGCCGGATTTGAAAGTCACCCAGTCGCATTTGGCGCAAGTTTTGACGCAAATTTTGTAAGATTTGGCCCCTGTTTGGTCAAATTCGCACAGAGCGTTGTAACCTGGCCTGAACATTCCGAATTGCGGCGCCCGGCCATTTCTAGCCTATCCCTGCCAGACGCCATCCCAATTGGCGGCCAATTCTTTATCAGCGACTCGCGCCTCTAGGCTGCGCGTGCGCGCCAACATCATGGTTGTGGGGCCATCGGTTGGATCGGCCTCCAACCCCCGCGCAAAGGCCGCACTCGCGCCAGCAAAATCGCCCGCCTGGTAAAGACTTCGCCCGGCATCGTACCGCTCCAACATAGCCTCAAACCGCGGCGCAATGCCAGGTCGGTCCATATCGATCACTTCGAACAGCGTCGTTGATGCCTGACGCCCGCGCACTTTGATCCGGTCTAAATTTCGGGTGCGCAGATCGGGGCCAAGGTTGGCGGCGGTGGTGTCGCAGATGATCAGCTCAACGCCGTAGGTCTTCGTCAAAGCCTCAAGCCGCGAGGCCAAATTCACGGTGTCGCCAATGACTGTGTAATCCATGCGTTTTTGCGAACCGATTGTCCCGGCCACCACTTCTCCGGTCGAAATACCGATTCCTAGACCCAGCGCGCCCTGCCCTCGGTCTGCGCGCACGGCATTGAGTTTGCGTAGCGCGCCGTGAATCGCAAGACCGCCGCGCACCGCCAATTCGCCATTGTTTTCCCGGCTCAGCGGAACGCCGTAAACCGCCATGATCGCATCACCGATGAACTTATCGACGACGCCATCTGTGTTCGAAATTGCCTCGCACATATCGCCGAATGCTTCATTAAGCATATCGACAGTGCCGCGCGCACTCAGCTGCTCCGACAGGCTGGTAAAGCCGCGAATATCAGCAAACAAGATGCTCGCATCAAGCGCATTTCCGAACAGCAATTCAGTGTCCTTGTTCAGAACTTCGTCGACAATTTCCTGCGGCATGAAACGGCGCAATGTGCCATTCAAACGTTTGCTTTCGGAAATGTCTTCGAGCACGATCAGCGTTTCTGGCGCAGCATTGGCCCCGCGCAGCAAAGGCGATACTGACAAGTTGACCGATTTACCGCTGCTGCGTGCCTGCCCGCCCATATCCATGTCGAGATCGACATCGGTCAGGCTGGTGTGCTGACCATCGTCCAGTGACTTGCGAAAATCATCGTTCAGCGTGTCGTTTTGCAGACGCAGGATCATTCCGATTTCTGCCGCTTCAAATTCGCTTTCCTCGCGCGCCAAAATCCCTTGGGCCGCAGCGTTGCTTTTGACGATTTTGCCTTCGCGGTCGATGGTAATCACACCATTGCCCAGCGATCCCAGAATGCTGTCATTGTAATTGCGTTCGGACACGACTTCTTCGAATAAATTGGCATTTTCAATCGCAATCGCCGCTTGCGACGCAAATGCATTCATGCGCAGCAAATCGTCTTCCAAAAATGGCTGACCTCCGCTGCGATTTAGCGCCTGCATCACTCCCAATGCTTTGCCATCTTTCGACACAATCGGCACCGCCAAAATGCTCTGGGTCCGGTATCCGGTGTTCTCATCAACGCTGCGATCGAACCGTTCATCCTCATAGGCGTCAGCGACAAAAATCGGCTGCTTCGATCGCAGACAGGCACCGGCTATACCTTTGTCCGGATCAAGACGGATTTGCCGCGTGCCCATCCCTTCCGCGACAGAGGTGATGAGCTCATTATCGCGCGGATTGTAGAGGAAGAGCGAGGACCGGTCGGCGGCGATAATCTGGCTTGTCACGCCGACAATTTTTCGCAGCAATGGCTCCAGCTTAATCTCGGTTGAAATCGACGTGTTGATTTCGAGCAACCGTTTCAATTCCAGATTGCGATCCTCCATATCCGTGATCGCTGTACCCCAACGCTCTGCCATGATGATCACTTGCGAAAACAGCATCAACAGCGGGTTGAGCGCCGCCAATGAATAGGCCGGTATTTCATTTGCTCGGAATAGCCCCGTGTGGATCAAAGCATTCATCGCGAAAATACCAACGAAACCGGCGAGGCTGATGAAGAACAATCCAGCGCCCGTCCGCCCCTTCATCCAGCCGCGAAAACCCACCAAAGCCACAGCCGCCAAAGTAGCGACATTGCCGAACGCCATATAGGATTGCAGCAGCGAGGCATTCAGCGTGTCCCCCATCGCAATCATGCCTGCATGGATGATCCCAAAAAACGGCAGCGTCAGGTAGATCGCCCAAGCCGCGATCTTTGGCGTTTCTTTCGGATAGAGCGCTTGTGCATAGGCAAAGAACATCAGCGGAGCGACGGTGAGCGAGATTGAAATCATCAGGCTCATTTGTTGAAACGTAATCTGCGGCGCGACCAAAAGCAGCAAATTGTCAAAGCCCGCAACGCCAGCAGGCGTCATGAATGCGAAGGCTGAAATTGCGAGGAACAAAGCGGCCTTATCGCTGCGCCGGATCGCGAAAACGGAAATATTGAGACACAAAATCAGCAATATCGTACCGTGATAGAGCGTTTCGCGTGACCACCGCAGGGATGCCCATTCGGCCATACTGGCACGCTGCCCGATGACTGGGGCGTCCTCCAAACCGTTGTCCTTGTGAAAGAATGAAGCGACATCAATCTCGATATTCACGCGGTCCGTGGCTGTGTCGAAATGGATTGTTTGCGAACGAATATTGTACTGCGTCTGCTCGGTCGTCGATCCGATTACTCCGGTACCCGAAACACGTTCTCCGTTTAGGGAAACTTCGGTCGCGCTATACACCAGGGGTACAAACAGGGTGTAGGAACCCGGCGTCAGACCTGTCAATTCCAGCGAATAGGTCGCCCGCCCGGATCGCGGCAAATCGGGATCACTAGCAGTCCAAAGGCCGGGCAGCACCGCCGTTTCCACGCTGCGCGTTTCCGGCGTGTCGATTGAATCTTCCCAATCGAAACCCCATTCGCCCTCCAGCACAACCGGGTCTTTCAAGTGCCCCCAGCTAGAAAAATCCACCATCCCAGCTCGCGGCTGCGGTGCACCTTTCGCCGTCGTGTCGATCATAAATGGTGCGCATAAAAGCAGCAGCACAGCCAATGTCGCCAGTGAATAGAGCAGTCGTTTACCGCCGCCATCACGCAAGGCCGCGCTGGCCAGTAAGCCGCCAGTTCTCGCGCTTCGTTTGGTACCCGTCTTACCAGCGTCCCCGCCGCCCAAAGGTAGCCTCAAGTTTCTAAAAACCAACTTTGAATTGCCCCGCACTAAACATGCGCCCCCACCTTTTGCACTCGGCCGGTATGCCGAGGAGCACTCGCCAGTGCAATGGCGTACGCCCGATTGACGCTCATGTGCTATGAATTCATCGAATTTTATTCCAATTCGACTAACGCTTAGAACGCAACATTTATTGGGGAACGGGAATATGCGGTTCAAACTAAGCCTGCCACTGACTGCGGCGCTGCTCTGCGTGCCATCAACTGCATGGGCGCAATCGAGTGACGAACCTGTTCAAACAGTCGAGGACGCGCCCGAAACGCAAGAATCTGGCTCCCGCATCACCTTCTCTGCGAATGTCGGTATCGTTTCCGACTACCGGTTTCGCGGGCTTAGCCTGTCAGACCGCGATCCTGCCATCCAAGGAGGATTTGACATCGCCATGGACAATGGCCTGTTCGTCGGCACATGGGCTTCCAGCGTCTCCGATACAGGCGGATCCAATGTAGAGGTCGACATTTATGGCGGCTATTCCGGATCGTCGGCCGGGCTTGATTACACCGTCACCGCGCTTGCCTACATCTATCCGGGCGGCACCGGCGTTGATTATTACGAATTTAGCGGTGCGGTGGACAAGACAATTGGCTCAGCAACCGTCGGCGTTTTGGTCGCCTATGTTCCGGATCAAACCAATTTCCCCGGCGACAACCTCTATATTTCGGGCACTGCGGGATATGCCGTGCCAGACACACCCATTTCCCTCACTGCGCGCCTAGGCAGAGAAGCCAGCGCGGTTTCAAAGAAATGGGATTGGGAAGCGGGCATTTCCTATGATCACGGACCGTTCGCGACCGCCATTTCGTATGTTGACAGTGATGCTGGCGGACCGCTGGAATCTGGCCGCTTGGGTCAATCTGGGGTAGTGGCCTCTTTGACCGCGAGTTTCTGACAAGAGAGACACATTATGCTGCGCCTTTTTCTTTCGATCGACATGGTCGGCTCCACCCAATTCAAGGCGAAGTGTAGCGGTAGCGGCGCTGGCGGCTGGCTCGATACGTTCCGCACCTTCTTCACGCATTTGCCGCTGATGGTGGCGGGTCAAGTGGGCTTTGAATTTCTCGATCGCGATGAGACGCCGGCGGTCGATATTTGGAAAGTGATGGGCGATGAATTGATCTTCATCGCAGAGCCAAACAGCGCCGAAGAAGTCACCGCAATCCTGCGCGCTGTGCTGCGTACGATGCGCCTGTTTGAAGAGCAGCATTACCAAAAACTCCCCTTGCGCCTCAAAGGGACAGCGTGGCTCGCAGAATTTGGCGAAGAGAATATTGAGCTCGACATTCCCGAGCTAACTACAGGCGACGGCCCGCCGCACACCGATTTCATCGGTCCGGATCTGGATTTGGGTTTTCGGATTTCAAAATTCGCAAAACCAGCAACGCTGACGCTATCACTCGATCTGGTCGAAGTGCTACTGGATTGTGAGAGTGGCGAGGCTTTGGAGCTCTACCATGTCGGGGCCGAACCACTTAAAGGGGTGATGTTTGGACGCCCCTATCCGATCATTTGGATGCCAGATCCGGAAACGGGCTTCGATTTTCTGCCATGGGAGCTCGACACGTGCCCCCTTTCAACCGCGGTGTCGCAGGCCGATCCAACATCGCATGACGATTTGCGCCGAGTGATCGGCGACATGCGGCATTATCTTTCAAAAATGCATGGTGTCGAACGCGGTCCGTTCAAGATTGCTGCGCCCAAATAAGCCGGCTACTTTCCGGCAGGTTCACCATCAAATCCGACCACCAAAATGGCAATGTCATCCGATTGCGGCACGGCTCCGACAAAGGCGCTAACGCTTTCTGACAAGCCCTCTGCAATGCGCCGGGCCGAAACTTGGCTGCGTGTATCATTGAGCGCGGTTTCAATCCGGTCGATTGTGAACAATTCATCATCCGGCCCGGTCGCCTCAGACACACCATCGGTGAACAGCACCAGCGCATCTCCACGCCCAAGCTGCAATTGCCCGGTTTGATACGGAACATCGCCAAACACGCCCAATGCCATGCCCTGATGCTTCACAAGCCGCTCGACATGTGATTGCGCGTTTTCGCCCGCGCCTGCACGCACGATAAACGGCGCCTCGTGCCCGCCATCACTATATTCAACTGTGCCGTTACGCATATCGAGGATACATGCGAAAACAGTCACGAACATCTCTGCGGCATTGTCCCGCGACAGCTCTTCATTGACGCGCTGCATAATCTCGCCGGTTGATTTTGCCGACATTGCGTGCGCCTTAAACAGGCTGGTGGTCATCGCCATGAACAGCGCCGCCGGGACGCCCTTGCCAGAGACATCACCCACCACAAAGAACAGGCGGGATTCGTCAATCAAGAAATAGTCATACAGATCTCCGCCGACTTCCTTGGCGGATTCCAGCATCGCAAACACATCCAGTTCGCCTTTTTCTGGAAACGGCGGAAATGTGCGGGGCAACATGCCAACCTGTATGTCGCGCGCGGTCGATAGCTCGCTTTCGACACGGACACGCGCGGCGGTGGCGGCTTCGATCTCGACCAGATAACGTTGCAATCGGGAGATCATAGCGGCCATCGCCTCTGCCAGACTGCCGACCTCGTCCCCGCGTTTTTGGCTGATTTGCCCCATGGCCGCCAATTCTTCTTCATCGGCGGCGAAGCTGCGTTGTTCAATGTTGCGGGTAAATGCGGTCAAACGGACCAGCGGTTCAACAATCCGCATCACTACGATCCACCCGACCGCCATGGTCAAGGCGAACATCGCCAAACCGATCAGGATCGAATTTTTGAGCGCCTCGTTCAAACGCGCGCCCAATGACGCCAAATCAATATCCGCGCCAATGACATAAACGCGCCCATCCGCACCGGTGACCGGCAAATACATGGAGCGGAATGATCCGAATGAATCGTAATATTCGTCAAAACGAACCTCACCGTCAGCAAAGCTGCGATAGAGTTCTTGGGGGGCAGTGTCGTAGATTGTGAAGAAGCCGGTTTCGGTGCCACTTGCGACTTCATCAGGCGTGGCGCTGGTGGAAACGGTGCGAATGCCGTCGTTAAATTCCATGTAAGAATAGACATAAACGAATCCGGATTCGTCAGCAAAGCGCGAGAGACGCCGCTGTAATTCTGCATATTCTTCGTCTGGGATCGCGTCCGGCCCATCAATGCGCGTGTGGTACCGCGCTGGGATGATCTCGCGCGCGCCATAAACCCCGGCAGCAAGGCGGGCGTCAATGCCCGACATGATCTCTGCTTGGCTCGTTTGATAAAGCGCCGCCGTATAGGCCACCGCCGAAACAAGGTTCAGAGCGACCAGAAGCAACAGCAATTGCGGCTTCAAACCAAATTTGCGCTCGCGCGATGCCAATGTTTCTTCAATCGCCATCGAAACCCCCGTTCCCAGCCAAGTCGCATTCTCGCGCCGGTTCATACCGTGTTATTGAGATGTTAGTGACAAAAATTCATTAAGGCGCGCTAAGAGTGGTCGGTGCGCAGGGGGCAGAACGCAGAATTCCTGCGTTTGCAAACAGGGGGGAATGATTTTGCGACAATTCGTAAACCGTCTTTTCCGTCTTGAGCCGGGGGAAGGGCCCAAGCTGTTGCAATTCGGGTTGTTCGGATTTCTGCTGCAAACCGGGATGGGTATCGGCTTTAGCGCCGGCGACGCTGCTTTTCTGAGCAATGTCGGGGCTAGCAGCCTGCCGGTGATCTTCTTGCTAACGCCGGTCGTCATGCTGCTTTACACAGCGGTTTTTTCCTATCTGATGGTGCGGTTTGCGATTGGTTTCATCGTGAACTTCACTCTGGCATTGTTGATTGCCGGCGGCGCAGTGTTTTGGGCGCTTATCGACATTGGCCTGCCACCAGAATGGCAGAGCACGGTCTATTTCGCGCTGAAACTCTATTTGGCGGTCTGGTATATCGGGCTCTACACGCTGTTTTGGAATTTTACGGATACATATTTCGATATTCAGGACGCCAAACGGCTGTTCCCGCTATTCGCTGCATTCTGTGCGTCAGGCACCGCAACCGGTGCGCTTCTCGTGAGCTTTCTCGCTGGTACGGTGCCAATGCACTACCTGTTTCTTTTATGGTCAGTCATCGCTTTCGCGACCGCGCCCGTCGCCCGCTTTTTGCAACACAAATGGACACAAATTGCAGAAAGCGACATTCTCTTCGATGAGACTTCCAACGATCACAGCGGCAATACGTTCAGCAAATTTGCCAATATCGGCCGCGCGTTCATCGCTTCGCGATTTGCGATGATGATGGCGCTGACATTGTTTGTCACATTATTGATGACCAATCTGGCCGAATTTCAATATTCGATGATCCTGCAAGAGGGGCGCAGCGAGGCGGAATTGGCGGCGCTGCTGGGCGCTTTGTATGCTGGAGCCAACCTGTTCAACATGTTGGTTTGCTTGCTGGTGTTCAACCGTTTGGTGGCGCGGATCGGTGTGCGCAATGTCGCCTTGATCCAACCGCTGACCTATTTTGCGGTGTTTGGATTTTTCTTCCTAGAAGGGGGCACTGCGGCGGCCTTGGCGGCATTCTTTGCCTACCACGGCGTGCTGACTTCGATCCAATACAACAATGAAAACCTGCTGTTCAACGGTTTACCTTCGCAAGTGAAACGGCCGCTGCGCACGGTGATAGAGGGGCTGTGCGAACCGCTCGCCAGCCTCGCGGTGGGCGGGTTCTTGCTATATTGGGCCGACGTGCTGGATATTCGGGAGCTGTCCGGCGTTGGGGTCATTATCAGTTTCTGCCTGATCGCAGTCGTCTTCGGCCTGCGAGGGCAATATCCCGGCGCAATGGCCGCCAATATGCAGCGTGGATGGCTGAATTTCGGCCGCCTAGGCTCTGCCGCCTTACAATTCAGCAGCCGTGCATTACAGCGATTGGAGCGGGCGGCGGAAGACGAGCGCTCCCCTGCTGGTCTTGCCGCCAATCGGCTGCTTTTGGCGCAATACAAGGCCGCTCAGTTCGAGACAGATGGCGCAGATACAGAAAGCGCGGTCGCTGACCTTTCCGGAAGGGCCGAAGAAAGAGCGCGCGGTTTGGAAACATTGAGTAAAACGGCGGGTCCGCAACATTTCTATCTTTTCCCACAAATCGCACAAACTCTTCCTGAATTGAGCCCAGAGGATCGCCACCGCGTAATCGGCATAATTGGCCAGATCGGCGATACCGAAATGATCCCCGACATATTGGCGATGGCCGCAGAATTGGCGCCGCGCGATCGGCGTGCTGTTGCGGAAATTCTGGAAGGAATGGGCGAAACCGCGATCCCTCAGCTTGCCAGTGCAATCGGGATTCACGGAGGCGGCGCACAAACCTACCGTTTCCGCTTGCTCGCCGCGCGAGCCTTGGCGCAATTGTCTTACGCTCAATATTCCTCGCAGCTTGACCGCTTGGTGCAATCAGAGCTGCACAATACCGGCCGGTTGCTGCAATCGGCGCGGCTGCTTGAAGGGCAATCCGACCCATCCGGTACACTGTCGCTGATCGCGAGAGCCCAGCGTGAACGGACGGAGGCATCGGTTGATTTCGCGCTAGAATTGCTATCACTGGGGCAAAGATTGCCGGACGCCGATTTGCTGATTGTCTCGCTCCATTCTTCCAACACCAAAGTGCGCGGCAATGCGATTGAAGCGATTGAGAACGGGGTTGATAGGCCGACATTCCGTCTCCTGCGCCCGCTGCTTCAAAACAGCAAAGAACAGCGTATTGCCGGTATCGAAGCGGGCGCAGAGGAGGCGCTGCAAGCCGCTCTTCGCCATGCATTGCAAGAACGCCGCCCTATCGAGGCTGCAGGAGCCATTAGAGCCCTATCACAGCGCATTGCCCATCAAGAATTAGCGCAGTTACTTCAACCTTTGTTAGTGCCAAACATGCATCCGATTATCCGTGACGCAATCGGCGACGTTTTTAAGGTGCAAGAGCATGGCAAGCTGAGTTTGCTAGACATTCTTACGGCCCTTTCAGCGTCCGCAAGTCTAGGCGCCGCGCCGCTACAATCGCTGCTCGCGTTGGCTGAAAAAGCGCAGTTTGAGAAACCGGGCCGCCCAGCCATCCGCGAAGATTTTGAGCAGACCCCAATTTGGTTTCTTGAAAGCGACCTGCACGCCATTGCGGCGCGCTTCCCGGCGCTTGCGCTCGTCTTGCTAAAATCACAGACAGGGGCGCGCAATGCAGCTTGACGAAGACACCGCGGGGCCGCGCCCGGTCACTGTGCCGATCAAGACCCTTTTGTTGCGGGTGTTCCTGCCCGCCGTCTTGCTAGTCGCGGCGCTGCTCGCAGTGTTTGCGTATAATTGGCACTACGCTACGATTTTGGAAGGGTTTGACCGCAAGTTGGTGACGACCAGCGCGTTAACCGGGGCCATGATCAACCCGGCGGATCATGATATCTTGATCGACGCAGCCCGCGCTGGCGATGATCCCTCCACCACCGAGCGAACGCCAGAATATGAGCGCAGCGGCGCACCAATCAGGCGCATTCTGACGAAGTTGGAACTGACCTATCTCTACAGCCAAGCAGGCGCTGAAGCCTCAGATATCGTCTATGTTCTGGACGGATCGGTCGGCGATGAACATTCGCCAATCGGCACGCCAGACGACCTGACCGATCAAACGATGCGCGGCATTCGTGACGTGGAAAGCAATCGCGGCATTTTTGTATCGCCCATCGAATATCAAGAGCAATGGGGCTTACTCAAAACCGCCGTGGCGCCCGTTTACGGCGCTAATGGCGAAGTAAGCTCAACCGCAGGCGCCGACGTTGATATTTCCTTGATCCTAGTTGCGACGCAAAACGCCTTGTTTGCCAGCACGCTAATCGGCCTTGGATCAATCGCTTTGTGCTTGCTCATAACGTTTTTGATTGTCCGCACAGTCGCATTGCCGATTGAGGCTTTGAAAGATCGCGCCTTGGCTATTGCGGCTGGTGAGGCGTCCGCACAAGAAGTACCGATAAAGGGCCGCGCCAAGGCTCCACGTGCGGTTGCCCGACTGTCGCAGGCGTTGTCGAATTTGGCTGCACAATTCAACTCCGCCGCCGCCCAGAGAGAACGTAGCCGTATCGAGCAAGATCGCGAGGCCAATGCCCGGTTGATTGCTGGCGATGATGCTGCGCCACTGCTCTTGCTCGAACATAGCGGCCGCCACATCTACTGGTTGCCCAATCCGCAAGCCTCAATGCTGCAAAACGGCAAAGCCGGGACAGTGTTGGCCGCGCGTGCGATGGCGCAGTTGGCTGAACGGTTTGCCAAGGATGATGGCGGCGCGTTGGCCAAGCATTGGCCTCAATTGGCCGACACTCAAAACGGCATTTGCCTGTGTCTTGATACCAACCAAGCCACGATCGAATTACTCGGCAATTGTGCGGCTTTGATTGTTCGAGACAGCGATCAATGCGTTTTGGAGCCGGGCATAGGCATGGCCTTCGATGCTGGAGCAGACATGGTTAGGCTGGGCGATGCGCCGCCCTTCTCGCTTTCCACGTTACCTCCTACAAAGGGGGCCGATAATGATTAGCGAGAAAGCGGTCGAGCGGATGTTGCAGTTGATCTGCATTGCCCCATTTGATGCACTCAAAGAAAGCGAATTGCTTCTCGTTGCGCAGCATATGCAACCGCGTAGCTATGCCGGTGGAGAGGTGATTATTGCGGCCGGTCAGGTCGCCGAAATAATGATCGTCACACTGTCAGGAAAGGCATTTGCTCGCCAGAACACAAAACAGAGCGCCGTGCCCACCATAATTGGAGCGCCCTCGATATTGTTCGGTGAGGCCATTGCGCATGACATCATTGCAGAAGCGGGCGGAATGGACACGCTATGCCTCGCAAAGCCGCATCTATTTACCCTCGCCCGGGAATGCCCCGATTTTGTCGTGGGTTTGACGCAAATCGGCCGAGCCAATTTTGGCGAAATGTCATGAGCATTCGCGGCGTCTTTATGGCTTTGACCATCCCACTTTTCTTGCTGATGGCGGCGGTCAATGGCGCAGTTCTGTATTTTCAGGAACAGTCTGAAATGTCGCGGGCGCTAAACGATCAAGCGCTTGCCGCGGCCATCGTGACGGCGGAATTCATCGCCGAAATGGACGATCCGCAAACCGATCTAAGCAAGCCGCAGCGGCAGATGGCGCTGAACACAGCAGCGCGGCATATTGAAGGTTTGCAAGGCCTCTATCTGGTTGAAAATTCAGGATCGATCACGCCGTTGATCAACGGGTCGGTTGAATGGACACCGGCAGCCGAATGGACCGAGCAAAGCGCCGTGCCCGCAGCATATTTTGACGAAACAACAAATGCGGCATTTTTCGCCGCCATCCATCCGGCAGGCTCAGGCCGCGCAGTTGCAGCGCGCATCGATGCTGCGCCCCTAAGCGCGAATGCAGCGCAAATGACCCAGATCATTGTGCTCATCATTCTCGCAGTGAGCATATTTTCCGCCGCGCTCAGTCTGCTTGTCGCCCGCCACATTTCGCGTGAGCTAAAATGGAATGGCAAGGCGCTGAACAAGCCTTCTCAAGAATTGGCCGCAGAGCAATTCAAGATACGCGAAACGTGCGATCTGTCTGATGCTGTGCGATTGATGAAAGCCAGCCGCGATGCCGCCGAAATGCGCCATCGCCGGGACAGTGAAAGAGCCTCTCTGCGGCGTGATGCACTAAGCGCCGCGAGGGAGCTGCAGAGCGATCTGTTCGCCGACACCGCTGTGAAACTGGGCCTCGCCGCCGCCGCGGTACGGATATGCGGTGAGGTGCCACTTGGCTCCTTCTATGTTCTCGTTGAGGAAGAAGGCGGTGGCGGGCATATTATGATCGGGCTGTGCCAACCGGGCCAACGTCAGTCGGAAACAGCGAATGCTGCGGCAAATGCAGTGGCGAATGCGGCAGCTGCCCGGCGATTTATAGAGGTCAATCTGACCGCCCTTGGCCTAGAAAAATGCCTTAAGCTGGCGCGGGAGGCGTTCAATATTGAAGAGATCGAAATCCTATCATGGTCGCCGGGCCATGTGCCGCAGGACCAGAATACTCTGCTCTGCAATGCGAGTGCAGAAACCCGGCGTGACGCGCTGAAAATCGCCGCGAGCACAAAAGGCTTACCGCCAGATCAAGTGCTTGATGCGATTGCCTGTTTGCTGAAACCTACCGGCATATTCGCGGCCATCAGCACGGGCGAAACGGTCTAACTCAACCTACCGCTGCAACGGCCTGTGCGACATCAGGCGTGATTGTGAATATGCTGCTAAAACCGCTAATGTCGAACACTTCTTGCACCGACGGATCTAGGCCGCAAAGCACCAGATTATTGCCGGTCGATTTCGCGATCTTCGCCCCTCTTAGCAGGACGCGAAGCCCAGCAGAGCTAACATAGGCCACTTGCGAAAGATCCATGACCGTCGCCGCATTGTGTTCCACACGGCCGGGTAAAACGGCCTCCAGATCGCCAGCCGTGTTGCTGTCGATCCTGCCGGAGGCGCTGATCACCAACACTCCATCGTGACTTGTTTCGCTGATTTGCATCTTTGTCGCCGCTCCGGTCATGCGCAGTTGCGCGCCTCAGTTCGCGCCCTAAATTCACGCTGTGCCTATATTGAAGGGTTTGAGAAATTATTCCACTCGATTATGATCAGTGCGGATGATCTTTACGTTTGAGCATGCCTTTACAGCCGGGGACCGCGATTTCGCGGATTTGGACAGGGCGATCGCAGACTGTGTGGAAGGCCAATCTGTGCCGGTCGCAGCAGCCTCGCAAGTGATGATCGCATTTGACGAATTGATCAGCAACATCCTGAATAATCGACCAGTTCAGAGCGATGGCACGGCCGATGACGCGCCCAGGCTGATCATTCAAATCGAAATATCGGACACCCGCCTTACCGCCGAGGTCGCCGATAATGGCTCAGCTTTTGACCCCTTGTCGCTGCCTGATCCTGACACCGATCTATCGGCTGAGGACAGGGAATTTGGCGGTTTGGGCGTGCATCTTGTGCGCAATTTGATGGATGAAGTGTCCTATTCGCGCATTAATGGATGGAACAAGCTACGATTTTCTAAGACCTTTGAACTAGAGTGATCGGACTACATGATGAAAACCTCATCATCGCCCGATAACCCGCTAGTGACAGGGAGCACGCCTCAGATGTATCCGATCAAATCGGCAGAATTCCTCGCGGCCAGCGACCTTGAAACCGGCCCTGATGCGGCTTTGGAAATTTGCCACCACGACACGATCGGATTGGGCGTGCGCAGCGTGATCGCTTTTGCGAAGGGTGATGTACTTGATCGCTTCGATGGCCGGATCGACACACACATCTCTCAGCACAGTCTGCAAATCAGCCCTGGACGCCATATTGCGGAGACGCGGTTCGTTGGATTTTTGTCCCATGGCTGCGCTCCGAATTGCGCGCTTGATATGGATAAGCGCAGGCTCATCGCATTGAAAGATATTGCTGCGGGTGAATGGCTGCGGATTGATTATTCTGCGACAGAAGACACGCTGTTTAGAGATTTTGATTGTGCATGCGGCGCGGCGAATTGCCGCGGGCAAATTACCGGCCGTCTCGCGGCGAACCGCAAGTGAAAGCAGTGGCCCCAAATACCAATCAATTTTGGTGGGAACGCAGCGACCTTAATTATCAGAACGGCCAGTTGCATCTCGCTGGCCATGATTTGGGCGCACTCGCAGCACAAGCAGATGCCCCTCTCTATGCCTATTCGCTTGCCCGAATTGAGGCGAAGCTCGATCAGCTCAAAGACGCACTGTCCAGCACTGGATGCGACCACCAAATTTTCTACGCGATGAAGGCCAACCGCTTCGCCCCGATCATAAAGATGATGGCCGAAACGGGAAAATGCGGGGTCGATATCTGCTCTCCTGATGAATTGGATCTGGCGCTAGAATGCGGGTTTGAAGAGGCTCAGATCAGCTTTACCGGAACCGGTGTCGCAAACCGCGATCTTGACCGGCTTTGCGCCCATCCCGGCATCACCATCAATTGCGATAGTATCGGAATGATCCGCCGGATCGGGGAACGCGCCGCCCGGCGTTCCATCGGCATCCGCGTCAACCCTGCCCTGGGCACTGGATATGGCAGCAGCGATCTTCTGACCTATGCAGGCAGCCAAACCACAAAATTTGGGATTTACCGCGAACAATGGCGCGAAGCCTTGGAAACAGCACGCGCCTATGACCTTAAGGTCGAAACGCTGCACTTCCACGTTGGCTGCGGTTATTTGACCAGAGAGCTTGAAAGCTGGGAAGCCGCCTTCCGCGCAGCGTGCGAATTTATGGCGGATTTACCAGATCTCAAAGTGGTCAATATTGGCGGCGGCCTCGGTTTGCCGCACCGCGAAGTCGACGATGCGCTCGACCTTGCACAATGGTCGGCAATTCTACGCTCTCAATTTGAGGGTACCGGCATCACAATTGCCACGGAGCCCGGTGATTTTCTGGTAAAGGATGCAGGTGTCTTGGTACTGGGCGTTACCGATGTCGAATTGAAACGCGAAACTCTGTTCATCAGCGTCGATGGCGGTTTCAACCTGCACCCTGAGCCCGCATTTTATGACCTGCCTTGCGCACCAGCCGCATGCCGCGTCAGGAGCATGAACACCGCAGAATGGCAGCGGGCGACTATCGCGGGGAACATTAACGAAGCGCTCGATCTTTGGGGCGAGGATATTCTCTTCCCGCCAACTGAGGAGGGCGATTTTATCGCTCTTATCAATGCCGGTGGTTACGGCTCTTCTATGAGCTCCAATCACTGCATGCGCGGTCACTTCAAACAGATTGCATTATAGCGCCGCGCCGCTTTGATCTGCGACGCCTATCAATCAGAACTTTACGTAGCCGATAAATAGCTAGACAGTGCATCACGCTGAGCAACAGGCGAAGCACCGGGACACAGCCAAAGGAAGGGTGATGTCTTAGAGTGGCTTTGGATCAGGCTCAGCGAGGGAGAATTGATGGCTCATTCGGCTGCTCAAACTGGGGCGCAAACGCAGATAAATTCAGCACCGGCATCGGAAGGGTTCGGCACCCCCGGTTATCGCACTTACGTTCTTGGTGCGCTGCTGATGGTCTATATTTTCAATTTTATCGACCGCACCATCGTCAATATTTTGACGGAGCCCATTAAGCTGAGTTTTGGTCTTGAAGATTGGCAAATGGGACTGCTGGGCGGGCCTGCTTTTGCGGTTCTTTATACTTTCCTTGGCATTCCGATCGCTCGCGGGGCGGAACGGTTCAATCGGGTCGCTATCATTGCCGGTGCCGTCGCGATCTGGAGCTTGTTTACCGCGCTTTGCGGCTTTGCGATGTCGTTCCTGATGCTGTTTCTGTTCCGTGTTGGGGTTAGCATTGGGGAAGCCGGATGCACGCCGCCTGCACAATCGCTAATCGCGGATTACTTTAAACCCTCGCGCCGCGCGACCGCTGTGTCTGTCTATGCCTTGGGTGTGCCGCTGGGCAGTATGCTGGCTTCGCTGTTCGGCGGGCAGCTTGCCGGGTTAGACGGCGCGGCTTTTGGGCAGTTTATTGGATCAATCGGCCTTGGCGCCCTGTTTGGCGATCTTGATTGGTCCCAAGTCGAAGGGTGGCGGGTTGCCTTTGTCGTGGTTGGATTGCCGGGATTACTCCTGTCGCTGATCGTTTGGCTGAGCGTGAAAGAACCGCCGCGTGGATACACCGATCCTGTCGCTTTGCAGGGTCTAGAGAAAGCCAGTTTTCGAGAAGCGCTTGGCGTTTTGCTCAAGAAACCGGCCTATCTGCATGTCGTCTTCGGTGCGATGCTGGCCTCCTTTGTGGGCTACGGCGTAGGTCAATTCACCACATCATTCCTGATCCGCACACATGGCTTGACCATTCAAGAAGCCTCCATCTTGTTCGGCATTGTTTTGGGCTTGATGGCGGCCATTGGGGTGTTCAGTTCCGGCTGGCTCGCTGACAAAGTATCGCAGCGTCATCCCAAGGCGCTCGCTTGGCTGCCTGCCGTCGGTATGGCAGCCTCCGTTCCGCTTTATGCCTTTGGCTATTTGGCTCAATCTTTGTGGCTCGCCATGCCCGCTTTGATGATCGCGGCAATGATCCATTATTTCTATCTGGGACCAATGTACGCGATCTCAGCCGGAGTGGTCGACAGCCGGATGCGCGCCACGGCAGTTGCGGTGACCTTGTTTGTGGTCAATCTGCTTGGTTACGGGCTTGGACCGCCGTTAATTGGAGTGCTTTCGACGTTTCTTAAAACGGTCTTCTTGGACGGTTTTGACTTAGGCTTGACGTTGGAGGTTTGCTCACCGCTGATCGCGCTCGCACCGGATGCGAAAGCGCTGCTCGGCGGGGCGGAGGCGGACGCTTTGGCCGCCTGTTCCGCGGCAGAGGCGCGCGGGCTGCAATGGTCAATCGTGATCTTCGTCTGCGGCTATGGCTGGGCCGCGGTGCATTATTTGCTCGCTGGCCGCACGTTGCAGCAAGATATGGTGGCGACCACTGCGGAGTAAGATTTGGCCAGCAAGGGGCGCGGATTAAGACGCCTCTTGCTGGCTTGCCCGCCAATCGCGTTTGATCTTTTTGGCAAGGCTCCATTTATGGACCTCGGTCGGGCCGTCATAGATGCGAAAGGCGCGAATTTCGCGGAACAATTGCTCCACGATTGTATCCCCGGTGACGCCAGTACCGCCCATCGCCTGAACGCAGCGATCCGCCACTTGGAACAGAGTTTCTGAGACGAAAGTTTTCGCCATAGAACTTTCCGCCGTACCGAGATCGCCAGTGTCCAACACCTGCGCGCACCAATCGATCATCAATCCGCACGCTTTCAAATCAATCGCATTTTGCGCAAGCATGAAACCGACCCCTTCGTGATCGATTAACGGTTTGCCAAAGGCCATGCGTTTGCAGGCGTAATCGGTGGCGATCTCTTGCCCGCGGTCCGCCAGACCAAGCCAGCGCATGCAATGCGTCAACCGCGCCGGAGCAAGGCGGATCTGGGCATATTTAAAACCTTCGCCTGCCTCGCCCAGCATCTGATCGGCGGGCACGCGCAAATTGTCGATTGTGATAACCGCATGTCCGCCAGGCATGGAACTGTCGATAGTTTCGAGAACACGCTCTGTGATGATGGAAGGATCAGGCAAATCGACAAGGAACAGACAAGCTCCGCCTTCGCTGTCAGGCTCTGTTGATTTTGCCATAACGATCCCAACCAATGCGCCATCTGCACCGGTGATGAAGGCCTTTCGCCCGTTAATGATCCAATGATTGCCATCGCGGCGGCACGTTGTTTGCATCAAAGAAGGGTCAGAACCGGCCCCGCCATCTTCTGCTGGTTCGGTCATAAAGAATGCGGAGCGCCCTTCCCCTGCGATAAGTGGCGCAAGAAAGCGCTCTTTAATCGCCGCGCTGCCAACTTTGCCAAGCAGATACATATTCCCCTCATCCGGGGCCATCACATGGCACGCAATCGGGCCAAGCGGAGACAGCCCGCTTTTGCGCAGGATCAGCGCCGTTTCCAAATGGCTGAAATGCGACCCGTCATCGCGAATATGCGGCGTGAGCAATCCTTGCCCCCGCGCCAATTCGCGTAATTCGCTGGCCAATGCATCGGACGGTCCATGGCTGGTGCAGCGCGGGTCGCGCTCAAATGGCGCAACGGTTTCGCGCACGAATGTCTCGATCCGCTCTGCGACGGCAATAGCTTCTGGTGAAAGACCGGCGGGCATTATTTCAGGCATTGGGAATTCTCGCTATTTGCGCGTTTATGGGATTGCATAGGCGCCGGATTAGGCAAAACACGCCCGCCTGACCACTTCTACAATGCATAGTGGGCGTGTTGTTTACGCCTCTCGTAGTGGCTCGCGCGAACGCTGTTTTTGCTCCCAATTCTCTTCGATCCAGACCGGCAAATCCATGCGC
This sequence comes from uncultured Erythrobacter sp., assembly GCA_947502305.1. Classification (GTDB taxonomy): domain Bacteria; phylum Pseudomonadota; class Alphaproteobacteria; order Sphingomonadales; family Sphingomonadaceae; genus Erythrobacter. Next base: position 193,718 of record CANMZA010000001.1, on the reverse strand, counting down.
GGCAAAGGTGTTTTTCCTAGGATCAGATCAGCCGCTTTCTCCGCGGCCATAATCGTTGGCGCGTTGATATTGCCATAGGGAATCGTTGGGAAGATCGACGCATCGACAACGCGCAAGCCCTCCATCCCGATCACCCGGCATTCGCTATCCACCACCGCGCCGGGATCATCCGCGCGGCCCATTCGGCATGTGCCGCAAGGGTGATAGGCGCTTTCGACATTGTCCCTGACCCACGCATCAATGGCGTCGTCGCTATCCACCTCTAGACCCGGTTGAATTTCCTCTCCGCGAAATTCATCCATTGCGCCTTGAGCGATAATTTCGCGGGTTAAGCGAATGCAACGGCGCCAATCTTCAACATCCTCGCGCGCTGACAGATAATTGAAGAGGATGCTGGGCGCGGCCAGCGGGTCTGCATCGGTGATGGCAACGCGGCCGCGGCTGACAGGTTTGTTCGGGCCAACATGGACCTGAAAACCATGCCCCTTAATCGATGGCGTACCGTCATAGCGCATCGCAGCGGGCAAGAAATGGTACTGGATATCGGGTGATTTGCGCCCTGCTTTTGACCGGATAAACGCGCAGGATTCAAAATGGTTGGTCGCGCCAAGTCCGGTCTTAAACAGAACCCATTCAATCCCAATTTTCAGCTTGCTAAGCGGGTTAAGTTTGGAATTGAGGCTGACGGGTTTTTTGCAGCGAAATTGAAAATAAACCTCCAAATGGTCCTGCATATTTTGGCCAACGCCCGGCATGATCCGGTTTGGCGAAACGCCTGCCTTGTCCAGCACATCGGCTGGTCCGATGCCGGAATGTTGCAAGATCATCGGCGAAGCGATCGCCCCGGCTGACAAGATGACCTCACGCGATGCGTTCAATGTGATGTGCTTGCCGCCGCTTTGCGCAGACACACCAGTCACGCGCGCGCCTTCAAACAACAATTTGCGGACCAACACGTCTTTCATCACTGTCAGATTAGGCCGATTTAAAACTGGGCGCAGATAGGCTCGCGAAGTGGAGGATCGGATGCCGCCACTTATGGTCATATGCATCGCGCCGAAGCCTTCTCCGCGATAGCCATTATAGTCGTCAGTGCTTTGATATCCGGCTTCTACGCCTGCATCGATAAATGCCTGATACAGCGGATTGCCCGCCATATTGTTGCCGCCGCCAACACCCAAGGGCCCCGAACCACCGCGATATTCATCTTCGCCATTCTGCCAAGTTTCGGCGCGTTTGTAATAGGGCAAGCAATCGGCATAGCTCCACCCGGCTGCGCCCTGCTGCTCCCATTCATCAATGTCGCACGGATGGCCGCGCACATAGACCATGCCATTGATCGACGATGTCCCACCAAGCCCCTTGCCGCGCGGGCAAGTGATCTGGCGGTTGTTGACCGCCGGTTCGGGATCGGAATTATAGCCCCAATTGTATGTCTTTGACGCCATGGGATAGGACAGCGCCGTTGGCATCCGGATCAGGATGCTGTTGTCACTTCCCCCCGCCTCGATCAGCAGAACGCTGCGTTCACCACCCGCAGAAAGGCGGTTCGCCAACACACATCCCGCCGATCCAGCACCAACAATAATATAGTCAAAAGTCGTTTTCATCAGGCAGTATTTCCGGACATATTGAGCGGGCGAAGATCACTTCTACGCTGAAAAATCAGAGCATAGATGCAGCAATACAGAGCGATGACCCCCAGCCCGATCCACTCAATTTTGAGCGGGGTGAACTGGTAAAGCAGGATAAGACCAAATAGCAGCAACCAGTGGCCTGCGACATATCGCGCTTTGCCGAACCGGGCGACTGTAAAACCAAGGTTGATCGAATAAAGCTTGGTCAGGGAATCCAGCGAATTGATAACGAAAATCACGCCCACACCGACCATCGCCAACCGGATCACACCGCTCAGCATGATCCCTTCGCTGTGTACGTAAAACAGCACCGAAAACCACACGGCAATCGGAATAGAAGGAATTACAAGCAATGCGATAAGCAAATGCCACAGTTTCCATCCGCCAACGAAGCGCGCGACAAATTGCCCGATCATAATGCTCCATGCGAACCACCAGAACAGATAGAATGCGTGGTAATCCGTGAGCGGCACAATGAATTTCGGCAGGTTGGCAAAGTAACCGCCGAGATTGGCTACCACGGTTCCGAAACCGCCCGCGCTCATCCCGCTGACCCACCAGACTGCCCCGATCAGCACCGCGAACAAACCCGACGACCCAAGACTTAGCCATTTGACATAGCGGATATCGGTGCTGGACAAGACCGCCAGCAGCACCACGAGCGCGACCAATCCATAGCGCGCAGGCTCCGTGATCCCCGGTACATATGTCGGCAAATAACTGAGGAAGAGAAAGCCGGTGAACGCGCATGTCGCAATGATGATCGCGTTGTTGATCAGTTTGACCGGCCGCAATTCAAACAGCTTCAGGTGCGGCTCAACGGCGCAAAAATAGAACGTCGTGAGGAAGTAGAACGCCCACACAAGGAAGCCCCAAAACCCAAATTCAATCGCCAGAGCATTGGTGAAACCGTATTCCGCCTCGGCTTCATAAACAGGGAATTCAGTGAGCGGGAACATGATCAGGCCCACGTCCAACCCCGATGTAAACAGGATCGCCATGAAAGCACTGATTGTCTGCGGATTGTCGCCGATCAATCGCACAGACCCAAACCGTAAGACCAAGATGACAGACGTCAGCAAAGTTATCGCAATGGCCGCAGACAGGATCATATTCATGCAGAGTCTTTCATGCTGCTTGTGAGGCGCGTTGCTGACGAGCGTAGCGGCGAACGCGACTAACCGGCAAGCACGCATACCGCCGGTTGATACTGCACTACTTTTGATAATTGCGCGCCTACTACGGGGATATCACACTGCGTCCCACGAGAAAGCATCCTTCCATAACAGGACCATCATCATGGCCGACTATGACAATGCCGAATTGGCCGCAAAACTGGCCGACGTTTCGAAACAGCCAGAGCCCGACCTGCGCGGCAATCCGATCACGCCAGAGCGGTATTATTCGAAACAATTCATGGATGAAGAATGGGAAAAGGTCTGGACCAAGACCTGGCAAATCGCCTGTCTAACAAGTGAGCTGGCCAATATCGGCGATTACACCACCACAACTTTGGGCCGCGAGCGGATTTTATGTGTGCGCGGTGATGATGACCAGATCCGGGTGTTTTACAATGTCTGCCAGCATCGCGGCTTGGAATTGATGAAGGACGAATGCGGCAATGAGAAACGTCTGACCTGCCCTTATCACGCATGGACCTATGATTTGAAAGGTACGTTGAAATTCGTCCCTGACGAGGCCGATTTTCAGCAAGGCAGTCCGTGCGGCAAACTGAATTTGGTCGAGATGAAATCAGAAGTTTGGGCCGGATTTGTTTGGTACAATATGGACGATGATTGCGTGTCATTGCACGATTATCTCGGCCCGATCACCGACCAAATCGACACTTATCCAATGGCCGAATTCCGCCGCACGCATTGGGTAACGGTCGAAGGGGATTTCAATTGGAAATTAGTGCAGGATAATTTCAGCGAATCCTATCACGTCCCGTTCGTGCATCCCGATGCGAAATTCACTCTCGAATATGGCCGCGAAGATTGCCAATTTGACCATTATCCAGAGGGACATTGCCGCATGTTAATGCCCGGCGGCGGCCCAGCGGCGGCGGTCAAAGGGGGCGAAAAAGAAACTTTAGAACGGATGGAGAAAGAGCTGCTTTTTTGGGAGCTTGACCCGAAAGACTATGAAGGCGGAAAAACGCGCAATATTCGCAAGGATTTGCAAGCGGCAAAACGCAAATTGGGCGCGGAGAAGGGGTATGATTTCTCATCCTACCGCGATGATCAATTGACCGATAATTGGCACTATACGATCTTCCCCAACCTATCGTTCAGCTTGAAACCGGAAAGCAATATCTGGCTGCGCGCACGGCCCCATCCCAACGACCCGGAAAAGTGCCTGTTCGATATGTGGTTTATGGTGTTGTTCGCCAAAGGTCAGACCGAATATTACTCCTATGTAATGGGCGACACAATTTCGACAGAAGCGGTCGTGCCGCACATGCAAGGGCCCGCTAGCGAAGTGACAACAGGCCCGGCAATCGACGAAGATCTGGAAATCTGGCCGCAGCAACAACGCGGGCTTCATTCGCGCGGATACAAGCGAGATTATCTCGCCGCACAAGAAAGCCGGATGCGCTATTTCCACGAGACCCTCGAGGACTGGATCGCGCGCTAAAACCGCCGCAATTGCCCCGACGAAAGGAACGCCGCCATGAGCCGCCTTGAGAGTATCGCCGATCAGCAAGAATGCGCACAAATCGTAGCTCGGCTCGCTCGCGGAATAGACCGCTGCGACGCCGATTTGGTCCGCAGCTGTTTCCATCCTGACGCAACCGACGATCATGGCGCATTTAAGGGCTCTGCGGAGGAATTCGTCGTTTGGGTCATGCCAGTGCTCAATACGATGAAGCGCACACAGCATGTCATCGGACAATCCATAATCGAGGTTGCAGGCGAAGAAGCGGCGGGAGAAAGCTACTTTGTCGCACATCACACAATCGCCACCCCAGACGGCGATATTTTAATGATCGCCGCGGGGCGATACCTTGATCGGTTTGAGCGGCGCGCCGGGGCATGGAAAATCAGCCACCGGCACGCCGTCTATGATTGGAACAGCACGCAGCCATGCACCGACGGCTGGGACCGCGAGGATTCCAGTTCCGCTAATGTGTATGGCGAGCGTGGGAGCGGCGATGCCTCCTACTCGCATTTTTTGGGCGTAGCGAAATAGGCCTCGGCGCGGCGGCGCTTAACCGCCATTTCGCTGCGTGCCTTCATCTATCAGCGCAAGTGCAGTCTGCGTCGCGTCTGCTGAAGAACTCTCCCCAGTGTTGATCGCATCGGCAAGCCTGAGCAGCTCAGCGGCAATGTCGGTACCATAATTCGCTTCTTGCGCGATCCGGATGCCGCCTTGCTCCTCGGCGACTTGGTCCCATTTGCTGCGAACCGCCGCCCAAAATTGCGATGTGTTGGCCCAATATCTGTCAGCCGCTGCGACATTGTAGTCGGCGAAACGCTGATACGTGTTGAGCACATATTCCTGAACCACCGGAACCAACTCACCGCTTCCATCCTCAGCAGGCATCATTTTGGTGTTGTCCTGCCAATGTATCCAGCCGGTCGGTGTCATTTGATGACGGTTGATCCCGATATAGCGGTCATAGATCGGCGAGCGGGTTGCATCGCGGCGCGCAAGCGGGCGCGTGGTCCAATTTGAACGCCAACGGCGCACGCCATTGGTCATCTGCCATTCGCCCCACCCGGCATAACGCGGGCTGTCATCAACTTGATAAACAGTCTGCGACCACCGGCCTGCGCGCAAGGCTTCGGGCACGGGCTTCATTGTCCAAGTATCACCGCCCTCATAGGCCAAGATTTGCTCTGGTTCGAATTCCCAGTCTTGGCGCCAGTGCTTCACGACATAGGGGGCATCCTCGGATCCAACGACCAAGAGATGTTGGAGCACGATGCGTGTGCCCGTATCTTCGATCACGCGCACGCTTTCATATCCGCCAGAGACTTTGGCATCGATGGGCTCATACCCTTCCATCCAAGCGGTTGATTCCTGCATATCGAACCGCACGCGGAAATCACCGGCCATGGCAAGGATCGTTCCGCGGTCGGCCTGAAATGCGGCCTGCGCGGCATCATCGCTGCGTGTGATAGGATCATCGGCAGATGCCGGTGTTGCCGATAACATCAACGCGGCCGCCGCAAGGCCGCTGGCGAAAAGTGTTTTGGAGAATTTGAACATATTGATCATCCTCTATGAGTTTAGAATTGGAAAGTGGCGGAGATGCTGGCGTTGCGCCCTGGCCGGGTGAAAGCGCTCTGAATTGCGGCGTCATCAACGCTCAACCCGCGAACATCTGACCAAAGTGCGTAATTTGCATCGAACACATTGAAGAGGCCTGCGCGCAATTTGATCTGGTCCGTCACTTCGACAAAAGCTGTAATGTCAAAGACAGTCGATTGATCAGGTCGCACGAACAGATCGGTGCCATCGTCGGCGCGCTCAACCTCATCGGCGTCTTTGCGCGCGGTGTGGCTTAGAATGGCGTCAGCTCCGAAACGTCCGGCAGGGTCGCGGTATCCTAGGCCTGCGACAACGCTGAATGGGTCAACAGTGTCGAGCGGTGTGCGGCTGCCATCGACGTTGATGACGTCGCCATTGGCATAGGCGATGGCGAGCTGTGCGCTGAAGCCGCTATCGATCTCCATTGAGCCTTTCACTTCAAATCCATCGATCTCAACCTCATTGAAATTGACAAATTGGAACACCGCCGGATCTTGCGGCGTGAACGATCCGCCGACAACTTGCTGGCTGATGAAGTCATCATATTCGCCCTGAAACCCAGCGATTTGGAGCGAGAAGATATCGCCCACATATCGCGCGCCCAATTCCCAGCTTTCGCTTGTTTCTGGGCCGAGATCGGCATTCGGCAATGAGGTGTAGCCAAATGCCAAGTTTTCGAAGAAATTGTTCACTTGGCTTGGCGTTGGGGCGAGAAAGCCTTGCGCATAATTTCCGAACACAATGAAATCTTCGGCAAGCCTGAGGGTGGCGCCCATTTTGAGAGACAGGCGGCTGTCGCTTTGCCGCTCTGCCGAAAATGTTGGCAGCAAGGGATCATCTGTTGGATTGAGGTCGTAAAAGTCGAACCGTAGAGCTGGAAACAATGTCAGCGCGCCATCAAACAGTGCGATCTCATTCGCGATAAAAACACCGCCAAGAGTGAAATCAGTGACCGGGAAGGCGCGCGTGGGGAACACCTCCGCGGTCGGGGGTATAGTTCCATCTCGCAGCCCCTCTTGGCGAGTCCATGAGACATCGCCCCCAAAAGCGAGGGTATGGGATAAGCCCCCCGTTTCGAAAGAGCTGCGGGCTTCCGCGCTTAAGCCATAAACTTCATTGTCAAATGTGTTGAGCCGCGTCCGGTTTGGCGCCGGGATAAAACTCAGCTGAGTTCGATCTTCTTCGGTAAATTGCTCGTCCTGACCATCCTGGTAATAGGCGGTGAGGAACGCATATTCGATCACCTCATCCGCTTCACCCGTATAGGTCCAATCGGCGGAGACGCGCGCACGGCCGGTAGTGTCGCTTGCCTCGAGCCGGTCAACATTCCACGTAGGATCAGGTCCAAACAGGCGCACGGGGCCAAGTCCTGAAAGCACGTTGGTAGCGATTTGCGTTTCTAGATACTCACCGGTCAAACGAAGCCGGTGCTCACCATTGTTCCAAACGAGTTTTCCGAGCACTGCATTGGATTCGGCATCAGCGGGGTTTGGCAGTGTGCGTGATGATCCGATCCCATCAATTGCGGCCTGATTTTCAAGCTCGCTGAAATCGCGGCGGGTATAGGCGATGAAGCCAGACAGATTTCCGCTCTGCGCCGCGAGCGTTACGGTGTTGGCATATTCATTGTCTTCGCTGGAGTATTGCGCGCGAGCAAACCCGCCGAAACTGTCCGATCCGAGTAAGTCGGCGGGATCCGCAGTCGTAAAGCTGATCGCGCCCGCCAATCCGTCACTGCCATAAAGCGCAGATGCCGGCCCGCGCAGAATTTCGACCTGTTTGATCAGGCTCACATCAGTGGACCCGCCGCGCCCCACATCCTGCGCGCCGAAACTAAATCCCTGCGGGGATCGGATACCGTCCACTTGGATAAGCACCCGGTTGCCGCCAATGCCGCGAATGACAAAGTCTTCGTTGCGCGCGCGCCCGGTTGAGCCGAGTGCGGCCCCAAATCTGGCTGGCGCACGGCGAACAGTAACGCCGGGCTCAAACCGGACCAAATCGCGCAGGTCAGTGGCCAATTGGTCGGCGATTTCTTCATCGGTGATGACCGTGATCGTCGCTGGCACTTCTTCCAGGGAGACTGGCGTTCGCGTTGCAGTGACGGTGATTTGGCCGGAGCCGGTCTCATCACCGGTTTCAGAACCCATCTCAAAATCTGGCCCGCCCGGTGAAGGTGTATCAGCGGCGGATTGCGCATACGCAGCGGCTGGCCAAGCCGCAGAGATGAGGAGGCCGGATGTAAGCGAAAGAATCGACGTTGAGTAAAATTTGGAAGTCACTGAAAAATCCCCTGAACGCCGGTCGACGAGCTGTGGGAGCATTGATGCCCTTGTTGATAATAAGAGTCAATAACATTGCTAATGATTCTGCGACTGAATTGCATTTATGCAAATGGGGGTGAGTTCGGAGGCTGCCGAAGAGTGCGCTTACCGCTTAGCTCTGGCGCGGATTGGGCGGCCAGGAACCAGCCTTAAGCAGGCTCACATTGAGCATCGCCCGAATGCGGCCGCACCTCACTTGTGATACTAAGAATGCCCGACCTTGCCTCTGCTTCCTACCCGAGCGCCACATCCAAATCTTCGCAGGGCGCGGCCGCTGGAGCCCAGTTCGCCATTCGGGCCTCCAGCCTCTGGCAGGCAGTAACAAAGCCGTCAGCCGGGATCGCCTTGCTGAACAGAAACCCTTGCGCTTGATCACAATCATTGTCCCTGAGCCAAGCCAACTGCTCATATGTCTCAACCCCCTCTGCGACAGTGGTCGATTGCAGCTGTTTTGCCAGCGTGAAGATCAAGCGCAGCAAGGGCGCGGATTTCGGCAATTGAGCCACGAATGTCTGATCCGCCTTGATGCAGCTGACGGGGAAGCGGGAGATATGGGCCAAATTTGAATAGCCTGTCCCGAAATCATCAATCGCGACTTGAAAGCCCAACTCTCTCACATTTTGGATTCGCCGCGCGACTTCGGTTTCGCCTCCGACAAAAGAGGATTCGGTGATCTCAAGCTCCAGAAGTGAAAGAGGAAAATCAGCCAGCGCCGTCATGCGCCGAGCGATGGAAATGAAATCATCGTGCTGAAATTGCTTCGGCGAAACATTGAGGGAAACACTGATGCCCAACCCTTGCCGATACCACTCGCTCATTTGCTCGCGGACTTTATCGAAAACAATCTCACCAATCTGGTCGATCACGCCCATCTCTTCGCAAATTGGGATGAATTTTGCGGGCGAAACATCCCCAAGTTCGCGGTGCCGCCAGCGCAGCAAAGCCTCTGCCGCAACCACGCGGTTCGTAGAAAGAGCGATGCGCGGTTGATAGAAAACTTCAAATTCTCGGTTTGCAATCGCTTGCGCAATCTCGATCTCAAACCGCACGCGTTCCTTGGCTGCGGCTCCGATTGTATCGTCAAAGATTGTAAACGTATTAAGCTGATCTCGCTTCGAACAATACATGGCCATATCAGCGCGCTGCAACGCCTCTGACCATTCAGTGGGATCATTTGCTCCCTTGATAAAAACACCAATACTAACGCCGACTTCTAGTATCAACGGACCGATCTCAAACGGCTTTTGCAAGGCGGTCTGAATTGCATTCAACCGTTTATGCAGGTCGCCCTCACTCGACGCATCGTTGAGCAAGACGACAAATTCGTCGCCGCCAATTCGCGCGGCGATGTCGCCTTCCCGCGTGTGCGACCGCAACCGATCCGCGACTGTTTTCAGCGTGGCATCGCCTGCGCTGTGGCCATACGTGTCATTGATATGTTTGAATTTGTTGATGTCGATATAGATGACGCAATAGGCTGGCCCGCGCCGAATTGCGCCAAGTTCGCTCCAGTCGCTTTGAACAATTGAGCGGTTATAACAGCCAGTCAGTTGATCCCGAGCGGCCAGATAATGCGCCCTATCCGTTGTCGCCTTCAATTCTGACACATCATAGGCCGTTACCAGATAGGCCTGCTCACCACTCGCCGCATCAAGGCATTGCTTGGTGCGTAGATCGAACCATTTCTCACCCGATGATGTGTATATCTGAGTGACGAATTTGCTTTCGCCTTTCTCCCGAACGTCTTGCAACATTCTGGGGAAATCGCCGGGGTCAACGAACAATTGGGCGGAGCTGCAATCGGCGCTTGGCAAAACGCTGCGGGCGGCGGGATTGTGATACAGAATGGTCCCATCAGAACCGAAAAGAGCGACCTTCACATCTGTATGGAGCAGCGCATTTGCAGTGCGAACTGTTTCCGACGTTCTGGCCTCTTCTCCGATGACTTCGCACATCATCGCCATCCGACCATTGGGCATCACAAAACCGGTATAGATCACGTCGACAGTTATGGGGTGATCGCAGGGGTGAAAGGTCCAAGTTTCGACGAACTCGGCATCGCGCTCAACAAAATCTCGCTGATACTGCTTTAGCCTTTCTGCCACCGTCAGCGACATTCCAGAAGAAAGGTCGCGCGAGCATAGCGACGCTTCATCCTGCGCATTCCATAGCTCACATGCCGCCTGGTTGGCGAAGGCGATGGAGTGGCAATCGGTATCATAGACCCAAACAGGCCGCCGCAGCCGTCTCGCCAAGGCGAACGGGTCCTGGCTGTTTGAGGCTAGAGGCATAGTGAAAGATACCATGGCGATGATGCCAAAATCGCATTTCACGCTTTAAGAAACACGAACGTGCAGATACGTGGTGCGGGCACGTCACTGGTCGCCGCGCGACAAAGACTGCGGCGCAGCCAGCACAGCTTCGTTGCAAAGATTAGCGTCTCTTGTATGCCCGCTTCGGGGAGGGGCAGGTGTGGCAATCAACAATTCAGAGACGGCAGCGCCTGAGAAGTTGCGCGCCCGGCTTTTCGGCGAATTTGGGATCGAAACTGCGGATGGCACCCCAGCCCGGTTAAAAAGCCGCCGAGGATCGCTGATCTTGGCGATTATCTGCCTACAACCCGGTCTCACCATTGACCGTGCTTCGCTCGCCAGCCTGCTTTGGCCCGATCGTTTTGGCGCACAAGCAAAGGCGAGTTTGCGTCAATGCTTGCACGAATTGAGCCGGCATTTGGAAGAGCAAAGTTTCAAAGGCCTCAAGGTCACGCGCGCAGATGTGGCATTGGCGCCCGAGGCGATCACGTGTGACTTGCATGAGTTGGAGGCTTGCTTGCTGCGCGGTGAAACAGACAAAGCAGCCAAGCGGTTGATCGACACTGGCAATCGCCCGCTCTTACAAGGCACCTCATTAAACACTGCCTTCGATGATTGGTTGCATGCAAGGCGGGAGCATGTCGATGCCCGGTTACGGGCAGCTTTGTCCGAAGCATTGTCCAATGGCGACAGCGCGGCAAATGAGCGATTGCTAGAAGCGGCGCGCTCGCGCTTCCCTGCCTATCGCACCTTCACGCAGTCGCTCAATCAAACATCGCTCGCGGTGCTGCCATTTGCGCAATCAAGTGAATTTGGCACCAACTTCTTCCTGGCCGATGGCGTGTATGATGAATTGTCTTCTCAGCTGGGCAGAATTGGGGGCATAGCGCTCGCCGGACGCACTTCGGTTGCTTCGGTCACCGCAAAGGGCGGCACCCTGATTGAAGCGGCAAAAGACCTGCGCGTGTCACACCTTGTCGAAGGGGAAGTGCGCCACAAAGCCGATCAGATCGAAATCAGGATCGCTTTGATCGAAGGGGCAACTGGCACCGAATTGTGGTCACAAAGAATCAATGGTTCGGTCGAAGACTTCATGGAATCCCGCAAGGTCATAGGCGCGAATATCATCGCGGCCATTTGCGATGTCCTTGGCCTATCAAACGCACCGGCGCCTGCGCGAAGGATGACCTCTAATCGAGAAGCCTACACGCTCTATCTGCAAGGCCGTTCGCTGATCCAAAGGTCAATCCATGATGGCGCCGCAGCAAAATCTGTGGAGTTGCTAGAGCGGAGCTTGGAAATCGATCCAGAATTCGCCGAATGCTGGACCGCGCTTGCCGATGCGCATATCCATAATGCGGTTTACACGCCCTGCCTTGATCGCATTGAGCGATCGCAAAAGGCCGCCGAATGCGGACGGCGCGCGGTCGAGCTTGACCCTGCACAAGGGCACGCACTTGCGATCCAAGGAATTCACGAATGGACCCGCAAAAACCCAGCAGGGGCATTAGATCTGGCGTTTGAGGCTTATGCGCGTGAACCTCATTCCGCCGATGTCGCCTCGCGTCTCGGATCTTTCCTTCTATATATCGGCAGAACCCGCGACGCATTGCCGTTTGTCGAAGCAGCGGTAGAGCAAGACCCTGCAAACGGCCGCAACCATGCCATGCTGTCCACCGCTCATTTCAACCTAGGCAATATCGAAGAAGCCATCGCGGCGGGCACGTGCATGGTTGACCTAAGCCTGCCGGGTATGTGGCTTGCCGCGGTTAGAGCGTCGCAAGGTGATTACAGAACCGCCACTGAAGATTATTACGCGTCGCGCACCCTGATGAACAGCGTCATCCTGCCACCAGCAGGCACGCAGCCAATGGCGGATGATGCGCGCGATGCCTATTGGAAGATCGCGGCAAATGGATGTTGCAGCGGCAAGGCAGAAGATCGGGCAATATATTCCCAAATGCTGACCGGATTGCACGCCGCGATGCCCGATCCATACGACCCCTCAATAGCTTTCCCCGCGATCTGGATGGGGCATGCCGAATTGGTCATGAAACTATACCGCGAGCAGATTCATCCTGCCAACATGTTCGGCTTGATGAGCCTTTGGGCCGATACCGATCCCATTCGCACAACCCGCGAACATCCAGACTTTATAGATTTTGCCGAAGAGATTGGTTTTGTCGCAGCCTGGGATCGTTACGGCTGGCCAGATGTGATGCCGGTTGATCCCAGAACCGCCTAAACGCACACGAATTGACGCTTTTTTGACGCTTCGCGCGATTGACCGATTGGTCTTTTGTAGGGCATTTTTGCGTCAACGGAAAAACACCAAAAACCGCCGTTAATCGAGGCCTTACGAACAGCTGTTCGGCGGGCAAGTGCAGCGCTTTGCCTGCTCCTCGATGTGGGTCGCACCGCATTTTTATACCGCACCGCTGTGTTTTGGCGATGCAAATTGTGACCACACGAAGGGGAAACATAATGAACAAATTTAAAACAATTCTGACGGCCGCCGCGATTGCAATCACTTTGCCGATGAGCGCGCCTGCCATGGCCCAAGACTTCCCATTGGTAGCAGGGGAATACACCGAGGTTGCCGGTATTTTCGTCAATGACGGGGCAGAATTCAAATATGCACAGCATCTCGCCGATCAGTGGATGACGGTGCAGGAATTCGCAAAATCGCAAGGCTGGATCAGCGACTATAAAATCATGGTCAACATCAACCCGCGTGATGGCGAGCCGCATATCTATCTGATGACGACATTCGCCGCCCTACCCGATGCCGCTGAACAAGCGCGCCGCACAGCCGCATACGCCGCCTGGGATGAGCGCAATCGGAGTCAAGAACAGTTGATCGCAGAGAGCGGCAACCGGGCCGAATATCGCACCGTGCAAAGCAGCATGCTGCTTCAGGAATATACGGCGCGCTAATCGCCGTTGACGTCCCCGAGCTCCGGCGGGTGGGTTTGCGACCCGACCACCCGCCGGGGCTCAATTGACTTGCGAGATGTGTAATGACTGAGGCTTTGGCTGCTGGTGTCTTTGGTGCAAAGACGCGCGCGCTCCCGGCGCTTTCCGAGAGCCGCATTGCCCGATTTGCGGCAATCATCATCTTATATTTCCTGCAAGGCGTACCGACAGGTCTCTCCACCATCGCAATCCCAGCATGGCTTGCCGCGAATGGAGCAACACCAATTGAGATTGGTGCGTTTGTCGGAACGGCGCTTTTGCCGTGGTCGACAAAGCTGCTCAACGGTCTGTTGATGGATCGGTTCGCGTTTAAGCCCATGGGCAGGCGGCGCGGTTGGATCTTGCTTGCTCAATTTGCGATGGCGCTCACCTTTGTTGCCATGGCTCTTGCTGCGCCATCCGCCAGTCAAATTGCGACGCTGGCCGCATTTTGTTTTGCGCTCAATCTATGCGCGACATTCAACGACGTGGCGGTGGACGGGATGACTGTCGACATCGTCCCAGAGACCGAACGAACCGCGGTCAATTCCTGCATGTTTGCCGCCCAATCAGCAGGGATCGCCGCCGCAGCATTTATAGCTGGTCAATTGCTTTCATCCGGCACTCTGGCATCGACCGCGCTCTTCCTTGGGGCCTTGGTTACAATCGTTTCTCTCTTTGTCGCCATTTTTCGAGAGCGTCCCGGCGAAAGGTTGATGCCGTGGTCCAATGGAAGGGCCTCGCGTCAATGCGAAGAACGCCAGCAGAGCGCTTGGCGTCCGATTGTGCTGGGCATCTTCAAAGCCGTCGCAGACCAGCGCACCATCCTGTTTCTGGCAGGGATGGCGATGATGCAGGTAACGTTCTCTTTCATCGACGCCGTGAGCCCGACTTTGGCGGTGCAGCGACTGGGTTGGGGAAGCGCCGACTATTCCAGCCTTGCCGCTGGTTCTAGCTTGGTCGCGGCGGGCGCAGCATTGTTCCTGCCCACATTGCTCGTCCACTTTATGGGGCTAACGATCACCGTGCGCATTTTGAGTTGTGTGCTTGTCGCCTTGAACGTGATCGGCGGCATTGTCTTCTCACTTGCTCCGAGTGACACGGCATTCGTCTTCGTGCTCGTAGGGCAACAAGCGTTCGCCCTCTTGGTAATGATCGTCTTGCTCGTCTGGGCAATGCGCATTTGCGAACCGGCGCTCGCGGCCAGTCTGTTTGCTTTGTTTATGGCGGTGCCAAACTTTGCGCGTTCAACCTTTTCGGGAATTTCGGGCTGGGTTATCGATGCTGGCGGTTATCCCGCAGCATTTCTGTCTACCGCTGCGATTTCGCTGCTTGGTTTGTTCTTATTGTCTTTGGCCAAAGTTGGGGGCGATGCGCCGTCAACAAGTGCCGAAACGCCAGCGATAGCCTAAGCTGCCTGAGCAGAAATTCACCATCATCTTACCAGTTCATTCTTGATGCCATAACCTTTGCTGGAAGCCCGATGCGCTGTAAGCGCTGCTCATGTTTGATAGCATGAAGTTTTCTGGAACGTGGCGTGATTATCAAGCGCGCGCGCTAGGCGAGATGGCTGACCACCTTGGAGATGACAGGCTGCATGTCGTCGCTGCTCCCGGTGCAGGAAAAACAATCCTGGGGCTAGAGCTGGTCAACCGGCTGGGCAGGCCTGCGCTGGTATTCGCCCCCAGCCTTGCCATTCGCGATCAGTGGCACGAACGCCTTGCGCCATTATTCATGGCCGAATTACCGGGCAATATGACGGTTTCGAGAGACTTGTCTGAACCAAAAACGCTCACCCTGTCGACATTTCAGTCGCTTGATAGCTTCAGGCGATCGGATAGCCTGACCGCCCTTATTACGAAGTATAGTGAGCAGGGGCCCTTCACTTTGGTCCTGGATGAAGCCCATCATCTACGAATGGCCTGGTGGGATTGTCTCAATAGGCTGGCGACAGAACTAAAAGATGTGAAGATCGTCGCTCTGACCGCCACGCCGCCCTATGATGCGAGCCTTGCCGAATGGAACCGGTATGAAGGGCTCTGCGGGCCGATTGATCTCGAGATTGGCATTCCAGAACTGGTCCGAAACGGCGACCTTTGCCCGCATCAAGACCATTTGATCCTTTCTAAGCCAACCGAAGATGCACTGGCTCTTCTAGAACGGCGCCGCAGAACCATCGCTGATCTGCATCAGGATTTGCACGCCGATCACGAACTGCTCGATTGGCTGGAACAGCAAGAATGGCTGTCCAATCCCGCCAGCAATGTTGAGGCCATTTTAGAAGCGCCCGAGATGCTTTCAGCTGCCCTCATATTACTAGGATCAGCAGGTCGGCCTCTGCCCAAACCGGCACTCGATCTGCTGGGTGTTTCAGCGCGCGACTTGCCTCTGCCTTCGCTCTTTTGGCTCGAACAATTGCTCGACGGACTGGTATTTAAAAGAAAGGCCGAGTTTCCGCTCAGCAAAGAACGCCGGGACAAGCTCCAAAACAGATTGCATCGGCACGGATTGATCGAAGGAGGCCGAGTTCGCCTAAGGCATACCAGATCTGTTTTCCGCCTTCTCGCATCAAGCATCGCTAAGATGGAAAGCATCGTCGCCATTGCAGAGGCAGAACAAAGATCGCTCGGCGAGCAGCTGCGGATGGTGGTCCTTTCAGATCATATCCGAGCGGGCGAATTGCCGCGCAGTTCCGATGCCGACTTTAAACTCGCAAAACTAGGCGTGGCCCCTATCTTCGAAACCTTGCGCCGCGCAGAGGTTGCGCCGGATCGGCTCGCTGTGTTG
The DNA here is from genome assembly GCA_947502305.1 of uncultured Erythrobacter sp. Lineage (GTDB taxonomy): Bacteria > Pseudomonadota > Alphaproteobacteria > Sphingomonadales > Sphingomonadaceae > Erythrobacter. The sequence continues at coordinate 177,446 of CANMZA010000001.1, read as the reverse complement.
ACCGGCAGCCTAGTGATCGTTCCTAGAATGGTCTCAGCTTCCCTTGATCAAATCCTCGTCGACCTTGGCCTGCCCGCATCTGCGGTGCGCCAAAAGGATATCGAAGCCTGCCCTGATCATATCGAAATTCAATCCGCGACAGGCAGCAGCGCGGATTTGACCCGGATTGTGACAGCGCTCTTTATGAAAGGCGACATTCGCATTCTGGTCGGCACGCAATCCTTGCTTGGCCAAGGTTGGGACGCGCCCGCTCTCAATAGCCTAATTCTGGCGAGCAATACCGCATCTTTCATGTTGTCCAACCAGATGCGAGGACGGGCGATCCGCATTGATCCAGAATCCCCCAATAAAGTCTCGAACATCTGGCATCTTGCAACCATAGAGCCGGATATAGATGGTTTGAGAGAGGCGCTTGCGACATCGTTTGATTGGGGCGCTTTGAACGATCAAGGACATTCGGGTGCATCCGACATTGGGGTGATTGCCCGCCGCTTCAGAGCTTTTGAATGCATCTCGAACGGACAGTCAAATTTGATTGAAAGCGGCTTGGGTCGGCTTGGGCTTCAGCCTGAACTCACTGTCTCTCAACAGAATTCGAAAACTCTGACCGCAGCGGCAGATCGCCCTGCCACGGCGCAGAAATGGCAGCAGTCGCTGGGTCAGGGAACGGAGCGCTCTCAGGTGCGAGAGACCGCTGCACCGAACTATGCGCCCCGCATGCTTAGCTGGGCCGACACTTTGCAATCCCTTGTCTGGACTGGCGCTGCTAGCGGAGGCTTTGCATTAGCCGATCAGCTAAGAGGCGTAGCGTCTTTTGAGGGGTTGGGGATCGCAGCGATGGCTGCCACTGGTGCCGTGACATTGGCCACTCTACCTAGGCTTGGGAAGGCCGCCCGGCTAGCATGGCGAAATGGATCATTGGAAGGCAGCCTCAAAGAAGCTGTTGGAGCGGTTATCGCTAGCCTCGCATCTGCCGATCATCTGTCGGAACGGGAAAGTGAAAACGCGGTCATAGCCATCCGCAGCAGCGTGGACGGTCGGCGAGATATTGTCGTGACCGGCGTCGCGCGATCGACCGAGCGACTAATCATGGAGGCAATCGCAGAGGTTTTGGGGCCAATTCAAAACCCGCGATATCTGATGGTGCGCAATTCATGGATTGGCCCGTTTGCGCGCAAAGATTACCATGCGGTACCGACAGCGTTAGGAGCGCGCAAAAAAGACGCCGAAGTGTTCGCCGGTGAATGGCGGCAAAAGGTCGGAAACTCACAGCTTGTTTTCACGCGGAGCAAAGAAGGGCGGCAAGTTCTCCTAAAGGCAAGGATGCGCTCGCTAGCCGCAGGATTTCAGCGCTCTGTGGACCGCCGATCCGCGTGGCTCTAGCGCATTGGCAATTGGGCCCAAAAATACGGTCATTTTTATGGATCAGGCCTCTGGTAGTGGAACGTCCGGTTTCGTCCCATCAAACGACGTCTCAATCATCCAACTCGCGAGTCAATGCCGAATGAAACCGTCCAATTGCGCTCTCATACAGACCGAATTCCAGGAACTCATTGGCCCCGCTCTTAAGTCCGCGCTGTGCCGATAGGACAATATTGCGGTCTTCTATGGCTCCAGTCGCAGCAAATTCCTGCCCTTTTAGCACTTCATCGAAGACATCACTCCCTTCCTCAGCTGCAGACAGGAGAAACATATGCTGGCGGGTAAGCTCAAGCCCGATTGGTTCAATCACGACGACCTGCAGACAGTCAGGGAAAGTCGAGATTATGACATTGGGATAGAGATGATAAACTAGTGTAGCGCGCCCGTTGATCGACCATTGGGATCTGGGTTTGCCGCGCAGACCTTCGATCGCTTGATAGGGAAAGGCAATGCGGCTGTTGTTACCGAAAGCCTCAACCACAGTCAGATTGTCATATTGAAGTGGGAAGAACGTAGTCTGGTGGGTCGATCGGATATGATACCCTTCGAGCGCGCTTTCTAAGTGAAGCTTCCAATTCGCCTCAATCTGAAGAGCTTCTGATTTGATCACACGGTACCCATCCGGAATAATATCCGGGGTGTCGCATGGCTCTTTTTCGCTGACTTTTCCTCCGTCTTCCCTGACAAAAACTAGCCCGTTTTGCTCTACGCATTCTAAAGGAACGAGACCGCGTGTGTCTTTCTGAAGCCCCGGAAAACCATCTTTATGCGGTACAGTGCGGAGCGATCCGTCGGTGCCATATGACCATCCGTGATAGGGGCAGACAAAGACGCTGGTGCAGCCTTGACCGCTTGCGACTTGAACCCCTCGGTGACGACAAGCATTGCGAAAGGCACGGACCTGTCCGTCTGCCCCCTTTACAGCGATCACCGGGACGCCTGCCGTATCTCTGGCGATATAGTCACCTGACTTTTGCAACGCAGCTGATGGACAAAAAACAACCCAACGCTGCTTTAACAGTTTCAATTCTGCATCGAGACGATGGGCTGATAGATAGTTTGCAGTCGGCTCTTTCCAGCTGACTGTTCCTTGATCGGTGGACCGGTTGTCGATGTGTTCAAAAATTCGATCAATGATAGCTTCTTCTGGCATCAGAGCATTGTGGGCCAAGCTAAGATCCAGCTTAGAAGTCTTACTTGATGTCATCGATTTTCCCCGGAGTTCTCCTCGCAACATAACAGGACACACTGATCAGTGAACCAGTTGATTTTGCTTACACACCACGGCGCCGGTTACTTGGCAACTTTCCAGAGGGTGGGCGAAAAGATAGCCAGCCGTACCTTCTGCGACGCGCCCGAATGAGCCTCTTGATCTGCGTGCTTGAACAGCGAAAGGTTCCAACTCACCCAAGCGCGAGACATTCTTTCCCGACTTCGCGTCAGTGCTTTTACGTCAGTTCGTCCGAATGAACTCGTCCAATAGCTCAACAAGCGCTTCTGGCTTATCTTCCTGGATGAAATGTGCACCGCCCTCGACAGTGGTGTGAGCTTGCCCTTCGGCACCGGGGGCACGCTCTTGCCAGTCCTTGTCCAGACCAGCCATCAACGCGTCATCCGCGCCGAATGCGGTTATCAGCGGCTTGTCCCAATTAGCGTAGAACCCATCAAGAATTGCCTGATTCTGCCTCAACTGGCTCGCAACCAGCGTAGGGAACATCCTCACGCCTGCCATGGTTTCTTCGGTTGGAAATGGCGCGGCGTAGCCGGCAAGTTCCGCATCAGACAATTCGCGCGAGGTCCCGTTCTGGAAAAGCAAGGCGAAGTCGAATGTGTCGCTTGTCTTTGCGTAGGCGACCCAAGTCGTAAAAGAGAAATCCTCACTGTCGAAATCCAGTTCCTGAACATCGCCCTCGTTCCATACGGATGCTCGAAACAATGGGTAGCCAAGCCAACCTTGCACCCCGCCTGCGGCCGGCAGTGTTGTGTTCGACAGCATTATCCGAGCAAAGCGATCGGGGCGCTGCTCAACGACACGAAGCCCAATCAGACCGCCCCAATCTTGGGCGAACAAGGTCGCGTCTTCTAGCTCAATCGCATCGACGAAACCGGCCATAACGTCGACATGCATCTGATAAGAATGATCCGACCAGTTCACTGGCTTGTCGGATTTGCCAAAACCAACATTGTCAGGCGCAATGACCCGGTACCCAGCGTCAGTCAAAAGCGGGATCATATGGCGATAAAGATAGCTCCACGATGGCTGACCATGCATCAGCAAGACTGTTTGGCCGTCCCTTGGCCCCTCATCGACATAGTGAATTCTGTAGCCCGCAACTTCAACGTAGTTTGGCTCAAACTCATAGTCGGGCAAATTTTCAAATTGGCTGTCCGGTGTACGAACAACTTCTCCGGTCGTCCATTCTGACGAGGATTGCATTGAGACAACCGCGACCACCCCTAGTACACCAAGAACGCTCAAGCCAAACAACAGGCCTTTGAAAATTTTCATCATGATTTCACGCTCTTTGCTTGCTCATTGCCCGCTCTTGAAAGTGCATTTTTAGCACAAACTTACAAAGCCATTTGAGGACAGATAAGGAACTTTCGCCCCGTTGTCTTTGCATTATACCGCGCCACAATTTCGGCATCCAATGCGTCAGAGAGGGATATCTCGTCGGTATAATGGCTTGCGAATGTAGTCTTTAGCTCTTTGGCAACGCGCATGCGCAGCCGATTGCCGACTTCCTGATCAACCTTGGCCAAGAAGTTGGGCAGCAACCACCCCCCTACGCCCCACGCCATACCATAGGCACGTGTCAGCTCGGTCAATGATTGGTCGAGCCCGCCATACAAATAGACCTGCTTGTGATCGACTGAACCATAAAAACTATACGCGCTCGGAGTGCGCGCTGCGGCGGCTTCCATGGCTGTCAAAACTTGCGATGCCAATGCGCCGCCGCCCGTGGCGTCAAAGCAAAGCGTTGCGCCTGTTTCAAAAACAGCATCGACCAGATCAGGCATAAAGGTGTCGCTGCTCGAATTGACAATATGCTTGGCACCTAAGCCTTTCAGAATGTCGACCTGGGCCTGGCTACGCACGATATTGACGAGGTCGACGCCGTCCGCTTGGCATATCTTGTTGAGCATCTGCCCTAGATTGGACGCAGCGGCGGTATGAACGATCGCGTTGTGCCCTTCTAATCGCATGGTTTCGAGAAAGCTCAGCGCGGTCAGGGGGTTTACAAAGCTTGATGCACCATCCTTTGCGGTACAGCCGGGCAAGAGCGGCATGCATTGCGCCGCTGGCACGCAGCGATATTCGGCATACATGCTCGCGCCGCCAAATACGGCAACCACCTTGCCCATCAAACTCTGGGCAAATTCGCCTTCGCCGGCGGCCACAACAGTTCCGGCCCCTTCATTCCCAACAGGAACATCAAGGCCCGCCCGCGCCTTCATATTGGCCATACTTTGAGGGGCCACATGGGCGGTTAGGACACGGCTTTCTCCCGAGCCTTCAGTCTTCGCCTCCCCCATATTCGCCCAACCAAACATAACGGCGTGATCGGAGGGATTAATCGGTGATGCCTCAATCCTGACGATCACCTCGCCCGCACCCGGCGCTTGCATGGGTCTGTCATGAAGAGCCAGTGTGAGATCACCTCCTTCGGTAACGGTCGAAAACATCTGCTTGTAGGAAGTTGGTAAAGTCATTGGCGGCTCCAAATTGGTTGCTATTCTGGTCGTTATCGCAGCAGACGCAAAGCTATTGCGGCATGGGGAAAGCCGCCATCCGAACCAACCGCGAGTCAGCGACAGCGGCCTTTCTGTGGAACGCATGTTCAGCATATTCAGGGTCTGTCACCAAAGCGAGAAAGCTCGCGAGGTCGGGGTAGGAGACAATGAAAGCAACATCCCATTGTTCATCTCTCGGACCGATCAAAGTCAGCTGAGGCAGACCGGCGAATGTGACCCTGCCGCCTACACGTTGAGCAATCGGAGAAGAGACCCGCGTATATTCTGCGTAAGCCTGTTCGCCGGTCCAACCTTTGCTGGCGAATTCATTGCGCTCACCATAATCGGCTTCATCTTTGAAACGGATTAGGTTGAGCATAAATATCGGCTCATCAACGGGCAATTCCTGCATCGCGGCATAGGCCTCAGGAGTTGAGTTGACGTAGCGAGCCGTCTCATTCTCTGCGCCGAGATCATCCGATTGAGCGAGTGCGGGTCCGGCGGCAGGCGCAGTGGCTGCCGCCACAATCAAGGCGATCGAAATAGTATAGGACAATTTCACCAATCTTCTCCGGAATGAACAGCCTATGCGATGTTGGTCACGACCGAATAGATTAGGAAAAGGCTAAGCAAGATGCCGGTCAAACCGCTCAAAAGCGCGCCGAGCATCCGGGCAACTAGATATTTCTTAGTGCCCTCGATTTTCTCGTGCGAACCACCGAGTGAATTAAACGCAAAAGCATGGGATAGCCGGGCAAATGCAAAGACGACCCCAAAAGCGATGACGGCGGGGCCAGTTCCAACCAGCATTTCGGTTAGAGCAAGGACAGCAATAAATATCGCGGCATTTTCAGCCAAATTGCCATGCCGCCGGATCTTGCGCTCGAGGTGGCGATCGTCACCAAAGCCAACTCCAATGCCTGCTTTGCCCCGGTATGAGCCGGTGTTCATCATAAGACCTTGCTGAAGGATATATAGAAACGCTCCAACCAAAGCTGCGGTGTATGGATATGCCATGAGCCCCCCTTTTTGCTGTGTTTTGGTTTGATTCAATTCATAGAATAATGCGCTAGATGGAGGCGCGCGCATGCGTTGTCACGAAGACATTGTGCACCTAACTGGTGCGCAATTGCGCCACTGTCTTTGTATCAACCGCATTTGCGAGGGCGCCTTGAAACGCGGGCTCCGCTTCGCGAAGCACCTTTTCAGCAAACTCCATAAAGGCCCGAATGCGCGCGGTTCGGCGCAGGTCGCTATGGGTCAGCAGCCAAATGTCGCGAGCCTTAAGCGGCTTTCTATCGGATGCACGGATAAGTACCGGATCGCTATCACCGATGAAGCAAGGCAATAATGCAAGGCCAAGGCTTGAGCGTGCGGCGGCGCGCTGAACTGATGGATCGGGGAAGTAACCCCACAAAGGCACTTTGCCAAAACCGGCCTCTCTCGTGCGATCAATGAACTTTTCTTGTGTGTCCTTCCAAGAAATCCATCGTGCCGCTTCCGGCGCAGCCTCAAAGTCATGGCGATCAAGGTAATCGCGCGTCGCATAGGCGGCTTCGTAGTAAGGAAACAGCCTTTTGCCCACGAGGGACTGTGGAGGATTGTTATCAACCCGGATTGCGACATCTGCCTCCCGCCGTGAGATATCGAGAATTTGGGTCGTCGCAGCAATGCGCACCTCTATTCCTGGGTGCAAATCTGCAAATTCCACGAGCCGCGGCGCGAAGATGAGCTCTGCGACGGGGCCGGCCATAGTTACGGTAACAGTGCCATTGAGGTCGCGATCTTGCCCCGTGATCAGCCGCTCAGCGTTGTTTAATCTGATCCCGCATTCGCGCACCACACCGACCAATTCTTCACCCGCTGCGCTAAGCACATACCCCTCGGGCTGGCGAAGGAACAGTTTGGCCCCAAGCGAATATTCCAGACTGTCGATCCTTCGACTGATCGTCGAGTGGTGGACGCCAAGCTCGCGCGCTGCGCGCCTGATTGATCCCGCGTCGGCGACCACTGCGAAGCTCTTCAATTCTTCCCAATCCAAATCCCTTGCGCCCAGCATGATCTTAGTGGTCCTTCTGAATGCGGCTAATCTACGCACCACAATGGTGCAGAATATCAATGTGACGACCTATAATTAGCGCGTTAGTTCGATCTGTCATTAAGAAAGGAATGCTCGATTTGATCGACTTGTTCACATGGACGACGCCAAATGGCCGGAAAATTTCCATTGCTTTGGAGGAGATGGAGCTCCCCTATGACGTTCACCTCGTCGACCTCAAAAATGATGAGCAATTTGCGGAGAGCTTTCTAAAAATCAGCCCAAACAACAAGATCCCCGCAATCTACGATCACTCAACCGGCACATCGGTGTTCGAGAGCGCTGCGATCTTGATTTACCTTGCCGAAAAGACCGGTCAGTTTCTGCCCGCTTCTGCGCTTGGGCGTATCAGAGTGTTTGAATGGCTCAGCTGGCAGATGGGCGGGCTCGGTCCGATGCTGGGTCAGCTCAATCATTTCGTAAATTTGGCTGATGAGAAAATCCCATATGCCATGCGGCGTTACTTCGACGAGGCCGCACGGCTTTTCGGCGTGCTCGATAGGCAATTGCAGGACAAGGCCTTCGTCGCCGCTGAGTATTCGATTGCGGATATGGCGATCTACCCCTGGTCGCAACCGGCGATTGCCCGCGTCAGCAAGCAGGCAGGGCAAAGGTTTGAGAATGTCGAGCGTTGGCACGCCGCTATGGCCGAGCGTGGAGCGGTGCAGATCGGAATGGAGGTCCCCAACGCCTAGCTGCCGTTGATCTTTACGTAGACCTCGTAGAGGTCCCATTTTTTCATTGGCGGAAACCACGCATCCGGCTCACTCGCTGGCGCTGAACATCGGCTGTGAACAGTGGACCGAACCGGTTCCACCAATGCCGTACCGTCTCGTGGCATTTATCAATCCCGCGCTCAGCCAGCAGGCTCTCCACGTTCCACAACGATAGAGGAAAGCCGACTTAAATCATAACAACCAGGCGGATGATCTCAGGCGAAGGGTGCTGTCAGTCTAATCGCAACTCGTCTCCGACCAGCGCAGCTATCCCTTACCCAGCTGCAATTCAGGCCATAAGGTTTTGCCACTCAGCCAAGGCGGCTGAGCGGGAGGTCTTGTAAGTTTCGCGATCGACTAGGTGACGTTGGGAGTTGAAGTGGTTGTGGACGTTGGCATGGACGGAAGCGAACTTCTGTAGCGACTTCATCTGTCGGAACCTGATCATCGCTCGCTCTCTTCGTCGGAACGGAAGATGGCTGTTTTCGGCCCCGTTGTTCGCCCAGCGCCCCACCTCCTGTTTGCCGGTGTTACTAAGCTCTCGCATCGCAGCTTTGTACGAGGTGAGACCATCGGTGGTGATCTCAGCGGGCGAACCGTGGCGTTTGAGCGCCTTCTTCATGAACCGCAGCGCTGCCTTCTTGTCGCGCTTCTTGGTGACATAGCTCTCGAGGATCTCGCCCTCCTGATCGACCGCGCGCCACAGGTAGTGCAGCTCGCCGTTGATCTTCACGCAGACTTCGTCGAGGTGCCACTTCCACTGCCTAAAACCGCGCATTCTACTCACCCGCTGGCGCTGCATATCGGCAGCGAACAACGGCCCAAATCGGTTCCACCACAGCCGAACCGTCTCGTGGCAAATATCAATCCCGCGCTCAGCCAGCAGATCCTCTACGTTTCGCAGCGAAAGCGGAAAGCGCACATACATCATCACGACCAAGCGGATAATCTCAGGCGATGAGTTGAAATAGCGGAACGGACTGGCTGATTTGCGAGGTCTAGGCATGAGCTTGCCATACCCGATCAGGCGCGTTCCGCTAACCAGTGCATTTGCTCTGACAGTGCCCTCTCGCGATATCTTTAGTTGTCACCAATGCCGATCATCAGAAAGCAAATTGCTCTTGATGCAGTTTGGATTCGTTGACGCCAAGCTCACGAAGCGCAGTCTTGCTCCAGTCCATCAACGGATCCGGTCCGCAAAGGAAGACCTCTCTGCCGGCTAACTCCTCGATTGCTTCCAAGTCGGAGAGTTGAACACGCCTCTTTTCAATGTTCAATGCGGCACCGGGGAATTCCTGGGTCAGGGTATCCGGCGCAGTTTGATCTTCGGACGAGGCATCGCCCGCGCTTTGAAACGCGAGGATACGAAGATTGAGACTCTCTGGCATTGCGCTTCTGGTCGCCAGAAAATGCCTTAAGACGTTGATGTCGTCGTCGCGCCCGGAGAACACCAAGACGATCTCAGAAGACATTTGTTTTGGTAGCACTTTTGAAACGTTCCTTATTCCGTCCCACATCGCCATGAATGGTGTGATACCAACACCGCCGGCGACCCAGAGCATCTTTGCCGGAATAGTTGGCGCTCCACCGGCCGGATCTGGAGTAAGGCAACTAAACCCTACGCCAGCGCCTTTGAAATCCACCTGCATCGGTTGCTCAATCTGTTGGGCCACATACCTATGCAAGAAGTTGGACATCAGGCCGCCTGGTTTTCGCTTGACCGTCACACTGACCTGATTGGCCCGTCGGAACAGGTTTTTCTCTGCATCAAACTCCGGCGCGTTTGAGAGAGTCCAAGTTCGAACAAAGTCTTCGTTCACCAATTGAGGGTTCGCCTCATTCATGTGGCTATACCCAGTATCGAGCAGCCCGGAAAAATCGAAGATGCCGAATCCGCCTGGCGTGGGCGCTTCAATAGCTTCCGACAATTCAAAGGTGAATGTTCGGACTGTTTCGGAGATTTGTTTGGTCGAAACAAGGGTTGCTCCAATCGGATTGGATGCCTCAGCCGCATCAGCGGTATGGCCCATCGCGTCCAATTCCGACCGAAGATATCGTACTGGCGGATTGTAAGGAGAATGCTGTTCTTCAGACATAAGTCGCAAGTTCAGCGCTCCTTTCACGAACACCGTCCCAGTAACTTCGATGCGGGTCAGTAGCCCCACGCGCGGCATGATTGCTTCTGCATCAGCATCGTATAGGTTTTCAGCATCGCCAGTGATGTAGAGAACATCGCCCGTGGTGAAATCCGGGAATGCCAGACCGACCTGCCTGTCTGTTTCAATATTCCCCAGCGACTGGTAGAAACGGTTCCCAGAATGGTCTGGCAAGACCAGATAGGTGGTCACGCCGTCACCGCTTGGTTCTTCATACGCACGGACGAAGCCGGGCGCCCCGCCGCGATGATTGAGGCCCATATCCCCATGATCCTTAGAGGATTCATCAGCTTGGGCACCGTGTTTTGTAGCCAGGAACACGGTGCTTGCCCGAGCAATCAGGTCTTTTGCGGCACTTGGCAGAGCCATTGTCAGCGCATCAAATTCATCAAGGGCTAACTCAGCATCTCGAGCCTCATGCTCTAGCGAGCGAACGGTGATATATTTGGGGCAATTGCCTAGGTGCTGATCCGAGATCAGCCGCAGGCTAACTTTGCCCGACGGATCGATAGAGACGGGCTCAATGAGGCCCGCCATTTTGTTACGCCGACGATTGGTGAAATCGACTCCTACACCAGCAAAAAGACGGTGATCATCGCCGGAGGATTTCTGGTCTGGCCCCAGAGCTCGAACGAAAGGATCGTAGGGGTTTACCTCGGCGACTATATCGGTCTGGTTGTGGCCAGATGTTGTGATCCCAATAGAAGGGTCAGTAACCGAGGTCGTGACCAGAACACTCACCCACGGCCGCCCCTGCTTATCCAGCGTTGCCAACGGCAGGTAAGGCAGTCCTGCAAAGAACTCCGCGTGCTGTTGTGGCATATCCTTTTCGATATAGTCTGGCACTGAGAGTACAATATTGCTCGGTGTGCCGCGGCGCTCTTGAACCAGCGCCTCGCCACTATGCCATGGATGTCCTGCGGTCATTTTCGGTCCTTTCATCGGCGATACTTAGCGCGGCTGACCTTGATATCAGCCGCGCCAGCGAGTGAATTTACCCCAGCTTGGCTCACACCGCCGCAGGAATTGGCGACTTTACCATCCCGACAAAGCGCGGTTGCGCCTCGATATTGGCAAGCCAGCTACGGATGTTTTTATAGACATCCAAGCTTACGCCGCCTTCGGGTGCGTGCGCGATGTAGCTGTATCCCGCCACATCGGCCAAAGTGAGGCGCTCGGAAACGAGGAAGCTCTTGCCATCCAGATGCTTCTCCATGACCTCGAACAGAGCGTGTGATTTGGCCACACAAGCCGCGTGATCAAAGGGGGCACCAAAGACTGTGACCAGCCGTGCTAAACATGGCCCGGCGAAGATCTCCCCCGCTGCAACGGAAAGCCAACGCTGGACTTGCGCCTTTTCAACCGGGTCACGCCCGACCCAATCGGGGGTGTCGCCATAGCGCTCTGCTAGATAGGCAATGATGCCGTTGGAATCGGACAGAGTTGTCCCGTTATCATCAATCGCTGGCACCTGGCCAAACGGGCTTATCGCAAGGAAATCGGAGGCCTTGTGCTCACCATTGGCCATATCGACCTCAATGGTTTCATAAGGCAGATCGAGCAACGCCATCATCAGTTCAGCGCGGTGAGAGTGGCCTGATTTGGCGACACGGTAGAGTTTGATTGGGTTAGCGTCGGTTGAAAAACGAGTGTTCATGGGTAGACTCCTAAAGCTCGGTTGAATTGAGACTTTGATCGATTTCAGAGGCCAAGATCGGAAAGGCCAGGGTGGTCGCCGGGGCGTCTGCCCAGCGGCCAGAGGAACTTGCGGTCTTCTTCTTTGATGGGGTGTTCGTTGATGCTGGCGTGACGCTCGGCCATGTAGCCCTCGGTATCGAACTGCCAGTTCTCAATGCCGTAGGCGCGGAACCAGTTGCCGCTGTCATCGTGATATTCGTAGGCGTAGCGGACGGCGATGCGGTTGCCGTCAAACGCCCACAATTCTTTGATCAGGCGGTAGTCGAGTTCCTTGGCCCATTTGCGTGCTAGGAACTCTTCGATCTCTTCGCGCCCTTGCGGGAATTCAGCGCGGTTACGCCATTTGCTATCGGGTGTGTAAGCAAGGGCAACTTTCGCTGGGTCACGGCCATTCCAGCCATCTTCAGCAAGCCTGACTTTCTCAATTGCACTTTCGCGGGTGAACGGGGGAATTGGGGTGCGCATGGTTTTTCCTTTTCGTGTCAGGCAAGCTGATCAACGCGTTTCGGCGTTCGCGGCCACTTGGGTTGATTCTTCGAGTGGCTCTGTTGTTCGCTCAGTGGCGAGGATGATCATCAGGCCGAAAGCTAGCGCCATGATCGAAGCGAGCGGCACGGAAAGGAAGAAATCGGCATTCTGCGGCAATTCACCCTCTTTTTCGAAGAGGCCGAAGGGCATGGTGAAGCATTCAAAGGGCAGCATCGCATTATCCTTTCAAAACTTGGGTTTTCGGAAATTTCTTTGGAAGGGTGCGAGGCCTGCGACGGTGGGTTTCGGGAGCGTCGCAGGCCTCTGGGGTGGGGTCAGGCAGCGCGAGCCGCTTCAACTAGGGGGAAGTCGATCTGCGTACCGAATGCCTCATTCAGGTAATTGGTCAGGATATTGTAAGCGACATGGCCGACGATCTCGACGAGCTCCCCATCAGAAAAACCCGCTAGCCTTGCGGCGGCGATATCGCCTTCGCTTACGCGTCCACGTTGCTCTGCAATCTTAAGCGCGAACTGAACTGCGGCATCGGCTTTCGCATCGGTTGAATGGCCCGAACGGTTGGCCGCAATCTCAGCCTCATCGAGCTTGGCAATATTCTTCGCAAGATAAGTGTGCGCGCTATTGCAATAGCTGCAGCCATTGTAGTTCGCGATCGCCAAGGCAATGCGCTCGCGGGTAGCGGGGTTGAGTGAACCCTTGGCCAGAGCTCCATTCATGCCAAGCATGCCTTCGAGGGTTTCGGGGCTGTTTCCGACCAGACGGAAGAGGTTGGGTACCGAGCCGAGCGACCCTTCGACGGCTTCCAGCAATGGGCGAGCCGCCTGCGGCGCCTCTGCGATCGTGGCGGGAGTTTTAATTCGGGACATGTGTATTCTCCATTCGAGTGAGCAACTGCTGTGCTGATGCAATGGAGATAGTTTGATCTACTGAAGGAAAGAATATCCAGATTTTGAAATAGATTATTTTGGAAATTAATGATAATTGGGTCAGATATGGATCAGGTCCAAGCTCTTAAGGTGTTTGTCGCCGTAGCCGACGCGCAGAGTTTTACTGGTGGTGCGCGCACTGTTGGCCTCAGCTCTCCGTCGGTGACGCGCGGGATCAACTCGCTCGAAGAACGCCTTGGTGCGCGGCTGTTTACCCGCACAACGCGGCGTGTGCGCCTAACCGATGTCGGCCAAGCTTACTTGGAAGATGCGAGGCAGATTCTGGACCATTTGCAATCTGCGAACGACGCGGCTGCCGGAGCGGCGACAAATCCCGTAGGCCAATTGCGGCTCACATGCTCGCATGAGTTCGGGCGCATCTATGTAGTGCCTATCCTGACAGAGTTTCTCGATCTCTATCCGGATGTGTCCGTCGAGGTGGTGATGGTGGATCGCATCGTAAACCTGGTCGAGGAAGGGTTCGATATCGCGGTGCGGATCGGTCATTTGCCGTCCTCCGATCTTTCTGCAGTGAGGGTCGGTCGTGTACGGCGAGTGGTCTGCGGATCGCCGGGCTACTTTTCCGAACATGGCATGTTGGACGTGCCTGAAGATCTAGCGGCGCATAAAACTGTTGCGATCAGTCCGGTCAGCCCGTCTCTTGAATGGAAGTTCGGATTTGCGATGGACCAATCCGTTCGGATCAAGTCTCGCCTCGTGGTCAGCAGTGTAGCAGCTGGCATTGAAGTGGCGCGCAAAGGCTGGGGTCTTACGCGGGTTCTGTCTTATCAGATCGGACCTGATCTCGAGAATGGAACGATGCAGACTGTGCTTGAGGATTTTGAACCAGAACCCTTGCCCATCAATCTGGTCCATGTTGAGGGTCGCCGCGCAGCTGCCAAGGTTCGCTCGTTCATCGACCTTGCCTCGCAAAGGCTGCGTGCGGTTGCCGTCTTGAACTGAACGGCTCCCGCCGGACTCTCTGCTAGCTCAGGTCTAAGCAGAGGTTTCTTTCGCAAAATCGATAAAAGCCCGCAGTCTAGCAGGCATGTGTCGTTTCGTGCGATAGTTTAGCGAATACCGCGGCAGCTCCGGAACTTTATTGTCGAACAGACTCAACAATTGTCCTTGATCAATGGCATTTTTGGCCGCCTCGCGATACACATAGGCAAGGCCAAGACCGCTGGCCGCGCAATGGACCATTGACTGCAAGTTGTTGACCACAATCCGGCGCTTGGCATTGATCGCGCGCGGACCATCGCCTGCCTCAAATGTCCAGGGGGCGATATTCCCTGAACTCCCGAAGGCAAAGAATATCCCATCGTGATCGATCAGGTCGCTAGGTCTTTCAGGCATGCCCTTTTCGGCGAGGTATTCGGGCGATGCGACGAGCGCCATTTTAAGGTCGGGCCCAATAGGCAAGGCGTGCGTATCCTGTTCGAGAAGCGTGTTCGACCGGATCGCTGCATCCACGCCACTTGTCACCAGATCGGCCTTGGCGTCGTCATAGATAAGCTCAATCAGTACGTCAGGGAACTGCTTGGCAAACTGAGCGAGAAGTCGGTCCAGAAAGAACGGTCCGGCGCTATAGGGCGCACTGAGTTTCAGTGTCCCAGCAATTCCATCCTTATCTTCATCGAGTTCCTGAATGGCGGCCTCCAGGTCAGCCAAGGCCGGGAGGCTGCGCGAATAGAGTTTTTCGCCAGCGGTCGTGAGCGCGACCGATCGAGTGGATCTTTCGAACAATCGAACACCAAGCCGATCTTCAAAGCGCTGCACGGCTTCGCTGATTGAGCCTGCCTGAAGGTTCAGGCGTGATGCTGCTGCACGGAAGCCCTTTGCCCGCGCAACCTCGGCAAAGACTGTCAGATCGCTCAGCTGCTGGCGCTCCATTGCTCGATATGCCTTACATTATGTTCAATATAATACAGATTATCAGATCAATCTAATGGGCCTATCTGTCTTTGCAAGCCGAAATTGAAACCAAGGAGACATAATATGACTGAACGTGAAGAAATCGAAGCCGTCGTCGACGCCTGGAACAATGGCCTAGACGCCGGAGACATCGAAGCGATGGTCGCAACCTGCCACCCAGACACCATGACAGTGAATGAACGTCAGCCGGTGACAATCGGTACCCAAGGCATTCGCGACAAGTACAACCCCCGCATTGCCACGGCCGAAATCACCTCAGGGTATGATATCGAGCACTTGCAGTTCTTCGGCGATGTCGCCGTCGTATCGGGCCGGTTCTACGGCACGATGAAGATGCGTGACACCGGTGATACTCGTAGCCCCGAAGGCCGTTTGGTCCTGGTCTACCAACGCGATGAAAGTGGCGCCTGGAAGATGATCCTCGACATGGACAACAACGGCCCGGCGTGAACAGCTCGATAACTGAGAAAGGCCACTGCAGTGCATAGCTCAACACAACGCATAGCTCACCGACCGCGCGAGATTGCTGACTGCGTAAGCGCATATTTACAAGAGGGCGATCTCGATGGGATCGTATCCATGTTCCATCCAGATTGTCTGGTATTCTTTCCGCCTGACGCTCCTCCGGGAGTGGGCCTTGAAGGTGCCCGGAAGGGCTTTGACGACTTCATAGACGTACGCCCCAAAATCGAGAGCAACGTCTTTAGTGAAGTCATCACTGGCGATACAGCTTTGCTCCGGGCAAATTGGAGAGTTATCGCGCCTGATGGATCGGTCATGGCGGAAGGCCAATCGACGGAAGTCGCCAAGAGGTTAGACAATGGTGGCTGGGGCTATCTGATTGACTGTCCCTATGGTCCGCCAAGTCTTGAGCGAGACATGTCGTAAAGGGTCCGACCTTCCGTGAGCATGAAATGCGCTTGCAAGGCAGGATGGGTGTACGCCTACAGATCCGATACGTTCTTTATAGTCAGCCGCCGTCTCCATTTGAGCGATGGGCCCTTGGAGGGGGACGATATGTCGCGCATTCGCCGAACTGAGGCTGGTATCGGCCCCAGATGGGAACTGCTCAAACAGTCACGGGTCAATCCCGCTCTCTAAAGCGGCAGGATTGACCCAGCGCGCTTCAAAAATCATCGCAGTAATTCGCTGTCAGCCATTTCGAGAAAACGTTGCAATGCGTTGGAGCGGACGCGATTTGGCGGTGTCATCGCATAAATCCCGCCGTCTCGTAACGACCAGTCGGGGAATAGGCGGACTAAGCTTCCGTCCTTTAATTGATCTCTGACCAGGAAGTCAGGCAGCACGGTAAAGCAGAAGCCGGTGACGACAAGTGCGCGCATCGCGAGCGTGATATTTGCCTCTGCGACAATTCTCGGCGCTACAACACGCTGTTCCTCGCCCTTTTCGAATGTCCATTCGGTCTTGTTCGCAAAGGCGTGACTACGGACAAAGGGCGCACCTTCCAGGTCGCCCGGACATTGACACTGGAATCGCGCAGCGCTTGCCGGCGCGCAAATGGCAATTTCCTCGAAGCTGACCAGTTTGCGTGCGCGGTTGCTGGAATCGCTCAACTGACCAATTCTGAAAGCCAAATCGAAACGGTCTTCGATGATGTCGACCAGACCGTCAGCCAGGTGCATTTTCACGAGAACGTCAGGATAGCTTTCCTGAAACAGGGCGACAAAGGGGGCCAAGTACGAAACCCCGAAATCAACAGGAGCAGTGATTCTTAAGGCGCCGCGCGGCTTCCTGTCGCGCTCCTGTACACGTTCGTAAGCGTTATTCGCCTGGGTCAATGCGGATTTGGCGTCCTCATAGAACGCACGCCCAGCTTCGGTCGGCTGAAGGTGACGCGTGTTTCTGAGCAAGAGCGGCGTTCGGACATCGGCCTCGAGCATTTGCAACTGCTTGCTGACGACCGCTTTACTAATCCCAAGAGCATCGGCAGCCCCGGTAATGGTTCCCGCATCCACTATCGCCACAAAGTGGGCCAAGCGGTTGAAGTTGTTCCGACGAGTCACTGCACCGTCGCCTCCCAAAGGAATTCTTGTCAGTCAAAGGCTGACACTGCATCAATTTACTATCTCTTTTGCTGACAAATTCAACCGACTATTTCGGCTTCGAATTCAGCAGGAGAAATCAAATGTCCAACGAAAAGACCGTTGTAATCTACGACACGTTCTGTGGCTGGTGCTACGGCGCTGCGCCCGTCTTCGATGCCATTGTAGACGCAGGGGAGAACGTCGAGGTGTTCCATCGACACCTGTTCGAAGGCAGCGCCGCCCCTCGCATGAGCGAAGGAAAGGGCGACCAGATTCTGACGCTTGTCCCTGAGGTTGAAGCGTTGACAGGGCAACCCTTCTCGCAAGCTTTCAAAGACAAGATTGCTCGTTCGCAAACCGAAGTTCTTGAGTCAGGTCTATCCGCGCAGGCTGCCGCTCTAGTGCATGATCTCGGTCCACAGAAGGAGTTCGCCGTGCGTCACCGACTGGAGACGCTGCATTTCGGCGAAGGTGTGTCGTCTGCTGATCGCCAAGCGATCGTCAACGCGCTGATCGCCGAAGGTGTTGCACCGCGGGAGGCCGAACGTATCGGCACGCCAGAACTCGAGGCCGAAGCTGCCGCGCTGGCTAATCGCGCGAAAGCGCTGATGGCCAAAGTCCAATCAAGAGGCGTCCCCACAGTTCTGAAAATCCGTGGGGATCAGGTCACCAGACTTGACCATGAGGCCTTCTACGGCCGGTCCGAAGCCATCGACGAGATCTTTGACACCGCCACCAATGCATAAACCAACCACGAAAAAGGAATTAACCATGACCAACACAATCAAAACCGTAGCTATATTCGGTGCAACCGGAGCCCAAGGTGCCCCCGTTGTCCGCGAGGCACTTGCCAAAGGTCACACAGTTCGCGCCGTTGCTCGTGACGCTACCAAAGTCAAAGCGTTGCATCCGGAAGCTGAGTCTGTAGCAGCTGATCTCGGCGATGAAGCGGCGCTTGTTGCTGCGCTTGAGGGTGTGGATGCTGCATTCCTGCACTTCCCACAGCCAAGTGGCCCGGACGACAACCAGAATTGGGCAGCGGCCTTCTTCGGTGCGGCGCACAAAGTCCAATTGCCATTGCTGGTCTTCGTGACAGGTGGCCCCTCCGGCGATCGTTTCCCTTCATCGGTGATCGTCGATGCCACGACACAAGGCATGAACGCGGTGCTGGGTTCTGGGATTCCTTCGATCGTCCTGCAATCGGCTGTGTATCTGGAGAACCTGCAACCTGAACTATTCCTGCCCGGCCTTCGCGCCGAAGGCACGCTCGACTATCCGCCAACTCCGCGCGATCTCAAGGTACAGTGGACGTCGCAAATTGATCAGGCCACGCTGGCTGTGGCTGCCCTCTCGCGGCCCGATCTCGCTGGTCAAGCATTTGAAATTGGTACGCCTGATGCCCTTAATGGTGATCAGCTTGCCACGCTTATCAGTGGATGGGTGGACCGGGATGTCACCTTCGATCCGATGACACCGGAGGCATTCGGAAAACGGGTCGGCGATGTGTTCAACAGCCCCGGCGCTGCGTTTGCCCTCGGCGACCTCTATGGTTCAATTGCCAAGCTCGATGGCGACGCGATGACAGTGGACACGGCATCACTGGAGGCGATCTTTGATGTGAAGCTGACCTCTGTCGCCGATCATATCAAGGCTTGGCCAAAGGGCTGATTGGTGGCTCACGTGGCGAGACTGCCAGCGAAGGTGGAAGGAGTGGCTATGGCGACACCTTCCACATTTGCACACACAGTGGAGAACAACATGATACGAAAGGCGATGTGGACCTGATCAAACCGAGGTTGAACCTGGGGCGTTAGCCGCATCGTAAGACCTGACAAAATCACGTCCGCTTTGGGTGCCACCGTTCCAGAAGCGGACCGTCCGCTCCCATCCCTAGAGGAGGACATACGTCAATGGCGCGAAGTGGGCCGATTGCTGACCGTCTGGTTTCGGGGATGGCTATCAAAATGCCGCAATTCTGCTTTCCCACCCAATTGTGGCCGTTTTTCACTTTTCTCATCAAACTGCTGCCCACCAAAGGACGCTCAGCCCCCCAGGTCTGGCAGTTTTGCAAAGTCCGGGGCTTCGACGATAATCCGGTTCGACTTAGGCGCTTCGCCGCGCATGAAATTGTGCATCGCCTCGCCAACTTGCGGGGATGTCATGAACAGATTGTGGCCTGCATTCTCGACTATGATCTGCTCGACATTGCTTAGTCCTGCGGTGGCCTCGGCATGCCCCTCGGGATAGGTTCGACCATCCAAAGTTCCGGTCAGCATCAAGACTGGCGTGTCGCCGAATGGGCCGTCGCGAAAATCGGGACCAGCGTCGATCTCTGGCAGTTCGGCAAGGATCTGCGGCATTGGAAAGTTCAGAAAAGCGCCGACGGGAGAGGCCGTGGCCTGCTGTTCAAATGCCTTGAGCCGGGCGGGCGTGATGCCGGATGCGCGGTCCATCGCCAGTGACATGGCCGATAATGTAATCGGCTCATCCGGGGTCCAGAACCGCTGCAGCACAAAGGTGATCAAGGTCGGGTCGCCCGCGTCGATCTGCCGGTACATCATCAGCATGACTGCTGCGTATTGCGGATCGGAAATCAGCCCGCCCATGAATTGCTGCAAATGCCGCTTTTGCAGCAGCAGGTCATAGGTCGTGCCATCACGCTTCGGCACGGTAACCGTCATCGGTTCGGCGTCGAGCTTCGCGTGAACGCGGCTGATCAGGCCCAATATGTCGGGATAGAGCTGCGCTGCTTCAGGCTGCTGATCGACGGCGACCTGCAAGCGCTCAAAATAGCTGAGCGTGCGCGAAGGCAGTTTCACCGTCTGATCAAGGCCCTCGGTCGCCGCCATGATCACCCGGTCGAGCTCGTCCGGAATTGCGGCCAGCGCCGCCAGCGCCAAATGGCTGCCATAGGAAATCGACCATAGCGAAATTTGATCCGCCCCAAGATGCTGGCGAAGGTCGGAGAGGTCCTGTGCGCTTTCGGCGGTTGTGAAACCGCGCAGGTCCACTCCGTCCTCCTGCCACTTCGCCGCGCATTCGCGCACCGCCAGCCGGTAACGCACGGCATGTTCGGCATTGCTGACCCGCTCCATTTCACCGATCGTGACGCTGGAGGTGCAGCGCTCTGGTTGCTGAGATTGGCCGGTGCCGCGCTGGTCAAATGCGATCACATCGCCGTGCTGGCGCATCGCCATGAACAGCGAGAAGCGAGGCCCTGTCGCGGTGCCAATTCCAGAACCGCCGGGGCCACCCGATAGGTAGACGATTGGATTGCCGGGCGTGTCTGTCGTGGCCGGGAAGCGCACGTAAGCGAGCTCTGTTGTCCCACTGGCCGGATCGCTGCGGTTCATCGGCACGGTCAGCGTGCCACGAAAGGCCTCCACGCTCTCGCCGCTGCGCGCCTCAAAGGTGATGTCCTCCTCATTGGGTGCAGCGTGCGCCGCGCTGGGCGTGAAGGCGAGTGCGGGGGCGGCCAGCACGAGTGCAAGGGCGCTGATCAGATGTGGTTTTTTCATTGCGGCTCTTTCCGATTGGTTGATCGTGGATTGAGCCTGAAACTGGCGGAAATCGGCGCTTTGAATAGGGGCCGATCTGTTAACGGGGGGTTCTAATCGGTGAGCGGGGGGACTTCCCGTTTATCGGAAGCTATAGGAATTGCAGTGCTGCGTTTTGCTATCCTCTTGCTGTCATTCCTGACGTTTTCTGCTGCTGCGCAGGCGCGGGATTATCAGAGCTTTATCGATTCCCCCGCGCGGGTTTGCGATGCGGATTTGGCCTATGATGCGGCCCCGGATTTTGCGGGCGTGAATTGCCGATCTGTCCTGTTTTATCAGGCCGACCCGCAGGACCGGATGCTGTGGGCACAAATCGTGTTTGAGGCAGAGCCAGCCCTGCTGGAAGGGGGCAGGCCGCTTGGCCTGTTTGTGAGCGCAAAGGCTTCTAGCGAGGCGACTCTCAATGGCGTGCCGATTGGCACGAACGGCACGCCAGGCGCCTCGCAAAGCAGCGAAGAGCCCGGCGATATGGACGCGGTGTTCTTTGTGCCGGAAGGCACGCTGAAGCCGGGCAAAAACCGGCTGGTCTTGCGGCTGTCCTCTATGAATGGCGGCATCACGCTCAATTCGCCGATCCACAATATTGCCCTCGCGCCCTATCGTGATCCGCGCAAGCCGGGGCCTGCGACATGGTTTGCACTGATCACATTGGGCCTGTTTGTCGCGGGCTTTGTGTTTTTTGGCGTGCGGTCCCTGCGCGGCGATGATCGGGAAGGTTCGGCGCTGATCGCGCTGCTTTCGCTGGCCGCTGCCTTGCAGCTCGCGGCTGAGGCGGCGCGCGATATCATGCCCTACCCCTATCCTCTGCATGATTTGCGGCTATCGCTGATCCTGACCTTCGCGATTGGTCTGGGCCTGAGCTTTACCGCTTATGTGCTGCTGCGGCTGTTCCGGGCATATCCGCGGCGGCGTTTGCTGGCCTTGGCCGCCGTGTTTGCTGTGATGCTGGCGATCAGCGCGCTTCAGCCCGGCTTTGACCTGAAGACAGGCTTCGTCTTTATCACCGCCTTGCTTGCGGCTGGTATAGCCGGCGCCACGGCATATTATTCGCAAGGCAATCGCAGCGGAGCCTGGCTCGTGCTGACCAGCGCGGCACTGGCAGCGGCGATCTATTGGCTTGGCGGGTTCTTTCTCGATACCGTGCTCTATCTGGTGGTCGCGGCAGGCCTGCTGTGGCTGTTTTTCAAGCACGCGCGCGGCGGCGATTTGGCCCATACCCCGGTGGCTGAGGACAGCGCGCCAAAGCGGATTAAGCTCACCAGCAATGGCAAGGTCGAATTTGTCGATGCCAGCGACATCGTGCGCTTCAGCGGGGCGGGCGACTATGTCGAGGTGTTCCTGCGCAGCGGACGCAGCGCCTTGTACAGTGCGAGCCTGGCTGCGCTGGAGCGAGAGCTGTCGGACGGCTTTATCCGTGTGCACCGATCCCACATAGTCAATGCGGCCTGCGTCAAATCGCTGACCCGCGAGAGCGCCGGCACGGGAAAGCTGGAAATGTCCGATGGCAGTGTAGTGCCCGTAAGCCGCCGCAATATGGCGAGTGTCAGGGACACATTGACGCAGACCTGGGCGGTCATAGGCTAGCTGCATCTGAACGTGGATTTGCAAACCTGTTTTTATCCCCGACGTATCGGCGAAGTTGCGGGCCTTGAACTGTGCCGATTGCTGACATTCCGGTTTTAGCTACTCAACACCGAAAGCAGTCGTTCCGCTATCGACCCACTTGCCGACATTCGCTCAGACTACTTCCGTGTCCGCTCTAGCAGGTCCACAAGTTCCTCGAACTTCTCTAGCTGCTCGCCTTCGTCCCCACTGGCGATAGCCTCCGCAACACAGCACGCCGCGTGATCCTTCAAGACCTGCGTTTCCACCTTAGCCAAGGCTGACTTGATCGCCGCGATCTGGTGCAGGATGTCCATGCAATAGCGGTCATCCTCGACCATCTGCGCAACGCCGCGCACTTGGCCTTCGATCCGCTTGAGACGGTTCAGCTTGGCGTTGGTGTCTTTGGCCATTTGTCGATCCTTATTGAAATACCCTAAGGGGGTATATATAGATCATGTCACTCGTTCAACAGAGATGACCTTCTACATGCCCCAGTTCTCCCGCCGCAACCTGATTACCAGCACTGCCGCATTGGCCGCAGCGTCCTCACTTCCCATGCCTGCATGGGCGCGTGGTCAGGCCCAAGGCAAATCCATGCCGCACGCGGCCAAGGGGTTTGGCGATTTGTCGGGCGAAGACATCAACCTTTCGATTGGCGATGCGCACTTCATGACTGGTGGACGTTCCGGTCACGCCTTTGCCGTTAATGGCACTGTGCCCGGCCCACTGATCCGCTTGCGCGAGGGACAGGACGTTCGGTTGCACGTCACCAACAATCTGAATGAGGACAGTTCGATACATTGGCATGGCCTACTCTTGCCATTCCAGTTTGACGGAGTGCCCGGTGTCAGCTTCCCCGGTATCAAGCCGGGTGAAACCTTTGCGTATGAGTTCCCGATCCGTCAGACAGGCACCTATTGGTGGCACTCACACTCTGGACTGCAAGAACAGGCTGGCCACTATGGTCCGATCATCATTGAGAACGAGGAACCGGACCCGCGCTATGATCGCGATTATGTGGTGCTGCTGAGTGAGTTCACCCCGATCCACCCGCACCAGATCATGCGCTTGTTAAAGGTTGGCGAGCACTATTTCCAAAACCAGATGCAAAGCGCGACCGAGGGCGAGATGTCGGGCGAAACGCGCCGCATGTGGGGCCAGATGCGCATGAACCCACGCGACATCGCAGATGTGTCTGGCCAGACCTATACTTATCTGATCAACGGTCACGGCCCTTCCGATGATCTGCAATTGGAGTTCAAACCGGGCGAGCGTGTTCGGCTACGCGTTATCAATGGCAGTGCCATGACATTCTTCAATGTCCGCATACCCGGCGTCCCGATGACGGTTATTCAAACCGACGGACAGGACGTTGATGAAGTCGAGGTGGACGAGTTCCAGATCGGCGTTGCCGAGACATATGACGTCATCGTCCAGCCCAAAGATGGCAGTCACGCCATCGTTGCAGAAGCCATGGATCGAAGCGGGATGGGCGTTGCCAGCCTTACCTCGCATCCCGGCCATATCGCCACTCCTCCTGCCTTGCGTGAGATACCGACACTGACCATGACCGACATGGGCATGATGGACCATGCTGCGATGGGCCAAGAAGGCCAGGATATGAGCGGTATGGATCACGACATGCGCGACACCTCGTTGCTGCCCGATGACGTCGAGGCTGGTCCCGGCGTCGATATGGTCGCGCCAATGCCGACGGACCGGATGGACTTCCCCGGCCTTGGCTTAGACAAAGTTCCGCACCGCGTGCTGCGCTACACCGACCTCAAAGCCAAACGCATGAACCCGCACCGCGAAGTTGACCGGCAAATGGAGATACATCTCACCGGGAACATGGAACGCTATATGTGGTCCTTCGACGGCAAGAAGTTCACTGCCGTCACAGATGATCCGATCCGCTTCGGATATGATGAGCGTGTCCGAGTGAAGCTGGTCAATCAGACCATGATGGCCCACCCGATCCACCTGCATGGTCACTTCTTCGAGATGGTGAACGGCGCAGATCACATGCAACAGCCCTTAAAGCATACGATGGTGGTGCAACCGGGCGGCACGGCGACATTCGATCTCACCGCGAACGAGCCGGGTGATTGGGCCTTCCACTGCCACCTGCTCTATCACATGCACGCAGGCATGATGCAGGTCGTGACCGTGCGGCCATTCCCAGACGGGGCCTTGGGCTGATGCGCGCCCTCTGGCCTTTTGGCGTGGCCCTGATCGCCATTTCGCTGTGTGCGCCATTGGCGGCGCAGGACCATTCCGCTCATGGAGGCGACCCGCAGCCGGAAATGGATCACTGCGCAATGGGGCATCTTCCGCCTGAACAATGCCCGCCGAAAGACGAGCGCGACGGTCATGGCGGAATGGACCACGGTTCAATGGATCACTCTGGTCATGGCGACGACGAGCAGGACGAGCACACTGACCATTCGACCATGGATCATGGGGCGGGTGATCACAGCCAGCACGGTGGAACAACAGACAAGTCTGTTCCCGGCGCTGCACCAGAAGACGCAGTGCCTGCGCGAGCCTTTGAAGGCCCCCTGCATGCAGCCGATGCGATCTGGGGCGCGGACGCAATGGCACCAAGCCGGGACAATCTGGCCCTCGAGAACGGCGGGATGCGCACGGGTAGCGTTCTCATCGAGAGACTTGAAACACGTATCGCGGTGGACGGCGGTGAGGATGGATATGTCTGGGACGCGCAAGCGTTCTACGGCGGCGACATCAACCGCTTTGTTTTGAAAACCGAGGGTGAAGGCGAGTTCGGCGGTGAGTTGGAGGACGCGGAAATACAGGCACTCTATAGCCTCGCCATAGGACCCTTCTTTGATCTGCAAGCGGGTGTGCGCTTTGACCCAGAGCCGGATACACGTGGGCATCTGGTTGTCGGTGTGCAGGGTCTTGCGCCCTACATGTTCCATGTCGATGGCGCGCTGTTCTTGTCGGACCGAGGCGATCTGACTGCGCGCCTCGAAGGCGAATACGATCAGAGGATTACGCAGAGGCTGATTGTGCAGCCTCGCTTCGAGGTTGAATTGTCAGCACAAGACATTCCCGAACGCGGGATCGGTGCCGGGATAACCAAGATCGAGCCGGGTGTGCGGCTGCGCTACGAAATCGAACGCGAGTTCGCGCCCTATGTAGGCATCGAATATGAGGCTGCGTTGGGGGAAATCGCTGACCTCGCCAGAGCCTTTGGCAAAGACCCCGATGGTTTGAAGGTTGTTATCGGCCTAAGGGCTTGGTTCTAGCCATGGACGTGATGTCCGCTTCCCACCCCAAGACCTGCCGCTTTGAGGCAAAGCGGCCTGCACCAGTAGCCGACTGGCAGCTAGTTTGGTTTTGGCGCTGAGAGCGGTTGTTCGGCCAACGACCCACTTGCGGACATTTTGTAAGAACGCCAATGTAGGTGCATGATACGCCGTGAAGAAATGTTCTTACTCTTGCTAGAATGTGACCCCACGTTTGGGCCGACTTGGCAAGAGTTCCTCTCTGAATGGGACGGCGAGCCAGAACTACCTCACTACATAGCGCTAGGACAACTGGCATACCATATAATCGAGAAGCAACGGAATGCCGAAAAGGAAGTGCTTGATGCTGTCTTTGGTGTAGTTGAACGTTGGCACGTCGAAGGTGATACCTATGTGAGCGAGGCCGCAACCATCGGTCTGCTTGAGGGACTTCAAAACATCCTAGGTGGCAACAAGCGAAACAAAAAAACAAAGGGTGTCAGAGCTTCTGACTTTGAGCCATATTTCGGTCCAGAGACACGCCGTTGGTGGGGCAAATTATACCGATTTTGGGATGGAGACACTGATGCACTTCAGTTCGACACCTGATGTCCGCTTCCCACCCCAAATTGCGGACGTAGAACGATCCCGCACCAGAGCCTGACACCAGACAGGCAGCTATTCGCGCATTTCAGCCAAAAGCGGACTGTCGGGAAACGACCCAATTGCGGACGTTCACTTATCAGCTAGTTTTGGGGTATGGTCACACTGACGAATGATGCTCGGCGGCTGACCGACTTCAAGCATAACCGGCCAAGCAGGCCTAAGTGGGAATGGGCAGCTCGGTTGTGTTTTTCAGGCACTCCATTGCAAAGCTTGCGCCCACATCGGCGATGCTCACCTGACTGATGAGCGATTTATACACTCGGTCGTAACCTCTCACTGATCCAACTTGGATCTTGAGCACATAATCGACATCGCCAGCCATGCGATAGAACTCGACCACTTCCGGTATGTCAGTCACTGCTTTTGCGAAGCTCTCAAACCACTCGGCCGAATGGTCTCGCGTTTTAATTGCTACAAAAACGGTTTGTTCAACGCCTATTTTTTTAGGGTCACACAATGCCACTCGGCGACTGATGACGCCGGTGTCTTCCAGTCTGCGCACACGGCGCCAGCATGTATTCACCGAAAGAGAGAGCTGTTCCGCGAGCATTTCAAGCGACGTTGTTGCATCTCGCTGTAGCAGTTGAAGGATCTTCCGATCCGGATCATCAAGTTTTTCCATTTAAAACCCCTTTATGCGAAAATTATTATCAATAAAGAAGGATATACGCGACATTTTGGTAATGCGTTTCGTTCTGAGATCAAAGATAATTTGCATTGATGGAGACACATTCAATGCAATCCCTTTCAAATCAGTCACTGTGCATTCAAGATCGTATTTCTTCGTTGGCGAGCATGGTGGGGAACACCCCCCTGATTGCGCTCCACATGTCATGGAAAGGCCGGCGAAGGGTCATTTATGCGAAGGCTGAGTACTTCAATCTAACGGGCAGCATCAAAGACAGGATGGCGCTGAATATCTTTCAAGAAGGATTTCGGACGGGACAGATCAAACATGGCGATACGATTGTTGAGGCAACCAGTGGCAGCAGTGGGATTGCTCTTGCCAGCTTTGCAAGGGCTCTAGGCAATCCCATTCGCATCTATATGCCTTGTACTGTGAGCGAGGAGCGAAAGGCGATGCTGCGTTCCTTTGGTGCGGACCTGCGGCTGGTCGAGCACGATTGTGGCAGCATCTCATATGCACGCACTTCGGCAGCAAACTTTGCAAAGGATCGCGACGATGTGTTCTTACCCGACCAATTTGCAAACGAGGCAAATTCTAGATCGCACGAGGCCGCTACCGGACCTGAGATATTAAGGCAGCTTGCTTCGGTTGGTCGCCAGCCTGATGCCTTTGTTGCAGGAGTGGGAACCGGCGGGACCATCATGGGAGTGGGCCGAGCGCTTAGGAAGTCTAATGCAAAGGTTCGTACCTATGCGATCGAACCCGCGGATTCCTCAAGTCTTTCATTGGAACGAAGGCCTGGAAAGCACAGACTTCAAGGATTAAACACTGAGTTTGTGCCTGCGCTTTTGAAGAAAGAAGAAATAACCAACACTTTTGCGGTGAGAGATGGTGATGCCATCATTATGGCACAGAGGCTGGCGTCGCAACTCGGTCTCGCTGTCGGTATTTCATCTGGCGCCAATGTAATTGGCGCGCTGCTGGCACAGGACCAGATTGGCCAAGAGGCGACCGTTGTGACTGTATTTTGTGATGATAATAAAAAGTACTTGTCGACAGATCTTGTCCGAACAGAGCCTGTCAGGCCGGATTACATTTCACCGGACTTGGAGCTGTTCGGCTTTCAGTCCATCACCAGCTAGCTGTATAGCCCTTGATTTTTCACATTTGCCTTGAGGGGATTTCGATTGATCAACCAGAATGAAGCTTATGGAGTTTTCTGCGAAGAATATTCGGGTGCCAGGACAGAATTCTGTGATCTTGCTCAGAAGCTGGGTGCGGAAGTTCACCATTTTGAACACCCTTTGTCCGAATCTTCGCAGGATGGGGGCTTTGGCATAGATACTGCCCGCTTTGGTCCGCCAGATGCAACAAAGCTCCTTGTTATGATAAGCGGAACGCATGGGCCTGAACTCCTCGCAGGGACAGCCATGCAGCTGCACTGGATGCGCAATTATTCGAGCGAACGGGAAGATGACGAGGCCGTTTTGCTCATTCACGCGGCCAATGCCTACGGCTGTGCGCATGTTAGGCGAACAACAGAGAATAATGTCGATCTGAACCGGAATTTTTGCGACTTTGCTTCCTCGCCAAAAGGCACAGAGCTTTCACGATCCGTGCAACACGCTCTTTGTCGCTCAAGCAAGAATGGCCCAAACACAGTGCGGGCCATGCTGGACCTTCGATACCTTTCAGTCAGGCATGGCAAGCAGGCCGTAGTGGAAGAGATTGCCAGCGGGCAGTCCTTTAGGCCAGACGGGATCGGATACGGTGGGACAGAGCCGGAATGGGCAAATAAAACGATCAAATTGATTTGCGAGGCTCATTTTACCAAAGCGCGGAAGATCGCAATTATCGATTGGCATACCGGCATCGGCTCATACGCAGAACCGAGTTTTCTTTGCTTTGATGAGATTGGATCTCCTGAAATCGAACGTGCCAGACTATGGTTCGGTGAGCGTGCAGCGAACAACAATGCCGACTTCGCCTCGGGTGAGCGGCCAAGTTATCGGGGGCTCTTGGTGCGTGCAGTACAGGACATCGCCAAGAGGTTGGGTGCCGAAACCACTGCACTGGTGATCGAGTTTGGAACCTACTCCAATACCAAGATGCTCACCGGCCTACTGTACGATAGATGGCTTCAAAACCCTCCCAAAGGTGCGAAGAGCAGCGCAATCGCCGAGATCGAAAGCCAGCTTTCAAAGCTCTTTTACCCGACCGATCCCAAGTGGCGAGAAAGCGTGCTGCGCAATGGTGATCAAATCATCTCTGAAACACTCAATGGACTCGGAAAATGGTGAGCGAAGAGCGCGCGGTGAACGGTTTTGAATTCGACCACTTAGTTGTGAAGGTCGCATCACTTGAGCGCGCCATTCAGGATTTTCGCGCCGCTGGTTTTGCTGTGGCTCCAGGTGGCTCGCATGGATTGACTGAGAACGCGTTGATTGTCTTTAAGGACGGGACTTACATTGAATTGCTAGCGGTCCAGAACAAGCTCAAATCTAAGTTGATGCGTTTGGCGAGTGCGGTCGGCCTTTTGAGCTTTCAAGCGAGCCGCAGGAGTGACATTTACTCGCGTTTGATACCATGGATTGGGGCTCGGGTAGGGCCTATCGATTGGTGTGTACGAGTGACCAGCCTTGAGCAAATACGCAGGGCTTGGGAAAAGCAAGGCGTTGCTTGCTTGGATAGCCAGAGCTTTCATCGCGCTCTGCCTGACGGGAGAAGTGCGAAATGGCTTTTGGGAGGAGGAAAAGACTCGGAGCTTCCATTCTTACTGGAGGACATCAGTGAGAGAACAATCAGAGTCCCTGACAGCTCAACCGATCATGCGAACGGTGCGACGGGAATTCGGCGACTGATTATAAACCCCAAAAACCACTTCGGCCTGTATCGCAGATTGCAGACAGTCTTTGCATCACAAATTTCGGAGACTGAGGGCAAGGTCAACTTATCCCTTGGATCGTCGATTGTTCAATTTTGCCAAAGTTCCGATGCATCAGAGCGATTTGCCGTAGAGATATCTGTTGCTGATGCAGATACAACGAAGCTGGATACTCTGCGAATCTGCAATACGCAGATCCTTATTCCTCGCTCGGGTAATGTCAGAGCGAATACACCGTGAATTCCTAATAGGTTAAACCGGAATTCGACATTTTGAAATTACCTTTCTGTTCTTTCTACGTGCTTGCAATGCTCTCCGTGAAAATCAGCTTGAGTGCCGATAAATCAAGTAGTTTGAAGGAAAGCGAACCAAAGTGCGATTAGTCTGACAAAATCGTTCCGCGTAGTCGGGTGACTCTAACGGCGCCACCTGACCCCTGCGGCGCAAAAATCTGAATGTCCGCTTCCACTCCCAATAGCGGACGCCAGCCGGGTCGTGGCTGGCGCCCAGCAGCGGTCAGATTTCGGTCTTCTCGGCAAGAGTAAGGGCGTCCTCAATGTCCACACCTAAGTAGCGAACAGTGTTTTCGATCTTGGAATGACCAAGCAAGATCTGGATTGCCCGAATGTTACCCGTAGCCTTGTAAATGATCGAAGCCTTAGTGCGGCGAAGAGAATGTGTCCCATATTCTTCTGGTCGAAGGCCGATGGCCGCAACCCATTCGTCAACGAGCCGAGCGTATTGTCGTGTGCTCAAGTGGCGCGTGTGATCAATTCGGCTCGGAAAGACGAAGTCCTCGACGTCACCTCCTCTGAGCTCCAGCCAGGCGAACAAACTTGCTCGCGCGTCTGCCGCAATCTCGAACTGGACAGGCCGCCCTGTCTTTCGCTGAGTGATCGTGGCTCGCGTCCTGATTTCCGGGCCGCTGACCAAATCGCCGATCTTCAGTTCAACGAGATCACAGCCTCGCAGCTTGCTATCGATCGCCAAGTCGAACAGCGCCCGGTCTCTGATGCGTTCTTCGCGATCAAGAAAGAATCGGATCGCCCAGATCTGCTTCTGATTGAATGGACGCTTGGGCCCAATCTTCGCGCCAAAGTTCCAAGGCACTCGGTTCTGGGCGACTGGATCAAATTGTGAGTAGGTCATAGTCATTCTCCTTGGCCGGAATGGCCACGAGGAATGTCCGCTTTCAGGATCTAAGATCTCGGATCGTTACGTCTGGGACTGGGGCGCATTCCCGACGTTCATTCCTTCACCGTCCACCAATCAGGCCAGTTCACCTTATGCGGCGTGCGCGTGGCATCCCATACCTCGCGCTGCTCGTCTTCAGATAGCTGAGTTTCACCAAGCCGTTCGAGCGCGGCCTCAACGATCCAAGGGTTGAGCTCCCATCTTACGCGGATTTCATCCTGCGGATATTTGAGTTTGGCAATGCCAAGGGGCTCGAGGATTGCATCAACGCCGCTGTCGACCGATGAAATTATGATCTTTGTTATGGGAGAGCCGCTGCTATCGCTGCTGGCCGCCCGAGCTCCTTCGATAGCCTCAAGCGATGCGCGCGTCGCAGCGCTGTCTCCCGCGAGCCCTTTCTGGGTCAGCTGTAGTACGAATGCCTCGGCAGCCGTGACCCGGCGCTCGCGGCCCTCCTCACGGATCGTCACCATCTGGCCGAGAACACCGTCATAAGGGATTTCGCGGTGACGGTTCCTGGGCCTGCCGCGCGGATTGCCGGATTGGCCTTTGCGGAACCGGGTGCCCTTCGGCGGCTGCCCATAACCTGATCGCTCTGCAGCACTCATCAGATGTTCTCTCGCGGCCAGCGAACTGTGTCAGCATCAAAGGTGAAGAACTTCATGTTGCTGATGTCTTTAGCATCAAACCCCGCCTTTTTGCGCCGGTCCAGCGCAGCCTGCGCTGCCCACGGCAAAAGCTTCCACCTATTGCCTCCAAAGCCGGGATCGGGTGCGGCAACACCCAGAATGCGCATCGCCTCATTGGCATTATCGGCGCCGTGATGACGCTCCATCGAAATATCTGGGCGTGGGCCCCTATTGCGCTTCGCAAGCGCCGCCTCCCGCTTCTCGATCATCTTAAGCACCTTGCGGATGGCCATGCGCTTGCCAGCAAACGCATCTTTGAGCGTTTGCTGCTGCAGCGCTTCCTCGACCGTCGCCGCGCGCTGCTTCCCATCGCGCGTTGTAATCAGCGTCTTGTCGAGAATAATCTCGAACGCGGAGATGTTTGGGCGGCGCGGTTTCGGAGGCCTTCCTTTGGGATTGCCAGAATGCCCCTTTTTGAACCGAGTGCTGCTGCCCTTGCTCATTCGGCAGTCTCCAGTTCATCTGGACCGTCAATCCTCAAGCGGTGGATCAGCTGAGGCTGCTTGCCAGTGATCTGCGACCAGCGCGTCATCGCCACGTCGACATAGGCTGGATCAATATCGAGGCCTCTAAAGGCTCGTCCCACCCGCTCTGCGGCGATCAGGCTGGTGCCGGACCCAAGGAAGATGTCCAGCACGAGCTCGCCCTGCTTGGTGACATCGCAGATTGCATCAGCGACCATCGCCACCGGTTTGACCGTGGGATGCAGCGCAAGGTTCTCGCGGCGCGATCCTCGCATCGAGTTGACGCTAGGATAGTCCCAGACATTGGTGCGGTTGCGGCCATGCTTGCCCAGCTCGACTGTATTGGTGTGCGAGGCCTCTCCTACCTTATAGACAAACACCATCTCGTGTTTGGAGCGGTAAAGCGACCCCATTCCGGCATTGCTCTTGTTCCACACACAGATGTTGAGCAACTTGCTGTAAACGCCGTCTACTGACGCGGTGACGTCATCCATGTGCCGCCAGTCCATGCAAACAAAGTGGACTGCGCCGTCCCGCGATACCTTGGCGCAGGCACCAAGAGTTTCAGACAGGAAGGTGCGGAACTCATTCTCACTCATTTCGCCCGACGCCATTGCAAACTCGCGGTGGCGGCCGACCGCGTTGACGTGTCCGTTGATCTTTACGTTGTAAGGCGGATCCAGAAACGCGCAGTCGATCTGTGCGCCCTCGCCGATGATCTGCTGAAGAAAGGCGGCATCCCGGCCATCACCGCAGCCGATCCGGTGTTCGCCCAGTTGCCAGATATCGCCGAGCTGAGCACGCGGCTCTTCTGGTACTCCAGGAATGACCTCGTCATCGGGATCAGGACTATCTGCGAGCACCACATCGATCTCGCCGGAGCTAAACCCGGTGAGGCCCAGATCAATGTCGATCTCGGGCATTGATAGCTCAGTTAGCTCGAGCTTGAGGATCTCCATATCCCAACCAGCATTGAGCGCGATCTTGTTGTCCGCAAGCCGCAGCGCTTTCTTCTGTGCCTCGCTCAGGTCCGCAAGCTCGATGACAGGAACTTCAGCCAGCCCCATCTCTTTTGCGGCGCGCAATCTGCCGTGGCCTGCAATGAGGTTGCCTTGCGGATCAGCAAGGATCGGGTTGGTGAACCCGAACGCCTTTATCGAAGCGATGATCTGCTCGATCTGCTTCTTGGAATGCGTGCGCGCATTGCGGGGATCAGGGACAAGGCTCGCAGCCGCCTTATAGACGACGCTGAGCGGGCGATTGGCAGTAGGGGCTGCCTCCATCGGTTCTGCTGTCATATCCGCAGTGTATAGGAGCGAAACGGGTGTCCAAAGAGAGCAAGCGCATGATTCAGTCGGAATTACGGGCATAAACCGTTGATAAACATGAAGCCGCTGGACTTCGCCGCCGCTTCGAGCATTGCCATGCGTGCCCGGCAAGCCGGGCTTGCGCCGGTAGGGCCGCCAATCTGGCGCTCGCATCAACCGGAGAACACCCATGACAACCAAGTCTAAACTCAAGAAACCAACGAAGCTCGATGCGCTCGAGAAGCTGCTTTTGCGCGCCAATGGCGCGGCTATCGCCGACATGACGAAAGCGACTGGCTGGCAGCAGCATTCTGTACGCGGCGCCATGGCTGGCGCCCTCAAGAAACGCGGGCTGATCATTACATCGCAGAAAATCGGCGATGTGCGCCGCTATACTGCAGAGAAAGCGTCATGAGCGGCGATCAAAGCATCAGCGATACAAAGCAGCTTGTGCGCGAGATCGAAGGCATGGATCTTGAAGCTTTGCGCAGGTTCTGGAGGCGGCGCTACGGCACCCCTCCTACCCTGCGCTCCGAACCCATCATGCGAATGCTGCTTGGCTGGCGGGTGCAAACCGACGCTTACGGCGGGATAAATGCTGATACCCGCAAGGCGCTGGCCCGCACCGGCTCGCCTCAACCTGAGGGGCGCCGGCTTGGCGTTGGCGCGGTCCTGACCCGCAACTGGAAGGGCCGCGAGATCAAGGTCGTGGTCGAATCAGATGGGTTCCGCTGGGATGGAGAGCTCTATCCAAGCCTCTCGGCTACGGCGACCGCTATTGCCGGAAGCCGCTGGAACGGGCCGCGCTTCTTTGGTCTGCGAGATGCAGTGTGAGTAAACCAAGCAAGACGGTCCGCTGCGCCATCTACACCCGTAAAAGCTCTGATGAGGGCCTCGACCAGTCGTTCAACAGCCTTGATGCCCAGCGGGCGGCAGGCGAGGCCTATGTCACCAGTCAGGCGAGCGAGGGCTGGACCATAATTCCGACCTTTTATGATGATGGCGGCTTTTCTGGCGGCACGATGGAGCGCCCGGGGCTGCAAGCGCTGCTCAGCGATATTGAAGCGGGACGCATCGACGTGGTTGTGGTCTACAAGATCGACCGCCTGACCCGCTCGCTCACAGACTTCTCGCGCATTATCGAGACCTTCGATGCTGCTGGCACCAGCTTCGTGTCGGTGACCCAGTCGTTCAATACCAAGGACTCGATGGGGCGCTTGATGCTCAACGTCCTGCTGTCCTTTGCGCAGTTCGAGCGCGAGGTTACCGGCGAACGGATCCGCGACAAGATCGCCGCCTCCAAAGCCAAAGGTATGTGGATGGGCGGGATCCCGCCGCTGGGATACGATCCGCCGACCGATGGCTCACGCACGTTGAAGGTCAACAAGGATGAGGCCGAGCGTGTCCGCCATCTGTTTGTCCGCTATCTTGAGCTTGGCTCAGTTCATGCCCTCCAGCGCGATCTTGAGGCACGCGGTATCCTCTCAAAGCTGCACGTCACTGCAAAAGGGCGAACGATGGGCGGCCAGACGTTCAGCCGCGGCGCGCTTTTTTACCTGCTGCGCAACCGCATCTATCTCGGCCAGATCGTGCACAAGGATCAGGTGTTCGAAGGCGAGCATCACGGAATCGTAGATCCAGACCTGTTCGACCGCGTGCAAGTCAAGCTCGATAGCCAAGCCCAGCGCCACAAAGCTAGCGCTGGAACCCGCGCGGCCAAGGCTACGCTGACCGGCAAGCTGTTTGATGCAAATGGCGAGGTGATGACCCCGACATTCTCGCGCGGGCGCTCAGGCGGGGTCTATCGATACTACGTGTCGGCATCACTGCAGCAGGGCGCTGGGAAGAGCAGCGACAATGAAGTTCGTAGGCTTCCTGCAGACGCAATCGAGTCCATCATCACCGAAACAGCAGAGCGGTGGCTGCCGCGCAAAGATCGCCCTCTCGATTCTGTATTGGCTGTGAAGATCATCGCTGGCGGTTTGGTATTTGAATGCCCGGCAAAGTTTGCTGATCACATTGCGCAGCACCTTCGTGACCGCGAGCAGATGATCCATACATCGGCCAAGATTTGCCGGATCAAAATACCAGTCTCTTTGCCGCTGCGAGGAGGTCAGCGTTTGGTGATTGCCGAGGGCAAACCTGACGTTCATCCTGACCCGATACTGATTGCGGCGCTTCGCCGCGCGCACTCATTGCTGCGCCGCGACCGTAAGGGCATGCCGATGATAGAGGTATCTCCATCCATTGCCTACAACCGCAACATTCTCCGGCTTGCTTTTCTTGCGCCGGATATTCAGCGCGACATTATGGAAGGGCGCCAGCCGCAAGCGCTCAACCTGCAGCAGCTTATCAAAATGCACATCCCGCTAGGCTGGAAAGAGCAGCGCGAGATGCTGAATTGGCAGGATTTCAACTAGCCTGTTCCGGCCAAGAACAGGGCCTGTTACTGCGATTAAAGCCCCTGTTACAGCCTAATAAATACCCTGTTCCGGCGATTAACAGGAAAACCCTATTTTTCAGAGCCTAACCCTGTGTAATTTGGGCTTTTTGTCCGGGAGCATATGGGCGTATCTTCCCGAAAAGCCCTGTTTTCGGCCTCAAATGAGCAATTTTCCCTGTTATTGCCTGTTTAACAGGGAAACTCATCTGATTGCGATTGGCGCAGAGACTAGCCGCGCAAAAATCGCCTGATATGCCCAGAGACTGATGCTGAAGATCCAGCGAACGGCGGTTTAGCCTGTTCAAACCCGCTGACACCGCCGCTTTGCGCAGGCGCCCTGTAATCAGAGATTGGTGCTGGGGGTGGGTGGCGGAGCGGGTGGGATTCGAACCCACGAAAGAGTTGCCCCTTTACACACTTTCCAGGCGTGCGCCTTCGACCACTCGGCCACCGCTCCGCATGCCTGATTAGACAAGAACGCGCGGATAGACTGACCTTTGCTCTTTCGCAAGCGCGTTTCGGGTGGCAAACCCATTCCTATGAAAAAACTCGGACTTGGCCTCGCCGCGCTCACCATTCCTGCGATCGCTCTCGCTCAAGCGGGGAGCGAGGACGCAGCATCGACCAATCAGCCTGCGACAACGGTCGCGCAGGATGAGCCGCAGGGTGCACCCAGCCCAAATGAAATCGTGAATGGCGCTCCTGCGGAGGAATGGATGACCATTGCCGCGGAAGATTTGCTGGTCATGACCCTTGCGCAGGACGCAGCGGGAAATGATCGAACCGTGATCATGCAACTTATGCCCGCGCCGTTTAGTCAAGGCTGGGTTGAGAACATTCGCACCCTCGCCCGCGCGCAGTGGTATGACGGGATCAGCGTGAACCGGGTGCAAGACAATTACGTCGTCCAATGGGGCGATCCGGGGCACGATAATCCTGAGAGCGGAGAGGAAGAGACCAAGCCGCTGCCCGAAGGGCTGAATGTGATGGCGGAGGATGAATATCTGTCCTCAAACATCGAGATGACAAAAGTTTGGATGGATTCTTTGTCACCTGACGAGGTCAGAGCACTGTTCCGCGAACGAGAGAACAACTCAATTGGCTTAGTGAGGGCCGCAATCGACGAGGCCCTGCCGGGTGATGCATATTCCAGCCGATCACTTTTTGCTTTTGGATGGCCTGTTGCGCAGGACGGAGGAGAACCAGCATCAAAACACTGGCCCGTCCACTGTTACGGCATGGTTGGCGTTGGCCGCAATTACTCGCCCGACACCGGCTCCGGCGCGGAACTCTACACCGTGATCGGTCACGCACCGCGCCATCTGGACCGCAACATCGCTCTAGTCGGTCGCATTATCAGCGGGATGGAGCACCTCTCCTCGATGACCCGCGGCACGGGCGCGTTAGGGTTCTACACCGAAGAAGAGGCGCATCTACGCACTCCGATCCAATCCATTCGCGTCGCCAGTGACTTGGCCGAAAGTGAGCAGCCGCGCTTCGAATATCTCTCCACCGAAGGCGCAACCTTTGCTGCCTATGCCGAAGCCCGCGCCAACCGCCGCGATCCGTTTTTCATCACCCCTGCTGGCGGCGCAGATATTTGCAATATTCCTGTGCCCGTGCGCGCTATCTCAGCGCCTGATGACGAGTGACCGAAATCGGCGGCGAACCTGTCGATGGTCCTGTTTCTGCGGAGCTCTCATTATCGCGGTGGCAGGGAGATAGAGGGAGATATCACTTCGTCACATTCGCAGGAGCTTCCGCCGAAGCATTGACGATGCATGCCGCATTGCACCGGCTAGAATTCGGGCGTTCGCGCGGGTTCGGATCGCTTAAAGTATTGGCCCGCATTGGGGATACCTCGTGGAAAACCTCGGTCTTCCCTCAAAGCAAACAATCCGAATGGATTTTATTGGTGAGCAAGAAAGTGATGGGTCGTGAAGACCTAAACGCTGGCGACATTGTGGGCGTCGAAGTGACGCCGCTATGATCAGGCCGCCCGCGTTTCCAATTCGCTTTCATCCGATTCCAAATCGCGAGCAGAACGGCGCACATCCGCGATGAATCGCCCCGCTTTTGCGCGCAGGTCGTTGGCATGCGCGCCCAACGCCTGAGCGCTTAGCACCACATCATCTGCGGCATTGCCAGTCTCCTGACTCGCTTCTCGCAAAGTCGTCAATCTTGTGCCCACTTGCGCGGAGCCTGCCGCCGCTGTGTCGATATTGCGCGCCAATTCTTCACCGGAAACGGATTGCTCATCAACTGCGGTGGCGATCATGACGGAGGCTTGTTCCAATTCACCAATCCTATCGACAATACTGGTGAGATCGCCAGCACTGGATTCTGTAAAGTCCTGCATGGCCGTGATTTTCTCGGCCACACTTCGGGTCG
This sequence comes from uncultured Erythrobacter sp., assembly GCA_947502305.1. Lineage (GTDB taxonomy): Bacteria > Pseudomonadota > Alphaproteobacteria > Sphingomonadales > Sphingomonadaceae > Erythrobacter. The sequence continues at coordinate 139,147 of CANMZA010000001.1, read as the reverse complement.
CGTTGCTGGTTTGCATCGCCAATTCTTTCACTTCGCTGGCCACGACAGCAAAACCGCGCCCCGCTTCACCACCGCGTGCGGCCTCAATTGAGGCGTTGAGGGCCAGCAGATTGGTACGCTGGGCGATGGTTTGGATCAGCCCGGCGATTTCCCCGATTTCCAGCGCAGCGTGCGACAGATCGGTCATTTTGGTGTTGGCCGTGGTCACCAATTCGCTCGCCCCGCGCGCCAATTCTGCCGATGCGGATGCTTGCCGGCTAATCTCATTGATCGACAGCGCGAATTGATCCGTCGCCGCCGCTGCTGCGGTGACATTGGCAGTGGCATTTTCCATCGCCTCGGTCGCGCTTTCGGCCTGCCCCTTTGACCCTTCGGCCAGTTCACCCATTTGCCGAGAGGTCGCCTTTAGCTGCTCAGATGCGGAGGAAACCGCAGTGATCAATTCCCCAACCGACACTTCAAAACCGTCGGCCAGCCCTTCGAGCAGTTGGCTTTTGTCGCGGCGCAATTCGCGCATTTGTTGGCCAAGAGATTGTTCCTGAGCTAATTGTTTCTCCGCATCACGGGCTCGCGCGCTGGTGAGGTCCCTCAGCGCCAGAGATTTTGCTCTGAACACGCCGAGCGAGCGCGCCATTGCGCCAATCTCGTCCTTGCGATGGCCGCCGGGTATCGCCGCATCGACATCCCCTTCGGCCAGATTTTCCATCACGTCGGTAATATCCGTGATCTGGCCAACAACATGCGCGATCATCGTTCGTGCACCCAGAAAGGAAGCGGCAATCGCGCTGAGCATCAGGCCCACACAAAGTGCAAACCCGACCATGATACCGTCCAATATCGATTCCATCGTAGCGATGGCATGGACGCGCGCGCCGTTAAAGATGGTCGCCAACTTATCGGCGCATTCACTGGCCCACGGTTGCAGGTCAGTGATTTCTTGCGGAGATTTCTCAAAACTCAAGCCCTGAACAATCACTGTCTTTTCAGCGATCTCGTCGCGGGCTGAGCGGAATTGATCAATTGTTTCTTCGGGGAACCGGTCTTGTCCCAAAGTGATCGCCTGCGTCAGCTTGTCACGCGCCATCGCCGCGCGGACACCCGCAGACCGGAGCAATTCTTCGCTTTGCTGTTCTTCTGCCGTGTCCAAGTCGGCCGCCGTTTGTGCAATCGCGAGGGCAGCCTCCGCGACCAGAACTTCGGCGCGCACGCGTTCTGCGTGGTCTGATCCCGCTTGGCCGTAAAAGGCGAATTGAAAGAGCAGAACCGCAGCGACGAAGAAGGGAATAATCGCAACACCGAATACAACGATCCGCAGTTTTGCCGTCAATGTGCGGTCTTCAAATCGCGCTTTTAGTCTCGCAAAACCGGTCGGCACTTCGCGCTCAGGCTCGCCGATTGGCGCGCCATTTGCGGCACTTTCTGATTGTGAAAATAGACTTGGCGCATTCATGCTGCGGGCCACCGTTCTGGTTGCGGTTGGCGCGGACAAAACAATCTCTGCCCGGCAAACTTTCTCAGTCGGATGGCTATCCCGGTGAATTTAAGTCACGGTTAAACGCTCTTTAAAGGTAAGCCCTAAGGGACAAAGCGCAACGCGTCAGATCCGATCCGCCTGCGCCACCGCATCGCTGGCGCGCAATGCGCTGAGGATGCGGGTGATATGCGCCAAATCTTGGACCTCGGCATCGATTTCATAAGTCGTGAAAGGATGGTCGAGTTCTGTCTGTATCAGGCTGGTTACGTTAATCTTGTTTTGCGCAAAAATGCCGGCCATTTCCGCCAAAGTTCCCGGCCGATCATAAATGGTGACGGTAAGCCGCCCGATTGCGCCATGTGACCGGCGCCCCCAATTCAGATCCAGCCAGTCATTGTCGACACCGCTCGCCAATTCGAGACAATCAATCGCATGCACACTGACCCGCTCGCCCTTTCGCCGCAGACCAACAATCCGGTCACCAGGGACCGGGTGGCAGCATTGCGCAAGGTCGAAAGCCACGCCCGGCGTCAGTCCACGGATTGAAATTTCGCGCTCGTGCCGCGACCATTCCTCATCTTCTTCAAATTCTGCGGTGCTTCCCGGCACAAGCGCTTCCATCACTTCGCGATCAGTCAATTTGGCCGCTCCGATGGAGAACATTAGATCATCAGGTTCCTCCAACCCTAATCGTTCAACCGCCGCGCGGATCGCCTTTTTCCCAATCCGAGCAGGGACGCGGCTGGCGATTTCATCGAACAATTTCGAGCCAATTTCGGCGACCTCATCACGCTCTTTCAACCGCACCGCTCTGCGGATCGCTGCGCGCGCTTTACCGGTTACGACAAAACCCAGCCATGACAATTGCGGTTCTGATCCGGCGCCTTTGATAATTTCCAGCACATCGCCATTCACCAATTGCGTGCGTAGCGGCATGTGCCGGCCATTGATCTTTGCTCCTACGCAGGCAAGCCCCAGATCGGTGTGGACGGCAAAGGCAAAATCAACCGCCGTCGCCCCTTTGGGCAATTGGAACAGCGCCCCTTTCGGAGTAAAGGCGAAAATCCGATCCTGGTAGACCGCCAAACGGGTGTGTTCGAGCAGCTCTTCTGCATCATGGCTGGCATCGACGATTTCAATGAGATCGCGCAGCCAGCCGATTTGCCCATCCGCCTTATCCGATTGTTTATAGGCCCAATGCGCCGCCAAACCGAATTCATTGCGGCTGTGCATTTCGCGGGTGCGGATTTGCACCTCCACTCGCATGGAGTTTTCATACATCAACGACGTGTGGAGCGAACGATAGCCGTTGTTTTTGGGGGTGGAGAGATAGTCTTTGAAACGCCCGGGCAAAAACTGCCAAGTTGTGTGCAATATCCCCAATGCGCGGTAACAATCCGCCTCACTTTCCGTGATCACGCGAAACGCCATAATGTCGGTCACTTGTTCAAAACTGACATGCCGCTCAGACATTTTGTTCCAGATCGAAAAGGGGTGCTTTTCGCGTCCCATGACCTCAACGCTCAGCCCCGCCTCGGCTAAGGCTTGTTTGATTTTCAGCGCAATTGCATCCACCTGGCCGCCATCTTGACCGCGCAATTGCTCGAGCCGTTTGGTGATCGTCGTGTAAGCCTCAGGCTCCAACTCGCGGAAGGACAGCGCCTGCATCTCGCGCATATATTCATACATGCCGACACGCTCCGCCAACGGGGCGTATATATCCATCGTCTCGCGCGCAATGCGCTGGCGTTTCTCTGGCTTCTTGATGAAATGCAGCGTGCGCATATTGTGCAAGCGGTCCGCCAATTTTACGAGCAGCACGCGAATATCTTCGGACATAGCGAGCAAAAATTTGCGCAGATTTTCCGCCGCGCGCTCATTCTCCGGCATCGCTTCGATTTTGGACAATTTCGTGACGCCATCCACCAGCCGGGCGACTTCTGATCCAAAATTCTGCTCGATATCCTCAATCGTGACCAATGTGTCTTCGACTGTGTCATGCAGCAAGGCGGTGATGATCGTTTCTTGATCCAGCTGGAGATCCGTCATCAGCCCGGCAACTTCTATCGGGTGGCTGAAATACGGATCGCCGCTCGCGCGCTTTTGTGCGCCGTGTTTCTGCACCGTATAGACATAAGCGCGGTTCAGCAGCGCCTCATCAGCGTCGGGATCATAGGCTTTAACCCGTTCAACAAGTTCATATTGGCGCATCATTATACGATGAATATGCGCAGCGCAGCGCGGCGGGGCAAGCAGCGATTTGGCAAGAACAAATATTGCCGCAATTTTTCGCAAATTCGCAAGGTTCTGCGGGGTCAAAGGGCACGCCGGTTTCGCACATATTTGGACTTGACCGGGCAGGTAACAATCACTGCGTCAGATTGCCTAGCTGTGACGAAAGTCCGCTTGAACCAAACCCGCGGTAACACCGCAATATGGCACGGACATCCACCTCCCCCGCACGGCCCGATGGCGGCGGCACTGCACTTGCGGCGCTCGCTTGCGGCTTGCTCGCATTTGCCTTGGCAATCGTCGACGCTTTCTCGCCTGTCCTGAGCGCGCTCCCCTTCTCGCCTGCTTTGATAGTGTTCGGCTTTGCTGGGATGGGTTTTGGATTGCGTGAATTATCTGTTCGCGCTCAATTTTCCGCGCAGGCGGATCGTTACGCAGCATCGCGCAAAGAGTTGGAGGCGAAGAACCGCTGGTTCAACATTACAGAAGCGCATGCACGTGTAGGCCATTGGCGGCTCAACCTTTCCACCAATGCGGTGTTCTGGTCGAACGCGACCTATGCAATCCACGGGCTAAAACCCGGCACCCCGCCTAGCTTAGAAGACGCGCTGAGTTTTTACCACGAAGATGACCGCGAATTGGTGGCCCGCAATATCGAACGATCCCGCAAGACTGGCCAACCATATACATTCCGCGCGCGTATCATCGGTGCCGATGGGCAATTGCGCTATGTTGACGCTGGTGCGAGTTCAGAATGCGATGCAAGCGGTACGCCGATTGCAATGTTCGGTGTTATCAAAGACCGAACGGGCGAAGAAGAAATGCAGGAAGACCTGCGCAGCGCGCGAGATGCAGCAAAAGCGCTCGCCAATTCAAAAGGGCAATTTCTCGCCCGGATGAGCCATGAAATCCGCACACCGATGAACGGTCTTCTTGGCTTTGCCGAATTGCTAGAGCGCAGTGATTTGTCGGCAGAACAACGCCGGCACACCGATCTCATCATCGATTCTGGCAAGAGCTTGCAAACCTTGCTCAATGATATTCTCGACCTCAGTAAGATCGAGGCGGGCAAGACCGAGATCAACGTCAAAAATGTCGAGATCAGGCACCTTGTCAATCGCGTCAAACAAATGACTGAGGCTTCGGCCCGCGAAAAGAGCATCAATTTGATCTGCGACACCGCGCCCAATGTGCCGCATAACGTCGATGTTGATGGATTGCGGCTGCGTCAGATTTTGAGCAATTTGCTGGCCAATGCCGTCCGCTTTACCGAGCGTGGAACCGTATCCTTGACGGTGCGATTGCGGGACAGCGGCCCTGATGGGTCTAGGTCCTTACTGTTCGCGGTCAGTGACACAGGGGCCGGTATCTCCCCGGCTTTACAAGACAGAATCTTTGATCCCTTCACACAAGAACACACAGACCAGACCGACCTTGCAAGCGGCACCGGCCTTGGTCTTGCCATCAGCCGCCAGCTCGCCGAATTGATGGGCGGAACGCTAACTTTGCGCAGCGAGCTTGGCCAAGGATCCGTTTTCACCTTGAGCGTACCGCTTGCCAGCGCCTCCGAAACAGAAGACCCGGTTATCGGGGGCAGCCCGCCAATCCTAGGTCAGCCCGCAACCGCAATCACTGTGATCAATCCCGTGCGCATCTTGTTGGCCGAAGATTACGACATCAACCGCGAGCTGATCACTGACATGACGCGGCAAATGGGCGTTGAGGTTGAATGCGCAGAAGATGGCCAAGAAGCCATCGAGATGGTCCATGCTGCGCGTGCCGAGGGGCAGCCCTATGGCTTGATCTTGATGGACCTACAAATGCCAATTCTGGGCGGGTTGGAGGCAACCGAGCGGCTGCGCGCGGCGGGCATTTCAGAGCAAGAATTGCCGATAGTGGCGCTCACCGCGAATGCCTTTGCCGATGATATCGAAAACTGTCTAGCGGCCGGAATGCAAGCGCATTTGGCCAAGCCTGTTTCAATGCAGCGGCTCGCCAATGCGCTCAACAAATGGGCTACGGCAGAGGGCCTTGCGCCAAGCTCAGACGGCCGAGAGATCAGCGGGCAGCAAGCCAGCGGCTGAACGATTGCATCAACCAGACGGGCACGCCGCACTTAGCTCCAAGTGGCGCGCGGCGGCAGGCTCATCAAAATTGCATCAATATTGCCGCCGGTTTTCAGGCCAAAAATCGTGCCTCGGTCATACACAAGATTGAACTCAGCATAGCGCCCGCGATATTCGAGCAGCTTGGCTTCTTCCTCTGCGTCAAAATTTTCGTTCATCCGCTTGCGAACCAATGCAGGGAAAATGCTCAAGAAGGCTTTACCGACATCCTGAGTGAAAGCGAGATTGCGATCAAATGCATCTGCATCATTGCATTCCAGATGGTCATAGAAAATGCCGCCCACGCCCCGGTGCGTTTCGCGGTGGGGGATGTAGAAATAATCATCCGCCCATTTTTTGTATTTCTCATAATAGGTCGGATTATGCGCTGCGCAGGCAGCCCGCATAGCGGCATGAAATTCCTCTGTATCCTCAGCGTTAGGGATTGGCGGGTTTAGGTCCGCGCCGCCGCCAAACCATGCCTTGCCCGTGGTGAGAAAACGCGTGTTCATATGAACGGCGGGAACATGCGGATTGTGCATATGCGCGACCAGACTGATGCCTGTCGCGGTAAAGCCCGGATTGTCGGCATCCGCGCCGTTCACCGTTCCTGCAAATTCTTTGGGAAAGCTGCCGCGCACAGTCGAGACGTTGACGCCGACTTTTTCGAACACTTTGCCCTTCATCAATCCCTGAACGCCGCCGCCGGGATCGTCATTGCCTTCTTCTGAACGGGACCACGGCGTGTAGGCAAACGCCGCATCTGAACCAGCCTCACGCTCAATACTTTCAAATTCAGCGCAAATTTGATCCCGCAGACTTTCAAACCAGCCGCGCGCAGCCGCAGTGTTGGTGGCCCATTCACTCATTCAATCGATCCCCGTCTAAACTGCGATGACCATGAACAATACAGTCGACGTGTCAACGAGAATTGACAGCGTGAACCTGCGGAGCGCCATCACAATCAACTCCCCTTGCCAAACCGCACCAGCACCGTCACATGCAGTAGATGGTTCCCGTTTCGTTCGCCCCGCTTGAATTTTTTGGAGAGGAGTTCCTTCTCACCAAATCCAGCGCCCTTTATTGGCCGCGCGAACGGGCATTGCTGGTGACGGATCTGCACCTGGAAAAAGGCAGTTGGTATGCGCAGCACGGCCAAATGCTTCCGCCTTATGACAGCCGCGAAACCTTGGAGCGGATTGCCGATGCCATAAAGGCAACCGGCGCGCGGCGCGTGATCACATTGGGAGACAATTTCCACGATGATGCCGGTGGCAGCCGTCTGGATCCCTATGCCAGCGGGATGTTGGAGGCGATGACTCGCTCGCTCGATTGGATCTGGATCACTGGCAATCACGATGAACATATGGACCGCGCATTTGGGGCTCAGATTGAAAAAGAGATGGAGGTGAACGGCATCATCCTTCGCCATGAAGCCAAATCGGGCGAAACCCGCGCGGAAATGTCTGGCCATTACCACCCGAAAATGCGCGTTCAGGTCAGAAACCGTCACATCGCCCGGCCATGCGCAGTGATAAGTCATTCTGCAAAAACGCAGCGGATGATCCTGCCCGCCTTTGGCGCTTATACAGGCGGCATGGATGCGGGCGCGCCAGAGATATTGAAGGCGCTGAGCCCAGCAAGCCGCATCGATGCTGTGTTGCCAGCAAAGGGTAAATTGGTCACATTTCCGCTTTATCGCGCAGCAGCTTGAGACTCATCTGGTCTTTCGCCGCTAAAATACCTACATAGCGCCTAGCAAAAGACTCGCAGGCTACCACAGGAGAACACAATAGCCCGTCCACCTCGGCGTTCGATGGCCCCGCCCGTTAAAAGCGGCCCTCGCTTCGATAATCTCATCCAAGTTCCCAAAGTTCGCGTCATTGATGACGAGGGCGAGAATCTTGGCGTAATGTTCACCCGCGAAGCGATGGAGCAGGCCAATGAAAAAGGCCTGAACCTCGTCGAAGTGTCCCCGAATGCGGACCCGCCTGTGTGCAAATATCTCGATGTCGGCAAATACCGGTTTGAAGCGCAGAAAAAGGCCAATGCCGCGCGCAAATCGCAAAAGACGCAGGACATCAAAGAAGTCAAAATGCGGCCCAATATCGACACGCATGATTATGACGTGAAGATGCGGAACGTGAACAAGTTCATCGACAATGGTGACAAGGTCAAAGTGACTTTGCGCTTTCGCGGACGCGAAATGGCGCACCAGCACCTCGGCATGGATCTGCTGAAACGGGTGCAGGACGACATGGCAGAGACTGCCAAGATCGAAGCATTTCCCCGCCTTGAAGGTCGGCAAATGCTGATGGTGCTTTCACCAAAGTAAAGCCAACCCGGTTCGAAAGATTAAGAGCGAGCGCCCTTCGGGGCAGCTCGCTTTTTCTTTGCTAAGGTTTTCGAAGTGGTCCGCTCGGCGCTGAAAAAATTGCTCAACCTTGCGCTAAGAATTCTCGGCCTGCGCAGACTAACGACACACAAGCCCGCTGCATCCGCATCATGAACCACAATGACACCCGACGAACGACAAGTGTATTCGACTAATAACACACCGCGTCCGATTGGCGGGAACAAACGTAACGTAAGACGATCTATACACTAAACGACGAGGCGCGGACCGATCCTCGCTCTGACACCCGCCAGAGTATTCCCCCATTGGATCAGGTCCGCGCCTCTGACTAACGCCCCAAAGGCCTTCTCGAATGGCCGCATCTCTTTTGGCTCCTTTGATAAGGAGCCGCTCTGAATAGAAGGACAGCAAGATATGAATCGACTTCAGGCAAAAACCTCTCGCAAATCCGCATTTTTGCCCTCAGTCTTGCTGACTGCAGCGTCTGCTCTTGCGCTAGGCTCCGCCCCTGCTGCGGCGCAAAACACGCCTGCAAGCGACCCAGCCTTCGCGACATTCACCCCAAGCGACACGCCCAATCAAGACGGCATCGACTATTCGATCTGGGATGAAGCGATGAGCAACATCGTGATCTCAATGGGCCCCTCTCTGCGCGAAACCGCTGGCCGCCCGACCCCTGGGCTCGGCACGCGCCGTCAATATGGCCATATTTCGCGCTACCGGCTCGAAGGCACGCGGGTCATGTTCACGTTCCTCGACAGTGATGTGATCGCCAGCTTCACCGAATATCGTCAGGATCTTGAAAACACCGCCAGCATCGTCGATATTCAAGCGCTCAGCCGCAATGAGCAGCTCGCTTATTGGATCAACCTGCATAACGTCGCGATGATTGAGCAGATCGCCAATAACTGGCCAGTGCGCCAGCCGCGCGAGATTGAAATCGGCGGCGTCCCGCTTGACGATGCGCGTTTCATCACCGTGGAAGGGATCGCACTTTCCCCGCGTGATATTCGTGAGAAGATCGTATTTGCCAACTGGCGCGACCCCCGTGTGATTTACGGCTTTTGGCGCGGCGAAATTGGCGGACCGTCAATCCAGCGTGAGGCGTTCAATGCTGACAATGTCTCTCGCCTGCTGGACCGCGGCGCGCGCGATTTTGTGAATTCACTTCGCGGCACTCAGCAAAGCGGTGACACGTTGGATGTCTCGGAATTGTTCGAAGAAGTGGCACCGTTCTACTTTGCGGATTTTGACAGCGATCTTCGCGCACATTTGGCGCAATTTGCCAATGAAGACACCGCCGCCTTGCTCGCAGCAACGACATCAATCGATGCCAATGTGCGGGAATATGACATTGCCGATTTGGCCGGGGGCGTGCGAGAGCCGACCTATTCGAATGTCACCTCAGCCGATGGCAATTCTTACAGCTTCCGCATGCCGCAAAGCATGGCGCGCCTGCTGCAACAGCGTGAGCAGAAATTCCAGCGGATCATCCGCGAAGGACGGACCGGCACTGTCACCTTCAGCAATATTCAATTGCCCGGTGATCCAGAAAACGACGAAGTGGAATAAGCGGCAGCAATCAACCGCTAAGACAAAGCCCGCCAAGACCTTTCGGTCTTGGCGGGCTTTTTCGTGGGCACACCAGATTACGCTTCTTGTTGAATAGTCAGAGTGTTTGCGTCATTTTGAGCCGAATCCTCAGGGAAAAACCCTCAGAAGAAGCCCCAAAAGGAAGAGACTATGCGCGGCGCTCTTGTTCAAATTTGCGGTCTTGCCGCTGTGATTGCGGCACATGGCGGCGCGCTCGCTCAGGATCATGGCGCTTCGGCAGAGCTCAGAATCTCTAGTGAAGAGCCTGTCGCTGCTGAAACCGTTGCTGGAACGGGCGCCGCCGCCAGCAACCCTTTTGCCATTTTCACTCCGACAACCGATCCGATCCGCCACCGGATTGATTTTGGTTTCTGGGATTTCGCGCTCAAGAATCTCGTGATTTCGATGGGGCCGCCCACCCGCGAAACCGCGCGCCCAGCGACCCCAGTCTTAGGCACGCGCAGGCAGCAAGGGCACAATTCCCGTTACCGTTTAGAAGGCACAATGGTTGGATTTTCCTTTCTGGATACGCCTGCAATCGCGGGTCTTTCAGAATACCGGCTCGATTTACAAGGCGTGGCCGATACGCTCGATATCTCATCCCTGCCGCGCAATGAGCAGCTCGCATATTGGCTGAACCTGCACAATGCCGCGATGGTGGAACAGATCGCGCTCGATTGGCCGGTACGTCAACCACGCGAGATTGAGTTAGACGGCGTCCCTTTGGACGAGGCGAAGTTTATCACGGTTGCAGGCGTCGCCATGAGTTTGCGCGATATTCGTGAGAAGATTGTGTTTGCCAACTGGCGCAATCCCAAGGTGATCTATGGTTTTTGGCGCGGGGAGATCGGCAGCCCGTCGCTAGAGCGCGACGCCTTTACCGGCAGCAATGTCAGTTCTCTGCTAGACCGCGCGGCGGAGGATTTCGTCAATTCTCTAAGAGGAACACAAAAGAGCGGGGACAACCTCGATATTTCAACATTATATGAGGACACAGGCCGCTTTTACTTCCCCAACTTCGATGCCGATGTGCGCGAACATATCGCCGAATATGCGAATGCGGACGTCACTGAGATATTGGGGCAAACCACCTTTGTCCGCGCCGCTATTCGCGAATGGGATATTGCCGATCTGTCGGGCGGTTCTCGCGGGGCAAATTACCTCGCGGCAAGCCGTCCCGGGCTGACGGTTGGCGCGGCGCAGTTGCTCTCTCAGCGTGCGCGCAAACTACAACTTTTGGAATTGCGCGAAGATACACGGCGCGGGACGGTCATCTTTTCCAACATTGATCTGCCCGGCGATCCTCCGAACAAGAACGCCGTCGAGTAAAGCGGGCAAACAAGCATAGTGGGCCGTTCATCTCCCATTGAGAAACACAATGTTACGCAAGATGTTGGACGGAATTTTGTTTACGTGGGAGACATAATATGACGCCTCGCTTTACATCCAATCGCCGCCTTTATCCGGCCGCCCTTTTGCTCGCTGCAACTGGGCTTAGTGCCCCGCTTGCCGCAGAAAGTGCGCCGCTCGCTGTGCCGGCAAGTTCAAGTTCGATCCAGAACCAATCGCCTAATTCGGTCGGCTCAATGCCGGCGGCTTTCGCGCAATTTGCCCCGGCTGCGGAACGCCGCGAACATCGGATCGATTATCAGCATTGGGACGAGGCGCTCGGATGGTTTGTGGTGCCAATGGGCCCCTCCATCCGCCAAGGCGCGCCGCGGGTTGATCCGCTGACGGGGACACGGCGAATTTTCGGCCACGAATCCCGCTATCGCCTCGAAGGGAACCGGGTCGCATTTTCCTTCCTAACGCCGCAAATTCGGCAATCTATCACGGAATATCGCGCCGATCTTGAACGCATCGGTTCCGACCTCGACCTGTCTGCCATCCCGCGCAATGAGCAGTTGGCCTTTTGGATCAACCTCCACAATGTCGCAATGATCGAAGCGCTCGCGGCCGAATATCCGCTGAGCGAAATCGGCGAAGATGGCGTATCGCTTGATGATACGAAATTGGTTAATGTGGGCGGCGTCGCGCTGTCACCGCGCGATATTCGCGAAGGGATCGTCTATGCCAATTGGCGCGACCCAAAGGTTATGTATGGCTTCTGGCGCGGGGCAATCGGCGGCCCGTCAATACAGCGCCTTGCCTATACGGGCGGCAATGTTGACGCGCTGCTCGCTTTGTCAGCGGAGGAGTTTGTAAGTTCCCTGCGCGGCATTGAAAGATGGGGCGGCGCCCTGCGGGTGAGCCCGATTTATGATGAAGCAGCGCGGTTCTATTTCTCAGACACCGACGTCTTGCGCGCGCATTTGACACAATATGCCCGCGATGATGTGCGCGAATTGATCAGCGAGACGCCCGAGGTTGCGTATAAACGCCTCGAAAACGATCTGGCCGATTTGGCGCGTGGTGAGAGCCAGATGTTGCTTGTCCCGCTCACGTCGATTGAATGCGGCGGATCATGCAGTGCCAGCACCGGCCTTTCCGACGCAATGCCGGTTCGCAATCGCCCCAATCTCGCCATTCAGCGCCTGATGCAAGAACGCGCCGAAAAACTGCGCCGTGCCCGCTCACGCGGTATCCGCAGCGGCATGGTGATCTATGGCGATGGCGATTATTCGCAAGACGAAGCGCCGCCTGAGGTCGAGTAAGCCGTCAAAATTGCCGGGCGGCTCAGGATCAGGTCACGGCCTGATCATGGTCCAAAATTTCGGTCCGCCGCCCGGCACTTGCCATTCTTCTGAAATTTCAAAACCCAGCCGCGTGTAGATTGGGACATTGGCCGGCGTTGCCGTTTCAAGCAGCACGCCTAGCCCCTGTTCAGCGGCTCGCTCAATCCCAGCGCGGATAATTGCGCCGCCCCACCCTTTGCCCTGAGCCTCCGGCGCGACGCCGACATAGCGCAAATAGAAAAACCTCTGCGGATCGGGATGCCGCGCATACATGGCCTCAGCGACTTTCAAACCGCGCGGCAAGGATGCGCCAAACACGCCAAGCAAGCGCAGATTGTCCTGCAAAGATTGGAGCGCGCCGTCTCGCACTTCGCCGGGCGGATACCATAGGGCCGCCGCGTGATGCGCCGTTCCTGTTGCTGCGCCCTCCCCTGTTTCTGGGGCTGACCCCAGCACTTCGCCGTGACGAAAAGACTGCTGCGCCATAATCGCAAAGAAGCGCGGCAGAACTTTGCGGCGTCTTTCAGGATCGGGGATGATCCAAGCCAATGCGGGATCGTCTTGAAACGCGCGCGCCAATGTCGTGGCTATCGCTTTTGTCGAATGGTCCGCCGCGCCGTTCGCGGCAATAGGGGCAATTGGGTGCTTGGTGATCATTCACGCAGTGTATCACGCCAAACAGAAAAATCGCCTAGCATGCGGCAACGCCTTGCGCTGGCCGGTCATAATGGCAGTGTGCCGCGTAGATGGTCGCCAAAATGGGCGAGCCAAGAGGGGGTCTTGCAGAATGACGGCGCGCCGAATTGGGCTCTTCTTTGGCCCGCTTGTCTTTGCCCTCACGGTCTTCACCGCGCCGCCCACCGGGATGAGCGCAGAAGGGTGGCTGGTCGCGGGACTGGTCGTGTGGATGGCCGCTTGGTGGATGACAGAAGCCATACCGCTGACTGCGACGGCGCTGCTGCCCTTTGTCATCCTCCCCTTTAGCGGCGTGTCCAGTGCCAAAACCGTTGCCAGCACCTATTATTCGCCGATCCTGTTCCTGCTGCTTGGCGGTGCATTTTTGGCCTTGGCGATTGAGCGGACGGGATTGCACAAGAGATTGAGCCTCGCGATCCTGCGGCTTGTCGGCAGTGGGGGCGGACAGACGCGCTTGCTGCTGGCTTTCATGATCTCAGCGGCGCTGCTTTCCATGTTGATCTCGAACACATCGACCGCGCTGATCATGATGCCAATGGCGTTGGCAGTGCTTGCCGGCGGTGAGAGTGTGCCTGCCAGCGCGGCCTCAACGGCCGAAGTGCCGGATAGGACCGCAGGGCTTTCCGGCGCTCTGCCAATGGGGATCGCTTTTGCTGCTTCCATCGGCGGGCTTGGTACAATTGTCGGTTCACCCACCAACGCCATTGCTGTGGGCCTACTCGACACGATGATTGGGATGGAGATCACCTTTGCCCAATGGACATTGTTCGGTTTGCCGATTGTCATTGTCGGCGTCCCACTGGCCGCTTTGATCATCGCCAAGTTTCAGCGCGTCGCGCAGCACCCTTTCGACGTCGCAGCCGCCCGCAGCGCAATTGAAACCCATAATGCTTGGAGCAGCGCGGAAAAGCGGCTGATCCCTATCGTTGCGCTCACATTCTTGGCGTGGATGAGCGTCGGGTGGGTACGGCCATTTCTGCCAGAGGGATCGTGGACCAATGGGACGATCGCCATTCTGGCCAGCCTCTTATTGTTTATCCTCCCCGATGGAACGGGCCGCCCCTTGCTTAATTGGAAAGAAGCCAATCGCGCGCCGTGGGGGGTGATTATGATGTTTGGCGGCGGCTTGGCACTGGCGGCGGGGATGCAGGCTTCGGGTCTTGCAACATGGCTGGGTGAGGCTTTGCTGCCGCTCGAAAACCTTCCGCTGTTCGTCGTGGCGCTATGCGTTGTCGCAATGATTATCGTCATCACCGAATTTGCCAGCAACGTTGCGACTGCCACAGGGATCATTCCGGTTATCGCGGCGCTTATTGTGGCGCTGGGCGCTGATCCGCTACTGCTTGCCATGCCCGCCGCGCTTGCCGCCAGCTGGGGCTTTATGCTGCCCGCTGGCACCGGTCCTAACGCCATCGCATGGAGCACTGAACGCATTCGAATCGAGCGCATGGTGGGCGCAGGTTTTGTGCTCGACGTGCTCGGCGTTTTCCTGATCGTGGGCGCGGTTTGGGGAATGGCGGTTTTGGTTTAGCGGAAAAACTCAGTTTTCATTGGCTCTGCCGGGCCTTTGGCGCCGGGGCTCTGCTCCTCTGCCGGCTTGATTGGACTAGTGGAAAACAAGAAGTTGCACATGTAACTACTTGGCGATAATCCCGATCCAACAGCCTTGGGGGAGAGGCGCTTCTGCGGAGGTTAGAAGCGGGTGCCCCTCGGGCTCCTCACTTGGCTCCTGCCTTCCTGGGAGCGACATGAGGAAGGACCCCGCAATGACGGACGGCCCCGTAGATCAGAATTCCGCACCAGACGCCCCAACCCCGCGCCGCAAGCCTAAGCCAGAGCGCACACAGATCGGCGGACGCTCGCTCAAGCCATCAACGCTGATGATGGGGCACGGCTTTGACCCAGTTCTCTCAGAAGGGTCGCTCAAAGCGCCGATTTTCCTCACCTCAACTTTCGCCTTCCCCACCGCTGCGGATGGCAAACGCCATTTTGAAGGGATCACCGGAAAACGCGAAGGCGGCGCAGAAGGCCTCGTCTATTCACGCTTTAACGGGCCAAACCAAGAAATTCTCGAAGACCGTCTATCGGTCTGGGACGGCGCAGAAGATGCACTGACATTTTCGTCCGGGATGACCGCGATTTGCGTGTTGATGATGGCCTATGTCAGCCAAGGCGACGTTATCGTCCATTCCGGCCCGCTCTACGCCGCATCCGAAGGGTTCGTGGCCAAAGTGCTGGCGAAATTCGGCGTGACTTACATCGATTTCCCTGCTGGTGCGACCCGCGAAGAATTGGACGACGTGCTGAAACGCGCCAAGAAGCAAGCCAATGCAGGCGGCGGCAAGGTCGCGATGATCTACCTTGAAAGCCCCGCTAATCCGACCAACGCACTGGTTGATATCGAGGCAGTAAAAGAAGCCCGCGACGCAAACCTCAAATGGGATTGCCCGATCGCTATCGACAACACTTTCCTCGGGCCGCTTTGGCAGCGCCCGCTGGAACATGGTGCGGATATCGTCGCGTATTCCTTGACCAAATACGTCGGAGGCCATTCTGACCTCGTCGCCGGTTCAATTGCGGGCGCGAAGAAATGGATGGATCCGGTTCGCGCGCTGCGCAACACAATGGGCGGGATCGTCGATCCTAACACCGCGTGGATGTTGCTGCGCAGTCTTGAAACCGTCGAACTCAGGATGCAGCGGTCAGGCGAAAATGCCGCAAAGGTCTGCGCCTTCTTGCGTGATCACCCCAAGGTCACCGGCCTTGGTTATCTCGGCCATATCGAAGACCCACGCCAACAAGACATCTATGACCGCCATTGCCTCGGCGCAGGCAGCACATTCAGCGTGTTCTTAAAAGGCGGCGAAGCAGAGAGCTTTGCCTTCCTCGACAACCTGCAAATCGCAAAGCTGGCGGTAAGCCTTGGCGGCACAGAAACTCTCGCCAGCCACCCTGCCAGCATGACGCACCTCTCTGTTGCGCCAGAACGGCGCGCGGCCTTGGGCATCACCGACAGCCTCGTGAGGATCAGCGTCGGGATCGAGGATGCAGATGATCTGATTGCGGACTTTGAACAGGCACTGGAACACGTGTGACGGCTAGACTAGGCTCTCCGGGATGCTGCCTGAAACGGGCACGACAGACCGGAGAGCCTGAAAATGTCCGATACCGCAGCCGCCGCTGATAGCCGCAAACCCGTCTTCCTAGTCATTGGCGCCGGTGCGGGGATTGGCGGCAATGCCGCGGCGCGTTTTGCCGCGGGCGGGTATCATGCGGTGCTCGCGCGGCGATCTGACGAAGCGGGGCTTGCCCAGCTTGTCTCGCAAATTGAAGAGGCAGGCGGAACGGCCTCTGGCACGCTGCTCAACGCGTCTGAGGATGGTTCGATCGAAGAATTGGTGGAACGGGTCGAACGCGACATCGGGCCGATTGAATGCGCGCTCTACAATCTCGGCGCGCAAATCGGGAACCGCGAATTGTTAGACACACCGCACCGGACTTTTGAGCTCGGCTGGCGACTTGGCTGCTATGGGGTGTTCCGGCTGGCTCATGCCATGTTCCCGCGCATGGTTGAGCGCGCAAAAACAGGCAAACATTCAACATTGCTGGTAACGTCTGCGACATCAGCGGTGCGCGGAAATGCAGGACAGCACAGCCATGCCGCCGCCATGGGCGGCCGGCGCATGCTGTGCCAAACGCTCAATGCCGAATTCGGGCCGCAAGGCATTCATGTGGCGCATATTGTAGTCGACGGCGCGGTTGATGCGCCAGACACGCTGGGCAAATTGCTGGGCGATAAATTTGACGCGTTTAAGGCGTCCAAAGGGGAGCAAGGCGTCACTGACCCCGCCGCGATTGCTGAAACCTATTGGCATTTGGCGCAGCAGCCGCGCAATTGCTGGACGCATGAGGTTGATATCCGCCCTTGGACCGACGCCGCATGGTGGAACGACAATCCCAGCCCGCAGATTAACTCAACCGCCGCCAACCCCACTTTTGCGGGCCCGAAGACCTAAAAGGCCAATGACCTAAGAGGCCGCGGACCTAAAAGGCCAAAAGCCGCATAGGCCGTCAGCCCCGTGCAACCTCAACCGTTCAGTTCCGCGACCAGAGCGCGCAATTGCATGTCCAATTCGGCATCGGTCAGCTTGCCGGCGTCTGCATCAAACACCTTGCTATATTCCGGCACTGACAGATGCCCCATGACACTACCGCCAAAATGCGGCGCGGCGTTTACCGCAAAATCCAGCACGCGCCCTGCGCCGCCCGGTCCGTCAGAGGTTGCCAGCATCAGCGTGGGCTTATTTTGCCAAACTTCGCGGCCCAACCGGCTGCACCAATCAAACAGGTTTTTGAAAGCGGCGGGATAGGCGCCATTATGTTCAGCGAAGGAGATGATGATCGCATCCGATGATCCAATTTTCGCCAGAAAGTCATGCGCCAATTGCGGAATGCCGCCGGCTTCTTCTCTGTCAGAGCGATAAATCGGCATTTCATAATCATGAATGTCGAGCGTTTCGATCTCTGCGCCTTCGATGGTCTCAGCCGCTATGCTGCCCGCATATTCGGCCAAGTTGCGGTTGATCGAAGTGGATGAATTGCTCGCAGCAAAGGTAAGAATGCGCATTGTTGCTCCTGAAGTTTGATTCTTGCGGGGTCACCCGCGCCATTCGCGCCGCTCTTCTGCGGCGCGCAGCACGTCATAGGCGACTTGTAATTTTTGAAATTCTTGCGCGGCTTCTTCGTCGCCCGGTTTTACATCAGGATGAACGCCCTTTGCCTTGACCCGGTACGCTTTCTTGATTGCGGCGAAATCGGCGTCGGATTCGAGCTCCAACACTTCTAACGCCCGCATTTCATCCGCTGTGCGCGATCCATCGCCAGATCCGGTCCACCCATAATGCGAAGCCTCTGCATAGCCTTCGCTTTCCTGGCGCTCGGCTTTGGCGCGCTCTGCCTTTTGCTCTTTGTCGAGCCCTTCAAAATAATCCCAACCCTTATTGTATTCTGCGGCATGCGCCTGACAGAAATACCACCGATCCGGGCTGTTCGGTGATTTGGGTGCTGGGCACAGGCCGGGCTCACCGCAGCCATGCCGGTCGCATTCACGCTGCGCTACGGTCTCTCTTGAGCTGTCGTAAGAACGCCAGCGGGGGAAACCCCAATCGTTTGATCGGCGCGCCTTAGGCATGAGCGAAAATGGTGTTGGTCGGTGCAGTCACGCCATCCATCTAGGGCGGATAGCGGATTTTGCAAAGGTATTGCAGGAGTTTGGGAACCAGTTGCGATATGAAATGTTGCATCGCAGTAGAGTGTTCATATCTGGGCACTGCACAATGACAAAAATACGAGAGCCAAATTGAGCCAACAATTGACCATATCCAGCCTGTTTTCAGCTCTTGCGCTGGTTACGCTCGCATTGTTCGCTCGCGCCGGTGATATGGGCACGGCTCAAGCCAGCAGCCAAGTTTTGTTGCAAGCGGAAGCACCTGCCGCAATCAGCAGTAATTTCGACGCTTAGATTTCGTTTCGCCGAAATCTGCGGCCCGCCCGGCGCCGTGCCGAGCGAGCCACATTTATCCAAGATCAGTTGACGATAATGCTCGCTGCGCGGCGGTTTTGCGCCCATGCGCCCGGATTGGAAGCAAGCGCAACGGGCCGCTCCTTACCAAAGCTAACCGTCCGAATACGCTCCGGTGCCACACCTAGGCTGACGAGGTAGTTTTTCGCCGAATTCGCCCGGCGTTCGCCCAGCGCCAGATTGTATTCGCGCGTTCCGCGCTCATCGGCATGCCCCTCAATCGTGAAGGTCAATTGCGGGAAGCGCGCGAAATATTGCGCCTGCGCCTGCAGAGCCGCAGCATCGCTGCTGTCGATGTTAAACCGGTCAGTGTCGAAATAGATCACCGACGAACGGCCCACGGCATTTTGGAAGTGCCCTTGCGTTCCAACAGCCGGGCCGGTGGGCGCAGTGGGTGTCGGTGTTGCGGTCGGCGCCGGAGTGTTCACAGGCGGAGGCGGCAATTCCTCTGGCGCTTTCTTAGAACAAGCGCCCAGCGCGATCGCAGAGGTAAGAACAGCAATCGTAGCCGCCTTTGGCGCGGATTTTAGAAAGGAGAAAGTCATAGCATTTGCTCTCCGAATTGGGCCGGACATTCTTGCGCCGGCTGGGTTGAAATCAAAAACGTATCGGTCACGGCCTAATTGGGCCCCAAGCGGGATCAGAGGCATCCACCGGGGTCGGCAGACGGCGCTCATTACGGCCGGTCAAATCGACCTGCCACAAGGACGAACGCCCGGCATTTCGGGTTGTGCGGAAGAATTGAATGATCCGGCCATTGGGTGCCCATGTTGGTGCCTCATCCTGCCATCCGTCTGTAAGCACCCGAAGGTTACTGCCGGACGGCGTCATAACCGCAACATTAAAATCGCCAGCAATGCGCGTGAAGGCGATTTGATCGCCGCGCGGGCTCCATTCCGGTGTCGCGCAGCGTCCGCCGAAAAAGGTGATCCGCCGCTGGTTCGTGCCGTCTGCATCCATCACATAGCATTGCTGAGTGCCCGAACGGTCGCTTTCAAACACAATCCGGCTGCCGTCGGGGGAATAAGAACCGCCAATGTCGATGCCCGGCGTATCGGTCAAACGCGTGCTGCGCCCGCCGCTGACAGGAACGCGGTAAATATCGGTGTTGCCCGCAACCGCCATCGAATACAAAATATGCTGTCCATCCGGCGACCAACGCGGCGCAATTGTGGGACTGGTATTTTCGGTGACTAAAGTCTGCTGACCGCTGCCGATATCATAGACATAAATACGCGGATTGCCGTCGACATAAGACAGGTACAAAATCTTCGAATAATCAGGCGAATATCGCGGCGTGAGCGCAGTGGCGCTGCCTAAGGTAAGGAACCGGTGATTGGCCCCGTCACTATCCATCACAGCGAGGCGTTTGACACGGTTATCTTTCGGCCCGGTCTCCGCGATATAGGCGATGCGGCTGTCAAAAAACGGATCTTCGCCAGTAAGCCGCGCATAGATCAAATCGGAGCATTTATGCGCCGCACGCCGCCAATCGGCCGGGCGCACAACCCACCCTTCGCGGATCAATTCATCTTGCAGCGCGACGTCGTAGAGATAGCATCCAACCACGAGCCGATCATCACCGCGCGCGCGAACATATCCGTGCACCAGCATCTCCGCCCCGCGCCCGTTCCAATTGCTATAGGCAGGCGCGGTGATTTGCGGAAAAGTCGGGCTAGGCAGACTGTCTGGACCGGTTGGTTTAAACAGTCCGTTATTGCGCAAATTCGCAGTGATAACCCGCGCGATTTCTTGGCCCAAAGCCTGCGTTCCATCGGCATTGGCCGGGGTCGGACGGTCGCGATCGGTCGCGAAAGCAGGGATGGCGATGCCCAAATCTTCCCAATCGCTTTCATCTGTAACGGTGCCGCGCAAAGGGCCATCGTCTTCTGCGCCTCCCTCTTCACTGACCTGATCTTCTCCGGCAATCGAAATATCCTCGACCACGCCGCCATCACCAAGCGGCTCACCCAGATCCTGCGCGTGAAGCGGGTTGGAAACGGCAAGCAGGGCTGCAAGCAAAGTGAGAAACGGCGTCGTCTTCATATTTAAAGCCTTCTGTCGAATTGCCATTCGAGATCGTCCCAGCGACTATAGAACTGCTCTGGCAAGTTGAAAGGTGCTGCAAGCTGAACAGCCCGGATCGCGCGTTCGCAATGCAAACCGGCCTGCGGCCTGTTCGATGCGGTCACGCTGCTCGCTTCATTACGGCAGGTCGGACGGCCGCGCAGGCTGCCATCTTCATTGAGCCGCCATGAAACGGTTGAGATAAGTTTTTCCGCGTCAACGCCGGTTGGTGCATTCCAATGCGGGCGCAATTGCCGCGTAATGGCAGAGGACAGCGCCGCACGTTCGCGGCGTCCAAACGTCGCGGCAGGGGCGCGGGTTTCGTCTGTATTCGTTGCCCCGCCCTGCCCGTTCAAGAAATTATCGCCAATGCGGCTGCCGCCAGCACGCCTCGCCGGTGAGGGCGTTCGTTCGCGGTCGGGCCTGCTGCGATTGCGGTTGGGCGCGGGATTTGACGGCGCGGTCCGGGCCGGATTGCGCGTGGCTGTGCGCGTCCGGGTTGGCGGCGGCGGCGGTGGCGTGACAGCAGCGGGCTCAGGCTCAGCGGGCGCGGTTTCAACAGGCGGTGCGGGTTCGTCAGATAGGGTCGGAGCAATCGCCGCGCGGCTCTCCGGCACCGGCTCCGGCGCGGTGGATTCTAAACTGACTTCGGTGGCGAGGCTGACAGTCATGCGCGGCGGCGCAACCGAACGCGGCACAGAATAGGCAAATTGCACCATTAAGATCACCGCAAGCAGCGCGTGCAGAACAATGGCCGCGCCTAAGCCGACCTTATCCTCTTTTCGCATCCCTGCATCTATCGCGTGCTGAGCCATCACAAATAACCGCTATGGCGCGGCAACTGAACCGTCGGTGACCAATGAAATCGAGGTAAAGCCCGCGCGCCCCAATTCGCCCATAACCGCCATCACTCGGCCGTAATCGAGGCTCCTGTCGCCGCGCAGTACCACCGTTGGCAATTCGCCGTCCCCGCCCCGGTCAAGCGCCGCCAAAGCATCCGGCAGGCCGCCAGATGCAACCTGCTCGTTTTCGATAAAAACCTGGCCCTCAGAATTTAGACTGATGGTGATTTGGCTAGGCGTTTCTTCGACCGCATTGGCGCGGCTTTCGGGCAATTCAATCGGCACGCCCACGGCGGGCAAAGTCACCGTCACCATAAAGATGATGAGCAGCACCAGCATCACATCAACCAGCGGCGTGACATTAATCTCCGCCATTGCCGCGCGGCGCGTGGTCCGTCCGTGCCGGCGGCCAGAAGAAGCAAGCCCCATAGCCATTAGACGCGGTCCAATTCGCGGCTCAACCCGGCGTGAACCTTGTCGGCAAAGCGTTGCAGTTTCGCCTCATATTGGTTCACCGAATTGCTGAAGCGGTTGTAAGCGATAACCGAGGGGATCGCAGCGAAAAGCCCGATTGCCGTCGCGAACAAGGCCTCGGCAATGCCCGGCGCAACCACCGCGAGCGATGCGCTTTGCTGCGCGCCGATTTGGAAGAAACTGTTCATAATGCCCCAAACGGTGCCAAACAGGCCGACAAACGGCGCAACCGAACCGGTGGTCGCGAGGAAGTTCAACCGCCCTGCCAATTCATCCGCTTCATGCGCGACTTGGCCTTCCATTGCCGCACCAATCCGCTGACGCGCGGCATCCCGATCAACCGGAGCGTTTTTGGTCGAACGCCGCCATTCATCCAGCCCCGCTCCCGCAACGCGGGCTGATGGGATTTGGCTGCGCATTTTTTTGGACAGCGCTGCTTCGCGGTCTTTGGTTTCCCAAAAATCGGCCTCATAATCGCGTGAACCTGAATTGAGGACGCGGCTGCGCATGGAGAACGAGACGATGATCGTCCAAGTCCAAATGCTCGCCAGAATCAGGCCGACGATCACCGCTTGCACAACGATGTCGGCGTCCAAAAACAGCTCCACCGGATCTAGGCGGGTCGGGCCGCTTGGCGCAGCGTTGATCGCCGCACTCATCAATTCAATTGGCACTCTTACACTTCCTCTCGGGTCATAAATTCTTTGAACGCCACGCGCCACGGCGCAGGCTGACGGCGGGGCCGCCCTTCGAGCGAGACAAAGCCAACGCGCAAACTCGCTTCACACAAATCTTCGCCGCCGCGCCGCGCAATTTGATGCATCCGGCAGCTCGCTGCGCCAAGTTCGGTGCAAATCGTCTCAATCACGACATCATCGTCCAGCCGCGCCGGACGCAGATATTTCAGATTGATCTCAGAAACAGCATAGGCGCCGCCTCCGCCACCGCCTCCACTGGCGCCTTCTTCAATCGCGGCGCGCTGATCAATTTTCAACATCCGCAGCAAATCGGAACGCGCCCGTTCGAACCAACGCAAATAATTGGCGTGATAGGTGATGCCCGAAAGATCGGTGTCCTCATAATAGACCCGCACAGCATAGAGGTGGCGCGGACCATTAAAGACCCCGCCCGGAGGGGTCGGAGTGATGGGCACGGGGGCAATCAGGTCAGTTTTAACCATAGTGCAAAGCAAATAGCGCAGCGGAATCTCGCATGCCAGCGGCATTTGCGCGATCCGCCTGAATGGCGGCGAAACGAATCCAATATACGGTGAAGTGCGCCTATCTTTTACAAATCATCGGCCCGAGCGGCTGTCCGCCGAAAATATGCACGTGTAAATGCGGCACTTCTTGGTACCCATGCGCCCCGATATTCGCCATCAAGCGGTAACCCGGCTCCACCAACCCTTTGGCCCGCGCCACTTCGCCAATGGCTCGGACGAAACCGGCAATCTCAGCATCACCGGCCTTCGCAGAAAAATCATCCCAGCTGACATAAGCGCCCTTCGGGATCACCAATGTGTGCACCTCTGCCTGCGGATTGATGTCTTCAAAGGCGAAAGCATAATCGTCTTCATAAACGGCGTTTGACGGGATTTCCCCGCGCAGGATTTTAGCAAAGATATTGCCCGCATCGTATGGCAATGTTGGATCGATCGGCATTTCATCTCCCCTCAGGATTGTGGGCGGCTGGCTTTCTCTTCCAAACCAGACAGCCCTTCGCGTCGGTCCAATTCGCCGAGAACATCATCTAGGGCCACTCCCTTCGCTTGTAGCAAGACCATGAGATGAAAGAGCAAATCGGCGCTTTCGCCGACCAACTCGCTGTTTGATCCTGATACGGCGGCAATCACAGTCTCTGTCGCCTCTTCGCCGACCTTTTGCGCCATTTTGGGCACGCCCTTGGCGTTCAATTTGGCGACATAGCTGCTGTCAGGCGAAGCGCTGGCCCGCGCCGTGATGGTTTGTTCTAGACGGGAAAGAGTGCTCATATCGCGGCCCTTTTACACGCCCCGGGCGGGCAAGCCAGCATCACGCAGCGCTTGATGAGCCTCTGCAATCGTGTGTTTGCCAAAATGGAAAATCGACGCCGCCAAAACGGCGCTGGCGTGACCGCCCTTCACCCCATCGACAAGGTGCTCCAGATTGCCGACACCGCCGCTGGCGACAATCGGAATATCGACCGCATCTGCGATGGTGCGGATAAGGTCGATGTCATATCCCGCTTGCGTCCCGTCACCATCCATGCTGGTGACCAGCAATTCGCCCGCGCCAAGGCCCGCAACCTGTTTGGCATATTCCACCGCGTCGATCCCGGTTGGCTTGCGCCCGCCATGGGTGAAGATTTCCCATTTTTTGTCTTGAGTCCGCCGGGCATCCACGCTGGCAACGACACATTGGCTGCCAAATTTCGCCGCGATCTCGCTGACTAACTCGGGCCGCGCAACAGCAGCAGAATTGATCGCCACTTTGTCTGCGCCTGCCAACAACAAAGCGCGCGCATCTTGGACACTGCGCACCCCGCCGCCAACGGTTAGGGGCATGAAACACACTTCTGCGGTGCGCCGGACGATATCGAGCAAGGTGCCGCGCCCTTCGTGAGTGGCGGAGATATCGAGAAAACACAGCTCATCCGCACCCGCTGCGTCATAGGCGCGCGCCTGCTCCACGGGGTCTCCCGCGTCTTTGAGATCAACGAAATTGACGCCCTTCACCACGCGGCCATCGGCGACATCGAGGCAGGGGATGACGCGGATACGGACGGTCATGGTTCTACGACCTCGATAGTGATTGTGCACGGCCCTTCGGATGTGTCGCACAAAGTATACGGCTCGTTCACATTTCCCGATAGCCAAAACAGGCCAATAGCCATGTTGATGTAGAGAACAATTACGTACCAATATTTGTCTGGCGCCTTTTCTTTCGTCAATCGCATATGAAGCAAGCCGGTGCTGCCCCTCCGCCAATCGACCACGGCCCAAGTCATGATGACAAACGAAGCGATCAAGGCAATGACAGAATAGGTCATACCCTCAGTTAAGCCCGCGCGCCCATCGCAATTGCCGCCGCCAAATCCAGCCGCCCTTCATACAAAGCGCGGCCCGTAATCACCCCTTCGATCCCTTCATGCGCATTGACCGACAGAACATGGATATCGTCCAGCCCCTTAACCCCGCCGCTGGCGATCACCGGGATGTCGACGCGCTGCGCCAGCTCCACCGTGGCGTCGATATTCACGCCTTTCAGCAACCCGTCGCGGCCAATATCGGTGAACAGCAACGAAGCAACGCCTGCATCCTCAAACCGGCGGGCTAGATCATGGACGGGAACGTTGGACACCTCCGCCCACCCCTCGGTCGCGACCATGCCGTCTTTCGCATCGACGGCGACGACAATGCCGCCTTCCCATTCGCGCGCCATATCTTTCACAAATTCAGGATCTTTCAGCGCCGCCGATCCCATCACCACGCGCGCCACGCCTAGGTTGAACCACCCCTCAACCGCCGCCGCATCACGGATACCGCCGCCCAATTGGACATAGCCGGGGAACCGCTCAATGATCGCTTCGACCGCCTCGCGGTTTTCGGTGCGCCCGGCAAAACTGCCGTCGAGGTCGACGACATGCAAGTGCTCCGCTCCCGCTTCTGCAAAGATCATCGCCTGCGCCGCCGGATCGTCGCCATAAATGGTCGCGCGGTCCATATCGCCTTCGGCAAGGCGCACGACTTCGCCGCCTTTCAAATCAATCGCCGGAAATACAATCATAGCAGCTTCTCCAAGGGCGGGGGCGGCGCGGCGCATAAAATCAGCATCATACCTTCCACTCCAAAAAGCGTGTCAGTGTGGCCAGCCCATAAGTCTGACTTTTCTCTGGATGATATTGCACGCCTAGAATATTCTCGCGCGCAATGGCGGCGACCAAACCTTCGCCGTGATCGGTCATCGCAGCAATGTCTGACGGGTTTTTGGCGGCGAAGTGGTAAGAATGCAGGAAGTACGCCTCGCCCTCTTCGATAACCGCATGGTCTTTCGCATGAGGCAAAGGCGCAACGTCGTTCCAGCCCATATGCGGAATTTTGATCGCGGGGTCGGCGGGCTTGATCAATCGCACTTCGCCAGGGATCCAGCCCAAGCCCGGCGTGGTGCCGTGCTCCAGCCCTCGGTCGCCCAGCAATTGCATCCCCACGCATATGCCCAAAAACGGCGCGCCGCCGATATGCACGCGCTCCGTCATTGCTTCGACCATGCCCGCTATCGAATGCAATCCCTCTGCGCAGGCTTTGAACGATCCGACGCCGGGCAGCACGATCCGATCCGCCGCGCGCACCACATTGGGATCGGCGGTCACGGCAACATTTGCGCCCGCCGCCTTCAAAGCATTGTGCACCGAATGCAGATTGCCCGCGCCATAATCGACGAGAGCGACAATTTCAGTCATATTGGTTTTCCGCAAGTCCGTCTGCGCCACCATGCATGCGTGCGCGCCGCTCTGAACAGATGGCAATATTGCCCTGCGATTGCTCCGCCGCCGATAGGCTTCCTTTAGCCACCAAGCTGCCCCTTCGTGCTTGGGATTGCGCCGCCTTTGCGCGCGTCTTGTTCCACCGCAATCCGCATGGCACGGGCGAAACCTTTGTAAATGCTCTCACAAATATGGTGGTTGTTGGAGCCATAGAGCAGTTCAATATGCAGCGTCAGCCCAGCGGTTTGGGCAACCGAGTGGAACCAATGCTCAATCAGTTCGGTGTCCCATTCGCCCAGCTTTTCCTGACTAAACGCGGCACTCCACACCACATAAGGACGGCCTGAAATATCAAGGGCAACGCGGCTCAGCGTTTCGTCCATTGGCGAATAGGCGCTGCCATATCGCCCGATCCCGGCCTTGTCCCCCAGAGCATTGGACAGCGCCTGACCCAGAGCGATCGCGCTGTCTTCGGTTGTGTGATGTTGATCGACATGCAGGTCGCCGGTCACTTTCATCTTCACATCGATCAGAGAGTGCTTGGAAAACTGCTCCACCATGTGATCAAGGAACCCAATCCCTGTTTCCACCTCATAGGTGCCGGTCCCATCAAGATTGACGGCGATTTCAATGCTGGTTTCCGCAGTGCTGCGCGAGACATATCCTGTCCGCGCGCCGGTTTTCGGGGGGAGGTGCGATGTGCTGGTCATAATGCCCGGCTATACGCGCGCAAAGTCGCCGTGCAAGCGCTGGATCGGGATAAACCCGCAGCATTGCACACGAAACGCTTGACCCGCGCCGCCTGCACGGTCACGAATCTGAGAGTAATGACTGATGATACCCCCGATAGCCTGATCCCGTATGACGAGATCGTTCAAGAAGCGCTGCGCGCCGTGGTTGGCCGCGTGCTTGGTGAGATTGTGGAAGGGGGAAGCGAGCTGCCCGGCACGCACCATTTCTACATCACGTTCAAAACGCATGCGCAGGGCGTTTCCATCCCCGCACATCTCAAAGAACGTTTTCCCGACGAGATGACGATCGTGCTGCAAAACAAATTTTGGGATTTGGAAGTGCGCGAGGATGGGTTTTCTGTCGGTCTGACATTTAATCAAATCCCTGCGAAGCTCGAAATTCCCTATGCTGCCATAACGGCTTTTGTCGATCCGGCGGTGGATTTTGGCCTGCAATTCCAAGCATCTGACGGCGACGACATTGCGCCAGAGGAACATGAGGACGCGCAAAATGACGGCTCAGCGCGCGGGTCAGCCGAATCAAACGGCGAAGCCAGTGACGATACAGGCGAAAGCGCAAGTGGCGGGGCAAGTGGCGACGAAAAAGGCAGCGATGATGGCTCCAACGTCGTGACTGTTGATTTTGGGCGTAAGAAGTAAGCTGTGCCTGAGGCTTGATTATGGATGACAGCGGCATCGACGGCGATAGCGCAAGCGGCAAAGCAGTCAGCAAACCTGCTAAACCCACCTCACGCTTGCCGCTGCCAAGTGACAATCCCGGCACCAATTTGTTGATCGCAGATATTGTCGTGCGCGGCGCATCCACCCTGTTCCGCCAAACCGTAGAAAAACGCGTGGCGCAGGCCAGCGTTGCGAAAGCCGGGGAAGCGGCAAAAGAAGAAGCGCAAGATCTGCTCGATGGGCGGACTTTGATTACGACCTTGGGACTTTACGGCGCCAGCAAACTGGCCACCCGCTCGGTCCCCGGTCTGTTGGTTGTGACCGGCGGCCTGTTGGCGAAAACCCTATATGACCGCGGCAAAGCGCGCCAGCGTCGCATCAACGCCGCAGCGATGAACGGCGACGAAGGCGAAGTTTAGCGGCGTCATCCGGGTTTGCCCCCTTGATTTCGCCCCCTGATCTGGCGCATCGCACGCCAATGGGCGAACCACATCCGATTCCATCAGGCCAGCTTGACCGCCGGGGCCTGCTCTTCATCCTCTCATCGCCGTCTGGCGCGGGTAAGACGACTTTGTCGCGCATGCTGCTGGCCAAGGATGAGGACATCAAATTGTCCGTCTCTGTCACCACACGCGCGCCGCGCCCGGGCGAAGTGGACGGGGTTCATTATCATTTCGTCTCCAATGAAAAATTCGACGCGATGGTCGAAGAAGATGATTTTTACGAATGGGCGCATGTCTTCGATCATCGTTACGGAACGCCCAAGGGGCTAATCCGGACCGCGCTGAAAGAGGGGCAAGATTTCCTGTTCGATATCGATTGGCAGGGGACGCAGCAGCTTTATCAAAAAGACCAACAAGACGTCGTCAGTGTCTTTATCCTGCCGCCCAGCCTCGATGAATTGCGCCGCCGATTAGAGGCCCGCGCGCAAGACAGCGACGCGGTGATTGATGATCGGATGGACCGCGCGCGTGCAGAAATCAGCCACTGGGCCGAATATGACTACGTCGTGATCAATGACGATGTGGATGAATGTTTTGACCGGGTTCGCGAAGTGCTCGACGCGGAACGAATGCGCCGCACACGGCAAACCGGATTGATCCCGTTCGTCCGCGAATTGATGGCATGACGCGATGCAATTGACTGCGATTTTGGTCGGAATTGCGATGATTGCCCTGGTCCAAAGCGCGTGTATTTATGGCGCGGTCTATTTCACCTTTGGGAAACTTATATCGCTCGAAAAACGAGCAGCTTTGTCGGGCCTCTTGGCAGCATTTGCATCTCTCGTTCTAGTCGGCATTGAAGCGATCAAGACCGATATACTTCCGTTGTCGGATGTTGATGCTGTCTCTTCGCTAACAATTTCCTTGGTCGGCATCGCCGCTTGGACATGGCGAACCCATGTTAGCGACAGGCACGCCCTACAAAAAAGCCCGCCGGATTCCTCCAGCGGGCCTTTGTGATATTTATTCAGCGGCGGCCTATCCAGCCGGATCGTTGAAGATACTGGGCAGGCTGGCATTCACCACGCCGCCGTCCACCGTCAGCGTTTCGCCCACCACATAGTCGCCCGCGCGGCTGCACAGGTAAATCGCTGCTGCTGCCATATCTTCGGCGGTGCCGACCCGTTTTGACGGGATCATGGCCGCGCTTGCATCCGGCGCCGATTTCGCGGCTTTGTTCATCTCGCTTGGGAAAGCGCCCGGCGCGATGGAAGATACAATGATGTTATCTTGGATAAGCCGCGCAGCCATGCGGCGGGTCAGTTGAATGACGCCCGCTTTGGATGCTTGATAGGCATAGGTTTCCCACGGATTGATCCGCTGACCATCGATTGAGGAAACGTGGATTACCTTGGCCGGATGGTCGCCCGCCCCGCCTGCAACCAGCAGATCGTGTAGTTTTTGCGTCAAGAAGAACGGTGTCTTGACGTTCAAATCCATCGTCCGGTGCCAGCCCGCCTCATTAAATTCGAGATAGGGTTGCCCCCATGCGGCACCTGCATTGTTGATCAGGATGTCGAGCTTTTCCTCGCGCGCCTTCATTTCCTCGGCGAGCGCGATCATCCCATCCATCTGCGACAGATCAGCAGGAATGCCGATCACTTTGTCTTCCCCAAATTCAGCGATGGTTTCCTTCATCTGATCAATCTTACGAGCCGAAATATAAACCCGCGCGCAACCTGCCGCCAGCAGACCTTCGACGAACATTTTGCCGATGCCGCGCGAACCGCCTGTGACCAGAGCAACCCGGCCCTCCAGGCTAAAAAGTGAAGTGATATCCATGTGTCTGTCCCTTAATATCCGCTGAGTTCAGCAACGCGGTTGGCGTGGAAATAGGCATCGCCCAAAAATTCCTGAAGCGCGCGATCCCGCTTCATATACAAACCGATGTCATATTCGTCGGTCATGCCGATGCCGCCATGCATCTGCACCCCTTCTTTGACAGAAAGACCGGCAGCTTTGGCGACTTTCGCTTTCGCAACGCTGCTCATCAATTCGGCGCTTTCTGCACCGGCATCGAGCAATTGCTGAGCCTTGATAACGACAGCGCGGGCGATCTCGACCTCTGAATAAAGGTGGCTGGCACGGTGTTGTAGAGCCTGGAACTCGCCGATGAGCTGGCCGAATTGCTTGCGCTGTTTAAGGTAATCGACGGTCATATCCATCGCGCCGCTTGCAACGCCGACCCCTTCCGCCGCGGCGCCGATCCGGCCCGCCGTTAGCATGGCATTGAGAACTTCGCGGCCCCCGTCAACTTCGCCGATTACCGCGTCACCATCCAATTCGGTGCCGTCAAATTTGGTGTGTGTGGCCATCGAAGAATCGACCAAACGCAGGGCGTCATGGCTCATATTGGCGGCGTCTTTAGGCACCGCAAACAAAGTGATGCCGTCATCGTCATCATCGCCGCCGCTGGTCCGCGCAGCCACCACCAACATATCGGCGCTCGCCCCTTGGATTACGAAACTCTTCGCACCTGTCAGTTTAAAACCATTGCCCGATTTCTCGGCGCGCGTGGTGATCCGGCTGGGGCGATGCTTTGCGGTTTCATCGACCGCCACGGCAAACACGCTGTCACCCGCAATCAGCCCCGGCAGATACCGGCCCTTAAGCTCAGCCGATCCGTGTTTCAAAGCAGTCGCGGCCAAGACCGACGATGTCAAAAACGGTGAGGGTGTCAGGTTGCGGCCGATCTCTTCGAGCACAATGCCCGCCTCGACATGGCCCATACCCAAACCACCATCTTCTTCCCCCACCAGCATCCCGGTGAAGCCCATTTCGGCCATTTGTTTCCACAAAGCATGGCCAAAACCATCCGGGCAATCACGGTCGCGCCAATGGCGCAATTGCTTCGTGATATTGCCTTCATCGGCCATAAAGCCGCGGGCGGTGTCGGCCAGCATGGCCTGATCTTCGTCGTGATATAGGGGCATGATTACCCGTCCTCTCTGAGAAATTGTCATTCGGCCCGCCACGCTCGCTCTCTTAAGCGTCGGCAGCGGCCCGTGAATTATTGGCGCGCGGTTTTAGCTACCCGGCAGTTCCAAAATGCGTTTCGAAATCACATTGAGCATGACTTCGGAAGTTCCGCCTTCGATTGAGTTCGCTTTGGTACGAAGCCAATCGCGCGGCGCTTTTCCGCCCCGCGTTTCTTCGCTGTCCCATTCCAAGCTGCGCGAACCGCCGACCGACATCATCAATTCATGGCGGCGTTTGTTCAATTCGGTGCCGACATATTTCATCATGTTCGGCTGTGCCGGATGGCCCTTGCCCGATTTCATCTCGTCCATGAACTTTTCCGCCATCGCGGTGAATGCCAGCGCATCGACATCGAACATCGCCAGATCAGATCGCAAAGCTGGATCCAGATCATCGCCGGTCTTGGCCGAATGGCGTTTCATAGCAGTGCCAATCGCGGCGGTGCGTTCGCCGCCGCCCATGCCCGAAATCATCTCGCGTTCGTGGCCAAGCAGATATTTCGCCACATCCCAGCCGCGGCCAATCTCACCGACAAATCCGGGGCAATCTTCGCCGTAGCTTTTCGGCACGGTGACATCGTCAAAGAATGTTTCGCAAAACGGGCTGTTGCCGCTGATCAGAAGGATCGGTTTGGTGGTGACACCGCCGCCCGCCATATCAAACAGCATAAAGGTGATGCCCTTGTATTTGTTGTCCTTATCCGTTCGGACGAGGCAGAAAATCCAATCGGCTTCATCAGCATAGGATGTCCAGATTTTCTGGCCGTTGACCGTCCAGTGATCGCCCTTGTCTTCGCCAAAGGTTTGCATGGAAACCAGATCAGAGCCGCTGCCGGGTTCTGAATATCCCTGACACCAGCGAATTTCGCCGCGGGCGATTTCATTGAGGAAGCGCTGCTTCTGCCCTTCTGTACCGAATTGCAGCAATGCTGGGCCAAGCATCCAGATACCGAAGGAGCTCAGCGGCGGACGCGCGCCAATGCGGCTCATTTCTTGACGCAGTACCTTCGCCTCTGGCGCGCTCAGACCGGCGCCGCCATAGGCTTTAGGCCAAGCTGGCACGGTATAGCCTTTATCGCGGCATGCCTCGAACCAAGCCTTTTGCGCGTCATTTTTGAAGGTTGCGCGCCGCCCGCCCCAATAGACATCGTCGTCATCACGCACAGGTTGCCGCATCTCAGCCGGGCAATTCGCCTCCAGCCAGTCGCGGGTTTCGCTGCGGAAAGTTTCTAGATCAGACATCTCGTCATTACCTCTCAATTCGTAATCCCATTTGACGCTTACGTTATCGTCATTTGCGCGTTCGCCGCAAGCACATCTCGCGCGCGCCAGCTTGCCGTAACGTCACTTTGCCCCTGAGCGGCTCAGAGATAGAATTACACGCGGGTTTGCGTTGACGCAGCCACGCGCTCGCCTAGGTTTGCGCCAAGGTTTGGGAGAACCACAATGCTGAGATTCGTAAAAGTCGCCCCCGGTCGGAGCCGTGCCGCATGAGCTTTGTAGAAGGCAAATTGCCGCTGCGGCTAAAACTCATTCATGGATTTGGCGCGGTGGCTTTTGGGGTCAAAGACACCGGCTTTTCGTTCTTCCTGTTGTTTTATTACAGCCAAGTTCTGGGAATGGATGCCGGGCTGGTTAGCCTCGCTTTGCTGCTCGCTTTGCTTGTCGATGCGGTGGTTGATCCGATTATCGGTAACCTGTCTGACCGCACCTATTCGCGCTGGGGGCGGCGGCTGCCATGGCTTTACGCTGCGCCCATCCCGCTCGCCTTTGCGTGGGTGCTGCTGTGGTCTGTGCCGGGCGGAGAGGCTCCGACATTCTGGGGCTTATTCGGGATTTGTGTCGTCGTTCGCTTGCTCTTGTCGGCTTGCGAAGTGCCCTCCATCTCGCTCTTGCCTGAAATCACATCGGATTATGTCGAACGCACCACTTTGTTCCGGTTCCGCTATCTGTCGGGCTGGATCGGCGGGATCGTCATGATGATCATCGCCTATGGGTTCCTTTTCACAGGCGAAAGCGGCCTGCTGAACCGCGATGGGTACATCACTTTTGGCCTGATCGGTTCAGCATTGATGGTCATTTCGGTTGTGGGGTCGGCGATTGGACAGCACAAATTGGTCGCGCATTTGCCGCAAACCAAACCGGCACCCTTTTCGCTATCCGGGTGCTTTTCCGAAATCAAAGAAGCCTTTAGCGAACGGGCGTTCCTGATCTTTGCCGCAGGTGGTCTTGCCGCTTACATCAGTCAGGGGCTCAATTTCTCGCTCTCCAATTACCTCAATGTTTTTATCTGGCGACTGGATGCGACCCCTCTGCCCGGGCTTGGTGAGGATGTGACCGGCCTCAGCATTTATCCGCTGATCCTGTTTCTGTCGGTGGTGTTGATGTTCAACATTGTCGGCCCGATGCATGACCGGTTTGGCAAACCCAAAAGCGCGGCAATCGGCGCGATTGGATCCGCGGTGCTGACGATTATTCCTTACACCGCCTTGCTCACCGGCTTTTGGCCAGAGCTGGGCACGCTTACCTCGCTGGTTTTGGTCTTTGCGTTTCTGACAGTGGGCAATGCGCTGGGCATTGTTGTGATGGTATCGGCATCGTCCATGATTGCCGAAATCGTCGAAGCCTATTTGGAGCGAACCGGCACACGCGCAGAGGGGGCGTTTTATTCGGGCAATTGGTTGGTGCAAAAATGTGCGACCGGCTTCGGCATATTCCTGAGTGGGCAATTTCTCGCATTCGCGGCGCTGACGTCTGATGTGACGCCGGACACCGTTGCGCCCGGCGTGATCGACAATTTGATCATTCTTTACACGGTGACGATGGTGATTTTGATGCTGATTGCGGGATACTGGCTGGGCCGTTTCCCGATCAGCCGCGAAGATCACGAGGCACGGATCGCCGCGATGAATGGCGCCAGTCAAAACGGAATGGGAATTACAACTTCGCCAGATGTTCAGCCAGCAACCCGACTTGAGAAATGATAGCTTGGCGAGGCGGAATGGCTCTGCCACGGTCGCATCATAGAGATTCGATTTCAAATAGAGACTAGAGAGGAACACGCGGATGGATTTCCAACCAACAGAGCGCCAAGCCTATTGGCGGGACCGGGTGCGCGATTTTATCGAAACGCATGTTCGCCCCAATATGGGCGTCTATGCAGAGCAAGACGCCGCCGGTGATCGCTGGAAAGTGATCCAGATTATTGAAGACAAAAAGAAACTGGCGAAAGAGGCCGGCATCTGGAACCTCTTCATGCCGCCGCGCAATGATGGCCATCACCACGTCGAAGAAACGTTTGAATTTGAAGGTCCGGGCCTCACCAATCTCGAATACGCTTTATGCGCCGAGGAAATGGGCCGGATTGGCTGGGCAAGCGAAGTGTTCAATTGCTCCGCGCCAGACACAGGCAATATGGAAGTGTTTCACCGCTACGGCACGTTGGAGCAAAAGGAACAGTGGCTGCGGCCGATTATGAACGGCGAGATTCGCTCCGCCTTCTTGATGACAGAGCCCTTCACCGCCAGTTCCGACGCGACAAATATTGAAACGCGGATGGAACGCGACGGCGATCACTATGTGATCAATGGCCGCAAATGGTGGTCTTCGGGTCTGGGCGATCCGCGCTGCAAAGTGTCCATCGTGATGGGCAAGAGCGATTTTTCAGCGGGCCGTCATGCGCAGCAATCGATGCTGCTAATGCCCAATGATGCGCCGGGTGTGAACATCATCCGCCATTTGCCGGTCTTTGGTTATGACGATGCGCCGCATGGCCATATGGAAGTGGAAATGAAGGACGTCCGCGTCCCGGTCACCAATATGCTGCTGGGCGAAGGGCGCGGGTTTGAGATCGCGCAAGGACGCCTTGGGCCCGGCCGTATTCACCATTGCATGCGCACGATCGGTGTCGCCGAAGAAGCGCTGGCGAAAATGTGCAAGCGGCTTCAAGAACGCGAAGCCTTTGGCAAGCCGATTTACAAGCATTCGGTTTGGGAAGAACGCGTTGCGCGCGCCCGTATTGATATCGACATGACCCGTCTGCTGTGCCTGAAAGCGGCCGATATGATGGACAAGGTCGGCAACAAATCCGCCAAGCAGGAAATCGCAATGATCAAGGTTCAAGCGCCGAATATGGCGCTCAAGATTATTGATGACGCGATCCAAGCCCATGGCGGCGGCGGTGTGTCGAATGATTACGGGCTCGCCAGCGCCTATGCGCATCAACGGACCCTGCGCCTCGCCGATGGTCCGGATGAAGTGCACGCGCGCTCCATCGCTCGCATGGAGTTTGGCAAACATGTTCCAGAAGCAGGACCGACCGCAAACGCTTTGCGCGGGGGCGGCGCAGCGGCCAAGGATGCGGGCGGATTTAGTTCAGGCGATATGGGCGCGACCCGCTAAACGGCGGTTTGGGGAGAAGAAACAATGGCAAAAGCAGCAATTCTGAAAACACCGGGCAAAGGTCTAGTGATCGGCGACATCGAGCTCGCCGATCCGATGCCTCATGAGGTTCTGATAGACACCAAGGCTTGCGGGCTTTGCCATTCAGATTTGCACTTCATTGACGGGCATTATCCGCACCCGCTTCCCGCCGTTCCCGGCCACGAAGCCGCGGGCATTGTGCGCGCGGTCGGCTCTGAAGTGAAAACCGTAAAGCCCGGCGATCATGTCGTCTCCTGCCTCAGCGCATTTTGCGGAACATGCGAATTTTGCGTGACGGGCCGGATGGCGCTGTGCCTTGGCGGGGCGACCCGGCGCGGCAAAGGTGATGCACCGCGCATGACCTTGGCGGACGGCGGGGCGGTCAATCAGATGCTCAACCTTTCTTCTTTGTCCGAACAAATGCTGATCCACGAAAACGCCTGTGTTGCGATCGATAAGGATATGCCGCTTGACCGGGCGGCGGTGATTGGCTGCGCGGTGACGACCGGTGCAGGCACAATCTTCAATGCGTGCAATGTGACGCCGGGTGAGACTGTGCTGGTTGTCGGATGCGGCGGGGTTGGCCTGGCGACCATCAACGCGGCAAAAATCGCCGGCGCTGGCAAAGTGATCGCAGCCGATCCGCTGCCGGAAAAGCGCGCTTTGGCAGAGGCATTGGGCGCGACGCACAGCGTTGATGCACTCGCAGACGATGTGGTTAAGCAAATCATGGATATCTCAGGCGGCGGCGTCGATTGGGGTATTGAAGCGGTAGGCCGTCAAGCATCCGCCGATCTTGCCGTGGCGGCCTTGAAGCGCGGCGGCACGGCGGTGATCCTCGGGATGATGCCGCTTGATTGCAAAGTCGGCCTCGGCGCGATGGATTTGCTGGGCGGCAAGAAATTGATGGGCGCAATCATGGGGATGAACCATTTCCCTGTCGATCTGCCGCGTCTGGTCGATTTTTACATGCGCGGCCTGCTTGACCTCGACACGATCATTGCAGAGCGGATCTCGCTCGGCGATGTGAATGCTGGATTTGATAAGATGCGCGGCGGAAGCCACGCACGCAGCGTGGTGATGTTTGACTGATGGATATTGATTTTGACAAAGAGATGGTCGGCACGGTCGAAGTGCCAGAGGCCGACAAACTTGATCTGGCTAAGCTGACCGCCTGGTTTGAAGCCAATGTCGAAGGCTTTGCTGGCCCGATCAGCTATACCAAATTCAAAGGCGGGCAATCCAACCCGACCTATAAAATCGAAACGCCTGCGCAAAATTACGTTCTGAGGCGGCAACCTTTTGGCAAATTGCTGCCTTCTGCCCATGCGGTGGACCGCGAATATAAGGCGATGACGGGCCTGCACCCGACCGGTTTTCCGGTGCCAAAGACTTTCGGTCTTTGCGAAGACGCCGATGTCCTTGGTTCAAAATTCTTTGTGATGAGCATGGCCGATGGCCGGTCGCTTTGGAACGGCGCTTTGCCCGATTCTTCGCCAGAAGAACGGCGCGAATTGTACAATGCCTTGATTGATACAATCGCCGATATGCACCTTAACAAGCCGGACGAGATTGGTCTGGGTGATTATGGCAAGCCGACCGATTATTGCGCACGCCAAATCTCGCGTTGGACAAAGCAATATAAGCTGTCTGAAACCGAACATATGCCGCAAATGGAACGGCTGATCGAATGGCTGCCGCAAACAATCCCGCCGCAGCATGAAAGCAGTGTTGTTCACGGCGATTACCGGCTCGACAATGTCATCTTTCACAAGGATGAAAGCCGCGTGATCGCGGTGCTCGATTGGGAATTGTCGACGCTGGGCGATCCGATTGCGGATTTCAGCTATTTGATGCTCAACTGGTTCCAACCTGCCGATGGACGTGCGGGCTTGCTGGGCCTTGATCTGCCTGACTTGGGTATTCCCACTGTTGAAGAAGCAGTGGAGCGTTACGTGGCGCGCACCGGCTATCCTGTGCCGCCGATGGATTGGTATTTTGCCTATAATCTGTTCCGGCTCGCTGGGATTATGCAGGGCATTAAGAAACGCGTCATCGACGGGACGGCCTCCTCCGCCCATGCAAAGGGGATGAGCGACCGGGTCACGCCGCTGGTGGAGCGTGCGTATGAATTTGCCCTATCCGCGGGGATGCCCGCAGAAGCGTCTGCCTAGAAAGTAGCGCGCAGCGTGATGAGCGCGCCGATATCGTCCGGGGCATTCTGGAAATGCCCTGGTTCGCTGCGGTAGAACACGCTGGCCGAGACAGTGCCGAAGGGCATTTGCCCGCTCCAATTGAGCTCGCTCATAATTTCACGCCCGGCCGGCCTAAGGGAAAGCGTTTGGCGGCCTAGGATCGCGTTCTTGCTGGCGTAGTCATAGGCAACCGGCAGATCGAAATTGATCCCGCCGCCGCTAACCCGCAAGGGCTGGCTAATGCGCAACCCGATAGTGTCGCCAGCGAAGATTGCCCCTCGCCTTGTGACATCGAAGGACCACCCCTCGGTGCGGATTTGCGATCCCTCACCAATGCCGACACCATTAAGGGTGCCTGCCGATTTTACGCCTCTTGGCTGAGTAAAGCCTGCCCGATAGGCAGCGCCAATCCGCCAATTTGCGCCAATCTGCCGCGCAAATTGCCCATCGAAAAAGACACTATCCGCGCCGGTAAGGCCAAAGGCAGAATTGAAATGCCCGCCCAACAATGTGCCTTCTTCGGCCAGCCATGACACGCCAATGCTTGCATCAAACCCGCGCCAGCTGCGATCAGCGGCAAGGCCGAAAGTGGCAGCGGGGCGGCGTTCTCTCACGCCGAACAAAGCGTCATTCGGCCCGCGATTATCGCCTAGCCATGCGCGTGATCGTTCCGCGGAAAGGGTGACGCCCCAATCGCCGAATTGCTGGCGCGTCGCGAATGCCACATCGCTGCTCGCGGCGAAACCGGCGCTGTGCCCGGCCTCTGGCGCGATCATGAAAGCGGGGCGAAAGACTGCGCGATCGCTGCCTTGCAATTGCGCAGTAAGGCCACGCGCGCTTTGCGACATCGCAAAGGCGATTTGAGTGTCCGGCGCAATCCGGGCGGCAACCTGCGCTGCTAGCACCCGCGCACCCACCGCATCTTGCGCCGATAATTGCAATTCACGAGACCATTCCAGCCCAGCGGCCCGTGCGCCTTCGCCAATAGTGACCGCCAAAGCGAGGCCGCCGCCACCGGCAGATTGCGAATATCCGCGCCGTTCCACCGCGCCGCGCAGCCGAGGGGCCGCCGCCGCGCTGCGCGCCCGCGCGCCCAGCTCCACTGTGTAAGCGCGGTCATAGCGATCAGTTACAATCGCGCTCAACGAAGCGCCATCAAAGGCATCCCCCATCGCCGCCGAGCCCAGCGCAAAATCATCCGCCAGCGCAATTGTTTTGGTCGTCCCGGCAAGGCTGGTGGTGCCCTGCGGCGCAAAGGCCGCCGCAATATCCAGAATGCCAGTGCCAAACACCGCATCTATGCCGCCCGCACCCGCATCACGCGCGGTGTCGAGCAAAATCTGCGTGATTTCCTGACCGGTTAAATTTGGGAAAGCCTGCGCCAACAGCGCGACCGCGCCCGCAACTTGAGGCGCGGCGAAGCTGGTGCCGGAAAGCAGAGTGACAAATTCCTGCCCTCCCTCTGTCTCCACCCGCAAAGTGCCATTTTCATAGTCGCAGCACACGCGCTCCCCGCGCGCGGAAAGGAAAGACGCCGCCGCATCACCTGCTCGGTTGCTGAAATCGGAGAAATCACCGTTTTCATTGACCGAACCCACGATGATCACATTGCCATTGCCCGCGGCGAGTAAGCTGCTGGCGAAGGGGTTTGGCTGATTGGGATCAGCGCCCTCTTCGCCCGCTGCTGCGCCGCCATTCCCGGCGGAAACAACCACCACGATCCCGGCATCAGCCGCTCTCGCAATGGCGCTGCGCAATTGCGGGGCCGCGTCTGCGCCGCCCAGGCTGATATTGATAACCGCCGCACCCGATGCAATCGCAAGGTCGATCCCTTGTGCGATCATCGGATCGCTAAACACACATCCCAATTCAGAACTTTGCGAAGTGTCCGTCCCGCAAGTGCCGGGCAAATCGGCGCGAATGGCCAGAACCTGCGCGTCAAAAGCAATGCCAAGCACACCGTCACCATTGCGCCCGCCTGCCGCGATCAGAGCAACATTATTGCCGTGATCATCCTCCGGATCGATGCCGCGATTGCCAGCAATATCTTGAGAATCAGGGTGCAGCCGCCCGCTAAATTCTGGGCTGTCGCTGTCGATACCGGTGTCGATCACCGCGATGATTTCGCCTTCACCGGTCGCCCCGTCTTGCCATGCGGCATCCGCCCCGTGGAACGCTGGACCATCGGATCGGCGAAATTCCGCCGTGTCGAAATTTACCGGCGGCGGTGGTGGTGGCGGCGGCGGTGCAGGGGGCGGCGGCGGCAGGGATGACGCGGTTTGCGCGCCTGTCCCGCCGCCTCCACAAGCCGTCAGCGCGGCGCAAGCAGCAGCGGCGACAACCACTTTCCAACGGATCGGCGCGCCCGCAGGTGCAGGCATCATGCGCCGTTTTGCGCGCATTGGTTGGACCACAGGCGCGGAGCCAGACTGAGAAAGCGGCATCATCAAATCCTTCACATCATCCCCCCAAGGACGTGCTGCCACAGGCCTATGGTTAACCCGCTTACGGTGCCCCCCGGCACTTCTCCCTAAGCAGTTTCCCGGCGAAACCTGCGCGGCCCCGTGCCGGTCTTTGCGCTCCGCCTTTTGCGCGCGCGCAACACTGACGCTTGCCGCAATTCGCTATGCTCGCTAGCAGCACAGAACATTCACACACGGGCCGCACAGGCGGCGTTCCATTCCGGGCCATCAGGCGGAGTATTTATGACCGACACCCTCATCGCGCAGATCGAAGAAGCATGGGAAAACCGCGCGGAGGTCACTCCGGGGAGCGATGTTCGCCATGCTGTGACGGAGGCGCTGGCGCTGCTCGACAATGGCGAGGCCCGCGTTGCTGCGCCGGATGGGAACGGGGGATGGACCGTCCACCAATGGCTCAAGAAAGCGGTTCTGCTGTCTTTCCGCCTGAACGATAATCACGTGATGGAAGGCGCTGCGGGCGGCGATTCGGCCTATGACAAGGTGCCGATCAAATTCGCGGGTTGGGGTGACAACCGTTTCCGCGAGGCAGGTTTTCGAGTGGTCCCCGGTGCAGTGGTGCGGCGCGGCAGTTTCATTGGCAAAGGCGCGGTGTTGATGCCGAGCTTTGTGAATATCGGCGCCTATGTTGGCGAAGGGTCGATGATCGACACATGGGCCACCGTTGGTTCATGCGCGCAAATCGGCGCGAATGTGCATATTTCTGGCGGCGCAGGGATCGGCGGCGTTTTGGAACCTTTGCAAGCAGAGCCAGTCATTATCGGCGACGGCGCCTTTATCGGCGCGCGTAGCGAAGTGGCAGAAGGCGTGCGCGTGGGCGAAGGCGCGGTGTTGTCGATGGGCGTGTATCTGGGCGCTTCGACGAAGATCATCGACCGCGCGACCGGAGAAATTCATATGGGCGAAGTGCCACCTTATGCAGTGGTAGTGCCGGGCAATCTGCCGGGCAAGCCGCTGCCGGATGGCACGCCGGGGCCCTCGCTCTATTGCGCCGTGATTGTGAAAACGGTCGACGCGCAAACGCGGTCAAAGACCGGCATCAACGAATTGCTTCGCGACTGATCGGGGACGGGACTGGCTACGATAAGCGAAATGACTTAGTGTCAGACTAAAGGAGACGAATATGTCAACGACGGACGATGAAGGTCGCATTCACATCGAAGATGACGATGCGCGCGGCGCGCATACCACCGGATATATGCGCTATGTGCTGGGTTTTGGACTGCTGCTTGCGGTTGTCGCGATGAGCATGATCTGGATTATCCCCGCGCTTT
The DNA here is from genome assembly GCA_947502305.1 of uncultured Erythrobacter sp. Lineage (GTDB taxonomy): Bacteria > Pseudomonadota > Alphaproteobacteria > Sphingomonadales > Sphingomonadaceae > Erythrobacter. The sequence goes on along the minus strand of CANMZA010000001.1, from coordinate 97,327 downwards.
ACGGCTGATTTAGTGCTGGTGTCCGCGTATTATTCCGCGGGCACCAGCAAAGTTTCAATCGGTGCCATACCCGACATGCGCACCGAATACCGTTCAGCCTGACGCAGAACGCGCACTGCATTGCGGCTGGCGATCAATTCCATTTCAACCTGTGAATATCCGCGCCGAGCGAGTTCTGCGAACAGCTGGGGATAGCCGGCCACGTCTTCAAACCCGACCGGGCCGGATGGCATGCCGTCAAAATCCGCGCCGATACCGATATGCTCCACCCCGATCAGTGCGCGAATATGGTCGATGTGATCGGCCATATGGCTGATCATGGTCGCCGGTTCAGGATTGGCCGCATCCCAATCCGCCATCGCGGCTTCCACAATATCCGGCTGTCCTTGAAAGAGAGATTGCTGCCGCGCCTCTAGCGCTTCGCGCTCAGCATACCATTGCCGGCGTTCGTCATTCAGAAAGCCCGGCAGCGCGACTACCATCACAATCCCGCCATTTTCCGGCAAGCGTGACAAGACGCTGTCTGGGACATTGCGCGCATGGCCGTTGATCGTGCGGGCACCAGAATGGCTAAAGATAACAGGAGCACGCGCAACATTCAGCGCATCCAGCATCGCCTCTTCGCTTACATGGCTGAGATCGACCAGCATCCCGATGCGGTTCATTTCGCGGATCACATCTTCGCCAAAATCATTCAGTCCCCCATGTTCCGGCGCATCCGTTGCACTGTCGGCCCAGGGGGTGTTGCGGCTGTGCGTGATCGTCATATATCGCGCGCCCAGCGCATACATCTGGCGCAGCACCGCTAGGCTTGAGCCGATCGAATGGCCGCCTTCCATGCCCAGCAAAGAAGCGACCTTGCCTTCAGCCATAGCGCGTTCCACATCATCGGCGGTTTCGGCATATTGCAGGGTATCGGGATAACGGTCGATCAAGCGTTTCATCACGTCGATCTGTTCAAGGGTCATCTGGACCGCTTCGGGTTCAGATAGGCTGACGGGGACATAGACCGACCAATATTGCGCCCCCACGCGCCCCTGCGCCAAACGGGCAATATCGGTGTGCATGGCGCGGCCATCGGGCCGGGATGATCCGGTGCCTGTGGTGTCAGAAAAATCGAAATCATTGATCTGATTGTCAAACCTTGCGCGCAATTGGATCGGCACATCATTATGCCCATCAAAGACCGGAGCGATCTCAAGCGCCGCCTGCGCCGCCTGTAGCGCAGGATCGATTGGGGCCGGATCAAGGGGCGCGGCTTCCTCAGCAACGGCGTCGGCAGCATCGGCCACTTCGGCAGTTTCACCCGTGCCTTGAGCGGCAAGCGGAGCCGCCAAACACAGCGCCAGTGCGGCAATCGAAGCGGTTCGCGTGAGAGCGATGTGTTGCATGAGCCGTAATTCTCCCGGTAGTGCAGCGGCAAAGGAGCCGAAACGTGAGCATCATTGATAGCGCGAAGACGTATGACGAACAATCGGGTCTATCTCTGCATAAGCAAATGAGCCGGAACTACCCGCGATGAACATTGCTGGTGCCCGAGGCCTAATCAAACCCACTTTGCGCATCGTCCTTGCGGCTTTTTACGCTTTTGCAGGGTATATGCATTTCGCCGCGCCAGATCCGTTTTTGTCGATCATGCCGGATCAAGTTCCTTTCCCCGAGGCGGTGGTCTTTTGGACCGGCATAGCCGAGATCCTCGGGGCAATCGGTTTGCTGCAACCTTTCAATGTGCACCTACGCCGGGCTGCCGGGATTGGGTTGGCGCTTTATGCGCTGTTTGTGTGGCCTGCCAATATCAACCATTTCGTCTTGGATATGGCCCGGATGGATGGCGGCGGGCTTGGCCTTGCCTATCATGTCCCGCGCATGTTCGCGCAGCCAGTGATCATTCTTTGGGCTCTATGGGCGGGCGATGTTCCGCTCAGGCGCGCTCAATCGCGTCTTGCCTAACTTAAAAACAAATCAGGGGCGCAGTGGCAATCGCACTGCGCCCCCGGTCTGTATTCTCAAAACCCGCCGCATTCGGCAGGCCTGATCTTAGGTGAGGTGCTTGGAAACAGCAGCCGTCATCTTGAACATCGAGATTTGATCTTTGCCGATCACAGCCGACAATTTGTCGTCTGGGTTGATCTGGCGCTTATCTTTGGAATCTTGAAGGTCTTTGCCTTTGATATATTCCCAGATTTTCGAAGTTACCTGAGCGCGAGTCATCGGGCCTTTGCCGATCACTGCTTCTAGTTCACCCGAAAGCTGCACTGGTTTTTGAAGTGCGTTGGTTTTTCCAGCCATGGTTCTTCTCCCTTATGATGGCGGGTTAGTCGAAATCATCATCGTCCAATGCTCCATCATCGGCGGGAATGCCGGTGAAAGGAGCGTAGAGAACATCACAGCCCGTGATGAACCCTTTGATCGAAGAGATCAGTTGTTCGCGGCTTGCCCCTGGCATCAATGTCAAAGGCAGGTCAGTTGCGAATATTTGAAATACATAATGGCGCGTTTCGCCCACGGGCGGATCCGGCAGCAGCCATTCCGAATTGCCTTGCGCGTTCTTACCTGCGCGCGGGGGCGCTTCCCCCTCTAGCAATTTTCCGCGTTGTCCGGCCAACCCCCACACAGCCCAATGGCATGCAGGCTTCGCACTGGTGTCGGTCGCGTCTTCGACGATCACGATCAATTCCTGCGATCCGGGCGGCGGCGCGCTCCATTCAAGCGGCGGGGCAACCGCGTCTTCTTCCTTAGCGGTGAAGCACGGATCGAGTTCTTCGCCTGCGTCAAAAGCCGGGCTGGTCAGAGCAAAGCCGCCGCGTCCAAGCGTCTTTGCATCACCCAGAGTGGCAATCGCCAAGCCGGGGTGACGCGCCGCAGGGGGCAGCTTCTTATCGAGCCAATCAGGCAGATCAGGCATGATTCTGTCTTTCCATGTGTAGTTAGCTAGTAGGTCCGCCCGGGCAAAACGAGGGATATACGCGCGATTTGCCCCGGTTTCTGAGGAAAACAACCAAAAATACGTGTATTTACAGTGATACATTCATCTTCGGGCCAGTGGACAAGCTGCAAAAGGTTGCTGTTCAGGGGGCCGCGATGCATGCTGCGCCTTGAAATTCGCCCCGGAAAGAGGGTGAAAGATCGCAAAATTCTGCTCGGAGCCGCTTGCGCCACTATGAAAATCGACCTCGCTCTCACGCCCCGCCCTCACGCTCGCCTGATCGCTCGAACTGCCCTTTCTGTAACATTGGCCCTGGCGCTGGCCGCTTGCGGCGGGGGCGGCTCGAATTCTACCACGCCAACCGGCGGAGGCGGCACCGGGGTGCAGCCGACGGGGACATGCTCGATTGCGAACCAGATCAATTTTGCCGATGATGTGCTGAATGAATGGTATCTGTTCCCCGCTTTGCTCGACAACACCGTCAATGCGGCGAATTTTACGACTGTTCAAAGTTTCCTCGACGCGCGCGTCGCCCCAGCTCGGGCACAATCGCGCGATAAGGGCTTTACCTTTGCCACCTCCATCGCCGCTGAAAACGCGCTGATTGCCTCTGGCTCAAGTGCGGGTTTCGGCATTCGCCTGTCCTTTGACACTGTGAATGACCGGGTGTTCTTGCTGGAGACATTTGAGAATGCGCCCGGTTTTCAGGCCGGCATGGATCGCGGCACCGAATTGCTCGCAATCGGCACTAGCAGCGCAAATCTGCAAACCATCCCCGCTCTAATCGCGGCAGGCGGACCGCAAGCGGTGGTCGATGCGCTTGGCCCCTCTGATCCCGGCGTCACCCGCGTCATCCGATTTGCACAGGCGGGCGGCGCTGTTGTCGAGGCCAGCATTGCCAAGGCAGATTTCTCGCTCGACCCAATCTCGGATCGTTACGGCGCGCTGATCATCAATGATGGCGGCAAGAATGTCGGCTATCTCAACCTGCGGACTTTCATTGTCGAAGATGCGGGCAATCAATTGCGCGATGCGTTCGGGTTGTTCAATTCCAATGGCGTCACCGAATTGATCATCGATTTCCGCTATAATGGCGGCGGATTGGTCAGCGTTTCCGAAACATTCGGCGACTTGCTGGGTCAAGGGCGCGTGGGGCAATTGTGGAGTGAGACGATCCTTCGGGCCTCCAAATCTGCTGAAAATTCCACTGAGTTTTTCCAGAACGAAGTCAATTCTCTGCAAGCCACCAAGATCGCATTCATTTCTACCAGCAGCACAGCTTCCGCCAGTGAGCTAGTGATCAATTCGATGTTGCCCTATCTTGATGCGGATAATGTCGCCCTGATTGGCGGGAACACTTCGGGTAAACCTGTCGGGCAATTTGGATTTGATTTTGACGCCTGCGATTTGCGCGTGCGGGCGGTGACGTTCCAAACAGTGAATGCCAATAATCAGGGCGATTATTTCGATGGGCTTGCGGGCACTGTCCCCAACACATGCCAGGCAACCGATGACATTTCCAACCCGCTGGGTGATGCAAATGAAACCTCAGTCGCGACCGCGCTCGATTTTCTGGCCGGGCGCAATTGCACCGCGATCAGCGGTAAGTCTGACGGGATTGCGCAGCGTCAAAGCGAGCTGCAAATGATGCGCCCAGAGCAGCCGACAGCGGCGCAATATGAAATACCGGGATTGTTCTGATTTAAGTAAGTCGCGTTGAAAGCCGCATTTGCGCTCTATTCCGCCGCCAGCGCCTTATCGCCCTGCCCGCCGCCTGCAAACAGCGCAATCGCCGCGGCGATCACTTTGTCTGACGGGGCAGGTTTCGCGATCAGCGGCGCGTCCAAATTGCGTACCCGTTCCTCATGCCGGTCCAAATCGCCAGAATGCAGGACAAATGGGATGCCGCGCGCTTTCAATTCATTTGCTACCGGAATGCAATTTTCGCCTGCGCCCAAACTCACATCAAGGATCGCGGTATCAACGCCGCTTTGCCCGCCGAGCAGCGCCAACGCTTCTTCACAAGACGTCGCGGGAAACACCCGGCAACCGCGATCTTGCGCAGCATATTCCAGATCCATCAGGATCAGCGGCTCGTCTTCGAGCAACAAAATGGAATAAATCTGGCTCAAGATTTGCTCCGCGCCGGCACGGTGATGGCCGCTTTCAAACCATCCGTGGTCCATTCGCGCGTGATCGTGCCGCGCGATGTCGCCAATAAACGGTCCACAATCGCGGTGCCCGTGCCCGATTCAATCGCATCGGCGGTGACCGATGGGCCGCCCTTTTCTTGCCAAGTGATGACCAGCGCGGTTTCATCCGTGTTCATTTTCCAGTCGACCGTGACCTTGCCGTCATCGGCGCTCCATGCCCCATGTTTGACAGCATTGGCCGACAACTCATGCAGCACCAATCCAACAACCGAAATCACCGTGAAAGGCATCCGCACGCCATTCCCGCTCAGCTCCAGCCGCGCCTCGTCCCGGTCAAAAGGTGACAGGACGGCGCGGATCGCTTGGCCGATATCAATGCTGCCGCTGGAGGCATCATCGAGCGTGGTTTCATAGGCGCGGCCCAGTGCCTGAATGCGCGAATTGATCTCCGCCGCCTCTGCCTGAATGCCGCGCGACCGGCCCGTAACATTGACGATGCCGGAAATCACCGCGAACATATTCTTCATCCGGTGCGACAATTCGCGCGCCATTTCCTTGGCATGGCGTTCCTCTGCCCGCGCGGCGCGCACGTCAGAGACATCCCATTGGCTGCCGAAGAAATAGACCAATTCGTGCCGGTCATTGTAAATCGGCCCAAGGTGCAGCGCGTTCCAAAAGGTCGTGCCGTTCTTGCGATAATTGATCAGCTCCACGACCACCACGTCTTCATTGGCGATGGCATCGCGGATCCGGGCAATTGGTTCCGGATCGGTTTTCGGCCCCTGCAAGAACCGGCAATTGCGCCCGATCACTTCTTCTTCGGAATATCCCGTCAACCGGCGAAAGGCGCGGTTGGCAAAGACAATCGGCAGGTCGGGTGAATGCGGATCGACCAAAGTGATCGCCATCCGCGTTTGCGCCATTGCTTGTTCAAACAAGACGCCGGACGCGCCAGAAAACTGGTCGCTTTCATTCCCGGCGCGAAATCGGTCGGGTGCATCATCAAACCGCAGCGCAGCCTGATCAGGCCGCGGACGGTTGCTTTCGTCATCGGTGTTCACGTTACCTTCTTTCCCGCAGCGCACCCCAGGGAGAGGGTAAGGGGGCGGAGTGCTGGCGGCATTATTTAGTTACAGGTGCAACGTGGTTTGCCGTAGCCGGTTCCGAAACAGATCAAGTTTTACCGCATAATTCTCGGCGGGCGCCTCATCAGCGCCCTCCGAAACTCTGAGCAAGCACCCCGATTTCACATCCCTTGCGGAACGGTCTCAAAGCCCGGAATTTCGCCGAGCGGCACCCAATCCTGCTTGCTTTTGGTGTAGCAATGGAAGGCGGGTTTCAGATCAGACGTGTCGTCCAAAGTTCCGGCCTTGATAAACATCATTCCGGGTTGTTCGAGCCGCGTGAACACCGGCGATCCGCAAGTTCCGCAGAATTGCCGCCGCACTGTCGCCCCGCTGTCGCCAGTATCATTATAGGTTTTGACGCTGCCGGTAATCTCCACCGCGTCTTCGGGCACGCCGATAATGATGGATAATGCCGTGCCCGCTTGCCGCTGACAATTCTTGCAATGGCACGTCACGCACACTTGCGGCTCTGCATTCAAAGTGTAGCGAATTTCGCCGCAGAGGCAGCCCCCGGTTCTTGCTTCGGTCTTGTTTGCATCTTCACTCACGGCATTTCCTCCCCAGTAAACGGCTCATCACTAGTATAGGCGCATCCATACAGCGTCATATCGCCCAAAAGGACAGTGGCGGTGTAGGGGTAGGACCGGTCGCTCATCGTGTCATTACACGCGCCGGGGGTAAGCGCGATTTGCACCGCCTCTTCGCCCAGCGTTCCGTTAAAACCGATGCCGTTATTGCCTGCAAAACGGCTGACCTCGAACGGCGTCCCGTCGATATTTTCAGGGGTGGAATAGACCGCGGTAAAGCCTGACCCATCTGGGCCAATATCAATGCCCCAGAACGGCTCATTACCCAGCAAGGTAATGTCAGCGGTTTCCGCGATCCCTGCAAAAGGTTGCGCGTCGCGGCTGATTTCCCCCGCCTCTTGTGTGCAAGCGGTGAGAATTGAGGCGGCGAAACCGGCGGTTAGAAGGGGGGACAAATTGCGCATGCGGCCAGTTTAGCATTCGCCGCGGCGTGAGGGAAACCCCGGCGCATGTGCAAAGGGCGGACCTCGTCAAAGGCCCGCCCAAAATGCGTGTTCAATATGGAGAGATGCGTTACGGCATCAAAACCGTATCGATAACATGGACGAGGCCATTTGATGCCGCCACATCGGTTGCAGTCACGGTGGATGTGCCGCCATTCGCATCGGTCAGGATCACAGCGCCATCGACCAAAGTCGCGGTCAAAGTGCCGCCGCCAACGGTGGTTACGGTGTAGCCCGCATCGCCAGCTTCTTCGATTGCGCCAACCAAAGTGGCGGCGTCAACTGCCCCTTCGACCACGTGATATGTCAGGATTGCGCCCAATGTTTCTGTGTCATTGGTGGTGAGTTCGGTCAGCGTTGCTTCGTCGATTTTCGCAAATGCATCATTGGTCGGTGCGAACACGGTAAAGGGGCCTTCGCCCGACAAGGTTTCACCAAGACCAGCGGCGGTTACGGAGGCAACCAAGGTAGAGAAGCTCTCATCGCCCTGCGCGACTTCGACGATGGTGCCGGGTGCTGCGGCTTCGGTCATCGCGCTTTCATCGGCCATCATGGAATCGCTGGTTTCGGCCTCTGGTGCGCAAGCGGCAAGCGCCAATGCGGCGGTGCCAGTCAGGGCGGCGGCGAAGATGTTCTTAGGGGTGTTCATGGGATCAATCCTTTGGATGTCTGCTTTGAAATTAAGGGGCTTTCTTGCCTAAAGAACTTCGGCCCGAATGCTTGCCCGGTGCCTAGGCTCTTTCCCATATACGAATGCGCGAGGCGGTTGGATGCTGTCAAATTATATTCCCGGCGGGCGTAATGATATTGCGCGTGAGTTTTAGGGGCTCCGTTCAAGAGGTAGGCCGCTGATCTCGGAACTCTTGTCGCCTCCACGGTTTGATGGGTCATGCAATTTGAACCAACACGCGCCGCTGGGCTTGCCCGGCTTGCTGAATTTCTCCCACGTGCCGGGCGCATCTATGCGAATGAGCGCAATTATGATGACGGCACCCCGGCCCAAGGCGCACGGCGCGGTGTTTCCCAGCTCTCGCCTTGGCTCAAACACGGATTGCTAAGCGAGGCGGAGGTGATTGACGCCGCGCTTGCTCACCACTCCTTTGAACAATGCGAAAAATTCGTCTCCGAAGTGTTCTGGCGGGTCTATTTCAAGGGCTATCTGGAACAGCGTCCGGCGATCTGGGACGCTTATGTTAAAGGGCGCAACGAGGCATGGGCCGCAAAGGCCGCCAATTCGGGAATCGCGACCGCTTATAATCAGGCCATAGAAGGCCGAACCGGGATCGCGGCGTTTGACCATTGGGCGCACGAATTGACGAGTACCGGTTATCTCCACAATCACGCGCGGATGTGGTTCGCCAGCATTTGGATCTTTACGCTTAAGCTCGACTGGCATCTCGGCGCGGATTTCTTTTTGCGGCATTTGATCGACGGGGACGCGGCGTCCAACACGCTATCATGGCGATGGGTCGGCGGGCTGCATACGAAGGGTAAGACCTATCTCGCCCGGCCAGACAATATTGCGCGCTACACCGCAAATCAGCCCGGAGGCGCATTGTCAGCGACCGGTCTGGCGGATGTGGCCGAGCCTTTGGTGGAACCGGCGGAATTTGGCCGCCAAACCCTCGATCTCCCAGCCGCTGACAGCGCCGCTTTCGATACCCCCTATGCTTTGATCGTGCATGATGACGGCGCGCATCACGCCGCGCTGAACCTACCGCGCCCGCCCGCTTTGATCCTTGGCGCGGCGCGGCCCGGCACGCGTTCGGCGGGCGCGATCGGCCCCGCTGCTGAGGAATTTGCGAAAGGCGCCGTTCAAAGCGGCACGGCCGATGCCGCCGGTGCGTTTGGATGTGACAGTCGCAATTGGGATGCTGGCACGCCGCTTTCGGACATATTGGATGCGGCAAATTTAGACCGCGTCGCCCTACCCTATCTCACCACTGGCTGGAGCAAAGACGCGTTGATGCCCGATCTTGCGCCCATGATGGACGCGGGCCGTGCCGCCATTCTGCTGCCTGATCTGGACCGGGCGACATGGCCGCTGGCGAAAGCTGGGTTTTTTGGCGTGAAGAAAAAGGCCGAAGCGATCCTTGCAGAGCTTGGGATTAACGGCTCTGGACTGACGGGGCTGAACAGCGCAGATCAGTCCGCGTCTGCGCCTTAAAGCCCGGCGGCGATTTGCCGGAAGGGTGCGGCCTAGCTTAGGTTGCATCCAGCACATCAAATAGGGGGCACAAAATGGCGGGCGGATTGGCATTGGCGTTAAGCGGCGGCGGGGCGCGCGGTGCGTATCAGATCGGTGTGATTGACGAATTGATCCGGGTGCGCGGGGTTGAATTTGAAACGGCAGCGGGCACATCCACCGGCGCAATTCAGGCCGCCGGTGTCGCCCAAAATGATGTCGAAAGGCTCGTGGATTTCTGGACCGGCCTGCGCGGCAATTCCTCAATCTATCATGGCCGCGGCGGAATGATCTGGCCGATTATCTCGGGCAAAAATTCACTCTACAATCCCGCCCCGCTCAAAGAATTGCTTGGCGAAATGTTCGACGATGCCGCCATCCGCGCGGCGGGCAAGGCTTTGCGCATGGCCGCCGTGCACATCGCCACAGGCCAATTGCGCGTTGTTGAGGAAAGCACCGATAACATTGCCGATTGGGTCTATGCCAGCTGCGCTCAGCCGCCTTTCTTCCCGCCGTTTGAAACAATCGGCGCGGATGGAAATGCCGAACAATGGGTCGATGGCGGCGTGCGCGATATTACGCCGCTGAGCGCCGCCTTGAAAGAACGCCCACGCGCCGTCTTGGTCATCCGGGCGGAGGCTCCGCTTGGCCCCGTGCCCGGCGATTATGGGTCGATCATAGAAATCGGTCTGCAATCGGTGGAGCTGCTGACCCGCGAAGTTGGCAATAACGATGTTCGCAATGTCGATATGATCAACCGCCTTGTGAAAGCAGAACAGGCACAGCGCGCTCAGCTCGCCCAGCGCGGCGTGCCTGCAGAGGCAGCCGAAGAGATTATGCGGCCATTTTGCGAAGAGATTGCGCGCTACAACATGATCCCGACAATGGTGCTTCAGCCGCAGGTGGAATTGTACGATAGGCTCGAATTTGATCCGGCATTGATCGCGCAAAATATAGAGCGCGGGCGCGCAGTGGTGCGTGACCGATGGAGCGAAATTGCGGCGTTTTTAGGCGTGGCGGAGTAGGTCTTGAGCGCGGCTTAGTTGCGAGTGGCTTAGTTGCGAGCACCCGCCCGCGCATCGGCCTCTTCTGGATCAAGTTTGCGCACCATCGTCACGCGGCACCGATCTGGGCTGAGCGTGTCATTGACGATCAGATCCACATCAAGGCCGTCGCAAATGCGCCCCGGCCCTGTACGTTCCAACGCAATGGAACGCGCAAAGCGCAATGCCGGACACCGGCGCAGCAATTCAAATTCATACGTATCGCGCGCGCCGACATCGATCAGGACGCGCGTGTCGATGCGCTGCCCGTCTTCATCTTCGACATTGCGAAACCCGTTCACTTGCCGGGCAAAGAAACATTGCCGCGTGGTTTCTTCAGATGCAGGGGATGCGAGAGATGCCGGCGTTGCAGCGGCCTGTGACGCCGCCGCATTTTGCGCGCCAGTTAGTGTGTCCGATTGCGAGCCTGTTTGAGCCTCAGCGACGCCGCAAGATGCCAATGCGGGCGCAAGCAGCAGAGCCGCAGCCACAGCAAGCGGTTTGAAGGTAGGGCGGAGCGAGGGGGCGGTTTGGGTCATAGCAGCAACTTCTGCTCCCCACCCTTAACCGGGGATGGACGCCCCCAAAGCTCACACTCACATCACTTTGTCAGGACGCGGCTCGTGCTTGTGTTTGTCTTCTTTGCCGAACAAACGCTCCAAACGCTGCGCCAAGGTGTTGGCGGCTTTGCGGGCGGCGTCATCGACCTTGTCGGCTTTGCCAGTCACGCCAATCGGCTTACCGCCGCGCGGACGGGCTTCGATCATGCAATGTTTGTCGTCTTCGCCGTGTTTGGCGCCATTGACGTCAGACACATGGACTTCGATCCGGGTCAAACGCTCTTCAAAGCGCGTCAGCTTCTCACGGACCATCGCTTCGATCCGGTCGGCAACGTTCTCCGTGCCCATAACCGAGCTGTCAGAATTGAATTGGAATTGCATAGGGGGATGCTCCTCTCATAGGTTTCTCTCTGAATCAGAGATGGGTACGAGAAGCGCGTTTCGCAATATTTTTCGGTTTATTTTTCGGGGCTTGAGTAAGCGTACTTATGGCACGGGTCATCATGTCCCGATGCGTTTATTCGCGCTCTAACGATTACACTCGCACATGCGCTTAGCTGATGTGCTTACCCGGAATGCTTAACCAGAATGTTTAGGACGCGGGTGCGCTATCCCGCTGCGCCCAGCGCTTCTGCGGCGCGGCGCGCTTCGCGTTCGGCGTCTGCTGTGGCGCGATCTTGCGCAACTTTGCGGGCCTGATCGGCCAATGCGCGCCATGTCTTTTCAGAGCGCAATTCCCGTTCGCGGACATTGTCCAGCGTCGCCTTTTCGGCGGCTGCGGCGGCGGCATCTGCGCGCTCGGCATAAAACTCGTAGGTTTGGGCCATTTGGGGCTCCTTGCTGGATGAATGGAGAGGGCGAACAAAGCGACACGGCAAGCGCCGCATCGCTGTTGACGGCGGGTTGCATCGGGGCGCCGCACATCAGCACGGCACCCCGAATGCGAATGGTTTAGTCAGCAGCAGACAAGTTGGTCGCGCTTTCTTTGCCATTACGGCCGACTTCTACGTCGTAGTTCAAACGCTGTTCTTTATCGAGGCTGTGCATGCCAGCAGCTTGCACGGCGCTGATGTGAACGAAGCTATCGTTCGAGCCATCGTCAGGCTGAATGAAGCCATAGCCCTTGTCGGTGTTGAAGAATTTTACTGTGCCTGTCTTGGCCATGATGTGTTCCTTTCAAGAACGTTTACCCAGCAATGCCGCTTTGGGCGCCTGTGGGTGTGCCCCCCGGCCGGATGACCGAAAGGTAGGCTTGATCGTTCAGGGAAAAGGAAGTCGTCGTCTGGTTTACGCCGGGGCCGGTGGTCTGCCATCGAAACGGCACCCAAAGGGCAAGCGGCGGTCGTCAAATCTCGAAGTCCGTCGCAAATTCCGACGTCAGCGGTGATCTTGTAGCACACAATTGCGCACAATGCTAATTTTTGTTCAAAGCCGTCCTGGCCGAGGCGCTAGACAGACCGTTCTCACAAGACATTCCCGCATGGCTGTTTTCGCGCTAGGATGCCTGCCATGCCCCTTTCCAATCGCTCCACCCTCTCGTTTCGCGTGCTGCTGATCGCTCTCTTTGCCGCCGCGCTGCCCGCCTGTGTCGGCTCCCCGGGGCCGGTCGGCAATGCCGCTGTTCCAGAGCCCGCCCGCCCTGTCGCAATCGGCGCCTATCTGGGCACATGGTACGAATATGGCCGGTATGAGGCCCCGTTTCAGAAAGGATGCGAAGGCGTCACCGCGACCTATTCGCTGCGCGAGACATCCAGTGACGCCGCCATCCGAGTTGTCAATTCCTGCTACAAAGACGGGCTGGACGGCGAGCTTGATGAGGCCACTGGCCGCGCCAAGGTCGTCGAGGGCAGCGACGGCGCAAAGCTGCGGGTCAGCTTCTTCGGCCCGTTTTACGGCGATTACTGGGTGCTGGACCGGGGCGCGCCTGATGCGGACGGCACCTATCCCTGGTCGATCGTGGGCGAGCCCAGCGGCCGTTACCTCTGGATGCTGACGCGGGAGGCTCAGCCGGATGCCGCGCTGCGGGCTCTGCTGGAGGCGCGGGTCCGCGAGCTTGGCTATGATTGGAGCCTCGTCCGCTTCACGCAGCAACCCTAGCCGTGCCCGCGAGCATCCGGCCTTGCAGAGCGGCCCGCCGTTTGGACCTGTGCCCCAATCCTCGTAACGGCTATCCATGACCACTCCTGCATCCAGCCCCATCACCATCCTGATCGACGCCGACGCCTGCCCGGTGAAGGACGAGGTGTACCGCGTCGCCGCCCGCTTCGCCGCTGAGGTGCGCGTGGTCAGCAACTCCCCTTTCCGCATTCCCGACAACCCCCGGATCAAGCGGGTTGTGGTCGATGACACATTCGACGCCGCCGATGACTGGATCGCCGAGGAAGCGGTGCGTATCTCGCCCAAATGCGCCGTGATCACCGCCGACATCTTGCTGGCGGATCGCTGCCTGAAGGCCGGTGCACAGGTGATGGCGCATAACGGCAAGCCCTTCGACGCCGCCAGCATCGGCAGCGCCATCGCGACCCGCGCGATCATGGAGGACTTGAGAGCCGGTATGGACGGACCGCTTGGCGCAGCCGGTGGAGGTCCGCCGCCGTTCAGCAAGGCTGACCGCTCGCGGTTCCTGCAGGAGCTGGACCGGGTGCTGACGAAGCTGGCGCGTTCTTGATGGCGAGTCCTTGTTTGCGCATCGCATCCGCGACGCGATCTCCTCGGCCCTAGCGGGCCTGCGGGCGGCCAGTCGGCCTTGCGGTCGCTGCGCGACCGTGCTCCGCAGAGTCCAACTGGGCTTGTGCTGCGTTTTCGGTGACTTAGCGCGTTTCCTGACACACCTGACACACAGTCTAAGGGAAAAAATCTCCCCTGCCCCATTTCCCCCAAAGACCGCGCCCGTGTTCTGGTGGTTTGTTACGGATGGCGGGGCGGTGAGCATCTGCGAGGTTAAGGCAGATTTTGGCGGTGTAGGAAAGTTTCTGCTGGTCAAATCAACTAGGCAGCAAGCGTTTTCTCTCTGCGAAAAACAACGACGACCGCATCAACACTCGAAACAACGTTAGAAGAAAATTCCCCGTGGCAAAGATTAGAAGAAACTGCCCACCTTTAAAATAAAAAGTTCTGAGAACGTCATTCTCGAATTTTAAAAATTCAGGAGGTTGGATAGATATAAATAATGCCAAGATAAGAGAAGTCAAAGCTAAATAATTTAAATAGACTACATTGTCATAAATTTCATCACTCAATTCATTTAATACCCTAGCATCCTCCTTATCTTCTAAATAAGAGCTATATTCTATATTTAATTTATTTGTATCGGCCAGAAAAAATTGAATGTTAAATCCAAAACCAAGCAGAACACCCATTACAGATATCAAAGAGGATCCAATTTCTTGCGAGTTTTGATTTACCAGCGACAAGACCAGAGAGAGAGCAAAGATCGAAAAATAACCTAGCAGTCGGCGTTCTTTAACCTTGGTTACCGGGTTATAGTACGTCCTCTCATTCGCCTTAAATGCCTCCAAAGGTCCCAATCTCAGTCACCCTTTTCCTGCGTTAATTATCTCCGAAGACAAAAGTTCACGCATCACCTGTTTTAACTGCTCCGGCTCTGGGTGACCTTCGCTTGTCAACACCACATCGGCATCGAACTTTGTCGCATGCACGCCGTTGTCAAAAAGATACATCGTTTGCTGGCGGCCATCGACATCAACAACGATATTGCAGTTCGCAAGCTCATCTTCATCAAATTCGGCCAGCCCAGCATTCTTAAGCCTTTCAAAAAGAGCCTTTTTCCGGTCTGGCAAGGCCAGTTTAAACAATGAGATGATATCATCCCGGACCACATCCTCAAAAGGACTCCCTTTTCCAGCCCGCTGAAGCGACAGAACCATTCGCTCATGCAACGCACGTTTACCGGCCTTCACCTCCGTGGGTCGCTCAATAGTCAACTTCACTTCCTTGGGTGAAACATTTCTAGCTGCATAATTAAGACTGCGAATTGCCGTAGAGTTTACAGCAAGCCCCGAAGGCAACAGCTTCTGGATAGCCAACCGTACATCGCCGTACCCACCAAAGGTACCTAAGTACTGGGCACCAATGTAAATCCTCCCGTTTTTAGACAAATACAGGAGATAGTGGAACTTTCTAATGTTCAAACTACGTGAAGAAATTTTTCCCTTTTCATTATTTTCATATGAATGCCCCGAGTAGGTTGCATGGAAGGCCCCAAAGACCATCAAATCATTCAATTTCTGATAGTCAGACAAAGGAACAAGAATACCTGATCGCATCAATGCGACATTCTCCTCTTTCCTAATATCAACTCGTGGTGAATTTTTTATTTTCTCACAAAGATTTTCGAATTCGACAATCGTAAATGGACTACCATCACCTTTAGAAAGATAGTGAAAGCTTACGAAAACTTTTTCTTCTTTGTTACGGCGTCCCATGTTTTTCCTTAATAGCACTCTAGTAAATTGAAGCTCGAGGGTTAGTACTATTTTTCTGGGAACTCGAATGTCGAGCCAAGAACATCCACAGTAATGTATCTGCACCCAATTCCTTCGGCAACAACTGCCCCTTGTGGCACCTGCGATCGTAGGCCCCTCTCACCCACCCCAAGCATGCGACAGCAGCTTAATCGTAACCCGCCCCGTCGCGACCAGCACACCATCCGCATCCAACATCGGCACCTCGGCCAGATACCCAGCGCTGCCCTTGCGTTCCAAATCCGCTTGCAACCCGGCGATTTCCTCTTCGCTTAGGCGGTATTCCGCTGTCACGTCGCTGGCGGCCATGCGGTGGAAATCTACCGCTATATCCTTCACGATGGGGAAGTGTTTTTCCGCATCAATGAACGAGATACCGGGGTTCGCAGCCGTTGCCTCAGCGAGCACAGTGAAGGCGCCCATATACATCACATCAACGTGATTGGCGTTCGGGCCAAGCGGCATCAGCAACTTGGCATGACCGCGCTCTTTCACCAAATATTGCATCTGCGTCCGCTCAACAAACGGAACGCGGAATTGCTGCTCTTTTGGTTCTAGTGCGGTCATCGTGCTTGATTACTCCGGTGTTACGCGCGCCGTGACTTTGATCTCTACGACGCCATCAGCCGCATACAAACGGTCAATATCGATTGCGGTCCATGCCGGAAATGGCGCAGTGACATAACGGTTCTTAACCGCCGCCAGCGCGGGCATCGAGGCTTCGATATCGACATGGTATGTGGTGATATCGATCACATCATCCCAACTGGAACCCGCGCGTTCCAGCACGCCGGCGATGTATTGGAAAGTCACCTCAAACGCTTCTTCTTGCGTCATGTCATCCGTTGCTGCGCCTGCGATCACGCCGGAAAGATAGACGGTGTCGCCATGGATAACGGCTTCTGAAAAGCCGAATTGCTCCATAAACGCGCGCGCGCCCTCGCCCTCTGGCATGATCGTCTGTTTCTCATTCGAAGCAGGTGCGGTTTCGCTGTGACCATCTGCGAGCGCCGGGGCGGCAGACAGCGCGAGCAATAAACCGGCGAGCTTGGAGTGTGCGCCTCTAATCATTCCGTCTCACCCTCCGGCAGATACAGTTTCTGCCCCATATCCTTATACTTGCCGCTCATCTCTTCCATACCTTTGATCGCGGCCTGACGGCTCGCCTCTGCGGTGTCCGCGCCCAGTTTTTCGCTGGCGAGGAACCCTTCGGGGCTTTCGTTCTGTTTGGCGGCGAAATCGCGCACCTCTTGGCTGATTTGCATGGAGCAGAATTTCGGGCCGCACATGGAGCAGAAATGCGCGGTCTTTGCGCCTTCTGCGGGCAGGGTTTGATCGTGATATTGCTCGGCCGTTTCTGGGTCCAGCGACAGGTTGAACTGATCGCGCCAGCGGAATTCGAAGCGTGCTTTTGACAGGGCGTCATCGCGCACTTGGGCGCTTGGGTGCCCCTTGGCCAAATCGGCGGCGTGCGCGGCCAATTTATAGGTGATCACGCCGACTTTCACATCGTCGCGGTCGGGCAGGCCAAGGTGCTCTTTTGGCGTCACATAGCAAAGCATTGCGGTGCCGTACCAACCAATCTGAGCCGCGCCGATGCCGCTGGTGATGTGATCATAACCCGGCGCGATGTCGGTGACGAGCGGCCCGAGCGTGTAGAACGGCGCTTCGCCGCACACCTCAAGCTGCTTTTCCATATTCTCTTTGATCTTGTGCATGGGCACGTGGCCCGGCCCTTCGATCATCACCTGCACGTCTTGTTCCCACGCGCGGTGGGTCAGTTCGCCCAATGTGTAAAGTTCGGAGAATTGCGCCTCATCATTGGCATCCGCGATTGATCCCGGACGCAGGCCGTCGCCGAGTGAATAGGCGATGTCATATGCCTTCATAATCTCGGTGATGTCGTCGAAATGTTCGTAGAGGAACGATTCCTTGTGATGCGCGAGGCACCATTTCGCCATAATGCTGCCGCCGCGTGACACGATGCCAGTGACCCGCTTTGCCGCCATCGGGACATAAGCGAGGCGTACGCCGGCATGGATCGTGAAGTAATCGACGCCTTGTTCCGCTTGCTCAATCAATGTGTCGCGGAACACTTCCCAAGTGAGGTCTTCTGCAACGCCTCCGACCTTCTCCAGCGCTTGGTAAATCGGCACCGTGCCGACCGGGACGGCAGAGTTGCGAATGATCCATTCGCGCGTATCGTGGATGTTGCGCCCCGTGGATAGGTCCATGATCGTATCCGCGCCCCAACGCGTGGCCCAGACCATCTTGTCGACTTCGGTCGCGACATCGGATGCGACCGCGCTGTTGCCGATATTGGCGTTGATCTTGACCAGGAAATTGCGCCCGATGGCCATCGGTTCGCTTTCGGGGTGGTTGATGTTGTTGGGGATGATCGCCCGGCCGCGCGCGACTTCTTCGCGGACAAATTCCGGGGTGATGACATCGGGGATGGACGCGCCCCAGCTTTGGCCGTCTTGCACGTAACCCTCGGGCACTTCGCGGCCCAAATTCTCGCGCTCAGCGACATATTCCATTTCCGGCGTGATGATGCCTTTGCGGGCATAATGCATTTGGCTGACATTGTGGCCGGTCTTCGCGCGCAGGGGGCGTTTCACAACATTGGGAAATTGCGGCACGCCGCCGCTGCGGTCCGGGCCGAGCTGGCCGTTATCTTCTGGCTTTACCTCGCGGGCGTCATATTCCTCGACATCGCCGCGCGCCTTGATCCACGCATCGCGTTTCGCGGCAAGCCCGGCATTGATGTCGATCGCGACATTCGTGTCAGTATATGGCCCGGATGTGTCGTAAACGCGGACCGGCTCCTCGCCGCCCTCCAGTTCAATTTCGCGCATGGCGACGGTGATGCCGGACCCGGTGCGAGCGCCCACATGGATCTTGCGGCTGCCACGGATTGGCCCGGTTGTTACGCCAATTTCTACCGGTGAATTGATGTCAGCCATGCTCGTATCTCTCCTATGGCGAAAGAGCGGAAATACGGGCGATATAGCCTGCCGCTCCCTCCGCCGATGTTAGTCGGTTCAGGTTCTACGGGTCGGGCGACGTGACGCGCCCCTCTCAGCCAACACTGGCTCCCCGGGGATGGGCAGAGACTAGAGGTTAATCGTTTGAGGGTCCAGCCGCTTCCTCGCTTGGCGCAGGATTGGGGTTATCTGGATCAGGTTCAAGCGGCGCATCGGGAGGCGGAGGGCCGCAATCACAGCCATTGTCTTCGAGGAATTTGCGAAAATCAGGATGATCGCGGATTTTGTCGAAATCGGTGTCATTGGCGACTGTCTCACAGCCCAAATGCCCACGTCGATCGCGCCACTGCTCCAGCGCCTTTATCGTAGAGGCCACAGCCTCCGTCAGCGCATAGGAACAAGCTTTATTGAACAGCGCGCTTGCCACCGGTTCCTGCAAAGCGGGCGCATCGCTACCCTCAAAGCGGGTCACAACGTCGTCACAAACAGCAAGCGCCTCTTCGTGCCGACCCAGCGCGCCAAGCGATACCCCCTTGTTGGACAGCGCCTGTGCAACCCGTTCCTGCAATGCGGGCGCATCGCTGCCCTCAAAGCGGGTCACAACGTCGTCATAAACAGCAAGCGCCCCTTCGTGGCGATCCAACTTGCCAAGCCTTACCCCTTTGTTGAACAGCGCCTGTGCCACCTGTTCCTGCAAAGCGGGCGCATCGCTGCCCTCAAAGCGGGTTACAACGTCGTCATAAACTGCAAGCGCTTCTTCGTGCCGATCCAGCTCGCCAAGCGTTACCCCTTTGTTGACCAGCGCCTGTGCAACCCGTTCCTGCAATGCGAGAGCATCGCTGCCCTCAAAGCGGGTCACAACGCCGTCATAAACAGCAAGCGCCTCTTCGTGCCGATCCAGCGCCCCAAGCCTTACGCCTTTGTTGACCAGCGCCCTCGCTACCCGTTCCTGCAATGTAGGCGCATCGCTGCCCTCAAAGCGGGTCACAACGCCGTCATAAGCAGCAACAGCCTCTTCGTGCCGATCTAGCGCCCCAAGCCTTACCCCTTTGTTGAACAGCGCCATCGCCACCTGTTCCTGCAATGTAGGCGCATCGCTGCTCTCAAAGCGGGAAATCAAGCGATCATAGACCGCTATCGCCTTCTCGCTTTCATCAAGCTTGCCCAAAGCAAATGCTTGGCCGAACAAGGCAAAGGCCAGATCGTCGGTGGCGTCATCATCGAGCCACGCCTCCATCGCTTCCGCCTGTTTTAGAGCTTCCGCCCAGTCTTCGGTTATCTGCGCCCCAATAATAAGGACCTTGAAATCGCTTGGCGTGCGATCCTTCTTCCTTTTCTGACTCGAAGTTTCAGCAACATCTTTGACCTCCCTGCGTGTTGCCTCATCTTCCGGGGGCTCGGCTACATTCAACCTTTCAGCAAGTTCCTTCGTCCGCTGGCCTAGCTCCTTCGCCCTCGCTTCCTGTCGTGCGATATTGGCCACCGAGGAGCGCGCTTGTTCAAGCATTGGCTCAAACCGCTCAAGGTCCCCTTCAGCGCGTTTCAGCAGTTCTTCTGCGTGTTGGAGGGCGGCTTCGACCTTTTTACGTTCGTCTTCAATCCCTTTGCGCGCTTCAATCGCGGCGGCTGAAACTGCTGCTTTTTCGGTGCGCAGGGTAATCACAATGATTGCGATGGTTATGAACGCCGTGAACAGGCCGATCAGTGCCGCAGTCCAAGTCTCATACCAAGAGGATTGCCCATCAATCAGGTCTGCTCTGATTTGAGCCATATTCGCTTTGTAGCGTAGCTGTTCATTCTGACGCTCAAGGTCGGCTATTCGCTGATCTGCACTGGCAGGAGCGTCCTGAGCCGCAGGAACTGGCCGCGCTTCGGCTGAGGCTGATTGCTGCGCCAAAACGGGCGCCGTCAAAGTAATACATAAAGCAATAAGCAGTCGGCCAAGAATAGTCATGCGACCAACTTGACCGACTAACGATTTGAATTCAACCCGAAGACAGTATTCAAGGATGAGAGAGTATCAATCGTCCTTGGCTGATCCAAACAAGCACAGCGCGAGCAGCACTGTCGCCAGAACACCGGTGCCGCCCGCCAGCGGCAATTCGCCGAACACATCGCGGCCCGCCGCCAGCGAAATCCCGTTGGCCACCAGCGCCACGCCGCCAACCAATAGGGTCAATCGTCCAAGCGCCTTTGAACCGCCTGCCATCATCGCCCGGCCAAACACCAAAGCCGCAAGGCCAAGCAGCATTTTGGCCGCATTATAGACCATGAATGAAAACGCGACGACCGCCGCAGCCGCCGGCTCAAATGCAGGAACTTCGCCAGCGACCTCAAAAAACGGGCCAAACATCGTCAAGCCGACGCCGACCTGCACCACGTTCAAGATCGCCGCGGCAGTGATCGCCGCAAATCCCAGCCGATAGCGCGCCGATGCCACCAATGCAGATCCGGCAAACGCCGCCAAAATCGTAAAGATCACCCCTTCTGTTCCCCACAATAATTGCCGGGGCACGTCCAGTTCTTGAACGTAGAGAAAGGTGTAAATTGCCTGCGTTAAAGCGGCCAAAATCAACAGACCGCCGATAATTTGGACGTTACGTTTTTGCGTGAATTCCATTGCGTGTTCCCCCGGGCATTCCGCCCAAATTTTCGCCCGTTAATTTGCCAATGATTGGGCCAATCTTACGGCGAGTGGTTTGAATATGTTTTGAGTTGCGTTTCGCAGTGTTCGCTGGCCAATAGCGAAAAGTTACAGCGTGAAGGGATTTATTTGACGCATCTCTACCGCCTTGATTGCGGCGCCGATGCCATTGCCCGCCACTTTGGTGCGCGGCGCGGCGATGATCCGTGGCAAGGCGGCTATATCGCGCCGATGAAATTTGCCCCCGTGATCACGGCGGGGCGGGAATTTGTCGCGGGCGCGCGCACCAGCAATGCCCCGCTTGAGCCGAGAATAGTTCCGCGCCTTTGGGGTGTCGGCCCGCCGCCTAAGGCCGATGATCCGCTGCGCCGGATCCCGCATATTCGCAACATCGATAGCCCGTTTTGGATCGGCAATCTGCGCAACAGTGAATTTCGCTGCTTAATCCCCGCCACATCGGTGATGCTGTGGGGGAGTGAGACCGATTATGAAGGGCGGCGTTTGCAGCATTGGTTTGCGCCAAAAGATGCGCCGCTCTTCGCCATGGCCGGGGTTTGGAAAGACGATGACGTGCCCGGTTTTGCCCTGTTGATGCAGGATGCGAAGGGCGCGGCGAAGGCGGCGGGATGCCGTTCCATGCCGCTGATCCTGCCGGGCGGCGGCGAGTGGGGCAATGATGCCTATCAAACGTGGCTGCACCGCGCATGGGGTTCCGGTTCAGGCGCCAATTCAGGCACCAATTCAAGTGGGCCATCCAGCGGCGCGCGCGCCTTGGTAGAGCGCCCATCCCCGGTCGAGCTAACCGAAATCAGCGCGGATATGCCGCCCGCTTAGAGCAGCGGTTTAGGATGCAAATTGTGCCGGTATTTCCGGGTCCGCCGTATCCAGCAGCGGGATCGCGCCATCCGGCAAATTTGCATAAGCATCCGCCCAGCGCGCCACCCAATCGGGGTCTTTGACCCTGCCCGGATGGTATCCCGGCACCAATGCGCGCAGCATTGCCGGCGAAGCGTGCAGCAAGAAACGGCCAACCATCGCGTAGAGTGCCAAACGGCTGCGGACGCTGCGCCAGCGCCCCTCGCGTTTTAGCAAGCGCTTATACCCCTTTCGGCTCATCCATGCGACGTGAAACGAACCGGCAATCAGGCCCCATGAACGCCCAAGATAATCGCCGAACAAATGCTGATAGAGGTCATAAGCCACGTTCTTGTGCTCTGTTTCCTCAACCATGTGCCACAACACCAAGGAGGCGACATTCGCATCCGCACCGGCAAACAAAGCGGCGCGTTGATGGATGAGCCATTCGGTCATCCCAATCGTCATCGTCTCAAAACCAGCGGAATAGGCCAACCGCCATTTCAAACTGCGTTTGTTAAATGCCGCGTAATCCTGAGCCATCATCTCTTCGACCTCGGACAATTCGGGGCAGGCCGCTTTCAAAATATCGTTATAGCGGCGGTGATTGCGGTAATGCGCGCCTTCCTGACCGTTGAACCCCTCGGCGTCCTTAATCAGCTGCGGATCGTCAATCTGCTGCATCGCTTCGCGTACGGTGCGGATCAGAAAAGGCTCCAAATACGGCATGGTCAGCGATGCGCCATTGACCATGTGGCTCCATTCCGGGCGCGCCTTGTTCCACACCGGATCGATCCCTTCGCCAAATTTGAACGGGATGCGGCGCACAACGATGTCTTGATGTGAGCTAGCGGGTGCGGCTGCGGATACGGCGATATTCATCATGCGCCCCCTGTGATGTGTTTATAGTGCCGAAAACTGCCCCATAGCAGCAGCGCAAAACCGATATGCACTCCGATCATTGCGGGCCAGCCAAAGACAAAGATGATATTGTTGAGC
Source organism: uncultured Erythrobacter sp. (assembly GCA_947502305.1). GTDB lineage: Bacteria > Pseudomonadota > Alphaproteobacteria > Sphingomonadales > Sphingomonadaceae > Erythrobacter. The sequence goes on along the minus strand of CANMZA010000001.1, from coordinate 74,334 downwards.
GTCACATCACCGGGGAACGGACCGCCGCCAAATTCCAATCCGCGCGTGCCCGCCATCGCATTGGCAATCGCAGGCAATGTAAACAGCCAACCAAACGCCAAGCAGGACCAAAACAGCACCGTCTGCGCGCGATCGCCAAGCCGGATAAAGCCGCCCGCCGCGCCAATTGCGATCAGGATTGCGCCATTGGTAATCCCCTCCATATGCGCCATGTTCCACGCCCGTCTATCGCCCGGAATCTCGGCGGGAATATCGGTGAAAAACGGCCACAGATCATACGCGCCGAGCAGGAAGAAGAAATACAGCCACCCCGACACGACCGCCGAAATAAGCAGCCCGACGCCGTTTAACACGAGCAGCGATCGCCGCCGCTGGCTCAATGTTTCTGGCATGCCATTTGCGCCCTTGCTCATCGCCGTTCTCCCCCACCAATCGGAACAATGTTTGATGTATCTGCGCCCGCCAATTCCCCCAGCGCGGACGGACTAAGCCGTTCCAGCGCGCGGTCGCCCCATTCGGCCCATTCGCGTTCGTAAATCATCGCCACTTCGAGTGCGAGATGACGGCCAATATCATTGAGATCGCTTGATCCTTCGAGCGCGTCATACTTCGCCTGATACCGGGCCATATGGTCGCGGTGCCGTTCCTGGCGGGCGATGATATTGGCGCGCAATGCCTTCAGATCAATGGAATCCAGCGCATAGAGTTGGACAAGGAAATCATCCTTCAATTCCTGCACGTCGCTCGGCTGGCGGGACCATTCGACCAGACCGCTGCGCCCGGCCTTTGTGATCGAGAAAAGGATGCGATTGGGCTTGCCCGATTGAACGATCTCTTCCGAAATTGCCCAGCCCCGATCCTTCAATTTGCTCAGTTCGCGGTAAATTTGCGAATGCCGCGCGCGCCAGAAAAAACCGGTGCTGTCATCAAATTGCTTGGCGATATCATAGCCCGATTTGGCACCATCCGTCAGAGCCACCAATATTGCGTGCTGTAACGACACTTTCTTCTCCCGCAGCCCCGCCAATCAAAGCGCGCACCATATGACACAAAGTGAATATATATTCACTTTGTGTCATATGAGTCAAGCGACAGAGCCGGGTGCCAGAAAGCAGCGCGTTTGGGCTACCGCGTGGCGGGTATCTCCAACACTTCGCCAATTCCGCTGAAATAGGCGCGCCCCTCGCTTTGCTCGCCATCCTCCAGATAGGCCGGAACCCGCACCGGCACATGGACTGCGACGGAGCTTTGCGCGTTCAGCACCTCTGTGATGATCGCCGGATCAATTCCTGCGCCGTAAAACCAAAACGGCACCATCGCCAATCCGCTGCGCCGCGCGCTGAGAAAGTCCGACAGCGCCGCGTAATGCTCCGCCGCCGGGTCTGCATCGCCCAGATGCATGACGGTTGCCGCCGCGCCCTCCCCCTCGACTGAGACGCGGAAGGTGATGTTATGTGTGGCGGCATGGCGATCAGGCCAGCCGGAATGGGGGGACCGAAACGCCTCCACAATCGCGCCGCTGTCTGCTGCGCCATTCCCGCCGAAACGGAACGCCTGCGCGGCTTCTCCATTTTCCAGTTCAATGGAATGTATCCGCGTCTCCAGATCCGCGCTCCACCCGTCCATTTCGCGCATCGCCTCAAGCGCTTGCCCCGGCACAGCCAATTGCAATTGCGGCTGTTTCACCATCATATCGGTCAAATGCCGGGCGGAAAAATGGTCGCCATGCGCATGGCTAACAAACACGCCGTCCACCCCGTCATAAGGGGCCGCGCCGCTCACAATCGCCGCAATCAATTCCGGCGGCATTTGCTGAAGCGATCCGAAATGATCATCGTAAAGCGGATCGAACAGGAATTTGAGCGATCCGTCTGCGCCCGCGCCCATCTGCGTCATCACCCCGGCATTCAGGATGGATGTTGCCGTATTGGTGGCGGCCTGATCGCCACTCTCAGCCTCTATCGCAGATGTCGGCGGCGACAGGTCTGAGCAAGATGCAAGGCCAAATGCGGCACAAACCACAGCGGCGCGCGCCGAGGCGCGGAAAGTAACTTTCGGCAAATGCGCCAAAGCACTTGGCCCGAACAACGTCTTTCTCTTCAAATCAAATCGCCTTTGCTTGGATAGAATAGTACTTTTTGCATAAGCACTTATACACTTTCATCACCCCAAATCATAATATACGAATGCCACGTGACAGTTCAGAAATGTTGCCGATTTTCTGACGCTGCTTTCGAGGTTAGTTTTAAACGGGGTTTATCATGAATAGGTTCGGTCTTTCACGCATTCAAACGCGCGTCTTTGTTTCTGGCAAGACCTCTGGCCGCGTTTCTAACACGCTCTTGCTCACATCCACAGCTTTGGCTTCGGCGTTTTTCGTCGCCCTGCCCGCCCAGGCCGATATTCTGCCCGTTTGTGTCGCCAGCATAGGGGCCGATGGCCTGCTCAATACCGCCGATGATGGCCTCGAATGCGGCGAAGATTCCAGCGCGGACGGCGCGAATGCAACCGCGCTGGGCAATGATACCGATGCCGCTGGCGATTTCAGCCTAGCCGTCGGCGACAGCGCCACCGCGGTGGCAGATCGCGGCACCGCGGTCGGTCAATTCGCGCAGGCCGGTGATGATGCGAGTGACATCAACGCCAGCGCCTTTGGCCAATCCGCGCAGGCCACCGCAGCAGGCGCAACCGCGATTGGCGCGGCGTCCGATGCGACGGGGACCAATTCAACCGCCGTGGGTATTCAAAGCATTGCCGGCGGCGCGGACGCTATTGCGATTGGCCGATTGGCGCAGGCAGCAGAGGAAAACACCATCGCGATTGGCCGGTCATCCAGCGCGTCCGCCGCCGATACAATCGCCATCGGCATCAGCGCGCTAGCCAGCGAAGCCGATGCAATTGCGATTGGCCGATCGGCATCGGTCAGGGGACAAAATTCTGTCGGTATTGGCCAAGGTGTATCCGCCAATTTCAGCCAATCCGTAGTCATCGGTCAGCAAGCCTTCGCTGGGGGGCAACTCGGCGTATCCGTCGGCGCATTGTCGCGGGCGGTGTCCGCACAAGCAACCGCCATCGGCGCCCTGTCGCGCGCATCAGGACAACAAAGCACCGCGCTGGGCTCAGGCGCGACGGCAACGCCCGACCTAGCGACCGCGATTGGTGCGGGCGCCTCTGCATCAGGCGGATCTGGTTCCACGGCTTTCGGGGCGGGAGCCACTTCGATTGCAACGCAATCATTGGCCGTCGGGCTCAGCGCCGATGCCCGGTCAGATAACAGCATTGCAATCGGGGCATTCACACAAACCGTGGGGGCATTGTCTATTGCGCTGGGCAACGCCGCAGAAACAGAGGCCGAAGGCGCTGTTGCGATCGGAACTGGTGCGAATGCTTCGGCATCGGAATCCGTCGCACTGGGATCCAATTCCACGAACACGCAAGCAAACACCATCTCCGTTGGTTCTTCATCCAATCAACGCCGGATCACCAATGTCGCGGCCGGTATGGACGACACCGATGCGGTGAATGTCGGTCAATTGAACACAACAATCACCAATGCGCTTGATACCGCTTTGGTTGATGTCTCGGTCCAAGGACTGGTCATTGACCGGCAACTAAACAGCACCGCAACCACCGTCAGCGGCATTCAATCGCTGGCCATTGGCGCCGGGGCGAATGGTGATGGCAATTCCGCCATCGCCGTGGGCAGCAATGCAAGCGCAACCATTTTCGGCACCGCAGTGGGCGCAGGATCGGATGCAAGCGGAGACACCTCGACCGCCATCGGCGCAGGCGCCACATCCGCAGGTAGCCAATCCTTTGCTGGCGGAAATTCGGCATCATCAAGCGGCGTTCGGTCTGTCGCCATCGGCACCGGGTCGAGCGCCACGCAAAATGGCGCGATTGCAATCGGCGATAATGCACGGGCTGAAGAGACTTTGTCGGTTGCGATTGGGGCGTTTTCCGTCGCCGAAGGGCAGAATGAATTTTCCATTGGCTCCTCCTCCTTCCAACGCCGCATCAGCAACATGGCCGCCGGGATCGCGAATACGGACGGCGTCAATGTTGCGCAGTTAAATGCGGCGATTGCGAATGTGTCTGGCGCGGGCGGAGGCACCATATTTTTAGCGGTCAATTCCGGTGGGACTGCGGCCAGCGCATCTGGGGCCAATGCGGTTGCCGTGGGCCAAGGCGCCAAGGCCTCGGGCGAAAGCGCCACTGCCATCGGCGTATCCACCACGGCCACGCAAAACGGCGCGAATGCGTTTGGCACGCGCGCGCGGGCGGAGGGGATTAACTCAACATCCCTCGGCGCAGATGCGCGGTCCTTCGCCAACAATTCCACCGCAATCGGTGCGGGCGCGTTTGCCGATGCCAATTTCGCCACCGCCATCGGACGCAGCGCCAGTGCAACCGGCGACAGCGCCACAGCTTTGGGCCGATCCGCCAATGCCTTTGGCGCCAACAGCGCGGCGTTTGGGACGGCGGCGCAGGCCGGCGCTCAAGGCGTCGCGTTCGGCCAAACAGCCCGCGCGACCGGCACCAATTCCACCGCTTTGGGTCAGCAATCAGAGGCGAACTCATTGCTCTCCACCGCTATCGGTAACTCGTCCGCGGCCAATGCCTCCAACGCCACGGCGCTGGGTGCGCGGGCGCAGGCGAATTTCGCTGGATCAACCGCAGTGGGCGCGAATGCGGAGACGACTGCGGCAAACCAAGTTGCCATTGGCGGCGCGGGCACAGCGGTTCGGATCGGTGACATTGACGCCAGCACTTTGGCGCAAGTCGGCCCGGTTGAGGTGGTAACCATTGATGAGGCCGGAACCTTGGGCCGCCAATCGGTCGCCAGCGCGGCGTCTGTCCGCGCGGTTGGCATTTCCATGCGCGAATTGCAGGCCATAACCGAGGCGCAATTTGACAGCCTATCCAGCAGCGTCTCCGCCTTGGATGGGCGGATTACCGGTCTGGCGTTTCAGCTGGAGGATCTGGACACACGGTCACGCGGCGGGATCGCGGCGGCGATGGCAATGGGCGGCACGATGATTGTGCCGGACAGCACATTGTCGGTCAGCGCGAATGTCTCAACCTATCAGGGCGAACAGGGATTTTCCGGCTCCATCGCCGCCCGCGTGGCAGAGCGGGTTTACGTCTCCGCCAGCGTCGCCGGATCAACCGCCGATGACAGCACGGGCGGGCGCGTCGGCGTGGCTTTCGGGTTTTAGGGCTGCTCCGCCGCCGCCAAACAATGCCGATCGCCGCGCCGGGCCACGTTGAAACCGCGCGCACTCACTTCGCGGCTTTCCGCGCTGCCGGGGTCGCGGATGGGATTGGTGTGGTTGTAATGGATGAAATGCACCTTGGCGCGCTCGCTCGCAGATAAGTGCTGCAATCTGTCCATTGTTGCTGCGACGCGGGGGTGCGGGATTGCGCTCATGTCGCGGCCATCCAGTTCATTGTCGTCCCAGAACGTCGCGTCGATAAAAGCGATATCAACATTTGCGATCAGCTGCTCCAAGGTAGCACCGCTGCTCTCTTCCCATTCATCCCAACTGTCGAGGTCAGGCACGTAAAGCGCGGCGTTCAAACCGCCCAAAATCGCAAAGCCAACGGTCTCGGACAATTCATCGCGGTGCGGCATGAGGATCGGCGATACTGCGAAGCTATCGCTAACCGGGATGAGCGCCTGATCCGCCATCTCAGTGATCGCTATATTGTCGTATGCGACCAATTGGCTCCAAGGGGCGTTGCTGCGCAAGAAATCGGCCATGCGCGGCATCGCATAGACCGGAACACTGTCGGCGTTCGCAGCCTCAAAGCCTAGGAATGCAAGGCCGAGGTAATGGCCAATATGCGCATGGGTTAGAAACACCCCGTCAACACCGAGGCCCGCGGCTGGCAGCTCCACCCCATCCAGCATCGCCAATTGCTGGGTAATCGCAGGCGTCGCATCAAACAGATATCGCGCGCTGCCTTCACGGTCGATCACGCCAAGCGACGACGGCAGCAGATGCGGCCCATCATCGCCCGCATTGCCGATCTGCGGCGCGCCCGCGTCCTGTCCTGCTCCCAGAACGACAATCTCTACATCGCAATTTGGCGGGGCGTCGGCGGGCGCATTGCCCAGCAGCGCAGCGCCCATTGTTAGCGCCCCAGCAAAACGCTTTGCGATCATTCGATCACGCGTCCGCGCGCCATTACCCAATCGACATTTTCCAGCACGGTGACATCCGCCAAAGGATTGCCATCAACGGCAATTATATCGGCAGAGAAACCGGGCGCGATCCGGCCAATTTCGCCTTCCAATCCGATGATCTCTGCGGCCACAATTGTTGCCGCCGCGAGCGCCTCTCTGTTCGACATGCCCCCTTGAACCATCAGGCGAAATTCGCCCGCATTTTCGCCATGCGGGAAAACGCCCGCATCGGTGCCGAATGCAATGCGCACATCATATTCGCGCGCCCGCTCCACAATCGTTCCGGCAAATTCGCTGACGGCGCGGATCTTGTTTTCGACCACGGGTGAATAGAACCCCGTGCCAAGATTTTGGCGGATGCCTTCAAACGCCATCAAAGTTGGGATCAACGTCGTGCCCGCTTCATTCATGGCCCGCGCGGCGGCTTCGTCAATATAAGTGCCGTGCTCGATTGTGTGGACGCCCGCCCGCGCGGCCGCTTCGATCCCGCGCGCGCCGTGCGCATGGGCCGCGACCCGCAGGCCGAGCGATTCCGCCGTATCAACAATCGCGCTCATTTCCGCGTCGGAGAAATGCGCCTCCAGCCCGCGCCCTTGTTGTGACAACACGCCGCCAGTTGCGGTGATCTTGATCAGGTCAGCGCCATATTGCGAGGCCAGCCGCACTTTCTCAGCGCACTCCACCGGCCCGGTGCAGGTAAACCCGCTATCCAGCACATCATTCACATGTTCAGTGAACCCATTGGTATCGCCGTGCCCGCCAATGATCGAAATCGTCCGCGCAGAGGTAACCACGCGCGGTCCGGGCACCAATCCTTCTGTGGTGGCGCGGCGCAGCATTTGGGTGACTTGATCGGTGCGCGACCCCAAATCGCGCACAGTGGTAAATCCGGCAAGCGCCGTGATCCGCGCATTTTTCGCTGCAACCAAAGTCGAATATTCGGGCGGGGTGGTCGCCGCGCGCCAGAAATCGCCGGATGGATCGCCGGATAAATGCGTGTGCAAATCGATCAAGCCGGGCAGGACGGTTTTGTCAGACAGGTCGATATAGGTGGCATCCTCATCCGTCAGGACGTCAGTGCCGCCCGCCATGATAATCTCGACAATCCTGCCATCCTCAATGACGATAAAGGCAGGGCCAGTGGGCTCACTGTCCGCATCCAAAATGACGCTGCCGGCCTCAATTATCGTGGATTGCGCCAAGAGCGGCGGCGTGAAAACAGCCGAGATCACGGCCGCTGCGCCCGCAAATTTGGTCCAAATCGTCATTACTGTCTTCCCCTTCAACTGCCCTGTTGTCTGATCGGGCTTTGCCTACGTGATGGCCCTGAGCGCTGGCGCTGGCAAGGCTGCAATGTTTTATTGCGCGGAACTTTGCGATTGCTCCGCTGTTCGTTAGAGATGCACGCATTATCCCGATGATGAGAGGATTCTTCGACGACATGAACCGTATTGCACCAAAAATCATGGGCGCTTCTGCCGCCTTGCTGGCTTCCGTTTCGATTGCCGCCACCGCGCAGGCCCGCCCGATGACACCAGAGGACGTTGCCAAAATCGAAAGCGTCGGCGCTGTTGCGATTTCGCCTGATGGCGCGCGCATCGCCTTCACCACTGGCAGCCTGCCGGACGTGACCGAAGGGGAAGACAATGGCGGCTTCACCAGCGAGCTGAGCATTGCCACCGGGCCGGACGCCGCGCGCCAATATCTGCCCGAAGATATCAGCCCGGGCGGCGTCGCATTCTCTCCCGATGGACAGATGGTCACATTTCTGTGGTCGAATGACGATGATGACCGCGCCGTATGGGGCGTGCCAGTTGATGGCGGCACTTACGTGAAATTGGCGGGCGTCGAAGACACCGGCGTACGCTCTTACCAGTTCAGCCCAGATGGCGGCACGATTTACATGCTGACCGGACCCGGCGAAGACGAACAACGCGCCGCCCAGCGCAAAGGCGGATTTAACGCCCGCGTTTACGAAGAAGAATTTCGCCCCGCCCGCTTGTTTGCCGCCACGATTGGCGATGCCATCGACGAAGAGCCGCGCGAAATCACGATCCCCGGTTTTGTGAGCGGCTTTGATGTCTCCTCCGATGGCCGCATGGGCATTGTTGAAACAACACCGACGCCGCTGGTCGATGACAGTTACACATCGAAACGCGTCAATCTGATCAACCTGACAACCGGCGAAATCACCGCCGTGGTCGAAACACCGGGCAAAATCGGTGATGTCGAAATTTCGCCGGACGGATCGCAATTGTCGCTGATCGCGGGCGTCGATATGAACGACCCGGCGGCGACAACATTGCATCTGGTGGACACCGCCACCGGCGCATACCGCGCCATTAATGGCGGCGCAGCAGAAGCAGCAGTGGACGCCGAATGGCTGGCCGATGGCCGCTTGGCGAGCGTTGTGCATGTTGGCGTGCAATCGGTTCTGCGGATCTACAATGCCGATGGCAGCGTCGCCGAAGAACACGATCCCGGCGAATTGATCCTGACCCGTGTGGAATCCGCCGCTGGACGCATCGCCGTCACCGCCAATGCGCCGCAGCACCCGACCGAATTGTTTGTGTGGGGGAACGGAACCTTCAACCGCTGGACCAATCACAATGATTGGCTGTCGGACATTACGTTCGGCGAACAGCGGGCCTACACCTTCACCGCCACTGACGGCCAAGAGGTCGAAGGCGTCCTCATCCTGCCGGTTGGTGGAGTGCCCGAAGGCGGCGCGCCGACGATCATGAATGTCCATGGCGGGCCAGAGGCGCATGACAGCAATGGCTGGCAAACCGCCTATTCAAAGCCGGGCCATGTGGCAGCCGGCGAAGGCTATGCCGTGTTCCTGCCAAACTATCGCGGCTCAACCGGATATGGCGTCGATTTCTCTAAGCAGCATCAGGGCAATTATACCGACCCAGAATTCCGCGATATCGTGGATGCGAAAAACGCTCTGGCCGCAGAAGGGATCACAGATAGCGATCGCACCGGGATCACCGGCGGTTCGTATGGCGGCTATGCCAGCGCATGGGGCGCAACCTATCATTCGGAAGAATACGCGGCGAGCGTGATGTTCGTGGGTATTTCGGATCAAACCAGCAAGTTTGGCACGACCGATATTCCGTATGAAATGTACAATGTGCACAGCCGCGCTTGGCCGTGGGATGATTGGCAAAAGATGCTGGAAGTGTCGCCGATCTATTACACCGACCGCGCGACCACGCCGATCCTGATCATGCACGGCGAAGACGACACCCGCGTCGATCCTAGCCAATCGATGGAGCTCTACCGCTTCTTGCGCGTGCGTCAGCCGGACACGCCGGTGCGTCTGGTGTTCTATCCCGGCGAAGGGCACGGCAACCGTCAGGCCGCTAGCCGCTATGACTACAATCTGCGGATGATGGAATGGTTCGACACCTATCTGAAGACCGGTGACCGGACCGCAGAAATGCCCGCCCCGCGCCCGCAATTGGCCGACGGCGCCGCTGGCGCAGAGGCACCGGAAGCGGACGAAGAATAAGAACCGCTCTAAAGACGAAAAAAGCCCGCGTACTGGTTTCCAGTGCGCGGGCTTTTTGTTGGGCGGAGAGTTTTGTTTTCCCGCAGCCCATACGGGTATGCAGTCCGTTTTGCGGACCGAGCCAGCATGCGATGCGGTATTAGGAAGAGGATCTGTGGAAGCGTAGGTTCGGCTGCACCGCAGCCGCAAGCGCGACCGCCCGCCCGCAGGCGCCGCGAAACGCAGTGCAGCGAATTGCACCGAGGACGCAGCCCCGGTTTGGGCGGCGAAACACTAAAACGTATACCCGATCCCGATACCGCCAATGAATTGATCGGCGCTGCCCCGGATCGCGGTGTATGGCGTATCCGCCCCGTCCCCGACGATCCGCGAATATCCGCCAATGGCATAGATATTAAACCCGCCATTCAGCGCATTATTATCCAAATCCACCGTCAGGATCGCCAGCGAGCCGATCGAATTGAGCCCGCCATCTGCGGTGAATTCTGGCAATCCGCTGGCCGCGCTTTGTGCGGGGGACACGGAGTAATAATAATCGGCAAAATTGTCATCGACGAAGCTGGCACTGGCGCTGAGTTGCAGCGCCGCGCCGGTGCCGATGGGGCGGAAATAGCTGACGCCGGGTTCAAACAGCATCCCGTCATGCGCGCCCAGAATATCCCAGCGGACCTGCGCCGAAACGCTCAAACGGTCACCGCCCGTCAGCACGCCGGGAAAACTGACGCCGCCATTCACGCCGACTTCGATCGCGGTGTCGAGTTCGCCCGCCAATTGGACCACGGGGTCTTCGATTTGATTGGCCCGGTCGTTGCGAAACCGGAAAGAAGGTCCGAAAGAGACGCTGGGTTTGGCGGGCCCGCGCGACGGTGCAGCGGACAGCACATCAAGGTTGAAACCCGGCCCATTCGGACTGATCCCGACCCCGCCGACCCGGCCAACAATCAGCGGCAACGGAAAGACACGGTAATCATCAGAACCGGAATAGCTCGGCACCAATCCGGCACCGATGCCAACGGTCGCCCATGTTTCGTCAAACACCGGTTTAAAAGGAGGGCCGCCTTGGCCAGCATCCGGCCTACCGCTGACGCCTGACGGAGGTCCGGGTTGCTGCGTAGCTTGCGGCTGCTGTGCCGTTTGCGCTGTATCGCCAGTCTCGGCAATCGCGCTAGTCTCGGCAGCACCTTCGTCAGACACGCCATCAGCCGCCCAAACAGGCGCCGCCATACAGGGCGCGCCCAGAACGGCGGTTGAGACGGCGAATGGCACGGCGGTTGAAGCGATGATGCGGATCGGGTTTTTGCTTGTCATAGAAGCACATACTAACCACGCGGCCTTTTGTTTCGCTGAACGGCGGGATGTTTTGCTGAGCGTGCCTCCATTCCCTTTCCAAACAGCGCGCCCGGTGCCTGTTCAAAGCCCCGTATTGCGCCCCGTATCGCGCCCCGTAAGGGGCCATGTTGCTTATCCTGCAATATTGCCCCGCGCGCGACCCTGCACTACGGCGGTTTGCGCATGAGCGATTCCCAATTCGATGTGGCCATTGTTGGCGGCGGCCTTGCTGGCGGGCTGATCGCGCTCGCCCTGCACCGGGCCCGCCCTGAGTTTCGGCTGGCGCTGATCGAATCTGGCAAAACCATCGGCGGCAATCACCGTTGGAGCTGGTTTGACAGCGATTTATCAGAAGCTGGCCGCGAATTGCTGTCCGGATTTCGGCAAACAGGCTGGGATGCGGGTTATGACGTCGAATTTCCCAAATATCGCCGCACCCTGCAAACCGCTTACTGGTCAATGGCCAGCAGCGAATTTCACGAAGGTTTGGTGCGCGAATTGCCAGACACCGCCGTGATGCTGGGCTGTAAAGCAGCGAATTTGGACGCGCATGGCGTGGATTTAGAAGGCGGCACCCGGTTAGAGGCGCGCGCGGTTATCGATTGCCGGTCGTTCCAAAGTTCCGCCCATTTGCGCGGCGGATGGCAAGTGTTTCTGGGGCGGCATATGCGCCTGAGCGAGCCGCACGGATTGGAACGTCCGGTGATCATGGACGCCAATGTCGAACAGCTTGCCCCGCATGGCAATGGCGGCGCATACCGATTTGTCTATACGCTGCCGCTCAGCTCCCATGACGTGTTTGTTGAAGACACCTATTACGCCGATGATCCAAAACTTGACCGCGGCGCTCTGTCGGGCCGGATTGACCAATATACGCGCGATCATGGCTGGCAAGACAATGCGATTGTCGGGCATGAGGCCGGCGTTCTGCCGGTTCTGACGGGCGGCGATTTTGGCGCTTATCAAGATGAAATCGCCATCCCCGGCGTCGCGATTGCAGGCGCGCGCGGCGGGTTCGTCCATCCGCTCACCAGCTATACGATGTGCGTGGCGGTTGAAAACGCGCTATTGGCGGCAGAGGAAGCGGATTTGACCGGGCCGCAATTGTCCGCCTTGTTTGCGGCGCGTGCGCGGCGGCATTGGGCGAAGACCGGATATTACCGCTTGCTCGCCCGTTTCTTGTTCTTCGCCGCCAAACCGGAACGCCGGGTGAAAGTGTTCCAACGCTTTTACAAATTGCGCGAAGGGCTGATCGAACGGTTCTATGCCGCACGGTCCCGCCCGCTGGATAAAATGCGCGTCCTGTGGGGCGAACCGCCCGTACCTATTCACAGCGCCATTGCGGCGATGTTCAAAAGCGGAAAGCCGTTAAAAGGCACCGCGCAATCAGACACTCCGACGGAGAATTAGGCATGAATGCTGATGCAAAACTCGACCTCAACCCGGCCTTGAACGGGGCGAAAGGGATCAACCCTGCTTTGGCCGAAAAATATGCCGGGAAATCGGTGTGCGTGATTGGCGCGGGCTTTGGCGGAATGGCGCTAGCAATCCGGCTGCAATCCGCCGGGATCAACACGACCGTTGTCGAGGCGCGGGATAAGCCCGGCGGGCGGGCGTATTTCTGGGAAAAAGACGGATTTACCTTCGACGCGGGCCCAACCGTGATCACTGATCCGCCGTGCCTAGAGGAGCTGTGGCAGCTGACGGGGCACGACATTGCCGATGATGTTGAATTGATGAAAGTCATGCCGTTTTACCGGCTCAATTGGCCCGACGGCACCAATTTCAATTATTCGAATGACGAAGCGGATTTGAACGCCGAAATCGCCAAGCTGAACCCGGATGATGTGGTCGGCTATCAAGAATTCCTCGAATATTCCGCGCGGGTCTATGAGGAAGGCTATCTGAAGCTGGGCACTGTCCCGTTCCTCGATTTCAAAACCATGTTGAAAGCTGCCCCGGCGCTGATCAAAGAGCAAGCCTGGCGCAGCGTCTATTCGATGGTGTCAAAATATATCACCCACCCCAAATTGCGCGAGGCGTTCAGCTTCCACTCGTTGCTGGTTGGCGGCAATCCGATGAAGACCTCGTCGATCTATGCTCTCATTCACAAGCTGGAAAAAGACGGCGGCGTCTGGTGGGCGCGCGGCGGCACCAACCGTTTGATCGCGGGCATGGTGCGCCATTTTGAACGGCTGGGCGGGACCATGCGGGTCGGTGATCCGGTTGTGCAAATCCACACAATGGGCAATCGCGCCGACCAGGTGGAAACCAAATCGGGCTGGAAAGAACGCTTTGACGCGGTCGCCTCCAATGGCGACATCATGCATTCTTATAAGGATTTGCTGTCGGAATCCCCGCGCGGGCCAAAGATGGCCAAATCGCTGAAGCGCAAGAGTTTCTCGCCGTCTTTGTTTGTGGTGCATTTCGGGCTGGAGGGGACATGGCCGGGCATTGCCCATCACATGATCCTGTTCGCGAACCGTTATAAAGAATTGCTCGAAGACATTTTTGACAATGGCGTGTTGCCGGAAGATTTCGCGATCTATCTGCACCACCCCACGGTCACCGATCCGAGCATGGCGCCTCCGGGTAAAAGCACGTTTTACGCGCTGGTGCCCGTGGCACATATGGGCAAAATGCCGGTCGATTGGGATGAGGTCGGACCCAAGCTGGAAAAAATGGTGCTCGACGAAGTGGGCCGCCGCCTGATCCCAGATATTCACGACCGGATCGTGACCAAATTCAGCTATGCACCGAAGGATTTCCAACAAGACCTCGCCGCCCATATGGGCAGCGCCTTCAGCCTAGAGCCGCTTTTGTGGCAAAGCGCCTATCTGCGCGGGCACAACCGCGATGATGAGATTGAGAACTTCTACCTCGTCGGCGCGGGCACCCATCCGGGCGCAGGCATCCCCGGCGTCGTCGGCAGCGCGAAAGCGACGGCTGGGATTGTGCTGGAGGATTTGGCAGTTAAGGCGGCGGGATGATCAATCTGCTCATCGCCCTTCTTCTTTCGTCCTCCTCAGTAACGGATGATGTCTCGATCTTCGTTGCGGAGCCACATGAGCACGCATGGACCGATATCTACCAAACGGATGAGCGGCACTTGCAGTACGATGCGAACTATTCGAGCGATGGTCTCGTCAATGGGCAGGCCTATCCGATTGCCCTGGTAAGGGCCTACTTAAGGTCAGCGGAGAATGCGGACACTCCCATTCGGGTTGGCGTTGCGCGCGACGTTAGGGTGGCGATTGATTGCGAGAACTCGTCCTCCACTCCAATCGAATCCCAGATATGGGACCGGGAAAAAGGGGAGTACGAGATCCAGACGTTTCCTGAACCTCAGTTTCAGGCATTGCGCCCTGAGAACAAAGAGCTACTTGCCCCCCTTTATCGGCATGTTTGCGGAACAAACTGGACGCTTGAAGGAAACCCATGAAACGTCTCGCCATCTATTGCGGATCGGCCACGCCCGAAGACCCGCGCTATATCGAACTCGCGCGCGAAGTCGGCACCGGCTTAGCGGAGCGCGGCATTGGCGTCGTCTATGGCGGCGGGCGGCTGGGCCTGATGGGCGCGGTGGCCAATGGCGCGAAGGATGCGGGCGGCGAGGTGATCGGTGTGATCCCAGAGGCGCTGGTGAATTCCGAGGTTGCCAATCACAATTGCGACGAACTCATCACCGTCACCGGCATGCATGAACGCAAGCAGCGTTTCACCGATCTGTCCGATGGTTTTGTCACCATCCCCGGCGGCGTCGGCACGATGGACGAATTGTGGGAAGCGATGAGCTGGGCGCAGCTAGGCTATCACTCCGATCCTGTTGGCCTGCTCAACGCTTTTGGCTTTTACGACGATCTGATCGCCTTCAACGCCAAAATGGCTCAGGTCGGCTTTGTCCGCCCCGCGCATCAGAACATTTTGATCGCTGCGGACAATCTGGCCGATCTGCTAGCTAAAATGGCCGCTTACGAGCCCCATACGCCGATATTTCGGATGAAGGCCGATGATCTTTAATATGCTCGCTAACGCTCGCGCCGTTGCCACCCGGATCCCAAACCGGTGTGATAATCCGGGTGGTCGGGTGGAGGGAGCAGGCGGCCATAGCAAAGGTCAGACGGATGTCTGACCGCACGAAAATAGACGCAGAGCGCCGCGCCACTTTGGTGGACCATGCGCACAAGGCCATCAAATTCGGCTCGCAAAGTTTCTCCGCTGCCTCGCAATTGTTCGAAAGCGAAACGCGCGAGCGGGCATGGCTGCTTTATGCGTGGTGCCGCCGTTGTGATGACATTGCCGACAATCAAGTCATGGGCGGCGAATTGGGCGATCAATCCGATTTGGAAACGCGGCTCGCGCTGATCCGCAAACTGACGGCGTTGGCGTTTGAGGGGGAGCCGACCGGCGATCCGGCCTTTGATGCGCTGGGCGTGGTTGCGCGCGAATGCGGATTGACCCCGGCAATGGCCGAAGACGTGATCGCTGGATTTGCGCTGGACGCAGAAGATTGGCGGCCCCGGACAGAGGCCGACATGATGCGGTATTGCTATCACGTGGCGGGCGCGGTGGGCGTGATGATGGCGGTGGTCATGGGCGTCGATCCCAAGGATCAAAACACGCTGGACCGGGCCAATGATCTTGGGTTGGCGTTTCAACTCTCCAACATCGCTCGCGATATCGTCGAAGATGACGCGGCGGGCCGGTGTTATTTGCCGGTCATGTGGCTGGTGGAAGAAGACATTGAGCCGGGGCAGCACACCAAGCCGCATCACCGCGAAGAATTGGCCGATATGGCGGCGCGTCTGGTGGCTCTGGTCGAAAAACACGAAGCCGCCGCGCGCGTGGGTGCAGAACGCCTGCCATTCCGCAGCCGCTGGGCCGTCTTATCCGCCGCGCGCATTTATGGCGCAATCGGCCGTAAGGTCCGCAGCCGAGGGACCGAAGCGTGGAACAGCCGCACCTTTGTGCCGCGCTGGGAAAAGGCGCTGTATGGTGCGCGCGCATTCCTATCCGCCGCGATCAACCGCGAGAAGCATCCCGACGGGGAGATCACATGGGGCATCAAGGATTTCCGGCCCACAGATAACCACACCGCTTGAAGCGAGCGCTGCGTCAGCGTAGCACTTCGCCCTATGAAATTTCTGATCCCTACCATGGCGTTTGCCGCCGCTGCATTTGTTCCGGTCGCGCCGCTCAACGCTGCGACAGACGCACCATCAGAGGCGCCATCAGATCCGGCGATGCCGCTGACTGAACGCGGCGAAGTGCTGGAGGCGGTGGACATGTTCTTCGCCGCCATTCGCAATTCGGACAAAACCGCGCTTTCCGAGATGATGGTGCCAGAGGGGATGATCTTCATTCACAATCGGATGAACCCGCAAAATACCGCAATCATAACCATACCCGTGCCCGATCATCTGGCCGTGTGGCAGCGATCCACGGCGCAAGTGGACGAGGTGATGACTATTTCCTCCGTCAATATCGAAAGGGATATGGCGCATGTGTGGGGCCCGTACCGGTTCATTCCGCAGGGGCGGACGAGCCATTGCGGGGTTAATTCCCTGAGTCTGGTGAAAACCGACAATGATGGGTGGAAAGTGGCCAACACCAGTTTCTCGATGATCCCGCCCAGTGAATGCGCCGCAATTGGCGCGCCGGAGATGCCGCAATGATCACGAAACTCCTGATTGCCAATCGCGGCGAGATTGCATGCCGTATCATGCGCACCGCGCGCGACATGGGCGTGGCGACCGTCGCGGTCTATTCCGATGCCGATGCGAAGGCTTTGCATACGCGCAGCGCCGATGAGGCCGTGCACATTGGCCCCTCGCCTGCTGCGGAAAGCTATCTTGTCGGCGAAAAGATCATCGCGGCGGCCAAAGAAACCGGCGCGGAGGCGATCCATCCCGGATACGGATTTCTGTCTGAGAATGCAGATTTCGCGCAGGCTGTGATCGATGCTGGCCTCATCTGGGTCGGGCCAAAGCCGGAAAGCATCCGTGCGATGGGCCTGAAAGATGCCGCGAAAGAGCGCATGATTGCCGCTGGCGTGCCAGTGACGCCGGGATATTTGGGCGCGGATCAATCGGTGGAGCGATTGTCTAAAGAGGCCGATGCGATTGGCTATCCGGTGCTGATCAAGGCCGTCGCAGGCGGCGGCGGTAAGGGCATGCGCAAAGTCGATGATGCCGCCGACTTCGCCGCCTCGCTGGAAAGCTGCCGGCGCGAGGCGAAGGCCAGTTTCGGCAATGATGAAGTGCTGCTGGAGAAGTGGATCACCTCGCCGCGTCATATCGAGGTGCAGGTGTTCGGCGATAGCCACGGCAATGTGGTGCATTTGTTCGAACGCGATTGCTCACTCCAACGCCGCCACCAAAAAGTGATCGAGGAAGCCCCTGCGCCGGGCATGGACGCGGCAACCCGCGAAGAGATTTGCGCCGCCGCCGTGCGCGCCGCGAAAGCGGTGGATTACGAGGGCGCGGGCACGATTGAGTTTATCGCTGACGCCTCAGAAGGGCTGAGGGCGGACCGCATTTTCTTTATGGAGATGAACACACGTTTGCAGGTTGAGCATCCGGTGACTGAGGAAATCACCGGGGTGGATTTGGTGGAGTGGCAGTTGCGGGTTGCGAGCGGTGAGGCGATTCCGGTGAAGCAGGAAGAGCTGTCGATCAATGGTCATGCGATTGAAGCGCGGCTTTATGCGGAAGACCCGGCGAAGGGATTTTTGCCGAGTACGGGGCGGCTGGACACATTCCGGTTTCAAGGCGACGTTTTTGAACAGCGTCTAGAAACTGGAGTCGAGGAAGGGGCCGAAGTCAGCCCGTTTTACGACCCCATGATCGCCAAACTGATCAAGCATGACGACAGTCGTGAGAATGCAATCCAAGGCTTGCTCAGATTTATTGGGGAAGGCTTTGTCGCGCCTCTCTCGACCAATATGGGCTTTCTCTACGAATGCCTTGATTGCGAACCATTCCGCGGTGCTCAACTTGATACAGGGTTGATTGAAAGATTGGGCGACGAACTTTTAAGCACTCCAATCTCCGACCAAACCGTAAGCGAAGCGCTGTCGAGACTGACCGAGAGCTTCCAGAAAGACCTCGAATGGGAACAGCGCGAGCTAATCGACCAGATGCCGGGTTTCAGACTGAACAGCGAACCGCGCGGATCATCAAGTGTCTATGTCGGTAAAGAGCCGAGAAACGTTCGGCACGATGCAAAAGACTACTTCGCCACGTTCGGCGTTCTGCACCGTGAGCCAGCTGCAGCAATTGTGAATGAACGCGGTAACATCGCTCGCGTCGCCTTTGCACCAGAAGGCGGCCACACCGGAGCAGCCTCCGCCGCAGACGGCGCAATCATCGCGCCAATGCCGGGCAAGGTCATCGCCGTGGATGTCACCGATGGCCAAGCGGTCAAAGCAGGCGAGCGCCTCATGGTGCTAGAAGCGATGAAGATGGAACACGCCCTCACCGCGCCCTTCGACGGCACCGTGACCGGCCTCGAAGCCAGCGAAGGCGGGCAAGTGCAGGTAGACGCCGTGCTGTGCGTAGTGGAGCCTAGCGCAATAGAGCCAACAAAATGATCCACCGCGACAAGCACCAAACGGTTGCGCAGCAACCGCAAGCCCGCCCATGTCTTTTGGCGCGCGCCCGCAGCGCCGATAGGCGCGAGGAAATCGCACCCCGGATGGGGTGCGGAAAACAAAAATGACTTGGTCCAAAGAACTCGAAGAACTCCGCCACCGAGAGGCGCTGGCCGAACAAATGGGCGGGCCGGACAAACTCGCGCGGCAACATGGGCGCGGCAAAATGGATGCACGCGCGCGGCTTGGCGCGATGTGCGATCCGGGGTCTTTCCGCGAAATCGGCAAGATTGCAGGCTCCGCATCCTATGACGAAAACGGCGATTTAACCGGCGTCACCCCCGCCCCGTTCCTGTTCGGCAAAGCCACCGTCAATGGCCGCGCGGTTGTCGCCACTGCCGATGATTTCACCATTCGCGGCGGTGCGGCCGATGCTGGGATCGCGCGCAAAATGGTTCAGGCAGAAACCATGGCCCATGAGCTAAAACTGCCGATCATTCGCATGATTGACGGCACTGGCGGCGGCGGATCGGTCAAGACGCTTGAGCAAATCGGTGCGACTTACATCCCGGCGGTCCCCGGCTGGGGCGATGTGGTGCAAAACCTTGAAACCGTGCCCGTCGTGGCGCTGGCGCTGGGGCCGACCGCCGGGCTTGGCGCGGCGCGGGTGGTGGCCAGCCATTATTCGATCATGGTGCGCGGATTGTCGCAATTGTTTGCCGCTGGCCCAGCTGTCGTCGATGCCATGGGCAGCGCTTATGAAGGGCCCAAAGACCCGGTTGCCGCCAAAGAAGCGCTGGGGGGCGTTGATATTCATACCCGCAATGGCGTCGTCGATGATGAAGTCGCCAGCGAGGCAGAAGCCTTCGCCCGCGCGCGCCATTTCCTCAGCTTTATGCCCGAATATGCTGGGCAGCACGCGCGCCGCGCCGCTTGCACCGACCCGGTGGACCGGCGCGAGGAAGCCTTGCTATCGCTGGTCCCGCATGACCAAAAACAGGTCTATTCCATGCGCCGCGCGATGGATTTGATCCTCGATAGCGGCACGGTTTTTGAGATCGGCAAAAATTGGGGCCGCGCGGCAATCACGGCGCTGGCGCGGCTGGATGGATATCCAGTGGCGGTCATTGCCAGCGATCCATCCTATCTGGGCGGATCGTGGGAGGCGAAGACGTCGGAAAAGGTCGAGCGTTTCGTCAAATTGGCCGATCAATTCCGCCTGCCGATTGTGCATCTGGTCGACAATCCCGGCTTTATGATCGGGCGCGAGGCGGAAATGGCGGGTACGATCCGTTACGGCGTGCAAGCGATGAACGCGATCTACCGCGCAAGCGTCCCGCTCGCCAGTATCGTCCTGCGCCGGGCATACGGTATCGCCGGCAGCGCGATGAGCAATGCGGAACGCTATCAATACCGGTTCTGCTGGCCGTCGGGCGATTGGGGCAGCCTGCCGATTGCGGGCGGTTTAGAGGTTGCGTATAAATCCGACCTAGAGGCGGTCGCCGAACAAGGCGGCGATCCCGCAGCAGAATTGGAAGCGATCAAGGCGCGGCTGGCCAAAGTAACCTCCCCCTTCCGCAGTGCCGAGAGGTTTAACGTTGAGGATATTGTTGACCCGCGCGATACGCGGCCGCTTTTATGCGAATTTGCCGAACTGGCCTGGCGGAAAATTGGGTCCGAATAGATCCAGCACCCTTAAACATTGCGCATTTTTGTCGGGCCCAATTGCGCATCGGGCGGGCCGAACAATTTGCCCTTTTCGCTAAAGACAACCAGCGCCAAACACACCAGCCCGCTGGCCAGCAATGCCAGCGCCAAAGGCTGAGCCGTGCCGTCATAGGAATATCCGATAAGCCCGCCCAGCAGCGCCGCCGTCGTCATGCGGACGAAACCGTGCATGGAACTGGCTGCGCCCGCTATGCTGAAAAACGGGTTCATCGCAATCGCGCCAAAATTGCTGCCGATAAAGCCGAGCAGCATCATGTTGATCGCCATTAACGGGACAAAATGCCACAAGGATTCGTCCGGCTGAAACGCGAACCAAACCTGCAAACCGGCGACAAAAATAAACGCAAACAGCGCCGTATGACTAACCCGTCGCGCGCCAAACCGTTCAACAATGCGCGAATTGGACCAGCTTGCCACGGCCATCGACCCGGCGCAGATACCGAAGACAATCGGGAACAGGTCGCCTGCGTCAAATGTTTCTGTGATCAATTGCTGCGATGAATTGATGAAACCGAACAGCGCGCCAAACACCAAACTGCTGCCCAGAATATAGCCGACAACGCTGCGCTGGCTGAGGGCGCGGCCCATATTGCGGGCGATCACGCGCGGCTCGATCAGCTGGCGGTTCTCGTCGGTCAGACTTTCCGGCAGGCGAAAATACACCCAGCTGCCGACCAAAATCCCCTGCAAAGCCATCGCCGCAAAGATCGCGCGCCAATCTGCAACCAGCAAGATCAGCTCTCCGATGCTGGGCGCGATCGCTGGGACCATCAGGAAGATGACGAAAATCAGGCTCATCATCTTGGCCATTTTATCGCCGCCCACCCGGTCACGAATAATCGCCGGAGGCAGCGCAACAATGCCCGCGCCAAAGAAGCCCTGAACCGCGCGGATCGCGATCAATTGATCGAAATTGGTGACGAGCGCGCTGGCCAGCGACAGCGCGATATAGACCGCGATGGACCCCAGCAAAATCGGCCGCCGTCCAAATCTGTCTGCCAAAGCGCCGGGGACCAGCGCGCCAACACCCGCTGCGAGCAGGAAGACGCCGATGACAAATTGCCGGTTATTCCCCTCCACCGCGAGGGCGACGGCCATATCGTCAAGCGCGGGCAGGATCGCATCAATGCCAAATGCCTGCAACGCCATCAACATCGCCATCATCCAAATCAGCTCGGTTTCGCCAAGCTGTTTTGCAGGACCAGTGGGTGTAGAAGAAGATTGCGCAGACACGATCCGTCCTTTGCCGACTGCTTGATCTGATTGCCACTCTTCTTTTCGCATGTGCACAAAATCCGCCGAACGCGCCTTGGTTCCGCCCTACCGCGTCCAAATTGGGGTTCAGTCCTTTCTTCGCGCGGGCAATGCGCCTATTTTGCCGCTTATGTCCGATGCCGTTTCCACCGATGACGATGATGAAGGCGCGCCAAGCTCCGGCGGAGGCCTACGCAAGATCATTCATGTCGATATGGACGCATTCTTTGCCAGCGTTGAACAGCGCGACGATCCCAGCCTGCGCGGCAAACCCGTTGCAGTGGGCGGCGCGGGCGGGCGCGGCGTCGTGGCGGCGGCGAGTTATGAGGCGCGCAAATTCGGCGTCAAAAGCGCGATGCCTTCGGTGACGGCGAAACGGCGCTGTCCCGATCTGATCTTCGTGCGCCACCGATTTGATGCTTACAAAGAGGCGAGCCGCGAGATCAGAGCGGTGTTTGAACACCACACGCCGCATGTCGAACCACTGAGCCTGGATGAGGCCTATTTGGACGTGACCGAGGACCGCCTAGGCATTGGTTCCGCCACCCGCATTGCGCAGCTGATCCGGCAAGAGATCAAGGCCAAGACGCAGCTGACCGCGAGCGCAGGGGTGAGCTACAACAAATTCCTGGCCAAAATCGCCAGCGACCAAAACAAGCCCGATGGCATGTGCGTGATCCGTCCGGGCGAAGGGGCCGATTTTGTCGCGCAATTGCCGATCCGGCGGTTTCACGGCGTCGGGCCAAAGGCGGAGGAGAAGATGAAACGCCTTGGCATCGAAACCGGCGGCGATTTGGCGCTCAAAGATATTGAGTTTCTACGCGCCAATTTCGGATCCTTCGCCGATTATCTGTTTCGCGCCGCGCGCGGCATCGACCTGCGCCCGGTCAGCGCGCACCGTGTGCGTAAATCCGTGGGCGGCGAGAGAACCTTTAGCGAGGATAAATCCAGCGGCGCAGAACTGCGCGAGACGCTGGAGGAAATTATCGACATCGTGTGGGAACGGATTGAGAATTCCAAAGCCAGAGGCCGAACCGTGACGTTAAAGGTGAAATTTACCGATTTCCAGAACATGACGCGGTCCCAATCTATCGGCCCAAAACCTGCGAGTGAATGGATCGAGGATAAGGCCACCTTCGCAAGGATCAGCCGCGAATTGCTGTCAGAGGCCTTGCCGCTTGCCATGCCGATCCGGTTGATGGGGCTGACACTATCAAATCTGGATCACGGCGATGCGGCCCAGCGCCCCAAGGACAATGCGCAATTGTCACTGCTTTAGCGGCGTGGTGAATTTGCGGGCCGGCTCAACCAGCCAGCTCAGCCAGCCAAGTCAGCCGACCGGCTCAACCAGAACGCCCGCGCCACACATCAATGCGGCGCCGCGTCACTTCGCCCAAGGGTTCCGGCAGCGAATGGGAGGGGAAGAAACGCGCCTCCAGCACTTCGCGCCGATCTGGCCGCGGGCGCGCGTTGATTGTGGCGGCAAACAGATGCGCGGTGTGCGGCGATCCTGATAATGTCTCTTCGATTGTGCCCAGCGCCTCTATCGCGGCAACCTCGATGCCCAATTCCTCTTGCACTTCGCGGCGGGCGCATTCGGCAATATTCTCGCCCGCTTTTATACCCCCGCCGGGCAAGGCCCAGACATCCGGTCCGTAAGAATGGCGCAGCAACAGCACATCGCCAGAAAAATTGGTGAGCACCACGCTAACACCCGCAATCGGGACCTTGCGAAAACGCCGCCAGCGATGCCGCACCGCATGCGCCGCCGGCAGCAAAGCGCGGTGGATCGGCGCGGGCAAAGCGCGTTCAGCAAGCGCCGCAATCAGGTGAAGCATGTAATCGTGAGATCATCGCGCGCGCCCGCAGCGCTCAGCAAACGGGCGATGGGCAAATCATGCTCGACGCGCCTTGCCGCTTCAAACACGGCCAGTTTTTCCTCGCCCCGGATCACAAACATCAAATGGCGCGTTCGCAGCAAAGCCGGCATCGTCAAAGTGACGCGGTCAAACGGAGCCTCTGGCGGCAGCGGGTCGGGCGTGATGCGGCGAATAGGCGCGGCGTCATCGGTTTGCGGATCGGTATTGGGGAATAGCGAGGCGACATGCCCATCCGCCCCCATGCCCAGCCAGACGAGGTCAAATTGCACCTCGCCAAAAGTGCGCGGGGCCAGCACCGCCTCTGACAAATCGCCAACATAGGCGCCCGCCGGTTCAAAGATCGCGGAAATCTTGCCGGTGTTGGAGGCCGGGTGATCCTGCGGGACGATCCGGTCATCGGTCGGGTAAATGGCAAACCGGGTGAAATCGAGATCGCTGGCGGCCAAATGCGCAAAGATCGGAAACGGTGTCGATCCGCCCGGCACGGCGATTGTCTCGCTCTCTCGCGCGCCACTGTCCCGCAATCGCGCGGCGGTCCATTCGGCGATTGCGGCGTCATCCGCGCCGGAAATCATGGTAACGTCGATCATAGTAGGAGCCTCATCATGGCGGCATAGCAAAAAGGCCGCCCCCGGCAATCGCGTGATTGCGAGGGGCGGCCTTATATCGGGTGTTATCGGGTGTTGTTTGCGCCCGATCTCTGGCGGAATTTAGCCGAGCAGCGAATTGAGGAACCACACGCGTTCCTCTGCCGCGTCGGTCCAATCATCGATCAGGCCGTCGGTTGCATTGTCACCTGCGGCATCGGCAGTTTCCTTCATCGCCTTCAAACGGCGCACCATTGCGGCGTTGTCGTCGCGCAATTCGGTGATCATATCCTCTGGCGTGACGGCGGCACTATCCTGATCCTTCACCTGCGTATGCGATGCGATCATGCCCACCGATGTGATCGTGTCGCCGCCCAATTTGCGGGCGCGTTCGCCGATGACGTCAATCTGGCCTTGGATTTCCAAGGCTTGTTCATCGAACAACAGGTGCAAATCGCGGAAACGTGGCCCCTTTACGTGCCAGTGAAAGTTCTTCGTTTTCACATACAGTGCAAAGTGATCGGCCAGCAGGCCATTGATTTCGGCAACCATTTGGGTGACGGAATTGTTGTTTGGATCAAGCATATAATGCTCCTTATTTTAGAGTGTTACGCGCCAAGCCGGCCCGTGATATTGGGCGGCGGCGCCGTGTCGGGGTTCACACTATCAATGGACGGGCCGAGGATTGGTTTCATCACAAATGCAATTCGCAGTGATCGTATAAAGCGATTACAGGAATGTGTAACGAGCATTTAATCCGATCACCAATGCCGCAAGAAATGCACAAACCGCCAAAGCAATGCGGAACGCGCGCAGCGGGAATTTCTGCAAACGCCCCAGCCCAATCGCCCATCCCAGACCCACCGCAGCCGCACCGCCAATCGCTCCGCCGATCAGCGCGGTGGTCGGGTAAACCGCTTCGGCTGCGAAGGCGAAGATCACGAACCGCGCCGCATCACCGACTTGCCGCACGAACACAACGGCACCGATCGCGATATAGGACCGGGTCGGCTCTTTCATCGCTTTCACTTTGACCGGCCACGCCAACTCAAGCGCCGCCGCCGCCAGCGCAAAAGCGACCAGCATATCAGCAGCGCGCGGCGGCAGGATCGCGGCGATATGCGCGCCAGCATAGGCCATGAGCCCCGCGCTCAGCACCGCGCAAAACACGCCGGTCGCCAGCAAAGGCGGGGTTTGTCCGGGGTTTTCAGAAAATTGCGCGATAATCAGCTGCTCACGCCCGCCCAGCGCGATCGCAAATGTCAGGATGAGGCATAGAAGGAAGGAATCCATGCCCGTCCCCTAGCATGCAAGTTTCAACAATTTGACCCCAATTGAATAGCTAGCGGCGCGGCGCATTGCCGCCTAACCTCAGCGGCGCAAATACATCAGGAGAGAGCATGAAACTGGAAGCAGGAATGGCCGCCATCGTCACTGGCGGCGCATCAGGATTGGGCCGGGCCAGCGCGGCGGCTTTGGCGCAGCAAGGTTTGAAGGTCGCCATTTTCGACATCAATGATGCCGATGGGGAAGAGCACGCGGCGGCGATTGGCGGCACGTTCCACCATGTCGATATTATGGATGAGGCATCGGTTGAGGCCGGCTTTGCCGCCGCCCGCGCCGCCAATGGTCAAGAACGCGTGACGATCCACTGCGCCATGGCCAGCAAACGCGGCAAGACCATCGGGTTCGACAAGGAAACGGGCGGATATAAACGCCTCTCCACCGAGGATTACGCTTTTGGCGCGCAAGGCATTCTGGTCGCCAGTTACCGCATCGCCAGCATTTCGGCGCTCGGCATGGCGAACAGCGATCCGGTCACTGATGACGGCGAACGCGGCTCCATCACCCTTACCGCCAGTGTCGCGGCGCAGGACGGGCAAATCGGCCAAGTCATCTATGGTTCGTGCAAATCCGGGGTGAACGGCCTCGTCCTGCCCATGGCGCGCGATTTGATGCAGCTGGGCATTCGCGTCAATTCAGTGATGCCGGGGATTTTCGCAACGCCGCTCATGCTGGGGATGAAGGACCGCAATCCGCAAATGTGGGATCAGCTCAATGCCAGCGTCCCCTTCCCCAAACGCCTGGGTGAACCAGAGGAATTTGCCTCGCTGATCTGCGAGATTGCGCGCAATTCTTACATTAATGGGCACCAATTCCGGCTGGATGGGGCGATCCGCATGCCGCCCAGATAGGCCGGAGCAAGGGCGTTTATTGTCCGCGTTCAAACAGATAGGCCATGCCGCGCTCCACCCGTTTCAGATCATTGCCGTTCCACGTTACGTGGTCGATCAACACCCCATCGCGGTCTCGCAGCATCAGGCTGCCGCCGCGATTGGGCAGTTTGACCGGGTCAAGATCGCGGCCCGATATGCGCAGGGATTCGCCCGAATTGATTGCGCCTTTAAAAACCAGCTTGCGCCCCACCCTATCGGTCAACACCCAGTCATTGAGCTCGCGGCGGCCGCTGCCGCGATTGTGCAAGGACACCCACTCGCCTGCCTGCTGGCCGGGCTTTGGATCAATCATCGCCGAATTGATCACAATCTCGCGCTCTCTTAAATCCTCAACGCCGCTGCGCGTGTGATCTTGAACGGGCACCAGATCATCGGGCGTATCAACCGGAATACGCTCAGGCACGCGAAAGACATTGCGATCCAGTTTCTCTGCCGAATCTGCGAAGTAAATTAGCGGATTGGCATCGAACAATTTCTTGCCAAAATTGAGGCCGGTTAGGTTGGAGAGTTCTTTGATCGTCACCTGATACCGGCGATCGGTTTTGACCGTCGCTGATCCCTTGGCATCGCGCAGGACGCTCGCATCCTGAAAAATCGCAAACGCCAAAACGCCCAATTCATCGGCGCGGCCTTCAAATTTCGATTGGAAACAAATGACCTTGAAAAAACCCGCCGGGGCGCGGCCAGATTCGCTGGCGCTGATATGGACGTGGCGGTCAAGGTCGCCGTAAATCGGCCCCGTAAAGACGGATAAGCGATCATTCGCATCATCCATGAAATCGCGCACAATGTCTTCTTCGAGCGCGCGCCATTCATCCTGATTAAGGTTCTTGTGCTGCAGCGCCGCATTTGCCCAAATGAAGGTCGCCTTACCCGCATCATGCACCGCGCCCAGACTGTCACCCCACATATTGTTGAAACGCATCGCCATATGGCCGCGATCATAGGGGTTCGGGATCTCTTCTCCATTGGGCCCTTTGCGGTCTTTGTAATATTCGTTTTCCAGCACCGCGCCCTTGGGAAAATCGCCGCTTCTGCGCCACCCGCGCTTACCGAATTTCTTGCCAAATCGGCGCTCAATTTCTTCCTTGTGATCGCGCGAATCGACAAATTTGGTCTGGTCGATATTCACCGCCGCGAATACGGGCTGCTTAGTGTCTTTGTTGACGACGACCGTGAAATGCGTGTGATCGGAATATATCCCCTCTCGCAAAACCGCATCATCTTGAAAAACTGAGCCTGCGAGCTTCCGGCCAAATGTCGGCATAGGAATACTGATCTTATCGCTAATAAAATTGGGATCGTACCCGGTCACCAGACTGCTCCTTCAATTCCGAGTTCTGCGAAAAATTCGAATATGTGAACGAGGAAATACTGCGCGCCCGCCATTCTATTGGCAATACCCAACCGATCCGCCGGGTTGGATAGGGGCACGGCTTACGCATTTGTTTGCAAGGTAGGGGTTGGAGCGGGTGAAGGGAATCGAACCCTCGTCGTCAGCTTGGGAAGCTGCTGCTCTACCATTGAGCTACACCCGCTTGGGCTGCCGGCGCATTTGCAAGGGCGCGGCGCTCAGGTCAATTCATTTGTGCATGCTCCCAATTTAAGCAGGCATCTGCCCCTTGCCACATGCCCGCCGTAGCGTCATTTGGGGCGCAACGAATTTAGGAGATACCCCTCATGCGTCAGATCGATCATTTCATGCCCACGCCCTCCCCGGCCCCCGCGCGCAAGGCGCAGGTCTGGAACCCGTCCACGGGCGAAATTCAGGCAGAGGTTGCTCTGGGTGATGCGGCGCTTCTTGAACAGGCGGTGGCGACGGCGAAATCGGTTCAACCAGAATGGGCCGCGACCAATCCGCAGAAACGCGCGCGGGTGATGTTCAAGTTCAAAGAGCTGATCGAAGAGAACATGCAAGAGCTCGCCGAGCTGTTGTCGAGCGAACATGGTAAAGTCGTCGACGATGCAAAAGGTGATGTGCAGCGCGGATTGGAAGTGATCGAATTTGCCTGCGGCATTCCGCAAGTGCTCAAAGGCGAATACACGCCCGGCGCTGGCCCCGGCATTGATGTCTATTCGATGCGCCAACCGCTTGGCATTGGCGCTGGCATCACGCCGTTCAATTTCCCAGCGATGATCCCGATGTGGATG
Organism: uncultured Erythrobacter sp.; assembly: GCA_947502305.1. Lineage (GTDB taxonomy): Bacteria > Pseudomonadota > Alphaproteobacteria > Sphingomonadales > Sphingomonadaceae > Erythrobacter. Next base: position 45,870 of record CANMZA010000001.1, on the reverse strand, counting down.
TTCGGCATGGCAATCGCGGCGGGCAATGCCTTTATCCTGAAACCGTCCGAACGCGATCCCAGCGTGCCCGTGCGGCTGGCGGAATTGTTTGTGGAGGCAGGCGCGCCAGAGGGTCTGTTGCAAGTCGTGCATGGCGACAAAGAAATGGTCGATGCGATCCTCGATCACCCTGATATTCCTGCGATCAGTTTCGTCGGCAGCAGCGACATCGCCAACTACATTTACCACCGCGGCGCGGAGCATGGGAAGCGAGTGCAGGCGTTTGGCGGAGCAAAGAACCACGGCATTGTGATGCCGGATGCTGACCTCGATCAGGTGGTCAATGATTTGACCGGCGCGGCATTTGGTTCGGCGGGCGAACGCTGCATGGCGTTGCCCGTGGTGGTGCCGGTGGGCGAGGATACGGCGAACCGGCTTCGTGAAAAGCTGCTGCCTGCTATTGCGGCGCTGCGGATTGGCGTGTCGAACGATCCAGAGGCGCATTACGGCCCGGTTGTGACGCCGGAACATAAAGCGCGGATCGAACAATGGATCGACACCGCCGAGGCCGAAGGCGGCGAGATCGTCGTCGATGGGCGCGGGTTCAGCCTGCAAGGGCATGAGGATGGGTTCTTCGTTGGCCCAACCTTGATCGACCACGTGACCCCGCAAATGAGCAGCTATCAAGAAGAGATCTTTGGCCCAGTTTTGCAGATCGTGCGCGCAAAAGATTTCGAAGAAGCCGTGCGCCTGCCGAGCGAGCATCAATATGGCAATGGCGTCGCAATCTTCACGCGTAATGGTCATGCAGCGCGCGAATTTGCGAGCCGCGTGAATGTCGGCATGGTCGGTATCAATGTGCCGATCCCTGTGCCCGTCAGCTATCACAGTTTTGGCGGTTGGAAACGCTCTGGCTTTGGCGATATCGACCAATATGGCACCGAAGGTCTGGCCTTTTGGACAAAGAAGAAAAAGGTCACGCAGCGTTGGCCCGATGGCTCGCCAGATGGCGGAAATGCGTTTGTCATTCCGACTATGGGGTGATCGCAAATGCGGCTGAGTTCGATAGGATTTGTCGCGGCGTTGGCGCTGTCACTGGGCGCATGCGGCGACGCGCCGGATAATGCGTCTGAGGAACCCGGCGCTGCCCTGGCCGAGGCCGCCATTTCGGAGCAGCCGGATGAAGCAGCGGGCGCATTGACTGAAGATGCGGCGAGCGAAGACGCGGCGACCCAAGAGGCTGCGGGCGAAAGTGTGGCAGGCGAAGGTGCGGCCGGGACCGCTGCCTTGATCCCGGCCCGTTTCCAAGGGGTCTGGGATTATGTCGAGGGGACGTGCTTGCCCGAATCCGACCTCCGCATGGAAATCAGCGGCAGCGAAATTTTGTTCTACGAATCCATCGGCATAGTGACAGACGCCGCCGCAGAGGGCGATGATGTGGTCCTGACCTTGGCGATGGAGGGCGAAGGGGAAACGTGGGAGCAGAAAACCCGGCTATCGCTGATCACCGAGGGGACTGGCGCCGAAACCATAGAATTGCTCGCCACATCTGACGGCGATGCACCCAATGTGCCCGACAGATACCCTAGCAAACGTTGTGAGGGGTAAGCAGCTTGAAACGCCTATTCATCTGGTTGGGGTTTGCGCTGATCGGGATTGGCATTGGTGCCTATTCAGCATTGGCGATGTCTGGCCTGTTGCCCGGTGATCGCCGCACTGGCGGTCCGATCGAAGTGAATGGCTGGCATGGCGATTTTGCGATGGGATCAGCCGAAGCGAGCCCCTATTTCCGGGCGCGGATTGCGCGGCATGGCTTGCTGGCCCTCGCCAATACAGAGGCGGTGTATTTCACCCGGCTCACCGATGATAGCGGCCGAGCGTTCACCGAAGATTGCACTTACCGGATCAGCGGCGCAAAAATGCCGGCGCGCTGGTGGTCCGTGACACTCTATAATGAGAGTAATTTCCTCCCGTCCAACACTGACGACGCGCTCAGCTTCGATGCCAGCCGCGCAGGTGACGGGCCCTGGTCGGCGATAATTTCGCCCCAGCGTCCAAGCGGCGCAGAAGGGTGGATTTCGAGCAAAGCGGGCGGCGATTTTGATCTCACATTCCGGCTCTATGTCCCCGATGACGGCGTTCTGGAAAGTCCGGTAGAGATGATCAATGCGCCGCGTGTTGAGCGGCTTGAATGCGGCGGAGACCCAGCATGAGGAGCACATTCGCCCCCCTCACTCTTGCGGCATTATTAGGGGCCGCGGCGCATTTCGGCATTTTGCATTATGCGCCCACTTTCATAATGGACCGCGCCTATACCATGCTGGGGCAGCGCGGCACGCCGCTCCACGGCTTTAACTTGGCCCCGCGCATGACCGCCGAAACACAAAGCGTCGTGCGCCCCTCCCCCGACCTTGCCTATTCAGCATGCCGGTTTGATCTGAGCTCCGCACCGAACGGTGTACGGGTCGCGATGGGGCAATTCAGCGGCTATTCGTCGCTGTCATTCTTCGATGCGCAAACCAACAATTTCCGCACAATCCGCGGCAATGTCGAGGCGCAAGAAACGGTGCTGCTGCGGCCCGCTGGCGGCACCCCCTACGCGCCCGTAACCGAAGCCGAAGACGTCACCCATTCGCCATCGCAAAAAGGCATTATCCTGATCCGCCGTTTGGCCCCGACTGAAGAGGAATATGTCGCAGCGGCCAAGGCGGCTCAAGGTGATGAATGCCGGGCGCTGTAGGCTGAAAAACAGGATATGATCATGAGAATGCGCGCCACATCAGGATCACCGTTTGAGGATCAATTTGGGTTTTGCCGGGCGGTTAGGGATGGCAACAGGATAATCGTCGCGGGCACCGGTCCGGTCGAACCGGACGGATCCACCACACCAGGCGGCGTCGCCCCGCAAGCAGAAAGATGCCTGGCCATTATTGTTGCGGCGATTGAGGAATTGGGCGGATCCGCAAAAGATGTCGTGCGCACCCGAATGTTTTTAACGGACCCGAGTGATCAAGATGCGGTGGGCGCCGTCCATGCGCGATTCTTTGGTAGCGCAAAACCAGCGGCAACCATGGTTGGTGCCGCGTGGCTATGCCGGGCAGAATGGAAAGTTGAAATCGAGGCAGAGGCGCTGATCGAATAAAGCGCCAATCTGCGAAGATTACGCCCCCATGATCGCATCGGTCCGGTGGACGGCCTGTTGGCTATTCTCAGCCGCCAAATTTGTCTCAACACGGCTCATCAATTCAAGCGTATCCGCGGTCGCATCCAATTGGGCCGCCGGGACCACTTCGCGCAAATTGCCGGCCCTATCGGCAAGCACAATCGCGGGTAGCGGGATCGAGTGGCCTGGATAGGCCGCTTCAAAATCATCCTTGTGGTGGATCACTACCTCCATCGGCAGATCATCCAAAAACCGCCGCCATTCGCCATGCATCGACACCGCGCCATAGGTGATCGCGCATAAGGAGCAGGGATAGGTCTCGGGCGAGACTTGCTTATGCACCGCATGCATCAACGCATTGATGATGCCGCTATCGGCGTTGTAAATCAGCAAAAGGCGCGCAGCCTGCGGAGGCTTTGTCTTGGTCATACCTAATCATACGCAGTCGGCGGCGGTTGGGTTACATAATTTCTGAAGAAACATCGATTGCTAACCGAATACGCCCTTATCGGGCACTATCTCTCCCCTATCAAACAAAGCAGGAAAGATGCCCTTTTATCCGCGCCGCGCAGGGGCTAAATAGGGCGTTATGCAAGGACAATTCTCCCTCACCGAAGACCAGCTCGCCATTCAAGAAATGGCCCAGCGGTTCACCGCCGACAACATCACTCCGCATGCCGGGGAATGGGATGAGAAACACATCTTCCCGCTGGAGACGATCAGACAGACCGCTGAGCTTGGCTTTGGCGCGATTTATGTTTCCGAAGAATCAGGCGGCATCGGGCTTGGCCGGTTAGAGGCTGCGCTGATTATGGAGGCGATGGCCTATGGCTGTCCCACCACGTCTGCCTTTATCTCAATCCACAATATGGCCGCATGGATGATCGACCAATTCGGCGGAAGCGAGATTAAAGAGCGCTATCTGCCTGATCTCATCACGATGGATAAAATCGCCAGTTATTGCCTGACCGAACCGGGCAGCGGTTCGGACGCGGCGGGGCTGAAGACCAATGCGGTGCTGGACGGTGACCATTATGTTTTGAACGGCACCAAACAATTCATCTCCGGTGGCGGCGTCAACGACATCTATGTCACGATGGTGCGCACCGGCGAGCATAAGACTAAGGGCATCACATGCCTCGTGATCGACAAAAACACACCCGGCGTCAGCTTCGGCGCGCCAGAGAAAAAGCTGGGCTGGAACGCATCACCCACCGCGCAAGTGATCTTTGAAGACGCCCGCGTGCCCGTTGCAAACCGCGTCGGCGATGAAGGCGAAGGGTTCCGCTTTGCCATGATGGGGCTGGATGGCGGACGTTTGAATATTGGCGCATGTTCGCTGGGCGGCGCGCAACGCTGCCTCGATGAAGCGATTGCCTACACCAAAGACCGCAAGCAATTTGATACCCAGATCGCCGATTTTCAAAACACGCAATTCATGCTCGCCGATATGGCCACCGATCTGGAGGCGGCGCGCGCGCTGCTCTATTTGGCGGCGGTCAAAGTCACCGAAAACGCGCCGGACAAATCGCGCTTTTCCGCCATGGCAAAACGGCTGGCGACCGATAATGGCAGTAAAATCGTCAATGACGCGCTGCAATTGTTCGGCGGTTACGGCTATCTGCGTGATTATCCGATTGAACGGTTCTGGCGCGATTTGCGGGTCCATTCAATTTTGGAAGGCACCAATCAAGTGATGCGCATGATCGTTGGCCGCGATCTGCTGAGGCAGTAAAGGTCGCAGCAGCAGATTTCAGCGCCAACACGCCCAGAACTACGCCCCATCCATGCGGGCAGGGAAGAAATATGACAGACCCCATCACTCAAGACGTAATCATCCGCACCAATGGCCCGATCGGCCATATTTCGCTCAACCGGCCCAAGGCGCTGCACGCGCTGACCTTGCCGATGTGTCACGCCATGAGCGCAGCATTGACCGCGTGGGAAAAAGACGACGCGGTCGAAGCGATCATAATCGATCATGCGGAAGGCACGCGCGGCTTTTGCGCCGGCGGCGATATCGCATTTTTGCGCGATTCTGCGCTGAATGATGGCGGCGTTTCTGGCCGCAAATTCTTCCATGACGAATATCAATTAAACCATCAGCTGTTCACCTATCCCAAGCCCGTGGTCGCATTTATGGATGGGATCACGATGGGCGGCGGGGTCGGCATTTCTCAACCCGCCAAATTCCGCGTGGCAACCGAAAACACCCGTTTTGCCATGCCCGAAACCGGGATCGGCCTATTTCCCGATGTTGGCGGCGGATGGTATCTGTCGCGCATGGGCGGGCGGCTTGGACAATTCCTCGCGCTGACCGGCGCGCGGCTTGACGGGGCAGAGGCGCTGTGGACGGGCCTTGCCACGCATTACGTTCCCAGCGAAATGCTTGATGATCTTAAGGCCCGCATTATCGAGCGACCGGAGCGTATTTCCGGCATCCTGTCCGAACCGGTTGGTACGCCGCCCGATGCTCGGATTGAGGCCAATGCGCTGAAGATTGCGAAACATTTCGCCTCTGACGATTATGAAGACATCCTCGCCAGCCTCGAAACGGCTATCGAAGAGGGTGACGAATGGGCCGTGAAAGAGCGCGACACGCTCGGCACTAAAAGCCCACAAACATGCAAAGTCGCGCTGCGCCAGCTGGCGACAAGCACTGATCTGCCTACCTTTGCAGACAATATGGTGATGGAATACCGGATCGCGTCGCGCGTCTTGAATCGTCCCGATTTCGCCGAGGGTGTCCGCGCCGTGATCACCGATAAAACGAACGACCCGAAATGGGACCCGCCAACTCCGGCTGAAGTAAGCGGCGAGCTGATCGACAGCATTTTTGCTCCGCTGCCTGCCGATGAAGAATGGAAACCGCTGAAATGACAGACAACACCGCCTACGAAACCATCACCGCGCAGACCGACGCGCAGGGCGCAAAAGGTGTCACTTTGCTGACGATCAACCGGCCCAAGGCTTTGAACGCCTTAAACTCGGTTGTTCTGGAAGAATTGATCCAAGCCTTCGCCGCTTATCAAGCCGATGACAGCCAGCTCTGCGCGATCCTGACCGGGTCGGGTGAGAAAGCGTTTGCAGCGGGCGCGGACATTAAGGAAATGTCGGACAAAGCCGCGGCAGATTTCTATCTCGACGACTTCTTCTCGCCTTGGACCAGCGAGATTGTGAAGAAGACCCGCAAGCCTTGGATCGCTGCGGTGAACGGCTTCGCCTTGGGCGGCGGGTGCGAATTGGCGATGATGGCCGATTTCATCATCGCGTCCGACAATGCCAAATTTGGTCAGCCAGAGATTAAACTCGGCGTGGCCCCCGGCATGGGCGGATCGCAGCGTTTGACCCGCGCGATTGGCAAATCGAAATCGATGGAAATGTGTCTGACGGGCCGGATGATGGGCGCAGAAGAGGCGGAGCGTTCCAACTTGATCGCTCGCTTTGTGCCGCAAGCGGACCTGATTGGCGAGGCAATCAAAACCGCCAGCGTGATCGCGGGAATGCCCCCGATGGCAACCATTGCGAACAAAGAAATGGTCAATTCAGCGTTTGAAATGACGCTGGACCAAGGCCTGATCGTAGAACGCCGCATCTTCCAAATTCTCACCGCGAGTGAGGATAAGAAAGAGGGCATGGCCGCCTTTATCGAGAAGCGTGAAGGCGTTTGGAAAGGGCGCTAACCTTCGTCCAAGACACCGCGTGAACGAGCCTAAGGAAGAGGAATATCACATGAAAATCGCCTTTATCGGACTGGGCAATATGGGCGGCGGGATGGCCGCCAACCTTGTGAAGGCGGGCCATGATGTGCGCGCTTTTGACCTTAGCGCAGACGCGCTGGCCGCTGCGAAAGAGGCCGAGTGCAAAACCTTCACCAGCGCTTCTGAAGCCTGCGCCGATGCCGAGGCCGTCGTTTCCATGTTGCCAAATGGGGCGATTGTGAAAGCGGTTTATGAAAGCGACGTTCTGCCCTCTACACCAGCAGGCGCGGTGCTGCTCGATTGTTCGACCATTGATGTTGCGACCGCGCGCGACGTGATCGCAGCGGCGCAGGGCGCAGGATACGACATGGTCGACGCGCCCGTTTCTGGCGGGATCGCGGCGGCAAATGGCGGGACGCTGACCTTTATGGTCGGCGGCAGCGGCGATGCCTTTGCCCGCGCAGAGCCAGTCCTGAATGCGATGGGCAAAGCCGTGATCCATGCAGGCGATGCGGGCAACGGACAGGCGGCGAAAATCTGCAACAATATGCTGCTGGCGGTGCAAATGATCGGCACAGCAGAGGCATTTTCGATGGCGGATAAACTCGGCCTCGACGCTCAGACATTCTATGACATTTCCAGCGTATCGTCGGGACAATGTTGGTCGATGACCAGCTATTGCCCCGTCCCCGGCGTTGGGCCGCAAAGCCCGTCAGACAATGATTATCAGGGCGGCTTTGCCTCGGCTTTGATGCTCAAAGATCTGCGATTGGCGATGGAGGCAGCGGAGGCTTCTGGTGCGAAAACGCCGCTGGGCAAGCATTCGCAGGAGATTTACGAAGCCTTTGCGCAGGACAATGGCGCGCTCGATTTCTCCGGGATTATCAAAACGCTTTGATCAGGTTGCCGTAATCTCGGCGATTACCTGCGCGAGCCATTCGCGTGGCGCCTGTCTGCGGCCAATATCTGCAACGAATTCCTGACCGCGCGCGACGCTTTGCAATTGCCCGCGCACTGCCCAGCGTGATGCCCGGTCGTGATAGGATAGGCCGCCCGGTTTCAACCATGCCGGCTTTCGCCACATACTCGGCGGGCCGCCCGGTATCGTCAGGCGCAAGGCATCAGAGGCGCGCGCCGCCACCTGCCCTTCCCCGCGCCAGATGACGTCATTCGATGCATGCATGGCGATGGCGTGCGGGTGATCCAGCGCCTGCAATTCCGGCGGAGCGCCATCTGCCAAAGGGATGATCTGCTGCGCGCGCAGATAGCCGAAAATGCGGTGATGCGGTTCTCCGCTCTCACTATCTGCGAACAATCCGAAGAACACAAAGACATCGCCAATGCCCACCCCTTGGCGCTCCAAATGGGTTTGTGCGGCGCCGCATTGTCCGAAGAAACACTCCCCCGCGCCCGCCGCGCCAGGCACGAACATCGGGTCATTGTGGCAAAGGTTTTGGCCAGACAGCTTACTCCGGCTCGCATGCGCGGCGTGTTCGCCAAGGCCAAGATCATCATAGGTCGTGCGCGATGCGCCCTTGCTATCAGGTATCGGCAGGCTGATCGGGCGCGCCGATCCATCGCTGCTCATGACGATAGGCGACGGTCCGCCGCCCGCGCTGCTGTCAAAACCTTTGCGAGAAAAGATGATACGCATGGGCCAACGCATAGGCGGTGTTACCGGCCGCGTCATGGTCTGCGACAAAAAGTTGCACAAGACGCACCTTTACTTGCTTTGCGCAGAAATCCGTTTGGCGCTAAAGCAGCAGACTATGACACAGAATACAAAAGTGACCGCGCTGATTATGGCCGGCAAACGTTCCGGCGCGCTCGACCCGCTCGCGGCAAATGCGGGCGTGGCGCAGAAATGCGTTGTCCCTGTGCTGGGCATTCCGATGGTCGAACGTGTGGTGAAACAAGTCGCCGCCTGTGACCGGGTTGGTGCCATTCGTATCGTCGCACATGAAGCGGATGAAATCGCCGCTCTACCGGCCATTGCGCCGCTGATCGCAGAAGGGCGTTTGACCTTTGCAGAAGGCAAATTCAACCTTGTCGATAGTGTGTTTTCCGGGGCTGAGGGAGCGGAATTTCCGCTGCTGATCACCACCGCTGACAATTGTCTGGTGACGCCGGAAGGTTACGCCGAATTTATCGGCAAATGCTTGGCCACCGATGCAGGCGCGGCGGCGGGGCTGGCGCGCAAGGAAGACGTGATGGCCGCCGATCCGCAAGGCCAAGCGAAGTTTTACGAATTTAAAGATGGCGGCTTTTCCAACTGCAATATGTATTGGATCGGCGGACCAAAAGCGCTGGGCGCGGCGGAAATCATGCGCGGCGGCGGGCAATTTGTAAAATTCCCCAGCCGCATTATCAAGGCATTTGGCCTGATGAACCTGATCCGTTTTCGCCTTGGCAACGGCGCGAAAGAAAAACTGTTCGAGCAGGTGTCAAAAAGGTTCGGCATCAAATTGGTGCCGGTTGAATTGTCCGACGGGCATTACGCGATTGATGTCGATAATCAGCGCACTTTCGATGTCACAGAAAAAATCCTCAAACGGCGCGAGGGAGAACTTTCCGAATAAAAGCGGCAATTGCGCCGCATTCGGAGATCTCACTCACCCATGAAACGTCTGTTTTCCAATATCGCTTGGCTGCTCGGCGGGCGCGGTTTCAACGCGGTGATGAGCCTTGTTTACCTATACCTTGCGACCAACACGCTGGGTATTGAGAGTTTCGGCCACTTTGCGATCATTGTGGCGCTGGGGCAGGTGATCACTGGTCTGGCCAATTTCCAAACATGGCAATTTATCGTGCGTTGGGGCGCGACCGATAGCGGGCCGGAAGCACAGCTGGCAGCAGGGCCCGAAACTGGGTCCGATGGCGGCGCGGGTGCCGCAGATTGCGAGGACAGCGCTGTGTGCGAAGCGACCGGCTTTGCAATCGCGCTCGACCTACTTTCGATCGTGATGGGGACAGTCGCCGCTGGACTTGTGGTGGTCAGCATACCGCTCTGGTTGCCATTGCCAGCGGACCTTTTGTGGCTGACCTTTGGCTATTGCGTTGTCTCTTTGCTGTCGATCCGGACAACCCCAACGGGCCTTCTGCGCCTGCGGTTTAAGTATGCGACCGCTACCGCCGCCGAGGCGGTCCAGCCGCTGATCCGCGCATTGGGCGCGGTGCTGGCGGTGGTGTTTATGCCCAATGTGATGGGCTTTATTCTGGCATGGGCCGCGTCAGAGGTGGCCGTCGCCATCGCTCTGTGGATTGCGGCGGCGCGGATTGACCGGATTGATCTCAGCGCGCTCAGCCTGCGGCGTATCCCGGCGAAACACGCCGATGCGTGGCGGTTTGTATGGTCGACCAATATGTCCGGCAGTCTGAATATTGCCGGCAAGCAAGTCATCATTCTGCTGGTCGGCACATTTGGCGGCGCGGCGCTTGCAGGCGGTTTCCGGGTGGCGGCGCAATTGGGTCAGGCGCTGGTTTCCTTGGCGCAAACCGTTTCCAAGGCGATCTTCCCCGAATTGGTTCACGCGCAGGAAAACGCCCTGTTTATGGCGCGGCGAATGGCCAATATCGCCGTTGTTGCAGGCGTAATCGCGGTGCTGGTGGCTTTGTTCGGCGGACGCTGGGCCTTGAGTGTGATCGCTCAAGAAGATTTCAGCGCGTTCTACTGGGCGATGGTTATCCTCGCCATTGCAGGTGCGGTGGAATTGGTCGGGGCCAGCCTGGAATCATTGCTGGTATCAGCCGGGCGCGCAGGCACGGCGTTTTTGGTCCGCGCAGTGCCGACAATCTTGGCCCTGCTGCTGCTGGAGACGGCGATTGATTGGAACGGGGCGAAGGGCGCGGCCTTTGCCGTTTTGGGGTCCAGTTCGCTGGCCGTGGTCGGGTTTTATGTTGCGATTTTGAACCTGCAAGAGATCAAGATCACGGTCAAAGGCGACCCGAAAGAAGGCAGCGTGAAGGAAGGCGGGACCAAAGGCGCAGATTCAAGCGACCAAGTCAGCAACCCCGCGCCCTAAAACCGCCGCCGCAATTCTTCCGCTCTGTTGCTCCCAGCCTGCTACTCGGCTGTCTCTTCCCAAGCCAGCTTCGGCTTACGCGCCGCCCCCGTTTCATCGAGCCGCCGCCGCGGCGCGTAATAGGGCGCTTGCTTCAGGCTTTCATCCCCGGCCAAGGCACGCTCCGTCACGCTGCGAAACGCTGTGATGAATTGATCAATGCTGGCCTTGCTTTCGGTCTCTGTCGGCTCAACCAGCATCGCGCCGTGCACCACCAATGGGAAATACACCGTCATCGGGTGATAGCCTTCATCGATCAGCCCTTTGGCCAGATCGAGCGTGGAGAGACCGCCGCCAAAATCCTTATCGCCAAACAAAGCCTCATGCATGCATGGCCCGCTATCTGCGAAAGGCGCATGCAAGATGTCCTCAAGACTGCGCAAAATGTAATTGGCGTTGAGCACGGCGTCTTCGGCGACTTGTTTCAACCCGTCCGCCCCGTGGCTGAGCATATAAGTCAGCGCGCGGGTGAACATGCCCATTTGCCCATGAAACGCGGTCATCCGGCCAAAGGCTTGGCCCCGGCTCGCCTCGCGTTGTTCTTCTTCGACCAGATCATAGGTGCCATCGGCATATTTGCGCACAAAAGGCAGCGGCGCAAACGGCGCCAAAGCCTCTGAGAACACAACCGGGCCTGACCCCGGCCCGCCGCCGCCATGCGGGGTTGAGAAAGTCTTGTGCAGATTGATATGCATCGCATCGACGCCAAGGTCGCCGGGGCGCACGCGGCCCACAATCGCGTTGAAATTCGCGCCGTCGCAATAGACGTATCCGCCAATGTCATGGACGGCATCGGCGATGGTGCGGAAATCTTTTTCAAACAATCCGCAAGTGTTGGGATTGGTGATCATCACCGCCGCCACATCCGGGCCCAGCCGCGCCTTCAAGGCCTCAACATCGACGCGTCCTTCTGGTGTGGCCGGGATGTTATCGACCTTATAGCCCGCAAATGCCGCCGTTGCAGGATTGGTGCCATGCGCGCTTTCGGGGACCAATACGACCTCGCGCGGATTGCCCTTTGCCGTATGCGCGGCGCGGATCGCAAGGATACCGCACAATTCGCCATGCGCGCCCGCTTTGGGGCTCATCGCGACCGATGGCATGCCGGTCAGCTTGCACAGCCAATCGCCCAATTCATGGATCACCTGCAAGGCGCCCTGCACGCTGGATTGCGGCGCGAGCGGGTGGATATCGGCAAAGCCGGGAAGGCGCGCGAGTTTTTCATTGAGGCGCGGATTGTGCTTCATCGTGCACGATCCCAGCGGGAAGAAACCCAGATCAATCCCGTAATTTTGACGGCTGAGACGCGTATAGTGGCGCACGGTTTCCGGCTCTGTCAGACCGACCAAACCGATGGGATCAGTGCGCCCCAGCCCGGCCAAGCGATTGGGCGCGGCAGGGTCGATTTCCGGCAGATCAACGCCGGTCGTCTCCGCATGCCCAATTTCAAAAATCAGCGGCTCTTCGAGCATCAAGGCGCGGTTGCCCGTGGTGGTTGCCGGTCCTTGATGCATGCCGTCTTGTGCAGCGGTCATTGTCGGTTTCCAGCCGGATTTATTGGGCGCGTTCATTGTGCCGCCTCCTGAACCAATTGTTCCAGCTCGCTGGCCAATGTCTCAATATCTTGCGTGGTGGTCATTTCCGTCACCGCGACTAACAAAGCCTGCTGCAACGCCTCAACCCCAGGATAAAGCCGCCCCAGCGACACCCCGCCCAAGACACCGCGATCGGCGAGAACGCGCACCACTTCGCGTGCAGACTGCCCGCCCCATGTCTCGCTATCCAACATCAGCGTGAATTCATTGAAGAACGCATCATTGAGCAGCGACACGCCCGGCACCTGAGCCAAGCGATCCGCCGCATGACAGGCCAGCCGGTGATTTTCCGCCGCCAATTCGCGCAAGCCTTTTTCGCCCAGCAAAGTCATATGGACACTGAACGCCAAGGCGCAGAGCCCGGAATTGGTGCAGATGTTCGAGGTCGCCTTCTCGCGCCGAATATGCTGTTCACGCGTGGAAAGCGTCAGGACAAAACCGCGTTTACCCTCTGCATCCGTTGTTTCCCCGCACAAACGGCCCGGCATCTGCCGCACATGTTTGGGATTGCGCACCGCGAACAAGCCCAGATACGGCCCGCCAAATTGCAAACCAACACCAATCGCTTGCCCTTCGCCCACAACAATATCGGCGCCCTGTTCACCCGGCGATTTGATCGCGCCAAGCGCCACCGGTTCAGTGTTGACCACCACCAGCAACGCGCCCTTCGCATGGGCGGCTTCGGCGACTTTTGACAGGTCGCTGATCCGGCCAAGAATATCGGGATATTGCACCACGACGCAGGCGGTGTCCTCATCAATGCGGCTGGTCAGCCCTTCTAAATCCGGCTCCGTCTGGATCGATGGCTGGGCATCGGCGATGGTTTCGCCGGTAAATTGCGCCATGGTTTTGACGACTTCGCTGTAATGCGGATGCAGCGCGCCCGACAAAACCGCACGCTTACGCTTGGTCACGCGGGTTGCCATTGCGACGGCCTCCCAACAGGCGGTTGACCCGTCATAGAGCGAGGCATTCGCCACCGCGCAGCCATAGAGCCGCGCCACTTGCGTTTGAAATTCAAACAGCATTTGCAGCGTGCCTTGCGCGATCTCAGGCTGATACGGGGTGTAAGCGGTGAGGAATTCGCCGCGCTGGATCACAGTATCGACGCTGGCCGGGACATGGTGGCGATAGGCACCCGCGCCCAAGAAAAACGGCGCATCACCGGCGGCGACATTCTTGCCCGCGCGGGCTTTCATATGCCGTTCCACCGCCATTTCAGAGGCGTGCATCGGCAAATCGCGGATCGGCCCATCCAGCCGCGCAATCTCTGGAACATCAACAAACAGATCATCGATAGAGGATGCGCCAATACGTTCCAGCATATCGCTACGGTCGGTGTCAGTGAGGGGCAGGTAACGCATTGTCTTGATCTCCAAACCCCTCAGCCAAGCCGAGAAGCGCGCATAATCTTCGTGCAAGTTACGCCGGCCAGATCAGGCCGGATGACGTCAAAACCACGCCAATTTACAGGCTGTCGACGAACGCCTTGTAGGCTTTATCGTCCATCAACCCGATCAGCTCATCCTTGTCGCCGACGGTGAGGCGGAAGAACCAGCCTTCTTCTTCGGGAGAGGAATTGACCAGCGCCGGTTCGTCTTCGAGCGCGCCATTGGCTTCGGTCACTTCGCCGCTAATCGGGGAATAGACATCGCTGGCGGCTTTGACGCTTTCGACCACGGCCGCATCGCCGCCTTTGTCGAGCATCGCGCCGACATCGGGCAATTCAACAAAGACGATATCGCCCAATTGTTCTTGCGCATAATCCGTGATGCCGACCGTGGCGCTATCGCCTTCAACATCAATCCATTCATGTTCTTCAGTAAAATAACGCGGCATTGATCAGCTCCCTCGAAAATAGCGGTGCGGGACAAAAGGCATTGGGGCGGTGGTTGCGGGCAAGTGTTTGCCGCGCACGGCGCAAGTCAGCTGCGCGCCGTCACCGGCATAGGCAGCATCAATCATCGCCATCGCAATCGGACGGCCCAACGTTGGCGAAAAACCGCCGCTGGACACGGTCCCAATTTTGGTGTCGCCGGAATAGACTTCTGCCCCTTCGCGGGCAGGCATCCGGCCATCTAAGAGCAATCCGACGCGGCGCTGAGCGGGGCCTGTATCCAAGACTTTCATCACAGCCTCATGCCCCATCCAGCCGCCGGTTTCGCGGCGTTTCTTGGTAAGGGCAAAAGTCAAATCGGCGCTTACCGGATCGACGCTGTCGGTCATATCATGCCCGTAAAGCGGCAATCCCGCCTCCAGCCGCAAACTGTCCCGCGCGCCCAGTCCAGCAGGCTCCACCCGCGCATCCGCGGTCAGCGCATCGGCCAGTTTTTCAGCAAATTCGCCCGGCACCGCGATCTCAAAGCCGTCTTCGCCGGTATAACCCGCGCGCGATATCCATAGCGGCACCCCATCCCAATCAGCGGAGCACGCGGTCATAAACGTCAACGCGCCAGCCTCTGGCACCAAAGCGGTGAGCACATCCGCCGCTTTTGGCCCTTGCAAAGCCAGCAAGGCATTTTCGTCATAATGAGTGAGCGTAATATCATCCGGCAAATGTTCGCGCAGATGGGCGATATCATCCCATTTGCACGCCCCATTCACCACCAGACCAAATTGTTCGCCAGCATTCGTCACCATCAAATCGTCAAGAATGCCGCCATCATCATTCAGCAACAGGGAATAGCGCATGCGCCCTTCCTTCAGCGACCTAATCCCGCCGGGCAACAAAGCCTCCAGCGCCGCACCCGCATCCACATCTGGGCTGGCACCGCTCACGCCAAGCTGGCCCATATGCGACACGTCAAACAGGCTGGCGCTGTCCCTCGTCCAATTGTGCTCTGCGACGATCCCGCCGCCATGGCTGATCTGTTCGCCAGAATATTGGATCGGCATCTCGTAACCCGCAAACGGCACCATCCGCGCGCCCCGCGCCCGGTGCCACGCATCAAGCGGCAAAGTGCCTAGGCCGATCTCTTCGGCGGCATCGTCATCGTGTTGGCTGTCGCTCAAAATATCAAATCCCAAAGCAGGTCGTGCATGCGCCTTGTCCAAGACGCGGTTCCTGCCCCCTCTGTCGGGATTACCTGAGAGCTTAGCGCCCCGCCCAAAACGGCGCGGCGCCTTCCCCTTCGGTGGTGACGGCGCACGCTCACTCGGCGCAATGCTGCCACTCTTTCCAGAGTGCCTATGCCTGTTCGCGGTCCATTTGCCTGAGAGTTTCCGAGGCGGTTGCTCCTTCGGCGCCGTTTGCGACTTCTCGCATTCAGTCTCTCCCGCGAGAGACGCCAGAATCACTTCCAGCAGGCGCGCTCTATGTTGCGGATGCGAAAACTGGCGTCAATCGCGCAAGCGTCAGACCGAGGAAAATAATTGTGCACATAGGCGCCGCCGCGCCTTCAAATTGTGCTTATTCGCATTCGCCAGCGGTCAAAGTGTATTGTTCGCCGCTTGCTTCGGTCACATTCACGCGCGCGCACCATGTGCCAGTAACATTGGTGGTGAGGCGAGAGAGGACCTGCCGGTCACCCGCCGGAATGGACGTGTTGCCGCTGTGCCGGGCGCGGGAATTGCCGATCAGCTCGATCTCATATTCGATTTGCTGCGTCACCGATGACAATGCGATCAGCTGAATTTCCACATTGCCCGCCGTCTCTGCAACATTGAGCGATAGTGCTTGCTGAGGCTCCCCGCCCGATCCCGCTTGCGCCGCGCCGCCGCCTCCGACAGTGCCCCCGGCCAAAATCGCCAATGCCGGCACTCCGGCGGCGAGTTTTTGCACAAAGTTTCGCATCGACCTGTTCCTCATATCCGTCTCAATTGCCGCCCAATTGCTGCACAATCGCATTGACGAAAGCCTGCGTCTCAGGCGTCAAATCAGCCGTCGGATCTCCTTCGGCAGAGGTCGCCTGAGCATCCGTCAACGTCGCAGAGCCAAGCGCGACGGACGCGATAACTTGGTTTGAAAAATCATCCGAGCTGCCTGAATTGCGGGCCAGCCTAGCAATCGCGGCCTCCAGCGTGGCGATCCGGGCGCTGTCTAGTCCGCCACCGAGCAAATTGTCTTCGGCAGAGCCCCTGGTTTCTTGTGTGAATTCAGCCGAGCGCGTTTCGATCCGCCCTGCGCACAATTCCTGCAATGCGGGAATATCGCTGCCGCGTTCGCAAATGTCGGTTCCTTCGACCGCTTCGAGCAGGACCTGCCGTTCCGCCGCGCTCAATTGCGCCAAGGCGCTGCTGGTGTCGCCTTCGGTCAATTGGGCAACATTCTGCCCGTCTTGGCCGCCCTGCTGACCGCTGGGAATTTGTGACAGCGCCGCATTGGCGGGTGCTGGCTGGCTCGGCAATTGCTCTTGCTGAGCCGACCGTGTTTGAGCGCGCGCGCGCGCGGTGGCTTGCGGTGTGATGGGCTCAGGGAAATAGACTTTGGAAGAGGCGTCCACTTGGGCCGGTTGCAGATTTTGTGGCTGCTCGCGCCCTTGTTCGGGAGCAGGGGCAGCCGCAGTAGCCTCCTGCGCACCACCCACTTGTTCTGGAGCTTGCTCAACAAAAGCGGCATCGCCGCGCGCCACATTATGCGGATTGCTTTGCGCAAATGCGCTGACTGCCATGCTCAGCGATGCACCAAGCAGCGCGCCTGTCACAGCGCATTTCGCCGCCGCCGCGCCCAAGGCTGGTGTCAGCGCGGGTGTCAGCGGATGGGTCAGCGCGCGGGTCAGCGGCCTGTGCCTGCGGTGTTGGTTTGAGTGATTTGCATCGCCGCGCCGCCCGATTGGGTGATCTCCAAATCGGAAAGGCCGGTGCCGTCCTGAACCCAGTCGAGCCGGTTGCCAGAATCCAGCTGCGTCGCGGTCATCGTGTTGGCATCGCCATTTTGAACGAGGCGCGCCTGATTATCCGACCCATCTTGGATCAGCACCAGCGAATTGTCAGAACCGGTTTGCACGATCCCAGCCGCGCTGCCGATAATGCCGTTATCGCGCTGGAACAGCGAGGCATTGTTGTTGGTGCCGGTCTGCGACAAAATCGCAGCCGCTTGACCGTCGCCAGCCTGAGTCAGGGACACAGAATTGTCATCGCCCGCCTGAGTGACGCGGGCAAAATGTGCGCCGTCATCGGTTTGATCGATAATCGCAAAATTGCTGTTCCCGTCTTGGCTCAGCTCAGCGGTTTGGCTGTTTGAGGCTTGATCGAGTTCAACTTCGTTGCCGTTCCCGATCTGCTCAACAAAAACATTCTCCGCGCCTGCAGCAGGCACATCGATATCTGTGAAATCTTGAGCGGCAAGCGGAGAAGCCATTGCCGCGCTCAGCAATGCGCAGGCCGCGGCGGCTTGCAACATGTTGGGCAGCAGTTTGGTTGGGTTTCTCATTATCGCTCTCATATTCTTATCATACTCGTTTCAGGCAGACGGGGCGAGTCTTTCGATCTCGCCCCGCCCTAAGCTGATTTCACTCGGCCAGATTACGGCGCTGGCGGAGTGCCCTGAGTGACAATTGTCATATTACCACTGCCAGTCTGACTGACAGATGAAACATGGGCATCGTCATATTGCGCAACTGTCGCACTCAGCGTGCTGCCAGCCTGATTGATTGTGCTGCTTGCACCGGTCGCGAGCTGATCGAGGTCGATAACATTGTTGGAACCATCCTGATCGATGGAGCTGACATTGTTGTCACCCTGTTGCAGAATGTCGATCGAGTTACCGTCGGTAAAGCCACCATCCGCTTGAAGGATTGTGCTTTGGTTGCCGTTACCGTTCTGAACAAGATCAATGGTGTTCTCTTCGGCAAGGCTGTTGATACCCTGACTGATCGTACTGATGTTCATATCGCCGGTTTGGCTGACATTGGTCGTGTTGCCATCAAGATCACCGTCTTGAAGAACCGACGACTGGTTGGCCCCGCCAATCTGATCAACAAACACGGTCCCGTTAAAGCCCGCTTGCGTGATGCCAGACACGTTGTCGCTGCCGTCCTGAATGTTCTCAGCCAGCTCATCGTCCTCAGATTGGGTGATCGTCGACGAATTGTTGCTGCCGCCGCTTTGGTCGATCAAACCTTGGTTTCCGTCGCCGGTTTGATTGATCGTGGCAAAACTGGTGTCAGCGCTTCCTTGCTGGAAGATAAAGGCATCTTCGCCATTTGCGCCGGCAGTTTGCTGAACCGTCGCGGTGCTACCGGTGCCGTTTTGCACGGTTGTTGCGGTGTTGCCCGCGCCAGTTCCGGTCTGGTCGACATCGGCAGTGTTGCCGCCGCCTGTTTGTGACACATCCGCCAGATTTCCGTCACCTTGGCCATCAGAACCATCGGCGGCTTGAGTGACGAAGGCGAAGTTGCCGTCGCCCGATTGGTCGACAATGGCATCCACGTTTTCACCCGGATTGGTCTGATCGACATCCGAAGTGTTGCCATCACCCGATTGCGTGACCGTCGCGTCCACATTGCGGAAAAGCGTGTTGTTTGTGCCGTCCTGATTGATGTCAGAATCGTTGTTTGAACCTTCTTGATTGACGGTTGCGCTGATCCCCACACCGTCATTGGTTGGCCCCTGCTGAACGAAGGAATCGTTGCCGCCGCCAGCCGTGTTCGCGACGTTCTGATTGACGGTCACCGTCGAACCGAACGGACCGTCCTGGATGATGTCAGAATTGTTGCCAGTGCCGTCTTGATTCAGCGTCGCGTTGAGGCTGAAACGATCTTGCAAAATGGTCGAAGTGCCATTGGTGCCAGATTGCGTGACAGTGGCCGTACCGCCAGAAGCGGTCAGCTGATCGACTTGCGATATATTGCTATCGCCGGTTTGCGTCACGAGCGCCGTAAGCGCGCGGCCAGTGCCGTCCTGATTGATCAATGACCCATGGCCATCACCGGTTTGATTGACGGTCGCCAAAACCGCATTGGTGCCTCCAGAAACGTTTTGCGAGATTTGCGATGAGCTAATGCCATCTTGCGTCACAATCGCCGTTACCGATGCCGCACCTGCGGCGGAATTGGACTGCGTAATGACAGAGCCTGCGCCATTTGCTTGCATCACGTCAGCATCCACGTCGCCGGCTGTGCCGGTGGCGGTTTGGATCACGCCAGAGAAGTTTCCGTCCGTGGTCTGATCCACATTCGCGGTCATCAGGCCAGCCGAATCGCCAGTAGATGATTGCACGATGTTGGATTCGTTGGAATCGCCAGTTTGGCTAACGATGGCCGATGGATCGCCGATATCGACGCCGTCATCATCCTGCAAAATGCCGGAGAGGTTGTTGTCCCCGTCCTGCGTCACATCAGCATTCATGCTGGTGCCGTCCTGGACGATTTCGGAATCGTTGCCGCTGCCGGTCTGATCAACACCGACGCTGTTGTCGGTGCCGGTTTGACTGATGGTCGACGTGCTCTGCGCGAAAGCAGGAGCCGCTACGGCAAGTGCAAGAATGGATGCACCGGTATAAATTGTTCGTGTGAGCTTAACGGATTTCATGATCATTGCCTCTTGAAGTCCAGCCCTTGCGGGCGGTGTTGCAAATGTGGGCGAAGCGCCCGCATTTTTGAAAGAAATTGCCGGGTGAGCCCCCACCCACCCGGCAATTTCCATTTGGGTTCGATTACATCGCCACTGGTGGCAGAGGCGCGGTCCCCTGCGTCACAGTGGTCGAATTGCCCGTGCCGTCTTGGAAGACATTCGATGTGCTGCCATCAAACTGCATGATTGTTGCAGAATTGGTGGAACCTTCCTGTTCGATCAGGCTGGTATTGTCATCGCCTTCTTGCAGCACGTCAGCGACATTCAATCCGCCAACATCGACCGCATTTTGCAGGATGTCGCTGTCATTGTTTGAGCCGTTTTGCTCAACCAATGCCAAATTGCCATCTGCGCCTGTGCCGGTGCCTGCGAAGCCTTGGTCGATGAAGCTGGAATTGCTGTCACCGCCGCCTTGGATAACGGCGGCAATGCTGCCGTCGCTGTTTTGGAAGATGACCGCTTCGCCATTGGTGCCCGACTGATCAATGTCAGCGTCACTGCCATTGCCGCCAAAATCACCCTGAGCGACAATTGCTTCGCCGCCAGTGCCGATCTGCGTGACGAATGCGATTTGCGCATCGCCGCCTTGCAGGATCAACGATTCCAGATCGTCGCCATTTTGCTCTGAGGTTGCAGAAGCATTGCTGGCACCAGTAACGCTACCGCCGCCAATAGCCGTGGTGTCACCCTGAATGATTCCAGAGAAGCTGCCATTGCCGCCAGATTGCGTGATCGTAGCCGAATTGGCTGTGTCAGGCGGGCCGTCAACTGCGTCGCCAGTTTGAACGATTGCGGCGTCATTACCGACAGTCAGCGCGCCCTGCGTAATGGTCGCAGTGTCGCCGCGTGCCTGATCGATTTGCTCAACCGTTGCAAAACCGTCGGTGCCGTCCTGAGTGACATTGGCAAAGTTGTTGCCATCATTCACGCCAGCATTGCGGCCGTCTTGGAACACGTCCGAGGTGTTGTTTGATCCTGTCTGGTTTACCGTTGCGGTTTGGCCGACGCCGCCGGCATCATCCTGAGAGATGCTGGATGCGTTGGTCGTGCCGGACTGGTTGAGCGTCGCAGTGTTGCTGCGACCTTCTTGGAACACAGTCGACGTGCCGTCAGTGCCGGATTGCGTCACCGTCGCGTTTTGCTGACGATTGAGTTGCATCACGTCAGAACTGTTATTGGTGCCGGTCTGCGTCACAAGCGCGGTAAGGTTACCGTCATTTGAGCCGCCGCCCTGATCCGCCTGAGTGATGATCGAAGAATGGTCATCGCCCGTTTGATTGACGGTCGCGCTGAAAATGTCCGCATCGTCATTAGTTGCGGTTTGCGCGATGTCCGACGCGCTGTTGCCAGCCTGATTGACGGTCGCGGTAAAGCCGGTGTTGTTCGCGCCTGCGCCCGATTGGCTGACGATTGAGTCGCCGCCGCCGGTTTGCGTCACTGTGGCGGTAAAACCATTCGCGCCCGCACCCGATGCGTCTTGCGCGATGTTGGAAATGTTATCGTCCGCACCCTGAGTGACCGTGGCGGTCAAAGTGGAGCCGTCTTGCTCAATATCCGACACATTGCCGGTGCCTGTTTGAGAGACGTCACCGACCAAAGTGTCGCCATCCTGATCGAGAACGCTGCAATTGGTTGCCCCTGCGCATTCTGCTGGCGTGACCGCTTGGCCTAAAACCGGTGCTGCTGATGCCAGAGCAAGGAATGATGCCCCTGCGAAAATCGTCTTTTTCATATTCTTGCCTTCCTAGTGTCGGCCCTGAGCTGCATTGTGTTGCTCTCGGGGCCAATCGTTCCCGGCCGGGAAACACCGGACGAGCCCCCCGCTCGCCCGGCATTGTTCACATCCGTCTTACGAAGGTGGTGTGCCTTGAGTGACGGTAACGCTGTTGCCGTCGCCAGTTTGGCTGATGACCGACGAGCTGCCGCCATCGAACTGACCAACGATGGCCGAGTTCATGTTGCCTTCTTGGGTGATGAAGCTGGAATTGTCGTTGTTCTCTTGTTGAACATCGGCAATGTTATCACCGCCAGCCAAGAGCGCGTTTTGCGCAATCGCGCTGAAGTTGCCCGAGCCGATTTGCGCGGTCGATGCTTGGTTGTCGTCGCCGCCAGTGCCAGCGCCGCCGACAAAGCCTTGGTCGATGGACGAGAAGTTGCCCGCGCCCGTGCCGCCTTGACCAATATCAGCATCGTTGCCGGTGCTGTTTTGGATGATTTCCGCTTCGTCGGAATCGCCAACCTGCAGGATGAACGCGTCGTTTGCGCTGCCGCCATCGGCGCCTTGATCAATGCTTGCCAAGTTCGAGCCGCCAAAGACTTGAACAAGTGCGATTTGATCAGAACCAGCTTGAAGCACAGTGCCAATATTATCGTCGCCGAGGACTTCGATGTCGCCGTCTTGATTGTTGCCGGTCTGGCCGATCACCGAAAAGTTGTTCGCGCCGGTTTGCGTGATGTCCGCATCCGAAAGGTCGGTCGCCGCAACGCCGCCGCCAAGGATCGTGGTGTCACCTTGCAAGATTGCCGCACCGTTATTGGCGCCGCCCGATTGCGTAATCGTCGCGGTTGAATTCAGGCTTGTTTGCTCGATTTCGCCGGAGTTTGTGTCCGTTGTCGCATCCTGATCAATGGTCGCCGTGTTGCCATCAGCGGTGCCGCTTTGCGTGATATCAGCAAACGAACCCGTGCCAGCTTGATCAACGTCAGCCGTGTTCGGGCCAGCGCCGGATTGGATGATGGTGGATTCGTTATCGGTGCCCGCCTGATCCGCAGTCGTGACGTTGTTGTCACCGATCTGCTCAATCGTGACATCGTTCGAACCCGATTGGTTCACAGTGGCGCCATTGCCATTGCCGGTTTGCGTCACGTCAGAAGTGCTTTGCGCAAAAGCCGGTCCGGCCATTGCAAGCGCCAAAACTGATGCTCCGGTCAAAATTGTTTTCTTCATTCTTTGGTCCTCACTCAAAATATTCATATTCAAACTTTGATGCCCGCCGCCTGAGATCGGCGGCGCAAATGCCAAGAGCCGCGCCATTTCTGACGCGGCTCTCGCAATCTCTTAATCCGCAATCACAATTGTGTTTTGCGAGACGGTGATCGAATTGCCGATACCGGTTTGCGCAATCGTGGACATATCTTCTGTCCCGCCTTGCGTCACAGTCGCGTCATTCGCGCTGCCGGTTTGCGTGATCGCAGACAGCGCCAGGTTTGACGTGAGCAATTGCGTCAGGGTTGCTTCGTTATCGAAGCCGTCCTGAGTAATCGCCGAGCCGCCTTCACTGCCCGATTGCGACACTGTTGCCGAATTGCTCAGCGTTCCTGAGCCAGCACCAATTTGGATCACGCTCGATGTGTTCTCCGAACCGATCTGGGTGATGAAGGCCATGCCGCCATCGCCGTTACCGCTTTGATTGGCGGTCGATGAGTTGTCATTGCCCGATTGCAAAACGTCATAGACATTGTTTTCATCTGGCTGATTGACGGAGGCAAAGTTGTCATTGCCCGATTGCTCAATCGTCGCGGAATTTTCTTGGTTGGTTGTCGAACTCGCACCGTCGCCTTGACTTTCGACGCGGGCCTCATTGCCATTGCCAGTTTGCAGAATACCGGCAAAGTTCTCCTCGCTGATCTGATTGACCACGGCTTCGTTAGTATTGCCCGATTGCTCAATGAAAACGACATTGTCGTCATCAAGCGGGCCAGAACCGTTAGTACCCTGAGCAACATTCGACACATTGTCATCGCCGCTTTGGATGATGGTCGCTTCTTGACCGTCCGAAACAATGCCTTGCACCAATCCTGACGTGTTCCGCTGGCCGGTTTGCGTCACGAAAGCGTCGCTGTTCGATGCGCGCTGGAGGATCGTTGAGGTGTTGTCCTCGTTGGTTTGCAAGACCACGGCATTCGTGTCGTTGTCATCGGCTTGCGTGATCGTGCTGGTTTGACCGACGCCGATCTGGTCCAGATCAATGATGCCGTCATTATCAGACTGCGTGATGGTCGAAGAATGATCATCGCCGTCTTGGAAAATGTCCGCTTCATTGTCTACGTCCGACTGGCTGACGGTTGAGGTGTTGCCCAGCCCGCCTTGGACCAATGTCACTTCCATCTCCGTGCCGCTTTGCGTGACGGTCGATCCGTTGGCATCACCCACCTGCGTGGAGACGACCGATTGATCGCTGCCCGCTTGCGTCACGTCGCTGGTGTTGGTCGCCAAGGCTGGATCGCCGAGGTCAAAACCTTCTTGTGCAATGACTACGCTGCTGTTGTCGGCGCTTTGATCGACGGTGGAGACGTTAAACCCGTCCGGGCCTCCCTGCGTGATGGTCACATCGCTATCGGTGCCGGTTTGCGTGACAGTGCTGTCATTGCTTTGCGCCATTGCCGATGTGCTGACGCCCAACGCGCCAGCAAGCGCCAGCGTCGATGCCGCGATGTATAGGTAGTTCTTCATAATTGCCTCACCTGTTAATTCAGGCGATGACCACAGATGGCTCCGGCGCAAAGAACGCCGGGCCGAGGTAATCGCCGCCAAATTTTCTGCACGCATCGGGGTTGCAGCCCCTATGCGTGCGTTTTCTTATGCGACCCAGATGCGCGCCCTATTATCTCTATTCGGCCCGCATCTTCTTCAAACCCTTTTGACTAGGACCCCTCTTCGGAATCCTCGTCTTCATCGTCCTCGACGATAGTCAGCGCGGTCAAAGACCCCGCCTGTCGCACCGCTTCTTGAACGTCGCGTGCGTCGTAAACTCCATCTCGCTCGGCGCGATATGTCGACATCAGCGCCTGCGTCGATTCCATGTCAGCGAAACGCCACAGGCCCAGATCGACCCCTTCCAGCACCAGACCGTAAACCGCTTTCTCAATCGCCTGTTGCAAGGCGACTTGGTCCGGCTCGTTTGAGGTGATGCCCCACTCCGCCTCTAGCAATTCGCGGAACGCCACGAAGCGATAGGCGGTGGCGCCGATTGCCTGACTGGCGATGGTTTTGGACGCTTGAACATTGGTCAAAACTTCGCCCGTGCGCACAGAAACAGCGCGCAGATAAACCGTTACCGTATCTTGGCGATATTCCGTGCGCGCCCCGATCCCCAAAAACGCCGCGCCTGCACCGCCGGTGACAGTGTTGGTGTCATAGCCAACAATCCCGCCCTCCAGCAGAACGCCTGCAAACAACAATGCCGGCAGAGCGTTTGGATCAATTGTTTCTTCACCCAGATAACGCCGGCGCATCTCTCCGATGATCTGGCGCTCTTTCAGCAAATTATCGAGATTTTCGCGCTCAACCACCGTGAACCACTGGCGATTGCCCGCATCCTGCAAGGCCTTGGCAAGGATCGAACTCGCACCCTGCGTCACCGCTCGGGACAAAGTCTGGCCGCCATTTGTTGGGCGGAATTGACCAGTTTGATCGTTAAAGCCGTAAACCGCGACCGCCACCTGACGCTGAGGTCCGGGCAATTGGTGCAGCAGATTTTGCGTCTGCGTCGCCTCTGGGAAATATGCGAGGCTGGTTTCTTCTGGCAGCATCGCGCGGCCATCTTGACCAAGGCTCATACAGCCGCTGAGCCCGATAGCCAGCGAGGCGGCCAATCCGACTTTGGCGCCAATCTTAGGAAAAGCCCGCATCAATTCACCTCAATGAAGAGCGGGATAACGATCCGGGTTTCTTCGCCATTATCGTCATTGCGGATAATCAGGGTCACATCATCCAGCGACCGGAAAAATTCGATGGTCTGCCCGCCAAAGCTGATCGTGCCTTGTTCCTGCGGATTCTCGCCGAAAATCGCATCGACGATTTGCGAAGACAAGGCCGACAGCAAGCGCGATTCAAGTTGGCGCGCAAAGATGCTGGATTGATTGTTGCGATCCACTGCATCGGGATCGGTTGTGTCATTCTGCGCGTTGGCCGTGCCAAGAATATGGTTGGAATTAAACGGGTTACCGCCAAAAGTGGGGCTGATCGGTGTATGCACCAAATCTTGAGCCTGCGCCGGAGATGCGATCACGCCGAAACCGGCAGTGCATCCAATCGCCAAAGCAAACGCGGTGAAGCGTGTCATTAATTACCCCTCCTGCCTCGTAAGGCAGCCCTAACCAATCACAACGAATTCGCGCACGCAGCAAAGCTCGGCTGAGCTCAAATGGCGCGCTGATTCGAGAAACTTAATAACAGTTTAAGATTGTTTGGCCAGCGAATCTGCCGTTTTTGCGACCAGTCGCGCCGGTTTTGCCAGATGCATGCACGGCTGACCGACCGCACACGGGATTTGCGGCGGGCGAACAATGGCTAATGTCAATCTAGGTAGAACCGCTCAGCAGAGCGCGCGCCATCACAGATTTGGCCGCAGCCACCGTTCTGCAAGCGCCAGATCAACGCCGCGGCGCTGCGCGTAATCCTCTAGCTGATCACGCCCGATCTTGGCCACGCCAAAATACTGCGATTCCGGATGGCCAAAATAGAAACCGCTAACCGCCGCCGTCGGATACATGGCGAAATTCTCCGTCAGGTTCAGCCCAGTGTTCACCTCCGCATCAAGCAGTTCGAACAAAGTTGGTTTCAAAGAATGGTCCGGACAGGCCGGATAGCCGGGCGCCGGGCGTATGCCGCGATATTCTTCTTTGATCAGCGCCAGATTGGTCAATTGCTCACCCGGCGCATATCCCCACAGATCGGTGCGAACATGCTGGTGCAGCGCCTCCGCAAAAGCCTCCGCAAAACGGTCAGCGAGCGCTTTTAACAGGATGTCGGAATAATCGTCTTTGTCGGCCTGAAAGCGCGCGGAATGGCCCTCAATCCCATGAATACCAACTGCAAAGCCGCCAATCCAATCGCCATCGGGATCAATAAAGTCCGAAAGGCACATATTGGCGCGGTCGCGGCTTTTCTTGATCTGTTGGCGCAGGAAAGGGAGGCGCACATGTTCTTCGCGGTTGACCCGGTGAATGATCACATCATCGCCGTCTCTGGCACAGGGCCACATCCCGCAAACCCCGCGCGCCGTCAGCCATTTCTCGCTAACAATCTGGTCAAGCATCGCATCCGCATCCGCTTTCAAACTGCGCGCGCTTTCGCCGACCACATCATCTTGCAAGATCGCCGGATAATTGCCGTGCAATTCCCAAGCGCGGAAAAACGGCGTCCAATCAATATATTCGCGCAGTTTTTCCAGCGGCCAATCGTCAAAAACATGGATGCCGGGCTTCAGCGGCGGGGCCGGCTTGTCCGAAAGATAGGCATCATAATAATTCGCCCGCGCCTCGCTCAGCGACATCAATTGCTTTTCCGCCTTGCCCGCGCGCGCATCGCGCACGGCGGTGTATTGATCGGCGACTTCGGTGACAAAACCGTCACGCTGCGTATCAGACAGCAATTTCGACGCCACCCCGACCGCGCGGCTAGCATCCAGCACATGGATCACCGGCCCATCATATTTCGGGTCAATCCTGAGGGCCGTGTGCACTTTGCTGGTGGTCGCCCCGCCGATCAGCAGCGGCATGGTCATCCCGGCCAGCTGCATCTCCTCCGCCACCGTCACCATTTCATCCAGTGAAGGCGTGATCAGGCCCGACAATCCGATCATATCGGCATCATGATCCTTGGCGGCCTTGATGATGTCCTGCCATGGAACCATGACGCCCATGTCGATGACTTCATACCCATTGCACTGCAAAACCACGCCGACGATATTCTTGCCGATATCGTGCACATCACCCTTCACCGTGGCCATGATAATGGTGCCTTTGGCCCGTGCGCCTTCCTCTTTCTCATCCTCAATATGGGGGATCAGATGCGCGACAGCCTTCTTCATCACCCGCGCGGATTTTACGACTTGCGGCAGGAACATTTTGCCGCTGCCGAACAAATCGCCAACGACATTCATGCCGTCCATCAGCGGCCCTTCAATCACTTCGATCGGACGCCCGCCTGATGCCTCAAGCGCAGCCCGCGCCTCTTCGGTATCGGCAACAACATGCGCGTCGATCCCTTTGACCAAAGCATGTTCCAAACGCCGCTTCACTTCCCAGCCGCGCCATTCTTCGGCGGCTTTTTCATCAGCGACGGATTTGCCTTTATAACTTTCAGCAAGGGCGATCAGACGCTCAGTCGCGCTTTCATGCGCGCTGCCCCCGGGCAGAGGCCGCATCAGGATCACATCCTCGCAGGCATCGCGCAATTCAGGGTCAATCGTATCATAGACATCAAGCTGCCCGGCATTGACGATCGCCATATCCAGCCCGGCGGGGATAGCGTGATACAAAAACACCGAATGCATCGCGCGGCGCACGGTTTCATTGCCGCGAAAACTGAATGACAAGTTCGACAAGCCGCCGCTTGTTTTGGCATGCGGGCATTGCGCCTTGATCTCGCGCACCGCCTCCAGAAAATCGAGGCCGTATCGGTCATGATCTTCGATACCGGTGGCCACCGCAAAGATGTTGGGGTCGAAGATAATGTCCTCTGGCGGAAACCCTTCTGCGACCAGTAAATCATACGCGCGTTTGCAGATTTCGATCTTGCGCGCTTTGGTATCGGCCTGACCGGTTTCATCAAAGGCCATCACCACCACCGCCGCGCCGTAAGCCATGCACAGCCGCGCCTGCTCCAGAAACGGGGCTTCGCCCTCTTTCATGCTGATCGAGTTTACAATCGGCTTGCCAGAGACGCATTTCAGTCCCGCCTCGATCACGTCCCATTTGGAACTGTCAACCATCACCGGCACGCGCGCAATGTCAGGTTCCGCCGCGATCAATTTCAGGAATGTCGTCATGGCGTGCTCAGCATCAAGCAAGCCTTCATCCATATTGACGTCGATCACCTGCGCGCCGTTTTCGACCTGTTGCCGCGCAACTTCGACGGCGGCGGCGTAATCATCGGCCATGACCAGTTTTTTGAACCGGGCGCTGCCGGTGACATTGGTGCGTTCACCAATATTGATGAAACGGGCGGTGTTGTTCTGATTCATGAGTTTTCCGTCTTGACGGTTTGCGTCACCAGCGGGCGGGCCAGCACGAGATCATCGTATAATGTCCCGCCGACATTGAACCGCCTTGCCGCGATCTGGTCGAAGCCTTGTTTTTTGTAAAATGCTATGGCGCGATGATTGTCGTCCTTCACGCCGAGCAGCAGTCGCTGAAAATCTTGCGCCTCATCCGTCACGGCATCCATAAGGCGGCTTGCCACACTGCCTCCGTGGAATTTGGAGAGTAAGTAGATCCGCTTCAGCTCAATATCGCCCGGCTGTGCCGCCTCCAAATCGGGGGCGCAGATCAGAGCATAGCCAATCGGCGCGCCGTCCAGTTTTGCGAGCCACGCTTTCGCCCCGCCTTTGAGCAGGCCTTGATATGCCGCCGCAGAATGCTGCGCGGTGCAATGTTTGACCAGCGATACGCCGTCGAGAATACCTGCAAAACTCTCCAGAAACGTCGCCGCCCCGATCAGAGCTAGGCTCTCCGCCGCATCTGCATCCGCCGCTTCTATTGTGATCCGATCAACCGTCACGGCAGTCAGGCGGCCACGACAAACGGCTCTAAACCCGCCAGCCGCATTTCTGTCGGCGCGGATGGCACAGCGCGCGGCGCCACACCGGCCACCGCATCGGCAATGGCTTTGATATGCGAAGGCGAAGACCCGCAGCAACCGCCGAGAATATTGGCTTGGCCGTTTACCGCCCACTGCTTGACCAGCCCCGCAGTGGTAGCGGGCATCTCGTCATATTCGCCCAGTTCATTGGGCAGGCCCGCATTGGGATAGGCCATCAACAAAGTGTCCGCGATCCCCGATAAGACTTGGACATGAGGGCGCAATTGATCCGCGCCAAAACTGCAATTGAGGCCGATAGTGACCGGATTGGCATGGCGCACAGCGTACCAAAACGCCTCGACCGTATGGCCGGACAAATTGCGGCCCGACAGGTCGGTCAGCGTCATGGAAATCATCACGGGAACGTCGCGGCCCAAATCCGCCTCAAGCTGTTTTACCGCCATCACGCCTGCTTTGGCATTCAGCGTATCGAACACAGTTTCGATCAAGATGAAATCCGCGCCGCCTTCAATCAGCGCCTCGGCTTGTTCCTTATAGACCGCCACCAATTCATCAAAGCTGATCTCGCGGAAACCGGGGTCTTCTACATCCGGGCTTAGGGAAAGCGTCTTGTTGGTCGGTCCAATTGCTCCCGCTACGAAACGCGGGCAATCCAAGCCATTGGCCGCGTCTTTTTCGGCATATTCATCGGCCAGAGCGCGTGCGATTTTGGCGCTGGCGATGTTGATCGCGGCGACCTGATCCTCGGCGGCATAATCGGCCTGAGAAATGCGGTTGGCGGAAAACGTATTGGTCGAAATCACATCCGATCCGGCATCCAGATAAGCGCGCGTAATATCCGCGATCACATCGGGCCGCGTCAGGGCGAGAATGTCATTATTGCCCTTCTGATCGGCCTTCAGCCCCAATTCGCCAGCATAATCCGCTTCGGTCAATTTGCGATCCTGAATTTGCGTGCCGAATGCACCGTCAAATATCAGCACCCGCTCTTTCGCTGCCGTCCGGAGCGCTTCTCTAGGGTTCGGGCACAGGCTCATGCCGCTGCTCCTGCGCTGCCAGAGGCGGTGGCGGTGGCGGTGGCGGGCCGTTTGCCGAGCATGTGGCAAATCGCATAGGCCAATTCTGGACGGTTCAACGTGTAGAAATGCAAATCGCGCACGCCGCCTGCATAAAGCCTACGGCACAATTCCGCCGCTACGGTCGCCGCGACCAATTGGCGCGCGGCGGGTTTTTCATCCAAGCCTTCGAACAAACCATCCATCCATTCCGGGATTTGCGCCCCGCACAGACCGGCAAATTTGCGCGCCTGTGCCACATTGGTCACCGGCAGGATGCCTGGCAAAACGGGCTGCTCAATCCCGCTTGCGGCGAGCGTGTCGCGGAAGCGGAAGAACGTGTCGGCAGAAAAGAAGAACTGGCTGATCGCGCGGCTCGCACCGGCATCCAATTTGCGTTTCAGATTGTCGATATCAGATTGCGGGCAATCGGCATCGGGGTGTGTTTCTGGATAGGCCGCAACAGAGATGTCGAAATCGGCGATATCTTTCAATCCGCGCACCAGATCGGCGGCGCTGGCATAGCCGTCTGGATGCGGCGTAAACGGCGCACCCGGCTCCCCCGCATCGCCGCGCAAGGCAACGATATGGCGCACGCCTGCTTCCCAATAATGCTCCGCCACTTCGCGGATTTCATCCTTTGACGCGCCAACACATGTCAGGTGCGCGGCGGCGGGCAATTGCGCCTCTGCAATGATGCGAGAAACGGTCGCATGGGTGCGTTCGCGTGTGGAACCACCCGCGCCATAGGTGACCGAGACGAAGCTGGGGGAGAGCGGCTTTAACTGCTGAACCGCATCCCATAATTGCGCCTCCATCTTCTCGCTTTTGGGCGGGAAGAATTCAAAACTCGCGGAAAAATCGCCGGGCAAGCCGGAGAAAAGCGGCGTGTCGACGGCGGTGCGATGTTCGTGAAGCTGATCGAGAGTTGGGGTCATGGGGTCGCTTTTGTCGCAGGTTTTGACGGGGGAGTGCTTGCATCATCAGAGAGGCGCGCGCCGATCCAGATTTTCACAACCAATTCGCCCCCCTCCAATGCAAGCGGGTCGCTGGGCGCAAATCCAGCGGCGGTAAGCAATTCGTGCATTTGTGCGTCCGCAAAGCCGAGCCGCACATGTTGGTGCCGGTCGCGCAATTCTTCGCGGTTATGCGCGGCGAAATCGATGATGGCGATACGGCCGCCGGGCCTCGTAACACGCGCCGCTTCCTGCAGCGGCTGCGCCGGGTCTTGCGCAAAGTGGAGCACCTGATGCAGCAAAACGGTGTCAAAGGTGCCCGCGCCAAACGGCAGATCGCCAAAATCGCCTTGCACCAGCTCAATCCGCGCGGCCGGTAAATGCTGCAATTTTGCGCGCGCGACCCTGAGCATTTCGAGGTTCTTGTCGAGCGCCACGATACGGTCAGCCTGAGCGGCGAGCAATTCCGCCATGCGCCCGGTGCCGGTGCCAATATCGAGCACGGAGCCCAACGGTGCGTTGGCCAGCGCTTTGGCTAATAGTTGTTCCACCTGACCATCGCTGGTGTGCAGCGCGCGCAAATCATCCCATTCGCTGGCGTGGCGAGCGAAATAATCTTCTGCATTGCTTTCACGCGCGGTGCGTATCGCGGCTAGTTTGCGGCGATCATCTGCACAGATTTTTGCAAATTCAGGATTTTCGCGTTCGGCTGTTGCCAGCAACTGATCCAGCGCGGCGAGGATCGGCGTGGTTTGCGCCGTTTCCCCTGTCCCGGCACGCAGGAACACCCAGCTGCCCTCGCGGTGACGCTCAGCCAGCCCGGCATCACACAAAATGCCAACATGACGAGAGACACGCGGCTGGCTCTGCCCCAGCACCTGCGCCAATTCTCCGACCGCCAATTCCATTGCCGATAGCAGCCGCAAAGTGCGCAGCCGCGTGGGGTCGGCCAAAGCCTTGAAGATCGCGTCGATCACCATGATGGAAGCAACATATAAAGATATTTTTATATGTGTAAATGGTCCATAATTTTCATCACATGCTGGCTCTTGCGCAATTGCAGAATTAGGACGCAGCGTTAAGGTTTGAGCATTCTATAAAAAAGGTGTCGCGCGTGAAGCTGGGCTGTTGCTATTTCCCGGAACATTGGCCGGAGGAAATGTGGGCCGATGACGCGCGCCGCATGGCGGAAATCGGCCTATCGCTGGTGCGGGTCGGCGAATTTGCGTGGCGCCGGATTGAACCGGAACCGGGCATTTTCGATTGGGGATGGCTGGACCGCGCGATTGAGGTTTTGCACGGAGCAGGCCTGCGTGTGATGCTGTGTACGCCAACCGCCACGCCGCCCAAATGGCTCGTGGATCAAATGCCGGATATGGTCGCGATCGACGAAGAAGGACGCACGCGCGGGTTTGGGTCGCGGCGTCATTATTGTTTTTCGCACACGGGATACCGCGAAGAATCCCGCCGGATCACCGCTGCTGTTGCACAAAGATATGGGGGCCACCCAGCAATTGCCGCTTGGCAAACTGACAATGAATATGGCTGTCACGACACGGTGCTCGGCTTCTCAGCTGCCGCAGCGGCACGGTTTCGGATTTGGCTGAAGGAGAGATACGGCGATATCGGCGCGCTCAACACCGCTTGGGGCAATGTGTTTTGGAGCATGGAATATCGCTCTTTTGCCGAGGTCGATCCGCCGCATTTGACCGTGACCGAAGCAAACCCTGCACATTGGTTGGATTACCGCCGCTTTGCCTCTGACGAAGTGGTTAGCTTCAACCGTGAACAGGTCGATATTTTGCGCGAAAAATCACCAGGCCGCGACATCACGCATAATTTCATGGGGTTCTTCACAGAGTTTGACCACCATGATGTTGGCCGCGATTTGGACGTGGCGACGTGGGATAGTTACCCGCTCGGCTTTCTGGAACAATTCTGGTTTTCGGATGACGAGAAGCAGGCATATTTGCGTCAAGGCCACCCCGATATCGCGGCCTTCCACCACGACCTCTATCGCGGCTGCTCGAATGGCCGTTGGGGCGTGATGGAGCAGCAGCCGGGCCCGGTGAACTGGGCGCGGTTTAATCCTGCACCCTTACCCGGAATGGTGGCGCTTTGGACGCTGGAGGCATTTGCACATGGGGCGGAATTTACCGCCTATTTCCGCTGGCGTCAGGCCCCGTTCGCACAAGAGCAAATGCACGCCGGAATGCTGCGCCCTGACGGCAGCGACGCAGAAGCCGCGGATGAAGCGCGCAGCGCGGCAGCCGCAATTGCGCAATTGGGCGATCAGAGCAGCGTGGACGCGCCCGCTGCGCTGGTCTTCTCCTATGAGGCGGCATGGGTTTGCGGGATCCAACCGCAAGGTCTCAGCTTTCGCTATCTCGAACTGGCCTATGAATGGTATTCGGCGTTGCGGCGGCACGGGATTGATGTCGATATTGTTGGCCCCGACGCTGATCTGACAGGCTACTCAGCGGTCTTTGTCCCCACCATGCCTATTGCCGCGCCGCGCTTCACCGACACGCTCGCCGCACTCGATTGCCCGGTTCTGATCGGCCCGCGTTCAGGCAGCAAGACGCACAGTTTCTGCATCCCGGACGAACTTGCCCCGGGCGATTTGCAGCGGCTGATCCCCTTGAGCGTAACCCGCGTGGAATCTTTACGCGGCGGCGTTTCAGAAAGCAGGGATGACTGGAGCATTTCGCGGTGGCGCGAGGATGTTTCGAGCGATCTGGAACCGGAATTTGCGCTTCCAGATGGGCGCGGGATTGTTTTTGCCCACGGCAATATTCGTTATGTCGCGGCTTGGCCTGATCGCTCGCTCTTGGATCACTTGGTGCGCAATATCGCGGCAGAGGCCGATATTGAGCTGACCCCATTGCCCGAAGGCTTACGGCTCCGGCGGACGGCCTCGCATATCTTTGCCTTCAACTATTCAGGCTGCCCAATCGACACCGCCCCGCTTGGCCTAGGATCGCCCGTATTCGGAGCGCCGGTGTTGGAGGCGGCAGGTGTGGCCGTTTGGGCGCGGGCATGAGCGTGAGCGCGCTTGCCATTCACCGCGCCCGCGCACATGAGCGCGCAGCATGAGCCATTCCAGAAATTACGCCATTATCGGTTGCGGTATGATGGGCCGCGAACATATGCGCAATCTTGCGCTGGTGCCGGGTGCCGACTTGGTCGCTATCGCCGATCCTGATGCCGGCTCGCGCAAAGCGGCGGCCGATCAAGCGGCGGCGTTGGGGCAAGACATCCGCTTGTTTTCAGACGGCGCCGAAATGCTGGCCCAAATCAAGCCCGACGCGGTCATCATCGCCTCGCCCAATTTCACGCATTTCGATGCCGTGCGCCCGGCGATGAAAAGCGGCGCGGCGGTTCTTTTGGAAAAGCCGATGTGCACCACTGTGGCCGATGCAGCCGTCTTGGAACGGGCCGTGCGTGATTATGAAAACCTGTTCTGGGTTGGTCTAGAATATCGCTATATGCCGCCTGTCACACGCTGCGTTCAGCGTATTCACGCGGGCGAAGCAGGCGATATCAAAATGCTCGCCATCCGCGAGCACCGTTTTCCATTCTTGGAAAAAGTCGGCGATTGGAACCGGTTCAATCGCAACACTGGCGGCACACTGGTCGAAAAATGCTGCCATTTTTTCGATTTGATGCGGCATATTTTGCGCGATGAACCGGTGCGTATCTTTGCCAGCGGCGCGCAGGATGTGAACCATTTGAACGAGATGTATGAGGGCGAGGTACCCGACATTATCGACAACGCTTTCGTTCTGGTCGATTTCGCTGGCGGAGCGCGCGGAGTGCTTGATCTTTGCATGTTCGCAGAAGGATCAGAACAACAAGAAGAGATCAGCGCCGCCGGGCCGATTGGGAAGCTGGAGGTGAAATTGCCCAAGGCCGAGGTCACTTGGTCGCCGCGCAGCAAAGCGGGCGTGGAGGTAGAGACTGTCGAAACCCCGCAAGACGCTCTGGAAGCTGGCGATCACCACGGCGCGACTTTCTTTCAACAGCGCGATTTTCACGAAGCCTTGCTGAACGCAGGACCGCCACTGATCACCGCGCGCGATGGTTATCGCAGCGTCGTGATGGGCGCGGCGGCGCAGCAGAGCATCGCCACCGGTCTGCCGGTTCAAATTCAATTCGAGGATGCCAATTAGAATGCTGCACAAAATGCCCCAAATCGGCTTTGGCCTTTGGAAAATACCGCGCGAAGACACCGCCGCCAGCGTCGTGGAAGCGGTGCGCGCGGGCTATCGCCATTTCGACAGCGCCGCCGATTATGCCAATGAAGCAGAGGCAGGCGAAGGATTGGCGCAAGCGATTGCAGAAGGGCTGGTGACGCGCGATGATCTTTGGGTGACTTCGAAATTGTGGAACACGTTTCACGCGGCGGAGCATGTCGAAGAGGCTTGCAGCAAAACGCTGACTGATTTGGGGTTGGAGCAGCTCGACCTTTATCTCATCCATTTCCCTATTGCGCTGGAATATGTGCCGATTGATCAGCGTTATCCGCCCGAATGGCTAAACAATCCCGATGCCGCCGAGCCAGAGATGAAACGCGCCAATGTGCCGCTTCATGAAACATGGGCAGCGATGGAGGCTTTGGTCGATAAAGGGCTGGTGAAGCGGATTGGCGTTTGCAATTACAATTCCGCCTTGATCCATGATCTGATGACCTATGCGCGGATTAAACCGGCGATGTTGCAGATTGAGGCGCATCCTTATCTGAGCCAAGAAAAACTGATCCGGTGCGCGAGTGACTACGAAATCGATGTGACGGCCTTTTCGCCGCTGGGCGCGCAGAGTTATTTTGAGCTCAACATGGCCGATGCGGGCGAAAGTCTGCTGGGCGCGGCGGCGGTGATGGTCGCGGCGCAGGCGCATGGCAAAACACCGGCGCAAATATTGCTGCGCTGGGGTGTGCAGCGCGGGACGGCGGTGATCCCCAAAACGAGCAAGCCTGAGCGGATGCGCGAGAACCTTGCGATTGATGACTTTGCCCTCAGCCCGGTCGAAATGGCCGCGATCAGCTCGCTCAATCAGGACCGCCGTTTCAACGATCCCGGCGTTTTTGCAGAGGCCGCATTTGGGAAGTTCCATCCGATTTATGACTGATATGAACAGCTCTGAATTCCCCGGTTTTATTCCGGGTGGCGGCGATCTGGCGGCGTTTCTGCATGCCAACAAAGCGGCGGTTGATGCGGCGCTGGAGGATGCGGGCGCTTTGCTATTTCGCGGTTTTGATGTGCCGGATCCGGAAAGTTTCGACGCGGCAATTGGCGGCTATGGCGAGGCTGGCTTCACCTATGAGGATTCGCTGTCCAATGCGGTGCGCACCAATGTGACGCCGCGTGTCTTCACCGCCAATGAAGCGCCCCCGACGACCGAGATTTTCCTGCATCACGAAATGGCGCAGACACCGCTCTATCCGGCGAAATTGTTCTTCTATTGCGAGATTGCCCCGCAAGAAGGGGGCGCGACGCCGCTCTGCCGCTCTGACTGGGTATTGGAACGTTTGACGGCGATGGCACCGCAATTCGTTGCCCGGGCGCAAGAACACGGCGTCCGCTATACCAATGTCATGCCCAGCAGCGATGATGCAGGCTCCGGGCAAGGACGATCGTGGCGCAGCACATTGAGCGCATCAGACGAAGCGGGCGCGGAAGCGCGGCTGGCGCAGCTTGGCTATAGTTGGGAATGGCAGAAAGATGGTTCGCTAAAGGCGACCACGCCTGCTCTGGATGCAGTGCGGATTATGCCGGACGGGCGGCGAACCTTCTTCAATCAACTCATCGCGGCATTTCGCGGCTGGGCCGATAGCCGCAATGATCCGGGCCGGGCGATTACCTTTGGCGATGGCTCGCCTATCACTCAGGGCGACATGGCCCCCGCCATCGCCATCGCGGATGAGCTGACTTATGATCTGGCTTGGCTGGCGGGTGATGTCGCGTTGATCGACAATTTCCTCGTCATGCATGGTCGCCGCCCATTTGTAGGCAAGCGCCGAGTGCTCGCCAGCCTCATCGCTTAAGCGCTTTCGATCAACGCCCGCCGGGGGTGTTTCGCGAGTTGGCAATTGCACCATCGCGCCCCACTGAACCGCTGCCGCCGGTCAGATTTCGAACCGTACCGAACAAGGTGAGGGTAGGTCGTTTATATTTTTTCTTAATAGTCGTCATAGCGGTGATCTCCAAAAAAACCCCGTCTCTTTTGGCAAACTACCTAGGTATGGCTCCTGAACAACCAGCTTACACAGCGATACATTCCGCTCACCCCAAATGGCTGGCATTTGATCGTAAGCTTAACGCCCATAACGCCAAATTCGCCGCAATTAACGCGCCTATCAAGACAGCGAACAAAGCGCCCGGCCCATCCGCCGATGCCGCGCCAAGGGGCGAAAATAACAGATAGGTCGACACCACGCAGGACGCCAAAGTCACCGCCAGCGGCTTTGCAAAGGGCCACGGGGTCAGGTCGACTTGCTCATTTCGAGTGAATTTCCACGCCTCCTCGCGCGGGCGCAGCCATCCGCAAATGAGCATGATGCCGACCTCGATCACGAACAGGATCGCATATTGATGAAGGAAATGCAGCGTCACCGCCTCATCAAAAACAAACCGCAGCAATCCGTAAGTGACGACATGAAAGACGATCACAATCTTAGCGCCCAACGCTGGGACTCGTGCCGTAAACAAGCCTACAATCACGATCACGACCGTCGGAATGTTATAGAACCCGGTGAAGACGCGGATGATCTGCCACAGGCCGTCTTTGGCGAAATAGAGCATCGGGGCGACCACAAAGGAAAACAGCGCAATCACGAGGCTGGCGATTTTAGCGACCCGCACCAATTCTGCGTCATCCACTGGCACGCCGCGCGCGCTTTCCCGAGTAGGGGCATAGACATCGAGGCTGAACAAGGTCGCCGCGCTGTTCAGCAGCGAGTTAAATGACGAAAACACCGCCCCCAAAAGCACAGCGAGAAAGAAGCCCGAGAGATAGACCGGCAGAACATCGCGGATCAGGCGCGGATAAGCCTCATCAATCGTGCCCAATTCTGGCCCGTAGAGATGGTAGGCGATCACTCCCGGGATCATCATCATGAACGGCACCAGGATTTTGAAAAAGCCTGAGAACAAGACCCCCTTTTGCCCCTCTGCCAAACTGCGCGCGCCCAAAGTCCGCTGAATCACATATTGATTGGTGCACCAGTAAAACAAATTGGCGAAAATCATGCCGGTGAACAATGTGCCAAACGGCGTCGGCGCATCAGCATTCCCGATGGCGTTCAATTTATCCGTATGTTCTCCGCCCAATTTTGCCAGACCGGCGCCAAATTCGCCATCACCCAGCGCGATCAACCCAAACACCGGCACCAATATTCCGATGATCAACAGCCCTGCGCCATTGAGTGTGTCCGACACAGCCACCGCGCGCAGCCCGCCGAAAATCGCATAGACGGAACCGGTCACACCAATCGCCACAACCGTCGCCGCCAGCGCCGTGAAATAATCCAGCCCCGTCAGGCCGGGAATGTCGAACAGCAGCAGCACCGCGACTGATCCTGAATACAGCACGCTGGGGATCGTCACGAGGCCGTATCCCAGCATGAACAACACCACCGACATGCGCCGCACTACAGGATCGAACCGATCGTTCAAAAACCCCGGCAATGTCGTGAAAGCGCCCGCAAGATATTTGGGCAGGAACACCAGCGCCATGGCAATGGTGGCAATCGCGGCGGTAACTTCCCAGCCCATGCTCGACATATTGTACCCATAGGCCGATCCATTGAGCCCGATGAGCTGTTCTGCCGAAAGGTTGGTCAACAGCAACGACCCGGCAATGAATGTCGCCCCCAGCCCGCGTCCGGCGAGGAAATAGCCATCCTTGCTATCCGCTGTGCCGCGCGTTTTCAGCCAACTGATCCAACCGACCAGCGCCATAAAGAACACCGCGCTGACGCCGGTAAAAATCAGGCCTGTGTCAGTCACTTTGAATTTGCCCTTTCGGATAGCAATTGGCGGTAATGATCAATCAATCTGTCCTCGCCAAATTCGGGAGTGGCCTGCGCGCTATAATCGCCCGTTTCGGGGTCGAGTAGCAGCATGCTTTGCGTGGCGTAATATTTGCCGATCCGCGCATATTCCGCCTTTTCCGCGAACCAATCGGAGAAACGCGCGCCCGCAGACAGGACCGCCGCCGCCGCATCAAACATCGCAATGGGGACCGAGCGGAAATGCGGCTCTCGCCCCGCTGCCTCAAACAGCAATTCGCCCTGCTGCTTCAGCGTAATCGCCGGGCCGGGTCCGCCAATTGGCAAGGTTGCACCGCGCCGTTCGGGCAGGACCGCACAATCGGCAATATATCGCGCCAGATCGGCGTCGCTAATCGGCTTGCACCGCGTCAACTCGCCATCACCAAACAGCAGGAACGGCTTACCCTTGACGATACGCGCGGCCTGTCCGGAGAGCGATTTGAAGAAGGCCGTGGGGCGCACAATTGTATAATCAATTGGAGACGATTTCAGCTCGGCCTCAAACCGCAATTTGGCGTGTTGGAACGCCAGATGGGGACGCTGAACACAGATAGCGGAAAGCAGGATAAAATGGTCTGCGCCTGCATTTTGCGCGGCGGCAAGCAAGTTGCAATTCGCCTGATAATCCACCGACTCTGCGTCTTTCGCAGAACCGCTGCGTGCGGCGAGGCAGGAAACGACCGTGTCGAATCCTTCGGGTTCAAACAGTGCGCCGAGCGCCCCGGCATCAAGCGGATCGCCTTCAAGAATTCTGGCACCCGACAATTCTGCCGGTATCTGCCGACTGCGCCCTTCGCTGGCCTGCTCACTGCTGGGACGCAGCAAGGCCGTGACCTCATGCCCGTCAGCCACCAGAGCGCGCACAACCGCGCGGCCAATCGTGCCGCTAGCCCCCGCAACGCAAATGCGCCTGAGGACAAATCCTTGAGTTGCCGTGCTTCTATCCCCGCTCACACACGCGACCGTAGCAGCGGCGAAGCGCGGGTCAATTTATGCCCGCGGCAGCGCCATCGCACTCGTCAGTATAGTAGGGGAAAAGCGGCTATTACTGCTGAACAGCGCGAGTTTCGGGGAGGTCGAACGAACCTTGGACCCCGCGCGCCTTCAAAACCGCCTGAACGATTTCAGAGGGGCGCGATGGTTTGGGCAGGAACACCGCATCCGGCACGATCTGCGCATGGCCCAGATTGGCATGACCGGAGTGGATCACGACCGGCACGCCGCGCCTAATCAAATCCTCCGCCAGCGGCAGGGAATCCCCATCCATCAACCGGATATCCAGAATGGCCGCATCAAAGGAAGCGGTATCAATCAACTTCTTCGCATCGGCGAGCGATGAGGCTAGCTCAATCCCGGTCGCACCTGCTTCGCGCATGATCGTTTCTAAATTGATCGCGAGCAGGAATTCATTCTCAACAATCAGAACGGAAAGTCCGTCCAAGGAGGGGCCGCCCAATTCTGGACTGTTTTGGGAAGGGGACATATTCTACCTCGTCTTATTCACTCAATCGTAGCGAAAATTCGATCACTGCCCCGTCCGGCGAAAATGATCGATCAAAGTTTCCATGAAGCTGGCGAATGCCAGATTCGATCAGGAAACTACCAAACCCGGAATGCGGTTCAGAAACCTCAAACCCGGGAACTTTTTCTTTCCAAGAAATGGCAACCGCGCCCTGTTCATTGACGCTCCAACTCACATCCAATGCCCCTTCGGCATCGCTGAATGCGCCGTATTTCGCGGTGTTGGTGGTCAATTCATGCACGATCAGGGTCAAGGTGTTCACCAAATCCGGATTCACCTGAACCGCTGGGCCATTCAAAGACAAAGCCTGAGAGGAGCGGTGCGGTTCCAACACAGAAGACAACAATTCTTCGAGATCCAGCCCTTGCGCGGAAATATCTTTGCGCGCCAAATCATAGACCTTGCCGAGCGATACGATCCGCTCCACCAGATCGGCGGCCATGCGTTTTGATTCCTCTTGCTCTTTCGGCACCGCTTGAACCAACCCGCTGATCACTGCGAACAGGTTTTTGATCCGGTGGCTCATTTCGTCGAGCAACACGCCTTGTTGTTTATGGGCGGTGACGTCCAGCGTCGGCCCGACCACTTTGCGGCGTCCATCGGCGGATGTGTAGGGTAAGCCGCGGGTCCGCATCCAGCGCATTTCTGAACCGGGGGCATCGATGCGGAAATCATATTCATATTCCTCGCCGCTCTTAATTGCCCGCTTCAGATGCTCTTCCACAAGCGGCTTGTCTTCCTCGACAAAGTTCGCAGTCAACTCACTCAGGGCGATGATCCCGGCGGCTGGCAAAGCAAGTTGATCGGCCATAACCGGATCAATCGTCATTTCCCCGCTTTCCACATCAAGCTCGCCCAGACCCATCTGCCCGGCACGCATGGCCAGCGAACGGCGGGTGGATTCGACCTCCAACTCGCCCTGCAATTGCAACAGCTCCGTCACATCAATCACCACCCCTGCGAAACGGCTGGTCACACCGTCAGACTGGTACGGCGCGGCGTGCACCTGAACGCAGCGCATCGGCTCATCACTTTTCACAATCCGCAAAGTGGCAGAATATCCGGTCGCCTCATTGGCGGCCTTCTGGCTTGTTGCCTTAAGCTCCGCCTTATCCTCCTCCATGACATGCTGCAGATGGTCATCAATCGACATTTCACCATCCGCATCAAGGCCAGCGATTTTTGCAGCGGTTGGATCGAGCGTACTGACACCCTTGGCCAAATCCATATCCCATGCGCCCATTGTCCCGGCATCCATCGCCAGCAACAGCCGATCGCTCTTGACCTGCAAGTCATTTTGCAGCGTGATCAATTCGGTAACATCAATCCAAAGCCCGGATTTGCGCCGCGCCCCGGTCAATGTGACGTAAGGCTGCGCGTGGACCTGCGCCCAGCGAATAGAGCCATCGCGCTGTTTGACGCGGACGGTGCGCGAATAGCTTTCATTGCTCTTCAGTGCGGCATCATGGACAGTCGCTAGAGCCTTTGCATCCTCTGGGACGACGTTTTCAAAAAATGTCTTGCGATCATAGCGGCCCGCTTTTTCATGCCCGCCAATTTGCGCCGCGATGCTATCGACATCCATCATCTGGTTGTCCAAATCGGTGTCCCAAGACCCCATTTTCGCAGCCTTCATCGCCAAATGCAGCTTCTCGCTCTGAAGCGTCAGATCGCGCCGCAGCTCCACTTCTTCAGTGATATTGACCAGCGTCAGCGATGCCCCCTCAACCGCGCCATCGGTAAAGAAATACGGCGATATCCGCAGGAAGAAGGATTGGCCGCTTTGATTGGGTTCGGTCGTCACCGAATAGGATTGAGTTCGGTCGTCACCGAATAGGATTGGGTCGTCTCAATGACTTTGCGCGCTTCTTCGAGCACGTTGAGGTTGCCAAACGGAATGTTGAACTCGCTCAAAGAGCGCCCTTCGTCAGAGCGCATCAAGGGTACCATCCGCCGCGCCGCATCGGTGACGTGGCGGATTTTCAGGCCCCTATCGACCACGATCATCGACAGATCCGCCGATTGCAGGAAGTTATCGAGATCAGCATTTGCGAGCGTCAATTCGTCGATCTTATTCTTCAGCTCTTCATTGGCCGTCGTCAGCTCCTCATTCGCGGATTGGAGCTCCTCATTCATCGACATCATTTCTTCGTTGGAACTTTTCAGTTCCTCATTGGCCGTTTCAATCTCCTCGACCTTGGCTTTTAGCTGCCCGCGCACCTGACGCAGCTCATCTTGCAAAGTGGCGATTTGCCGATCGCGGGTTACCGGACGCACAGCGAATTGATCGACAATCGGTTGCAAGCGGTCTTTGGGTAGGAAGATCAGCGCAACCGTTTCATCCATCATCGGATGGGCCACAATATCGGTGACCTGAACGCCAAATTGAGAGGCGACTTCGACGTCTTTCATCGCCTGCCGCTCGCCGCTGGAAACGGCGTCTTTAATCAGCGGCGCGACCACTTCATAAACGCCTTCGCGCGCCAATCGGTCGAGACTGCGTTCATCGCCCGGCCGCGACATCATAAACAGGCTGAGATCACCCGAACTGTCGATAATCCGGCCATCATTGGTCACTCGAACAAATGGCGGAGCATAGCTTTCATAGATGGTGGAATTGGTCGCATCGAGGCTCTGATGCCGGGGGAAATCGCGTTCCTGCGACAATCGCTGCAAGCCCCGGGCCATCGAGGATTCGCTGCTGCCTTGGCCCAATGGCAAATTGATCGGCACCCGTTTCGCCGCGTCATTCCGCTTAAAAATGCGTGCCCTTGGATCAACGCCAACAAACAAATCCGTCCGCCGCGTCACGCTTTCTGATGTGCCAAGGAACAGGTGGCCGCCGGGCCGCAAGCTGAAATGCATGAGCGGCAAGACACCGCCTTGCAATTGGTCATCCAGATAGATCAACATGTTGCGGCATGAGATCAGATCAACCTTTGAAAATGGCGGATCCTGAATGATATTATGGACCGAAAACCGCACCATTTCGCGCACGCGGGAGAGGATCTCAAATCGCTCATCCAGACCAACCGTATAGGCATCCTGATAACGCTGCGGTATCTCTGTCAGC
The DNA here is from genome assembly GCA_947502305.1 of uncultured Erythrobacter sp. Taxonomy (GTDB): domain Bacteria; phylum Pseudomonadota; class Alphaproteobacteria; order Sphingomonadales; family Sphingomonadaceae; genus Erythrobacter. Next base: position 1,653 of record CANMZA010000001.1, on the reverse strand, counting down.
ATCGAAACCGGATAAATACCGCGCCGCGCCATATCGATCATCGGTTCATCAATATCGGTCGCAAAAATTTGGATGAGAGGGCGCTTCTTCAGCTCAATACACGTCTCATCAATCATCATCGCCAGCGAATAGGCCTCTTGCCCGCTTGAGCAGCCGGGGACCCAAATCCGCACCTCGTCAGAGGCATCTTTTTGCTGGAGCAAGGGGACGATGACCGCTTTGCGCAGGATTTCAAAATTTTCCCGGTCGCGGAAAAACGACGTGACATTGATCAAGAAGTCATTCGCGAGGCCCGCTTGCTCTTCAAGATCACCCGACAATTGGCGGATATAATCCTCAACCTCGTCGATCTCTTTGAGTTGCAACCGGCGGTTTAGGCGGCGGTTCAGCGTGGAGCGTTTGTAGCCAGAAAAATCGATCCCGACATTCTGTTTAAGCATGCCGAAAATTTCATACATCACCCGCTCAGCGGCGCTGTCATTCTCTGGGAAATAAGCCTTATCCGCGCCGTCGAAAAACGCCTTTATTCGGCCAACAATTTCCCCGGCTGACAAAGTGAAATCAACCAGTTTTGTCCCAATGGCGGAAAACGGCATGCCGTCATAGCGCGCCTCTTCTGGTGATTGCACCGCGCTGACGCCGCCAAATTCTTTCACCACGCGCAGGCCAGCGGTGCCGTCACCGCCCGTGCCTGAGAGCACCACGCAGGCGGCCTTTTCGCCCTGAACCTGCGCCAATGACATGAAGAAACTGTCGATAGGCCGCCGCAAGCCGCGCGGCTGGCTAAAAGCATCGAGGCGGAATTTCTTATCCTCGACCCGAAGGCTGGAGCCCGGCGGGATGACGTGCAGACAATCGGGTTCAACCAGATCATTATCCGCAATCTGTTTGACGGTGATTTGCGTCTTGCTCGACAGCAGTTCAGCCATCATGCTTTCATGATCAGGGTCAAGGTGCATGACCAAAACGAAGGCCATGCCAGTGCCGCCTTCGATGTTTTGGAACATCGCCGTGACCGCTTCTAACCCGCCGGCGGACGCGCCAACACCGACAACCGGGAAATCCAATTGAGCAAGCGCCTCAGGCTCCAAAGCCACTTCCTCATCCATACTTTTTGCTGCCTCCACTTGGGTTAGAATTTACAGCATCTGACAGCAATTTACGGTCCTGAGCAACAAAAAGGAGCAGATTTTGCGCTGAACTTGCAGAAGTTGTGAAAAAAGCAACTAGGTACAATTGCGTGTGCCGCAATCATTACCGTCAATAACACGCAGAATTCTGCAAGATTCTTGAAGAAATGCTCAATTGGAACACAAAGTATGTAATACCGCCGAAATCGATCTATTCCGGTTTGATGAGTTCGTCTGCTCTTAAACCGCTGGGCATTCGCTGACTACCCTATCCAAAGAACTCAGCTTGGGCTTGTTGCAAGACTTGCTCAAATTCACCCGGTTGCCAGGCAAGTTGGGGGTCGAAGTCTTCATGAATGCGCGGCGGCGGGTTTCTGTTGGCGCTGCCTTCGCTCGCCTCAGTGGCCTCGCTAGTTTCAAGCGCTGCGGCGCTTTGCGTATTTTGCGCGGTGCTGAACCAATCGCCGAACGTGCTTTCGTCATAGCCATTGGCCGTGAGGTAATCGATCACCTCTTGCTCGCT